>OY969919.1:0-360000 GCA_963704585.1 uncultured Acidimicrobiaceae bacterium
GCCCACCGAATTGGCAACCGTAGGTCGCTATTCGAACCCCTCGTGACGATCGGGTTCAGCCGGGTCGGCTAGCGAGGTCTCAGACTCCGACGACATCGATCAGTTTCCCGAGGCCGTCGAAGTCGTCAGGGTTGCGCGTATAGAGCGGTAGCCCGTTCGCATGCGCCGTGGCGGCGATTAGCAGGTCGGCAATGCGGCGACGGTGGGAACGACCGATCTCCACGACAGCAGCGACAACCTGCCCATAGCTGCGGGCCGCAGCGGCGTCGAACGCGATGGGGTCGAAGGTCGCCTCGACTTGTTGCAGTCGAGCCTGCCGGCGAGCTCGCTCGTCACCCCCCGAGGCGAGGTGCGGCCCAGCGGTCAGCTCGGCAAGAGTGACCGCGGAGATCGCGGCCTCGTCGGGAAGCGCGGTGGAAACGGCGGGGTCATCCCAGTCGATGACGACGGACGTATCGAGCAGACCGACAGACATCTACAGATCCTGATCGACCATGCGCTCGAGGTCGGCCTTGAAGTGGGCAAGGTCGACGTGCGGTCCGGCAGCGCCGAGAGCCAGGAGTTCTTCCCTGGCGACGAACTTGCGGCGGGGTCGCTCGATCGGCCTGAGCTCGGCCACCGGGACGCCATTTCGCGTCACGACGAAGGTTTCCCCGGCTGCCACGGCGTCGATGACCTTGGCGTTGTCGTTGCGCAGCTCCCGCTGAGCGATGGTCTGGGCCATGAAGAAGAGTGTAGCCCGAAGAGCTACGAATCGCTACACCGAAGATCCGTAAAGCACGCCAACCGCTCTCGCACTTCGGAGCGGTTCGAATAGGAGCAACTACGGCCCACCCCCGTCATGTGTCTCATGTGGCTACATGTGCTACGCTCTACGGGCGTGACTGGATCGATCTCGGTTCGCGAACTGCGGAACACGGTCAGCGAAGTGCTGCGACGGGTCGAAAGCGGAGAACGTGTCACCGTGACCGTCGACCGTCGGCCAGTGGCCGAGATCGTGCCGATGCGGCGCCGCCGGAGGGTGCCCGCCAGTGAGGCGCTCAACATCGCGGCGCGCCATGCCTCCGATCCGCGACTGCTCGATGACGTGCGCGGGTTGCTTTCCGATTCGACGGACGAAGCGTGAGAGCCCTCCTCGATACGTCGTTTTTCGTCGCCACCGAGTCGGGACGACCGTTGGGCGACATGGCGGGCGTGACGGAGACCGAGGTGTCCGTGGTGACCTTGGCGGAGCTCACGCTCGGGGTGCTGATGGCCGACGATGCCGAACGGGCCGCCCGCGTGGCAACGCTCTCGGCCGTCGAGTCGACGTGGGACCCTCTGCCGGTCGACGCCGAGGTGGCGCGCCAGTTCGCCCGTATCGCTGCAGAGCTGCGGGGTCGCCGTCGGAGAGTGCCGATCCTCGACGCACTTGTGGCGGCCACTGCCGCAGTGGAGCAGATACCTGTCGTCACCCAAGATCGGGATTACGACGCGATTCCGGGGGTCGAAGTCATTCGAGTATGACAGGTGAGGCCTGATCGCCGATCCGCAGGAGCCGGCGTAAGCGGTCCCCGAGCTCTCGGTTCGAATACGAGTGTCTACGGCCCACCAAAATGAGCCGGTGTCCGATGTCCTGAAGCCCGGCACTCTCGTGCCCACGAGGTCAAAGAGGGAGAGTGGGACCTCAGGCCGCGATTGGGACGGAAACGCCGCGCGACGTGAGCTGGGACCACCGGAACTGGGGGGCAAGCGGTAGGGCTCGGGGGAATTGCCGTTCGCTGACCCGGTGGGCGTCGTCGCGACGTAGTGCCAAAATCGCCGCGAGAGCCCGTCACGCCGAAGGCTTCCCCATCGAGAGCAGACAGTGCTCTTGGATGGTGCACTCCGGGGTCGGTCACGCCAAGCTCGGTCACGCCAAGCTCAGCCACGCCAATCTCGTGACGAGTCGGTCGTGCGCCGAACGCCGACCGGCCCCGAGCCGAAGCCCGGGACCGGTCGGGTGTCAGGCTCGACGCCGATCGGTGGATCTGATCGACGCCACCTCGTGGAGCTCTCTCAGCAGATTCCGTCGGCGGCCGCTGGGGCCATGTTGGTCACCACCGAGAAGTCGGGGATTCCCAAGCTGCCCGGCAGATTCCCGAACTGTCCGACACCACCGGTCGGGGACAGCATGAATTCGGTGTTGGCGATGAGGAAGTCCTCAGGTGGTGTCGTCTCGTCAGGCAGGGTCGACTTCGCACTGATCCAACCGCGTGCGGGCACGGAAGCGCCTGCAGCAGGAAGTCCCTGGCTGACCAAGGTCACGGTGCCCGAAAAGATCGGCGTCGTCGCTGAACCGTCGATGGCCACCTTGGCGGTCAGGACGCCTCGACCGGTCGCAGTGTTGATCGTCCACTTGATGCCCGACATGGTGAACGGTCCGCTACCGAAGGGGTAGTCCGTGGGATCCGGCAAGAGCTGGGTGATACCGCCCGTGTACGTGCCGGTGAACGTCTCATAGGGCATCGTGTCCTCGCCGGTGCAGGTGACTTCCTTCAGCGTGCCTGAGAACTGCATGGTCGCGTTGGCACGATCGATCTCCGGGGTACCGACGGTCGCTGGGGTCACGGCATGGGCACCGAGCTCCCCTACGACCACTCCGACCGACATGCACAAGACGGCAAGGCCAACCGCCAGGATCTTCTTCTTCATGTGGCCTCCTCCAATGCGGCGGAGCACACGTCCGCCGACAGTAAGAAGCCTTTGGCATTACCCCACGACTTGCAAGCAATTGTTGGGTGACCGCGTCTGGCGTGCTTGGGGAGGGTAGCCAGGCGACCTCGGCCCGCACCGGCTGAGGTCCGCGCCCGCCGTCCTGTCCTACGATTTGGCCTACGGCTCGCGCCGTTCACTGTCGTGTGGGACCGTTGCCCACCCGCAGTGTCCCTGGTGAGACCGTCGAGCGCCTACCAATGCCGCCGGCCTCGCCGACTTGGGTCGGATGCACAGGGCTGAAGTCCGTGGTTCGGGTCCTCGAGCGCCCACCAGGAAAGCGCAGGTCCAATGCCATGTCCATTTGCACGCCAGTGAGATACGGCTCGAATCTGACACGATCCTGACTTGAATCTCACAGATCACGATGAGCGAAGATGTGTCACCGATCCGCTCGGCGCCGCGTCTGTGGCTGTTCTTGCCAACGCGTCGACTGCGTCGTTCACCTTGTCCTCAGCACCGGGCAACAGGTGGCCCTACGGGACGCAGGTCGAAGGCTGCAGCACATCACGATCGAAGCATCAGGGTGCCGACGATCCACTCACTATGTCCATTGGGCTGCTGCCAGGACCTGCATCCTCCTTATTGACGATGGAAACGGAGGGGCTGTCTCTGCAATGATGCCGTTGCGCCCTAGCGGACCGGGTAGTACAGCCGGTCGGAAGGAATGGTGGGACGATGAAACGTGCTCCTCACATCGCGCTCGCGGCTGCTGCTGTGTGCTGCTCGGCTGGGCTGGTCGGCGTCCCACAGGCTTCGGCTACTGCGTTGAGCACCGTCCACTCGACGTCGTTCGCCGGCTACAGCGCCTCGGACCCCTCACCGGTCACGACATTCTCGGGAACACTGACCGTCCCGGCGTTCACTTGTCCCGCGGCAGGCCAGGTCTATCTCGACGCAACCGTGTCCATGAACTCCGTGACCGGCCAAGGTGCCGATTTCGGATGGAGCGCGTACTGCTACAACGGCACCGCCAATTACGAATCGGCGTCCGTCAGCGTTCAAGATTTGGCATCGCTGTTGGTCGGCGCGAACATCGGTATCGCACCGGGTCAGAGTGTCAGGGCGACGATCACCCAGAATGCGAAAAGCGGGAAGACTACGGTCGCCATCAAGAATCTGACAACCTTGGCAAGTGCAACTGGCAACACGCCGAACCTGATGTCGTTCAGCGAGATCACAGCGGGTCTGAGCGACCAGAACTACTCCGGCGTGGGAATCACCATTCCGAGCTTTACGAAGGCCACCTTCGGAAGCCTGCTGTTCAACGGTGCGACGCTCGCCACGCTGAGCCCTACCAAGAGCAACCTGTACAACGGGACGACCCTCCAGGTGGCCACCTCGGCGATCAGTGCTGGCGGGACCTTCAGCGCCGTCTTCAAGCACGTCTAGCATCCAGTCGTCGCGGCTGACGGCATCCAGGTGCCGGTCAGCCACAGTCGATCACCGCGCCTCGGTGACCGTCGAGAGGTTGGCCTCGGAGATGAGGCCCCGGTCGGCCGCGAGGGCGATCCTCCCCACGCGAAGCGGGCCTGCAGGTCGGCGCTTACCGCAGCGAGGGCCGACACGCCCTTCGTCTTGCCGGCCAAGACGGGGTGGGCGATGGGGATGCCATCCCCGGTCACCAGCAGACCGATGACCACTTGGTCTTCCGTCAGTCGTCGGGCCAGCCGACGTCCTGGCCCCGTCGGACTTCCCCGACGGTGGCAACCTAACTGACACCGGCCGAAAGGACATCGCCAAACCTGACGAGATCTCGGCGCGGTGCGCGGCGCGCTCACTCCGGCGGCACGTGCGGGATCGACGGACCGGATCGGACCGAAGCGACGACACCACCGTCAACCAGGAGATCCGTCCCGGTCACGAACGAGGCGTCGGGTCCCATCAGGAACGCACAGGCGGCGGCGATGTCGTCGGGTGTGCCGATCCTGCCCGTGCCCGATGCGCCGATCATCGCCCGCATGAACGCTCCGGACTCGCCGGCCAGCTCCTGCTGCCCCATAGATGTCGAGATGACGCCGGGACTGATCGAGTTGAGACGCGCACTTCGGGCGCCCCACGACACGCTTGCGGCCTGGACGCGGAGGTGGTTGGCACGCTTCGCGAGCGCGTAGGCGAGCCCTGGGTCGGTCACAGTGTGCACGAAGGGGAGATCGAGCAACTCGTCCGTGGGTGCGCTCGCGAGCAGCTGCTCCTGATCCGGTGTCGCGACCGCCGCCAGGTGGCCGGCCATCGAGGCGATCACCACCCCGGCCCCTCCGGCTGCGATCACCGAACCGAGCTCCTCGACGACCAGGGCGACGCCGAGCAGATCGACGTGGAAGATGGCGTCGGCCGTGGCCTGCGTCGGGGAGAGTCCGGCGGTGTGCGCGACCATGGCCACGCGCCCGAGCTCTGCCGCGGTCCGTGCGACGGCAGCGACCGACGAGCGCGACGAGACGTCGACCGTTTGGGCGGCCACGTCGTGACCTTCGTCCTGCAGGAGCGCGGTGGTCGATTCGAGGGCCGTCGAGCTCACATCGGCCAGCAGCACACGTCTGCCGGTGCCGAGCCGGCGCGCGATCGCCCGACCCATCCCGCCGACCCCGATGACGACGAGCACATCCTTCTCCATGGTCGAGCACTCCTTCGCGGCGTTCCGGCCGTGCACGCTGAATCGGTTCGCTCAGCCTGCACCGCCGTCATCGAACCGTCAGCTTCTCGTCACTGCCACGTCAGCTTCCGACGGTAGCTCTGTCAGTGCTGGCGATCGAAGTGAAGGAGTGACCGGATGATTCGTCTCAGCGCGTGATCAACGGCTCGGTCGTGCCGGGCATGACGATCAAGTGGCAGGGAATGCGCGATCCGGCAACCAACACGGTCCTCGCCACCGAGATCTCCATCCGGTAGCGCACCGACGTTCTCCGACTGGGGCGCATCCGACCCGGGCCACCGGCCCGGGTCGGATGCCGTCACGGAACCGATGGAACCCGGTGGGAGCCGCCCTCTCGGTCACCGTCTCGAGGAGACGAGTAGAACTGCCGGAACCACCGGCGGTACTGGGTGATCGGGCCGTCCACCTTGGTGAGGACCGGACGCTCGCGGTAGCGCTTGTGCTCCCAGATCGGGATGTCCTGGGCGAACTGCTCGTTCGTGATCTTGGCATTGAGGTCGGCCACGGCGGCGGTCGCCTGCTCGTCGCCCAGGTCCCGCATCGAGAAGAGGATCGTGATCTCGGTCGTCTCGTCGTCGACCGGCGTCTGCGTGACGTAGGTCAGCATGTCGAGCGGACCCTCGCGGACCTCGACGGCGACGATGCCCGGCCCCGAGACGGTCGTGCGGGTGCGGACCTCGAACCCGCCCTCCGACAGCGCGGTGACCCGGACGTTCTGGTCGACCACCATCGAGGATCCGTCGAACGTCACCGCGAACCGGTCGTCTTCGGGCGGGACCATGTCGTGCACATGGGCGAAGTGTGCGCGGTCGATGATGTTCTCTGTGAGGTCCTGCACGTGGATCCGCACCCGGTAGGTGTCGATCCGCCACGGCGTCCACTCGGCGCCGTCGGCGCGGTGCCGCGCGACCTCGAAGGTCGGCGCGTCGCCTGCCGCGTGATGCCAGACGAAGATCCGTCCGTTGCGCTCGCACACCTCCCAGGCTCTGGCCGAGGCCCTCGGCAGCGCACGTCCGAGGTGGGGGACGTCCGAGAGATCGCCCGAGCCGTCGAATCGCCACCCGTGGAACGGGCAGACGATCCCCTCGCCACAGACCCGCCCTCCGAATCCGAGGTGGGCGCCGAGGTGCGGACAGTGCGCGTCGAACACCCGGACCCGACCGTCGTCGCCACGGAACGCGACGAGCTCCCGGTCGAGGTAGTGGAGGGCTCTGACGTCGCCGACGCCGAGCCCGTCCGAGGCGCCGATGCCGAACCAGCCGTCGGGGACTGCAGGGAACGGATACCGGCTGGCCACGACGGTCGACCTACCCGGTCCGGAACCGGCCGGCGAACGCGCGCAGGGGAAGGTCGGCGCTCGTGACGACGCCCGGCGGCGCCGCGACCACCGAGCGGATCGCGTTGAGTGCGGGCATCCCGGTGATCGTCATGCCGACCGATGCGAACGCCTCGGGCGAGGAGAAGTCCGTCCCCGGCTTCGGGAAGATCATGTGCTTGCTGTAGATGCAGGGGTCGCCCTCGATCTTGGTGATGTAGCAGGCCTGGATCTCCCAGTGCGGTTCGGTGAAGGGCGTCATCTGCCACTCGAGGTGCATCTCGACCTTGGGTATTCCCGCCGCGAGCCCGACGTACTTCAGCTCGCAGCCGCCGAGCGAGCCCTTCGGCAGCCGGTACCAGCCGAGGTCGACGTCCTTCGTGCACGCTCCGAGCTCGTGCTCGAACCGGACCTCGTCGAGGTCGATGTCGAGACAGTCGGCGATGAGGCGCACCGCGTCCTCGAAGACCCGCGTGTACTGCTCGAGCATGCCCGGGAGCTCCGGGTGGTCGACGGGGAGCCCGAACCCGACGGCCTTCCAGGTGTCGACGGAGTGATGGCAGGACACGTCGACCGACTCGGTGCAGAGGACGTGTTCGATCTCCGCCACGTCGGCCGAGTGCACGACGGTGAGGATCTGGGCGAGCCCCGGATTCATCCCGGTGCCGTAGAAGGTCGAGCCACCGCGTCGGCAGGCGTCCTCGATCAACTCGGACTCCGTCCTACCGGACGCGTGCCGGTGGTTGGTGTCGCGGTGGTGACCGGTGATCCAGTCGGCGGTGGTCACGATGTCGATGCCCGCCTCGAGCGACCTGGACGTAGAGGTCGACGTCCGGGAAGACCCCGTGGAACGTGACGCAGTCAGGCCTCGCCGCGAGGATCTCGTCCACGGTGCCGGTCGCCAGGAGGCCGATCGGTGCGCCGCCGGCGAGCTCGCCGACGTCGCGTCCGATCTTCTCGGGGGAGTAGCAGTGGACCCCGACGAGCTCGAGGTCGGGGTGACTGCGGATCCTTCCGATCATCTCGGTGCCGACGTTCCCCGTCGCGATCTGGAAGACCCGGATCGAGTGACCGTCCGGTCGGCGTGCAGCGCTCACGGTACCCTCCGTTCGGTGGCGCCAGGTTCGGTGGTGCCCGGCGTTCGGTGCACGGTCGCTTGTGGCCGCGGCCAGCGTACCGTCGGGCGTGGGTCTCCGGCCGGTGCGGTTCGGTGCGGTTTCGGGCGGCGGGTCACCAGGTGCGGTCGAACCACCGCCGGATCCTGCTCGAGCCGAACTCGGCCTTCTCGTCCGCGATGCGATCCGACGGTCCGACGAGCTCGCCGACCGGCGCCTGGCCGGTCAGGAAGGTGACGTCGACCTTGCCGACCTGCTCCCCTCCGAACTCGAGATAGCAGACGCCACGCCCGTCGTACAGCGAAGGGGTCGGCTCGCCACGGTGGCGGGCAACGAGCGCGGCGGCGACCACGGAAGCCTGTCCCTCCGAGAACACGCCCGCCTTCGGCGTGCCGACGCTCGTCACGTCACCCACCGCGTAGACGTCGGGGAAGCGCGTCTCGAGCGTGAGCGGGTCGACGGGCACCCAGCCGTCGACGGTCATCCCGGCCTCCTCCACGACGCGCGGGGCGCGGTGATGCGGCACGCCGAGGAAGAGGTCGAAGGGGACCTCCGAACCGTCCGAGCACTCGGCGACCAGTCGATCAGGGTCGAGCCGCTGGACGAGGCGGTCCGGCAGCCACTCGATCCCGCGTTCCGAGAAGGTCGAGAGCAGCGCCGCCGAGGCCGCGGGTGACGGCGGGATCGGCAGCCCGAAGGGCATCACGAGCGAGATCGCGGAGGTGTCGCGAAGCCCGCGTTCGGTCAGGTAGTCGTGCAGCAGCAGGGCCGTCTCGCTCGGTGCGGGTGGGCACTTGAACGGCGTCGACGTGACACCGACGACGACCCGGCCGCCACGGAATGACGCGAGCACGTCGCGCAGCGCGAAGGCCGCCTCTGGCGTGTAGAACTCGTGCCCCGCCTCGAGGAGGCCTGGTGTCGCCGAAGGGTCGAGGTCGGCACCGAGCGCAACGACCACCACGTCAGCATCGAAAGTTCCGACGTCGGTCTCGACCTGCTTGGCGAGCGGATCGATCGCCCGGATCTCTGCCCGGACGAAGCGCATGCCGGGCTTGGTGAGATCGGCGTAGCGGTGGAGCACCTCGTCCGCGGTCCGCCGTCCGAACATCACGTCGAGCTTCGAGAAGCCGAAAGTGAAGCCGTCCGCCCCGTCGATGAGGAGCACCTCGACCTCGTCCCCGAGCGTCTCCGAGAGGACCGTCGAGAGCTCGAGACCGCCGAAACCCGCACCGAGGACGAGGACCCGCACGGCCCGGACCCTACCGATGGTTCGCGCCGGACGCGTCGATGCCGTGCCGGCTGGTCTGGACCGTGACGCCCCGGGGGATGTGCACGCCGTGGCCTGCGGCCGGGCGGCGCAGGCCGGTCCATACCATGAGTCATTACCATACGGGGTAGGGTATAGTGAAGCTGCCGGGACGAGCCGGCCACCGGGCGCTTCGGAGCGCCGCCCCAACGACGAGAAGGAGCAACCGTGGTCGACCAACTCTCCCGCCACATTGCGGACCCCGAGCCGACGACGCGGATTCACCTGCACGGCGAGGTGAGGGGGGGCGCCTTCGCGCGGCTCGGTCGCTGGACCGCGACACACGTGCGTACCGTCGTGCTCTCCTGGCTGGCCGTCCTGGTCGTCTTCGGTGCGTTTGCGCCGAAGGTGCAGTCCGCATTGGCGGGCGCGGGGTGGCAGGACTCCACGAGTCAGTCGGTGCAGGCCCGCAACGTCATCCAGACCCAATTCGCGGGGTTGGGATCGGCCGGGCTCGAGGCCGTGATCGTGGATCGCAACGGGCCGATCTCGCAGGATCCCGCCGCGCAGCATGCGATCGCCCGGGCCGCGACGTTGCTCCGGGCCGACCCGCGGATCTCGACCGTGGTGCTGCCGAAGGCAGGCACCACCATCTCGCGCGACGGTCGCACAGCGATCGTGACCGCCGGCTCCGCGGCGGGTACCAATCAGATGGTCACGGCGGCCGAGGCGCTGGCGACGCCGCTCTCGAAGCTGTCCGGCGGAGGCGTGACGGTCACCCTGACCGGCGACAGCGCCCTCTGGGCCGATTTCAACCAGGCGAACCACGCAGCGATGATGCGGTCGGAGATGCTCTCGTGGCCTGTCACGATGCTGATCCTCCTCATCGCCTTCGGAGGTCTGGTGGCGGCCGGCCTCCCCCTCCTGCTCACGATGGTCGGGCTCCTGGTGGCCGCCGGGTCGCTCGTGCTGCTCAACCACGGCTTTCCGGTCTCGATCTGGGCGCTCAACTTCGCCCTCATGTTCGCCCTCGCGCTGGGTATCGACTACGCGCTCTTCCTCGTGGTGCGCTTCCGATCTGCGCTCGGTCGGCGCGGCGCGGTGCGGGGAGACCACGAAGTAGCCGTGGCTGCCGTCGCCGAGACGATGGACACCGCCGGCAAGGCCGTCGCCTTCAGCGCGCTGACCGTTCTCGCGTCGCTGGCGTCGATCATGCTCGTGCCGAGTCCCGCGTTCCGGTCGATGGCGCTCGGCATCATGCTCTCGGTGGTCGCGGTGCTCGCCGCGACCCTCACGCTCCTTCCTGCGCTCCTCGGGAAGCTCGGGACCAGGATCGACTCCGGGTCGCTCCGGTTCGGCCGGACCCGCTCGACCGGGCAGCGCGGGCGGGTCGACGGTCTGCTCCACCGGTGGGGGCGCACGGTCTGGCGGCATCCCTTCGTCGCGGGGCTCGCCGGCCTCGTCGTGCTGCTGCTCGCGGCCGCGCCGGTGATCGGACTGCGCACGAGCATGCCGTCGATCACGATCGTGCCGGCCAACGCGAACGCCCGGGTCGGCTACGAGCAGGTTGCACAGGCGTTCGGGCCCGGAGCGCCTGGCACGCTCGAGGTGCTCGTACCGGCGGGGCAACAGGATCGCGCGCTCGTCACACTCGGATCGCTCGGCGGTGTGGCGGCCACCGTCCCCGGCCCGACCCATGGCGCCTGGACGATGGACCAGGTGACCCTCACGAGCGATCCGTCGAGCCCGCACACGGCGACCATGATCGGCGCGATCCGCAGGGCCCTCCCGGCGGGGAGTCTGGTCGGTGGAGCGGCAGCGGAGAACGTGGACCTCCAAACCACGCTGAGCCGATCCACGCCGCTCGTCTTCGGTGTGCTCCTTGCAATGGGCTTCATCCTTCTGCTCATCGCGCTCGGAGCGCCGCTCATCGCCGCGGCCGGGGTGCTGCTGACGGCACTCTCGGTCGCCGGGGCCTTCGGAGTGGCGCGTCTCATCTTCCAGGACGGGCACCTCGCCGGGCTGCTCCACTTCCAGCCACAGGGTTTCGTCGACGCGTGGGGGCCGCTGTTCTTCGGGGCCATGGTCTTCGGAGTCGCGATGGACTACACGCTCTTCATCCTCTCGGCCGCGAAGGAGCGCTACGAGACACACGCCGATCCTGAGCACGCGATGGTGGGCTCGATCGGCAGCGCGGGACGCGTCGTGGTCTCCGCTGCCGCCGTGATGATCGCGGTCTTCCTCACGTTCGCTCTCTCTGGGCCGCTCGCCCCGAAGGAGATGGGCGTGATCCTGGCCGTCGCCGTCGCGCTCGACGCACTTGTGGTTCGCCTCGTGCTCCTGCCTGTCGTGCTGCGCCTCGGGCGCCACCGGAGCTGGCACCGGCCGCGCTGGATCGCTCGGGTCCTACCCGAGGTGCCCTTCTCCCACTGAGCACGCGGTCCCGCTGTCTGAAGCGCGCCGGGCCGTGCATCGGATCGGGCCGGGTCAGCTCGGCGCGCACGTCTTGCGACGGCCGGCGACGGCACGCGGCGCGGCGGCTGATGGGCGGCGCGGCGCGGCTGATCGGATCGTCTCGGCGGCTGAGGGGCGCGGCGCGGCGTTTCATCGGGAGAGGTGCGCCGTTTGGCAGGCCCGCGGGGGTTCCGACTGCCGGGCTCGTGGCGGGCCGGGACCGGGCCGGGGCCTGGCTCGAAGCGGGATCGAAGTGGGTTCGCAGCGTCACATCCGCCTGGCAGCATCGGTCCATGGAGGGCGCAGCCCGGAGCAAGGACGGGGTTCCCGACCCGGTTCCCGAAACGGCAGTCGACGCGGCTGTCGACGCAGACCGGCCTCCGACGAGCGACGAGCTCGCCGAGGCCATCACCCAGCTGCACGCGGCCGAGATGGCGGTCCACCTCCGCCTCCTCGACGCGGTCCGCCGCTACGACGACGATGGGCTCTTCAAAGAGGACGGGGCGGTCTCGATGGTCGAGTGGCTGATGGGTCGCCTCTCGGTCGGCCGACAGACCGCCTCTGAGTGGGTCCGGGTCGCCGCCGCCCTGCCCGAGCTGCCGGCGATCGAGGCCGCGGCCGAATCGGGACGGCTCTCGTGGGACCAGCTCGCCCCGCTCACCCGGGCCGCGACGACAGAGACCGACCAGGCGCTCGCCGACGAGGCCCCGGGCTGGAGTGCGGCCCAGGTGCGCGAGGTCGCCGCCCGCAGGCACGCCCCGACGGTCCGCGACGCCGCTGAGGCCCACCGGTCGAGGCGCCTCGGCTGGTGGGCGAGAGGCCCGATGCTCCACCTCCGCGGCGAGCTGCCCGCAGACGCCGGTGCGGTCGTCGTCGCAGCGCTCACCCGGCTCTCCGAGGGGAGCCCGAAGGACCCCGAGACCGACACCTTCCTCCCCTTCGAGCAGCGTGCGGCCGACGCCCTGGTCTGCCTCGCCTCCTCCCACCTCGCGGACGACGCGGACGCCGACCGGGCGACCGTCGTGGTCCACGCCGACGTCGCCGCCCTCCTCGGGGAGGACGACGGCTTCGCCGAGCTCGAAGACGGCACCCGCCTCGCGGCGGCGACCGCACGCAGGCTCGCCTGTGACTGCCGATGGCAGCTCGTCGCCGAGGACGAGACCGGCGACGTGGTGCGCCTCGGGCGCACCACCCGCCAGGTGCCTGCCTGGCTGGCCCGCCGGCTCCGCCAGCGCGACCACGGCTGTCGCTTCCCGGGGTGCGGACGACGGCGCTGGCTCCACGCCCACCACGTCGTCCACTGGGCGGACGGCGGGGCGACCGACCCCGACAACCTGCTCAGCCTCTGTCACTTCCACCACCGTTTCGTCCACGAGGGCAGCTGGCGCATCGAGACCGACGATGAGGGCACGACGACGTTCGTCCGCCCCGACGGCCGCCTGATGACCGCAGGGCCCACACCGCTGCGCCGGGACGTGCACCGACGGCTCTTCGGTCCCGACCCGCCACCGGGCGACGGGTGAGAACCGGCGGACCCGTCCTGACCAACCTGCGCGGACCGATGCGTCCGCAGCGATGCGTCCGCAGCGTCGGCGCGTGCTCGGACCGGGTTGGTGGGAAACGTAGGACTAGGAAAAGAGCCACCGCGTTTGACTGTAGGTCCCGCCCTTGCCGAATCCGAAGGCCGTCGCGGGGGCAACACGGTAGACGGGGATCTCCGCTCGTCGGATGGCATCACCGAGGCCCGCCCAGGTTCCGTGCGGCGCTGCGAAATGCGCTCCGTACTTCGACTCGTATCCGTCGGCGACCCGTCCTAACTCAGCATCATCGTCCACCGTCTCGGCAGTTCCTTCGAGCACGAGATCGAGACCGTCAAGGCTGTTGTGGCCTGTCGTGAGGACGCAGTGACAATTGTCTGCAAGGTTCTTCGCTTTGCGTTCGTCTGGTCCGGTACAGAAATACATCGCTCCCGCGAGCCAGACTCCGAGTATCGGCGTGACGTGCGGACGTCCGTCAGGACGGACGGTCGAGAGCCAGTACACCTCAGCGTTCGTCAATGCCGCTCGCCCCACAGACCATTCCGAAGGTGTGGCATTCGGACTGCTGAACGCGCCCAGCTCGGTCACTGGTACGGGCTCCGTCATGTCACTGCTCCGTTTCATCTCCGACGATCACGGGTCGCTTGCGCGGCGAACTCGTGCTGTCGATATCTCGCAGTCCTGCGTGCCGCCGCGAGCATGCGTGCAGTCCCCACCAATCCGGCGGCCGGGGGCATGTCATCGGGGCCAAGTCCAAGACACAATCTGTCTCAACGGCGTTCGATCCGACGACGGAAACCGGCAACGGTCATCTCGACCACACGGTCGTGCCCCCATTGCAAGACCGGCCGTCCAATGCGGCTGGCCAGCCGCATGGCCGGTTGCAGCATCTCGACGGTCCACGCCACTTCAGCCCGAGACCCCGCATCTTCGGGGCGCAGCTGAAGGAGTGCGTCGCCGATGAGGTCTCCGCCGATCTTGGCGCGGATGAGGTAGGGGCGATCGCAGTCGACCAGCTCGACCTGGAGGCGCATGCGGTACGGGAGGGGAGGGGCGACGACACCACGGAGGATCGACCCTGCGGACAACCCGTCGCCCTCGATCCGGAACTCGCTGAGCCACGGCCACCATGTCTCGAACTGGTCGACCTCTTCGAGCCGCTCCCAGAGTCGATCCGGTGCCAAGTCGAATCCGTACTCACGCCGATAGGTGATGAATGGCGCAGCCACTCTTGCCAGGTTATGGGGACCCGGCGCGACCGCTGCGCGCGACGAGCCCCGGTCTGTAAGGTCCCCGCCCATTCATGAACGGCGCTCAGGGCGACGCTGACACGAAGGCAACCGGCACGTCGTAGCGCTCACACCACTGGGTCGTGCCGAGCGTGTTGAAGTCCTTCTCAATGGCAGCGGACCGGTCCCGGGCCTCCTTCACGGTCTTGGTCACCTCAAGGGTTCGCTTCTCCCCATCTGCGTTCCGGACCACAACCGATGGACCCCTGCCTGAGTAGTTCTCGTGGCTACCCGCAGCCCCGAACCCCGATCGCATCATGTCCCGGAAGAACGTTCCCCAATTGATCTTCGCCTTTTCGACCTCAAATCGGAGGGTGTCCGCATTCACGCCCAGATCTTGACCTGTCGGCGCTTCCTCGGCAATGAACGATTCCTCGGCAATGAAAATGAACGCTTCCTCGGCAACGAAGTAGTCATCTTCACACCGGTGGAGGTCGATCCAGCCTCGATCGGCGACTGTTCCAGTCGTGCCGGTGTGTGATACCCGACTGGGGTCAGATTGCCGATTTGCCGACAACCTCTTGAGCCTCTGTCACTTCCACCACCTGTTCGTCCACGAGGGCAAATGGTCAGTCGAGGGCGACGACGACGGCACCACCACGTTCGTCCGCCCCGACGGCCGACCCATGACCTCGGGACCCCGCCGCTGCGCCGGCACGTGCACCGGCGGCTCTTCGATCCCGACCCACCGCTGCCAGTGGCGTGAGCAGATCGCTCGTCGCTCTCGCTGAACTCCGACGATCGGACCAGGGGTATCAGCTATTCAGTCTCGGTCAGCCTTCGTCGCGCAGTTATTCAGGGTTGCCATCCGTCATGAGCCAAGGCGATCAGATACACGGCTTCACCTCGCTGATTTTGCGAAGCGGCGCAGTGCAAGGAAGCCCTCGTACACTGCGCCACCTCCTCGAATCCACCACCCGCGCCAGGGCGGTCGATCTGCCGAAACAAGGCGCCTCGCGAGATCGGGCCGCATCTGCTGCAAGTACTCGCTGGCACGGCGAGCATGGAACCGATCCGATGCGAAAGCCAGCTGACAAGCATTCTCCAGGTGAGGTACTGAGCGTTCGACGTTCTCCCATGTACTCCGTGCCGTCGTCTCGAGCACCACGCTCATGTTCGGCGCGAGGCCGGCGAGCCGTTCCGCCTCACCGTTGTGGCCGCTGACGACCAGGACGCCACCGCCATATCTCGTCAGCGTCCGCAACGCGACGGCCATCCGCCACCGCTCAACGGCTCGGATCCGACCGCCATAGCCCGGCACGATGACGACGATCGCCATTCGCCGAACATAGCGAGCGCAGCATCGAGGGGAAGCACGCGAAGGAGCTCACAGAATCGGACGGTCAGGGATGGGCAAGCAGGAATGAGCTTCCTCAATTGCAGACAGTCTCCTCAGCCTTTGTGGCTTCCACCACCGCTTCGTCCACGAGGGCAACTTGAGCGTCGAGACCGATGACGACGGCAAGACGACATTCGTCCGCCCCGACGGTCGCTCGATGACCACCGGGCCCACGCCGCCTCCCCGGGACGCGTACAGGCAACTCTTCGGTCCCGACCCGCCACCTGGCGCGGCGTGAGATCCGGCGGCCCCGTGCGGACCAACCTGCTCGGACCGATGCTCCGCAGCATCGGCGCGTCCTCGACGCTTACAGATCGCTCACAGCTCCATGACAGCCGCCTGACAAGCGCTCTGCATGCTGTGACCCGGTGGATCGTCGAGCGCGAGGAGATCGTCCGTGAAGATGCAGATGACCGGAGGCAACGGGCTGCTGTCCGTGCCGAGCGAGCACATGCCCGGATTGATCGCGCTGGGCATCACCCTTGTCATCTTCCCGCTCGGTTATGGGATCGTGCGGTTGGCCGCCCGGCGCAACATCCGGCCGGCCGTCTGGGTGGAGACCCACCTGCAGCGGTTGACCTTTGCCGAGCGCCTGGTGGTCGGCGCGATGATTCTCGGCGCGGCCGTCCATGCGGCGATCGTCCCGACCCACTGGGGCGAAAATCGCGTGCTCGCGGTGCTCTTCATGGCCGACACGGTCGGCTTCCTGGCGGCAGCGAGCTGGATGGCGCTGGGTGGTCGCAACCGGAAGGCGGCCGCGGCCGCCATATTGGGCGGCACGGTGGTCGGGTACGTCGTCTACTTGATCAAGGGTTGGGAGACCGCCGATCTGGTCGGCCTGCTCATCACCTCCATCGAGCTCGCCGGCTTGGTCGTCCTCGCCCTCTCGCGCCTCCCCGCGATTGCGGCGACCCGCCGTCGGGTGGCTCTGGCGGGCGCATCGCTGACTGCGTCGCTCGCCTTTCTGGTCGGTGCGGCCGCAGTCTCGAGTGCCCTCGTGCCCGACGTCGCCTCGGCGAGCGCCGCGCCGCTGTCGCTTGCCACCACCTCACCGGCCGGTCCGGTGATCTGGCCGCAGCCGATGGGCTCGATGGAGAAGGGCATGCAGATGGTGACCCCCGACTGCACCACCGAACCAAACGACGCCCAGCAGCAGGCCGCGGTGTCCCTCGTGGACAATACGGTGGCCGGCGCTCAGCAGTACGAAAGTCTTGACGCGGCCAAGGCAGCTGGGTACGTGCCGATCACGCCCAGCGGAAGGCGGGTCGTCCACTATGCGAAGCCGGCGTATCTCTCGAACACATCGCTGCTCGATCCGAACGCCATCCAGTCGCTCGTCTACGCCAACACCTCGCACGGGGCGGTGCTGGTCGCCGCCATGTACATGATGGGGATGAACCAGGTGGGCGCGAAGCCGCCGATGCCGGGCGGGTGTCTCACCGAATGGCACGTGCACACCAACCTGTGTTTCTCGACGACCAGCGGCAAGGTCGTCGGCGTCCAGCGCACACGCACCGGGGCGTGTCGGGCCGGCTCCGTCAACCGGGTCAGCCAGCCGATGATCCACGTCTGGTTGGCGCCGGTCCCCGGTGGACCCTTGACCGTCGACGCCTCGAGCCGGCAGGTGCTGGAAGCGGCGGACAAGCTCCAGGCAAGAAGTGTCCCGAACCCGGTGGCCTGAGCCCTGACGCTCGATTGTTCGTGCCAGTCGATTGTTCGTGACCGTGAAGTGCCGGATCCATCGCCCCCCGTCGATCAGGATCGAGAATGGCGTCGTCGTGTCGGTCATCCGAGGTCGTGGCGAAGCCGATCCTCACCCGAAGCGGGCCTGCCATCCGGGTAGCTGGTCGATCTGGGCTGTCAGCCCCTCCCACCAGAACTGCGTGTCCGGGTTCGTCTCGTGGGTACGGCGAAAGAGCCTCACCGCACTTGCCAGGTCGTCGAGGTACCAGCGCAGCTGATAGAGGCTGAGCAGGTCGACGTTCACTGGGTTGCCGGTGGACTCCTGGTAGCGGGAGTCCTCGAGGCCGGGACCGGTGACGAGGGAGAGGTCCCGCTCCGGGGGAGCGAGAGCGACGGTGTCCCAGTCGACGAGCAGCAGCCGGCCGGCCAGGGACATGACGTTGGCCGGATGCGGTTCACCATGGGTGATCACGAGATCGTCTCTTGCGGGCGCCGTCTGTACGACCAGCAGCTCGAATAGATTCACGAGCTCGACGATGGCCGAGAGCTTGCGAGCCAGTAGGAGGCGTGCCGGTTCCGACAAGGGCCCTCCGACCCATGGCCGCTCTGGCTCATCCAGGAATGCCCGGAGGTCACGGCTGTCCCCGTACTCGAGACGATGGCAGGGCGCGAGGTCTCGAACCTCGGGAGTGGCTCGATGAAGCGCAGCGAGCATTTCGAGAGCCTCCCCGCGGAGAGACGCTGGATACGGGCCAAACGGAAAGGAGCGTCCCTCGAGGTACGGGAAGACGGAGACGGAGTACCGGCCGTCGAGCCGGCGAACAGCTGATCCGTCCTCCGTCAAGATCGGCGCCACGACGAAGTCCAGGCCGGCAAGTTGCAGGGCTTCAGCTGTGCCCAGCGCCAGCGACAGACCGTCGAAGACCTGATCTCTCGTGTCTCCGAGCCAGTGCTTGTCATCGAGATCGTCAACGGTCACAAAGAGCCGTCCACCGTGCCCGTCGGAGGTGCGCCAATGGTGGCCGCCTCCTCCTTCGGGGACGTACTCCATCGTCGATGGACGGTATCCCCATCCGCGAAAGAGCTCCTGATGGAGGACGGTCACCCGAAGGTCATCCGGAGGGGATCGCACAACGCTCGACGCTAAGAGGAGTCCGACCTGCTCGCCAGGCTGCTCGCCAGGCTGCTCGCTACACCGCACGTCACGCTCCTCGTCACGCCGCTCGCTACGCCGCTTGTCACGCTCCTCGTCAATGGAGATGGGCGGGAGCTGGCGCGACCTCGCTGCAGTCGCCAGGTCGCCGGGATCGGGAGGGAGAGGAGCTGGCTCACCGAGAAGACGAGGGCGACGATGCTCACCACGATGAGCCCGATTCGGACATTGCGGATGCGGAAGTGCCCGCTGATGGTAAGGAGGAAGTGGACCGTCGCGAGGGAGACGGTGACCCGTACGTAGTCGTCGGAGTGGATGCCGTCGTCCGAGCCGGCGGCATCGAGCTGGTCTGCCTTCGTATCGAGTACCGCTGAGGGTGTCGCATCGAGCTGCTTGTACTGAGGCAAGGAGGTCGGGCCAGGTGGCGCGTCTGGGTGCGAGAGCGGATCAGTCGCCATCCGGGCGTCGAACGCACTGTGGAAGTTCGGAGCGAAGCGATTTGCAGCGGCGGTCGTCTTCGCCTGGTCGCCCGCCACCCATCCGACGAACCACACGGTGAAGGTCGACGAGTCGAAGTTCCGCGGTCTCAAGGCCGCGAGCTGATGGGTCGAGGCCTCTGTCCGCGTGGTCGACGCGGCGGCGACCGATCTCTCCGCCCGTGTCGCACGATGATGCCAGCCCAGAACCGAGGTTGACGTGATTCGGTAGGCCCGCGGTCCGTTCGGGCAGCGACGTCGAAGGTGGTGGGAATGGCTGAGACAGAAGCGTTGGGACCGGTCAGGTATCTGATCGTGGAGTTCCCGGGCAACAAGATGACCGGAGAGGGCCTTCCGATCCTGCTCGACCTCGTCGACCGGGGGCTCGTGCGCATCCTCGATCTGGTCTTCGTGACCCGTGACCAGAACGGCTCAGTGCAGATGATCGAGGTCGGCGACATCGACCACGACGGCTCGTTCGACTTCGCGGTCTTCGCAGGCGTCTCGTCCGGCCTCATCGACCAGAGCGATCTTGACGATGCTGCGGGCGCCATCGCCCCCGGCTCGTCGGCGGGCATCCTGATCTTCGAGAACCGGTGGGCGACCGACTTCGTCCAGGCGATCCGTCGAGGCGGCGCCGAGCTGCTTGCGGCGGGCTACATCCCGCAGGACGCGCTCGTGGCCTCGATCGACGCGGCCGAGCGCTGACGCCAGCGCCGGCAACCACACCAGACCGAGAAGGGAGAACAAGGACCATGCCAGAACTGATGCGAGGGGTGGCTCGGACGGCGGTCATCGCCGGTACCGCCACCGCGGTCTCGAATCGGGTCTCACGCCGACAGGGGAACCGGTGGGCCCAGCAGGAGCAGGTTCAGCAAGCCGCGCCGGCACCTGTCGCTCCGGCGGCAGCCGCGCCCGATCCCATCGCTCAGTTGAGGGAGCTGGCGGACCTCAAGAACCAGGGCATCCTCACCGAGGAGGAGTTCGCCGCACAGAAGGCGAAGATCCTCGGGAGCTGACGCATCTCGGTCTCCGTCGAGCGGTCGTGCGTCGACGAGACGGTCGGAACCGATCAGAAGGCCGAAATCAGAGCGTCGACCAGAAGTATCGACCATGAGAAGGAGCGGCCATGCCGATCGACACGCTGTTCGTTTATACGGGCGTCTACACCGACCAGGCCGACGCGCTCGCCGACTACGACGCGGTCAAGGATCTCCACACCAAGGCGGGTCTCATTGACGCGTACGACGCCGCCGTCGTCGAGCACCGGACCGACGGCAAGGTCAAGATCGTCAAGAAGCACGAGACGCCGACCCGGGCAGGCGGCGTGTCGCTCGACTCGGGACAGGCCGGTCTCGTGGTCGTCGCGGTCTCCGACATGGAGGCGAAGGTCCGGTCGGCGATGCACCGGGCCGAGAAGCTGCAGGAGAAGCAGCTCAAAGCGGACCAGGACGCGCTCGAGGCCGACGCGAAAGCGGCGCAGCAGTCAGAGAAGGGTTGACCTCGGAACGACCCCGCAATTCCTCAGTTTTGACAAGGGCGGATCGCGTATCTCGACCGTATGCTGCCTGCGCTCGGGTGGAGGCGCGGCATCGGTAGGGGAGTGACACGTCACCTCCGGTGCGGCGGACACGGACGGGGGCGGGATGCCGCGGAGAGGACGGGACGCGTCGACGTGGTCATCGGTCGCGCTGGTCCTCACGGTCCTCGTAGGGGCACTCGTCTCGATCGACGTGGGTCCTGGCGGAGCGGTGTCGCGTTCGGTGGGTGCGGCGGACCGCATCTCGCCTGCACCGGGCACCCTCATCCGCTCCCAGCAGGTCGATGCACCCGGAATCGACGGAACCGCGTACATGGTCGAGTACTGGTCGCGCTCCGTGCCGGCCGACAAGCCGGTCGCGGTCAGCGGGATCGTGCTCGTACCGGCGGGCACCGCGCCGGCGGGGGGATGGCCGGTGGTGACGTGGGGACATCCGACCGACGGCCTCCTCGGGAACTGCGCGCCGTCCCTCGATCCCATGACCGACGTTCCCTATGCGAACCGGCTCCTCTCGCAAGGATGGCTCGTCGTGGCCTCCGACTACCTCGATGAGAACGCCTTCGCGCCGACGTCGAGGAAGGTGTTGCCGTATCTCGTGGGAACCGAGGCGGCGCGCAATGCGATCGACATCGTGCGCGCCGCGCGGCAGCTTGCGGCGGCGGATGCGGGCTCGGCCTATCAGGTGTGGGGGTGGTCGGAGGGCGGCCAGACCGCGCTCTTCGTCTCGGACCTCGCGTCCTCCTACGCGCCGGAGCTCACCCTCGTGGGCGTCGTGGCCCTCGCACCCGCAACCGAGCTCGCCTCGCTGACCTCGGACCTCGAGACCAACTCGACCTACTGGCCGCTCCTCCTCATGCTCGCCGCCGGGTACGACTCCACGTATGGCCCGGCGACCGCGCCCCTCGTCACGCTGCTCACGGCCACGGGACGGAAGCTGCTCGCGACGGACGTCAGGCGCGAGCCGCAGTGCCTCTCGGGCGTCCTTGCGCAGGTCACCGGCCATGCTTCGTTCGCGCAGGCGTTCATCTCGCCGCCATTCCCTGCTTCGTGGCAGAACCTGCTCGACCAGAACGACCCGGCCACCTTCACCGCGGCCGGCCCTGCACCGGTCCTGCTCGTCCAGGGCAGCGCGGACACGCTGGTACCGCCCTCGTTGACGTCGGCGCTGGCCGGCCAGCTCTGCGGGCTCGCTCCGCCTCAGCCACTCGAGCGGTGGGTCTATTCCGGTCTCGACCACATCGGCGTCATGGGCGCGCAGGTGTCGCCCTTCGACCCGAGCGGCAACGGCGACAGCAGTTGGGCCGCCTCCGACACGATCGGCGACGTCGTCCAGTGGATGCACGACCGGTTCGCCGGGGGCGCGTGGCCGGACCCGTACGTCCCGACGGGTGCGGGTGCGACCGCTGCGACGGTGACCGACGTCTGCTCGTAGCGCGGCACCGAGCCGTCGGGCCGCCGAGCCGCCGAGGCGCCGAGCCGCCGAGCTGCCGAGCCACCGGGCCGCCGGGACGGCAGGCCTTCAGCCGAGCGTCGAGCGCCCGTCGGTCGCCCACCAGTCAGCCGTGAGCCGGAAGCCGGCGAGCGCCTTGGGGGGCAGAAGCTCCTCGAACGTCCGCCGATAGCCGGTGTGCGAGATGAGCCAGGCGCCCGCCCGCTTCACGTACTCGTCGGTATAGAACGCGGCGCCCTGGATGTGGATGTCGAGGTCGGTGAGGATGACCGCGTCCTCCATCGCCCAGATCCCCGTCGCCTCGTCGGGACCGGTGAGGTCGATCTCGGGATGGTGACAGCGGTGGCTGCTCAAGAACGTGGTCGCGCCCATCGAAGTGCGGAGAAACTCGACGATTGCGTCACGCCCTTCGAACTCGTAGCGGCCGCCGCCGTAGCGCGCCGTCGCGTCGGGCGTGAAACAGCTCTCGATCTCCTCCCAGAGCTTCTGGTCGAGACACCGGAGGTACCGGTACTTGAGGCGCTTGATGAGCTCGATCTCGACGAGGTCGTCGGGGGTCATGGAGGTGTCTCCTCGGGCTTGGGTGGTCGGCGCGCTCAGCGGATACCGCCGACACCCGGTATGAGCGGGAGGTCGAGGGCGGTGACCCAGCCGGGCGGGAGTTCGTTGACGTAGGGGACCGCATTGAGCGCCCGCAGCCCCGTTGCGAGGCAACCGGCCGCGGCCGCGTCGCGCCCCGATCCGTCGGTGAAGCGGAATGCGGTCTCTTGCGTGATGGAGGGGGTGCCGTCGATGATCACGCGGTACACGTCGTCCTCGGACCCGCGCGGCCAGTCGGGCGCGGCGTCCTTGCCCACCCGGTTCACGTGCTCGAGGCAGATGCGCGGCTCGCCCTCGAGGAGGCCGTTGATCGTGAAGCGGATCGCCGCGACCTCGCCCGGTCGGATGACGCCTTTCGCCGTCGTGATGGTGGTGTCGGTCACCCACTTCTCCCAGGTCGTGGTGATCCCGTCGAGCTCGATCCCGACGGCGTGGGCCATCATCGGCACGGTCCCGCCCCACGACATCGTGAGGATCTCACTGTGCTCGAGGAGCGGGGTGTAGTCGGGAGTGCGGCCGATGCCCATCTCGACCTCGTAGTCGCCCTCGTAGTTGATGTAGTCGAGGATCTCGAGCGCGCGGACCTGCCGGACGTCGCTGCAGAGCCCCATGAGGGTCATCGGGAAGAGGTCGTTGGCGAATCCGGGGTCGATGCCGGTCGTGAAGCATGAGGCACCACCCGCTTCGCACGCCTCGGTGATCGGGTCGATCCACGACGGCGGGTTCGAGCTCATCGCAGGCCAGACCCACGGGGTCATTGCGGTCGAGCAGACGTCGATCCCGGCACGCAGGAACGCGCCGATGTCGCGGATGTTGTCCTGCGCGTGGGCCGCAGTCGGCCCGAAGTGGACGAGCCCGTGCGGCCGGAGCGCGCAGAGTCGCTCCACATCGTCGGTCGCGTCGATCCCGAGGGGAGCGATCCCGCAGAGCTCGCCGGCGTCCCGGCCGACCTTCTCGACCGCCGACACCCCGACGCCGACCAGCTCGAAGCGGGGGTGGTGCACGACCTCGGGGATCACCATCCGCCCGACGAAGCCGGTACCCCACACGACTACCCGGACCGGATCGCTCATCGGAACATCTCTCCCGCGTTGACGAGCAGGTACTGCCCGGTGACCGCCTTCGCGTGGTCCGAGGCGAAGAAGGACACCACGTCGGCGACTTCCCCGTCCTCGGTCATCCGGCGGAGCGGGAACGTTCCGGCGACGTCCATGACCGCCTCGTCGACCGTCTTCTCCTCGTTCTTCGCCCGCCACTGCATGAGCATCTCGACCGGCGGGCCCCACATCCACGATGGGATCACCATGTTGCACCGGATGTTGTCGGGCCCGAGCTCGTCGCAGAGGTAGTACATGGCCGTGAGCAGTGCGCTCTTCGACGCGGCGTAGCCGCCCTGTGGCATCTGGGGCTGGAACATCGACTGGGAGCCGATGAGCACGATGGAGCCACCCTGCTGCTCTTTCATCCGCGCGGCGACCGGCCGGATCACGGTCAGTGCGCCGAGCACGTTCGTCTCGAACGCCGAGCGCCAGTCGTCGAACTTGAGATCGAAGAGCCCGCCCCAGGCGTTCTCGAAAGCCGCGACCTGGACCAGGGCGTCGATCGACCCGAACCGTTCGCCGGCGCTCTCGACGAGGGCCTCGCACGACTCGGGATCGGTGATGTCGGTCGCCCGGTGGGCGATGCGCTCGCCGCTCGGGTCGAGCTCCTCGGCGATCGTCTTGAGTGCGTCGGCGGATCGGGCCGCCACGACGACGTTCGCCCCGTCGCGGAGCGCGGCCGACGCGCACTCGCGCCCGAGCCCCGACCCGACGCCGGTCACCAACACGGTCTTACCCTGGAGGATCATCCCCTTCTTCTAGCGGCTGACCGCGCCGCGGTGCACGACGGCGGCGCCGCACCGGCCGTGCTCGGGACGTTCGGCCCTGGTCGCAGGTGTGGGACGGACCGAAGATGGGGATGCGCACCGGCAGGTGGCGACCACCGGATCGACCACCGGATCGACCACCGGATCGACGACAGGATCCTCGACAGGATCCTCGACAGGATCGACGACAGGATCCTCGACAGGATCGACGACAGGGAGGCACCATGGACATCACGCTCTCCGAACCGCTCGTCGAGGAGCTGAACACGCTGCTCGACGCGACGCTCGGCGATCTCTCGAGCGAGATCGCGAACACGGACAACCCCGAGTATCGGCAGCTGCTCAAGGACCGGCGCGAGCGGCTCCAGGCCGTTCGCGCCAGGATCCTGGCCGGCGCCTCGGTGCCCGCGGCGCGCGGCGGCTGAGCAGAAGGCGTGCGTCAACCGGTCAGAGGGTGATGGCCGTGCCCACCCTGCCGGCGAGCCCCTTCGGCGGGGTCCCGCGGGTGTAGCTCGCCGACGGGCAGCGCAGACCAGGCGGCGCTCCGTTACCGTGGATGGCCCGGCACGACTCGAGCATTGGGAGGTCGCCGATGCCCTACGCCACGCTCGGCATCGTTCACGACGCCGACGCCCACCTCATGGAGACGCCGAACTGGCTTCGCGACCACGCCGAGGCGCGCTACCGCGACCGGCTCCCGGTCCTCTCGTATCCGAGCGGCAACGAGCTCCGACAGACCGGTAGCCCGGAGGAGCAGCGGCAGGATCTCGTCGCGTCGTTCGAGCGGCTCCGGGCCCGCCACGGAACCGACGAGTACCGGGCGGACGAGGCGGCCGAGATCATGCAGCGGAAGAACTTCGCCGCGACCGGGAGCTTCATCGCCGAGGACCGGTCGCGCGCCCTCGACCTGCTCGGCTTCTCCAGCCAGCTCGTCTTCAACACGTTCCACAATGGCCGGCTCCACGACCTCGAGCACGGAACCGATCCCGACGTCGCCTACGCGGCGGCCCGGGCGCACAACCGCGGGATGCTCGAGTTCTGCTCGGTCGACGAGCGTCTGCTGCCCACGTGCTACGTGCCTCTCGTCGACCCGCCTCGAGCGGCGCAGGCGGCCGGGGATGCGCTCGAGCAGGGCGCGGCAGCGCTGCTCGTCGCCTCGGGCTGCCCGCCCGCCTTCTCGCCGAGCCACCACGACCTCTTCCCGGTCTGGGCCCGCGCGGAGGAAGCCCGCATTCCCGTCGTCTTCCACGTCGGCGGCACCGGCGATCTCGTCGACCCGCACTACTTCGTGAACGGCCTCCCGGTCCCGCCCGACTTCCACGGCGGGGACGAGAACTTCCGTTCGGTCGACTACATGGGCATCCCGGTCCCGCCTGCGCAGACACTGGCGACACTGATCTTCGACGGCGTGCTCGAGCGGTTCCCGGACCTGCGGATCGGCGTCATCGAGCAGGGGGCGATCTGGGTGCCGTCGTGGATGCGGCAGATGGAGTCGGCCTTCGACGCGTTCGCCCGGCACGAGGAGCGACTCCGCTCGCTCTCGATGCGTCCGTCGGAGTACGTGCACCGCCAGGTCCGGTTCACGCCGTATCCGACCGAGGACGTCGGGTGGATCGTCGATCAGGCCGGCGCGGACCTGGTGCTCTTCTCCTCCGACTACCCGCACGTCGAGGGCGGGCGCAGGCCCGTCGAGCGGTTTGAAGCGTCGCTCGGCGACGCGGGAGCGGACGTGCGCCGGCGGTTCTATGTGGAGAACTTCCTCGACCTCATGGGGGCGGCAGCGGCCCACCTTCCCGGCGCCGCACCGGGACCGGTCGATCAATCGTCGGTCGTGACCGCGTAGCGCTCGCGCAGCTGTTCGATGCGCGCCGCCGCGAGCGGCGCGAGCCAGTCGGCATGCGTCGTGACCGCGAACGACCCCGCTGCCACCTGGTCGAGCAGCAGGCGCGCCGCCTCAAGGGGCGGCATGCCGTCGCCGGAGAGCAGGGAACGCATGAAGTCGAGCCGCTGGCCGCCCGGTCGATCCGGATCGGGTGCGTCAGGGGCATCCGCGTAGATACGCGTTGCGATCGGGCCGGGGAGTGCGACGGACACCTGGACGGGTGCGCCGATCGAGCGGAGCTCGTCGTCGAGCACCTCGCTCAGAGCGAGCACGCCGTGTTTCGAGACCTGGTAGGGGCCGTGGAATGCGCCGGTCGTGAGCGCGGCGACCGATGCGATGTTGAGGATCGCGGCAGGTGTCCCCGAATCGAGCATTCTCGGGACGAAGGCGCGCACACCGTGGTAGACGCCGTGCAGGTTGGTGTCCACGACGCGGTGCCACGCTTCGGGCGGCTCCTCCCAGATGACCCCGACATGCTCGACGCCGGCGTCGTTCACCAGGAGCGCGACGTCACCGTCCTCGCTGAAGACGCGCTCGGCCAGATCGGCGACCTCGTCGAAGCGCCGGACGTCGACGATCGCCGACGTGGCGCTTCCACCCTCCGCGGCGATCGCATCGGCCACCGACGCCGCCCGCGCACCGTCGACGTCGCAGACGACGACGGCCATTCCGTCCGAGGCCACGACCGCGGCGAGCGCGGCACCGAGACCACTGCCACCGCCGGTGACCACCGCCGTCCCGCCCACCCGCCGCCAGGGTGCCGTCACCGCACCGGCCGGCCCGGACGGCGTCATGCCCGGGACCCTGCAGTGACCCCGATCCGCTCCCGCGTGGCCTCGGGTACGCGGCGGAGGCTGGTGCGCTCGTACTCCCACGGTTTGCAGAACCGGGTGCGCGCCCAGTAGCGAGCGCCGCTCATCGGCAGCTGGGTGACGACTTTGCCGTTCGGCGCACGGAAGTAGTTGTGGCAGCCCTCCGTCCACACCAGTCCCTCCATGGCGAGCTGGAGGTCGCGGTTGTAGCGGTCCATGACCGCACGCTTGACGTCGACCGAGGCGAACCGGCGGCGGCGGAGCGTCCGGAGCGCGCTCATGAGGTAGTTGACCTGTGCTTCGTGCATGAACAGGACCGAGGTGACCCCGTTCGTGTTCGGTCCGTAGAGGAGGAAGAGGTTCGGATAGCCCGCGACGGTGAGGCCGAGGTATGCCTCGGCGCCGTCCCGCCACTCGTCGTGGAGACGCCGTCCCCCCGAGCCGTAGAAGTCGACCGCCGTGAGGTACTCGCTGGCCCGGAAGCCGGTGCCGTAGATGATCGTGTCGACGGGGTGCTCCTCGCCGTCCGCGGTGTGGATCCCCCGTTCGGTGAGCCGGGTGATCGCCTCGGTGACGAGCCGTACGTTCGGCCGCGTGAGCGCGGGATACCAGGACCGCGAGAAGAGCGGCCGCTTGCAGCCGACGGGGTAGTCGGGGGTGAGCTGGGCCCGCAGCCCGGGATCGGTGACCTTCCGTTCGAGGTAGGAGCGGGCGAATCCGGTCTGGAACGCGGTGAGGTCGCTGTCGGTCCGGAAGCTCGCCCGTTCGTAGCCGAGCCAGATCTGCCAGCGGTGCCGCCGCGCCGCGCCGGGCCGTCGCGCGAACCGCCGCTGCTCGACATCCGTGTACTCGTGGTCGATCCGGGGGGCGATCCAGACCGGCGACCGCTGGAAGACGGTGAGGTGCTCGACCTCGGGGGCGATCTCCGGCACGTACTGGACGGCGCTGGCCCCGGTCCCGATCGAGGCGACGCGCTCGCCGGTGAGCGGCCTGGTGTGGTCCCAGTTCGACGAGTGGAACGCGCGGCCCGCGAAGCGAGCGGCACCTGGGATCTCGGGCACGTGGGGGACGTTGAGCATCCCGAGGCCGCTCACCACCACTTCGGCCGTGTGCTCGTCACCCCGCCGGTCGGTGAGGGTCCACCGCTGGCGGTCGTCGCTCCACCGCGCCGTCTCGATGGTCGTCAGCGGGCGCAGGTGCGGCCCGAGGCCGGCGCGGGCCGCACACCGCTCGAGGTAGGCGAGGATCTCGGGCTGTGGCGCGAAGGTCCGGCTCCAGTAGGGATTGAGGTCGAAGGAGAACGAGTAGAAGTGCGACGGTACGTCGCAGGCCGCACCTGGATACGTGTTCTGCCGCCACGTCCCGCCGAATCCGTCCGATCCCTCGTAGATGGTGAACTCGTACCCGGCGCGCTTGAGCCGCACGCCGGCCGCGATGCCGCCGGCGCCTGCGCCGATGACCGCGACGGTGGGCCGCGACGGGCTCACCGCGCGCCCACCCCAAGCGACTCGAGGTTGGCCGCCGCGCCGGTGTCGACGAGCTCGACGGGAACGCCGTCGGGGTCCACGACGACCGCCATCGCCACGTCCGCGACCACGGTGCGCCGCGGCTCTCCGCCGAGCCCGAGCGCGCCGAGACGCGCGAGGGCGTCCTCGACGTCGACGAGGACAGAAAGGAGGAGGAATCCGTATCGCGGTCGACCGGAGAAGGCCTGCGCCAGCTCCAGATCGCCCACGTCGACGAGCTCCACGATGCCGGAGTCGGCGCGGTCCGGGCGGCCGAGGAAGACCGCGCGCAGGGACCGGGACGGCGCGCCGAGGAGCGTCGGCCAGTCGCCGACGAACCGCTTGTCGAGGAGGACCTCGAAGCCGAGGCCGTCGCGCCAGAAGCGCAGGCTCGCGTCCAGGTCGCGCACGCAGATCGCCGAGTGGTGCACCGTTGTCACGCCGCCTCCCGTCCCCTCATCCCTTGTCCACCCCCGGCTCCGCGCTCGAGGGCGTTAGAGTCGACGTCCGACCGGCGAGTCTAGAGGTGCGGAGGACAGCCAACCGTGCGAGGAGCGTTGCGCGGGCCGATGCGGGCGACGTGTTGACGTCTGCGGCTCCCGCCGCGACGAGCTCGGTCGATCTCGTCGTCGCGGGCGTCCCGGGATGAACGAGGGCCCGGCGGTCGTCGTGGGGGGCGGCTCGGGCATCGGCGCCGCCGTCGCCCGGCTCCAGCGCGAGGCCGGCGTCCCCGTGGTCATCTGGGACCTCGCGGGTGGGGACCTGGTGTGCGACATCGCCGACCCGGATGCGGTCGTGGCAGCCCGCGACGCCACGCTCGAACAGGTCGGCCCGCCTTCGACGGTCACCGTGACGGCCGGCGTCGGGCACAGCGGGATGCTGGCCGACGCAGGCCCGGACGAATGGGACCGGGTGCTCGGCGTCAACGCACGGGGCGTGTGGTTGGCCATGCGCGCGCTCGCTGCTCCGATGGCCGGCGCGGGCGGCGGTTCGATCGTCGCGATCTCGAGCGTGAGCGCACGGCTGGTCGATCGCTCGATGGGCCTCTACTGCGTCTCGAAGGCTGCGCTCGACATGGTGGTGCGGGTGGCCGCGGCGGAGTGGGCCCCGACGGTCCGGGTCAACGCGGTCGCACCGGGGGTGACCGACACTCCGATGTTGGGGCCGATCCCGCGGGATGGCCCCTGGCTCGGCGGGGTCGCGCGGCGGACGCCGCTCGGCCGGCTCGGGACCCCGGACGACATCGCTTCGGCGATCCTGGCGGTGCACGGGATGGACTGGGTCACCGGCCAGGTCATCGAATGCGACGGCGGGCTCGGACTGCACAGCCCGATCGACCCGCCGGGTGCGAGCCCGCGCGGTCTCCGATGAGGCACGGGCGCCCGACGGACGCGACAGTGGCGACCGTCACTGGCCGCCACCGTCGCACCTGTCGTTGAGCTGCTGATCCTGGAGATCTGTCAGGGTGCGAACCGCGGGCCGTGGGAGGGACGCAGAACACCCGTGCCTTCCTTGTCCAACGTGGAGGGCCCCGTTTCGTTACGCGCCTCGTGACGCCACCGGTCGAGGGTCATACGACGGAGGCCGTCACGCGCCCCCGGCCTCCGCGTCGCTGCGCTCGAGCAGCGTCTTGAGCTCCGAGAGCACGCGCGGCCATCCGTTCGTCACCTTGGTCAGCACCGTGCTGCCCGGTTCGAACCCGTCGTGGACGACGGTGAGCTTCACGAACTCGTCGACGGGCTCCAGGTCGAAGGTGACCTTCGAGCGCGGCTCGGTCGCCATCGCGGCGCGCACGTCGTCGGCGATTCCGTAGGCTGCGGCCCACTCCGCGGAGAAGGCGTTCCAGGTGTACGAGAGCCGCCGGTACGGCTCCGACTCGAGGACGACCTGGCCGTCATCGACGAGGACGACGCCGCTGTCGACGTGTCGGAGCGAGTAGGTCGAACCGGTCCGCCAGTCGCTCTCGAAGGCGACGCCCCAGTAGCGGCTGGTGAACGCCGGCTCGGTGAGGGCGCGCCAAAGCTGCTCGGGGGTCGTCGAGATGTACGTCACGTACACGAATTCGGGTCGTTCCATGGTCGGTTCCTCCAGTGCTCGTTTGAGGTCCGACAGTGCGCGCACCCGTGCCCGGTCGTACCGGTTGATCCAACGTTCGGCGATCTCGTTGATGGGGATGGCATTGAGGTAGTGGAGCTTCTGACGACCGCGCCGCACGGTCGTCACGAGGCCGGCCCCCTCGAGGACCCCGAGGTGCTTGCTCACCGACTGGCGTGCCATGTGCAGTCCCACGCACAGCTGCTGGAGGCTCTGGCCGCTTCGGTCGTTCAGGCGGTCGAGCAGGTCGCGGCGGCTCGAGTCGGCGAGAGCGCGGAAGACGGGGTCGAGCAGGTCGCGGTTCCCGCTGGCACGAGGCGGGCCGGTGCCCTCGGTCATCCCCAACGGCTGACCGGCACATCGTTGGGATAGGCGATCGACGTTCCTCCCTCGAGTTGCGACTTCATCCCGAGGAGGAAGTAGGCCCACTTGGTGCTGCAGTGGGGGAGGAGCGCGGTCCCCTCGGGCCACCCGCCGTGGGTGAACAGGAGTGCGGTCTCGCCGTCGGCAGAGCGGAGGTCGAACGTGAGCTCGGTGCCGACCCACTCGCCGGGTCCCTCGACGCAGCGCCACCCGACGCGGTCGTCGGGGGAGCGATCGACGACCTCCATGACCGCGGCCGGCTCGGGAGCGCCGAAGAAGAAGCGGAGGCGTTCGCCGACGTCGGTTCCCCCGTCGACGTCACAGGTCCACCAGCGGGCGAGCCCTTCGGTGGTGCCGACAGCCTCGAAGACCTGGCTCTGTGGTGCATCGATCCCCACACGGTGTCTGATCTCGGCCACGTCTCGCCTCCTGTTCGCCCGGCACATGATAGGCAGCCAAATAGCTGCATGTCAATGGGCGGCCTCGTGGTGCGGCTCGAACCGCGACGCAGCAGGGTCGAGCAGGCCCAGCAGGAAGAGGATCCAGAGCCCGCAGCGGAGCTCGGCGAAGCCCTCCACCGTGTGCCGGGTGACCTCCTGCCCGTCGCCGTGCCAGGCGATCACCATCGAGAGCAGCCCCACCAGGGTGAGCGCGAGCACCGCCCGCCACACCTGATCGCGCCAGGCGCCGGAGAGGACCGCCACGAGGAGCGCGAGCGCCGAGAGCACGACCAGGCCCAGCAGCGGCGGCCAGAAGACGATGGTGAGCGGCGAGGCGAGGCGGTCGGTGGACGCGGCGTAGAAGGTCAGCGACCCCACGGCGAAGTTGAACGCGCGCTCCGGGCGGGCGAGCGGCTCGGTGACGTCGTACCCGGGATGGGTGAGCAGCCAGAGCACGTAGGTGCCCGGACCGTCGGCGGTGAGCCACCGGCGGAGCGGAGCGAACGCGGCGGTGACCGGGATCCCGACCACCGGCGCCTGGCTGCCGGGCACGGGCGCGGTCCTCGCCAGCGCGTCGACCTGGGCGGCATCGGGCATGCCGTGTGCAGCGAACCAGGCGACCCGCGCGGGGTACGGGAAGACCCGCACGTAGTACACGTCGGCGACGTCCGTCGTGGTGCGGTGCGACGAGACGGTGCTCCACTCCGCGAGTCCGACCACGAGCGACAGGCACAGCGCCAACACCCCGGTGCGAAGGAGGAGTCGGCGGCTCCGCCGGATCGACGCTGCCGCGGTCACGGCGACCAGGACGGCGAAGAGCGCGACGGTCCAGACCTGCGCATCTCTGGTGGTCGCGAAGCTGAGACAGGCGACGGAGGTCCCTGCAATCCGGGGCCAGGTCAGGCGGCGCGCGCACCAGATGAAGCCGGTGAACACGAGCGCGAGGAGGCTCATCGAGAGCGACTCCGACAGGACCGACCGGTTCCAGAGGGTGATCGGCAGTGACGACGCGAGGCCGAGCACGACCCAGGCTGCGACGACCCGCTGCCAGCCCCGCGCGACGAGGAGCGCCACCGTCCAGGCCAGCGCGCCCCAGGCGAGCGAGGCGAGCAGGGCCTGGGCGACCTCGAGACCGGTCGAGGAGCCCACCACCTTGAGCACCAAGGGGTAGAGCAGCGGCCGAACCCCATCGACGAAGCCGATGCTCCCGACCGGGTGCGCGGCCACCGCTTCGTAGGACCGCGAGTCGTTCCAGACGATGGTGGGTCCGGCGACGGCCTGCACGACGAGGTACGCGGTGAAGGCGTCCCACCCCGCGAACGCGGCGATCGGTGCGAGCCCGACGGCCCGGTGGTCCCGCCACCACCGGCGCGCCATCAGGCCGGCCGGGCGTGCAGGTGCGGGCGACCGACCGCGTGCCTATTCGGCTGCATCGGCCAGCGCCTCGGAGAGCGTCGGATGGACGAGCATGGACTCCACGATGTCGCCGACGCGCAGTCCCGCGGTCACCGCGAGCGCGAGCACCGAGATGAGCTCCGACGCGTTCCGTCCGACGATCGATCCGCCGAGCACGATCCCGGTGGCAGGATCGGAGATGATCTTGACGAAGCCGCGCGCGTCGTTGTCGATGAGCGCGCGGGCGCTCGCGGCGAAGGGGACCTTGGTGACCCGGACCTTCCGTCCCGCCGCGAACGCGTCGGCCTCGGCGAGGCCGACGTCCGCGATCTCGGGCTCGGTGAAGATCGCGGACGGCGCGCTCTCGTAATTGGGGTGGCGGTGGGAGACGGAGTGCCCGCCGGCCACGTACTCGGCGATCTTTCGTCCCTGCATGAGCGCGACGGACGAGAGCGGAAGCTTCCCCGAGATGTCTCCGGCCGCGAAGATGGTCGGGACCGACGTCTGGCAGTGGTGGTTCACGACCACGTACCCGCCGCGGTCGAGCTCGACGCCGGCCTCCTCCAGCCCGAGGCCCTCGGTGTTGGGCACCGAGCCGATGGCGAGCAGTGCGTGGGAGCCCTTCGCCACCCGGCCGTCGTCGCAGGAGACCGAGACGCCCCCTGCGGAGACCGTCACCTCGGTCGCCCGTGCGCCCTTGAGGAGGTGCACGCCGCGGCGGGCGAAGTCGGCCTCGAGCACGGCGGCCACTTCGGGGTCCTTCTGCGGGAGCACCAGCTGTCGGCTCACGACGAGCGTGACCTCGCTCCCGAACGAGGCGAACATGTGGACGAACTCGACGCCGGTCACGCCCGATCCGATCACCACGAGATGCTCCGGGAGCTCGGGCGGCGGGTAGGCGTCGCGGGTGCTGAGCGATCGGATCCCGTCCAGGTGGGCCCACTCGGGCCGGTGGGGCCGGCTGCCGGTGCTGATCAGGATCGCGTCGGCTTCGAAGACCTCCTCGCCGTCGGCCGTCTCGGCGACCACGGTCCGGGCGTCGGCGAGCCGGGCAGTTCCCCGCACGAGCTGGACGGCCTGACTTCGGAGGATCGCCTCGTTCGCCTCCTCGAGGTGGCCGGTCACCGACTCGATCCGCTGGCGGAGGAGCCCGAGGTCAACGGTGCCCTCGGCGCCGGTGACACCCATGCCGGCGTAGCGCCTGTGGTGGAAGACGGCACCTCCGGTCGCGATCATCGCCTTCGAGGGGATGCAGTCGCGGAGGTTCGCGGCGCCCCCGACGATGTCGCGCTCGACGAGCGTGACCTCGACGCCGAGTCGGGCCGCGTAGGTCGCGGCCTGGCTGCCCGCCGGCCCGCCGCCGATCACCACGAAGCGCATCGCCCCAGGTTACGAGAGTGCACGGCCGCGGCCGATCCACGTGTCGGCGCGGCAGCGGGCGTCACTGGGCGCAGCACCGGACACCGCTGTGGCAGGCACCGTCCACGCCGACGCACTCACCACCGGTCGCACGACCGAGGTGAGAGAACTCTCATGGCGACTTCATTGGCTGCTTAGGAAGGCCCGTCACACTGAGTCGAGGCCCGGAGTTCGCGGACGAAGGGGAGGGCGCAGCATGGGACGGCAGACGAGCACGCTCCGACGGTGGATCGTGGCGATGACCGCAGCGGGCGGTGTCGCCACCGGCGTGGTGACCGCGGCCGGGGCGGCATCCTCCGACTCGACGCCGCCGTCGGCGGCAGCGGTCGAGGCGCAACAGCTCCACCAGGAGGTCGTCGACCTCACGCACCAGGAGCAGGGCCTGCAGGCCTCGCTCCGTCAGCACCGGGCGCGCGCCGCGCAGCCGGTGGCGTCCGGCAAAGGGCAGGAGCCGGCCGGAGCCGCCGAGCCGCCCGCCGATCCGCAGCCCGTGCCGCCGACGACCGCGGCGACCACGACCACCGAGCCGGCCACATCCGAGTCCCCCTCCTCGACCGAGCCCACCGAGCCGGCGGAAACGACCGAGCCCGGTGACGGCAGCACGACGACCGTCCCCTCCTCGACGACCACGACCAGCACCACGCTGCCGGCGCACCACGGCGACGCTGGCGGCGACGGCTCCGGAGCGGGCGCGGGCGGCGGGGGTGGGCATGGCGACTGAGCGCGGGCCGGCAGGACGCGGACGGCGCCGGAGCCGGTCGGTCTCCTCGGCCGTCGTCGCAGCGGCGACCGTCGGGGTCACCGGGCTCTCACTGAGCTGGGCGATGCGGTCGTCGAGCGCGATCTCCGCCGCCACGCTGGCGTCGGCGCGGGCGGCCGCGACCCAGCACCAGATCACCAGCGACCAGACGGCGATCGCGCAGCTGCGTGCATCGATCGCGGCGACCAGGCAGCAGATCGCCACGCTCGGGCAGCCGGCCGGGGCGGCACCTTCGACATCCGCACCCTCGGGTGCAGCAGCGACCCAGGTGACGTCCTCGGCCGGCTCCTCGTCACCCGCATCGGGCTCGGCTCCGGTCGGTTCGGCCTCGGCAGGCGCGATCGCGCCCGCACCGGGCGCGCCGGCTCCCGCTTCCGTGGCGGCGGCACCGGTGGCCGCTGCACCGGCCGCCGCGGCTCCCGCCCCCGCACCCGCGCCGGTCGTGACCGCGCCGCCTGCGCCGCCCGCCACGACGCCGCCGCCGACCAAGGCGACGACGGGAGCGTCTCCTGCGAAGCCCTGAGGTGGAAGCGACCGTCGAACACGAGCAGGTGGTCCGCACCGTACGGGCGATGGCCACCGACGTGACCGTCCACGCCCGGCAGCGGCGCGACGGTGATGCCGACGACGCGACCGCGCTCGAGTCCGCGCTCGCCGTCTTTCCGGAGGTCGAGGCTGCGTGCACGCGGTTCGAACCGTCGAGCGCGCTCATGCGGATGAACGCCCGTCCCGACGAGTGGCACCGGGTGCCGCCCGTCCTCTTCGAGGCGCTCCTCGCCGCGCATCGCGCCTACCTGCGGACCCGCGGCCGCTTCGATCCCCGCGTCCTCACCGACCTCCTCCGCCTCGGGTACGACCGCAGCCTCGCCTTCGAGGCCGGCGACGTGGTGACCGAGGGGACGACGTCGACGCGATCGCCGCTCCCGCGGTGGACCCCGCACTTCCGCGGCGGCGTCCGTCCGGAGGTCCATCCGGGCGGGGTCGCCGTCGACCTCGGTGGGATCGGCAAGGGGCTCGCGGTCCGCTGGGCCGCGGAGCGGCTCGCGACCCGCGTCGACGACTTCCTCGTCGACGCCGGCGGTGACTGCGCCTGCCGGGGCGGTGACGTGGGTGGCGACGGCTGGCGCATCGGTGTGGAGGACCCGCGCGGCGGGGAGCGCCCGCTCGCGGTGCTCGAACTGCGCGACGCAGCGTGCGCGACGTCGTCGATCCGGCTCCGGCGGTGGCGGTCCGGCGCACGGGCAGCGCACCACCTCATCGACCCGCGGACCGGTGCCCCCGGGGGCGACGGGCTCCTCGCCGTGACCGTCGTGGCCGACGATCCCGCAGAAGCCGAGGTCGAGAGCAAGACCGCCTTCCTCGCGGGCGCAGCGGGCATCGCATCCGCGGTCGATCGCCGAGGCCTCGCCGCGCTCTGGGTCGCCGAGGACGGCGCCGTCGCCGAGAGCGCACCGCTCGACCGGCATGTGATCTGGCGGGCCACATGACGATCGGGAGCCCCCCCGACGCCACGTCGCGGCCGTTCACTCGCGGCGAGGGCTCCGCCGAGCCGCTGCCGGCGCACCGCCCACCGCTCCCGGTGCCCGAGGCACCGTTCGTCCCGCCGGAGCGGGCGGGTGGGCTCGACGTGACGGCCCGCGTTGTGCCCGAACGGGTGAGCGGCGGCGCGCGGGGGATACTGCTCCTCCTCTCGGTCCTCGCGGGCTCGATCCTCGCGGGCAACTTCGCCGCTGGTTCACTGCCCTCGCTGGCGCACGACCGGATGCTTCCGTGGATCCTCGGCCGGAGCCTCGGCGTCGCGTCGTACCTCTCGCTCACCGCGCTCGTCACCCTCGGACTCTGGCTGCGCCACCCGTGGCGCCGGTCGGTCTGGTCTCCGCGCCCCGAATCCCTGCTCCGGGCGCACGTGACCCTCGCAGCAGCGACGGTCACCCTGCTCGCCGGCCACCTGAGCGCCCTCGCGCTCGACACGTACGCGGGGGTCGGTTGGAGCGGGGTCTTCGTCCCGTGGCACGCGACCTACCGTCCGACGCCGGTCGCGCTCGGGACGCTCGCCTGTTACGGGATGGTGCTCGTCGCCGGGACCGCGGCGCTGGCGGGCTCGCTCGGCCGCCGGATCTGGTTCCCGATCCACTCAGTCTCCGCTGTGGTCTTCGCGCTCTCGCTCGTCCACGGGCTCTTCGCCGGCAGCGACAGCCACTCCCTGCGATGGATGTACGTGCTCACCGGCGCGGTCGTCCTCGTCGTGCAGGCGACACGTCTGCTCGTCGTGCACGCGTCGGACCGCCCGGCCCTGGAGCTCGAGTGAGCGCAGCCACACCCCTCGACGAGCTCGCCTTCGGGGTCACCCTCGGCTCCGAAGTGGCCTCGTTCGGCGACTACGGCGCGCGCCTCCTCGCGGGCCCTGCGGCTACCGATGGCCCCGAGCCGCTCGACGCGCACGTCGGCCGTCTCGGTGCGCTTCCCCTCTGGCAGGGGGACGGCGCGCTGCGGGCGATGCTGCGAGAGAGCGGTCTGCAGGGCCGTGGCGGCGGCGGGTTCCCGATGGCGCGGAAGGTCGAGACGGCGTGGCTCGCACCCGGCGAACCGCTGGTGGTGGTCAACGCGAGCGAGAGCGAGCCCGCAAGCCGCAAGGACCGCGTCCTGTGCACCTACCGACCGCACCTGGTCCTCGACGGCGCCGCCGCGGCCGCTGCGATGGTGGGCTCGTCGGAGGTCGTCGTCCATCTCCACCGATCGTCGGCCGGTGTGCGCATCGCGGTCGGCCGGGCGATGGCGGAGCGGCGCGACACCGGAGAGGCGGTCGAGTGGCGGATGTCGCTCGGCCCCGACCGCTACGTCGCCGGTGAGTCCACCGCGATCGCGTCGCTGCTCGACGGCGGTGAGGCGAGGCCGGCCTTCTCGGCGACCAAGCTCGCCGAGCGCGGTCCCTCTGGCCGCCCAACCCTCCTCAACAACGCGGAGACGATGGCCCACCTCGGCCTGCTCGTCCGCTGGGGGGCGATCCCCTGGGCGGCCGGCGGCCCGCCGTCGACCCCCGGATCCCAGCTGCTCACGCTCACCGGCGCGGTTCCCCGCCCGGGCGACGTCGTCGAGGTCATCGGCCGCGCGACCGTCGGTGAGGTCCTCGCCCGCTCGGGCGAAGCCGCGCCGCCGGCCGCGGTGCTCGTGGGCGGCTACGCGGGAACGTGGATCGCCGGCGACGTCGCGTGGCAGACCCCGTTCGAGCGCAACGCGCTCGAGTGCGTCGGCGCGGTGCCCGGCTGCGGCCTCGTCGGCGTGCTGCCCCACGGCGCCTGCGGCCTAGTCGAGACGGCACGCCTCGTCGGGTACCTCGCAGACGAGAACGCGGGGCAGTGCGGGCCGTGCGTGACCGGGTTGCCGGCGGTCGCCGAGCTCCTCGGCGACCTGGCCCGCGGCTCCCTCCGCCGGTCGGGCCTGCGCCGGCTCGTCGCCCTCTGCGGCACGGTCAGCCGCGGCGGGGCCTGCGGGCATCCGGACGCGGTCGTCCACCTCGTCCGTTCGGCGCTCGAGGTCTTCGAGGACGACGTCGTCCGCCACCTCGCCGGACGGGCGTGCCAGCGCGTCGCTCCACCCGCCGGTCTTCGCCGTGCCGGACGAGGGGCCTGGACCGCGGGAGTGGACGTGAGCGTCGTCGTGCGGATCGACCCGACCCGCTGCCGGGGGCACGCGATCTGCCGCGCTCTTCTTCTCCGAGGGCATCGAGCTCGACGAATGGGGGTACGGCCGGATCGTCGACGCCACGCCTGCCCAGCGCCGAAGCATCAAGCGGGCGCTCCGGGCCGCAGCGGCCTGCCCGAACGACGCGATCGTGGTCCTCGAACGTGACCGGGCCTAGGGCGGGGGGTCCCCCGAGGCGCCGGCCACGGTCCCCCCGCGGAATCGGTCACAATTGGCGTCATGTGCCGGGGATGGGTGGCCGAGGAGGCCCGGGTCGATCGCGCAAGGCGGGACCCGAGGTGAAGGGTCCGTGGTGGGCGCTGCCCGGCATCGCTGCGATCGTGGGCACCCTCACCATCGTGACCGCCGCGCAGGGATCGCTCACCTCCTCACGCGTGCCCCTGCCGCGTGAGGTCCAGGTGGTCGCGGCCGGCGCGACGCACCAGCCGACCACCTCGACCACGACGGCCGGCCGTGGGCCGGGAACGCAGGTGGTCCCACCGTCGCGTCCGGTCGTGACGGAGCAGGGCGACGCCGGCGGCGCTACCGGGGGGAACGCGACAGGCGGGGGAGAGGGCAGCGGTGCCGCGGCGACCGGCACGACCACCGGCGCGACCGCACCGGATCAGACCGATCCCCTGTCCGGCACGGGCACTTCCTCGACCGGCGGCACGAGCAGCGCTCCGCCGACCGAGGACCCGTCGGTCACGCCGACCACGGTCGGCGCCGCACCGCCGGCGTCGACGACGACCACGGCGGTCTCGACGACCACGACGACCCGTCCTCGCGGCGAGCGGGGTGATCATTGAGCCGACGTCGACCGCGGCGACGTGGCGCGCGGCGGATCGGGACTGCGACGCGCCTCGCGGCCTTCCTCGGGCTCCTGTTGGCCGCGATCCTGACCATCACCGCGCTCGAGACGGAGCGGGCGTTCACCAATCAGTCGCTCGCGTCGACGACCAAGAGCATGGTGGCGGAGGTCGACAGCTACGACCATGCGATCGCCGGAGCGGCCGCCTCGGGGCTCACGCCCGCCACGATCGCCTACCTGCGCGGCCGGGTGCTCCCTCAGGGCGAGACGATCATGGTGGGCCTGACCGACGAGCCGCGGCTCGGGAGTGCGGGATCGGCCCTGCTGCTGCGCACTTCGGCCATCCGGGTGCTCCTCGCCCATCCGCCGAACGCCACGGTCTCGAATCGGGGCACCCTCGCCGGGACGGACACCGTCTACCTCGTGTCGCCGATCCGGGAGGGAGCGACGACCCTCGGCACCATGATCGTCGCCTCCGACCTGTCACAGCTCGCCTCCGACCGCAACCGTGTGCTCACACTCGTGATCGGCGAGGCCCTGGTCGCGCTCGTGGCCGCCGTCGCGGGGTCGTACCTGCTCCTCCGGCGCCTCCTGCGCAACATCGGAAGGATCACGACGACCGCGGCCTCGATCGAGAGCGGTGACCTCGATCGGCGCCTCGGCGACCAGGGGACCGACGACGAGGTCGGTCAGCTCGCCGCCACGTTCGACTCGATGCTCGACCGGCTCCAGGCCGCGATGACGATCCAACGGCGGCTGCTCTCGGACGTCTCGCACCAACTCCGCACGCCGCTCACCGTCGCACGGGGCCACCTCGAGGTGCTCGCCCGCCGAGCGCGACGCCGACATGATCGAGGTGCGCGAAACGGTGGCGGTCGTCGTCGACGAGCTCGATCACATGCGCGCGCTCGTCGAGCGCCTGCTCATGCTCGGGCGCGCACTCGAGCCCGACTTCCTCGAGATCGAGCACCTCGATCTGCGCACCTTCCTCTCGGAGCTGCTCGACTCGGCCCGGGTGCTCGCGGACCGCCAGTGGTCGCTCGAGCCGGTGCCCGATCTCGTGCTCGACGTCGACGTTGCCAAGCTCCGGGGCGCCATGCTCAACCTCATCGACAACGCGGTACGCGCGACGACGGCGGCCGACCGGATCGAGCTCTCCGCGATCCGCGCGCCCGACGGCTCGGTGACACTTGCCGTCGACGACAGCGGGCCTGGCATCCCCGTCGAGCAGCTCGACCGCGTGCTCGCGCGCTTCCGCGGCTGGGTAGCGCCGACCGCGACGGCAGCGGCCTCGGTCTCGCGATCGTCGCCGCAGTCGCCGACGCACACGGCGGCGCGTTCGAGCTCGCGGCTTCGGGGCTCGGCGGCTGCCGTGCCGCGATCGTCCTCCCCGCCTCGCTGGCCACCGTCGGCGAGGCACGCGTGCCGGTGGTGCTCTGAGTGCAGATCCTCGTCGTGGAGGACGACCGGGGGATCTCCTCCTTCCTCGACAAGGGACTGCGGGCCGAGGGTTACACACCGATCGTCGCGCGCACCGCCACGGAGGCCCTGTCGGTGCTCGACGGCCCCGAGCAGGCGACGGGGCTGGTCCTGCTCGACCTCGGTCTCCCCTCCGGCGACGGCGTGGAGCTCCTCGAGCGGCTGCGGCGCGAGGGCCACACCATGCCGGTCATCATCCTCACCGCGCGCGCCGAAGTGGCCGACAAGGTCAAAGGGCTCAACGCCGGGGCCAACGACTACGTGACGAAGCCGTTCTCCTTCGAGGAGCTGCTCGCGCGGATCCGGGCGACGATGCGCACCGCCGAGCAACCGACCGCTTCGGAGATCGTCGTGCTCGACCTCCGCCTCGACCTCCTCTCGAAGGTCGCGTGGCGTGCCGGGCAGCGGATCGACCTCGCGCCCAGGGAGTGGGCGCTCCTCGAGCTCTTCATGCGCAACCCGAACCAGATGCTCTCGCGTGCCCAGATCCTGAGCCGGGTGTGGGACTACTCCTTCGACACGGGGAGCAATGTCGTCGACGTCTACGTCGGCTATCTGCGGCGGAAGCTCAACAAGCCGGGGCTCCAGCCGCTCCTCGTCACCGTGCCGCGGCGCGGGCTACCGGTTCCTCGACGTCTCGCTCGCGCCGGCGGAGGTCGCCGAGCCGGGCTGACCCCCTCCGGCACGTCCGTCACGCTGTCCCTGGGCCCATCGACGGTCACGAGCGTCGGTGGGCCGCCGCGCCGGACGGCCGGAGGACCCATGGGTCAAGCCGGGGGGCCGCCTTGCAGCGTGACGGTGGCGGTCTGGGACTGGCCGGAGAGGTCCGTCCAGGTGAGCTGAACGTGGTCGCCGGGGTGGTGCGGCTCGAGGGCCGAGCTCAGGTCGGTGGCGGCTGAGATCGTCTTGCCGTCGAACGCTGTGATCACGTCGCCCTGGACGATGCCGGCCTGGTCGGCGGCAGACCCCGAGAGGACGGAGTCGACGACGGCCCCGCTGGTGGCCTGCGACCCTGTGCCGGAGGGCCCGTTGCCGAACCCACCGCCGAATCCGTTGCCGGAGCCGCCGATACCGGAGCTGCCGTTACCGGAGCTGCCGTTACCGGAGCTGCCGTTACCGGAGCCGCCATTACCGGAGCTGCCGTTACCGGAGCTGCCGTTACCGGAGCCGCTCGCGGCCTGAACCTCCACGCCGAGGAATGCGGTGGTACCGATGTGGATGGTCGAGGACGCGTGACCCGCTTCGATCTGGCGGGCGACGGAGAGCGCGGTCCCGATCGGGATGGCGTAGGCCTGGCTGCCGGACGCCTGGTAGAAGGAGGTCTGCGACGCCGCGGTGTCCATGCCGATCACCTGGCCCGACGTGTTGACCAGCGAGCCGCCGGAGTCGCCGGGCTGGATGGGTGCGTTGATCTCGATGAGCCCGGAGAGGCTCTCGGCGTTCGCACCGTTGGAGTCGCTCGCGGTGATCGACTGGTTGAGCGCGGTGACCGAGCCGCCGGCCGTGCTCGGCGTCCCGCCCGCACCGCCCGCGTTGCCGATGCCGACGACGGCCTGCCCGACAACGGCCGCACTCGTGTCGGTCGAGACGGTCTGGAGGCCGCTCGCGCCTTCGAGCTGGATGACGGCGATGTCACCGGTGCGGTCGTAGCCCACGACCTTTGCCGTGTACGTCTTCCCGTTCCCGACATCGGTCGCGCTGATGCTCGTCGCACCGTCGATCACGTGGTTGTTGGTGAGCACCTCACCGGTCGAGGTGAGGACCATGCCCGTCCCGGCTGCCTGCTCGTTCTGGTAGGTCAGGTTGGTGTTGATGTCGACGAGGCCGGGGTCGACCTTGGAGGCGATGGCCGAGATGTCCGACGGCGCACCGGCGCCGGTCGACGAGTTTCCCGTGGAGCTGCCGCCGAAGGGCGACCCGCTGCCACCGGCTCCCGAACCGCCGGGCGCGGTCGCACCCGGGTTGGACGCCGAGATTGATGCCGACTCCGCGGTCCACACCTCGTGCCCGATCCCCGCACCTGCGAGGATCGCGACCGCGAAGATCCCGACGAGCCCGAGGGCGAGGTTGCGGCGCTTCGTCGGCGCCGGGTTCGGCGCCTGCGGCTGGTAGTAGCCGGGCGGCGGCCAGCCACCGGCGGGTCCTTGCGGGCCGCCGCCCCACCCGCCGTAGCCCCCGTAGGGCGAGCCGGCGTCGGTCGGTGTCGCACTCCAGTGCGGCGCGGGCGTCTGTTGCCACGCGCCGTATGGCGGCGGGGGAGCGGCGGGGGTTGGAGGGTACTGCCCGGTCGGGGGGTACTGCCCGGTCGGGGGGTACTGCCCGGTCGGGTACGGCTCGCCGGCCGGGGTCGACCCGGCGGCGAACGGCGGCACCTGCGGCACGGGCGCGGGCGGCGCCTGAGGCACGGGCGCGGTGGGCACCGTGGGCGCGGGACCGGGCAGCGCGATCGGCTGGGCGGCATCGCCATCGCCGGCCGCCTGGTCCGAGCCGCTCGGCACCGAGGTGTCCGCATCGTGCGCGGGGGTGTGGGGTGGCCACTGCTCGCTCATCGTGCGCTCCGGTTGCTCGTGGGCCGCTTCGTCCTGGTTCTCCATACCGTCCATTGCACACCCTGCAGATAAGCCCACCGTGAATCCTTTCTATGAATCTCCTAAAGGTGGGCGCACAACACCAATGCGGTCGAAGGCCCTGGTCGCCGGCGGTGGGCGCGGCCGCGTGCCGGTCCGGCGTCGGTACGATCGGCCGCGAGCCGATGGCACAGAACCCCTCTTCACCCGAGCGGGCCCGCCGGCGGGCCCGCCGGATGCGGCGCTCCGTGGTCTGGCTCACCGTCGTGGTTGTCACTGCAGCGGTCGCCGTGGTGTGGCGCCCGGCCTGGCTCGCCTCGGCCATCGACGGCTCGGGGTCGAACGGGACCGCGCTCGACCCGTCGGCCTTCGCGGACGGCTCGTGCGTGGCCTTCGGTCCGACTTCGGGCGATCGCGGCGTGACCGTCTTCCTCGACGCCGGACACGGAGGCCTCGACCCGGGTGGGATCGGAACCACCGAGACGGGCGCCTCGATCGACGAGTCCACGTCGAACCTCGCCGTCGAGCTCGATGCATCGTCGCTCCTGCGCGCGCAGGGCTTCCGTGTCGTGGTGTCCCGCACATCGGACTCGACGGTCCTGCGTCTCACGCCCGCGGACGTGGACGGGAACCTCCTCACCCTTCAGGGCGCGCACGACGACGTCGCGGCGCGCGACCGGTGCGCGAACGAGGCGGGCGCCGCTGCGCTGGTCGGCATCTACGAGGACGCGGGACCCTCCTCGGCCGCCGGAGGCCTCACGGCCTACGACGCGTCGCGCCCGTTCGCCGCGGCCAGCCAGCGGCTCGCGTCCCTCGTCCAGCACGACGTGCTCGGCGAGATGAACGCGAAGGGATGGGGCATCCCCGACGACGGTGTGCAATCCGACAGCGGCCTGGGCTCCAACAGCGGCAATCCGGCCGACGGTGGTCTCGCCGCGCAGGCCGCCGCCTACGACCACCTCATGCTGCTCGGCCCCGCGGATCCGGGCTTCTTCGACGACCCGAGCGCGATGCCGGGCGTCGTCACCGAGCCGCTCTATCTCACCGATCCCTTCGAGGGCTCGATTGCGGCGGGCGCTTCCGGCCAGCAGACGATCGCGCAGGGCATCGCGGCGGCCGTCGAGGCCTACTTCGCGCCGGCCGCGACGTCTTCAGGGTCGGGGTCGAACTCGACCGGTGGCTGAGCCGGACTGAGCGCGGCTCTCGCTACCGAGCACGCTGAGCACGGCTCAGCGTGCGGTGATGTACTCCATGAGCTCGCTGCGGTCCTTCTCGAGCTCGCCGATCCTGCTCTTCACGACGTCGCCGATGGAGATGATCCCTCCGAGCAGCCCGTTCTCGACGACGGGCACGTGGCGGATCCGCTGACGCGTCATGAGGTCCATGAGCGAGTCGACGTGATCGCCCGGTGCACAGGTGCGCACCGCGGTCGACATGATGGAGGCGACCGGGATCGTGAGCAGGTCGAGGTGGAGCTCGCTCAGGCGCTGCACGATGTCGCGCTCGGAGACGATGCCGTCGATGTGTCGCCCGTCGGCGGAGACCACGAGGGCTCCTACCCGGTGGCGGACGAGCTCGGCGACCACCGTGCCGACGGTGGTGTCAGCGGTCACCGTGGCGACCGCGGTGCCCTTTGCTTCGAGCAAGTCGGCGACGAGCATGGCCATCCCCCTTCCCTCCGGCCGCCGCCCGACTCGCCCGGGCAGCGGTTGAGGTCCATTCTCGCGCCGCGGGCGGCGGAGGGGAACCGGTTCCCTCGTCCAGGCACTGCGGGGGAACCGCCCAGGCGTCGCCGGAAGCCGGCTCCGGGCTCGAAGCGTCAGGCGTCGACGGTCTCCTGGAGGCGCTCGGCTGCCTCGAGGTACTCCTCGACCATCGAGAAGACGACGTCCCTCGCCTTCCGCACGGCCGTCGCCCGGCCGATGACCTGGCCGCAGGGGTTGAAGTTCACGTCGCGCGCCTGCTCGGGGTAGCGGTGGCCACGCGAGACGGCCTCGATCGCCACCATCATCTGGAGCGGCATCGGCAGCGGGTCGGGGGTGTCCTCCCGCTCCCACGCGTCGGTCCAGTCGTTGCGCAGCATCCGGCAGGGCTTGCCGGTGAACGACCGCGACCGCACCGTGTCGCGGCTCGTGGCGGTGAGGTAGGACTCCATCTGCTTGGGTGGGATGTCGGCTTCCTCGACGGTCAGCCAGAGGGTGCCCGACCAGACGCCCTGCGCGCCGAGGGCCATCGCGGCGGCCATCTGGCGGCCGCTGCCGACGCCGCCGGCCGCGAGGACCGGAGTCGGCGACACGGCGTCGACGACCTCCGGCCACAGCACGATGGATGCCGACGTCGCCGGTGTGCCCCCCGCCCTCCGATCCCTGACACACGATGAAGTCGAGACCGGCCTCCTGGTGGTTCTTCGCATGCTTGACCGAGCCGGCGAGCGCGCCGATGAGCAGCCCGGCGTCCTGCACGCGCCCGACGACGTCCGGCGGCGGGGTGCCGAGCGCGTTGGCGATGAGACGGACCTTCGGGTGGCGCAGCGCGACGTCGATGAGGCGCGGCGGCGTGCGCCGCCGTCCACCCCATCATCCCGCTCGAGCGCTCCTCGTCGTCGGGGATATCGGGCACCCCGTGGTCGGCGAGGATCTTCCTCGCGAACTCCTTGTGCTGCTCAGGCACCATGGCGGTGATCTGTTCCTCGAGCTTCTCGGGATCCATCTCGTCCATGCCCTCGTACTTCGCCGGGATGACGATGTCGACGCCGTAGGGCTTGTCACCGACGTGCTCGTCGATCCAGGTGAGCTCGACCTCGAGTTGCTCGGGGTCGAACCCGATGGCACCGAGCACCCCGATGCCGCCGGCGTTGGACACCGCGGCGACGACGTCGCGGCAGTGGGTGAAGGCGAAGATCGGGAACTCGATGCCCAGGCGGCGTCGGATCTCAGTGTCCATCGGAAGTCTCCTCGTGGTGGTCGGAACGGTCGATCGTGATGCGGTCGGTCGTGATGCGGTCGATGGTGGGGAGTTCGGTCCTCGTGCGCTCGGGCTCCGCGCGATCGGACCTCGTGTGCCCGGGCCCGGTGCCGTCGAGGGTCCTCCGGCCACGACCGGCGAGGCCGAGCAGCGCGGCGAGCCCCGCGACGGCGAGCTCGTCGCTCACCAGGCCGGGCTCGAGGCGCTGCTGCATCGCGAGCCCCGTGAGCAGCGCCTTGACGAGGACGGCGGACGACTCCGGCGTGCACGGCGGCGTCGCCCCGACCGCACCCGTCCACTGGGCGAGGTGGCGCGCAGTCTTCGCGCGGGCCTCGGCGTCACGGGCGCTGAGCACGTCGCGCACCTCGGAGTCACGCGCGGCGCGCAGCCAGAGCTCGTGGTCGAGCAGGGTCCAGCGGTCGGTCGCCTCGCCGCCCGCACCCGAGACGTGCTGCCAGACCGAGGCGAGCTGACCCGCCGGCGAGTCCGACACCGCGACGTCGGCGAAGAGCAGCGTGACGACCGCGTCCTTCCACCACTCGAGCAGCGCGAGCAGCAGGCCCTGCTTGCTGCCGAAGTGCGCGTAGACCGCGCCGGAGGTCCGGCCCGCGGCCTCGGCGACCGAGTCGACCGACACCGCGTCGATGCCCTGATCGGCGAAGAGGTCGGCGGCGGCCGCGAGAAGTCGGGCACGGGTCTCGGCCTTGCGAGCTTCCTGGGTCTGTGGCATCGGTCGGGGCGGGCTCCTGTCGGCTTCGTCCGCACGCTACAAATATTGGAAGCGTTACGCAACCAGTGGTTCCGCGGCCGGTCCCGACGGCGATGTGCGGGCGTAATCTGGCCGCCAGATCGCCGAGCCCGAGGGAGCGCACCATGCCCGCCATGCAACCCGTCGTCCGTGACCGCCTCTTCATCGGGGGCGGGTGGGTCCCCTCTGCGGGTGGTGGGGCGATCGACGTGATCGACTCCACCACCGAGGAGGTCATCGGATCGGTTCCCGAGGGGACGGCGGCCGACGTCGACGCGGCGGTCGCCGCGGCAGCTGGCGCCTTCCCGGCCTGGTCCGCGACGCCGCTCGCCGAGCGGGTGGCGCTCCTGACCGCGGTGAGCGAGGCGCTCGCCGCGCGGACCGACCCGCTCGCGGACCTCATCACCCACGAGGTCGGGATGCCGCGGATCCTCTCCCAGCTCGTCCAGGTCGGGCTTCCGGTCGCGACCTTCGCGTCGATGGCCGGGGTGACCGCCTCCTTCCCGTGGGAGCAGTCGATCGGCAACTCGCTCGTCGTACGCGAGCCGGTCGGCGTGGTCGGCGCGATCACGCCGTGGAACTATCCGCTCCACCAGATCGCCGCGAAGGTCGCCCCGGCGCTCGCGGCGGGATGCACGGTCGTGCTCAAGCCGAGTGAGGTCGCCCCTCTCAACGCCTTCGTGCTCGCGGAGGTCTTCGAAGAGGTCGGCCTGCCCGAGGGTGTCTGCAACCTGGTGACCGGCATCGGCCCGGTCGCCGGCGAGGCCATCGCCGGCCACCGCGACGTCGACATGGTCTCGTTCACCGGATCGACCCGCGCCGGGCGGCGCGTGTCGGAGGTGGCCGCGGCGACTGTCAAGCGGGTCGCGCTCGAGCTCGGCGGGAAGTCGGCCAACGTGCTCCTCTCCGATGCCGACTTCGCGCGTGCGGTGCCAGACGGTCTCAACAAATGCTTCCTCAACTCGGGGCAGACCTGCAGCGCGCTCACCCGGATGCTGGTCCCGCGCGAGCGGCTCGCCGAGGTCGAGGAGCTCGCGGTGTCGGGCGCTGAGACGTTCACACCGGGTGATCCCTTCGATCCCTCGAGCCGCCTCGGCCCGCTCATCTCGGCGACGCAGCGCGATCGCGTGCGCACCTACATCGAGAAGGGGACCGGGGAGGGCGCGGCACTTCTCACCGGCGGCGCTGAGCCCCCGGAGGGTCTCGAGCGCGGCTACTTCGTCCGGCCGACCGTCTTCTCGTCGGTGTCCCGCGAGATGACGATCGCGCGGGAGGAGATCTTCGGCCCGGTGCTCTCGATCATGCCCTACGACTCCGACGAGGAGGCCGTGGAGATCGCCAACGACACCGACTACGGGCTCGCCGGCGGTGTCTGGTCCGCCGACGAGGACCGTGCCCGTGCAGTGGCCCGCCGGCTGCGGACCGGTCAGGTCGAGGTCAACGGTGGCAACTTCAACCCGATGGCACCTTTCGGTGGCTACCGCCAGTCGGGGAACGGCCGGGAGTTCGGCGGCTTCGGGCTCGAGGAGTTCCTCGAGGTCAAGTCCCTCCAGCTCTAAGGAGCACCCGCATCGGGTCGGCCCTGGAGCAGGGTCAGTACCCGAACTGGTCCTCGACGAGCCCGAGGTAGATCTGCGCGGCGTCGGTGTAGGACTTCTCACCGATGAAGACGTGCTGGGTGCCCGTGTACATGTCGCGGAACGCACGCTCGAGGCGGCTCCCCTCTCGGATGGCGGTGGTCCCCGCTGCGAGGTGGGCCCACTGCACGATCTCGCGGCTCGCCTCGGTCGCGTACGTGGCAGCGACCCGCAGGTCCGCGCGCATGTTCGGGGTGAGGGGCTCGCCGGTCGTGACGGCCCGCTCGACTTCTCCGAAGGTGGTGACCAGTAGGAGGCGCGCCGCCTTCCACATCGCGAGGTGGTGGGCGAGGTTGCGCTGGAAGCTGCCCCGGTGGGCGAGGGACGCGTCGTCACCCATTCGGACCTTGGTCATGGCGAGCTCCGAGACGTCGTCGAGCATGCTCTTCGAAACGCCGAGGGCCCACGAACCGTGGCCCGCCGCCGTGATCGGGATCAGACCCATCCGGAATGCGGCCGAACGGCCGCGCAACGGGGTGCGGCAGAAGAGCTCGTAGGTACGGTGCTCGGGCACGAAGAGGTCGCTCACGTTGTAGTCGTAGGAGCCGGTGCCCTTGAGCCCCTGGACGAACCATCCGTCGGTGAACTCGATCTCCTCGCGGGGATGACGGCCACCAGCAGCGGCGGGATGCCGTCGTCCTTCACCACCATCTCTCCTCCGGCGGTCGGGATGAAGCCCGCCGCGACGTACGCCGAGTGACCGGTCCCGGAGCCGAAGTTCCACGCCCCGGAGATGCGGTAGCCACCGTCGGTCGTCTCGCCGAGGCCGTTGGGGAAGAACTGCCCGCCGACGGTGACCTGGCGGTCGTCGCGTCCGAAGACCTCGTCGAAGCCCTGTTCGGGCAGATAGGCCGCCGACGCGGCCGCGGACGGCAGGTTGGCGATGCCGATCCAGCCGAGGGAGCCGTCCTGCCAGGCGAGCTCGATCCAGGTGTCGATCATCGCGGCGAAGCCCGGCTCGCACCCGCCGGCCTCGAGGGGGTTGCACCACCGCATGAGGCCGCTCTCCCAGAGCGCGTCGACTGTGCGTCCGGTCAGGGTCCGATTGCGCTCGGACTCCGCGGACTCGGCCGCCACGAGAGTCCGGAGGGACGCCGCGGCCTGCGGACCGTCGACCGTCACATTGGTGGTCATCGTTTCGCTCCTTGCTCCGGCGACGTGGTCCGCCGCCGGGGGTACCCGTGCGGGTCGATCACATGCCGAGCTCGTCGAGCATCCCGACGCGAAGGCCCGCGGTGTACCCGCCGTCGACGACCAGCGCGTGGCCGGTGACGAACGACGCGTCCTCCGAGACGAGGAACGCGGCCGCCGCCGCGATCTCCTCCGGCCGGCCGAACCGGCCGAGGAGGTGCTCGTCGCGCATCTTCTCGCGGTAGCGCTCCATGCCCTCGGCGTCGACGAGGCCCCGGAGCAGCGGGGTATCGACACCCCCTGGGCAGATGCAGTTGGCGCGGATGCCCCGGCGCGCGTAGTCGATTGCGATCGACTTGGTGAGCATGACCACGCCGCCCTTCGAGGCGTTGTACGCGCTCCCGCCCTCGGTCCCCTCGATCCCCTCGATGCTCGCGATGTTGACGATCGAGCCCCGACCGGCGGCGAGCATGTGGACAGCCGCATACTTGTCGACGAGGAAGGTGCCCTTCAGGTTCACGTCGACGACGCGGTCCCATTCGTCGGCGTCGAGAAGGTGGACGGGCCCGCCCCCGGCGACGCCGGCCGCGTTGACCACCGAGTCGAGCCTCCCGTGCTCTGCGACCACCGCGGCGAACGCGGCTTCGACCGCGCGCTCGTCGCGCACGTCGAGGACGTGGTCGACGCCGTCGGTGACGTCGACGGTCACGACGGTCGCCCCCTCGTCCTCCAGACGCACGACGCACGCCGCACCGATGCCCGACGCGGCACCTGTCACCACCGCGACGGTCTGGTCGAGTCTTCCCATCGAGGAACCCCCTCCGTGCGCACGACCGCCCGTGCGCTCGAACGTCAGCGCCGACGGTAGGGTCGTCCCCCCGGACCGGTCAAGAACGCCGGTGCGCCGTGTGCCTGCGGGTCGGATCAGCGGGTCAGGACGCTCCGTCCTGCGCTGCGTCCTGTGCTGCGCCGGGCGCCGCGTCGGGCTGTCTCGAGAGCATGTGATGGCTCACGTCGCCGACGAGGTCGACCAGGTACCGGCGCTCCTCGAACCGCCACCGGCCCGCGTCGAGGACGAACCGGTCGTGATAGCGCCCGGCGAGGATCGGCTGGAGCGGGAGCCCGTCGACCGCCTGGAGGACGGTCCAGTACGAACGAGCGGTCGCCGTCGTGCCGTCTCCGGCCACCTCGATGATGAGGTTGGTCGTCACGTGCTTGGTGTGCGGCGTGCCGTCGGGGTAGCGGCGAGCTGTCGACTCGAACAGGCTGCGGATGGCCTCCGTGCCGGACAGCATCCCCTCGCCGCCGGCCCCCCCGACCGACGCGCGGTCGAGCAGCTGGGCGACGCCGTCGAAGTCACCCAGGTCGATGAGCTCCGCGTAGCGAGCGACGAGGTTGGCGATCTCGGTCGCGGGGGCCGCCACCGGCCCGCTCATCCGACCGTGACGTCGACGTCGTCCCAGTAGGCGTGCACCGCGGTGAAGAGGCCGTTGTCGTCGGTGTTGAAGACCTCGATCCCCTCGATCGCCATCGCCGTCCCGCCGGTCTCGACGTCGATGCGGAAGTCGACGGCCGCGTGGGAGGCGCAGGTGTGGACGCGGGTCGCGGTGAACGTCCAGGTGTCGCTGGCGGCGATCCCGTCCGCGAAGAACGAGGCGATGGCCGCGCGGCCCACGTTCGGCGGATTGGAGGCCGGGTCGGCCTGCACCGCGTCCTCGGCGAACAGCGCGGCGATGCCGGCTGGATCGCGGGCGTTGACCGCGTCGACGTAGGTGGTGAGCCGGTCGCGCAGCTGGTCGGGGGTGAGCATCGTCGTTCCTCGCTCGGTCAGGTGAGTCGGCTCGGTCAGGCGGGTCAGGCGGGTCAGGCGGGTCAGATGAGTCGGGCGGGTCAGGTGAGTCGGGTCGGTCGGGTCGGTCGACAGGGGGTGCGTGTGGGTGCCGTGCGCGGCTCGCCCGTCAGGCGCCCACCGCGTGGACCCCGCCGTCGACGTGGAGTATCTCACCGGTCGTCTTCAGGAGGAGGTCCGACAGGAGCGCGGTGCACGCGCGGGCGACGACATCGGTGTCGAGCACGTCCCAGCCGAGGGGTGCGCGCTCGGACCAGGTCTCCTCGAACCCGTGGAATCCCGGGATCGACTTCGCCGCCATCGTCTTGACCGGTCCGGCGGCCACCAGGTTCACGCGGATGCCCTGGGGGCCGAGGTCGCGCGCGAGATACCGGGCGAGGGACTCGAGTGCCGCCTTGGACACGCCCATCCAGTCGTAAGCCGGCCACGCCACCGAGGCGTCGAAGTCGAGTCCCACCACCGACGCACCCGGCCGGCCATCCTCGCCGGCGGCGACAAGGAGCGGGAGAAAGGCCTCCACCAGCGCCTTCAGCGAGTACGCGGAGACGTGCAGCGCGACGGCGACCTGGTCCCAGTCGGCGACCAGCATCCCGCCGCCGAGGCACTCGGGAGGCGCGTAACCGATGGCGTGCACGAGTCCGTCCATGCGGTCCCACCGGCCGGCGAGGCGTGCCGCGGCGGCCTCGAGCTGGTCCGGGCGGGTCACGTCGATCTCGAGCACGTCCGCGTCGGCGGCGAGCTTGCGTGCCGTGCGCCGGGTGAGCGAGAGGCCCCGCCCCGCGCCCGAGAGGACGACCTCGGCACCTTCCTCCTGCGCCGTGCGGGCGACCGCGAAGGCGAGCGACGCGTCGGTGAGCACGCCGGTCACCAGAATCCGTTTCCCGTCGAGCAGTCCCATCGCCTGGGCAGGTTACCGCCGCGCCCTGCGGGCGTCGGGAACCGGTGTGCAAGGGTAGTGACCGTGCGGATCGGGATTCTCGGAGGGACTGGACCGGCCGGGCGCGGGCTCGCGGTGCGGCTCGCCGCCACCGGCGACGAGGTGGTGATCGGCTCGCGCGACGCCGAGCGGGCCACGGCGATCGCAGAGGAGCTGCGCGCCGCATGGCCGGCTCGCGCACTGGCCGTCAGGGGGGCCGCCAATGCGGACGCCGTCGAGGCCGACCTCGTCGTGGTCGCGACGCCTTGGGACGGCGTGGTCGCGACCGTGCGCCCGCTCGCCGATGCGCTGGCCGGCACGGTCGTGGTCTCGATGGTCAACGCCCTGACCCGGGAGGGGAAGGAGCTCCTCGCCCTCGTGCCGCCGCGAGGCTCGATGGCGGCCTCGGTGGCCGCCGCCCTGCCCGGCGCGCTGGTGTCGGCGGCCTTCCACCACCTGCCCGCTTCCGAGATGGAACAGCTCGACGCCCGACTCGACGCCGATGTGCTCGTCTGCTCCGACCACCCTGAGGCGACCGCCGCGACGGTCGCGCTCGTCGATCGGATCGAGGGTCTCCGGGCCGTCGACGCGGGCGGGCTCGCCCAGGCCGGACCGATCGAGGCGTTCACCGCCGTGCTCGTCTCCGTCAACATCCGCCACAAGGTGCACGCGGCCGTCCGGCTGTCCGGCTTCGGGGATCGCTGAGCGTCGGCGTCCGGGGTGCTCCGCCTCTTCGACACCGCCCGGGGCCGGGTGCTCCCGCTCGAGCCGGGACCGGTCGCGACCCTCTACTCGTGCGGGATCACCCCGTACGACGCGGCCCACCTCGGGCACGCGCAGGTCTACCTGACCTTCGACGTGCTCCAGCGGCGCCTGCTCGATCTCGGGCACGAGGTCCGCTGCGTGCGCAATGTCACCGACGTCGACGACGACATCCTGCGCAAGGCGCGCGAGCTCGGCGTTCACTACCTCGACCTCGCTGCCGAGGAGATCGCCCGCTTCGACGCGGACATGGCCGCGCTCGGCCTCCTCCCGGTCTGGTCGGAGCCGCGGGCGACGTCGGCCATCCCTGAGATCCTCACCCTCATCGGCGCGGTCCTCGACTCCGGACACGCCTACCGGTCGGGCGGGGCCGTCTACTTCGACGTGACCCGCTTCCCGCACTTCGGGCAGGTGAGCCACCTCGGGCAGAACGCAATGCTCGAGCTCGCCGCCGCCCACGGCGGGAACCCCGAGGACCCCGACAAGCGCCACCCCCTCGACTTCGTGCTCTGGCAACCCTCTCTCCCCGACGAGCCCGCGTGGGAGTCGCGGTGGGGGCCCGGTCGCCCGGGCTGGCACATCGAGTGCTCGGCGCTCGTGCTCCGCGAGCTCGGGGAGACGATCGACGTGCACGGCGGCGGGCGCGACCTCGTCTTCCCGCACCACGAGTGCGAGGCGGCGCAGTCCGAGTCGGTGACCGGCAAGCCGTTCGTCCGCCACTGGCTCCACGTCGGGTTGGTCGCATACGAGGGCACCAAGATGTCCAAGTCCCTCGGCAACCTCGTCTTCGTCGGTGACCTCCTGAAGGAGTGGGAGCCCACGGTCGTCCGGCTCGCGCTCCTCGCACACCACTACCGGCCGGACTGGGAGTGGCACGATGACGAGCTGCCCCGCGCCGCCGCTCGGCTCGAGGCGTGGCGCGGGGCACCCGAGGCCGATGCCGGTGGCGAGGCGGCGCTCGACGCGGTGCGGGCCCACCTCGACGACGACCTCGACACCCCCGGCGCCCTCCACGTGCTCGATCGCGCAGCCGCCTCCGGTGCCACGTTGGTCCCGGCGGCTGCCCTGCTGGGCGTTACCCTGTAGCCGGGCATCTGGCGCCGCGGTGGGACGACCGCCGACGCCGCCGCCGACCACAGTGCCCGCGACCACACGGAGCGCGACGACCCAGTGCCCGCGACCACGCGGAGCGCGACGACACGGAAGGGCACTCCCATGGCAGCCGTCACCGTCCGACTCCCCGACGGTTCGACCAAGGAGCTCGAGGACGGGGCCACGGCCGCCACGCTGGCCGCCTCGATCGGGCCGCGGCTCGCCAGGGCGGCGCTCGCCGCCGTGGTGGACGGGCAGCCGGTCGACCTCGGCACCGAGCTCCCCGACGGGGCGACGGTGTCCGTGGTCACCTCGAACTCCGACGCGGGGCGCGAGGTGCTCCGGCACTCGACGGCGCACGTCCTCGCCCAGGCGGTGCTGCGTCTCTGGCCGGGTGCCCGCTTCGCGATCGGGCCGGCCATCGAGGACGGCTTCTACTACGACTTCGAGCTCCCCGGCGGCGCCCACTTCAGTGACGACGACCTCGAGCGCATCGACGCCGCGATGCGCGAGATCGTCGCCGAGGACCAACCCTTCGTGCGCGGGGAGCACACCGTCGAGGAGGGGCTCGCCCTCTTCGCCGACCAGCCGTACAAGCGCGAGATCATCGAGGCGGTCGGCGCCGCGGACGACGTGGACGCCGCAGCCGAAGGCGTGTCGGGCGCGACCGTGTCGACCTACACGAACTCCCCGACGTTCACCGATCTCTGCCGCGGCCCGCACGTCCCCTCGACCGGGCGCCTCGGCAACTTCGCGCTCATGCGGGTCGCCGGCGCGTACTGGCGCGGCGACGAGAAGCGCCCGCAGCTCCAGCGGATCTACGGGACCGCGTGGGAGTCGAAGGAGGCGCTCGCCGAGCACCTCGAGCGGCTGGCCGAGGCCGAGCGCCGCGACCACCGCCGGCTCGGCGCCGAGCTCGACCTCTTCTCCTTCCCCGACGAGCTCGGCTCCGGGCTCGCCGTCTTCCACCCGAAGGGCGGCACGGTCCGCCGGCTGATGGAGGAGTACTCGCGTCTCCGCCACGTGGAGGCCGGGTACGACTTCGTCAACACCCCGCACATCACCAAGGCGGAGCTCTTCGAGACCTCCGGCCACCTCGACTGGTTCGCGGACGGGATGTTCCCGCCGATGGAGCTCGACGGCGGGCAGGCCTACTACCTCAAGCCGATGAACTGCCCGTTCCACGTCCTCATCTTCCGCAGCCGGCAGCGCTCCTACCGCGAGCTGCCGATCCGGATGTTCGAGTTCGGCACCGTCTACCGGTACGAGAAGTCGGGCGTGGTGCACGGGCTCACCCGGGTCCGCGGGATGACCCAGGACGACGCGCACATCTTCTGCCGGCGCGACCAGATGGCCGACGAGCTCCGCTCGATCCTCTCGTTCGTGCTCTCGCTTCTGCGCGACTTCGGCCTCGACGAGTTCTACCTCGAGCTCTCGACGCGGCCCGAGGACAAGGCGGTCGGCACGGTCGAGGAGTGGGACGAGGCGACCGAGACCCTCCGGACGGCCGCGCTGGCGATGGATCTCGAGCTCGTGATCGACGAAGGGGGTGGCGCGTTCTACGGGCCCAAGATCTCGGTGCAGGCGCGCGACGCGATCGGGCGCACCCACCAGATGTCGACCATCCAGCTCGACTTCCAGACGCCACAGCGGTTCGAGCTGGCCTATATCGGCGCGGACAACGCGCGCCACCGGCCGATCATGATCCACCGCGCCCTCTTCGGCTCGGTCGAGCGCTTCTTCGCGATCCTCCTCGAGCACTACGCGGGCGCGCTGCCGACCTGGCTGGCGCCCGAGCAGGTCCGGGTGCTCGGCGTGCGAGACGACCACGAGGCCTACGCGACCAAGGTCGCCGAACACCTGCGGCGGATCGGCGTGCGGGTCGAGGTGGACCCGGCGGACGAGCCGATCGGCGCGCGCATCCGGCGGGCGAAGCTCTCGAAGCTGCCCTACGTCCTGGTGGTCGGAGACGACGACGTCGCGGCGGGCACGGTCGGGGTCAACCGGCGGGGGAGCGACGGCGACGAGCGCGACGTCGACCTCACCGCCTTCACGGACGCGCTCGAAGCCGAGATCGCCGAACGCCGTCCGGGCGTCGCGTCGACGTGAGCCTCGAGACCCTCTGGGCCGGGTGGCGCAGCGAGTACGTCACGTCGGTTGACGTGCCGGTCCGCGACGCGGCGAACCCGCTCGAGGAGGACGGCGACGACCCGGCCCGCTGCGTCTTCTGCCGGATCGCGGCGAGCGGACCGCCGTCGGTCGACAACGGCGTGCTCTGGTCCGGGCGCCATGCCTACGCGGTCCTCAACGCCTACCCCTACACCTCGGGTCACCTCATGGTCGTCGCGCGGCGGCACGTGCAGTCGCTGTCGGAGCTGGGCGCCGAGGAGGGCGCGGAGCTCTGGGACGGGCTGCGGCTCGCGCTGGCCGCGCTCGAGGGCGCCTACGCCCCCGACGGGGTCAATCTCGGGGCCAACCTCGGGCGCGCGGCCGGAGCGGGCATCCCGCGCCACCTCCATCTGCACGCGGTGCCGCGGTGGTACGGCGACACCAACTTCATGACCGCGGTGGCCGGGGTACGGGTGCTGCCCGAGAGCCTCCCGACGACCTGGGAGCGGCTCGCGGCCGCCTGGGGGGCCTGAGCCCGGCCCGGAATCGAAGGCGACACCAGGGCGTTGGCGGAGGTGGCGCCCGGCATGGTCGACGAATCGTCGGGCGAACCGAAAGAACGGAGCGGTCATGGAAGTCAAGGAGCTCGGGCACCTGGTGCTCTATGTGCGCGACGTCGAGCGGTCCGCAGCCTTCTACGGCGACCTGCTCGGGTGGGAGCCGGTCTTCCCAGTGACCCCCGGGGTGCCGGTCGCGGCGTTCTCGTCGGGTCGCACCCATCACGAGCTGCTCCTCATCGAGGTCGGGGAGGGCGCGGCGGCGCAGCCTCCCGGGAGGCGACTCGGCCTCTACCACTTCGGGCTCAAGGTGGGCGACTCCGACGACGAGCTCCGCGCCGCCGCGCGACCGGATCGTGCAGGGGGGTGTGCGCGTGGTCGGCGCGAGCGACCACACGGTGACCCACAGCCTCTACGTCCTCGACCCGGACGGCAACGAGGTCGAGCTGTACATCGACGTGCCCGGCGTGGACTGGCGGTCCGACCCCGATCTCGTGATGGCGCCGATCCGGCCACTCGCCCTCTGACGGTGCGGGTGCGCCCGCCCCGTACCGGGCCCGCGCGTCGGCCCCGGAGCGGCAGGGTGCAGGCCTTTCGCGGGCCCGGGTCCGCGAAAGTCCGGATGGTAGGGTGGGGAGACCCTCTGGAGGAAGACGGCATGTTCGACGGGCGCTGGCGCGAGACGGTGGACCGGGGGACCGGGCCCATCGGGGCCAAGCTGCAACATCTCGGGATCTCCGCGGACGTGCTCACCGCGACGGGTCTGGTCTCGGCGGTGGCGACCGCGGTTGCGGTCGGCATGGGCCATCTCCACCTCGCCATCCTCCTGCTCACCCTCACCGGCTTCCACGACCTGCTCGACGGTCCGGTCGCCAAGGCCTCGGGCACGACGTCGGTACGGGGTGCCTTCTTCGACTCGGTGACCGACCGCGTCGCGGATGCCGTGATCTTCGGCGGCGTGGCGTGGTATCTCGTCTCCCACCACCCGGGCCACGTGGTCCTCCTGCCGTTCGCGGTCTTCGCCGCCGCCTCGCTCATCTCCTACCAGCGGGCCAAGGCCGAGTCGCTCGGTATCCCCGCCAAGGGCGGCCTGATGGAGCGCGCCGAGCGGATGATCCTGCTCGGCGTCGGCTTCCTGTCGGCGTCGTTCCTCGTCCCGGTGCTCTGGGTGCTCCTGGTGCTCACGTCGGCGACTGCGATCGGACGGTTCGTGAAGGTCTGGCAGGTCGCCGAGGCGCCGGCCACGGCGAGCCCGCGCCGCCATCGTCGGAGCCGGGCGACGACACGGGTCGGGCGGCGCGCGACGGCGTCGTCGCCGTCTCGGTGGCGGGCGCGTCGACAGGGTGAGCTCTCGAGCCGCTCCGGGCGCACCCGCAGGGCCCGCCAGGCGAGGCAGGGACTCCGACAGCGCGCGGGCCGCCGGCACACCTGAGCCGGCCGGCGCCGCACCGTTGCCGCGACCGGACACGGGATGAACACGGGTCGGGTGCTCTACCGCACCTACACCGTCCTCGGCCGGTGCCTCGCCGCGCTGCCCGAGCCCGTCGCGCTCGCGGCGGCGAACCTCGTGGGCGACGTGCTCTTCGAGGTGCGGCGCGAGCAGCGCGCCATGGTCGCGGCCAACCTTCGGCGCGTCCTCGACGCCCAGGCGACCGATCGGTACGTGCTCGATCGTTGGGCGCGACGTTCGTTTCAGGCGTACGCTCGGTACTGGGTTGAAGGGGCGCGGCTCGGGACCACACCCCCTCGCGAGGTCGTGCAGCGGACCCATGTCGAGGGACTGCACCACCTGGTGGAGGGGATGGCCCGCGGCAAGGGCGTCGTCATGGCACTACCGCACGTAGGGAGCTGGGAGTATGGGGGCGCATTCCTCGCAGCGAAGGGGCTGCCGATGACGTCGGTCGCGGAGCGGCTCGATCCGCCGGAGCTCTTCGACTACTTCGTCGAACAGCGGGAGGCCATGGGACTCACCATCGTCCCGCTGGATGCCGGGGCCGGACCCGCGATCCTCGCCGCGCTACGGGCCGGGCGCCTGGTCGGGTTGCTCTGCGACCGCGATCTCGAGGGCACCGGCATCGACGTCGAGTTCTTCGGTGAGAAGACGACCATGCCTGCCGGTCCGGCAACGCTCGCGCTTCGCACCGGAGCCACCCTCGTCTCCGGCGTCGTCTTCAGCGGCCCCGGCCGGGAGCACCGCGCCGTGGTCGACCCGCCGATCGACACGACGAGGCGCGGCTCGCTCCGCTCGGACGTCGCGCGGCTCACCCAGGAGATCGCGAACCGTTTCGAGGGGTACGTGCGCGAGGCGCCCGAGCAGTGGCACGTCTTCCAGCCCTTCTGGTCGGTCGACCGAGCGGAGGCCGCCCGGTGACCAGGTTCGAGAGCCGTTCGCTCCCGGGGGAGCCGGAGTTCGAGGACCTCCAGGCCGCGCTCGCCAAACGCGACCGCCGCGACCCGAACGGACCGGGGCCCGCGGCCGACGGGGACGCGCTCGACGGACGCGCCGTCGAGCCGGTGCCGCGCTTCCACACCCTCTCGGAGCACGAGTTCGACGTCGTCGCCGTGGTCAGCGCGGACGGTCGGTTCAAGTTCGTGAGCAAGTCGGCAGAGCGCATGTTCGGGTACGACATCAGCCGCGCCATCGGGATGGACGCGTTCGCGCTCTTCGATCCCGACAGTGCGGAACCGGTCCGACTGCTCTTCAAGGAGCTCGTTGCCGGCCGGAGGCTCTCGCTCTCACTCGAGCTGCAGACCGAGCGGGCCGACGGTCGCGAGATCGATCTCGACCTCGTCGCCGCCAACCACCTCGACGACCCGATCGGCGGCGTGGTCGTCAACATCCGAGACATCACCGAGCGCAAGCGGCTCGAGGAGCGGATCCGCGAGATCGACCTCCGGCAGGCCGTCGTGATCGACTCGCTCGCCGACGCAGTCGTGCTGGTCGACGTCGACGGAACCATCGTCCGGGTCAACGAGGCATTCGAAGTGCTCTTCGAGGCGCCGAGGATCCAGGCGGTCGGGCTCCACGTGGCTGACGCCATCGCGGCCGCCGAGGAGGACGGTTTCGAGGTGGTGGACGCCTCGGGGGCGCGGCTCGCCCCGGACGACCAGGCGGTCCTCGCGAGTCTCCGCGCCGGCCGTCGGGTGGTGGGTCTCGTGCTCGGCATCCGCAGGCGGTGGGACTCGCCGCGGGTGTGGGTGCAGGTGAACGCGCAGCCGATCTTCGACCCCGACGGCGGGCTCACCGGCGCGGTCGCGTCGATCGTCGACATCACCGCGGCACGCCAGTCGGCCCGCGAGCTCCGGCGCGAGGAGCAGTTCCTCCAAGTGCTGCTCGACACGCTCGACGAGGGGATCCTCGCGTGCGACGCCGAGGGGCGGATCACCGTGTTCAACCCGTCGGCGCGACGGCTCCACGGCCTCGGCGACGGCGACGACCCGATCGGGACGATCCCGGGCGGTGGGGGCATGCGGCACCCCGGCGGCGCACCGCTCGGGCCCGACGAGCACCCTCTGGCCCAGGCCATGTCCGGCCAGCGCCTCCGCGACGTCGAGGTCGTCCTCGAGTCGGAGCACGGCGAGCAGCGCAAGGTGAGCGTCAACGGTCAGGCCCTCGTGGACGAGGACGGTTGGATGCTCGGCGCGGTGGTCGCGATGCACGACGTGACGGAGCAGAAGCTCAACGAGGAGCGCCTCGCGGAGCTCGCGCTGCGCGACCCGCTGACCGGCCTCGCCAACCGGACGCTGCTCGCCGAGCGGCTCCAGCAGGCGATCGACGGGCTCGCCGTACTCGAGCCGCCGGTACCGGGCACCCCGGACGCCGAGCGGCGCGGGATCGCGGTCTTCCTCCTCGACCTCGACGAGTTCAAGGAGATCAACGACGAGCTCGGCCACGATGTGGGCGACGACATGCTCATCGCGATTGCCCGTCGACTCTCGGCGATCGTGCGACCGTCGGATACGGTCGCCCGCCTCGGTGGCGACGAGTTCGTCGTCGTGTGCGACATCGAGAGCGGCGAGGGGGAGATGCTCCGCATCGCGGACCGTATCTCGTCGGCGCTCGCCCGGCCCTATCGCATCGACGGCAGGACCCTGACGGTGCTCGCCTCGGTCGGCGGCGTGTACGTCGACAACCCCGAAACCGATCCCTCGAAGCTGCTGAGCCGCGCCGACGATGCGATGTACGGCGTCAAGTGGTCGAGGCGTCGCCAGCGCCGCTCGCTGTCGGACTGACCGACCGGTGGCCGACGACGACGAGCCGGCCGGACCGGCGCTCCGGATCGCGCAGGTCTGCCCGTACAGCCTCTCGAGACCCGGCGGGGTCCAGAGTCAGGCGGTCGGTCTCGCCCGCGCCCTCGGGGCGCGTGGCCACACGGTGACCCTGGTCGCTCCCCTCGACGACCCGTCCGACGCACCCGCCGACGTCGAGTTCGTCGCGGCCGGCCGATCCGTGCGGTTGCCGGCCAACGGATCGGTGGCGCCGGTCGCCCTCTCGCCGTTCGCCGCAGCGGCGACCCTTCGTGCGGTGCGCGCGCGGCGCTTCGACGTGCTGCACGTGCACGAGCCGTTCGCACCCGGTCTCGGACCGGTGCTGCTCGCCGCCCGCGGGCTCCCGCCGGTCGTCGCCACGTTCCACCGGAGCGGCGCGAGCTTGGCATACCGGGCACTCCGCCCCGTGACGGCGCCCCTGGCCCGTCGCGCCGCGCTGCGATGCGCGGTCTCCGAGGCCGCGGCGCGGACGGTCGCCGCGGCTATCGGGAGCGTCGACGAGGTCCTCTTCAACGCCGTCGACGTCGCACGGGCGCGCAATGCGGCGCCCTGGCCGACCGAGCGACCGGCCGTCCTCTTCCTCGGGCGGCACGAGGCGCGCAAGGGGCTCGCAGTGCTGCTCGATGCATTCGAGCGGGTGCTGGCGCGTCGTGACGCGGCAGGCGGCGCAGACCTCTCGGACCGCCCGCAGCTCTGGATCGCCGGGGACGGTCCCGAGACCGCGGCGCTGCGCGCACGGCATCCGGCCACCGGGGACGTGTGCTGGCTCGGCGTCCTCGGCGACGACGAGAAGGATCGGCGGCTTGCCGCCGCGACGGTCCTCTGCGCTCCCTCGCTCGGGGGCGAATCGTTCGGGGTCGTCCTGCTCGAGGCCATGGCTGCGCGCACCGTCGTCGTGGCGAGCGACCTCGAGGGGTACCGCGACGCCGCTGGGGGGACCGCCGTCCTGGTCCGTCCGGGCGATGTGGACGCGCTCGCCCACGCGGTCGACGGCGTGCTCGACGGGACCGTCGCGACCGTCGCGACCGGCGGCCCGGGCGGGCGCACTGCATGGCTGGACGACGGCTCGGCGCGGGCCGAGCGCTGGTCCACCGAGCGGCTGGCCGAGTGCTACGAGGCGCGGTACCGGCGGGCGGTGGCCGGCCGCACCCCCTGAGCGGCCGTACACTGCACCTTCGATGAGCGATGCGCCCAAAGGCCCGACGCCGCCCCGGTCCGGTGGCGGGCAGCGCTCCGGTGGTGGGCAGCGCTCCGGTGGCGGGCAGCGCTCCGGTGGCGGGCAGCGCTCCGGTGGTGGGCAGCGCTCCGGTGGGTCAGGCCGTCGGCGCCGCGGCGGCGCGAAGCCTGCCGGATCCGGCTCCGGATCCTCTGCCGGGCGCTCCTCCGGCCGCGCGCCCAAGCGGTCCTCCCGTAGCGGTGGCAGCGGCGGATCCGGGGGCCGCGGCCCCGATCGGCAAGGGGGCGGATCAGGCCGGCGTGCTGCAGCGTCCGAGCCGGTCCCGGCGCAGGGTGAGGCCCCCGCGCCGCTGCAAGCGCCCGCGGCGTCCGAGGAGACGGCCCTGGTCCATGCCAACCGCCGCACCGCGCGTTGGCGGTGTGCGGTGCCCGGACTGGTCGCGGGACTGGTGGTCGCCGTCGTCCTCGTCGCGGTCGACCTTCCCGTCGTCGGGGCGGTCGCCTTCGTCGTCGTGGCCGGCGCGCTGTGGGCGTGGCTCTGGCGTGCGGCCCCGGGCGCGGTCCTGCGCGCCGTCGGGGCGCGGGAGTGCGACGAGTGGGAGGCGCCGAGGCTCCACAACCTGGTCGACGGGCTCTGCGCCACGATGGGCCTGCCCAAACCGGCGATCTGCCTCGTGGACAGCGCGGTCCCCAACGCCATGGCGGTCGGGCGCGACCCCTCGACGGCATCGCTCGTCGTGACGTCCGGTCTCGAGCCGTCGCTGACGCTCGTCCAGCTCGAGGGGGTGCTCGCCCACGAGCTCGTGCACGTGAAGCGCGGCGACACGGTCCTCGCCGGGGTCGCCGTCATGATCGTCCGTCCGTGGGCGGTGCTCCGTGGCACCGAGTGGGGCGCAGCGGCCGTTCACCGCGTCGTCGGGCGCGGGCGCGAGTACGCAGCGGACCAGCGGGCGGCGGGCGTCGTCCGCTACCCACCGGGGATCGGCACCGCGCTCGAGGTCATGGTGGCGACAGACGAGTCCGCCACGTGGCCGCCCGGGGGGAGCCGCACCGCGGCGCTGACCCGCTGGCTCTGGATCGACCCGCGGGTCGGCTCGGGCGACACGATGCCGGCCGACGGCGACCTCGACGACCCGCGGGTCCGGGCAGCCGCCCTCGCACTGCGCTGAGCAGCAGCAGCGCAGCGCGGCGCGACCGCGCCGACCACGCGTTGTGCCTCCGCCCGTGCGTTCCGCCTGCGCCGTGTGGCTGTTCAGCCCGCGTCCGGGCAGAGCCCGTCGTCCTCCGCGAGCCCGCAGCCGGCGTGTTCGCCGACGACGCGATCGCGGAGCCGACGGAGCAGCGCTTCGAGCGTCGCCTCCTCCTCGGCGGTGTAGAGCTCGGAGAGGACTTCGTCGACGTGGGCGATGTGCTCGGGCACGGCCCGGTCCATGAGCTCGCGCCCGGCGGTGGTCAGCTGGGCGAAGGCCCCGCGCCGGTCCTCGGGGCAGGTCCGTCGGACCACGAGGCCCTGCTCCTGCAGGCGGTCGACCGCGCGGGTGAGGCCGCTCGGGGTGAGAGAGGCCTGGGTGGCCAGTTCGCTCATCCGCAGCTCGTTGCCGGGACTCCGCGCCAGCCTGATGAGGACGTCGAACGAGGGGCCCGTGATCGAGCGCTCCGACTCGAGGCGGCGCTGGAAGAGCCGGCGGAGCCCTGCCGCGGACTCGAAGAGGAGCCCGACCGTGGTCAGCCGCTCGTCACCCGGGACCGCCTCACCCGGGACCGCCGCACCCGGAACCGTCGCACCCGGAACCGTTGTCGTCATGCCGACAGTCTATAGGAATCGGCAGGGTATTTGCTTCTACAAACAACTGTGCTATAGTTGCAGAAGCAAGTACCCGGGGCCGGAGGGATCCGGGACAGGACCCAAGGAGACGAGATGGCGAACGTGACGACGGCAACCAGCAGGACGGTCAACGGGGTGGAGTACCCCGCGGTGGGGACGTACGCGCTCGACCCGACCCACACAGTGCTCGGCTTCGCGGTGCGGCACATGGCCGTGTCCAAGGTCCGCGGGGGCTTCACGAAGTTCGAGGGCACACTGCACGTGGCGGAGGATCCCGCCGATTCGACGGTGTCGGTGACCATCGACGCCTCGAGCGTGGACACCCGCGAGGAGAACCGCGACAACCACCTGCGGACCAACGACTTCTTCGACGTCGAGAACCACCCGACCTGGACCTTCACGAGCACGGCCGTCCGGCCGACGTCGGCGAGTGCGTGGAAGGTCGACGGCGACCTCACGATCCGCGGCGTGACGCGGCCGGTCACCCTCGACGCCAACCTCGAGGGCGTCGTGCAGGACCCCTACGGAAACCACCGCGTGGGATTCAGCGCGAAGACGACGATCAACCGTGACGACTTCGGCGTGTCGTTCAACGCGGTGATGGACGCGGGCGGCCTCGTGGTCGCGAAGAAGGTCGACATCGAGATCGAGGCCGAGGCGGTGCTCCAGGCCTGAGGAGCCGGAGCGAGTCGACCGTGTCCCGGTCGGCATCGCGCGTGGCCGCCCGCACCGGGCGGCCACGACCGCGCTCGGAGGTACGATGGGTCGATGAGCGATCCAGCCAACGGAGCAGGTCCGACCGGCACCTTCACCGTCAAGCGGGGCCTCGCCGACATGCTGCGTGGCGGGGTGATCATGGACGTCGTCGACGCCGAGCAGGCGTCGATCGCCGAGGACGCGGGGGCCGTCGCGGTCATGGCGCTGGAGCGGGTGCCCGCGGACATCCGCCGTGACGGTGGGGTCGCCCGGATGAGCGATCCCGCGCTCATCGAGGCCATCAAGGCCGCCGTGACCGTCCCGGTGATGGCGAAGAGCCGCATCGGGCACTTCGCCGAGGCCCAGGTGCTCGCAGCGCTCGGCGTCGACTTCGTCGACGAGAGCGAGGTGCTCACCCCGGCCGACGAGTCGCACCACATCGACAAATGGGCCTTCGAGGTGCCCTTCGTCTGCGGCGCGACCAACCTCGGCGAGGCGTTGCGGCGCATCTCGGAGGGCGCGGCGATGATCCGCTCCAAGGGCGAGGCCGGCACCGGCAACATCGTCGAGGCCGTGCGCCACCTGCGGTCGATCCTCGGGAATCTCCGCGCGATCACCCAGGCGGACTCGGCGGAGCGCTACCGGTGGGCCAAGGAGCTCGCCGCGCCGGTGGGCCTCGTGCAGGAGCTGGCCGAGACCGGCCGGCTGCCCGTCCCGCTCTTCTGCGCGGGCGGCATCGCGACCCCGGCCGACGCGTCGCTCGTGATGCAGCTCGGCGCCGAGGCGGTCTTCGTGGGATCGGGGATCTTCAAGAGCGAGAACCCGTCGCAGACCGCCCGGGCCATCGTCGAGGCGACCGCGCACTTCCGAGACGCCGAGCTGGTGGCCAAGGTCTCGACCGGGCTCGGTTCGGCGATGGCCGGTCAGGAGATCGGCACCCTCGGGGTCCACCTCGCCGAACGTGGCTGGTGAGTGCCCGGGCGGCGCCCCGCTGTCGGGGCGACGCCCGTGACGGTCGGGGTCCTCGCACTGCAGGGCGACGTCCGCGAGCACCTGGCGGCGTTCGGCGCCCTCGGTGAGTCGGCGCGTCCGGTCTCACGGCCTGCCGATCTCGAGGGACTCGACGGGGTGGTCCTGCCGGGCGGGGAGTCGACGACGCTCTCGCTCCTGCTCGGCTCGTCGGAGCTGTACGAGCCGCTGGCCGACGCGCTCGGCGCCGGCCTGCCGGTGCTCGGGACCTGCGCGGGCATGATCCTGCTCGCGTCGGCGGTCCTCGACGGCCGCGCCGACCAGCGCCGCTTCGGCCTGGTCGACCTCACGGTGCGCCGCAACGGCTACGGCCGCCAGCAGGCGTCGTTCGAATGCGACCTCGCGATCGACGCGCTCGGATCCGATCCCTTCCCTGGCGTGTTCATCCGGGCCCCGGTGGTCGAGCAGACGGGTGCCGGCGTCGAGGTGCTCGCCCGCCTGCCCGGATCGGGCACACCGGTCGCCTGCCGGCAGGGGAGGGCGCTGGTCGCGGCGTTCCACCCCGAGCTGACCGCGGACCGGCGGTTGCACCGGCTGTTCGTGGAGATGACCAAGGAGGAGAGGACCTAGGCCATGTCGGGACATTCCAAGTGGGCCACCACCAAGTACCGGAAGGGCGCCCAGGACTCGGCGCGGGCCAAGGTCTTCGCGAAGCTCATCCGACAGATCGAGGTGGCCGCCCGGGAGGGCGGGAGCGACCTCACCGCCAACGCGAGCCTGCGGACCATGTATGCGAAGGCCCGCGACGCCTCGGTGCCGCTCGACACGATCGACCGCGCCATCAAGCGTGGCTCGGGAGAGCTCGAGGGCGTGCGCTACGAGTCGATCTCCTACGAGGGCTACGCGCCCGCGGGAGTCGCGGTGATGGTCGAGTGCCTCTCGGACAACCGCAACCGCACCGGCGCAGAGATCCGCAACCTCTTCAACAAGCACGGCGGCTCGATGGCCGAGCCGGGGGCGGTCAGCTGGCAGTTCGAGCGCAAGGGGAGTGTCGCGCTGCCGCGTTCCGACGACGAGGACCGCATCATGGAGGCGAGCATGGAGGCAGGAGCCGAGGACCTCGCCGACGAAGGCGAGCGGTGGCTCGTCAGCTGCGAGCCGGGCGACGTGACGGCCGTCCGGCAGGCGCTCGAGGAGGCGGGCCTCGAGCCCGGGCCGGCCGAGCTCTCGATGGTGCCGACCAGCGTCGTCGAGGTGGACTCCGAGTCCGAGGCGAAGAAGGTGCTCCGCCTCGTCGAGGCCCTCGACGACCACGACGACGTGCAGAACGTCTACGCGAACTTCGACATCCCCGACGCCGTGATGGCGGCCTACGAGGGGTGAGGGGGCCGACCGGCGCGCGCCACGGACCGGTGGGGATCACCCCGGCGGTCGGCGCGCCCCGGTAGCATCGAACGCGTGTTCGTCCTCGGGATCGACCCGGGCCTGTCGCGCTGCGGCTACGGCGTGGTGACGCGTCGTGGGCCCGGGCTCGCGGCGGTCGCGGGGGGCGTGATCTCGACACCGCCCGACACCCCGCTGCCCGAACGACTGTGCACGCTGGCCGAGGAGCTGCGGGCGCTGCTGGCGGAGCACCGACCGGCTGCGGTCGTCGTCGAGCGGGTCTTCTTCCAGGTGAACGCGCGCACCGCGATGGCGACCGGCCAGGCGGCCGGCGTCGCGCTGGTGGCAGCCGCCGAGACGGGGTGCGAGGTCGCGCAGTACACGGCCAACGAGGTCAAGCAGGCCGTCGTCGGCTACGGCAGTGCGACCAAGGAGCAGGTGCAGCGGATGGTCGCCTCGCTCCTCGGTCTCGCCGAGCCGCCGCGCCCGCCCGACGTCGCAGACGCGCTGGCCCTGGCCGCCTGTCACCTCACGTCCCTGCCGCTGCGGCGCGCGGTGGCTGCCGCGGGAGCGCGCCGGTGATCGGGTCGCTGCGCGGGGTCCTCGTCGACCGCCCGTCACCCGGTGAGGTGATCGTCGAGGTGCACGGTGTGGGCTATCGGGCGAGTGTTCCGACGCCGGTCGCGGCTCGGCTCGGCTCGGCGGGCACCGAGGTCTTCCTGCACGTGCACACCCACGTGCGCGAGGACGCGATCGTCCTCTATGGATTCGAGCACGCGGACGAGCGACGGTGCTTCGAGGCGCTCCTCGGTGCGCACGGGGTCGGACCTTCGCTCGCGCTCGCCATCCTCTCGGCGCTCTCGCCGGCGGCGCTGTCGACCGCGGTGCTCGAAGGCGACGTCGAAACGCTCTGCTCCGTGCCCGGGGTCGGAAAGAAGACCGCGGCGCGGCTCCTCCTCGAGCTCAAGGCGCGACTCGACCTCCCAGTCCTCGACGACACGGTGGTCGCAGGTGCCGCCGGGCCGGCCCGCGGCGAGGTGCGTGCCGCGCTCGCTGAGCTCGGCTACGGACCCGACGAGATCCGCGACGCGCTCGACGCAGCGGGTGACGGCGGGACGGTCGAGGAGCTCGTGCGGTCCGCGCTGCGCGAGCTCGCCCGCGCGCGATGACGACCGCCGCACGACGCGAGACGATCGCCCCGTCCGCCGCCGGGGAAGTGACCGATGGCGGCGCGGTGGGAGACGGGACCGACGACGTCGACGATGGCGCGGACGCGTCCCGCGCGGTCGATCCGGTCCTTGTGCCGGCGGAGGAGACCGACGACGCGGGGCTCCGGCCGCGCACATTGCGCGAGTTCGTCGGGCAGCGACAGCTCACCGAGCACCTCGAGATCGTCATCGAGGCCGCCCGGAAGCGGGACCAGCCCGTCGACCACCTGCTCTTCGCGGGACCACCGGGTCTCGGCAAGACGTCGCTCGCCGGCATCGTCGCCACCGAGATGGGCGTCGGTCTCCGTGTCACGGCCGGCCCGGTGCTCTCCCGACCGGGCGATCTCGCGGCCCTCCTCACCGACCTGCAGGACGGTGACGTCCTCTTCATCGACGAGATCCACCGCCTGCACCGGGCGGTCGAGGAGATCCTCTATCCGGCGATGGAGGACGGAAAGCTCGACATCCTGATCGGGAAGGGCCCGACGGCACGCAGCATCCGCCTCGACCTCCCGACCTTCACGCTGATCGGCGCGACGACGCGGACCGGTCTCGTGGCCGGCCCACTACGTGACCGGTTCGGCTTCGTCGGACGCCTCGATCTCTACGACGTCGACGACCTGCGCGCGATCGTGGTCCGCTCGGCCGGCATCCTCGGGGTCCCGATCGAGCCGGAGGGCGCACGCCGGATCGCCGCGCCGCTCGGGGGACGCCGAGGATCGCGAACCGGCTCCTCCGCCGCGTCCGCGACTACGTGGAGGTGCGCGCCGAAGGGACCGTCACGGCCGAAGACGCGAGACGCGGGCTCGAGGTCTTCGGCGTCGACGAGCTCGGTCTCGACAAGGTCGACCGCGCGATCCTCGACGTTCTCTGCCGCCGGTTCGCGGGACGCCCGGTCGGACTGACCACGCTCGCCCAGTGCGTCGGAGAGGAGCCCGACACGATCGAGGACGCCTACGAGCCCTTCCTCCTCCAGCAGGGCCTGCTGCATCGCACGACCCGCGGCCGGGTCGCCGGGCCCCGGGCGTGGCAGCACCTCGGTCTCACCCCGGTCGAGTCCACCCTGCTCTGATCGGCGCCGGGCGGCACCACGCCGCGACGACGGGCGGCGCCACGCCGCGACGACGGTCGGCGCGGGTTCGACCCTGCGACCGACCGGTCGCGTCGTCTGCCACCATGGGCGCGTGCCGGAGCTCCTCTCCCGACCACCTGGCGCCGGCGTCCTGGTGGAAGCCTTCGACTACGACCTGCCCGCCTCGGCGATCGCACAGCGACCGGTCGAGCCGCGCACCGCGGCCCGCCTCCTGGTGGGGCCCGGCATCGAGGCCGACGGCGAGGTCGCGCACGGGACCGTTGCACGGCTTCCGTCGCTGCTGCGCCCCGGCGATCTGGTGGTGGTCAACGAGACACGGGTGCTCCCCGCGCGGCTGCCGCTGCGCAAGTCGACCGGCGGCGCCGCCGAGGTCCTGCTCCTCGAGCCGGTCGGCGGCGCGTCCGACGTCTGGGAGGCCCTGGTGCGACCCGGGCGGCGGTTGCCACCCTCGACGCTGCTCCACGAGCCCGGAGCGAGCTCGCCGGCCGTCGAGATCGGGATCGCCCTCGGGGACGGTGAGGACGGTCGCCGGTCGGTCCGCCTGCTGGACCCGGGCGTCGTCGAGCGGTCGGGCACCGTCCCGTTGCCGCCCTACGTCCACGAGGCGCTCGCTGATCCCGAGCGCTACCAGACCGTCTATTCGGCACCGCGGGCGCTCGGCGACCGCTCGGTCGCGGCTCCGACCGCCGGCCTGCACTTCACGCCGGAGCTCCTCGACGAGTGCCGGCGCGCCGGCGCCGGCGTTGCCGCGGTCGACCTCGTGATCGGGCTCGACACCTTCCGTCCGATCGCGGCCGCGACGGTCGAGGACCACGTGATCCACACCGAGCGCTACCGCGTGCCGGAGGAGACCCTCGCGGCGTGCCGGGAGGCGACCCGCGTGGTCGCCGTCGGGACCACGGTCGTGCGCGCGCTCGAGTCGGCGGCCGCCAGCGGCGAGCTCGCCGGGAGGACCGGGCTCTTCATCCACGGGGATTTCCCGTTCCAGGTGGTCGACGTCTTGGTCACGAACTTCCACCTGCCGCGCTCGAGCCTCCTCGTCCTGCTCGACGCCTTCGCGGGTCCGATCTGGCGGGACCTCTACGCAACCGCCCTCGCCGAGGGGTACCGGTTCCTCTCCTTCGGCGACGCGATGGTGGTCGGCCGAGGCCACCGCGATCCGCGTGCCGGCCGCACGGGCGGGTCGGCCCGTCCGCGTGCCGACGGGGCCGGGCGGGGGTGAGCGTCCTCGGTCTCGAGATCGACGCGACCGACGGGAGCGCCCGCGCCGGGCGGGTCACGACGGCACGGGGCAGCTACGCGATCCCGGCGTTCATGCCGGTCGGCACCCGGGGTGCGGTCAAGGCGCTCGACAGCACCGACCTGCGCGCCCTGGGTGCGGAGGTGGTCCTCGCGAATACGTACCACCTCGCGCTGCGCCCCGGCGTGCCGACGGTGGCCGCCCTCGGCGGCCTCCACGCGTTCACCGGCTGGGACGGCCACCTGCTCACCGACTCCGGCGGGTTCCAGGTCCACTCGCTGCAGCCGGCGGTCGACGACGACGGGGCGACCTTCCGCTCGGTCTACGACGGCTCGTCTCTGCGGCTCACCCCCGAGTCGGCCGTCGAGGCCCAGGGACTGCTCGGTGCGGACATCCAGATGGTCCTCGACGTGTGCGCGACCCTTCCCGCGCCGCCCGAGGTGCTCCGCGCCGCGGTCGACCGGACCGCGCGCTGGGCGGTACGCGCCCGGCGCCACCACAACCTGCTCGAGGCGAAGCCCGAGGGCCAGGCGCTCTTCGGGATCGTGCAGGGCGGGACCGATCCCTCGCTGCGGCGGGAGAGCGCGTCGCGCACGGTCGAGCTCGACTTCGACGGCTACGGCATCGGAGGACTCTCGGTCGGCGAGCCGCGCGAGGAGCTGCTCGCGACGCTCGAGGTGACGCTCGCGGAGCTGCCCGCCGACCGCCCGCGCTACCTCATGGGGGTCGGGGACCCGGTCGGGATCGTGGAGGCGGTCGCGCTGGGGGTCGACCAGTTCGACTGCGTGGCACCGACCCGCATGGCTCGGCACGGCTCGATCCTGACGTCGAGCGGGCGGCTCAACCTGCGCAACGCGGCCTACGCGGCCGACTCCCGCCCCCTCGATCCGACCTGTACCTGCCCGACCTGCGCCGGGTGGTCGCGGGGGTACCTCCGCCACCTGCTCACCGTCGGGGAGCCGACCGCCTGGCGGCTGCTCACCATCCACAACCTCGCGGCCGTCCTCGGCCTGCTGGCGGAGGTCCGCGCGGCCGTGGCCGACGGGACGCTCGACCGACTGCGTGCCAGGGTCTCGGCGGTCTGGTCGGCGGGGGAGGGCGGGGCCTGACCAGAGTGGGCCTGGGCTACAGTCGGACCGCTGTGCGGACCGCCCTTCTCCATCCGAACCGCTGATCGTGGCTGCCTCCATGCTGGCCGTCCCCCTCCTTGCCGCCTCCTCGTCGAGCAAGTCGAGCACGGGTGGGATCTCGATCTTCTACCTCTTCCTCCTCGTCGCGGTCGCCTTCTACTTCTTCGTCTACCGGCCCCAGCAGAAGAAGGCCCGGGCGATGCGGGAGCAGACCAACAAGTTCGAGGTCGGTGACGAGGTCCTCACCGCAGGGGGGATCGTCGGGCACGTGATCGCCGTGGAGGGCGACCGGGTCACCCTCGAGACCAGCGTCGGGGCGTCGTTCGTGGTCCTCAAGCAGTACGTGCTCCGCCGCCTGGAGGCGCCAGTTCCGGAGGAGCTCGAGGACGACGAGGAGTCCGAGGCGCCCGAGCTCGGATCGGCCGCGGACGACGAGGCGGACGAAGGGGACCACGCGGCGGAGGACCACGCGGCGGAGGACCATGTGGCGGAGGACCACGCGGCGGAGGACACGGACGGGGACGCCGACGCGGTCGAAGGGACGGGGGCCGCGGACGGCGCGCCGCCGGTCGCACGCCGGCGCCGGGGATCCGGCAGGAAGCGGTCGGCCGACCCCGGCTCGGGCGGATTCGACGAGCCGACCGGCACCGACGGTCCCTCGATCATCTGATCGGCGATGAAGGACCGGCGCTCGCTCTGGGTCAGCCTGCTCGCGGTGGTCGCCATCGCGGTCATCGGGCTGACGGCCGCGCTCTCGGCCGGGTGGTCGCCGAAGCTCGGGCTCGACCTCGACGGGGGCCTCGCCGTCGTGTACCAGACCCACACACCGGTCAGCGGCTCCGAGCTCGACACGATCGTGACCATCCTCAACAACCGGGTCAACTCCGGCACGAGCGGCGCCACGGTCGAGAGCCAGGGCAGCAACCAGATCGCGGTGTCGGTGCCCGGTGCGAAGAACTCGCAGCAGATCCTCGCCACGCTCGGCAACACCGGCCAGCTCTTCTTCCGACCCGCACTCTGCTATTCGCCGCCGTTCGCGCTTCCGAAGGGGCAGACGCCCAAGGTCCCGCCCTTCCCGACCTGCGCGCCGAGCTCCCAGCTCACTGCAGCAAATCTCAACGTGAACACCACGTCCGGCCAGGCGACCGCGACGCCTCCGCCCGACACGCAGTTCGCCCCGTACCTCACCACGACCCCGGAAAACGACGCAAAGGGCGCGACGGTCCTCCTGCCGGGGACCGGCGCCGCGGCGATCAACGGCCGGTACATGCTCGGTCCCGCGCCGCTCTCGGGTACCGGCGTGCACTCGGCGACCGCGCAGGTCCAGAACGGCCAGTGGGTCGTCAACATGTCGCTGAACGCCACCGGATCGAACGCGTGGGACGCCCTCGCGGCCCAGCAGTTCCACGCGATCATCGCGATCGATCTCGACGGCCACGTGATCTCCGCACCGATCACGCAGCCCACGGTCGCGTCTCCCCAAGGGTTCGGCGGCCAGGTCCAGATCTCGGGAAGCTTCACCGAGGACCAGGCGAAGACCCTCGCCGCCGACCTCAACTTCGGCGCGCTGCCGGTCAAGCTCGACCGGCTGACCGTGCAGACCGTCTCGCCGACCCTCGGGAAGTCGTCCCTGCAGGCGGGGCTCATCGCCGGCCTCGCGGGCCTGATGGTCGTGATGCTCTACATGATCTTCTACTACCGGCTGCTCGGGCTCGTGGTGGTCGCGGGGCTGGCGGTGACCGGTGCGCTGCTCTGGACGATCATCGCCTTCATGGGCCAGAGCCTCGGCACGACCATCGACCTCGCGGGGGTGATCGGCATCATCGTGTCGATCGGTATCACCGTCGACTCGTACATCGTCTACTTCGAGCGACTGAAGGACGAGGCGCGCGCGGGCCGCACGGTCCGCACGAGTGTTGACCGGGGCTTCCAGAGCGCGTTCCGTACCGTCCTCGCCGCGGACGCCGTCTCGGCACTCGGCGCGGCGATCCTCTACTTCGTCTCCATCGGACCGGTGCGCGGATTCGCGCTCTTCCTCGGCATCTCGACGATCCTCGACGTCTTCGTGACCTACTTCTTCACCCGGCCGTTCGTGATCCTGCTCGGCCGGAGCCGGACGGCGACCGAGGCGAGGACGATGGGCGTCGCGAGCGGTCTCGGCGTGACAGCGGAGGCGCGGGTATGAGCGCGGACGGCAACGGGAACGAGCCCCCTGTGGACGACGAGAGCTTCGACCCGGAGGTCGAGCTCGAGGAGTCGTTCGAGGAGGAGCTCGAGCACGCGGCCGAGGAGCTCGAGGGCAACGGCACCGGTGCCAAGCGCCACAACGTCTTCGTCCGCCTCTACCGCGGCGAGACCTCGTTCGACTTCATCGGAAACCGAAAGTGGTGGTTCGGGATCTCCGCCATCATCATCCTGGCCGGCGTCCTCTCGCTCGCCACCCGTGGCCTCAACCTCGGCATCGATTTCAAGGGCGGCCAGTCGTGGCTGGTCAGCTCGCAGAATCTCACCGTGCAGCAGGCGACCTCGGCCGCCGAGTCGGCGGGCGTCTCGCAGCCGACGGTGGTGCAGCTCACCAACCAGCTCAACGGGCAGAAGCAGATCCAGGTCCAGGTCGACCTCAACTCCAAGCCGCCGGCCGAGCGCAACGCCATCGAGGCCAAGGTGCAGGACGCACTCGCGACCGCGGCGCACACCTCGCCGAACAACGTGAGCTTCAACGACGTGGGCCCGACCTGGGGCGGTCAGGTCACGAAGAAGGCCGTCGAGGCGCTCATCTTCTTCTTCATCGCGGTGACCCTCTACATCTCGCTCCGGTTCGAGTTCAAGATGGCGGTCGCCGCCATCGTCGCAGTCGTCCACGACCTCCTCGTCGTGATCGGGATTTACTCCCTCGGGCAGTTCTCGGTCACGCCGGACACGGTCATCGCGGTCCTGACCGTGCTCGGCTACTCCCTCTACGACACGGTCGTCGTCTTCGACCGGATACGTGAGAACGCGAAGGGCCTCGGCGCGTCCGGGCGCATCACCTACTCGGACATGGTCAACCTCTCGATGAACCAGACCCTGGCCCGGTCGATCAACACCTCGCTGGTCGCGATCGTCCCGGTCCTCTCGGTACTGCTCGTCGGCTCGTACCTGCTCGGCGCCCAGACCCTCGAGAGCTTCGGGCTCGCCCTGGTCATCGGGCTCACCAGTGGGGCGTACTCCTCGATCTTCATCGCCTCGCCGTTGCTCGCCCTCATGAAGGAGCGGGAGTCCCGGTACGTCACGATCCGCCAGCGCATCGAGGCCCGCGGCGAGCGGTACGCGTCGCTCACCCCGGCCGCCGCAGCGGCGATGGCCGGCGCGGCAGGCGGGAGCGCGAAGGCTGCGGGACGCCGGCGCACGCAGACCGGGGTGATCCGCCCGGGTGCGGGTGCGGCGGCGAAGAAGACGGCGGCCAAGGCCACCGGGAACGGCCAGCCGTCCGCCGGCGCGAAGCAGGGCGCAGGCGGCACCGCGAAGGCCGGCACCGGCGGGAGCCGGTCGTCATCGGGATCGACGCGACCCGGCGGGCGCCGCCCGCCGCCGCGGCCCCGGAAGGGCAAGGGCGGCAAGGGCAAGCGTCGCTGATCGGCCCGCGCGGCGGTAGGCTCGTGGCATGGCGAACACGTTCGTCGACGCCCACGAGGAGCCGAGCCAGAGGGCGCTCTTGGTCGCGGGGATCGTCGTGGCGGCCGGCACCGCGTACGTGCTCACGAAGAACCGGAACGCGGTGCTGCGAGCGGTCCTCTCCACCGCGTCGCCCGCCTTGGTCAGGCCGCTCGCGATCCTGCTGACCCGCGGAGGCCTGCTCTAGACGACCGCGCCGGGGGAGGGCCCGGAGCCGACCGTGCCAACTACCCGGCGGACCTGGTCCGACGGGTAGCGTGGAGGGATGGCGCTGGCCAAATCGGTCCCTGCTGACGGAGCCGCATCCCCCGGAGCGGCATGCCTCGCGGGATCGACGCTGCCGGCGCGCGAAGCGGCCCTCCTCACCCCTGTCCTCGACGCCTTCCTGCGCCGCCACCCCGACGACGACACCGGCCTCATCGTACGGGCCGCCGAATCGGCCACCGTGGCCCACGAGGGCCAGCTCCGCCGGTCGGGGGAGCCCTACATCACCCACCCGATCGCGGTCGCCGGCGTGGTGGCGGACCTCGGGCTCGACGCCCAGACCATCGCCGCGGCACTCCTCCACGACGCGGTCGAGGACACCGGGCTGACCTCCGAGGTCATCGAGGCGGACTTCGGCCCCGCCGTCGCCCTCATCGTCGAGGGGGTGACCAAGCTCGACCGACTGCAGTTCGATTCGAAGGAGGCCCAGCAGGCGGCCACGGTGCGCAAGATGCTCGTGGCGATGGCCGACGACTGGCGGGTCCTCATCATCAAGCTCGCCGACCGGCTGCACAACATGCGGACCCTCTCGGTGATGCCCGAGTGGAAGCAGCGTCGCACGGCCCAGGAGACGCTCGACATCTACGCGCCGCTGGCCCACCGCCTCGGGATCCAGGAGCTCAAGTGGCAGCTCGAGGACCTCGCCTTCGCGACGCTCCACCCCAAGCGCTACGCCGAGATCGAGCAGATGGTCGCGAGCCGCGCTCCGGCTCGCGACGAGTTCCTCGCCCGGGTGCTCGTCGCGGTGCGCGAGCGGCTCGCCGCGTCGGGCATCACCGCCGAGGTGACCGGCCGGCCGAAGCACCTCTGGAGCATCTACGAGAAGATGGTCGTCCGGGGCAAGGAGTTCGACGAGCTCTACGACCTGGTCGGGATCCGGGTCATCGTCGAGTCCGAAAAGGACTGCTGGGCCGCGCTCGGCTCCATCCACGCGATCTGGCCTCCCGTGCAGGGGCGGTTCAAGGACTACATCAACTCGCCCAAGTTCAACCTCTACCAGTCGCTCCACACCACGGTCATCGGGCTCGACGGCAAGCCGGTCGAGGTGCAGGTCCGCACCCACGAGATGCACCGGCGCGCCGAGTACGGGATCGCGGCCCACTGGGGCTACAAGGAGAACCCCTCCCGGCCCGAGCACGCGACGCCCCTCCGCCCCGGGGGGCGCGGGACCAAGGAGGCGGGCACCGGCGGCCGCCGAGGCCGCCGTGGCGCGTCGAAGGACGGGACGGCGAAGGGGGAGGGCGTCCGCAAGGGACCGGGGATCTCGCCCGAGCAGCGCGCCGAGCAGACCGCCCGCGAGCGGCGCGCGGAGCGGCATGCCCTCGCCAAGGAGACCTCGTCGACGACGGCCGAGATCGAGTGGATGCAGCGCATCGTCGACTTCCAGAACGAGACCACCGACCCGATCGAGTTCCTCGAGGCGCTCAAGCTCGACCTCGAGGAGGACGAGGTCTACGTCTTCACCCCGAAGGGCAAGGTCATCGCCCTCACCGCGAACTCGACGCCGGTCGACTTCGCCTACGCGATCCACACCGAGGTCGGCCACCGCTGCATCGGCGCCAAGGTGAACGGCCGGCTCGTGCCGCTCGACACCAAGCTCAACACCGCCGACACGGTGGAGATCTTCACTTCGAAGGCCCAGCTCGCCGGCCCGTCACGCGACTGGTTGAGCATGGTCGCCTCCTCGCGGGCCCGCACCAAGATCCGCCAGTGGTTCTCGCGGGAGCGGCGCGAGGACGCGATCGAGCTCGGCCGCGAGGAGCTCCTGAAGGAGCTCCGCCGCGAGGGACTGCCGGTGCAGAAGCTCGCCTCCGAGCACGTGCTCGCCGACCTCGCTGCGGCCATGAACTACGCGGACCTCGACGCGCTGCACGCCGCCATCGGAGACAACCGCCTCTCCGGGCGGGCCGTCGCCCAGCGGATCCTCCGCGACCTGCGCGGCGGCGCGTACGAGGAGCAGCTCCCCGTCACGGCGCGCCAGCAGCCTTCGGCGACCCGGACCGGCCGCAGCTCGGCCGTCGGGGTCTACGTCGAGGGGCTCGACGACCTCATGGTCCGGCTCTCGCGGTGCTGCACCCCGGTCCCCGGCGACGAGATCGTCGGTTTCGTGACCAGGGGCCGCGGCGTCTCGGTCCATCGTGCCGACTGCGCGAACGCTGCCTCCCTCGCGAGCCGGTCGCGTGAGCGACTCATCGAGGTCGAGTGGGACCACCGCTCCTCAGGGGTGTTCGTCGCGACGATCGAGGTGGTGGCCATCGACCGCTCGCGGCTGCTCGCCGACGTCACGAAGGTCGTCTCCGAGCACCACCTCAACATCGTGAGCGCCAACACGCAGACCGACTCGGACCGCATCAGCCGCATGCGGTTCGACGTGGAGCTCGGCGACCCGGCCCATCTCGAGTCGGTGATCAACCTCATCCGCCACCTCGACGCGGTCTACGACGTCTACCGCATCCTCCCGGGCAAGAGGGACTGAGCCCCGATGAGTGACCGGCCTGTCGCGGCGCGCGCCCCGAGTGGCACCCACGACGTCCTCTGGCCGGAGTCCGCCCGGTGGGAGGCGCTCCTCGTCGCGTTCGCCACGCAGGTCGAGCGCGCGGGGTACGGCCTCGCCCACACACCCATCTTCGAGGATGTGCGGGTCTTCCGCCGCGGGATCGGCGAGGGGAGCGACGTCGTCGGGAAGGAGATGTACGAATTCGAGGACCGCGGCGGCCGGCGGCTGGCACTGCGCCCGGAGGGGACCGCCCCGATGGTCCGCGCCTACGTGCAGCAGCGGCCCCCGCTTCCCTGGAAGGCCTGGTACGCGACGCCCGCCTTCCGCTACGAGCGCCCGCAGGCCGGTCGGTACCGCCAGCACCACCAGCTCGGGGTCGAAGCGCTCGGGCCGGCCGACCCCGACCTCGACGTCGAGGTGGTCTCGCTGGCCGACGGGTTCTTCCGCTCCCTCGGCCTCGCCGCGTTCGCCCTCCGACTCAACTCGATGGGCGACGAGGTCTGCCGGCCCGCGTACCTCGACCTGCTCCGCGGGTACCTCGCGGCCCGGCGCGACGAGCTCTGCCCCGAGCACCGCGAGCGACTCGACGCGAATCCGCTCCGCGCCCTCGACTGCAAGCGGCCCGAGTGCCGTGCGGCGACCGAGGGCGCGCCCGGGCTCGCCGACCACCTCTGCGACCCCTGCCGCGCCCACCTCGACCGCGTGCGCGAGGGCCTCGATGCGCTCGGCGTTCCCTTCGTCCTCGACCATCGGCTGGTGCGCGGCTTCGACTACTACACGCGGACCACCTTCGAGTTCTCCTCGGAAGCGCTCGAATCGGCCCAGAACGGCATCGGCGGTGGCGGTCGGTACGACGGGCTCGTCGAGATGCTCGGCGGACCGCCGACGCCGGGGATCGGCTACGGCATCGGGATCGAGCGGCTCCTGCTCGCCTGCGACGCGGAGGGCGCCTTCGCGCTCGACCCGCCAGCACTCGACGCATTCGTCGTCGACGTGGTGGGCGGACGCGCCGCGCGCGACCTCACCGCGTCACTGCGACGCGTCGGCCTGCGGGTGGACCGGGCCTTCGACGGACGCTCGATGAAAGCCCAGATGAAGGCCGCCGACCAGTCGGGCGCGCGGCTGGCGCTCATCGTCGGCCCGGACGAAGAGGCGGCCGGCGTCGTGTCGGTCCGGGTGCTGCGCGAGGGGGGCGGGCAGCATAGGGTGCCACTCGCCGAGTTGGCCGACGCCGTGCGCGACGAGCGGGCCCTGGCGGAGCACCCCACCTCACGGGAGGCCCCGGCACCCCGAGATGCCCAGACGTCCCGAGAGGCGCAGACGTCCCGAGAGGAGAGCCCATGACCGCACCGCCGTCGGCCGGCGCGACCTCACTGCGCACCCACCGGTGTGGCGACCTCCGCGCGACCGACATCGGCGAGGTGGTCACCCTCTGCGGCTGGGTCGCGAAGCGACGCGAGCACGGGGAGCACCTCGCCTTCGTCGACCTGCGCGACCACACCGGCCTCGTCCAGTGCGTGGTCCCCGGCACGGTCGACGTGCGAAGTGAGTACGTGGTCTCGATCCGCGGCAACGTCCGGGCACGCCCTGAAGGGACCGTCAACGCCGAGCTCGCGACCGGCGAGGTCGAGGTCGGGGAGTGCGAGGTCACGGTCCTCAACCCTGCAGAACCGCCGCCCTTCGTGGTCGACGACCGCGCCGAGGTGGACGAGGTGGTCAGGCTCCGCCATCGGTTCGTCGATCTCCGCCGCCCGCGCATGCAGGCGAACCTCCGGACCCGTGCGACCGTCAACGGCGCGCTCCGGCGGGCCATGGACCGGCAGGGCTTCGTCGAGGTCGAGACTCCTCTGCTCTGGTCGCCGACTCCCGAGGGGGCCCGCGAGTTCGCGGTGCCGAGCCGCCTCCACCGCGGCTCGTGCTACGTGCTCCCACAGAGCCCGCAGTTGGCCAAGCAGCTGCTGATGGTCGCAGGGGTCGACCGGTACTACCAGATCGCCCGCTGCCTGCGCGACGAGGATCTGCGCGCGGACCGGCAGTTCGAATTCACCCAGCTCGACGTCGAGGCCTCGTTCGTGACCCAGGAGGACGTGCTCGGCTTCGTGTCGGAGGCGGTCCTCGACGCGGCCGAGACGGTGACCGGTGCACGGCCGGGTGAGATCCCGCGGATGACCTGGGCGGACGCGATCGACCGGTTCGGCTCGGACAAGCCGGACATCCGCTTCGGCATGGAGCTCGTGGACCTCACCGCGGTCTTCGCCGGCACCGCGGTCAGGGCGTTCGCCGCGCCCTGCGTGAGGGCGATCGTCCTCGAGGGCGGCAAGGAGCTCACGCGATCGAGGCTCGACGCGCTCACCGACCGCGCCAAGGCGCTCGGCGCGAAGGGGCTCGCCTGGTTCCGGGTCGACGCCGTCGACGGGGCCGCATCCGGCGGACCGCTCGCCCTCGACTCACCGCTCGACCGCTTCCTCTCGGACGAGGAGCGCACGGGACTGCTCGCCGCGACGGGTTCCGGTGCTGGCGACCTCGTGCTCGTCGTCGCCGACGAGCACCGGCTGGCCTGCTCGGTCCTCGGCCAGCTCCGGCTCGAGCTCGGCGGGCGGCCGGTCGGGGAGGGGCCCCATGCGTTCCTCTGGGTGGTCGACTTCCCGCTCTTCGACGGCGTGGACGACGCCGGCCACCCGGTCGCGGCGCACCACCCCTTCACGATGCCCCACCCCGAGGACCTCGACCGGCTCGAAGACGACCCCGCCTTGGTGCGTTCGCAGGCGTACGACCTGGTCCTGAACGGCTGGGAGCTCGGCTCGGGCAGCGTCAGGATCCACCGGGCCGACATCCAGCGACGCATCTTCGCCGTTCTCGGGATCGGCGAGGAGGAGGCCGAGGCGCGCTTCGGCTTCCTCACCGGGGCGTTCCGGTACGGCGCGCCGCCCCACGCCGGCTTCGCGGTCGGGATCGACCGCCTGGTCGCGATCTTCGCCGGCGAAGAGAGCATCCGCGAGGTCATCGCGTTCCCGAAGACGCAGTCCGGCTGGGACCCGATGACCGACGCGCCGAAGCCTCTCGCGCCCGGCCTCCTCGCCGAGCTCGGGCTCCGGGCGATCCCCGCCCCCGACTGACGGCGCGTCCGGTGGCCGGCGACGATCTCTTCTCCGCGGCCGCCGACGATCGCCTCGCCGGGCGCGCCCCGCTCGCGGCGCGACTGCGTCCGCGCACCCTCGACGAGATCGTGGGCCAGCAGCACCTGGTCGGGCCCGGCGCCCCGCTCCGCGCGCTCATCGAGACCGACCGCCTCACCTCGGCGATCCTCTGGGGCCCGCCGGGCACCGGCAAGACGACCCTCGCCTCGGTCATCGCCGCGGCGACCGCGAAGCGCTTCGTCCCGCTGTCCGCGGTCACCGCCGGGGTCAAGGACGTGCGCGAAGTCGTCGAGGGCGCGCGACGCCTCCTCGGCGAGCAGGGCCGCGGCACCATCCTCTTCCTCGACGAGGTCCACCGCTTCAACCGCGCCCAACAGGACGCGCTGCTCCCCTCGGTCGAGGAGGGGCTCCTCGTCCTCGTCGGGGCGACGACCGAGAACCCGTTCTTCGAGGTCAACGCGCCGCTCCTCTCGCGCTCGACCCTCTGGCGCCTCGAGCCGCTCACCGACGAGGAGGTCGGCGAAGTGGTCGCCCGCGGCCTCGCGGCCGAGGGCGCGACCGCGGCGCCGGGCGCGGTGGCGGCGCTCGTCGCCTCGGCCGACGGCGACGCGCGGGCGGCCCTCACCACACTCGAGGTCGCGCTCGCCATCGCGGGGAAGCGGCCGCTCGCCGCCGAGGACGTCGAGCGGGCACGGCACAGCCGCCTCCACCACTACGGGCAGGACGCGCACTACGACCAGGCCAGCGCGTTCATCAAGTCGATCCGGGGCTCGGATCCCGATGCGGGGCTCTACTGGCTGGCCCGCATGCTCGAGTCGGGGGAGGACGCGCGCTTCATCGCGCGACGCCTCGTGATCCTCGCGAGCGAGGACGTCGGAGAGGCCGACCCGCTCTCCCTGGTCGTCGCCGATGCCGCGGCCCGGGCGGTCGAGTTCGTCGGACTTCCCGAGGCACAGCTCGCGCTCGCCCACGCGGTGGTCCACCTCGCCTGTGCGCCCAAGTCGAACCGGGTCACCGTCGCCCTCGGGCGCGCCCAGGACGAGGTCCGCCACGGCCCACGCGGCGACGTGCCGACCCACCTGCGCGACGCCGAGCTACCGGAGCGCCTCCCACATCGGCCACGGCGAGGGGTACGTCTACCCGCACGACCGACCGGACGCGTGGGCGGACCAGCAGTACCGGCCCGACGGGCTCGAGCACCACCGGTACTACGAGCCGAGCGACCAGGGGCACGAGGCGGTGGTGGCCGAGCGCCTCCGGCGGTGGCGGGGTGAGGGCCGGGCGGACCCGGTGGCGCCACCTGAGCCTGCCGATGGGTGAGACTGGGCCGATGCGGAGTCCCCGGGTGCTGGTCGCGTGCGCCGTCCTCGCGGGCCTCGCCTCGCTCGCGGGCGGCGCGCGACCCGCCGGCGCGCTCCCGCCGACCGCCATGGTGGCGATGACGGCCAGCGCGACGACTCTGCCGCCCGGTGCCCGGATCCTCGGGCCGACCGACCCGTCGGCGGTGGTCACCGTCGACGTCGCGATGCAACCCCGTGACCCCGCAGCGCTCGCGGCCGGCGCGCGTGCGGTCACCACGCCGGGCGATCCCGGGTACCACCGGTACCTGGCCCGGGGCGAGTTCGGCGCGACGTACGGTCCGACCGGCACCGCCCAGGTCTCGACGGCGGCATGGCTCGCGTCGACGGGGCTCCACCCCGGCGCACCGACGGGCGGCGGCCTGCTCGTTCCGGTCCGCGGCACGGTCTCGCAGCTCGAAGCGGCCTTCGGCACGCCGCTCGTCGACGCGCAGCTCGGCGGCGGCGGCGTCGTCCGGTACGCCACCCGCCCGCCGGAGGTCCCCGCTTCGCTCGCCGGGGACATCGTCGGTGTCCTCGGCCTCTCGACGAGTGCACCGCGCCGCCCCCACGTCCTCCTCGGCCCCGCCGACGGCACGGCGGCCCGGGCTCCGGGCCGCCCCGTTCCGGCGGCCGTCGCCCATCAGGGACCGGTGCCCTGCGCGGACGCCTCGGGCACGGGCAACGGGACCTGGACCGCCGACCAGTTGGCGGCGGCGTACGGCTTCGACTCCCTCTACGGCCAGGGCAGGGTCGGGGCAGGGCAGACGATCGGGCTCTACGAGCTCGAGCCGTACACGGTGTCGGACGTCCAGGGGTACGCGTCGTGCTACGGCGTGCACGCGTCGGTCACCGACGTCCCGGTCGACGGCGGTGCCAGCGGCCCCCAGCACGCCGAGGCCGCGCTCGACATCGAGGTGGTCGCCGGGCTCGCGCCCTCCTCGTCGATCCTCGTCTACTCGGGTCCGAACGACGGCGGCACCGGGCCGATCGACACCTACGCGCGGATGGTCTCGGACAACGCGGTGCGGGTGATCTCGACCAGCTGGGGCGCGTGCGAGGGAACCGGCGGCATCCCGCCGGCCGAGCAGCAGGCGGAGACCGCGCTCTTCCAGCAGGCGACGCTGCAGGGCCAGACGATCTTCGCCGCCGCAGGTGACTCGGGCTCGTCCGACTGCTACAACCCGGGCGCTGGCAACTTCAACACACAGCTGACCGTGGACGATCCCGCGGACCAGCCGGACGTGACGGGCGTCGGCGGGACCTCGCTCACGAGCGTGGTGACGAACCCGCCGACCGAGACGGTGTGGAACGGCGGGTCGAGCTTCGGCGCAGGCGGCGGCGGGATCTCGGCCGACTTCGCCGCGCCCGCGTGGCAGCAGATCCCCGACGCGCAGAACCCGTTCACGAAGTTCACCTGCGGGCCCTCGGCCAACCAGCAGTGCCGGGAGGTGCCCGACGTCGCCGGGTCGTCCGACCCGACCCACGGCGACGCGATCCTCTTCGAGGGCCACTGGCTCCCGGTCGGCGGTACCAGCGCCGCCGCCCCGCTCTGGGCCGCGCTGGCGCTCGACGGCAACCAGGGCTGCTCGAGCCGGATGGGCGCGCTCGACCAGACGCTCTACGCAGCCGGCGCGGGCGGGACGCCACCCTTCAACGACGTGACGAGCGGGAACAACGACCTCTTCAACCCGGGCGGTCCGTCGCCGCGCTACCCGGCGACCGCCCACTACGACCTCGCCTCCGGCTGGGGCACGCCGAAGGGGGCGGCGCTGCTCGCGACGTTCACCGGGGCTGCGGCCGGATGCCCGTCGGTGACCGGGCTCAGCGCGAGCTCCGGTCCGGCCACCGGGGGCCGGTCGGTCACGGTGAGCGGGAGCGGCTTCGGCTCGGGGGTGCCGGCGGTGGACTTCGGCGGCGCGCCGGCGGCGATCGTCTCCCACTCGGCGACCTCGGTCTCGGTCGTGACCCCGAACGTGGGCACCGGTCGGCAGGTCGCGGTGACGGTCTCGACCTCGGGCTCCGGTGCCGGCACGAGTCCTTCGGTGCCGGCGTCGACCTACACGTTCGTCTCCCCACAGGTCACGGCCGTGACGCCCGCCCGCGGGCCGGTGCAGGGCGGCGCCCGGGTGACGGTCACCGGCTCCGACTTCAGCGGCGCGACCTCGGTCCGGTTCGGCGCGACGCCGGCGAGCTCGTTCACGGTGACCTCCGACGGTTCGCTCACCGCGGTCGCGCCGCCCGGTCCGCCGGGCGGCGGGACCGTCGACGTGTCGGTGGGCGGACCGGACGGAACGAGCCCCGCGGGCGCCGCCGACCACTACACCTACGCGGAGCCGGGCTACTGGCTCACCGCCTCGGACGGCGGCATCTTCTCCTTCGGGGGCGCGGGCTTCTACGGGTCGACCGGGTCGCTCAGCCTCAACCGACCGGTCGTCGGCATGGCGTCGACCCCGGACGACCGCGGCTACTGGCTCGTCGCGTCCGACGGCGGGATCTTCGCGTTCGGCGACGCGGGCTTCTACGGCTCGACCGGTGCATTCGTGCTCAACCGACCGGTCGTCGGCATGGCGTCGACCCCGGACGGGCAGGGCTACTGGCTCGTCGCGTCCGACGGCGGGATCTTCGCGTTCGGCGACGCGGGCTTCTACGGATCGACCGGCGCATTCGTGCTCAACCGACCGGTCGTCGGCATGGCGTCGACCCCCGACGGGCGCGGTTACTGGCTCGTCGCGTCCGACGGCGGGATCTTCGCGTTCGGCGACGCGGGCTTCGACGGGTCGACCGGGTCGCTCAGCCTCAACCGGCCGGTCGTCGGCATGGCGTCGACCCCGGACGGCCAGGGCTACTGGCTCGTCGCGTCCGACGGCGGGATCTTCGCGTTCGGTGACGCGGGCTTCGACGGATCGACCGGGTCGCTCAGCCTCGTCCGGCCGGTCGTCGGCATGGCGTCGACGCTGACCGGCGCCGGCTACTGGCTCGTCGCGTCCGACGGCGGGATCTTCGCGTTCGGCGACGCGGCCTTCGAGGGCTCGACCGGCGGCACTCCTCTCAACCAGCCGGTCGTGGGGATGGCGTCGACCTGAGACCGGCGGGCGGTGGGGCGGGCGAGCCCGGCCCAACGGTACGTCCGCCGGACGGGTGCCGGGGACGGCACGATCTACACTTGCCGGATCATGTCCGCGGGTGAGATCGCCGTGCTCGTGGCCGCGCTGGCCTGCGTCGCCGCGACGATCGGCCTCCTCGTGGCGGTCGGCTCGCTCCGCCGCGAGGTCCGGCGTCTCCGAGCGGTCGCCGACGACCTCGCCGGCGAGGCGGTCCCCCTGGTGGCCGGCGCCCAGCGTGTGGTCGACCAGGCCGCCACCGAGATGGAGCGGGTCGGCGCGGTGCTCGACTCGACCGAATCGGTCCACGCGACGGTCGACTCGGCGTCGAGGCTCGCCTACCGTGCGTTCGCCAACCCGGTCGTGAAGGTGCTCGCGGTGCGGGCCGGTGCGGCGACCGGTCTGCGTCGGCTCGCCTCCGGCGGCGACGCGGGCCGGGACGGAGCGGCGCCGTCGGGGAACGGCCGGCGGTAGGCATGGCCAAGCGGACCTTCTGGCTCGCGGCGGGCCTCGCGGTCGGAGCGGGCTCCTCGCTGTGGGTCGAGCGCAGGGTGCGGCGGCACGCGCGCGAGGTGACCGCCCGCCTCCAGCCCGACGCGCTCGTCGCCGAGGTCGGGCGGAGCGCGCGCCATGCCGCCGGGACGGCCGGCGACCGGATGCGCGTCGCCGTCTCCTCGGGACGGAGTGAGATGCTCCGCCGTGAGGAGGAGCTCTGGGAGGAGCTGGCCGTCCGCGGGCACGGGCCCCGGCAGCCGGCGGCCGGGCTGCGGTCGGCTCCGTACCCGGACCGGTAGGATTTCCCGTCGTGACCTCCGGCACGGCGCGGCGCGCCGGCGACCTCCGCGACGCCTTCACCAGCTACTTCGTCGAGCGTGGCCACGCCGAGGTGCCCTCGGCGAGCCTCATCCCGCACGACCCGACGGTGCTCTTCACGATCGCGGGCATGGTGCCCTTCAAGCCCTTCTTCGTGGGCGACGAGGTCCCGCCGTGGCCGCGGGCGACCTCGGTCCAGAAGTGCTTCCGCACCAACGACATCGACGTCGTCGGGACCACCCACCGCCACTGCACGTTCTTCGAGATGCTGGGCAACTTCAGCTTCGGCGACTACTTCAAGGCCGAGGCGATCCCCTTCGCGTGGGAGCTGGTCACCTCGGTCCTGGGCGTCGACGGCGACCGGCTCTGGATCACGGTGCACGAGAGCGACGACGAGGCGGAGGAGATCTGGCGGGACGCCGTCGGGGTGCCGGCCGGGCGCATCCAGCGCCTCGGCGAGGACAACTTCTGGAAGGGCGAGGGCGTCGGCCCCTGCGGTCCGAGCTCGGAGCTCTTCTTCGACAAGGGCGATGCCTACGGGGCCGGGGGCGGTCCGGCCCACGGCGGCTCCGAGCGGTTCGTCGAGATCTGGAACCTCGTCTTCATGCAGTACAACCGCAACCCCGACGGCTCGACCGAGGACCTCCCCCGTCCGAGCATCGACACGGGCGCCGGCCTCGAGCGGATCCTGCCGGTCCTCGAGGGTGTCGACTCGATCTTCGAGACCGACGTGTTCGCGCCGATGATCGAAGCCGCCGAGTCGATCACCGGCCGGAGCGCGGGCCGCGAGGAGGGGGTCGACGTCGGGCTGCGCATCATGGCCGACCACGGACGTGCGATGGCGATGCTGGTCGCCGACGGCGTGCTGCCGGCCAACGACGGGCGCGGCTACGTCCTCCGCCGCGTCATCCGGCGCGCGGTCCGGCGGGCTCGCCAGCTCGGGGTCGACGAGCTCTGCGCGCGCCTCGGCTCGTCGACGCTGCGGTCGCGACCCTGGGTGCCGCGTACCCCGCGCTCGCCGAGCAGCACTCCGTCGTGCGCGACGTGGTCGCGCGTGAGGAGGAGGGCTTCCTGCGCACCCTCGCGACCGGTTCGGCCATCCTCGAGGAGCAGCTCGCCCTCGGCGTCTCGACCGTCCCCGGCGACGTCGCCTTCCGCCTGCACGACACGTACGGCTTCCCGGTCGAGCTGACCCTCGAGATCGCGGAGGAGGCGGGTCTCACCGTCGACGTCGACGGGTTCGAGGCGGCCATGGAGCGCCAGCGGACCCAGGCCCGCGCCGCGGCCAAGTCGGGCAAGGCGGTCGCGGGGGAGCAGGCGTACCGGTCGGTCCTCGATCTCGAGGGCCGGACCGTCTTCGTGGGCGACCGACCCGCGCACTACTCGGCGCCCGCCCGTGTCGTGGCGGTGCTCGCCGATCTCGATCCCGAGCACGCGGGGCAGGCGGAGGTCTTCCTCGACCGCACGCCGTTCTACGCGGAGGGCGGCGGCCAGGTCGGCGACACCGGCAGGATCGTGACCGAGACAGGGACCGCGCTCGTCTACGACACCGTCGCGACCCTTCCGGGTCTCACCTCCCACCGGGCCACGATCACCGGCGAGCTCTACGCCGGACAGGACGCCCTCGCCACGATCGACGCCCCGCGCCGCGAGGCGCTACGGCGGAACCACACCGGCACCCACCTCCTGCACGCCGCGCTGCGCACCGTCCTCGGGGACCAGGTGCGCCAGCAGGGGTCGCTGGTCGCGCCCGACCGCCTGCGCTTCGATTTCAGCCACCACGCCGCCATGACCCCCGGTGAGCTCGCGGACGTCACCGCGATGGCCAATGCGGACGTGCTCCACGACGACGCGGTCACCGTGACCGAGGCCTCGCGTCGGGAGGCGGAGGCCATGGGCGCGCTCGCCTTCTTCGGCGAGAAGTACGGCGAGCGGGTTCGAGTGGTGCGCGCGGGGGAGCACTCGATCGAGCTCTGCGGCGGGACGCATGTCGACGCGCTCGGCATGATCGGCCCGATCACCGTGGTCTCGGAGGCATCGATCGGCTCGAACACGCGTCGGATCGAAGCAGTCACCGGCGTCGGGGCGCTCGACCGCCTCGCCGAGCGGGAGCTGCTCCTCGCGGACGCCGCCGGGCTGCTGCGGACCGAGCCCGAGCACGTGAACGAGGCGATCGAGCGACTGCTCGACCGTCAGAAGTCGACCGAGAAGGCCCTCGAGCAGGCGCTCGGCCGTGAGCGCCGGGCCGAGGCAGCGGCGCTTGCCGCGACCGCGGTCGACGGCGCGGTGGTCGCACGCCGCGACGAGCTCGCACCCGACGCCCTGCGCGACCTCGCCCAGGCGGTGCGCACCGCCGGTCGGCTCCGAGTGGTCGTGTTGGCGGGCACGCCCGACGGCAGCCGTGCCTCGCTCGCCGTCGCCGCCGATCCCCGGACCGGTGAGGGGCAGCTCGACGCGACCACCCTGGTCAAGCAGGTCGCGTCGCTGCTCGGCGGAGGCGGAGGCGGCTCGCCCGAGGTCGCGCTGGCCGGTGGAAAGGACCCTTCGGGCATCGACCGCGCGCTCGACGAGGCTCGCCGGGTCGTCGGCGGTGGGTGACCGCCCGTGACGGTCCGTGAGCCGTCCGCGCCGCGGCGGGCGCTCGGGATCGATCTCGGCACGCGGCGCATCGGTGTCGCGGTGACCGACACGGCGGGCACGGTGGCCGTGCCCCGCGAGACGCTCCTGCGGACGGACGACGCCGAGCAGGACCGGCGTGCGCTCGTCGAGGTGGTGCTGGCGTCGGGCGCCGCGGTCGTGGTCGTCGGGCTGCCGCTCTCGATGGACGGCTCGCGGGGCCCCGCCGCGCGGGCGGCCGAGGTGGAGGCCGATGGGTTGCGCGCCGCGCTCGGGCCACACGGCGTCGAGGTCGAGCTCTTCGACGAGCGGCTCACGACCGTGACCGCGCACCAGGTGCTCGCCGCGGGCGGGACACGCTCGCGCGGGCGCCGGGCCGTGGTCGACCGGACCGCGGCGGCCGTCCTGCTCGGCGCGTGGCTCGAGCACCAGCGGGCGTCCCGATGACCGTCGAGGGGCCGGAGGGCCTCGTCGAGGGCGCGGTCGGCGTCGCGGTCCCCGGGGCGGAGGCGGTCGGGCCGTCCGGACCCGGCGCGAGGGGTGGCGAGGACCGAAGGCGCCTCCGCGGTCACCCGTGGCGCCTCGCGGCCCTGGCCTTCGTGCTCGTCGGGATCGTGGTGCTGGTCGGCGGCACGCTCTGGGTCGAGGCCGAGGCGAACCCTTCGGGACCGCCGGGTCCGCTCGTCGTCGTCACGGTCGGCGCGGGCAGCGGGGTCGACCAGCTGGCCGGGGCGCTCGAGTCGAAGCAGGTGATCGGCAGCGCGTTCGCCTTCCACCTCTGGAGCCAGTTCGACAGCGTGCCCGGCGTGCAGGCCGGGAGCTACGGGTTCCACCGCAACTCGAGCTTCTCGTCGGTGCGCGCGGTCATCGCGGGCGGACCCAACGTCTTCCCGGTCGACGTCCCTCCGGGTTTCACGGTGGCGGAGCTCGCACAGCGCATGGGCCAGCTGCCCGGCCATGACGCCACGAGCTTCGAGGCGACCGCCACCGACGGCACGGTCCGTTCGCCCTGGCAGCCGACCGGTTCGACCAACCTCGACGGGCTGCTCGGGACCGGCACCTACGACGTCCTGCCGGGCGAGAGCGACGTGCAGGTGCTCCACCAGATGGTGGACCGCTTCGACGCGGAGGCGGCCTCGGTGGGGCTCGCGGCAGGCGCCGCGAACCTGGGCCTCACCCCGTACCAGGTGGTCACGATCGCCTCGATCGTCGAGAAGGAGGGTGTGATCGAGCGCAACCTCGGGCCGGTGTCCCGGGTGGTGCTCAACCGGCTCGCCGCGGGGATGCCGCTCCAGATGGACTCGACGGTGCTCTACGCGGAGGGGCGTGACGGTGGGCCGGTGACCGCCAAGGACCTCGCGTACCCCTCGCCGTACAATACGCACCTGCACACGGGCCTCACGCCGACCCCGATCTGCTTCCCGTCGACCGCGGCGCTGCAGGCCGCGCTGCATCCGCCTGCGGGATCGTGGCTGTACTTCGTGGTCGTGCAGCAGGACGGCACCGAGGCCTTCGCCGACACCTACGCCCAGCAGCTCGCGAACGAGGCGATCGCCCGGCAGCGGGGGCTCCTGTGACCGGCACCGGCAGGGAGCCGTCGGCCGCGACGACGGTGGTCGGGGTCATGGGGGACCCCGTCGCCCATTCGCTCTCCCCCCGACTGCACAACGCGGCGTTCGACGCCCTCGGCCTCGACTGGGTGTCACTCGGTTTCCGGGTCCGCAGCGGGCACGCGGTGGACGCGCTCGTCGGCGCGCGCGCCCTCGGGATCCGCGGCCTCTCGGTGACCATGCCCCACAAGGAGGCCGTGGCCGGGGCCGTCGACACGCTGACCGCGACGGCGGCGCGACTCGGCGCGGTCAACTGCGTGCGCTTCGACGCCGAAGGCGTGGTCGGGGACAACACGGACGGGCCGGGCCTCGTCGACGCGCTCGCGCGCGGACCCGGCTTCGACCCGGCGGGGCGGCGGTGCCTCGTCGTCGGCGCGGGCGGCGCGGCACGCGCGACGGTCGCCGCGCTCGCGGACGCCGGCGCGGCCGAGGTCGTCGTGGTGAACCGCACGGCAGCGAGGGCGGGTGCCGCGGTCGCGCTCGCGGGAGGCGTCGGTCGGCGCGGCACCGCGGCGGACGCGTCGGACTGCGACCTCGTCGTGAACGCGACGCCGCTCGGCATGGACGGCGTCGCGGCCGACGCCACGGGCTGGCCGGTCGACCCGGCGCTGCTGCACGAGGGCCAGACCGTCGTCGATCTCGTCTACCACCCGCCGCGCACGCCGTGGCTCGAGGCGGCCGCCGGGCGGGGTGCGACGGTCGCCAACGGGCTCGGCATGCTCGTCCACCAGGCGGCCCGCCAGCTCGTGGCCTGGACCGGCCACGACGCACCGCTCGAGACCCTGTGGCTGGCCGCTCGGGACGCGGAGGCCCGGGTATCCTGATCCGCGGAGCCCCGTGGTGACCTTCGCCTCTGCCAGCCTGCCGGCCCGGTCGCGCCAGCTCACCCTTCGCGCCGATCCGATCCTCATCGTGGTCAGCCTGCTGCTGGCGCTCGTCGGTGTGGTCATGATCTACACGGCGACGAAGGGGAGCCTCGCCCTCGCCGGTCTCGACCCGCACTACTACCTCAAACGGCAGGCGGCGTTCGTCGTGCTCGGGGTCCTCGTCATGGTCGGGCTCGCGGTCTTCGACTACCGCCGCCTCGAGCAGTTCTCGACGCTCCTCTACGTCCTCATCGTCGTCGGGCTGCTCGCGGTGCTCTCACCGTTCGGCTCCTACCAGCAGGGTTCGGCCCGGTGGTTCTCGCTCGGGCCGCTCCAGCTCCAACCCTCGGAGTTCGCCACCCTCGTCCTCATCGTCGCGGTCGCGACCTACTGCGCTCGCCGCCCGGAAGGGCTCGTCTTCCGGGACCTGGTGCGCCTCGTGCTCATGTCCGCGCTCCCGATCCTCCTCGTGATCAAGCAGCCCGACCTCGGGACCGGCATCGTGATGTCGGTGATCCTGATGGTCATGCTGGCCGTCGCCGGCATGCCCGGGCGCTACCTGCTGCTGCTGCTCGCCGGCGCGGCCGTCGTCGTCTTCGTCGCGATCAACGTCGGCCTCCTCAAGCAGTACCAGATCCAGCGCCTCACGAGCTTCATCTCGCCGCACGGCGCGAACCCGGCGCTCATCTACAACGTGACCCAGGCGAAGGAGGCCATCGCCGAGGGCGGGGTCCTCGGCAAGGGCCTGCTGCAGGGGGCCCAGACCAACCTCGGGTACGTCCCCGAGCAGCGGACCGACTTCATCTTCTCGGCCGTCGGCGAGCAGCTGGGGTTCGTCGGCTCGGCGGCCCTGCTCCTGCTCTACGGGATCCTGGCGTGGCGGGTGCTCCGGACGGCCCAGCTGGCGAAGGACGCCTACGGGCGGCTGATCTGCTCGGGGGTCTTCGCGCTCATCGTCTTCTCGGTCTTCGAGAACGTGGGGATGAACATCGGGATCATGCCGGTGGCCGGCATCCCCCTCCCGTTCCTCTCCTACGGCGGCTCGGCCATGATCGGGTTCATGGCCGCGATCGGGCTGGTGATCAGCGTGCACCTGCGGAGCGTGCGTTGACCGGTCCGGTCGGGGACCGGGTGGAGGAGACGACCGCACCGGCTGCCGACTTCCGGACCGCCCTCGTCTCGTCGGTCACGGTCGACCTCCCGAACCAGCACCCGACGGTGCTCCTGCGCGAGCAGGAGTCGCCCGGCCGGCACCTCTCCTTCTCGATCGGGCTGCCGGACGCGATCGCGCTCTCCCACGCGCTGCGCCGGATCCCGACGCCGCGCCCCCTCACCCACGAGCTCCTCGCCACGGCGCTCCAGCGATTCGACGTGGACGTCGTCGCCGTCCGGCTGGTCGGCCGGCAGGGGCCGGTCTACTTCGCCGAGCTCGACCTGCGCGGCACCTCGTCCCGCTCGGTGCTCTCCTGCCGGCCCTCCGACGGGCTCGTCGTCGCCCTGCTCCAGCCGGTGCCGGTGCCGATCCTGGTGGACGATCGCCTCTTCGCCGTCGAGGGGGACGTCGACCCCGTCGCCGCGGGCCCCGCGGCGTAGCGGGGCTCGCGGTCAGGCTCCGGTCAGGAGGCGCCGCCGCCTGGTCTGCTCCTGTTCGAAGCGCGTCTGGTCGGCGTCGTCCACCGCCGCGCCTCCTTCGTCGGAGATGCGAATGAGGATGGCGATCAGCACGTAGTTGGCGACGAGAGCGGATCCGCCGTAGGAGACGAACGGCAGGGTGATGCCGGTGAGGGGGAGGAGCCGGACCACGCCCCCGATGATGAAGAACGCCTGGAAGCCGACGATGATCGTGAGGCCCACCGCGGTGAGCTTGGCGAACTCGGAGCGGGCGGTCTGTGCGGTGCGCAGTCCGGCCCCGACCAGCAGCAGGAACGCCACGACGACCATCGACGAGCCGAGCAGGCCCATCTCCTCACCGATGATGGCGAAGATGAAGTCGCTCTGCGGGATGGGGATCGTGTAAGCGCCGAAGCCGAGTCCGAGACCCTGTCCGCCGATCCCGCCGCTGCCGAGCGCGTACCAGGCCTGACGGAGCTGGCCGCCGGGGTCGCCGGGCAGAGCCCGGTTGGGGTTGAGCCAGACGTCGACCCGGACCGCGGTCTGGCTGAAGTAGCGGATCGCCACGTAGGCGCCGACCGCGAAGAGCACGAGGCCGAGGAGGAGGTACCCCGTCCGTCCCGTCGTGACCCAGAGCATGGCGATGAAGAGCGTGAACAGCAGGGCGGAGAAGCCGATGTCGTGCTCGAGGCTCATGACCCCGATGGCGAATCCCCAGGCGAGCAGGATCGGGACGAGGGGTCGGGGGTCGAGGACGAGACGGTTGCCGAAGCGGGCGGTCGGGATGGTGAGCAGCTCGCGCTTCTCCGCGAAGTAGGAGGCGAAGAAGATGCAGAGGACGATCTTGCCGAGCTCGACCGGTTGGAAGGTGAACGAGCCGACGTGGATCCAGAGGCGGGCCCCGTTGATGTTGAGGCCGAAGTGGGGCACGAGCGGCAGGAGCAGGAGGATCACGCCCGCCACCAGCAGGAGGTAGCGGTACCGGTCGAGGTCGCGTGAACGGCGGACGACGAGGAGCGTGAGGACGTATGCGCCGACGCCCGCGGCGGTCCAGGCTGCCTGCAGCGGGGCGAAGTGCTTGGCGGTGCCGAGGTCGATCCGCGTGATGATCACGTAGCCGAGGCCGTTGAGGAGGAAGGCGATCGGCAGGATGACCGGGATCGCGTCCGGCGCCAGGATCCGGTTGGCGATGTGGGCGGTCCCCCCAGCGCGAGGATCACGAGGAGGAGGGGCACGACGTCGGCGGGGACCTTCGCCGTGTTCCCGAGGATCATCAGGCTGTAGGCCGCCACGACGATGACCGACGCGGCCACGAGCAGGCCGAGCTCGGTGCGGCGGCGCGCCTTGACGCCGCGGCAGCGTGCGTCGCGACCCGAGACGCAGGGGGAGGGGGGACACTCGCGGCGAGCCTACCGGCGCCCCGCCGGCCCGCGGGGGAGGCCGCTCCGCCCTGGTGGGCGGGAAGGGGGCGGCTCAGTCGCCCGGCGAGCGGGAGGCCGCCGCGGCCCGGCGCCGGACGACCCGGAAGCCCTCGGGCGCGGCCGCGAGCTGGGCCTCGAGCTCGTCGCGGTCGAGCAGCCCCTCCTGGGTGCCGATCGTGTGGACGACGCTCATCGCGTTGACCGGGGCCCGGAGCAGCGCCTCTTCCAGCGACGCGCCGGACGCCACGAAGGCGAGGAGCGTCGCCGCGAAGGCGTCGCCGGCGCCGGTGCGGTCGAGGGGCGGCGTGCGGTCCGGGTAGATCGGCACCGCGTACCGGTCGTCGCCGTCCACCGCCTCGGCGCCTTCGGTGCCGTCGGTGATCACGACCTGTTGCGGTCCGAGGGACTGCAGCGCGGCGAGCAGCGCGTCGCTCCCGGCACTCCGGTCCAGCTGCGCGATGGCGGCGGCCTCGTCGCGGTTGACCACGAGGAGCTGCGCGCGGCGGTAGAGGCGGGCCAGGCGCACGGCGCCGCGCTCGATCTGGAAGGTGCCCGGCTGGAATGCGAGCCGGACCGCGCGTTGCTCGTCGAGCCAGTCGGCGATCTGCTCCTCGTACTCGTGTGCCTCGCGTCCGACCGACGAGAGGTAGAGCCACGAGGGGCGCTCCTTCGGGCTGAGGTGCGGCCAGTGGTAGTCGAAGTCCTCGTGGCGGATGAGGATGGTCCGCTCGGAGCCGACCCGGAGGACGAAGTGCTGGTTGGTGGGCACCCGCTGGTCCAGCCGGATCAGCGACGAGGCGACGCCTTCGGCGTGGAGCGCGTCGATGAGGTCGCGGCCGAGCTGGTCGGTGCCGAGGTAGGCGGCGAGCGCGACCCGCAGCCCGAGGCGCGCAGAGGCCACCGCGGCGTTGGCCGCGTTGCCGCCGGCCTCGACCGTCACGCAGGACTCGTAGGGGATCTTGGCGCCGAGCGGCAGGGCCAGATACGGGCGGTCCGGGTCGTCGCGCACCTCGACGCGGCCGGGTGCCAGGGTGAGGTAGACGTCACTCGCCACGTCGCCGACGCAGACGACGTCGAACCGGTGCCGCTCGGCGCTGACCACGGGATGTCACCGACCTTTCGCACGGCCGGCAGGTCCCGCCCCGTCGGTGGTCGCCGCCGTGCCGCTGACATTGTGCCAGCGGCGCGCGCCCGACGGGTCACCGGCCCGGTGCGCCGCCGCGCTCGGCGGGAGGAGCAGGACCGGCACGGGGGAGTCGGCGACCACGTCGCGCACGACGTGTCCACGCCCGGGTTCCGGGGCCCGGGACCAGCTCAGCACGACGAGATCCGCCTCGTGGCGGCCGGCGACCTCCACCACCCGGTCCGCGACGGGACCGGACCGGAGCTCGACGCGGGTCGCGCCGGGGAAGTGGCGGGCGGTGAACTCGGTGCGCAGCATCTCGAGGTCGCGGCCGGGCCGGTCGAGCATGGCCGGGAGGGTCTCGTCGGTGAAGACGTGGAGGACGATGAGCTCGACATCGGCCGCGAGCAAGGGGCAGAGGCGGTCGAGGACCGGTCGGGACGACGGGCCACTCCCCTCGAGCGGAAGGAGGAGGCGTCGGAAGGCGGGCGGCGTCACGGCCTCGGGCGGCGTGACCACGACGGGCGCGTCCACGCGCTCGAGGATGCCGCCGGCCGTCCGGCCGAAGGGGCGCCCTCCGGTGGAGAGCGACCGGGCGCCGATGACCAGGGCGAGGACCTCGGGTTCGCCGGCCGCCTGCGCGATCGAAGGCTCGATCGGGCCCTCGAGGATGCGGAGCGGCACGCCGAGGCCCGCGGCAAGGCCGGCCAAGCCGTCCGACTCGACCGACGCGTGCAGCGGACCGCGGGCGACGTGGACGGCCACGGGCTCCGCCCCGGTGAGCTCGGCCGTCCGGACGGCGGTCTCGAGGACGGCGCGTGCGGCCGCACCGGTGTCGAGCGCGGCGAGGACGGTGGTCATGGCTCGCACCTCCGGTGCTCCCGGGACGGCAGGGGGAGGACGGTGACCGGACCGGTGCAGCGGACGGGTGCCCGCCCGGCGACCGAGACGTCGAGTGGACCGTCGCAGGCGATCGTGACCCGGTCGTGCTCGGACCGGACCCGGACCAGCCGGCCGCCCAGGTGCACCCCGAGGTCGAGGGCGTCCCACGCTGCGGGCAGCCGCGGATCGACCGCGAGCCCGCCGGCTGTCGGCGCCAGGCCCGCGAAGCCCGCGACGAGTGCCTGGACGACCCCGCCCAGGGTCGCGAGGTGCAGGCCGCCCGCAGTGGTGCCGGTCACGTCGTCGAGGTCGAGGCGGGCCGCGAGCCGGAAGGGGGCCAGGGCCTCGTCGGGCCGGCCGGCACGTGCGAGCAGCGATGCCTGGATCGCGGGGGAGAGCGAGCTGCCCTGCGTGGTGCGCGGCCCGTAGAAGTCGAGGCACGGGTCGAGTGACCCGGGGACCACCTCGTCGGGCACGAGGTGGTGGAGCATGAGCACGTCGGCCTGCTTGATGAGCTGCGAGTGCTCGACGCGCTCGCGCCCGAGCACCACGTCGGGCGAGAGCGGCGCGGTACCGACCTGGTCGACGAGGAGGGGCTCGAGCGCGAAGTACCCGGCGAACTGCTCGTAGAGCCCGAGGGCCGGGTCGAAGCCGTCGACGATCCGGTCGGCGAGCACGGCCAGCGCCGCGGCCTCGGTCGTTGCGGCGGATCCGCCGGCCGCATGGAGGAGCCCGGCGGCCCGACGGAGGTTCCGGCGGGCCATCACGTTGGTGTACGCGTTGTCGTCGACCGCGGTGTGGTACTCGTCCGGCCCGGTCACGCGGTCGAGGTGGACGGTCCCGTCCGCGGCGGTCCGGACACGGCTCGCCCAGTAGCGGGCCGTCTCGACGACGAGGTCGCGCCCGCCGTCGTCGAGCCAGCCGGGGTCCGCGGTCCAGGCCGCGTAGTGGTCGGCAGCCCACGCGACGTCGGCGACGATGTGCTCCTCGAGCTCACCGGTCGTGATCGTGACCGGCGTCCCGTCGGGGCCGGTCGCCAGGCGCGGGGTCACGTCGCGACCGTCACCGGCGGACTCCCAGGGGAAGCGGGCGCCGCGCCGGCCGAGCGAGGCGGCGAGCTCGAGCGCCGCCGGCAGCCGCGTCACCCGGTACTCGAGCATCGACCGCGCCGAACCGGGGTCGAGCACGACGAGCGCGGGCAGCACGAAGACGTCCGCGTCCCAAAAGACGTGACCGGCGTAGGCCTCCCCCGTGAGGCCTCTGGCACCGACCGCGGCCTCAGGAGTGTCCCCGGAAGCAGCGAGGAGGTGGAGCACGGCGAAGCGCGTGGCGAGCTCGCACGCGGGGTCGCCCTCGATCGCGATGCCCACCTCGGCCCACCGTCGCGCCCAACGGGCACGGTGCGCGGCGAGGAGGCCGTCGAAGCCCGACGACGTGGCGGCATCGAGCCGCTCGCGTGCCGACGAGCGGCAGCCGGTCGGGTCCCGTCCGGCGCCCCAGCCGACCAGTCGTTCGAGGACCCGGCGGGCGCCCGTGCCCACGGTCTCGTCCCGGGCGGCCGCGGCGAGACAGGCGCCCCCGCCGGTCGTCGTCGCGACGAGGGTGTCGCCGTCGCTCGATACCACGTACGCTCCGCCGGCTCCAGGCGGCCGCAGCGGCTCGCCGCCGTCCAACGGCCCGTCACCGCCGTCCGCGCGCTCGACGCGCATGGCCAGCGCGTACGGCGGAGCGGCGCACGCGAAGCGCAGGGAGCGCAGGGCGCCGTCCACCCCGTCGTCGCGGAGCAGGAGGCCCGAGCGGAGATCGAGCCAGCGCCGCACCGTGCGGCGGCGGTCGCGTCGGGGCCGGTCGACCCGCGTCCAGTCGGGACCGGGCACCAGGGCGCCCGCCTCGGTGTAGACGCCGTTGGCGACGAGGAGTGGGACTGCGCCGGGCCCGTCCTCCTCGAGGGAGCCGCGGGTGCCGGTCCACCCGTTGGCCACCGTGCCGAGTGACTCGCCCACCCGCAGGGCGACCGGCGATCCGGGCAGGGGGAGCACCCACCGCGGATCGGGATCGATGTCCGGCACGCGCCGGTCGCGTCGTCGGGCGAGCTGCGCGTCGAGGAGGGCCAGGCAGGCACCGGGACCTCCGCCGACGTGGAGGACTCCCTCGGGGACGCCCCACGGCTCGACGCCGACGGAGACGGCCGTGGCGCGCTCGAAGGCCTCGACGAGGAGGAGCGAGTCGCTGCCCGGGGTCCCGCCGGCCGGCCCGAACTCGTCCCCGGCGAGAAGCACCAGCCCGCCGGTCACGCCCTCGGCTGCGAGCCGCCCGGCGGCCCACACCGCCGAGTCGGACTTGTCGGTGAGCCCGATCTCGACGTGCTTGACGTCGGAGGTCACCCGGGGGTCCTCGAGCCCGGCCTCGCGTGCGGCGGCACGGGCGAGGGCGACGACCTCCTCGAGATCGGCGAAGCCCGCGCCGTGCAGCCGGTCCATGACCGCGTCGGTGAGCTCGGCGAGCTCGGCCTTCTTCGGGTCGGCCCAGCGAGGCTGCGGGATGAGATCGATCTTGCGGCGATTGCGACGCGCCGAGACGACCGATGCGTGCAGCCCCCGGTCCTCCAGGGCCGCGAGCGCGGCCGCGGCAGATCGGTCGAGGGCGGCGTCCTCGTCCGACGTCGCGACCCGACGCGAGAGGAGCTCGGGTCCGGACCCGGTGACCTCGAAGACCTCCGAGCCGCGGTTGCAGCAGAGGTGCAGTCCGCCCGCTCCCGACGGTCGGGCGCGGAGCTGCCGGTCGACGTTGTCCACATTGGTGCCGGTCACGACGACCACGTGCACTCCGGCCGAGCTGAGCGCCTCGATCCGCCGCCTGGCGGGCCCACCGTCCGCGGCGCGGGACGGGACGACGGTGCCGTCCCAGTCGAGGACGACCGCATCGAACCGCCGATCGAGCAGCTCCTCCCGTGCGGGCACCTCGGATGGCGGGGCAACTCCTTCCACCAGGACATTGTCGGCGCGATCCGACCGGCCGGCTAGGGGCGATGGTCCCCGGGCCCACGCGTCGGGGCCACCGATACGATGGGCCGTCGATGTGCGAGGACCTGGGCGACCCGCGATGACCCGGGGGAGGCGGGCGTGACCGACCGGTCGACCACTGCCTTGCCCACGGCCGCGCCCGGCGTCGCACGGCGACGGGGCGGCCTCTGGACGGCGATCGCGACAGGCGGGACCGGCGGCGGTGCCGACGGCGGGCTCCGCACGTCGCCGGAGCGGTTCGTCAACCGCGAGCTCTCGTGGCTCGAGTTCGGCGCGCGCCTGCTCCAGCTCGCCGCCGACGACCGCCTCCCGCTGCTCGAGCGCGTCAAATTCCTCGCGATCTTCTCCGAGGGGATGGACGAGTTCTACGAGGTCCGCGTCGCCGGCCTCGAGGACCAGATCGCCGCAGGGCTGCGCACGCGGTCGCCCGACGGGCTCAGCCCCGGCGAGCAGCTGCAGCGCATCGCCGAGCGCGCCACCGAGCTCGTGGCCCTCGAGAGCCGGATCTTCGCCGAACAGCTCGCACCGGTGCTCGCCCTCGGCGGCATCGCGATCTGCGACTGGGTGGAGCTCGACGCCGCGGACCGCACCGCGATGCTCGAGGTCTTCGAGCGGCGGATGTTCCCGATCCTCACGCCCCTCGCGGTCGACCAGGCGCATCCGTTCCCGTACATCTCGAATCTCTCGCTCAACCTCGTTGTCCGCGTCGCCGACCCGTGGACGGGCGAAGAGCGGATCGCACGGGTCAAGGTGCCGCCGCTCCTGCCGCGCTTCGTGGTGCTGCCCGACGACCGGCGGCTCGTACCGGTCGAGCAGGTCATCGCCGCGCACCTCTCGACGCTCTTCCCGGCGATGACGGTCGTCGAGCACCACGCCTTCCGTGTCACGCGCAACGCGGACCTGTCGGTCGAGGAGGACGAGGCACAGGACCTCCTCGCCGCCGTCGAGCACGAACTGCACCGTCGGCGGTTCGGCCAGGCCGTCCGCCTCGAGGTCGCGGCGGGGGTGCCCGACGATCTCCTCGAGATGCTGATCGCCGAGGTGGACGTACCCGAGGGCAACGTCTTCCTCTGTGACGTGCCGATCGATCTGGGTGGCCTCCGCGCGCTGACCGAGCTCGACCGGGTCGAGCTCGGTCCCGAGCCCTGGACTCCGTCGACCCCGCCCCAGCTCGCGGACGGCGAGGACATCTTTACGGTGCTCTCCCACGCCGACGTGCTCGTGCACCACCCGTACGAGTCGTTCGCCGCGTCGGTCGAGGCGTTCGTCGACCGCGCTGCCGCCGACCCCGACGTCCTCGCCATCAAGCAGACGCTGTACCGGACCGGCGAGGACAGCCCCATCGTCGACGCGCTCATCCGGGCCTCGCACGCGGGCAAGCAGGTGACCGCGGTCGTCGAGCTGCAGGCGCGCTTCGACGAGCAGGCCAACATCGCCTGGGCGCGCACGCTCGAAGAGGCCGGCGTCCAGGTCATCTACGGACTCGTGACCCTCAAGACGCACTCGAAGATCTCGCTCGTGGTGAGGCGGGAGGGCGACCACATCCGGCGCTACTGCCACATCGGGAGCGGCAACTACAACTCCTACACCGCCCGCTTCTACGAGGACGTCGGGCTCCTGACCGCCGATCCGGACATCGGCGTCGACGTCGGCGAGCTCTTCAACCTGCTCACCGGCTCGGGCGGCCCGCCGCGGTTCCGGCGTCTCCTCGTCTCGCCCCTCTCGACCCGCTCCGAGCTCGTCGAGTCGATCGACGAGGAGGCCGCCGCCGGCGCGGGCGGCCGGATCGTGCTCAAGACCAACGGCCTCACCGATCCCGAGATCATCGACGCCCTCTACCGCGCGTCGGCCGCGGGTGTCTCCGTCGACCTCATCGTCCGCGGCCGCTGCTGCCTGCGACCGGGGATCCCGGGACTCTCCGAGCACATCCGGGTGCGGTCGATCGTGGGCCGGTACCTCGAGCACTCGCGGATCTTCCGCTTCGGCGGCGAAGGCGGCCGGCCGAGCAAGATCGCGTTCGGCTCACCCGACCTGATGGAGCGCAACCTCGACCGGCGGGTGGAGGTGGTGGTGCCGGTCGACGACCCGGCCATCCGCGAGCGGCTGATCGGCATCCTCGACGACGCGCTGCGCGATCAGGCCAACTCGTGGATCCTCGAGCCCGACGGAACATGGCGCCGCGTCGCTCCCCCCGGCCACCCGGGAGGGCCGGGCTTCAACGTGCAGGATCACTTCCAGGCGCGGGCCCTCGCAGCACGGCGCCTCCGCCGAGACGCTGCCCCGGTCGCCACGGGTGCTCCGCCGCGGTCGCCGGTCGATGCGCCGACGGCGGCCAACCCGCCGCCGCGCTGGTGGAGGCGTTGGCCGTCGAGGGGCGGGTGATCCACGCCGCAGGCGCCGCGGGACGGGTCGAGGTGGCCGCTTCGGCGGTCGCGCGGATCCGGCGCAGCTCCGAGCGGTGGTGCAGGAAGGTGCGGAGCCGCCGGTAGGGGGCCCTGCGCTCGAACTCCAGCGACGCGTAGGCGAGCCCGCCGAATGGGATGGGCAGCCAGAAGTTCACCGCGCGGTAGGCGAGCACCCCCGAGAGCGCCTGGCCGGCGGTCGGGCCGAACCCGGTGATCATGGTGACGAGGACGAACTCGACGACGCCGAGGCCGCCCGGGGTGATCGGGATCGCGGCCAGGATGTTCGCCAGGCCGTAAGCGACCAGGAGGTCGACCGGCGAGATGAAGTGGCTGAACGCGGCCACGAACACCCAGAGCGAGGCTGCGTCGAGGAGCCAGTTGACCGTGGCCCAGGCGACCGCCCGGCGGAGCAGGCGGCGGTCCTCCATGAGCGCCGCGAACCGCTGCGCGAGTCGCTCGACGAGGGCGGTGGTGCGGTCGGCGTCGAGGAAGCGGAAGCGCGCGGAGACCCGGCGGACGATCCGGCTGGCCCGGGCCTGCCCGCGGGTCAGCAGGTAGAAGATCCCGCCGAACGCTCCGAGGAGGATGACGCCGACCCCTGCCGCGACGATCACCAGGATCGAGGCGGACGGCGCCGCGCTGCCGTGGTGGGCGGCGGGGATGTGGAACCCGTTGGTCAGGAGGAACCCGACCAGTGCGCACCAGAAGATGACGTTGAGCACGACCGCGGAGCCGATCCCCTGGGTCCCGAGCGCGAAGCCGGTGTCCGACCCCGAGACCCCCGACTGGGTGAGGAGGCGGTAGCCGAGCGCGGCACCCGGTGCGGTGCCACCGGGCGAGACGTGGCTGAGCGCCATCGTCGAGAGGTTGATCCGGAACAGCCGGAAGCGGCGAGGACCGTCGGGCGGGAGCACGGCGCGGGTGAGCTGGGCGTACGCCAGCAGCGCGGCGATCTCGAGCAGGACCCCGAGGACGAGGTAGGCGACGTTGATGTGCGCGAGCGACGCGAACTCGGCCCGGTGGCTCGCGAGCAGGGGGAGCGCGACGTAGAAGACGAAGAGGAACAGGAGCAGTGTGCCGACGCTGAGCCGGACCTCGCGGCGGACGAACGGTCCACGGTGCCACCACCGGCGGTGCGGCTCGGTCGTCGCCTCCTCGGCCACCATCGCTTCATGTTGGCACGTCGGACCTGGTCGGACCTGACATGCTGAGGAGGTGGAAGCGGACCCGGCACTGCCGGAGACCGGCGCAGGCGCGTCGGACACCGGCGCTCCGCCCCGGCTCGAGCGCCTGCCGGGCACGTCCGCCCCCGCCGCGGCGGTGCACCCGCCGGCCGGATCCACCACGGTGATCAGCGAGACGCCCGTCGAGCGTTCCGACCGCGAGGTCGGGCCCGACGCACCCCGCCGCGACCGGCTGTTCGCCGCCGCGTCGGCACGGGGGATCCCGCTCCGGACGATCCTGGTCGTCGACGCGGTGGTGATCGTGACCTGGGTCGCCTACCGGTTGCTCGGGCGCCTCCGCGAGGTGATCCTCTGGGTCCTGCTCGCCGCGTTCATCGCGCTCGTGCTCAACCCGTCGGTCGTCTTCCTCCAACGCCACCGGCTGCGGCGCGGAACGGCCGTCGGCCTGGTGTTCACGGGCGCGGTGCTCGCTTTCGTGGGCCTCCTCCTCCTGTTCGGGTACCCGCTCGTGAACTCGCTGACCAGGGTCGCCGAACGGCTCCCGACCATGGTCGACCAGGTCCAGAAGGGCCACGGGTGGCTCGCCCACACCCTGCAGCACTTCGGCCTGCTCTCGTGGGTCCAGAAGAACGCGCCCAAGCTCAAGACCGCGGCCAACAACCTGAGCAAGCCCGCGCTCACCTTCGGGGCCAACATCGGCAAGGCGGTCTTCTCGACGATCCTCGCCCTCACCACCATCGCCTTCCTCTCGCTGTTCATGCTCCTCGAGGCCCCGAACATCCGGGCCGGCCTGCTCGGCGCGCTCGAGCCCCACCGACGCAAGACCGTCGAGGACATCGCCCACCGCGTCGCGCACTCGGTGACCGCCTACGTGGAGGGGACGATCGCGCTCTCCCTCCTCTTCGGCCTCGTCGTCTTCGTGACCATGCTCGTCCTCGGGGTCCCCTTCGCCCTGCTCATCGGCTTGTGGGTCGGCATCGTCGCGATGATCCCGCTCGTAGGCGGGCTCATCGCGGGTGTGCCGAGCGTCGCCCTCGCCATCCTCCACTCGCCGACCGCCGGGATCGTGACGCTGCTGGTCTTCATCGGGTTCCAGCTGGTCGAGAACCACTTCCTCTACCCCATCGTGATGAGCCGCACGGTCCGGATGAACCCGCTCTGGATCCTCCTCGCGGTGTTGATCGGGGCCAACATCGGCGGCGTGTTCGGGTCGACGCTCGGCGCGCTCACCGGGGCCCTGATCGCCATCCCCGTCGGCGGGGCGGTCCAGGTGGTGCTCCGCGAGGTCTGGGCGAGGACCCGGGCGACCGGCTCCCCCGGACCACCGGGCCCGGCGGCCCCCGAAGGGGCTCGGCCCGACGGAGCCGCAGCGGGTCCGGTCTCGTAAGCTGGAGCGATGGACGCCCTGGTGGTGCTGCCCACCTACAACGAGTCGGAGAACGTGGAACACGTCCTCACCCGCATCCGGGCCGCTGTGCCTGCGGCGACGGTGCTCGTCGTCGACGACGGCAGCCCGGACGGCACGGCCGACCTCGCCGAGCGGATCGGCAAGGAGCTGGGCGGCGTCGAGGTGCTCCGGCGGCACGAGAAGTCAGGGTTGGGCAGCGCGTACCGGGCCGGCTTCCGGTGGGGGCTCGAGCGAGGATTCGACGCATGCGTCGAGATGGACGCCGACCTCTCGCACGAGCCCGAGGCCCTGCCCGCGCTCCTCGCGCCGCTGGCCGACGGCCACGAGGCGGTCATCGGGTCACGGTACGTGCCCGGAGGGTCGATCCCCGACTGGACCTGGCACCGGCGGCTCCTCTCGCGCGGCGGCAACCTCTACGCCTCGGCGGTCCTGGGGCTCGGTGTGGCGGACTCGACCGCCGGCTTCCGCGCGTACGCGGCGTCGCTGCTCGAGCGCATCGAGCTCGACTCGGTCCGGGCCGAGGGGTACGGCTTCCAGATCGAGATGACCTATCGGTCCAAGCAGTGCGGCGCCTCCCTCGTCGAGGTGCCGATCCGCTTCGTCGACCGGGTCGAAGGGGAGTCGAAGATGTCGATGGCCATCGTCGTCGAGGCCCTCGCACTCGTGACCTGGTGGGGCCTGCAGCGGCTGGTCGGACGTCCGCGGAGCCGCGAACCCGTCGCCCTCCCGTGACGTCGCCGGGGCCGTGAGCTCCGCCGGCCGCGTCCTCGTCGTCGACGACGAGCCCTTCATCACCGACGTCCTCGGCGAGGCGCTGCGCTTCGAGGGGTTCGAGACCGAGGAGGTCGGGACCGGCACGGAGGCGCTGGACCGGGCGCGCCTCGGCAGCTACGACTTCATCGTCCTCGACGTGATGCTCCCCGACATCGACGGCTTCGAGGTCTGCCGGAAGCTGCGCGACGCGGACGTGCGGACCCCGGTCCTCTTCCTGACCGCCCGGGACGCGACCGTCGACAAGGTCACCGGGCTCGTGCTCGGGGACGACTACCTCACCAAACCGTTCAGCATCGAGGAGCTCGTGGCCCGCATCCGGGCGGTCCTGCGTCGCACGGCGGTCGACGACCCCGACACCGCCGACACCCTCCGGTGCGCCGACCTCGTGGTCGACGTGCGTACCCACGAGGTCCACCGCGACGGCACCCCGGTCGACCTCACCGCGACCGAGTTCCGGCTCCTTCTCTTCCTGCTGCGCCACCCGCGGCAGGTGATGTCCAAGGGGCAGATCCTCGACGCGGTGTGGGAGGACGGGTTCGAGGGCGACTCGAACATCGTGGAGATCTACGTCTCGTACCTCCGCAAGAAGATCGACTGTTTCGTGCCGCCGCTCATCCACACCGTGCGCGGCGTGGGGTACTGCCTCCGGGAGCCGCGCCGGTGACCCTCCGCCGGCGTCTCGTCGCGGCCATGATCGTGATCGTCGCGCTCGGGCTCGCCACGGTCGACGTGATCACGTTCACGTCGCTCGAGTCGTACCTGTACGGACGCGTCGACGACCAGCTCGCCACCGCGTCGGAGCAGGCGGCGGACCTCGTCGCCCGGGCCGATGCGCGCGGCTTCGTCGTGACGTCCGGCGAGATCCAGTCACGGGTGAGCCCCGACGTCTACGTCGAGCTGCTCGCGCCGAACGGGCAGTTGCTGGTCGCGAAGCCCTCGGGCTACCGGTCGGAGGTCGATCCGGCGCCCCGGCTGCCCGTCCCCCTCCCGGTGCATGCCGCGCCGGACGTCGACCGGTTGCCGCGGAGCAGTGCCCCCTACCACCCGGACTCCGCGTCGGTCAACGTCCCCTCCGCCGGCCGGACGGGACCCGAGTACCGCCTGCTCGCGTCCTCGCTCCCGGGGACGACCCTCGTGGTCGCGACGCGGCTCGACTCGGTCACCGCGACGCTCGACTCGCTGCGCACCATCGAGGTCGCGGTGACCGTGGGCCTGCTCGTCGCCCTGCTGCTCCTCATCGGCCTGCTGATGCGCTACGGCCTCCGGCCGCTCGAGGACATGACCGCCGAGGCCGACGCGATCGCCGCCGGCGACCTCTCGCGGCGGGTCCACCCCGAGGACGGGCGGAGCGAGGTCGGCCGGCTCGGCCGGGCGCTCAACGGGATGCTCGCGCAGATCGAGACGGCGTTCGCCCAGCGGGCACGCTCCGAGGAGCGGCTCCGCAGCTTCCTCGCCGACGCGAGCCACGAGCTGCGCACCCCGCTGACCTCCATCCGGGGCTACGCCGAGCTGCTGCGGAAGGACGCGCTCACCGACCGGGCCGCCCGCGATCGTGCGCTCGCCCGCATCGAGCAGGAGGCGGCCCGCATGGGCGCGCTGGTCGGCGACCTGGCGGTGCTGGCCCGGGAGGGGGAGGAGCCCGAGCCGCCGCGGCGCCGGGTCGACCTGGCCGCCGCCGCCGCCGAGGCGGTCGCCGACGCGCGGACCGTGGATCCGGCACGTCCCATCGAGCTCGACGCCAGCCACGAGGTGCCGGTGCTCGCCGACGCGGACCGACTCGAGCAGATGGTGCACAACCTGGTGCGCAACGCGCTCGTGCACACTCCCGCGGGCACGCCGGTCGCGGTGCACGTCGGGACACGCGCCGACCGGGCGGTGCTCGTCGTCCGCGACGAGGGACCCGGCATGGCCCCCGAGCAGGCCAGCCGGGTCTTCGACCGCTTCTACCGGGGCGACCTCCAGCGCCGCGACGGCGGCTCCGGACTCGGTCTCTTCATCGTCGCGACGCTTGCGCAGGCCTTCGGGGGCACCGCGCGGGTCGAGACCGCACCCGGCGAGGGATCGACCTTCGAGGTCGAGCTGCCGCTCGACGGGTCGGCGACCACCGCACCACACGACGCGCCGGCCCGGCCCGCCGGGCACCACGTGCAGGGGGACGGGCACGAGCCGTACGAGGTGGTCGGCGGCGAACGGGGAGGCGGGGTCGAGCCGACGGTGGGGCGCTAGAACGCCGCGGAGCCAGCCGGCTCAGAGCTCGCGAACGCTGCCCGGGTGGGAGCGATGCGAGCCGGAGATCGTCACCCGAGCCTCCGTCACGGTTCGCCGTGCTCTGCAGTCCCGGCGTGGTGGTGCAGGTCGGGCTCGAAGGGTTGGCCCGCCAATCGACGCAGGCGGATCTCGACACTCCTGCCGAGCCGGGCGTACCGGAGGTCGGACGCGGGGCTCAACCGGGTCCGGCGGTCGATCTCGTCGGCCAGGCTGGATCGGCCCAGGGCGATGCGAAAGAGGCGCGAGACGAGGATGTGGTCGCCGAGGAGCTCCTCGGTCGACCGACGCCTCAGTGCGGGGCCCATGACGGCATTCCACAGCATCACGGTCCACGGCGCAGCTCGCAGGACGACGGACGGATCCTGGAACGGGGAGAGGAACCGCCGCCACTCGTACCAGAGGACCGGTGCGATCTTTTCCGACGGCAGGTTGAGCAGTCCCGGGCCCTGGCGGGACGAGCCGATCGCCCCGGAGCCGAGCGCCGCCCACGGGAGGTTCGACCAGTCGTCGGTCGAGGCGAGTGCCCGGTCCTGCCCATCGATCCAGCTGGCCAACGCCGGCGCACCGGCGCGGCCGGCGAAGATGTTGTTGAAGAAGCGCCCCGCGTCAGCGCCCCAGGCGACCAGGTCGTGTGTGCTCAGGTGATCGGTCAATCCGTCGAGCGGGCGCAGGGCGATGCAATCGCTGTCGATCCACAGTCCGCCGTGGCGGTACACCACCCGCGTGCGCACGTAGTCGGCGCGCTGCACCGGACCGGCCAGCCGATGCCACACCGACCGGTCGAGATCCGGGAGCCAGTCGAAGGCGCTCTCCCGGTCGAGCACGTGGAGCTCCATCGACGGTCCCAGGTGGCGCTCGATGGTCTGTGCGCAGAGGGTGAGGTAGGACGGGCGACGTCCACCTGGCGGGTCCTCCCAGTACATCCAGACGTGGGTGGTGTTCTTCACGGGGATCCGCTCCTGCCTTTCGCCCCATCGCCCCGGTGGACGCACGTTCCAGCCGGGCACGCAGCTGGCGTGCCGTGCTGACGTGGGTCACGTGACGTCCGCACCTGTTCGGACGCCAACGTATCGGGAACGGCGCCGGACCGACGGGAGCATCGGCCGCGCCCCTAGAGTGACTGGATGCTGGCGACGGCCGAGCGGGGCTCCGGCCATCCCGTCGTGCTCCTCCACGGCCAGCCCGGGAGCGGCGCGTCCTGGGACCCGGTCACCCGCCTGCTGGAACCCGAGTTCCGCGTGCTCGCCCCCGACCGGCCGGGTTACGGCGCGACAACGGCGGAGGCGCGGGGGATCGCCGCCAACGCCGCGGCCCTCGGCGATTTCCTCCTCGAGCGTGGCGCGTCACCGGCGACGGTCGTCGCGCACAGCTGGGCGGGCGGTGTGGCCGTCCTGCTCGCGACCGGTCGTCCCGAGCTCGTCGCCGACCTCGTGCTGGTGGGCGCGGCCTGCACCGAGGACAGCGTCGACGCGGTCGACCGGCTCCTCGGGGTCCCGGTCCTCGGCGGGTTGCTGACCGTGGCCGGGCTCGTGGCCATCGGGGAGGTCCTCCCGCGCCTTCGCCCCCTCTCGCGCTACGCGCCGGCCCGCCTGCGGGCGCCCCTCGCGACCGCGCTGCCCGACCGGTCGGTGTTCGGGGGCCGGTGGCGGGCGCTCGGGCGGACGCGGCGCTCGTTCCTCGTCGAGCAGCACGCGCTCCTCGACGAGCTCGACGCGGTGCGTGCCGCGCTCCCGTCGGTCGCGGTACCGACCACGGTGGTCACGGGGGAGTGGGACCTGGTGGTCCGGCCCGGTGCGGCGGTCACTCTGGCCGACGCGATCCCCGGGGCCACGCTCGTCCGGGTCCCCGATGCGGGACACTTCGTGGCACGCGACGCCCCGGAGCTCCTCGCCGAAGTCATCCGGACCGGTGCGGCCGCGACCGCCGGTCCTTCGACGTAGGCCGCCCTCGCGGCCCTGGTCCACCGCGCGGACCCGGATTCGGGCGCCCGCTCAGCCGACCGCCGCGCGCCGTCCCGCGGTCCCCGGCGACGCCGCCGTCGAGAAGGCCGCATCCGGGGCGAGCGCGGCGAACACCGCGCGCAGCTTGAGGTCGGCTTCCCGCCGTTCCTCCCCGGGGTCCGAGCCGGCCACGACACCCACGCCGGCCGCGAGGCGCGCCCGCAGGCCGTCGAGGGTCATCGAGCGGATCCCGAGGACCCAAGTGCCGTCGCCCGCCGCGTCGACGTATCCGACGGGTCCGGCGTAGGCGGCACGCACGAGCGGCTCGAGCCGCGCGATCGCGCGCCGCGCCGCGTCGGTGGGCACGCCGCCCACCGCGGGGGTCGGGTGCAGTGCGCCGACCAGCTCGAGTGCACCCGGCCGCCTGCCGTCGGCCCCTGCACGGAGCGAGCCGGTGATCGCGGTGCCGAGGTGGCTCATCGAGTGGAGGTGCACGAGATCGGGACGGGCGGGCACCTCGAGCGCGTCGCAGGCGGGTGCGAGGGCCGAAGCGATGGCCTCGACCACCAGTCGGTGCTCGAGGCCGTCCTTGCTGGAGCCGAGGAGATCGTGGTGGGGGGCTGCCACGTCACCCGGCCGGCCGCTCGTGCCCGCGAGGGGGCGGCTCACCACCCGGGCGCCACGTCGTTCGACGAGGAGCTCCGGGCTCGCGCCGACGAACCGGCCGCCGGCCGCCGGCAGCGAGAAGACCGTGCAGGCCGGCTCGAGGCCGTGCCACCGCCGCAGGAGCGCCGCGACGTCGACGGCGCGGTCGAGGTCCACGTCGACCTGACGCGCGAGGACGACCTTCACGAGCTCGCCGCGACCGACGGACGCGACGGCCGTCGCAACCGACGCCTCGAACTCGGCGTCGCTCGAGCACGGGCGCACCACGGGTCGGGTCACCCCGACCCCGGTGTCCGCATCTCCCGCCGAGCGCGCGGCGAGCCGCGCGCGCAGTCCGTCGGGCGCATCGGGCAGCGAGCCCGGATCGTCGGCGACCACCGTGACCCACTCGTGCCCGTCGGCGTCGGCGCCGTAGAGGAGCTCCGGCACGAGGAGCGACGCCGGCTCGTCGCGGTCGAAGGGGAGAGCGCCGAGGGCGAGCACCGGAGCGGGCGCATCGGCCCGCGCTCCGGCCGGGAGGCGGTCGGTGCAGGGAATGGCCGCGAGCTCCTCGCCGAGCGCGCGGAGGCGTCCGCCGTCCGCGAGACCGGCGAGGAGTGGCAGGGTGCGCGCCGTACCGATTCCGACGAGCACCCGGTCACCGTCGTGGAGCAACGCGCCCGAGCCTCCGGCGAGCGCGAACGGATCGAGGGGCGGTCCGGGGTCGAGCGGCAGCCGGACCGCCGCGAGCGGCCCCGACGGCGCGGTCACGGTCGTCCCGCCCGCGTCGCCGTGAGCAGCTGGCTCAGCCCGCCGCTGAGGGCGCGCCGGTTCACCGCGGAGAAGCCGGCCTCGCGCAGGAGTGCGCGCAGCTCGTCCGTCGGCGGCAGGTAGGCCGTCGACGCCGGGAGGTACCGGTAGGCCGCGGGGTCGGAGAGGACCGCGCCGATGCGCGGGACGGCGTGGCGGAACCAGACCCGGTGTCCCGCACGCAGGAGGGTGTGCTCGGGTTCTGCCACCTCGAGGAGTGCGATCCGGCCGCCCGGCCGGACCACGCGGGCGAGCTCGCCGAATGCCGCCGGCAGGTCGGTGAAGTTGCGGAGGGCGTAGCCGCAGGTCACGCCGTCGACGGCCGCCCCGGCGAGCGGCAGGTGGGTGGCGTCGCACTGCACGAGGGGTGCCCCGGAGCGGTTCGCGGTGAGCATCCCCCACGAGAGGTCCATGCCGACGGCGCGGTGCCCCGCGCGCCCGATGTCGCGCAGGAAGTCGCCGGTGCCGCAGGCGAGATCGAGGACGGTCGAGCCACTCGGGAGCCCGAGGGCGCGGGTCGACATCGTCCGCCAGTGCACGTCGAGGCCGAAGGTCATCACGCGGTTCACGAGGTCGTACCGGGGGGCGATCGCGTCGAACATCGAACGGACCGCAGCGGTCTTCGCCGCGCCGGTCGGGAGGGCCGTGCTCACCGGGCGCGCGCCACGCGTCGTTCCGCCGCGGTCCCGACCGCTTCCACGTGCTCGAGCGCGGCTTTGACGAGGGCGCGGGTGAAGTGGTGCCCGACGAGCGTCGTGACCGCCGGGAGCAGCTCGGCGTAGGCCTGCACGAGCGCGTCGATCTCCGCCTGCCCGAGGGGCCCGGCGGTCGCCGCGTCGGGCAGGTTCCCTTCGCGGATCGGGCCGCGCACGTGGCGCGAGAAGAGCGAGACCGCGTCGCGGGCGACGACTTCGGTCGCCTCGCGATGACGGCGGGCGACGTCGAGCAGCTCGCCGAGGGGAACGCCCCACTCGAGGAGGACCAGTCCGGCCCGAGCGGACTCGACGTCCTCGTCGGTGTAGCCGTCGTCACCGGCGACCACCCGCGGGATGAGGAGCCCTTCGGCCTCGACCGCCTTCAGGAGCGCGAGCGGGACGCCCGTCTCGGCCGCGAGCTCCGGGAGGGTGAAGGTCCGCTCGGCCGGTGCCGCGTCCTCGTCGCTGTCCGAGAGCGGAGCGGCGGCCGGCGGCGCGCGGAGCGCGGCATCCGCGCCGTGGCCGTCATGCGCGACCACCTCGGTGAGCAGCGCCTCGTCCGCTGCGTCGAGCTCGCCGCCGACCAGTCGCGCGATGACCGCGAGGGTGAAGCCGCGCTCCTGCAGCGTCCGGATGCGCTCGAGCCGCGCCAGGTGGTCCGGGCCGTACCAGGCGAGCCGGCCGGCGCGCCGAGGCGGGTCGAGCAGGCCCTTGCCCTGGTAGTAGCGCACGGTGTCGACCGAGACCCCGGCCCGTCGTGCCAGCTCCTCGACCCGCATCTCCACGCCGTCCACTCTAGGAGTGATCGCTCACACGGTTCGAGCCGGGGGTGCGACGTGGAGCCTCCGCCGTCCGGCGCGGCGTGGCCGGGTGGCGTCCCGGATGCCCGGCGCGGGCGTCTCCGGGGGCTAGTCGAAGTAGCGGTAGACCACCTGGGCGACGCAGCTGGGCTTGGCGGCGCCCTCGACCTCGAGGGTGAGGTCGAGCACCACCTGGACCCCGCCCGGCACGTCGTCGACCTCGGCGACCGCGACGCCCATGCGCAGGTTCGAGCCGACCGGGACGGGGGACGGGAAGCGCACCTTGTTGCAGCCGTAGTTGATCCCCATCGACGTGCCCTGCACGGTCAGCACCTCGCCGAGGAGGACCGGCGCGAGGGCGAGCGTGAGGTAGCCGTGCGCGATGGTCGTGCCGAAGGGTCCGCCCTTGGCGCGTTCGGGATCGACGTGGATCCACTGGTGGTCGCCGGTCGCGTCCGCGAAGCCGTCGATCTGCGCCTGGTCGAGGCGGTGCCACTCGCTGGTGCCGAGGTGCGTGCCGACGAGATCGTGGAATGCCCTGGTGCCCTGCACGGTCGTTGCCATGGGATGGCACTGTAGGGGACCGCGCAGGCCACGGGCATCCCGTGGACGGTGGACGGTAGGTCCTCCTACCGGCCGGGAGCAGTCGTTCCTCATCCGGGTCGCGTCGGTACGCTGGCCGTCGTGCCGGCCGAGCCCCACCACCGGAACCTGCACGGCGGAGGCGCCCGCGCCGCCGTCTTCGGGATCAGCGACGGGCTCGTCTCCAACGTGGCCCTCGTGCTCGGCATGGCCGGCGCCCACGCCTCGGCGGGCGCGGTGCGCCTCGCCGGCATCGCCGGGCTCATCGCCGGCTCCTTCTCGATGGCAGCCGGCGAGTACGTGTCGATGCGCGCGCAGTCGGAGCTCATGCAGCGCGAGCTCAACGTCGAACGGGAGGCGATCTGGAGCGATCCGGAGCTCGAGCGGCAGGAGCTCTCGGCCATCTACGAGAGCCGGGGCCTCGACGCGGACCTCGCACGCGAGCTCTCGGTGCGGATGATGCGCGATCCCGAGATCGCGCTCGAGACCCACGCACGCGAGGAGCTCGGGATCAACCCGCGGCAAACCGGCAACCCGTACCAGGCCGCCGCGTCGTCGTTCGTGATGTTCGCGATCGGCGCGTTCCTCCCGCTCCTGCCCTGGCTGCTCACGAGCGGACCGAGCGCGACGGTCTGGTCGGTCGTGCTCGGCGGGGCCGGGGCGTTCGCGGTGGGGGCGGCGCTCTCGCTGTTCACGGGGCGCTCGTGGCTCTGGTCGGCAGGGCGCCAGCTGCTCATCTCGGGTGTCGCGGCCGGCGTGACCTACGGGGTCGGCCACGTGATCGGCAGCGGCTGACCCGCAGCGACCCGCAGCGACCCGCAGCTCAACGTGGCTCGAGGTGCCGCACGTAGGCTCGGTCCACCTGGTGGTCGACCATGCCGAGCGAGCGGTAGAGCGAGACCGCTGCGGTGTTGGCCGCGTCGACGTAGAGCATGCCGACCGAGAGCCCCGCGCCGGCGAGCCGGTCGAAGCCGGCGACGGTGAGCGAACGGCCGAGACCGCGACCGTGGGCGTCGGGATCGACCCCGATGACGTAGATCTCGCCCATCGGGGGACGGGCCGTGGGGTGGACCTTGGTCCAGCAGAAGGCGAGGAGACGTCCGTCCTCCTCGTGGAGGAGGAAGCCCGCCGGGTCGAACCACGCCTCGCGCTCGCGCTCCTCGAGCGTCGCACGGTCCCAATGCCCCTGCTCGGGGTGGCCGGCGAACGCGCGGTTGTTGACGGCGAGCCACGCCTCCTCGTCCGCGCCCGGCCGGAAGGGGCGCGTTCCGACCGGTCGGCCGCGGCGTCCGTCGCCGTGGGCGAGCGCGAGGGGGAGCGGGCAGCGCAGCTGCAGGAGGTCGCGTTCGACGGTGAATCCGCGCGATCCTGCCCGGGCGTCGTCTGCCGCAGTGGCGGCGGCGACCCAGAGCCGCAGGGTCCGCCCTCTGTCGCGTCCGGCAGCGTCGGTCGCCGCGTCGACCGTGGCGTCGAGGAGGTGGTCGCCGATCGCGGTCGCGTCCGGGCCGGGTGCGACCATCAGTTCGGTGGCGAACGTGCCCGGTGAGGAGGGAGCGGTCGCAAGGGGCGCGTAGCCGGCGAGGGAGCCCGTGGTGCCGCGACGCGCGAGCACGGCAGCGCGGTCGGCCGCGCCGTGCGCTCCCTGCAACAGGCGCTCGAGTGCGGCCCGCTCGGATCCGCCGAGCGGTCGGCCACCAGCAGCGCCCACCCGATCGTCGAGCGCGACGACCTCGGCGGCGACGGTCCGATCCGGCTGCGGCGCGACCGTCACCTCGAGGCCGTCCATGCGGGACGACGCTATCGGTAGTGTGCGGCGATGGCCCGACCGCGCACGCCGAGAGGTCGTGCCCGCGAGGTGAACCGGCGCCTGGCGCTTGCGTTCCCCGGGACGGACCGACAGCTCTGCGCACTCGCCCATGCCGATCCGTACCAGCTGCTCGTCTCGACGATCCTGTCGGCCCAGTGCACCGACGAGCGGGTCAACCGCACGACCCCGGCGCTCTTCGAGCGGTACCCGGACGCGCACTCGCTGGCCGCCGCCGACCTCGGCGAGCTCGAGGAGCTCATCCGCCCGACCGGCTTCTTCCGGGCGAAGGCGCGCAACCTGGTCGGGATGGCGCAGGGGGTCACGACCCGTTTCGGCGGGACGGTGCCGACCCGTCTCGAGGACCTGGTCACCCTCCCCGGCGTCGGGCGCAAGACGGCCAACGTCGTTCGCAGCGTCGCGTTCGGGCTGCCCGGTCTGCCGGTGGACACCCACGTGCTCCGGCTCTCGACACGCCTCGGCCTCACCGAGGAGACCGACCCGGTGCGGGTCGAGCACGTCCTCAACGCGATGATCCCGCCGGCCGAGCGGGGTGTGTTCAGCCTCCGGCTGATCCTCCATGGCCGGGCGACCTGCCGTGCGAGGACCCCGCGCTGTCCCGAGTGCGTGCTCGCCGACTTCTGCCCGTCGAGCCGCCTGCCGGCGCCGCCGCCGGGGCGCACGGCGGACCTCCCGGCCTGACCGCGACCGATTCCGTCGGGCGCCGAGGGCGCGGGCTGCGGAAACCCGGCTCCGACCTGGAGATCCTGATGGGAAGCGTCGCGGTGGCACTTCCAGAGACAGAAAAACCGCACTCCCTGACTGGAAATGCACGGCGAAACATGATGGTCTAGGGATCTCGGAACCGGTTCCCGCCAACTGGTTCCGCAGAGCGGTGCTCGGGATCCGCCGCCCGACCCGCTCGCGCGAAGGCACCCTTCGGGGTGCCTTCGCCGCGTCCGGAGGCCGGAGTCGTGGCCGGCCCGGAGGCTCAGGGCGGGTTGAGCGGCCGGTTGAGCGCCGACGAGAGGCGGGCCAGCCGCCGGTTCGCCGTGGCGAGCGCCCGCTCGATCGCGTAGAGCTCCTGGGCCACCTCCTCGTCGCGCGCAACAGTTGTTGCGGACGCGGCCTCCGCCTGCGCGGTGATGCGGTGGGTGAGCTCGTCGAGCGCGGTCGACAGCGAGGAGAGTTCGGCGTAGCTCGTGGGCATCGGCCGATCATCCCACGGCGCGCTCCACCCTCTGGCGCCCGCGCCGGCTCGTGCACCGCGGGCGGGGCGCGCCGCTCCGGCGACCAGGCCGATCGTGCAGTCCGCTCCGATAGCATCGTCGGGCTATGGGTCTGCGCCGCCTCGACCTCCGCGGCTTCGCCGGCGACCGCCGCGCGCTCGCCGAGGCGCTGCCGCGCCCGGTCGACGAGCAGGAGCGCTCGGCGGAGACCGTGGCCGGGATCGTGGAGGAGGTCCGGCGCGACGGCGACGCCGGGCTGCGGCGCCTGACCGCGCGGTTCGACGGGGTGGAGCTCGACGAGCTCCGGGTCCACCCCGAGGAGATGGCCGGGGCACTCACGCGGGTCCCGCCACCACTGCGCGAGGCGCTCGAGGTCGCGGCCGAACGGATCCGCGCGTACCACGCGCACGAGATGGCGGGAGCGGCCGACGACGAGCTCGAGTCCGGGGGGATCCGGGTGCGCGCGCTGGTGCGGCCGGTGGAGCGCGCCGGCTGCTACGCACCGGGTGGGCGCGCCCGTTACCCGTCGACGGTGTTGATGTGCGCGGTCCCGGCGAAGGTCGCCGAGGTCGGGGAGGTCGCGCTGTGCGTGCCTCCGGGCGCGGACGGGCGCGTCGACGACGCGACCCTGGCGGCCGCGGCCGTGGCCGGGCTGGACGAGGTCTACCGGGTCGGCGGCGCCCAGGCGATCGCTGCGATGGCGTACGGGACCGAGTCGATCGCTCCGGTCGACGTGATCGTCGGCCCGGGCAATCGGTATGTCGCGGAGGCGAAACGGCAGGTGTCGGGTGTGGTGGGCGTCGCCTCGGCCTTCGCCGGGCCGTCCGAGGTGGTGGTCGTCGCGGGCCCCGAGACCCCGCCCGACCTCGCCGCGGTCGACCTCGTCGTGCAGGCCGAGCACGGCCCCGACGGGCTCGCCTGGCTGGTGACCTGGTCGGAGGAGGTCGCCGACCAGGTGGCGGACGCGGTCGACCGGCTCACCGCGGCGTCGCCGCGGCGCGGTGACCTCGAGGCGACGCTGGGCGCGGGCGGCTGGGCGGTCCTGGTCGACGACGCCGCCGCGGCCTGCCGGGTGGCGAACGTCGTGGCACCGGAGCACCTCGAACTGCTGGTCGACGACGCCGAGGCACTCCTCCCCTCGGTGAGCGCCGCGGGTGCGATCTTCTGCGGACCGATGTCGCCGGCCAGCGTGGGCGACTACCTCGCCGGCCCGAATCACGTCCTCCCGACCAACCGCACGGCGCGCTTCGCGAGCGCGCTGCGCGCGGACGACTTCCGTCGGCACATCCACGCGGTGAGCGTGAGCGAGCGGGCGCTGCGCGATCTCGGACCGTACGTGGTCGCCCTGGCCGAGGCGGAGGGGCTCCCCGCGCACGCCGACTCGATCCGGCGGCGGTGGCCGTCGTGACCGACGCGGAACCGGGCGGGAGCGACCCGGACGCCGCGGCGCTGCCGTCGGTCCGTCCCGACCTCGCTGCACTCGTCGGCTACCACTCCGCGCAGGTCGACGTCGAGGTTCGGCTCAACACCAACGAGTCGCCGCTGCCGCCGCCCGATGACTGGTACCGCGCACTCGAAGAGGGCATGGCGTCCATCCCGTTCAACCGGTACCCGGACCGCGAGGCGACCGAGCTGCGCCGTGCCCTCGCGCGCAGCCACGGGGTGGGGCCCGAGCAGATCTTCTGCGCGAACGGCTCGAACGAGGTCATCCAGTCGGTCCTCCTCGCCTACGGCGGCCCGGGACGGGTCGCCGCGGTCTTCGAGCCGACCTACACCCTCCACCGGCACATCACCCGGATCACCGGGACGGCGATCATCGCCGGCCAGCGCACCGACGACTTCGCGCTCGACTTCGACGAGGTCGACCGGGTGGTCAGCACGGGCGATCCGGTGGTGACGTTCCTCTGCTCGCCGAACAACCCGACCGGCAGGGCCGAGCCGCTCGACGTCGTCGAGGCGGTCGCCGCGCTGGCGCCGGGCCTGCTCGTCGTCGACGAGGCGTACGGACAGTTCGCGCCGGCCTCCGCGCTCGAGCTCCTCGACGGCAGGCCGGGCACCGCGAACACCGTCGTCGTCCGGACGTTCTCGAAGACCTGGTCGATGGCCGCGGCGCGGCTGGGCTACCTGGTCGGGCCCCCGGAGGTGGTCGACGCCTGCGAGCTCGTCGCACTCCCGTACCACCTCGATGCGACGACGCAGCTGGCCGGTCGGCTCGCGCTCGAGTACGTGGACGAGATGGAGGCGCGGGTCGCCATGGTCCGCGAGGAGCGCGGACGCATCCAGGGCGTCCTCGCCGAGCTGCCGGTCGAGTCGTGGCCCTCGGACGCCAACTTCGTCCTCTTCCGCCCGCTCGCCAAGGAGGCGTCAGCGGTCTGGTCGGACCTCCTCGCCTCCTCGGTCCTCGTGCGAGACTGTTCGACGTGGCCCGGTCTGACCGGATGCCTCCGGGTGACCGTCGGTCTCCCCGCCGAGAACGAGCGGTTCCTCGACGCCCTGCGAAACAGCCTGTGATGAGCGCCACCTCGACCACCCAGCCTCACCGCACCGCCGCCGCCCGGCGGGCGACCAAGGAGACCGCGATCGACGTCGAGCTCGATCTCGACGGGACGGGCGCGTGCGAGGTCGACACCGGCCTCCCCTTCTTCGACCACATGGTCCACCAGCTCGGTCGCCACGGCGGCTTCGACCTCACCGTCCGGGCCGTCGGCGACCTCGCGGTCGACGCGCACCACACCGTCGAGGACGTTGGCATCACCCTCGGGGAGGCCCTCGCGGGTGCGCTCGGGGACAAGGCCGGCGTCCGCCGCTTCGCCTCGGTCGCCGTACCCCTCGACGAGGCACTCGTGGAGGTCGCGCTCGACCTCTCGGGCCGGCCGTACCTCGCCTACGGGATCGAGTTCCACCCCGAGACGAGCCCGCTCGGCTCGCCGCCGTTCGATCCCCAGCTCGCCGAGGAGTTCTGGCGCGCCCTGGTGACCGCGGCCGGGATCACCCTCCACGTCCGGCTTGCGAGCGGGAGGAACACCCACCACATCGTCGAGGCGTCGTTCAAGGCGGTCGCCCGCGCCCTGCGCGACGCGGTGCGGGTGGAGGGCGCCGACGTCCCCTCGACGAAGGGCGCGCTGTGAACCGGCCCGGACCGCGACGGCCGACCTGCCACGCCGCCGCGCGCACCGTCCGGTGATCGCGGTCCTCGACTACGGCATCGGCAACCTGCGCTCCGCGGAGAAGGCCCTCCAGCACCTGGGCGCGGAGGCCGAGCTGACCGCCGATCCCGACCGCGCCGCGGCCTGCGACGGCCTCGTGCTGCCGGGGGTGGGCGCGTTCGGCCGGTGTGCGGAGGCGCTCCGCTCGAGCGGTCTCGACCGGGTCGCGCTGGACGCGATCGCCGAGGGGCGGCCGTTCCTCGGGATCTGCGTGGGCTATCAGCTCCTCTACGAGGGCTCGGACGAGGACCCCACAGCAGCGGGGCTCGGGATCCTCCCGGGCGTGGTCCGGCGGCTTGCCGACGGTGTGAAGCACCCGCAGATGCAGTGGAACGTCCTCGACCCGGTGGCCGGACGCGGGGACGGGCTGCTCGCCGGGCTTCCCGAGCCGGCCTGGGTCTACTTCGTGCACTCGTACGCCCCCGAGCCGACGGACGACACCACGTCGACCTGCGAGTACGGGGGGACGGTGACGGCCTCGGCCGAGCGCGGGGCGGTCTGGGGCACCCAGTTCCACCCGGAGAAGTCCGGTGCGGTCGGTCTCGCGCTCCTCGCCAACTTCGTGCGCGCCGTCGGGCGCGGCGCCGCCTGACCGCCGGCCGTGGAGCTCTACCCGGCGATCGACCTCCGCGACGGCGGCGCGGTCCGGCTCACGCAGGGCGACTTCTCGCGGACGAGCGTCTACGGGGATCCCGTCGCGCTCGCAATCGGGTTCGCCTCGTCGGGCGCGCCGTGGCTGCACGTCGTCGACCTCGACGCGGCGCGCACCGGTCGGCCGGCCAACCGCGCCACGGTGCTCGAGATCGCGTCGAGCGTCGCCGTTCCGGTCCAGGCGGGGGGCGGGGTCCGCTCGCTCGATGACGTCGCGGAGCTCGTCGCCGGCGGCGTCGCGCGTGTCGTCTTCGGCACCGCGGCACTCGAGGACCCCGGTCTCGTCCGTGCCGCCGCGGCCGCGTACGGACCGAAGGTGGCGGTCGGGTTGGACTACCGGCGCGGTGCGGGCGGTCGCCTCGAGGTCGCGGTCCGCGGCTGGACGGCGTCGACGGGCGCCACCGTCGAGGACACCTTGGACGTGCTCGAAGACGAGCCGCTCGGCGCGGTGGTGGTCACTGCGATCGACCGGGACGGCACCCTCACCGGTCCGGACGTCGACGGTCTCGCCGCCGTACTGGCGGTGACCCGGTTGCCGGTCGTCGCATCGGGCGGCGTCTCCGGCGTCTCCGACCTCCTGGCGCTCGGCACGCTCTCGGTCGATCCGGGCGGAGGCGCCGCACCGCGCCGCCTGCTCGGCGCGATCAGCGGGAAGGCGCTCGTCGAGGGGCGCTTCACGGTCGAGGAGGGGGTAGCCGCGTGCGGACCGTCCGCGTGATCCCCTGCCTCGACGTCGACGCCGGACGGGTGGTCAAGGGCGTCCGCTTCACCGATCTGGTCGACGCGGGCGATCCGGTCGAGCTCGCCGCCCGCTACGACGAGCAGGGCGCGGACGAGGTGGTCTTCCTCGACATCACCGCCTCGTCGGACCGGCGCGACACCATGGTCGACGTCGTCTCGCGGACGGCCGAGCAGGTCTTCATCCCGTTCACGGTCGGCGGCGGGGTGCGCTCCGTCGAGGACGCGCGCCGGCTGCTGCGCGCCGGTGCGGACAAGGTGGGCGTGAACACGGCGGCCGTCGACCGCCCGGAGCTGGTGACCGAGCTCGCGACCGAGTTCGGCGCGCAGTGCGTGGTCGTCGCCGTCGACGCGCGCCTGCGGGCCGGGGGCGCCGGCTGGGAGGTCTTCACGCACGGCGGGCGGACCGCGACCGGTCTCGACGCGGTCGCCTGGTCGGAGCGGTGCGCCGCGCTCGGGGCGGGCGAGCTGTTGCTCACCTCGATGGACCGTGACGGCACCCGCGACGGATTCGACCTGGAGCTCACCAGGACGGTCGCGACCCGCTGCCCGGTGCCGGTCGTCGCGTCGGGCGGTGTCGGCACGCTCGACCACCTCGTCGACGGCGCGACGCTCGGCGCGGCCGACGCGGTGCTCGCCGCCTCGATCTTCCACCGGGGCGAGTACACGGTCGCCGAGGCGAAGGCGCGGCTCCAGGCCGCCGGCGTGCCGATCCGCCCCGCCTGAGCGCTGGGGGGCGGATCGGAGGGCGAGGGGTACCGCGCTAGCCTGGACGTGTGCCCGCTGCGACCTCCGAAGCGCCCGCGACCAGCCAAAACGGCGACGGCCGCGACGAGAAGCTGCCGATCACCGTGCTGGCCGACCGTGTCCTCGTGCAGGTGGGCCAGACCGACGGCGAGCGACGGTCGCGCGCGGGGATCCTCATCCCGGCGACGGCCCAGGTGTCGAGGCGGCTGACCTGGGCGGAGGCGGTCGCCGTCGGCCCGCACGTGCGCTCGGTGAAGGTCGGCGACAACGTCCTCTTCAATCCCGAGGACCGGTTCGAGGTCGAGGTCCAAGGGGAGGAGTACGTGATCCTCCGCGAGCGGGACGTCCACGCGGTCGCCGCCACCCGGATCGACGGCGGGACCGGCCTCTACCTCTGACGCCGCCGGCCCGCGGCGGCGGAGGCGGCGACCACGACGAGCGACCGGACGAGCAGGGAGCAACCGTGAGCACCAGCGGCACCACGACCGACACCACCGGAGCGGCCCGGCGCTACGCCGCGACCCCGATCCCATTCGACGAGCACGAGCTCGACGCGATGGCCTTCGACGCGAACGGGCTCGTCCCGGCCGTCGTGCAGGACGCCGCCGACGGCGCGGTCCTCATGCTCGCCTGGATGAGCCGGGACGCGCTCCGACGCACCCTCGAGACGGGGCGGTCGTGGTTCTGGAGCCGGAGTCGGCAGGAGCTCTGGTGCAAGGGCGAGACCTCGGGGGATCGCCAGTACGTCCGCGCCGTGCGCTACGACTGCGACGGCGACACGCTCCTCGTGACGGTCGACCAGGAAGGGGCCGGCGCATGCCACACCGGCAACCGGACCTGCTTCTACCGCGCCTTCGGCGACCCGCCCCCCGAGCGGTGACGCAGGGTCTCGGCGAGGGCCGCGAGGGATCGGCCGCGGCGGCCTTCGTCGAGCTCGCCGGCCGCCACCGGGTCGTCCCCGTCTGGCGCGAGCTGGTGGCCGACACCCTCACGCCGGTCGCGGCCTTCCTCCGCATCGTCGGGTCCGACGCCACGGGTTTCCTCCTCGAGTCGGTCGAAGGGGGCGAGCGGTGGGGCCGCTACTCGTTCGTCGGCCGCAATCCGCTCGCGACCGTCGTCGCCGACGGCCGCCGGGTCAGCGCGCGCGGCGCGCTCGATCTCGACGCGATCGCCGGCCGCCCCGTCACGGGGGAGGGGGGGATCCTCGCCGCACTCGAGGCGATGCTCGACGCGTTCGACTCGCCGGACCTTCCCGACCTTCCGCCGCTCCACGCGGGGCTGGTGGGCTACCTCGGCTACGACGTGGTGCGCGAGGTCGAGCACCTGCCCGCCCCGCCCCCCGACGACCTCGGCCACCCCGACGCGGTCCTCGCCGTCATCGGTCAGCTGGCCGCATTCGACCACTGGCGTCAGCGGGTGGTCCTCGTCGACAACGTCGTCGTGGATCCGGGGTGGGACCGAACGGCGCTCGAGGATGCGCATCGTGCCGCCGTCCGGCGCCTCGACGAGCTCGCCGAGGCCTGCTGCCGGCCGCTCGAGGACCCGCCACGCCCGCTCCCGTCGCCGGCCGGCCTCCCCGGCGACGTGCACCGGACCATGTCGGACGGCGTGTTCGAAGACGCGGTGCGGGCGGCGAAGGAGCACATCACCGCGGGCGACATCTTCCAGGTCGTCCTCTCACAGCGCTTCGACCTCGCCGTGCTCGGCGCCGACCCCTTCGACGTCTACCGGGTGCTCCGCCTGGTCAACCCGAGCCCCTACCTCTACTTCCTGCGCTTCCCCGAGCTCACGGTCGTCGGCGCGTCGCCCGAGCCGATGGTCCGGATGCGCGACGGCGTCGTCGTCTCGCGGCCCATCGCCGGCTCGCGGCCGCGCGGCCGGACGGCCGAGGAGGACGGCCGGCTCGAAGGGGAGCTCGTCGAGGACCCGAAGGAGGTCGCGGAGCACGTCATGCTCGTCGACCTCGCGCGCAACGACGTCGGGCGGGTGGTGCGCTACGGGACCGAGGTCGTCGAGGAGACCATGGTGGTCGAGCGCTACAGCCACATCATGCACCTCACCTCACAGGTCACCGGCCGCCTCGCCCCTGGCAAGGGGCCCGTCGACGTGCTCCGCGCCACGCTCCCCGCCGGGACCCTCTCGGGGGCCCCGAAGGTGCGCGCGATGGAGATCATCGACGACCTCGAACCGACCAAACGCGGCGTCTACGGCGGGGTCGTCGGCTACCTCGACTTTTCGGGCAACCTCGACACCGCGATCGCGATCCGCACCATGACGGTCACACCCGACGGCCGGGCCTCGGTGCAGGCGGGCGCCGGGATCGTCGCGGACAGCGACCCGGAGACCGAAAACGCGGAGTGCGCCCACAAGGCAGCGGCCCTGCTCTCGGCAGTGGTGATGGCCCGCGCCCGGATCCCCGAGCGGTGAGCTCGACCGACCGCGTGGTCGCCGGGGGGGAGGGGCGGGCCGGGTACGACGCGCTGCGCTCGGGCGCGGCCGTCCACCGGCTCGCGCGCGACGTCGTGGCGGCCACGGGCCCCGACGCGGCGGCCTACCTCCAGGGGCAGTGCAGCCAGGACGTCGAGGCCATCGCCCCGGGCGGCTCGGCCGAGACGCTGCTCCTCAGCCCGCAGGGGAAGGTCGAGGTCTACGCGCGCGTGACCCGCCGCGGGGAGGACGCGTTCGTCCTCGACACCGACGCAGGGTGGGGCGCGGCGATGGTCGCGAGGCTCGAGCGGTTCCGCCTCCGGGTCGCGGTCGAGCTCGAGCCCCTGGCGTGGGCGTGCGTCGCGGTCCGCGGGCCGGAGTCCGAGTCGGTGCTCACGGGTGGCGAGGAGCTTCGGCTGCCCGTCGGATGGCCCGGGCTCGCCGGCGTCGACCTCCTCGGACCGGACACGGGTGACATGGCGGCCTCGTGGGTGGAGGGCGGTGCCGTTCCCTGCGGGGAGGAGGACTTCGAGGCCGCGCGCATCGAGGCCGGCATCCCGAGGGCGGGTCGCGAGCTCACCGAGGGGACCATCGCCGCGGAGGTCGGGCTCGTCGACCGGACCGTCTCGTTCACGAAGGGGTGCTTCACCGGCCAGGAGCTGGTCGCGCGCCTCGACGCCCGCGGTTCGAACGTCGCCCGTCGGCTCTGCGGCGTCGTCCCGCGCGACGGTGCGGCCGTTCCGCCGGTCGGCGCGGAGGTCTGGACGATCGACGGAGCGCACCAGGTGGGACTCCTCACCTCGGCCGCGTGGTCGCCCGGGTCCGAGACCGTCGTCGCGCTCGCCGTCCTCCACCGGCGGATCGCTCCGCCGGCTCCTGTGGTCCTGCGCTGGAACGATGCGGAACGGGCCATGGAGACGACTGCCGAGGCCCGGCTCCTGCCGCTGCGCACGTGACGGGCGGCGCCGGTGGGCCGCCGGGTGACGATCGGCCTGCTGCGGCGTGGCACGATACGGACCGGCCGCACCGGAGGTGCGGACCGACCCTGGGGAGAGGGCATGGGCACTGAGACGACGTCCGGACCGGAGCACGCACCGGCCGGGGTGACCGAGCCGCCGGCCGACCGGGTCACGACCTCCACCCGCGATCCGCTGGAGATGGGCCGCCAGCTCGAAGCGTGGCTGGCCGGCGTGGTCGGCGAGGCACTCCACCCGGCCATCACCGAGGTCACGAGCCCCGAGAGCAACGGGATGTCCTCCGAGACCCTCCTCTTGACCGCGCAGTGGGAGGAGGGTGGTGCGGCCCGTGACCATCACCTCGTCGCGCGGATCGAGCCGCCGGCCACCGCCCACCCGGTCTTCACGACCTACGACCTCGACATGCAGTTCCGGGTGATGCGGCTGGTGCGCGAGCACACCGCGGTCCCGGTGCCCGAGCCGCTGTGGTACGAGCCGGACCCGGCCGTCCTCGGGGGATCGTTCTTCGTGATGGCACGCGTCGACGGGCTCGTCCCGCCCGACGTCTTGCCGTACACGTTCGGCGACAACTGGGTGTTCGAGGCGACCGACGCCGCACGCCGGACGCTGCAGGAGTCGGCCGTCCGTGCCATGGCGGGAATCCACGCGATCACCCCGGACGGCTTCGACCTCGCCTTCCTCGAACACGGCACGCCCGGGACGACCTCGCTCGAGCGGAGCTTCGCCCACTGGCGGGCCTACCACGAGTGGGTCGTCGCCGACTCCCCGTCGCCGCTGCTCGCCGAGTGCTTCGACTGGCTCGAGGCCAACTTCCCCGACGACGTGAGCCCCGACGCCCTCTCGTGGGGCGACGGGAGGATCGGCAACATGATCTTCCGCGACCACGAGGTCGTCGCGGTCCTCGACTGGGAGATGGCCGCGGTCGCACCACCCGAGGTCGACCTCGGGTGGATGTGCTACCTCCACCTCTTCTTCCAGGACCTCGCGACCGATCTCGGCGCGCCCGGGCTGCCCGACATGTTCCGGCCGGTCGATGTGCGCGCGGCCTACGCGGAGGCGTCGGGGCGCACGCCGGGCGATCTCCGCTGGCACCTCGCCTACGCGGCGATCCGCCACGGCGTGATCATGCGGCGGGTGACCGAGCGCTCGATCCTCTTCGGGGAGGCCGAGCGACCGGACGACGTCGACGACCTCATCATGCACCGCAGGACGCTCGCCGCGATGCTGGACGGCACCTACTGGGCGGGCGTCGCGCTCTGACCCGCCGGCCGGCGCCGCCGGCTCACCAGAACGAGGTCTCGCGGGGGAGGCCGAGCGCGGGGAAGTCGCCGGCCACCATCGGCTGGCAGTTGCCGACTCCCTCCGCGCCGGTGTCGAGGTCGACCACGTGCACCACCGTGTCCCGGAGCTGGTGGAGCTCCCGGGCGAGCGCCGCGTCGCTGCAGTCGTCGAGGCGCTCCCCGTCGACGTGGAGCTCGCCGCGCCACTCGCCGTGGTGGTGGCCCCGCCAGCCGAAGTAGAGGCCCGCGCCGAGGTGGAAGCCGGTGGCGGTCGGGACGTCGACCCGGAACCGACGCCTCGTGCCGTCCTCGAGGTCGACGCCGAGGGTTCCGCCGAGGAGCCGGCGGTTCGCCGCGTCGTAGCGGAGGTCGGGTGCGATGTCGGCCACGCGGACGACGGTCCCGTCCGCACGCTCGATCGCGCCGGTCACGGTCCGGTGGGTGGTGCCGAAGCCGGCGAGGTCGACCAGGTGGAGGAAGAGACCCCACCGGGTACCGTCCGGGTCGGTCATCAGCACCGGAGACCAGAGCATCTGGAAGTCCATCTCGGCGACCGGGTCGAAGGGGTCGGTGTCGGCCGGCGGGATGCCGACGTCGTAGCGGACCCCCCAGGAGTGGTCGCGGGTCGAGACCCACTCGTCGGACCGGAGAGTCGTGCGGACGCCGTCGATCTCGATCCACCCCGACGCCGTGCCGATCTGGTGGTAGCGCACGAGCTCCGCGCTCACCCGGTAGCCGAGCGGCGCGCGCTGGTGCGTCCGCTCCTCGGTGGCCGGTGGGACCGCGGCCTCGAAGGTCCACTCGAAGGCCAGCGGCTGGCAGTCGTTGCGCTCGAGGCTGAACCGGATCGCGCACATCGGCTCGAGGACCTCGTAGTGGATCGGCCCGGCGCCGAGCCGGTCGGGCTCGGGGAAGAGGCGGCGGCTCGCCCGCACCGTGACCTGCTCGACGCCGCGGGAGAGCCCCGCGTAGCCGTCGAGCACGTTGCGGTTGGTGTACTTTCCGAGCCCGAATCCGAGCTGGACGGAGCCGTCGCGTGCCGCCGCCATCGCGCAGATCTTCTCGGTCCACGACGGGTCGCTCGCGCCGACCGTCGCGAACGTGTCGGCGATCTGGTGGTCGAGGCGCTCGTCGGCCTGGCCGAGGGGGCCGATGGGATTGGGCATGCCGGTGGTCCTCCGATCGGGGGGCAGTCGTGACGCGTGTGGTCGTGACGCGTGTGGTCGTGACGCGTGCGGTCGTGGCGCGTGCGGTCGTGACGCGGGCGGACGCCGCTCAGACCCCGAGGCTCCCGCCCGCCGAGCGCTCGAAGACGCGGAACGGGAGCACCCGCTTGGCCGTGATGCCGATGCGCTCGCCGAACTTGCCGACCGACACCCGCCGCGGGGGCCGGCGGGACTCGAGGGCGCGCCGGATCGCGGCGGCCACGTCCGCCGCGGGCGCGCCGTTCGCCTCGTCCTCCTCCATCTTGGCGACGGCCCGCGCCGAGGCCTGGCGGTAGGGGTCGTCCCCCGCCGGTGGCACGACGTCGCGGCGGGACGCGGTGAACTCCGTTGCGATGTTGCCGGGCTGCACGAGGGTGACGTCGATACCGAAGGGTGCGACCTCGTAGGCGAGGGCCTCGGCGTACCCCTCCATCGCGAACTTGCTCGCCGAGTAGAAGGCCTGGAACGGCAGCGCGATGACGCCGCCGATCGAGCTCACGAGCACCAGGCGGCCGCCGCCTTGTCGACGCATGACCGGGAGCGCCTCGGCGACCACGCGCACGGTCCCCCAGAAGTTGGTCTCGACCTGTGCCTGCGCGTCGGCGATCGGGGTTTGCTCGACGGCCCCGGCGAGTCCCCAACCCGCGCAGGCCACCACCGCGTCGAGCCGCCCCCGATCGGCGACCACGTGCGCCACACCTTCGCGGACCGAGTCGTCACGGTCGACGTCCATCACCATCGGCATCCACCCGTCCGATCCGGTCCCGCGGCGGCTCGCGCCGTAGACGGTCCAGCCCGCACCCGCGAGTCGGTCGGCGCACGCCCGGCCGATGCCGGCGGACGCACCGGTCACCAGTGCCACTCGGTCCATCGTCGCTCCCTTCGGGTCGGAGCCCCAATACTGGCCGAGCAGGGCGCGCCGCGCCGATCCCACCGGGACCGTGCACCGGTCCGGGTCAGACGGAGCGCAGGGGCCCGCTGCCGACCGGGGCCGGCGGCGCGAGCGACGGGCGGTCGTCACCACCGCCGAGCGGCACCGGTGGCGCCTGGCCCGAGCGGAACGTGACGACCATACGGGTCCCGCGGCCCTCGGCCACCGGCGACTCGGCGCGGACGCCCGCGCCCATCGCGCCGGCGAGCTCCGCCACGATGGCGAGTCCGAGACCGGCGCCCTTGCGACGCCCGCGCACACGGTCGGAGGTGAAGTGGCGCTCGAACACCGCGGCGAGCTGGTCGGACGCGATGCCGGGTCCGTCGTCGACCACCCAGGCGGTCGGCACGCCCGCGACGACGGCCGCACCGACGACGATGCGGCCGCGTGCGAAGGAGGACGCGTTCTCCACCAGGTTTGCGAAGATCTGGACGAGCCGGTCGGGATCGGCCACCACCCAGAGGGGCGCGGTGGTCGCGGGGGCGACCACGAGCTCGATCCCGAGCTCGGCCGCGCGCGGTGCGAAGCCGTGGGCCACCTGTCGGATCGCCCCGGCGCAGTCGACCGCCCGGAGGTCGAGCGAGAAGCGGTCGGCGTCCAGACGGGCGAGGTCGAGGAGGTCCTGCACGAGCCGCTCGAGCCGGTCGGCCTCGGCGCTGATCACCCGTGCGGCCGCGGTCGGGTCGTCGGCCGCCCCGTCGAGGATCGCGTCCGCGTACCCGCGGATGGAGGTGAGCGGCGTGCGCAGCTCGTGGGAGACCGACAGGAGGAACTGGCGCTCCTGCTCGCGGGCGCGCACCAAGTTGGCGCCCATCGTGTTGATCGACTCGGCGAGCTGGGCGAACTCGGGCACTTCATGGGGGTGCACCTCGACGGTCGCGTCGAGGTCGCCGTCCGCGATCCGGCGGGTCGCGTCGACCGCTGCGACGAGCGGGGTGGTGAACCGCCTTGCGAGCGCGGCGGCGACGAGCGCGGCGACGACGATGCCCGCCGCGCCGACGAGGACGAAGTAGCGGACACCGTTGGCAGGGTTCGGGACGGCGCGGGTGATCACCAGCACCGGGAGGTAGGTGGTGGCCTGCGGGGCGGGCGTCGGCACCGCGGTGTACACGAGGGAGGCGCCCACGTGCCCGCTGGTCTGGTCGCCGTTCTGGAGGGCCGGCACGTCGAGCTGCGCGGCCGTGATGCCGGGGGGCAGGGCTCCGACGACGGTCCCGTCCGGCTCGACCTTCACGATCTCGATGCCCGCGAAGTCGCCCGCCTCACGCACGACCTTGAGCTCGCGGGCGCGCCCGACCTTGGTGAGCGCGGTACCGGCGGTGAACGTCTCCGAGATCGCTCGGCCCTGTCCCGTCAGCTCCTGCTGGGCCGTCGAGACGGCGGCCCGGCGCACGAAGTAGTAGCTGCCTGCGCTGGTCGCCACGAGGGTGAGCGCGACCAGCAGGAGGATGGCGACGGTCAGGCGGCGGCGCACGGTCGACGGCCGCCGTTCATCCGAGCCGGTAGCCGACGCCCCACACGGTTGCGAGCGGGAGGGCGTCGCCGAGCTTCTTGCGGAGCTGGCGCACGTGCACGTCGACGGTCCGCTCGTCGCCGTACCAGTCGTCGCCCCAGACCCCGTTGAGGAGCTGGCGGCGCGAGAGGGCGAGCCCGGGGTTCGCCGCGAGGAACGCGAGCAGGTCGAACTCACGGGTCGCCAGCGGAACGACCTCGCCGTCCACGCGCACCTCGCGGCGGCCCGAGTCGATCTCGACCGGGCCGACCGTGACGACCACGGGCGAGTCGGCGCCGGCCGGCGCGTCCGAACGCCGGAGGATGGCGTGGACCCGCGCGACGAGCTCGCGTGCCGAAAAGGGCTTCGTGACGTAGTCGTCGGCGCCGAGCTCGAGGCCGAGGACCCGGTCGACCTCGTCGTCGCGTGCGGACAGGATGAGGATCGGGACGTTGCGGTGCCCGGTTCCGTCGCCGCCGGACCGCTCCGGACCGGCGCCGTTGCGCAGCGCCCGGCACACGTCGAGCCCGTCGAGGCGTCCTGGCAGTCCGATGTCCACGATGACCAGCTTGGGCCGCTCGCGGGCGACGAGTGCGAGACCGGCCTCGCCGTCGTCGGTCTGCAGCACGCGGAACCCGTCCCGCCGGAGGTACATCGCGACCAGGTCCGAGATGTGGTGGTCGTCCTCGATGACCACCAGGGTCTCCTCCGGCTTCCTCACACCGACCAGCCTGCCACCGCGCGGACGGAGTCGCAGGTCATCGTGAGGAAAGTGTGAGTCGCGCGCCCGTCCAGCTCCCACGGTCGGCGTGTGGCACGCCGGTAGGCTGCAGGGGCGATGCCGACCCACCTCGACACGATCCTCACCGCCCACCGGGCGGCGGCCGCGGCGGACGACCGTGATCTCGGGGCGGTCCTCGCCACGGCGGACGCGGCAGGCCCCGTCCGATCGTTCACGGCCGCCCTGGCCGGCGCAGCCGCTCGCGACGGGATCGCGGTGATCTCGGAGATCAAGCGCCGCTCGCCGTCGAAGGGTGACCTCGACCCCGGGCTCGACCCCGCCGCGGTCGCCGCCGAGTACGAGACCGGCGGGGCCGCCTGCCTCTCGGTCCTCACCGACCGCGACTTCTTCGGCGGCTCCCCTGACGACCTGCGAGCGGCCCGTGCAGCCTGTGGCCTCCCCGTGCTCCGGAAGGACTTCACCGTCGGCGCCCTCGACGTCTGCGACGCCCGGGTGATGGGGGCGGACGCGGTGCTCCTCATCGTGGCGGCCCTCGACGAGGGAGAGCTCCGGACCCTCCTCGAGCTCGCGGAGCGCTGTTCGCTCGCCGCGCTCGTCGAGGTCCACGACGGGGACGAGCTCCGCCGGGCGCTCGACGCGGGCGCGGACCTGGTGGGGGTCAACCAGCGTGACCTTCGGACCTTCGAGGTCGACACCGAGCGCGCCTGCTCGCTCGGTCCGACCATTCCCGGCGACGTGCTCGCGGTCGCCGAGTCCGGCATCCGCGGCGTCGACGACGTGGCCCGGCTCGCCGAGGCGGGATACCGGGCGGTGCTGGTGGGTGAGGCACTGATGCGCGCGGACGACCGGGCCGGGGCCGTCGCCGGCCTCCTCGGAGCGCGACCGTGAGCGGCCCGGGCGCCGCCCCGGGCGCGGACGAGATCTTCGTCAAGATCTGCGGCATCACCTCGGAGGCCGACGCGCTGCTCGCGGTCGGCATGGGGGCTGCAGCGGTGGGGTTCGTCTTCGCGCCGTCCCCCAGGCAGATGGCACCCACCGCGGTCGCCGACATCGTGAAGCGCCTGCCCCACGAGACGACGACGGTCGGCGTCTTCCGGGACGAGTCGCCCCGCCGGGTGGTGGAGATCGCCAATGCGATCGGGCTCCGCGCGGTCCAGCTCCACGGCATGGAGTCGGCCGAGGACACCCGGTGGGTCGCCGCGCGCTCGTCGAGCACCATCAAGGCCTTCCCTGCCGGCCACCGCAACATCGACCGCTTCGCGGAGTACGGAGCCGACTTCCTGCTCGTCGACGGGGCGAGCCCCGGCTCCGGCGAGCCGTTCGACTGGCGGCTCGCCGAGGGGGTCGTCGACCCGGGCCGGCTCATCGTGTCCGGTGGCCTGACACCGGACAACGTGGGTGCGGCCATCGCCCACCTGCGGCCGTTCGGCGTCGACGTCTCGACCGGTGTCGAGTCGTCCCCGGGGATCAAGGACCCCGGCCGGCTCCACGATTTCGTGGCCTCGGTGCGCGAGGCCGAGCGGACCCTCGCGGTCTCCGGTGAGGCGGTCGGGTGGCGCGCGTCGGCGGACGAGGCGGCCGCGGGAGATGCCGAGGTCTACGACTGGCAGCGCGAGTGAGCGCCGTCGAGCGCATCCCGCGCGAGCCGCTCATGGGCGACCCGGGGCCGTCGGGCTACTTCGGGCGCTTCGGTGGCCGCTTCGTCCCCGAGTCGCTGGTGCCGGCCTGCCTCGAGCTCGAGGCGGCCTTCCGCGCCGCCTGGGCCGACCCTGCGTTCCACCGGGAGCTCGACGAGCTGCTCGTGCGCTACGGGGGCCGTCCCACCCCGATCACCGAGTGCACGCGCCTCTCCGACGAGCTCGGAGTGCGGATCCTCCTCAAGCGCGAGGACCTGACCCACACCGGCTCCCACAAGCTCAACAACGTCGTGGGCCAGGGGCTGCTCGCCCGGCGGATGGGCAAGGCCCGGCTCATCGCGGAGACCGGTGCCGGTCAGCACGGCGTGGCCACCGCGACCGCGGCCGCGCTCTTCGGGATGGAGTGCGTCGTCTACATGGGCGAGGTCGACACGAGGCGCCAGGAGCTCAACGTCTTCCGCATGGAGCTGCTCGGCGCGGAGGTGCGGCCGGTGACGAGCGGCAGCCGGACCCTGAAGGACGCGGTCAACGAAGCGCTGCGGGCCTGGGTGGCGAACGTCGACGACACCCACTACTGCGTGGGATCGGTGATGGGCCCCCATCCGTACCCGTGGATGGTGCGCGAGCTCCAACGGGTCATCGGCGACGAGGCCCGCGAGCAGTGTCGCGCGCTGCTGGGCGGGAACGATCCCGACGTGGTCGTGGCCTGCGCGGGCGGGGGGTCGAACGCCGCGGGGATCTTCGCCGGCTTTGCGGACGCGACCGACGCGGCCCTCGTGGCGGTCGAGGCGGCCGGCGGCGCGGCGGTCACCTCGGGTATCCCGGGGGTGCTGCACGGCATGCACAGCGAGCTCCTCCAGGACGAGGCCGGCCAGATCCTCGAGGCGACCTCGATCTCGGCCGGGCTCGACTATCCCGGCATCGGGCCCGAGCACGCGCACCTCTCCGACGTCGGGCGCGCCCGGTACGCGACGGCCGGCGACGACGAGGTGGTCGAGGCGTTCCAGCTGCTCGCACGCACCGAGGGGATCCTGCCGGCGCTCGAGTCGGCCCATGCGATCGCATGGGTGGTGGCGGCTGCGGGCTCGGGTTCGCTCGCGCCCGGGTCGACGGTGCTGGTGAACCTCTCCGGCCGCGGCGACAAGGACGTCGCACAGATCCGCGACCTGCTGCAGGGCGAAGAGTGACCGCGGAGGCCGCGACCGTCGCGGGTCGGCTCGAGTCTGCCCTGCGCTCCCGTCGGGACGCAGGTCGGAAGCTGCTCGTGCCCTACCTCATGGCCGGCATGGACGACCAGTGGCTGCTCGCGCTCGAAGCGCTCGCGGACGCCGGAGCGGACGCCGTGGAGGTCGGCATCCCCTTCTCGGACCCGATGATCGACGGGCCGGTCATCCAGGAGGCCTCGCTCCGCTCGCTCCGGCGCGGGACGACGCCGGACGGTGTCCTCGCGGACCTGAGCCGCGTCGAGGTCGGGATCCCGCTCGTGGCGATGACCTACTACAACCTCGTCTACCGCGCCGGACACGAGCGGATGGCGGGACTGCTGGCCTCGTCGGGGGTGAGCGGGGCGATCCTCCCGGACCTCCCCCTCGAGGAGATCGGAGGGTGGGCCGCGGCGGCCGACGCGGCAGGCGTCGCGACGGTGCTCCTCGTCGCGCCGTCGACGCCTGACGAGCGGATCGGCCGCATCTGCGAGCGGTCGCGCGGGTTCGTGTACGCGGTCGGGCGCATGGGGGTCACCGGCGAGCGCGCCGAGCTCGCCGGATCGGCCCGCGGGGTCGCCGAGCGGGTGGGCCGGCGGACCGACCTCCCGGTCTGCGTCGGCATCGGGGTCTCGACGCCCGAACAGGCCGCGACGGTCTGTACGGCCGCCGACGGGGTGGTCGTGGGCTCGGCGCTGGTGCGCCGGTTGCTCGAGGGCCACGGGCCCGAGGGGGCGGCGGAGTTCGTCGCCTCGATCCGTCGCGCGATCGACGCCTGAGCGCGACGGCCGGCCGCGCCCGTCACCCGAGGCGCCGCCGGAGGACGTCGAGGGCGGCAGCGACGAGCGGCCGCCGGCGTTCGGCACTCCGCTGCTCGAGGCGGTGGCGGATGAGCTCGCGCCGCTCCTGGAGATCGCGGAAGGTGATCGCCTCGACGTCCTCGCCGAACCCCAGCGCGGCCCGGTAGCCGTCGAGGTCGATCGGCGTCTCGGCGAGGTCGACACCGACCTCCCGGGAGATCCGGTCCCCGTGGCGCTCGGTGAAGTAGGTCACCACCGCGATGATCTCGCCGAGGATGTCGACGTCGGGCGCCATGGTGGCCATGGCTCCGTTGAGGAAGAGCACGTCCTTGATGAAGAGCATGAGCTCCTTCGGCATCTTCGCCCCGTAGCCGAGGAGTGCCTTCGTGAGGTCGCGCAGCTCCGCGACCATCTCGTCCGCGGTCAGTGTGCTCGGGTCGACCGCCGGCCGGTCGAGGCCGAGATCGCGGATGACGTCCGCCACGTGCGCGTCGGCCGGCAGCGCGCCGAGGTCGCGCAACGCCTCGACCTGGATGGTCACGTTGTTGGTGGTCGCCCCCATCTCGAGGCGGAGGAACGCGAGGCGTCGCCGCTCGTCGAGCCGACCGGTGATGCCGAAGTCGAGCAGCGCGACGGTGCCGTCCTCCTGTACGAGCAGGTTGCCGCCGTGGAGGTCCCCGTGGAAGACGCCGTAGAAGAGCGTGCCCTCGAGGAAGGCGATCAGCGTGGAGCGGAGGACCGCTGCGGTGTCGATGCCCGCCGCACGCATCCCCTCGGCGTCGCCCCAGGCGAAACCGTGGAGGTGCTCCATCACGAGCACCCGCCGTGTGACCAGCTCGGGGTGGGGCCGCGGGACGACGACCCACCCCTGGTCGGTCGCCGCGTAGACCGCGGCGATGTCGAGCATGTTCTGTGCCTCGAGGCGGAAGTCGAGCTCCTCGACGATCGTCTCGGCGAAGAGCTCGACCAGCGCCGGGGGGTTGGTGAGCGCGGTGACGGGGATGCGGCCGATGAGCATCGGCGCGAGCCACGACATCGAGGCGAGATCGCGTCGGACGAGGTCGGCCACCGTGCGCCGCTGGACCTTCACGACCACGCGCTCGCCGGTCCGCAAGGTCGCGACGTGCACCTGGGCGATCGACGCGGAGGCGAGCGGCCGGCGGTCGAAGGAGGAGAACACGTCGGCGAGCGGCCGTCCGAGGTCCTCCTCGATGGTCCGGCGGACCGCGGCGAAGGGCTCCGGGGGGACCCGGTCGCGGAGCAGGCGGAACTCGTCGACGAGCTCGTCGGGGAAGATGCCCTCGCCGGCCGAGATGATCTGCCCGAGCTTGATGAAGGTGGGTCCGAGCCGCTCGAAGGCCGGCCGCAGCCGCCGCGAGAGCCCCGACCGCGAGCGCGGGGTGCCCCGATCGCGTACGGCCCAGGTCAGCAGCGCCGAGCCGATGCCCGTCGCGACCGACAGCACGCGTGCGCCCGGCGGGAAGCGTTGTGGCCGGACGAGTCGTCGTGCAAGTGCGGCAGCCCTGCCCCGCAGCTGGTCGATGGAGCCGTCGGCGTCCGCCGGGAACCGCCACGCCATCCCCTCCGGCTCGACCGTCCACGGACCGTGGGAGCTGAAGGCGCCGATCGCGAGGTCGCCCTCCCGCGGCGCTCCGGGCGCGGTGGGGCTGTGGGGCGGATGCTCGGGATCTGCGGTCCGGCGGTCGACCATCGAGTGCAACGGTAGGGGGGCGGCAGTGCGGGTCGGTCGCGGCCGATCGCGGCCGGACGGACCGGTCAGGCCGGCGCGAGCACCAGACAGCCGTTGTGGCCGCCGAACCCGAACGAGTTGGAGAGCGCCGGCGCCGGCTCCCAGGGCCGCGCCGATCCGGCGACCACGTCGAGGTGGATGTCGGGATCGGGCTCTTCGTACCCCGCGGTCGGGGGGATCAGGTGGTGGCGGATGCTGAGCACGACCGCGACCGCCTCGATCGCACCGCCCGCACCGAGGCCGTGGCCGGTCACACCCTTGGTCGAGGTGACCGGCGGGGACGGACTTCCGAAGACCTTGGTGATCGCGTCGGACTCGGCGAGGTCGTTGAGCGGGGTTGAGGTGCCGTGGGCGTTGATGTGCCCGATGTCGGCCGGGGTGATCCCGGCGTCCTCCATGGCGAGGGTCATGCACGCCGCGGCCCCGGAGCCCCCGGGGATCGGCGCGGTGATGTGGTGGGCGTCGGCAGTGCTCGCCGAGCCGGCCAGCTCCGCGTGGATGGTCGCGCCGCGCTCGACCGCGTGGTCCCACGCTTCGAGGACCAGGGCGCCGGCTCCCTCGGTGATCACGAAGCCGTCACGGCGTGCGTCGAAGGGGCGTGAGTGGCCGGAGGTCGAGAGCGCCGTCATGTTGGCGAAGGCAGCGATGCCGACCCCGGTCATGCCCGCCTCGGCCGCGCCGCCGATCGCGACGTCGCACCGGCCCGACGAGACGAGGCGGGCGGCGTGGCCGATGCTGTGGGCACCCGCGGCACAGGCGGTCGTAATCGTCTCGGAGGGTCCGTGCCACCCGAGACGGATCGACACGGCGGCGGCGCCCGCGTTCGACATCATCATGGGGACCAGGCGCGGCGAGACGCGCCGTGCACCCTTCTCGCCGAAGATCAGGATCTGGGACTCGAGCGACTCGAGCCCGCCGACCCCGGTGCCCATGACCACCCCGGAACGTCCGGGGTCGGCGCGGACGTCGCCCGCGTCCTCGAGCGCCATGGTCGCCGCCGCGACGCTGAACTGTGCGAACCGGTCGAGCTGGCGCGCCTCCTTCGCGGTGAACCACCGCTCGGGATCGAAGTCGGGCACCCGACGCTCGCCGACCGGCGCGGGCGCGTTGAGCCCGGTCCAGAGCGCGTCGGTGCCGGTCCCACAGCACGAGACGACCCCGATGCCCGTCACCGCGACCCGGCGGCCGCGCACGGGACAGTCGGGGCCGACCCCGAGCAGCATCAGATCTTGGCGGTGATGAGGTCGAAGGCCTGGCCGATGGTCTCGATGCCCTCGAGCTCCGACTCGTCGACCGAGACGTCGAAGGTCTCCTCGAGCGCCATCACCAGCTCGACGAGATCAAGGCTGTCCGCGTCGAGGTCCTCCGCGAACCGCGCGTCCTTGGTCACGCTGTCCGCGGGCACCTGGAGCACCTCGACCGCGCACTCCTTGAACTTCTCGAACGCCTCGTCGTTGGTCACTGCCGCACTCCTTTGTCGGTTGTGTCGGTCCCGTCGTCGGTCTCTTCGATCACCTGGGGTCTGCCTGCGTTGCGATCGGTCGTGCCGTCGGGGACGTCACAGGCCCATCGCCAGCCCGCCGTCGACCGGCAGCACCGCCCCGGTCACGTATCCCGCCCCCTCCGAGGCCAGGAAGCCGACGGCCTCGGCGATCTCCTCCGGCCGTGCCACCCGGCCCAGGGGGACCTGTGAGCGGAACTCCTCGATTCGCTCTTCCCCGAGCGCCGCGAGCATATTCGTTCCGACCAGGCCCGGCGCGACGACATTGACGGTGATCGAGCGGCTCCCGACCTCCCGTGCCATGGAGCGGCCCAGACCCACCAACCCGGCCTTGGCTGCCGCATAGTTCGCCTGGCCGGCCGAGCCGATGAAGGCGCCGACCGACGAGATGAGGATCACCCGTCCGCGCCGGAGCCGGAGCATCTTGGCGAGCGCCCGCTTCGCGACGCGGAAGACGGCGGTCAGGTTGGTCGCGAGCACTTCGTCCCAGGCCTCCTCACCCATCCGCAGCACGAGGGTGTCGCGGGTGATGCCGGCGTTCGCGACGAGCACCTCGACAGGACCCCACGCCTCTTCGATGGCAGCGAAGGCGAGCTCGACCTGCTCGGGGTCGGTCACGTCGCAGGTGAGCGAACGGAAGTGATCGCCGTCGCCGGGCGGGCCGCCTTCGATCTCCCCGCTGCGTGAGGTGACCGCGACCCGGTCGCCGCGGTCGCAGAACCACTGCGCGCAGGCCCGACCGATGCCGCGCGATCCGCCGGTCACGAGCACGACCCGTGGGGGCGTGGCGGCGTCGTCGCCGTCGGTCGTCACCGTCGTTCACCTCCCGTGCCCCCCGTGCGGATCCAGGCGATCGGCTGGCCCTCCACGACGCGCTCGCCGCGCACCGCGAGCCAGCGGACCAGCACCCCGTCGAAGGGGGTCCGGACCTCCGACAGGCCGACGACGCCCACGCGGTCGCCGACGTCGAGGCGCGATCCCGGCTCCGCGCCGGCGCCGCTGCCGGGTGCAGCGTTGGCCTCGGCGAGCGCGTCGGCCTCGAGCGCGGCGAGCCGCGCGTCGGGTTCGAAGACGCCTGGAGCCGGACTCACGACGACGCGTTCGGAGGTGTAGAGGTGCTCGCCCTGATTGGCGGGGGTCGCCGTGGACCACTCGTCGGTGCCCGCAATGGTGTCCATGAGCTTGTCGAGCTCGTCGGGGACCGCGACGGCTACCCCGCGCGCGTCGGGCACGGTGCGCCGCACCATGCCGGTGAGGACCCCGCCGGGTCCGAGCTCCACGATGGTCGTCGCGCCCCGTCCACCGAGCGTCTCGAGCGAGTGACGCCACCGGACGGGGCTGCAGAGCTGGGAGGAGAGGAGGCCGGGCCATTCCGCACGGTCGTCGTGGACGCGGGCGTCGACGTTGGCCACGACCGGCACCTCCGGCGTGTGGAAGGCGACCTCGGCGAGCATCGTGCGGAGCCGGGTCCGTGCCGGGAGCATGAGCGGCGTGTGGAAGGCGCCCGAGACGGGGATCGGGAGGACCTTGCGGGCGCCGAGCTCCTTCGCGCGTTCGATCGCCGTCGCGACCGCGCTCTCGGTGCCGGCGATCACGACCTGACCGGGGGCGTTGTAGTTGGCCACCCAGACGTCGTCCTCGGCGCGGACACATGCCGCCTCGGCGTCGTCGTCGGCGATCCCGATCAGGGCGGCCATGGTGCCCGGTCGCTCGTCGGCCGCCTCCTGCATCGCGTCGCCACGCTCGATCACGAGGCGGGTGCCGTCGTCGAGCGAGAGCGCGCCTGTCGCGACCAGCGCGGTGTACTCGCCGAGGCTGTGACCGGCGCACGCTGCGGGCGCGAGCCCGAGCCGCTCGACCGCGTCGAGGACGACGAGGCTCAGCACGAAGGTCGCGAGCTGCGCGTTGGCGGTCCGGGTGAGCTCCTCCATGGGCGCGTCGAGCAGGAGGGCGGTGAGATCGCGACCGGCGACCTCGGAGGCCTCGGCGGCCACCTCCCACGAGGGGTGCTCGACCCAGGCACTGCCCATGCCGGATCGTTGCGATCCCTGTCCTGGGAAGGTGAAGGCCAGCACGGAACGGCTCCTCTCGAAACGGGCTCGGCCGACCTCGACCGTCGTGGTCGGACAAGTGTGTCACGGAGGGCGAATGGCAGGTGCTTACCTCGCGGTCACCGGCGTACCGTCGTCGGCCTCGAGGAACCGCCCACCGTCGGGTGCGGCCACGCGCGCCGCGGGGGAAGGGACGGACGCGCCGACCCCGCCGGCTGCCCAGGGGATCGGGGATGTGCACGATCGCGCTCGGCTCGAGCGCCGGACACGGAGCTCGTCCCCGCTCGAGGTCGCACGCCGCCGACCGCCGTTCGGTGCCCGCGCCACCCCGTGGTGCAGGAAGAGCGCATGCTAGCCTGCCGCCGGCATGGCTGAGGACGCAGGTCGCTCGCTCTCGCGCCGGGCGCCTGGCGCGTCGACGCTGCTCCGTTCCACCGGCGCCCGCCTCACCGACAAGCTCACCAAGCTCGTGCCCGTTCCGCGCCGGTTCGCGCTCGAAGAGGCCCTCGGTCGTCTGCCACCGGGGCGGTACCCCGTCGAGACCGAGCCGCCGCCGGTCGCTCCCGACAGGCTCATCGGCCTGCCGGACTTCATCGGCGTGGGTGTGCAGCGCGCCGGCACCACGTGGTGGTACGGGCTGCTGTCGCAGCAGGTGGCGATCCACCACGAGCCCGGGCTCCGCAAGGAGCGGCACTTCTTCGACCGCTTCTTCGAGCGCGCTCCGACGGACGCCGACATCGAGACCTACACGAGGTGGTTCCCCCGCCCGCCCGGGCTCCTGGTCGGTGAGTGGACGCCCAACTACCTGCACCACTTTTGGGTTCCGCCCCTCATCGCGCGCTGGACCCCCGACGCGAAGCTCCTCGTGCTGCTGCGCGACCCGGTCGACCGCTACGTGTCGGGACTGACACACGAGATGCAGTACGGCAGGCTGCCGCGGTTCTCGTACGCCGACGACGCATGTGCCATGGGCATGTACGGCGCGCAGCTGAGTCGATTGCTGTCCCTCGTGCCGGTGTCGCGGGTGCTCGTCCTGCAGTACGAGCGGTGCCGAGCAGATCCGAGGGGACAGCTCAAGCGCACCCTCGAGTTCCTGGACATCGGAGACGAGCCGGGCCCGGTGCCCCCGCAGCGGGTCAACGAGACCGTCGGGCAGAAGGTGAACCTCCCCGGGCACGTTCGCGAGGAGCTCGCAGCCCGGTATGCGCAGGACCTGCGCCAACTGGTCGAGCTGGTTCCGCACGTCGACCTCGAGCTCTGGCCCGGCGTCACGAGCGCCCGCTGAGCTTGGCGGGCGGTCGACCGCTGCCCGCGACGGTCGTCCGTGCCCGGGGCGGGAGTCGAACCCGCACGCCCTTGCGGGCAGTGGATTTTGAGTCCACCGCGTCTGCCATTCCGCCACCCGGGCCGGTGGCTGCGCAGCCTACCGCTGCACCCCTGCCATCCAGGGTGTCGGCGCCCTGTTGACGCGTTCGGTGACGCGGCTCCGGACCGCGGGCTCGGCGACGCCCCGGAGGGGAGGGCCGTAGGCTCCGCGGCCATGGACCGCGACGCGCGCACCGTCGACGTCACGCGCGCGTGGGCAGCGCTCGGGCGGACGACGGGGCTCGTCGGCGACACGGCCGACCTGTGGCGGATCGAGCTGCCGTTCCGCCGTCCGGTGCGGACGGCCGCGGGCGAGCACCGGAGCAGGCCGCTCGTGCTCGTGCGCCTGCGTGCTCGCCACGACGGGGTGCCGGTCGAAGGGTGGGGGGAGTGCGCGGCACTCGGGGATCGCGCCTTCGGCGCCGAGGACGCATCGGCCTCGTTCGACGCGCTGGAGGCGGCCCTCGTGCCGGCGCTGGCCGAGAGGGCAGCCGCGGGCCAACCACTGCCGGCACCGGCCGACCTCGCCGCCGTCGCCGCCCGCTCGCCCTCGACCCCGCTCGCGTTCGCCGCGCTCGAGATGGCCGTCGCCGATCTGCACCTGCGGGCAGAGGGCCGCTCCTTCGCCGAGCTGCTCGGCGTCGCGGACCATCGGGTCGAGGCCGGCGCTGTCGTCGGCATGACCGACACGGTGGACGAGCTCGTGCGCGCGGCACGGACGCTCGCGGGGGACGGCTACACCCGACTCAAGGTCAAGATCGGACCGAACTGGGACGTCGGACCGCTCGCCGCGCTGCGCGAGGCACTCCCGGCCCTGCGCCTGCAAGCCGACGCGAACGGCGCCTACCGCGAGGAGGACGCCGCGCACCTGCTTGCGCTCGACCGATTCGACCTGCTCTGCCTCGAGCAGCCGCTGCCCGCCGCCGACCTCGCCGCCCATGCCCGCCTCGCCGAGGTGCTCGAGACCCCCGTCTGTCTCGACGAGAGCCTCGACGGCCCGGCCCGGATCCGCGAGGCGGTCGGGCTCGGCGCGTGCGAGGTCGTCTGCGTGAAGCCGGGGCGCCTCGGCGGCATCGGGGCCGCCCTCGACACCGTCACGTGGTGCGCGGCCGGCGGGATTCCCCTCTGGATCGGGGGGATGTTCGAGTCGGGGTATGCGCGCGGGGTGAACACGGTGATCGCCGCGCTGCCGGGATTCTCCTGGCCGGGCGATCTCGCGCCGGCGTCGACCTACCTCGCTGACGATCTTGTCGCGCCCGCCGTGGCCGACGAGGTGGGCCCGGGCGACCCGCCCATGCTGGCACCGCCTCCCGGACCCGGCATGGGGCCGCGCCCGGACGCGGGTGCCGTCGAACGGCACGCCGTCGAGCACCGGGTCGTCGATCTCGCACCGAGATGACGCGGCCAGGACCGGCGGAACCCTCCTGGTCGGGGGCGGTCCGCGGTGCACGCCCGCCGGATGCGGCCCCGTGCGTAGAATTGCCGTCCCATGCATCGCACCACCGTCGAACGCCGGCTGAGCGACGCCCATCAGCAGCTCGTCCGCGCGCGCGCCGAGCTGGCGGTCCTCGACGAGCAGCTCCTCGTGGTCAACGAGATCGCCGACGACACGCGCCTGCGGGCCCTGGTCGCCGAGACGCCCGTCGCGGCCAGGGAGCACGACGAGGCCAGCCGCCACGCGGACGCCATGCTGCGCACCCGGGCCGCCCTCGTGGAGCAGATCGCGGAGCTCGAGCGCCGGCAGGACGAGCTGCTCGACCGGTTGACCGTCGGTCCCGCTTGACGGCCCGCAGTCCGCGATGCGAGTGTCGCCGCCTCGGCGGCGACCGACCCGATTCCGATGGCGGAGGACGCTGAAGCACGATGAACAGGCGAGTGGTCATTGCCGAGGACGAGGCGATCATCCGCCTCGACCTCAAGGAGATCCTCCTCGACGAGGGGTACGAGGTCGTCGGGGAGACCGGGCGCGGCGACGAGGCTGTCGAGCTCGTGCGACTGCACGAGCCCGAGCTCGTGATCCTGGACGTCAAGATGCCGGGCTCCGACGGGTTGGCGGCCGCACGGGAGATCCGCGACCTCGGTCTCAAGGTGGCGGTCCTCGTGCTCACCGCGTTCAGCCAGCGGAACCTCATCGACGAAGCCCGTGAGGCCGGTGTCGCCGCCTACCTGGTCAAGCCGTTCCAGCGGATCGAGCTGATCCCCGCGATCGACCAGGCCGTCGCGCGGTGCGAGCAGGAGTGGGCCATCGACGACGAGGCGCGCCGCGCGGTCGCGGACGGTTCGATGGACACACGGGCGGCCGCCGAGGACAAGCTCGAGACCCGCCGGGTGGTGGACGAGGCCAAGGGCATGCTCATGGAGCAGGGGGGCCTGACCGAGGCCGAGGCGTTCGAGTTCATCCAGAAGAAGGCGATGGGGACGCGGACCCGCATGGTCGACGTCGCACGCCAGGTCCTCGAAGGGACCCTCGCGCCCTAGGCCGCGAGGCGTCGATGGCCGGCGAGACCCGCACCCGGAAATCACCTGCCGCTTCGACGGCCGCGCCCGCAAGGCCGCTCCTCCTCCTCGACGGGATGTCCCTCGGGTTCCGCGCGTACTTCGCGCTCCCGACCACGCTCACCACGAGCGAGGGCATCGTGACCAACGCGGTGCACGGCTTCGCCTCGATGGTGGCGAACCTCATCCGCGACCACCGGCCCGTCGGCCTCGCGGTCGCGTTCGACCTGCCGGGCGGCACCTTCCGCGACGAGATCGTCGACGACTACAAGGCGGGCCGCGCCGAGACCCCGGACGACCTTCCGGCGCAGTTCGAGATGATCCGCACGCTCCTCGAGTCCCTGGCGATCCCGGTGGTCGAAGCCGAGGGCTTCGAGGCGGACGACGTCCTCGCGACGCTCGCGTGCGAGGCGCGCGACCGTGACGAGCCGGTGATCGTCGTGACCGGCGATCGCGACTCCTTCCAGCTGGTCGAGGACCCGTACATCCGGGTCCTGTACAACAAGCGCGGCGTGAGCGACTATGCGCTGTACGACGAGGCGGGCATCGAGGAGCGCACCGGGGTGACGCCGACCAAGTACCCGCTCCTCGCGGCGCTCCGCGGCGACCCCTCCGACAACCTGCCGGGGGTGCCGGGGGTGGGGGAGAAGACCGCGGCCAAGCTCATCAACGAGTACGGCGAACTCGACACGCTCTACGCGCACCTCGACGCGCTCACCCCGAAGCTCCGCGAGAACCTCGCGGGCAGCGCCGCGGAGGTACGGAGCAACGTCGAGGTGATCCCGCTGGTCCGCGACGTCCCGCTCGACGTGCACGTCGACGACCTCTCCCTCGGCGGGTGGGAGGCCGAGACAGCCCGCCGGACCTTCGCCGCGCTCGAACTGCGCACCCTCTGGACGCGCTTCTCGCAGCTCATGGACGACGGGCTCCTCGGAATACCCGACGGCGACGCCACGACCACGGGCGGGACGTCCGTCGATGCGGCGCCGGCCGACCCGGACGCGGCATGGCTCGAGAAGCCGCCGTTCACCGTCCCGTCGACGGCGGCGGCCGCGGCCAAGGCCGTCGGCGCGGTGCGCACCGCCGCACGGGCCGGCACGGGCAACCTCGCCGTCGCGGCCCGCTGGAGCGGTGATCCGGGCCGCTCGCCGCTCGCCGGTCTCGCACTCGTCCCCGAGCCTTCGTCCGAGGCGGCCGGCCCGGTCGAGGCGGTCTACGTGGCCGGGCCCGACCTGCTCGCCGACGCCAAGGTCCTCGACGCGCTCCAAAAGGCGGTGGGCCCGGGCGGCGCCGGTGTCGTGGCGCACGACGCGAAGGAGCTCATGCGCACCCTGCTGCCCCTCGGGGTCGACATGGTCGGCCTGGTGCTCGACACGGCTGTCGCGGCCTACCTGCTCGACCCCTCGACCGACCGCTACCGGGTCAGCGACCTCGCCGAGCGCCACCTCGGGGTCGCCGTCGACGACGGTGCGGCCGGCAAGGGGCAGGGGGTCTTCGCCCTCGGCGAGGACGGGGAGTCGGCTGAGGACGTGGTCGTGCTCGCGATGGTCCGGGTGGCCGCCACCGTGTCGAGGCTTCGCGCGCCCCTCCTCGCCGCGCTCGACGCGGTCGGCGAGGGTGGGCTCTTCGCCGACGTCGAGCTGCCACTCGTGCGGGTGCTCGCCAGGATGGAGGTGGTGGGTGTCCCGGTCGACCGGTCGGCGCTCGTCGCGATCGCGGCCGATCTGGCCGAGGAGTGCCGGACGCTCGAGGCCCAGATCCACGATCTCGCCGGCGGTCCGTTCAAGATCAACTCGGTGCCGCAGCTGCGCTCGGTCCTCTACGAGCAGCTCGGCCTGACCCCGGTGCGCAAGACGAAGACCGGCTACTCCACCGACGCGCGGACCCTCGAGTCCCTGCGCGGCCAGCATCCCATCGTCGGACAGCTGCTGCGCTACCGCGAGGTGGAGAAGCTGCGCTCGACCTACGGCGAGAGCCTCGCCGCCGAGGTCGCCGACGACGGGCGCATCCACGCGACCTTCCGCCAGACGGTGGCCCGGACAGGTCGTCTCTCCTCCGACCGACCCAACCTCCACAACATCCCGGTCCGTACCGACGAGGGCCGCCGATTCCGTGAGGCGTTCGTTCCCTCGGAGGGCCGCACCCTGCTGGTCGCCGACTACGACCAGGTCGAGCTGCGGGCGATCGCCCACCTCTCGGCCGACCCGGGCCTCACCGCGTCCTTCGCGGCCGGCGAGGACATCCACCGCACCGTCGCCTCCCGCGTCTTCGGCGTCGGCCGCGACGAAGTCACCCCCGCACAGCGGACCACCGCCAAGATGGTCTCCTACGGGCTCGCCTACGGCATGGAGGCCTACGGGCTCTCGCAGCGGCTCGGCGTGCCGGTCGAAGAGGCCCAGGCCATCCTCGAGTCGTACTTCGACGGGTTCCCCTCGGTCCGGGCGTACATGGACCGCGCGGTCGCCGAGGCACGGGAGGTCGGGTACACCGTGACGGCGTTCGGCCGACGCCGGCCGCTGCCCGATCTCACCGCGGCCAACTATCAGGTCCGCCAGGCCGCAGAGCGCCAGGCGATGAACGCGGGCATCCAGGGGCTCGCGGCCGACCTCTTCAAAGTGGCGCTGGTGCGGCTCGACGCGGGACTCGAGGAGGGGGGGTACGCGTCCGATCTGGTGCTGCAGGTCCACGACGAGGTCCTCCTCGATGTCGAGCCGGACGAGGCCGACGCCGTCGCCGCGCTCACCGAGGAGGCGCTCACCGGCGCGGCAGCGCTCTCGGTGCCCCTCAAGGTGGCGATGGCCTGGGGCTCCTCGTGGGCTGAGGCCAAGGGCGCCTGACCGGCACCGCCCTGGCGCCGGGGCCGGTCGGGTAGCGTAGAGACCCGGCCACGACCCGGTGGCCACGATCTCCGCCCCGGGATCCGACCGACGACGGGGCGCACTGTCCGGAAAGCGAGCGACCGAGTCGATGTCCGATACCAACGCCGTCTCTGACGGCACCACCCTGCTCTCGCCCGAGGCGATGGGCACCTTCGACGAGAATGGGGTCTACGTCCCCCGCCCGGTGACCGAGGACGACCTCGGCGGCGCCTCACTCGAGGACGCGATGGCCGGCACCATCGTCGAGTTCGAGGACGGCGACCTCGTGGAGGGCACGGTGGTCAAGATCGACCGTGACGAGGTCCTCCTCGACATCGGCTTCAAGTCCGAGGGCGTGATCCCCGTGCGGGAGCTCTCGATCCGCAACGACGTCGATCCCTCCCAGATCGTCGACCTCAACGAGACGATCGAAGCCCTGGTCCTCCAGAAGGAGGACAAGGAGGGCCGGCTCATCCTCTCGAAGAAGCGGGCCCAGTACGAGCGGGCCTGGGGGACCATCGAGAAGCTCAAGGAGGCCGACGAGGTGGTGACCGGTCCGGTCATCGAGGTGGTGAAGGGCGGCCTCATCGTCGACATCGGCCTGCGTGGCTTCCTGCCGGCCTCCCTCGTCGAGTTGCGCCGCGTCCGCGAGCTCCAGCCCTACGTCGGCCGGACCATCGAGGCCAAGATCATCGAGCTCGACCGCAACCGCAACAACGTGGTGCTCTCGCGCCGGGCCTGGCTCGAGGAGACCCAGAAGGAGCAGCGCGGCGAGTTCCTGGTCAACCTCAAACCGGGCGAGCGCCGACGCGGCGTGGTCTCCTCGGTGGTCAACTTCGGCGCCTTCGTCGACCTCGGCGGGATGGACGGCCTGGTCCACGTCTCCGAGCTCTCCTGGAAGCACGTCGACCACCCGTCGTCGGTGGTGTCGGTCGGCGACGAGATCGAGGTCGAGGTTCTCGACGTCGATCTCGACAAGGAGCGGATCAGCCTCTCCCTCAAGGCAACCCAGACCGACCCCTGGCAGGAGTTCGCCAACTCCCACCAGGTCGGCGAGCTCGTCTACGGCCGGATCACCAAGCTGGTGCCGTTCGGCTCGTTCGTGCAGGTCGGCGACGGCATCGAGGGGCTCGTGCACATCTCGGAGATGGCCGGCCACCACGTGGACCTCCCCGAGCAGGTCGTGACGCCCGGCGAGGAGCTGTGGGTCAAGATCATCGACATCGACCTCCAGCGCCGGCGGATCAGCCTCTCGATCAAACAGGCCGCGGAGGGCGGCGAGGTCTCGGAGGAGTACCGCGAGGCCTTCGGCGAGCACGCGTACGACGCCGAGGGCAATTACGTCGGGCCGTTCGAGTTCGCCGAAGCCGAGTTCACCCCCGAGACGGAAGCCCAGGCGGCCTGGGCCGACTACGTGGCCGAACACGGGCCGGCCGAAGGGGGTGCCCCTGAGGGTGGCGCGGGCGGCGAGGCGGCACCTCCCGAGGCGGCACCAGTGGACGCGGCACCAGTGGACGCGGCACCGATCGACGCGGCACCTGCGGACGCGGCACCTGCGAACGGGGCACCTGCTGACGCAGCCCCGATCGACGCGGCACCTGCGGATGCGGCACCTGCCGCGGCCGACTCGCCGGAGGGCTGAGGACCCGCTTCGCCCGGGCGGCCCGCCCTCCGAAGGGCTGGGCGACTGCTCGAAGGTGAGGCCCGGTCGGGTCTGCCGGCGCGGAGCGCCGACGAGTCGCCGGTGAGGCTCAGTCTGTCGGCAGCGGACCCGGGCTCGGCTGCGGTGGTCCGGTCGTCGTCCCCTCGGGACCGGTGGTCGCGTCGGCACGCTCGGGCGAGCCGTTCGGCGACGGATCTCCGACCTCGACCGGAACGGCCGTCGCAGGGGCCACGGGACCCACGAGCGGGAAGTGGCACGCGACCCGGTGGCCGGGCGCGACCTCGCGCAGGAGCGGCTCCTCGGCGGCGCACCGCTCCTGGGCATAGGGGCAACGCGTCCGGAACCGGCAGCCCGACGGTGGGTCGAGCGGGGAGGGGAGCTCGCCGGTCAGCGGCGTGTGGTCGCGCACCTGGTCGGGATCGGGCTCGGGGATGGAGGCGAGGAGCGCCTCGGTGTAGGGGTGGGCGGCGGCGCGGTAGAGCTCGTCGGAGGGGGCGACTTCGACGAGCTTGCCCAGGTACATGACGGCCACGCGGTCGCTCACGTTCTTCACGACCGCGAGGTCGTGGGCGATGAAGACCATGGTGAGGCCGAAGCGCTCTTTGAGGTCGGCGAGGAGGTTGAGGATCTGCGCCTGCACGGACACGTCGAGCGCGGAGACCGGCTCGTCGCAGATGAGGAGCTCTGGCTCACCCATGAGGGCGCGGGCGATGCTGATTCGCTGGCACTGCCCACCGGAGAACTCCTGGGGCCGGCGGTCGCCCGCGTTGTCGGGGTCGATCCCGACGGCCTCGAGCATGGCCCGGACCTTCTTCTGGCGCTCCTGCTTCGACCCCCGCTTCCAGATGACCAGGGGCTCGGCGACGATGTCGCGAACCCGACGGCGCGGGTTCAGCGACGAGATCGGGTCCTGGAAGATCATCTGGATCTTCGTGCGTGCCTGGCGGAGTTGGCGGGTCGACATCGATCCGAGGTCGCGGCCGAGGAAGCTGATCGTTCCCGACGTCGGCGGCTGGACCTGCACGAGGGTCCGCCCGGTCGTCGACTTGCCGCACCCGGACTCGCCGACGAGGCCGAGGGTCTCGCCCTGGCGGACCTCGAAGCTGATCCCCGAGACGGCCTGCACGCGCTGCGAACCGCTCCGGAACTCCACGACGAGGTCGCGCACCGAGAGCACCGGGCCGTCGCCCACGGGTGGGAGGAGCTCCGGCGAGCCGGACTCGACGGCGGTGCCGGGGTCGGTCACGGCGCGGCCACCGGGGCACCGTCGTCCGCGGCACCCGGAGCGCTCGGGCCGTCAGAACCGTCCGAAGCGTCCGCCCCGTCCGACACTGCCGAGCCACCCGGCGGGACGGTCACGCTCGGCGCGGTCGGGGTGCCGTTCACCAGGGGGAACCAGCAGGCGAAGAGGTGGTCGGGGGACCCCGCGGTCCGCAACGGGGGCTTCGCCTCGCGGCACTTGTCCTGCGCATAGGGACAGCGCGGCGCGAATCGGCATCCCTTCGGAGGGTGGATGAGATCGGGCGGCCGGCCCGCGATCGCGCGGAGGCGGACCCCGCTCGGGTCGGCCAGCCGCGGGATCGAGTCCATGAGCGCACGCGTGTAGGGCATGTGGGTGTCGGCGAAGAGCGTGCGGGTCGGCGCGCGCTCCACGATCTGCCCCGCGTACATCACGACGATCTCGTCTGCGCGGTTGGCCACCACACCGAGGTCGTGGGTCACGAGGACGACCGCCATGTGCCGCTCGGTCTGGAGGTCGCCGAGGAGGTCGAGGATCTGGGCCTGCACGGTCACGTCGAGGCCGGTCGTCGGCTCGTCGGCGAGCACGAGGCGCGGCGAACAGGCGAGCGCGATCGCGATCATGACCCGCTGCCGCATCCCGCCGGAGAGCTGGAACGGGTACCACCGCACGCGCTCCTCGGGCGAGGGGATGCCGACCGAGCGGAGCAGCTCGACCGCGGTGCTCCTCGCCTCACCCTTCTCCATCGAGAGGTGGAGGCAGAGCGACTCGCTGATCTGGGTGCCGATCCGCTTGACCGGGTTGAGCGCGGTCATCGGGTCCTGGAAGATCATGCTGAGCTCGGCGCCCCACACCTGGCGGAGCTGGTCGGGCGCCATCGCCGTGAGCTCGTGTCCGGCGAAGCGCACCGTGCCGCTCTTGACCACGTCGCGCACGGGGAGCAGGCCCATGATCGAGCGCGCGAGGACCGTCTTCCCCGAGCCCGACTCGCCGACGACGCCGAGGGTGGTGCCCTCCTCGAGCGTGAGGGAGACCCCGTCGACCGCGTGGACCGTGCCGCGGGCGGTCCGGAAGGAGGTGTGGAGGTCTTCGACGACCAGGAGCGGCTCGTCGGATGTGCCGGCGTCGCGGAATTCGAGCCTCGGCGCCCGCATCCGACGGCGGCTCACAGCAGGCCCTCGCGGATGTCGAAGCGCTGCCGCAGCCGGTCGCCGATGAGGTTGATGGAGAGCAGCAGGAGGAACATCGAGAGCGCGGGCCACAGCATGATGTACGGGTTGATGCTGAGGAGGCCGTTCGAGGTCCCCTCGCTGATCATGTTCCCCCACGAGGGCGTCGGGAGCGGTACCGACAGACCAAGGAAGGCGAGCGAGCCCTCGAGCACGATGACCCCTGCCACCGTGATGAGCCCGAAGGTCACCGCGACAGGCACCACGTTGGGGAGGATCTCGCGGAAGAGGATGCGCGACGTCTTCGCTCCCATGGTCCGCGCGGCGATCACGAAGTCTCGGCCGGCGAACGAGAGGCTGGAGGCGCGCACCACCCGGAACATGAGCGGGATGGTCCCGACGCCGATGATCACGGTGATCTTGAAGAGGGACTGCCCCCAGAAGGCCACGATCGCGATGAGCGCGACGATCGCAGGGAAGGCGAGGATCACGAACGAGCCCGCGTTGAGGGTGATGTCGAGACGACCCCCCTTGTACCCCGACACCAGCCCGAGGGTGCCGCCGACCAGCATGCCGATCGCGACCGACGCGAAGCCGACGATGAGCGAGACCCGGGCGCCGAAGATGAGCCGGCTCAGGAGGTCGCGGCCGAGGTCGTCGGTGCCGAGCAAGTGGTGGATGCTCGGCGGCGCGTTGATCGCCGAGTAGTTCTGGAAGTCGGGATTGGGAAGGGGCAGCAGGTTGGCGAAGAGCGCGAGGAGCACCACCAGGGCGACGAAGCCGATCGCGGACCAGAAGAGGAAGCCCATCGGCTTCGTGACCAAGATGTCGTCGGAGGCGAGCGACTCGCTCTGGCGCGAGACGATGACCTCGTCGACCGCGGCTTGACCCGGGAGCCGATCAGTGAGGAGCTGCCCCGAGGCACGGGTGGCGGCGAGCTCGCGGTCGTCAGGCACCGGTCACTCCCGTACCACGCGCGGGTCGACGACCGTGAAGAGGAAGTCGACGACGAACTGGAGCACGACGTACGCGATGGCGACCACGAGCGAGATGCCCTGCACGACCAGGTAGTCGCGCTGCTGGACCGCATAGACGAGCGAGTAGCCGAGGCCGTCCATCGCGAAGAGGTACTCGACGATGAAGGTGCCGGCGAGGAGGGCGCCGATGTTGACGCCGGCCGCTGCCATCAGCGAGAAGGTGGAGGGTCGGAACGCATGGCGCATCATGATGCGCCGGGTGGAGAGGCCCTTCGAGCGGGCCATGGTGATGAAGTCCTCCTGCAGCGTGCTGATGAGGTCGGAGCGGAGCAGGCGGTAGTAGACCGCGATGGACCCCGCGGTGAGCGCGAGCGAGGGGAGGACCATGTCCTGCAGATTGCCGGCCGGGTCCTGGGAGAAGGGTACGTAGCCGGTCGCATGGAACCAGCCGAGTCCCACCGCGAACACCGCCACCAGGATCGGCGCGATCACGAACGGCGGGAGCGCGAGCAGCCCGAACGTCGTGGTCGTCGAGACGTTGTCGAGCGGCCGGTTGGGGCGACGTGAGGTCACGAGCGCGAGCGGAATGGCGATCGCGAAGGCGAGGACCTGCGAGATGATGATGAGCTCCAGGTCGATCGGGACCCCGGTCTTGAGGATGTGGGTGACCGGTTCGTGGTCGAGGTAGGACTGGCCGAGGTTGCCGTCGAAGACCGCGCCGAGCCAGGTGAAGTACTGCTGGATCAGCGGCTTGTTGAGGCCCATCTGCTCGAGGAGCACCTGGCGGTTGTGGGGGGTGTCGTTCGGCCCGAGGATGACGGTCGCCGGGTCGCCCGGCAGGAGGTGGACGAGGAGGAAGACCAGCACCGAGATGATGAACGAGACGATCACCAATTGGACGATCCGTCGGAGGAAGTACTTGGTCATTGCGCCATCGTCATTGCACCGTCAGGTACGAGCAGGTCGGCCCGGCCGCTAGCCGGCCAACCAGACCTGGGTCGGCTGGAAGACGCCTTCGTCGAACGCGTAGCCCGCCGAACCGTCCGGCAGGACCGGGTTCGCGAAGTTCTGCACCCGGTCGGCCGCGACTTCCGAGAAGAAGAACTGCGAGATCCAGAGGTAGGGGAGGTCCGCCGCGAGCCGCTTGTTCACGGTTTGGTAGGCCTGCACCCGTGTGGCGTCGTCGGTCGTGTGGCGTCCGGTGAGGAGCGCGGCCTCGATCGCCGGGTCGCTGTTGCGGGGGAAGTTGAGGCCGATGGAATTGATCGGCTTCACCGTGGTCGTGCTGAACCAGACGTAGTTGAGGTCGGGATTGGTCGCCCCGAACTGGTAGAGGGTGACCGCGGTGAAGTTGCCGGTCACGATGTTGCTGATGATCTGCGCCTGCTCCTGCGAGGACGGGGTCACGACGAACCCGACCTCCTGCCACATCTGCTGGATGAGCTGGATGAGCTTGAGGTAGAGCGGATCGGGGATGGTCACGAGCGGGAGCGAAGGCGGGCCGTGCTCCGCCTTGTACTGCGCGACGAGCGCCTTCGCCCCTGCCGGGTCGTACGCGGGGTAGCCGGTGGCGTCGTAGTACGGCGAGCTCGGCAGGAAGAGGCCGTTGATCGGCTCGGCGAAGCCGCCGCCGTAGAGCTGGCGGATGACCGTGGTGTCGAGGCTCTTGGCGAGCGCCTGGCGGATCCGGAGGTCGTTGGTGGGCGCGACGTCGGTGTTGAGCATGATGAACGTCATCGTCGGCTCGCCGAGGACCCCGGTACGGGTGTCCACGAGCTGGTAGCCGTTGCCCCCGGACCCGGAGAAGCGGTTGATGGTGTCGGCGTCGGTCGACTCGATCATGTCGACCGCTCCCGAGCGCAACGAGGCCTCGCGCTGGGTGGTGTCGGGGATCGGCTTGAAGGTGATCTGGTCGAGGTAGGGGAGGCCGGCGCGCCAGTAGTTCGGGTTGCGGACGGCCGTGAAGTGGTCGTTGGGCTGCCAGTCCGAGTAGATGAACGGCCCGGTCCCGATCGGCTTCGGGGCCTGGTTCGGGTTGGAGGTGGCCGCCTGGATCATCGCCTCGCCGACGATGTACCCGACCTGTGTGGTGTTGGTCAGCCCCGTGTCGAACGTCGGGTTCGGCGCCTCGAGGGTGAAGACGACGGTCATCGGGTCGGGTGTGGTCACTGACGTCACCTGTAGGAGGGCCTGGGCCACGAGCGGCGATCCGAGGAGCGCCTCGTAGTTGGCCTTGACCACGGCCGCCGTCAGGTCCGATCCGTCGTGGAACTTCACGCCCGGACGGATCGTGAAGGTCCAGACTTCGAAGGTCGAGTTCGCCGACACCGACTCGGCCAGGTACGGCTTGATCGCCCCGTCGGCCGCCACCCACAGCAGCGGGTCGTAGACCGTCCCGGCGTAGAGGAAGCCGTTGGTGTCCCAGTGGTTGGACGCGGGGTAGAAGCCGTCGATTTCGGCGAGGGTGCCGACGGTGAGCGATCCGCCGCGCACCGGCGAGCCGGTGCCGACCCCCGGCCGGCCCGTCGCACCCGTGGTCGGGCTGCCCGACGAGCCCGACGAGCAGCCCGCCAGGACGCTCGCGCTGGCCGCTCCCAGGACGACGGTGCCGCCGGCCGCCGCTCCGCGCGCGAGGAAGGAGCGCCGGTTCAGCCGGCCCGCATCGCTCACCGGACCACCGTCGCCGGCGTCGTCGCCATCCCGTCGTCCCCCACGTGTCCCTCCCCGGTTGACCACACGACGGAGGGGCCGTCGTCGCAGTTCACGGACGGTGCCGGGCGGACGGTCTCCCACGGGTGCGGTGTTCGCTGGGCGCACGTTACTGCGGCAGGGGGCCAGGGTCCATGACGTCCCTCCGGGCGCTCGCGGCGCACCGGAGGTGGATTCCCCGTGCTCCCTGGGTACCATGCGGGCCATGGAAGCCGCCCCTGCCGCGTCGGCCCCACGCGCCGGTGTGGGCGCTCTGGCGCCGCCGCGCGATGCGCCGGTCGGGCCCGATGAGGAGGCCGAGAGCGCGGACGGGTCCGACGGCCCGGTCGGCCGCGCCGCGACGCCTGTTCGCCCGCCGGACGACGCCGCGACCGCCGTGCGCCCGCCGGGCCAGACGGTCGGCGAGCTGCCCGGGACGCCGGTCGGGCTCGATCCCGAGGGCCCGCCGTTCGGCCGGGTGACGACGGTCTGCCTGGCGATCGCAGTCGGGCTCATCCTCGTCGCCTCGCTGGTGCTCCGCTTCTGGACCCGCTCCGATCTCTGGCTCGACGAGGCGCTGACGGTCAACATCGCGCGGCTCCCCCTTCACGACCTACCCTCCTACCTCCGGCGCGACGGAGCGCCGCCGCTCTACTACGTGCTCCTCCACGTCTGGATGGGGTGGTTCGGCACCTCGGACCTCGCGGTGCGATCGCTCTCGGGGGTGATCGGCGTGGTGACCGTGCCGCTCGCATGGCTGGCCGGGCGGCGGCTCGGCGGCCGGTGGCTCGCCTGGTCTGTGACGCTGCTGCTCGCGACCTCGCCGTTCGCCATCCGGTACGACACCGAAGCCCGGATGTACTCGCTCGTCGCGTTGCTCACCGTGGTCGGCTTCCTCGCGCTCGACAGTGCGCTGCGGCGACCGCGGGCCGGCAATCTCGTCGGTGTCGGTGCGGTCGCCGGCCTGCTCCTCTATACCCACTACTGGGCGATCTACCTCATCGGCACGGTCCTCCTCTGGCTCGCGTGGCAGGCGTGGCGCGGGCGGCCACAGTGGCGGACCGGCGCGCGGGCCGCGCTGGTCGCCGGCGCGGTCGGTTGCCTGACCTTCCTCCCGTGGATGTCGACCTTCTTCTTCCAGGGGCGCCACACCGGCACCCCGTGGGCCACGCCGGCGAACTTCGCCGCCATGGTCAACGCGGTCGCCTCCTTCGCCGGGGGCAGCACGAGCCAGGGGCGCGCGCTCGCGCTCATCTTCTTCGCGCTCGCCGGCCTCGGCCTCTTCGGGCTCGCCGTCGACCGGCGCCACATCGACCTCGACATCCGCACACGGCCGCTCGGGCGCCCCCTGGCCGTCGCAGTGGTCGGCACCCTCGCAGCCGCCGTCGCCGGTGGCTTCATCACCGACAGCGCCTTCGACCCGAGGTACGCCTCGGTCGTCTTCTTCCCGCTGATCCTGCTCGTCGCGATCGGGCTCATGGTCTTCGCCAGCCGCAGGGTCCGCACGGCGATCCTCGGGCTCGCGCTCGTGATGGGATTGGCGGCCTCGGTGCCGAACGTCTGGACGAACCGCACCCAGGCAGGGGAGGTGGCCGCCGCAATCACGAGTGCCGGTCGACCCGGTGACGTCGTCGCCTACTGCCCCGACCAGCTCGCGCCCACGGTCGCCCGGCTCCTCCCGCAGGGCCGGTACCGGCAGACGACGTTCCCCCGGGGCACCGGTCCCGAGTTCGTCAACTGGGTCGACTACGCGGACGCCGTGCACGCCGCCTCGCCGCCGGTGTTCGCCGAGCGCGCCGCCTCGCTCGCGGCCGGCGGCCACCAGATCTTCGTGGTGTGGGCCGGTGGCTACCAGTCCTTCGGCTACCGGTGCGAGGGCGTTGTCCAGACCCTGCAGGCCGATCCCGCGTACCACGTGCAGCAGCTGGTCGTCGGTGACTCGGAGACCTTCTACCAGCCGATGTGGCTGATGCGCTTCACGCCGGTCGGCTCCTGACCGGTGTGACCGCGCCCGGGGAAGCCGGCGCCAACCGAACCGCGGCGGTCGACACGGCCGCCGTCGGGTCCGAGTCCCCGGCCGTCACCGCCGACGCGCCCGTGCGCACCGAGACCGCACGGCCCGAAGAGCGCGCCATGGGCGGTCGGTTCGGCCGGACGCTGCTCGAGGTGCTGCCCGCGTGGGCGGTCGCCCGCGTCGTGGTCGCGGGCGTCCTGGTCCTCGCCCACCTGACGGTCTCGACGACACGTCCGCACAACGCGGCGGCACAGCTCCGCGTCTCGCAGGGGCTCCTCGCCTGGGACGCCGGCTGGTACCAGGCGATCGCAGGACACGGCTACTCGGCGGCCGGTCTCCAGTCGGTGCGCTTCTTCCCCGCGTACCCCCTCGCGGCCCGGGTGCTCGGCCACGTGCCCGGGGTCGGCGTCGGTCCCGCCCTCGTGGTGATCGCGAACCTCGCCGCCCTCGTCGCGCTCGCGCTGCTCGCCCTGCTCGTCCGCGCCGATCTCGGCGACGCGGCACTCGCACGTCGTTCGGTCTGGCTGCTCGCGCTCGCGCCCTCCGCGTACGCGCTCGTCCTCGGCTACGCGGACGCGCTGCTGCTCGCCGCGGCCGTCGGGACGCTCTACGCGGTCCGCACGCAACGGTGGTGGTGGGCCGCGGCGGCAGGACTGCTCGCGGGCGCCGTTCGACCGCTCGGGCTGCTCGTGCTGGTGCCGCTCGCGATCGAGGTCGTTCGCACCCGTCGCGATGCGGCAGGTGCGTGGGGGTGGACCGCGCGTGCGGCCGCGTTGCTCGCACCGCTGGTCGGCGCAGGTGGCTTCCTCCTTTGGGTGCGCGGGCAGTTCGGCGACGCGCTGCTGCCGTTCCGTATCCAGCAGCAGAGCGGGCACCGGGGCCCCCTCACCGCGCCGCTCAGCGCAATGGTCCACAACGCGTCCGCGGTCCTCCACGGCCACCATCTCGGGAGCGCGCTGCACGTACCGTGGGTCCTGCTCTGCCTCGTCCTGCTGGTGGTGGCCTTCCGGCGGCTCCCGGTCAGCTACGGCGCCTTCGCCGCCGCCGTCCTCGCCGTCTCGCTGACCACGTCGAACCTCGACTCCTTCGAGCGGTACGCGCTCGGGGCGTTCCCGCTGGTGGTGGCCGCGTCGACGCTGACGGCCCGCCGGTGGGTCGAAGTCGCGGTGCTCGTCGCGTCGGGGGCGGCGATGGGGGGCTACGCCTACCTCGCCTTCGTCGGGGTGGTCGTGCCCTAGGCGGCGGTCCGGCCTTCCCCCGGCCGGGGAGGCGAGCCACTATCCTTCACGACCGCGGTGCTGCACCGGAGGAGTCCTCGCCGGGTGACCAGCCGTCCCGGACCCGGAGGAGGCGGGTGCGCGGCGAGCGGGCGGTGCCCGGTCGCTCACGCCGGACGGTCGGTCGTGGCGGCCCCGAGCCGAAGGCAGGGTCGCGTGCTCGGCACCCACGGGCCGGACGGCCCGAGGAGTGCCCCGGGGCGTCGTGGACCGCCCCGCGACCACTGACGAGAACGGAACAGGCCCGATGACACCCCCCGACGACCGCGCAGGCGCCCCCACGATGGACGACGTCGGGAGCAGCCGCGACCGCGCCGACCGTGCGCCGGTCGTCGTGATCGGCGGGGGTCCCGCCGGGCTGACGGCGGCGTACCGGCTCGCCCAGGCAGGTGATCCGCTCGTCGTGGTCGAGGCCGACGAGGTGGTGGGTGGCATCTCGCGTACGGTCGAGCGCGACGGCTGGCGCTTCGACATCGGGGGTCACCGCTTCTTCACGAAGGTCACCCCGGTCGAGGAGCTCTGGCACGAGATCCTTCCCCCGGAGGACTTCCTCCTCCGGCCGCGGATGAGCCGGATCTACTACGGCGGAAAATTCTACGACTACCCGATCAAGCTCGGCAACGCGCTCGGCAACCTCGGGATCGTCGAGGCGTTCCGCTGCGGTCTCTCCTTCCTCTGGGTGCGCCTGCGCCCACCGCGCGACCGCTCCACACTCGAGGGCTACATCGTCGCCAACTACGGGTGGCGGCTGTACCGCCACTTCTTCAAGACGTACAACGAGAAGGTGTGGGGCGTCCCCGCCTCGGAGCTCTCGGCCGACTGGGGGGCGCAGCGGATCAAGGGGATGTCGCTCTGGAACGCCGTGTGGGAGCCGATCCGCTCCTCGCTCGCCGGCAGGCGGCGCTCGAAGACGAAGCAGGTGACCAGTCTCATCGAGGAGTTCCAGTACCCGAAGTTCGGCCCGGGCATGATGTGGGAGCGCTGCGCCGAGCAGGTCGTCGCCCTCGGCGGAGAGGTGCGGATGGCGACCGTCGCCCGCACGGTGCACGTCGAGGACGGGACCGCGGTCGCCGTGACCGTCGCGCGGGACGGTGCCGAGGAACGTGTCGCCGCGTCGCACGTGATCTCGTCGATGCCCTTCACCCAGCTCGCTCGCATCGTCGACCCGCCGGTGCCGGCCGAGGTGCTGCGCGCCGCGGACGGCCTCCGCTATCGCGACTTCCTCACCGTCGCGCTGGTGGTCCCGCACGAGAGCGGCTTCCCCGACAATTGGATCTACATCCACGCGCCCGACGTCCGGGTCGGCCGCATCCAGAACTTCGGGTCGTGGTCGCCCTATCTGGTCAAGGACGGGCGGACCTGTCTCGGCCTCGAGTACTTCGTGGACGAGGGCGACGATCTCTGGCGATGCCCCGACGAGGACCTGGTCGCGCTCGCGACCAAGGAGCTGGCGATCATCGGCCTGGTCGACGCCGGTGACGTCGAGGCCGGGTACGTCGTGCGGATGCCGAAGGCCTACCCGGTCTACGACGACACCTACCGCGACAACGTGGCGGTCATCCGGCGGTGGTTCGAGGAGCACGCACCCAACGTGCACCCGGTCGGTCGCAACGGCATGCACAAGTACAACAACCAGGACCACTCGATGTACACCGCGATGCTGACCGTCGACAACATCCACGGCGCAGACCACGACATCTGGTCGGTCAACGTCGAAGAGGAGTACCACGAGACCGGTGGTGAGCGGGGCGCCACCGGGCGCACCGGACGCGACGCCCCGTTCCTCCCGCGGCGAGCTGCGGGAACGGGGAATGTCGCGGCCCGTGGCTGACTCCGTCGGGATCGGTCCCGAACGGGGGCGCGCCTTCCGCTGGTGGACGCTCGGAGCCTGTGCGGTGGGCCTCGCCGTGCGTCTGGCCTACGCCCTCGTCGTCCGGTCCGGCGCGCCGCTCCAGGGCGACGCCGTCTACTACCACGGGCAGGCGAAGCTCAACCTCGAGGGCTCGTGGTTCGTGAACCCGATGATCGTCGCGGTCAAGCACCACCCGGCGGCGCTCGTCCCGTCCGCGCAGCACCCGCCGCTCTTCACACTCGTGCTCACCCTGGGCGACCTGTTCGGCCTCCGGAGCGTGACCGCGCAGCTGGTGCTGGTCTGCGTGCTCGGCACCGCGACCGTCGCGCTGGTGGCCCTCGTCGCCCGAGACCTCGCGGGTCCTCGCGCCGGCTCGATCGCCGCGGTGGTCGCCGCGCTGTACCCGGGGATGTGGATCTTCGACGGTGAGGTCATGTCCGAGGCGCTCGTCATGCTGGTGGCGGTCGCGACGGTGCTCGTCGCGGTGCGCTGCTTCCGCACCTGCACACCGTGGCGGGTCGCGCTGCTCGGCCTGCTCACCGGGGTGTGCGCGCTCACGCGGGCCGAGCTGGTGCTGCTCGTCCCCCTCGTCGCGTTGCCCACGGTGCTGTGGCAGCGGTCGATGGACGTGCGCCGACGGCTCACGCTGTGCGCGCTGGCCGTCGCGGCTGCGCTCGCCCCGATGGTTCCGTGGTTCGCGTACAACGCCACGAGGTTCCACCACAGCGTCACCCTCTCCGACCAGCTGCAGGTGACGCTCGCCGCAGCGAACAACGCGTCGACCTACTCGGGCCCCCTCACCGCGTCGTGGTGCTTCACCTGCGTGCAATCCGTCCACTTCCCGCGCACGTGGGACGAGTCGGACCAGGGCGCCTACTGGCAGTCGCAGGCCGTGCACTACATCGAGGCCCACAAGGCCCGCGCCATCGAGGTTGCGTTCGAACGGATGGGCCTCGAGTGGAACCTCTACGCGCCGATCCGCCAGGCCGGCCATGACTTCCTCGAGGGATGGCCGGTGCCGGTGTCGGACGCCTGGCTCGTCTGGTACTACCCGATGACGGTCGCAGCGATCGCGGGTGCGGTGATCCTCCGGCGTCGCCGCCAGCCGGTCTACCCGCTCGTCGCGATGTACGTGGTGGTGACGGTCGTCGCCTTCGTGACCTACGGCAACTACCGGTTCCGTGCAGAGGCCGAGGCGGCGACGGTCGTGCTCGCCGCGGTGGCGCTCGACGCCCTCTGGTCGGCCGTCGCCGGCCGCCCCGCCCGGACACCCGTGCACCGCCGCGCGCCCTCGCCGGACCCCGCCCCCCTCCTGCCGTCCCCGCAGGAGGTCGCGGTATGAGCGACCCGGGCGCCGACGCCGAGCCACCAGCCGGATCGCCGCGGGCCGACGGGGATGGCGCGACGGGCGACGAGGGTCACGCCCAGGCGCTCGACCTGATCCTCGAGGAGATCGACGTCGTCGTGGACCCGGTCACCGAGTCGGTGTCGATGGCTCCTGCCGTGGGCATCGCCGCGGTCGGCGGGCCGATGGTCACCCTGCCCGAGGGGGAGCCCGCGCCCGGCCTCGAGCACAAGCGCGACACGCTGCGCGCCGGGCTGAGCCAGGCGGGGCCGGTCGCGATCGCGGGCATGATCGTGAACGCAGCCGGGGCCCTCGTCGTGGTGGCGGTGGCCCGGCTGGTCACGCCACAGCAGTACGGCGACATCGCCCAGCTCCTCGGCCTCTTCTTCATCCTCTCGATGCCGGGCTCGGCGATCCTGGTCGGGGTGGTCCGCCGGGTCACCGCCCTGCAAGCGGCCGGCCACGCGGACCAGGTGACGCGCTGGGTGGCGCGGGTCCACCGCATCGCGCTCTCCGGGCTCGCCGTGGAGGCGGTCGTCGTCTTCGCCCTCCAGTGGTGGATCGCGCGACAGCTCTCGCTCCCGAGCAGCCAGGGGGTCGTCCTCATTTTGGTCGCGGCAGGCGTGTGGATCGTGCTCAGCGTCGACCGCGGCCTCCTGCAGGCCCACCGGAGCTACCCGTCCCTCGCAGGCAACTTGCTGATGGAGGGTGGGATCCGGACGGCGTTCGTGATCGTGCTCGTGGTGGCCGGGATGGGTGTCGCCGGGTACGCACTCGGGATCTTCATCAGCGAGGTGGTCGCGACGGTGCACGCCCACTGGCTCGCCTCCCGGGCCTGGTCGAACCCGTCGTCCGCCCCGGTGCAGGTTGCGCGCGACGCACAGGCCGACACCCTCCTCGCGCGCCGACGGCTACTGGCGGACGTCTCCTCCGCGTTCGTCGGCCTCGCGCTGCTCGGGCTGCTGCAGAACGTCGACGTGATCCTGCTCGGCCGCCTCGACCATGCGAACGTCGGCCCGTACGCGGCGATCTCGGTCGCGTCGAAGGCGCTCGTCTTCGGCGCGCTCGCGTTGGGCGCCTACCTCCTGCCCGAGGCCACGATCCGCTGGAACGAGGGTGGCCATGCGCTCCGCCAGCTCGGGGTCACCCTCATCTTCCTCGCCGTGCCGTCGGTCGTCCTCCTGGGAATCGCCGCGGCGGTCCCGAAGCAATTCCTCACGCTCGTCTTCTCGGCCAAGCTGAGCTCGGCCGCGCCCGCGTTCGCCACGCTCGTCGCAGCGATGATCTGCCTCTCGTTCACCGTGCTCGTGACCAACTACCTCTTCGGCACCGGCTCGCGCTGGATCGTGCTCGTGCTCCTCGCCGGTTCCGGGTTGGCGGTGGGTCTGATCGCCGCGGCGAACGGGCAGATCGTGCCCACCGCGCGGGCCGACCTGATCGCGCAGGCCTCCATCGCGTTCGCGATGGGCGTCGCGTTCGTGGTGATCCACTTCCGCCACCACGGCCGGCGCTGGATCGAGCGGCGCGGTCTCCGCCGCGCGGCACGCCCCTGACGGTCCCTGCGGCGGGAGGTGCGCCGCGGCTCAGTCGGCGCTGACCGCCGGCGGCATGGCCAGGTCGTGCCCGCCGTCGGGAAGTGTCGGGTCGTCGCCTTCCGCCGGGCTCGCCTCCCCCTCCGCGCGGCGGGCCAGTCGGTCGGCCCGCCGGCGTAAGAGGACGTCGACCACCGCGTCACCGCCCAGGAAGACGACGCCGGCCCACGCCCACCGGCTCGCGGTGGCGAACGAGAGCGGCCAGGCACCGTCGGGGGGCACCTGGAACTGGTGCTGGTGGACCGCCGTGTAGACACCGGCGGCCACGACGCAGGCGGTGGCGGCGAGGCCGAGGACGATGCGGAGGCGCGGCACGAGCAGCACCAGGGCCGTCGCCGCGCCGACCGCGGCCCCTGCCACCGGCGCCGCGATGAGCGCCGCGATCGCGCCGGTGACCGCGCCGCCGGACAGCGCGACCCAGAGTGCGGCCCGCGGGCCCTCGGCGCCGAACGGGACGGCGAGGGCCGGTGCGTCCTCGGTCGCGGGCGCCGCGACGGCATCGGCGCCCGCGGTTGCCGCGCGGCTGTGGCGCCCGCGGGCCCGGCGGCGCCGTGGCAGGAACACGAGCACGAGGCAGGCAATGATCGCCGCGGTCGAGACGACGAGGGCGACGTCGACCTCGCGCTGGGGCTGCCACTGGAGGACGACCGAGACAGTGCCGCCGTGCACGGCGGCAGCGAGCGCCGTCGGGTCGAGCTGCCAGCCGTTCGCGAAACCGTCGAGCAGGACCGGCTGTCCGAGAGCCGGCCCGCCCGCGACCGTCGCCCGCCATCCCGGGTTGACGCTCTCGCCGAGCACCAGGTCGACGGGCGGCTGCCGCGCGGCCAGACCGCTGACCGTCAGGTGGAGGGTGGTCGCGGTCTGGGACGTCACGGTCACCATGGGGGCCGGGGCAACCGCTGGCGGTGCGAGCGTGGTCGGCGAGGCGAGCGGCATCGGGGCGCCGCCCGGTGCGGAGTCGAAGGCGAGCTGGTCGAGGTCGAAACCGGTCACCTGGCCGGTCGCCGCGCGGAGCGTGTGGGTGCCGGGTCCGAGCGGGACGCCGTTCGCGTCGGGACCGCAGAGCGAGACGGTGAGTCCCTGTCGGTCGAGCGCGGCCGAGGTGGAGCCGGTGATGGTGATCCAGACCGGCGAGTTGTCGACGACGAGGAGGTCGTCACGGCACGAGCTCGTGATGGTCGCGGGGAGCGGCGCGGCGTGCACGCCGGGGATCCCGACCTCGGCGATGCCGATCGGCATCGCGATGGGGGTCTTGGAGTAGTAGTTCGGCGTGTTCTCGATCCGCACGGCGTCGACCGTGACCACGATGCTCTGCCCGCGCAGTGTGGGGAAGGAGACGGGCACGTCGACGACGGAGCCGGGAACTCGGCTGTCAGCCAGCGGGGGGAGCCGGACCACCGCGCTCCCGCTGTCCGTGGAGACGGTGAGCTCGGTCGGCACCGAGTGCTGCGCGTCGGCGACCACCTGGAGGTCGAGGTGGTCGAAGGTGATCGGTTGCGGCAGGTCGTAGTGGAGCCACTGGCCCGCCTGGTGCGAGACACCGAACCCCGGCTCCCAGAGGGTCTGCGAGCTCCCGTCGACGGTTGCGATCGCGTTCGCGCGGAGGTCACCCGGCAGGCGGCCGAGCGAGTAGGCGATCACGCCGCCGGCGTGGGTGCCCGGCCGCCCGACGAGCCGGTCGATCTGGTCGTCGGGGATCAGGGGAGAGATCCGCGCGGTCCCGGCCAGGGAGAAGGTCCGTGCCGTCGGGAGCCAGAACGTCCGGGCCATGGCGGTCTCGATGTCGCGCCGGGGAGGAGTCCCCGAGCTGCGCAGCCGGGTCATGACGAGGCTCAGCCGGTCGGCGAGGGACGAGGGCCCCGCCGCGGTGAGGAGGTCACTCGGCATGGCGATGGTCTCGTCGGCGACGATCCCGGGGATCCCGACCTCGGCGAAGCCCACCGAGCTCCTCGAGCCGAGGGGCACCCGCCTGTCTGCGACGCCGACGCCGGCCACGGTGATCCGCATGGTGGTGAAGGTGCGGGACGGGAAGGTCACGACCTGGCCGGTGGACGTGCGCGACGCGGGGCCGAGCGGCACCGTCAGGGCGTGGCCGCCGTCGAAGGTGAACGTCGCCGCCGTGATCCAACGGTCGGGGTCACCGGTCTGGGGCTGGACGAGGGTGACCGAGCTCTCGGTGGCCGGGTGGAGGAGGACCACCTGCCACCACTGCCCGAGCTGCTGGGTGAACGAGTCGGTGAGCCACGCGGTCTGGGTGTTGCCGTCGAGGGCCGCGGGGGGCCGGTCCTCGGGCAGGTAGGTGATGGACGAGCCGTAGGACGACGCGGTGACCGACGAGACGCCGTTGAGCACCGAGGTCGTCTGCGCATCCGCCGGCGCGCCGGGGAAGAGGTCGATCGGCGCGTCGCTCGGGTCGGCGGTGTCGGGGGGCTGGGTGGCCGTCTCGGTGTAGCCGGTGTTCTCGTTGAGGGAGTTCCACCGGAAGCCCTGCTTGCGGTTCGTGTCGGTCACGACGAGGTCGGCGGGGGCGCCGAGCGTCTGTTTGCGCAGCGCGGCGTGGGTGTCGAGGGTGCCCGCATAGAGGACGGTCGGGTTGCCGGCGAGCAGGCCGACCCCGGCGGCGTTCACGATGCCCGACGCGTCGCCGTCGACCACGAGGGGATCCGTCGTCGACTCGGTCCGGACGATCGGCCGCGGGTGGGTGACGGTGTACGAGACGAGGGGTGCGGTCCACCCGGCGTTCGGAGGGAGCCCGAGGGTCGCCTCGTCGAAGTGGGGCACGGTGGGCGGGACGTTCGGCCGGGGTGCGCCGTAGGGGACGGGGTCCACCAGCCCGGCGGGGGTGGAGGCGAGGTCGGCGGCCACCTGCTGGGGGAGCGGGGTGTCGTAGCGCTCGTAGGCCTGGTCGTACTGGACGAGCACGTCGCCCGCGCTGAGGAGCGACGCCATCGGCGCGAGCGCGCTCCACTGCATGGTCCCGTCCTGCAGCGGGGAGTCGACCGCCTGGAGCAGGTCGGCCGTCGCCATCGAGCCCATGATCTGCTGCTCGTGGGTCACGAACGGCCGCGTCATGAGCCCGGGATAGACGGTGTCGATCGTGTCGCCCCAGCGGTAGGCCGCGAAGTTGTTGCCCGGGAGCGCGTAGACGCGGGTCCCCGGATGGGTGTGGTCGAGCGAGGCGGCCGCCTCCCGGACGTAAGCGGGAGGCGTGGCCGGCTGGTTGAAGCCGTTGGCGATGATCGCGCCGGTCCAGAGGGGTGCGGTCGCCGCGGCGACCGCACCGACCGCGAACACCCCGACCACCAGTCCGGTTCGTCGGACCCGTGCGCAAAGCGCGCTGACCCCGGCGCCGAGGAACATCGCGAGGCTCAGGATGATCACCGGTGACGCGCGGTCGGTCGAGCGCATCGCCAGCCCGGCGGTGGTGTCGACCATGATCGCCTTGAGCACCGAGCCGACGGTCGACGGGCTCCCGTACGGGTTGGGCCCGACGGCGAGCACCATCCCGACCACGGTGATGAGGACGAAGTAGGTGCGGTGCCGCCAGCGCGCGAAGCAGGCGGCGAGGAAGCAGAGGGCGGGCACGACGAAGCTCGCCACGATGAGCGCGACGTTCTGGGTGTACGCGACCGACGCCTGCGTCCAGGGCCCGATCCGGTCCGAGCCGTAGAAGTACCAGTACCCGAGGCCGCGCAGGATCTCCGACGCGAGGGACGCGCCGCTCGTCGCCGGGACCGTCTCGGTGTACCGGAGCACGTTGACCCCGTAGGCCGCCTCGATCTGCAGGCCGATCGCCCACCAGAGGGAGACGAGCGCGGTGAGGAGGCCGACCTTCCACGCGACGCCCCAGGCCCTGCGCCAGGTCGCCTCCTTCGCGACGAGGACCGCGTAGGGCAGCCAGAGCGCGGGCGCGATGCCGACATAGAGGATCGAGCTTGCGTTGATGCCGCTGACCAGGGCGACGACGAGCGCGAAGAGCGCCGGGTAGCGCCACCCGCCGCGGCGGAGGGCGAGCACGACGAAGGCGATCATCCAGGGGAGGCCCGCCCACGGCATGAGGATCACCGAGATGCGCCCCGCGTACTGGAGGACGTAGGGCGTGAACATGAACGCGATCGAGGCCACGTACCGTCCCGGTCCGGTGAGGCCCACGGTCCGGCAGAGGTAGAGGGCGCCCGAACCCGCGGCGAAGAGCAGCAGGCCCATCCAGAGCCGCTGCGCGGTCCAGAGGGGCACGTGGAGCTCGGCGAGGAGCCAGTAGAAGGGCCCCATCGGCAGGAGGTAGCCGATGTTCTCGTGGGTGACGGTGCCGAGCCCCACGTTCGGATCCCAGAGCGAGGCCGCATCGCGCACGTACCGCCCCGGGTCCAGGTAGAGATACGTCTTGGTGTCGTCGGTCACGGCGCCCGGCTGGGAGGCCAGCATCGGCGTGAAGGCCAGGACGGCCAGGAGCGCGGTGTCGAGCCCGGCGCGGAGACGGCTCGGGGAGCGGAGCTGAGAGCGGATCGACCCCGAGCGGCCGGCCGGCCGCTCCTCGGGCGCGGCGGTGGAGGGTTGAGGATCCGTCACGGGCGCTCGGTAGTGTAAACAACCGGAGCGCCGGGTTGGGGCCGGTCCCGACCAGGCCGGCGATCCTCGACCACGACCCGATGGGGGGCACGATGACAGCAGGTGGAGCGGGGTCGTCGGACGGCGGCGCGACCGCCGCGACCGAGGAGCGGTCCGGCCGCCGCCTCACGGGCGAGCGCCCGATGGAGGGTGTCACCCCCGACTCGCTCCTCGCACTGCACGCCGCCGGGTACCGCACGGTCATCGAGCGCCTCGGACGTGGCACCGTGCTCGACGTGGGCTGCGGCCAGGGGTTCGAGTCCGCCCGCCTGCTGGGCGAGGGGCGCACGGTGGTCGGCGCCGACTACAGCGCCGAGGCGGTCGGCTCGGCCGCCGGGCGGTGGCGGGACGAGGGTCTGCGCGTCGCGCAGATGGACGCACGGGCGCTCGGCTTCGCGGGAGGCACCTTCGACTGGGCGTGCTCGTCACACCTCATCGAGCACTTCGCCGATCCCGAGCATCACGTCCGCGAGCTCTCGCGGGTCCTCCGTGACGACGGCACGGCCTTCTTCCTCACCCCGAACGCGCCCGCCGACTTCGAGAACCCCTTCCACATCCACCTCTTCGAGCCAGACGAGCTCGGCTCGCTGCTCCGGCGGTGGTTCGCTTCGGTCACGGTGCAGGGGCTCGACGCGGTGCCGCGGGTCAAGGCGGACTTCACCGCCCGCCGGGTCAAGGCCAACAAGGTCCTCAAGCTCGACGTGTTCGACCTGCGCCACCGCATCCCGCGCTCGTGGTACATCGCCGCGTACACCCGGGCACTCCCGATCGCCTACAAGGTCATCGCCCGGGGCGACGCGGGCGGCGCCACCGGCATCACCGCCGACGACTTCTTCGTGACCGACGAGCTCGACCCGACGACGATGGTGCTCTTCGCGACCGCCTCGCGGCCGCGGTGGGCGACCTGACCGCGTCCGGTGCTCGCGGTCGGGCTCACCGGCGGGATCGGCGCGGGCAAGTCGACCGCGGCAGGCCTCCTCGTCGAGCACGGTGCGGTGCTCGTGGACGCCGACACGGTCGCCCGTGAGGTCGTCGAGCCCGGTGGGCCGGCGTACCAGCCGCTGCTCGACCGCTTCGGGCCCGAGATCCTCGACGGCGACGGCCGGATCGACCGGCCCCGACTCGCCGGTCTCGTCTTCGGGCACCCCGACGCCCTCGCCGACCTCAACGCGATCACCCACCCGGCCATCGGCGTCGAGATGCTCGCCCGGAAGGACCGGTACACGACGACTGACGAGATCGTGGTCCTCGACATCCCGCTCCTGCGGGCCGAGCACCGTGAGCTGCTCGCGCTCGCCGCGGTCGTGGTGGTCGACGCCCCACCCGAGGTCGCGCTCGAGCGGCTCATGACCCAGCGGGGGATGGCGGAGGAGGACGCGAGGGCGCGGATGGCGTCGCAGCCCGACCGCGCCGCGCGGCTCGAAGGCGCCGACTTCGTGATCGACAACTCGGGGGACGAGGCCCGTCTCCGCCGCGAGGTCGAACGGATCTGGCACTCCCTGCTCGAACGCCGCGCCGCGCAGGGCGGAGCGGCGGAGTCGGCCACCTCCTGAGGAGAGGCTCGGCGGGCCCGGAGGGAGCCGCCGGGCGCGCCCGGACCGTGCGGACTGCGGTAGCCGAAGGGGACCGTCGTTCGGTGCTGCCCGGTACCATCGGCGCGTGCCCGCCTTCGAGGTCGTCTCGCCGTTCCGGCCCGCGGGGGACCAACCCCAGGCGATCGCCGGCCTGGTCGAGGGCGTCCGTGGCGGCGAGCGATTCCAGACGCTGCTCGGCATCACCGGCTCGGGCAAGACCGCAACCATCGCGTGGACGATCGAGCAGGTCGGTGTGCCCACGCTCATCATCGAACCCAACAAATCGCTCGCGGCCCAGCTCGCCGCGGAGCTCAAGGATCTCTTTCCCCACAACCGCGTCGAGTACTTCGTCTCCTACTACGACTACTACCAGCCCGAGGCGTACGTGCCGTCGTCCGACACGTACATCGAGAAGGACTCGTCGATCAACGACGAGATCGACCGCCTGCGCCACGCGACGACGTCCTCGCTCCTGCTGCGGCCGGACACCATCGTGGTGGCATCGGTCTCGTGCATCTACGGCCTGGGGTCGCCCGAGGAGTACCGCGACCGCATCATCGCACTGCGCCCCGGCGAGGTCCACGAGCAGCGGGCGCTCCTCCGGCGACTCGTCGAGCTCCAGTACTCGCGCAACGACATCGCACTCCAACGCGGGCAGTTCCGGGTGCACGGCGACACCGTCGAGATCCACGCCGCGTACGAGAGCCGGGCGATCCGCGTCGAGCTCTTCGGCGACACCGTCGAGCGGATCCGTCCCTTCGACGTGCTGACCGGCGAGATCGGCGACGACCTCGACGAGGTGGTGGTCTTCGCCAACACCCACTACGGCACCGGCGACGAGCGGCTGCGCGCGGCCATTGAAGGCATCGAGGCCGAGCTGCGCATGCGGCTGTCCGAGCTCGACGCCGCGGGCAAGCTGCTCGAGGCCCAACGGCTCCGGATGCGCACCGAGTACGACCTCGAGATGCTCGCCGAGACGGGCGTGTGCTCGGGCATCGAGAACTACAGCCGGCACCTCGACGGGCGCGCGCCGGGCGAGGCGCCCTTCACCCTCCTCGACTTCTTCCCCGACGACTTCCTGGTCGTCGTCGACGAGAGCCACGTCGCGGTGCCGCAGCTCCACGGACAGTTCGCTGGGGACCGCTCTCGGAAGGAGACGCTGGTCGACCACGGGTTCCGGCTTCCCTCGGCGCTCGACAACCGGCCGCTGCGGTTCGAGGAGTTCCTCGAGCGGGTCGGCCAGGTCGTGTTCCTCTCGGCGACGCCCGGTCCCTGGGAGCGCGAGCACAGCACGAACGTGGTGGAACAGGTGGTGCGGCCGACCGGCCTGGTCGATCCCGAGGTCGACATCCGCCCGACGACGGGGCAGATCGACGACCTGCGCGAACGGATCGACGCGACGGTGGCCGCGGGATACCGCGCCCTGGTGACGACCCTCACCAAGAAGATGGCCGAGGACCTCACGGAGTACCTCGCCGAGCAGGGCGTCCGGGTCCAGTACCTCCACTCAGACGTCGACACGATGGCCCGCATCGAGCTCCTGCGCGAGTTGCGACTCGGCACCTACGACGTGCTGGTCGGGATCAACCTGCTCCGCGAGGGCCTCGACCTGCCGGAGGTCGCGCTCGTGGCGATCCTCGACGCGGACAAGGAGGGGTTCCTGCGGTCGACCTCGTCCCTCATCCAGACCATGGGACGGGCCGCCCGGAACGTCGACGGCCGGGTGGTCATGTATGCGGACACGATCACCGACTCGATGACGGTCGCGATCGGGGAGACCCAGCGCCGGCGCGCCCTCCAGATCGCCCACAACCAGGCCAACGGCATCGACCCCCAGACGGTCACCAAATCGGTGACCGACATCCTCGAGCGGGTGCGCGGGGAGTCGCTCGGGCGTCCGGGCGGGGTGCAGGTCCGGTCGGGTGGGGGTCGCGGGGCGAGATCGCGGGCGGCCTCGGTCGACCCGAGGGCGGTCGCCGCCGAGATGGCCCGCGAGCTCGGGCCCGACGCGGACGAGCTCTCGGCCCTCCTCCACCAGCTCGACGGCGAGATGGCCAAGGCCGCGGCCGAGCTGCGGTTCGAGGAGGCGGCCCTCCTCCGCGACGAGATCGCCGAGCTGCGTGCACTCATGGTCCGGGACCCGGTCGACGGGAGCGAGGTCCTGCCGGGCTCGCTGACCGACGTCGAGCCGCTGGCTCGCTGACCGACGTCGAGCCGCTGGCTCGCTGACCGACGCCGAGCGACGCTCCGGAGGCCGGCGGGGCCGGGTCACCGCGCCGGTATCCTCAGCGGGATGGCCGAACGTCTGGTGGTGCGCGGCGCGCGCGAGCACAACCTGCAGGACGTCTCCCTCGACCTGCCCCGCGATCGGCTGATCGTCTTCACCGGTCTGTCCGGCTCGGGGAAGTCCTCGCTCGCCTTCGACACCATCTATGCCGAGGGGCAGCGCCGGTACGTCGAGTCGCTCTCCGCCTATGCACGCCAGTTCCTCGGGCAGATGGACAAGCCCGACGTGGACTTCATCGAGGGGCTCTCGCCGGCGATCTCGATCGACCAGAAGTCGGCCTCGCACAACCCGCGCTCGACGGTCGGGACGGTGACCGAGGTCTACGACTACCTGCGCCTCCTCTACGCACGGATCGGCAAGCCGCACTGCCCGACGTGCGGCCGCCCGGTCGCCCGGCAGAGCCCGCAGCAGATCGTGGACCGCATCCTCGCCATGGAGGAGGGGACCCGATTCCTCGTGCTCGCTCCGGTCGTCCGTGGGCGCAAGGGGGAGTACAGCGGACTCCTCGACGATCTCGCCAAGCAGGGGTACGCCCGGGCCCGCATCGACGGGACCACCCTCGAGCTGGCCGACCGTGGGCAGCTGGACCTCGCCCGCTACGAGCAGCACACGATCGAGGTCGTCGTCGACCGGCTCGTTCGCCGCGACAACATCCGCCGGCGCCTCACCGAGTCGCTCGAGGCGGCACTGTCGCTCGCCGAGGGCGTGGCCGAGATCGTGGTGGTCGAGGAGGACGGCACCGAGCAGGAGGGGATCACCTTCAGCCAGCACCTCGCGTGCACGCACTGCGGGATCAGCTTCGAGGACCCCTCGCCGCGCAGCTTCTCGTTCAACTCTCCCTACGGTGCCTGCCCGGCCTGCACGGGTCTCGGCACCAAGTTCGAGGTCGACCCCGAGCTCGTCGTCCCGGATCCGGGCAAGTCGCTCGCCGAGGGCGCCCTCGCGCCCTGGTCGGGCGCGCGGAGCGAGTACTTCTCGCGCCTGCTGGTCGCGGTCGCGGAGCTCGGCGGCTTCTCGGTCGACGACCCGTGGGAGAAGCTGCGCAAGGCCGACAAGAAGCTCGTCCTCTACGGCGCGGGGAACCGCCAGGTCCATCTCCGCTACCGCAACCGCTACGGGCGCCAGCGCTCCTTCCATGCGTCCTACGAGGGCATCGTGCCGTGGCTCCAGCGCCGCCACACGGAGGCCGACTCGGAGTTCCTGCGCGACAACCTCGAGTGCTATCTGCGCGAGGTGCCCTGCCCGGAGTGCCACGGGGCGCGGCTGCGGCCGGAGTCGCTCGCGGTCACCATCGGCGGCCACTCGATCTTCGAGCTCTGCTCCCTGGCCATCGGCAAGGCGGTCGACGTCATGGGCTCGCTCGAGCTCTCGGACCGCGACCACCTGATCGCCGACCGGGTCTTCCGCGAGATCCTCGAGCGGATGCAGTTCCTCCTCGACGTCGGGCTCGACTACCTGACCCTCGCGCGCTCGGCCACCACGCTCTCGGGCGGCGAGGCCCAGCGGATCCGGCTCGCGAGCCAGATCGGCAGCGGCCTGGTCGGGGTCCTCTACGTGCTCGACGAGCCCTCGATCGGGCTGCACCAGCGAGACAACCAGCGGCTGATCGGCACCCTCCAGCGCCTGCGCGATCTCGGCAACACGGTCATCGTGGTCGAGCACGACGAGGAGACGATCCGCACGGCCGACCACGTCGTCGACGTGGGGCCCGGTGCGGGGGAGCACGGCGGGCGCATCGTGCACTCGGGCCCGGTGACCGGCCGGGGTGGGCTCGAGTCGAACCGGGACTCACTGACCGGCCAGTACCTCTCGGGTGCGAAGCAGATCCCCGTGCCCCAGGTGCGACGCCTCGGAAAGGGCGAATCGCTCACCGTCGTCGGCGCGCGTGAGCACAACCTGGCCGGCATTACCGTCGAGTTCCCGCTCGGCCGGCTCGTGGCGGTCACCGGCGTGTCCGGCTCGGGGAAGTCGACCCTGGTCAACGACATCCTCCTCCGCTCGCTTGCCAAGCAGGTGCAGCGTTCGAAGGCGCTGCCCGGCGCGCACGAGACGATCCTCGGCGTCTCGGAGATCGACAAGGTGGTCGACGTCGACCAGGCGCCGATCGGTCGGACGCCGAGGTCGAACCCCGCCACCTACACCGGGGTCTTCGACCACATCCGCAAGCTCTTCAGCCAGACCCAGGAGGCGAAGGTCCGCGGCTACCTGCCGGGCCGCTTCTCGTTCAACGTGAAGGGCGGTCGTTGCGAGGCGTGCTCCGGCGACGGGACCCTCCGCATCGAGATGCACTTCCTGCCCGACCTCTACGTGCCCTGCGAGGTCTGCCAGGGTGCCCGGTACAACCGCGACACCCTCGAGGTGACCTTCCGGGGGAAGAACATCGCCGAGGTCCTCGAGCTCTCGTGCGAGGAGGCCCTCGGCTTCTTCGCCGCGCAGCCGCCCATCGCGCGCCACCTGCAGACGCTCGTCGACGTGGGCCTCGGGTACATCCGGCTCGGCCAGCCGGCCCCGACCCTCTCGGGTGGGGAGGCGCAGCGGGTCAAGCTCGCCTCGGAGCTGAGCCGGCGCTCGACCGGGCGGACGCTCTACGTGCTCGACGAGCCGACGACCGGGCTGCACTTCGACGATGTGCGCAAGCTCCTCGACGTGCTCAACCGCCTCGTCGACCAGGGCAACACGGTGATCGTGATCGAGCACAACCTCGACGTCGTGAAGAGCGCCGACTGGATCGTCGACCTCGGCCCGGAGGGCGGCGACAAAGGAGGGCGGATCGTCGCCGAGGGTACACCCGAGGAGGTCGCCGGAAACCCGGCGAGCCACACCGGTTCGGTCCTCGCTCCCGTCATCGGGAGGGTGACCGGGGGAAGAGGCGCGTCGGCGAGCGGCGCGACGGCGCGACGTTCAGGGGCTGGTGGACGAGCGAAACCTTCGGGCAGTGGTCGCTCGAACGGCGCCACGGGCCGCAGGAAACGGAGCGCCGCGGGTGCGTGAGTGCCGCCCCCGTCGGGCCGGCACCCCCCGGCTCAACCTCAGCTGACGGCCATCCTGAGCGAGGCCGTGGTGCCGCTCAGATGGTACGTGAACGTGTGGGTTCCCGAGCCATAGAAGCAGACGAAGACGGAACTCCCGGCCGGCATCGTCGTGTTGCCGAACTTGCTGGTGACGGTCTGGCTGACGGTCGTCTTGTTGACGATCTTGGCGCGCGCCAACTTGGCGGTGCACGTCTGGACCGTCGTACTCGACCAGCTGGTGATGGTGAGCTTGGCCGGCCTGAACCGGTAGCCGAGCGTTGTCTGCTTGATGTTCGAGGTCGGGAGTGTGGTGACCGGCGACGCCGCCGCGCCCTCCACCGCCACCGAGGAGCTCACCGACGAGGAGTCTGCGCCGGCCGTTCCGGCCAGCGCGAGCACGCCGAATGTGGCCGGCACCGCGAAGGCGGCGGCTGTCAGCAAGCGGACGGGTCGTGCACGCATCGGGGTTCCTCCTCTAGCGGTGCGCCGCCTTGACGCGCACCGATCATCGCCGAGGGAGCCATTGTTAGCACTGCACGTGCCAGAAGCCCATTCTCAGATTTGAGGAGCGCGCCCGGCGGCGGGCGGCAGGCGAAATCCGCGGGTCACGGAGGTCGCGACTCGTCGAGTGGGACCAACACCGTCGAGGGGCCGTCCGCGGGCGGGAGGCGCATGCCGGCGAGGAGCTCCGCACCGACGGCGAGCAGCGTCTCGGGATCCTGTGCACCGGTGCCCGCGGGGACCAGGTTGTCCACGACGGAGGTCACCTCATCCACCGATCCGTCCGGGGCGACCGAGAGCCGCCAGGTCGCCTGGCCGTGGAACGGACCGCAGCGGGAGCGCTCCGACCGCCACCGGTCCCGGACGGCGGCGAGCGGCGCGTCGAGCAGCGCCTGGTCGAGTGCCCCCTCGACACCCAGCTCAGGGTCGCGGAACCAGCCGTGCAACGCGACGCGGCCCTTCCTCGGGTCGCGGGTGCCCTCGACGACGGCGACCCCGTGCGGCAGCCGCGAGTCGAAGACGCACAGCTGGTCGAAGCAGGCGGGGATCTGCTCGAGCAGATGGCGCGCCTCGTTGGAGCGCGTGGGGTCGAACCGGGCCCAGTACTCGAGGAGCCGGTCGCTCCCGAGCAGGGTCTCGCCCCCGGTGAAGGTCCGATCGTCCCACGGGCTCAGGGAGTAGACGTACGACCACATCCCCTGGACCACATCGGAGTGGAGCTCTTGCCGGCACCCCTCGACGTAGTAGCTGAGCCACGGGACCGTGACCTGTGTCGAGCCCAGGTGCTCGGCACCCCATGCGCGGAGCGCACCGGTGAACTCCGCGAGCAACGTCGGCCGGATGACGTTGATGGCCGGCGTACGGACGTACGTGAATTGGCCGGGGACGTTCCAGTAGTCCCAGACGAACCGACTCTCCTCGCTCGACCGGTTCGGACCGACGCGTGCCTCGAACTGCGCCCGCAGGTCGCGCGCCCGCGGGAAGAAGTCGGGCACGGTCGTGACCCTCATGCCCGGATCATCGCAGACCCCGTCGTGTGCGCGTCACCGCTGACCGGTCCGGCAGCCGACGCGCCCACGACGGCGACGAGGGCGCGTCGCACGTTTGGATCGCGGAGCGCGAGGCTGACCCGAGTGGCGGCGCGATCGGCCCGCTCGGCGTCGGCAGGGCCGGGTTGCTGCGCGGCATAGACCGACTGCTCGAGGAGTGCAGCGACGGTCCTCGCGTCGTGGAGGAGCGACAGGATCCGGTCGGCATCGGGTCCGTCGCCCGCCGTCGCCAAGGAGGCCAGGGAGTCGATCCACGCGGACGGCGAGTGGCCGCTTGGTCGGATGCGCCCGACCTCGCCGAACGCGCGCTCGACCGTCTCCCACGAGTCCGCCCACGGGTCAGCGAGCCGCCGTGCGCGCCCTCGCGCCCGGCGTCGGAGTGCGAGGACCAGGGCGGTGGATCCCAAGAGGACGAGGAGCGCACCGGTCAGCGCCACGCCGACCACTGCGGTGCCGGGACCGCCAGACCGCGCTGCGACGACCGGGACCGTGGGTGGCGAGGTGCCGGGCAACGACGCGGGCGGCGCGATGGTGGGCGGCGGACCCGTGACCGGTGGCGCCGTCGGCTGGGGCGTCGTCGTCGGTAGGCCCGCCGGTCCCACCACGTCCGCAGGGGCCAGCTCGCCGGCGGGACGGCTCGGCGTGGGCTCGAACGAGACCCAGCCGTCCGCCGGGCCGAGGTAGACCTCCGGCCACGCGTGCGCGTCGACGCCACGCACCGCGTCCGTGCCGTCGGACTGCCGTACGCCGCCGGTGAAGCCGATGACGACACGGGTCGGCAGGCCGATCATCCGGGCGAGCACTGCGAAGGCGCCCGCGAACTGCTCGCAGTCGCCCACGCGGGTGTTCGTCACGAAGTCGACGAGTCCCGCCACGCCCGACGGCGGGCGGCCGGGTGCGAGCGAGTAGCGGAATGCACCCGACCGGAACCAATTCTCGAGGCGCTGCGCCGCGGCGCGCGGGTCGACTGCGTCGCCGGCGACCGAACGCGCGGTCATCCCCAGGACCGGCGGTAGCGGTGGGAGCGAGAGCGCGGAGGCCAGCGCCTCTGGGCCGAGGCCCACGGTCGGGTTCGCCGGCTGGTCGAGCGGTGGCGGCGACGACGTCACGGTCGCCGAGTACCGGGCACCCGGCGGGAGGCCGGCGGGTGCGACCGCCCCCGACGCAGTGCGCACCACAGGAAAGGGCGCGTCGACCGTTCGCGTGTCCGGAGGGAGCGGCACCAGCCGACCGGTCAGCGCACGGAGGTCGACGGTGGTGCGGAACGTCCCGGCGCGTGCCGTCGGGTCGACCGGCCGCGAGGGCTCGGGCGGCCCATTGCCGTCGAGCGCAGCGGCGGTCGCCGGATCGGGGACCCAGGCGCCCCCGGCGAAGGCGTCGAGCACACCGAGCTCCCAATAGGTCGAGACCGGCGCGGTCGAGGTGAAGAGAACGGTGGTCGGCGCGGACCGCTCGACGCCCGCGACATCGGACACGACGTCGGCAGCCGAGACAGGTGTGGCGCCGGAGGCGGCCGGCGTGCCGGCCGCGGAGACCGAGATGCCGGCGAGTGCAGACGCCGAGACGGCGACTGCCCCGACCAGAGACGCCGTCGGAAACGATCGCGCCCGATGTCGTGGGGAGCCGACGTCGCGGCCTTCGGGGAGGGCCAGGACGGCCAGCGTCACGGGCACGGCGGCGAACGACAGCACGGTGGCCGTCCCGATGGAGCCGAGCAGCGATGCGCAGGCGACGAGCGTGAGCGGCGGTGCGAGCGCCAACAGGCGGTGAGGACCGCGCGACCCACGTGCCGCCCATCCGGTGTCGACCAGGAGCTGCGAGAGGAGTGCCGACGCTCCCGAGAGCACTGCGGCGACCACGACGAGTCCTGCGACCGGCCGGTACGGCACCGTCCCCGAGAGCGCTGCACGCAGCGCGCCCGCGCCGTGATGCAGTCGGTCGAACGTTTCGGGTGTCGGGAGCCCGGCCAGCGTCGTTCCCGGGAAGCTTGCCGAGAGGGACGAGAGCATGACCGCGGCAGAGGAGAGGGTCGCCCACCACGGAGTGCGCCACCGTGGCGCGAGGAGGACCGGGAGCCCGCCGCCGACCGTGGCGGCGAGCAGCACGGGCCAGATGGCGCTCCCGCTCCGGACACCGCCGACCGTCGAGCAGATCGCGATCGCTCCCACCAGCGACGCGGCGAACACGGTCGCGCGCAGAGCGCGGGTCGCCGTCACGCCACGATCACGGTGCCGAATGCAGTGACGGACTCGGGCAGCGAGGACACGGCCGCCTCGGTGGTCACCACCATGGTGGGGACGCCGCCGGCGTCGTGCAGTACCACATCCGCCGTCGGTCCGTCATCGGTGACTCGAGACCCGTGCCGCGGGTCGAGCGTCGCGAGGACCGGAAAGAGGGCGGCCAGCCCCTCGACCGACGGTCGGACGCGAACGACCGCGCCGGACAGGGTCAGGACCACGCACACCCGACCGCCCTCCACCGCCTGCCGGACGAGGCTGTGCGCCACGCCGAGCGCGACGTCGAACTCATGCCGTCGGTGCGCGCCCGGACGGTCGTCGAGGACGACCCTCACCGCTTCCTCCCGGTCGGGAGTGAACTCGCGGACGAGGATCGGACCGCTCCCCGCGATGGAGGGCCAGTGCGCGAGGTGAAGGCGGTCGCCCGCCCGGTAGGGGCGGACCCCGGCGAGCTCACCGGGGTCGTCGGATCCGGAGCTCGACGAAGACCGTCCGGTCGGGAGGTGGTCGTCACCCCGGGCCGACGTTCTCGACGGCACCGCGGTCGCGCGGTCGATCGGCGGCGGGTAGACGACGACGGTGAGAGGACGGAACACGGGTCCCGCAGCGGCGACCAGGCCGAAGGGGTCGTGGGCCCAGAGCCGGAGCGAGGGGAGGCCGAGCACGCCGCGGACGCCCGTCGGCACCTGCTCGACGACCTGTGCGGGAAGGTGGGGTCCCGTCGCCGCGACGCCGACCAGCTCGGAGCGCGGGGGCGCGAGACGCCCGACCGGCCACGGAGCCGCCCACGACGCGTCCTCCGGCGCATGCGGCCGAACGGGGGAGGGCGCATGGAGCGCCGTGAGCCGGGTCCATCGCCCCTCGGGGGACTCGACGCCACAGGCAGGAAGGCCGGCGGCGCCACCCGTGATGAGCAGGGTGATCTCGGCGCTCGCGCCTTGTGGCACCATCGCCGGCGACGCCCGCACGTAGCAGGCGACCGGACCGGTCAGACGGCGGCCTCGGATGAGGGCGAGCGGGGGTGCCGCGACGAACGGCACTGCGAGTCCGACCAGGAGCGGGAGCAGCACAGCACGGTCGGCGAACAGGCAGGCGAGGGCGACGACGAGCCAGGCCGAGCCTGCGGCGACCCCGCGCGCCGTCGGACGGAGGGTGCGTGCCCCGGTCTGCCGGAACGCCCTCAGCGAGCCCGCCCCTTGAGGAGGAGCCGGCGAGCGGACACCGGTTCAGTCCGTCGGCACCGCGACCGGTACCGGCACGGAGTCGAGCAGCTCGTGGACGATCGTCACGGAGTCGGCGCCGGTCAGTTCGGCGCGGGGGTCGAGGAGCAGACGGTGCGCGAGGACCGACGGGGCGACGACACGGACGTCGTCGGGGAGCACGAAGGCCCGGCCGTCGGCGATCGCGGCGGTGCGGGCCATCCGGAGGATCGCGCGAGCGGCGCGGGGCGATGCGCCCACGGTCACGCTCGGGTGGCGACGGCTCGCCTCGACGAGGTCGAGGACGTAGCCGCGTGCTGCGGCCGCCACGTGGACGCCCTCCACTTCGTCGAAGAGGAGGGCGAGCTCGGAGGGGGAGACGGCGCCGGCCAGCGAGCGGACCGCCTCGGCCGGATCGGGTCCCGCGAGGAGTGCGTCCTCCGAGGACCGGTCGGGATACCCCATCGAGATGCGGACGAGGAAACGATCGCGCTGGACGTGGGGAAGGGGCGATGTTCCCACGGCGTCGTGGGGGTTCTGGGTCGCGACCACCACGAACGGATCGGGCAGCGAGTGGGCGTACCCGTCGACCGTGACCTGACGTTCCTCCATGGCCTCGAGCAGCGCCGACTGGGTTCTCGCCGACGCTCGGTTGAGCTCGTCGGCCATGAGGACGTTGGTGAAGATCGGCCCACGACGGAAGATCGGCGCCTGCTCCTTGGTGTCGTAGACCAGCGCGCCCGTGATGTCGGCGGGGAGCAGGTCCGCGGTGCACTGGACCCGGCGGAACTCGAGACTGAAGCTGCGGGCGAGCGCCTTGGCGAACGTGGTCTTCCCGAGGCCGGGGAGGTCCTCGATGAGGAGATGGCCACGAGCGACGAAGCACCCCACCGCGAGGCGCACCAGCGGCTCCGGCGCGAAGAGGACGCGTTGGACGTTGGCCACGAGCGCCGCGAAGTGCTGCTGCGCCGTGGGCGCTCCGGTCGAACCGGGCGCCGATCCGCCGAGCTGGCCCGCACGCATGCGGGCAGCCTAAGCGTCGCTCCCGCCGAGGTGCGGACAGGTTCGCTCAGGTGGCACGAGGAAGTGCGAGACTGGGGACGGAGGAGGTGCGTCACGCCGTCCGGCCGACCGGCCGCGTTGCGGTAGCGCCACCACTGCGTCCATGGTCCGCTCGACGTTCAGAACGGTCAGCTACGACCTCGAGGCGGCCATGGAGGTCGCTCGCCAGGCGGCGCTGGTCTCCGATGGCCTGCCGGCCGACCAGCTCGCCCGCGCCCTCGGCTACAGCGGTGCGCGCAACGGCGCCTTCCTGACCCGTCTGGCGAACGCTCGGCTCTTCGGGCTGGTCACCGGACCCTCGACCCGCGTGGTGGCCACGGAACGCGGCCTGGCGTGCATCGGTCCTCACGGCAAGGCATCCGGCCCCGCCCGTCTGGCCGCCCTGCTCGCGGTGCCGCTGTTCCGGGCGCTCCTCGAGCGATGCTCCGGCAGGGTGGTCCCCTCCACCGAGGAGCTCGCCGATCTGCTCCGCACGGAGCTCGGGGAGCAGACGGCCAAGGCGAAAGTGAGTGCGACCAAGTTCCTCGACTCGGCGCGACAAGCCGGGGCGATCCAGGTCGTCCAGGGGAGGTCGGTTGCCGCGGGAGGCATCTTCCTGGGCTTTACGGAAATTACGGCAAAAGCTGGACAGGCACCTGGGGCGGATCTAGCCTCGGAGCCAGTGCCTGGCGCCCGCAGGAGCCGGTGGATGCGTCCGCGGCGGACGTCGAAGGGTGCCGACCGACGAGAGGTGGGTGCAGCGGTGGACTCGACGACGGACGAGGACGGCGGTATCCGAACCGAGGAGCCCGCCGGGCTCTGGCTCTCGGACGAGCCGACCGCCGGGGCGCGGCGCAAGACCGGTCGTCGGATGGGCGTTGCGGCGCTCGCCGCGGTGGTGTGCCTCGCCGCGGTTGCGGTGCCGATCTCGCTCGCGCTCACCGGTTCGGGTCCGTCGAGCCAGGCCACGGCGGGTCACGCCGGCCGGCTGGGGAGCAGCCGGGTCGCGGTCGCGGCCGTGCTGCACGCGCTGAGCGCGACCACCGACTCCGGCAACTTCGACTTCTCCTACGACCTCACGAGTACGCCGCCCACGGCGCCCGTGCCGACCACCACGACCACCACGGCTCCGAGGGTGGCCTGCCCGATGCTGTCCGGACCGTTGCCGAGCGTCTCCTCGGGAGCTGTGACCGGCGGAGGCTGGGTGGCGGTCGCCCCGGGCTCTTCCTCGGGTCCGGGGGGCGGTGTGGTGACGCTGCCGCCACATGGCGTCCCGTCTCCTCCGCCCGGCTGCTGCGGACCCCTTCCGATGCCCGTCGGGCCGCCCTCGACGCAGCCAGCCATCTCCGGAACAGGGCAGTTGCGGTTCGGTACGTCGAGTGCTTCGGGGTCGTACTCCTCGATCCGTGCCGGGACGGTTTCCGGTGGGGGGTCAGTCGTGCCGAACCTGCCGGTGAGCGGCAGTCCGCCGGTCGGCGGCTCCGTCTGCGGGAGCGCCGTGGCTCCGCCCCCGTTCGAGACGCCGGTTTCAGGGAGCGGCACGATCGACGTGAACCCGCTCGGCATGGTCGCGACTGCTGCCGTCGGTGGCGGGCTCAACGTCACCATCCGCGAGAACGACACGACCCTCTGGGAGGGATCCGGCACCGCCGACCTCGCCGGTGGGCCGGCGAGCCCCGGCCAGTCCCTTTCGGGCTTCGCCGGACTCGTGCTGGGCACCCTCGGGCAGCGAAACGGCGCGGTGGCCATGCTCGGCCTCGCGAGCCCGACCGGCTACCTCGACCTCGACCAGCAGCAGGTCACCAACGCGGACCACGTCGGCACCGGCTCCGTCGGGGGCGTGCCGGTCACGATCTACCAGGTCGCAGTCACGCCGGCCCAGGAGGCCCAGGTGCCAGGCGCATCGCAGCAGGAGCAGACGACGATCGACAACGCCCTCGCAACGCTCCGCCAGCAGGGCTACACGGGCACGACGGTTCGGCTCTCGATCGACGGCCAGGGCTACATCCGCCAGGCGGTCTCCACGGCCGCCTTCGCGGACGGCGGGACCAGCGTGATCTCGGTGACCCTTTCGGACTTCGGGTGCGCGGGCACCGTGCTCATGCCCGGCCAACCGGGGATTGGCACACCTCCATCCGGCTGTACGTCGCCGGTGCCGGCGACGACCTCCACGACCTCGCCCACCGTTGCCTCGACGACCAGCACGACCGCGTCGCCACCGAAGGCCGCGTCGACCACCACCACGACCACCGCAGGTCATCCTTCGACGACGCTCGTCGTCCCGCCGACCTCGAGCCTGCCCCCGGCGTCGAGCACCACTTCGACCACCGGCTGATCGACAGCCCGCCCCGGACCGGGAGCGGGCACGCCGGTCAGACCGTGGCGAGCATCCGCTCGAGCGCGACGCGGGCCCAGCGTGCGGTCTCCTCGTCGACCGTGATCCGGTTGCGGATCTCGCCCTCGACGAGGCCTTCGAGGACCCAGGCGAGGTGGGCAGGGTCGATCCGGAACATGGTCGAGCAGGGGCAGACGAGCGGATCGAGGGAGACGACCGTCTTGTCCGGCGACTCTGCGTCGAGTCGGTTGACCAGATGGATCTCGGTGGCGACGCCGATGACCGACCCCGGGGGCGCGTCGGCGACGGCCTGGATGATGAAGTCCGTCGACCCGACGGCGTCGGCGAGCTCGACGACCTCGTGCGCGCACTCCGGGTGGACGACGACGATGCCCTCGGGGTGCTCGGCACGGAACTGCGCGACATGGGCGGGCCGGAACCGCTGGTGGACGGAGCAGTGCCCGCGCCAGAGGAGGAGCGTCGCCGACTTGAGGACCGGGTCCTCGAGCCCGCCGCGATCGCGGGTCGGGTCCCACACGGCCATGTCCTCGGCGCGGTAGCCGAGCTGGAATCCCGTGTTGCGGCCCAGGTGCTGGTCGGGGAAGAACAGCACCTGGTCGCCGTGGGCGGACGTACCGGCACCGTCCCCGAGCGCCCAGGTCAGGACCGCGCGTGCATTGGACGACGTGCACACGACTCCGCCGTGCCGTCCGACGAACGCCTTGAGCGCGGCTGAGGAGTTCATGTAGGTGACCGGGACCACCCGTTCGACGTCGGTCACCGCGGCGAGCGCGTCCCATGCCTCCTCGACCTCGTCGATGTCGGCCATGTCCGCCATCGAGCATCCGGCGTTGAGATCGGGGAGCACGACCCGCTGGTGCGGTCCGGTCAGGATGTCGGCCGACTCGGCCATGAAGTGCACGCCGCAGAAGACCACGAACTCGGCCTCGGTCTGATCGGCGGCGATCCTCGACAGCCCGAACGAGTCGCCCCGGGCGTCGGCCCAGACCATGACCTCGTCGCGCTGGTAGTGGTGGCCGAGGATGATCAACCGCCTGCCAAGCGTCGCCTTGGCGGCGGCGATCCATGCGGAAAGCTCGTCGGGCGTCGCGTCGACGTAGCGCTCGGGAAGTGCCTGCTGCAGCCGGAGCATGATGGATGTGACCCCCTTGGGGATGCACTCCGGTTATGGCCGGCGGGGACAGCCTGGTCGCCCATCCGCGGGGTTGTCGGCCCCGGAGTGCTCGATGTTCGCCGGATACCAGGCCGGCGTTGCCCCCATTGTATGGCGCGGGAACGCCGCATGTGCGGGTCCCGCCGGCATGGATCCGCCGATCCGGTGGGTCCCGCCGGCATGGATCCGCCGATCCGGTGGGTCCCGCCGGCATGGACGCCGGGGGCGACGCGGCACACTGGTGGCGTGGTCACCCGTCCGCTCGCCGGGACCGTGCCAGACGCCCCGGGCTCCTACCAGTTCCTCGATCGTGACGGCCGCATCCTCTACGTCGGGAAGGCGAAGTCGCTGCGCCAGCGCCTCAACACGTACTTCCAGGACCCGGCCGGCCTCCCACCTCGGATCGCCCAGATGGTCGCTGAGGCCGACCACGTGGAGTGGATGGTGGTCGACACCGAGGCCGAGGCGCTCCTGCTCGAGCACAATCTCATCAAGCGCGAGCAGCCGCGGTACAACGTGCGGCTCAAGGACGACAAGAGCTACCCGTGGCTGGCGATCACGGTCTCCGACGAGTGGCCGCGCCCGGCGGTCGTCCGCGGGCGGAAGCGGAGCGGCGTGCGGTACTTCGGGCCCTACGCGAACGTCGGCGCAATCCGCGAGACCCTCGACCTCCTGCTCCGGTCATTTCCGGTGCGCACGTGCTCGGACGCCAAGTTCCGGCGCCACCAACGGCTCGGTCGGCCATGTCTCCTGTACCACATCGAACGGTGTTCGGGACCGTGCGTCGGCGAGGTGGACCGCGAGGAGTACGACCAGATGCTGGCCGACCTCATCTCCTTTCTCAACGGCGACACCGCGCCGCTCGAGCGCGGGCTCGAACAGGGGATGCGCGACGCCGCGGCCGCGCTCGAGTTCGAGCGCGCGTCGGTGCTGCGTGACAAGCTCGACGCGGTTCGGGCGGCGGACGCAGTCCGCCAGATGGAGCTCGACCGGCCCGAGGATCTCGACGTCTTCGGCCTCGCCGAGGACGAGCTCGAGGCGGCGGTCCAGGTCTTCCACGTGCGCAAGGGGAAGGTGGTCGGCCGCCTCGCGATCTTCGTGGACAAGGTCGAGGACCTGGGCCTCCCGGAACTCGTCGAGCGGATCCTCGTCGACGTCTACGCGGAACCGGTTGCGGGCGTGCCGCGACAGGTGCTCGTGCCCTCCCTGCCGGCCGACCTCGCCGCCGTCGTCGCCTACCTCGCCGACCGGCGCGGCGGTCCGGTCGAGCTCCGGGTGCCGGTGCGAGGGACCAAGCGCGCGCTCCTCCAGACCGTCGAGCACAACGCCCGCGACGCATTCGTGCGTCACCGTCTGCAGCGCACCTCGGACCACAACAGCCGAGCGCGTGCGCTCGAGTCGCTCCAGCGCGAGCTCGACCTGTCCGACGCGCCTCTCCGGATCGAGTGCTACGACATGAGCCATCTGCAGGGCAGCGACTACGTCGGTTCGATGGTCGTCTTCGAGGACGGTCTGCCGAAGAAGGCCGACTACCGCCACTTCCGGGTGGCCTCGGTGCCCGGCAATGACGACTACGCGGCGATGGAGGAGGTCCTCACGCGGCGCCTGCGCGCCCTGGTCGAGCCCGCGTCACCCGACACGTCCGAGGGGAGCCCGACGAACGCTCCCCGGCGGTTCGCCTATCCGCCCCAGCTCCTCCTCCTCGACGGCGGGCTCGGGCAGCTCAACGTCGGGGTGCGCGTACTCGCATCGCTCGGCCTCTCCGATCGCATCCCGGTCGCCTCGCTCGCCAAGAGCTTCGAGGAGGTCTACCGGCCGGGGAGCTCGGATCCGATCCGGCTGTCGCGGCAGTCCGAGGCGCTCTACCTTCTCCAGCGCCTCCGGGACGAGGCCCACCGGTTCGCCATCGCCTACCACCGGACCCTGCGTGGACGGCGGATGACCCTCGGCGCGCTCGACGGCGTGAAGGGCCTCGGGCCGAAGCGGCGGGTGCGGCTGATCGAGCAGTTCGGCGGGCTCACCGGCTTGCGGAACACCTCGAAGGAGGAGCTGCTCGGCGTATCGTGGCTGCCGGCCGAGGTCGGCGCCGCCGTCTTCGACCGACTGCACACGCCGCTGCCCGCGACGGGGACCAACGGATCGCACACAAGGGTGGGCCGATGAGCGAATACCTGGTGGTGACCGGCATGTCCGGCGCAGGCCGATCGACCGCGGGGGCCACCCTCGAGGACCTCGGCTGGTTCGTCATCGACAACATGCCCTCGGCCCTCATCTCGAAGGTGTCGGAGCTCGTCGACGTCGCCGGCTCCGAGATGGAGCGGGTCGCCCTCGTCGTCGGCCGGGCGGGCGGCGACCTCGACGACGTGCTGCCGGCGGTCGATGCGCTGCGAAGCGGAAGGCACCGGGTCCGCATCGTCTTCCTCGATGCACCCGACGAGGTGCTCATAAAGCGATTCGAGGGCACGCGCCGTCGTCACCCCCAGGCCGCCCGCGGGGTGGTCGACTCGATCGCGGACGAACGGCAGCTGCTCGAGCCGCTGCGCGATCGCGCCGACCTGGTGATCGACACCGCCGAGCTCAACGTGAACCAGCTCCGGACCCGTCTCATCGAGGTCTTCGGCCGTGAGGAGGCCGGCGGGACGATGCAGACGTCGGTCGTCTCGTTCGGTTTCAAGTACGGGGTGCCCCTCGACGTCGACCTGCTCTTCGACTGCCGCTTCCTGCCCAACCCCTACTGGGACGAGGCACTCCGCCACCTCTCCGGACTCGAGCCGGAAGTGCGCAAGTACGTGCTCGACCACCCGGAGACCGCGGCCTTCCTCGACCGCCTCGACGACCTCCTCACGATGCTGATCCCGGCCTACGTCCGCGAGGGCAAGTCCTACCTGACCGTCGCCCTGGGCTGCACCGGCGGCCGGCACCGGTCGGTGGTCCTCGCCGAGGAGCTGGTCCGCCGCTTCGTCGACCACGGGATCCCGACGACCGTCTTCCACCGGGACGTCGAGCGGTGAGCCCCCCCGGCGAAGTCCGGCGCGCAGCACTCGGGCCGGCGGTGGTCGCGGTCGGAGGCGGGCACGGACAGGCCGCGACCCTGCGCGCGGTGCGCATCTACACCGAGCGGGTCACCGCCGTGGTGTCGGTCGCCGACGACGGGGGATCGTCGGGACGTCTGCGGGAGCTTCTCCAGATCATCCCGCCCGGCGACCTGCGGACCTGTCTCGTCGCACTGGCCGCGCCGGGCTCGCCGCTCGCCACCGCGTTCGCCTACCGGTTCGCCGAGGAGGAGCTCTCGGGGCACTCGCTCGGCAACCTCATCCTGGCCGGCCTGATGGACGCGCTGGCCGATCCGGTCGATGCGCTCGACGAGGCGTGCCGCCTGCTCGGCGTGCACGGGCGCGTCCTGCCGGCCACCACCGAGCCGGTCGTCCTCAAGGCCGACGCCGAGGGCGGCCCGGTGGCGGGACAGGTGGCGGTGATGGCAACCAGCCACATTCGCCGTGTCTCGCTGGTGCCGTCCGACCCGAAGGCGCCTCCTGCGGCGGTCGAGGCCATCGCGGCGGCGGACCAGATCGTGCTCGGTCCCGGGTCGCTCTTCACGAGCGTCCTCGCGGCGACCGCGGTCCCCGAGATCCGTGCTGGGATCGAACGCGCCGCTGGCGACGTCATCTACGTCTGCAACCTCCGACCGCAGGTCCCCGAGACGGAGGGATTCGATGTCGGCGGCCACGTCGAGGCGCTGCTCGAACACGGCGTCCGCGTCGACCGCGTGCTCTGCGACACCTCGGGGATGGAGCTGGGCACGCCGCCCGTTCCGGTCGTGGACCGCCCCCTCGCCCGGCCGAACGGCCTCGCCCACGATCCCGTCCGGCTCGCGTCAGCCCTGGTCGATCTCGCCGAATGCTGACCGGACGGTCCGGGATCGCCTAGCGTGGACGCCGGTCTTCTTCCGTCCGAGGGGCATCAGCGTGATGTCTGCGTGCGACTGGTGCGCACGGAACACTGAAGGGTAGGGCACAGCAGGACATGACCGTACGTATCGGGATCAACGGCTTCGGACGGATCGGTCGCAACTACCTCCGGGCGGCACGGACGATGGGGGCGGACGTCGAGGTGGTCGCGGTCAACGACCTGACCTCGGCCGAGACGCTGGCCCACCTGCTCAAGTACGACACGACCCACGGACGGTTCGGCGGCGACGTGCGGGTCGACGGTTCGTCGATCGTCCTCGATTCCGGGCCGATCGCGGTGGTGGCCGAGCAGGACCCGAAGGCGCTTCCCTGGGACGCGATGGGCGTGGAGGTGGTGGTCGAGTCCACCGGCCGGTTCACGTCGAGGGGCTCGGCCGCGGCCCACCTCGAGGCAGGGGCCGCCCGGGTGATCGTGTCGGCGCCCGCCACGGACGTGGACGCGACCTTCGTCGTCGGGGTCAACGACCACGAGTTCGACCCGGCCAAGGACTTCGTGGTCTCGAACGCATCGTGCACGACCAACTGCTTCGTCCCGATGGTGAAGGTGCTCGACGACGCCTTCGGCATCGAGAGCGGGATGATGACCACGGTCCACGCCTACACGAACGACCAGAACCTGCTCGACCTGCCCCACAAGGACCTCCGTCGGGCGCGGGCGGCCGCAGCCAACATCGTGCCGGCCTCGACCGGTGCGGCCCGCGCCACGGGGCTCGTGCTCACGGCCATGAAGGGGCGACTGGACGGGACGGCGCTCCGGGTGCCGGTTCCGGACGGCTCCATCACCGACTTCACCGCCGTGGTGCCGGGCGAGGTCACCGTCGAGCAGGTCAACGCCGCCTTTGCGGCAGCCGCTTCGTCGGGCCCGCTCGCCGCGGTGCTCGACTACACGGAGGATCCGGTCGTCTCCTCGGACATCGTCGGCAGCCCCGCGTCCTGCACGTTCGACGCCGGGCTCACCATGGTCATGCCCTCGTCGTCGGGTGTCACGCTCGTGAAGGTGCAGGGTTGGTACGACAACGAGTGGGGGTACGCCAACCGGCTGGTCGATCTCTCACTGGTGGTCGGATCGGCCGGCTGACGCCGAAACTCAGGGAAGGCACGACGGTGGGGGGGAGCAGCTTGCAGGGGGGCGCGATGGACGGGACGGACAATCCGCTGCTGGCGGGGCTACCGCTCCTCGACGACCTCCCCGATCTGGACGGTGCGAGCGTCCTCGTGCGGGTCGACTTCAACGTTCCCCTTCGGAGCTGCGAGGGCGAGCCGACGACCGTCACCGACGACTTCCGCATCCGCGCCGCGCTGCCGACACTGACCGCACTGCTCGACCGCGGGGCCCGGGTCACGGCGTGCACACACCTCGGCCGGCCCGACGGCCACTACGACGTGCGCTACGAGCTCGGCCCGGTCCGCCTCGACCTCGCGACGTTGGAGCCGCGGGTCGAGCTGCTCGAGAACTTGCGGTTCGACCCGGGCGAGAAAGGAAACGACCCATCGTTCGTCGAGAAGCTGGTCAACGGGCACGACGCCTACGTGAACGACGCCTTCGGCGTCTCGCACCGCCGCCACGCCTCGGTGGTCGGGCCGCCCGCACGGCTGCCGAGCGCCGCGGGACTGCTGCTCCAGCGCGAGATTCAGGTGCTCGGTTCGCTGCTCGGCGCACCGGCACGGCCGTTCGTCGCGGTGGTCGGCGGCGCCAAGGTCGCGGACAAGCTCGGCGTCCTCGAGTCGCTGCTCCAGCGTGTCGACGCGTTGGTCGTCGGCGGCGGTATGGCCTTCACCTTCCTCGCGGCAGCCGGGCGTGACGTCGGCGGGTCGATGGTCGACGGCGACCGGATCGGCGAGTGCCGAGCGCTGCTCGAGTCGGGGAAGCGGATCCTCGTGCCCACCGACATCGTCGCCCTGGAGCCCGGTGCCGAGTTCGGCTGCGACTGCACCGGCGGCGAGCTGCGGACCGTCTCGGGCGACCTGCCCGACGGGTGGTGCGGGTTGGACATCGGCCCCGAGACCGTGGCCGCCTACGCGGACGAGATCGCCTCGGCCCGGACCGTGCTCTGGAACGGCCCGATGGGCGTTTTCGAGGACGCGCGCTTTGCCGCAGGCACGGCCGGCGTCGCGCAGGCCGTCGCCGCGTGCCCGGGCTACACCGTCGTCGGAGGCGGGGACAGCGCCGCCGCGATCGACGAGCTCGGCCTCGCGGACCGGATCAGCTTCGTCTCGACGGGTGGCGGCGCGTCGCTCGAGCTGCTCGAGTTCGGCGACCTTCCCGGCCTCGAGGCGCTCCGCGGCGCACCCAACGCACCGACGCGCACGTGAGCGCCCCGCGACGGCCGCTCGTGAGCGGCAACTGGAAGATGCACTTCGACCACCTCGAGGCGATCCACGCCGCGCGCGACCTCGGGCTGCGGCTCCAGCCCGCCGATGCCGGACCGGTCGACATCTCGGTGCACCCCCCCTTCACGGATCTCCGCTCCGTGCAGACGGTCGTCGAGGCCGAAGGTGTCCCCGTCGCGCTCGGCGCCCAGAACTGCGCGTCCGAGGACGCGGGTGCGTTCACCGGCGAGGTCAGCCCGATCATGCTTGCCCGACTGCACGTGGAGTACGTGATCGTCGGGCACTCCGAGCGTCGGCGCCTCTTCGCCGAGTCGGACGAGCTCGTCGCCACGAAGGCCAAGGCGGTGCTCCGCAACGGGATGACACCGATCTGCTGCGTGGGCGAGACCCTCGAGGAGCGCGAGGCGGGTTCGACCCGGGACCGCCTCGCCGAACAGGTCGAGGGCACCCTCGGTCCCCTCGATGCCGGCTCGGTCGCCGGACTCGTCGTCGCCTACGAGCCGGTGTGGGCCATCGGCACGGGCGAGGCGGCGACACCGGACGATGCGCAGGAGGCATGCGCCTGGATCCGCGAGCTCGTCGCCAAGGTCGCCGGAGCCCCGGCGGCCGAGGGGGTGCGGATCCAGTACGGGGGCTCGGTCAACGCCGAGAACACCGCCACCTTCGTCGGCTGCCCCGATGTCGACGGCGTGCTGGTCGGCGGGGCCAGCCTCGACGCCGCCGAGTTCACGGAGATCGTGCGGGCCGCCGCCGTCGGTGGGCGGTGAATTTGGTAGCGTCTTCGACGGTCAGGAGCTGACGAGGAGGTTCGCGTGCTGACCGCAGTCATCGTCATCCTGCAAGTGCTCGCGTCCTTCGCGCTCATCTTCCTCATCCTCATGCACAGCGGCAAGGGTGGGGGCCTCTCGGACATGTTCGGAGGTTCGGTGGGCACGGCCGCCGCCGGCTCCACGGTCGTGGAGAAGAACCTCGACCGGATCACGGTCACCGTGGCCGTGGTCTTCGCGTTCACCAACATCATTCTGATCCTGCGGCTGCAGTGACCGACCCACGCGAGGCTCCGGTCGCGCGCCGATCCCGGATCTCCACGTACTGGCGGGACCACCGCTCGCGCTGGACCCTGCCCCTCGTCATCATCGTGATCATCGGCGCGCTCGCCGTGATCGACCACGTCGACTCCCAGCGGATCCGGCAGGTCGACGCGCCGAGCCCGCCAGCTCTGGTCGCCGCCACCGGCGGATCGATCGCGGTCCATCTCGACCGGGGCTGGGACGGCTTCAACCCGAACACGCCGGCCGGGGCGGCCTCGTCGACGCCGACCCTGCTCTCGTCCGTACTGCCGAGCGCGTACGTCGTGACGCCGAAGCTCGCACCCCAGATCAACAGCGACCTGCTGCTCAGCGTCGAGGCCGTCGCGACGTCGCCCCTCACCATCCAGTACGTGATCAACCCGGCAGCCGTCTGGTCGGACGGGACCCCGGTCAGCGCGGACGACTTCGTCTATGCGTGGCAGTCCCAACGGGGCGACGGGACGGACGTCGACGGGAGCCCCGACCAGGTGGCCTCGACGCTCGGGTACGACGACATCGCGTCGGTGACCGGAAGCCATGGGGGCAAGACGGTCACCGTCGTCTTCGACCAGCCGTTCACCGATTGGCGAATGCTCTTCGACCACATGGTGCCGGCGCACATCGCGCGGGTGGTCGGGTGGAACCGCGGCTTCGACACCTTCGATCCGGCTGTCGACCTCTCGGCCGGACCGATGGTGGTGCAGTCGACGCCGTCGGCCGGGACCGCGGTGCTGGTTCGGAATCCGAAGTGGTGGGGGACCCCCTCGGTCGTCGACCGCGTCGACGTGACCGCCGCGACCACCCCCGCCGCCTGGGTGACCCCGCTCGCGACCGGAAACGAGTCGGTCGCGCAGGCCACCAGCTTCGACCTCGGCTCACTCAGCGACGTCTCGTCGATGCCCAACTCCCAGAGCACGGTCAAGTCCTCGCTCGCCTTCCTCCAGCTCGAGTTCGACGTGAAGTCGGCGCTGACCGACAAGGTCGCGGTGCGCCAGGCGGTCGCCCACGCGATCGACCGCACGGCTCTGCTCGCGAGGACCTTCGGCACGATCGACCCCGGACTGGTGGTCAGCGAGGACCATCTTGCGACGCCGTCCCAGGTGTCCTACGCCCCGTCGTCCGCTTCGGGGGAGTACGCGATCGTGGACGAGGCCGTGACAGACCAGCTGCTCAAGAGCGCCGGCTACCACCTGGACCCGTCGGGTGCCTACGTCGACGCGACCGGTAAGCCGCTCTCGCTCCGGATGGCGGTCGAGACGGGGGATCCCTGGATCGGCTCGGTCGCCACCGAGCTCGCCACACAGCTGCGGACCGCCGGCATCGGAGTGACGATCGTGCCGGTCAACGGGAGTGTCGGCATGACCATGGCGGCAGCCGCCAACGCCTACGACCTCGCGCTCGTCACACGGGTGTCGACCCCGTTCCCGACGGTCACCGCCGGCTGGTACTCGCAAATCTCGGGGAACGCTGGTTCGCTCGAGCTCCAGGACTGGAGCAAGTTCGACGACCCCGACGTGAACCAGCTCTACGCGCAGGCGTCCCAGCTGCTGAACCCGGTCACCGGCAGCACGCTCTATGCGCAGATCGACGACCAGCTCTGGGACCAGATGGTCGCACTGCCGCTCTTCGAGGAGCCGGTCCTGCTGGCGAACGGGGTGCAGGTGGACAACGTGCAGTTCAATCCGTCGACCGACGGGCTCCTCTGGAATGTGGCCCTCTGGACGACCCTCAAACCCGGTCCGAAGCCGCAGAAGACGTAGAGCGGACGGGTCATGCTGCGGCGGCGAGTCGCGAGCCGTGGCGCCGACCTCGGACGGAACGGTGGCCGACAGACGGCGCGCTACCATGCCAGGCGCCCCGATCGAAGGATCGGTGCCACTTCGTCGGAGTGGCGGAATAGGCAGACGCGCTAGCTTGAGGGGCTAGTGCCCGCAAGGGCGTGGGGGTTCAAGTCCCCCCTCCGACACTGGCTATGACCTGCGAGAACGCAATTCGGACGTTCGAGAGGAACCCTCCAGTTGGTCGGCGTTGCATCGCCGATGCATCGCGAGTTCTGAGGAACGGCATCGAGGTTGGGACTGGCGGCCTGCAAACGTGCCCACGTCGCGTCGGACATGGCGGGTGATGCGACCAACCAGTTGGAAGACCCAGGGGGTCGGACGGTCAACGTCGCGGGTCCCCTCATTCCGATGGTCGAAGATCGGAGCCTCTGCACGGGCCGCGGCGGCCCCGTCATCACGGCTCGCGACGTGTACGAAGCGGAAATCCGCGACCGGACGACATGGAGCGCGAGTCGTCGCATTCGTACTGAGCGGAATGCAGTCGGACGAACGCATCAAGAACCTTGTTCCACTGGTCAGCTCGTCATGACCTCACCACAGCCCGACCGGTACATCACGTGTGCGGAAGTGAACTCGTCCTGAGCATGGGAAGCGGATCAGAAGTACGTTGGCCAAAGTGGTGTTCGGCGCAGATCCCTCCCCCCGTTGCGCACCGAAGACGAAGTCCTCCAGTCGCCGACCAGTAGGAGACGACAGCATGCCGACCATCATCGGACACCACGACATCTCGAAGGGCAAGGACCACTGGCTGAATTCGCCGAAGCGCGAAGAAATCTTCGGCCAGCTCGGCGTCACCAACATCCGGACGTTCGTGAACCCCGACGACCCGACAAAAGTGGGACTCCTGATGGACGTTCCCGACATGGATGCATTCGCGTCCGCCATGCAGTCAGAGGCCGCTTCCGAGGCCATGGAACACGACGGAGTTCTGCCCGAAACGCTGGTGATTCTCGTCGAGGAATAGAAGAGACAGCGTTCGGACCGCCTGGCGCCCGCTACCGGCCCCCGCGGGAGAGGGGAATGGTTTGGCCGAGATCAAAGGAGTGCCCCGGTCCGAAGGTCAGGAGACGGACCGGTCGTCTCGTGCCAGATGGGACCTTCTTGGACGGTCTCGACCGCCCCGCCGTCAGGCGGTTACGACTGTTGCCGCGAGTGCGATCCGGTGGTCCTTCGTCCATGGCGGGCCGAATTTCTTCCGGAGCCCGTGAAGCACCTCGTCCGCTCGCCGTCCCAAGATGGCGACCGCTTCGGCCTCGACGTTCTTGGCGTCGACGGTGCTGACATCCCAACCAGGTTCCGCGGCGACTTCCGCGAGGACCTGGCAGTACATGACCGAATCGGCGCGACTCTCGTACCGTGGCCGGCGCAGCGTTGCGATGTCTTCTGGAGTGTCCGGTGGCCAACCACGAAGAGCGAGCGATGTGATCGGAGCAGGAAGCGCACTCGCGAGCTCGTGCATTGACACGACCGTCATCCTCATCACCGACGCGCGCACCTTCGCGACCAACGCAGCGAGACCGTCGTCATCGAGCGGTTCGCCTGAGCCGTGCATGTCGTGGGCTCCGCCTTCGTAGTGGATCGGTGCGGCTGGAAGTCCGGGCTCGATCAGCTCGATACTCCGACGGTCGATGACCTCGAAGTCCTGCGAAGCCGTGACGGCCACGGCCCAGCCGAAGTGATGCGCGATGCCGAGTCGCATGCGGCAGATCCTGCCACTCGTCGAGGCATCCCAGAGCGGTCCGGGGGCGCCGCGTTGACGGTCAAGTGGAGACGAGTGCGCACGTCGATGGCGACTCGACGACGGCGGCAACGCTGCGTCGCACCCGGGGGAGCGCTCTTACTAGCGTTCGTAGTACCGGATCATCAGGTCGTCGAAGGCCTCACGCTCAGCCGCCACGGCCTTCGTCTCGGCCGCCCGCTGTTCGGCCAAGCGACTTCCTTCTTGCCGCAACCTGACGCGCCGAGCGATCCACACGAACGCCGCCACCGGGAGGAGCAGCAACCCAACCACGACGACAGCGTAGGGGAATGGCCGACAGGGTTGACCGGGCACCGTCGGGGCGAGGACATGACACGTGTGCTGGACTGTGCCTGACTTCTGACGGGCGGCTCGAGGAAGTGGAGGTGGACCATGTCGAGCGCTGACGTGGGAAGAACGAGAAGTCCGGTTTCTGTGATCCTGCTGTCGATCATCACCCTCGGTATCTACGCCCTCTATTGGCAGTACGAATCCTTCAAGGAGCTCAAGGGCTACTCGAGCGAAGGGATCGGCGGTGGACTGGGCCTGCTCTTCGCGATCCTGCTCGGCATCGTCAACGTGTTCCTACTGCCGTCCGAAGTCGGGAACCTCTACGCGAGGGAGGGGCAGGTGAGGCCGGTATCCGGTCTCACCGGATTCTGGGTGCTGCTCCCGATCGTCGGCGGCATCATCTGGGTGGTCAAGGTGCAGGGTCGGCTCAATGATTTCTGGACCACGCACGGCGCGGTCACGGGATGAGAGACGAGTGACCCACTCTTCGTTCGGCAAATCCGTGTCGGGAATCGGCGATCAGTACCCGTCCTAGGGTCGGCCCGAGGGAAGTCGACGGTCATCGTGGCGACTACCGCCTCGCGTTTTGCCTTCGGGCACGGCTTGCCGACTTTCGGGCCTGCTTCTTCTTGCTGGTGGAGCGGTCGGGGGCTCGCGGTGCGGATACGGCAACCGGAACGACCCGACGCTTCCTCTCCGCTTGGTAGTCGGGGTCCAGTGGTGCAGGTCGGGCCGCAGCTGCCAATACTCCGGCGACCCCGGCAACTTCCAGTCCCCACCACCAGTACTCGGAGAGATGCCACTGTGCAACGACCGTCACGGAGACGGCGAGGACCGCGGCGGCGGCGAAGCGGACGATGTGGGCTCTGGAGGCCACTGCCACGGCCACGGCCAGCGCGGGCCAGACGTAGTACGACGTCATGACGGGTTCGCCGAGCACGCGAAGGGCCAGTGCGAGCGCGATGGCCCACGCCAGCAGTTCGGGTCGTTGTCGCCATCGCCGCGTCCACAGGCCGAACGCACCTGCCAACAAGAGGACCACCGCGCGGAGCGGACCCCCGCCAACGGTGAGGAACGCCCCCTTTCCGCCGGTCGAGGGAGCGAGGGGGTAGATCGGAGTCTTGTGGTTGTCCGCGAGATTGGGATAGGTCGGTTGGACGACGGTGAAGTGGATGGTCTCATGGAAGTTCGCGATCAGGGACGGCACCACCAACACGGCCGCAGGCAGCGCGGCCCGCAGGAGAAAACCGGCGAGCCTTGCTGCCCCGGCCATGACGAGGATGATCGGGAGAACGATGATGACTAGCGGCTGGAAGGCGAGCGCCGCGCCGAACAGCCATCCTGACCGCGAGAACCGTTGGTCGAGCGCGGCCAAAAACGAGTACACGGCCAGAGCTACCGCCAGCGCGTCCTCAGGATGCCCCCACAGGACGGTGACGTTGAAAACGAGTACGGCCTCGAGCAGTGCGAGCACAGCACGTCTCGAGCGCGACACCTGCAGGCGCTCCGCAAGGGCATCACACGCGAAAAGGATCGTGCACGACGAGACGAGGGCCGCGACCATCAGTGGGGCGAACCATTGGGGATGCAGCCAGTACTGCGTCGGGTGACCTTTCCCGATCTGAAGCGCGGTGAAGATGGTGTCGGGGTACGCCTGATTCGTCGCGTAGAGAAAGACCTTCGGGTTGGGGGCGTTCGTGATCTGGATCGCCGTGGTGTGCAGGACACCGCTGAGGGCGCCGAGCGGCGACAAGAGGAGCAGCATGCCCGGCAGGGCGAGGAACCCCAGTCGGGTGCTGTACACCGCGCCGAAGTGGCCGTGCGCGAACTCACTCGAAGCGAGGAAGGTCCTCCAGAGGTCGCTCGGCGCCTCCCACCTCGACGCCGAGTGCTGGACGACAGGGCCCCAGCGGAAGACATAGAGGAGGCCCACGAGCACGAGCAGGGGGGAGACCACCGCGGGCCACGCCCTTCGGTCCAGCCGCTCGATGACGTCATCCACAACTGGGACGAATGTTCTCGCCACGCTTCTCCTCCGAGGTCGCTCGCTCGCCCATACCTGTGTGGGCATGCACGTCGCCCCTCCGACACTCGTGTTGGGGTGCGGATGATCGTGGGACGGGTGGACCCGCACGAAGTTACCGCCGCAGCAGACTGCACGGCGGGTAGGCAGACGAGGTGTCGATCGCGGGGCGAACGGCGTACGGACGGAGATGCAGTCCGAACTCAGCGTCGTCTGGCGGCCACCCACGCGAACGGTTGCGTCGCGCCGGCCGGCGTGACGTGCACTTCGCGGAGCTGCTCGACGGACTCGAACCCCGGCCCGAGCATCGCGAGGAGCTCGTGAGCCGAGTAGCGCGCCACGGGCAGCCCCGAACAGCGCTCGGGCCCGTCCGGCGCGAAGGCTCCGAGCACGATGGCGCCACCGCTCGGCACCGCGCGCCGAAGCGTCTCGAGATAGCGCTCCCGGCCGGCAGGGTCGACGAGGAAGTGGAAGACCGCGCGGTCGTGCCAGAGCCCGTAGGTCCGCTTGGGGCTCCAGGTCAGGACGTCCTGGTGGACGAGCGTGACGCGCGTCTCCGCGCCGAGCCGTTCGGCGAGGGCTCCGAGGGCGGAACTGGAGACGTCGAGCACGGTCAGGTCGTGGAAGCCCTCGAGCAGGAGGGCGTCGACCAGCGGTGCGGCCCCCCCGCCGACGTCGATGACCGCGACGTCCGTGGGAACCGAGAGGCGGCGGATGAGCCGGAGCGACACGGTCGCGGCCGGCTGGAACCAACTGACATGTGCACTGCCACCCCTCTGGTACGCCGCATCCCAGTGCAACTCCGGATCGCGATTGGTCCCCGTCGGGCGCTCCATGCGTCGACCCTACGATGGGCTCGCCGGCCGAAAGAACCAGGCGAGAGAGGTGAAGAGGGGCTGACCGACGCTCTCTGCGCCGGTCGCCGGGTGCCGGTCGCGAAACACGCCTGTAACGGAGACGCCCGCACGTGCGTTCTCTACTGTGGACGTCGCTGCCGCCCGGGCTACTTGCGGGCACGTGACGCCCATCTATCCAATCAGGAGAGGCTTAAGGGGGCCCCCGTATGATCCGCCGTTTACTTGCTGTACTCACCGTGCTTCTCGTGCCTGCTGCTGCAGGGGTCTTCGCGATCACTTCGAGCGGTACGGCAACTGCAACGATCAGGACTGCTACGTACAACAACACGACCAACACCGTCGACTGCGGCGCGTTCGCCGGCAAGGTGGTCATCACCCCGGCGCTCGCGCTCGGAGGAACGTCTCCGACGACGATCACCGTGACTGGCACCGTGTACGGCTGCCAGGACAACACCGGGTTCATCTCCGGCTCGAAGACCGCCAACATCCCCTTCACCGGCAAGGTGGCTGGGACGCTTCATGGCACCAACAACAACCTGACCAGCCTGGCAGGTTGCTCGAGCTCGACGGGGAACCTCACGGTCACCTGGAAGGCGTACTACAAGAACGGTGCGCTCGAGGAGAGCCTCGCCCACACCACGACTGTGGCATCGCTGACCCAGATCTTCGGCACGACGTTCCAGCCGGCTCCGAATAGCCCGTACGGCGCGACTGAGCCGACCACGGACGGCTACGGTGCCTTCGAGATCGGTGCTGAGGCGACGGCCAACGGCTGCACCGCACCGACCGAAACGGGTGGGTTCCTGGGTACCGACAGTGGTGCGACGGCCTCGTCGCTCGCGGTCACCTCGATTGACGCCCTCGGGATCCTCAACGGTGAGGCAACTGTGGGAACCACGACGACGCTTGGCCTCGGCATCGGCGCCTACTACAGCGGCTGACGGTCTCAGCAGTATTCGAACCGGTCGGACGGTCGGGAGGCCTCCGGGCTTCCCGACCGTGACCGGTGGTTCGAGAGCCGCCTTCGGGCGAGGTCTCGACTGAACGCAGAAGAGGCAGGAGTGGGGGAGACCCCGCTCCTGCCTCTTTCGCGTCGTTCGTCGTCGTGCACGCCGAACGAACCCTCCGTGAGCTCTCTGAGGACGTTCCTTCCGCCTGACTCGCATCCCCACCACGTAGTCTGCGCAGATGACCGACGCGACGAGCCCTCGACGTGCCCTCGTGACCGGCGCGAGCCGGGGCATCGGCAAGGCCACCGCCCTCGCCCTCGCCCGTGCGGGCTGGGACGTCGCGGTGAGCAGCCGGACCCTGCACGAGGGGGAGGGTCGGGACGACTCGGACACCGGCGGGGGACGCACCCTGCCGGGCAGTCTCGAGGAGACGGCCGTGCAGGTCCGTGACGAGGGCGTGCGGGCGCTCGAGCTCGTCGCCGACCTCCACGTCCGTGACGCGCTCCTCGCGGCGGTCGACCGGGTCGAGGCGGAATGGGGCGGCGTGGACCTGTTGGTCAACAACGCGGTGGACACCGGGCCCGGCAGCATGGTCCCGATCGCCGACCTCACGATCGAACAGCTCGACGCCAAGCTCTCGGCCAACGTGGTCGCCCAGATGGTCCTCATCAAGGCGGTCCTCCCGGGCATGCTCGCCCGGGGCCGCGGGACCGTCGTCGACGTGAGCTCGCACACCGCGACCGCCGACCCGCCGGGACCGGTCGGCCAGGGCGGCTGGGGAGTGGCCTACGCCGCGTCGAAGGCGGCGTTCCACCGATTCGCGCCGCTCATGGCGATCGAGCTCGGCGGACGCGGGATCCGCGCCTTCAACGTCGACCCCGGCTACGTCGAGACCGAGCGCCAGCAGGTCAACGCCGCCGCACTCGGGCTGGCCGGCCGGTACGCGGGGGCGCCGCCCTCGGCACCGGCAGCCACCATCGCCTGGCTCGCCGACCATCCCGAGGAGACGGAGAACGGCTCGACCGTGCGCGCCCTCAAGGTCGCGCTCGAGCGCGGGCTCCACCCCGACTGGCGGGCGGCGGCACCGACCGGCGCTTCCGACGCCTGAGGCTCGACCTGTCGGTACCCATCCGCCGGAGCGCACCGCGCCTGTGCTCGAATGGTCGCGCCCATCGGGGAGGAGGCGTCCTCCCCACCAGCGAGGGAGACCCATGGCACCGACGAACCGTCTGCGCCGAGCATCGCTGCTCGCGCTCCTCTGCACCGCCGGGCTCGGACTCGCCGCCTGCAGCAGCTCCTCGAGCTCGTCGACCACGACCACGAGCGGCACCGTCGGTTCGTCGGGAAGCAACGCGAGCTCCGCATCGCAGCTGCAGGACCTGAGCGCCAGCGTGAAGGCCGCGCAGAAGTCGTCCTTCAAGGCGGTGTACACCTCGACGACCGGCGGATCGACGACGACCTACACCCTCGAGCAGGCCCCGCCGAAGCAGCTCTTCTCCTCGAGCGGGGGCTCCCAGGGCTCGGCAGAGCTGCTCAACACGGGCACGGCGACGTACACCTGTTTCGCGAACTCGAGTTCGGGGACGACGTGCACGTCCCTCGGCTCGACGGGCTCCAATGCGCTCTCGGGCATCCTCGACATCTACGACGGCTCGGCGGAGCTCTCGGCGATGACCTCGTGGCAGGCGCTCGTCGCTGCCCACACGGTCGGCGCCTCGTTGACGCTCAGCAGTGACACGATCGCCGGCCAGCCCGTCAAGTGCGCGAAGTGGGTCTATCAGGGGAGCACGACGACATACTGCGTGACCACCGGCGGCGTGCTCGCCAAGGTCGCGACCTCGGGCGGCACCGGCAACAGCACCAACTTCGCGCTGATCAGCTACTCGAGCTCGGCGCCCGACAGCGACTTCGCGGTGCCGGCGAACGCGACGGTCGTGACCCTGCCCACGGGCGTCTCGGTTCCCTGACCCCGCGCACGACCCGCTCAACCGAGCGGCATCTTTCGCCCCGCCCCAGGTCTCCGGCGCATGGCGGGGGTCAGCCGACGACGTGCGCGATGTCGACGACGAGGAGGACGAGGACCATGGTGCCGACCACGGCGTAGAGCGCGGAGAACGCCCACTTCTGCCGGTGGTCCGCGAGCCAGAATCGGCGCATGCCGAGGTAGTCGAAGGTGAGCGCGAGCAGCCCGATCGGGATCCCGATCGCGGGACCCACGCCCTTCGCGAGGCCGGCGGCCGGCAGGAGGATCGGCAGCACGATGTAGCTCAGGAGGCAGCGCAGCGCCGAGAGCAGGATCGAGAGGCTGAAGATGCGGTGGGTCTCCGACTCGGCGATGGGAGACCGGTCCCCGGGCACCCGCAGCAGCCGGCACATCGCCTCGTCCACGCGTGAGCGGGGCGGTGCGACGACACGGGCGTGCACGGCGACGGAAGCCTGATCCACGCCATCCATGCTACGTGTCGGCGTCGCGGCGCGGCCAGGCACCCCGGCCCGCTACCGGCGCGGCGGCTGGTCGTCCGGGCAGTCGCCGGGTTTCCCGTACCGCGCGGCGTCGGCCGTCCAAGGACCGTCGATCCACCCCGGCGCGGGTGCCGGGAGTCGGAAGATGGCGTGGAGCTCCTGGGTCACCGCGGCGCCGAGCACGGCCGCGCCGGCCGGGCAGAGGTGGGTGTTGTCGGTCTTCCGGGCCCGGATCCACCCCCCGGTGGTCGTCGGGAGCCACGCCGAGTACCCGCCGTGCACGTCGAAGAGGTGGCCGATCGCGAAGTAGCTGACCTGCTGCGGGTACCGGGCGGGAAGGGCGGCGACGATGCGGTCGAACGCCTGGCGGTCCGCCTCGGCGGCGGCCTCGGCGCGCTGCCGCTGGCCGGGGTCGATGGTGGCGTCGAGAGGGCCGGTGCGTGGGAACTGCACGATCGCGACGCCGTCCACCCCGTTCCCCGGCTCGAGCAGCACCCCGAGCGCCTGGGTGAGGAGGCGCTCGAACGTCGCCGGCTGGTCGTGCGCGAGGCCGTTGTCCCACGACCACATCATGAGGACGACCTCGGGATGGTCCTGTTGGATCGCGCCGGCGAGGTCCGCGCCGAAGGAGCGGTCGTTGACCAGCCCCCAGCCGAGCGCGGCGTGCGGCGTGACGACCACCTCGCCGGTCGCCTCGAGCGCCGCCGCGATCCCCGGCTCCCCGTCGTAGAGCACGCTGTCCCCGATGGTCATGACGCGCAGGGGCGCGGACGGCGAGAGGACCCGCCCCGGCGGGAGGGCGATCGACGCGGGGAGCGGGTCGGGGAAGGCGGTCGTCGAGACGACCGCGACCTGGGCCTGGCCCTTCGGCGCGGCCACCGGGGTCGCGGCCGGGGTCACGGTGCCGAGCAGCACGACCGCGACGGTGACAGCGGCTCCGGCGGTCATGACCCCGATGAACGGCCAGCCCTTCCAGTGGTAGCGGCGGACCGGCCGCTCGAGCAGGTAGAAGCTCGCCGTCGCTGCGGCGAAGGTGGCCGCGAGCCGTGCCGCGAGGAGGCCGTTGCCGGTGAGCCCCGTCGAGACGTCGGTCATCAGGACGGCGACCGGCCAGTGCCAGAGGTAGAGGCCGTAGGAGATGCGCCCGATCCAGCGGAGCGGACGGAGGGAGAGCCCCCGCCCGAACCCGCCCGGATCCGGCTGGGCGACCCCCGCGATGACCGTCGCGGCGAGCAGGCCCGCGAGGGCGAGGCCGCCACGGAACATCCAGCTCGAGGGGTTGCCGTTGTCGTCGCCGGCCGTGACCCAGAGGACGCCGAGCGCGACGGCGGCGACCGGTGCGGCCACGTGCAGGACCCGGCGGACCGGCGGTGGGTGGTCCGGGCGTCCGGTCACGAGGAGCGCGAGCGCGGCGCCGATGAGCAGCTCGAACGCCCGCGTGTCCGTCCCGTAGTAGATGCGCGAGAGGTCGGCGCCGCGGTCGTAGAGCACGACCGTCTCGATGGCCGAGGCGGCGGCGAGGGCGACCGTGAGCCAGAACGCGAGCGGCCGGGTGAGCAGGCGCCCTGACACGTCGAGCGCGCGACGGCCGACCGCCTGCGCCCGGCGGGCCCCGACGCCGAGCACGGCGAGCACCAGGAGGGGCCAGGCCAGGTAGAACTGCTCCTCGATCGCGAGCGACCAGGTGTGGCGGAGGGGGGAGGGCGTCGCGTACTGCGCGAAGTAGGACTGGTGGGAGAAGATGAAGTGCCAGTTCGCGTAGTAGAAGAGCGTCGCGATCGAGTCGCCGCGGAGCACCGAGGGGGTCACGTCGGGCCCGCCCAGCCAGGTGTAGACCGCGAGCACCACGAGCAGCAGCATCACGGCCGGCAGCAGCCGCTTCGCCCGGCGGAACCAGAACGAACGGAGCCCGATGGTGCGCCGGCGGTTCCACTCGCCGACCAGCAGTCCGGTGATGAGGAACCCCGAGAGCACGAAGAAGAAGTCGACGCCGAGGTAGCCCCCGTCGGCCCAGTGCAGGCCGAAGTGGTAGGCCATCACCCCGGCGACCGCGAAGGCGCGCAGGCCGTCGAGGGCGGGGAGGTAGTGGTGCGTTCCCGAGACGGGCGGGATCTCGATCGGGATCGAGTCGGGTGTCGCCTCCGTCGAGAGCGGATCCCCCGTGACCCGGGCGTGGCCGTTCTCCCGGGCGCGCCCGGCCGACGTGACGGAGGCGCGCTCCATCCGTCCATGGTGGCACGCCCGCCAGGTCCTCCCGGGTGCGCCGACCGTCCGGCACCGACGTCGATCTCCAGCGTGCACCCTGTATCGTCCCGATCCATGGGTGAGCTCCGGTGACGTCGAACGCCGCGCGCCGGGTGCGCTCGGCGGCGCAGCGCTCGAACGCACCCGCGTCGGCGCCCGTCCCAGCCGAGAGCATGTGGACCGTCCGGCGCCCGGACGGCACCGTGGCCACGGGGTGGATGCTCCTTCCGCTGCGCCTCTTCCTCGGGGTGACCTTCACCTTCGCCGGCCTCCAGAAGCTCGCCAACCCGAATTTCTTCCACGACGCGAGCCCGACCTCGATCCATGCCCAGCTGGTCGGTGCGGTTCGTTCGAGTCCCATCCACGGCCTCGTCAACCATCTGGTCCCGATCGCCCCGGCCGTCGGGCTGGTGATCGCCCTCGGCGAGGTGGCGATCGGGCTCGGCGTGCTCGCCGGCTTCTTCACACGGATCGCCGCGGTCGCCGGCCTGGCGCTCTCGTTCGGCCTCTTCCTCACGGTCAGCTTCCACTCGTCCCCGTACTTCACGGGGTCCGACATCGTCTTCGTCTTCGCCTGGACGCCGTTCGTGCTCGCCGGGGCCGGCGGTGCGCCGGCCCTCGACACGTGGCTCGCGGAGCAGGAGGCCGCCGCGGCCGCCGGCGCGACCGGCCGCCGGGAGGTGCTCTCGAAGGGCGTCCTCGCGGGCGCCGGTGCGGCGCTGGTCCTCGTCACCGGCGGGATCGTCGCCGGGCTCGGTCGACTGGTCGGCGGTGCACCCGCGTCGGCGGGCGCCTCCAACACACTCGGCGGCGGGACGTCCCCGCCGACGACGGCCGGCACGACCACGACCGGGGCCGGCGGGGGAGGGTCGACCACCACTACCGGAGCCGCGCCCTCGGGGACCGCGGTGGGTCCCGCCTCGAGCGTGCCCGTCGGGGGATCGGCCACGTTCACCGATCCGTCGAGCGGGGATCCTGCACTCGTGGTGCAGCAGACGGCCGGCAAGTTCCACGCCTTCGACGCGGTCTGCCCGCACGCGGGCTGCACCGTCGCCTATGCCGCCTCCGGGCAGGTGATCGCGTGCCCGTGCCACGGCTCGGAGTTCGACCCGACGACCGGTGCGGTGCTGCGCGGCCCCGCACCCAACGGCCTTGCCGTCATCAAGATGGTCGAGGGACCGAACGGGGATCTCTACGTCCAGAAGTGAGCGTTCGCGACACTCCCGGGACGCGCCCTCGCGGCGCCCCCGTCGGTTACCATGGCGCCACCGTCGTGCGGCGGCCACCGTGGCAATGAGCGAACCCTCCACCGAGCCGGAAGCCGCGGCCACCGACCCCGGAACGACCCCTGTCGCCGACCGCACGGACTGGGTCTCGGCGATGCCGTTCTTCGCGGTGCACCTCGCGCCCCTGGCCGCGTTCTTCGTGACGGTCACCTGGGTCGACTGGGTGCTCTGCGCGGCCCTCTACGCCGTGCGCATGTTCTGCATCACTGCGGGGTACCACCGCTACTTCTCGCACCGCAGCTTCAAGACCGGTCGGGTCGCCCAGTTCCTGCTCGCGTTCGGGGGCACCACCGCCGTCCAGAAGGGCCCCCTCTGGTGGGCCGGCCACCACCGCCTGCACCACCGCTACAGCGACAAGGACGACGACGTCCACTCCCCGCGCGACGGCTTCTGGTGGAGCCATGTGGGGTGGATCCTCTCGACGAAGTACAAGGCGACCGACCCCACGACGATCGCCGACTTCGCGTCCTATCCCGAGCTGCGATTCCTCGACCGGCACTCCTGGATCGGTCCCTGGTCCCTCGCGATCGCCTGCTTCCTCCTCGGGGGCTGGGGCGGCCTGATCATCGGCTTCTTCCTCTCGACCGTCCTGCTCTGGCACGGGACCTTCCTCGTGAACTCGGTGACCCACCTCTTCGGGCGGCGGCGCTTCGCGACCCCCGACACGAGCCGGAACTCGCTCCTCATCGCGCTGATCACCGGCGGCGAGGGCTGGCACAACAACCACCACCACCTCCCGTCGTCGGCCCGTTCCGGCTTCGCCTGGTGGGAGCTCGACCCCACCTGGTACGGCCTGCGGCTCCTCGCGCTCATCCGGGTCGTGCGCGACCTCCGCGACCCACCCGCCCAGCTGCTCCACCATGCGCGCGTCCGTGATGGCGCCTTCGACATCGGCATGTTCCGCTCGTACTTCGAGCGCGCCGCCAAGGTCGCCGGCGAGCGCATCGCCGACCTGAGCGCCCGTCCGCTCGCGCCGTCCGCCGAGGCGGCCGTCGGGGTCGACGAGGGTGTCGCACCCGCCGACGGCGAGGCCCACTCGGCGCTCACCGGCCTGATCTCCCGGGTCCTCGAGACGGCGGACCAGCTTGCGGCCGCGACGCGCCGGAGCCGGGAGCCCTCGCGCGCCGGGACCGGTGAGACGGAGGCGTCCGACACCTCCGGCGAATGACCGGATGACGCCATCGGTCGTGGAGGGCCCGACGGCCGGGTCGTTCGGGCACGCGTCGCTCTGGATCGTCGACCTCGACGGCGTGATCTGGCTCGCGGGCGAGCCGATCGGCGACGCAGCGGGCGCGGTGGCGGCGCTCCGCGCACGTGGCGCGCGGGTGGTGTTCGCGACCAACAACTCCGCTCCGACGACGAGCGAGCTCCTTGCCCGCCTCGACCGCATCGGGATCGGGGCGGAGGCCGCCGATCTCGCCACCTCCGCGACCGCTGCGGCCTCGCTCCTCGATCCGGGCAGCGCAGTCACCGTGCTCGCCGACGGAGGTGTGGTCGAAGCGCTCGCGGCGCGGCGGATCCGCGTGGCGCGCGACGAGCCGGCCGAGGCGGCGATCGTGGGGTGGACCCACGCGTTCGACTTCGACCGCCTCGCGGCGACGGCGACCGCGGCACGGACCTCCGGACGACTCATCGGCACGAACGAGGACCCGACCCATCCGACGCCCGCGGGGCTCATGCCCGGATCGGGAGCGCTCCTCGCCGCGGTCGCCACCGCGTCGGGGGTGGCCCCCGACATCGCCGGCAAGCCCCACGCGCCGATGGCCGAACTGATGCGCACGCGGTTCGGCTTCGCCGACCGCGATCCCGGCGTCGTCGTCGTGGGCGACCAGCCGCGGACCGACGGCGCCCTCGCCGCCCGACTCGGCGTGGCGTTCGGTCTGGTCGACTCCGGGGTGACCCCTGCCACGGGAAACCGGTTCGACGTGCCCGTCGCCGCCCGCGCGCCCGATCTCACGGCGCTCGTGCGCGAGAGCGCGCCGTAAGTTCCCCGAAAGTGCTTGCTGACAGCAAGCACTCCTGGTAGACTGCACAATATGGCCGAAAAGGACGTCTTCCAGCGGTATCTCGAGGCGGGCATCGAGTTCACCAACCTCACCCGGGCGCGGGCCGAGAAGCTCGTGAGCGAGCTCATGCGGGACGGCGAGTTCCGGTCGGAGGACGCGCGGGCCAAGGTGGACGAGCTCCTCGAGCAGAGCCGCAAGCGCCGCGAGGCCTTCGTGGCACAGGTCCGCCAGGAGGTGTCCCGCCAGCTCGAGCACGCCGGGATCACGAGCCTCGAGGACCTCGCCCGCCAGGTCGCCGCCCTTCTGCAGCGGACGGCGGAGGCGGGCCGTGCAACGGCGTCGGGCGCGAAGAAGGCACCAGCCAAGAAGGCGTCAGCGAAGAAGGCGTCAGCGAAGAAGGCGCCAGCGAAGAAGGCGTCGGCGAAGAAGACGACCGCCAAGAAGGCCGCGGCGAAGAAGACCCCCGCCCGGAAGGCGGCCGCGGGTACGGCGGCCAGGAAGGCGCCCGCGAAGGAGGCCGCCCACCGCGCGGCCCCGCGGGACGGGTCGGCCGGCTGAGCTCGCCGGGCCGCCGGCGACTCGACCGGGCCCTCGTCGAGCGCGGCCTCGCCGAGAGCCGTCCGCAGGCGGTCCGGCTGGTCGAGGACGGCGTCGTGCTCGTCTCCGGAGCGATCGCGGCGAAGGCCGCCCGGCTCGTCTCCGTCTCGGAGCCGATCGAGCTGCTCGGGGTGCCGCCCCGGTACGTCGGCCGTGGCGGCGAGAAACTCGAGGCCGCACTCGAGCGCTTCGCCGTCGACGTCGCCGGGCGCCACGCCCTCGACGCGGGCGCCTCGACCGGGGGGTTCACCGACTGCCTGCTGCAGGCAGGGGCGTCGGGCGTGGTCGCGGTCGACGTCGGTCGGGGCCAGCTCCACGAGCGGCTCCGCGCCGATCCGCGAGTGGTCGCCTTCGAGCAGCTCGACGTCCGCGCCGTCACGTCGGCGACGGTCGGCGGGGTCCCGGTCGACGTGGTGACCGCCGACCTCTCGTTCATCTCCCTCACCCGGGCGGTGCCGGTGCTGGCGGGCGAGGTCGTCCGTCCCGGCGGGACGCTGCTCCTGCTCGTGAAGCCGCAGTTCGAAGCCGGCCGGGCCGAGGCCTCGCGGGGCAAGGGCGTCGTCCGCGACCCGGTCGTGCACCGCCGGACCCTCGGCGAGGTCGTGATCGCGCTTCGCGCGGCCGGAGCGGACATCATGGGGGCCATGGCGTCGCCGATCACCGGGCAGCAGGGGAACGTCGAGTACTTCCTCTGCGCGTCCGCGCGACGCGGACGCCGCGGCCGCACGGGCCGGGTCCGGTACCGACGACCCGATGCTCGACGCGGCCGTCGCCGAAGGGCGCCGACTGCGGGAGCGGGGGTAGCCGCCGTGGCGACCGTCGCCTTCCTCGTGCATCCGTCTCGGCCGGAGGCGAAGGCCCTCGCCGAGCACGCCACGCGCTGGCTCACCGACCACGGGCACCGGGTGCTCGACGCAGTCGGGGCGGACGGCACCGTCACGCTCGACGGCGCGGACCTGCTCGTGAGCCTCGGGGGTGACGGCACCCTGCTCCGCGTGGTCGACCATGCGCTCGCGAGCGGGGTGCCGGTGCTCGGGGTCAACATCGGCCGGCTCGGGTACCTCGCCCAGGCCGAGCCCGACGGGCTCGAGGACGCGCTGAGCCGGTTCGTGGCCGGGCGGTACGAGGTCGAGGAGCGCATGACCCTCGCGGTGACCGTCCGCGACCCCACCGGCGCCGTGGTGGGGCAGCGGGTCGCCCTCAACGAGGCGACGGTCGAGAAGACCGTGCCCGGCCACACCGTGCGGATCGCAGCCTCGATCGACGGCCGGCTCTTCGTCACCTATGCGGCCGACGGGCTGCTCGTCTCGACCCCGACCGGCTCGACCGCCTACAACCTCTCGGCGCGCGGCCCGGTGCTCTCCCCGCGGCTCCGGGCCATCGTCGTGACACCGGTCTCGCCGCATACCCTCTTCGATCGCGCCCTCGTCCTCGACCCGGCCGAACGCCTCCTCCTCGAGGTCCTCGAGCCGCGCGCCGCGGTCCTCGTCATCGACGGCGAGAGCGAGGCGACGCTCGAGCCCGGGTGGAGCGTCGAGTGCCGCGAGGGCGATCAGCCCGCGCGCCTCGTGTCCTTCGGGTCGCACGACTTCCACGCGATCCTGCGTGCGAAGTTCCGCCTGGCCGACCGGTAGGGCGCGGGTGCACCGCCTGCTCCTGGAGCTCCGTGTCCGGGACCTCGGGGTCATCGACGACACGACGCTCATGCTGGCGCCGGGGATGACCGCCCTCACCGGCGAGACCGGCGCGGGCAAGACCCTGCTCGTCGAGGCGCTCGCGCTGCTCCTCGGCGGCCGTGCGGACGCCTCGGTGGTGCGGGCGGGGGCGGCGGAGGCCCTCGTCGAGGCCCGGTTCGGCGCACCCGGCGGCGACGGTGCGGCTGACGTGCTGCTCGCCCGCGCCGTCGCGCGGGAGGGTCGCTCGAAGGCCTGGATCGACGGGCGGATGGCGACCGTCGCCGCACTCGGCGAGGTCGCCAGCGGCCTGCTCGAGCTCCACGGCCAGCACCAGCACCGCGCCCTCGTCCAGGCGAACGCGCAGCGCGCCGCCCTCGACGCGTTCGGCGGCGTCGACCGTGGCCCCCTCGACGAGGCCCGCTCGCGCCTGCGTGCGCTGCAGGAGGAGGCCACCGCGCTCGGCGGCGACGCCCGCCAACGCGCCCGTGAGGCGGAGATCCTCGCCTACCAGATCGAGGAGATCGAGGTGGCGGCGATCGAGGACGGTGGCGAGGACGAGCGCCTCGAGGCCGAGGAGGAGCGGCTGGCCGCCGCCGACGCGCACCGCGAGGCCGCGGCCGCGGCCCTCGCCGCCCTGCGCGGTGCGGACGACGACGGGGCGGTCGACCGCCTGGCGGCCGCCGCAGGTGCGCTCGCGGGTCGGCCCGCCCTTGCGCCGCAGGAGGCACGGGTCCTGGCCTCGATGGCGGAGCTCGGCGATCTCGCGGGCGACCTGCGGACGGTGCTCGAGACCTGGGAGGACGATCCAGAGCGGCTCGAGGCCGTCCGGGCGCGGCGACACCGCTTCCACGAGCTCGGGCGCAAGTACGGGGACGACCTCGACGCGGTGCTGGCCTTCGCCGACGACGCCCGGGCGCGCCTGCGGTCGCTCGTCGAGCAGGAAGAGCGCGCCGCCGACCTCGACGTCGAGGTCGAAGCGGCGGTCGCCGCACTCGCCGCCGCCGAGCGGGTGGTTGCCGCAGCGCGCCGTGAGGCCGCCCCACGGCTCGCCGCGACGGTCGAGGCCTCCCTGCGCACGCTCGCCATGCCCGCCGCGCGGTTCGGTGTCGATGTGGCGGGCGACGGCCCCGGCGACCAGGTCACCTTCGAGCTCGCGGCCAACCCGGGGGAGCCCGCCCAGCCGCTCGCCAAGGTCGCCTCCGGAGGCGAGCTCGCGCGCACGATGCTCGCGCTGCGACTCGCCCTCACCGAGGCGCCCGGGGTGATGACCTTCGACGAGGTCGACGCCGGCGTCGGCGGTGCGGCCGCGTCGGCGGTCGGTGCCGCACTGGCGCGGCTGTCCTCCACCGCACAGGTGCTCGTCGTCACCCACCTCGCCCAGGTCGCCGCGCAGGCCGACCACCAGATCGAGGTCCACAAGACGGAGCGTGCGGGGCGGACGGTGTCGGAGGCGGTGTCGCTCGACGAGGACGGCCGGGTGGTCGAGCTCTCGCGCATGCTCTCGGGCAGCCCGGACAGCGACACCGCGCGCCGGCACGCGGCGGAGCTCCTCGGCGTGTCCGGCGGTCGGGCGACCGCGAGGTGACCGCGCGCCGCCCGAGGTGCGCACGCGCCTCGGTGCGCGTCCGCTAGCATCTGCAGGTGCCCGACACGGATGCGGCACCCGCGAAGGGGAGCGGGACCAAGTTCATCTTCTTCACCGGCGGGGTGTCGTCGTCGTTGGGCAAGGGGCTCACCGCCGCATCGCTCGGCCGCCTGCTCAAGAGCCGCGGGCTGCGGGTCACGATGTGCAAGCTCGACCCGTACATCAACGTCGACCCCGGCACGATGAACCCTTTCGAGCACGGCGAGGTCTTCGTGACCGAGGACGGCGGCGAGACCGACCTCGACCTCGGCCACTACGAGCGCTTCATCGACGAGAACCTCCACAAGGACTCGAACGCGACGACCGGCCGGATCTACTCGTCGGTCATCGCCAAGGAGCGCCGCGGCGACTACCTCGGCAAGACGGTCCAGGTCATCCCCCACGTGACCGACGAGATCAAGCAGCGCATCCTCCGCCTTGGCGCCGACGACGAGGTCGATGTGGTGATCGTCGAGATCGGCGGCACCGTGGGCGACATCGAGATCGTCCCGTTCCTCGAGGCCATCCGGCAGTTCCGCCGCGACGTCGGGCGCGAGAACGTCTGCTACGTGCACCTCACGCTCGTGCCCTACCTGGGCCCGACCGGCGAGCAGAAGACGAAGCCGACCCAGCACTCGGTCACCGAACTGCGCAGTCGCGGCATCCAGCCCAACGTCATCGTCTGCCGCTCGGACCGCATGATCTCGGACGACCTCAAGCGCAAGATCTCCCTCCTCTGCGACGTCCCGATCGAGGCGGTGGTCTCGGCGGTCGACGCGGACAACATCTACAAGATCCCCCTCGTCCTCCACGAGGAGGGGATGGACCGCTACATCCTCGACCTGCTCGAGTACGACGAAGCGGAGCACCCGATCGATCTCAGCGGCTGGCAGCGACTCGTCCGCCAGGTCGACGACGCGGTGCGGCCGGTCACCATCGGGATCATCGGCAAGTACGTGGACCTGCCCGACGCGTACCTGTCCGTCGTCGAGGCTCTCCGCCATGCGGGCTTCCACCACGGTGCGAAGGTCCAGATCGAGTGGGTCCAGGCGGCGACCGTGCCCGACCTGCTGCGTCACGACGGGCTGCGCCACTACGACGGGCTCGTGATACCGGGCGGATTCGGCGAGCGGGGCATCGAGGGCAAGATCGCGGCTGCCCACTACGCCCGGGTCGAGGGCGTCCCGCTGCTCGGGCTCTGCCTGGGGCTCCACGTGATGATCATCGACATGGCCCGGTCGCTCGCGGGACTGGAGGGCGCGAACTCGAGGGAGTTCGAGGCGACCACCCGCCACGCCGTCATCGACCTCATGGACGACCAGCTCGACGTCGTGGACAAGGGCGGCACGATGCGGCTCGGCTCGTACGGCGCGCAGCTGCTCGCCGGATCGCAGGTGGCCAAGGCCTACGGGACCGAGGTCGTCTCCGAGCGGCACCGCCATCGCTACGAGGTCAACGCCCGCTACCGGGCGAAGCTCGAGGAGGTCGGCCTCGTCTGCTCCGGCGTGTCACCCGACGGGCGCCTCGTCGAGTTCATCGAGCTGCCAGAGCACCCCTTCTGGGTCGGCACCCAGGCGCACCCCGAGTTCAAGAGCCGTCCCGACAAGCCGCACCCCCTCTTCCGCGAGCTGGTCGGCGCCGCGCTCGACCGCGCCGAGGGGCGCGACCCGCGCCTCCTCGACGTCGGCGCGGTCGGCTGACCAGCGGTCCCGGCGGTGGAGCGCGGTCCGTCCGCGGAGGCAGGCGGGTTCCACCAGGTGGAGGAGGAGGTCGTGCACCGCGGGTGGGCGATCTCGCTCGTGCGTGCGACCTTCGTGGACCCCGAGGGCTCCGAGTTCGAGCGCGACATCGTGCGTCACCCCGGTGCGGTCGCGGTCGTGGCGGTCACCGGGCGCGACACGGTGCTCCTGGTCCGGCAGTACCGCCCGGCCGTCGACCGCTGGGTGCTCGAGATACCGGCCGGGACCCGCGACGTCGAGGGGGAGCCCGAAGAGGTGACCGCGACCCGTGAGCTCGCCGAAGAGGTCGGCCGCGCGGCGAAGCGACTCGAGCTCCTGACCCGTTGCGTGATCACGCCGGGCTTCTGTGACGAGGTCGCGACGATCTACCTCGCCACCGGGCTCTCGTTGGTCGCGATCGACCGCCGGGGCATCGAGGAGCGGTTCATGTCGACCGTCGAGGTGGCGCTCGACGAATTCGACGCGATGGTCGACGCGGGGGGGATCGTCGACGCGTCGACCATCCTCGGTGTCGGCCTCGCACGCCGGCGGCTCGCGGCGGCCGGACGGTGAGCGAGGCCCTCACCCGCGAGGCCGAGGAGTTCCTCTCGTGGCTCGCGGTCGAGAAGGGCCGGTCGCAGCACACGCTCGCCGCCTACCGCCGCGACCTCGCGGGCTGGGAGGGCTGGGCGGGAGACCATGGCCTCGCACCGCTCGAGGCCGGTCCGGAGGCCATCGAGCGCTATCTGGCCGAGCGGCGTGCGGCGGGGTGGAGTCCGGCGTCGCTCGCCCGCGCCACGACGGCGCTCCGCGGCCTCTACCGCTTCCTCGTCGCCGAGGGCACCATCGGCTGGGACCCGACCGCGGACGTGCGCTCCCCGCGGCTCGGGCGACGGCTGCCCAAGGCGCTCGAGGAGCGCGAGGTGCTCTCGCTCCTCGACTCGGCGGGCGGCGAGGAGCCGACCGACCTGCGCGACCGCGCCCTGCTCGAGCTGCTCTACGGCACGGGAGCCCGCATCTCGGAGGTCGTCGGGCTCTCGGTCGTCGACGTCCGCCGCGACGACGGCCTCCTCCGTGTCTTCGGCAAGGGTGCGAAGGAGCGCCTCGTGCCCGTCGGCGGCCCGGCCCGGTTCGCAGTCGGCCGGTGGCTCGGCCCGTCGGGACGGCCGCTGCTCGCACCGGCGCGCTGGGCGCGGCGGACCGACGAGGAGGCACTCTTCCTCAACGTCCGCGGGGGCCGCCTCAGCCGGCAGGGTGCGTGGGGGATCGTGCGCCAGCACGCGGACCGCGTCGGGCTCGGTGGGCGGGTGAGCCCGCACGTCCTGCGCCACTCGTGCGCGAGTCACATGCTCGCCCACGGCGCGGACATCCGCGTCGTCCAGGAGCTGCTCGGACACGTCTCGATCGCGACCACACAGATCTACACGACCCTGAGCCAGGAGCACCTCCGGGCCACCTACGAGCGTGCCCACCCGCGGGCCGGAGGGGTACCGGCCAGGTAGGATCGGCCCTGTGACGAGCGACGCCCCCACCATCGACTACCGCGAGCTCCTCGAGGGCGAGATGCAGCGGCTCCAGGCGGAGCTCTCCGAGCTCGGCTTCGGTGAGAGCGGGGGCCTCCACTACGACCCCAACTTCGCCGACTCGAGCCAGGTGACCGCCGAGCGGGGCGAGGCCGAGGTCCTCGCGGGCCAGCTGCGGGAGTCGCTCGACGAGGTCTCCCAGGCGCTCGCCCGCCTCGAGGAGGGCAGCTACGGCACCTGCGAGGTGTGCGGCCAGCCGATCAACCCGGCCCGCCTCGAGGCGATGCCGGCCACGCGGTTCTGCATCAACCACGCCAACCGTTCCTGAACGGTCCGGACGACCGATGGCCTTCGGGGGCGCCGGCGGGCCGGGTGGTGCCGGACGGGCGCGGCGGCGCTTCCAGCCGAGCCAGCAGACGCTCATCATCGTGGCGATCGCAGTCGTCCTCGGGGTCCTGCTCGTGGTCGAGCACCGGATCACCCGCTTCGAGATCATCTACTTCGCGGTCCTGATCCCGTCGATCATCCTCCACGAGCTCTCCCACGGGGTGGTCGCACTCGCCTTCGGCGACGACACCGCGAAGCGGGCGGGCCGGCTCACCCTCAACCCGATCGCCCACGTCGACCCGGTCGGCACCCTGCTCGTCCCGGCGGTCCTCTCCCTCTCGGGCCTCGGCGCCTACGGCTGGGCGAAACCGGTGCCGGTCAACCCCAATCGGCTGCGCAGCCCGCGCAACCACACGGTGCTGGTCTCGCTCGTCGGCCCGCTGACCAACTTCGCGCTCGCCGCCGCGATGGGAGCGCTCTACGTCGCGACGACGACGCCGAACGTCCGCCAGCTCGTCAACCTGCTGCAGGTCTACCCGCCGGGCCTGCTCTCGCAGATCTTCTTCATCGCCGGGCTCGCCAACATCGTGCTGGGCCTCTTCAACCTCCTCCCGTGCCCGCCGCTCGACGGCGCCTCGGTGCTCGAGCGCCTCCTTCCCGCGCGGATGCTCCCCGAGTACTACCGCCTCCAGCCCCTCCTCATGTTCCTGCCCTTCGTCCTCATCCTGATCTTCCACAACGCGTGGTCCCAGCTCCTCGGACACGTGATCCACTGGTGGTCGGGCGTCTTGGCGTGAGCGGCCGGGACGGCGCTCCGACGCGCCGCCTCGCGCCCTACGCCCTCGCCGGCCTCCTCCTCGCCCTCGACTACCTGCTCGTGGCCCGCGGGCTCGCGCACGTGCGCCCGGGGTCCGACTACGCGGTCTGGGCCCTCGACCACGTCGCGTACTCCGACGTGCTCAAGCTCAGCCTCGACCACTACCTGCGCGTCGGTCACGTGATCCACCCGTTGCCCTACGTGCACGACCGCATCGAGTACCCGGTGCTCCTCGGGTTCACCCTCTGGCTGCCCACGTGGCTGCCCGGCGGGCCGGCCACCTGGCTCGCCGCAGCCGGCGTCCTCACCGCGGCAGGGACCTTCGCGAGCATCGCGCTGGTTCGGCGGGTGCACCCGCCCTCGGCCTGGTGGCTCGCCGCGTCGCCCGCGCTCCTCCTCGACGCGGCGATCAACTGGGACATGGTCGGCATCGCCTTCCTCGTGGGCGGCGTGGTCTGGTTCGGGCTCCGACACCACGTCGCGAGCGGCGTGGCGACGGCGATCGGCACCTGGTTCAAGCTCTTCCCGGTGGTCGTCGCCCCACTCGCGGTCGCGGCCCTCGGGGGTCGGTGGTGGCGGGCGCGCCAGGCGGGCGGTGGCCCCGACGGGATCGTCGCAGTCTCCCCGGGAGCGGACCTCGCCGCATGGCTGGTCCCGTTCGCGGTGGTGTCGGCCGTCGTCGTGGTGCCGTTCCTCCTGGTGGCACCCTCGAACACCCTCTTCTTCTTCCGCTACAACGGCACCCGCGCCGAGAAGGACTCCATCTGGGGGCTGCTCGGCCGCCTGGTCGGCTCGCACACGGTCGACAGCCATCTCGTCGACCTCTGCTCACTCGTGATCGTGACGGCGGCCCTCGCGTACGGCTGTCTGTCGCTCTGGCGCCTCCCACCGGACCGGCACGGCCGCGCGCTCGCGCTGGCGTCCGCCATCGCGGTCATCGCCTGGATGGCGGTCAACAAGGTCTGGAACCCGCAGTACCTGCTCTGGGTCTTCGCGGCCGGCGCGGTCGCCCAGCTCCCGAGCGCGCTATGGCGTCGCGCTCGGCGCCGTCGCGGTCTACGACTGGCTCTTCGAGTTCGTGGCCCGGGTGCCGGACCACACCGACCCGTACTCGTGGATGGGGTACTCCGCAGTCGTCGCGCGCACGGCAGTCATGGCCGCGATGGTCGCCTGGTCGGTCGGTCGGCTGCGTGACCTCGTGGCCGAGCCGACGGCGCCCGCCCGCGTCGAGGCGGCCGCACCGGCTCCGCTGTGACCGCGACCGGCGCGGTGACCGCGCCGGACCGACCGACGCGCACCGCCCGGGCGGACCGCCGGCGGCTCCGCGACTGGATGCGCGCCCGTCCCGGGCTCGTCGTCCTGCTCCTCGTCCCACCGGTGGTGCTCGGCTCGGCGCTCCTCGTCGGCACGGTGTTCGCCGACGGCGACAACCTGCTCCAGAACTTCCCGCTCCGCACCCTGGTCGGCCGTGACCTCGCCCACGGCGTCCTACCCCTCTGGAACCCCTACCTCTTCGGGGGGATGCCGCTCCTCGGCGGGTTCAACGCCGGCGCCTCGTACCCGACGACCTGGCTCACCGCCGTCCTCCCACAACCGAACGCGTGGACCCTCAACCTCGCCCTCGCCTACGACCTCGCCGTCGCCGGCACCTACGCCTTCTTGCGCCGTGAAGGCGTGGGCTCCACCGCCGCGACCTTCGGCGCCGGCACGTTCGCGTTCGCCGGCTACCTGAGCGCCCAGATCGTCCACCTCGACCTCGTCGAGGGCGCGGCCTGGTTGCCGTGGACCCTGCTCGCGGTCCACGGGCTCACCGCGGAGGGGCGCGGGGGTCGCTCGGGACGGCGGGCGGTCCGCGGCTGGCTCGCCCTGCTCGCCCTCTCGGTCGGGATGGCCCTCCTGACCGGCGGGGTCGAGGCGATCATCGACAGCGCGGTCCTCGTCGGGATCTACGTCGTCGGCCGGCTCGTCCTCGAGCGCAAGCTCCCGCGAACGGTGCGCCGGCCGCCGGCGGCGACCGTGGGCCTCCTCGCCGCCGGCGTCGCCGGCGGCCTCGCGCTCGGTGCGGCGCAGTGGCTCCCGGGGCTCGCCTTCCAGTCGCAGTCCCAGCGGGCCTCGGCGTCGTACGCGTTCTTCTCGACCGGCTCCCTCCCTGCCCGCCTGCTGACGCTCGGAGCGACGCCGTTCGTGCTCGGCACCAACCAGGACCGCCCGGCCTACTACGCGGGCCCCTACAACTTCCCCGAGGTCACGAGCTACGTGGGGATCCTCGCGCTCGTCGCCGCCTGCGCCCTCTTCGCGCGCCGGCGCCGGCGCGCGCCGGAGGCCCGCCGGTGGTGGGTCTGGTACGCGGTGCTCGCGGTCGGGCTCCTCTCCGCGCTCGGCGCGCAGACCCCCTTCGGGCGGGTCCTCTTCGAGCTGCCGCTCGTGCAGAGCGAGCGCCTCCTCAACCGCAACCTCCTCCTCGTCGACTTCGCGCTCGCCGTCCTGCTGGCCTGGTGGGCACACCTCCTCCTCGACCGGGCCGAGACGCCGCCCGACCCGGCCGTCACCGTCCGCGCACGCTGGCGACCGGGGGAGCGGGCCGAGGTGCTGCTCACCTGTCTGCCGCTCGCCTTCGTCACGGTCGTGACCGTCGCAGCTTGGGCGGACGCGCCCGAGCTCGAGCGCCTCCTCGGCGCCCAGTTCGCGATCGACACGCGGACCCGGGTCGTCCTCGCCGCCATCGTGACCGGCTTCGCGCTCGTGGCCGCGGTCGCCACGTGGGTCGCGCTGGTCGACGCGCGCTTCGGCCGCCGGCGGCTCCGGCGGCTGCTCGCCGGCGTGCTCGTCGTGGACCTGGTCGGGTTCAACGCCCTCGTGCTCCGCCCGCCCGTCACCCAGTCGCACGCGCAGGCGCAGGGGAGCGCGGCGACCCGTTTCACTGCCCTCGTGGGCGACGGCCGCTTCATCGTCTACGACCCCGACCAGTTCCACGCCGACGAGCTCCAGGCCCTCGGCCAGACCGACCTCAACACCTTCAACCGGCTGCCGAGCGCCCAGGGGTACACCGCGCTCACCGACGCCCGGTACTACGCGGCGACGGGCGCCCATTACCAGGAGGACCTCGACGCGGCGACCCTGGCCGGCACCGTCTGGGACGAGCTCAACGTGACGACACTGCTGACCCTGCCCTCGTACTTCGTCTCGCCGGTGGGGACCCCGCCGAGCGGGCCCGGCTCGATCCCCTTCGCCGCCGCCCCCCAGCTCTACAACGGCTCGCCGACCGCCAACACCGGGCCGGCCGCGATCGACCCCGCCGCCGACCACCGCTGGTACTTCGGTGGCCCGCTCACGGTGCGGTCGTGGTCGTTTCGGCTCTTCGAGGGGTCGGTCGGCACCATCAGGGTCGGCCTCCTCGACGAGGGCGGCGCGGTCCACTGGCTGGCGGCTCCGAGCTCGGAGGCGACCGCGGTCGCACCGGTCGTACACGTCGACCTGCCGGACCCGGTGCGTGCGACCGGAGTGGTGGTCGCGAACAACGGCGCGGGCACGGCGGTCATCGGCGTGCCGACCGCCGTGACCGTCGGGACGGGCACGCTCGCGCTCGACGGCCCCCTCCAGTACGGGGTGGTCTCGCCGCACTGGGCGTACGCGGGCACGTTCGGCTCCTTCGGCGTCTTCCACAACGCGTCGGCCCGCGGCTGGGCGTGGACCGTGCCGAAGGATGGCGGCGCGGGAGGCGCGACGACGGTCGCCGCGTCGGCGCCGGACCAGGGCGGAGGACAGGCGATCACCGTGCAGTCGGGGGGTGCGGTCGACCTCGTGCGCTCCGAGACGTACGGCACCGGCTGGCACGCGACGGTCGAGTCGCTCACGGCCCGCACCGGTGGGACCGCGGGCGGATCCACGACCGCGCCGGTGCTCGCGGCGGGCCTCCTCCAGTCGGTCGCCCTTCCGGGGCCCGGTCGCTACCGTGTGACGTTCACCTACGAGCCGCTGCCCGCGACCGTCGGGATCGTGCTCAGCGCCGTCGCGGCGCTCGCGCTCGTCGCCGGGGCGGCCGTCGAGGGGGTGGCGGCCGAGCGCCGCCGCCGGGCGCGCCTCAGGTCGGGCTGAGCAGTCCGGCCGCGTCCGCGGCCCGCCGGTAGGTCGCGCCGGCGATCGCCCGCGCCTTCGCCGCGCCGAGCTCGAGCAGCCCGGGCACCGCGGCGGGGTCCGCGGCCAGCTCGGCCCGACGTTCACGGACCGGTCGGAGCAGCTCGACGAGCGCGTCGGCGAGGTCGGCCTTGAGGTCGCCGTAGCGGGCGTAGCCCTCCGCCGCCTCCGGCGGCGTCCGCCCGGTCGCCACCGCGAGGAGCTCGAGCAGGTTGGCGAGTCCCGGCTTGGCCTCGGGGTCGTAGCGGACCTCGCCGTCGGTGTCGGTCACCGCCTTCTTGACCTTGCGCACGATGGCCTCGGGCTCGTCGAGCAGGAGGATCGTCCCGAGCGGGGAGTTGACCGACTTGGACATCTTGCGCTCGGGGTGCTGCAGGTCCATCACCCGGGCCCCGATCGCGGGGATCGAGGCCTCGGGCACGACGAGGGTCTCGCCGTAGCGGTGGTTGAACCGGAGGGCCAGCTCGCGGGCGAGCTCGAGGTGCTGGCGCTGGTCGTCGCCGACGGGGACCCGCTCGGCGTCGTAGAGGAGGATGTCGGCGGCCATGAGGACGGGGTAGGTGAACAGGCCGACCCGGACCGAGTCGCGACCCTCGCTCTTCTCCTTGAACTGCGTCATGCGGCCGAGCTCGCCCATCGTGGCCGTGCACTCGAGGAGCCAGGTGAGCTGGGTGTGCTCGACCACGTGGCTCTGCACGAAGAGGGTGCACCGCTCGGGATCGAGCCCGGCGGCGAGCAGGTCGAGCGCGGTGTCGTGGGTCCGCGCCGCGCAGCTCGTCCGGGTCGACGTCGAGGGTCAGGGCGTGCAGGTCGACGATGCAGTAGAACGCGTCGTGCGCGTCCTGGTCGGCGACCCAGTTGCGGATGGCCCCGAGGTAGTTGCCGAGATGCAAGTCGCCGCTGGGCTGCAGGCCGGAGAGGACGCGGGGCATGGTCGGCCATCGTAGGTGGGCACCGGGGGTGCACGGGACGGGCGCCGGCACCCGGTATCGTCGGAAGCCGTGGGCGCCACCGTCTCCACCCCGGCGTTCGAGGGGCCCGTCGAGCTCCTCCTCGAGCTGGTCAACAGCCACCAGGTCGACGTCTTCGACGTGCCGCTCGCCGACGTGGTCGACGCCTTCGTGGCCGAGGTCGCCGGCTGGGAGACGATCGACCTCCAGACCCTCTCCGAGTTCCTCGTGATCGCCGCGGTCCTCGTCGAGCTCAAGTCCAAGCGCCTCCTGCCCGGCAGTGGCGAGGTCGAGCCGGACGAGGAGCTCGTCGGGTGGGAGGAGCGGGACCTCCTGCTCGCCCGCCTGCTCGAGTGCCAGGCGTACGCGGCGGCCTCCGACGCGTTCGCGGTCCTCTCCGAGCAGGCTGCACGCGCGGTCCCGCGCACCGCCGGGCTCGACCCCGACGTCGCGGTGCTCGCACCCGACCTGCTCGAGGGGGTCACCCCCGACCAGCTCGCGGCCGCCTTCCGCCGCGCGACGGCCGAACGGCCGGTCCCACGCGTCGACCTCTCTCACGTGACCGTCGACACGGTCAGCGTCGCCGAGGCCGTCTCGGAGCTCGAGCAGCGGCTCCCGGCGACCGGGCGCGCGACCTTCCGCGAGCTGACCGGGCACCTGACCTCCCGGATGGAGATCATCGTCCGCTTCCTCGCCCTCCTCGAGCTGTGCAAGCGGGGCCGGGTCTCCCTCGACCAGGGGGTGACCTTCGGCGAGCTGGAGGTGGCCTGGGTCGAGGACGTGCCCGTGTTCGCGTCGGTGGGCGCCGGCCCGGCCGACGAGTACGAAGGCTGAGCGTGCCGCTCTCGCCCGAGGCGCGGGCCGTCGAGGCCGTCCTCGTGGTAGCCGTCGAGCCGGTCCCCGCGGGGCTGCTCGCGGAGCTCCTCGAGCTTCCCGTCGAGCGGATCGACCCGCTCGTCGACGAGCTCGCGGCCTCGTGCCGGACCGAGGGGCGGGGCTTCGACGTGGTGCGGATCGCGGGCGGCTACCGCATGCAGACCAACCCCGAGCTCGCGACCTACGTGGAGCGCTTCGCCAACGTGGGGGTCTCCGCGCGCCTGTCCGCGGCCGCGCTCGAGACGCTCGCGATCGTCGCCTACAAGCAGCCCGTGTCGCGCGCACAGATCGCGGCGCTGCGCGGGGTCAACGTCGACGGCGTGGTCCGCCTCCTCGAGCACCGCGGCTACATCGCCGCGGTCGGGCGGGCGCCGGGACCGGGCCAGGCCGTGGTCTACGGGACGACCGACGCGTTCCTCGAGCGGCTCGGCCTCGACCGGCTCGAGCAGCTTCCCCCGGTCGAGGACCTCCTGCCGGGGCCCGAGGCCCTCGCCGAGCTCGAGGAGCAGCTGCGCCCCGTCGCCGATGGCTGAGGCGGGTCCTCCCGGCGAACGCACCGGCCAGCGACTCCAGAAGGTCCTCGCAGGCGTGGGCGTGGGCTCGCGTCGGGCGTGCGAGGAGCTCATCGCCGCGGGTCGGGTCACGGTCAACGGGGAGATCCCGGTCCTCGGTCGGAGGGTCGACCCCGACACCGACCGCATCGAGCTCGACGGGCTGCCGCTCCCCACACGGCCCGGCCTCGTCCACTACCTCCTCAACAAGCCTGCCGGCGTCGTCTCCACCGCGGAGGACACGCACGACCGCCCGACCGTCGTCTCGCTCGTCCCGCCCGAGCCGCGGGTCTTTCCGGTCGGCCGGCTCGACCTCGACACCGAAGGCCTCCTCGTCCTCACCAACGACGGCGAGCTCACCCACCGGCTGACCCACCCCTCCTTCGGTGTGCCGAAGGAGTACCTCGCGCAGGTCGAGGGCGAGCCGTCCCCGTCCGCGGTCCGCGCGCTGCGCGAGGGGGTCGAGCTCGAGGACGGCCGGACCGCGCCGGCCAAGGTGGCCGCGGTCGCGCCCGGACTGCTCCGCATCGTGATCCACGAGGGCCGCAACCGGCAGGTCCGCCGGATGTGCGAGGCGGTCGGCCACCCGGTGGTCCGGCTCGTGCGGACCCGCATCGGCCCGATCGCGGACTCCTCGCTCCGCCCCGGCTCGTTCCGCATGCTCGCGATCGAGGAGGTGCGCGCCCTGCTGGCCGCGACCGGTCCCAGCGCCCAGCCGACGGGCCCCGGGCCCGCCGGTGCCGGGAGCGCCCCTGGGTAACATGCCTGCCTGATGACGACGACCGTCCGGGCCGTGCGAGGTGCGACCACCGTCGAGGAGGACACCCCCGAGGCGGTGACCGATCGCGTGGTGACGCTGCTCGGGGAGATCCTGGCCCGCAACGGACTCGTCGAGGACGACATCGTCTCGATCCTCTTCACCGCCACCGAGGACCTGACCTCGATCTTCCCGGCCACGGCCGCCCGGTCGATGGGGCTCGGGGCGGTGCCCCTCATCTGCGCTCGTGAGCTCGCCATCGTGGGCTCGGTGCCCCGCTGCATCCGGGTCATGCTGCACGTCACGACCGAGCGGCCGAAGGGCGAGATCCATCACGTCTACCTCGAGGGCGCGCAGGGGCTCCGTGACGACCTCCCCGGCTGACGCCCCGTCGGCGGAGCGCCCGGGCGCCGGCCGGGCGATGATCTTCGGGACCGGGCTCATCGGGGGATCGGTCGGCGCCGCGCTCGCCCAGCGCGGCTGGCGCGTGACCGGCGTGGACGCGACTCCCGGCGTGGCTGCCCGTGCGATCGAGCTCGGGGCGCTGCACGAGGAGGGGATCGACCGCGACGCCGACTTCGTGGTGGTCGCGACGCCGGTGCGCGCGGTGGCCGAGATCGTCCGGCGCGTCCTGGTCGACGGGTGGAACCCTGATGCGGTGGTGACCGACGTGGGCAGCGTGAAGGGCCCCCTCGTCGCCGCGGTCAGCCACCCGCGCTTCGTCGGGGGCCACCCGATGGCCGGCTCGGAACAGGTCGGGATCGAGGGGGCCTCCGCCGACCTCTTCGTGGGGGCGACCTGGGTGCTGACCCCGACGGCGACGACCGACACCGCCGCGTACGCGCGACTGCGCGGCATCCTGGCGGACCTCGGCGCCGACGTCGTCGCCCTCGACCCCGAGCGCCACGACTCGCTCGTAGCGGTCGTCTCGCACGTGCCGCACCTCACCGCCGCCACGCTCATGGCCCTCGCCGCCGACCGCGGGGAGGAGCACGCCGCGCTGCTCAAGCTCGCCGCCGGTGGCTTCCGCGACATGACCCGGATCGCCGCGGGCCAGCCGTCGATCTGGCCCGACATCTGCGACGACAACGCCGCGGCCATCGTCGAGACCCTCGACCTGCTGATCGCGGCGCTCACCGCGATGCGCCGCCGCGTCGACGAGCACGACCACGCCTCCCTCCTCGAGGTGCTCGACCGGGCGGCGGCGCGCGGCGTGCCCTCGGGGAGCGCACGCCGCGCGGCGAGGGCTTCGTCGAGCTGCGGGTGCCGGTGCAGGACCGGCCGGGCGTGATCGCCGAGATCGCGACGCTCGCGACCGAGCTCGGCGTCAGCATCGTCGACATCGAGATCGCCCACTCGGTCGAGGGGGATCGGGGCGTCCTCGTGCTGCTCGTCGACGGTGCCGCCGCACCCGACCTGCGAGACCGGCTCGTCGAGCGCGGGTACCGCGCGACCATCTCGCCGATCGGGACGACGGGGTGAGCCCGGCCACGGTGGTCGTGCGCGGCGGCCGACCGCTCATTGGGGCGATCGCCGTGCCCGGCGACAAGTCGATCTCGCACCGCGCCCTCCTGCTGGCCGCGCTCGCCGAGGGGACCTCCACCATTGCCGGGCTCTCGAACGGCGACGACGTCGCGCGCACCGCGGCCGCGGTCACCGCGCTCGGGGCGGGGGTCGAGCACCGCGACGGCCGGTGGACCGTGGAGGGCGGCCGCTCTCGGCTCGCCGCGCCGGCCGGACCGCTCGACCTCGGCAACTCGGGGACCGGGCTGCGCCTGCTCGCCGGGGTCTGCGCGACGTTGCCGGGCACCACGACGCTGACCGGGGACGACTCCCTCCGGGGGCGCCCGATGGACCGGGTCGCCGCACCGCTCGAGCGCATGGGCGCGCACGTCTCCGGCCGTGGCGGGGGCTGCCTGCCACCGATCGAGGTGACCGGCGCGGCGCTCCGTGGCATCGACTACACCCCGCCGATGGCGAGTGCGCAGGTCAAGTCCGCGATCCTCCTCGCCGGCCTCGCGGCGGAGGGCGAGACCGTCGTGCGCGAGCCGATCGCCACGCGCGCCCACACCGAGGAGATGCTCGCCGCCGCGGGCGCGGACGTCGAGATCGCACGCGAGGGCCGGGGACGGACCGTGCGGCTGCGCCGCTCCTCGCTGCGTCCCGGCGCGTTCACCGTGCCCGGCGACCCGTCACAGGCGGCCTTCTGGCTGGTCGGTGCGGTCGTGGCGCCGGGCAGCGAGGTCACCGTGCACGGGATCGACCTCAGCACCGAGCGGACCGGGTTCGTGTCGGTCCTCGAGCGCATGGGGGCGCGGCTGGTGGTGGACATGCACTCGGCGTCGGTGACCGCGTCCGCCTCGCCCCTCTTCGGGACGGTCGTCGAGGCCGAGGAGATCCCCTCCCTCGACGAGGTGCCGATCCTCGCGGTGGCCGCGGCGGCGGCCAGAGGGGAGACCTGCTTCCGCGGAGTGGGCGAGCTGAGGGTGAAGGAGTCGGACCGGCTGGCCGGGACCTCGGCCCTCGTCCAGGCATTCGGCGCCCGCGCGACGGTCGGCGGCGACGACCTCACGGTGACGGGAACCGGCGGCGCCCTGCGCCCCGGCACCGTCGACGCGGCGGGGGACCACCGGATGGCCATGGCGGCCGCGGTCGCCGGCGCAGCCTGCCCGGCCGGCGCCACGACGACGGTCACCGGCTGGGAGGTGGTCGCCACGAGCTACCCGGGGTTTGAGGACGAGCTCGCCGGGCTCCAGGGCGGTGGGGAGCCCGCATGACCGCTCCCGAACCGGCCGCCCGCCGGCCACCCCTCATCGCCATCGACGGTCCGGCCGGCTCGGGAAAGTCGACCGTCGCGGCGGCCCTCGCCGGGCGCCTCGGGCTCGAGCGGCTCGACACCGGCGCGATGTACCGGGCGGTCACCTGGGCCGCGCTCGAGCGGGGGATCGACCCGGCCGACCGGGACGCCGTCGCGTCCCTCGCCCGCTCGCTCGAGGTCGTCGTCTCGGCGCGGGTCACGGTCGACGGGCACGACGTGACCGACGCCATCCGGACCCCGCCGGTCAACGAGGCCGTGTCGGTCGTCGCCGCCAACCCGGAGGTGCGCGCCGTGCTCGTCGAGGCGCAGCGGCACTGGGTCCGACGTCGCGGCGGCGGCGTGGTCGAGGGCCGCGACATCGGCTCGGTGGTGTTGCCGGGTGCGGACGTGAAGGTCTACCTGACCGCGTCGGCGGGGGAGCGTGCGCGGCGGCGGCCTGAGGAGGGTTCGGCCTCGGTCTCGCGCCGCGACCGGCTCGACGCCACGCGGGCGGTCGCGCCGCTCGGGGTGGCCGACGGCGCCCGTGTCCTCGACACGACGGGGCGCACCGTCGACGAGATCGTGGAGGAGGTGGTCGCATGGCTCTGAGCGACGAGTCGGCCGACGCCCGCGGCGGCGGGCCCGAGCCGATGGTCGACACGCGCTTCACCCGGCTCTACCGGCTCCTGCGGGTGCTCGTGCACGCCCTCAACCGCCTCGCGTTCCGCACGACCGTGGAGGGCCCGGGGGAGGTGCCCGCCGAAGGACCGGTGATCATCGCTCCCGTGCACCGCTCCTTCATCGACTTCTTCGTCGCGTCGGAGGTCACCGGGCGCAAGCTCCACTACATGGCCAAGGACTCGCTCTGGCGCAGCCGGCCGCTCGCGAAGATCCTGCCGGCGGTCGGGGCCTTCCCCGTCCACCGCGACTCGGCCGACCGCGAGGCGCTGCGGCGCGCGCAGCGGATCCTCGAGGCCGGTGAGGTGCTCATCCTCTTCCCCGAGGGCGAGCGCCGGACGGGACCGATCGTCGAGGAGCTCCACGAAGGGGTCGCCTTCCTCGCCGCGCGCACCGGAGCCACCGTGGTGCCGGTCGGCATCGGCGGCTCGGCGTCGGTGATGCCGAAGGGGAGCAGGGTGCCTCACCCCCTCCACATCCACCTGGTCGTGGGCGAACCGATCCCACCGCCGCCGAAGACGGGCAGTGGGCGGGTGCCCCGCAGCGCGATCCACGAGCGGACCGAGTCGCTCGCGGCGGTCATCCAGGAGCTCTACGACCGCTCGGTCGAGCGGACCGGCCGCTACTGAGCCGGTCCCTCCCGGGCCGGGTCGCGGCGAGGCTCGCGGGCGGTGCGCAGCCAGGTGGTGAGGATGACCCAGCCGTAGTGCGCGCCGAAGACCAGGTTGCCGCCCTTCTTCGAGGTGCCGGAGGCGCGCGGGTGCCAGGTGGTCGGCCGCTCCGTGATGCGCCATCCGCTGCGGGCGGCGGTGATGATGACCTCCGCGGTCTGGTACTGGTCCTGGCGGAGGCGCGGGACGACGTCGGCGAGGACCTCGGAACGGAACGCGCGGTAGCCGTTGGAGGAGTCGGTGAGCCGCCGGCCGGTGACCGCGTTGATCCACCTCGCGTAGACCCGGACGCCCGCCTGGCGAAACCGGTCGGTCGTGTGGTCGACCCCCTGGCGGCGCGAGGCGATCACGAAGTCGGCCTCGCCGGCGACGACGGGCTCGAGCAGGTCCCCGATCTCGGCGGGGTCGTTCTGACCGTCCGCGTCGAGGGTCACGACGTAGCGGGCGCCGTGCTCGAGGGCGAGGCGGTAGCCGAGGCGCAGCGCGGCCCCGTGCCCGAGGTTGACCGGGAGGACGCAGGTGAAGACCCCCGCGCCGATCGCCACGTCGGCGGTGCGGTCGGTGCCGCCGTCGACGACCACGAGGGTCGACACCTCGAGGCCGCACGCGCTCTGGGGCATCTTGGCGAGCACGTCGCCGATGTTGTGCTCTTCGTCGTACGCGGCGACGAGCGCGACGACGGGGCCGAAGGCCGCGTCGGGGTGGCGCTCGTCGAAGCCGGCCCGTGCCGTGTCGAGCACGAAGCGCACGAGGACTTCATCTCGCCGGCGGGCGCGGCTGTCCGGTCGGGTCAGCCACCGGTGCCGTTGGGTGGGGGGCATCAGGCCGGGGCGCCCGCCAGCTGCTCGAGCACGTCGGATGCCGCGATGGTCCGGTCGTCGGCCAGGGTACGGTCGCCGGTCGTACCGGTGGCCGCGGCCGGCACGGCATTGAGGGCCGCGACGGCGGCCTCGAGCCCGCGGAGGAGCTCGCGCAGCTCCGGCGGCGGTGGGAAGTACTCCTCCTCGACCGTGACCGACGAGCTCTCCACGCCCTCGCGCGGGGCGAGGCGCTCGACGACGGCGTGGACGAGCGCCTCGGGAGCCGATGCCCCCGCGGTGACCCCCACCGTCCCCGAGAGGTCGTCGGGTAGGTCGGCGGCGTCGTTGACCCGGAGCACCCGCGGGCAGCCGAAGGAGCGGGCGACCTGCTCGAGCGCGACTGTGTTCGAGGAGTTCTCGGAGCCGATCACGACCACCGCGTCGGCACGGCCGGCGATCGCCTTGAGCGCGGCCTGCCGGTTGGTCGTGGCGAAGCAGAGATCGCTGCGGTTGGGCATCCAGAGCTCGGGGAACCGTCCGCGGGCCCGCTCGACGATGCCGGCCCACTCGTCGTGGCTGAGGGTGGTCTGCGCGAGGAGCGCCACCTGCGGCTCCCCGCCGGCGTCGTCGAGATCGCCGAGCGCGTCGACGTCGTCGGCCTGCTCGAGCAGGCGCACCGAGTCGGGTGCGACCGCCATCGTCCCGACCGCCTCCTCGTGGCCCTGGTGGCCGACGTAGAGGACGGTGTAGCCCTTGCCCGCCCGGACCTTGAGCTCGTGGTGGACCTTGGTGACGAGCGGGCAGACCGCGTCGACCACGACCCGGCCCTCCCGCCGGGCCGAGGTCACGACCTCGGGTGCGGAGCCATGGGCCGAGAGCATCAGGGGCGCTCCTGGCGGCACCTCCTCGACGTCGTCGACGAAGACCACCCCGCGCTCCCGGAACTGATCGACGACGTGCCGGTTGTGGACGATCTCGTGGTAGCAGTACACGGGCGGCTCGAAGACCCGCACCATCCAGGCGAGGGCCTTGATCGCCTTCTCGACCCCCGCACAGAACCCGCGGGGCTCGGCGAGCAGGACGCGGTCGACGGCCACCCCTGCAGGCTAGCCGTGCGAACGCCCCTTCCGACCTGCGGCGACGCCGGAACGGCGGACCCGACCGGGTACGCTGGTGCCATGTCGTCGCCCCGCGTGACGACGGCACCCACGATCGTCGCCGTCACCGAAGCGTCACCGGCAGCCCGGTCAGGTCTGCGACCCGGGGACGAGCTCCTCTCGCTCAACGGCCGCTCGCCGCGTGACGTGATCGAGTACCACATGCTCGCCGACGAGGGCGAGCTGGACCTGGTCGTCCGCCGGCGCGGCCTGCCCGGGACGCTCGAGGTCGCGGTGCGCAAGGAAGACGGGGAGCCGCTCGGGGCCGAGGTCTCGTCCGCCGTCTTCGACCGGGTGCGCACCTGCGACAACCACTGCGAGTTCTGCTTCATCTACCAGCTCCCGCCCGGGATGCGGCGGAGCCTCTCCCTCAAGGACGACGACTACCGTCTCTCCTTCCTCTACGGGAACTTCACGACCCTCACCCGCTTCACCGAGATGGACCTCGAGCGCGTGCTCACCGAGCGCCTCTCCCCGCTCTTCGTCTCCATCCACGCGACCGACCCGGACGTCCGCGCGACCCTCCTGCGCAACCGGCGGGGCGCGACGAGCCTACGGTGGCTGCGCGCCCTGCTCGACGGAGGGATCGAGATCCACGGGCAGGTCGTGGTCTGCCCCGGGCGCAACGACGCGGCGGTGCTCGAGGACACCCTCGCGGGAGTCCTCGACACCTACCCGGAGCTCGCGAGCGTGGCCTGTGTGCCACTCGGGGTCAGCCGCTTCTCGAGCGAGGCCGGGATGCGCCCGCACACCCCGGCCGAGGCCGCCGCGGTCTGCGACGTCGTCGCGTCGTGGCAGGAGACCTTCACCACCGCGCTCGGGCGGCGCATGGTGTTCGCGGCCGACGAGTACTACCTGCTCGCCGGCCGACCGTTCCCCGCCGTCGCCGCGTACGAGGGCCTCCCGCAGCACGAGAACGGGATCGGCATGGCGGCCGCGTTCGCCGCGGCCTTCGAGGGTGACACCGGCCAGGCCTTCGGGGTCCGTCCCGGCTTCTTCGCCGCGGTCGACGGCGCTCCCGCGGCGGGGTACCGCGCACCGCGTGCGGCCTCAGCGGTCCGGCCGGTCGACCCGTCGCTTCCGGTCGCCGTCCTCACCGGCACCTACGGCGCAGCGGTGCTCGGACCGCTGCTCGACACGCTCGGGCGTGACGACGTGCGCATCCTGCCGGTCGCCAACCACTTCTTCGGTGGCAACATCGGGGTCGCGGGCCTGCTCACCGGTCCCGACCTCGCGGCGGTGCTGCGCGACGAGCCGGCCGGCCACCGTTACCTGCTGCCCGACGCCTGCCTCTCGGGCGGCCGCTTCCTCGACGACTCGACACCGGCCGACCTCCCGCATCCGGTCGAGGTCGTCCCGACCGACGGTCGCTCGCTGCGGTTCGCGCTCGGCGGCGGCTCGGCGCGACCCGACCGGGTCCCGGTCCGCCTCGGGAGCGTCCGATGAGCGCCGTGCAGCCCCTCGTCGTGGTCGCCGGCCGTCCGAACGTCGGCAAGTCGACACTCGTCAACCGCATCGTTGGTCGCCGCGCCACGGTGGTCGAGGAGCGACCCGGGGTGACCCGCGACCGGAAGGAGCTCGACGCGGAGTGGGCCGGGCGCGCCTTCACGATCGTCGACACGGGCGGCTGGCTCGCGACCGACGACCCCCTCGACGCGCAGGTGACCAGGCAGGCCGAGCGCGCGATCGGCGACGCCGACGTGATCCTGCTCGTGGTCGACGGGACGGTCGGGGTGGTCGACGAGGACCTCGCAGTCGCCCGGGTGCTCAAGCGCAGCGGACGGCCGGTGCGGGTCGTCGTCAACAAGGTCGACTCGGAGCGCCGCGAGGCTCGAGGTCTGGGCCGCGCTGGCACTCGGTCTCGGCGACCCGTGGGCGGTCAGCGCGCTGCACGGCCGCGGGACCGGCGACCTCCTCGACGAGGTGGTCGCGCTGCTGCCCGCGCCGACGGCGCCGGGCGGAGCCGGCGACCGGCGACGTCGACAGGCGAGGACGGTTCGCCGCCCTTCGAGGCGGATGGCGCCGCCGGCATCCCGAGTGTGGCGCTCGTCGGCCGACCGAACGTCGGCAAGTCGACCCTCTTCAACCGGCTCGTCGGCGACGAGCGATCGGTCACCCACGACGAGCCGGGCACCACGAGGGACGCGGTCGACACCATCGTGGTGACCCCCGAAGGCACGGTCCGCTTCGTCGACACGGCCGGCATGCGACGCCGGTCGCGGACCGAGCCCGGGACCGAGACGTACGCCGTCCTCCGTGCGCTCGACGCGCTCGATCGGGCGGACATCGCACTGCTGGTCATCGATGCGACCGCGGGCATCACCCACCAGGACCAACGCCTCGCCGAGCGGATCGGCGCCGCAGGGAGCCCGGCGGTCGTCGTGCTCAACAAGTGGGAGCTCGTGCCCCGCGAGGAGCAGACCGACCTGCTCGCCGCGGTGGGGGACCGGCTGGCCTTTCTCGGTGCGGCGCCGGTGCTCAAGATCAGCGCGAAGACGGGCCTCGGGGTCCACCACATCCTGCCGGCCGTCGCGGCGGCCGAGGAGGCGTACCACCTGCGGATCCCGACCGGTGAGCTCAACCGCGCGCTCACGTCGATCCAGGGCGCGCACCCGCCGGTCGGCGCGCGGATCCAGTACGCGGTGCAGGGCGCGAGCGACCCGCCGACCTTCACCCTCTTCACGAACGGGCGCCTGCAGCCGACCTACCTGCGCTACGTCGAGCGCGGTCTGCGCGAGCGCTTCGACCTCGGCCCGACGCCGATCAAGCTGCGGGTGCGCATGAAGGGCGCGACCGGCGGGGGGCGCCGACGGTGACGACCGGGGCGGGCTGAGCCGTGCCGTGGTGCGAGCAGTGCGACGAGCGGATCGAGGACGAAGACGTGGCCGAGCCCGGGGTCTGCCCGGTCTGCGGCGGCGAGACGATCGAGCACCGCTCCTCGCCCTGGTACTTCAAGTTCATGATCGTGGCCACGGTCGTCTACCTGGGCTACCGCGCCTTCCAGGGCGTCACCTGGGTCGTGCACCACATCTGAGGATGCACGCCGGTAGGTGCAGATCACGGAGCGTCGCCAGTGACCTACCCCGGAGAATGGTTTCGGAACGCGGAGCGTGAACACCTCGTGCCACCTGTGGTAGCAGTGGTGGGCGGGGAGGCGGCACTGGTGTCGTCCCCGAGAGCACCGATCCGTCCACTGGGGGAACCACCATGGGTCACCGTCCGATCCGAGCTCTGCTCGTGACCGCACTCGTCTCGGCCGGCCTGGCGACCGCCGGGTTCGTCGCCACCGCGGGAGGCAGCGGGGCCGCCGCCACCCGGGTGAAGCCACCGCTGCCGTACTACCTCTCCCTCGGTGACTCCTACTCCGTCGGGTACCAGCCCGGCATCGGGGCGACCGCGGGTTACACCGCCGTCGTCGCCAAGAGGCTCAAGCTCCAGCTCGAGAACTTCGGCTGCGGCGGGGCGACCTCCTCGTCGATCCTGACCGCCATCGGTTGCCTCGAGTCGGGGTACGGGCCGGTCGCCGCCACGGACGCGGTGCCGTACCCGACCACCACCCAGGAGCAGGCCGCGATCGACTTCATCGAGAACCCGACCAATGCCGGCAAGGTCGGCCTCATCACGGTCTCGATCGGCGGCAACGACATCACCGGTTGCCTCGGTGCGGGAGACGCGACCGCGATCACCAACTGCGTGATCGCCAACGCCGCAACCGTCGAGACCAACGTGACGACCCTCGGCACCGACCTGCGCAACGCGCTCGACGCGAGCGGCGACTCGTCGGCGAAGATCGTCGGCCTCACCTACCCGGACGTCGTGCTCGGCGAGTGGGTCAACCCCGGCGGCCCGAGCGGCCAGAGCCTCGCGACCCTCTCGCAGACGGCCTTCAAGAGCATCATCAACCCGGACCTCGAGCGCGGCCTACACCTCGGCGGGGGTCGGCGGTGTCTTCGTGGACATCACGAGCGACACCGGCGCCTACGGCTCGATGACCCACCTGGTCACCCTCGCGCCCTACGGGAAGATCCCGGGTCCTGTCGCGAAGGTCTGCGAGCTCACCTACTTCTGCTCCCTGCAGAACATCCACGCGAACACGACCGGTTATGACCTGATCGGGAAGTTCGCCGCCAAGGCCGCGTAGCACCCGACGCGCGGTCCCGCGGGTTCTCCGCGGGACCGCCGATCGGTGCGGCTTTGGCTGGTTCGGTTCGGGAGGGGCCCGATGTCCGTGCGCTAGGCTGCCCGCGTCCCACGGGGACCGTGTCCCGCGGTCCGATCACGTGCTCGGTTGTCGGAGCGGACGGATTCGTGGGGTAGCCGGAGGTGTGTCGAGCACCGGCGGTCGGGAGCGGGCTGTGGCGCAGTTTGGTTAGCGCGCTGGTCTGGGGGACCAGAGGTCCCGGGTTCAAATCCCGGCAGCCCGACCAATTCGCCGAGTCAGAGATCGACCCGATGATCCGACGCATGCCTGTGCGAGAACGTGCCCGCCAAGTGGGCGTGCTCTTGAACTCTCCGGGATACGGGTAACGGCATCTGCATCGGGAATCTGCATCGGGAATCTGCAACGAGCTCGGCAGGGAAAGCATCACTGTCCGGCACCGGTCGATCCGCTGCCCGGGTTCTCACCGGGAAGCATCGACAACATCACGACATCAAGTCGATCTCCATCTCGCTCCCAATACGCGCGGAGCACACCTTCCCGATGAAACCCGACGCGTTCGGCGAGACGCAGGCCGGGCGTATTGTCCTGCGCAACGAGCATCTGGAGCCGGCGGAGGTCGAGCGCCGTGACGCTCCACGCGGTGAGCAAGCCAAGAGCTTGGGTTGCAATACCCCGACCACGGACCCGTGGAACGATCCCGCATCCGAGCTCACCGGTCTGATGTTCGCTCACCATGACCATGACCTCCCCGAGGTAGACGTCAGTCTCGAGATCGGCAATGGTGAGATGGAGCAGTTCGCCGCGCAAACGGTACTGCTCGAACAGCTGCACCACCCTGCCAGGGTCAGTTGACGGTAGGGGCGGCACCATGCTCGCCGCCGGATCATGTTCGAGCTCCGTAGCAGCTGCGAAGTCCTTCTCGGCAAATGGACGCAGGACGAACGGCGAGCCGCGAAGTCGTGGATCTGGGTACGAGAGCGACAAAGCGATCGAGCAAGAGTAGGTCTACACTCCACCCGGAGGCACGAAGTAGCGACGACGGACGGAACCACTCAGTCCACATCCCTCCAGGTCCGTCCGGTCAACCGATTCGAGAATCGAGGGTCCCGCCATGATGAGAAGAAGGCCACTTCGGCGAGCAGCGGTCATCGGTGGTGTCGCTGCGGTCGCACACCACGCCGGCACCAAGTCCGGAGAAGCCCAAGCCGAGGCTGCACAGGCTGCTCCGCCGCAGACGGCCGGCGCACCCAATGTCGCCGGGGACGACATGGTGACCCAACTGCAGAATCTGAAGAAGCTCCTCGACGAGGGTGTGCTCACGCAGGCGGAGTTCGACGCGCAAAAGCAGAAGCTGCTTGCCAGTTCCTAAGGAGACGACGATGACCATGGGACCCGTGCAGATGCTCGTGCTGGGCTTCTCCGAGCCGGAGTTCACGGGCAAGATCGCAGCAGAATTGGACAAGCTGCGTGAGCACAAGTTCGTACGAATCGTGGACGCCCTCGTTGTCAACAAGGATGGCGGGGGGAACATCACAGCACTGCAGGTGAGCGATCTGACCTCGGACGAGGCGATGGAGATGGGGGCGATCGTCGGCGCGTTCGTCGGCCTGGGTGCCGGTGACCCCGAAGCGGGTGCCGCGGCGGGTGCCGCCGAGGGGGCCGATGGTCATCTCCTGCCGGACGAGGAGGTGTGGTTTGTCGCAGATGCGATCCCGAACGGCTCTGCTGCGGCAATCCTTCTCCTCGAGCATCGCTGGGCCATTCCATTCCGTGACGCCGTCGTCGATGCGGGGGGCATCGCGTTGGCCGACGAGTGGATTCACCCCGCGGATCTCGTCGCCATCGGGCTCGAGGGCGATCCTCGATAGGGCGACGCGCCCGCTCCGACTCTTCGAGTCGCGGACCTCGAGACCCCGGCGGAGATCGAGGCGCCCGGATTCCGGCCGGTCAGTGGCGACAGCGTCCCCTCCCATGCGGCATTCCGCAAACTGGAGTAGCTGCACACCCGTTGCGACCGGAGCATGATCGGAGCCAACGCAGAACGGGCACTCGAAGCGGATGGGGGAGCCATGGTGGAACGGACGCTCAGGCCGGGCCGGTCGGGCCAGGTCGTGGAGCATTCCTCGGTCGAGGACCGGGTCCGGCGGGGCAAAGAAGCACGGACCTCGGCCCCCCGATCATCGCAGGTTGAGTTCAGCCCCGGGCCTGATCGCCCGGACCCGGTCGCTCTCCTCGAGCGTCAGGCGACGACCAGGGTGCCCGAGCTGGTCCCGATCCGCTACGGCCGCATGCTGGTCTCGCCGTTCGCGTTCTTCCGCGGTGCAGCGCTTCTCATGGCCTCGGACCTGGCCATCACGCCCCGGTCCGGCCTCAACGCCCAGATCTGCGGCGATGCCCACCTCTCAAACTTCGGCCTGTTCGCTTCCCCCGAACGAAAGCTCATGTTCGACGTCAACGACTTCGACGAGACACTGCCGGGACCCTGGGAGTGGGACGTCAAGCGACTGGCCGCGAGCGTGGTCATCGCGGCTCGCGACCGCGAGTTCAGCGAGAAGGAGGCGCGCACCGCTGCCCTCGAGGTCGGAAGGAGCTACCGCGAGGAGATGAGAAGGTTGGCGGGAATGTCGACGCTCGACGTCTGGTACTCCCACATCGACGTCGCCCAGGTGCTCGCCGACCTCGACGCAGCGGCAAGCGCGTCCGGGTCCAGATCGGACGCGCGAATGGCGTCTCGCGCCGCCAAGTTGACGGCGAAGGCCCGTACCCGCGACAGCCTCCAGGCCCTCGACAAGCTCACCCACCTGGTCGACGGTCAGCGTCGGTTCGTCAGCGATCCGCCGGTCCTCGTGCCCGCCGAGGAGCTCTTCCCCCAGTTCGAGAGCGACGCCTTCTTCGAGCTGCTCCACCGACTCCTTGTCAGCTACCGCCGGACCCTCCAGACCGATCGCCAGCACCTTCTCGAGGAGTTCCGACTCGTGCAGGTCGCCCGCAAGGTCGTCGGGGTCGGCAGCGTCGGCACCCGGGCGTGGGTGCTGTTGCTCGTCAGTCGAGACCAGAGCGATCCGCTACTCCTCCAGGCCAAAGAGGCGGAGGCATCGGTCCTCGAGGAGTTCGTCGGAACGAGCGGCTTCGCCACCCATGGCGAGCGGGTCGTCGCCGGTCAACACCTGATGCAGGCAGCGAGCGACATCTTCCTCGGTTGGGAGCGGGCCGAAGCTCCCGACGGGGTGACCCGCGACTTCTACCTCCGCCAACTCCGCGACTGGAAGGGATCCTTCGAAATCGAAGGTGCGATCCCGCCCGGGCTGACCAAGTACGTCGGCATCTGTGCCCAGTCCCTCGCCCGTGCGCATGCCCGGTCCGGCGATCGGATCGCCATCGCCAGCTATCTCGGCAACGGACCGACCTTCGACCGCGCCATCGCCGAGTTCTCCGACTCCTACGCCGACCAGAACGAACAGGACTTCGAGGCGCTCAAGCAGGCAGCCGCCGCCGGCCGGATCACGGTCGAGTCCGGCCTCTAACCACGACCGGCGTGGCAGACACTTCGGGCAAGGCGGACATCCCGCGGCCAGCGAACCTGGGTGAACCGCGGTGGCCGATGGCTCTTGCCGTGCTCGTCACGGGGGTCCTCCGGGCAACCCTGCCTCCTGAGCTGCGCAACGGGGACGCGTGGTGGGTGTTCCTGGTCATCTTGGTCGCCCTCCTCGTCGCGCTGATCATCGGCGATCCCGGTCGCATCGATCGAGATCTACCCTGGCTGAAGGTGCTCACCGACTGCCTCGTCGGAGTCATCACCCTCGCCAACGCCGACGCCGCCGTCCGGCTGGTCGTGTCCATCATCAACGTCTCTCCCTTCACCAACGACGCGAAGGTGCTGCTCGCCAGCGGCGGAGCGATCTGGCTGACCAACGTGATCGCATTCGGGCTCTGGTACTGGGCGCTCGATCGGGGCGGCCCGGCGGCGCGAGCACATGGGGCCGGTCATCCGCCGGCACTGGTCTTCCCCGAGATGAAGAACGAGGAGCACGTGGGACCCGGCTGGGTCCCGAAGTTCGTCGACTACTTCCACTTCGCATTCGCCACCGCGACCGCGTTCAGCCCCACGGACGTCTCGGCGATCAAACCGTGGACGAAGCTCATGATGATGGCCGAAGAAGCGATTTCGCTCGTTGTGGCGCTGCTGGTGGTCGCCCGGGCCGTGAACATCCTGAAGTGACCTGACAACGTCTGCGCAAGCGCCGAGATGAACTTCCGGAGCGGGGAGCCCAACCCTTGCGAGACCACTCAGGAGTACGTCGCCGCGACCGATTCGCGCCGCCGTTGGCGACGGACATGCAAAGTCGACCACCGTGCGCGGTGCGGCCGCAGCCGTCGACGGTCATGCTCCGACCGTTCGCAGAGTCTCTAAGAACCTTCTTACTAACGCGTGGACAACCTCGCCGACGCGATCTGGTGACGAGCACGCGTGACACCGGTAGCATGTCGAGCGGTCCGCGGCGTCTCGCACGTGGACTCGGTTGGGGGATGCGATGCCGGACGCAGACAGAGCAGCACTGCCACGAAGCGCAATGCGGGCACCGCTCCACCGATTGACGTGAACCGCTCGATGCCGCTGCGACCTCGCGGCCTCACGACGCTGATCCGAAGGATGGTGCCACCATGCGCAGAGTCATGACGTCCCTCGCCGTGCTCGCCGCCACTCTGGTCGCGGCGCTCGGCATCCCCGCGGTCGCATCCGCAACGACCGGACCGACGCAGCTGATCCTTCCCGCGAACTTGCAGTTCGCGTATCTCGGGCACTGGTGCGGCGGGATCGGCATGCAGACCTTCGCGACCGGATTCGATCCGACGACCGGGTACCCGACGGGTGATGTCTTCCTTACGACGACATGCTCGAGCGGTGGCCGCGGCAGCCATCCCGACACCTTCACCGCCTGGGTGAGCGCCAGCTGGTACTACACCGGCTCGATCGTCTCGTCGTCACTGCTCTCGTCGACGCCCACCGTCGATCCTGCGCTCACCGCATACGACGCCTACGGCAACGAGGTCACCAACGCCTCCAACAACGCCTTCGTCCAGCTGGCGTCCACGTTCAACCCGGCGCCGGTCGTGACGGGGCTCTCGGCGTCGATCGGGCCGGCCTCCGGAGGAACCTCGGTCACCATCTCCGGCTACGGGCTCACCGGCGCGACAGCGGTGTCGTTCGGTGGTGCTGTCGCGGTCAGCTTCACCGTCAACGGCGACACCTCGATCACCGCGGTCTCCCCGTCGACGGGCGCCGGCACGGTCGACGTGACGGTCACCACGGCCGGGGGTCCGAGCGCGACGGGCTCGGCAGACCAGTTCACCTTCGTTCCGCAGCCGAACGTCACCGCTCTCAGCCCGAACAGCGGGCCATTGACCGGACACACCCCGGTTACGATCACGGGCACGGGGTTCACAGACGCGACGACGGTCGCCTTCGGCGGGACGCCCACGCAGTTCACCGTCGTGGACGACTCGACGATCGACGCGGTCGCCCCGGTCGGTGAGGCTGTCGACTCCGCCGCGGTGACCGTGAGCTCGATCGGCGGGACGAGCCCTTCGACGCCGGCTGGCGTGTACAACTACACGGCGCCGGTGGTCTGCTCGAAGGTGAGCGGCACATTGGGAGGTTCGATCGCGATCGCCAAGTGCACGCCGAAGTCGAAGAGCAACGTGTCGGCCGTGCTCGATCCGACCGGGACCTTCTTCACCTGGGCGCCGAGCGGTCAGACCACCACAGTCTCCCTCAGCGCCCCGTACTCCCTTGGCCAGGGTGCGTGCCCGAAAGGGCACGTCGAGTGGGTCTACTCCGGGACCGTGACCGGCGGCACCTCGACCTACACGACGAACGGCGACCTCTTCGGCGCCGTGGCCTGTGCGTCGAAGACGGGGGTCCTCTCGACCCTCAAGGGCTACACCACCACCTTCTGAGGGACGCCACGCGTCCGGACGGGACAACGGACTCCCCGTCCGGACGCGTGGAGGGATCCTCGGCTGTCGCGATCAGGGGCGCCGGTCGGCCGCGCCGGACCTCCGGACCGGCTCAGTCAGGGAGCGCGTACGAGCCGTAGCGGGCCGGTCCGTCGGGCACGTAGGTCGAGAGCACGACGCCTGTGCTCGTCGACCGGACGCCGGTGAGCCGGAGCGCCGACGGGGCCGCGCCGTCACGGAAGAGCTTCTTGCCGGTCCCGAGGTGCACCGGGAAGGTGAGCAGGCGGTACTCGTCGACGAGATCGTGCTCGATGAGGGTCTGCGCCATCCCGCCGCTCCCGTGGACCTGCAGCTCGCGACCCGGCAGCTCCTTGAGCTTCGCGACCTCGTCGGGCAGCGATCCCCGGACAAGCGTCGCGTGCTCCCACGCCACCGACGAGAGCGTGGTGGACGCCACGTGCTTCGGCAGTCCGTTGAGCTTGGTCGCGATCGGGTTGTCCGGCTCGGTGACCTGCGGCCAGTGCGCGGCGAAGATCTCGTAGGTGCGCCGGCCGAGCAGGAAGGCGTCGGCCTCGGCGAACCATCCCGCCATCGCCTGCCCGAAGTCGGCATCCCCGTAGGGGAACGACCATCCGCCGTGCTCGAAGCCGCCGTCGGGGTCCTCGTCGGGGCCACCCGGGGCCTGGACGACGCCGTCGACCGTCATGAAGGCGTGCAGCGTGAGTCTCATAGTCCTCCTCCGTGTCTTCCGTGCATCCTGACCCACACGGACGGCCACCGCCCGGTCGGCACATCACCCGCTGTCGGGCTCACGACGGTGATGGGCGGTGACCGCGTGTGGGTCCCGTCCGGTGACTCCGCTCGGATCGGTGTGGACGATCACCTCGCTGAGACTCGGGTTCGCGTGCAGGAGGGCGTGCGATGCCGCCTCGGCGATGTCGTGGGCGCCCGTCACGCTCAGCTCGCTCGAGACCTCGATGCGGATGGCGGCGTGCAGACGGTGGCCGACCCATCGAATCTGCACGCGGCCGCACTCTTCGACTCCCGGGATGCCGGCGACCACGCGCTCCACGGATGACACCAACTCGGGGTCGACGGCGTCCATGAGCCGTTCCCCCACGCTCCGAGCCGCGTGGACCAGGACGACCAGGATGAAAGCGGTGACCACGAGCCCGACGATCGGGTCCGCTCGCTCGAATCCGAGCGCCGTGGCGACCGCGCCGATCAGAACCGCGCAGCTGGTGATGCCGTCCGCACGTGCATGGCTGCCGTCCGCGACGAGGGCCGCCGATCCGATGCGTCTTCCGACCGTGAGGCGGTAGCGGGCGACGGCCTCGTTGCCCACGATGCCCACGATCGCCGCCGCCATGACGAAGGGGAGGTGGTGCACGGTTGCGGGGTGGAGCAGACGATCGATCGCCTGCCAAGCGGTCAGCGCGGCCGAAAGGGCGATGAGCAGCACCACGACGATTCCCGCGAGGTCCTCCGCCCGTCCGTAGCCGTAGGTGAACCGTCGCGTCGGCGCGCGACGTCCGATCGAGAACGCGAGCCAGAGTGGCACGGCCGTGAGGGCGTCCGACGCGTTGTGCAGGGCCTCGCCCAACAGCGCCACCGAACCGCTGAAGGAGACGATGACCGCTTGGATCGCGGTGGTGGCCGCGAGGACGGCGAAGGAGATCTTGACCGCACGGATCCCCTGGGCACTTCCCTCCAGCGCATGGTCGATGCTGTCGGAGGGGTCGTGCCGGTGGTGCACGAGCCCACCGAACCGCCGGATGCGATGCCGGTGGACGTGGCTGTGCTCGTCCTCGTCACCGTGCGCCTGACGTTCCGGTCCTGGGGAGGCCACCCGGCCATTGTGGCCAATCGCAGATGCGGGCGGGGGCACCGTGCCCCGCCCGCATCGTACGGATCAGGCCGTCGTGCGGATCAGGTGACCGTGAGAGGCGCGGTCGCGGTGAGGGTGAGCGTGAAGATTTGGACCTTCGCCGTCTCGGCGACCGTGACGGTATGGACCCCGGTCGTCACGTGCTTCGGCACGGTGAAGGTTCCGCTCAGCTTGGGTGGCGTGAGGACCGGTGGGTTGTACACGGCAGGCGTGATGTTGACCGTCGCCGGAACCACGACGTGCACACGGGAGAGTGTGACGTTGATGGAGGACGGCGGGGGCGTCCCACCCGTGAGCAGCGCCGCAAGTGCCGTGAGCGTGGCGAGCCACCAGAACGTCGTGGCCCCCGGTGCATCGCTGACGGTCACCGTCTGGCCGTGCGTCGCGGTGGCCGTCGAGAGCGCGAGGGTCGGGCTGGGCGGGAACAGGGGATCCCCGGCGAACTCCACGAGGGAGCTGGCTGCCGCCACCGGCTTGAACGTGGTGAGATCGATCGTCGCGATCGCGCAGCCGATGAGTCCGGCGTTGATCTGCGCCGTGCTCGGCGGACAGGTCGCGTTCGGATCGGGCGCGTTCGACGTCGGCAGGGTGTAGGTCACGTTCAAGTTCCCCGACATGTCGGAGAATGGGAAGGTGAGGGCGGCCGGGTTGATCTCCGGCAGCGCGGCGAGCACCGCGAGCAGACCCGGGAGCGAGAGCACCTGGCCGGTGAGGAGGGGCTTCGCCGCGGGATCGACGGCGAGCAGCAGGCTGGTTTCCATCATCAGGTACGGGTGGTTCGGCGCGAGCCCCGTGCACTTGATGACGACCTTGTCCCCGGGCTTCTGGTTGAGGACGATCCCCAGCGTGCCACCACCGTCGAAGGTGCACGCCGGACCGCTCGTTGCCGCACCGGCCGATGACGCGTTTGCGCCCGCTGCCGCGACCGCGCCGATGCACGCGCTCGCGACGAGCGAGAGGGACAGCAAGATGCGGATGACGCGATGTCGAACTGCCATGGATCACACCCCCGTGAGGCAATCGCCTCGGTTCGATCAGACGGCGCACACGCGGTGACCGTCGCGGCTCATGGTAAGTCGGCGACCATTCTGCCTCAAAGGAACTCGGCGCAAACATCCGAATATCGCGCGATGCGTCGCGACGACGAACCGAACGTTCGATCGGTTCTGGCACCGTTCATGCCGTCTTGCGGTGTTCGAGACGTGCACGCTCAGTCAGCGGACGCGCTTGGCGCGCCGGAACGGACGCGCCGCGCAACCGAACGCGCGCGTGGTGCGGTCAGCCGTGCTGCCAGACGCGACTGGAGAGCGTCACGCGTCCGGGGAGCGCTGCCGTGTCGAGCTCGGCGAGCTCGTCTTCGTCGAGATGCCAGCCGAGCGCGCCCGCGTTCTCCTCGGCCTGCGTGCGGTTCTTCGCCCCGGGGATGGGCACGGCGCCCTTGGCGATGACCCAGTTGAGGGCCACCTGTCCGGGGGTCTTGCCGTCGTGGCGCCCCCCGACACGCCGCAGAGCGTCGACGACCTGCTCGACGACGGCCATCGGGTGGTTGGAGAAGGTCCGTTTGCCCGGCGGGGGATTGGACGCCGAGTACTTGCCCGTCAGTCGGCCCTGACCGATGGGGGAGTAGGCGAGGGGCAGGACGCCGAGCTCCGCGCAGGTGGCGAGAAGACCGCTCGTCTCGGGTGCTCGGCGCAGGAGGGAGAACTCGACCTGGTTGGTGGCGAGCCGGAGCCCTCGCTTCTCGAGCGCCGCGGCGATCGCCCGGGTCTCGGCGACCGAGTAGTTCGAGACGCCGACCGCCTTCACCAGTCCCGCGGCGTGAGCGGCGGCGAGCGCATCGGCCATCGCCTCGTGCCCGCGCAGACTGATCGGACCGTGGATCTGGTAGAGATCGACGCTCGAGACGCCGAGTCGGTCGAGCGATGCCCGGAGCGAGCGGAGCAGTGCGCCGTGCACGCCGACCTTCCATGGCGACGGCATGAACTTGGTCGCGAGCACGACCCGGGACGCTCGTGCGCCGTCGCCCGCGAGGAGGCCGCCGATGATCCGTTCGCTCTCGCCCTTTCCGTAGACCTCGGCGGTGTCGAAGAGCACGACGCCGGCATCGATCGACGCCTCCCATGCATCCTTGATGGATTCGAGAGTCAGCGAGCCGTCGTAGCCTCCCATGCCCCAGGTCGAGCGGTCGCCCCACGCCCAGGTCCCCACCCCGAGCAGTGGTAGCGAGACCTCGTCTCCGGCAAGGACGTGGTGCTCCGGTGGCATGGCCGTACGGTACCCGGTCGTACCTCGGCCCGAGCGGTGTCCGACCATGGCTCCGACCTCAAGTCGCCGCAGGGACGCTCCGATACCGCGTCGTGCACGATCGCCGGGTCAACAAGGACGCCCGCCGGACCCTCAACGAGCGGCGGGGCGGCGGGAGCGGCTCGCCGGTCGATCCTCGGCCGGTCAGCCTCCCGGCGCCGTCGGGGACCGCAGGGCGGGACGGCATCTCCGAGGAGCTCCTCCGGCTCGGCTACCTCCGGCAGACCGGCGTGCTGAGCGACGACGAGTTCGACGCGATCAAGAGCCGCCTGCTCGACGGCTACTGGACCGATCCGGCGTCGGCCTGAGCGTCGGCCTCACCGTCGGCCCGACCTCGCGGGGCCCGTCGAGGCCCGTCACGTGCAGCTCACAGGACCAGAGTCGAAGGCGACGCGTCCCGACCTGTGCAGTGCCGGTCCACCGCACCGGCTCCGGGCAGTCCGTGGGGGTGTCGACCCGGTAGCCGGCCGACCGGCGCACCATCCGCCAGCAGGCGCCCGGCTCGGCACGTACGGCGTTCGCGTAATGGTCACCGTGGTCGATGGCGACACCGTACGCCCGGGATGGGACAGGTGCCCGGTGCTGGTGTCGCCCGATGGCGGACCCTGGTCGTGGCCGCGTAGTCTGCTGGCACCGAAACTGCGCCCGTGCGGCGGTGCGTGTCCTTCGTGGCCGCCCGCGGTACCGGGAGGGGGAGCCGTCGATGTTGATCTGGATGGTGATGGCGATCGCACTCGTGGTGATCGTCCTCGGTGGGTTCGTCGGTCGGAGCCGTCAGGTCCGGCGACGTGATGAGGCAGTGCACAACGCGCCGCACCACACGACCCATCACGGCAAGGGCGCCCACAACTCGCGGGGACGCGGCCGCGGGCACTGACCTCCGGGTCGACGGCGGTCCCGGTCAGGACGGCTGCAGGGTCAGCAGCCCGCGGACGTTGTCGTGGAGGATCTTGCGACGGTCCGCGGCGTCGAAGGACTTGAGCTCGCGCACGTAGTCGATCGGCTCGGGAAGCGCCTCGATATGTGGCCAGTCCGAGCCGAAGATCACCCGGTCCGGACCCATGCACTCGGTGACCTCTTCGACGTCGTCCTCCCAGAAGGGGTTGATCCAGACGTGGCGGCGGAAGAGCTCGATCGGGTCCTCCTTCCAGTAGCCGGGCATCTTGGAGGACGTCGACCGTACCTTGCGGATGAGATCGGGTAGGAACTGCGCGCCGTTCTCGACCGACGCAATGCGGAGGTTCGGGAACCGCAGGAGGTGGTTCTCGAAGATGAGGGTGAGCAGGTAGTCGCGGATCGCCTGTTCGATCGCGAACGACTTGATCGAGGGCTTCCACCCGCCCGAGAAGGTGGCGGCGAACCCCTCGGGTGCGTACCCGTTGGTCGAGACCCCGCCGTCCGACGCGTGGACGACGACAGTGACGCCCGCATCGTTGGCCGTCGACCAGAAGCCGTCGAAGACCGGATCGAACGGGTTGCGGCGGCCCTCGACGGTGGTCGGCGCGGCCGGGCGCATCACGATCATCCTCGCTCCGCCGTCGAGCGCCCAGGTGAGCTCCTCCACGGCCCACGCCGGGTCGGCGAGCGTCAGGTACGGGGCGGTGAAGATCCGGCCTTCGTGCTCGAATCCCCAATCCTCGACGAGCCATCGGTTGAAGGCTCGGAAGAGCTGGCAGACCGCCCACGGATCGTGGACCAGGGCCTCCTCGTAGATCATGCCGAGGGTGGGGAAGAGGAGGCAGCCGGCGAGACCCTGCCCGTCGAGGGTGGCGAGCCGTGCCGCCGGATCGCGGTACGCGGGGCGGACGGCCTCGCGCTGCGAAAGGAACTCCATCGGGTTCCGTCCCTCGGGATTCCCGCGGAAATAGTCGTGCAGCGCGCCGGGGAGCGCGACGGGATCGAAGGTCGGATTGGTGACCGCACGGCTCACCCGGCCGCCGATCACGTGATAGCGCCGGTCGTTGATCGTGCACCACTGGATGACCCGCGGACCGAGTGCCGGGTCGAGGTGGCGGGTGAAGGCGTCGACCGCCTCGTAGTAGTGGTTGTCCGCGTCGAAGACCGGGTGGTCGAGATCTCCGGCATCGCTCATGGTCGGCCTCCTGGTGGCTGCAGCCCGCGATATGCGCTCCATCCTACGGCGCCTGTCCCACGGTGCCTGTCGGTGATGGCACGGAGCCACGACAGCCGGGCCGCGCCGATCGGGTGCCGTAGGGTTCCCGCATGGCCATCTACCGCCTCGGCGATCTCGTCCCCACCGTCCATCCCGAGGCGTACGTGCATCCCGACGCGGTGCTCATCGGCGCCGTCACGATCGGCTCGGAGTCGACGGTTTGGCCCGGCGCGGTCCTCCGTGCCGACTACGGCACGGTCACGATCGGCGCGCGCACGTCGGTCCAGGACGGGTCGGTCCTCCACGCAGGCCCCGGCTTCCCGACGACCATCGGGGACGGGTGTGTCGTCGGCCATCTCGCCCACCTCGAAGGGTGCACCGTCGAGGACAACGTCCTCATCGGCTCCGGCTCGATCGTGCTCCACCACGCGGTGGTGGGAACCGGCGCGACCGTCGGCGCGAACGCGGTCGTGCCCAACCGCATGCACGTGCCGTCCGGTGCGCTCGCGCTCGGCGTGCCCGCCACGATCCGCCCGGACGCGTCACACCTGATCATCATCCAGACCGCCGCCGCCGAGTACGTCGCGAACGGCCGTCGTTACCGTGAGGAGCTCGAGCGCGTCGACTGAGCACCGCCGCGACCGTGTGCCCGGGGTCGGCGCGGGCACGGCCCATCCACGTGGCCTTCGTGCGAGGAGGGCAGACTCGCGGCATGCAGGGGACGCTCACGGTGGGCGGGACCGTCACCGAGGCCTCGCGGGAGCAGGTGGTCGGCCTCCTCCACGACGGGCAGTTCTTCTGGCTCGATCTCGACGGCGTCGACGACGACGCCGAGGACCTGCTGCTCCACACCTTCGACGTCCACCCGCTCGCGGTCGAGGACGCGCGCCACTTCGGGCAGCGGCCGAAGGTCGAGGACTACGGTGCCGTCACCGCGTTGGTCGCCCACGGCGCGGGGACGGGCGGCACCATCACGCAGGAGGTGCACTTCCTCTTCGCCGAGCACTTCGTCGTGACCGTGCACCGCGGATCGTGCGGCGCGATGGACTCGGTGCGGGATCGGGTGGGCCACCGCCGGCCGACGGCGGACACCGCGCCGCAGATCGCGCTCGTCTACCTCGTGCTCGACCAGCTGGCCGACAGCTTCTTCCCGATGCTGGACGAGTTCGACAATCGGATCGACGAGCTCGAGGACGCGATCCTGGCGACACCGACCGAGGCGCAGCTCGGCACCCTCTTCGACATGAAGCGCACGCTCATCACGATCCGAAAGGTCGTGACGCCCCAGCGGGACCTCTTCGCGAGCATCACGTCGGGTGTGGTGGACCTACCGGGCGCGACCGACGACGACCAGCGCTACCTGCGCGACATCTACGACCATCTCATCCGGATCAGCGACCTCGTCGACGGCTACCGAGACCTCCTGAGCGGCGTGATGGACACCCACCTCTCGACCGTCTCCAACCGGCTCAACGTGGTCATGAAGCAGCTGACCATCATCGCCACGATCTTCCTGCCCCTCAGCTTCCTGACCGGTTTCTTCGGTCAGAACTTCTCGTTCCTCATCGCCCACATCACCGGGCGGGTGCCCTTCTACCTCCTCGGGGTCGGGCTCGAGCTCGTCTCGGCCTTCGGCCTCCTCTACCTCTTCCGCCGCAGGGGCTGGCTGGGCGGTCCGACCACCTGAGGCCGCCGTGCCGCCGCGACGCGCCCGAAGGTCGCGAGCCGACTCCGTGAGGAGCCGATCGAGAGGAGCGAGCGGAACGAGAGCAGGGACAGCGCCCCGAGCGTGCTGCCCACCGAGCCGACGGAGAGCGCGGAGCCGATCGACCCCACCGAGAGGACCGACCCGATCGATCCGAGCGAGAGGACCGAGCCCACCGAGTTGATCGAGAGGACCGAGCCCACCGAATTGATCGAGAGGATCGATCGCTCCGAGCGGCGCGACCACCGCGAGGTCCTCTCCGTGGATGCCATCGGCCACATCATGCCCGAACGCGGCGCCGCGGGACCGGGTCGCGCTACGGCGTCGTCACCGCGTTGCCCGCAGGATCGACGACCCACCACCGCCCGCCGGCGTTGGTGAGGCCCTGACCGGTGGCCGTCCCGGGCGTGTGGTCGGGGGGCCAGAGGTAGAGCGGCCAGCCGTTGTAGGTGACCTGGGTCGTCCCGTCGGTCCGCGGCGCCGTCCCGAGCAGGTCGGCGCGGACGCCGGACCCGGTGACGGGCGCCGTCACGCCCTTCGGCAAGATGTCCGGGGGCCACTGGACCGCGCAGATGTCGTAGCAGCGGGACGGCGAGCCGCGCCGGTCCGTCTCGAAGAGGTAGAGCGCGATGCCCTGCCCGTCGACCAGGATCGTCCCGAGGCCCGCGACGTCGGCGGCCTTGACCTCATCGGTCGGGCCGTGCTCGAGGGCCGGCTGCGCCGTGGCGAAGGGCGAGGTGACCGCCGTGCCCGAGCTCGTGCACGCTGCGGTGCCGGTGAGGAGCACCGCCAGACCGGCTACCAGAGGCCGGGCACGTCGCGCCGGGTTCGAGCGCGGCCCGGCCCTCACGGCGCGGCGTTCCTCGCCCGGATCTCGTCGAGCGGCAGCGAAGGGTACGGGCCGACACCGGGGTGCCAGCCGGCCGCAAGCTTCTGCTCGGCGATGCCGCCCTCGGCCCAGATGTGGCAGGAGTCGCGTGCCCAGGGAGTGCGCCGGCCGGTCAACAGGTCGGGCAGCTCGCCGGTGCTCACCGCCTTGGCCCTGCTCGAGGTCACGGCCTGGATCACGACGGGACCGAGCGACCGTGCGAGCTGGTCGAGGTGGGTGCATCCCCGTGGGCCGCCGAACCGCTGCTGGACCTCCCGCGTGAACCCACGGGCCACCGAGAGGCCGACGAGCCCCGCGAACGCAGGCGCGATCGCCGGGCACTCGGTGTGCGGGTACGTCCGCAGCTCGGCCTCGGCCGCGGTGATGGTGAGATCGTCCGTGCGCACGGTGACCCGGAGCTCGATGTCGTGCACGAGCGCGACCCCACGTCCGCCTTCGGCCCACGGTCGCCGGTCGCGGAGGCGGCCGACGACCCGGAGTCCGTCGTCGACCTCGAATGCCTCGTACTCGAGCGAGCGCCGGTGGACCGGAACCGGACCGTCGTCGACGTCGTCCGTCATCGGGGGGAGGGGAGGTCGACGATCTCGTACGACCAGAGCTCGCTCGCGACGCCCACCGGCCGCTGCTCCGAGCCCGCGTCGCCGTCCGCATGGGGGTGGTCGACGGGACCCGGCCCGCGGTGCCCGTGCGCGAACGCCGGTGACTCGACCCAGGCGCGGAAGGACGACTCGTCGCGCCACCGGGTGACCACGAGCCAGGTCGCACGGTCGTCCGTCGGTCGCAGCAGCTCGAAACCCTCGAAGCCGTCCGCGTGGTCGACGGCACCGGCCCGGTGAGCGAAGCGCCGGGCGAGCTCGTCCCCGGCTCCCTCCCGGACGGTGATGGCATTGATCTTCACGACGCTCATGGTCCGATCTTTGCCCGGTGGGTCAGGGGCTCCAAATCGGCGGATCGTCTCCGGTCCCCGCGCGCTCACATGCTCGTAGTTACGGGCGTGTGATACCGTTGAGCAGCAGGTTGACCGTGAGGTTTGGGTTGACGGTCAACCTCCGATCGAGGTGGAGGAACGAGCATGGCTGCGATCAGTCGGGGTCCGGTGCCGACCGAGGGCTTCCGGGGGACGCAGGTCTGCTCCCTCGTGGGCATCACCTACCGCCAGCTCGACTACTGGGCGCGCACCGGTCTGCTCCGGCCCTCGATCGCGGATGCCACGGGCAGCGGCAGCCAGCGGCGTTACTCCTACGGCGACGTGCTCGAGCTCAAGGTCATCAAGCGCCTCCTCGACGCGGGTCTCAAGCTCCGCCAGGCGCGCCAGGCGGTCGAGTGCCTGCGCGGCGATCTCGGTGAGGACGTGGCGTCCGCGCAGCTCGTGCTCGCCGACAGCCGGTCGATCCTTGCCCGCAGTGACGGCGAGCTCGTCGACCTCCTCGCCGGAGGACAGGGGGTCTTCAACGTGCTGCCGCTCTCGGGCGTCGTCGAGGAGCTCGACGCGGCCATCGTGGAGATCACCGCCGCGGCCCCCGAGCGGCCGAGCGCGACCCATCCGTCCCGGGCCCTCCTCGCCTCCGAGGCCGCCGAGCGTTGAGCACGCGTCTCACCATGGCAGGTCGCGACGCGACGGAGCGCCCGGTCCGCTTCGCACACGAGTCCGAGCAGCGGTTCGCCCGCATCCTCGACTTCTACGGGGTCGAGTGGGAGTACGAACCGGTCGAATTCATCCTCGACTGGGACCCGGCCGGCCGCCCGACCGCGGCGTTCCGCCCCGACTTCTGGCTGCCGACGCCCGGCCTCTTCGTGGAGCTCACGACCCTCAACCAGCGTCTCGTGACGAAGAAGAACGGCAAGGTCCGCCGCCTCGCCGAGCTCTACCCCGAAGTCCGGGTCACCGTCCTCTACCAGCGCGACACCCTCGCGCTGCTCGCGAAGTACGGTCTCGCCGGCGACGCACCCGGCCGGACCTCCACCGCCCGCTCCGCCTGATCCCGGCCGCCGCTAGCCTCCAGGCGTGGGCGCAGCAGACACCGCGACGGAGAACAGCCGCGGCAGGCGCACTCCGGCACACCGCGCTGATCGACGCGCACCGCGCACTCGGCGCGAAGCTCGTCGAGTTCGGCGGCTGGGAGATGCCGCTCGCCTACGAGTCCGGCACCATCGCAGAGCACCGGGCCTGCCGTCAGGCCGCCGTCGTCTTCGACGTGAGCCACCTCGGCACGGTCCGCGTGGACGGTGCCGGCTCCTTCGACGCGCTGCAGGCGGCGCTCTCGAACGACCTGCGCAAGGTCGCCCCGGGGCGCGCGCAGTACACCCACCTGCTCGACGATGCGGACGGATCGGTCGTCGACGACATCATCGTCTGGTGGCGGGAGGACGAGGTCTTCGACGTCATGCCGAACGCCTCGAACACCTCTCGCGTCGTCGCGGCCATCGGTGGTGAGGACACGACCGGCGGGCGCTGCGTGCTCGCGGTGCAGGGTCCACGGGCGCGAGCGCGGCTCGCGGAGGTGGTCCCCGGGGCGGCCGAGGTCGGACGGTTCCGAGTGCGGCCCTTCACCTGGCAGGGAGTCGAGTGCACCGTGGCAGGGACCGGGTACACCGGCGAGGACGGCGTCGAATGCGCGGTGCCCAACGAGGTCGCGGGCTCCCTCTGGGACGCCCTGCTCGCGGTCGGCATCGCGCCCGCGGGCCTCGGCGCCCGCGACACGCTCCGGCTCGAGGCGGGTCTCCCGCTCCACGGCCACGAGCTCGGGCCCGCCATCACGCCGCTCCAGGCGGGGCTCGGCTGGGTCGTCGGCTGGGAGAAGGACGCCTTCCGTGGGCGGGACGCGCTGCTGGCGGAGCGAGCGCACGGGGCCCGGCGCCACCTCGTCGGCCTCGCCACCGAGGGTCGGCAGCCGCCACGTGAGGGCGCCGCGGTGCGCTGCGACGGCCGGGAGTCCGGACACGTGACGAGCGGCAACTTCTCGCCCATGCTCGGCCACGGGATCGCGCTCGCCCTCGTCGATGCCGGTGTCGCGGTGGAGACCTCGACCGGTGTCGAACTCGAGCAGCGGGGGAGGACGCTTGCGGCTTCCGTCGTGCCCACGCCCTTCGTGCGACCGGGCCAGTTCGCCTCCGCCACCGCCTAAGGTTCGAGCGACCGCCGGACCCGACCCGAACCCGCCACCGAGGAGCGTGCCCGTGGGCACCTACATCCCGCACACCGACGACGAGGTGGCGGCCATGCTCACCTTCCTCGGCCTCTCGTCGCTCGACGAGCTCTTCGAGGCGGTACCGGAGGCGGTCAGGCTCCAGCGGTCGCTCGAGCTGGCCGACGGCGCCGGCGAGCCCGACGTCCTCGCCCACCTCGAGGGCTACGCGTCACGCAACCGTGCCCGCAGCGACCGCCTCGTCTGCTTTGCCGGCGGAGGCGCGTACGACCACGAGATCCCACCGGTCACCCGTGCGCTCGCCGGTCGCTCGGAGTTCGTGACCTCCTACACCCCCTACCAACCCGAAGTGGCCCAGGGGGTGCTCCAGGCGATCTTCGAGTACCAGACGATGATCGCCCGGCTCGCCGGGCTGCCCGTGGCCAACGCGTCGCTCTACGACGGGGGCAGCTCCGCCGTCGAAGCGGTCAACCTCGGCACGGCTGCCACCGGCCGCGAGACGGCGTGGGTCTCCGAAGGCATCCATCCCCACTGGCGCGAGATGCTCGCGACCACTGCGGCAGGCACCGGTCACCGGCTCCGCACCGTCCCGCTCGTGGACGGCACCACCGCCTGGCCCGACCCGGAGCGGACGCCGGACGACCCGCCGGGCGTGGTCATGGTCGGCTACCCGAACTACCTCGGCTGCCTCGAGGACCTCGCCGCGGCACGCCGGCTGTGCGACGAGACGGGAGCCCTCCTGGTGGTCGGCGCGGACCCCGTCGCCGCCGGGCTGCTCGCGTCGCCGGGGACGCGGGGTGCCGACCTGGTCGTCGGCGAGGGACAGGTCTTCGGGACGACGCTCGGCTTCGGCGGGCCCTACCTCGGTCTCTTCGCCTGCGCGTCGGCGCACGTGCGCCGACTCCCGGGACGGCTGGTCGGGGAGACGGTGGACGTCGAGGGACGGCGCGCCTACGTGACGACCCTCCGCGCGCGGGAGCAGGACATCCGTCGCGAGAAGGCGACCTCCAACGTCTGCACGAACCAGACGCTCATGGCGGTGACTGCGGCGATCCAGCTGGGCTGGCTCGGCACCTCCGGTCTGGTCGAGATGGGTCGCCGGTGCGCGCAGGCCACCCACTACCTGCGTGACGCGCTGCTCGCCTCCGAGCGGATCGAGCCCTTCGCCGGCGCCCCGGTCGTTCGTGAGTTCGCGGTGCGCCTGCCCCTCCCTGCCGACATCGTCATCGAACGGATGGCCGACGCCGGCTTCCTCGCCGGCCTCTCGCTCGAGGGCGCGGTCGAGGGCGGCGAACACGGTCTGCTCGTCACCGTGACCGAGCGGCGCACTCGTGACGAGGTCGACGCGTACGTGACCGCCCTCGCGAAGGCGGTGGCCTGATGGCTGCGGACACTGGCCCGACCGAATCCTCCGGCTCGCACGGCCCGGTCGCCCACGGAGCGGCCGGCGGGCAGGCCACCAGTGCGCCGCTTCTCGGACGCGCGTCGGAGCCGACCCTGTTCGAGCTCTCGCACCCGGGGCGGCGCGCATGGTCGTTCCGGAGCACGGGAATCCCGGAGCGGACCGTCGAGGACCTCGTCCCGGCCGAGCACCGCCGCGGCGAGCCCGTCGACGTGGCGGAGGTCGCCGAGCGCGACCTCGTCGCGCACTTCACGCGGCTCTCGCACCGGCAGTTCTCGGTCGACCTCGGCGCGTACCCGCTCGGCTCCTGCACCATGAAGTACAACCCGAAGATCTGCGACGCCGTCGCCGGCCTCCCGGGACTCGCGGGCGTGCACCCCGGGGCGCCGGCCTCCCTCACCCAGGGATGGCTCGGGCTCATGGTCGAGCTCGAGGAGGTCCTCTGCGAGATCACCGGGATGGCCGCCGCGACGCTGCAGCCCGCCGCGGGAGCGGCGGGCGAGCTCACCGGCCTGCTCCTCATGCGCGCGTGGCACGAGGCGCAGGGGTCGGCGCGTTCCAAGGTGATCATCCCGGACTCCGCGCACGGGACGAATCCTGCGTCGGTCACGCTCAGCGGCTACGAGGCGGTCACCGTGCCGAGCGACGAGCGCGGCTGCGTCGACATGGCGGCCCTCCGCCGGGAGCTCGACGAGGACGTGGCGGGCATCATGCTCACCAACCCGAACACGCTCGGGCTCTTTGAGGAGGACATCGCCGAGATCGCGGCGGCCGTGCACGAGGTCGGGGGGCTCCTCTACTACGACGGGGCCAACCTCAACGCGATCCTCGGCGTCGTGCGCCCCGGGGACATGGGCTTCGACATCGTGCACATGAACCTGCACAAGACGTTCGCGACCCCCCACGGCGGGGGAGGGCCGGGTGCCGGTCCGGTCGCGGTCTCCGAGCGCCTCGTCCCCTTCCTGCCCGGTCCGCGGCCGGTCCGCCTCGACGCGGGCGGCTCGGAGCCGGCATTCGGCTGGGAGCGACCGTCGCACTCGATCGGGCGGATGCACACCTGGCACGGCAACGCCCTCGTCCTCGCCCGGGCGCTCGCCTACATCCTCGTGAACGGCGGGGACGGGCTCAAGCGCGTCGCGCAGATCGCCGTGCTCAATGCGAACTGGCTCCGCCAGCGCCTCCACGGCACCTACGACGTCCCCTTCGACCGACCGTGCATGCACGAGACCGTGCTGTCGGCGCGCACGTTGAAGCAGGCCCACGGGGTGCGCGCCCTCGATGTCGCGAAGCGCCTGCTCGAGGAGGGCTTCCATGCGCCGACCGTCTACTTCCCGCTGATCGTGGACGAGGCGCTCATGATCGAGCCGACCGAGACCGAGAGCCCGCAGACCCTCGAGGCCCTGGCCGAGGCGCTCGAGCGCATCGCGCAGGAGGCGGCGACCGGTGAGCCGGGGGCGATGGCCGAGTATCCGATCGGCACGCCGGTCCGCCGGGTCGACGAGGCCCGCGCCGCCCGCACGCTGGTTCCGACGTTCGACGCTCGGGTCTGACTCCGTGCCCGATGTGCCTCGACGCGCCTGATCGCTAGTCGAGCAGGTCGGGCTCCTCGGCCACGATCCGCTCGAAGAGGGGCTGGAAGCTGAACCAGCCCGCGAGGTGCGAACCGACCTGCGTCTGGGTCAGGCGGGCCATCTCCGCTTCGATGAGCACGGGCGTGCCCGCGGCCTCGGCGAGGAGCTGCGCCTGACAGGAGCGCTCCATGGTGATGAACCACCAGGCCGCCTCGTCGACGCTGTGGCCCACCGTGAGCAGGCCGTGGTTGCGCAGGATGGTGGCCTTGTGGTCGCCGAGCGCGTGGGCGATGCGCTTGCCCTCGTCGAGGTCGAGCACGACGCCCGTGTAGTCGTCGAAGAGGGCGTGGTCCTCGTAGAAGGCGCACACGTCCTGGGTGATCGGGTCGAGCGGCCGGCCGAGCGCCGACCACGACTTGCCGTAGATCGAGTGTGCATGGGCCGCGGCGACGACGTCTGGACGGGCCTCGTGCACGTTCGAGTGGATGACGAACGCCGCGGTGTTGACCGGTGCGTCGCCCTCGACGACGGTCCCCTCGCGGTCGACGAGGATGAGATCGGAGACCCGGATCTGGCCGAAGTGCTTGGCGAAGGGATTGACCCAGAAGTGGTCGAGGCGCTCGGGGTCGCGGGCGGTGATGTGTCCCGCCACCCCTTCGTTGAAGCCGAATTTCGAGAAGAGGCGGAAGGCGGCCGCGAGACGTTGCTTGCGATGGAGCCGTTCCTCCTCGGGGGAGTCGAAGGTTTGCGGCATCGGCACGGTCGTGGTCACGGCATCCTCCTCGTGGCGCCCGTCGGGTCGACCTGTCCCGAGTGTAGGCCCGGCCGGCGTCGCAGCACCCGCCGCACCGCCGTCACGGCGGGTCAGGGCCGTCCCCCGCACGACCGCCCTTGCGAGCGAGCAGCTCGAGGGTGCGCGGATCCTCCACGCCGTCGAAGTACCGGTCGATCGCGGCGGCGAAGGCGGGTGCCTGCTCGTCCACCCGGTGGAAGAGGGTCATCGACGAACGGAACTTGAGGTCGTCGGGACGGCCGAAGATCTCGGTCGCGCTGCGCCCCTCGATCCCGTTCACCGCGGCGGTGCACTCGAGGAGTCGGGCGCCGAGCACCGGGTGCTCGAGGTACCGACGGGCTTCGTCGGCGTCCGCGAGGCCGTAGCGTTCGGCGGTCGCGGACCGGCCGAGCCCGCGCAGCTGCGGGAAGACGAACCACATCCAGTGCGTGGTCTTTCGACCGCCGCGCAACTCCGCGAGGGCGTTTCCGTAGGTCCCCGCCTGTGCCGCGATGAACCGTTCGGGTCCGTCGTCTCCTTGTCGGGGTGGGCCGGCGCGTCGCTCCGTCATGCGCCGGATCCCCCTCGTCGTGAGGCGGCCGTCGTCACCGAGGAGCCCGGACGGCGGTCCCCTGCGGTGTTTGGCGCGCACCGCTCCGTGGCCCATACTGGTACCGATGGGGCACGTCCGATTCGGGATCCCGATGGATCTGGTGGTACCGCTGATCGCCGAGTGCGGCCTCCGTTCCGCGGTCGAGACCGGAACGTTCCGAGGCGACTCGACGGCGTGTCTGGTCGCGGCGGTCCCCGACGTCTGGACGGCCGAGGTCGAAGAGAAGTTCTACCGCAAGTGCGTGCAGCGATTCGCCGGCGACGACCGGGTCCACCTCGAGCTCGGACCCTCGCCCGAGGTCCTCGCGAGGATCGCTCCCGACGTCCGTGGGCCTTCCTTCTTCTGGCTCGACGCTCACTACTTTCCCGGCCGCGACGAGGATCCCACAGCGTACTGCCCGGCCCTCGCCGAGCTCGAAGCCATCCGTTCCTATGACGGAATCGCCGACTCCTGCATCCTCATCGACGACGCGCGCATGTTCCTCGGGCCGAACGCGTGGTACCCGACGGCCGAGTGGCCGACGATGACCGAGATCGTCGATGCGCTGCGACTCGACGCGGACCGTCACGTGACCATTCTCGACGACGTGATCATCGCGGTGCCTCAGCACGCCCGTCACGTGGTCGACACCTGGTGGACGAAGGTGTCACGAGAGCGCAACGGGAACGAGTACCACAGCCACCAGCTCATCCAGGCCCTCAACCCCTCGCCCGGGCTCGCGCTCAACCGGCTCGCCCGCAGCCTGGTGCCCAAGCCGGTGGCATCCCGGGTCGGCCGTCGCCGGGCCAAGGCTGCCGCACGCGCACGCGCCGGAGTAGCGACAGACCCCAGCTGACCGTTCGACGCGCGCTGCGGACGCTCCGACTGACAGAACCCGATGCCGGCTCAAGGGCCGGGGCCTTCCGGTCGACATCACCGCAATGGGACACCGGCCCGTGCGCCAGCGATCCTTCATCGCCCTCTTCGCGACCTTTACCGTCCTCACCCTGATCCCGCTCGTCCTGCTCGGGCTCTTCCTCGCCGCGACCGTCGCCACCGCGGCCGGCCCATAGGGTTCGGGCCCCGGCCCGCGTGGGGGAGGAGAGCGGTCAGGCGGCGACGTCGCCCAGGGTGAAGCAGGTCATCGAGAGAGAACCGTAGGCGTAGCCGCTGACCAGAACGTCGGTGGGTTCCCCCGCCGCCGCGGCGAGACCCGCCAGATAGAGGAGCGGCAGGAAGTGGTCGGGGGTCGGGGCCGCGTCCCGATAGTCCGGGTGCTCGATGAGCGATGCCGCGTCCTCCGGGTGCTCGGTCATGACCTCGCGGGCGGCCTCGTCGAAACGTCGCGCCCAATCGGTGCCCGCGTCGGGATGTGACCAGTCGATCCGGCTGAGGTCGTGCACGACGTTCCCGCTGCCGATGACGAGGACGCCCCGCTCGCGGAGCGGTGCAAGCCTCCTCCCGAGGTCGAAGTGGTAGTCGGGCCCCTCGCCCGCGTCGATCGAGAGCTGCACGACCGGGACCGTCGCCTCCGGAAAGGTGTGGACGAGCACGGACCAGGTGCCGTGGTCGATGCCCCAGCCCTGCGTGTCGAGGAGCACCTCCGTCGGTGAGAGCAGCTCGGCGACCTCGGCCGCCAGCTCCGGGTCGCCCGGTGCGGGGTACTCGACCGCGAAGAGCTCGTCCGGGAAGCCGAAAAAATCGTGGATCGTGCGAGGGGCGGGCATCGCCGTGACCGCCGTGACACCGGTGTACCAGTGGGCCGAGACGGACAGCACCGCCCGCGGCGTCCGCACCCCGGCACCGAGGGCCCGCCAGGACTCGGTGTACCGGTTGGTCTCGAGCGTGTTCATCGGGTTGCCGTGTCCGAGAAAGGCCGCCGGCATCAGTTCGTCGGACATCGCACCTCCTGTACCCCATCCGGTCGAGCAGCTTCGAATCCCCCGACGACGGTACGCCACCCGTCGGTCGGTCCGGCGCCTCCACGCAACTACTATTCCTCCCTGCGGCAACAGCCAGCGGGCCTACACCCGCAAGGGGAGGAGCGCACGCACATGCCCAAGGCGACGTCGTCCAAGGGTCAGTCACCCTCGGAGCTCATCGACGGGAGGATCAAGGAGCTGGGCGATTGGCGGGGTGAACTGCTCGCCCACCTCCGGGCGCTGATCAAGGAGACCGTCCCCGACGTGGTCGAGGAGTGGAAGTGGCGGGGTGTCCCGACCTGGTACAACAACCGCAGCATGCTCTGCACGGGAGAGACCTACAAGGCCGTCGTGAAGCTCACCTTCGCCAAGGGAGCCGAGCTCGAGGATCCGGCAAAGCTCTTCAACTCCAGCCTCGAGGGGAACGTCCGGCGCGCCATCGACTTCCACGAAGGCGATCGTGTCGACGTGCGGGCCTTCAAGAGCCTCGTGCGGACGGCAGCGGCCCTCAACGAGGCGAAGGGCACCAAAAAAAAGTAGCGCGTCCTGCCACGGACCGGGGACCGATCCTGCGGCGCTCGAGATTCAGGCGGGGGTCCAACTGGTGCCGGCGGATGCCAGCCAATTGAGGACGTGACGTCGCGTCGTCGGTCCGTGCGGGCTCCACGGAGACGGGAGGGCTCCGTCGTCGCGAAGCTGGGCCGCCTCCTGGATGTTCGCCGTGAGCGGATCCGTCGTCAGCGCGCACCTCGTCGCCGCAGCGTCGACGCCGAAGAGCGTGGCGGCATTGCGGCCGAAGATGTCAGCCTTCACCTGGTCGGTGAGCGCCGGATAGCCGTAGAGATCTTGGTACTCGCTCGTGATCTGAAAGGCTCGCATGGCCATGATCTGGGGCTGCGGACTTCCGTACCAGATCGCATCGGTTCCCCACAGCACCCGCTGCTGGCCGACCCGGTTGAGCAGCTTGCCGAGTGCGTGGGCAGCCTGGTCGGGCAGGGTGAGAAGCTGGCGCCACAACGTTCCGAGGTCGACCCACACGTTGTCGTTGGCCGGCACGCTGTGGCGGTCGAGAGCCGCGAGCAGCGTGTCGATCCCGATCGTGGCGTTGGGATCGTAGGGGCCTTCGACATGGGACGGATCCCAGGCTGCGTGGTACACCACGAACTGCATGTCCGGGAACTGACGCGAGACGGCGACGATGTCTTCCGGATGGTTGAAGACGGGGTCGAAGTTGACGAGGGGCAGGCCCTTGTGCGCCACGAAGATCCTGACGCCGAGGTCGTGGGCGTGCTGCAACGTCGGGAGTCCGATGTTCGGATCCTCCAGCGAGAACCCCTGCCCGGACGGGCTCCAGGCCGTGTAGACCTTGAACGCCGCAGGATGGCCGGACTGCACGGCGCTCGACATCTCGTCGAGGGTCGCGCCCAGGGGACCGACGTTCGGAGCGATGACGTTCTCCACGAGCAGGCGGCTGGCGCCACCGTGGACGAGCCCGTCGGTGATCTGCTGGGTGCTCAGCGCCTCGGCGAACGGGATCGGTGCGGTCGACGGTCCGGAGTTCGGGACGTCCGTCAGGACCGCGACGGTCGTGTCGCTCGCCAGAAAGAGATCATGCAGGTAGGTGGCCCGATCGGCGCAGTCCAGTCGCGGCGCTGTCGGTGCACTCGCTCGGGAGCATGCCGAGGACGAGGTTGACCGTCTCGGGAGCGTTCTGGACCCACGGGCCGCTCGGGATCACATGGTGGGTGTGGACGTCGAAGATGAACTCGCCGTTGCCGGCTAGCGCCTGCTGACATGCCTCGGTGTCCTGTGGGGGTGGGACTGCATAGGTGCCGCCATGCCCGCCGACGTGGGGACCGGCTTGGTGCGTCGCGGCTGCACTGCACCCCGCGAGCTCGAACACCGCCAGCGATGCGGCAACGGCACCGGCGCTCTGGAGGAATCTCCTGCGGTCCATGCCGATCGAGGCCGCCGAGTCGTCGACCGATGATCGGATCAGCCGGTTGACGGCACGGTCGTGCGACGTCTCGGCAGCCGGCACGAACTCTCCGTTGGACACCGGTCCGGCGTGGAAGGGGAGAGCCGCGGCGCCACTCCCTGATCTCGCTGCCTTCGGGTGAACCGTCCGATCGCAGCCACACCGCTCAGGATAGGGCCTGCCCGTGTCGTCGCCGGAGCGAGCGGGATCCGCCCCGGACCACACCGCTGATCGCTGTGGTGACGTTCCGAAGGGCGAAGGTTCTGCCTACGGCCGCAAGCCCGCCTTGATGACGCCGTCTGCTCGTCGGTCGAATGCCGAGTACAACTCGGGGGCGTCGTCGAGGCCTCCGTGGTGGGTGACGACCGCGCCCGGACGGGCTCGCCCGCAGATGATGAGCCGTCCGGTCGGGTGAAGACCCGCTGGAGGGTGTCCAGGTGTAGGACGTTCCGCCTGCTTCACAACTTGACATAATATACATTATCGGCGGTTGAACCATAGGCTGGCCGTACTCACCACAGGCGGTCCGTAGCCGATCCACGACCTCACAGCCAGGCTCCGTGAGCGGCTCGTCGATCCCGTAGATTCGGTTGGGGACGGAGTCGCAACGGAGGTCGCCCATGAAACGCACGTGCTCCCGTGGTCACACGTTCGAGAAGACGACGGACTGTCCCGCCTGCCCGGTCTGCGAACGCGACGCCGCAGCGAAGAGCTGTCTCCCCAAGGTGGGTGCGCCGGCGACGCGGGCCCTCCAGGGCGCCGGAATCGGCTCGTTGGCCGACCTGACCCACTGGACCGCGAGCGACCTGCTGGCGCTGCATGCCATGGGACCGAAGGCGATCGCCATCCTCCGGTCCAGCCTGAGCGAGGAAGGGCTCTCCTTCAAGGGCGAGTAGACGCCCTCGGGAAGACTGGCGGCCGCCCGGCCGGACTCGGTGCCGAACCAGAGGCTGTTCAGTCCGCTCTCGGCAGCCGTGCCTCGGTCGGCGACCGGTCCCCGACCGACCAGTTGTGCCCGAACGGGTCCCTGAAACCGCCCTGGCGGTGCACGCCCCAAGGCACCTCACGCTCCTCGACAGAGGATCCCTCCACCGCACCCTCGGCCAGCGCTCGTGCGAGGACGGCCTCGGGATCGTCGACGAAGAGCTCGACCCTCGTGCTCGTCACACCGCTCCTCGTGGGAGCGGTCTCCTTCGGGTTCTGCGGATTCTGCTCGTGCAGGAAGAAGGGGGCGCCACCGATCTCGAGCCCGACGACGCCACCGAGATCCCAGAGCCGTTCGGCTCCGAGCGCGCGCTCGTACCAGCCCGCCGCCGACTGGGCCTCCGGGACGATCAGCATGACGGACAAGGCAGCCGTTCGGGGAACGGCTCGGTGATCGACGGACGGAGGATCGGTGGCCACGTCGGCATCCTCTCCGGCGCGGCCGGCGTTCGCAAGACAGCGCCGCTGTCGCGACGACCGACGTCACCGCCGTTCAACTTCGTCAGCCGAACTGCCGATACTTCGACTAGCGGCGTCCACGAGATGGCCGCCGACCGACCGGAGGGAGGTGAGGTGGGAGCACACCGTCTCGCCGGTCCTGTTCGTCACGAGAGCTCGAGCAGCCCTCACCTCCGCTCGGTGACCGCCGACACCGGGCCGGTGCGCTCGCTCTCGCACTCCCCCGCCGTCCAGGCCATGCTTCACCAACCGGCGATGGTCGCGGGCGCGTTCTGGATCGTCGCCGCGATCGCCGGCCTCGCGGTCAGCTTCACCTCGGCGTGGGGGGACGAGGGACGCGGCACGCTCACCGTGATCGCCGCAGTGTGCGTGGTGGTCGGCGTGGTGCACCTCGTGGTCAGGAACCGGCTTCCCAGCTGGGCGTTCCACGCCGGCGGCGTCAGTGCGCTCGCGCTGATCACCGCGGTCGCATCCGTCGGCCCGAGCGGGAACGTCAACTTCGCGATCCTCTACATCTGGGTGATCGTCTACTCGGCCCTCTACTTCGGCGTCGCGGCGACGATCCTGTACGCGGGACTGGTCGGTGCCGCCTATGCGGGAGTGCTCATCCTCGGGCCCTCGGTGCCCAATCCGACCGCCGCCTGGGTCATGGTGTTCGGCACTGGGGTCTGTGTGGGTGCGGTCATCGTCGGCCTGGTCGGCGTCCTCCGGTCCGATGCGCACGACGACTCACTCACCGGACTCCCCAATCGTCGCTCGTGGGAGGAGCGCCTCGACAACGAGCTCGAGCGGTCCCGCCGGACCGGCACTGTTCTGTCGGTCGCCGTCATCGACCTCGACGGATTCAAGGCCGTCAACGACTCGAAAGGGCACGACGCCGGCGACGCCATGCTCCAGAGGGTCGCACACGGTTGGCAGGGCGCGGTGCGAAGCGGCGGGGACTTCCTCGCGTCTCGGCGGTGACGAGTTCGGGCTGCTCGCCTCGGGATCCGACGCCGTCACGATGCGGCGCCTCGCGAAGCGCCTCAGCGAGGTGACCCCCGAGGGGATCCGGTACTCGTACGGCGTGGCCACCTGGGACGGTGAGGAGTCCCCGACCGCGCTCGTCCGCCGGGCGGACCAGTCGATGTTCCGGGCAAAGGCGACCCACCAGCGTCCACGGCGCTCGTGAGCACGTTCGCTTCGATCGATCGCAGCCCGCGGAGGCGCCGCGCGAGCGGATCGCCTACGACGGGGCGTTGCTCCCCTTGGCCTCCTTGGCCAGTCGGGCCGCGAGCTGCCGGGAGGTGCCGAGCGCCCGGCCGATCTCGCTGACCGTGAACCCCTCCTCGAGGATCGGTTCGATGAAGGCGAGGCGCATCTCGTGCCGGCACTGCTCGTACTCCGACAGGAGCTCGTTCGTGGTCTTGCGAACGACGGCCGGCTCGCTGCCGGCTGCGGACACGGTGCCCGAAAAGGGCAGACCCGATTCGAGGGCCTTGATCATCTTCCGCCCGACCACCTCGTTCGAGCGGAGACACGTCCGGAGCTGCACCGAGATGTCGATGGCCCGCTGGATGACCTCGATCGCCGCCGCACGTTGCTCGTCCATGCCCCTCATTAAACACACAGAGAATCGGTCAGGCCGAACGCCACTTGTGCGGTCAATGACGGCACTGGCAGGAGGTTCTTGCGACCCGTGATCGCATCCGGCCGGGGCGTTCGCCCTCCCTTACCCTGCTCCCCCCGCCTCTCCCTTCGTCTCCTGGACGTACCGCTGCACCAGCTGACGCGAGATGCCGAAGGACCGGGCGATGTCGCTCACGCTGAGCCCCTCCTCGAGCGCGGCAGCGGTGACCGCGACCCGCATGTCATGCCGAGCGGCCGCGAGCGAACGGAGCGCGTCGTTGACGGTCTGCCGTGCCTCGCCGGGACGGGTGAGCTCGAGGGTCGAGGCGAGACTGTCACCCTGCTCGACGCGCCGGATGCCGCGCCGCAGCACGCCCTCCCAGCGCTGCAGGTGCGATCGCACCTCCTGGTCGGCTTCGATGAGCTGCTGCAGCGCGCGGACGAGCGCGTCGCGCTTCTCGGTCGGTTCGAGCTTCTCCGGCATGGCGTGAGTGTATGGGCGGGGCACGCACGACGACCCGCGTTCCTGCGCGGAACCGGCGCTAAGCGGTCGCTCGCACCCGTTCGATCCCTGGCGCGGCACCGGTCGCCGGTTACCGTGCGGAGGTGGTCGCGCTCTTCCTCGTCGCGCTCTCCGTCGGGCTCGACAACTTCGGTGCAGCGACGTCCATCGGGGTGCGCGGTGTGGACCGCACGCTGCGCCTGCGGGTCGCAGTCGTCTTCGGCTTCTTCGAGGCGGCCATGCCGCTCGTCGGGATCCTGCTCGGCCGTGCCGTCGCCGGCGATCTCGGTGGCGCGGCCACGCCGCTCGCGGGTGCGCTGCTCGCCGCGGTCGGCCTCTACTCGGTCCTCGCCGAACTGCTCGGCGGGCACCGTGCGGATGCCGAGCCCGGCCGCAATCTTGGCCGCCTCGTCCTCATCGGTGCACTGCTGAGCGTCGACAACCTCGTGATCGGCTTCGCGCTCGGGACGTTCCACGTCAATGTCGTCGTCGCGGCCGCCGTCATCGCCGTCGTGAGCGTCGGACTCTCGCTCCTCGGCCTCGAGCTCGGGAGCCGGCTCGGGACGCGGCTCGGCGAGCGTGCCGAGCTCGTCGGTGGCCTCGTGCTCGTGGCGATCGGGATCGCGATCGGCCTCGGGATCCTCTGACCTGCAGCCCCTGGAGCTGCCGCCTTGGGCGTCAGGGCGACAAGATGAACAGGCCCGCCGCCGCAGTGGACCGGGCAGGCGTCGACTTTCCGAGGAGTCCCCATGACCGACGACGGCATCTACCGCTACGTTCCCCATGAGCAGACCCGGGCGAAGCTCGCCCGCGCCGAGCGTCCGGTGCGGGTCGCCGAGCAGCTCCCGACCGGAACGGCAGCAGCGCGGTTCAACGCCCGGCTCGCGGTGAAGGTCACCCGCGGTGTCGGAACCATGTGGTGCGCGTACGCGTTCGCCGCGCTTGCCGCGGTCGGACTCCCCTCGGCGCTCCACGCGCACAGCGCGGACGTGCTCGTGGCCTGGATCTCACAGACGTTCCTCCAGCTCGTCCTCCTCTCGGTCGTCATCGTGGGCCAGAACGTGCTCGCCGCCGCGGCGGACAAGCGGGCCGCGGAGACCTCCGACGACGCGGACGCGGTCCTCCACGAGGCCGTCAAGCTCCAGGAGCACCTCATCGCTCAGGACGCCCTGCTCACCGAGTTGCGCGACCGGCTCGCCCGCGTCGAGGCGGCCACCGCGTAGCAGGCCGGCGCCTGGCCCCCGGTATCCTCAGCGGGACGGACGCCATGGACGACGACCTCGACGAATTCGACGACCTCGACGACTGGGCTCTCGAACCCCGGCGCGAGGACGAGCGCTTCTTCCGGACCTGCGGCCGGTGCGGCGCGACGACCTCTCCGCGCTGGTCCGAGTCGGCCTGCCTCGAGGAAGCCCGCCGCTACGGCTGGCGGCGCGTCGCGGCCTCCGGCCGGCCCGGCGCACGACGGATGGACCTGTGCGGCGCCTGCGCGCAAGACGAGGGCATCGGGCCGCCGCTCGCGCGCTGGGGATGGTGACTCACGGGGCCGTCAGCCCAGCCTGAGCTCCCCCACCACCTCGACGAGCTGTTCGAGCGCGATCGGCGCACGCGCGGCGCTGCGCGGCACGCCCTCCTCCGGCGTCCCGAGGTTCACCCACCCGAGGAGCTGCTCGTCGGGTCCGAGCCCGAAGAAGGTCCGCACGGACCGCGACTCGAGGACGTTCGCACTCTTCCAGATGGCGCCGAGCCCGAGCGCGACCGCCCCGAGCACGATCGCATACCCCGTGCACGCGGCCGACGCGACCTGCTCCCAGAGTGGGACGTTCGACGTCGGGTCCGGCGAGGCGACCAGCACGACCTGGCAGGGTGCGGCGAAGGCCTTGCCACGCATCTTGGCGACCATGGCCTCGGGGAGCCCGTTCCCCCGCGTCTCGTGGAGGCCGGCCACGAGCGCGTAGGCGAACCGGTCGCGTCCGGTGCCGCTCACCACGAAGAACCGCCACGGTCGGAGCGTCCCGTGATCGGGCACGGTCGTGGCCGTCTCGAGGATTCGCGCGAGTGTGGGACCGTCTGGCGGTACGCCATTCGGATCCGGCAGGTGCCGCGGGGCGCCGAGGTGCTCGAACCAATCCGCCGGATCCACCTCGCCCGTCACGGCACCCGTCCCTCAGCCACCCGAGGCCGGGGAGGTCCCGAGGGTCGCGGTCAGGGTCATCTGGTTCTCGCCGCGGTAGAGGCCGACGTGCACCTGTTGCCCGGGGTGACCGGCCTGGATGGCGGTCGCCAGCTGGTCCGCGCTCGTGATGGGTTTGTCGTCGAGCGAGACGACCACGTCGCCCTGCTGGATCCCCGCCACGTCGGCGGGTGAGCCCGCTGCCACCTGCGTGACGACCGCCCCCTGCGTCGGCACGAAGTTGTACGCGGCGCGGAGCTGGTTGGTGAGGGTCTCGATGTCGACGCCGAGGTAGCCCGGTCCGCTCTGGGTCACCGACCGGCTGCGCAGCGCAGGCAGCAGCTGCTGGATCTTGTTGGACGGGATCGCGAACCCGATATTCTGCGCCTGGGAGGTGCCGTCCGCGCTGGCCGCGACCGCGGTGTTCATGGCGACCACGCGGCCCGAGCTGTCGACCAGCGGACCCCCGGAGTTGCCCGGGTTGATCGCGGCGTCGGTCTGGAACATGTTGGAGAGCGTCTCGGTGAGATTGCCGCTGGTGTCGCCCGCCTGCACGGTGCGTCCCTTCGCCGAGATGATCCCCTGGGTCACCGTCGGCGTCCCGGCCGAGAGGCCGAGCGCGTTGCCGATCGCGACCACCGCGTCGCCGACCTGCACGTTGTCGGAGTTGCCGTAGCTGACCGTCGGCAGGTTCGAGACGTCGCCGATCTGGAGGAGCGAGACGTCGTTGGTCGGATCGGTGTCGACGAGCGTCGCGGGCAGCGCCTTGAGGCTGCCGTAGAGGGTGACGGTGATCGTCGTGGCGCCGGCGATGACGTGGTTGTTGGTCACGACCTCGCCGTTCGGCGTGATGATCATGCCGGTCCCCTGGTCCTCCTGCGGACCGGTCGATCCGCCGAAGACCGAGGGTGTGCCCGGGGAGGTCGCGTCGATCGAGACGACCGCCGGCAGGACCTTCGCGATGACCGACTCGATGTTGGTCACTCCGTTGAGCAGCGCCGGGCCGGCCGAGATCTCCTTCACGGTCGTGCTCGAGCTCCCCTGGTGGTAGGCGGCGACGATGCCGCCGCCGACGAGCGCGCCGACGAGCGCCGCGCCGAGGACGATCGTGGACCACATCCACCCCGGCGAGCGCCGCGGCGCGGCCGGCTCGGGTGTGCGGGGCGGAGGGAGCAGGTCGGGTGCCCAGCTCGCGGGCGTGGTCGTGAGCCGAGCGGCGTCGGGCGCGGTGACCCCCCACTCGGGCACCGACGCGGCCTCGGCGGGACGGCCGTCGACGCCCGTGGGCTCCCGCCACTGCGCAGGCAGGAATGGCGCCGTCTCGTCCGTGTCGCCGGCTGCCGGCGCTTCGGGACTGTCCGCCTGGTCCATTCCGTCGCTCCTCGCGCGTCGCGGCGTCTCGACCGCCGCCTGTCTCCGACCGCGCGGTGGCTCGACGGCGGTCCGCCCGTGTGCCGGTCATCGTACGATGGGCGCCGAGCTGGAAACGTGCATTTCAGGGGGTTCTTACCGCCTTCTTACGCCGCGGTGTCGCGGCAACGGCGACCCCTGGTCGGCCGCGGCGGTAGCCTGTCGCCCGGTATGGCCCATCGCATCGACGTCGAGCTCACCAGCAAGGCGGAGGACGACACGTGGACCTGGCGTGCCGCGGGTGCCCGACAGCCGCGCGGCTCGGTCGACGGCACCCTCGTGCCGGGCGGCGCCGCGGTCGGGACCGTGCTGCGCGCGGAGCTCGAGACCACGCTCGACGGAACGACGATCGTCTCGCTCACCCTGCCGAAGGCGAAGGTCGACCCCCGTGCGGACTCGCGCATCGAGGTGCTCGGCACCCCGCGACGAGGACCGGATGTGAACGTCGTGCTCGCGACCAAGTCGGGACGCCGCGACGGTCGCCGCGAGGCGGGCGGACGTGACGATCAGCGGGACGGGTCGAAGCGGCCCGCCACGCGCCGCCCCCGCGACGGCGAGTCGCGCCGCGAGCCACGGGGCGAGGGGACCGGGGACGACGCGCGGGTCTGCGCGGCGCCGGAGCGGCCCGGCGCGTCCCGGCGGCCGCGAGGCGGGGGGACGTGACGCCCAGCGGCGACCGGCCGCCTCCACCGTCTTCCGCAACGCGGCACTCGCCGAGCTCAAGCCCGAGGAGCTGCCCGTCGCCGAGCAGCTCCTGCGCGGCGGGATCCCGGCGGTCCGCCAGGCCATCGAGGAGCAGAACGCCCGGGCCCGGGAGGACGGTCGTCCGGAGGTCACCCCTGGCCCCCTGCTCGCCATGGCCGAGCGTCTCCGACCGACGATCTCGCTCGCGACCTGGAAGGACCGGGCTTCGGTGGCGAAGAACGCCGGCAAGGACGTCCCGCTGCGCGAGCTGCGCTCGATCGTCGCCGCGGCCTCGACGGTGACCCTCGACGAGGGGGGCACCGAGCTCGCGGCCGCGCTGCGGACCGCGCTCAACCAGCGGGTGACCGCTCTCCGCGAGCGCTGGGTCGAGCGGATCACCACCGCGCTCGACGAGGGCCGTGTGGTCGAGGCCGTTCGCACGTCGATCCGGGCGCCCGAGCCGGCGACCCGGCTCACCGCCGAGCTCGCGGTGCGTCTCGCCGATGCGGCCGGCGCCTCGATGGCCGCGGACACCCCGCCGGAGCAGTGGCTGGCACTCCTGGAGGTCGTCGTCGACTCGCCGGTCCGGCGGTCGGTCAAGCCGGCGGCACTGCCCGAAGGCGCGGACGAGGCGCTGCTCGCCGCGTGCCGCAAGGCCTCGGGTTACGTCCCCGAGCTCGCGCGCCTGCTCGGGATCCCGATCCCGCCGCCGCCCGGGCCGCGACGCCCGGTGCCGGCCCGCGTCGGCCAGGGCCGCCGGGCTTCCTGACCCGATGCGCCGCTCATCCGAGCGGCCGGTACATGGTGAGGAGGCGCGCGGTGAAACCGCCGCTCTCGAAGAAGGCCTTCGCCTCGCGGTCACCGGGCAGCGCGTGCCCCTCGACCCCGCGACACCCCGCGTGGCGGAACCAGTCGAGGGCGTCGTCGAGCAGCAGTCGACCGAGTCCGATCCCCCGCGCACCGGGGTCCACGTAGCAGGCGTCGAACACGCCGCGTCGCCCGCCGGGCAGGTCCTCGACGGTCCGGCAGACCGCGCCGGCCACGACCACGCCGTCGATCGTGCCGACGAGGACGCGGGCGTCGTGCCGACCGAGCAGTCCGGCGAGCCCCTCGTCCCGCGCCCATGCCGGCGCCTCCACCAGCTCCCCGCCGCGCCGCTCGGCGAGCTCCGCGCGCCCGGCCTCGAGCAGCGCGCGCAGGGGCACCAGGTCGGGCCGCGTGGCCTCCCGGACCGCCTCCACCGATCCTCGGCGCTTCCCGTCGGTGCCCGCGGCCCCGGTCAGGACCGCTCGTCGAGCAGCTGGTCGATCCGGTTGAGGATGGTCCGGCGGCCCCGGGTCGAGGTCTCGTAGGCCCGGACCGACACGAGCTCCTCGCGGTTGAGCCCGTCGAGCCGCTGGACCACCTGCGAGGCCGAGAGGGTGTCGAACCCGGGGATCGAGAGCGTCGAGACCTTGGGGATGTGGCCGTTCGCGACCGACCGCACCCGTGGCTGCGGAGTCGACGCCGCGGACGCGACCCCGGTGCCGTCGTCGCGCACCGCTCCGCCCGCGGCGGTGGACGGGGAGGCGGTGCGGGTCGTCGCGAACGGTCCTCTTGTGCGGGCCGGCGGACCGCCGAGCAGCCCACCCGAGCGCTTCGAGACCTCCCGCCGTCCGGCATGGACCGCGAATCGGCCGACCGCGCGCGCCGAGTGCACGCGCATGCCGAGCTCCTCGCGCCCGCGTGCCGCGAGCTTCGGGAGCTCCTCGACCGCCGAGACGACGATGCCGGCCGGCACGTAGACGAGGAGGTCCCAGAGGTGCTCGCTGAGGGGCGTCTCCTCGTGGTCGTCGTCGTGTGCTGGCATGGCCGGCTCCGGTCACACGCAGTCGCGGCAGAGCATCTTCTTCCGGTCCGCGAGCTGGTTCGGGTGCTTCACGAGGAAGCAGGAGCGGCAGACGAACTCGCCGGGCTGCTTGGGCAGCACGCGCTCCACGCCGTCGCCCGAGCGGTCGTCGAGCTCGGGTGTCTCCTCGTCGTCCTCGACCTCCTCGACGACGAGCCGCTCCTTGAGGATGGTGTCGAGGCTGGCCTCCACGTCCTCGTCGTCGGGCTCCTCTTCCTCCTCCTCGTCGGACTCCTCGCCGGCCGACGGGGCCTTCGGAGGCGGCTTGGTCTCGAGCTCGGTGAGGTCCTCGGCCTCTTCCTCCTCGACGACCGCGTCGACGTCGTCGTCCTCGTCCGGGAGCTCCAGCGCCTCGTCGGCGATGAGGTCGTCATCGTCGGCGAGCTCGTCGAGGTCCTCCTCGATGAGCTCCTCAGGGCCGTCGACTTCGTCGAGTTCTTGTGCCATCTCGGTCTTCCAGGGGTCGGTTGGGCGGGAGCATAGACGGTCCGCCGCGCGATCGATACGCCTCGAACGGGCGGCCGCCAGGCGTTCCCGCACGACGTGGATCGTTGTCGGAGGCGCCACCGTACCTGCCGCGCGGCCCGGACGTGGTCGATGCCCGGGTCGCGCTCGCTGGATGCCGGACGGTCAGTTGCGGAGGGCCTCGTGCGGCTCGCCGGGCTGTCCGTCCACGCCGCCCGGCAGGGGGACCGTTCGCCAGGCGGTCGGACCCAGGGGTCTTTGGCACCACTCCCCCGTTACCTTCGGTGCGAAACCGCCGGTCTCGGGGGAATGTTTTCTACTCGATCCCCTGGGTCTCCCTCCGCCTCTCACAGCGTCCCCCCCTCAGACTGCACCGAGCGAGCGAACTCGCGTGGTCCGACCTGTGGGGCGACTGGGACTGGCCGAACGATAGGCCACGGGCACCGTGGCCCGTCAAGCGCGTTTGACCCTTCGCGACCTGGGCGTATTCCCAATCCCCCAGGTCAGCGGGTTACGGGATTTCGCGCAGCCGACACTGACGTGCGGCGCAGCTCCGAGCGGCGCTCCGACGCGAGCCGTTCGAGGTCCTCGGACCCGTACTCGACGTGGCACATCGCCTCCGCGAGGAGCCGGTGGCCGGCCCGGTCCGCGATCTGGCGGTGCATCTCCTGGGCGACCCAGCGGTACGCGGGGTGGCCCTGGCCGCCCGAGCGGAGCTCGAGCAGGTGCATCGCCTCGCGCGCGTTCATCTGCATCGAGTAGCGGATGCGGAAGGCCAGCGCGACCGTGTACGCGGCGGCGTCCGCGAACACCGGGAGGAGCGAGTCGTGCAGCGTGCGCGACCGCTCGAGCGACCCGACGTACCGCTCCTCGAGGCCCGCCTCCGCGACGACATCCGGCACGTCGTACCCGAGGGCGGTGCCGAGCGGCTGCCACTCGATGGTCAGCATCCGGTGGCGCTGCAGGTCGCGGAACGCTCCGTAGTCGGTCACCACGTCGAACCGGTAGCCGGTGCGCTCGAAGGCTCGACCCGGTCGGTGCCGTCGGTTGCGCCGCTCCCCCACGTAGGCCGCGAGCACCGAGCGCCGCTCCTCTGCGCCAAGCCGGGCGACGCGGTCCCGCACGACCTCCTCAGGGGCCCAGGTCAGCGGGGCGCAGATCGCCGCAAGGACCTTCTCCTCCCCCTCGGGGTCGAAGTCCACCAGGGTGACCGACGGTCTTCCCGACGGCCCTGCGACCGGGACGCCCTCGTCTTCGACGAGGTCGGGGAAGAGCTCCCCGACCACCGCGGCGGTCTCCACACGGGTCCGCTCGAGATAGGCCGTCCACTCGCCCCCGCGGTCGGGCCGGTCGACCCGCAGGAGGAACGAGGGGATCACCTTCCGCAGCTCCTCGAGCATCATCTCCGCGTAGCGGCGGGCCTCGGGGAGTGGGTGGGCGCGCATGCGCAGCAGGAGCTGCTCGTAGGACTGCCCGGTGCCGTAGATCCCGACGTTGGAGAGCGAGCCCGCGGGCAGCAGGCCGCGCAGCGCGTCGAGCGCCTTGGCCCGCACCGCCTGCCGGTGCACGAAGTCCGAGTCACCGGGCTGGCGGGGGTGGCGCGCGGTGAGCCAGGCCTGTGCCTCCTCGAGCAGCTCGCCGTAGGTGTCGAACATGCGGTCCATCTCGCCCACGTAGCGCGCACCGACCGGCGAGTCGAGAAGCGCGGGGTCGCGGTAGTAGCGGTAGTGGCCCGTGCTGAGCCGCTGGTTGTACGCGATGTACCGCGTCGACTGCTCGAGGTAGGCCATGAGCCGGCCCCACTCGAGCACCTTGGTGAGCACGTTGGAGGCCTGCTCGCAGGCGAGGTGCACGCCGCCGAGCTGCGCGACCGAGTCGTCCCCGTACTCGAAGAAGACGCGCTCGTAGAGCTCGACCGCCCGCCGCAGCCCCACCGTCGCGTCGACCCCGGCGTCGCCGCTCACGTCGAGCTCGCCCACGAACTCGTCGAGGAAGAGCCGCCGCAGGCTCTTCGACGAGCGCGAGTACCGGGCGAAGAGGGCCCCTTTGACCACTTCCGGTAGGTTGACCAGGGCGAACACCGGCCGGTCGAGGTTGGTCACGTAGCGCCGGAGGACGTCCTCCTCCTCGCTGGTGAACGACTCCACGGCGTAGGGGAACATGCCCGGATCACACTAGGACGGCGGTGCCCCGTCGGTGGCGGACCCCGGTACGGAGGGGTCGTCGATCCCGACCACACCTCGCCGGAGGAGCACGACGGCCGCCTCGGCGGCCTCGCGGGTCGCCTCCTCGGCGGCCACCTGGGCGAGCTGGCGGAGGAGGTCGATGAGCTGTCGCACGTTGCGGACGAAGTCGCCGGGCGCGACCTCGGCGTCGCGGAGGACGCGATCGAGCGTCGCGCCGCCGGCCCAGCCGACGACGGATTGGGCGAGACCGGCGTCGGGTCGCCGCGTCCGGCGGAGGCCCACCCGTCGTTCGTCGGCGCGCAGCTCGACGGCGAGCGTGGCGAGCGCGTCGAGTCGTTCGACGACGACCGGCCGCCGCGGGGTGACGACCGTGTCCCCTGCGCGCCGCGCCTCGAAGGTCACCGACGCGACCACGCCGGCCAGCGCGGCCGGGTCGAGGCCGTCGAAGAGGCCTCGGCGCAGCGCCTCGGCCACCAGGAGGTCCGACTCGTGGTAGATGCTCGCGAGCCGCAGGCCCGCCTCGGTGAGGCGCCACCCGTCGATGAACCCGCGAGCCTCGAGGATCGCGAGCCGACGGTCGAGCTGCGCCGGGAGGGAGACCGAGCCGTCGGGCGCCTGCCACTGCCCGTACGAGGACGCGAGCAGGTCGTGGGCCTCGGTGCGCGACCAGCGGCGCACGAGGTTCACCGCGAGGTTGTAGGTCGGGTGGAACGAGGACTGGAGGTCGGGTGGCGGCGCGACAGCGGTGGCGGCGACCTGGGCGAATGGCGTCGCCTGCGACCAGAGCACGAACGCGTGGCCGACGGTGTCGATCCCGCGCCGACCCGCCCGGCCGGTGAGCTGCTGGTACTCGCCCGAGGTGAGCGCCGAGACGTCCGCGCCACGGAACTTCGCGAACCGTTCGACCACGACGGTGCGGGCGGGCATGTTGATGCCGAGCGCGAGCGTCTCCGTGGCGAAGACCACCTTGAGGAGCCCCTCCGAAAAGCAGCGCTCGACCGCCTGTCGGAACGCGGGGACCAGCCCGGCGTGGTGCGGTGCGACCCCGGCCTCGAGCGCGGCCGACCAGGGACCGTAGCCGAGTGTGCGGAGGTCGTCGTCGCCGAGCCGTTCGACCGACGCCTCGACCACGGTCGCGGATCCGCACGCTGCTCCTCGGGGGAGGTGAGCCGCACCCCGTCCTCGAGGCAGTGCCGGATCGCGTCGTCGCACGCGGCCCGGCTGAAGATGAAGGTGATCGCCGGCAGCATGCCCGCGCCGGCGAGGTACTCGACGACCTCGGTCCGCCGCGGTGGGCGGAATCGCCGCCCCGGCGTGGTGCCGGCGGCGCGAGTCGAGGGCGCGGCCGTCGGGATTGGGCTTGCCGTCACGCAGCAGCGGGAGCACCGTGAGCCCGTCGCGCCCGCGCTCGGCGAAGGCGAAGTGGTGGTGGAGGGTGATCGGCCGGTGGCGCTCGACGACCACGGCCGTCTTCCCGCGCACCGAGGTGAGCCATGCCCCGAAGTCGGCCGCGTTGGCGACCGTGGCCGAGAGGCTCACGAAGGTGATCCCGGGCGGCGCGAGGACGAGCACCTCCTCCCACACCGAGCCGCGGTAGGGGTCCTGGAGGTAGTGGACCTCGTCGAGCACGACCGCGGCGAGCCCCTCGAGGAGGGAGGACCGGGCGAAGAGCATGTTGCGCAGGACCTCGGTGGTCATCACGACGATCGGTGCGTGCGCCTGGTGCGAGACGTCACCGGTCAGGAGGCCGACCCGGTGCCCGCCGTAGCGGGCGGCGAGCTCGGCGAACTTCTGGTTGGAGAGGGCCTTGATCGGCGTGGTGTAGAAGGCCTTCCCGCCCGTCTCGAGCGCCCGCGCCGCGGCGTACTCGGCGACGAGCGTCTTGCCCGAGCCGGTCGGAGCGGCGACGAGGACCGACTCGCCGCGGTCGAGCGCGTCGAGGGCGCGGACCTGGAAGGCGTCGAGGGAGAATGCGAGCCCGCCCTCGAAACGCTCACGGAAGCCGTCGACTTCGTGCGCGGCGCCCGGGGCGGTCCCCCGGGACGTCCGCGGCTCATCGACGGACGAGCCTGCCGAGGCCGATCGAGAGCTCGTAGAAGATGTAGAGCGGCACGGCGAGGGCGATCATCGAGAAGGGGTCGGAGCTCGGGGTCACCACCCCGGCCACCACCACGATCAGCACGATGGCCCAACGGCGGAACGAGGAGAGCTGCTTGGGCGTGACGACGCCGGCCAGCTCGAGTGAGACCAGGATCACCGGGAACTCGAACATGAGCCCGAAGATCGTCATGAGGAGCACGATGAGGCTCAGGTACTTGTTGGGATCGAGGATCTGGGTGAGGCTCGGGCCGCCGATGCTGTTGAGCCAGCTCAGCGCGTGCGGGAAGGTCGCGAACGCGACGAGGCACCCGAACGCGAAGAGGGTCAGGGCGGCGGCGATGAAGGGCAGCGCGTAGCGCTTCTCGTTCGCGTGGAGCCCCGGGGTCACGAACCGCCAGAACTCCCAGAGCAGGATCGGTGAGGAGAAGAAGAGGCCGCCGTACATCGAGATCTTCACACGCAGCGCGAGCCCGTCGAGCGGCCCGGTCACGTAGAAACCGCAGTGGTGCGGCGAGATCTGGCAGTAGGGGTGTTTGAGGAGCGCGAGGATCGCGTTGTAGAAGAGGAACGACGCGGTCGCCGCGAGCAGGAAGGCGACCGCGCACACGAGCACCCGGCGGCGCAGCTCGGTCAGGTGCTCGACGAGGGTCATCGAGTCCGGCGTGGGACGCGCCTCCGCCCGGCGCCTCAGCGAGATCGCCACGGCCCCCCGCCCATCGGTGGTGCCCCCATCGACCGCGCCGCCCGCCGGCTCAGTTGAGCCCCGGATCGTCCGGGAGGGCGCGTCCGTTCGACCGCACCTGGTGTACGGCGCCGCCGGACTCCGTGATCGAGATGCCGGGGATCGACGGGCGCCGCGCGGTCACGAGCGCGTCGATGGTGTCCCCGTCCCCCTCCCCGCCTCCGTCGCCGGCCTCGGGGATCGGTGGCGACTCGTCGGTCGAAGGCTCCTGCCCGACGGCGTGGCTGTCCGCGAGATTGTCGAGGAAGGTGATCGGCGAGCGCACCGCCTGGGAGATCGTCTCAGTCGACGGGAGGTCGGGGAAGTTGTCGCGCACCCCGCTCTCGAGACGCTCCCGGAGCTTGCGGAAGTCGCCCCAGAGGCCGCCGATCTGCCGCGCCAGCTTCGGCAGCTTGTCGGGGCCGAGCACGATGAGCGCGACCACGAGGATGATCAGCAGCTTCGCGGGGCTGAGGAACGGCACGGCGCGAATTGTACCGGCGCCACCGGGCCGCGGCACCCCCGCGGCCGCTCCGGTTGTCGGTCGGGCTATTCCTGACCTGGGGAGACGTCACCTCCACCGGACCGAAGCGGTCCGTCCCGCGGGGCCCGGGCGACCCGCACGAGGAGCACGACCAGCACGACGGCGATCGCGCCGAGCACGAGCAGCCAGCCGGTGTCGCTGAGCGGCCAGGCGACGAAGGCGACCCGGCCCACCACGAGGCTCGCGGGGATCGGGCCGAAGTACCGGCTGTCCTCGGACTCGGTCCGGTTGTCCCCGAGGACGTAGTACTCGCCGACCGGCACCCGGTAGGGCCGCACGAGGCCGAAGGGCGCGGGCACCGGGCTCGGCTCTGTCGGCGGCAGCGGGCGGGGCAGCCACGGCTCCGCGAGCGGCCGGCCGTCGATCGTCACCCTGCCGTCGGCGAGCCCGACGGTCTCGCCGGGAAGGCCGACCACGCGCTTGACCAGATCGGCATAGGGCTGCCGCTCGAGCGGTGGGCGGGCGAAGACCACCACGTCTCCCCGCGAGATGCCACCGAGGCGGATCGACAGCTTGTCGACGAGGATCCGGTCCCCGATCTGCAGGGTCGGCAGCATCGAGCCCGAGGGGATCGAGAAGAGCTGGGCCACGTCGGTCCGCACGCCGACCGCGACCACGAGCGCGACCAGCAGCACGGCGACCCACTCGACGATCCGGTGCCTCCCCCCGGGAGTCGGGTCGCCGGTCGTGGGCTCGGCCGGGCCCGGGTCGATCGCGGGGACCGGTTGCGGACCGCCCGCACCCACCGGGGTCGCGGCCTAGAGGCCCTTGACCCGCGAGAGCGGCCAGACGACGGCCACTGCGTGGCCGACGATGAGGGACTTCGGGATCGGTCCGAAGAACCGGCTGTCCTCCGAGTCGGTCCGGTTGTCGCCCATCACGTAGTACTCGCCCGGCGGGATCTTGACCGGCCCGGGCAGGTTGTACTGCGGGTAGGGGTCTCCGGGCAGCGCGCCCGTGTAGCTGTCGGGTCCGGGCGGCAGCCACGGCTCGCTGAGGCGCTTGCCGTCGATGTAGACGTGGCCGTCCTTGGACGAGATGGTCTCGCCCGGGAGCCCGATCACGCGCTTGACCAGGTCGGCGTAGGCCTGGCTCTCGAGCGGCGGCCGGGCGAAGACCACGATGTCGCCGCGGTGCACGTCGTGGATCCGGTAGGAGAGCTTGTCCACGATGACCCGGTCGCCGACCTGCAGGGTCGGGGACATCGAGACGGACGGGATCCAGAACGACTGGACGACGTAGGTCCGCAGCAGCACCGTGCAGAGCACGACCGCAGCGAGGATGACCGCCCACTCGATCAGGACCCGTCGGCGGCGGCGACTCCGCTCGGCGGCGGTCTCCGCCGCGGGGGCCGGGTCACGGCCGTCGAGCCCGGCACCGGACGCCCCGCCGGACGCCGGCTCGGTCGTCACGCCGTACGGCGCCCCCGCCTGCGTGGGGGTCGCGTCCGCCACGTCCGCTGGTGGGGCGGCGACGTCGGGCGACGCCGGGTCGCCGGGCGGATCCATCGACACAATCAGGGGACGCTAGCGCACGGGGGCTCGGGTTCGGTTGCGGCCCCGAGGGCTCAGAGCCCGGCGATGAGCTTCTCCACCCGCTCGTCCTTGGACTTGAACGGATCCTTCAAGAGGACGGTGCGCTGGGCCTGGTCGTTGAGCTTGAGGTGCACCCAGTCGACGGTGAAGTCGCGCCGCCGCTCCTTCGCTCGTTTCACGAACTCGCCGCGCAGGCGGGCCCGCGTCGTCTGCGGCGGGGTCGACATCGCACGCGCGATGTCCGCGTCCTCGCAGACGCGGTCGAGCTGGTCGTGGCGCTGCAGGCGGTAGGACAGTCCGCGGGTGCGGTCGACGTCGTGGTACTGGAGATCGAGGAGGGAGACGGTCGGGCTGTGGAGCGAGAGCGAGTGCCGCGCCCGGTAGCCGTCGATCAGCCGGTACTTGGCCACCCAGTCGCACTCGCGGTGGAGCGAGAGCGGGTCGGCCTCGAGGCCCTTCAGGCAGTGCTCCCACATGTCGAGCGCCCGATCCTCCTGGGGCGAGAGCCCCTGGCGGTCTCGGTAGCGGATCGCGCGCTGGAGGTACTCGCCCTGGATGTCGAGCGCGCTCATCTCGCGGCCGTTGGCCAGGCGCACAGGACGACGGCAGGTGATGTCGTGGCTGATCTCGCGGATCGCCCGGATCGGGTTCTCGAGGGTGAGGTCGCGCATGACCGTCGAGGGGTCCTCGAGCATGCGGAGGACGATGCTGGTCGCGCCCACCTTGAGGTAGGTCGCGTACTCGCTCATGTTGGAGTCGCCGACGATGACGTGGAGCCGGCGGTACTTCTCGGCGTCGGAGTGCGGCTCGTCGCGGGTGTTGATGATCGGCCGGCTCCGGGTCGTCGCGGAGGAGACCCCCTCCCAGATGTGTTCGGCCCGCTGGCTCAGGCAGAAGACCGCGCCACGGGCGGTCTGGAGGACCTTGCCCGCCCCCGCGTACACCTGGCGGCTCACCAGGAAGGGGATGAGCACCTCGGTGTAGTGGGCGAAGTCGTCCCGCCGGCTGGTCAGGTAGTTCTCGTGGCAGCCGTAGGAGTTCCCCGCAGAGTCCGTGTTGTTCTTGAAGAGGTAGATGTCGCCGCGGATGCCCTCCTCCCGCAGGCGGGCCTCGGCGCCCTCAACGAGGGAAGAGAGGATCCACTCCCCCGCCTTGTCGTGCGCGACGAGCTCGGTGATCGAGTCGCACTCGGGCGTGGCGTACTCGGGGTGGCTGCCGACATCGAGGTAGAGCCGCGCACCGTTCTCGAGGAAGACGTTGGATGAGCGCCCCCAGCTCACGACCCGGCGGAAGAGGTAGCGCGCGACCTCGTCGGGGCTCAGCCGACGCTGGCCGCGGAGGGTGCAGGTGACCCCGTACTCGTTCTCGAGCCCGTAGATCCGCTTGTCCATCGCACTCACGGTACCCGGCGGCGGCGGCCGGTCCCCGTACCCCCCGGTGGGCGGCCGCCCCTCAGTCGAGCAGGCCTTCGAGCTCGGCCTCGACGAGGCGCCGGAACGCGCGCCGCTCGCCGTCCTGGGCGAGCACCGCCACCTCGAGGTCGGCCGCGCCGAGCGTGCGGTCGGGACCTGCGAGCGCGGCGACCGCGGCCTGCAGCGCGTCGGCGAGGGACCACTCGGCCGACCACCGCTCATCGAGTCGCTGGGCGATCGCCTCCGTCTCGCCGCCGAGCACCGCATAGCGGTCCTCGTCGGTGATCGTCCCCTCGTAGGCGATGTGGTACAGCTGCGGCGCGCGCATCCCGTTGCCGAGCTCGGCGACGAGGATCTCGACCTCGAGCGGCTTCATCTCGTGGGTGAAGACCTGGCCGAGGTATTGCGCGTAGAGGTTTGCGAGCGATCGGGCCTCGACGTCCTCGCGGCTGTACGCGTACCCCTTGGTGTCCGCGTGGCGGATGCCCGAGACGCGGAGCTGGTCGAACTCGTTGTACTTCCCCACCCCGGCGAAGGCGATGCGGTCGTAGATCTCGCTGATCTTGTGGAGCGAACGCGACGGGTTGTCGGCCACGATCGCGATGCCGAGGTCGTAGGTGGTCGCCACGAGCGAGCGCCCGCGGGCGATGCCCTTCTGCGCGTACTCGGCGCGGTCCTTCATGACCTGCTCCGGCGCGACGTAGTAGGGCATCGTCACGGCTGGCGGCCCTCCGTGCGGCGGCGCTCGATGAGCACGGCGAACCGCTCCGCGACCTCCTCATCGGGCACCGCGAGGAACCCTTCGGCGGTCACGCTGGCGACCAGGGGGTAGATCCCGCGGATGAGGTCGGGGCCTCCGGTGGCCGAGTCCTCGTCGGCCGCCTCGTAGAGCGACTCGATCGCCAGCTCGACCGCCTCGTCCCGCGCGAGGCCGACCCGGTAGCCGAGCTTGATCGTCGTCCGGGCGTCGCGCCCGCCCGAGCCGGTCGCGTTGTACTCGGTCTCCTCGTAGTGGCCGCCGGTCACGTCGTAGGTGAAGATGCGGCCGGTCCCGCGGCGAGGTCGAAGCCGGCGAACAGCGGCACCACGGCCAGCCCTTGCATGGCCATCGGCAGGTGCTCGCGCACCATCTGGCTCAGCTGGTTGGCCTTGCCCTCGAGACTGAGGACCACCCCTTCGACCTTCTCGTAGTGCTCGAGCTGGGTCTGGAAGAGCCGCACCATCTCGACGGCCGGTCCGGCGGCACCGGCGATCGCGACGGCCGAGTACCGATCGGCCGGGAAGACCTTCTCCATCGCCCGGTGCGCGATCGCGTTCCCCTCGGTGGCGCGTCGGTCGCCGGCCATGACGACGCCGTCGGCGAAGCGGAGCGCCACGACGGTCGTCCCGTGCCGGACGCGGTCCGCGCCGAGGTCGACGGGGGCAGCCTGCAGTGGCGGCGCAGGCAGCCGGAGTCGGCGGATGAGCGCTGCGAAGTCCGGCCCGGGGTCCTCAGTTGTCGTGAAGAGCGGCAGGCTCACCGGTGCTATTCGCCGCCCTTCTGGACGTAGTTGCGGACGAACTCCTCCGCGTTGTCCTCGAGCACCTCGTCGATCTCGTCCAGCAGGTCGTCGAGCTCGGCCTTCAATTTGTCGCCGGCGGCCGAAGCAGGCGGAACCTCGTCGACCACGGTATCGGTGCGATCCGGCGACGACTTCTTCTTCTGCTCACGTTCTGCCATCGGTGTCTCTCCCTAGCTGCTCAGTCTGTCCAGCAGATCGGACGGACTCGCACACGCGTTCAACAGTTCTTCGACATGTTCGGCGGTTCCCTTCAGTGGGTCCATCATAGGGACGCGCCGCAAGGGGTCAGCGCCGAGGTCGAAGACCAGAGAATCCCAGTTCGCAGTCACGACGGTCGACGGCCAGCGCTTGAGGCACTGGCCGCGGAACCAGGCCCTCGTGTCCCTCGGAGGCTCGCTCACCGCGGCCGCGACGTCGTCGGGATCGACGAGCCGCTCGGTGTCGAGCCGGGCGAAGAGCGACCGTGCCGGCCGCAGGTCGTGGTACTGGAGGTCGAGCGCAGCGAGGCGGTGGTCCCCCCAGTCGCAGCCGTGTCGGTCGCGGTAGGCCTCGATGAGCTGGAGCTTGGCGACCCAGTCGACCTGGCGGGCGAGCGACATCGGGTCGGTCTCGAGGCCGTGGAGCACCTGCTCCCACCGCCGGAGCACCTCCTCGCCCACGTCGCCCTCGCCCATGCAGTCGAGGCCCTCGTCGTCCGCGTACTTGCGGGCGAGGGAGAAGAGCTCCCACTGGATGGCGAGCGCGGTCGCCGTCGAGCCGTCGGCCATCTCGAGCGGCCGGGTGAACGTCCGGTCGACCGCGACCTCGTGCATCGCGGTGACCGGATCGGCGAGGATCAGGCTCCGGCTCCCCGAGACGTCGTCCTCGATCATCGCGAGGGTGAGCGCCGTCGTGCCGACCTTGAGGAAGGTGGCCACCTCGGCGAGGTTGGCGTCGCCGACGATCACGTGGAGCCGACGGTACCGGTGAGGGTCCGCGTGCGGCTCGTCGCGGGTGTTCACGATCGGGCGCTTCAACGTCGTCTCGAGCCCGACCTGCTCCTCGAAGAACTCCGCCCGCTGGGAGAGCTGGAAGTCGACCCGTTCACCGTCGTGGGTGCCCGTCTCGGTGCCGACCTTGCCCGAGCCGGCGTAGATCTGCCGGGTGACGAAGTGCGGGGTGATCCCTGCGACGATGCGGGAGAACGGCGTGGCGCGGTCCATGAGGTAGTTCTCGTGGGCGCCGTAGGAGTTGCCCTTGCCGTCGGAGTTGTTCTTGTAGATCACGAGCCGAGACCCGTCATGGGACGCGACGTCGGCGGCCTCCATCGACCGGGTGAGAATGAGCTCGCCCGCGCGGTCGTAGCGCACGCACTCGAGGGCGTCGCGGCACTCGGGGGTCGAGAACTCGGGGTGCGCGTGGTCCACGTAGTAGCGCGCGCCGTTGGTGAGGACGGTGTTGACGAGATGGGTCTCGACCTGCGGTGGCATCGACCCCTCGCGGCGAAGCCCCGCGCGTCGTTGCCGGGCGCCTCGTCCTCGAAATCCCAGCCGGTCTGCTGGCGTGCGACGTCGTGCGCGTAGGCGTTGATCAGCAGCGAGGACGCGGCGATCGGGTTCGGGTCGCCGTTGACGACCTGGATGCCGTACTCGGTCTCGATGCCGCAGACCTTGGGGATCGCCACGCGCCGACCCTACCCTGCCCCTTGATCAGAGATACTGACCGGTGCCCACCCGTTCGATCGCACGACCGCCCGTGGTCTCCTCCTCGTCGCTGATGAGGGTTCTGATGTAGACGATCCGCTCGCCCTTCTTGCCGGAGATCTTCGCCCAGTCGTCGGGATTGGTCGTGTTGGGGAGGTCCTCGTTCTCCTTGTACTCCTGGCGGATCGAGTCCATGAGGTCGTCGGTCCGGATACCGCGCCCCTCCCCCGCGATCGTCCGCTTGATCGCGCGCTTCTTCGCCCGCCGGACGATGTTCTCGATCATTGCTCCCGACGAGAAGTCGCGGAAGTAGAGCACTTCCTTGTCGCCGTTCTGGTAGGTCACCTCGAGGAAGCGGTTCTCGTCGTCGTTGCGGTACATCTCCGCGACGGTGGTCTCGATCATCGCCTGGGTGGCCTTCCCGGGGTCGCCGCCGCCGAGCGCTCCGACCTCCTCCTTGTCGAGTGGCAGGTCCGGCGTGAGATAGCGGGCGAAGATCTGGGCGGCAGCGGCCTCGTTGGGCCGCTCGATCCGGATCTTCACGTCGAGGCGCCCGGGCCGCAGGATGGCCGGGTCGATGAGGTCCTCGCGGTTCGATGCGCCGATGACGATCACGTCGCGGAGCGTCTCGACCCCGTCGATCTCCGCGAGCAGCTGCGGGACGATGGTCGACTCCATGTCCGAGCTGATCCCGGTGCCGCGCGTCCGGAAGAGCGAGTCCATCTCGTCGAAGAAGACGATGACCGGCACCCCCTCCTCCGACTTCTCCCTCGCCCGCTGGAAGACGAGGCGGATCTGCCGCTCGGTCTCCCCGACGTACTTGTTGAGGAGCTCCGGACCTTTGATGTTGAGGAAGTAACTCCGCGCGTTGGTGTTGCCGGTCACCTCGGCGACCTTCTTCGCGAGGGAGTTGGCGACGGCCTTCGCGATGAGGGTCTTGCCGCAGCCGGGCGGCCCGTAGAGGAGGATGCCCTTGGGCGCGGGCAGCCGGTGCTCCGCATAGAGCTCGCGGTAGAGGTAGGGCAGCTCCACCGCGTCGGTGATCGCCTCGATCTGCTCGTCGAGACCGCCGACGTCCGCGTAGGTGACGTCGGGCACCTCCTCGAGCACGAGCTCCTCGACCTCGGGCCGGTCGAGCTTCTCGATGAGGAGGCCGGTGCGCGACTCCATGAGGATGGTGTCGCCGGCGCGGAGCTTGACCCCGACGAGCGAGTCGGAGAGCTCGGCGACACGCTCCTCGTCCGCCCGTCCGAAGACGAGGGCGCGGTGGCCGTCCTCGAGCAGCTCCTTGAGGACGACGACCTCGCCCGACCCCTCCCCCTCGCGGGCGAGGATCACGTTGAGCGACTCGTTGAGCACGACTTCGTTGCCCCGGTGGAGATCCACCGCTTCGATGTCCGGGTGGAGTGCGACCCGCATCTTGCGGCCGCCGGAGAAGACGTCCACCGTCCCGTCGTCGTTCGCACCGAGATACGTCCCGTAGGCGGCCGGGGGCTGGGTGAGCTTCTCGACCTCGTCTCGGAGGTTGGCGACGTGCTCCTTCGCGGTCTGGAGGGTGAAGGTCAGCTTCTCGTTCTGCGAGATCGCCTGAGCGAGCTGGCCCTTGGTCTCGAGCAGCTTCTCCTCGAGTGCCTGGACACGCCGCGGGCTCTCCTGGAGGCGGCGTCGCAGCAGGGCGACCTCCTCTTCGGCCGCGTGCGCCCGCACCAGGAGACCGTCGAGGTCGTCGCCCGGATCCTTCGCCCTGCGCCCGTGGTCCGCGTCGTCGAGTTCAGCCGTCGCCATCACCCCGTTCGTCGAAGCCCGCTCCGTGGGGACCCTACACCGGCACCCCCCCGCTCGACGCGGCACCGCACGTCCCGGACGGCATGCGCCGTGGTGGGATTCTGACGGTCCATCAGCAAGCGGGGCCGGCCGCTCGGATAGCATGACCATAAGGAGTCGGCCGGCGGCTCGGTCTCGAGCCGCGTCGGCCGACGCCCGTGCGCCCGCTGCACGCCGCCGGCCGGTCGGGCACGCCTGGGACGCCGTTCGAGACGTAGGAGTGACGCATCTGATGAAGGTCTGGATCGACCAGGATCTCTGCACGGGCGACGGTCTCTGCGAAGAGATCGCGCCTGCGGTCTTCACCCTCCTCGACGACGGGCTCGCCTACGTGAAGGAGGGCGCCGACGTGAAGGACCAGCCGGGCGGATCGTCGGGCATGGCGGCGGTGCCCGAGGAGCTCGAGGACGCGACCGTCGAGGCCTCCGAGGAGTGCCCCGGCGAGTGCATCTTCATCGAGCAGGGCTGACCGGGGGCGGGCCGCCACCCTTCCCCGCTTCGGGGAGCAGCCGGCGGGCCGTCGTGAGGAAGCCCGTGTGGCCGACCATCCGGTGGTCCGGCCGGACCGATCTCGCCTCGATGTGCCACGTGCGGTGGAGCACCTCGACGGTCGCCGCGAGCCCGAAGCCGTGCTCGTCGAGCGCCTCGCGGAGCTGGGTGGTCTGGTTGATCGTGGGCAGGTAGGCGCAGAGGATCCCGCCCGGCCGCAGCGCGACGGCGGCGTGGGGTAGGACCCGCCACGGCTCGGGCAGGTCGAGGAGGATCCGGTCGAGGTCAGGCTCGTCGATGCCCGCGTACGCGTCGCGCAGCTCGATCCGGTAGGGCGCATCGTCCCCGAGGAGCGCCTCGACGTTCGCTCGGGCACGCGCGGCGAAGTCCTCGCGCAGCTCGTAGCCGACGACCGAGGCACCGGCGCGCAGGAGGGCCATCGAGAGCGCGCCCGAGCCCACGCCGGCCTCGAGCACCCTGTGCCCGGGCGCGATGTCGGCCTGCAGGAGCATCGCCCCGAGATCCTTCGGGTAGATCACCTGGGCGCCGCGGGGCATCTTGAGGACGACGTCCGCGAGGGTCGGCCGGACCACCAGGAACCGCCGCCCGGTGCTGCCGAGGACGGTCGAGCCCTCGGCCACGCCGATCAGGTCGTCGTGGGCCACGATGCCCACGTGCGTGTGGAACGACGCGCCGGGGCGCAGGGTGATGAGGTACCGGCGCTCCTTGGCGTCGATGAGGAGGACCCGGTCGCCGGCAGCGAGCAGGCCCCGGTCCGAGCCGCCCTCCACGCGGTCAGTCGCCGGGCGTGCCGGACCCGCCCGGCGCGAGCGTCCGGATCACGAGCCGCTCGCCGGGCTTGAGCCGGGTCCGGTAGACGACGTCCTCCCGGGTGCGGGCGCGGTGGATCATCCACATCGCTGCGCCCACCACGAACCAGGCGGTGTGATAGCCGCGCAGGCCACGGCTGAACGCCTTGACCCGAAGGAAGTTGAGGAGCGCCTCCACCGGCTCAGACCCGCCGGACCTCGACGACGGCCGAACGGCGCCGTCCGCTCCGCCGGCCGATCAGGAAGACCACCGCCACGACCGTGACCCCGACCGCGAGACCGACCGTCAGGAGCTGCGAGCGGGTCGACTGGACCTCCTCGCCGACCTCGCCGGTGAGCTCGCGGAACTTGGCCTCGATCTGGTCGCGGGTGATGCGCTCGCCCGTCTGGCCCGTCATGGTTGCTCCTTCTCCCCGCCGGCGGGCCGGCGCCGCTGGCCACGGCTCACCGCGGCGACCGCGATCGCGGCCACACCGACGACCGCGACGGTGCAGATCAGGTACGGCACCCACGAGAGGTTGCCGGTGAACGCAGTACCCGTCTCGCCCTGCAGCAGGCGCAAGAAGCCGACCGAGAGGATCACCAGCCCGATCGAGAGGGAGACCGACCCCGCGATGCCGAAGACGAGGAAGCGGCCGAGTCCCTTGAGCGGGTCGAGCGTCTCCTGCTTGACATACTCGACGACGAGTTGGAATGCCTCGTTGCCGGACGTCCGCAGCCCTCCGAGCCCCTTGGCGTTGGCGCTCCGCCCTCGAGCCACGTGCATCCTCCCGGGTTCCGCTCCGTCCGCCCCCCGCGGATTGACGGGGACGGGTCGCTGTGCCCTGCGGACGGGAACCGGCCGACCGCGGTCGCCCGCCTGGTGACGGGCGACCCAACTCTAGCCAGTGGCGACCCTCCCACCGGTGCCCCGGGTCGCGGTGCCCGATGTCCCCCGTCCATCGCGCGGCACGCTCCGGGCCGCTCTCGCTCATCGCCGATGGGGCTCACCCGCGCTCGGTGAAGAGGTAGGTCGAGCTCGCGCGGGCGACCGCGGTGCCCTCGTCGTCGGTGATCTCGGCCTCGGCGAAGGCGACCCGGCGCCCGCCGGAGACGATCGTGGCGGTGCACTCGAGCGTCCGGCCGACGACCGCCGGAGCGAGGAAGCTCGTCTTCATCTCGACGTTCGACGCGAAGACCTTGCGGCCGTCGGCGGCCGCGTAGGTGATCGCGGCCGAGCCCATCGCCGAGTCGGCCATCGCTCCGACGAGGCCGCCCTGCACGATGCCGGCGGGGTTCGCGAAGCGCTCGTCGGCCCGCATGCGCCAGACCGTCCGGCCCGGCACCGACTTGTCGACGCAGGTCATCCCCAGTGTGAGCTCGGAATTCGGCGGAACCTGGATACGCTGATCAGCCACCATCTGACGCTACCTCGGCGCGTCGCGCCGATACTGGTGCGATGGCGTTCGCGTGCGCGATCTCCGAACACCCGGTCGCCGCGCTGGCCGTCGGCGAAGTCGCCGGCGCGGTCCTCGAGTCGATCGGCGAGCGGCCCGACCTCGTGATGGTCAACGCCACCCGGGCCCACGCGGGCGCGCTCGAGGACATCGTGGGTGCTGTCTCGTCGGTCCTCCACCCCCTGGCCACCATCGGCTGCGCCGCCGAGTCCGTGATCGCGCAGGGCACCGAGGTCGAGGAGCGTCCGGGGCTCAGCCTCTGGGCCGGCCGGGTCGGTCCGCTCCGACAGGTCGCGCTCCGCGCGACGCGGCTCGCGGATGACACGTGGCACTTCGACGGCTGGCCGGAGACGTCGTCGTTCGACGCGTCCGCGCTCGTGCTCATCGCCGACCCGTTCACCTTCCCCACCGAAGACTTTCTCGCCTGGCTCCGGTCGGCGCGTCCCCGGCTGCCCGTCGTCGGCGGCAATGCCTCCGGCGGGCGCGGGCCTGGCGGGAGCCGACTCGTCGTCGGCAACGGCGTCGTGACCGAGGGTGCGACCGGCGTGCTGCTCGGCTCGGGCGTCGACGTCGAGACCGTCGTCTCGCAGGGCTGTCGCCCCTACGGGCGCGCGCTCACCGTCACCCGGTCCGACCGCAACGTCATCTACGAGATCGCGGGCAACCCCGCGATGGAGTGCCTCGTCGACCAGATCAAGGACGGGCTCGGCCCGGAGGACGTCGCCGGCATCGAGTCGAACGGGCTGTTCATCGGCCGCCTCATCGACGAGCGGCTCAGCGATCCCGGCCCGGGTGACTACCTCATCCGCAATGTCGTGGGCGTCGACCGCTCGACGGGCGCGGTCGCGGTCGACGACCGCATCCCGCTCGGCAGCACCGTGCGCTTCCACGTGCGCGATCCCGCCACCGCCCACCGCGAGCTCGAGGTCCTCCTGCGCGGCCGGCGCGCGTCCGCCGCGATGCTCTTCGCCTGCAACGGACGGGGCACCCGGATGTTCGACACCGGTGACCACGACGCGGGGCTGCTCGAGCGCGAGCTCGGGCCGGTCCCGACGGGCGGCTTCTTCGCGGCCGGTGAGTTCGGGCCCGTCGGCGGCGCGAACTTCGTCCACAATTTCACCGCGTCGGTCGCGCTCCTCCGGCTGCGCTGACGCGAGGCGCGGGACGCGCCCCTCACACCGGCGCGGGACGCGCCCCTCGCACCGGCGCGCCATGCGCCCGACCTCCTCCTCGATGCCGGTAGGGTTGGCGATCATGAGCCGGCGAGCCCCCTCCACTTCGGACCGGGCGACCGGGACGGACCTCGAGCAGCTCGGAATCGACGTGATCCGCGGCATCGCGATGGACGCCCCACGGGCCGCGAACTCGGGCCACCCCGGCACGGCGATGGCACTCGCGCCGCTCGCCCACGTGCTCTTCACCAAAGTCCTCCGCCACGACCCCGCCGATCCCGAGTGGCCCGACCGCGACCGGTTCGTCCTCTCGAACGGCCACGCCTCGATCCTCCTCTACTCCATGCTCTTCCTCACCGGGTACGGGCTCACCCTCGACGACCTGCGCGCGTTCCGGCAGTGGGGCAGCCGCACCCCCGGGCACCCCGAGCGGCGCCACACCGCGGGGGTCGAGGTCACGACCGGACCGCTCGGCCAGGGCTTCGCCAACGCGGTCGGCATGGCGGTCGCGGAGCGGTGGCTGCGCACGAACTTCTCCCCGGAGGTGTGCGACCACCACACCTACGTGATCGCGGGCGACGGCTGCTTCGAGGAGGGGATCTCCCACGAGTCCGCCTCCCTCGCCGGCCATCTCGGGCTCGGCCGTCTGGTCTGCGTGTACGACGACAACCACATCACGATCGACGGCCCGACCGAGCTCGCCTACTCCGACGACGTCGCGGGACGCTTCGCCGCGTACGGCTGGTCCGTCGAGGACCTCGGCGAGGAGGCGGACGACACCGCGGCGCTCGAGGCGGCGCTGCGTCGGGCCGTGGTCGACGACGGCCGTCCCTCACTGCTGATCCTGCGCAGCCACATCGGCACGCCCTCGCCCCACCTGACCGACACCGCCAAGGCGCACGGCGACCCCTTTCCGCCGGACGAGATCCGCGCGACGAAGGAGCTGCTCGGCCTGCCCCCCGACGAGTCGTTCTTCGTCCCCGAGGAGGTGCTCGACCTCTACCGGCGGTGCGTGCCGCGCGGCGAGGCGCTGCGCTCCGAGTGGGAGGCCCGGGTCGACGCCTGGAGCGGGGACACGTCGCGCTGGCGGGCCGCGCTCGGTGGCCACGGACTGCCCGGCTGGGAGGCGAAGCTGCCGACCTTCCGTCCGGACGACGGGCCGATGGCCACGCGCAAGGCGATCAAGGCGTGCATCGACGCGACGGTGGACACGATCCCCGGGCTCGTCGCCGGAAGCGCCGACCTGACCGGCAACACCGGGATGGCGATCGAGGGCGCGGTCGCGCAGTCCGCCGACACGCCGGGCGGCTCGCTCGTCCACTACGGCATCCGGGAGCACGGGATGGGTGCGGTGATGACCGGTATGGCCGCCCACGGCGGCATCCTGCCGGTGGGCGGGACGTTCTTCGTCTTCTCCGACTACATGCGCGGTGCGGTGCGCGTCGCAGCGATCTCCGGCGTCCACGTCGTCTACTCGTGGACCCACGACTCGGTCGGCCTCGGCCAGGACGGTCCGACCCACCAGCCGGTCGAACAGCTCGCGGCCGTGCGTGCGATGCCGGGGCTCCGCGTCATCCGCCCGGCCGACGCCAACGAGACGGCCCAGGCGTGGCGGCTCGCGGTCGACGGCGAGGGCCCGACCGCCCTGGTGCTCTCGCGCCAGGAGCTCCCCGTCCTCCCCGAGACGGCAGAGCTCGCGGCCGAAGGGGTGCCCCGTGGCGGCTACGTGCTGCGCGAGGCGCAGGGGACGACCGACGTCGTGCTCGTCGGCACCGGCAGCGAGGTCGGGCTGTGCCTCGACGCCGCCGAGCTGCTCGCCGAGCGCGGGACCGCAGCGCGGGTGGTCTCGCTTCCCTCGTGGGAGCTCTTCGGCGCGCAGACCGAGGCCTATCGCACCGAGGTCCTCCCGCCCGGGATCCCCCGCCTCGGGGTCGAGGCCGCGAGCTCGTTCGGCTGGGAACGCTACGCGGACGCGACCGTCACGATCGACCGCTTCGGGGCATCCGCGCCCGGCGAGCAGGTACTGGCCGAGCTCGGCTTCACCCCCGCGCACGTGGCCGACCGGGCGGGCGACCTGCTCGCTGGGCGGACGTGACCCCGCCGTGACCCCGCCGTGACCCCGCCGGGGTGGGGCGCCGCGTCCCGGCCGACCGAAAGGATGCCCGTGACACGACTGCACGATCTCTTCACCGAACAGGGCCAGAGCCCCTGGCTCGACAACCTCCGCCGCGACTGGCTCGTGGACGGCACGCTCGCCGGCCTCGTGGACCAGGGCATCCGCGGTGTGACCTCGAACCCGACCATCTTCGCCAAGGCCATCGCCGGCCAGGACACCTACGACGCGGACTTCGCGTCCCTCATCCGGACGAAGTCGGTCGAGGACGCCTACTGGGATCTCGTCATCGACGACGTGGACCATGCGCTCGGCATCCTCCGGTCCGTCTACGACGTCTCCGGCGGGAGCGACGGCTTCGTCTCCGTCGAGGTCGCGCCCGCCCTCGCGCACGACACGGAGGGGACGGTGGCCGAGGCGCGGTCCCTGCACGCGCGGATCGACCGCCCGAACGTGCTGGTCAAGATCCCGGCCACCGCCGAGGGGGTCCCGGCGATCCGCCGGATGATCGCCGAGGGTCGCAGCATCAACGTGACGCTCATCTTCAGCCTCGCCCGCTACGCGGAGGTGATCGAGGCTTACCTCGCCGGGCTCGAGGAGCTCGCGTCCACCGGCGCGGAGCTCGCCTCGGTCGCGAGCGTCGCCTCCTTCTTCGTGAGCCGGGTGGACACCGAGGTCGACCGCCGACTCGAGGCGGCGGCCGAGGGCGCCGGCGGCGACCGGCTCCTCGCGCTCCGCGGTCGCGCCGCCGTCGCGCAGGCCCGACTCGCCTACCGCCTCTTCCTCGACCGCTTCTCGGGACCGCGCTGGGACGCGCTCGCCGCGCGGGGCGCCCACGTGCAGCGGCCGCTTTGGGCCTCGACCTCGACCAAGAACCCCGCCTATCCCGACCTCGCCTACGTCGACACGCTGATCGGGCCCGAGACGGTCAACACGCTGCCCGAGGGCACGATCGCCGACTTCCTCGACCACGGCACCGTGGCGCGCACCGTCGACCAGGCGTTCGGCGAGGCGTCCGACCTCCTTGCAGCGCTCGCGGCGGCCGGTGTCGACATGGAGGACGTCGCCGCCACACTCGAGGCCGAAGGCGTCGCCTCCTTCGCCAAGTCCTTCGACGAGCTGATCCAGTCCCTCACCGACAAGGCCAACGCGCTCGGCGGCAGCTGAGCCCGGCCGCCGGCCGCACCTCCACCCCACGGAACCTCCCACGGAAGGAACGCACATGCAGCTCGCCATGATCGGTCTCGGCAAGATGGGCGCGAACATGACTCAGCGCCTGGTCGAGCACGGGCACGACGTGGTCGCCTTCGACCTCTCCGGCGAGGCGCGGGCCGCCGCGGCGGCGGTGGGCGCCAAGCCCGTCGACCGGCTCGACGCGGTGGCCGCCGCCCTCAGCCCGCCGCGGGTCGCCTGGGTGATGGTCCCCGCCGGCGAGCCAACCAATTCGACGATCACCTCGCTCGCCGGGTCGTTCGAGCGTGGCGACGTGATCATCGACGGCGGCAACTCGAACTACAAGGAGACCGCACCGCTCGTCGACGCGCTCGCCGCGCAGGGGGTGGCCCTCGTCGATGCCGGCACGTCGGGCGGGATCTGGGGCCTCACCGAGGGCTACTGCCTCATGGTGGGCGGGACGAAGGAGGCGGTCGCGGTCGCCGAGCCCGTCTTCCGCGCGCTCGCGCCCGAGGGCGGGTACGCGCACGTGGGACCGGCCGGAGCGGGCCACTTCGTGAAGATGGTCCACAACGGCATCGAGTACGGCCTCATGCAGGCCTATGCGGAGGGGTTCGAGATCCTCTCGGAAGCGGACGAGTTCGACCTCGACCTCCACGAGATCGCGTCGATCTGGCGGTACGGCTCGGTGGTGCGCAGCTGGCTCCTCGAGCTCGCCGAGCGTGCGCTCCGGCCGGAGTCCGGCTTCGGCGACGTCGAGGCCGTCGTCGTCGACTCGGGCGAGGGCCGCTGGACCGTCGAGGAGGCGATCGACCGCGGGGTCTCGGCCCCTGTCATCTCGTCCGCGCTCTTCGCCCGCTTCGCCTCGCAGAAGCCGGACGCCTTCGGGCTTCGCCTGGTCGCCGCGCTGCGGAACCAGTTCGGCGGCCACGCCTTCACCACGGCCGCCGGGATCCAGGGCGGCGAGACCTCGACCCCGCGATGAGCGGCGCCGCGCACGGGGACGAGGCCGCCGACCGACGGGACGCGAGGGTGCGCGCGCCGCTCTCGAACGCACCCCCGACCGCACTGGTGATCTTCGGTGCCTCGGGTGACCTCACCGCGCGCAAGATCCTCCCCGCACTCGCCCGCCTGGCGGACCACGGCGTGCTCGACGCCGGCTTCACCCTGATCGGGGTGGCCCGCACCGCCTGGAGCGACGAGGAGTTCCGCGCCACGGTCACCGAGGCGACCCCCGACGCGGGACCCACCTGGCGGAAGCTCACCGGCCGCTTCCGCTACGTGACCGGCGAGTACGACCATCCCGACACCTTCGACCTGTTGAAGGAGCTGCTCGCGGAGGCGGACCGGGTCGACGGCACCGCGGGCAACCGCATCTACTACCTCGCCACCATCCCGTCCGTCTTCGGCCTCGTGGCCCGCGCGCTCGCGACGCACGGCTGCGCGCAGCCGGCGCAGGGCACGTTCTGCCGGATCGTCGTCGAGAAGCCCTATGGGCGGGACCTCGCGAGCGCGGTCGCACTCGACGCCGACATGCACTCGGCCTTCGAGGAGCGCCAGATCTACCGCATCGACCACTACATGGGGAAGGAGACGGTCCAGAACGTCCTCGCGCTCCGCTTCGCCAATGCGGTGTTCGAGCCGATCTGGAACCGGCGCTACGTCGAGCAGGTGCAGGTGACCGTCGCCGAGAGCCTCGGGGTCGAGCACCGGGGTGGCTTCTACGAGACGGCCGGGGCGCTGCGCGACATTGTGCAGAACCACGTGATGCAGGTGCTCGCGCTCACCCTCATGGAGTCGCCGACCTCGACCGACGCCGACCGCATCCGCGACGAGAAGGTCAAGCTCCTCCAGGCCATCGACGTGCCGACCCCCGACGAGGCGGTGGACAAGTCGGTCCGCGGCCAGTACACGGCCGGCGCCATCGACGGCACGTCCGTCGTCGGGTACCGCGAGGAGGAGGCCGTCGCGGCCGACAGTGAGACCGAGACGTACGTCGCCCTCCGGCTCCGGGTCGAGAACTGGCGATGGTCCGGGGTGCCGGTCTACGTGCGGACCGGCAAGCGACTGCCCGCGCGGGTCACCGAAGTCGCGCTCACCTTCCGTCGGGTCCCGTTCCTGCTCTTCGACCACCGGGCGAGCCGCGACCTCCGCCCGAACACTCTCATCCTCCGCATCCAGCCCGACGAGGGCATCACCCTCGAGTTCGGCGCGAAAGTGCCCGGCGAGAAGTTCCACGTCCGCTCGGTGGCCATGGACTTCTCCTACGCGGACGCGTTCGCCGGTGTGGAGGCCGCCGACGGCTACGAGCGGCTCATCCACGACGCGATGGTCGGTGATGCGACGCTCTTCATTCGCAGCGACGAGGTCCAGCAGGCCTGGCGCATCGTGCAGCCGTATCTCGAGGCGTGGTCCGAGCCGGGCGGCGGCCTCCACCTGTACCCCGCGGGGAGCTGGGGCCCGCACATGGCCGAGCTCCTCGTCGAGCGCTCCGGCGACGAGTGGCGCAATCCCGTCGTCGACCTCGAGCTCAGCGGGGGCCGCCAGACCGGGATCGCGCCGTGACGATGCGCCGGTGAACGGAACCTTCGAGCTCGTCCCTTCGGTCCCCGACTCCTTCGCCGGGTTGGTCGCGGACCGCCTCGCCGCTGCAGGCACCGACGGCGCGACGCTCTTCCTCTCCGGTGGCGACACCGCGATCGCGTGCTACCGCGCCCTCGCGGACCGGCGGGTCGACTGGGCGTGCGTCGACGCCTACTGGGGCGACGAACGGTGCGTGCCACTCGAGCACCCCGACTCCAACCACCACCTCGCCTGGGAGCACCTCTTCGACGTCGTGGGCCCCCCGCGGTCGGACCACCCGATGTACCGGTCCGGCTCCGCGGAGGCGGCGGCGGCCGCCTACCAGCGGGAGGTCGCCGCGCTCCCTGCGCTCGACGTCGTCCACTTGGGGCTCGGGCCCGACGGGCACTGCGCGTCGCTCTTCCCGGGCTCGGCGACCGTCGCGATCGACGATCCCGACGTCCTCGTCGTCGCCGACCGGGACGACAGCGGCGCGCATCCCCACGACCGCGTGACCCTGACCCTCCCGGCGATCGCCCGGGCGCGGCTCGTCGTCTTCACGGTGGCGGGCACCACCAAGCACGACGCACTGGCCCGGATCGACGCCGGCGAGGACCTCCCCGCAGCTCGGGTCGAGGCGGCCGAGGTGCGTTGGCTGGTCGACGCCGACGCCGCAGGCGACCTCGCCCCCCGGGGCGGGTGAGCACAGGTCCGGCACAGCGCACCGCGTCCGGCCGGGCGGGCACGGTGCTCCGGTAAGGTGACCGCGATGCGCGCCGACGACCTGCTCGACGCCGGGCCGGAGGAGCTCGGGCGCACGGCGCGGCAGCTGCGCGACGCGGCGTTCGGCACCCGGGTCACCTTCTCCCCGAAGGTCTTCATCCCGCTCACGATGCTCTGCCGCGATCGCTGCGGCTACTGCACGTTCGCCAAGGCACCCGCCCGGCTCGACGCCCCCTTCCTCCCGCTCGACGCCGTGCTCGAGATCGCCCGGGCAGGCCGTGCAGTCGGGTGCCACGAGGCCCTCTTCACCCTCGGCGAGGCGCCCGAGGACCGCTACCCGGTCGCCCGGTCGTGGCTCCGCGAGCATGGCTACGACTCGACCGTCGATTATCTCGTCGCCGCCTGCCGTGCGGTGACCGAGGAGACCGGACTGCTCGCTCACGCCAACGCCGGTGCGCTCGGCGAGGACGACCTCCTCCGGCTGCGTGCGGTGACCGCGAGCCAGGGGATGATGCTCGAATCGCTCAATCCGGACCTCGAGGCCCACCGGATCGCACCGGACAAGACGCCCGCGCGCCGCCTCGCGACCCTCGACGCGGCCGGGCGCGCCCGGATCCCCTTCACGACCGGCCTCCTCGTCGGGATCGGCGAGTCCCGCGCCGATCGGCTCGCCGCTCTGGAGGCCATCGCCGCGAGCCACCGCCGACACGGGCACGTGCAGGAGGTCATCGTCCAGAACTTCCTCCCGAAGCCCGGCACCGCCATGCAGCACGCGCCCGCCTGCCCGGCCGACGAGCTCCGATGGACGATCGCCGCGGCACGGATCCTCCTTCCCCGGGACGTCCACCTGCAGGCGCCGCCGAACCTCACCGACGACCTCGCGCCGCTGCTCGCCGCTGGCATCGACGACTGGGGCGGGGTCTCGCCGGTCACGGCGGACCACGTGAACCCCGAGCGCGCCTGGCCCGCGCTGGCGACGCTGCGCACGGCGACGGAGGCCGGCGGCCACGCGCTCGCGCCGCGGCTCACCCTCTACCCCGAGTTCGCCCTCGATCCCGAGCAGTGGATCGACGAGGCGATGCGCTTCCCGGTCCTCGATGCCTCCGACGCGGAAGGCCTTGCCCGCGACCACCCGTGGTGCTCGGGCACGACCGTGCCGCCGCCCCGGCTCCTCGACGTCGCGGCGCGTCCTCCTGCCGTCCCGGTGTCGACCGCGGGCGGGCCGGTCGGGGACGTGCTGGCCGGTGTCCTCGGCGGGGCGACCGCCGGCGAGGACGAGCTCGTGACCCTCTTCGCCGCCCGCGGGCCCGAGGTGCGCGCCGTCGCCGAGGTCGCCGACATGCTGCGGGCGGACACCGTCGGCGACGAGGTCACCTACGTGGCCAATCGCAACATCAACTACACCAACGTCTGCACGTTCAAGTGCCGCTTCTGCGCGTTCTCGAAGGGACCCCTCTCCCTCAACCTGCGCGGAACCCCGTACCTTCTCGAGCTCGACGAGATCGCCGAGCGGGTCCGCGAGGCCGAGGCCCTCGGCGCCACCGAGGTCTGCCTCCAGGGGGGCATCCACCCCTCATTCGACGGCGACTACTACCTCGAGGTCATCCGCGCGGTGCGTGCCGTCTCGGCCTCCATCCACATCCACGGCTTCACCGCCCTCGAGGTCACCGAAGGTGCTCGCCGGTCGGGGACGCCCCTCGCCGACTACCTGGTCCTGCTCCGCGATGCGGGTCTCCGGACGCTGCCGGGCACCGCGGCCGAAATCCTCGACGATCCGGTCCGTGAGGTGCTCTGCCCCGACAAGATCACGACCGAGCAGTGGCTCGACGCACACCGCACCGCGCACGAGGTCGGCCTCCGCTCGAACGTGACGATCATGTTCGGCGCCGTCGAGCAGCCACGCTCGTGGGCGCGCCACCTGGTCCGGACCCGCGAGCTCCAGGCCGAGACGGGCGGGTTCACCGAGTTCGTCCCCCTGCCGTTCGTCCACATGGCGACGCCGCTCTACCTCCAGCGGCGCGCCAGGCGCGGCCCCACCTTCCGTGAGACCCTGCTCATGCACGCCGTCGGGCGCATCGCCTATCGGGGAGCGATCGACAACGTCCAGGCGAGCTGGGTCAAGCTCGGCGCCGGAGGCGTCGGCCAGGTCCTCCTCGCCGGTGCCAACGACCTCGGCGGCACCCTGATGGACGAGAACATCTCACGCGCGGCCGGCGCCGACCACGGCCAGATGATGGACGCCGAGCGGTTCGCCGCCATCGTCGCCCCCCTCGGGCGCACGCTCGTGCAACGCACGACCCTCTACGGACGGGTCGGCCCGGCGGTCACGCGCGACGAGGCCCTCGCGGCCGCACCCTGACGTGCCGGCGACGCCCCGCCATCCCGAGCGCGAGGCGGTCGACGCGGCGACGGCCCGGCTGGTCGACGCGCTGGTGACCGGGCGGGCGTCGAACACCCAGCGACGCCTCTTCCGCTCGATGCTCGGGACCGTCGACGACATGGCAGACGAGGGCACCGAGGTCATCGACCTCAAGATCGCCGACACCGCGCTCGCGGAGATGGCCGCGGCCTTCCGCATCTTCCGGCCGTACCGTCGGCGCAAGAAGGTCACGATCTTCGGCTCCGCCCGGACCGCTCCCGACCACCCCGCGTACGACCAGGCCCGCGACCTCGCCGCCGCGATGGCCGGCGCAGGCTGGATGGTCGTCACGGGCGCCGGTCCGGGGATCATGGCCGCCGGGATGGAGGGCGCCGGGCGGGACCTCTCGATCGGGGTCAACATCCGCCTCCCCCACGAGCAGGGCGCCAATCCCTTCATCGCGGAGGATCCGAAGCTCGTCGAGATGCGCTACTTCTTCACCCGCAAGCTCATGCTCATCAAGGAGTCCGACGCGTACGTCGTTCTGCCGGGCGGGTTCGGCACCCTCGACGAGGGCTACGAGCTGCTCACCCTCCTGCAGACCGGCAAGGCGGAGCCGGCGCCGATGGTCATGCTCGACACCCCGGGCGGCAGCTACTGGCAGGGGTGGAGCCGCTTCCTCCGCGAGGAGGTCGAGCCGCGCGGGCTGGTCTCCGCCGACGACCGCGCCCTCTTCGTCGTGACCGACGACGTCCGGGACGCGACCGACGAGCTCCTCGGCTTCTACCGGAACTACCAGTCGTGCCGATGGGTCGGGGACCTCCTCGTCGTCCGCCTCCGCCGCGGTCTCGACCGCGCACAGCTCGCCGACCTCAACCGGCGGTTCGCCGATATCGTCGCCTCGGGGGTCATCCGGAGCGCGAAGCCCCTGCCACCCGAGCGCGCGGACGGCGACGGCCTCGATCTCGAGCGCATCGCCTTCCGGTTCGACCGGGTCAGCTACGGGCGCCTCCGCCAGCTCATCGACGCGCTCAACGCCCAGGCCGACGAGGAGTCCGATCGGGGTGGGGCGGGATACGCCGACCCGGCGCGGTCGGCGCCCTCAGGCCCCGCCGGCTGAGCCGGGGTCGAGCAGCGCGGCCGCCTTCTCGACCGCCCGCCGGGCGCGGGTCAACCGCTTCTCCTCTGCGACGAGCCGCGGATCGGGGCTCTCGCCGTCGCGCACGGCCTCGGACGCCTCCCGCAGGCGGTCGAGGGCGAGGTCCGCGAGCTCGTCCGCGAGCGCCCGCAGGCGGTCCGCGAGCTCGGACGGGTCGCCGGCCACCCGCTCAGCCGCGGGTCGAGATCTCGATCTCGACGACCTCGAGCGTGCCCTCGGCGTGCCGCGAGCGCAGCGCCTTCTTGTCGAACTTGCCCACGCTCGTCTTCGGCACCTCTTCGACGAACGACCACCGCTCGGGGAGCCACCACCGGCTCACCCGGTCGGTGAGGAACGCGACGAGCTCGTCCGGTCCCGCCGACGAGCCCTGCTCGAGCACGACCGCGACGAGTGGGCGTTCGCTCCACCGCTCGTCGGGGACCGCGATGACCGCGGCCTCGACGACCTCCGGGTGGGCCATGACCTCGTTCTCGAGCTCGACCGAGGAGATCCACTCCCCGCCCGACTTGATCACGTCCTTGGTCCGGTCGCTGATCTGCATGTACCCCCGCCCGTCGAGCGAGCCGATGTCCCCGGTGCGGAGCCAGCCGTCGTGGAAGCGCTCGGGTGAGGGGTCCTTGTAGTACGAGCCGGTGATCCACGGCCCGCGGACTTCGAACTCGCCGACCGACTCGCCGTCGTTGGGCAGGATCGTGCCGTCCTCGGCGGCGACCCGCACCTCCACCCCCGGGACGACACGACCGGTCTTCGAGCGCCAGAGGATCTCCTCGTCGGGCGGCGTGCCCCGCGGCGGCAGCGCGAGGGAGCAGAGCGGGCTCGTCTCGGTCATCCCCCACCCCTGCACGAGCTCGATGCCGAGGTCGTCGCGGAACCGCTCGATGAGCTGCCGGGGCACCGCGGCGCCGCCGGCGGTGATCATGCGGAGCGAGGAGAGGTCGACGGTGTGGGTCTGCGCGTAGCGCAGCACGTCGCTCCAGATCGTCGGGACCCCTGCCGAGATGGTCGGACGGTGGCGGGCGATGATCGCCGAAAGGGGCTCGGCCTGCAGGAACTGCTGGGGCATGATGAGATCGGCCCCGGTCAGGAACCCGCCGTAGGGGGTGCCCCACGCGTTGGCGTGGAACATGGGCACGATCGAGAGGACCGAGTCGCGCTCGTTGATGCCGAGCGACGAGCCCGACGTGATGGCCATGGTGTGGAGGAACGTCGAGCGGTGGCTGTAGACGACGCCCTTCGGGTTGCCCGTCGTCCCAGACGTGTAGCACATGGCGGCCGCCTGCCGTTCGTCGAAGGTCGGCCACGCGTAGCCCGGGGACTCGGCACCGAGCAACTCCTCGTAGGGGATGGTCTCCCCGAGCTCGCCCGCGTCGACCCCGCCGGTCACCACGATCCGCTTGACGGTGGTCAAGTCCGCCCGCACCCGGGCGAGCAGGGGCACGAGGCTGCCGTCGACGATGAGGACCTCGTCTTCGGCGTGGTTGATCACGTACGAGAGCTGTTCGGGAAAGAGCCGGAGGTTGAGGGTGTGGAGGATCGCGCCCATGGCCGGCACCCCGAGGTACGCCTCGAGGTGGGTCTGGTTGTTCCAGAGGAACGTCCCGACCCGGGTACCGTCCCCGACGCCGAGCCGTGCGAGCCCCGCGGCGAGCTGCTCGGTGCGCGCCGCCACCTCGCCGAAGCTCGCCTCGGTGCACGAACCGTCGGGACCAGTGATCGTGAGGACCCGGCTGTCGCCGTAGACCGCCTGGCCGTGACGGAGGATGCCGCTGATGAGCAGCGGCCCGTCCTGCATGGTGCTGAGCACGGTGGAACCTCCCCGCTCCCCGTCCGCACGCGCGGATGTTCGAGTGTACCGACCTCGTGCAGACGGAGCCCGGGGCTTGCCCGACGGGCCGCTTGGTGGTGAAGTGGTTCCCCCGGGCGTCCCCTGCCCGGCTCTGAGCACGCCGCTCACCCGTCCCCTCCGGACCCGTGGAGGTGCGCGCCGTGCCCAGGCTCGCCGTCGTCGTCGGGGGTGCGTGCCTCGCGCTGGCCCTCGCCCTCACCCTGCTCGTCGCGGTCGTGGCCGGCTCCGGCGCGGGAGGTGCCCCGTCCTCCGGTGGCGGCGCGTCCGGTGCCTCCCCCGCGGTGCCGGCCGACTGGCTCGCGCTCGATCGGGCCTCTGCGGCAACCTGTCCGGGCCTGCCCTGGTCGGTCCTCGCAGCGATCGGGACGGTCGAGTCCGGGAGCGGACGGTCGAGCGCGCCGGGGGTCTGGTCAGGGGCCAACCCCGCCGGGGCCGAGGGGCCGATGCAGTTCGAGCCGGCGACCTTCGCTGCCTACGCGACGGTCGGACCGGGCGGCGCGGTGCCGCCCTCGCCCTACGACCCGGCGGACGCGGTCGCGACGGCCGCGACCATGCTCTGCGCGAACGGCGCCGGGAGCGCGGGTGGCCTCCCGGACGCGGTCTTCGCGTACAACCACTCGACGACCTACGTCGACGCCGTGCTCACCCTCTCCCTCGCGCTCGGAGAGGACCCTTCGTCGAGCACGACGGTGGTGGCCGCGCTCTCGTTCGCCGCCGGCCAGCTCGGCACCCCGTACGAATGGGGCGGCAGCGGACCCGGCGGCTTCGACTGCTCGGGCCTCGTCCAGGCCGCGTACGCGCACGCGGGCGTGCCGCTCCCCCGCGTCGCCCAGGATCAGTTCGCGACCGGGCCGGCCGTGCCGGCGGGCTCGGCCGTGGCGCCGGGCGACCTCCTCTTCTTCGGGAGCGGGCCGGGCGCGGTCGAACACGTGGGCCTCTACGTGGGCGCGGGTGAGATGATCGACGCGCCGCACACCGGCGCGGTGGTCCGATTCGACGCGGCCGACTGGTCGGGATTCGTGGGTGCGACCAGGCCTGGGTGAGGCCCCGTCGGAGACGGGGTGTGGGTGCGTCGGCTGAAGACCGCTCCGGACCGCCTCGACGCGACCTCGAGCGCGTGGTGCGCCCGAACACCTGGTCGAAGATTCCGTCGATCCCCGAACCGTGCAGCGTCATCCCGCCGTCGACGACGAGGTTCTGCCCGGTCACGAAGCGGGCGAGGTCCGAGCAGAGGAAGACGACGACGTCGGCCACGTCCTCGGGCTCGCCGAGCCGACCGACCGGTGTCGTGCGCTCGTAACGCACGCGCTCCTGCGGGAGCAGAGCCAGCAACGGCTCGGTGAGGGCGGTCGTGATCATGCCCGGTGCGACGGCGTTGACCCGGATCGACGGACCGTACTCGAGCGCGGCGGACGCGGTGATCGCCGCCACCCCTGCCTTCGCCGCCGCGTAGGGGGCCTCCCCGGCGGCAGGTCGTGTCCCGCTGATCGACGCGGTGGAGACGATGCTCCCACCGCCGGCCGCGCGCAGGTGCGGGATCGCCGCGCGGAAGCCGAGGAAGACCCCGGTCAGGTTGACGCCGATCACGCGGTCCCACTCCTCGGGGTCCCACTCGGCGAGCGGGGCCAGGTTGCCGATGCCCGCATTGTTGAAGACCGTGGTGAGGCCGCCGAGCGCTAACGCCACGCCGTCGAACGCGTCACGCAGGCCGTCCGGGTCGCGGACATCGGCTCGGAACGCCACGCCGCCGATCTCCTCGGCCACCGCGGCTGCGCCGTCGCCGTCGAGGTCGACGACCCCGACCGATGCGCCCTCCTCGGCCATCCGTCGCGCCGTGGCCCGACCGATCCCGGAGGCGCCGCCGGTCACGACGGCCCGCTGTCCGTCGAGCAAGCCCATCCCGTCCATCCTCTCCACCGGCGCCTCCGTCGGCGACGTGTGCGCCGTAGTCGAGCACACGCCGGCCGCGGCCGCGCCGTGGCGGGCGGGCACGCCGTGCGGGTCAGAACGGGAGCCCGAGGATCCGGAGCCCGCCGGCCGGCATCGTTGTGCCCGCGGCGAAGGGGGTCCAGCAGCAGTGGATCGGCACGACGATCCTTCCGGTCTGCTGGTCCGCGGTGACCTCGCCTTCGAGGGGGATCCAGCCGAGGCGCCGGTAGAAGGGGATCCGCACCTCGCGGCAGAAGAGGAGCCCGAGCGGCGGACCGAGCGCGGTCATCCGCTCCATCGCGGCCGCGACGACCCGCGCGCCGAGACCACCCCCCCGGTGGTCGCGGTGGACGAGCACCCCGCCGAGGCCGACCGCACGCACCGGCTCGCCCCCACCCCCCTCGGCCTCGACCGCCACCCAGCCCGCGTGCGCGAGCAGCCGGTCGCCCTCGACGGCCACGACGTGCCCGGTCTTCGGGCCCCACTCGATGTCGAGGTGGTCGGTCCCGTACGGGTCGGGCTCACCATCGACCAGGCGTACGTACTCGTCGGCGCCGAAGTCCGGCTGCTCGACGATCTCGACCGTGCTCATCCCTTCCGACCGATCAGCGCACGGAGGCCCGCCGGGAAGCGCTCGTCGCCGAAGGCCTGGGCGACCTCGATCGTGACCCCGGTCGGCGCCACCCATCCCGGCACGGCCGCGGTGTCGACGAGCACGTTGTCGTGGCGTTCGTCGTCGCGCCGCCAGCAGCCGTCGGCCTCGCGGAGGAACGTGGTCATCTCGCGGACGAACACCTCGGGCGACGGCCGCCCGTACCGGGTCACGATCGCCCAGTCGTCGCCGACCCGAGCGTGGACGTCGTGGCCTTCCCGGGCCCGCCCCCACTCGAGGTCGCAGCAGTCGACCGCGAGCACTCCGCCTGGTCGGAGTGCCCGACAGAGTGCGACCAGCGCGGTGCGCACCGCCTCGGCGTCGGGGAGGTAGTTGAGCGCATGCCCGACCCCGACGATCGCGTCGGCCTCGGGCACCGGGTCCTCCGGCAGCGTGAGCCGCTCGATCGCCGCGGCGCCGGGCGCGGTCTCGGCGGCCAGGCGGAGCATCGCGGGCGAGGCGTCCGTCGCCACCACCCGGTGGCCGGCTTCGACGAGGTCGGCGGTCAGGAGGCCGCTCCCGCATCCGATCTCGAGGACCACGCCGCCGCGGCGGCGCACCGGCTCGAGCAGGGCGAGGACACCCGGTGCGCAGTCGGCCGCGTGGAACCCGAACCCGAGGTGGTGGACGAGGGCGAGGTCGTCGCGGTAGTAGGGGTCGTCCACGGCGCCCGTCGTCCCTTCGGTTCGTGCGGCGCGGCCGGCGGCCGCCCTGCGCACGCTACGCGACGACTCTGCGGCGTGCGACCGTCGACGGGCGCGGTGGACCCGCGCGGCCGGGGTGCGCGGTCAGCGAAGGGACGCCGCCTCCGACCGTTCGAGCTGATCGGGACCGCCGCCACTCCCCCGCGCCGACCGCTGACGGCGGCCGATCCGCACGAAGAGCGTGACCGACACCGCGACGTAGGTCACCCAGACGAGCACCTGCAGCGGGGTCGGGTGGTCCGCGTAGCCGAGCAGGCTGTGGAAGACGTCTCCGAGCTGGCTCCCCTCGCTGAGCAGGCCGCTCGAGCTCCAGAGCGGGTGCCGGAGCACCGGGAGCCAGCCGAGGCTCTGGAGGTTCTCGATCGCATCGGCGAGGAGGCCTGCCGCGAAGACCATGAGCACGACGCCGATGACCCGGAAGAACAGCCCGAGGTTGAGCCGCCGGCCGAGTCGGTAGATCAGCCAGGCGACCACCATCGCGACCGCGAGACCCAGCATCGCTCCGATGAGCAGGCCGTGGCCGTGCACCGGGGCCGCGCTCTGGCTCGACGAGGCGAAGACGATGGCCAGCGTGAACACCATCGTCTCGAGTCCCTCGCGCCCGACCGCCTGGAAGGCGAGCGCCGCGAGGCCGAAGCGCGCCTTCCCGCTGATCGCCGCCTCCGAGCGGCGCTCGAGCTCGGCCGACAGGGTGCGGCTGTGCGACTGCATCCAGAAGGTCATGTAGGTGAGCACGGCGGCCGCGACCAGGTAGGTCACCGTCTCGAAGACCGTCTGCGCAGTCGATCCGTCGTACCGCCGCACCACGAGGTAGGCGGTCACCCCGCCGACGGTGACCACCACCAGCGCCGCCCCCACGCCGAGGAGCACGTCCCGGAAGTGCCGTCGCTGCCCGATCTTGTCCAGGTAGGCGAAGAGGATCGCGACGATCATGCTCGCCTCGATCCCCTCCCGGAGGAAGATCACGAAGGTCGGGATCACCGGGCTTCGGCTCTTAGGCGTGTCATAGGAGTGTTCTTAGGTAACCCTAATTCCTCCGGTCTGTCAATCCCCCGTCGCTGCAGTGCCCGTGCGTGGGTACGATGACACCACCAGGCCGAGGAGCGATCGGATGAGCCAGTACCGAGCGTTGAAGCAACAGACCGGCACGCTCCTCCGCCAACTGGGCGACGGTGCCGACGAGGTCGCCGAGTCACTGCGCCGGTCCGGTGTGCGCGGCGTCCCCCGCAGCAACCGGAGCTGTGCGATCGCCCTCTATCTGGCCGCGCTGCTGGGCTCCGACTCGCGCGTCCGCTCCGTGCGGGTCGGACACTGCTCGCTCCAGCTCGCGCTCGCGACCGGCCCCGAGCATCGGCCCGCTGGGCACCTCACCGTGCAGCTGCCGAAGCCCGTGCGACGGTTCGTCGCCGCGTTCGACGCGCACGAGTACCCCGACATCCTCCGCGAGCCCGTGCCATCCGAACGGCCTGCGGTGGGCACCCCGGTCTGCGCGACGACACCGTCCTGCCGCTGAACGCCCGCCACTGACGCGCTCGGGGCACCCTGTGCACCGGGTGGTGTAGACAGCCGGGCATGAAGGACCGACTTGCACCTCGCCGTGTCCTCGCGTCCGTCGACGATGTCCTCTCCGCCGTCGGCACGCCCCTCGGGACGAGCGGGTGGCATCGAATCACCCAGCGCGCGATCGACGCGTTCGCCGAGGGAACGGGCAACTTCGCACCGAATCACACCGACCCCGAGTACGCGGCGAGGACACCCCTGCGGGTGACGATCGCATTCGGCATGCAGATCCTGGCGATGGCCACGCTCGTCCTCGCCGACCTCTGGGAGCTCCGCAACGTGACGAGCGGCGCGGACTACGGCTGCAACCGTGTGCGCCACCTCGCGCCCGTGCCCGTCGACTCCCGAGTCCGCGCGACGGCGACCATCGCGGCCGCGGAGCCCGTGGGTGAGGACGCGGTGCGTCTCATCACGGATCTCGAGTTCGAGGTGGAGGGCGGTACCCGCCCGGTCTGCGTCGCGCAGGTCGTGAACGTGCTCCACTTCGCGCCCGCGTGCGAGGGGCGCGTGCCTGGTCGGGGTCGGGCTCAGGCGGCCGGCGCGGGCTCCCCGGCCTGCGCCGCCCGAAGGGTGGCACGTGCCCTCGGCCCACCGGGAGAGGTGCCCTTGAGGATCGAGACGACGAGCAGCGCGACGCCGGGCGCATTGCGCAGCGCACGCCGCTCGGGCCAGCGCCGGGCCAGCGCGATCGTGAGGAGAACGGTCGCCACGCTCAGGACCAGGCCCTCGGCCGACACGGGGGAGAGTCCCCACCCGAACCTCCGGGGCCCGAACCAGACCTTCTCGCCGACCAGTGGCGTCGTCCGCATGACCACCAGTATGGCCGCGCCGATGTCGGTACGATCGCGCGGGACGGAAAGGACGCTGCCCCGTGGGTGACGAGCAAGGACCGAAGATCTGCCTCATCGGCGCCGGTGGGATGTCCTTCGGCCCGGTCATGGTGCTCGACGCCGTCAACACCCGGCGGGTGCGCGGGGCGACGATGATGCTCCACGACGTCGACCCCGGCCGGCTCGACGTCGCGCGCCGATTCGCCGAGCGCGCGAACGCGGCCTGCGGCAGCCCGATCCGTATCGAGACCTCCCTCGATCCCGCCGAGGCGATGACCGGCGCCGACTTCTGCCTCACGAGTGCCGAGACGGGGCGGTGGCGGCACTGGCACGAGGACTACGAGGTCCCGGTCCGGCACGGGTCGACCCAGATCACCGGCGAGAACGGCGGCCCCGGCGCGGTCTTCCACTCCCTCCGCTCGATCAAGACGATGCTCGGGATCTGCGAGGACATCGGGCGCTACTGCCCGGACACCTTCCTCGTGAACCTGACCAACCCCCTGAGCCGGGTCGCTCTCGCCATCAACACCGCCACCACGGTCCGCAACGTGAGCATGTGCCACGAGTTCGCCGGCGGTGTGTCCCGCATCTCGAAGCTGCTCCGGCTGCCAAAGTCGAAGATCGACGCGCGCGCGTCGGGGATCAACCACTTCACCTTCTTCACCGACATTCGCCACGCCGAGACGGGCGAGGACCTCTACCCGCGACTGCGTCGGATCTGGCAGCGCCGGTTCTTCGACTACCCGCCGGCGGTCACGGCAGTCGCCAAGGAGCTGGTGAAAGTGCCCTGGGTGCAGCTCGCGGTCGAGCAGGTGCACACCCCGCTCGTGACCTACGTCTTCCGCGAGTACGGCCTGCTCCCCTGCTCGGTCGACAGCCACATCGGCGAGTACCTGCCCTTCGGCAAGGCTGTGGCCGGATGGCACCCGGTCCCCGTCGAGTTCCACGAAGGGGTGATGGCCAGGGTGGGCAAGCTGGTCACCCGCTACGGGTCCGGCGAGACCCGAGTCCCGATGCACCGCGCCGGCCGCTCCGCCGAGGAGCCGTTCCCGCTCATCGGCGCGCTCTTTACCGGCACTCCACGCCGGCTCAACGCGGTCAACGTCCCGAACCGCGGCTTCGTCCCCAACCTGCCCGAGGGCGCGATCGTCGAGGTGCCCGCCATCGCCGACGGCAGCGGGGTGACGCCGACCGAGATGCCGCCGATCCTCGAGCCCCTCGCCGAGTTCATGAAGATCCAGATCGAGCTGCAGGACCTGGTGGTCAAGAGCGCTCTGACCGGCGATCCCGCACCGGCCTTCGAGGCGGTCCGGCGCGATCCGCTCTCGCCGCCGGACGAGGCCTCGTGCCGGCACCTCTTCGACGAGCTGGTCGGCCTCCAGGCCGACGCGCTCCCCTTCTGACCGACGACCCGGGCGCAGGTCGGCGGGCCACCGGCACTCCCCTCAGCGCAGCGCGACCTGACCGGGCCGGATCGGCGCCGGCAGCGCGGTCCGGCCGGTGAGGAACCGGTCGACGGACGCCGCGGCCGAGCGGCCCTCTGCGATCGCCCAGACGATGAGGCTCTGCCCGCGGGTCATGTCGCCGCAGACGAAGACACCCTTCACGTTCGTCGCCCAGGACGCGTCTGCCGCAACGCTGCCGCGCGCATCGAGCTCGAGGCCGAGATCGGCCACGACCCCGGTCGGCTCGGCCCCGAGGAAGCCCAAAGCGAGGAGCACGAGGTCGCAGGGGAGCTCGAACTCGGTGCCAGGGAGCGGCTCGAAGGTCGGTCGCCCGCTCGCGTCGAGGCCCACCTCGACCTCGTGCCCGCGGAGCGCAGCGACCCGACCGCTCCCGTCGGCGACGAACTCGGTGGTCGTCACCGAGAAGACCCGCTCGCCCCCCTCCTCGTGCGCCGACGAGGTCCGCAGGATCAGCGGCCAGGTCGGCCACGGATTGTCGTCGCCGCGCTCGAGAGGCGGACGCGGCATGATCTCGAGCTGGTGGACGCTCGCCGCGCCCTGCCGGTGCGCGGTGCCGAGACAGTCGGCGCCGGTGTCACCGCCACCGATGATCACGACCCGGCGTCCGGCCGCCGAGATCGGCGACTCGCGGAGCGACCCCTCCCGGACCAGGTTCGAGGGCTTGAGGTAGTCCATGGCCGCGTGGATGCCATCGAGGTCGCGGCCGGGCACCGGGAGGTCACGCGGCTGGGTCGACCCACCCGCGAGGACCACCGCGTCGAACTCGTCCACCAGCGAACGAGCGCTCACCACGGCGGCGTCCGGCGCGACGGCGGTGGCAACCTCGGCCGCCGGCTCCCCGACCGAGATGCGACAGCGGAACTCGACGCCCTCGGCGGCGAGCTGGGCGAGTCGGCGGTCGAGGACCGACTTCTCCATCTTGAACTCGGGTATGCCGTAGCGCAGGAGGCCGCCCGGCTTCTCCGCGCGCTCGAGGACCACGACCGCGTGCCCCGCGCGGGCGAGCTGTTGGGCACAGGCGAGGCCTGCCGGGCCGGAGCCGACCACCGCCACCCGCTTGCCGGTCGGCGCCGCGGGCGTCTGGGCGGTCACCCACCCCTCGGACCAAGCTCGTTCGGCGATCTCGTACTCGATCCGCTCGATCGCGACCGGGTCGTCGTCGATGCCGAGGACGCACGCGCCCTCGCAGGGGGCCGGGCACAGCCGCCCGGTGAACTCGGGGAAGTTGTTGGTCGCGTGCAGGCGCTCGATCGCCTCGGACCAGTCGTCCCGGTAGACGAGGTCGTTCCACTCGGGGATGAGGTTGCCGAGCGGGCAGCCTTCGTGGCAGAAGGGGATGCCGCAGTCCATGCAGCGGGCCCCCTGCCGCTCGGTCGATTCGGCGGGGAACGGCTCGTAGACCTCCTTCCAGTCACGCAGGCGGATCGGGACCGGCCGGCGTGGCGGCACCTCGCGGCGGAATTCGAGGAACCCGGTCACGTCACCCATGGGCGGCCTCCATGACGGCCTCGTCCACCGACCGTCCCTCGGCGATCGCACGCTCCGTCGCCTCCAGCACGCGCCGGTAGTCGCGCGGCATGACGGTCACGAACCGCTCGGCCGCGGCCCTCCACTCGCCGAGCAGCCGTTCGGCGACGGCCGAGCCGGTCTCGTCGCGGTGGAGGGCGACCCGCTCCCGGAGCCAGGTGCGGTCATCGCCGGAGAGCGGCTCGAGGTCGACCATCTCCGCGTTGTAGGTGCCCGCGAGCCGTCCGTCGGGGTCATAGACGTAGGCGACCCCGCCCGACATGCCGGCGCCGAAGTTGCGACCGGTCGGACCGAGGACGACGACCTTCCCGCCTGTCATGTACTCGCAGGCGTGGTCACCGACCCCCTCGACGACCGCGATCGCGCCCGAGTTGCGGACGCAGAAGCGCTCACCCACCTGTCCGCGGAGGAAGACCTCGCCGCCCGTCGCGCCGTAGAGGATCACGTTGCCGGCCACGATGTTCTCTTCGGCCGCGAACGGCGAGCCCTCGGGCGGGCGGACGATGATGCGTCCTCCCGAGAGTCCCTTGCCGAGGTAGTCGTTCGCGTCGCCGAACAGCCGCATGGTCACGCCGCTCGGGACGAACGCACCGAAGCTCTGACCCGCCGATCCGGTGAAGGTGAGGTCGATGGTGCCCTCGGGCAGGCCGGCACCCCCGTGACGGCGGGTGATCTCGTACCCGAGCAGGGTCCCGACCGTGCGGTCGACGTTGGTCACCTCCAGCGAGGCACGCACCGGCGTCCCCGCCTCGATCGCCGGCCGGCACGCGTCGAGGAACGCGTGGTCGAGCGCACGGTCGAGGCCGTGGTCCTGCTCGTTCACGCGGTGGCGGACCGCTCCGCCGGGCGCCTCGGGGGCGAGCAGGATGGGCGAGAGGTCGAGGCCGCTCGCCTTCCAGTGCTCGACCGCCTCCTCGGCGTCGAGCAGGTCCACCCGGCCCACCGCCTCCTCGATCGACCGGAGCCCGAGCGACGCGAGGTGCTCGCGCACCTCTTCGGCGATGTACTCGAAGAACGTCTCGACGAACTCCGGCTTTCCCGAGAAGCGCTCGCGCAGCACCGGATTCTGGGTGGCGATGCCCACCGGGCAGGTGTCGAGGTGGCAGACCCGCATCATGATGCAGCCGGAGACCACGAGCGGCGCGGTCGCGAACCCGAACTCCTCCGCACCGAGGAGCGCGCCGATCACGACGTCACGCCCGGTCTTCATCTGGCCGTCGACCTGCACGACGATCCGGTCCCGCAGGTCGTTGGCCATGAGCGTCTGCTGGGTCTCGGCGAGCCCGAGCTCCCAGGGGATGCCCGCGTGCTTCTGCGAGGTGAGCGGCGTCGCGCCGGTGCCACCGTCGTGCCCCGAGATGAGCACCACGTCCGAGTGGGCCTTCGCCACCCCGGCGGCCACCGTGCCCACACCGACCTCCGCGACGAGCTTCACGTGCACGCGCGCGGTCGGGTTGGCGGACTTGAGGTCGTGGATGAGCTGGGCGATGTCCTCGATCGAGTAGATGTCGTGGTGCGGCGGCGGTGAGATGAGGCCGACCCCCGGCGTCGAGAACCGGGTGGCCGCGATCCAGGGGTAGACCTTGTGGCCCGGCAGCTGGCCGCCCTCGCCGGGCTTGGCGCCTTGTGCGATCTTGATCTGGATGTCGTCGGCGTTGACCAGGTACTCCGAGGTCACCCCGAAGCGGCCTGACGCGACCTGCTTGATCGCGGATCGGCGCAGGTCGCCGTTGGGATCGGGCGAGTAGCGGTCGGGGTCCTCGCCTCCCTCGCCGGTGTTCGACCGACCGCCGAGCCGGTTCATCGCGATGGCGAGCGTCTCGTGGGCCTCCGCGGAGATCGACCCGTAGGACATCGCGCCGGTCGAGAACCGGGCGAGGATCGCGGCGGCAGGCTCGACCTCCTCGATCGGGATCGCCGGGAGCACCCCGGTGCGCAGGTGCATGAGGCCGCGCAGGGTCGCGAGCGCGCTCGACTGGTCGTCGACCGCCCGCGTGTACTCCTTGAAGACCTCGTACTGCTTGGTCCGCGTCGCGTGCTGGAGCTTGAGCACGGTGCGCGGGTTGAACAGGTGGATCTCGCCTTCGCGACGCCACTGGTACTCGCCCCCGACCTCCCGCTCGCGGTGGGCGAGCTCGGTCGGGCGCTCGAGGTTGGCGAGCCGGTGTCGCATCGCCACCTCCTCGGCGAGCACCTCGAGCCCCACGCCCCCGATGCGGGAGACCGTCCCGGTGAAGTACTCGTCGATGACCTCGGGTGCGAGCCCGACGGCCTCGAACACCTGGGCGCCGGTGTAGGAGGCCACCGTCGAGATGCCCATCTTGGACATCACCTTGATGATCCCCTTCGAGGCGGCCTTGATGTAGTTGCGCTGCGCCTGGCGAGGAGTCACCCCGGTGAGGAGGCCCGAGGCGATCATGTCGTCGATGCTCTCGAAGGCGAGGTACGGGTTGATGGCTGCGGCCCCGTACCCCTTGAGCAGCGCCATGTGGTGCACCTCGCGCGCGTCGCCGGTCTCGACGACGAGGCCGACCTTGGTCCGGGTCTTCTCGCGCACCAGGTGGTGGTGGACGGCGCCGACCAGCAGGAGGGAGGGGATGGGGGCGAGCTCGGCCGTCGAGTTGCGGTCGGAGAGGACGATGACGTCGGCCCCCTCTTCGATCGCCGCGCTGACCCTGCTGCGCACGTCGTCGAGGGCGATGCGCAGCGCCGCACCACCGCCCGCCGCGTCGAACATCCCGTCGATCGCAAAGGCCCGGAATCCCGGTGTCGAGCCGTCCTCGTTCACGTAGAGCAGCTTCGCGAGGTCGTCGTTGTCGATGACCGGCATCGGGAGGACGATCTGCCGGCACGAGTCGGCCGTCGGCTCGAGGAGGTTGGCCTCGGGTCCGAGGGTCGAGAGGAGCGAGGTCACGAGCTCCTCGCGGATCGCGTCGAGCGGTGGGTTGGTCACCTGCGCGAAGAGCTGCGTGAAGTAGTCGAAGAGGAGCCGCGGCCGCTCGGAGAGCACCGCGATGGCCGTGTCGGTCCCCATGGATCCGATCGGCTCGACCCCCGACTTCGCCATCGGCGCGACGATGATGCGGAGCTCCTCGTTGGTGTAGCCGAAGAGGCGCTGCCGTCCGACGACCGACGCGTGCTGCGGCGTGAGCATCTTGCGCGGCGGCAGGTCGTCGAGGTGGGTCTGGCCGTCGTCCAGCCACTGCCCGTACGGGCGCTCGGCCGCGAGCCCGTCCTTGATCTCGTCGTCGTCCACGATGCGGCCGCCCGCGGTGTCGACGAGGAACATGCGGCCGGGCTGCAGGCGGCCCTTGCGCACGACCGACGCGGGGTCGACGTCGACGACCCCGACTTCGCTCGCGAGCACGACGAGGCCGTCATCGGTGACCCAGTACCGGGCCGGGCGCAGGCCGTTGCGGTCGAGCACCGCGCCGATCACGGTGCCGTCGGTGAACGCGACCGCAGCGGGGCCGTCCCACGGCTCCATGAGCGACGCGTGGTAGCGGTAGAACGCCCGGCGCGCCGGATCCATGGTCCGGTGGTTCTCCCACGCCTCGGGGATCATCATGAGGACCGCGTGGTGGAGCGGGCGCCCGGCGAGGTGCAGGAGCTCGAGGACCTCGTCGAACGACGCGGAGTCGCTCGCGCCAGGGGTCACGACCGGGAAGGCCCGCTCGAGGCCGGGCAGGAGGTCGGTCCGGCAGAGCGCCTCACGGGCGCGCATCCAGTTCCGGTTGCCGGCGAGCGTGTTGATCTCCCCGTTGTGGGCGAGGTACCGGTACGGGTGCGCGAGCGCCCACGAGGGGAACGTGTTGGTCGAGAAACGGGAGTGCACGAGCGCGAGCCCGCTCGTCAGCCGCTCGTCAGCCAGGTCCGGGAAGAACGAGGCGAGCTGGTGGGAGGTCAGCATCCCCTTGTAGGTCACCGTCCGGGCCGAGAGGGACGCGAAGTAGCAGCCCTCGATCTGGTGTTCGCACCGCTTGCGCAGCAGGAAGGCGAGCCGGTCGATCGCGAGGGCCGGATCGGGCCCGGTGAGCGGCGTACCGGCCTGCGGCGCCACGAACACCTGGACCATGTGCGGGCGCCCGGCCTGGGCGATCGACCCGATCGAGGAGTCGTCCACGGGAAGCTCCCGCCAGCCGAGCACGTCGAGCCCCTCGTCCTCGGCGAGCTTCTCGATGGCCGCCCGGGCGGCGGCCGACTCGTCGGGATCCTTCGGGAGGAAGGCCATGCCCGTCGCGTACCGCCCTGCCGCCGGCAGGTCGAACCCGACCTCGGCCGCGTAGAGCTCGTGGGGAACCTGGAGGAGGATGCCGGCGCCGTCACCGCTGTCCTCTTCGCTGCCGGTCGCCCCGCGGTGGGCGAGGTGCTCGAGCGCCGAGATGGCACGCCGGACGAGCCCGTGGCTCGGCCGCCCCTCGAGGTCCGCCACGAACGCGACCCCGCACGCGTCGTGCTCGAAGCGCGGGTCGTAGAGGCCGTCAGCCGGTGGGCACGGGGCGACGCGAACGCCGTCGTCGCTGCCGTCGGTGGTGGTCATGGGGTCGCTCCGACGAAGGAAGTGGGTGTCCCCGCCCGGGACGGCGTTGGCCCATGTGCGGTCCGTCGATCTTACACGAGCGGGGCCCAGGTCCTGGCGGAGTCGACGCCCGTAGCATGGGCGCGTGGGCCCCCGTTCCACAGAGGACGTCCTGGTCGCGGGCGGCGGCGTCATCGGCCTCGCGATCGCGGACCGGGCGGCCCGGGCCGGCCTCGACGTCACCGTCGTCGACCCGCGACCCGGCCGCGGCGCGACGTGGGCGGCGGCCGGCATGCTCGCCCCGGTCGCCGAGGCCGCCTTCGGCGAGGAGGACCTCACCGCGCTCAACCTGCGGGCGGCCCGGGCGTGGCCCGGGTTCGCCGCCGCGCTCGAGTCCACCTCCGGGCGGTCGGTCGGATTTCAGGCTGCGGGAACCCTCCTCGTCGGTGCCGACCGTTCGGACCGCGCCGCCATCGGGCAACTCCTCGCCTTCCACGGCTCCATCGACCTCGCGTCCCGGCCGCTCGACGCTTCGGCCTGCCGCGCCGCGGAGCCGTTGCTCATGCCCGGCATCGCCGGCGGCGCCGAGCTCGGCGACGACCACCAGGTCGACAACCGACGGCTCGTCGAGGCGCTGCTCGCGTCGTGTGCCGCCGCCGGGGTCAGATTCCAGGAGGACGAGGTCGGCGAGGTGGGGGTCGTCTCGGGCCGGGTCGCCGGGGTCGCGCTGCGCTCGGCGGGGCGCCGACGGGCGACGCAGGTCGTGCTCGCCGCCGGGTGCCGGACGGGCGAGATCGGCGGCGTGCCCGAGCGCGACCGGCCGCCGGTCCGCCCGGTGAAGGGCATGACCCTGCGTCTCGGCGATCGTGGCGCCGCACCGCGCCTCGCGCGGACGGTGCGCGGGATCGTCCACGGGCGCTCCTGCTACCTCGTTCCCCGCTCCGACGGCACCCTCGTCGTGGGGGCGACCGTCGAGGAGCGCGGCTTCGACTCGAGCGTCCAGGCCGGCCCGCTCGGCGACCTGCTCGACGCCGCGCGGACCCTCGTGCCCGCGGTCGAGGAGTACGAGCTCCTCGAGGCCGCGACCGGTCTGCGGCCGGGCTCGCCCGACAACGCCCCGGTCGTGGGCGCGACGACGACCCGAGGGCTGTTCGTCGCGACCGGCCACTACCGCCACGGCATCCTGCTCGCCCCGGTGACCGCCGCATCGGTGGTCGCCCGCCTTACCGGCGCACCCCTCGCCGACGACCCCTTCGCCCGTTTCCCGCCCGGGCGGTTCGCGACGCCGAACGGCGCGGTGGCGACGGCACGGTGACCCCGGTGCTCGTCAACGGCTCGACGTGGGAGGCGCCCCCGGGCGCCACCGTCGCCACGCTGGTCGGGGCCTTCTGCGAGTCGGCCGCCGGCGTCGCGGTCGCCCGCAACGGCGAGGTCGTCCCGCGCAGCGCGTGGGACGCCACACCGCTCGTCGGGGGCGACGAGGTCGAGATCGTGGCGGCCGCCGCGGGGGGCTGACCCGCCGGCGGGGCCGCGGGACCACGCGGGTCCGTACGGACGCCGGCGCGGCAGGGCCTACTGTGGCTGGAGATGGCAGGACCGGATACGCAGACCGCAGGGGACGAGCTGGTGGTCGCCGGCGAGACCCTCCCGTCGCGCCTCTGGATGGGCACCGGCGGGATGGCGAGCCCGGCCTCCCTCCGCGAGGCCCTCGTCGCCTCGGCCACCTCCCTTGCGACGGTCGCGGTCCGCCGGGTCGAACCGGCGACCCGTCACTCACTCGTCGACCTCCTCACGGAGCTCGACCTGCGGGTGCTGCCGAACACCGCGGGCTGTTTCACCGCGGAGGAGGCCGTCCTCACCGCCAAGCTCGCCCGTGAGGCGTTCTCGACCGACTGGATCAAGCTCGAGGTGATCGGCGACGACCTCACCCTCCTCCCCGACCCCGTCGAGCTCCTCGCCGCGGCCGAGACACTCGTCGACGACGGCTTCGTCGTGCTCCCGTACTGCGGCGACGACCCGGTCGTGGCCCGCCGGCTCGAGCAGGTCGGCTGCGCCGCGGTGATGCCGCTCGGCGCACCGATCGGCAGCGGGCTCGGCCTGCGCAACCCCCACAACCTCTCCCTCGTGATCGAGCAGGCCGGCGTGCCGGTGGTGCTCGACGCCGGGATCGGGACGGCGTCGGACGCGTGCGCGGCGATGGAGCTCGGCTGCGACGCGGTGCTCGTCGCCTCCGCGATCACCCGGGCCGAGGACCCTGCCCGCATGGCCGCCGCGATGCGCGACGCGGTCGCCGCCGGGCGGGCGGCGCGTCTCGCCGGCCGGATCACACCGCGGTTCCACGCGGAGGCCTCGAGCTCCTTCGTTGGCATGATCCGGCGGTGAACCCGCCGGTCGCGCTCACCGTCGCGGGTTCGGACTCGGGGGCGGGGGCCGGCATCCAGGCCGATCTCAAGGCGTTCGCCGCGCTCGGCGTCTTCGCCACGACCGCTCTCACCGCGGTCACCGCGCAGAACACGGCCGAGGTGCGCGCCGTCCACCACCTCCCCGCCTCGCTGGTCGACGCACAGATCGGGGCCGTCGTCGACGACTTCGCGGTCGCCGCGGTCAAGTGCGGCCTGCTCGGCACCGCGGCGACGATCGAGGTCGTCGCCGGACGCGCACGCTGCCGGGGACCTGCCCGCGCTGGTGGTCGACCCGGTCCTCGTCGCCTCGACGGGACGGGTCTTCGCCGACGGTGAGGCCGTCGACGCCTACCGCAGCAGCCTGCTTCCCGAGGCCGTCCTCGCCACGCCGAACCTCCGGGAGGCCGCGCTGCTCGCCGGCGAGGACCCGCGCGCCGCGACCGACGTCGCCGCGATGGCCGAGCTCGCGGCGGCGCGTCCACGGCCTCGGACCGTCGTGGGTCCTCGTGAAGGGCGGGCACCTGCCCGGCGTCGAGGGCGACACGGCGCCCGCTCCCCCGGTGGTCGCTGACGTCCTCTTCGACGGGTCGACGGTCACCGTCCTCGAGGTGCCCTGCGTCGACTCCGCCAACACCCACGGCACGGGGTGCACGCTTTCGGCCGCGATCGCCGGACTGCTCGCCCGGGGCCTCGAAGTGCCTGACGCGGTCGCCGAGGCGAAGGCGTTCGTCGCCGCCGCGCTCGCGGGGGCCGCGAGCTGGCGTCTCGGCGCGGGCCACGGCCCGCTCGATCCGTTCGGCTGGTCCGGGACCGGACACAGCAGTGGCCGGGTCGTGACGACCCGGCCACTACCCCCCCCGATGTCCCAGGATCCTCCCGCCTGGGCTACCAGGCGCCCCTCCTGCTGACGGATCATCACGTCCCGTCGGTGCCCACTCATTGTGCGGGATGCCGACCCAAATGTAAACAGCTCGTGAACAGATTCACATCCGGCGGACCCGGCGCCGGCACTGGCACGGATTCCGCTCGTGACCTGGCCTTTCCAGCGCCCCGGGGCGAACGCGGGTCAGTGGGCCGGCACGACCGCGCCGGGCGGCGGGATCGTCCCCGGCCCGGTCACGAGGCAGGAGGCACGGGCGGCGGGATCGGCCGGCGCATGGAGCGACGGCGGTCGGAGGAACGCCGGCGCCGAGGTGAAGTCCACCATGTCGAGCAGGTCGTTGGCCGCGGCGTCCCGGTGGGTGAGGGCCGGCAGGTTCCACTTCGTCTCGATGAGCCGGAGGATCGACGTGTGGTCGTAGACGGTGTGCGAGACGTGGTCCGCCAGCGCGTAGGGGCTGACCACGCCGGCCGGGACACGGAAGCCGTACCGGTCGAACGCACCGGGCACGTCGGTCGGGCCGAGCGCCGGCGGCACGGCGTCGGGCACGACCGCGCGCGGTGGCGGCACGTGGTCGTAGTACCCGCCGTGCTCGTCGTAGGTCCACACCAGCAGCGTCTTCGGCCATGCGGGCCCGTGGAGGACTGCGTCGACGACCTTCGAGAGGAAGACGTCGCCGTACTGGATGTCCTGGGGATCCTCCTCGGACTCGACCCCGAAGTCCGGGTCGACGATCGAGACGGCCGGCAGCGAGCCCGCCGCACAGTCCGCGTAGAATTGCGGGATCTTCGCGAGGTTGCCCGTGACGCCCGGCTGGCTGAGGGCCGAGATGAACACCCCGGCCGTCGGCAGGCTCGAGTAGTAGTTCTTCCAGCTGACGCCGTACCGGTTGAGCGAGTCGAACAGGAGCCCGTTGGGCGGCAGGCCCTGGGGCAGCGTGTCGTCGATCAGCCCGAGCGAGGTACCGGCGAGGAGATAGCGCCGGTTCGGGTAGGTCTGGGCGAGGACCGACGCGAAGTAGCGGTCGGCGAGCGGGAAGGTCCGGGCGAGCGAGTCGGTGAAGGGGAGGTCGGCCGCCGTCCAGTACCCCATGGCGACCGGACCCGAGTCGCTGCGCACGAACCCCTGGTTGGTCCCCCCGGCGAACTGCGCGTGCGAGGCGTTCCAGGCCTGGGAGGGCTTGCCCTCGAGCTGACACGGCGTCGACATGTGGAAGGAGCGGACGAGCTGCCCCTGCCCCTCCGGATTGGTCGCGTCCGGCAGCCCGTCGGCTCCCTTCGGCAGACCGTCGCCCCGGCCGAGCGTCCCGAGCAGGTTGTCGAAGGAGTGGTTCTCGAGCATCACGACCACGATGTGGTCGACCTCGGGGAGCCGGTCCGCTCCGAGTGGCGCGGCCGGATCGGGTGGGAGCCCCACGCCCCGCCGGGCCGTGACGGTCGTGGCGGTCGTGGACGCCGGGGCCGACGACCCGCCGCCGCACGCGCCGAGGGCGAGCCCCGACAGCCCGAGCGCCGCGGTCCCGAGCACCGCGCGTCGGCTCACGACCGGAGCCGGTCCGGTCTCCCACTGGGTCGAACGGTCCGGTCGGTGCAGCGTCACTTCCGGTCTCCCTCCGTCGAGAACCTGCCGCCCCACCAGGCCTGCGGTGAGTGTAGCGACCACCTCCCGCCTGCAGCCGCCGGTGGTGCCGGCGGTACCATGGCCCCGTCATGGTGACGACCGCGGACCTGCCGCCGGCCCCCCCGGAGGGCGACGCGCCGTTTGCGCCGGGCTCGCGCCCGGCCCCGGTCAAGGGTCCCGCGCTCGTCGTGCTCGGCGTGGCCCTCGCGCTCGTCGTCGCCGGCGTCCTCGCCTCGGCGCTCATCTCGGGCACCACGCCGACCCTCACGGTGCACCGCCTCACCCTCCCCGACGGCACCTCCGTCGACCTCACGCCGGCGGCCACGGCGATGCGCACCATCGTGAGCGCGGGCGAGCCACCGGCCGACATCCTCGGCAACCTGGCCGTCCCGGCCGGGAGCCGGGTCACGGGTACGGTCGACACGGACCAGAACCAGGCACAGTTCGACCGGACGGTCGACTACACCTCGACGCTCTCCGGCGACCAGCTCGCCGCCGTGTACCAGACGCTGCTCCCGAAGCTCGGGTGGCAGGTGCTCTATGTAGGTGACGCGGCGCGCTCGGGCCGATCCGGCTCCGAGGTGCTCGCCAAGCACGGCAGCGGCGACGGCTTCTACTGGGAGATCGGCGCCGTCGTCTCGCCGACCACCCCGGCCGGCATCACCCCGTACTCGCTCGAGCTCTTCGAGCTGCCCGACGGCAACTGACCGCTGACGGCGCCGGCAGGACGCCGGCCCTCCGGTGACGGCTCCGCCGGCGCAGGCACCGCTGCCCGCGAGAGCATCCACCCCCAGACGAAGAGGTTGATCGGGTAGAGGAGGTAGCCGACCCTCGTCGCGGGCGCGAGCAGGATCGCCACGAGCATGACCCAGCCGGTGAGGCGGGCTACCGCCGCGGCGTCGCACGGCGGCCGTCGCAGGAGGTGCCGGACGAGGACCAGGCCGCCGACGATCAGCGCCACGACGACGTAGAGGCGATGGACGCCCGGGAAGGTCGCCACCAGGATGTGGCCGGGCAGCGAACTCGCCGCCGGCGACGAGACCCCCGCGAGGCCGAGCGGGAACCGGATCACGTTGTCGACGAACGCCGACGGGTTCCGCAGGGCGACCGGCAACACCACCGGCGCGACGACGGCCACGACCCCCGCCGCGTAGCGCCCGATCCCGCGCCGTCCCTCCCGGTCGAGCGCTGCCCACGCAGCGAGCACGACGAGTGGCCAGGCGGTGAACTTGAGCGAGGAGGCGGCCCCGAGGGCGAGGCCTGCGAGGACCGGTCTTCGGCGCTGCAGCGCCACGAGTCCGAGGAGCATCATCGCGGCGACGGGCATGTCGTCCCCTCCCGTGGCGAGCGGCAACGCGGCGGTCGGCAGCACCGTGAGTGTCTGGAAGGCGCGCTGGCGAGCGTCGGACGGCGGCTTGACGCGGCTGAGGGCGATCAGGGACACCACGACGGTGAAGAGCAGGAACTGGATCCGTGCGTCGGTCAGTCGGGCCTCGACCCGGCTCACGCTCGAGAAGCCGAAGATGACCATCCCGGGCAGGTAGGGGTAGTAGAGCTCGTAGACGGGCAGGGCGCTCTGGTGGATCAGGATGTGCCCGTTGCGGTCCACGACCTGGTACGGGTCGTGCCCCTGGGCGGCGCGCACCCCGGCCCGCTCGACGACCACGACCTCGGGCTGCACGTGGAGCGCCGCATTGCCCTCCGAGCGCCAGATCACCTCCATCGTGAGCGGCACGACGGTGGCGCCGAAGAGGACGATCGCGAAGGCGACGATCCTTGCCGCGGTCGTCGCCCGGGTCGTGCCGCCCCTCGGCCTGCCCCGCGGGGTCGCCGCCCGCCAGGCGAAGACCGCCACCAGGACGGTCGCCGCGGCGTAGGGGCCGACGGCCATCTGCCCCCACTGCCGGTAGAGGGGGATGCCCATCGCGAGCGCGGTCATGCCCGCGAAGACCGCCGAGGCACCGTAGAGGAGCGCGTCACGCCACGCCGGCGTGAGCGCGCGGAGGGGATCGAGGATGCGGTGACCCAGCGAGAGGACGGCATGCGCCTTCGTGGCTCGTCCGTCGGTCGGCACGATCGAGGGTACCACCGGCCCCGACGCGGGCGGTGTCCCTCAGCGGCCTCCGCCGCCGGGTGCGACGGCGAAGAGCCCCCGGTAGAAGTCGAGCTCCGCCCCGAGGGCGGCCTCGATCGTGTCGGCACGGCGGAAGCCGTGCGCCTCGCCCTCGAAGACGACGAGCCGGCACGGCACGCCGCGGGCGGTGAGGGCATCCGCGAACGTGCTGGCCTGCCGGGGAGGCACGACCGGATCGTCGGCGCCCTGCAGGAGGAGGACCGAGCCGGAGATCCGATCGGGATGGCGGATCGGCGAGCGGGCGCGGTACCGCTCGCGCGCCTCGGGGAGCGGTCCGACCAGCGAGTCGAGGTAGCGCGACTCGAAATCGTGGGTGTCGGCCGCCAGGGCCTCGAGGTCGGTGACCCCGTACCAGGCGACGGCTCCGGCGAACGTCCGGGTGACCACCAGTGCACCGAGTGCGGTGAGCCCGCCCGCGCTCGGTGCCGCGGATGGCCGCACGCCCCGGGTCGACGAGGCCGGCGCGCGCGACGGCGGCGGCGAAGGCCGCACAGTCCTCGACATCGGCGACCCCCCAGCGCCCCTCGAGGGCCTTCCGGTAGGCGCTCCCGTACCCGCTGCTGCCGCGGTAGTCGACCGTTGCCACGGCAAGGCCCCGGCTTACGAAGAACTGCACGACCGGGTCGAAGCCGCGCTCGGCAGAACCGGTCGGACCGCCGTGGCAGAAGACGACGAGCGGCGGCCGGCCGCCGGCCGGCACGTCGGACTCGGACCCCCGCGGGAGGAAGAGCGTGCCCGGCACCGGTCCCGCCGGTCCCTCCGCGACGAACGGCTCCCCGGTCACGACCGCGCCCGCGGGCGGCATCGGACGTGCCGGTGCCGAGACCTCGCGGGTCGTACCCGCGGGGTCGAGCCCGACCTCGAGCACGCACTGTGCGGCGGTCGGCGTCGTACCGAGGAGGTGCACGACCGCCACGCCGGCGCCACGACCGACCGTCACCCCGGCGATCGCCACACAGGGCTGCTCCACCTCCTCCAGGCGCCACCCCGTGGCGCGTGGCCCCGCCGGTCCCGGACGCAGCCGGACGAGGCGGTCGCGCCCGTCCCGGTGCATGCGGCAGACAAGGGTGCCGTCGTCGAGCTCGTCGACGGTCGACTGGCCGAGCGCCCAGTCGGGCGCGTGGAACTCCGCCTCGAGCGCGAGGAGCGGCACGGCATCCCACGTGTCGCCGTCCGGCGGCGGCGCCGCCCGCGCGGGCAACCACCACCCCGAGCGGTCGTCGACGACGAGCAGATCGCCGTCGCGGCACCACCGGGGCTGGCCGACCGAGATCCCCGCACCACCCACGACCGTCACCGTCGGCCCGAGGGAGACGGTGCCCTCCCCCTCGTGGAGCGCGGCGACCCGGACCGCCGACTCGTCCCAGGGCATCGCGGGGTGGTCCCAGGTCGTCCACGCGAGCCAACGTCCGTCGGGCGACGGGCGCGGCGCGGCCACGAAGTCGCCGACGGCCACGAGCGGGACGAGCGTGGGCCTCCCGTCGAGCGCGAGCGCGACCAGGCGGTGGTCCGTCCCGTCCGGCCCGCGCCGCTCCTCGACCGTGAGGAGCCAGGCGCCTGACGGCGTGACCCGGCCGTCCGCATAGCGTGTGTCGGCGTTCTCGCCGGTGAGCGGGCGGGGCGCACTGCCGGCGGGGAGGTCGAGCACGTACCAGCGCTGGTCGCGTTGGTCCACGTAGCAGAGGCGACCGCCGGCGAGCGTGGCCGCGCCGCCCCCGTACTCGTGGACTCGCGAACGCACGCTCACTCCCGCAGGTGAGAGGTCGCGCGTGGTCCTCTCCGGTCCGACGCCGACCACCACCTGCCGGCCGCCCTCGTCGGGGCGGCTCTCGCACCACGCGATCCACTCCCCGTCGGCCTGGAGGCCGCCGCGCGAGACCTTGCCGGCGGCGACCGACGCCGCCGTGCACCACGATGGCCACCAGCCATACGGCTCGGGCCGGGGTGCCGCAGAGCGCTCGGTGTCGCCCCGGTCCTCGCGGCCCATCGAGTCACTACGGTACCGGTCGTGCCCGCGTCCACCGCGCTCCCACCCGCGTTCCCCGCGTTCGTCGTGACCCGCGACGGCGACAGCGTGACCGCAGGCGTCGCCGAGCTGGCGGCGGCGGACCTCCCGTCCGGCACCGTCACGATCCGGGTCGAGTGGTCGGCCGTCAACTACAAGGACGGGATGGTCACCCGACCGGGCAACCGGGTCGCTCACCGCTCGCCGCTCGTGCCCGGGGTCGATCTGGTCGGCACCGTGGTGGCCAGCGACGACCGGTCGGTCGCGACCGGCCGGTCGGTCGTGGTCCACGGCTACGACCTGGGTGTCGCCCATCACGGCGGCTTCGCGCACTTCGCCCGTGTGCCCGCCGACTGGGTGGTCCCCCTCCCCGAGGGACTGACCCCGCGGCGCGCGGCCGCGATCGGCACCGCCGGGTTCACCGCCGCGCTCTCCCTCGCGCGACTCGAGCGCCACGGGCTCGTCCCGACGGCGGGGCCGGTCCTCGTGACCGGCGCCTCCGGTGGCGTCGGTTCGATGGCGGTGCTCCTGCTCGCCGCCCGCGGCTACGAGGTGGTGGCGTCAACCGGCAAGCGCACAGAGGAGTCCTACCTGCGTGAGCTCGGCGCGAATCGGGTCGTCGGCCGCGACGAGCTCCTCGAGGCTCCCGAGCGGACCCTCGGACCCGAGCGCTGGGCCGGTGCGGTCGACTGCGTGGGCGGCGCGACGCTCGCCGCGGTGGTGCGGTCCCTCCGGTACGGTGCCGCGGTCGCAGCGAGCGGCCTCACCGGTGGCGCGGCGCTCGAGACGACCGTCTACCCCTTCATCGTGCGAGGGGCGGCGCTGCTCGGCGTCGACACCGTCAGGACCCCGATCGCGGAGCGCCGTCGCGTCTGGTCGGAGGTCGCGACGGGATTCCCCCCCGCGTCGCTCGACGCGGTCGTCTCGCGGACGGTCGGCCTCGACGGGCTCGGAGCGGCGCTCGACGAGATCACCGCCGGCGCGGTGCGCGGCCGGATCCTCGTCGACCCCTGGGCCTGAGCTCCCTCGCTCAGCCGTTCGGCGCGGTGGTCTGGCTGTCCGCGCCGACCGGGAGGAAGACCGGCGAGACGACCATCGTCCCCTGCCCGCAGGGGCCCAGTGCGGCCGTGATCGTCACGTGGTCCACCGCGTTCGGCGGCGTGATCTCGAGCGACGTCGAGGTCGGGCACGAGGTCTCCCCACCGACCGGGACGTCGGAGTAGCCGATGTTGAAGACGACCGACGCACCGGGCGCAAGCGTGACCGTGGTCGGCGCCATCGCGGTGAACGAGTAGTTCCCCGTGCGCACGACGGTGGTCGGCAGCGCGCTCCCACCCGCACCGAGAAGCTGGAGACCGGGGTAGCCGTCGAGCGTGCAGGAGGTCGAAGACGTGTTGCGCAGCGCCACCGTGACCTCGATCGTCCCCGCGGCGCCGCTGCTCCCGGTGACCGAGGCCACGAGCCCCGAGGGCGCGCAGCCGGTCGGGCCCGCGATCGTGCTCGTCGTCGAGCTGGACGACGCGCTCGAGGCCGTCGTCGACGTCGGCGCCCGCGTGGTCGTGGTGCTCGGCGACGCCGACGACGAGCAGGCCGAGAGCATCGTGCCCCCGAGCGCGAGTGCGGCCGCCAGCAGGGCGAGCCGCCGGTGCGGCTTGACGAGGCTCAATGGTCCGGTCGGTCGGACACGGTGAGACGGTACAGGCTCAGGAGGAGAAGTCCTCGGGGCGGATCGAGTCGAGGAAGGTGCGGAACTCGCCGACGAGCTCGTCCGGGTTGGTCGCCTCGTCCTCCGCCTCGGCATCCTCGTCGTCCTCCTCGTCGACCGCGAGCATGATGCCCTCCGCGTCCATGAGGTCGTCGGCGACGAAGAGCGGGGTGCCCGTCCGCACCGCGACGGCCACGGCGTCCGAGGGCCGCGACGAGACGGAGAGCTCGCGGTCGGTGTGCCGCAGCACGATCTCCGCATAGTAGGTGGCGGTCTTGAGCTCGGTGATCACCACCCGGACGACGTCCGCGCCGAGCGCGTCGAGGAGGTCGCGGATGAGGTCGTGGGTCATCGGCCGGGGAGTGTCCATCCCCTGGAGGGCGAACGCGATCGCGGTGGCCTCGGGAGCCCCGATGAAGATCGGCAAGGTCCGTCCGAGACCGTCCGACTCCTGGAGCAGCAACACCGGGGTGTTCGACTGCAGGTCCACTCGCACCGCACGGAGCCGTACTTCGACCATGCCCCAAACTTACTCGCCGTCGGGCGCAGACGCGTTCGCCCCCGCCGGTCGCGCAGCGCACCGATCGGGCCCGCGCGCCGGTCCCCTGAGCGGCAGCTCAGCCGTTGAGCAGGCTCCCGAGCGCGTGCCGCAGCAGCGAAGCCCGGAGCTGCTGTCCGAGCCGGGTGAGCTCGTCCGCCGTCTCCTGCGCACGCGCCCTTGCCTCGGGGTTCCGCTGCCTGACCAGCGGGATCACGATCTGCTCGATGAACCCCGCCTCGCGGTCGGCCGCGTTCTTGTAGAGGCGGAGGTGCCGAGGCTCGATGCCGAAGGCCGCGAGCCGGGAGGCCAGGGACGCCACGGTGAGCGCGTCCTCGTCGAAGCACTCGACCCCGGCGATCAGCGAGGAGGACAGGAGGCCGAATTCCTGCAGCTCACGGACGACCGCCACGTCGAGGTCGCTCGCGCCGGCGAGCTCGTCGACGGTGAGACTCACGCCACTCACCTCCGATCCCGTGGGATTCGACGGCGGGGGCGCGACAGGCGACGCGGCTGACGCTCGGTGGGCCGCCGACGGTCCTGCGGGTGCAGCAGGAGGACGTGACGGACCACCCGCGCGCACTGCGCCTTCGTCCGCGGAGGCCGACGGCACGGGCGACTTGCGTCGCGTTGCGGGCGGACCGTCCCGCGCCGCGCTGCGGTCGGCAGGATGCGACTGATGGCTCGGACGCGGTCCGCTTGCAGCGGTCCCGCCGCTCGCGGCCGGCGGCGCGCCGCCGAGGGCGGACGTCGCGGGTGGAACAGTCGTCGCGGCCCGTGTGGACTCGATGCCCGGGAGCGTCGCTCCATCGTCGGCGGCCCCGGTCGCGGTGGTGCGCACCACCGCGGCGGCGTGCTGGCCGATGAGCACGGGTTCGGTGCGCGCCACCTCGGGTATCCGGGGCGCGCCGTCGGTGTGCGCCTCACTGGCGGGCAGTGGTTCGGACGCCTCGACGGCGCCGTTCGCGTCGTCGTCGAGGCGGTCCTTGATGACCTTGAGGGGCAGGAAGTGCTCGCGCTGCTGGCGGAGCACCCAGCGGAGGCGTTCGACGTCGTGCTCGTAGAACTTGCGGTATCCCGACGGTGTCCGCTCGGGGTTGACGAGACCCTGGCTCTCGAGGAAACGGATCTTCGAGATCGTGATGTCGGGGAATTCCTGCCGGAGCAGGGTCAGGACGTCACCGATCGAGAGGTACGAACGCGCGCTCACCGCCCTCCTCCCCGGGCGTCGGCGGCCGCCGGTCCGATCCTCCGCCCCACCGTCCCGCTTTTCATTCGCCCGTCGCCGCCAGGAAGAGGAGCTTGAATTTGCCGATCTGCACCTCGTCGCCGCTCGCGAGCCGGGCCTCCTCGATCCGCTCGCGGTTCACGTAGGTGCCGTTGAGCGAGCCCACGTCGCGAACGGTGGTGACCTGGTCCCTCGTCACGAATTCGGCGTGGCGCCGGGAGACGGTCACGTCGTCGAGGAAGATGTCGCTCTCCGGGCTGCGGCCGGCCGTCGTCACGTCGGTTTCGAGGACGAACCGCACGCCCTCGTCGGAGCCGCGTTTGACCACGAGCATGGCCACACCGCGCGGGAGCTCCAGCAGCCCCGCCGAGGACTCGAGATCGAATCCCTCACCCCCGTCGTCGATCGGGTTGACCGACACCGAGGTGTCCGGCGGTGTCGTCACCAGCGCGGTCCCGCACGACGAGCAGAAGTTCACCCCGTCGGGATTGCGGTGGCCGCAGTTGTGGCAGAACACGCCGACTACGGTAGTCGCTCCCACCCGTGCGCTCCCGTGCCCCGACGACCTGCTCGCGCAGGTCAGCCCTCGGTCAGCTGGCGGTAGGCGGCCGCATCGAGGAGCGCGTCGACCGACGACGGATCGGACGGATGGATCTCGCAGATCCATCCCTCGCCGTACGGGTCGCTGTTGAGTCGCTCGGGCGCCTCGCCGAGCGCGGCGTTGACCGCCACGACCTGTCCCGCGACCGGCGCGTAGATCTCCGACACCGACTTGGTCGACTCGACCTCGCCGAGCATCGCGCCCTGTTCGACCGACGTCCCCTCCGCCGGCAGCTCAACGAAGACCACGTCGCCGAGCGCGTCCTGCGCGTAGTCGGTGATCCCCATACGGACGCGGTCGCCCTCGAGGCGCGCCCACTCGTGGTCCGACGAGTAGCGGAGTTCGTCAGGGACGTTCATGGGTGCGGACCCTACCCGACACACTTCCGGCGCGGCGACCCGCGGTCCTTCCGGCGCGGCGACCCGCGGTCCTTCCGGCGCGGCGACCCGCGGTCCTTCCGGCGCGGCGACCCGCGGTCCTTCCGGCGCGGCGACCCGCGACGCGGGCCCCAGGGTGGTCGGCGGCACCGCCCGCGCGGTCCCGCGACCGACCGTCAGCGCATGAGCTGCTCGAGCCGGACCGCGTACTCTTGGACCCGCGATCCGGCCTGCCGATCGCTCGGCCCCTCCGCCCACACGTGGGTGAGCGGCTCCTCGGGGTCCGGGAGGACGAGGGCCCACCCATCGTCCTCGAGCACCTTCACCCCGTCGACCAGGACCAGCTCGCGGCCGTGGGAACGCTCGACCAGGGTCCGCATGACCATGCCCTTCTGGTCCCAGGGCGTGTGGACCGCCTGGTGGGCGATGTGCACGTCGGGGAGCTCGGCGACCAGGCCGGAGAGGCTCCGGCCCGACGCTGTGAGGAGCGCGAGCAGGTTGACCATCGTCGCCGCCCCGTCGTACGCGGGGAGGAAGTCCGGGAAGATGAACCCTCCCGACTGGCTCGCGGCCAGAGCGACCTCTTCCGAGCGCGCGACGTCCATCAGGTGGGAGGCGGAGAGCTTGGTCCAGACGATCTCCGCGCCGGCCTTCTGGCAGATCGCCTCGGCCGCACTGCTCGCGGCGACCGGCAGCGCGACACGGCAGCCCGGTCGCGCCTCGGTCACCAGTGTGAGCAGCGCGAGGAGGGCCTCGTCGTTGGTCAGCGTGTGACCGGTGTCATCCACCAGCGTCACGTACTCCCCGCCGGGATCGAACACGGCACCGAGATGCGCGCCCGACGCCTGCACGAGCTCCGCGACGCGCGCCGCGCTCGCGCTGCGGTCGAAGCGGAGGACGCTCGCGGTGTTCGCATACGGGTTGACCGCCAACACCTCGGCATCCAGCTTCGCGAGGAGGTTCGGCATCACGAACGACGTCGTGCCGAACGAGTAGTCGAGGACCAGCTTGAGGTCGGCAGTACGTGCGTGGGAGAGGTCGACCGAATCGATGAGCGCGGCCGTGTAGTACTCGAGCGAGCGTGGTGGGAAGTCGATGTCACCGATCTCGCGGGCGAGGACACGGCGAAAGTCCTCGCGGTGGTAGAGCCGCTCGATCTTCCGCTGGGTCGCCTCGTCGACGTCGATTCCCCCCTTGTCGAAGAAGCGGAGGACGACCGACTGCGGATCGTCGGGGGCGAGCCGGACCGTGACCCCCGCCTTGCTGGCCGAGGAGATGACTTGGAACCTGGTCACCGGCACCGTCGCCGCCTCGAGGTCGTCGACGGTCACGCCGGCCGCGTTGCACCCCACGATGATCGCCCGCTTGAGGACTCGGGCGGCTCGGCTCGTGTCACGCGAGGTGGTGACCGTGGCACCCTTCTCGAAGGTCGACGCCCACGCCATCGAGAGGCGGACCGCGAGCTCAGGGGTGATGTCGACGTTGGCGAGTCCCTGGACGCCGTCGCGGCCGAACAGGGTTCGCGCCCCACGGGACTCCCAGACGATGGACGAATTGACGAACGCCCCCGCTTCGACCGTCTTGAAGGGGTAGATCTTGACCCCGGCCCGGATCTCGGCGTGCGCCCCGACGAAGCACTCGTCGCCGAGGACGACCCCTTCCTCGCAGCGGACGCCCTCGCGGAGGTCGGAACCCCGGCCGAGCACGCTCCCGTCGATCCGGACCCCGGACCCGAGGTAGGTGTTGTCGTGGACCACCGAACGCTGGATGATCGCGTTGTCGCCGATGCGGACGTTGCGTCCGAGGCTGCAGTACTCCCCGAGACGTACGCCGGGGCCGATCACGCAGTTGTCGCCGATGACCGCGGGGCCCTCGACGTCCACGCTGGGATCGATCTCGGCGCCCTTGCCGAGCCACACGCCCGGCCGGAGCTGGAAGCCGTTGATGTCGACGGCGACCTTCCGGTCGAGGATGTCCTGGTGGGCCTTGAGGTACGCCTCGAGGGTGCCCACGTCCTCCCAGTACCCGTCGGCAACGTACCCGAAGAGCCCCTTGCCGGCCTCGAGGGCGGCCGGGAAGGACTCGCCCGAGAAGTCGACCGGCTGGCCCTCGGGAATGAAGTCGAAGATCTCCGGCTCGAGGACGTAGATGCCGGTGTTGATCGTGTCCGAGAAGACCTGACCCCACGTCGGCTTCTCGAGGAAGCGCTCGATCGACCCGTCCTCGCGGGTGATCACGATGCCGAACTCGAGGGGGTTCTCGACCGCCTTGAGCGCGAGGGTCGCCAGCCCGCCGTGGTCGTCGTGGAATGCCACGAGGCTCGAGATGTCGGTGTCGGTGAGCACGTCACCCGAGATGACGAGGAAGCGCTCGCCGAGCTCGTCCCGCGCGTTGCGGACCGAGCCTGCGGTACCGAGCGGTGTCGACTCGGTCGCGTAGACCATCCGCACACCGAACTCCGAGCCGTCGCCGAAGTAGGTCCGGATCGAGTTCGCCATGAACGCGACGGTCACGACGATGTCCTCGAAGCCATGCTGCCGGAGCAGGTTGACCACATGCTCCATCATCGGGATGTTGACCATCGGGAGCATCGGCTTCGGCTGGTTCGAGGTCAGCGGGCGGAGCCGGGTCCCTTCGCCGCCGGCCATGATCACGGCCTTCACGGTACGGACCTCATGGTGCGGACCTCATGGTGCGGACCTCACGGAGCGACCTCCCGTGCGCGCCGGCCCTCACGGAGCGCTCTCCTGGCGATCGGGACGTACGAGCCCGCGGCGATCCACGCGAGCGCGAGGCCGCCGAGACCGGTCAACCATGCGACCACGCGGACGGGGTCCTGCCACGCGGCACTGCCGTCACCGAGCAGGAAGGCGGGATAGGAGAACATCAGCGCGAAGGTACCCGCCTTGCCGACCCATAAGACGTCAATCCTGGTCGCGCCGAGCGAGGCGAGGATCAGCACGGCGACGGACACCACGACTTCGCGGGCGAGGGTCGCTGCGGCGAACCACGCGGGCACCGCGCCATAGACCGCGGTCGAGATCACCGCCGTCACGACGAGCACGCGGTCGGCGACCGGGTCGAGCACCTTGCCGACGGTCGAGACCTGATGGAATCGCCGCGCGACATAGCCGTCGATCCAGTCGGTGGCACCGAGTGCGCCGAGCAGGACGGCCGCAGCGGTCTGGCGGCTTGTGCCGAAGAGCAGCCAGAGGAAGAGCGGAACGCACGCGAGCCGCACCGCGGTGATCGCGTTGGGGACGGTCACCACGCGGTCGACGGCAACCGGCACCGCATCCGGCGGGTCACCGCCCGAACTGCCGGCAGAGCCGTCGACGGCGCCGTCGACCGGGGCGCCGGTCGACTCGTCATCCATCGCGCGGGCGGACGTGGGCTCCTCCTCGGTACGGGCGACGCCGCTGCCGCTCGCGACCGCACCTGGACCTTCCACGCCCACGAGTCTACGAGCCCACCTGCTCACGCTTCGGCGACGACCGACCAGGGTCGCGTGCCGACGCCGTAGGCTGGCTTCTCCGAGGGACCGGCGTGCCGCCCGGCCGTCCTCCCGACCACCACGATGCCCCGCACCGACGAGCGATGAGCGTGCCAAGCCGGCAGGCCGGGATGGCGCCGGGGATGGTCGCCCTGTTCGCCGTCGCCTGCGGGATCTCGGCGGCCAACCTCTACTACGCGCAGCCCCTCCTCCCCCAGATCGCCCACGACCTGCACGCGAGCTCCGGCAGGACTGCGCTCGTGGTGACGGCGGCCCAGGTCGGCTACGGCCTCGGGCTCGCACTGCTCGTCCCGCTCGGCGACATCCTGGTCCGTCGACGGCTCGTGCCGGGGGTCCTCGTGGTCGCCGCGGCGGCGCTCGTCGCCGCCTCCGCCGCACCGAACCTCGCAGCGCTGCTCGCCGCGGTCTTCGTCGCCGGCTGCTGCTCGGTCGCGGCCCAGATCCTCGTGCCCTTCGCCGCAACCCTCGCAAGCGACGACCAGCGGGGACGGGTGGTCGGCACGGTGATGAGCGGCCTCCTCCTCGGGATCCTCCTCGCTCGGACCTTCTCCGGCCTGATCGCGCAGGCCGCCGGCTGGCGGAGCGTCTACCTGGTCGCCGGTGCGGTCGTCCTCGTCCTGGCCGCCGTGCTCGCCCGCCGGCTCCCCCACGAACAGCCACGCGAGCGGATGACGTACGCACGCCTGCTCGCGTCGGTGGTCGAGCTCATGGCGAGCCAGCCCCTCCTCCGGCTCCGGTCGGCCATCGGCGCACTCGCGTTCGCGACGTTCAACGTGCTCTGGACGAGCCTCGCCTTCCTGCTGGCCGGCCCGCCCTACCACCTCGACGAAGCCGTCATCGGCCTCTTCGGGCTCCTCGGTGCCGCGGGGGCGCTCGCCGCCACCTTCAGTGGCCGCCTCGCCGACCGCGGGTTCGAGGTCTGGGTGAGCGGCGGATCGCTGGTCCTCGTCACTCTGTCGATGGGGCTGCTCGCGCTCGGCGGCCACCAGCTCTGGGCGCTGGTCCTCGGCATCGTGCTCGCCGATCTCGGGATCCAGGCGGTGCACATCCAGAACCAGCAGCTCATCTTCGCGATCGAGCCGTCCGCGCGTTCGCGGCTCAATACCGGGTACATGGTCACCTACTTCGTCGGCGGCGCGATCGGGTCGGCCACCACCGGCGTCGCCTACGGCGCGGGCGGCTGGAGCGGGGTCGTCGTGCTCGGCACCTGCTACGCGGGCGCCGGCCTGCTCGTGTGGATCGCGAGCGAGGCGCTCGGCATCGGCCGCCGCGGCCGTGACCGTGCGCCCGCCCGGGCCCGGGCGCGAAGCGTCACCCCGCCCTGAGCGGGACAGACTGGAGGCATGTCCGGGGTCAGCCGCGCCGACCGGGCGATCGCCGGCGTCGTCCTGGCCCTGCTCCTCGCGCTGACCGGGCTCGCCCTCGTGCAGGCGGGCGGCACCCCGGCACCGTCGCCGCTCACCGCGCCGCCGGGCCCGGTGCACGCCGCGTCGACCGATCCGGCCAACCCGGTCGTCCCGACCACACCGACCTCGACCTCCTCGACCCAGCCGCCCACGGTACCGGGCCCGGTCACCGCGATCGGCGACTCGATCATGCTCGACATCCAGCCCTACCTTCAGGCCGACGTGGCGGACGTGCACGTCGACGGGCTGGTCGACCGCCAGTTCGACGCCGGCATCCAGGTCGTCGCGGCGGCGCGCGCCGCGGGCACACTGGGGAACGTGGTTGTCGTCGAGCTCGGCAGCAACGGCGCGGTGACCCGTTCCGAGTTCGACGCGATGGTGCAGGCGGCCTCGGGTGCGTCGCGCATCGTCTTCGTGAACGTGAACGTCCCGCGCACCTGGACGGCGACGGACAACGCGGTCATGGCCGCGGGCGTCGCCGCGCATCCCGGCCTCACCGTCCTCGCCGACTGGCATTCGCTCTCGGCCGGACACCCGGAGTGGTTCACCGCCGACCAGGTCCACCTCGACCAGGCCGGCGCCCAGGCCCTCGCCGGGCTGATCGCGCAGAGCGCCTGAGCGACCGCACCGGGCACCCGCGGCGATGTGCTACGCAGTGGCCATGCCTCGCTTCGAACCCTTCGCCGGGCTCCGGTACGACACGGCGACCGTCGACCTCTCGATGGTCGTCGCGCCGCCCTATGACGTGATCAGCCCGGACCAGCGGGCGCTCCTGGTCGGACGGCACAGCGCGAACTCGACCCGCGTGGAGCTGCCCGAGCCGGATCACCGCGCCGGGCTCGACAGCTACGCCAACGCGGCCGCGCAGCTCGCGGCCTGGCAGGAGCAGGGGATCCTCCGACGCGATCCCGTCCCGGCGCTCTACGCCTACCGCATGACGTCGCCCGAGGGGCACGCGACCAACGGCGTCATCGGTGGTCTCGGCCTCGACGAGGCGAGCGCCGCGTCGATCTTCCCGCACGAGCAGACCCTGCCGAAGGCCAAGAGCGACCGGCTCGACCTGCTCCACGCGACGCGCACCAACCTCTCGCCCATCTGGGGGCTCTCGCTCACCGATGGGCTCACGGCCACCTTTCTCCGGGAGGGCGAGGCCGACGCCGAGGCCACCGACGACGACAAGGTCCTCCACCAGCTCTGGGTACTCGACGACCCGGCGACCGTGGACGCCGTGCGCGGTGCGGTCGAGAGCTCGTCCCTCGTGATCGCCGACGGGCACCACCGGTACGAGACCGCGCACACCTACCGGGCCGAGTGCGCCGGACGCGCCGAGGCGGCGGGTGCGGACGAGGTCATGGCGCTCGTGGTCGAGCTCAGCGAGGAGCAGCTCGACGTGGGACCGATCCACCGGGTGCTCTCCGGCCTCCCGGACGGCCTCGACCTGGTCGACGCCTTCTCGTCGTGGTTCGACGTCACCCGGGCCGGTGACTTGGACGGCCGGACGACGAGCGCGCTCGGCGAGTCGCGCTCGCTCGCCCTCCTCATGCCCTCGGGCGCCTGGATGCTCTCACCCAAGGACGGCACGTCCGAGGCGGCGGGCGCGGAGCTCGACTCCTCGATGGTCGCGCTGGTCATCGCCGAGCTCCCCGACCACGAGCTCGCCTTCCGCAACTCGTGGCAGGACGCCGCGGATGCGATCGACGCGGAGGAGGCCCAGGCCGCGATCCTGCTCCGCCCGGTCACGGTCGAGCAGATCGCCCAGTGGGCCCGTGCAGGTCGGCGAATGCCGCCGAAGACCACCTACTTCCGGCCGAAGCCCCGCACCGGCATGGTCTTCCGTACCCTCGACGGCGACGAGTAGCACCCCGTCCGCACACACCGTCCGCGCACGCCACTCGTGTCGCCCCCCGCACGGACCGGTGACCTGGTGGGAGGGCCGCCTCCCGCGCGGCGGGCGCGCCGGCTCCCCGGTCGCCGGGCGGTCCTCGTGTCCGCGGTCCTCGTCGCCGCCGCCGGATGCTCCGCCCGCTCCTCGGCGACCGCCACGACGGCACGACTCGCCGGTCCGGTGCACCGCACCGCGCCGACCGCCACCGGCCCGTCGACCTCGGCGCCCTCCGCGGCCCCGACCCTGCCGGCGACCCCGGTGACCAGGGCCGTCGGTTGGTCCCCGGTCCTCACCACCCTGCCACCCGGTGGTGGATTCACCTCCCTTTCCTGCATCTCCGACACGTTCTGCGTGGCCGCCGGCGGCGGAGCGAACCAGGCCGACTCCCTCGGGACGGCCGGCTCGGGCGTGACCGTCTCCTGGGACGGCGCCACCTGGTCGAATCCGTCGGTGGACGATCCCGCACCGGCCAGTGGACCCGTGACGACGCCGATCATGCCGGCGATCGCCTGCACCGGCGGTCCGCTCTGCGTGATCGTCGACGGGACCGACCACCAGTCGACCGGGAACGGGACCGACTGGTCGGCGCCCTCGCCGCTGCCGCTCGGCGCCCCGCTGCCCGCGTCACCGGGCGACCCGGGTCCCGGCCACCCGGGGTCCCGGACCGCGGCCGTCGTCTGCCCGTCGCCGGAGCTCTGCGCGGTGGTGGACAACACCGGCCATGCGATCGTCGACCGCGAAGGAAGCTGGCAGGCCGCGTCGTCGTTCGGCACGCCTGCACCTCCCCAACCGTCCGTCGCCCTCTACCAGCAAGGGCCGATCGGGCTCTCCTGCCCGTCGGCCTCCTCCTGCACCGCGGTCGTCGGGAACGCGGTGCTCGACTGGGACGGCTCCGCCTGGATGAAGGAGGCCGCACCGTGGACCGCGGGGCCGGTCGCGCCGACGGGCGCGGCGGTCGCCTGCCTCGCCACCGGGCTGTGCGGCATCGTGAGCGGCACCTCGCTCACCGTGCGCACCGGGGCCCAACCCTGGTCGTCGCCCGAGGTCATCGACGCGGCCGGCGGGCTCGACTCGATCTCCTGCCCGACCTCCACGTTCTGCATGGCAGCAGACCAGCGCGGCGGGGTCCTCCAGTGGAACGGCGGCTCGTGGTCCGCACCCGTGCAGCTCCTCCCGCAGGCAAGCGAGTACACGGGCGATCCCACGACGGTCGCCTGTTCGAGCCCACAGTTCTGCATGGTGATGAACGGCGACGGCGACTACGCGACCTTCACCGGGTCCGTGCCGCCGGTCGCGGGTGGTGTGCCGTAACAGCTGGACCGCGTCCTCACATCGCGCGCGCCCCGTGCCTCGCAGAGCGCGGCGAGGGCCCCGACCGTTCGCCAGTTGCGGGTCGTGGCCTGCACCCCGAGCCGCTGCTCGAGGTAGGTGTTGGTGAGCACCGTCCGCCCGTAGCCACCGGGACACGAGAGGAAGACCTCGCGCCCGACCACGAGCAGGCGGTCCTCACCGAAGCTCCCGGCCGCCGCGTCGAGCGCGGTCACGCCCGCCGGGTCGGGCCGGGTTCCGCAGAAGGTGACGTGGAGCGTCTTCGGGTCGAGGCCGACCGTCGCGAGCGGGTTGCTACCGAGCACGTCGAGGAGCTCGCGGCTGGTCCGCACGACCACGGGGACCGAGAGCGCGAACCGCTCGTCGAGGCAGCCGGCGATCGCCGACGCCACGCGCGCGGCGGACCCGCGGGAGGTGAAGACGGCGTTGCCGCTCTGCACGTACGTCTCGACCTTGCCGAACCCGAGCCCGCCCAGCGCGTCGCGGAAGTCGGCCATGGGGAGCCGATTGCGCCCGCCGACGTTGACGCTCCGCACCATGGCGACGAAGACGCCCGCCGCGGCCATCGGGCCTGCCCCCGGTCCCTCGGGTCGAAACGAGCCGGTCCGGCTACCCGACGGTCCAGGTGGAGCCGGACCGGAGCAGCGCCGCGAGGTCGCCCGTCCCGCGGCGCCCGATGGCGGTCTCGATCTGCCCGGCCATCTGCGCCCCGTATTCGGGGCGGTCCACGTCGCGGAAGACCCCGATCGGCGTGGGCTCGTAGGGACCGCGCGACAGCCGGCTGAGCTGGAAGGCGAGCCCCGGGTTGTCACGGTGCTCGTCGTGGACGAGGAGCGCGTCCTCGCCCACCTCGGCGACCTCGACCACCTCGACCGACCCGTCGCGGTGGAGCACGACCCCGTGCTCGCCCTCCGCACCGAACCGGATCGGCTCACCGTGCACGAGCGGGATCAGCATGTCGGCGCGGCGGTCCTTGCCGGTGATGCCCTCGAACGCGCCGTCGTTGAAGACGTTGCAGTTCTGATAGATCTCGACGAACGATGCGCCGACGTGCTCGTGGGCGCGCCGGAAGGTCTCCATCATGTGCTTGCGGTCCATGTCGTGCGTGCGTGCCACGAATCCCGCTTCCGCGCCGAGGGCAAGGCTCAGCGGGTTGAAGGGCTGCTCGAGGGAGCCGAACGGCGTCGACTTGGTGACCTTGGCGACCTCGGAGGTCGGGGAGTACTGGCCCTTGGTCAGCCCGTAGATCTGGTTGTTGAAGAGCAGGATGGTCAGGTTCACGTTGCGGCGCAGCGCGTGGATGAGGTGGTTGCCCCCGATCGAGAGCGCGTCGCCGTCACCGGTCACGACCCAGACGTCGAGGTCCGGGCGGGTCGTCGCGAGCCCGGTCGCGATCGCCGGAGCGCGCCCGTGGATCGAGTGCATGCCGTAGGTGTTCATGTAGTAGGGGAAGCGCGCCGCGCAGCCGATCCCCGAGAGGAAGACCGTGTTCTCGCGACGCACCCCGAGATCGGGCATGAGCATCTGGACCGCAGCGAGGATCGAGTAGTCGCCGCACCCCGGGCACCAGCGCACCTCCTGGTCGGAGGACCAGTCCTTGCGGGTGGTGAGCGGGACGGGTTCGGCGGACGGCGGATCGGCGAGGTCGGTCATCGCTTGGCTGCCTTTCCGGTGGTGGTGGCGGTGCCGTTGGACGCGGCCTCCGGCGCCTCCGCCGGCAGGTGCTCGATCTGTCCGAGGATGGCCTCTTCCATCGCGGCCGCTCGGAAGGGCACGCCCTGGACCTGGGTGAAGGAGACCGCGTCGACGAGGTACTCGGCGCGGAGGAGCCGGCTCAACTGGCCGAGGTTGACCTCGGGAACGAGGACGCGGCGGTAGCGGGCGAGCACGTCGCCGAGGTCGGCGGGGAACGGATTGAGGTGGACGAGGTGCGCCTGCGCGACCCGGTGGCCGCGGGCGCGCACCCGCTCGACGCCGGCCGCGATCGCCCCGTAGGTCGACCCCCAGCCGATGACCAGCACTTCGGCGCCCTCCTGGTCGTCGAGGTCGGTCGGCGGGATGTCGTTGGCGATGCCCGCGATCTTCGCCGCGCGCAGCCGGGTCATCTTCTCGTGGTTGGCGCCGTCGTAGGAGACGTTGCCGGAGCGGTCCGACTTCTCGAGCCCACCGATCCGGTGCTCGAGGCCGGCGACGCCCGGTGGTGCCCACGGACGGGCCAGCGTGGCCTCGTCGCGCACGTACGGCCAGAAGACCGGATCCCCCTCCTCCGAGCGCTCGTTCGGTTCGGTGGCGAAGCCTGGGTCGATGCGCTCGAGCCCTTCCACTTCGGGGAGGCGCCACGGCTCGGTCCCGTTCGCGAGGTAGCCGTCGGAGAGCAGGATCACCGGCGTGCGGTAGGTGACCGCGAGCCGAACCGCCTCGAGCGTGACCTCGAAGCAGTGCGACGGCGACTTCGCCGCGACGATCGGCAGCGGAGCCTCGCCGTGGCGGCCGTACATCGCATGGAGGAGGTCGGCCTGCTCCGTCTTGGTCGGCAGTCCGGTCGACGGCCCGCCGCGCTGGATGTCGATGACCACCAGCGGCAGCTCGAGGCTGATCGCGAGACCCATGGTCTCCGACTTGAGGTCCACCCCGGGCCCCGAGGTCGTCGTGACCCCGAGGGCGCCGCCGAAGGAGGCGCCGAGCGCCGCGCCGATGCCGGAAATCTCGTCCTCGGCCTGGAAGGTGCGCACGCCGAACTGCTTGTGCTTCGAGAGCTCGTGGAGGATGTCTGACGCCGGGGTGATCGGATACGTACCGAGGAAGAGCGGGAGGCCGCTCACCACCGAGGCCGCGATGAGCCCCCAGGCCGTGGCGGTGTTGCCGGTGACGTTGACGTACTCCCCCGGCTCGATGGCCGCGGGCTTGACCTCGTAGGACGACTCGAAGAGCTCGGCTGTCTCACCGAAGTGGTAACCGGCCTTGAACGCCCGGAGGTTGGCCTCGCGCACGAGCGGCCGGTCCGCGTACTTCTCCTCGATCCAGCCGACGGTGGCCTCGATCGGCCGCGTATAGAGCCAGCTGATGAGCCCGAGTGCGAAGAAGTTCTTCGACCGCTCCGCGTCGCGCGGCTTCACGCCTGCGTCCTTCGACACTTCGGTCGTGATCGAGGTCATGGGCACCTCGTAGACCGTGTAGGCGCCGAGCGACCCGTCCTCGAGGGGGTTCGATCCGTAGCCGGCCTTTGCGAGGTTGCGCTCCTCGAACGCGTCGACGTTCACGATGATGGTGGCGCCCTTCGGGAGGATCGCCAGGTTGGCCTTGAGCGCAGCCGGGTTCATCGCGACCAGCACGTTGGGCGAGTCACCGGGCGTCGAGATGTCGTGGTCCGAGATGTGGATCTGGAAGGCGGAGACGCCGGCGAGGGTGCCGGCCGGCGCGCGGATCTCCGCGGGGAAGTCCGGGAAGGTCGCGAGGTCGTTGCCGAGGAGCGCCGAGGTGGTCGTGAAGCGGTCGCCCGTCAGCTGCATCCCGTCGCCGGAGTCGCCGGCGAACCGGATGACCACGCGGTGAAGCAGCTGGTGGGACTTCTGGTCGGTGTTGGTGTCGGACACCGTTCTCCTCTTCGTACTGCGCTACCGCCCGGTTCTCGTGCCGTCGTCCGGTCGCCGGTTCGTCGCTCGGCGCTGTCGACGGTTGCCGGTGGCGACCGGCGGCGCACCGGCGGGCCGGGCTTCCCGTTCTGTCCCGAGTCTACCGTCGCAGAGGGTCCGGGCAGCGGCTACGCGACGGTGACCGCCGGGTCGAGGTAGACGTCTTGGATGGCGTGGATGAGCGCCGCTCCATCGACGGTCGGGCGCTGGAAGGCCTTGCGACCGACGATGAGCCCGGCACCGCCCGCGCGCTTGTTGACGACCGCGGTCCGCACGGCCTGTGCGAGATCGTCGGCGCCCTTCGACTCGCCGCCCGAGTTGATGAGCGGGATCCGCCCTGCGTAGCAGTTCACGACCTGCCAGCGGGTCAGATCGACCGGGTGGTCGGAGGTCAGCTGGTCGTAGACGAGTGGATCGGTCTTCCCGAAGTCGAGCGCGGTGTACCCGCCGTTGTTCTCGGGCTGCTTCTGCTTGATGATGTCGGCCTCGATGGTCACACCGAGGTGGTTGGCCTGTCCGGTGAGGTCGGCCGACAGGTGGTAGTCGGTCCCGTCCACCTTGAAGGCCGAATTGCGCAGGTAGCACCAGAGCACGGTGAACATCCCGAGCCGGTGGGCCTCCGCGAAGGCCTCGGAGACCTCCACGATCTGGCGGTCGGCCCCTTCCGAGCCGAAGTAGATCGTCGCGCCGACTCCGACGGCGCCGAGGTCGGCGGCCTGGCGGACGCCAGCGAACATCACCTGGTCGTAGGTGTTCGGGTAGTTGAGGAAGTCGTTGTGGTTGAGCTTCACGATGAAAGGGATGCGGTGCACGTACCGCCGCGAGACGATCCCGAGCCCCCCGAGCGTGGTCGCGATCGCGTTGCAGTCAGCCGCGATGGCCAGGTCACAGAGGCGAGCCGGGTCGAAGTAGGCCGGGAACTTGGCGAAGCTCGCCGCGCCCGAGTGCTCGATCCCCTGGTCGACCGGGAGGATCGAGAGGAAGCCGGTGCCCGCGAGCCGGCCCGCGTTGTAGAGCGTGCCGAGGTTGCGCAGCACCGTCGCCGAGCGGTCGGAGTCGCGGAAGATGCGGTCGAGAACGTCGGGGCCGGGCAGGCAGAGGCTCTCGGCCTCGATCGTCTTCGAAACGTGGTTGAGCAGGGAGTCCGCCTCGTCACCCAGGAGCTCTTCGAGGTTCATGGTGAAGAGCCTACCGGGGTGGTCGGGACCGGTTCGGTGCCTGGCGGTCCCCGGCCGGGCGTGCGCCGGAGCGCCGGTCGCGGGCGGAGGTCTGATGGTCGTGCTGGCCGCGCGGCGACCGTGGGCCGCGACGTCGCCCGGTGCCGCCGACCGCGGTGAGACGAGCGGCGACGTCGTAGGCCTCGGGGTCGCGGGCCTGGACCCTCGAGAAGAGCTCCCGCGCCCGTGCGAGGTCACCCGACCGCTCCATCAGATCGCCGAGCACGTACCACTGGCGGAGGTGACGTTCGGCGGGGTTCCGTACGAGTCGCCCGGCGCCGGCGCCGACGAGGAGGGTGATCGCGCCCTCGAGGTCGCCGCGGTCGGCACGGGCGCCGGCGAGGACCAGCCTGCCCTCCGAGAGGACCTCGGGCTCCGGGGAGCCGTGGCGCAGCTCCTCGAAGAGCGCCTCGACCTTCTTCGTCCGACCGAGCGCGCGCTGGCAGTCCATCCGGACGGGATGCTGGTCGACCGAGCCGGTCAGCTCGGCGAACGCCTCGAGGCTCCCGAGCGCGGCGCGCCAGTACCCCTGGTGGTACTGGCTGAGGCCGAGCAGCTCCCGGGCCGACGCGGAGGAGGGCACGGCGTCGACCACGGTCTTGAGGATCCGCGCGGCGTCCCGGTACCGCTCCCGCTCGTACGCCCCGATGCCTGCAGCCATCCGCTCCGAGATGCGGGTGCGGAGGTGACTCCAGTCGGGACCCGCCGCGGAGGCCAGTTCGTTCGCGACGTCCGGGGGGAGCTCGGTCGGCGGCCTCGTCGTGCGGCGCGTCGGTGGGTGGAGGACGGCCAGGCCGCTGCGCGACTCCTCCCGATCGGTCCGGATCCACTCCTCTGGTTCGTGCCGGTCGGGCGGCCTCGCCCGGTCCGGCGACACTCCTGCGCCGTCGTGGGTACGCGTCGCGCCCGCACGCGGCCGCTCGCCGCCGGCTTCCCCGCGCAGGGCGTTCGCGCCGTGACGGGCGACGCTCCCCCACCCCTTCGGCCCTGCGCTCGGGCGGCCCGTACCGGTCGATGTCCGGCGCTCAGCGGGGACACGGCGGGTCCGCGCACCCTCGGGCGGCCGGTGGCCCCCACCGTCGTCGGGAGGTCGCCGAGTCCTCGGTTGCGGGCTCCGCCGTTCACCGTCCCGTGCCCCGCGTCCCGTCGTCGAGCGGTCGCCGGCGCGACCCCCCGGCCGTGCCGTCGGCGAACCGCCCTCCCGCCGCCTGGTCGAGCCCGATCCCCCGGTGCGGCCCGCCTGTCCCGGCCTTCCGCGCGTCTCTCCGGGCCTCCCACGCGTCTCTCCCGGCCTCCCACGCGTGGTGCTCCTCTCGCCGGTACCGCTCCCAGCAGCCCGTCGCCGGGCGCCGGACGGGGCCGTGCCACCGGTCCGGTGCGTTCCCGAACCTCCCCCTGTCCGGGAGCTGCCGGTTGGCGGACGACCGCTTCCTGTCCGGCTCGGAGGGGTGCGAGGACGTCCGCTCCCCGTCCGGGAGTTGCCGGTTGACGGACGACCTCCTCCCGTCCCGGTCCGCTGACGACCGCTCGAGGCGCCCCGACCTCCCGTGACCGGCTTCCCGCGGCCCCCGTTACCGCCGCGTGGGCGCGACGAACTGTCGCGGGAGTGCGCTGCCATGCCACGAGTGTACCGGCGCACTTCTCCGGCTCCCGATCGACCGACCCGCTCGCGCCGGAGGTTCGGACTCCCCTAGCCTGCTCGGTGCGCACGGACAGGTGCGTCGCACCCTCGATGGACCAGAGCACCCCCACGACACAGGAGCACGCCGTCGCCAACCTGCGGACGTCGGCGCGTGGAGCGATCGTCACCGTTGCACTGCTCGCTGCAGCGTGCGGCGGTGCGGCAGCCGCACCGTCCAGCGGACACCAGTACGCCGCGCACACATCCGTGCCCGAAGGCCGGACACCCGCGACGGCGGCAGCCGACGCAGCCGGGACGGCCCGCACCACCTTCCGCACGACGATCGGCACCCACGCCGCGGCCTTCGTCACGGACATCGGACGGCTCCGCACCGACGCCGCCGCGGGCGACGTGCAGGCCGCGCGTCAGGACGAGCTGGCGGCACAGGCCGACTACGACCAGTTCCGGGTCCTCGAGGGCGACTATGCGATCACCACCTCCGCGATCGACGAGGTCGCCACCGAGGTGGCCCCGGGCCAGACGTTCACCGGACTGCACGCCGTCGAACGCGACCTCTGGCCGCAGGTGGGCGCGACGACCACAGGACCTGCCGCGCCGTCTGCGAGCGGGGTGTCGGCAGCAGCGCTGGCGGACGCCGGGACCGACCTCACGAGTCTGGTGGCGCAGGCGCCGGTCGCCGAGTACCTGCTCTCGAGGAGCTTCCCGCAGCCGGACGCGATCGTGAACATCGCGGTCGCCGAGCTCGACTGGGTCGCGTCGACGGCCGTCCCCGGCTACGAGGAGCAGTTCTCCCACTTCGACCTCGTGGACGTGACGGCGACGCTCCACGCCGCGTCGGAAGCGGTCGCTGCGGTGACGCCGCTCGGGATGATCGCCGCGCCTGCCGCGACGGCAGGGGTCGCCGCGCACCTCGCAACGCTGACCGCAGTGGTCGCCGGGCTCGGTCCCCCGACGTCCACGACCGACGCATCGATCACGACGGCGCAGCGCCGTGCCGTCACCCAACAGGTCGACGCCACGGTCGCCGAGCTGGCCGGGCTGTCCTCCGCGCTCCTTCCCTACGGCTCGGGGGGCTGGCCGTCGTGACCCCGAAGGCGCGACCGGATCGCGGCGCCCGGTCGGCTGACCCCGCTCGTTCGTCTGCGTTCTCACGCCGCCGCCTGCTCGCAGGTTCCGGCGTGGCGTCGGCAGCAGCGATCGCCGGCGCATTGCTCCCCCAAGCCGGAGCCGAAGCAGCGGACGGTTCGCCCGCGAGCACCTCGACGGTTCCCTTCCACGGTGTCCATCAGGCCGGGATCGCGTCGGGGGAGCAGGCACGCCTCGTCTTCGCCACCTACGACGTGACCGCATCGGACCGCGGCGGGCTCACGGCGCTGCTCACTGCGTGGACCGACGCGGCCGAGCGGCTGACGGCCGGAGCGTCGATCGACGGACCGGCCGGACCGGCCGCACCGCCGCCCGACACCGGTGAAGCCGTCGGCCTCGGGCCGGCTCGATTGACCCTCACCGTCGGGTTCGGACCGACCCTCTTCGACGACCGGTTCGGCTTGCGGAGCCGACGTCCCGCCGCCCTGGTCGATCTCCCCACGTTCGCCGGCGAAGCGCTCGACCCCTTGCAGACCGGCGGCGACCTCTGCGTGCAGGCCTGCGCCGACGATGCACAGGTCGCGTTCCATGCGGTGCACAACCTCACGAGGCTCGGCCTCGGGTCCGTGACGCTGCGCTCGCTGCAGGCCGGCTTCGGCCGAACCGCGTCCGCCGGCGTCGGCAGCCCCACGCCGCGCAATCTGCTCGGCTTCAAGGACGGGACGAACAACCTCGACCCGTCCGACGCGGCCCTCATGGACCGTGAGGTCTGGGTCCCCGACCGGAGCGACCAGCCCTGGATGGTCGGTGGGAGCTACCTGGTCGCCCGTCGGATCCGCGTCCACCTCGAGGCATGGAACGCGAGCACCCTCGACGAGCAACAGCAGGCGATCGGCCGGGCCAAGGAAAGCGGCGCCCCGCTCGGCGGCTCGAGGGAGTCCGACCCCCTCGACCTCAGTGCGATGTCGTCGACCGGCGTGCCGGTCATCCCGCTCCATGCCCACGTCCGGGTCGCCGCGTCGTCCACCAACCACGGCGCGGCCATCCTCCGCCGGGGGTACAGCTTCGTCGACGGCGTCGATCCCGCGAGCGGCGAGATCGACGCGGGGCTCTTCTTCATCTGCTTCCAGCAGGACCCGCGGCGACAGTTCGTCCCGATCCAGCAACGCCTCGCCGACCAGGACACCTTCGCCCAGTACCTGCTCACGACCGGCAGCGGGATCTTCGCCTGTCCACCGGGGCCCCTGCCGGGGCGACCGTGGGGCGGCGGGCTCCTCTGATCCCCGGACACTCGGCGTCCCGAAGGATCGGACCCGACACATCGACGCGGGTCCCCGGTGCCATCCACCGTGCGCGTTCACCTGGGGCTGGCACCAGTACGCAGACGCCCGGTAGCGGCATTCCAACACGGACCTGATTCCCGCAGGCTGGGACACGACGGTGCAGTGCGCGAGGGGCTCGGACGGCACCGGGCTTCTTCGGATGGGAGGTGCAAGCATGATCGTGACCGACGGACTGACCAAGCGCTACGGGTCGACGCTGGCCGTCGACCGGCTGAGCTTTTCGGTCGAGCCGGGCGTCGTCACCGGCTTCCTGGGCCCGAACGGCTCGGGCAAGTCGACCACCATGCGCATGGTCATGGGTCTCGACGTGCCGACCAAAGGTCTGGCCACGGTGAACGGCCTCCGGTACGCGGAGCTGCGATGGCCGCTACGCGAGGTGGGCGCGCTCCTCGACGCCCGGGCCTATCACCCCGGACGGAGTGCCCGCGATCACCTGCGCGCCCTGGCCCAGAGCAACGACGTCCCGCGTCGACGCGTCGACGAGGTGCTCGACATCGTCGGCCTGACCTCGGTCGCGAACAAGCGGGCCGGCACCTTCTCCCTCGGCATGGGCCAGCGACTCGGCATCGCCGCCGCACTCCTCGGAGACCCCGGTGTGCTGCTCTTCGACGAGCCGGTCAACGGTCTCGATCCCGAGGGCATCCGCTGGGTCCGCCATCTGCTGCGCGGACTGGCCGCCGAGGGCCGTACCGTCTTCGTCTCCAGCCACCTGATCAGCGAGATGGCACTGACCGCGCACCGTCTGGTCGTGATCGGTCGCGGAACGCTCATCGCCGAGACCGACGTGCACGACTTCATCGCCCGCACCGACTCCGAGTCGGTTCGGGTCGTGACACCGACACCGCACCGATTCGTCACCGCGCTGACCGGCGCCGGGATCCGCCCGACGGTGGACGACGACGGTGCCATCGTGGTGTCGGGTCTCTCGTCGGCGGCCATCGGCGAGCTGGCCAGCGCGCAGGCGCTCACGCTGCACGAGCTCACGCCGATCCGCCCGTCGCTCGAAGATGCCTTCATGCAGTTGACCAGTGCGAGCGTCGAGTACCGCTCGCACGACGCCTCGTCCGGCGAGCCGATCACCTCGGCCGCTGCAACCGCGGCGACGCACTGACGGAAAGGACCGAGTCATGACCACCGCGATCGGTGCCCCGACGACGGCCACGACCGGGTCTCCAGACCGGTATCGGCGGGCCCGCCTGCTCCATGCGGTGCGTGCCGAGTGGACCAAGCTGCTCTCCCTTCGATCCACCCGCTATTCGCTCGCCGCGATCGCGGTCGGGGCGCCGGCCATCACCATTCTCACCTGCGTCCACGCACGCGGTCGGTCCTACTTCGCGTTCCCGGGGTTCGACCCGACCAACCACGCGCTGTCGGGGCTGTTCCTCGCCTCGCTCGTCTTCGGCGTGCTGGGAGTGCTCGCCGTGACCGGCGAGTACGGCACGGGCACCATCCGCTCGTCCCTGTCCGCCGTGCCGGCACGTGGCGTGTTCCTCGGCGCCAAGGTGGCAGTGGTCGGCACCCTCACGCTGGTGATCGGCGAGCTCATCTCGTTCGCCTGCTTCCTCGTCGGCCAGGCCGTCCTGTCCGGCGCCGCGCCGACAGCCGACCTGGGTCAGCCCGGCGTGCTCCGGGCCGTCGTGCTCTCCGGTGTCGTGCTGGCCCTCCTCGCCCTCCTCGGACTGGGCCTGGGCACGGCAATCCGGCACACCGCCGGCGGGATCGCCGCCTACGCCGGTGTCATCCTGCTGACGTCGATCCTCGTCCAGCAGTTCGCCCAGAGCGCCGCCAAGTACACACCGCTGGACATCTTCGCCAACTCCGTCAGCGCCGTGGTGCGACAGCCCGATGCGCTCTCGGCAACAATCGGATTCGTGCTGATGGCCGCCTACGCCGCCGCAGCCCTCCTTCTGGGCGCAGCCGCCCTGATCCGGCGGGACGCGTGAGGCCCGAGCACGCGACCTCACGGGACGATGTGGGGCCGCCCACCGATCCCGCGACCGCCGACCAACCCGCGGCAGCTGTGGAATCGCCGGCCGGTTCAGCGGCGGCGCTCCCACCGCCACCACCGCCCCCGCCTCCCCCCGCCCCCGCCGAGCGGAAGTGTCGGACACGACGACGGAGGACGGGCATCGTCCCCGTCGGATCGCGCCGTCGCGCTCGTCCTGACCCACGAGGACCTGGACCGCTTCACGCGGACGGCCCGGATCGCGCTCCGTCAGCCTTTCACCCGTCGGGCCTGGTCCGAGCTCGCGTTCTTCGTCCTCACCGGCGCGCTCTGTGCCGTCGGGCTGGTGGTCGTAGCCGTCACCATGGCCCTGGGGATCGTGTTCGCCATCACCGTCGTCGGCTTGGCCGTCATGGTCCTCTCCCTCCGCACGGCCCGCGGTGTCGGCGGAGTCGTTCGCCACCTCGTGCGCGACATGCTGCGCGAGCCGGTCGACGACCCCGACCCGGTCGTCGGGCGGCCCGGGCTCCTCGGCTGGCTGCAGTCGCGTCTGCGCGACCGGGTCGCCTGGCGCTCGGTCGCCTACCTCGCCTTGAAGGGCCCGCTGACCTTCTTCGGCGTCCTCGTCGCCGTCAGCTTGTGGTGGGACGCATTCGCCTGCCTCCTCCATCCGCTGTGGGCCGGAGGTGGATCGGGACCTGGTGTCTGGGGCCTTCCGCTCGCGGTGTTCTCACCGGGGTCCTTCGACAACGGTGGCGCCTCCCACGGGATCGCTGTCTTCCTGGCCGGCTTCGTGTTCCTGCTGGCCGCCCCCTGGGTGATGCGCGCCTTCGTCAACCTCGACCGTCTGCTCATCCGCTCCCTGCTCGGCCCGGACCCCACCGCGCTCCGGTTGCGAAGACTCGAGGAGGCACGCTCCCACACGGTCGACGCGTCGGCGGCGACGATGCGCCGGATCGAACGCGACCTGCACGACGGAACCCAGGCCCAGCTGGTCGCGCTGGCCATGCGCCTCGGGATGGCCAAGGAGAAGTTGGAGGGCGACCCCGAAGGGGTCGACCTCGAACGGGTGCGGGAGCTTGTCGAGGAAGCGCATCGCGGCGCCAAGGAGGCGATCGTCGAGCTGCGAGACATCGCCCGCGGCATCCACCCGCCCGCATTGGACACTGGTCTCGAGGGTGCGCTCGCCACGCTGGCGGCGCGCAGCGCGGTGCCCACCGAGCTCACCGTCGAGCTTCGGACCCGTCCGACGCCCGCCATCGAATCCATCGCCTACTTCTGCGTGGCCGAGCTCCTGGCCAATGTGGCCCAGCACGCGATGGCCGGCCGGGCATCGGTGGTGTGCGCTTCGCACGGGACGTGGTTACGGGCGGTCGTGCGCGACGACGGCCAAGGCGGGGCCACGATCTCCACGATCGGATCCTCGAGCAGCGGTCTGGCGGGGTTGCTCGACCGCGTGCACGCCGTCGACGGTCACCTCAGCGTGGTCAGCCCGCCTGGTGGCCCGACCGTGGTCACCGTCGATCTCCCCCTCAGCGCATGACATCCGCCGCGCTCCGCGTCGCCATCGCCGAGGACTCGGCCATCCTGCGCGACGGCCTCGTCCAGCTGCTCGTCGACCGCGGCTTCGCGGTGACCGGCGCCGTCGGCGACCCCGCCGCACTGCGCAGCTCGGTTGCCCAACATCCGCCCGACGTTGCCGTCATCGACATCCGCATGCCACCGACGTTCACCGACGAGGGACTGCGCCTGGCCCTCGAACTGCGCGAACGTCACGAGGGCCTGGGCATCCTGCTCTTCTCCCAGTACATCGAGACGCGCTACGCCGCCGACCTCCTGGCGGACGACGCCGCCGGCATCGGCTACCTGCTCAAGGATCGCGTCGCGGACGTCAAGGACTTCGTCGAGGCGCTCGAACGGGTGGCCGTGGGCGGCACGGCCCTCGATCCGGAGGTGGTGACCCAGCTCATGGGGGCGACCCGACGCACCGACTCGCTGTCCGCACTGACGCCCCGCGAGCGGGAGGTGCTGACGTTGATGGCCGAAGGGCGGTCCAACGCCGCCATCGCCGCCGCACTCGTCGTCTCCGAAGGCGCCGTCGAGAAGCACGTGGCCAACATCTTCGCCAAGCTCGACCTCCCGGTGTCCGGGAGCGACCACCGGCGCGTCCTGGCCGTCCTTCGGTTCCTCGAGTCCTGACGTCACACCACTCGGAAGGTCCGCCAGCGCCTGTTCCTGACCGCCTGCTCGCCGGGCGCTCGCAGACCGGCGGGTCGGACGCTGGGCCTCGATCCTCCGAAGGGTTGCCGTCGTCGCCGATGTCCAATCGACGATTCCCTGGCAGCGCGACGAGGCAGTTCTGTCCGGTGCCTCCCCGGGCGTCGTCGCTACAGTGCAACGAAAGGAAGCAGACGAATGACCGAGCACGGGAGCGATATCGATCGAAGGGACGAGTGGGAGGCCCTGCGGGCCCGCCATCTCCGACCCTTGGGTGTGCGACCGGCATCGTCGGCCCGGGGATTGCATCACTTCGCCTTGCTCTCCAGCGACGTGGAGCGGACCATCGTGTTCTACCAGGAGCTCCTCGAGTTCCCACTCGTCGAACTGTTCGAGAACCGGGACTACCGCGGTTCCACCCACTTCTTCTTCGACGTCGGACACGACAACTATCTCGCCTACTTCGACTTCCCCGGCCTCGATCTCGCGGAGTACCGCGAGGTACTCGGCGGCCTGCATCACATCGCCATCTCCGTCAGTCGCGAGCAGTGGGATCGGCTCGTTGCCAAGCTGCAGGCGGCCGGAGTCGAAACGCACATCGTGAACGGTGACTCGGCGTACTTTCCTGGTCCCGACGGCGAACGACTCGAGTTGCTGTCCTACCCACTCAACGACATGTACGGGACGATCGTCGGATGATCGCTCAAGGCTTTCCGTTCGGTCGCTGGACCGGGGTCCCACGACCGAACGGGCAGAGGTCCGGACGCGGGGCAACCGGCGCGAGGTGCTCTCGGACGGAATCGCTGCCCGACAACTCCAGGGAAGGCGAGCGATTGCGCACCGCGGAAACACGGTGTGACACACCACCACGCTTCGCGTGACGTCCGTGGGGATGGTCGTCGTGAGGTGCGGACGGAGGCAGCGTGCAACATCGCTCGGATTCGCATCGGGGCTGATCGTGCTCCTGGTGTCCGCTGCAGGTTGCGGGGCAACCAGCTCCTCCCCGCCCACCTCCGTCAACCCACAGACGCCCACGACTGCGTCCGCGTCCACCACGACGACCTCGAGCTTTCCGGCGTCCCCCCCGTCCACGGCATCAGCTGTTGCTTCCGCGGGATTCGCGGCTGCGAAAGAGCAGTGGGTGCAGGGAGCCTCGGCAAGCTCTGCGGAGCTCGGCAGGTACCTGCTCCAAGCGGCGTCCGATCTGAGCGGTGCGATCGCCGCGGGTGACGACCACGCCTCCCAGTACCAAACGGCGGTCATGCAGCTGAAGTCGCTCGCCTCACTCCCGGAAACGGACGACACTCCCCAGCAGATGGCCGAAGCACATTCGGAACTGACAGCACTCAACGCCTTCTTCGGGACATCAGGCCTCTACGAGTAGCCGCGGGTCCGACGGTCGATCGGACGGAGACGATCGCATTCCGGTGCGTCCGGGTACCCCTTCAGGGTCGCCCGAATCGGATCCGTCACCTCTTGTCGCAGCGACGACTAGGCAGGAATCGCAGCGAGCGATCGGATCGTTTTCGCGCACGCCCCTGCCGCCTCTCGACCCTTCACCTCGAAGTGAGAGGCGAAGAACGAGGCGTGCTGGTCGTGCTCGTGGAAGTGGTGAGGGGTCAGGACGGCAGAGATGACGGGGGTGTCCGATGCCAACTGCACCGACATGAGGCCGTTGATCACCGCGGCTGCGACGAAATCGTGTCGGTAGATCCCCCCGTCCACGACGAGCCCTGCCGCGACGACGGCCGAGTAGCGACCGGTCCCTGCAAGCCGTTTTGCGTACAACGGAAGCTCGAACGCCCCCGGCACCTTGAAGTAGTCCACTCTGGCAGGTGAGATGCCGAGCTCCGCAATCTCCTGGGCGAAGGACGCCCGGCATCGATCGACGATCGACTCGTGCCAACAAGACTGCACGAAGGCGATCCGGATGTCGCCTGACGAGACCATGTCGCCTCCCTTGCCGCCGACTCCCAATGTAGAACACGTTCTAGTTTCGGGCAAGGTCGAGAGGGGCCTCTCCGTGCCGGATGATCGGTCACGTCGGCCATGTGGAGGCCCCGCAGTCGTGCGATCGCCGCACTGACCCGAGTTCGGCGGGTGAAGGCCGATTTCGGGCCTGATTTGACGGTCGCGATGCGTTGACCTGCGCGTTCGTAGGGAGCAGCTGTCGACGTTCACGTATTCCCGCAGCCCGAAGTTCAAGTTATCCACCACCGGGCCCCGGTGATTCTGTCTACTCCATCGCGCCTCGTTCCGCCCGTCGACGCGGGCCGATGAGGTCGGTGATCTGACGGGCGAGGTGGTCGGCCGAAGGCCGGCCGAGTTCGCTCGCAACGACAACCGCGCGCCCTCCGCGCTGCAGCCGGACGAGCCAGACCCGGCCCGTCGGACGTCGGCCATCGTCGTCGAGTGCGTGGTCGACTTCGACGTGGACAGGACCGGTGCGGTTGCGTCCCGAGACCCGGCACCTCGGCGAGCAGTAGAGGCGCGGGCGACCGCGTCCGGACTGTTCGGGAAGTGGCGCTCCGCATCCGGGCGTCGCGCACTCCTTCGGCCGAGTGACCGGCGCGCTCACCGCTGCCTCCTCTCGGGTGCGCCCGGTCGGGCGTTCGGCCGGTAGGACTTCCCGTCCATGTGGACGTGGTGCGCGCTGTTCACCACCCGGTCGAGGATCGACTCGGCGACGACGGGGTTCGGGAAGAGCGAGTACCAGTCGGTGGCAGCCCGGTTGGCCGTCGCGATGAGGCTCTTGCCGGCGCGCTCGGTCACGAGCTCGTAGAGGTCGTCGGACTGGCTCGGCGTGAACGCCCGCATCGCGAAGTCATCGAGCACGAGGACCGACGGGCGCGCCCAGCGGCGCAGACGCGCCTCCCACGTCCGGTCCGCATGTCCACCGGCGAGATCCGCGAGCAGCCGGGATGCCTTGGTGAACGCGACGGTGTAGCCACGCCGGCAGGCCTGGTGGCCGAGCGCCTGGGCGACCATCGTCTTGCCGACGCCGACCGGTCCGTGGAGGACGACCGACTCGCCGGCCTCGACGAAGCGCAGCGTCGCGAGGTCACGGATGCGTGCGGCGGGGATCTTCGGGTTGAAGGAGAAGTCGAAGTCCTCGATCGCACAGGTCTGCTCGAAGCGTGCGGCCCGCACACGCCGGGCGATGCCGGCCGCGTCACGCCGAGCGAGCTCGTCCTCGCAGAGTGCTTGGAGGAACTCGACGTGCCCGAGCTCGCCGGCGTGCGCCTGGGAGAGCCGGACCTCCAACGTGTCGAGCATGCCCGAGAGCGCGAGCGACCGCAGTGTCGTCTCCAGCTGGTGCGCCTTCATTGCGCCACCTCGACGGCGAGCGTGGCGAACAGCGTGGTCGGTCCGTGGAGGTGGGCGGGCGCGTCGGGCGGTGGTGCTTCCTCGGCCACACCCTCGTCCTCGGTGCCGGCGACGAGGATCCCCTTCACCGTCCGGTACTCGGGATCGCCGATCTCGATGGCCCGCCTGCACGCGGCATCCAGGCGCTGCGCGCCATACTTGTCACTGAGGCGCACGACCCCTTGGGCCTGGCGCAGCCTGTAGAGGGCGTGGACGCCGAGCAGACCCTCCACCAGGGCCTTCACGTGTGTCCCAAGGTCTGCGGCACGCTTCAGGCACCACTGGGGGGTGCGCATGAAGAAGGCCACCTTCTCCGACGGGAAGTCGGCCCAGTCGGTCTGCTTGCCCTTCTCGGCCCGCGCCCAGGTCTTCACCACCTTGGCGTCGACGTAGAGCTCGACGGTCGTGTCACCGCTGCGGGCGTCGACGTGGCTGCCGATGAAACGCCACGGGACCGAGTAGAGGGCCTTGCCCACCTTCACGTGGCAGTCGGGTCCGACCTTCGGCCGGCTCCACGTGGCGAGCTCGAAGGTCGATCTCGGGAGCGCGATCAGCGCCGGGGCCTCGACGGCGGAGAAAACCGCGAGCGGTGACGCACCCTCGAGTGATCGATGGGAGCGTGACCCGGCGACATCGGTGCACCAGGTCCGTGCCCCGGCGCGGATGTCGGCGACGCTGAGCCAGTCGCGCCCGCGCCACATCGAATCGCGGACGTAGGGCATCTGTCGTTCGACGCGGGGCTTGTCCTTCGGCTTGACCGCACGCGCCGGGTCGATCAGGCAGCCGTAGTGGGCGGCGAGCTCCGCGTAGGAGCGGTTGAGCAACGGGTCGTAGATGTCGGGCTTGATCACCCCGGTCTTCAGGTTGTCCGACACCACCCGGCGCACCACGCCGCCGAAGAACTCGAAGGCCTCGACGTGGCACTGGGTCCAGGTGCGCTGGTCCATCGTCAGCACCGGCGCCACGAACATGTGGCGCGAGCGTGCAAGCACGACGACGAACGCCCACACCCGGCGCATCCGCCCGGCGATCGGGTCGAGCCACGTGCCGAGGTAGCCGTAGTCGACCTGGGCCTCTTCACCGGCGGCGACTTCGGGGCGCGGTGGTGTGGCGATGTTGCGCAAGCTGTCCTCGGGGAACTCGCGCCACACGTAGCGGCGGAAGCTCGTGAGGCTCACGTCCAGGCCGTGCTCGTCGCGCAGGCGCTGGTGCACGGTCGTCGCCGTGTTGGTCTCCAGCATCTCCTTGATGTCGGCACGGAACACGTCGATCGTCTCGTGGGTGAGGCTCCGCTCTCGCGGGTCGACGAGCTCGGGGAACCAGCGGTGGACGAGTGCTCCCCACTGTTCTGCGGTGAGCGGCTGGCCGCCGGGCACGTGGCCCTCGGCCGCCGCCCTGGCGGTGTACTTGGCGACGGTGCCCCGATCCACTCCGAGGCTCCTGGCGACCTCGGCCTTCTTCCGGCCGGCGTGCCAGTGCATGAGGATCTCGACGATGTCGATCACGGTGAACGTTCTCCTTGTCATCGGCGCTCCTCGCCTCTGGGGACGAGGAAGCGGCTACTGGAACAAGGAGCCCGAGCGGTGGACCCCGCCTCAGAAGTGCGGGATAACTTGAACGCCGAGGTGCGGGATTACTTGAACGCAGGCCCGCTGAGCTGCGGGATTACTTGAACGCTGACAGCAGCCGAGCTCCCTGTCGAAAATGTGGGGGCGACAAATCGTTGACGGGCGGTTTGTAGTTCCTTAATCTGTGCTTGATGCATGTGAAGCGCACCGTCAAGCGGAGGGGCGAACACGAGTACGTGTACCTCTCGCTCGTCGAGTCGGTGCGCGTGGAGGGGAAGAAGACCCACCGGACGCTCATGCGCCTCGGCGAGGTGACCGAGCTCGAGCGCAGCGGCCAGCTGGACCGGGTGATCGCTGCGCTCTCCAAGTACGCGCAAGGCCAGTGGATGGAGGCCTCCTCGCTCGAGGCCGACGGCGCGCCGTCCTTCGGCGCGGTCACGGCGGTCGCCGCCTACTTCGACCGCATCGGACTCGCTGCGCACTCCTCGGAGACCGGTGCGGCGCGCGGCTCACAGCGCCTCGCGGACACGGTCCTCGTCATGCTCGCGAACCGGCTGTGCGACCCCTCCTCGAAGCGCCGGACGATCTTCGAATGGTTGGAGACCGTCCAGCTCCCCGACGGGGTCGTCGCCCCTTCCCTCGACCAGTGCTACCGCGCACTCGACGCGCTGGCGGACGCAAAGGAGTCGACCGAGGAAGTGCTCTACGCCGCGCTTGTGCGACCTCACGAACCTCGACCTCCGCCTCGCCCTCTACGACCTCACCTCCACCTACTTCGAGACACCGAAGGGACCGAGCGAGAAGTTCTCCTCGCGCGCGTATGGCTACTCCCGCGACAAGCGTCCGGACCGGCCCCAGGTCGTGATCGGTTTGCTCGTCACCGGCAACGGCATCCCGATCGCCCACTACGTGTTCGCCGGCAACACCTCCGACTCGACCACCTTGACCGAGGTCATGGCCGACTACCAGGCCCGCTTCGGGGTGGGCAGGATCGCGCTTGTCGCCGACCGAGTGTCGACCGTCACGGAATTCCCTGGCGCTGCCGTCACGGAATTCCCTCGTCCGGCGTGTGTAGTTCGTGTCTAGTCGATGGCACCTCCTCCCCGCTCGCCGGTCGAGGGTCGGAGGCATCGGATGGCGGAGAACGCTGCGGTCATGACGCCACTCCGACAGAACCGCCATCGAGGAACGCACGCAGCTCGTTGGCGAGCATGTCGGCGCTGAAGCGGCCCAACCCACTGCCGACGACCACGACCCGGTGGCCATGCCGGAGGCGGACTATCCACTCGCCCGTGATGAAGCCGTCGTTGTCCTCGCAGCGGTCGACCTCGACGAGCACTGGCGGTCGGACCCACGAGGGGCGACAGCCCGGAGAGCAGTAGATGGGCGGGCGACCCACCTGACCCGGACGGCGACGCGGCACCGGTTTGTCGCAGCCCTCGCGGGCGCAGATCCCCGCGCTCACTGTGGCGCTCCTTTCGATGGTGCGCCGGGGCGTTTGTTGGGCCGATAGGACTTGCCGTCCATGTGCACGTGGTGCGCCGAGTTCACGATGCGGTCGAGGATCGACTCGGCGACCACCGGGTTCGGAAACAGCGTGTACCAGTCCGAGGCCTGCCGGTTGGCCGTGAAGATCGAGGTCTTATGCACCCGGGCCGTCACCAACTCATAGAGGTCGTCGGCCTGGGCGAGGGTGAAGTCACGCATGGCGAAGTCGTCGAAGACGATGATCTGCGGCCGGCTCCATCGCAGCAGGCGCTGTTCGAAGCTGCGGTCGGCGTGGCCGCCGGCCAGATCGGCCAACAGCCGGGAGGTCTTGGTGAAGACGACCGTGTAGCCCCGTCGACAGGCCTGGTGGCCGAGCGCCTGAGCAATCATGGACTTTCCGACGCCGACCGGGCCGTGCAGGATGACCGATTCTCCGGCCTCGACGAAGCGCAACGTGGCGAGGTCGCGGATCTGGGTGGCGGGGATCTTCGGGTTGAACGAGAAGTCGTAGTCCTCGACCGTCGCGGTCTGTTCGAAGCGCGCCGACTTCACCCGGCGCTCGATCCCCGCCGCGTCGCGCCGGGCGGCCTCGTCCTCGCACAGGCTCTGGAGCAGCTCGACGTGGCCGAGCTCGCCGGCGGTCGCCTGAGCCAGACGGGTCTCGAGCGTGTCGAGCATGCCGAAGAGCTTGAGCTTGGACATCGTCTCTTCCAAGTGGTGGGGCTTCATCGGGCCGCCTCCCCGATGTCGAAGAGGCGCTCGGGCCCGTGCAGGTGGGCCGGCGCGGCCGGCGGGGCCTGGGTCTCGTGTTCCTCGTCGAGCTCGACGCCGGCGGACAGGATGCCTTTGACCGTCTTGTAGGACGGATCCCCAGCAACCAGGGCCTTCTGGCAGGCGGCGTCGAGACGCTGGGCGTCGTACTTGTCGGCCAGTCCCACCACGCCCTGGGCCTGGCGCAGGCGATAGAGGGCGTTCACCTCCATGATTGCGGCCACCACCTGGGCCACGGCGTCACCGAGCTGGCCCGCTCGCCGGCGGCACCACGCCGGGGTGCGCATCATGAAGGCGATCTTCTCGGGCGGGTAGTGGTCGTAGTTGGTCTGCTTGCCCCGCTCGATGCGCACGTGGGTGGCGACCAGGGTGCCTTCCAAGTAGATCTCGACGGTGCGTGCGCTCTGCCGAGCCTCGACCACCTTTCCGATGTGGATCCACGGCACGCTGTAGAGGGCCCGGCCCACCTTGACGTGGATGTCGGGCGGGACCTTGGGCGTCGACCACTTCGCCAGTTCGAAGGGCGAACGCGGCAACGGGAGCAGCAGAGCCTTCTCCTCTGCCTCGAAGAGGACCTGAGGGGCGATGCGGTCGATGCCTCGGTGCTGGCGTTGGTTGGCCACCTGCACGCACCACCGCAGCGCGTCGGACTGCATGAACGCGAGATCGCTGAACTCGCTCTCGCGCCCGGCGAAGAACGAGTCTCGGCAATAGGGCACGGGGCGTTCGACCCGAGCCTTGTCCCGAGGCTTTTGCAAACGAGCGGGGTCCACCAACGTGCCGTAGTGGGCGGCGAACTCACCGAAGGACTTGTTGATGAGCGGGTCATAGAGGTCGGCCTTGATCACCCCGGTCTTCAGATTGTCCGGAACGACGCGCTGGACTGCGCCGCCGAAGAACTCGAACGCCAGGACGTGGCTCTCGACCCAGGACTGTTCGTCCATCGAGAGCACCGGCCGCAAGAACAGGAGGCGGCTGAACGAGAGCACCATGATGAAGCCCTGCACCCGACGCCAGCGTTCGGCGGCCGGGTCGAACCAACGCCCGAGCAACCCATAGTCCACCTGTGCTTCCTCGCCGGCCGGTGGCGTGTCGCGCAGAACCCGCACCGCTGCTCGGGCGACCTCTTCTTCGAAGTTGGCCCAGATGTAGCGACGCAGTGACGACTCGGACGCGCTCAGTTTGTGGTCGTCGCGTAGGCGCTGGTGCATGGTGGCGATGGTCACCACCCCGATCCAGTCCTTGATGCGGTCGTGGTGCGGGGCGATCTCGGGCCACGTGGTCTGGCGCCGGGATCGATCCGCCATTTCTGGAAACCAGCCCTCGGCGAGCTGGGCCCACTGTTCGGCGCTCAACGGGGGACCGCCCGGGACGATGCTGGCATCTCTGGCTGGCTGGATGTACTTGCGCACGGTCTTTGGGTCCATGCCGAGCGACGAGCTCAGCTCGCCGATCCCGCGCCCGGCATGCCAGTGCTGGAACAGTTCGACTACATCGATCACTCTGATCGCTCTCCTTGCCACTCGTCCTCCTCGCCTCGTCGACGAGGGGATGCTCAACGGATACGTGGCCGGAGCGAGGGATCCCAACCCACCAGGGAATTCCGTGACGGGAGGCCAGGGAATTCCGTGACGGCGGGTTAGGGAATTACTTGACGGAAAAGCGCCTCAAATAGGGAATTCCGTGACGGCTGCCTGATCAGCGAGCACAACCTGGCCGAGGTGAGCGGTGCGGGCTTCGACCACGTGCTCGCCACCCGCCTCCACCGCGACGAAGACGTGGCTGCTGTCCTCGAGCTCGCGGTCGGAGCCGACAAGGACCGATGGCAGAAGGTGCCGGGGATCAACTCGTCTGCGTGCGAGGTCGCCCACGACGGACGGCGGTGGGTGGCGGTGTTCTCGACCGAGCGCAAGGCCCGTGACGACCACAGACGCGAGGAACTGCTCGCCCGCACCGAGGACAAGCTGATCGCACTGGCGGAACGGGTCACGGCGAAGAAGCTCACCGATCCGGCGAAGATCGGGGCGGCCGCCGATCGGATCCTGCGCGACTCGGGGGTGGGCCGGTGCTTCACCACCGTGATCCGCACCGGACTGTTCGGCTGGAACTACGACCAAGCCGCCCTCGACTACGAAGAACGGCTGCTCGCCGGTCGCTACGTGCTCACGACGTCGCTCACCGAGGAACAGGCCTCGACCACCGACATCGTCCGTCACTACCGGATGCTCTGCAACGTCGAGCGGCGCTTCCGGGTGATGAAGGACTTCCTCGGGTTACGCCCGGTCTACCACCGCACCGAGAAACGGGTGCGTGGTCACATCGCACTCTGCGTCATCGCGGCGACGATCGAGGCGGTCATGGCAGAGGACCTTGCCCGCGCACGCGTCATGGACCCGAACATCGAAGACCAGGTGCTCACCCCGCGCCGGGCGCTCGTCCAGCTCGCGGAGATCCGCCGTCACCGACTGCACGTCGGGCGAGACATCGAGGTCACAGACCGCCCTTCAACCCTCCAGCGGGAGGTGCTCGACGCCTTCGGTGTCGACACCGCGGACTGGAACAAGGCCGCAATCGCCTGAGCTGGACTTTCTCCCCCGCTGTGGGGGGAACACCTCTTCACCGCGCCCGCTCCACCTGGACGTTCGCTCGACCCCCGCCGAACTCGGGACTGACGGCGCCCGATCGTCCACGGACAACGGGGAGCGGAGTACTCCGGAATTGGACGAGGCCCTCCGCGATGCGGAGGGCCTCGTCTCGAGAAATCCCGGCGGCGTCCTACTCTCCCAGGGGGCTACCCCCCAAGTACCATCGGCGCTGGCGGGCTTAACTGCCGTGTTCGGAATGGGAACGGGTGTCTCTCCGCCGCCATGGCCACCGGAAACCGTGCGCTCGAGCGGACCCGCGCCCTCGATCCGAGTGATCGGGCGACAGATCAGCAGCGGCCGTCGCCGGCCACCCTGAGCGTTCCATAGCGAGCACGAGCAAGTTCCCAAGCCCTCGGCCGATTAGTACCGGTCAGCTGAATGCGTTGCCGCACGTACACTTCCGGCCTATCAACGTGGTCGTCTGGCCACGGGCCTTACCAGGTTGTCCCTGTGGGAGATTTCATCTTGGAACGAGCTTCGCGCTTAGATGCTTTCAGCGCTTATCCCACCCGAAGGTCGCTAATCAGCAGTGCCCTTGGCAGGACAACTGACACACGAGAGCTTCGTCCATCCCGGTCCTCTCGTACTAGGGATAGCCTTCCTCAAATCTCCTACGGCTGCATCGGATAGGGACCGAACTGTCTCACGACGTTCTAAACCCAGCTCGCGTACCGCTTTAATGGGCGAACAGCCCAACCCTTGGGACCGGCTTCAGCCCCAGGATGCGACGAGCCGACATCGAGGTGCCAAACCTTCCCGTCGATATGGACTCTTGGGGAAGATGAGCCTGTTATCCCCGGGGTACCTTTTATCCGTTGAGCAACGGCGCTTCCACAAGCAACCGCTGGATCACTATGCCCTGCTTTCGCACCTGCTCGACTTGTAGGTCTCGCAGTCAAGCTCCCTTGTGTCATTGCACTCGACGGCTGATTGCCAACCAGCCTGAGGGAACCTTTGGGCGCCTCCGTTACGTTTTAGGAGGCGACCGCCCCAGTCAAACTACCCACCTGACGCTGTCCCTGATCCGGATCACGGACCGAGGTTAGGGTTCCAGCACATAAAGGGTGGTATTTCAAGGTTGACTCCACACTGGCTGGCGCCAATGCTTCAAAGTCTCCCACCTATCCTACACAATATGTACCAAAACTCAACAGCAAGCTGTAGTAAAGGTCCACGGGGTCTTTCCGTCCTGATGCAGCTAACGAGCATCTTTACTCGTACTTCAATTTCGCCGGGTCTGTGGTTGAGACAGTAGGAAAGTCGTTACGCCATTCGTGCAGGTCGGAACTTACCCGACAAGGAATTTCGCTTAGTGGCTGTTACAACCGATTGGACAACGATCGTCCAAACGGCGGGCCGGTCATTTCTGCCGGCCTCCCTACGTCGCCGCAGGGCTCGGACCATCTCTTCATCTCGTCAGACAGCTGACGAGATGGTCGGCGTATGGTCTCTGAGGATTCTCAGGAATTCGGACGGCTTGCGATGATTCATCGTCTCGGCGATGGAGGCAATCTCTGCCATTCCCGCCACCGTGAGGTGCTTTCGCTCCTCCATGAGACGAATGACCACTGCGAACTTCTCGAAGTCGATTCGCTTCGAGGTCCGCAAGGGATTCGCCTGAAAGTACGGGACAATAACATCCCGAAGCTGGGCGAATCTGGCCACGGTGTACCGACAGATGTTCTCTCGGTGGTTGTCGTGGCGACGATTCACGCTCACCTTGCCGCATCCAAAAAAGCAGACAAGGTCTTCCAGCACGCTCCGGCTCGACTCGCTCTGCACCACCACAAACAGTGGTTGCACTTGCCAGCCGAGCCTGGTCTTCGGATTTCGAAAGAGGGGGCAGCTGAAGCAGCCCTCTCCATCGACGAATCCGGCAATCCATCCGTGGATCCAGAGTCTTTCCTGCTGGTTTTCCGCACCTCTCACATTGTCACTGCCAATCATCTCCCGACGGTACAGCCAGGCTGTCACGCCCGAGGATGATCGACGAGTAGTGGAGGATACACCGGGTCTTCCAGCATATAGCCGACTGCTCACATACCGTCACCGGTATGAGGGGCAGCACCCTTTCGCACGTGAAAGGGCATCCCTACCTTAGGCACTGTTGTTACTCCTCGACCGAACTTCATAATGATGCGTGATTATGGTCGAGTGGCCAGATCATTTCTGCCTGGCTCCCCATGTCGCCATGAGGGTCGGACTGTATCATCGCCACTTCCATTGGACATTGCGTCCCTGGAGTGGCGCCCTGCGTGCAGTCTCTGAGGATCCTGCCAGATTGAGGCAGTTTCCTGCTGATTGTCCGCACCGGACGGATTGTCACTGCCCATGTCCCGACCGTACCGATCGGATGTGACATGGACGAGTACCGCCGGATACTCGGATATTCCAGCATACAGCGGGGTTTTTCAACGGCCAGGTTGAAGTACTAACCGTTATAGTTACGGCCGCCGTTTACCGGGGCTTAGGTTCAGAGCTTCGCCCGAGGGCTAACCCTTCCCCGTAACCTTCCGGCACCGGGCAGGCGTCAGAGCGTATACATCGTCTTACGACTTCGCACGCTCCTGTGTTTTTAGTAAACAGTCGCTTTCCCCTATTCTCTGCGGCCCCTTCGGACTCAGAACGAGAAGTTCGTCATCCTATTGAGGCCCTCCTTCTCCCGAAGTTACGGAGGTATTTTGCCGAGTTCCTTAACCACAGTTCTCCCGATCGCCTTGGTATTCTCTACCCGCCCACCTGTGTCGGTTTGGGGTACGGGTTCCGTGCCAGCTCGCTAGAAGCTTTTCTCGGCAGCATGGGATCAGTGACTTCGCCTGGTGTGGCTCGGCATCGCGCCTCGGGGTGAATGAGGCCCGGATTTGCCTGGACCTCCCCCTACACGCTTACCCCAGGACAACCAACGCCTGGGCTCACCTACCCTCCTGCGTCCCTCCTTCGCTTTCCGCCTCCGGGTCGGTCGGTTCGTCCCGAAGGACAGCCCCTTAGGACACCGGTCTTGGAATGGGCGCGGACACGGAAGTACTGGAATATCAACCAGTTGTGCATCGACTACGCCTCTCGGCCTCGCCTTAGCTCCCGACTTACCCTGGGAGGATTAGCCTTCCCCAGGAACCCTTGGGCTTACGGCGGAGGGGTTTCTCACCCCTCTCTCGCTACTCATACCAACATTCTCACTCGACCACGCTCCACGACGGTTTCCACCGCCGCTTCTCAGCAGGATCGACGCTCCCCTACCACTCCCACACCCGGAATCCCGAACCTGAACCGATACCGTCCGCGGCGAACCGCATTCGGCATCGAGCTCGGGGGGTATGGAAATCCGCGGCTTCGGCTCTTGACTTGAGCCCCGTTACATTGTCCGCGCAGGACCACTCGACCAGTGAGCTATTACGCACTCTTTCAAGGGTGGCTGCTTCTGAGCCAACCTCCTGGCTGTCTTCGCGTTCCCACATCGTTTTCCACTTAGTCAAGAATTTGGGGCCTTAGCCGGCGGTCTGGGCTGTTTCCCTTTCGACTAACGAAGCTCATCCCTCGTAGTCTCACTGCCGGGCTCTTGAGCATCGGCATTCGGAGTTTGATTGGGGTCAGTAAGCTTGTAGGCCCCCTAGCCCATTCAGTGCTCTACCTCCGATGCTGAACGCCCGACGCTGCACCTAAATGCATTTCGGGGAGAACCAGCTATCACCGAGTTTGATTGGCCTTTCACCCCTAACCACAGGTCATCCCCCCTGTTTTCAA
>OY969919.1:362500-3577925 GCA_963704585.1 uncultured Acidimicrobiaceae bacterium
CTCCCGAAGCGGAATCCATTTCCTCACCAGGTCATGCGGCCCGGTGGGGGCATCCGGTATTAGCACCGGTTTCCCGGTGTTGTCCCGGTCTTCGGGGCAGGTTGCTCACGTGCTACTCACCCGTTCGCCACTAGGTCTTCACCAGTATTGCTACCGGTTGGACCTCGTTCGACTTGCATGTGTTAGGCACGCCGCCAGCGTTCGTCCTGAGCCAGGATCAAACTCTCCATGAAGATCTCTCCCGGACCCGAAGGCCCGATCGAAATCGAAGAGCTGACCTCGAGGGCACTGACCCTCTCGGTCAACTGGCAAAGAACAGACATTGTCCGTTCAGTGCTGAATAACAGTGCGACCGCGGCAATGCCGCGATCGCCCGCACTGGCTTTTGGCTATCACTATTCCGTTTTCAAGGAGCGACCAGGCACTCGCCGACTGGCGTCGGTGCCGGAATCTCCCCAGGCAGGAGCAAACGCCCCATTCTGGTGATGCCCGATGGCGCCCTGGCAGGCCGCACACCGGACTCAACACCCTATACGCGGCGGCACAGAGTGTCAATCGCACCACCGCCCGTCGGCAGCGGCCCTTCGTCCCGAGCACACGCCGCCACGGCGCCGCCCAGCGCTCCCTCGGGTCCTGCTCGGAACCCCGCCCGAGGAGCAGGCGCCGCCCGGATCCCCGCGTTCGTCAGGCCGCGGTCCCGCTCAGCACCGTCCGACCCGACTGGTCGGTGATCCACACGTCGGTGATCTGGTCGGCCGCCGCCGCGCAGGAGAGCTCGACCCGCACGCTGCCGGTTCCGGACCCGGTGCGGTAGGTCCCGGCGCTCCACCACGACCCGCTCCCCGAGCGCATCGAGACCGCGAAGACCTGACTGGCCGCCTGCCCGGTCTCGACGAGGACGACATGGGTTCCTCCCCCGTTCGGCGTCAGCGAGGCGGTCGCGTGCACGCCCGGCGTCCCCGAGAGCGCGACCGTCCGGCCCGCCGTCGCCGGCGTTCCGCTGAGCGCCAGGGCCGCGGCGGCGATCGCAGCGGCGGCAGCCAACCCGACCGCGGCCCGGCGGACCATGTGCCGTGGCCGGACTCGTTCCCGGTCCTCGTCGAGTGCGACCACCGTCGCCGGCACGCTCGGTGCGGCCCCCTCGTTCCCGAGGTCGGCGCGGTCCACCATCGCAAGGGCGCCGGCCGCCCCGGTGAGGGACCGGGCCTCCGCGCGGCACGCCGAACACCCCTCGAGATGCGCGTCGAGCCCCCGCTGCTCCTCGTCGTCGAGCCGACCGATCGCACTCATCGCGAGCTCGCCGCGCCACTGCTCGCACGCCGCTCCGCTCATCCTTCCCACCCCGTCGTCTCGAGGATCGCTCGCAACGCCCGCAACGCATAGTAGAGCCGGCTCCGGACCGTGCCCTCCGCGATCGCGAGGCGTGCCGCGACCTCTTTGCTCGTGTGCCCGTCGAAGTAGATCCCGAGGAGGACCGCGCGGTGCTCGGGGGTGAGCCGGTCGATGGCGTCCGCCACCTGCCACGACGTGAGCTGCGTCTCGACCTCGTCGACGACCGCCTCCGACCGGTGCAGCACGGTGCGCTCGATCGTCTCCCGTCGGGTCCGCGATCGTCCGAGGTCGATGAGCAGGTTTCGCTCGATCGAGAAGAGCCACGAACGGAGCGAGCCGATCGCGGGATCGAAGCGGGCCCGTGAGCGCCATGCCCGCACGAACGTCTCCTGCACGACCTCCTCGGCGAGGTCGGTGTTCGCGAGCTCGCGCCGGGCGAAGCCGGTGAGCTCCGCGCGGTGCGCGTCGAACGCGCGGCCGAGGTCTTCGTCGTCCCAGCGGGTCACCTTCACCGTGGGATCCGGGAGCGCTCGGGGCGGGACACCGCCGAAGGCCGTCACCTCGCACACGGTACCCGCCGCCTCGAGCCAAGCGTCCCACGCCGACCCCGGTCAGGTCAGTACCCGCTGGAGGCCCTGACGGTCGTCGTCGTGGCGACCGCCGTGGTCGCCACCGGGATCACGAACCACACGCCGCCGATGCCCTGCCCCGTCGCGTCCCCGGACTTCGAGTCACCCGAGTACCGGTAGAGCGGCATGCCCTTGTAGGTCACCTGCAGGGTGCCGTTCGCCCCCTGCGCCGTCGCGAGCTCGCCGGTCGCGATCCCCGAGCCGCCGGTCACGTGGCCGGTGCCGGAGGTCACGGTGAGCGGCGGCCACGCGGTCGCGCACGCACCCGTACAGGTCGGCGACCCGGTGCCGTCCGGCGTGTAGCGGTAGAGGGTCATGCCCGAGGAGTCAACCAGGATCGGGCCGAGCGATCCGACATGGGCGATGGACACGGTCGCCCCGGTCGATGCCGGCGCGGTGGTCGACGCCGCGGTGGTCGTGGTCGTCGGCGAGGCGCTGTTCGAGCTGCATGCCGCGCCCAGCAGGGCGGTGACGCCGAGTGCCCCGACCGCGAGCCAACGCCCCCGCGGAGCCGGGGCCCGGCTCGTCCACGTCCCGTCCGTTCGCATCAGACCCATCCGACCGTCCTCTCGGCTCGCGTGAGTGTACCGAGGAGTACGGCGGGCAGCCCGGATCTGTTCAGAGTGCGGACCGGATCTGGAGCGTGCGGCCCCGATCCGGGCAGACAGCCGGCCCGAACCGCCCGATCGGCGCACCCGGCCGCTGCCGGGATCCGCCGGTACCGTCAGCCGAGCGCGGCCAGCCGGCTGCGGTCGGTCTCGACCCGGTGGACGAAGCGCTCGAGCTGGAGCTTGACCGCGAGGGGGCCCGCCGAGCCGGGCGTCGTCCGGCGGGTCACCGCAACTCCGGGCTCGAGCAGCGAGACCGCTTCGGCACCGAGCGAAGGATGTGCCTCGACCAGCTCCGCGAGCGGGACGTGGCGCTCGAGCGAGTCGCGCACGAGTCCCCCGACGACCTCGTGGGCCTGGCGGAAGGGCATCCCGCGCTCGACCAGCCACTCGGCGAGGTCCACCGCGGCGACGGCCGAGCCGTCCGCGGCGGCCTGCATCCGGCTGTCGTCGAAGCCCACGGTCCGGAGCAGGCCGGTGAGCGCGGCCAGTGCGAGGTGCGTCTGGGAGACGGAGTCGAAGAGCGGCTCCTTGTCCTCTTGCAGGTCGCGGTTGTAGGAGAGCGGGAGGCCCTTCAAAGTCACGAGCAGCCCGGTCAGGTTTCCGATCAGCCGGCCCGCCTTGCCGCGAGCCAGCTCGGCCACGTCGGGGTTCTTCTTCTGGGGCAGCATCGAGCTACCGGTCGCATACGCGTCGTCGAGCACGGCGAAGCCGAACTCCTCGGTCGACCAGAGGACGATCTCCTCTCCGATCCGTGAGAGGTGGACGCCGAGCAACGCAAGGTCGAAGAGGGCCTCGGCCACGAAGTCCCGGTCGGAGACCGCGTCCATCGAGTTCTCGAAGCGGCCCGAGAAGCCGAGGTCCTCCGCGACGGCGTCGGGCTCGAGCGGCAGCGACGAGCCGGCGAGAGCCCCCGCCCCGAGCGGCGAGACGTCGAGCCGCAGCAGGGTGGCGACGAGTCGGTCCACGTCGCGGGCGATGGCCCACCCGTGCGCGAGCAGGTGGTGCGAGAGCAGGACGGGCTGGGCACGTTGCAGGTGCGTGTAGCCCGGCAGGTAGGTGTCACCGGCCTCCTTGGCGCGCACGAGCAGAACCTCCTGGAGGGCGATGAGCTCGGACGCCAGCGCGTGGAGCTCGCGCTTCGCGAACAGGCGGAGGTCGGTCGCGACCTGGTCGTTGCGGCTCCGGCCGGTGTGGAGCTTCGCCCCGACCTCACCGGCGAGCTCGGTGACCCGCCGCTCCACCGCGGTGTGGATGTCCTCGTCCCCCGGCGCGAAGGCGAAGGTGCCCGCGTCGAGCTCGTCTTCGACCCGGTCGAGTGCGCCGAGCAGCTCGTCGACTTCCGCCGCGTCGAGCAGTCCGGCGGCCCCGAGACCGCGGACGTGGGCCCGGGACCCGGTGAGGTCGTCGTGTGCCAGGGCCCGGTCGTAGTGGAGGCTGACCGAATAGGCCATGACCTCGTCGGCCGTCCCGCCGCCGAGACGGCCGTGCCAGAGGGTCATCGGGCGTCGCGCGCCGGACCGCCGCCCTCATCCGTCGGGTGCTCCTGCACCGCGGACCAGGTGGCGATCCCGAGGCCCCACAGACGCACGAACCCCTCGGCGTCCTGGTGCCGGAAGGAGTCGTCGGCGTCGTAGGTGGCGAGGCCGTGGTCGTAGAGGCCGATCGGGCTGCGGCGCCCGACGACCCAGCACCGTCCGGGTTCGAGGCGGAGGCGCACCTCGCCGGTCACGTGGCGCTGCGACTCTGCGATGAACGCATCGAGCGAGCGCTTGAGCGGCGAGAACCAGAGCCCGTCGTAGACGAGCTCGGACCAGCGGGGCTCGAGACGCGCCTTCTCGTGGTGGAGGTCGCGCTCGAGGGTGAGGTCTTCGAGATCGGCGTGCGCGAGGAGGAGGGCGAGGGCGCCCGGGCACTCGTAGGTCTCGCGGCTCTTGATCCCGACCCGCCGGTTCTCGACCATGTCGAGCCGCCCGAAGCCGTACGAGCCGACCAGCTCGTTGAGCGTCTCGATCAAGGACTCGGGATCGAGGGAGCGACCGTCGACGGCGGTGGGCACGCCGGACTCGAAGCCGATGACCACCTCGACGGGCTCGGTCGCGGTCGGCCGGGTCAAGGTGTAGACCTCCTCGGGCGGCCGCATCCAGGGGTCCTCGATCACGCCGCACTCGATCGCACGGCCCCAGAGGTTCTCGTCGATCGAGTACAGCTTCTCCTTGGTGGCGGCGATCGGGATCTCCCACTTGGCCGCGTACTCGATGGAGTCCTCGCGGGTGAGCCCCCAGGAGCGGGCGGGTGCGAGCACGTCGAGGTCGGGAGCGAGCGCCCGGGTGCCGACCTCGAAGCGGACCTGGTCGTTGCCCTTGCCGGTGCAGCCGTGGGCGACCGCGCCCGCCCCGTGCCGGCGCGCCTCGGCGACCAGGTGCTTCACGATGACCGGTCTCGAGAGCGCCGAGACGAGGGGGTACTTTCCTTCGTACTTCGCGTTGGCGAGCAGTGCGGGGATGCAGAACTCCTCGGCCATCTCGGCGCGCGCGTCGACGACGACGGCCTCGACGGCGCCGGCCGCGAGCGCCCGGTCCCGGATCGACGCCCAGTCCTCGCCGCCCGCCTCGGACGCCTGTCCGACGTCGACCGCGACCGCGACGACCTCCACGTCCTCGTGCTCCATGAGCCACCGGACGGCGATCGAGGTGTCGAGACCGCCGCTGTACGCCAGGACGACACGCTGTTTCATCCCTTACCCCTTGCCCGTGCCTTCTGCTTCGACTCTCCCGTACGTGACGCGCCGGCCCTGCGGCGCCGTTCCGATCCGTCGTCGGTCCGGTCGAGCCCCGCGATCGTCGCGAGGCGCCCAGCCACGGCCGCACCGCCTGCGGCCTCCGATGCGACCACCAGGACCGTGTCGTCCCCGGCGACCGTCCCCACCAGCCCGGGGAAGCCGCTGCGGTCAAGCGCCGAGCCTACGACATGCGCGGAGCCCGGCGGGGTGCGCAGCACCACCAGATTGCCCGAATGGTCGACGTCGACGACCCACTCGCCGAGCACCCGGCGGAGGTGGTCGAGCGGCGCCACCTGCTGGGAGGGCAGCTCCGGCAGGGCGTACGCGGTGTCGCCCCCGGGGAGGCGGACCTTGATCGCGCCGAGCTCCTCGAGGTCGCGCGAGACCGTGGTCTGGGTCGCCTCGATCCCCTCGGCGGCGAGCAGGTCGACCAGCTGGGCCTGGCTCCCGACCGCCTCGGACTCGAGCAGACGGGCGATCCGGTGCTGGCGCTGGTGCTTGGTCATCGCGCACCGCCCGTCCCCGCCCGGTCGACGCCCCGCACCCAGGCGAGCAGACCCCGCATCGCGTGCATGCGGTTGGTCGCCTGTGCATAGACGACGCTTCGCGGTCCGTCGAGGACCGCCGCGCTGATCTCCTCGCCCCGGTGGGCCGGCAGGCAGTGCAGCACGACCGCGTCCGGGCTCGCGTGGCCGAGCAGCGCGTCGTCGACGGTGTAACCGGCGAAGGCGGCGCGCCGCGCCGCCGACTCGGCCTCCTGTCCCATCGACGTCCACACGTCGGTGTAGAGCGCGTCGGCGCCCGATGCGGCCACGGTCGGGTCGTCCGTGACGAGGAGCTCCCCACCGAGCGAGCGGATCCGTTCGACGTCGTCCGCGCTCGGGCCGTACCCGTCGGGCGCGGCGATGCGCGTCGCCATCCCGATCAGCGCGGCGGCCGCCGCGAGTGAGCGCCAGACGTTGTTCGCGTCGCCGACGTAGGCCAGCGAACGCCCTCCGAGGCCGCCCGCGCCGAACACGGTGCGCAGCGTCAGCAGGTCGGCGAGGGCCTGGCAGGGATGCGCACGGTCCGAGAGGAGGTTGACGACCGGCACCTCGACACCGGCCGCGTCGAGGGCGCCCGCCATCCGCTCGAGCGAGTGGTGATCGAGGACGCGAGCGCAGAGCACCGCGTGGTAGCAGGCGAGCGTCCGGGCGACGTCGCCGGCCGGCTCGCGGACGTCGACGCCGACCTCCGCTCCCTGGATGAAGACGGGATGGCCGCCGAGCGCCACCGTCGCCATCTCGGCGCTGTTCCTTGTCCGGTTCGAGGGCTTCTCGAAGAGCAGCGCGACCCCGCTGCCCTCGAGCACCCGCGGGAGCGTGGCCGGCTCGGCGGCCGCGAGCTCGAGTACCGCGGCGAGCCCGTCGGCCCCGAGGTCCTCGACGTCGAGCACGTGACGGGTCACGCCGACCCCTCCGGAGGGTCGGCGACCGCGCACCGTTCGAGCACGGGGCCGAGGAGGGCGATCGCCCGGTCGATCTCGGCTGCGGTCACGAGGAGCGACGGCGCGAAGCGCAGCAGGTCGGGACCGGGCGCGTTGAGCACGAGACCGGCATCCAGCGCGGCGCGGCACGCGGCCACAGCGAACGGGCCCTGCAGCACCGCGCCCACGAGCAGGCCTTCCCCCCGGACCGACGCGACCCCCGGCAGTGTGCGGAGGGCGGTGGAGAGGTGCTCCCCCGCAGCCCGTGCGCGGGCGGGGGCGTCGACCGCTTGCATCACCGCGAGCGTCGCCCGCGCCGCCGACATGGCGAGCGGTTGGCCCCCGAACGTGCTCCCGTGGTCGCCGGGGACGAAGGCGGCGGCGATCTCGGCACGGGCCCAGCAGGCGCCGACCGGCATCCCGTTGCCGAGCGCCTTCGCCATGGTCACGACGTCGGGCTCCACGCCGAGGTGCTGGAAGCCGAACCACCGCCCCGTCCGGCCGAGACCGGTCTGGATCTCGTCGACCATGAGCAGGATCCCGCGCTCGCTGCAGAGCTGACGGAGCCCGACCAGGTAGTCCGAGGACGGCACCACCACCCCCGCCTCGCCGAGCACCGGCTCGACGAGGACCGCTGCCACCCGCCCGGGGTCGCAGGCAGCGGCCATGGCGTCGAGGTCGTCGTAGGGCACGTGCTCGAAGCCTTCGGGCATCGGGCGGAAGTGCACCTGCTTCTCGGTCTGGCCGGTCGCGGCAAGGGTGGCGAGCGTCCTGCCGTGGAACGCGTTCCACGTGCTGACCACGCAGAAGCGATCCGGCCCGGCCCATCGCCGGGCGAGCTTGATCGCGCACTCGTTCGCCTCCGCCCCCGAGTTGGCGAAGAAGACCTGTCCTCCGGCGCGGGTCTCGCCGCCGCCGACGAGCCGGTCGAGGGTGATCGCGACCTCGGGCGCGAGCTCGTTGCCGAAGAGGTTCGAGACGTGTGAGAGGGTGCGCGCCTGCTCGGCGACCGCGTCGGCGACCGCAGGGTGCGCGTGTCCGAGCGAGGTCACCGCCAGGCCCGAGAGGAAGTCGAGGTACTGGCGGCCCTCGACGTCGACGAGCAGGCTGCCTTCGCCCCGGACGAAGGTCACGGGCGGGTCCGCGTAGGTGTGCATCAGCGCGGACCGGTCGATCATCTGCAGCTCTCCGCTCACCGGTCCAACCCCACCATGGTCCCGATCCCCTCGTCGGTAAAGATCTCCAGCAGGAGCGCGTGCGGAGTCCGACCGTCGAGGATGTGTGCATGCCCGACCCCCGCCCGCACCGCGCGCGCACACGACTCGACCTTCGGGATCATCCCACCGACCGCCGCGCCGGTCCGCACCAGGTCGTCGAGCTCGTCCGCCGTGGCACGGTGGATGAGCGTCGCCGCGTCGCCGGGCACCGACCGCACGCCCGCGACGTCGGTGAGGAAGACGAGCTTCTCGGCACCGAGCGCTGCCGCGAGCGCACCGGCGGCCGTGTCCGCGTTGATGTTGAAGGCCTGCCCGGTGCGATCAGTCCCGATCGTCGCGACCACCGGGATGAGCCCCTGCGCGAGCAACTGCTGCACGATCACCGGATCGACGTCGGTGACGTCGCCCACGAAGCCGAGCGCCTCTGAGCGGGCCGTCGCGGTGATCAGGTTGGCGTCCTCTCCCGAGAGCCCGACCGCCAGCGCGCCGTGCACGTTGATCGAGCTCACGATGTCGCGGTTGACCTTGCCGACGAGGACCATGCGGACCAGGTCGATCGTGTCGGCGTCGGTGACCCGCAGGCCGTCGAGGAATTCGACCTCCTTGCCGACGCGTTCCATCAGGGCACCGATCTGCGGTCCGCCGCCGTGCACGACGACCGGCAGCATCCCGACCGAGCGCATGAGCACGATGTCCTCGGCGAACGACGCGAGCGCCTCGGCGTCGCCGATCTCGTGACCGTCCGGATCACGGGCGAGCACGTTGCCGCCGTACTTGACCACCACGACCTTGCCCGAGAAGCGGCGGATGTACGCGAGCGACTCGACGAGCACGGACGCCTTGTCCGCGGCGCCGAGGATGCGGTTCGGTGGTGACGGCGGCCCGACGCTCACGACGTCGTCCGGTTCTCGTCGATGTAGCCGTGGCCGAGGTCGACCCCGAGCACCGTGCCGGTGCCGGCGCCGAGGCCGAGCTCGCAGTGGAGGTCGACCAGGCGGCCGCCCATGTGCCTGCCGAGCGCGGCGGCATCGTGCGGCGCGGCCACGCCGTCCCTGCACACGGTCACCCCGCCGTAGGCGATGGCGAGGCGGTCCATCTCGAAGGCGACGCCCGCGGAGCCGAGGTCGCTCGCCACCCGGCCCCAGTAGGGGTCCTCGCCGTTGATCGAGCACTTCACGAGGAGCGAGTCGGCCACCGCGCGGGCGGCCCGGTGCGCCTGGTCGTCCGACCGTGCACCGGTCACCCGCACTGAGATCGTCCGCGACGCGCCTTCGGCGTCACGCAACATGGCCGCGACCATTGCGGCGCAGACCTCGGTCACCGCCGCACCGAGGTCCTCGAGGTCGACCTCGCCGGCGCGGCCCGAGGCGAGCAGCACGACCGTGTCGTTGGTCGACGTGCAGCCGTCGATGGTCATCGAGTTGAACGTCGAGCCGACGGCCTCCCGGAGCACCGTGCCGAGCACGGGCGGATCGACGGCCGCGTCGGTGGTGAGGAACGCGAGCATGGTGGCCATGTCCGGGGCGAGCATGCCCGCGCCCTTGGCCATCCCGGCGACGGTGCACCCGCCCCGCTCGACGAGGGAGACCTTCGGTCCCGAGTCGGTGGTGAGGATCCCGGTCGCCGCACGGGCGGCCGCACCGGGGTCGGAGGAGCGCGCGGCAACGAGCTCGGGAAGTCCGGCCTCGATGGGTCCCATGGGGAGCGGGATGCCGATGAGCCCGGTCGAGCAGACGAGGATCTGGTCGGTGCTCGCGCCGAGCCCGTCCGCGACGAGCGCACACATGCGCTCCGCATCCTCACGCCCGCGGTCGCCGGTGGCGGCGTTGGCGTTCCCGCTGCTCACGACCACCCCGGAGGCGAGACCGCCCGATGCGGTCAGGTGGGCCCGGCTCACCTGCACCGGCGCAGCCGCGGCAAGGTTCGTCGTGAAGGTGGCCGCCGCGGGGACCGGCCGCCCGTCGTCGGTCGCCACGAGCGCGAGGTCGAGCGCACCCGAGGTCTTGATCCCGGCCGCGTGGCCGGCGGCGACGAACCCGCGCGGTGCGGTGATGCTCACGGGTAGACCCCGGCGATCGGCAGCCCGGCGGTCTCCGGGAGCCCGAGGGCGAGGTTCGCACACTGGACGGCCTGCCCTGCTGCGCCCTTCACGAGATTATCGATCGCGGCCAGGACCACGACCCATCCCGTGCGCGGATCGACCCGCACCGACAGGTGGGCACAGTTCGAACCGCTCGTCGCCTTGGTCGAGGGCGGGGCGTCGGTGACCACCACGAACGGTTCGCCCGCGTACCGCTCGCGCAGCACCGCGATCGCGTCGGCGGACGTGGGTCCGCCCGCTTCCACCGGTGGCACCGCCGGCATCGCGTAGCAGGTCGCGAGGATCCCGCGGACCATCGGGGCGAGGTGGGGGGTGAAGAGAACCGTACGTCCGAGCCCCTGCTCCATCTCGGCCGTGTGGCGGTGGTCGAGGAGGCCGTAGGCGACGAAGTCCTCGTCGACCGCGCCGAAGTGGAGGTGCTCCTTCGGGGCGCGGCCCGCTCCCGACACCCCGCTCACCGCGTCCACGACGATCGGCAGCGCGCCCGGGTCGGGCCCTGCGAGCAGACCGGACTCGGCGAGCGGTGCGAGGCCGAGGAGCGCCGCCGTCGGATAGCACCCGGGAGCGGCGATCCGGCGCGCCCCGGCCAGCTCGCCACGGTGGAGCTCGGGCAGCCCGTAGACGAAAGTGCCGAGCAGCTCGGGCGCCCGGTGCGGCGCCCCGTACCAGACCGGGTAGAGCGCCGGGTCGGCAAGGCGGAAGTCGGCAGCCAGGTCCACGACCACTCCGACACGGTCGAGCACCGCCGGCAGGAGCTCCTGGGACTCGCCGTGCGGGAGCGCAGCGAAGAGCACGTCGAGTCCGTCGACCGCGTCGGCATCGGTGGCCGCGAAGACGAGGTCCGGATAGGCGGCCGCGAGCGACGGCGTGTGCGCGGCGATCGCCGCGCCCGTCGCCGACCCCGCCGTCGCCACGACCACCTCGAGCTCCGGGTGGGACGCGCAGAGGCGGAGGAGCTCGACGCCCGCGTAGCCGGACGCTCCGGCGATCCCGACCTTCATGGCCTCCGACCCATACTGCAATCATATGCGCATTTCCGCATGGATATGCAACTCCCCAAACCCGGGACCTGCGGGCACGGTCGCCGACGGTCGCAACTGCGCACCGAGATCGCGGTCTCACTGCCGGTATCGCGTGCTGCAACTTGGACGGTCGCTGTCCTATGGTGGTGCCCGAGGACGGACTCCGTTGGGGGGGACGGCCTCGTCACCGAGAGACGAGACGATTGGGGGAAGTATGCGTAAGGCTTTGCTACTCGCGGCTGCACTGACCATTCCAGCCGCCGGTGCGTCCGCGGTCATTGCCGGGGCGCCCGCCTGGGCCGCGGTGAAGATCACCTGCACGGGGATCAACGGTTCCCTGAGCGGCGGCACCATCCAGCTCACGGGTTGCACGGGTGGGAACACCGGTGGGAGCTCACAGTCGATCACCTTCGCCACGCTGGCCGGTGGTGGCACGTTCACGTGGACCTCGTTGACGACCACGACAGTCGGTACCCCGACGGTGACGTCGGTTGGGGCGAGCAAGTGCCCCGGCTACGTGAAGAAGGGCACCAACAACCCGACCGCGGACAAGGTCTCGGGGGCCGTCACCGGTGACAGCGGTAACGGCCTCAAGGTCCCGGGGAAGGAGAGCGGCGAGATCTGCATCGGTCCGGTCAGCGGCGGCGGTACCTTCTCGCTGCTCAAGCCGTTCATGTTCAGCTGATCACCCGTCCTCACCGGCCGTCACCCGGTCGGTGACGCGCAGGCTTCATCGTGCGAACCGAGGCCTCACCCTCCGGGGTGGGGCCTCGGCGCGCCCGCGGATCGGAGGAGTGAAAGCCACAGGACCGCGCCCGACCCCCGCGCCCGATCCCGCGCCCGACCACGTACTCAACGCAGGGTGGCGTGGTGCGCGTGACCGACGGCCTCGATGCAGGCGGTCCGGAGGTGCCCGACCTCCTCGTCGGTGAGCGTGCGGTCGAGGGCGCAGAACCGCAGCCGGTAGGCGAGGCTGCGCGCACCTGTCCCGACCGACGAGCCCCGGTAGACGTCGAAGAGCTCGACCGACTCGAGGAGATCACCGCCGGCCATGCGGAGCGTGCGCTCGACCGCACCCACGCGGATCCCGTCCACAACGACGAAGGCGAGGTCGATGTCGGACGAGGGGAACCGGCTGACCGGCCGCGCCTCCTCGCTGCGCCGGGCCACCCGGTCGCGGTCCAGAAGTGCTCCGAGGTCGAGGTCGAGCCACCCGATGCGCTCCGGTCGTCCCGCAGCAGTCGACAGGCCGACCCGCGCCACCATCGGCGGCGCGAGCTCGCCGACGACTCCGAGGTGGACCGGATGGACCTCCGCACCGTCCGCAGCGTGCACGACACCGACCAGGAGGCCGGAACGGTGGTCGTGGAGCACGCGCGCCGCGTGCCCGGTCGGCTCCCAGAGGTCCCAGGCCTCGAGACGGAGGGCGTCGGCCACCGTGCGCCAGGCCGCGTACGCCGACCACGCGTCGTCGCCGGACCAGGCGAAGACCGCGCACAGCCGCTCGCTCGCCACGACCGCGGGCTCGGACAGCGGTCGTGGCGTGTCCCCGTCCGGGAGCCGGAAGACGCTCCCCACTTCGAAGAGCCGGACCTCCCCCTGCCGGGTCCGGCGGTTGTGCAGCACGGCGCGGAGCAGTCCCGGCGCCATCGACGAGCGAAGGTACCGCTCGGCTTCGACCAGCGGGTTGGTGATCTCGACATAGGGAGGGTCGTAGCCGGCCTCGAGCTGGTCCTCCCCGGTCACGAACGCGCTCGTCCACCCCTCGGTCATCCCGAGGCCGCAGAGGACGTCCTTCACCAGGCGGCGGTCGCGCTGGTAGTCGGTGAGGCGCCCGGGCTGTGGCCACGACGGCCTCGTCCGCGGGAGGCTCGCGTACCCCGAGAGGCGGGCCACCTCCTCGGCGAGGTCCGCCTCCCCCATCGCCCCCGTCCGCACGTCGGGGCGGTTGGTCGGCACGGTGACCGCGAGTGCGCCGTCCCCGCCCTCGGGCCGGCTCTCGAATCCGAGCGGCGCGAGCAGATCCGCCATCTCCGCGGCGGTGAACCCGGTACCGAGCAGCGCGTTGACCCGGTCCGGTCGCAGCTCGACCTCGGTGGGCCCGGGGACCTCCCCCCGGACGTCGAGCTCGCCGATCGCCACGGACATGCCCGCATCGCCCGAGAGCGCGAGCAGCTGGACGAGTCGCTCGGCCGCGGGGTCGATGCCTGCGGGGTCGCACCCCCGCTCGAAGCGCGCCGAGGCCTCAGTCCGGAGCGCGAGCCGCCGCGAGGTCCGTGCCACGCTCATCGGGTCGAAGTAGGCGGCCTCGAGCAGGACGCGGGTGGTCGATGGTCCGATCTCCGACGATACGCCGCCCATCACGCCGCCGATCCCGATCGGGGCGCCGGTCGCGTCGCAGATGAGACAGTCCCTTCCCGCGTCGCCGAGTCCCGGCCCGTGGGCGCCGAGCTCTCGGACGGCGCCGTCGAGGGTCGTCACGGTCTCGCCCTTCTGTGCCCGTCGCACGACGATGCCGCCGCCGGCCACCCGGTCGAGGTCGTAGGGGTGCGTGGGCTGGCCGAGCTCGAGCATCACGTAGTTCGACGCGTCCACCACATTGTTGATCGGCCGCATCCCGGCGAGGGTCAGCCGACGCGCGAGCCACCGGGGCGACCGGCCGATCGCGGCGCCGAGGATGACACGAGCCGTGAACCGCGGGCAGAGGTCCGGATCCTCGACGACGACCGAGGTGAGCGTCGCGACGTCCGGTCCTTCGGCGGGGGTGGGCGGCTCACCCGCCGCACCTTCGGCGAGCTCGCCCACGGGCGGGACCGTGAACGGCAGTCCGAGCCGTGCGGCGAGGTCGCGGGCGACCCCGGCGATGCACCATGCGTCGGGGCGGTTCGCCTCGACGGTCACGTCGAAGACCACGTCGGGCGCGATCCCGAGCGCCTCGGTGAGCAGCTGACCGACCCTCGCGCCGTCGGTCCCGTCGAGCACGAGGATCCCCTCGTGGTCGTCGGAGAGCCCGAGCTCGCGACCGGAGCAGAGCATCCCGTTCGAGACGACGCCCTTCATCTTCCGCCGACCGATCTCGAACCCGCCGGGGAGGACCGCGCCGACCGGCGCGAGCGGGACGAGATCGCCGGTTCCGAAGTTCCACGCGCCGCAGACCACCTCGGTCGGGCCGGCTCCTGCGTCGACCACCACCCGACGGATCCGGTCGGCCCCGTCGATCCCCGCGATCTCCTCGACCCGCGCGACCACGACGTCGGCGAGCCCCTCCCCGATCACCTCGACCCCCTCGACCACCAGACCGAGATCGTCGAGGGTCGCGGCGAGCGCGGCCGGCTCGCCCTCGAACGGGGTGAAGTCACGGAGCCACGACAGCGGGACGAGCACGGATCTCCTCTCAGGTCCACTGGGTCAGAACTGGCACAGGAAGCGCAGGTCGTTCTCGACGAGGGCCCGCATGTCGGCGATCTGGTGGCGCATCTGCGCACACCGGTCGATGCCGAAGCCGAAGGCGAAGCCGCTCCACTGCTCGGTGTCGATCCCGACCGCTCCGAACACCGCGGGATCGACCATGCCGCACCCGCCGAGCTCGATCCACCCCGTCTGCGAGCACGTGCGGCAGCCTTCCCCGCGGCAGATGGTGCAGGTGATCTCGAACTCGGCGGACGGCTCCGTGAACGGGAAGTAGGAGGGGCGCAGGCGCGAGTGGATGTCGGGCCCGAAGTACGCCGCGGTGAACACCTCGATGGTGCCGGCGAGGTCGGCGAAGGTGATGCCTTCGTCCACGACGAGACCTTCGATCTGATGGAAGACCGCGAGGTGCCGGGCATCGGGCGTGTCACGGCGATAGCACCGTCCGGGCATGACCGCGTGGATGGGGAGCCCGCCGTTCACGACCGCCTCCTCCATGAGATGGATCTGCACCGGTGAGGTGTGGGTCCGCAGCACCGTCGACTCCGGCTCGCCGACCGCCAGGTAGAAGGTGTCCCACAGATCGCCGCGGGGTGGCCGGTCGGGATGTTGAGGGCGCCGAAGTTGAACCAGTCGCTCTCGACCTCCGGTCCCTCCGCCACCTCGAACCCCATCCCGACGAAGACGTCCTCGAGCGCGTCGCGGGTCTGGCTGACCAGGTGCAGGTGGCCGCGTTCGGGTCGGGTCTCGAACTTCGAGGGCACGAATTCGGTGAGGTCGATCCTCGACTCGGCCATCTCGCGCGCGAGCTCGTCGAAGGAGATCTCCTGGCGGCGACGCTCCAGCAGGGACTCCACCGTGGCCCGCGCCTCGTGGAGCCGCGCGCCGAGCGTCCGGCGCTCCTCGGGCTCGAGCCCACCGAGACCGCGGTTGGCGAGGGCCAGGGACGATCGCTTCCCGAGCACCGCGGTCGTGACCTCACGGATCTCCTCGGTGCTCGACGCTCCCTCGATGGCCACCTGCGCCTCGGCGAGCATCGCGTCGACGTCCGGCCGGGGGGCGCTCATGCCGGTTCGCGCGGGTCGCGACCGTCACGGTCGCTGGGGGCTCCCTCCATGCCGGGCATCGTAGGCGGTGCACCGCCCACCCCCCGGCGGTGCTGGCGCAGCGCCTCGAAGCAGAGCACCGCGGCGGAGACGCTCACGTTGAGCGACTCTGCCCGACCGGCCATCGGGACGGTCACCAGGTCGTCGAGCCGGTCGACCAGGGCCGGCTCGAGACCACCGGCCTCGTTGCCGAAGACGAGCGCGTGGGGGCGCAGCCAGTCGAACGCGTCGTAGTCGGTGCCGCCGTGGACGACGGTCCCCACGAGTCGCAGCCCGCGATCGCGGAGCGTCCCGAGGGCGTCCGGTGCCCTGCCGCCGCGGACGACCGGCAGATGGAAGAGGGAGCCGGCCGACGCGCGGACGCACTTCGGGTTGGTGGGGTCGACGGTGCCGTCCGTGGTGACCACCGCGTCGACGCCTGCAGCGTCGGCGGTTCGCAGCATCGTCCCGGCGTTGCCCGGGTCCCGCACGTCGGCGAGGACCAACACCCGGCCCATGACGGGCAGGTCCTCGAGCAGCTCGGGTGCGAAGCCCACCACCGCGAGGACCGGCTGCGGCGTGACCGTGTCCGCGACGCGCTCCAGAACCCCGGGTGCGAGGTCGAAGACCCGGGCGCCCGTGTCGTAGGCGGCGCGGATCGCCCGGTCGGCGGCCGGCACCTGCCGCCCCCCCGGCGCGACGTAGACCGACTCGACCGGGTACCCCGCTGCCAGCGCGACACTCAGCAGCTCCGCGCCCTCGACGACGAGCGACCGCTCCGCACTGCGTGTGGCGGGCTTGCGGAGGAGCTGCCGGACCCGCCGGATCCGGTGGTGGGTCGCGGCAAGGGCGGCCTGGGTCAGGAGGCAGCCTCCCGGCCCGTCGGCGACTCGTCGAGGGCGCGATTGGCGACCGCGACGAGCGAGGCGAACGCCTCCGGCTCGCTCACCGCCAGGTCGGCCAGGACCTTGCGGTCGACATCGACCTCGGCACGATGGAGACCGGCGATGAACCGGCTGTAGCTCGTGCCGTGGAGGCGGGCCGCTGCGTTGATGCGCTGGATCCACAGCCGCCGGAAGTCGCCCTTGCGTGCGCGGCGGTCGCGGTAGGCGTACTGCAGCGAGTGCATGACCTGCTCGTTCGCCGCCCTGAACGTGCGGCTCTTGTTGCCGTAGTACCCCTGTGCCTGCTCGAGGACGGCGCGGTGGTGCTTCTTCGCGTGGACTGCGCCTTTGACTCGGGCCATCGGATGACTCCCTTTCTCGGTGGGGCTGTTCGAATTGGTGGATCCCGCCCGCCGTGGGACGGTCAGATCCGCCTGGCGGTGATGCGGGAGGGGCGGTCGGCCACAGCCGGACCGGCCGCCGGATCCGGAGCACGGGCCGACGCCGGCCGCGACCCTCCGGCGACGGGGAGCGCTACCGGCCGAGCATGCGCTTGACCTGCCGCGCGTCACCGGGCGCGAAGTCGGTCTCGCGGCCGAGCCGCCGTTTGCGGATGCTCGACTTGTGCTCGAGGAGGTGCGAGCGGAAGGCCTTGCGCCGGCGAAGCCGACCCGAGCCGGTCACCTTGATGCGCTTTCGGGCGCCGCTGTCAGTCTTCATCTTCGGCACGTCGGTCGTCCTCTCTCTCGTTCGTCACGCCGGCGCGGGCATCGGCGGCGGCCGCACCCCCGGCTGTGCCCGACGCGGCGCCGTTGCCGGCCGTCGTCTCGTGGGCGGCATTCTTCGAGGCCGCCGACTGCTTCGCCCGCTTGTCCGGCGCGAGCACCATCACCATGTTGCGACCGTCCAGCCGGGGTACCGCCTCCGGCTTCCCCAACCCGTCCATCTGGTCGGCGATCCGGTCGAGGATCCGTTTGCCGAGTTCGGGATGGAAGACCTCACGACCCCGGAACATGATCGTGACCTTGACCTTGTGGCCCTCCTCGAGGAACTTGGCGACCTGTCGGGTCTTGGTCTCGAAGTCGCCCGGCCCGATCTTCGGCCGGTACTTCATCTCCTTGATCCCGACGTGGACCGTCTTGCGCCTCGACTCCTTGGCCCGCTGCGCCGCGTCGAACTTGAACTTCCCATAGTCCATGATCCGACAGACCGGTGGATTCGCACCTGGTGCGACCTCGACGAGGTCGAGATCGAGCTGACGGGCGATGGCCAGTGCCTCGGGCAGCAGCTTGATGCCGAGCTGCTCGCCTTCGGGGTCGACGAGACGGACCTCGCGGGCGCGGATGCGGTCGTTGATCCGAGTTTCGTTGGTGGTGACGGTGGCGGCTATGCGAATCCTCTCCCTGTCCGGTGGCGACGGGACAGCCGTCGCCGATGGTGAGGGAGCGGTGCCACTCCCGGACTTTCCGCTCGCGCGGTCCCGGGTCCTCGGACCCGTCGCACCGGTGCTCGCACCGTGGCCGGGTGGGGGTTCTCTCCCGAGAGACCCCGCTTCCTCGTCCTACAAGTGTTTTAGGCTACCAGTCGTGAGCTCGTTGTGGACACCCGGTGGAGAGCGACCCGTCGGTCCACCCCCTTCGCCGGGTCCTGGCTCGCAGCCGCCGGGTCCTGGCGTGCCGACCGGTTCGCAGTCGGAGGTCGATCCCGAGGTCCTCGCCGAGCAGGTCGAGGCGATGCGAGCGGAGCTCGCCTCCGCACCGGTCGAGGTCGTCGTCGCGAACCACTGCTACGGCCTCTTCGAGCTGGCCGCGGTCTACCTCTCACAGCAGCCCCCCCTGCTCCCCCAGGCGCGCCTGGCGATCGACGCCCTGGCCTGCCTCGTCGAGGGACTCGACGACCGGCTCGGCGAGGCGGCACCCCAGCTCAAGGACGCGCTGAGCCAGCTCCGGCTCGCCTACGTGCAGATCGACGGTGCCCAGCGCGTCGGCGCCGAGGCGGCATCCACGCTCGGTGCGAACGGAGGGGCCGCGACCGGATCCCCGGCGGAGGCCGGGACCGGCCCGCCGACCGACCCGGAGGCGTGACCGGCCCCACGGCCGACGGCCCGTCCGGCCCGACCGGTGCCGACGGCACGGGTGTGCCGACGACCGCGGGCGGCGTCGACGCGTCCCGTGTCCGCAGCTTCATCGGGCTTTCGATCGGGCTCGTCGGTCCCCGCGCCAATCTCGCGGTGTCCGGCGTGCTCATCACCCTCTTCGTGCAGCAGCGCGCGTCGGGGGCGCTGGCCGTCACGTTCGCCCTCACCGCCGACCGATTGCTCAGCTGGCTCACCTATCCGGTCGCCGGACGGCTGAGTGACCGCACACGGAGCCGGGTCGGCCGGCGGACCCCGTACATGGCCGGGAGCCTCATCGTCATGGGGATCGCGACCTGGATGTTCACCGTGGTGCAGGGCTACTGGCTGCTCGTCCTCATGATCCTGATCGCCAGCCAGGCGGCGTCGGTGTTCACCCTCACCAACGTCGCGGTGGTCCCCGAGGTGTTCGGGAGGAGCCGGTGGATCAAGGCGCTCCTGCTCACCACCGCGCTCGGCACCATCGCCAGCCTCGCGATCAAGGGCACGGTCATCGCGTCGTGGAAGCAGAGCGACCCTGCGACGTGGGATCTCCCCTTTCAGGTGGCCGCGGGGATCATGATCGCCGTCGGACTCCTCGTCCTGGTCCTCGTCCGTGAAGCGCCCGCCGCCGCGGCCGGCGCCGAAGCAGACCGTCGCCAGCGCGCCCGGCCGGCGCGTGACGAGCTGCGCGACATCCTCGCGGGGCCGAACGCCAAGGTGCTCGTCGCCGGATCGCTCCTCTTCTGGGCGGGCGTCGGCTCGACCGCGTACGTGGCGATCCTCTTCTTCCAACGGGTCCTCCACGCCGGCGCGAGCGCGCAGACCGTCGCGGGCCTCGCCACCGGGCTGCCGGCCTTCGTCCTCGGAATCGCCCTCGGTGTGCCGCTGAGCCGCTGGCTCTCCCCGATGCAGCTCGCGATCGGTGCGCCGTTCGTCGGCGCGGTGCTCGCCGGCGTGCAGTACTTCGACACCCACCTCTGGCAGGCCGTGGTGCTCAGCTACATCGGCGCACCGTTCGTCGGCGCGTACATCATCGTCCTCGCGCCGCTCCTCCTCCAGCTGCTCCCGCGGGCCGGCGGCCTCGGGGAGCGGCTCGGCGTCCTGCTCGCGCCCTTCAACCTGTGCAGTGTGGTGCTCGCGTACGTGGCGGCGCTGGTAATCGACCGCACCGGCAACTACCGCCTCATCTGGCTCTTCCCGGCGGTGACCGGGCTCGCACACGGGATCGTGAACTGCTGGCTCAGGTTCCCGGAGCGGCGCGCTTCGAGCCCCGACATGGTCAAGCGTCTCTGGGAGTGGAGCGTCGTCCAGGCCGAGTCGATGGCCGAGACGGGCATCGTGACCGGGCTACTCGCCGCCCCGCTGCTCGGGGTGGTCACCGAGGAGGACGCGGACAGTGCGGTCGTGATCGACATGGCTCGCAACATCCTCGGCAATCCCTACGAGGATCTCGACGACGGGGCGCCGCAGCTCGAGCCCGCCGACGACGGCAGGTCCGGGGAAGCCCCGCCGGGTCAGGACGGTGACGGCCCGCCGGGTCAGGACCGCGACGGACCGTCGGAGGTCTCCGGCGAGTGCCAGCTGGGCGGCGGGCCGACGGCCGGTCTCGGGAGCGGCGAGCGGAAGTCCGGATGGGGCGACGCGTCGGGCGCGACGCCGGATCCTGCCGGTTCGCCTCCGGGTCCGACCGCGGTCCCCGACGGCGGCACGGTGGTGGGAGGGACGCCCGACGGCGGCGTGGGCTCTCCCGACGACGGGGAGCTCGGGGGCGCACCCGAGGGCTGACCGGGGACGGTCTCGCTCGCGGGGACCGGCAGCGGCGCCGTCGCCGCGCTGACCCCGAGAGTCGCGCCGGGGGTGCCAACACCCGGCAGCGGTCGCACCGACCGGGCCTCCGGCCGACCGAGGCGTCCCGCCGCGACGACGAAGGCGACCACGGTGCCCACGGCGATCGTGCGGGTGCCGTCGGTGACGGCCGTGCAGTGGAACGGGAGCCGCAGGCCCTCGCCGTGCTCGATCACCCCGATGCCCCGGTCGTCGTCGAACTCGGCGACGTCCCCGATGAGGGGCTCCCCTCCGGGCGGCACGAACGGCTCGGCGCGTTCGGGATCCATCCGGAGCTCCTGCAACCGATCAGTGGACGATCTTCGAGAGGGTGAGCTCGATGATGTCGGTCGCCCCCCGGTCCCGCAGCGCGGGGATCAGCACGTTGATCTTCGACTTGGGCACAACGGTCTCGACCGCGAAGCCCCCGCCGCCGAACAGCTCCGAGACCGTCGGGGCCCGCAGCGACGGGAGCAGCTCGATGACCGCGTCGAGTTGGTCGGCCGCGACGTTGAGCTTCACCAGCACCTTGCCCCTCGCCTCGAGCGCGCCCTGCAGGAGCGTGAGCAGCTGACCCATGGCGTGGCGCTTGTCGGGATCCGCGGCGGCCTTCGGATTGGCGATGAGTTCGGTGTGGGAGACGAGGAGCGTCTCGAGGATCTCGAGGCCAGCCGCGCGCAGGGCGCGGCCGGTCTCGGTGATCTCGACCACGCAGTCGGCGATGTCGGGCACCTTCGCCTCGGTCGCGCCGTAGGAAAGGCTCACGTCCGCGAGGACCCCGTGGTCCTCGAAGTACCGCCGGGTGAGCTCGGGGTACTCCGTCGAGACCCGCAGCGCGCCCGACGCACTTTTCGCCGCGGCCGCGAGGTCGGCCACCGAGCGGACCGACGAGCCGGTCGGGACGGCGAGCACGACGCGGACCGGGTTGGCGGTGGCCTTCGAGTACTCGAGCACGCCGAGCGACGTGACGTCGCTGCCGCGCTCCACGATCCAGTCGCGACCGGTGATCCCGAGGTCGAAGAGGCCGTCGGCGACGTAGAGGGGGATCTCCTGGGGGCGCAGGATGCGCACCTCGTCGATGCGCGGGTCGTCGATCGTCGCGCGGTAGTCGACTTCGGACGACCGGGTGACCGCCAAGTCGGCGGCGGCGAAGAGGTCGAGGGTGGCTCGCTCGAGGGAGCCCTTCGGCAGGACGAGACGGAGCACGGTCAGCTCCGCCCGACCGCGAAACCCACGCCGTGCGGCGCCGTCGCGTCACCGACGCCCGCGAGCACGGCGGCGGTCGCGAGCGCCGTCCGCGCCGCCTCGCGCCCCTTGTTCTCACTGTCGGGACCCGATCGCGCGAGCGCCTGCTCGACGGTGTCCGTCGTGAGGACGCCGAAGACCACCGGGATCCCCGCGTCCAGCTGCACGCGCTGGAGTCCGGCGGCGCACTGGCCCGCGACGAAGTCGTAGTGGCCCGTCTCGCCCCGGATCACCGCGCCGAGGCAGATCACCGCGTCGACCGAGCCGCTCGCCGCGAGCCGCTGCGCGACGAGCGGGAGCTCGAAAGCGCCGGGCGCCCACGCGACGACCACCGAGCCGGGGTCGACCCCGGCCTCCTCGAGCCCGTCGAGTGCGCCGGTGAGGAGGCGGTCCGTGATCCCGCCGTTGAACTCGGCGCACGCGACGGCGATCCGGCACGGACCGGCGCCGTCTCCGTCGAGCGAGGTCCTGACGCGCACCGTGGCCCGCGCTTTGGCGTCGTCCGGCAGCGCCGTCCGGTCAGAGGACGTCATCGAGGCCCTCGAGCAGGTGCCCCATCCGCTCGCGCTTGGTCCGCAGGTACTCGATGTTCTCCGGCGTGGGCGCGGACTCGATGCCGACCCGCTCCACGATGTCGAGGCCGAACCCCTCGAGACCGCCGTACTTGGTCGGGTTGTTGGTCATGAGCCGCATGGTGGTCACCCCGAGATCCACCAGGATCTGCGCGCCGATGCCGTACTCGCGGGAGTCCGCCGGCAGCCCGAGCTCGAGGTTGGCGTCGACGGTGTCGAACCCCTCCTCCTGCAGCTGGTAGGCGCGCAGCTTGTGCGCGAGACCGATGCCGCGGCCCTCGTGGCCGCGCAGGTAGACGAGGACGCCGGAGCCGTGCTCGGCGATGGCCTCCATCGCTCCGCGCAGCTGGGGTCCGCAGTCGCACCGCTTCGAGCCGAAGACGTCGCCGGTCAGACACTCGCTGTGGACCCGTACGAGCACGTTGGGCTTGCCGTCGACCTCGCCTTTCACCAGTGCGACGTGGTGTTCGCCATCGAGGACGGACTCGTACGCGTCCGCGGTGAACTCGCCGAAGTCGGTCGGGATGACCGCGGTCGCGATGCGCCGAACGAGCTTGTCCTTGTGGCGCCGGTAGCGGATGAGGTCGGCGATCGAGATCAGGTGCAGCCCGTGGGTCCTCGAGAACTCCTCGAGCTCCGGCAGCCGGGCCATCGACGTCTTGTCCTTGCTCACGATCTCGCAGAGCACTCCGGCCGGTGCCCGCCCCGCCGCCCGGGCGAGGTCGACCGCTGCCTCGGTGTGGCCGGCACGCTTGAGAACCCCGCCGGGCCGGTAGCGGAGCGGGAACGTATGGCCCGGACGGTTGAAGTCGCTCGGGCGGGCGTGGGTGTCGACCAAGGCCTTGATGGTGGCCGCGCGGTCCGAAGCGGAGATCCCCGTGGAGGTGCCGTGCCGGTAGTCGACGCTGATGGTGAACGCCGTGCGTTGGACCTCGGTGTTGGCGGTCACCATGGGCGGCAGGTCGAGTTGCTCGACGCGGTCGGGCGTGAGCGGAACGCAGATGAGCCCCGAGGTGTGGGCGAGGAAGAATGCGATCTTCTCGGGCGTGACCGCGTCCGCGGCCATGATGAGGTCGCCCTCGTTCTCACGGTCCTCGTCATCGACGACCACGACGATCTCGCCACGCGCGACCGCCTCGATCGCCGCCTCGACGCTTGAGAAGGGCATCGATCCTGTGTCTCCCTCTGTCCTCTGCCCCGGCGCGTCCGCTGCGCCGCAGGCCCCGGCCACCGGGTCGTGGCCCTCACTTCCAGTGTCGGCTCGGAGCCGGTCCTCTCCTGAGGAGGAATTCGGCGCCGATCGGCGAATTCAGCCCTCGCCGGCGCTTAGCTCGACCCGCAGATCGCCCCCCAGGCTAGTCAGGGACCGCACCGCGCCCCGCCAGAACGCCTCCACCGAGGGTGCGCCCGGGCCGGCGAAGGCCGCCCGGCCGTCGTCGCCCCCGGCGAGTGCCGGGGCGAGGTACAGCACGTAGCGGTCGATAAGACGGGCGGCGTGGAGGTCGTGGGCGACGGCCGCGCCGCCCTCGACGAGCCGCGGGTGATCCCGCGTCGGCCGAGCTCGTCGAGCACCTCGCGGAGGTCCCCGCCGAGCTCGAGCGCGGGTCGGACGGCCGCCCCGGGAGGGACGCGCCCGAGCACGACCCGCAGCGGCTGCTGGTCGGGGCCGCGGTGGAGCGGGTCCTCGGGAGGCAGGCGCACGGTCAGGTGCGGGTCGTCGGCGCGCACCGTCCCGGCGCCGACCACGATCGCGTCGGAGCGGGCTCGCAGGCGGTGTGCGTCGAGTCGCGCGGCCTCGCCGGTGATCCACCGGCTCGAACCGTCGGACGCGGCGATCCGCCCGTCGAGCGTCATGGCCAGCTTGAGGACGACCTCGGGCCTCCCGGTCCGCCGGTGCGTGCGGTACCCCGAGAGCTGCTCGGCCACCGCGTCGGCCTCGACGCCGGTCGTGACCTCGACCCCCGCCGCCTCGAGCGCGGCGATGCCGCGACCGGCGACCTGCGGGTCGGGGTCGACGATCCCGACGACGACCCGCGCGACGCCCGCCGCGACGATCGCATCGGTGCACGGCGGCGTCCGTCCCTGGTGGCAACAGGGCTCGAGCGTCACGAAGAGCGTCGCACCGCGGGCCTCGGCATCGGCGTGCCGGAGCGCGGTCACCTCCGCGTGCCGGCCGCCCGGCGGCGCGGTGGCCCCGGTGAACCCCTGCCCCTCCCGACCGGTGACCACGACGGCGCCGACCGCGGGGTTGGGCGCGGTCGTCCCGACGACCCGTTCGGCAGCGCCCAGCGCCCGCCGCATCCAGAAGGGATCGGTGCCCGCCTCGACGGGGTCGGCGCTCAGGGCCGCTCGCCTGCCACGGCCGCGCGTGCGGCATCGAGGATGACCCCCGCCGCCCCGAGGGGGTCGGGATCCGCGAAGACGGCCGATCCCGCGACGAAGACGTTCGCACCCGACCGGGCCGCCTCCGCGACCGTCCGCTCGTCGATCCCGCCGTCGACCTCGACGTCGACCGCCAGACCCGCCGCCTCGACCGCGTCGCGCACCTTGCGCACCTTGGGCAGCACCTCTGCCATGAACGACTGCCCGCCGAAGCCCGGGAACACGGTCATGCAGAGCACGAGGTCGACGTCGGCGAGGTAGGGCTCGAGGGCCTCGAACGGGGTGTCCGGGTTGGCCGCGAGACCGACCCGCAGGCCGAGCTCGCGCATCAGGTCGACGAGCGCGGCCGTCTCACCGACCTCGACGTGGACGGTGCAGCCGTCCGCGCCGGCGTCGCGGAACGCCTCGAGGTAGCGCGCCGGCTCGCTGATCATGAGGTGCGTGTCGAAGTAGAGGCGGGTGTGGGCTCGAAGCGACGCGACCACGGGCGGGCCGATCGTGAGGTTGGGGACGAAGTGGCCGTCCATGACGTCCACGTGCAGCCACTCGGAGCCGGGCGCGACCAGCTCGATCGCGTCGGCGAGGCACCCGAAGTCCGCCGAGAGGATCGACGGGGCCACCCGGAGCCGGTGACCGTCAGGTGGGTGCGCCATGCCGGGCGAGCCTACCGGCGCGTATGGCAGAGGCCGCTGCTCACACGCCGAGGCGCTCTCCGGGTGCGGGGCGCACGCCGCGCAGCCACTCGGCCGCGGCCATCGGACGCTTGCCCTCCGGCTGCACGGTGAGCAGCCGGAGGCGGGTCGATCCGCCGGCCACCACCTCACTGCCGAGCAGCGAGCCGGGGGGAGCGCCGTCGGCCGGCATGCCCATGTCGCCCCTGCCCGACGCCGCCTCGAGGACACGCAGCCGCCGTCCGCGGAAGGTCGTCCAGGCGTTGCCCACCCGCACCACGCGCCGGAGCTGGAGCGCTCGCACCTCCCAGTCGAGCTCGAGCTCGCCGGACCGGATCTTCTCTGCGTAGGTCGGCGTGCCCGCCTGGTCGCGCGCGGTCCCGAGGCCGGCGGGCCCTTCCGCGAGGCATTCGTCGAGGAGCTCGCAGCCGAGCCCGACGAGGCGGGCACGGAGCTGATCGGCGGTCTCCTCCTCGCCGATCACGGTCGAGCGCACCGCGTAGACGCCACCCGTGTCGAGGCCGGCCTCGACGGCCATGAGGCAGACGCCAGTCTCCGCGTCGCCCTCGAGGATCGCCCGCTCGACCGGCGCGGCCCCCCGCCAGCGCGGCAGGAGGGAGAAGTGCAAGTTGACCATCGGGAGCTGCTCGAGCACGGCGGTCGGGATGATCCGCCCGTACGCCACGACGACGCCGAGCTCGGCGCCCACACCGACCGCGTCGTCGAGCACCGAGGTGACCGGCAGGCCGAGGTCGTTCGCCGCGGCCTTGACCGGGCTCGGCGAGGGTGCGCCGCCACGCCCGCGTCGGGTGTCCGCCCGGGTCACGACGAGCGACACGTCGTGGCCGGCGTGCACCAGGGTCTCGAGGGGCGGCACCGCGGACGCCGGCGTGCCGAGGTAGACGAGCCGTGCCATCGGCGGCGACGCTACCAAGCGGTCGCCGGAGCCCTCCGGGTCGTCGTCAGACTTCGCGCCGGTCGCCGTCGACCGCCCCCGCACCGACCAGCTTGGCCTCCATCGCCGTCGTGTCGAAGCCGAGGGCCCGGTCGCGCAGCACGCGCAAGGCCTGCTTGCGCAGTTCCTCGTCGAGGCGCTCGACCATGAGGACGCCGTCGAGGTGGTCGACCTCGTGCTGGTAGACCCGCGCGAGGAACTCGTCGGCCTCGACCGAGACCTCCCCGCCGTCGAGGTCCATGGCGCGCAGGTGGACGCGCATGGGCCGCACGATGCCGAGCCGCAGCCCCGGGATCGAGAGGCACCCCTCGTCGTAGTACCACTCCCCGTCGGACTCGGCGATCGTCGGGTTGACCATGACCACCGGCCCGTCCCCCACGTCGTAGACGAAGAGGCGCTTCTGCACCCCGACCTGCGGCGCGGCGAGACCCGCGCCCTCGAACTCGTACATCGTCTCGATCATGTCGTCGGCCAGCCGATGCAGCGCGCCGTCGACCTCGTCCACGTCGTGGGCAGCCTGCTTGAGCACGGGGTCGCCGTAGGTGCGCACCGCGTAGGAAGCCATTGCCCCATTCTACGGTCCGGGTCACGTCGCACCGGTCGACCGTCCCTCACACGTCGACCGGGTCGACCTCGATCCGCACGCGCTCGGCCGGGCGCCCCGCCGCGGCGAGGCGGTCGCAGAGCACGGTGTGGTCGGTCGCCCGTACGAGCCGACGTTCGGGGCCGGCGGACGAGACCTCGAGGAGCGCGACGTCGCGGAGCCGGTCCGCGAGCTCGTCACCGCCGGGTCCGCGGACCGTCGCGAGCGCGCCGAAGGGTGGCAGTCCGAGAGCCTGCCGGACCGTCCGCTCGGCATCGGTGAGGATCGACGGGTCCGCGTGCACCGCGGCGGCGATCGCCTCGTGGGCCGGCACCCGGGTCTGGAGGAGCACGCGGCCGCCGCCGCGCCCGCCGGTGAGCCGAGCCGCACGCGCCAGCAGGACCAGGGCCTCCTCCCCCGCGGCGAAGCGCGGCGCGAGCAGGTGCTGGTCGAAGTCGAGGAAGGCGACGAGGTCCGCCCGCGCGACCCGGTGCAGCGCCGCCTCCGTCCCGACGACGAGGCGGGCCTCGTCACCGTGGTCCTCCCCGCGCCCTCCGCTCACCTCGAGGGCCTCCGTCCCGAGGAGCGCGGCGAGCTCCTCGGCGGCCCGGGTCACACCGATCCGCAGGGCGCGCAGGCGCGTCGAGTCGCAGGCCGCACAGACCGCGGGACGCTGTGTGCCGCACCGCCGGCACGCGAGGCCGTCGCCGGCCTCCCGCTGGTCGACGGCCGCACCGCATGCCGTGCACCGAGCGAGCGAGCCGCAGGCCGCACAGGCGAGCAGGCGCATCCGGCCGGTGCGGTTGAGGATGCAGACGACACGCCCTTCGGGTCGCACGAGGACGTCGCGGGCGGCACGGACGAGGCGCTCCGAGAAGAGCCCGGTACGCGGGTCCTCGCCGGTACGGTCGACCGGCTCGACCACCGGCCACCCGTGCCGCTCGGTGCCGCGGTCCATGGTCACCAGGCGGGCCCCCTCGGTACGCAGCAGCGGCGGGCACGGCGAGACCAGGAGGCAGGGGACGCCCCCGCGCCGGCACCGTTCCACCACCACGTCGACCGCCGACCAGGTGGGCGCACGCGTCTCGCGGTACGCCTCGTCGTGCGCGTCGAGGACCACTGCGCCGGCCGGCGTGGCGACCGGCGCCCAGGCGGCCGAGCGCGTCCCGACCGCGACCGACCGACCGACTGCCGCGCGCTCCCACTCGTCGGGCAGCGCGGCGACCGGGAGTCCTTCGGCGCGTAGGCGCGTGACGAGCTGTCGGGCACCTGCATGCTCGGGCGCGAGAACGAGGAGACCGGCGGGACCCAACCGGTGCACGACCTCGAGCACCAGCAGGGCCGCGTCATATGCGGGGGCGAGGCGCACCACTGCCGGCGGCACCGGTGCCTCGAGCGCGGCTGCCACGAGCCCGACCGAACCGCCACCGGGCGATCGCGGCGCGACAGCAGGCCCCGCCGTCGCCCGCGCCGGTCCTGCCTCCCCGGAGCGGACGACCCGCGGCGGCGAGGCCGTCCCGAGGAACGCGGCGACCGGCCCGGCCCACCGCCAGGCGGCCCAGTCGGCCAGATCGACGACCTCGGGGGGCGGTCCGTCGCCGCTCGAGGCCGCGAGGGGTACCGGGACGACGCCCTCGTCGGGCACGACGCCGTCGTCGGTCACCCAGGCACCGACCCGCCGGCCGTGCAGGGTGATCCGCACCCGACTGCCGACGCGGATCAGCGGGTCGAGCGAGGCGGGGACCGCGTAGTCGAACCGGCGCTCGATCGCCGCCACGTCGGGGACGACCCGCACGACGCGGACAGCCGGCGCCCCGGCGGGCGGCGGGACGGTGTCGCTCAGAGGCCGAGCGCCTGGGTCAGGTCGTCGGCCCGCGACGTGTCCTCCCAGGTGAACTCCTTCTCGGAGCGTCCGAAGTGCCCGTAGGCCGCTGTCTTCCGGTAGATCGGCCGCTTCAGGTCGAGGTCGCGCACGATGGCCGCCGGCCGCAGGTCGAAGAGCTCGTCGATCGTGGTCGCGATGCGAGCGGGATCGCACCGCTCGGTGCCGAAGGTCTCGACCAGCACCGACACCGGGCGTGCCACGCCGATCGCGTAGGCCACCTGCACCTCGCAGCGCGTCGCCGCGCCGGACGCGACGACGTTCTTCGCGACCCAGCGTGCCGCGTACGCGGCCGAGCGGTCGACCTTCGAGGGATCCTTGCCCGAGAAGGCGCCACCGCCGTGCCGGGCCATCCCGCCGTAGGTGTCGACGATGATCTTCCGACCGGTGAGGCCCGTGTCGGCGTGGGGACCGCCGAGCTCGAACACCCCGGTCGGGTTGGCAAGGACGCGTAAGGCGCTCGTGTCGAGATCCGGCGGGAGCAGCGGATTGATCACGTTGTCCTTGAGGTCCGGCAGGAGCAGGGTCTCGAGGTCGACCCCCGGATCGTGCTGGGTCGAGATGAGCACCGTCTCCAGGGCGACGGGCCTGCCGCTGTCGTAGGTGATGCTCACCTGCGTCTTGCCGTCGGGGCGAAGGTACGGGAGCACGCCCACCCGGCGGACCTGCGAGAGCCGCTGGGCGAGCCGGTGGGCCAGCCAGATCGGGAGCGGCATGAGGTCCGGCGTCTCGTCGCAGGCGTAGCCGAACATCATCCCCTGGTCGCCGGCGCCCTGCGCGTTGAGCTGGTCCTCGCCACCCGTGCCGGCGCGTACCTCGAAGGCGTTGTCGACGCCCTGCCCGATGTTGGGCGACTGCTCGTCGATCGAGACGATGACTCCGCAGGTGTTGCCGTCGATGCCGTACGCGTCGTCGTCGTACCCGATGTCGCGGACCGTCTGGCGCACGAGCTTCGGGATGTCGACGTACGTCGTCGTCGTGATCTCACCGGCGACCAGCACGAGACCGGTCGTGAGCAGCGTCTCGCAGGCCACGCGGCTGTTGGGGTCGTCCGCGAGCAGCGAGTCGAGGACGGTGTCCGAAATCTGGTCGGCCATCTTGTCGGGATGGCCCTCGGTCACCGACTCGGAGGTGAACGTGGAACGGGTGCTCACGAAGGGTTCCCTTCTCGTCGCGGGCGCGGCCGGGTCATCGGGCCGACCGCAGCGCCGACACCCTATCCAAGATGGCGTCGGCAACCGCATCCTTGCCGGTGAGGGGCACCGCGGCGACCGACCCGTCCGCGCCGAACAGGGTGACCTCGTTCGTGTCATGGTCGAAGCCGACGCCCGGTGCCGACACGTCGTTGGCGACCATCAGGTCGACGCCCTTGGACTCCAGCTTGGCCGTGGCACGCTCTGCGAGGTCGCCCGTCTCCGCCGCGAAGCCCACCAGCACCTGGCCGACGCGACGCCGGCGCCCGAGCTCCGCGAGGATGTCCGGCGTGTGCTCGAGCAGGAGCTCGGGGATCCCCTCGGACTTGTGCAGCTTGGTCGGCTGCACCTCCTTCGGCCGGAAGTCGGCGACCGCCGCAGCCATGACGATCACGTCCGCGCTCCCTGCCCGGTCCAGGAGCGCGGACTCCATCTCCGCGGCGGTCTCCACCCGGACCACGTCGACCCCGGCCGCGACGGACCGGTCGGTGGTCGTCACCAGCACGACCGACGCCCCGCGCCGAGCGGCCGCGTCGGCGAGCGCGTGACCCTGCTTGCCCGAGGAGCGGTTGGTGATGAAGCGGACCGGGTCGATCGGCTCACGGGTGCCCCCGGCCGACACCACCACCGAGACCCCAGCCAGGTCGCCGGGGACCGCCGGACGCCCGCCGAGCACCTCGAGGGCGCGAGCCACGATCTCCGCTGGTTCGGCGAGGCGGCCCGCGCCGACGTCGCCGCCCGCAAGGCGCCCCTCGGTCGGCTCGACGACGTGCACGCCCCGTGCCCGCAGCAGCGCGAGGTTGTCGCGGACGGCGGGGTGCACCCACATCTCGGTGTGCATCGCGGGGCACACCAGGACCGGCGCAGTCGTGGCGAGGAGTGTCGCCGTGAGGAGGTCGTCGGCGAGCCCGTGCGCATAGCGCGGCGAGGAGGTCCGCCGTCGCAGGTGCGACGAGGACGAGGTCGGCCGACTGTCCGAGCCGGGTGTGCGCGATGCGCGACCGCTCGTCCCACAGTTCGACGCTCGACGGCTCCGACGCGAGCGCGTCGAAGGTCGCACGGCCGACGAAGTGCGTCGCGCGCTCGGTCAGGATCGGGGCGACGTGGCAGCCGGCGTCGACGAGTCGCCGGCACACCTCCACCGCCTTGTACGCGGCGATGCCGGCCGAGACCCCGAGCACCACCGTCCGACGGTCACCGGTCCCCATGCGTCACGCCCCCCGTCTCCCGACCGATCCACACCGACGGTCCCTTCCGACGGCTCGGCGGGCGGTGCCGGCGCTACTCCGCGGTCCCGCCGGCGTCCGTGTCGCCGTCACCCTCGGCACCGCCCTCGCCTTCGAGGAGCGCGAGCGCCGCGGCCTCCTCGGCGGCGGCGAGCTCGGCGGGGTCGGGCCTCGAGTAGGTGGCCTTCCCCTCGGCCACCTCTTCGAAGGCGATCGAGAGCGGCTTGCCCGACGGCGAGGCAACCTGTGGTGGCACCACGACGCCGAGGCCCTCCCCGAGCGAGTTGTAGTAGCTGTTGACCTGGCGCGCTCGCCGCGCCGCCAGCGCGACGAGCGTGAACTTCGAGTCGACCTTGTCGAGGAGCTCCTCGATCGGGGGATCCATCAGGTTGGTCTGCGTCTGGGCCATCACGATCCTTCGGGAGTCTCACGCCTGCCGTGCGCACCGCCGGATCGGCCGGGGCCCGTCGCCCCGACCTGGTGTCGGGCGGCGCGGTGAGAGGCAAGTATACCGGCCACCTCGGCCGTGGCCTGGGCGACGTCGCGGTTGACCACCACGGCGTCGGCGAGCACCCTGCCCTCCCGCTCCTCGGCCGCACCCTGCCGCAGGCGCTCGACCACGTGCGCCTCGTCGTCGCCCCGGGCCCGCAGCCGCTCCGCCTGGACCTCGGGCGACGGCGGCGCGAGCAGGACGAGGGTCGCGTCCGGCCGGAGTCGACGGACCTGCCGGGCCCCCTGGAGGTCGATCTCGAGCAGGAGGTCGCACCCGGAAGGCGGGTCGGCGAGCGGTGTGCCGTAGAGGTTGCCGAGGAACTCGGCCCACTCGAGGAAGCCGCCGCGCTCGCGTTCTGCCTCGAACGCCGCCCGGTCCACGAAGACGTACGCGTCCCCGGCCTCACCGGTCCGGCGCGCCCGGGTGGTCCACGAGCGACTCAGCCACAGCTGCGGATCCTGAGCGACGAGGCGCGCGGCGATGGTTCCCTTTCCGGCCCCACCGGGACCGAAGAGGACGAAGATGGACGACTCGGACCGGCCCGTCGACGTGGCCGGACGGGATTCGGTCAGCGGGCGGTCTCGCGGAGGAGCGCCTCGCGCTGGTTGCTCCCCAGACCCTGCAGGCGACGGCTCTCGCTGATGCCGACGGTGTCCATGAGTCGACGCGCCTTGACCTTGCCGAGACCGGGCAGCGACTCGAGCACGGAGAGCACCTTCATCTTCCCCACCGTCTCGTTCGTGTCGGCCATCGAGAGCAGCTCGGAGAGGTTGATCGAACCTAGCTTCAGCTTCTCCTTGACCTCGGCCCGCTCACGGCGGACCTTCGCTGCCTTGGCCAGGGCAGCCTGGCGCTGTTCGGGCGTGAGTGCGGGCGGTTGCGGCATGGTCGAGACGATAGCGCCTCTCCGGCCGGTGGTCATGCCCGGTGAGGCTCGACAGCCGGCGAGGAAGCCTCCGGTGACCTGGGCGGACGCCGCGCATCGGGCCCCCCGCCGTCGGCGGGATAATTGCCGCGGTGCCCATCGTGGATCTCAACGCCGACCTCGCCGAGGGCGAAGCGCTGACCGCACGCGACAGCGAGGTGTTGGCCGCGGTCACGAGCGTGAGCATCGCCTGCGGCTTCCACGCGGGCGGGCGCGCCCTCATGCGGGAGACGGCGGCGGCGTGCGTCGCGTCGGGCGCGGCGATCGGCGCGCACGTCTCGTTCCGCGACCGCGACGGATTCGGCCGCAGCGACGTCGAGGTCCCGCACGACGTCCTCGTGGACGACATCGTCGAGCAGTGCGCGGTGCTGGTGGAGGAGGCGGGCGCCGTCGGAGGGACCGTCGACTACGTGAAACCGCACGGTTCGCTCTACCACCGGATGGGTGTCGACGCGGCGATCGCCGCTGCCGTCGTACGGGCGCTCGTCGCGCTGGACCTGCCCGTCCTCGTCGCGCAGGACGGCTCTGCCGTCACCGGCCTCGCCCGTGTCGGGGGTGTACGGGTCGTGCGGGAAGGGTTCCCCGACCGCGGCTACCTGGCCGACGGTCGCCTCGCCCACCGCAGCCGAGCCGGTGCACTCGTCACCGACCCGGACGACGTGGGCCGCCGGGCGCTCTCCCTGGTCGGACGCGGCGGGATCGAGGCGTTGACCGGCGAGTGGACCTCGGTCGCCGTCGACACCTTGTGCATCCACGGGGACTCCCCCGGCGCCGGGGCCACCGCGCGGCGGGTCCGCGCGGTGCTCGACGCGGCCGGCGTGACCGTCCGTTCCTTCGTCGCTCGAGGTCCCGGCGGGTGACCGCCCCGGCCGGTCGCGCGGTGGCCTTCGGCGACGGCGCCCTCCTCCTCGAGACCGCCGACCACACGGTCGCGCACCGGTTGGCCGGCGCCGTCGCCGGCACGCGCCGCGGACCAACACCGTCCGGCGGGCGTCGAGGACGTGGTCGTCGGGTTCGCGAGCGTCGTCGTCCTCGTCGACCCTCTCGTCGTCGACCTGCGCCGCGCGCTCGACTGGCTCGACGAGCTGGCCGCCGCAGACGAGTCGGCCGCAGCCGAGCCGTCGCCGACGACCGCGATCGACCGGGCGGGCGTCCTCGAGGTGCCGACCGTCTTCGACGGCCCCGACCTCGGCCCCGTCGCCGAGCAGCTCGCGTGCAGTGAGGGGACCGTCGTCGACCTCCTCTGCGACGCCGAGCTCGAGGTGGCCTTCGTGGGCTTCGCGCCCGGCTTCCCCTACATGGTGGGGCTCCCGCCCGCGCTCGCCGCAGTCGAGCGCCGCGCGACCCCACGCGCCACGGTACCCGCGGGCTCCGTCGCCGTCGCGGGCGGCTTCGCCTCGATCTACCCGCGTGCGACGCCCGGGGGTTGGATGCTCCTCGGCTCGACCGGGCTCCACCTCTTCGACGCCGACCGAGCGCCCTACGCACGCCTCGCGCCGGGCGACCGGGTGCGGTTCGTGCGCGGCACGGCGCGCGACCGCACGAGTCCGGTCGGAGCGACACCGCGCCTGCCCCTTGCCGCGCCGGGGATCCACGCCGTCGAGGTGCTGGAGGCCGGACTGCTGACCCTCGTCCAGGACGGCGGACGTCGGTCGGTCGCGTCGTTCGGCATCCCGCGCGCCGGCCCGTGCGATCCGGTGACCATGGCGCTCGCCAACCGCCTCGTCGGGGAGGACGACACCGCGGCCGCGCTCGAGGTCACTGGGTCCGGTCCGACCATCCGCTTCGACGACGACCGGCACGTCGTGGTCGCGGTGCCTCCTGGCGCAGCGGTCGAGCTCCGGGTCGACGGCCGGCCCGTGGCCCACGACGTGGTGACCCCGGTCCGCGCCGGCCAGGTCGTCGCGGTCGGGCGCCTGCAGGGCGCACTCCGTGCCTACCTCGCGGTCTCCGGCGGCATCGACCTCCCGCTCGTCGTCGGCTCGCGCTCGTCCGACGTCCTCTCGGGGCTCGGTCCCGGCGCGCTCGTCGCCGGCGACCGCCTCGCCCTGGGGATGCCGTCGCGCCCCCGCGGCCACCTCACCGGTGCGGCCGGTGTCCACGGACGCGGCCGGCCCGCCGTCGTGCGCGTCCTCGCCGGCCCGCACGACCCCGACGGGCGCGCGCTCGGACGGCTCGTGGAGGCGACCTGGACCGTCGGGCAGGCCTCCAACCGGATCGGGCTCCGGCTGCACGGCGACACGGCGGTGCCGGCGGATGCCGCCCGCGTCCCGTCCCTCGGCATGGTCACCGGTGCGGTGCAGGTGCCGCCCGACGGGCAGCCGATCGTGCTGCTCCCCGACCACGCGACGGTCGGCGGCTACCCCGTGGTGGCGTGCGCGATCGCGGCCGACCTCCCGCTCCTCGGCCAGCTCGCACCGGGCGACGCGGTGACCTTCGCCGTGGTCGACGCGGCGACGGCACGCGACGCGCTCCTCGATCGCGAACGCCGGCTCGGCGAGGTCGTGCGCGGCTGGTACCCGACCGCGGCCGCGACCTGAGACCCGGCACGTCGCGCTCCCGATCCGCCGATCATCCGAGCGCGACCGAGGCCTCCTCGAGCTCCCGCCGGGCCGCTGCGACGAGAGCCGGCGGTCCGGGCCCGCACGTGAGGAGCGAGCGCGAGACGCTGGCCAGCACCGTGCCGGGCGCGCAGCCGGCGAAGAGCGCCGCCATGCCGGCCGCGGTCGCACCCTGCGCGCCGACGCCCGGCGCCAGGATCGTGCCGCCGAGGCCGGGCAGCGCGAAGACCGAGGGGGCGAGGGTGGCCCCCACCACCGCGCCGACCGTCCCGGCCGGGACGTCGCCCGACCGGTTCCGCGCGGCGATCTCGTCGAGGAGCAGATCCTCCACGGACGGACCGCGCCCGCCGTCGGTCAGCGCCTCTTGGACCACCCTCCCTTCGGGATTGGACCCGCGGGCGACGACGATCACCCCGTGCCCGTGCGCCCCAGCGCGGGCGACCATCGGCTCCAGCGCGGCGAGCCCGAAGTAGGCGACGGCGGTCACCGCGTCGGCGCACAGGGGGCTCCCGGGGTCGAGCCAGGCCGACGCGTACGCGTCGACCGTGCTCGCGATGTCCGTCCGCTTCGCGTCGGCGATGACGAGGAGCCCGGCCTCGCGCGCCTCGGCGAGCACCTTCTCGAGTGCGGCGAGCCCCGCCGCGCCGTGCCGCTCGAAGAACGCGACCTGCGGCTTCACGACCGGCACGGTGCCGGCGAAGGCCTCCACGCAGCGCGAGCCGAAGGTGCGGAGCCCCTCGGGGCCGTCGGGCAGGCCCCACTCCTCGAGCAACGCGGCCGAGGGGTCGATCCCCGCGCAGAGCGGACCCGTCGCGGCGACCGCGCGGGCCACCCGGGCGGCGAAGCTCTCCGGTGCATGCGGCTCAACCATGGGCCGCCCCCTGCAGCGAGGCCACCGACCGCACGCCGTGGCCCGCGCACCAGGCCTCGAGCCCGCGCAGCACGGTGAGCGGGGCGCGTGGGTCGCGGAACGACGCGGTCCCGACCTGCACCGCGTCCGCGCCCGCGAGCAGCAGTTCGACCGCGTCGCGTCCGTGCTGCACGCCGCCGACACCGACGATCCCGACGTCGGGGTGGGCCGCCCGGACGTCGTAGACCGCGCGGACCGCGATCGGATGGATCGCCGGCCCCGACAGGCCACCGCCCGCCCCTCCGGAGCCGAGAACCGGCCGCCGCGTCTCGACGTCGATCGCCATGCCGAGCGCGGTGTTCACGAGTGTCACGGCCTCCGCCCCGGCGTGGAGCGCCGCGCCCGCGATCTCCGCGATGTCGGCCACCGTCGGGCTGAGCTTGGCCCAGCCGGGCAGCGAGGGGCAGGCCGCGCGCACGGCCGCCACCACCTCGGCGGTCGCCGTCGGCGAGTGCGCGAACATGCGGCGACGGTCCTCGAGGTTGGGGCAGCTCACGTTGATCTCGAGCGCGACCACGCCGTCGGCACCCTCGAGCGCGGCGGCCGCCTTCGCGAAGTCGCCCACGCGCTGGCCCCAGATGCTGACTACCACCCGCGCCCCGGCGGCGGCGAGCCGCGGCAGGTCGTCGGCGAGCCACGCCTCGATCCCCGGTCCCTGGAGGCCCACGCTGTTGAGCATCCCCGCGGGCGTCTGGTGGACCCGCGGGGCGGGGTTGCCCGGCCACGGCTCGGGCGAGAGCGACTTCACGACGACCGCGCCGAGCTCGCCGAGCGGGACGTAGGCCGCGAGCTCGTCGGCGTGGCCGGCGGTGCCCGACGCCGTCATCACCGGGTTGGGGAGCACGACGCTGCCCACCCGGACCGCGAGGTCGACGCCGCCCTGTCCGGAGGGGAGGTCCCGCCGCCACGGCGGGTCGGCGTCCCGTGCCCTCATCGCCGGTGGTAGTCCTGCAGGGAGCGGACCGAGAGCGGGTGGCGGACCCAGTCGGTGATCCCTGCGGCCGCCGCCCGTGCGGCGGCGACCGTCGTGATGCACGGCACGAGGTGCTCGGTGGCCGCGGCCCGGATGTGCACCCCGTCGGCCCGCGGCCCCCGGCCCCGTGGCGTGTTGACCACGAGCTGGACCTTGCCGCCGGCGATGAGGTCGACCGCGTCGACGCCCGTGCCGCCGTCGCCGACCTTCGCGACGACCGTCGCCACCGGGATCCCCTCGCGCTCGAGCATCGCCGCCGTGCCCACGGTCGCGGCCAGCTCGAAGCCGAGCGACGCGAACTGCCGCGCGGCCTCGACCCCGGCCGGCTTGTCTCGGTCGGCGAGGGAGAGGAAGACGGTGCCCCCGACCGGCAGCCGATTGCCGGCCGCCAGCTGGCTCTTGGCGAAGGCGAGCCCGAAGGTCGGGCCGATCCCCATCACCTCGCCGGTCGACCGCATCTCGGGGCCGAGCAGCGTGTCGACACCGGGGAACCGGTTGAACGGCAGCACCGCCTCCTTCACCGAGACGTGCCCCCCGACCGGCTCGGTCAGGAGGCCCTCGGCCCGCAGCTCGGCGAGCGTGGCCCCGACCATCACCCGTGCGGCGACCATCGCCACGGGCACCCCGGTGGCCTTGGCCACGAACGGCACGGTGCGCGACGCGCGGGGGTTCGCCTCGAGGACGTACACCCTCTCGTCCTTGACCGCGAACTGCACGTTGAGCAGCCCGCGCACCTGCAGGGCCTCCGCGATGACCCGTAGGTGCCGCTCGAGCTCCTCCACCACGGCCGCGCCGAGTGTCTGGGGCGGGAGCGCGCAGGCCGAGTCGCCCGAGTGGACGCCGGCCGCCTCGACGTGCTCCATCACCCCGCAGAGCACGACCTCGCCGGTCGCGTCGCGCACCGCGTCGACGTCGACTTCGACCGCGTCCTCGAGGAACCGGTCGACCAGCACCGGGCGGTCGGCGGTGATCCCGCCCTCTCGCCCGAGGGAGCCGCGGGCGCCGGACATCGCCTCGACGGCGGCGACCAGGTGCGCGTCGTCGTAGACGATCTCCATCGCGCGGCCGCCGAGCACGTAGGACGGGCGGACGAGCACCGGGTAGCCGATCGCGGCCGCGACCTCGACCGCCTGCGCCGCAGAGGTGGCCGTGCCGCCCGGGGGCTGGGGGATGCCGAGCCGACCGCAGAGCTCGTTCCACCGCTCACGGTCCTCCGCGAGGTCGATCGAGACCGGCGACGTCCCGAGGACGAGCTCCTCGGGGAGGTCGGCGGCGAGCTTGAGCGGTGTCTGGCCTCCGAGGCTCACGATGACCCCGAGGAGCCGGCCCGGCCCGGTCGACGCGGCCTGCTCGGCCTCCAGCACGTTGGCGAGGTCCTCGGCCGTCAGGGGTTCGAAGTAGAGGCGGTCCGAGGTGTCGTAGTCGGTCGAGACCGTCTCGGGGTTGCAGTTGACCATCACGGTCTCGTAGCCCGCCGCACGCAGCGCGAGCGAGGCGTGCACGCAGCAGTAGTCGAACTCGATCCCCTGCCCGATCCGGTTCGGCCCCGAGCCGAGGATGACGACCCGGAGACGGTCCGACGGGCGCACCTCGTCCTCGTCCTCGGTCGTCGAATAGTGGTACGGCGTGTGCGCCTCGAACTCCGCGCCGCAGGTGTCGACCGTCTTGAAGGTGGCCGAGACGCCGACGGCCGTCCGGAAGGCGCGCACGTCGGCGGCCCCGACGTCCGGACCGAGCAGGTGGGCCAGCTGCGCGTCGGAGAAGCCGAGCCGCTTGAGCTCGCGCCACGCCCGACGGTCGAGGTCGGCCGCGGTCATCCCGAGGGTCACCCGGAGGTCGAGGGCCATCCGCGCATCGGTCACCCGAGCGAGCTCACCGAGGAACCACGGGTCGATGCCGGTCGCCTCCGCCACCGTGCCGATCGCCACCCCGCGGCGCAGCAGCGTCTCGACCTCGAAGAGCCGATCGGGCGTCGCGGTCGAGACCGACGCGAGCAGGGCCTCGTCGTCGAGGTCGTCCCAGGCCGTCTCGGCGGCGTCCGCGTTGAGCCCGTCTCGCCCCTGTTCGAGCGAGCGGATCGCCTTCTGCAGCGACTCGGGGAACGTGCGGCCGATGCCCATCACCTCCCCCACCGACTGCATCCTGGTCCCGAGCTCGTCGGTCGCGCCCGGCAGCTTCTCGAAGGCCCAGCGCGGGATCTTGGTCACGACATAGTCGATGGTCGGCTCGAACGAGGCCGGGGTCGCGCCGGTGATGTCGTTGGTGATCTCGTCGAGGCGGTACCCGACGGCGAGCCGGGCGGCGATCTTGGCGATGGGGAAACCGGTCGCCTTCGAGGCGAGGGCCGACGATCGCGAGACCCGCGGGTTCATCTCGATGACGGTCTGGCTCCCGTCGACGGGGTCGACCGCGAACTGCACGTTCGAGCCGCCAGTCTCGACGCCGACCCGGCGGATGCAGGCGAACGCCGCGTCTCGCATCGCCTGGTACTCGACGTCGGTCAGGGTCTGGGCGGGGGCCACGGTGATCGAGTCCCCGGTGTGGACGCCCATCGGGTCGAGGTTCTCGATCGAGCAGATGACCACGCAGTTGTCAGCCCCGTCCCGCATGACCTCGAGCTCGAACTCCTTCTGGCCGGCGATCGAGCGCTCGACGAGCACCTCGCCGATGGGGGATGCGTCGAGCCCCTCGGCGATCAGCCGGACGAGCCGTTCGCGGTCGGACGCGATGCCCGTCCCCGCGCCGCCGAGGATGTAGGACGGGCGGACCATGATCGGGAACCCGATCACCTCGCCGATGGCCATCCCCTCCTCGAGGGAGTAGGCGAACCCCGAGCGCGGGACGGCGAGGCCGATCTCCTCCATCGCCTCCTTGAAGCGCTCCCGATCCTCGGCGGTCGCGATCGCCTCGGTGTTCGCCCCGATGACCTCGACCCCGAACTGGTCGAGCACCCCTCGCTCGGCGAGCGCCATGGTGAGGTTGAGCGCGGTCTGCCCGCCGAGGGTCGGCAGGAGCGCGTCGGGGCGTTCGAGCTCGACGATCGCGGCCAGGACGTCGGGGTCGAGTGGCTCGACGTAGGTGCGGTCGGCCATGCCGGGGTCGGTCATGATCGTCGCCGGGTTCGAGTTGGCGAGCACGACCCGGAAGCCCTCCTCGGCGAGGACCCGGCAGGCCTGGGTCCCCGAGTAGTCGAACTCACAGGCCTGGCCGATCACGATCGGCCCGGAGCCGATGACCAGGATCGACTCGAGGTCTCCGCGGCGCGGCATCAGGCGGCTCCGGCGCGGCGCGGTCCGCCGGTGGCGTCCATCAGGCCGCGGAACTCCTCGAAGAGGTAACGCGCGTCGTGCGGGCCCGGCCCTGCTTCGGGGTGGTACTGCACGCTGAAGACGGGCGCCTCCCGCGAGGCGAGCCCCTCGACGACCCCGTCGTTGAGGTTCACGTGGGTGACCTCGGCGGAGGGCAGCGTGCCGTCGGCCACCGCGTAGTTGTGGTTCTGGGAGGTGATCTCGACCCGGCCGCTCGCCACGTGGCGCACCGGATGGTTCCCGCCGTGGTGGCCGAAGGGGAGCTTGTAGGTGGACGCGCCGAGCGCGGTCGCGAGCAGCTGGTGGCCGAGGCAGATCCCGAAGACCGCGACCGAGCCGTCCTCCGCGAGGCGCCGCATCTCGGTGGCGATCCCGGGCAGCGCGGCGGGGTCGCCCGGTCCGTTCGAGAGGAAGACGCCGTCGGGCGCCATCCCGAGCACCGTCTCGGCGGGGGTCGTGGCCGGCACGACGGTGACCGTGGCCAGGCGGCCGAGCTGGCGCAGCATCGTCTCCTTGATGCCGAAGTCGTAGGCGACGACCCGGTAGGGGCCCTCGCCGCGGGTCGTCGTCACGTCCGTCGTGACCTCGGAGACGAGGTCCACACCGTCGGTGCCCGGCTCGGCCCGCGCGGCCGCCAGCAGCGCCTCCTCGCCGGCAGTGCCGAACGCGCAGGGCATCGCCCCGCGATCGCGCAGGTGGCGGGTGAGGCGGCGGGTGTCCACCCCGGTGATCCCCGGCAGCGACCAGCGCAGGAGCAGGTCCTCGAGGCTGCCCGTCGCACGCCAGCTGCTCGGCCGGTCCGCGAGGTCCCGCACGACGATCCCGCGGCAGTGCGGGCGCGCGGCCTCGTCGTCGTCCGGGTTGACCCCGTAGTTGCCGATGTGGGGGTACGTGAAGGCGATGACCTGCCCGGCGTAGGAGGGGTCGGTGAGCACCTCCTGGTAGCCGGTGAGCACCGTGTTGAAGACGGCCTCACCCGTGGCGATCCCGTCGGGTGGGGCGGCCCCGACCGCCTCGCCCTCGAACCGCTCGCCGTCGGCCAGGACGAGGAGCGCCTCGGGCCGCCGCGGCGCGCCCGACCGGTCGCTCACCGCTGCGCCTCGCCGTCCACGACGACCGGCTCGCCGCGGAAGACCGTGTGCCGGACGCGGCCGATGAGCTCGCGACCCGCGTAGGGGGTGTTGCGGCTCAGGCTCGCGCCACCCCGCGCGTCGACGATCCAGCGCGCCGCGGGGTCGATCACGCAGAGGTTGGCGGGGCCGCCGGCGGCGATCGGTCCCCCCTGGGCGCCACCGTGTGCGGGGTCGAGGCCCGCGACCGCCGCCGGCTGCCAGCTGCACAGGGCGAGCACCCGCTCGATCGGGAGCCCGAGCTCGGTGAGGGACAGGGCGAGCGCGGTCTCGAGTCCGAGCATCCCCGGCGGGGCCTCGTCGAAGGGGAGGTCCTTGCGCTCCGGCGCATGCGGAGCGTGGTCGGTCGCGACGGCGTCGAGCGTCCCGTCGACGAGGCCCGCCCGCACCGCGTCGACGTCCGACTCCGGACGGAGGGGCGGGTTGACCTTGAAGACCGGGTCGTAGCCGGCGGTGCGGTCGTGGGTGAGCGCGAAGTGGTGGGGGGCTGCCTCGGCGGTGACCGCGAGGCCCGCCGCCTTGGCCTCGCGGACCAGCGCCACCGAGACCGCGGTCGAGAGGTGGAGCAGGTGGAGACGGCTGCCGGTCTCCCGTGCGAGGGCGAGGTCCCTGGCGACCATGACCTCCTCGGCGAGGGCCGTGGCTCCGGCGAGCCCGAGCCGGCTCGACCAGCAACCCTCGTGCATCACGCCGCCGTCGGCGAGCGAACGGTCCTCGCAGTGCTGCGCGAGGGTCACGCCGAGGCCGCCCGCGTACTGCAGTGCGCGGCGCATGAGCCCAGCCGACTGCACCCCTGCGCCGTCGTCGGTGAAGAGGCGCACCCCGAGCGCTGCGAGCTCGGCCATGGGAGCGAGGCGCTCGCCCTCGCGCCCGACGGTGATCGCCCCGGCGACCGCGACCTCGGCGAGCGCGCCGGCTGCCAGGTCGAAGAGGTTGCGGACGGACTCGGCCGAGTCGAGCGGCGGGTCGGTGTTCGGCATCGCGACCACCGCGGTGTAGCCGCCGAGCGCCGCCGCCCGCGTACCGCTCTCGACCGTCTCGGAGCCCTCGTCGCCGGGCTCGCGCAGGTGGGTGTGGAGGTCGACCAGGCCCGGCGCGACCACGCACCCGCCTGCGTCGATGACCGTCGCCCCGCGCGGCGCCGCGACCGCCTCCTCGACCGCGGCGACGAGGTCCCCGTCGACGAGCACGTCGGCACGGCGCGACCCGGTCGCGTCGACCACCGTCCCGCCGCGCAGCACCAGGGCGCGCGACCGCTCAGCCACGGGTCACCCCGCCGACCTGTCCCTGGCCGAGGAGGAGGAAGAGCACGGCCATCCGCACCGCGACCCCGTTCGCGACCTGGTCCACGATGAGCGACGCCGGGAGCTCGGCCACGTCGGAGGCGATCTCCACGCCCCGAACGACCGGGCCCGGGTGGAGGATGAGGGCCTCGGGGCGGAGCAGGGCGGCCCGGCGCAGGGTGAGCCCGTACCCCGCGGTGTACTCGCGGAGGCTCGGCACGAAGGAGCCGCTCCCGCGCTCGGCCTGCAGCCGGAGGAGCGAGACGACGTCCGCCTTGGCGAGGACGTCGTCGAGGTCGTGGCTGACCGCGGCGACCGGCCATCCCTCGAGCGAGGGCGGCAGCAGCGTGGCGGGCGCGACGAGGGTCACCGCGGCGCCCAGCGCGGCGTACGCGGCGACCTGCGAGCGTGCCACGCGGCTGTGGCGGATGTCGCCGACGACCGCGACCGCCAGGCCGTCGAAGCCGGTGACGTCGTCGTCCCCCCCGCCGAGCGCGTGCTGCACGGTGAAGAGGTCGACGAGCGCCTGGGTGGGGTGCTGGTGCCACCCGTCCCCCGCGTTGATCACGGCACACCGCTCGACCCAGCCGGCCACCTGCGCCGGGACACCGGAGGAGCGGTGACGGATGACCACCGCGTCCATGCCGATCGCCTCGATCGTCTCGACCGTGTCGCGGAGCGACTCCCCCTTGCGAACCGACGAGGAGCCCGGCGCGAAGGAGAGCACGTCGGCCGACATCCGCTTGGCCGCGGTCTCGAAGGACATCCGGGTGCGGGTCGAGTCCTCGAAGAAGAGCGTCGCGACGGTCCGGCCGCGCAGCGTCGGGACCTTCGGGTTCGCCCGCCGCCCGACCTCGGCGAAGGAGTCGGCGACCCGCAGCACCTCCGCGATCGATCCCGCGTCGAGGTCGTCGATCCCGAGGAGGTGCTCGGGGAACGGACTCACCGGGCGACCAGCTCCCCGAGCGAGACGCCCGCCTCGGTCACGTCGACCATCTCGTCGCGGCTGGTGGGGAGGTTCTTGCCCACGTAGTCGGGCCGGATGGGCAGCTCGCGGTGGCCCCGGTCCACCATGACCGCGAGCTCCACCCGCTGGGCCCGCCCGTACTCGCCCAGCGCGTTGAGCGCGGCGCGGATGGTCCGCCCGGTGAAGAGCACGTCGTCGACGAGCACGACCGTCGTGCCGGTGAGGTCGACCCCGATGTCGGTCGTCGCCTCGGGCAGCACCGGCCGCAACCCGATGTCGTCCCGGTAAAAGGCGACGTCGAGCGTCCCCACCGGGACCGTCGCGCCCTCGACCTCGCCGAGTGTCTCGGCCAGCCGGCGGGCGATCGCGACCCCGCCGGTCTGGAGGCCGACCAGCACGACGTCGGCCAGTCCGCGGTTGCGCTCCGCGATCTCGTGGGCCATGCGGGTGATGGCCCGGCGCACGTCGTCCGCCGCCATGACCTGCACCCTCGGCACGAACACGGCGCCCCGCGGACGGCTGTGACTGCGCTCGCGTTCGGCCACCGCTTCCTCCTGTCCGTACGGGCCTCACGGGACCCGCTTCACGGTCAGGCTCCGACTATACCTCCGGCCCGGCCGGGCGGCCGCGCTCGATCACGGGCGCGGCCCTCGTCGCGCCCGCCTCCTGCCTCGTGGGCGCGCCGGGCGCGTCGGGGACCGGCTCGGGGGGAGGGGCCTCTCGGGGCAGCAGCAGCGCGGGGACCACCGCGATCGCGGTCATCCCCACGACCCACCAGAAGGTCGCCCCGAACGCGGCCGCCAACGGCTCCGCGACGGCGGCCCGCGCCGCCGGCGGCGCGGTGGCGGCCGCCGACAGCCCACCGGAGAGCGCATGGGCCCGGGTCGCGATCTGGTGGTCGAGGACGACCGCGACGAGCGCGGTGCCGATCGAGCCGCCGATCCGCTGCACGATGTTGACCGCGGTCGAGGCGCGCGGCACTTGCGGGCGCGAGAGCGTCTGGTAGGCGGCCGAGATCGCCGGCATCATCACGAAGCCGAAGCCGATCCCGCGGACGAAGAGCGAGCACGCGAGCAACGCGAAGCTGGTGTCGCTTCCGAGCTGGGTGTACGCAAGGGTGCCCGCCACCACCACGACGAGCCCGCCCGGGACGATCCGGCCTGCGCCGAACCGGTCGGTCAGGCGGCCGGCGAGCGGCATCACGAGCGCCGCGCCGACCCCCTGCGGCGCCATCAGCAGCCCCGCGTTGAGGGCCGACTGGCCCCGGACCACCTGGTAGTAGAGCGGGAGGAGGAGCATCCCGCCGAAGAGCGACGCGCCGAAGAGGAAGGTGGTGACCGAGGACGCGGTGAAGGTGCGGTCGGCGAAGAGCCGGACGTCGATGAGCGCGGCGATTTTCGACCGCAGCGCATGGAGGACGAAGCCGCAGACGAGCAGTGCGCCGACCGCCATCGGGACCGCGACCGAGACCGCCGAGCCCTGGCCGGCCTGTGCGAGGCCGTAGACGACGAGGGCGAGCCCGGGCGAGAGCAGCAGGAGGCCGCGGACGTCGAGCCGGTCCCAGGTGCCGGTCCGCTCGTGATCGGGCAGGAAGCGGAGCGCGAGCAGGATCGCGACGATGCCGATCGGGATGTTCACGTAGAAGATCCACCGCCACGAGACCGTGTCGACGATGAGGCCACCGAGCACCGGTCCGATCACCGGCCCGAGGAGCATCGGCACGCCGAGCAGGCTCATCACCCGTCCCATCCGCTGCGGACCGGCCGCGCCCGCCACGATCGACTGGCCGATCGGCATGATCATCCCACCGCCGAAGCCCTGCAGGATCCGGAACGCGATGAGGCTCTCGATCGACCACGACGCGCCGGCGAGCGCCGAGCCCGCGAGGAACAGCACCAGCGAGACGATCCACATCCGCTTCGCGCCGAAGCGCTCCACCGCCCACCCGGTGATCGGGATGACCGTCGCGAGGGCGAGGAGGTAGCCGGTGCTCACCCACTGGACGGTCGAGAGGGGTGCGCGGAAGTCGCGGGCGAGGGTCGCGATTGCGACGTTCACGATCGTCGTGTCGAGGATCGACATGATGGTGCCGATCACCACCACGGCGGCCAGCCGACGCAGGTGGGGGTCGAGCGCGCCGATGCCCGTCGCCGGTCGCTCCGCGCCGCCTGCGCCGCCCGCGCCGGCGCCCGACCGCTCGCCGACCGCGTCGCTGGTCGTCATCTGCCTCCTCGGCGACCGGGGGGAGGTCCGGTCGGGTCCCACGTCCGAGGGTAGGGGACCGGGATCGGTCCCCGCGCGGTCATCCCCGCACCTGCTCCGCCACGGTCGCGAGCACGCCGTTCACGAACCTGCCGGAGTCGTCCGTCGAGTAGACGGACGCGAGCTCCACCGCCTCGTCGAGCACGACCGCGGTGGGCACGTCCGGACAGGCCAGCAGCTCGGCCACGGCGAGCCGGAGGACGCTGCGGTCCACGACGGGCATCCGGTCGAGCTCCCAGCCGATGGACGCATCGCCGACGAGGGCATCGATCGTCGCCAGGTGGTCCTCGACCGCTTCGACCAACGTCACGCAGTAGGGGTCGGGCGCGACCGGCAGTCCGGCCAGCGCCTCGGCGGGCCGCTCGCTCTTGAGCTCCGCCCCGTAGAGGAGGGTGAGGGCCCGCTCACGGGCCTGGTGGCGGGGGGCCGGATCCACGGCGGTCGGTGCGCGGTCGGTTCGGGCCGCAGGCGGCCCGCGGACGGTCAGGCGCGGGTCAGGTACTCGCCGGAGCGGGTGTCGACCTTGACCCGCTCCCCCGGGTTCACGAAGAGGGGCACTTGGACGACGAGCCCGGTCTCGAGGGTGGCCGGCTTGCGGGCTCCCGACACGCGGTCGCCCTGGAGCCCCGGCTCCGTCTCGGCGACCGTCAGCTCCACCGCGGCCGGCAGGTCGATGCCGACGATCTCGCTCCCGAAGAACTGCAGGACCGCGTCGTCGCCCTCCTTCAGGTAGTCGGCCGCGCCACCGAGCTGCGCGGTCGCGACCTGCAACTGGTCGTAGGAGGTCGTGTCCATAAAGACGTAGTCGCCGCCGTCGCGGTAGAGGAACTGCATCTCCCGCTTGTCGATGATGGCCTGCTCGAGCTTCTCGTCCGCACGGAAGGTCCGCTCGATGACGGCCCCGGAGCGTTGGTTCTTGAGCTTGGTCCGCACGAACGCGCCGCCCTTGCCGGGCTTCACGTGCTGGAACTCGACCACGTTGAACAGTCCCTCAGGCAGATCGAGGGTCATGCCGTTGCGCAGATCGTTGGTGGAGACGGCCATCAGACGGCGACTTCCTTCGGGAACTGGGTGAGCGGGCGGCTGCCGTGCTCGGTCACCACCAGGGTGTCCTCGATGCGGACGCCACCGGTGCCGGGAAGGTAGACCCCCGGCTCGACGGTGACCACGGTGCCTGCAGCGAGGATAGCAGTCGACCCCGGCGCCACAGCCGGCGCCTCGTGGATGTCGAGCCCCACCCCGTGGCCGGTGCCGTGCTCGAACCGGTCGGCCAGACCGCGGGACGCGATGCGTGATCGGCAGGCGTCGTCGACCGCCTCGCAGACGGCCCCCGGGCGCACGGCGGCGACGCCGTCACGCTGCGATTCGGCCACGACCTCGAAGAGCCGGGCGAGCTCGCCGGTGGGCTCGGACCCCACGCAGAAGGTGCGCGTCATGTCGGATCGGTAGCCGTCGCAGACCGCGCCGAAGTCGACCACGACCGGGTCGCCCGGCCCGATCCGCCGCTCGCCGGGTCTCGCGTGCGGTTTGGCCGCGTTCTCGCCGGAGGCGACGATCGTCTCGAAGGCGCGGCCTTCCGCGCCCCGCTCACGCATGGCGTGGTCGAGCGCTGCGCCGAACCGGGTCTCGGTGAGCGCCGGTCTGTCGGCGCGCCCGGCCCCGGCGAGGAAGGGGAGCACGGCATCGAGCGCCTCGTCGGCGATGGCGGCGGCACGGGCCATGCGGGCGAGCTCGGCGTCGTCCTTGACCTCGCGCAGGACTTCCACCGTCCCCCGGGTCGCCACGAGCTCGGCCGTCGGGAAGAGCTCGGCCCACGCGCGCTGCTCGGACCAGGTCACATGGTCGGCCTCGAGCCCGAGCAGCGGGCGGCCCGCGGCCCGGTCCGCGACCGCCTCGCGCTGCGCGCGCAGCCCGCCGACCACGACGGTGACCTCGTCGGCCACGTCGGCGAGGCGGAGCTGCTCGTCCGACTGGGCGCGGTACCGCCCGTCGGTGGTGAGGAGCGCTCCGTCGCCGGTGACGAGCAGGAGTCCGGCCGATCCGCTGAACCCGGTGAGCCAGCGCACGTTGGCGGCGGCGCCGACGAGCAGCGCGTCGACCGCCGATCCCTCTGGCCCGGCGGTCGGCAGCAGCGCGCGCAGGCGCTCGAGGCGCCCCCGCACGGACAGCGGGGGCAGCGTGTCCCGCGGGGGACTCACCGCCGGCCCAGCAGCTCGGTGGCGGCGGCGACCGCGAGCGGGTAGCCGAGGGCGCCGAAGCCTGCGACGCAACCGTCGGCGACGGGCGCCACGACCGAGGTGTGGCGGAACGGCTCGCGTGCCGCCGGGTTCGAGAGGTGGAGCTCGACGACCACGCCGTCGTAGGCGGCGAGCGCGTCGTGCAGCGACCACGAGGTGTGGGTGAGCGCGCCCGCGTTCACGATGATCGCCACCGCATCCTCGCGGGCGGCATGGACGGCCTCGACGAGGTCTCCCTCGTGATTGCTCTGGAGGTGCGCGAGGGCGTAGCCGCGCTCGGCCGCCGCGGCGCTCGCCGCACCGACGTGCTCGGCGAGCGTCTCGGTCCCGTAGACCGTCGGCTCGCGCTCGCCGAGCAGGTCGAGGTTGGGCCCTGACAGCAGGAGGATGGTGCCCCGGTCGCTCACGGGTTCCCCGTCGTCACGCGTCGTTCCATCCCGTCCAGGGTAGCGAGCACGTCCTCCCCGGCGACGCCGTCGACGGTCTCGAGGCCGTGTGGCCCGTCGAGGACGAAGGTCAGCGAGCCGTGCGCCTTCTTGTCGCGCGCCATGAACGTGACGAGCTCGGCAGGGTCGACGTCCGCCGGCAGGAGCGGCGAGAGGTCGAGCCCCGACACCGCCGCTCGGTGCCGCTCGACGGCGCGGTCGTCGATCCGTCCGAGACGCCTCGCGAGCAGTGCCGCGAAGACGAGGCCGACCGCGACCGCCTCGCCGTGGCGGAGGGCTGCTCCGTCCGACACGTCGAAGGCCGAGGCCTCGAGGGCGTGCGCGAGGGTGTGGCCGTAGTTGAGGATGGCGCGGTCGCCCCCCTCGCGCTCGTCGGCGGCGACGACCGCGGCCTTGATCGCCGCGCAGCGCGTGACCTGATCCTCGAGGGACAGATCCTCCATCTCGCCGGCTGGGTCGTCCCGGCCCGTGGGCCCGACGCCGAGCAGTGCGTACTTGGCGATCTCCCCGCGCCCGGAGGCCCACTCCCCGGGTGGCAGGGTGGCGAGGACGTCGGTGTCGCAGAGGACCGCCCGCGGCTGCCAGAACGCGCCGACCAGGTTCTTCCCCTCGGGGAGGTTCACGCCGGTCTTGCCGCCGATCGCGGCGTCCACCTGCGCGAGCAGCGTGGTCGCCACCGTGACGTAGGCGGTCCCGCGGTGGTACGCCGCCGCGGCGTAGCCGGCGAGGTCGCTCACCACGCCTCCGCCGACGGCGACCACCACGTCCCCGCGGCTCAGCCCGTCGCGGGCGAAGCCGCGGCAGAGGGTCTCGACGGTGGCGAGCGACTTCGCGGCTTCACCATCGGGCACGGAGAGGATCGTCGCCGGCAGCCCCGGGTCGACCTCGACCCCGATGCCCGCCTGGGTCACGACCGCGGCCTGCCGCGCGCCGGGCACGGTCTCGGCGACGACCCGCGCGAGCTCGTGGCGGACCCCGGCGCCGACCAGGACGTCGTAGCGCCGCTCGCCGAGCTCGACCGCGACGGTCCTCACCGCCGGGCGCCGCCCGTGAGGCCGGCCGCCTCGAGCACGCGGTCGGCGACCACCTCGGGGCTGAGGCGGTCGACGTCGACCACGGCCGTCGCGACCGTCTCGTAGAGGGGCCGGCGGACCTCGTCGAGCTCGACGATCCGACCGGCCGGATCGGAGCCGAGCAGCGGCCGGCCCGCTCCCTGGCCGAGCCGTGCGGCGAGCGTGGCCGGCTCGGCGCGGAGCCAGACGACGGGGCCGCGCCGACGGAGCAGCGATCGGTTCTCCTCGGCGAGGACCACGCCGCCCGCGGCCGACACGACCACCGGCTCGTCGGCGCCGAGCGCCTCTGCGAGCACGCGGGACTCCTCGGTGCGGAAGGCCGCCTCGCCCCGTTCGGCGAAGAGCTCGACGACCGTGCGGCCGGTCTCCGCCTCGACCTGCTCGTCCGAGTCGAGGTACCGCCACCCGAGGCGCTCGGCGACCAGGTGGCCCACCGTCGACTTGCCGGCGCCCATCATCCCTACCAGCACCAGCCGGTCAGCCATCGGATGGCGGACGGGCGGCCGACGGGGTCTCGCCCAGCGCCGCGAGGTACCCCGAGCGGTTCCGCCGGAACTCCTCGATCGAGTCGCCGCCGAACTTGCGCAGCGCCTCGGAGGCCAGCACCAGTGCGGTCATCGTCTCGGCGACCACGCCCATGGCCGGCACGGCCGTCACGTCGGTGCGCTCCTTGAACGAGACGGTCGACTCCTTGGTCACCACGTCGACGGTGCCGAGCGTCGGGCGGTTGAGCGTGGCGAGCGGCTTCATCGCCACCCTCGCCACGATCGGCGAGCCGGTCGACATCCCGCCTTCGACGCCACCCGCATGGTGGGTGTCGCGCAGGTAGCCCCCCGTGGTCGACGCGCCCGCGCCCTCCTCGCCGTGTGCCGCGATCCGGATCGAGTCGTGTGCCTCCGAGCCGCGGCGGCCGGCGAGCTCGGTCCCGTCGCCGAGCTCGACCGACTTGACCGCCTGGATGCTCATCAGCGCCTGCGCGAGCAGCGCGTCGAGCCGTCGGTCCCAGTGCACGTGGCTGCCGAGACCGACCGGCACCCCGTGGGCGACCACCTCCACCACCCCGCCGAGCGAGTCGCCGTCCTTCGCGGCTGCACGGATCGCCGTGACCATCCGGTCGGCGGCCTCGGCGTCGGCGCAGCGGACCTCGGACTCGTCGATGCTCGGGAGGTCCGCCGCGGTCGGCAGCGGTCCGGGGGCGGCACGTTCGGGACCGAGCTGCACGACGTGGCTCAGCACGTCCACGCCGATCTGCAGCAGGAGGAGCTTGGCGAGGGTGCCGGCTGCGACCCGTGCCGCCGTCTCGCGGGCGGAGGCACGCTCGAGGACGTCCCGGGCGTCGGCCAGGCCGTACTTGAGCATCCCCGAGAGATCGGCGTGGCCGGGCCGCGGCTGGGTCAGGACCTTCGACGGCAGGCCGGGCGCGGGCGACATCTCCTCCTCCCACTTCGGCCACTCGGTGTTCGCGATCTCGACCGCGATCGGCGAGCCGATGGTGCGCCCGTGGCGCACCCCCGCGAGGATCGTGAGCTCGTCGGCCTCGAACCGCATGCGCGGACCCCGGCCGAACCCGAGGCGCCGGCGCGCGAGACCGCGCTGGAGGTCCTCGGCCGTCACGAGCAGCCCGGCCGGCATCCCTTCGACGACGACCACCAGCGCGCGCCCGTGGGACTCCCCGGCGGTCAGGAAGCGGAGCATCCTGCAGAATCTACCCGGGGTGGTCGCGCCTCAGGTGCTGGCGTGGAAGAGGTCGTGCGCGAGCGTGCCGCCCCAGAGCACTGCGACGACCGCGCCGGCCGCGAGCGCCGGCGCGAATGGGATCCGGGTCCGGCGCCCCGTCGACGACACCGCCATGAGCACGACGCCGAAGAGCGCGCCGAGCACGAACCCCACGAGGAACGCGATGTACGCGTGCAGGAGGCTCAAGAACCCCACCGACACCCCGATCACACCGGCCAGCCGCACGTCGCCGAAGCCCATGCCCCGCGGCACGAACCACCAGACGGCGAAGAAGACGGCGAAGGCCGCCGCTCCTGCGATCGCCGCGCCGGCGAGGTGGCTCCAGGCGTGGGTGGTCGCGGCGAGCGCGACGAGCAGCGGTACGACGACGACGAGCGCGCCGTAGAGGAGCTGGCGCGGGACGAGCCGGTGGGTGAGGTCGGTGGCCGAGACCGCGACCAGCGCCGCGAAGAGGACGCAGTACGGCGCGAGGACGAGGTGGGGTCCGAACCGGTGGGCGGCGGCGGCGAAGAGCGCGCCGGTCAGGACGGCGGCGGCGACCGCACGGGGCACCGAACGGCCCGCGGGCAGCAGGTGGGCGACCGGCTCGTCCGCGGTCCCTCCCTCGTCACCGAGCTCGAGCGCGCGCTCGCCGGGACCGCCCGGCTCCGGCCCCTCGGCCGCCCGGCGCTCGGCACGCCGTCGATCCTCGGCCGCACGGCTCCGCGCCGCGAGCTGCTGGCCGACCGGGTCGAGCACGGCACCCGCCACGACCCCGACCGCCGCGGCGGCGAGCAGGTGGGCGTCCACGCATCCGCACGGTACCGGACGGCCGGCGGCCGGCCGGGCATCCCCGGTGTTTGCGTCTCCGACGAGGTGCCACGGGAAGCCCGGAGCAGCTCGGGACGGCGTGTCACGCGCAGGCCTGGACGGTGTCTCGCGGGCGGCTCGGGACGGGGGCCGCGTCCACGCGGCCGGCGATCAGTGGTGCGCCGGCTCGTAGTACGGGTTGGTGCCGTCGGCGTGCTCGGTCACGTCGACGATCGAGGCGAGCTCGGGGATGGCCTCGCGGAGGATGACCTCGATCCCCTGGGAGAGGGTCGCCTTGGCCATGCCGCACCCCTGGCACCCGCCGCTCAACCGGAGGTAGACGGAAGCATCCTCGACCGCGACGAGGTCCGCGCGCCCGCCGTGCGCCGCGATGGAGGGATTGACCTGCTCCTCGAGGACGGCGACCACCCGTTGCGCAAGGGGGTCCGAGAGGTCGACTTCGGGTGCAGGGACACCACGGCCGGGCGAAGGTGGCGGCGTGTTCGGGTTCACGATGACGAGGCCGCCCTCGCCCGCCGGGTCCTCGGCGAGGTCGAGGGTGGCGCCGAGCAGCCGGTCGACGCTCGACTCGGGGATCACCACCGGGAGCGCCCCGTCCTCCTGGACGACGTCGCCGACGTGGGCGTCTGCGAGGGCCTGGAAGTACATGTCGTAGGCGTAGGCCCCGTCCGACTCGCCGCTGACCTCGAGCCAGAGCGCCAGCGCGTCGGACTCCGGCTCGTTGGCCAGCACGTCGAGCACGGTGGCGCGCGCGGCGTCGGTGATCGTCAGCACGGGCCGGACCTGCTCACGGACGTCACTCATGGCTGCCATCATACGAGGATGCCGGAGGAGGACATGCACCGGGGCGACGACGCCGCCGAGGATGTCCACGAGTGGGTGAGCTTCGACGACCCCGAGGAGGAGCGGACCTGGCTCTTCGACGTGACGTTCCTCGCCAGCTCGTGGACGTGCATCTTCGGAGCCGGCTGCCAGGGAGTGCTGACGGGACCCGCGCCCGAGCTCGTCCAGGGGTGCTGCTCGTACGGTGCCCACTTCACCGGAAAGAAGGACGCCAGGCGGGTCGAGCGTGCGGCGGCGGACCTCCCGCCCGACCTCTGGCAGTTCCACAAGAAGGGCCGAAAGGGCGTCGTGAAGAGGCTCCCCGACGGCGAGCTCGGCACGCGGCTGGCAGAGGGGGCGTGCATCTTCCTCAACCGTCCCGGCTTCGCGGCCGGCGCAGGCTGCGCGCTCCACCTCGCGGCGCAGCGGGAGGGGCGGAGCCACGTCGAGCTCAAGCCGGAGGTGTGCTGGCAGCTCCCGCTCCGCCGCGAGGACGAGACCCAGGCCGACGGGAGGGTCACGTCGGTGATCCGTCAGTGGGACCGCCGCCACTGGGGCGAGGGCGGTGAGGACTTCCACTGGTGGTGCACCGAGGACCCGGCGGCGTTCGTCGGGCACGAGCCGGTCTACGTGACGATGCGGGACGAGCTGCTCGAGATGGTCGGCCCCGTCGTCTACAAACGGCTGGCTGCCTATCTGGACGAGCGCACCGCACCGCACGCCCGGGTCACGCTCCTCCCCCACCCGACCGTCCGACGCTGAGGCGGACGCCTCCTCGACCCCGGGGCTGCGCCCGACGGCTACTCGGCCAGGGGGTCGTCCTCCGCCAGGGCGCCGTCCGCCGGCGCGTTGCCGAGGATCTCGTCGTAGTCGTCCTCGGTGGCGAGGCACCAGGAGGCGTGCCGATCGTCGGGTTCGGCTCCGCACTCGGGGCAGCGCCGGTTCGCCGTCGCGACGGACCGCTTCAGACTTCGCGCTTCTTCGAAGCGGCGATGGCGACCCTTCTTCACGGAAACAACTCCTTGCCCCACCAGGGGTGCGAGGGCCCCCGAACCGGAACCGCCGGGGTCACCACCGAGCACCAACGCCCTCCGAGTGTAGTGCGGGGCACCGCCAGTCGTGGCGCGAGGTGGGCGCCGCTACCATCGGTCGCGTGGCCGATCCCTTCGACCCCGGGGCCATGGTGCGACGCTTCCGAGCGAGGGCCGAAGCGGTCCGCACGCGCGGGATGCCGCCGGTCGAGGGCCCCGAGCGGCAGCGCTTCCGCGAGCAGGCCCAGGTCGACTTCATGGACTTCGCCATGGTCGGCGACGCGGAGGCGAGCCTCGAGGACGGGATCCTGACCCTCCGCATCGACCTGCGGCCACCTGGCGACGCCGACCGATCCTGACGCGGGAGTTGCGCGGACCGCCGCGGCACCCCCCTCCTTCTCCCTCCCTGGTGCGCCGGCGGCTCAGCCGCCGTAGTGCATGGTGGTGTCCGCCATCGTGAGCGCGACCTCGTCGGCGGCCGGCGCAACCTCACCGACGTCGACCACCTCGCCCACCACGAGCCGGTGGCTCCCCTCGGCACCGTCCGGCCGCGACCACCGCTCGACGGTACGGACCTCGAAGGCGAGCCACGCCTGTGCGACCGCGAGGACCGGCAGACCGCCGGCGACCTCAATGACGGGCTGGCCCTGCAGCGCGATCGCACCGCCGTCCGGTCCGAGCTCGACGTCGCGCACCGGCTTCACGAATTTTCGGATCACCACCCGCTCGGCGCGTGGCAGGACGCTGAGGGCGAAGGACCCCGACGCCGCCACGAGCCCGAGCGTCACCGACGTCGACTCGAGCGCGACGGCGACGAGCTTGGGCGCCGTGGCGACCTGCATGGCCCAGTTGCACGCCATGAGGTTGCGGCGCTCGCCCGACCGGCTCCCCACGACGAAGAGCCCGGTCGGCATCGACCAGAGCACCCGTCGGCGCAGGCGGTCGTAGGCTTCGGCATCGCTCCCGGCGGGGAACGGGCCGACAGGGCCTTCAGCGACGGGCACGGTGCACCCCGCTCCGGCACACGCGCCCCGGCGCCGGGGCGTCCCCCGGCTCAGCCGGCAAAGGGATCACCGCCCGCGCCCGACGGTGCGGTCGTGGTGGTCGAGGGGACGTGGCCGGTGACCGAGACGATCCGCTGGACCGCTGCCGCGAGCAGGGGCGTGAGGTGGTCGCGCTCGGCAGCCGACCGGTCGAGCAGCGTGCGGTTGCCCGCGGCGCCGTTGTAGCAGTCGTCGCCGGCGGCGGCCGCGTCCTGGTAGGCGGAGTCGAGCTCCTGGGTCAGCTGCGCATCGGGGGTCGGCAGGTTGCCGATGGCCGTCTCGGCGTCGTTGGTGAGGAGGGCGCACACGGTCCTGATGGCCGAGGGCGGGTTCCCCGTCGCGAGCGCATGGGCCACGTTCCCACTGTCCGCCTCGAGGGTCCCGATCGCCGCACCGCCGCCGCCACCAGTGACCCAGCTCGTGACCCGTGCCGAGGGGGGCCCGGTCTCGTCGGGCCCCGCGCAGCCGGCCAGCATGCACGCCGCCGCCACGACGCAGGCCACGGCCAGCGGACCGCCGATCAGCGTGCGCGGCGCACGACCTCCTCGGCCAGCGCGTCGCGGCCTCAGCGCGGTGGACCGGACCGGTCCGGACGCCACGTCGGATCGAGCTGCCGGAGGAAGTGCGCGCACCGCTCCTCCTCGTCCGTCTCACCGATCGCGCCTGCGGTCGAGCGGAGCCCGTCGAGACAGGTGAGGAAGCCGCCGTTCGCTTGGTGCTCCCATCGGACGAGCCCCGAGCCCTTCCAGCCGGCGGCGCGCAGGGCGTCGAGCCCGCGGTGGTAGCCGACGCGGAAGCAGGCGTAGGCCTCGACGTCGTCGCGGGCGAGCCCTCCGAGGGCGGCCCAGGCCGCGAGCGAGCGCGGCGCCGCGCGCACGACGTCTGCGACCGCATCGCGCCGACGGTCGGCCGGCGCCCCGAGTGCGGCTGCGAGCCGCACCCGCACCGGTTCGGGGTCGTCGGGCAGCACGGTCTCGGGCAGGCCACCGGTCAGGCGGACCGGCGCGTGCTCGGAGCTCGCGGCATCCGGAGGCGGCATGCCGCAGAGTGTACGACCGTCCCCGCTGCGACCGGCCCGCGGCGGGACGGCGGCGCACCTGGACGGGTCCGCACCCCGACCCGTACCCGGCTCGCTCGAGCTCAGTCGAAGCGGACCAGGTGGTAGTCCTTCTTGCCGCGACGGAGGACCAGGTAGCGGTCGGCGACGAGGTCGCCCGCGGCGAGGCGCCGGTCGACGTCGACCTCCCGGCGGTTGTTCACGTAGGCACCCCCCTGCTCGACCGTCCGGCGCGCCTGGCTCTTGGAGGCCACGACGCCGACCTCGGCGAGCAGGTCCACGATCGGGAGCCCGCCGTCCTCGAGGCGCGCCCGGGCGACGACCGTCGAGGGCGCGTCGGCGAAGACGTCGAGCAGTGAGCGCTCGTCGAGCGCGCCGAGGTCCTCGCCGAAGAGGGCGGCGGCGGCCTCCTCGGCGCGCCGGGTCTCGGCCTCGCCGTGGACCACGCCCGTGACCTGGCGCGCGAGCTCGCGCTGCGCTTCCCGCCGCTCGGGACGGTCGGCAGTGGCCCGGTCGAGCTCGAGGATCGCCTCGTGCGAGAGGAACGTGAAGTAGCGGAGGTACATGCCGACCACTTCGTCCTCGCTGTTGAGGAAGAACTGGTACAGACGGTACGGGCTGGTGCGAGCCGGGTCGAGCCAGACCGTCCCCGCCTCGGTCTTGCCGAACTTGGTCCCGTCCGCCTTCACGACGAGCGGGGTCGTGAGCCCCCAGGCCTCCCCTTGGCGCACCTTGCGGACGAGCTCGATGCCCATCGTGATGTTCCCCCACTGGTCGCTGCCGCCGATCTGCAGCCGGCAGCCGAACTCGTCGTACAGGTGGAGGAAGTCGTAGGCCTGCAGGAGCATGTAGCTGAACTCGGTATAGGAGATCCCCTGCCCGTCACGCTCGAGACGCGAGCGAACCGAGTCCTTGGCCACCATCTGGTTGACCGTGAAGTGCTTTCCCACGTCGCGCAGGAACTCGAAGAGGCCCATCGGACCGAGCCATGCCGCGTTGTCGACGAGGAGCGCGGGCGTGACCCCGTTGCCGCCCTCGAAGTCGAGGAAGCTGCGGAGCTGCCCGTCGATGCCGGCGAGGTTGGCCGCGAGGTCCTCCGCCGACAGGAGGGACCGCTCCTCGGACTTGCCGCCCGGGTCGCCGACGAAGCCGGTGCCGCCGCCGGCCAGCGCGATCGGCCGGTGGCCGGCGAGCTGCAGGCGCCGGAGCGTGCAGAGCTGCAGGAGGTTGCCCACGTGGAGGCTGTCGGCGGTCGGGTCGAACCCCGAGTACACCGTGAGGCGCTCCGCGTCGAGCCGCCCGGCGAGTGCGTCATCGCTCAGCTGGTGGACGAGACCGCGGAACCGGAGATCCTCCATGAGGTTCGCCATGGCCTCAGCCTGCCACGCAGGCGGCGCGCGCCCGGCCGCTACGATCGGCGATCGGTTCCGGCGGACCGGCCCACCGTCCGAGCGCGAGAGAGGCGCCGTGCCCAACCCGTACCTCCACGGCAATTTCGCACCGGTCCAGGCGGAGCGGAGCGACGACCACGAGCTGCCCGTCACCGGCATCCTCCCGCCCGACCTCGAGGGCAGGCTGCTGCGCAACGGTCCGAACCCCGTCGTCGTCCCCCCGGACGAGTCCGCCTACCACTGGTTCGCCGGTGACGGGATGGTCCACGCGATCACCCTGGGCGACGGCAAGGCCCTCGGCTACCGGTGCCGCATGGTGCGGACCCGCGCGCTCGCGGCCAAGGCGGAGACGGAGCCGCCCTCCGGTCCGGTCGAGCCCCTCGACGGGCCGGCCAACACGCACGTGATCCGTCACGCGGGGCGCACGCTCGCCCTGGTCGAGTCCGGCTTCCCGCACCTGCTCTCGGACGACCTGTCGCGCGCAAAGGTCTACGATTTCGACGGCTCGCTCGGCTCGCCGATGACCGCCCACCCGAAGGTCGACCCCGACAGCGGTGAGCTGGTCTTCTTCGGCGCCGACGTCTTCGGCCCCCCCTACCTCCGCTATCACGTGGCGGACGCCAGCGGCCGGCTGGTCCGCACCGAGGAGATCGAGACGCCCCGCGCGACGATGGTGCACGACGTGGCGGTCACCGCGACCCGGGTGGCCTTCCTCGACCTGCCGGTCGTCTTCGACCTCGAGCTCGCGGCGCAGGGCCGGTCGCTGCCGTTCCGCTGGATGCCCGAGGCCGGCGCGAGGATCGGGGTGCTGGCCCGCGACGGCTCGGGCGCCGACGTCGTGTGGGTCGACGTCGAGCCCTGCTATGCGTTCCACGTGGTCAACGCCTTCGACGACGGGGACGAGGTCGTCGTCGACCTGCTCCGTTACGACCGCGCGTTCGACACCGGGCCCGGCGAGGCGATCTCCGGGTCACTGCCGGTGCTGACCCGCTGGAGCGTCGACCCGGTGGCACGGCGGGTCCGGGAGGAGCGGCTCGACGACCGACCGGTCGAGCTGCCGCGGATCGACGATGCGAGCGCCGGCCTGCCGTACCGCTACGCCTACTGCGCGGGTCTCGGCGACCTCGCGACGGAGCCTGCGTTCGGCGGCATCGTGAAGTACGACCTCGCGCGGGGCGAGTCCGTGTGCTGGGAGCCGGGTGCACGGCGTGCGGCCGGCGAACCCGTCTTCGTGCGCGCGGCCGGCGGGCGCACCGAGGACGAGGGGTGGGTCCTCACCGTCGTCTACGACGCCGCCCGCGACGCGAGCGACCTCGTCGTCCTCGACGCGACCGCGATGGGCGGTCCACCGGTCGCCACCGTGCACCTGCCGGTACGGGTGCCGTTCGGATTTCACGGATCGTGGGTGCCGGCCGGGGCCTGAGCCCCCGGCTCAGGCCAGCGCGCCCGGCGACGCACCGGCCGTGGCGTCGACCGCGGTCGCGATCGCAACCTGGAGCTCGCGGTGGATCGCGACGTTGGCACCGCGGTCGGGCACGCGGACCCGGATCACCGCCGGTGTCTCGCTCCCGATCCGCCGGGCGAGCGACCCGACGAGTGCGTCGCGCCCGTCCGACGCCTCGAGGTCGTCGACGGCCCAACCGAGCCCCGCGGCGGCCGCGGCGACGTCGGGGGCCTGCGGCGTCCCGAAGAGGAGGTCGAACGTCTCGCCGTCGAAGGCGTCCGCCTGCTCGAGGAAGGAGAAGATCCCGCCGCCTCCGTTGTCGACCACCACAACGGTCAGGGCGATCGGCGACCTCGCGGCCGCCACCAGCGCACCGAGATCGTGCAGGAACGCGAGATCGCCGACGAGCGCGACCACCGGGCCGTCGCAGGCGATCGCGACCCCGAGGGCGGTCGAGACGACGCCGTCGATGCCGTTCGCCCCTCGGTTGGCGAGGACCCGGGGAGGGTCCGGACGGGGCGCGGCGAAGGCCTCGACGTCGCGCACCGGCATCGAGGACGACACCACGAGGGTCGCGCCGGCCGGCAGGACGGCATGCACGGTTCGGGCGACGGTCGGTTCGTCGAGGGACCGTCCGTCCATCGCCGCGGCCAGGGCGGTCCTCGCCGCGGCCTCGGCGCCGACCCACGCATCCCACCAGCTTCCCGCCGTACCGTGGTCGCACGGATGGTCGACCCAGGCGCGACACGCGGCCGAGGGGTCGGCGCGCACGACCGCCGACGCAAGGCGGTCCGGATCGGGCCACCGCCCGAACGGATCGACCACCACCAGCTCGGCGCCGCTCCTTGCGGCGTCGGCGACGAATCCGGACACCACCTTCGATGCCCAGCGGGCGCCGAGCTGCACCACGATCTCCGGGCGGTGGGATGCCGCGAAGCGGTCCGACCGCAGGACTCCGTCCGCGAGCGCGACGATCCCGTCGGCCTCGGCGTGCACGCCCGAGCGCGGATCCGCGAGCACTGGCCAGCCCATCGCGGCGCCGAGCGCTCGCACCGCCTCGGGCTCCCCGCAGCCGGCTCCCGCCACGACGAGACCGCGCCGGCCGCCGGGATCGGCCGCAAGGGGCCAATCGACGGGCGCGTCCCGCGGGCCGGTCGGGACCACGTGCCACGGCCGCCCGTCCGGCCGCCCCACGGCGGCGCCGCCGGCGCGGGCGGCGTCCCCCACCAGGGGCTCACGGAACGGCAGATTGCAGTGGACCGGCCCCGGTCCGAGCGGGCCGGCGACGGCCTCGGCGAGACAGCGTGCGGCGAGCGACCGCCAGGTGGCGCTCGTGGCGCCGTCCGCGACACCCGGGTCCACGAACCAACGGACCGCGCGTCCGAAGAGATGGACCTGGTCGACAGTCTGCGGCGCGCCCACCCCCCGGAGCTCCGGCGGCCGGTCGGCGGTCACGACCAGGAGGGGCACGCCCGCCAGATCGGCCTCGACCACCGCTGCGTGGGCCTCGGCCCCCGCGGTGCCGCTCGTGGTGAGGAGCACGGCGGGCATGCCGGTGGCCAGGCCGATCCCGAGCGCGAGGAAGGACGCCGACCGCTCGTCGAGGCGCACCACGAGGGAGACCTCCGGGTGGGCGCCGAGCGCGGCCGCGAGGGGGTCGAGCGCGATCCCGGGCAGACCACGGCGTGGCGCACGCCACCGCGCACCCACTCGTCCACCATCGTCGCGGCGAACGCCGCCTGCAGGTCGCCGGCCGCCGTCCGCTCGCCGGGGGTCGGTACGCTCACGGCCGAGCCCCATGCGCGACGACGTCTCCCCCACGACCCGACCGCCGATGGGCGGGCGCCCGTCGGCGGCAGGGACCCGCCTCGCGTGCTCGCGCCGCGGCAGCGGGCCCGACGTCGTCCTGGCCCACGGCTTCACCATGACCGGGCGGGCCTGGGGGCCCTTCGCCGACGATCTCGCCTCCGACCACCGGCTGACCCTCGTCGACCTTCCGGGGCACGGTGGCTCGTCGCAGGTCGCCTGCGGCCTCGTCGAGGGCGCTCGCCTCCTCGGCGAGGCCGGCGGCCGCGCGGCCTACGTCGGCTACTCGATGGGCGCGCGCTGACTGCCTCCACCTCGCCCTCGGCCGTCCCGAGCTCGTGACGCGTCTCGTCCTCCTGTCGGGCACGGCCGGCATCGACGACGGGTCCGAGCGGCGCGATCGGCGCGCTGCGGACGGCGCGCTCGCCGACCGACTCGCGCCCAGGGACGGTGCGGCGCCGGTGCAGTCGGTGGCCGCGTTCGTCGGGGCGTGGCTCGACAGCCCGCTCTTTGCCGGTCTGTCGCCCGCGGCCGCCCAGGTCGAGGAGCGCCTGGCCAACACGGCAGCCGGCCTCGCGTCGAACCTCCGACTCGCGGGCACCGGCGCCCAGGACCCGCTCTGGGCGCGCCTCGCCGAGCTTGCCATGCCGGTCCTCGTGGTGGCGGGCGCGGACGACGCGAAGTTCGCCGCGCTCGGTCGCCGCCTTGCCTCCGGCATCGGAGCGAACGCGCGGTTCGTCGTGGTGGCCGACGCGGGGCACGCGCTCCATCTCGAGCAGCCCGCGGCGGTCGCCGGCGTGGTGCGCGATTTCCTCGACGAACCCGCCGGGTGATCCCGGACCGCCCGTCACGCGATCCACAGCCAGAGCGCGACCGCGAGCAGACCGCCGTACGCAAGCTGCAACCTGCCCGTCGCGGCGAGCACCGGGAGGAGCGCGGGCCCCTCGGCCGGTCCGGCGACCGTGCGCGCCGCCGGCCACGCGACGGGGAGGGCGGCGAGCGGCGCGAAGACGATCGCGGGCAAGTGCGAGTCGAGCACGCCCGCGACCGAGAGCACGCCCCACACCAGCACGGCCGCGAAGGGCAGGCCGACACAGGCGAGGTAGCACCGTCCGGCCGCCACGCGGCCGATCCGCACCGCGAGCGTCCGCTTGCCCGACGCGGCGTCGGTCCCGATGTCGCGGAGGTTGTTGGCGAGCAGCAGCGCGGTGGCGAGCAGCCCGATCAGGCAGGCGGCGACCCAGACGGCCGGCTCCCTGAGCCGCCGGGTCTCGACGTAGTAGGTGCCGACGGTCGCCACCAGCCCGAAGAAGACGAACACGAAGAGCTCGCCGAGCCCCGCGTACCCGTAGGGACGCGGGCCGCCCGTGTACATCCACCCCGCGGCGAGACAGGAGGCGCCGACCAGGAGGATCCACCACGAGGTGACCGCCGCGAGCGCGAGGCCGGCCGCCGCGGCGACGCCGAAGGCCACGAGGGCTGCGCACCGTACCGCACCAGGTGTGGCGAGGCCCGACGCCACCAGACGGACCGGGCCGACCCGCACGTCGTCGGTCCCGCGCACGCCGTCGGAGTAGTCGTTCGCGTAGTTGGTGCCCACCTGCACGCCGAGCGCGACCACCAGCGCGCCGAGCGCACGGAGCCACGAGCCCGCCGGCGCCGGCACGGCGGCGCTCGCCCAGGGGTGGGCCGCTGCGGTGGCGACGGCGACGGGCACGAGGGCCGCGGGCAACGTCCGCGGCCGCGCACCGAGGACCCAACGCCCGGCCGGACCGGCCGAGGGCCTCGTGGCGGTCACGGGCGCCGCGGGAACCGCCCGAAATCCGGTGCCCGGTGCTCCTGGAAGGCGTTTCGGCCCTCCTGGCCCTCCTCGCTCATGTAGAAGAGCATGGTCGCGTCGCCGGCGAACTGCTGGAGGCCGGCCAGCCCGTCGTCGGCCGCGTGCAGTCCGCCCTTGAGCATGCGCAGGGCGATCGGCGAGAGGGAGAGCATCCGGCGGCACCACGCGACCGTCTCGGCCTCGAGCTCGGCGAGCGGCACGACCGCGTTGACGAGCCCCCAGTCGAGCGCGGTCGCCGCGTCGTACTGCCGGCAGAGGAACCAGACCTCCTTCGCGCGCTTGAGACCGACCGTGCGCGCCAGCAGGCTCGCGCCGTAGCCCCCGTCGAAGCTCCCGACCTTCGGGCCCGTCTGCCCGAAGCGCGCGTTGTCGGCCGCGATGGTGAGGTCGCAGACGAGGTGGAGGATGTGGCCGCCTCCGATGGCGTAGCCGGCCACCATGGCGACGACCGGCTTCGGGAGGCGACGGATCTGGATCTGCAGGTCGAGCACGTTGAGGCGGCCGATGCCCTGGCGTGCGACGGCATCGTCGCCCAGGTAGCCGTCGTCGCCGCGGATCTTCTGGTCACCTCCCGAGCAGAACGCGTCGGGACCCTCGCCGGTCAGGACCACCACGCCGACCGCGGGGTCGTCCCGTGCCGCGTTGAACGCGTCGGCCAGCTCGAAGAGCGTCTGCGGCCGGAACGCGTTGCGGACCTCGGGTCGGGCGATCGTGAGCTTGGCGATGCCGTCGGCGACCTCGAAGCGGATGTCGCGGTACGACCCCCGCGGCTCCCACGCGGGTGCGGGCAGCCCGCGGAGACCTTCGACCGGGTCCGCGGGCGGTCCGGTGACGACGGTCGGCGGCGGCGAGGTCGCCGATGCGGCCCCCTCCGACTCCTCCTGCGCACCCACTCCGTCCACCTGCTCCTCGCGTCGCCGCACGTCCGGCCGCCTAGGCTACCGCCGGTGCCAGCGTTGGTTGCTCTCGACCTCGCCGGCGGTCCGCGCTTCGCTGACGCGCTGCGCGCCGCGTGGGACGCGGGCGACGCGGTCCTGCCGGTCGACCGGCGCCTGCCACGCACGGCGATCGCCCGACTCCTCGACGTGCTCCGTCCCGGCCGTCTCGTCGACGAAGAGGGTACGCGACAGCTCGACGGTGGTCGGCCGACCGAACCCGGCGACGCGCTCGTGGTGGCGACGAGCGGCACGACCGGTGAGCCGAAGGGTGCCGTGCTCACCCGCGAGGCGGTGCGAGCCTCTGCGATAGCCACCTCGGCCCGTCTCGGCGTCGACCCCGGGCGCGACCGCTGGGTCGCCTGTCTCCCGCTCGCGCACATCGGGGGTCTCTCGGTGGTGACGCGCGCGCTCCTCACCGACACACCCTGCACGGTGCTCGAGGGCTTCGACCCGGCGGAGGTCGAGCGCGCGGCGGCCGATGGCGCGACCCTCGTCTCGCTCGTCGCGACCGCGCTCGCCCGAACCGATGTCGCCGGGTACCGCACGGTCCTCCTCGGGGGCGCGGCACCGCCGAGCGCGCTGCCCGCCAACGTCGTCACGACCTACGGGATGACCGAAACGGGCTCCGGCGTCGTCTACGACGGCGTTCCGCTCGACGGGGTCGAGCTCCGGATCGGCGACGGCACCCTGGGGGCCGACGGCGAGGTGCTGGTCCGCGGCCCGGAGCTGCTCCGGTGCTACCGCGACGGCTCCGATCCCCGTCTCGACGGCGGGTGGTTCCCGACGGGGGATGCCGGGGCCCTCGGAGCCGACCGCCGGCTCACCGTCCACGGCAGGATGGCCGAAGTCATCGTGACCGGCGGCGAGAAGGTCTGGCCGCACCCGGTCGAGAGCGTCCTCGCCGGGCTGCCGACCGTCGCCGAGGTTGCGGTCTGGAAGCGGCCCGACCCCGAGTGGGGCGAGCGGGTGGTCGCCTGGGTGGTCCCCACCGACCCCGCCGCCGCGCCGGCCCTCGGCGAGCTCCGCGCAGCCGTGGCCGCGGCACTCGCACCCTGGGCGTCGCCGCGCGAGCTGGTCGTCGTGCCGTCCCTCCCGCGCACGGGCTCGGGCAAGGTCCGCCGCGCCGCGCTCCCCTGAGCGCCCGCACGCCGGCGCGTCAGGAGAGCGCGCCGGTTGCCACGCAGAGCGACCCGCCGTCGACCACCAGCGTCGTCCCGGTGATCCACGACGCCGCGTCGGAGCAGAGGAAGAGCGCGGCCGCGGCGACGTCGTCCACCGTCCCGAGGCGCCGGAGCGGGAGCCGCCGGGCGATGGCCTCCTCGCCGGTCTCCCAGAGCGCGCGTGCGAAGTCGGTCTTGACGAGTCCCGGCGCGAGCGCGTTGACCCGGACCGCCGGGCCCAGCTCGCCGGCCAGCTGCGCGGTGAGATGGATCACCGCTGCCTTGGTCACGTTGTACCAGCCGATCCCGGCCTCGACGGCCAGCCCGCCGATCGAGGCGATGTTGAGGATCACCCCGCCGTGCTCGGCCATGGACGCGCGCCACGCCGCCTGTGACCACTCGAGGTAGCCGGTCTGGTTGACCCGGACGGTCTTGTCGGCACGCACCGAGTCGATCTCGACGATCGGCCCGAAGTACGGATTGGTCGCCGCGTTGTTCACGAGCACGTCCAGCCTGCCGAACCGCTCGACCACGGCCGCGACACAGGCCGCCGCCTGCTCGGGATCCCCGGCGTGCGCGACGTGCCAGCCCACCGCACCGGACGGGAGGCCGCACTCCTCTTCGATCGCGGCGGCGGTCGCGGCGAGCGCGTCCGCCTTCCGCGACGAGACCAACACCGACGCTCCGGCGCACGCGCACTCGGTCGCGATCGCCCGTCCGATACCGCGCGACCCGCCGGTCACGAGGACGGATCTGCCGTCGAGGCGGAGCTCCACGGCGGCCAACCCTACCGTCGGTGACCCGGCACCCCACCGGACGCGTCGACGCCGGGCGCGAGGCGACCCCGTAGCATCGGCGAGGTGAACCGTCTGTCCGGCGAGTCCTCCCCGTACCTCCGCCAGCACGCGGAGAACCCGGTCGACTGGTATCCGTGGGGGGACGAGGCCTTCGACCGCGCCGCCACCGAGGACCGGCCGGTCTTCCTCTCGGTGGGCTACTCCGCCTGCCACTGGTGCCACGTGATGGCCCACGAGTCCTTCGAGGACCCCGAGACCGCCGCCGTCCTCAACGCCTCGTTCGTCTCGGTCAAGGTCGACCGCGAGGAGCGTCCCGACGTCGACGCGGTCTACCTGGAGGCCGTGCTCTCGCTCACCGGCTCGGGCGGCTGGCCGATGAGCGTCTTCCTCACGCCGGACCGCCGCCCGTTCTACGGCGGGACCTACTTCCCGCCGGTCGACCGCGGCGGGCAGCCGTCCTTCCGGACCGTGCTCGCTGCGCTGGCGGACATCTGGGAGCACCGCCGCGACGAGGTCGAGGCCCAGGCCGACGAGCTCGCCACCGCGATCGCGGCCCACGCGGCCGTCCGTCCCTCCGCTGTGTCGCCGCTCGCGGTGACCCCGGCCGGCGGCGGAGCGGACCTGGTCGCCCGCGCGGTCGACGAGCTGGCCGGCCGGTTCGACCCGGTCTCGGGCGGCTTCGGGGCGGCGCCCAAGTTCCCCCAACCCTCGCTCCTCGATCTGTGCCTTCTGCAGGCGGCCCGCTCGTCGGGCACGCCGGCCGGGACCCGGGCGAACGAGCTGGTGACCCGCACGCTCGACGGCCTGGCGGCCGGTGGCATCCACGACCACCTCGGCGGTGGCTTCGCGCGCTACGCCACGGACGCGGCATGGCTCGTCCCCCACTTCGAGAAGATGCTCTACGACCAGGCCGGCCTGCTGCGCGCCTTCGTCCACGGCTGGCAGGTGACCGGCGACGAGCGCTACCGGCACGTCGCCGACGGGATCGTGCGGTACGTCCGCCGCGACCTCACGACGCCCGAAGGGGGGATCTGCTCGGCGGAGGACGCCGACTCAGAGGGCGAGGAAGGGCGCTTCTACGCCTGGTCGCCCGCGCTGGTCGCGGCCGCCGCCGACGACCCGGCGCTCGCCGGGGCGCTCACCGAATTCTTCGGCGTGGACGACGGCGGCCACTTCGAGGGCGGCTCGGTCCTCCACCGGCCGATCGGCGCGGCGCTCGTCGGGACGTCCGAGCTCGAGGAGGGGCGCCGCCGGCTGTTCGCCGCCCGCAGGACGCGACCGCGCCCGGGCCTCGACGACAAGGTGCTCACCGAGTGGAACGCGATGTACGCCTCGGCGCTCGCCGAATCCGCCGCCGCGACCGGCGACGAGCGGTGGGCGCGTGACGCGGTCGCCGTGGGCGAGTTCCTCTGCGGCCACCTCATCGGTGGCGACGGTCGATGGCTCCGGAGCTGGCAGCGCTCGAGCGGGCCGCGCCACCTCGCCTACGCGGCCGACCACGCGTGGCTGGTCGACTGCTGCACGCGGCTCGGCGAGCTCACCGGCGAGTCGGTCTGGACCGGACGCGCCGTGGCGATCGCCGACGCGATGATCGACCGCTTCGGCGACGCCGACGCGGGCGGGTTCTTCACGACCGCGCACGACGCCGAGGCGCTCATCGTTCGGACCAAGGACGTGCTCGACGGTGCCACCCCCTCGGCGAACGGGGTGGCCGCGGTCGCGCTCGCCCGGCTCGGGGCGCTCACCGGCGATCCGCGCTACACGGAGCAGGCCCGCGGCGTCGTGTCCCTCGTCGGCGATCTGCTCACCGCCCACCCGACGGCGGTCGCACGGTCGGTCCTCGCGGCCGACCTCCTCGCCCGCGGGAGCACCGAGGTCGTGGTGACCGGCGATCGGCCGGACCTGGTCGACGTCGCGCGGCGGCGCTGGCTCCCGGGAGCGGTGCTCGCCTGGGGCGAGCCGACCGCCACCCCGCTCTGGGCGGGACGTGACCCGGGACGCGCCTACGTCTGTCACGACGCGGTCTGCCGGCTCCCGGCGGACGACCCCGGTGACCTCGCCGGCCAGCTCGACGCGGTGGCACCGTGAGCCCTCGGGCGACGCGCACACCGCGGGCCGGCACCGCCCGCGAGGTCGCGCGCACGGTCAAGCGGCGCTCGCGCATCGACGTCGACGGTGGCACCGCGCTCAGCGTCCTCGTCCTCGCCTGCCACGAAGAGGACACGACCGGCATCGACCTCGCGTCCGGCGCGCTCGTCCGGGTGCGCGTCGACTGGCCCGAGGATCACGGACCCGATCTCGCGCCGTTCGACGTCGCCGAGGTGCACCTCGCCGAGGAGCCCGAACGCGACGACCTGGCGCAGCCCGAGGCGGTGACCGCGACCGGCCTGCCGCGGCACCTCGGCACGCTGCACGGCCGCCGGGTGCGTCACCTGCTGCACGCGCTCGCCGCCCCCGTCGAAGAGCACGTGCTCGGCTTCCCCGGCGCGTCGGCGCCGTACTGGGAGTTCCGAGGGTTCCGCCCGTCGCTCGCCCTCCTCGTCCCCTCGAAGGGCCCGGTCCTCTTCCGCCGGGTCGGCGACCGCTCCGTCTGGGTCCGCTTCGGGTGGGGACGCAGCGACAACTGGCTCCCGCTCGAGGACCCGGGGACCGAGCGCGCACTCGACGTGGCGCGCCGCGACCGCCTCGCGGGCAAGGACCTCGCCGCGGCACTCGGCTCCAAGCCGCACTACATCGTGGCGGCGCTCTCGTCACCGCGCAGCGGTCACTGCTACAAGACGGTCCGGGCCCTGCTGCCGCGCAGCTGAGCCTGCCGGACCCCGCCGCAGCTCGCGTAGTGTCGGGTGCGGTGAACGACGTCCCCGCACCCGACGAACGACCCCTCCCGGTCCTGCCCGACTACGGGGGCGCCTGCGTGGCCGAACTCGTCCCGGCGCTGCTCTCCCGCGGCGATCCGGACGCGCCGGGGACGGAGTGGCTGCCCGGGACGGCACAGGGCGCCGGGCAGATCGTGCTCCTTGTCCTCGACGGACTCGGGTTCGAACAGCTCCGGTCGCGCTCGGCGCTCGCCCCGACGCTCTGCGCCGCGGACGGCGTCGAGCGGCCGATCACCTCGGTCGCCCCGACCACGACCGCGACGGCGCTCACGTCGATCACGACCGGCCGGTCGCCGGGCGACCACGGCGTCCTCGGTTACCGCATCGCGGTCGGCGGCGAGATTCTCAACGTCCTGCGCTGGACGCTCGGGAGCGGCCGGACGCGCGACGCCCGTCGTCTGGTGCCGGCGGCCGAGCTCCAGCCGCACCCGGCCTTCCCCGGCGCCCCGGGTCCGGTGCCGGTCGTCTCGAAGGACGAGTTCGGCGGCACCGGCTTCACGGCGGCCCATCTCGGGGCCTCCCCGCTCCACGGCTACAAAGTCGCCTCGTCGCTGCCGGTCACCGTCTCGTCGCTCCTCGCCGACGGCGAGCCGTTCGTCTACGCCTACTACGACGGCCTCGACCGCGTCGCGCACGGCAGCGGGCTCGGCGACCGGTACGACGCCGAGCTCCGGGCAGTCGACCGGCTGGTCGGCGACGTCGCGGCGGGCCTGCCGCCCGGCGCGGTGCTCGTCGTCACCGCCGACCACGGCGAGATCGACGTCGGGCCACAGGTGGAGCTGCTCGGCCGCGAGCTCATGGGCATGACCGACTTCCTCTCGGGCGAGGGGCGGTTCCGCTGGCTGCACGCGACACCCGGCGCGGCGGGCGACCTGGCCGCGGCCGCGTCCGAGCTCTATGCGGACTCGACCTGGGTGCGGACCCGCGACCAGCTCGTCGACGAGGGTTGGCTCGGGCCGGTGCGCGGCGAGCTCCTCTCCCGCCTCGGTGACGTCGCGCTGGTCCCGTTCGCCCCGATGGCCTTCGTCGACCCCGCCGACACCGGCGAGAGCCGGCTGCAGTCGCGCCACGGTTCGCTCACGGCGGCAGAGATGCTGGTCCCCCTCGTCGCACTCGGAGGTGCACACGCGTGACGGAGCACGACCCGACCGATCCCCCCCCGATGACACCCACGCTGCGTCCCGAGATCGTCGAGGGGCGGCCTGCGTCGCTCGTGGTGCCCGGCGACGCGGTCGCCGAGGCCGGTGTGGGCCAGGCCACGCCCGACGGAGCCGGCGGCGAGGAGACCACCGAGTCGATCGAGCGACCCGCCAAGCTCCTGCGGATCGGCTCGATGGTCAAGCAGCTCCTCGACGAGGTCCGTCAGGCCCCCCTCGACGAGGCGAGCCGGGGCCGCCTCCGCGAGATCTACGAGCAGTCGATCCGCGAGCTTGCCGAGGGGCTCTCCCCCGACCTCGCCGCCGAGCTCGACCGCGTCTCGATCCCGTTCGACTCGCCGGTGCCCTCCGAGTCGGAGCTCCGGGTCGCGCACGCGCAGCTCGTGGGGTGGCTCGAGGGCCTCTTCCACGGGATCCAGGCGACACTCGTCGCCCAGCAGGTCGCCGCACGAGCGCAGCTCGACGAGATGCGACAGCGCTCGCTCTCCGCCGGCGAGGATCCGACGGTCGGCCGCCCGGGCACCTACCTCTGATCGGCCGACCCCGGACGCAGGGACCCCGGCCGACAGGGCACCGAGGGGCTATGGTCGGAATCACACCGCTGTCATTCGTCGCCGCGGCACCGTCGCCCGGGGAGGCGAGGGGGAGGGAGACCCCAGCCCGTTGACCACACGCTCGTTCACCCACCTCCACACCCACACCGAGTTCTCGATGCTCGACGGTGCGGCACGGGTCAAGGAGCTGGTTGCCGCCGCGGTCGCCGACGGGCAGCCCGCCCTCGGGATCACCGACCACGGGAACATGTACGGCGTCCTCGACTTCTACGCGGCGTGCCGCGACGCCGGGATCACCCCGGTGATCGGCACGGAGGCCTACATGGCAGCCGAGTCCCGGCACGAGCGACCGGTCCGCCGCGGCAAGGTCGACGACACCGGTGGCGACGTCGCCGGGGGCGAGAAGCTCTACTACCACCTCACCCTGCTCGCCGAGACGGACCAGGGCTACCGCAACCTGCTCAAGCTCTCCTCGGCGGCCTACCTCGAGGGCTACTACTACAAGCCCCGCCTCGACTGGGAGCTGCTCGCCCGACACAGCGAAGGGCTCATCGCGACCACCGGCTGTCTCGGGGGCGTCGTGCTCCAGGCGCTGCTGGCCGACGACCGCCTGAAGGCGGAGACCCTCGCGGCTCGGCTCCAGGACATCTTCGGCAAGGAGCACCTCTTCGTCGAGCTGCAGGACCACGGACTCCCCGAGCAGCAGAAGACGAACCCGGCACTCGTCGAGATCGCCCGGCGCATCGGCGCGCCGCTCCTCGCGACCAACGACAGCCACTACACGCATCGCGAGGACCACGTCGCCCACGACGCCCTCCTCTGCGTACAGACCGGGGCGCGCATCGACGACCCCAAGCGGTTCAAATTCGAAGGCGAGGAGCACTACCTCAAGTCGGCCGCGGAGATGCGCCACCTGTTCGCCGAGCTCCCCGAGGCCTGTGACAACACATTGCTCATCGCCGAGCGCGCCTCGGTGCAGATCGACTTCGGCCGGCCGAGCCTGCCGAGGTTCCCGGTGCCGGAGGGGTTCGCCGGCGAGACCTACGAGGCGCGCGCGGCGGCGTACCTGCGCCACCTGAGCCTGGAGGGCGCGAGGGAGCGGTACGGCGACCCGGTTCCCGCCGACGTGGTCACCCGGCTCGACTACGAGCTCGGCGTCATCGGCGAGATGGGATTCGCCGCGTACTTCCTCGTCGTCTGGGATCTCATCCGCCATGCGCGCACGCGGGGCATCCGGGTCGGTCCGGGTCGGGGCTCGGCGGCCGGGTGCTGCGTCGCCTACTGCCTCCGCATCGTCGACATCGACCCCATCCGCTACGACCTCCTGTTCGAGCGGTTCCTCAACCCCGGCCGCCGGCAGATGCCCGACATCGACATGGACTTCGACGAGCGCTACCGCGGCGAGATGATCCGCTACGCGGCCGAGCGGTACGGATCGGACCACGTCGCCCAGATCGTGACCTTCTCGACGATCAAGGCGCGGGCCGCGGTGCGCGACGCGGCGCGGGTGCTCGGCTATCCCTACGGCGTCGGCGACCGGATCGCCAAGGCGATGCCGCCGCTCATCATGGGACGCGACACGTCCCTCACCGCCTGCCTCGTCCGGACCGAGGGCCACGAGGACGGCTATGTCGCGGCGGCGGAGCTGCGCACCATGTACGAGACCGACCCGGAGGCCACGCGGGTGATCGACGTGGCAAAGGGCCTCGAGGGCCTCCGGCGCCAGGACGGCATCCACGCGGCCGCGGTGGTCATCACCGACGAGCCGCTGACCGAGTACCTCCCGATCCAGCGCAAGCCCGACGGCTCCGACCCCGCGGACGCGCCGATCGTGACCCAGTACGAGATGCACGGGGTCGAGGAGCTCGGCCTGCTCAAGATGGACTTCCTCGGGCTGCGCAACCTCTCGGTCATCGAGCGCGCCCTCGACCTCATCGAGCGCTCCACCGGCGAGCGCCCCGACATCGACGCGGTGCCCCTCGACGACGAGGAGACCCTCGCCATGCTCCGGCGGGCGGATTCGGTCGGCGTGTTCCAGCTCGAGGGCGGGGCCATGCGCCAGACGCTCCGGTCGCTCGCACCGACGAGCTTCGACGACGTCGCGGCGCTCGTCGCCCTCTACCGCCCCGGGCCGATGGCGGCCAACATGCACCGCGACTACCCCGAGCTCAAGAACGGCCGCAAGGCCCTGACCTACCTCCACCCGGACCTCGAGCCGATCCTCGGCGACACGTACGGTCTCATGCTCTACCAGGAGTCCGTGATGCGGGTCGCCCAGCGCTTCGCGGGCTACTCGCTCGAGGAGGCCGACAACCTCCGCAAGGCGTGCGGCAAGAAGATCCGCTCGATGATCGCCGCCGAGCGGGAGAAGTTCGTCGCGGGCTGCGTCGAGACGGGGTACGGGGAGGAGCTCGGCACGCAGCTCTTCGACATCATCGAGCCCTTCGCCGACTACGCGTTCAACAAGTCGCACTCCTACGGCTACGGCCTGGTCGCCTACCAGACCGCCTGGCTCAAGGCGCACCATCCCGTCGAGTACCTCGCGAGCCTGCTCACCTCCGTGAAGGACAACAAGGACAAGACGGCGGTGTACCTCGCCGAGTGCCGCGCGTTCGGCATCGAGGTCCTCGTCCCCGACGTGAACCGCTCGCTCGCCGAGTTCGCACCGGACCCCACCGGAGGCAACGGTACGGCCGGGCGGGGCGTCGTCCAACGCGGCGCGATCACCTTCGGCCTCGCCGCGGTCCGCAACGTCGGCGAAGGGCTGGTCGGCCACATCGTCGCCGAGCGCGAGCGCGGCGGGGCCTACACCGACTTCTACGACTTCTGCCAGCGGGTCGACCCCCAGGTCCTCAACAAACGGACGATCGAGTCGCTGGTGAAGGCCGGCGCCTTCGATGCGCTCGGCCACCCCCGCCAGGGGCTCTGCCTCGTCTTCGAGGAGATCGTCGACCGGACGCTCGAGCGCCGCCGCGAGCTCGATGCCGGCGTCGTCTCGCTCTTCGCGGCGCTCGAGCCCGACACCGAGGGAGCGCCCGCCGGCTTCGGCGACACCCGGGTCCCGATCCCGGACACCGAGTTCGCCAAACCGCACCGCCTCGCCTTCGAGAAGGAGATGCTCGGCCTCTACATCAGCGACCACCCCCTCATGGGCCACGAGGTCGCCCTCGCCCGCCTGACCGACTGCGGGCTCGCCGAGCTGGTCGACCTCGACGCCGACGTCCTCGGCGGCGCCGGTGGGCCGGGCGGCGAGGGACAGGTCCGGGTCGTGGGCGGGGTGGTGACCGAGCTCTCCCGCCGCTACACGAAGAAGGGCGACCTCATGGCGACGTTCGTCCTCGAGGACCTCGACGCCTCCATCGAGACCTTCGTCTTCCCCCGCACGATGGCCGAGTACGGGGCGCTCCTCGACGACGACGCGATCGTCGTGGTCAAAGCCAGGGTCGACCTGCGGGAGGACCGCCGCAAGCTCATCTGCATGGAGGTCCAGCGGCCCGAGCTCGCGGCCGACGATGCGAACGAGCTGCGCATCACCCTGCCGCTCCACAGCCTGACCGACCGCACCGTCGACGGGCTGAAACGCCTGCTCGCCGAGCATCCCGGCGACTCGCCCGTCCTGCTCTCGGTCGGGGAGAAGCTCCTGCGCCTCCCGCCCGGGTTCAACGTGGACTCCCGTCGGGGCCTCGTCGGGGAGCTCCGGGTCCTGCTCGGCCCCAACGCCGTCGGCGGCTGATCCGCCCGGCGGGCCGGGCGGCGATTACGACAGGCGCCGCCAAATCCCGTAAAATCCTTGGACGGCTCCTGGTGCGGAGGTCCGCAGCCGCGACCGGTCCCTCGGGCCGGCGCTCCTTTCGGGACCCGTGCCAGACCCGGGCCGGCGGCTGTGCCGCAGGGAAACCGAGGAGTACGGAACGACTGATGTCCATCCAGGTCGAGACCAAGGACTGCACGTCGATCAGCGACGCCGAGCTTGCCGAGATGGCGGATCTGTGCGCTGAGCGGGATACCCGATTCGACATCGGCTTCCTGTCCAAACAGCGGGAGGAGTGGGTCCTGACCACCCGTGCCCGCGAGGGAAGCAAGCTCCGCGGCTTCTCGTTCTCGACCCTCGAGCGCATCGGCGGCACGCCCTCCCTGCTCATCGGGCTGGCCTCGGTCGACCGCACGTCGCGGGCCGACACGGTGCTCCGGGCGATGATGGGCGACAAGTACCGGCGCGCCCTCCTCGCGTTCCCCGACGAGGACGTCCTCGTCGGGACCCGCCCTCTTCGCGGCCGACGGGTTCCGCGCGCTCGCAGGCCTGAGCGACGTCGTCCCGGGCCCCGACCGCAAGGCGACCGGCGAGGAGCGGGCCTGGGGCCGGCGTCTCGCCAAGCGCTTCGGCGCCGACGGCCGGATCGACGACCGGACCTTCGTGGTCGCGGGCGACGGCAACGAGGCAGGTGGCTTCGACTTCGCGAGCCCGAAGTCACCGCCCGCGACCGAGACGGTCGCCTTCTTCAAGGGCATGGACACCCGCTCGGGCGGGCGTCTCGTCGCCTTCGGCTGGGCGATGGCCGAGGACCTCGCCGCGGGCAAGCTCGGGGGCCGCTGAGGACCGTCGCCGTACGGCGACAACCCCTGCGGCGCCGTACGGATCGGCCCCCGTCGGACGGGCCAGGCAATAGCATGGATCCGTGAAGGTCTCGACCCGTGGGGACTATGCGAGCCGCGCGCTCCTCTCGCTGGCACTGCACGCGGACGGCGAGGGCCCGACGGCGGTCCGCGACATCGCCGAGCGCACCGGGCTGCCCCAGCCCTATCTCGAGCAGATCCTGCTCGCGCTCAAGGGCGCGGGGCTGGTGCGCTCGAAGCGGGGGGTCGGCGGCGGCTACGTGCTCGCCCGACCGCCCGGGGAGATCACCCTGTCCCAGATCGTCTCGGCGGTGGACGGGCCGATCGTGGCGGGCGACTTCGGGCTCCCGCACGAGAACGGCGCCTGCGACCACGAGGGCCAGTGCGTCCTCCTGAGCGTCTGGGCCGACGTCGGCGAGCACATGCGCACCCACCTCGACTCCTTCACCCTCGCCGACATGGTCTCCCGCGCCCGTGGCAAGGTGCCCGCAGGGCGTAGCGGCTCCTGAGCGCCCGGAACGCGTCGGGCGGGCTGTTCAGTATTCGGGGCTCTCGTTCCAACGGCGGACGACCGCCTGCTCGCGCTCCCAGCCGAGGACGCTGAACGACGCAGGGCCGAGCACCAGCAGCCGCCCGGCGTCGGCGGACAGCCCGAGCCAGCGGGCGGCGAGCACCCGGAGCACGTGGGCGTGGGCCACACAGGCGACGTCCCCCTCGGCCGCCCGGACGCGTGCCACGACCCGGTCGACCCGCCGGCCGACGTCGGCTGCGCTCTCACCGCCCGGCGCACCGTCGTCGAAGAGGCTCCAGCCGGGGCGTTCGAGGCGGATCTCGGCGGTGGTCCGGCCCTCATAGGCCCCGTAGTCCCACTCGAGGAGGTCGGGGTCGACCGTCGCCGGCCCGAGCCCTGCGAGCTCGCAGGTCCGGCGGGCCCGCCCGAGCGGGCTGGTCAGGACCTGGGAGAACTCGAAGCGCTCCATGGCCGGGCGGAGCTGCCGGACCTGCGCTTCGCCCTCCGGGAGCAGGGGTAGGTCGGTTCGCCCGGTGTGGCGGCCGTCGCGGCTCCAGGCCGTCTCGGCGTGGCGGAGGAGGACGCACCGCTGCTGGCTGCTCTGCATCCGGACAGCCGAGCACCCCGGACCGTGGAGCCGCAACCGACGGCCCCGGCCCCGATTCACCGTGGAATGGACGGCCGGGATCCGGGGTTGTACGCGGTGCCGACCCGAGCAGGTCGGCACGCCCGACGACGAACGAGGAGAGGGATGGCGACGACCACGACCACCAGGGTGAGCGAGCGGCCGTCCGACACAAGGACCAGGGGACGGGCCGCAGCCACGCGGAGCCGGGGCTCGGACGCGGACGGCCTCGGGCTGTTTCTGCGCGACCTCGACCACCACCCGTTGCCCGACCACGACGAGCAGACCGAGCTCGCGAAGCGCGTGGCGGCAGGCGACGACGCGGCCCGCCGCGAGATGGTTGCGTCGAACCTGCGGCTGGTCGTCCACTGGGCCCGCCGCTACCAGGACCGCGGCGTCGACCTCACCGACCTCATCCAGGAGGGCACCTTCGGGCTCATGCGGGCGGTCGACAAGTTCGACTGGGAGCGGGGCTTCCGCTTCTCGACCTACGCGACGTGGTGGATCCGACAGGCGCTCCAGCGCGCGGTGCAGCAGCACGGACGGACGATCCGCCTCCCGATGGAGGTCGCCGAGCGGAACCAGCAGGTCGACGCCGCGCAGTGGGAGCTCACCCACCAGCTCCAGCGGCCGCCGACCGACGACGAGCTCGACGAGGCCACGAACACCGATGCCGCGGCACACGCCGACCTCGCCCGGGCCACGCGGGTGGTCGCGAGCCTCGACCAACCGGCGACGGCCGAGTCGACCGCGACCCTCGGGGACCTGGTCTCGACCGACCTCAACGAGTTCGAGGAGGAGGTGGCCACCGAGCTCACCCTCGACCTCGTGCGCGACGCGGTCGACCGGCTCACCGAACTCCAGCGCCAGGTGGTCCGTCACCGATTCGGCTTCGACGGCACCGATCCGGCGTCGCTGCAGACGACCGCCGAGCGGCTGGGCATCGGCGTCCGCAAGGTGCGCCAGGCCGAGGCCGAGGCTCTCGAGGTGCTCAGCGGAAGCGACGTCCTCGAAGCCGCGCACCAGGCAGCCTGAGTCCCCCGTCCCGGCGCGACACCGCGCCGCTCAGGCCGGACCGCGCCGCAGATCGAGCTCCGGCTGGCCGCGCCGGACCGCGAGCTCGGCGAGCAGGTCGGCCGGGAGCACCGACTGCCACGTGACGTCCGCACCGCTCACCGGGTGGACGAATGCGAGCCGGCAGGCGTGGAGGAACGGCCGGGCGGGCGTCTCGCCCCCGGACGGCCGGACGGATCCGTAGACGGTGTCCCCCGCCACCGGATGGCCGATCGCCGCGAGGTGGACGCGGATCTGGTGGGTCCGTCCGGTCTCGAGGACGACCTCGAGCAGGGTGGCGGGACGCGCCCCGGGAAAGCGCTCCTCGACCCGGTACCGGGTGCGCGCGGGCCGGCCGGCGTGGGTGACCGCCATCGCGGTGGGCGAGGCATGGGAGCGCCCGACCGGCGCGTCGACGATCCCCGCGTCGTCGGTCACGATCCCCTCGACCAGTGCCCGGTAGGTGCGCGAGACGGTGCGCGCGGCGAGCTGCGCGACCAGTGCGTCGTAGGCGTCGGACGTCCGGGCGACCACCAGGAGCCCCGAGGTGCCGCGGTCGAGCCGGTGCACGATCCCCGGTCGGGCCGGATCGCCGACGGTGGCGATCTCCGGGAAGCGCGCGAGCAGGCCGTTGACGAGCGTCCCGGTCGGGTGGCCGTGCCCCGGGTGGACGACCAGACCCGCCGGCTTGTCGACGACCGCGACCGCGTCGTCCGCATGGACGACTTCGAAGGCCACATCAGATTCGGGCCCGGGTGCGTGACGGCCCGTCTCCTCCGCGGAGTCGACCGTGAGCGTCTGGCCCGTCCGCAGCGCCGTCGAGCGGCTCGTCACGACCGCGCCGTCGACCGCGACCCTCCCCGCAGCGACGAGACCGCTGACCGCGGAGCGGGTCCGCTCGGTCAGCAGCGCGACCGCCTTGTCCACCCGCACCCCGTCGAGCGCCTCGGGCACCTCCACCGACCAGCCGGTCACCGCTCGCGGGCACCCCGGAACAGGGAGACGAGCAGCAGCCCGCACCCGACGACGATGCAGGCGTCGGCCACGTTGAAGGTGGGCCAGACGTGCACGGCGACGAAGTCGACCACCGCGCCGTGATCGCCGCGGAACAGCCGGTCGGCGAGGTTGCCGAGCGCGCCGCCGAGGATCAGCCCGATGAGGGCGGCCCGGGCGACCGTGCGGGCGCGCCAGACCATCACCGCGAGCACCGCCACCAGGACGACGGCCACCACCACGAGCAGACCGCTCTGTCCCTGCAGGATGCTGAACGAACCACCCGTGTTGCGGGCGAGCTCGAGATCGAGCGTGCCGATCACGTGGATCGGTCCGCCCTGGAGCCGTGCCACCGCCCACGACTTCGTCAGCTGGTCCACGAGGACCACCGCGGCGACCACGGCACCGGCGACGGCGAGGCGGGCCGGCCCGGGGTGCGCGCCCGCCTGTGCCGCTCGGGGCGGATCGTCGGTCAGCGCCGTGACAGCCCGCCGCTCTTGCACGCGACACACAGCCGTGCGTAGGGCAGGGCGCGCAGGCGGGCCTTCGGGATCGCCTGGAAGCAGCGCTCGCATCCTCCGTAGGTCTTGCGCTCGATCTTGCGGAGCGCGTCGTCGATCTCCTCGACGGCCGCGCCGGCTTGCGCGGAGAGCGCCAGGTTCCGCTCACGGTCGACCGTCACGGTGCCGCCCTCGCCGGACTCCTCGTCGAACTGCACGTCACCGGGCTCGCGTTCGAGAGCGAGCGAGTCTGCCTCCGCGCGGAGGTCGGTGGCCTGCCCTTCGTAGACCGTGCGCTCTTCGAGCAGGAGGTCTCGCTGCTCGCCGAGGAACTTCGCGTCCTTCGCGTAGGGTCCGGTCGTCGGGCGCTTCTTCGGCGCCGGCGGTGACGCGGGCGCCTTCGCCGTCTTCCTCGGCGCGGGCGCGGCCTTCTTCGCCCTGGTCGCGGCCGGCGTGCCCGCGAGCTTCTTCGTCGGCGCGGCCTTCTTCGCCGCGGCCTTCTTCGCCGCGGCCTTCTTCGCGGGCGACTTGGCGGCGGGCTTCACCTTGGGGGCGGGCTTCTTCGTGCCGGATGCCGTCCTCTTCGACGCGGGAGCCGCCTTCTTCGCAACGGGCGCGCGCCTCTTCGCGCCGGACGCGGCCCGCTTCGGTGCAGGCGGCGCCTTCTTCGCCGTCGGAGCCCGTTTCGAAGCCGCCGCCTTCTTCACTGCCGTCACATCGACCTCCTTCAGGGGCCGGTTCGTCCCAGCGCGCGGATCGGGCGAGGCCAGATCCGTCCTTCCCCGGCATCCGATGGGCGGGTGACCCTACCGTGCGCAGGGGCACGCGGCAATCCGGGGCCGTGGATGTGTCCCTGGGACCATAGCGGCGCGGCTGCCGGACCCGTTCGCACTGCCCGGCCGCCGTGCGGCGGCCCGTGCCGCGCCGGAGGCGACCAGGCGGCTACAGCGGCAGTGTGGCGTTCGTGGGGCGTGCCGACGTCGTCGGCTGGACGCGTGTGGCGTCCGTGGCCGGCCCCGCCGACGAGCTCGTGGGCACATGGGCGTCCTGCGGACCGCCCGAGACGGGACGGTTGGCGGCGGACACCGTCGGGAGCTGCGCGCCCGCAGCCGGTGCACCGCCTCCACCGGGCGGGCGCGTCTCCATGCGGGGCGCGGAGGACGGCGGCGCCTGCAGCTTGTCGTCGACCCAGTGCATGATCTCGCCGAGCGCGGCGCGCAGGCGCAGTCGCTCGCCCTCGAGATGACGGGTGAGCGCATCGACCTCGCCGCTCAGGCGCTCCCTCGAGTCTTCGAGCCGTCCGATCTCGTCACGGAGCCGTTGCTCCGACTCGGCGGCCATCTTCGAGGCGTTGGCCTGTGCCTGGTCGGTCATCATCCGCGCCTTCGCGTCGGCCTCGGCGATGATGCGCAGCGCCTGGGCCTCCGAGTCGGCCTTCGTCTCGTCGACGAACTTCTGGGCGAGCAGGAGCGTGCGCTGCAGTGTGTCGTCGGGGACCTCGGGCTCGGCCTCCGGCCGGGGCTCGGGCTGCTGCGCGAGCTCCGCCTCGAGCTGCGAGATCCGCTCCGCCGCCTGCCGCAGGCGCTCGCCGCTCTGGCGAAGCTGCTCCTGGAGTCCCTCCGCCTCGACGGCCGCGCGTTCGAGGTACTCGTCGACGTCGTCGCGGTGGTAGCCCTTCAGGGTCTCGCGGAACTCCACCGTTCGGAGGGAATCGAGCGCAGTCTGGGAGGCATCCATGGGCGCCATGCTAGCGGCGCGGTCGGACCGTTCCAGTGACCGCACTCCGGAGTCCGTGCGGCGTCAGTGGAACAGCGGGATCAGGACCAGCTCGATGACCAAGAAGAGCACGAGGACCGAGAGGTCGAGCCCGACGGTGCCGATGCGCGCCGTCGGGATGAGCCGTCGGATCGGGTTGAGCACCGGGTCGCAGAGCGAGCTGAAGACCCGCTGGACCTTGTAGACGGGCGAGTCGTACTCGAGCCGGGCGTAGGCGATGACCAGGCTCAGGATGCAGTAGCCGATGAGGATCAGCAGATACAGCTGGAGGAGCCACCCGATGAGCGAGAGCACGCCTGCTCACTCCCCCCGCGGCGTGGTGCCGACGCCGTGACGCTCGCTCAGGGATTCACCAGCCCACGGTCGGCCAGCCGCTGGCGCTCCTCGTCGGAGACCTTCACGTTGGAGGGCGTGAGCAGGAAGACCTCGTCGGCCACCCGCTCCATCCCGCCGGAGAGGGCGTAGGTCACGCCGCTGCAGAAGTCGATCATCCGGCGCTGCAGGTCGCGCTCGGCGCTCTGCATGTTGACGATCACCGGCTGGTTGTTCATGAGCCGGTTGGCGATCTCCTGGGCGTCGGCGAACCGGCCGGGTGCCACGATGTGGACGCGGGCGCCGCCCCCGTCCTGGGTGATGGGTCGCACCGAGGTGCTGCCGGAGGCCGGGCGGGGGCTGATCGGGGCCGGCGATGCGGGGCTCATCGTGCCGTTCGCCTCGTCGCGCGAGAGCGTGCGGATGCGCGGGTTGGACGTCGTCGGGGGCGGCTCATCCATGTCGTCCAGCGCGTTCGACCGCTGACCGACCCGGCCCACCGCGGGAGCAGGGCGCGGGTCGTAGTCGTCGTAGTCGTCGTACTCGTCGTCGACGAGGCCCAGGTAGGCCATCGTCTTCTTCATGAACGAAGCCGGCATCGGTTCCTCCCGCACCTAGCGTAGTGCCTGACCCCCGGGGCGGGTGGACGGGGCGGGGCGGCCGCCGAACAGGGCGCGGCCGAGCCGGACCATCGTCGACCCCTCCTCGAGCGCCACCTCCAGATCGTCGGACATCCCCATCGAACGCACCGGCAGCCCGAGCTCGTCCGCCAGCGCGACGACCTGGCGGAACCCCGACCGCGAGACCTCCGGCGGCCCCGGGACGCCGACCGCCATCAGCCCGGCCACCTCGAGCTCCTCGGCGCGCAGATCGGCGACCAGTGCGGGCACGGCAGCCGCCGGGATCCCCCCGCGACCGGGCGCGCCGGTGAGGTCGACCTCGACGAGGACCGTCGCTCCCGGGTGGTGGCGGGCGATCGACCGCCCCTCCTCGATCCGGGCGATCCCCTGCCAGCAGGCGACGAGCGGCGCGAGGCGGCCCACCTTGTTGCGCTGGACCGCCCCGAGGAAGTGCCAGCGCGGGCGGAGGTCGGCCTCGAGCTCGGCATCCTTTGCGAGCAGCTCGGCCGCGTAGTTCTCCCCGATCCGGTCGATCCCGGACCCGAGCGCGAGGCGGACGGCGTCGGGGCCGAACCCCTTCGTCACGGCGACCAGATCGACCCCGTCGGCGTCCCCCCGAACCGCGGCGATGCGGTCTCGGACCGCGGCGAGCCGCCCGCCGAAGCCGGCCGCGACCGGTGCGGCGCCCCCCGCACTCACCGCTCCGCTCCGTCCGCATCCCGCCAGACGAGGAGCGCCTGGCGGCCGGTGTCACCGCGGGCCCGGTGCGAGAAGTGGGGGCCGCCGCACGCAGTGCACGGTCCGGCCCGCCCGACCTCGGCGCCGCCTGCCGCGGCGAGCGCGGCGCGCACCGTCGCGCCGAGGTCGAGCGCGGGAGCGCCTCCGTCGGCCGTGGCCCGCACCCCGTCGCCGTAGCGCTCGGCCACGCGGTCGAGGTCCCCCGCGGAGAAGGCGTAGCACTCGGCGTGGACGAACGGTCCGAGCGCGCCGACCACCTCGGTCGCGCCGAGAGCCCGCATCGCCGCGACCGTCGCCTCCACCACGCCGGCGACCAGCCCGCGCCACCCGCCGTGCACGGCGGCGAACACTCCCTCGTCGCTCCCGAGCGCGAGCGGTGCGCAGTCGGCCGTCAGCACTGCGAGGCACGACCCGGTCGACGTCGCGACGAGCGCGTCGCCCGGTCCCGCGCACCGCACCGTGGGCGGCCCGTCCGTCGCCGTCACCTCCGGTTCGCCGACACGGTGCACGGTCGCGCCGTGTACCTGGTCGAGCCACCAGACCTCCCGGATCGCGGGCCTCGCGTCGAGCGTGGCGGCCGTGGCCGCGAGTCGGGTCGCGGCGCTCGGAGGTCGGAGGTCACCGCGAGCGGCGTCGGTCCAGACGGCCTGGATCGTCCCGGCGACCGGAACGGGCTCGCTGACGCCGATCAGCGAAGGAACGAGGGCACGTCGAAGTCGTCGTCGCCCAGGTCGAGATCGTCGTCGGTCGGCGTCGCGAAGATGTCCTCGTGCGCCGTCTCGGTGCCGAGCACCCGGCTGCGCGGCTCGTCGCGCCCGGCCGACTCCGTGAGCGCCGCGCCGGTGCGACCCTGCGCCTCCCACCGCTCGAAGCCTGCCGCGATGACGGTGACCCGCACCTCTTCGCCCATCGTGTCGTCGATCACACTGCCGAAGATGATGTTCGCGTCGGGGTGCGCGACCCCGTGGATGATCTCCGCGGCCTCGTTGACCTCGAAGAGCCCGAGGTCCGGCCCGCCCGCGATGTTGAGGAGGATGCCGCGCGCGCCCTCGATCGACGCCTCGAGCAGCGGGCTCGTGATCGCCGCCCGCGCCGCGTTGACCGCTCGCCCCTCACCTGTCGCCGAGCCGATGCCCATGATGGCGGTGCCCGCGTTCGACATGATCATCTTCACGTCGGCGAAGTCGGTGTTGATGAGGCCGGGCACCGTGATGAGGCTGGTGATGCCCTGCACGCCCTGCATGAGGACTTCGTCGGCCATCTTGAAGGCGTTGACCATCGACGTCTTCTCGTTCGACACGGTGAGGAGCCGGTCGTTCGGGATGATGATCAGGGTGTCGACCTTCTCCTTCAGGTTCTGGATCCCCTGCTCCGCCTGGACCGATCGCCGCCTGCCCTCGAAGGTGAACGGCCGGGTCACCACCCCGATGGTCAGCGCGCCCAGGCCCTTCGCGATCTCGGCCACGACCGGAGCCGCGCCGGTGCCCGTCCCGCCGCCCTTGCCGGCGGTGATGAAGACCATGTCCGCGCCTTTGAGCGCCTCCTCGATCTCCGCCCGGTGCTCCTCGGCGGCTAGGCGGCCGACCTCGGGATCGCTGCCGGCACCGAGGCCGCGGGTGAGCTGCCGGCCGATGTCGAGCTTGAGGTCGGCGTCGCTCATGAGCAACGCCTGGGCGTCGGTGTTGGTGGCGATGAACTCGACCCCTCTGAGCCCGGCTTCGATCATCCGGTTGACGGCGTTGACACCGCCTCCGCCCACCCCCAACACCTTGATGACGGCGAAATAGTTGTTCTGAGCCGGAACGGTCATGCAATCCCTTACCCTCGACCAAAGGTTGAAACCGTTCCAACCGGCGAGTTGTCGACAACGATAGGGTGAGCACAGTACCTGGTCAAGCACTGTCGACACCGCCGCGACGCCCTCCGGAGCGCCTCCGTCACGGCGTCCGAAGCGACGTCATCCGACGGTCGGCGATTGCGGGACCGTCACGTCGATGGTGTGCATCCCGTGCAGCGCGGCGTGGGCGATGATGGCGGCGACGTCCTCGTACTTCGCACCGAGTCCCGCGTCGGTCCCGAGGAGCACCGTGAGACCGGAATCGAGCGCGAGGCTCACCGTCGCGTCGGGCGCCTCGGTCACCGAGACCACCTGGGCGATGAAGGCCGGAGGCAGGGAGCGCGCGACTGCGAGTCCGGCGGTGGCCGAGGCAGGTAGGGAGCCGCCCACGCCGGTCGGCACGAGTGGGCCGGCGGCCGTACGCACGACGAGCTGGACGAGCCCCGGGGTGGCCCCGGGGTGCACGAGCAGGGTCCGTCCCGAACCGTCGAGGATCGCCCATGTCCCCTTCGGACCGGCCATCTGGACCGTGGGCACCCGCTCCGTGACCGTGACGACCACACCGTCCGGCCACCGCCGCTGGACCGTCGCGGTGGCCACGAAGGGCAGCGCCTCGATGCGCGCCGCGCTCGCGCCCGGATCCACGCTGACGAGGGGCGGGTGTCCGATCAGGCCCGCAGCGGCCACGATCGCCGCGGTCGGCGTGTGCGGATGGACGCCGCGTACGGTGACGACCCGCGCGCTGGCCCACGGCGAGTGCAGGAGGGCGACCGCGCCGGCGACGATGGCGGCCACGACGAGCGCGACCACGATGCGGCGGAGCCGGCGGCGGCCGCGGTGGCGCGCGACCTCGGCGCGGCGTTGCCGGATCCGTGGGTCGATCGCCGCGGGCCCCGCCACCTTCGTGCCCGTGCCCGATGTCATGTCGCCTCCCCGTCCACGGGGTCGAAGCCGACCAGCCGGACCTCGGTCGCGAGGGTCACGCCGGTCGCCTCGGCCACGCGCGTCCGCACGAGGTCGATCAGGCGGCGCACGTCGTCCGCCGATCCGCCCGGGTCGGCCTGGATGAAGTTGGCGTGCTTCGCCGAGACAGCGGCGGTGCCTACCCGGGCTCCCTTGAGACCGCAGGCGTCGATGAGCCGTCCGGCCGAGTCCCCTGGCGGGTTGGCGAAGACCGATCCGGCGTTGCTCCCGCCCGGCTGGTGCTCGCGGCGCCACCGGACGATCTCGGCGATCGCCGTCGCGCCCTGCTCCGGGTCGCCGGGCGCGAGCTCGAACGTGCCCTCGGTCACCACGTCCGACGCGCCCACGTGCGACGTGCGGTAGCCGTGGGCGAGGCGCGACGCGTGGTCTTCGTGGGCCGTCCCGGCGGCGAGGTCGACCCATCGGTAGGCGACGAGTGTCGCCGCGGTGTCCGAGCCGTGGCCCCCCGCGTTCATCCGGATCGCGCCGCCTACCGAACCGGGGACGCCGACCGCCCACTCGAGCCCGGTCAGTCCGGCGGCCGCGGTCCGGCGGGCGAGGACCGGCAGGCTGGTCGCGGCGCCGGCCCGCACTGTGGTCCCCACAACGGTCACCGCGTCGAAGCCGGCGCCGAGCTCGACGACGAGCCCGCAGAAGCCGCGGTCGGCCACGAGCAGGTTCGACCCGCCTCCGAGCACCAGCACCGGCACCTCGCTGCCGCCGAGTGCCTCGCCGAGCTCGCGGAGCTGCGCCTCGTCGTCCGCCACCACGGTGAGCGCGGCGGGACCGCCGACCCGGTAGGTCGTGCGCGCGCCGAGGGGCACGTCACGGCGGGCCCCGTCTCCGAGCCGCCGGGCGAGCGCGGCGAGCGCCTGCGGCGGGGTCATCGTGCGACGTCCCTGACGAGCACGTCGGGCAGCGCCGTCAGGTCGCCCGCGCCCAGGGTGCAGCAGAGGTCGCCCGGCTCGAGCAGGGCCGCCACCGTCCGGCGCAGCTCGGCGCGACCGGCCTCGTAGTGGACCTCGACCGCTGGATGGGCTCGTCGCACCGCGTCAGCCACGAGCCGACCGGACACGCCGGGCACCGGCGCCTCGCCCGCTCCGTAGACGTCGGTCACCACGACGACGTCCGCGTCGCCGAAGGCCTCGCCGAACGCCTCGCCGAGCTCGGCGGTGCGCGAGTACCGGTGGGGCTGGAAGACCGCGACGATCCGGCGCCAGCCGCCGTGCCGCGCTGCCGCGAGCGTGGCCCTGATCTCGCTCGGCAGGTGCGCGTAGTCGTCGACGAAGGTCACGCCCCCGGACTCGCCGCGGAACTCGAAGCGGCGGGCGACCCCGGCGAACCGGGCGAGGGCGCGCGCCGCCGTCGCGACGTCCGCCCCTGCGTGCAGCGCCGCAACCGTCGCCACGGCCGCGTTGCGCGCGTTGTGCAGCCCGGGGACCGGCACGGCCAGGCGGCCCAGCCGCACCCCGTCGGGACCGTCGAGCGCGAACTCGACCGAGCTCCTCCCGAGGGCCATGTCGACCATCCGGTAGGCCGAGCCCGGCGCGGTCCCCACCAGGACGGCCCCGGTCGAGCGCCCGATGGCGGCCGCGACCGGGTCGTCGCCGCCGACCACTGCGTGGGTGCGCGCCGAGGCCACGAACCGCTCGAACGCGGCCCGCAGCGCGTCGAAGGTGCCGTAGTGGTCCAGATGGTCCGCCTCGACGTTGGTGACGACCGCGACGTCAGGGGTGAGCGAGAGGAACGTGCCGTCGCTCTCGTCGGCCTCGACGACGATCCACTCGCCGTCGCCCCACGCGGCATTCGTCCCGATCTCGTTGACGTCGCCGCCGATGAGGAACGACGGCCGGGTGCCGGTCTCGACCAGGATGAGGGCGAGCATCGACGCGGTCGTGGTCTTGCCGTGGGTGCCGGCGACCGCGATGCTCCGGCGGAGCCCCGCGATCGCCTGCAGCGCGTCGGCACGCGACCAGATCGGCACGCCCGCCGCGGCCGCCGCGACGATCTCGGGATTGCCGTCGCCGACCGCGGTTGACCGGGTCACGACGTCTGCCGCGCCGAGGTTCGCGGCGTCGTGTCCGATCGCGACCGCGATCCCGGCCCGCCGGAGCCGGTCGGTCACCGCCGACTCGCGCAGGTCGCTCCCGGTCACGGTGTGGCCCATCGCGGCCAGCACCGTCGCGATCGCGCTCATCCCCGCCCCGCCGATGCCGACCACGTGCACGCGGCTCGACGGCGCGAGTCCGGTCGCGCCGACGGTGCCACTGCTCATCGTGCGTCACCCGAGCGCGCGGGCGCGGCCGCCTGCTCGACGAGTCGTGCTCCCGCGGCCGCCGCGTCGCGCCTGCCGAGCGACCCCGCAGCTCGACCCATGGCCACGAGGGTGCCGGCGTCGTCGAGGAGCCGGTCGAGGAGCGGTGCGAGCGTCGCGCCGTCGCACGCACCGTCGGCGACCACCACCGCGGCGCCCGCGGACGCCAGCACTCCGGCGTTCGCGCTCTGGTGGTCTCCCGGCGCGCCGGGCAGGGGGACGAGGACCGCCGGCACCCCGGCGACCGCGAGCTCGGCCACGGTCATCGCGCCCGCGCGGCAGACGGCCACGTCGGCGGCCGCATACGCGAGGTCCATGTGCTCCTCGTAGGGCACGCGCACCAGTGAGAGTCCCTCCGGCGTCCTCCCGCCGTGGTCGCCGTCCCAGTCGCGGCGGCCGACGACGTGGTAGAGCGACCGGTCCGCACGGCCGGACCAGCGGGAGGCGAGCTCGGCGACCGCCGTGTTGATCCGACGCGCGCCGAGCGAGCCGCCGAACGCGACCACCGTCGGCCGGTCCTCGGGCAAACCGAGGCTGCGGCGGGCGCTCCGCCGGTGCTCCTCGCCGCGCCGGACCGCGGCCACCTCGGCCCGCACCGGTGTCCCGGTGACGATCGCACGGGGCAGCGCGGTGCCGTCCCAACCGACCGCCGCCGCGCGGCGAAGTGCCCGAAGAGCCGGTTCGCCGCCCCGGGCACCGCGTCGACGTTGACCAGCACGAGCGGGACCCGGAACAGCACCGCGGCGAGCGAGACCCCGACGCTCGCGTACCCGCCGACGGAGACGACGACGCGCGGGCGGCGACGGCGCACGATCGCGACCGCCTGCCGTGCGGCGCGGACGAGCTCGATCGCCGATCGGACGTTGCGGACCAGCTGGCGCGGCGCATACCCGCGCACGATCCCGCGTCCGGGCAGCAGCTCGTAGGGGAAGCCGCGGGACGCGAACGCCTCCCCGTCCTGTCCCCGCACCGAGCCGATCAGCTCGATCTCCTCACGGGGGTGCCCTTGGTCGACGAGGGCCTCGGCGATGGCCAGCGCCGGCTGGAGATGGCCTGCGGTGCCGCCGCCGGTCACCAGCGCGAACCGGTGGCTCACGTGCCGGCGCCTCGCCGGAGCGGCCGCGGGCCCCGTCGCGAGCACGTCGCTCGCGGGCGGCGACGTTGAGCAGGATCCCCACGGCCGCCATGGTGATCACCAGGGACGAGCCGCCGTACGAGATGAACGGCAGCGGGATGCCGGTGACGGGCAGGACCCCGATGACCGCGCCCACGTTGATGACCGCCTGGCTCGTCACCCACACGGTGATCCCGACCGCGAGCAGGCTGCCGAAGCGGTCGGGCGCGCGGGTCGCCGCCCGGAAGCCGTACCAGGCCAGCGCGAAGAAGAGGACCAGCACGACGACCGCCCCGACCAGGCCGAGCTCCTCGCCGACCACCGAGAAGATGAAGTCGGTGTGGGCGTTGGGGAGGATGCCCCACTTCTGGCGGCCGCCCCCGAGTCCCAGGCCGAACAGATGGCCGGATCCGAGCCCGATGAGGGACTGCCAGACCTGGTAGCCGGTGCCGGACTGGTGAGCGCCCGGGTTGAGGAAGGAGAGGATCCGGTCACGGCGGTAGGGATCGGCGAGCCCGACCACCACCGCGACCGCCGCGAAGGCCCCGAGCACCTTGAGGATCGGCCACATCCGCACGCCGCCCATGAAGAGGACGCTCAGCGCGATGCATCCGAGCACGAGGGCGGTGCCCATGTCCGGCTGCTTGAGGATCAGGACCGAGGCGATGCCGAGGACGAGAAGGATCGGCCCGATGACCTGGCGAGGGTCGTCGAGGCGGTCGACGCGTCTCGTGAGGAGGTCGGCTGCGAAGACGGCGAGCGCGAGCTTCATGAGCTCGGACGGCTGGATCGTGAACTGCCCGAACCCGATCCACCGCGACGAGCCCCCCGACGTCACCCCGAGGTGTGGGACGAGGACGGCGACGAGCAGGACGACGGTCCCGATCGTGAGGGGCGCGCTCAGTGCGCGCCACCGCCGGTAGTCGACTCGGGCACAGACCAACAGCGCGCCGGTCCCGACACCCATCCAGAGGACCTGGCGGACGAAGATCGCCCAGGGGGAGCCGTAGAGCCCGAGCGAGATCACCGGCGAGGCCGAGCCGACCATCACGAGCCCGAGCGCGCACAGGACGCCGACCAGCACCGCCAGCCACACCGCGGTGGGCAGCGCCCGGAGCCTGCCGAACGGTTGGGCCGACCTGCCCGGTGCTGCCGCGGCGACCCGCGGGCGGTGCGACGGGTGGCGCTCTCTCGTCGCGCCGCGGACAGCCCGCTCAGCCATGGGGGGCCGCGGGCTCGGGTCCCGCGCCGGGTTCGTCGGGGCGCGCCGACACGCGGAGCATCCCCCTAGCCTCGTCCACCCGGCGCGCGAGGTGGTGGAACCTCACACCCTGCTCACCGAGAGGAAGTCGCCGTAGAAGATGCCGAGGCCGAGCGCGGCGAAGAGCCCGGCGAGGATCCAGAACCGGACGATGACCGTCGTCTCGGGCCAGCCGAGCAGCTCGAAGTGATGGTGGAGGGGCGCCATCAGGAACACCCGCCGGTGGAAGAGCCGGAAGCTCACGACCTGGAGGAGCACCGAAAGGGTGACGATCACGAACAGCCCGCCGATGACCGCGAGGAGGAGGTCGAGGTTCATGAGCAGGCAGAGCGCGGCGAGTCCCGAGCCGATCGAGAGCGAACCGGTGTCCCCCATGAAGATCCTCGCCGGCGCCGCATTCCACCACAGGAAGCCCAGGCAGGCGCCGGCCAGTGCGACCGCAGCGAGCGCGAGGTCGAGCGCGTCGGCGACGTGGTAGATCGCGAAGTGCCGGTACTGCCAGTAGCCGATGACGGCCAGGCACGCGAAGCAGAACGTGGCCGAGCCGGCAGCCAGGCCGTCGAGCCCGTCGGTGAGGTTGACGGCGTTGGCCGCCCCGGCGATCAGCAGCGTCGCCCACACCACCCAGAGCCCTGTCCCCATGTGCCAGCCGATCGAGTCGTAGCGCGTGAAGGAGAGGGCCGTCGAGGCGTGCGCCCACTTGACCGCCAGGATCGAGAAGAGCAGCCCGAGCCCGATCTGCGCCGCGAACTTGGCGCGCTTGTTGAGGCCGAGGCTCCGCCGGTGCCGGACCTTGATCCAGTCGTCGGCGAACCCGATGAGTGCGGCGCCGAGGACGGTCATCACGATGAGGATCCCTGACGGTGAGAAGACGACGCCGGGGATCGCGTGCGCAGTCAGGAAGCCGATCGCGACGGCGGCGACGATCGCGATGCCGCCCATCGTCGGGGTGCCGGCCTTCGCGATGTGCACCTGCGGTCCGTCGTCACGGATCTGCTGGCCGATGTTGTGCTTGACCAGCCAGCGGATGAGGACCGGAGTCGAGAGGACCGCGACCCACAGTGCCACGCCGCCGGCGGTCATGAGGGAGATCACCGGGGCGCTCCGCCGACGCGAGCGGCGAGCGCGCGCCGCGCCTCCTCCCGGTCGTCGAAGGGCCGCTCGACGCCCGCCGCCGTCTGGGTCGTCTCGTGTCCCTTGCCTGCGAGGAGGACCACGTCCCCCGGACCGGCGAGACCCACCGCGGTCTCGATCGCCGCGCGACGGTCGGGCTCGACAACGACGATCGCGTCGGCACCCATCCCCGCCCGAACCTGCTCGATGATCGTGATCGGATCCTCCGAACGCGGGTTGTCCGAGGTCAGCACCGATACGTCGGCGAGCCGCTCGGCCACCGCGCCCATCTCGGGCCGCTTGCCGGCGTCTCGGTCCCCGCCGCAGCCGAAGAGGCAGACGACCCGACCCTCGGCCAGCCGCCGGGCGGCGCCGAGCGCGGTCTCGAGGCCGTCGGGTGTGTGGGCGTAGTCGACGAGGATCGCGAAGGGCGGGCCGGCGGTCACGACCTCCATCCGGCCGGGCACCGGCCGCAGCGCGCCGAGACCGGTCACGACGGCGTCGTCGCCGACCCCGAGCGAGCCCGCGACCGCGGCCGCCAGGAGGGCGTTGTCGACGTTGAACCCCCCCGAGATCGGGATGCGGACGCGCTCGCCCCGCCAGGTGAAGGAGGACCCGCCGAGGGCGAGCTCGATCGGAGCCGCCCCGCTCCGGTCCACTTCGACCAGGTCGATCCCCCGGATGCGGTCGGCGAGCCGGCGTCCCCACGGATCGTCGACGTTCACGACCGCCCGGCGGGCACGTGACGGCTCGAAGAGCGCGGCCTTCGCTTCGAAGTACGCGTCCATCGTCCCGTGGTGGTCGAGGTGCTCACGGCTCAGGTTGGTGAAGGCCGCCACGTCGAAGACCATCGCGTCGACGCGGTGCTGGGTGAGGGCGTGCGAGGAGACCTCGAGTGCGACGGCGCGGTGTCCCCCGTCGCGCAGCGCGGCGAGCTCGGCCTGCAGCACCGGCGACTCCGGAGTGGTCCGTGCACCACCGAGCGTCCCGAGCACGCCGCAGCGCAACCCGGCGGTCTCGAGGATCGTCGCGACCATGTGGGTCACGGTCGTCTTGCCGTTGGTGCCGGTCACCCCCACCGTGGCGAGCGCGTCCGCCGGGTGCCCGAAGAAGGCCGCCGAGGCCGATGCCATCGCGGGCCGCACGCCACCGTCGCCGACGACGACCTCGGTGATCCCGAGGTCGAGCGGCTCCTCGCAGAACAGGGCGACCGCACCCCGCGCGACCGCGTCCGGCGCGTACCGGTGACCGTCGGTGTGCTCACCGCGGACACAGCAGAAGAGTGCGCCACGCTCGACCCGACGGCTGTCGAGCTCGATGGAGTGCACGTCGATGGCGGACGGGTCGCCGCGCACGCCGACGACGTCGACGTCGTGGAGCAGCTCGTTCATCAGCACGGGGTGTTGGTCCAGGGGATCGGTGGGCGCGTGGTCGAACGGCTCCGTCCCCGGACCACCTACGGCCCTTCGGTGACGGCGCCTGCCGGCACGGTGATGGTACCGGTGCCGCCGATGGCCGAATTCGACGCCGAGGTCGTGGCTGCGGCCGTGGTGGGCACCCCGTAGTGGTGGAGGGCGTAGGCCATGATCGTCGAGAAGACCGGGGCGGCCACCGCACCACCGTAGATGGGGGTCGGGTGGTCGAGGACGACGATCGCCGAGAGGACCGGGTGCTCGGCGGGGGCGAAGCCGGCGAACGTCCCGATGTAGGCCCCTGAGATGTAGCCGAGGTGGTTGGGATCGGGGATCTGGGCGGTCCCCGTCTTGCCGGCCACCGTGTACCCGTCGATGGCCGCCGCCGTGCCCGTGCCGGAGGTCACCACGGACTCCAGCATCGAGACGAGCGTCGCGTCCGTCGCCGGGTCGATCACCCGGTGGGTCGGCGACGGGGCGGTCGCCACCGGCTGGCCGGACGCGCCGATGGTCGCCCGGACCAGTCGGGGGGCGACGAACATCCCGCCGTCGGCGACCGAGTTGTAGGCATCGAGGATCTGCTGGGCGGTGACCGCGTCGTCCTGGCCGATCGGCGTCGAGCCGATCGAGGTACCCGTCCAGGCGGCGGCGCCCGGGACGAGTCCTTCCGACTCACCCGGGAAGGCCAGACCGCTCGGACGTCCGAAGCCGAGGTTCGCGATCTGCCCGAGCAGCCGGTCCTCGCCGAGGCCCTGCGCGATCTCGATCGTCCCGATGTTCGAGGACTGGGCGAGGATGTTCGTCGCGGAGAGCCGCTCGGTCCCGTGCTGCTCGGCGTCGTGGAAGGTGTACTTCCCCATCGGCAGTGACCCCGGGACGTCGAGCACCTGGTTCGGCGTGATGAGCCCCGCCGCGAGCGCGGCCGAGAAGGTGACGAGCTTGAAGACCGAGCCCGGCTCGTAGACCTGGGTCACCGCCGAGTTCGACGTGGCCTCCTCGATCCCCGGTGGCAGGGCCTCCGCCGAGGAGGCGAGTGTCGGGCCCGACGTGCCCGCCGGCGTCGTCGACGGAGCCTTCGTTCCGGGCGGAGGGGCCTGCAGGTCCGCCATCGCGAGCACGTCACCGGTCTTCACGTCCATCACGATGGCGGTCCCGCCGGTCGCGTGGGCGGCCGCGATCTCGGTGCCGAGCGCCTGCTCGGCCACGTACTGGATGGACTGGTCGAGGGTGAGCTCGAGCCCCGTCCCGGGACGGGCCGCGGTCGCGGACGAGCTGCCCGGGAGCGCGACACCGTCGGGCGCCTCGAGCAGGCTCTTCGATCCCGGTCGGCCGGCGAGGAGCGACTGGTACTGGTACTCGAGTCCCGACGCGCCGTCACCCGCGTAGTCGACCGTGCCCACGACCGGCTGGGCGAGCACCCCGTCGGGCTGGACGCGCTGCGCTTCGGGAACCAGGTTGATCCCGGCGATCCGGAGCGCGCTCACCTTGGCGGCCACCGCGTCGGGGACCCGGTGCGCGAGGTAGACGAAGCCCGAGCGCTCGGTGAGCTCGACCGCGAGGGTGGCGACCGGCACCCCGAGCACCGGCGCGAGCGCGCGGGCGACCGGGAGCGGGTCGGTGATGAGGAGCGGGTCGGCGACGACGGTCTGCCTGGTCACCGACTCCGCGAGCACCTCGCCGTTGCGGTCGTAGATCCCACCGCGGACGGCGGGGACCGTGACGGTCTGGGTGAGCTCCGAGGTCGACAGCGCGGCATAGCGCTGGTGCGAGAGCTCCTGCACCGCGACGAGCCGGAGTCCCAGCGCGACGAAGACGACGACGAGGAGCAGGCGCATCGCGCGGGAGCGGCGCCCGAGCAGGACGGCGGGGCTCACCGCTTCGGCGGTGCGGAGCGCGGTCCGGTGGCCGCGGTCTGCGGCACCGGCAGCGGCACCGACAGCGGGACCTCCGGGAGGTCGATCACCTGACCGGGTGCGACCATGCCGAGCTGGGCCTTCGCGACCGCAACGACCCGGGTGGGCGCGGCGAGCTGGGCGACGGCCACCTGGTCGGCCTTCTGGGTGACCTGGGCTGCGGCGACCTGGGCCTCCGTCGTGGCGAGACGGATCTGGCCCTGGGTCACGAGGTCGTCACCCGCCACCACCGCCACCAGGCTCCCGACGACCAGCAGGCCCGAGAGCCAGAGCGCGGGACGGCGGACCGGGCGGAGCAGGCGCTGCCGCGGCGAGCGGTCGACGACCCGCAGCGCCGGGCGGGCGGGTGTGGAGCGTGGATGTGCCCGGGCCGACGCGCGGCGCGTGGCGGCCCCCGAGGCAGTCGCCATCAGGCGACGTCGCCGTTGGTCCGGGGTAGCGCCTCGTCCGGCAGGCGCTCGATGACCCGGAGGCGGGCCGACTCGGACCGCCGGTTGCGCTCGACCTCCGCGGACGACGGTCGGCGCGAGCCGCGAGAGACGAGGCGGAACTTCGGGACCGCCCCGCACACGCAGGGCAGTCCGGGTGGGCACCGGCAGTCGCCGGTCGCCGCTCGGGCGAACGTGGACTTCACCAGCCGGTCCTCACCGGAGTGGTAGGCGATGACGAGGCACCGACCGCCGGGCCGGAGCAGCCCGAGCGCCGCGTCGAGCGCGCGGGGAAGCTGCTCGAGCTCGTCGTTGACCGCGATGCGGATCGCCTGGAAGACGCGCCGTGCCGGGTGCCCCCCGGTGCGACGGGTGGCCGCCGGGATCGCGGCGCGGACGACGTCGGCGAGCTGCCCGGTGGTGTCGATCGGGCGTGCCGCGACGATCGCCTTCGCGATCCGGCGGGCGAAGCGTGGCTCGCCGTTGGCCGCGAACAGGGTGGCGAGCTCGGCCTCCTCGTACCCGTTCACGACGTCGGCGGCGGTCTGGCCACCGGTCGGGTCCATCCGCATGTCGAGCGCAGCGTCGCGGTGGAAGGAGAAGCCGCGTGACGTGACGTCGAGCTGCGGGGAGCTGACCCCGAGGTCGAAGAGCGCGCCCGACAGCCCGGTGTCGGCAGGGGGCGTCCCGAGCTCGGACTGCACCGAGCGGACCAGTTCGTCGAGGTCGTCGAAGCGCGAGCGGCGCACGACGGCACGCGAGCCGAAGGGCGCGAGGGCGTCGGCAGCGGCTGCGACGGCCGCGGGGTCACGGTCGATCCCGAGGACCGAGAGTCCCTCGTATGCGCGCAGCAGTGCGGCGGCGTGACCGCCGCCGCCCAGCGTGGCGTCGACGAGCAGTCCGGGTGGCACCGGTGCGAAGAGGTCGACGACCTCCGATGCCATGACCGGCTGGTGGGTGAAGGCCTGGCTCATCCGCAGTCCCCCGACCGACGCGATGCCAGCGGGTGGAGTGCCGCGACGATCAACCTGGAAGTGGGCGGAGGAGGGTTCTTCCAGCGCTCCGGTCGAGGGACTGCGCATGGGCCAGACACGTTCGATGTGCACGTCGGGTCGTGCGGCCGCGGCCAGACCCGACTCGTACGGCGTGGGCCGGGTGGCCCGGTCCGAGCAGGCCACGGCGTCGCGCTGCGGCGCCGACGTGACGACCCGGACGGTCGATGGTGCGTCGTTGCGTTGCTCCCTTCCTTCGTCGTCGCCCCCCTCCACCAGACGGAGGTGGGCACGGTCGTTCAGCCGTCGTCGCCCTGCGTGAGGCGCTCCTCCTCGGGGAGCACCTTCTCCTCCCACGCCTCGCGGTTCCAGAGCTCGACCCGGTCGATCGCCCCGAGGACGAGGACGTCGCCGACCAGCCCCGCGTACTCCCGGAGCCGAGCCGGGATCGCCATCCGTCCCTGACGGTCGATCTCCAGCTCGTGCGAGGTCGAGGCCCACAACCGTGCGAGGTTCCGGTCGGACCGGCCCGCCGAGGCCCGCTCCAGCATGGTGTCCATCTGCAGCTCGAACTGGTCGGGCGTCCACAGGGACAAGCACCCATCCTGATACTCGGTCAGGTACCCCCCGTGCTCGAAGGGGCCGCGGAACTTCGCGGGGAGGATCACTCTTCCCTTCTCGTCGAGCGAGTGCTCGTACCTGCCGAAGAACCGTGCCACCGGTGTTTGCTCCCACGACGCTCCCCGCAGTGCCCGGACCCCGATCCATCGGAGCCCTCCCTTTCACACCACTTTGCGCCACTTTACGCCCCACTCCCCCACTCGTCAACCACTTCGTCACACCGCACTCCACGGACACCCCGGACACGCGCCACCGCACCACCGCGGATCGGCGCGCCGGGCGCGCGGGAAGGGGCCGAGGCCCTGCCCGGACGGGCCGGGCCACGCCGGCCGGCCGGCCGCTCAGGGCAGCGCGGCGACGAAGGCGGCCACGAGGGACCGCCGGTCGGGCGGCGTCCGCCCCGCGCCGGTGGCGAGATCGTGCACGCCGACCGCAGCGCCTTCGAGGAGCAGCGTGGCCGCGTCCCGATCATCGGGCGCGAGCGCGAGGAGGTCGAGGAGGCGGCGCGGCTCCCAGCGCAGCGCGCAGCAGCCCTGGAACCAGGCGCCGGCGCGGCCCCGCCGCTGCGCGAGGCCCACCACCTTGCGCCCCGCCGCACGGGTCACGACCTCCCCGCTCCCCGTCCCGGCGAAGCAGACCGCGGCCACCGGATCGGCGGCGGCACGGGCGCGCCCGCGGTGGACCTCGAGGTCGACGATCCCGACCGCAGCCAGCGCGTCCGTCCACGCGCGGCCCAACCACTCGAACGCGTGCCCGACGTCCTCGGACGCGAGCGGATCTCCGGCAGGGAGCCATGCGTCGATCCAGAGCGGCTCGTCACGCTCCACGAGCACTGCGCCCCCGCCCGACCGACGACGGACCACCGACACCCCGGCCGCACCGGTGCGTGCCGCGTCCACCACGCCCTCCCCCAGGGTCGAGCCGATGACGACTGCGGGCGCGGTGGCACGACAGACCGCGATCGCGCGACCGCTCGGCCCGCGCTCGGTGGAGGGCCACGAGCCGTGGAGCTCGTCCGGCGGGCCGGCGCGCTCCTCGACGCGCCAGCCGGCGGTCACCGCGTCCGGTTCGTCGACCACGCGGGCCGGTGCGGCCCGGCCCGCGGCGGGCTCACGCTGTGAGCTGGTCGCGGTCGAACCCGACCGTGCCGAGGTAGGTGCTCCACTCCTCGCTCGCGCCGCCACAGAGCGCGAGGAGCTGCACCCGGTGACGCGGCGCGGTCGGCGTTCGGCGGAGGACCATCCCGACCTCGTGCGGGAGGCGGTCCTCCTTGCGGGTGTTGCACCGCCGGCAGGCCGCCACCACGTTCTCCCACGTGTGCGGCCCGCCCTTCGAACGCGGGATCACGTGGTCGAGGTTCTCGGCGGCAGAGCCGCAGTACTGGCAGCGGGAGCCGTCGCGCGCGAACACGGTTCGCCGGTTGACCGCGACCCGGTAGTGCCGCGGCACCTGCACGTACCGCACGAGCCGGACGACGGACGGCTCCGGGACCGACACGCGCTCCGCCCGGAAGACCCGGTCGGTGGTGTGCACGAGCTCGGCCTTCGTGTCGAGGACGAGCAGGACCGCGCGGCGTGACGAGACGATGCCGAGGGGCTCGAAGGTGGCGTTCAGCACGAGTGCACGGCGGGACGGCGACATCGGCGAGCGGACCGGGGTCGGTCCGTCGGCGTGACCACGGCTCGGCGCCTGCTTCGCGGCGAGCCTCGATCGTCGATCCATAGGACGGGAAATTAGCCCGACAGTGCGCCGATCCGGCGACCGGCTCACGGGCGGTTCACCGACGGTCGCCGTCGCCCCGGGCCGTCACCGCTGTCTCGCGGCACCACTCGAGGTAGGAGAGGACGTCCGCCGCGGTCGGCTCGGCGTCCGCCCGTCCGTACGCGGTGAGCATCCGGAACGCCCACAACCTGCGGTCCGGCAGGGGGAGGAACGGCGCCTCCCGCCACCAGCCCGGCGGCGCGAGGCGCCGGAGCGCCGCGAGCGCCGTCCACCAGAGGTCCGGTCGGCCGAGCACCGCGCGGACCACCACCGCACCTCCCGTACGACGTCGCTCGTCCGCCGGCGGCGACACGTCGTCGTCCGCGCGCGCCGTGCTCACGGGACCGACCTTGTCGGTGCTGCCGCCCAGGCGCGCCGTCCGACGGCGGCTGCACCGACCAGCGGCCCGTCGGCACCGAGCCCGGCCGGCAGGATCTCGGTCCCTCGCGAGAACTCGAGTCCGCAGCGGAACGCGATCTCGGCGCGCGCCGCGTCGAAGAACATCTGGCCGAAGCCGAGCGCGACGGAGCCACCGACGACGGCCAGCTCGAGGTCGAGCAGGTTCGCCGCCGACGCGACGGCGCGGCCGACGAGGGTCCCGGTCCGTGTGCGGATGTCGTCACCGGCTTCACCCGCCGGACGTCCGGTGATCGCGGCGATGGCGGTGCCGGACGCCTCCGCCTCGAGGCAGCCCGTACCGCCGCACCGGCACGGGCGACCCTCCGGCTCGACGACGACATGGCCGAGGTGGCCGGCGTTGCCGTCGGCGCCGTCGAGGAGGCGACCGTCGAGGACGATGCCGGCGCCCACTCCGGTCGAGACCACCATCGCGAGGTAGTCGGTCCTGCCCCGTGCGGCGCCGAGCCAACCCTCGCCGAGTGCGAGCGCCTTGGCGTCGTTGTCGATCACCACCGGAAGGCCCAGCGTGGCGGTGAGGCGGTCACGCAGGGGGAAGTGCCGCCAGCCGGCGATGTTGAGCGGGCTCACGGTCGCGCCGCCGCGCTGCATCGGCCCGCCGCATCCGACACCACAGATCGCGGGCTCCACGTCCGTACCGCGACGCGCCCGTTCGATCGCGTCGCAGAGCGCGTCGAAGACCGGGCCGGGAGCGTCACCCGCTGGAGTCGGGACGTGCGCACGGCTGGCGATGCGACCCGCCCCGTCGACGACCCCCGCGGCGAGCTTGGTGCCCCCGATGTCGACGGCGAGGACCACCGGTCCGCCGCCGGGTCCGGACGGCTGCGGCGGGACGCCACCCCCCGCAGGCACGAGGTGATCCCCGCGTCAGTTGTCGCGGTGGAAGCGGCCTCGGATCCAATCGCGTGGATCGTGGACCGAGCTGCTCAGGTTGCGCGAGTGCAGCGAGCGCGAGATGTCGTCGATGCCGGCCTTGCCCATCCGCCGGGCGTTGTTGGCGAACACCACGCCCGAGAGGAACATCACCACGACGCCCACGAAGCCGAGCACCACGTGCGAGGAGAACGTGAAGAACATGAAGACCAGCGCGGCGACGAAGACCAGCGCCGACCAGATGCAGTAGCGGCCCGCGTGCCGGTACACCGTTTCGGAGCGGACCCGTTCGGCGAAGTCGGGATCCTCCTGGTAGAGCGACTGCTCCAGCTCGTGGAGAATGCGCTGTTCGTGCTCAGACAGCGGCAACGGTCTGTCCCCTCCACCCGTCGTTCGACCTTGTGACGATCGCCGACCTCATCCTCGCGCAACACCGGTCACGATGCACTGCATAACTCAACCATCGGATGGTACCGGCCCCGACTTGATCATGCACTGCCACTATCCTACAAGCCCTCTCGATCCCTCTCATCCGGCGCCCCCGGCCGCCCGGGTGGCGATCCGGGCACCTCGGCCGCAGCGTCCGACCCCCTGGAGGACGGGCCCCACTGCGCGTCCCCCCGACGGCGGACCCGGAGGCCGTCGGGCCCGACGAGTGACGCCGGGCCCACCGACGACCCGCCGAAGCGGGAACGGACCTCGTCGACCGCCGCGCTCACCGGACCCCAGGAACTCCCTGCTTCCGCCCGCCGGCCCGCAGCGCCCTCGAGGTCGAGCGCGAGCTGCGTCGCGACGGCCGGCTCGCCGAGCCCCGAGAGGCTGACCCCGAGGAGCCGCACCCCACGGTCGCGTTCGACGGCGTCGAAGAGGGCGGAGGCCGTGTCGCCGATCGCCGCTGCCGTGTCGGCCGGTGCCGGCGTCGAGTGCGAACGGGTCACCGTCGCGAAGTCGTCGAACCGGATCTTGACCGTCACGGTGCGCGCCCCGAGGCCTGCGCCGCGCAGGTGCGCGACCGAGGCGTCCACCAGCCGTACGAGACGGCCGTGGAGCTCGTCACGGTCCCACAGGTCCGTCGTGAACGTCTCCTCGTGGCCGATCGACTTGGCCACGTGGTCCGGCACGACCGGTCGGGGGTCGTGGCCCTTCGACAGCGCGGCGAGGTGCGTGCCGGCAGCCGGGCCGAGCGTGCGCTCGAGGATGCCGTCCGGGAGGACCGCGAGGTCGCCGACCGTGTCGACCCCCAGCGCCGCGAGCTTCTGCCCGGTCGCGGGGCCGACCCCCCAGAGGGCCCGCACCGGTAACGCATGGAGGAACGCGAGCTCGCCGACGCCCGGCACCACCACCACCCCGCGCCCCGGCTCGATGCCGACGCGGTTCGCGACCGGCTTCGCCGCCTCGGAGGCGAGCTTTGCGACCAGCTTCGACCGGGCGACGCCGACCGAGCACGTGAGATGGAGCTCGTCGTGGACGCGCGCCCGAAGTGCGGCGGCGATCGCACGACCGTCGCCGAGCCGATGCTGCGCCCCGGTCACGTCGAGGAAGGCCTCGTCGATCGAGATCCCCTCGACGAGCGGGGTCACCGATCGGAGGATCGCATGGAGCTTCTCGCTCTCCTCCTGGTAGCGGTGGTAGCGACCGTGGACGAAGATCGCCGACGGGCACAGGCGCCGGGCGACGGCCGACGGCATCGCGGAGCGGACACCGAATCGGCGCGCCTCGTAGGTGCAGGCCGCGACCACGCCGCGGCGTCCGCTCCCTCCGACGATGACCGGTCGTCCTCGCAGCGACGGATCGTCGAGCACCTCGACCGACGCGAAGAAGGCGTCCATGTCGACGTGGAGGATGACCCGTTCACCCACCGAGCCGCAGCCTCCGGAATCCTTCGGCAGAGGCGACGCCGGCCTGGCGACCGGCGTCCTCGGCGGCGAGACGCACCGCAGTGGCGGCCCAGTCGACCCCGTCGGGGAATTGGCTGCGGTGGCACCCGACCGCCGCACCCTTCTGCTCGACGGTGGCGGTGATGTCGACCCAGACATCGGGCTCGAGTGTGCCCGACAGCAGGACCGTCGTGACCTGATGGGCCGGGCCCGCCTCGGGGAAGTAGTGCGGGAGCGCCGCCGCAGGTGCGACGGCGTCGAGGACGGCGAGTCCGAGGATGCGGTGGTCGCGGTGGTTGAAGTACTCCTGACCGAAGAAGACGGCGGTCGGGTCGGGGCAGAGCACCGTGTCGGGACGGTGCCGTCGCACGAGGGCGACGAGCTCGCCACGGAGCGAGGGGTCGTCGGTCAGCTCACCGTCCGGATGGCCGAGGAGCTCCTGGCCTGCGACGCCGAGGACCACCGCGGCCTCCGCCGCCTCCTCGGCCCGCTCCACGGCGAGCTGCGACGGATCCGCCGTGGGATCGGTGGTCCCCCTGCCCCCGTCCGTGCAGATCACCACCCGCACCTCGCACCCCGCGGCGACCCAGGCCGCCAACGTCCCCCCACAGGAGACGTCCGGGTCGTCGGGGTGGGCGTAGATCGCGAGTGCCCGTCCGGGCACCTCCGCCAGCAGCTCGGGCACGGCTCACCCCCCGCGTCGCTTGGGCGCCGTCGTCTTCGTCAGCAGTCCGACCTCGCGACGGAAGTCGTCCGCGCCCTCGAAGCCCTTGTAGACGCTCGCGAACCGCACGTACGCGACCTCGTCGAGCACCCGGAGCCGCTCCAGGACCGCGAGGCCGACCTGCTCGGAGGTGGTCTCCCACCCCTCGTCGCGCAGGAGCTCCTCGACCTCGCGCGCCACGATCTCGAGCTGCTCCTCACTCACCGGGCGATTCTTCGTCGCGGCGCGCAGGCCGTCGACGAGCTTGCCCCGGTCGAACGGCTCACGGGCCCCCGAGCGCTTGATGACCATCAGCGGGATCTCGTCGATCCGCTCGAAGGTCGTGTACCGGTGCCCGCAGCCCGAGCACTCGCGGCGTCGACGGATCGCCGCGCCGTCCTCCGACGCTCGTGAGTCGACCACGCGATCGTCGTCGGCCAGGCACCACGGGCATCGCACGCTCCGAGGCTACTCATTCGGGTCCTCCGCGAGGCCTGGCCCCTTGGGGCGGCGCGGTCAGGGGAGGACGAGTCGCTCGCCGGGGACGACGGTGTCCGACCCCACCTGCGCCGCGAGCCGCGAGACGAGCGGCCGCGGGTCGCCGGCCGGGTCGACCCGCGACGCGATGGACCAGAGCGTGTCGCCGGGCTTGACCGTGTAGGCGGAGGCGCCCCCCGACCCCGCGAGAGCGGAACCGGCGGCGTGGGAGTGACCACCGGTCCCGCTCAGCGGAAGAGCCAGCACCACCAGGAGGGCGCCCATGCACGCGAACAGTGACCGATGCCTGCGCACCGCCGGCGGGACCCGCCGACGGAGGGCCCGGGACGGCCCGACCCGCTCCTCCGCATCGAGGAGCCGCAGGTGCGGCCGGACCGGAAGCGACGGGCCGCCGGGGAACAGCAGCGCGGCCGAACTGGTGTTCGTCATGGTGACATCTCAACACGAACACCTGTTCGATGTCAATGCCTCCCACGAACAGATGTTTGCTTCGCGGCACTCCCGGCGGTACCGTGATCCAAACAGACGTTCGATGCACGGGCGTCAGGGCCGGGGCTCCCGGCCCGTCCCGTGCCAGGAGGAGGCGGCCATGGCCCAGGTGCTGAGCGCGAAGCGGAGGCAGATCCTCGACTGCATCGCCGGGTCCGTGCGCGACCGCGGCTACCCGCCGTCCGTCCGGGAGATCGGCGAAGCGGTCGGCCTCACCTCCTCCTCGACGGTCCACGCCCACCTCGCGGTGCTGCAGCGCGAGGGATATCTGCGACGCGACCCCACCAAGCCCCGCGCGATCGAGGTCTGCTACGACCCTTCGAGCAAGGTCATCGCGGACTCCCGGCCGATCCGGCACGTGCCCCTGGTCGGGGACGTGGCCGCCGGCACCGGCGTGCTCGCGCAGGAGAACGTGCAGGAGCTCTACCCGCTGCCGGAGGACTTCACCGGCACGGGCTCGCTCTTCATGCTCCGTGTCCGGGGGGACTCGATGGTCGACGCGGGCATCGTCGACGGGGACTTCGTCGTGGTCCGCCAGCAGCCCGACGCGCAGCGCGGCGACGTGGTGGTGGCCGGCATCCCCGGTGAGGAAGCCACCGTCAAGCGATTCTCGACCGCGGGCGGCAGGATCGTGCTGCTCCCGGCGAACGACCGCTACGAGCCCATCGCCCTGGACCCGGAGGAAGTCACCGTCTACGGCAAGGTCGTCACCGTCTTGCGGAAGCTCTGAGCGCGGACTGCCCGCGGTCGAGGCGACGCCGTCTCACGGCGTCGCCGAGCTCACCCCGCGGTGAGGATCGAGCCGAGGACCGTTGCCACACGTCGGAGGTCGTCCGCGCCGACGTGCTCACCGGGCGTGTGCGCGACGAGCGGATCGCCGGGGCCGAAGTTGGCGGCGGGGATCCCGTGCGACCAGAACGACGCCACGTCGGTCCAACCCAGCTTCGCCCGTGGGGGCCGGCCGGTGGCCGAGACCAGCGAGGCCAGGAGGGGATGGTCGAGGCAGGGCGGCGCACCTTCGGCAGCGTCGACCACGGCGAGCGAGTCGTCCGGACCGAGGTCACCCGCGAGGAGGACGCGCAGGGACGACTCGGCCTCGGCCGCGCTGCGATCGGGCGCGAAGCGGTGGTTGAGCACGAGCGAGGCCCGATCCGGCACCACGTTCGCAGCGACGCCGCCGGCGACCTCGACCGCCTGCAGCTGCTCGGCGTACTCGCAGCCGTCGAGCACCGGCCGCCGGCCCTCATAGGCCGCCACCGTGCCGAGCAGGGGCGCGAGCCGGTGGATCGCGTTCGTCCCCGTCCAAGGACGAGCAGTGTGGGCGCGGCGTCCCGCTGCCGTCGACCGCGAGACGCAGCGTGCCCTGGCACCCCGCCTCGACCACGCCCGCGGTCGGCTCTCCGAGGATCGCGGCGTCGCCCTCGAGGAGGTCGGGACGGTGCTCGAAGAGGTGGCGGAGCCCGTTGAATCGCTGGTCGACCTCTTCGGCCACGTAGCAGCACCACGTCACGTCGACGACCGGCTCGGGCACGCTCCCGGCCAGGTGGAGGAAGACCGCAAGCCCCCCCTTCATGTCGGCCGCGCCCACGCCGTGGAGCGTCGACCCGTCGGTGTGCGGCACGTCGTTGCCGTCGACCGGCGGCACCGTGTCGAGGTGGCCGGCGAGCACGAGCCGCGTCGCGCGGCCGAGGTCGGTCCGCGCCACGACGTTGTCCCCGACCCGCTCGACCGACAGCCAGGGGCACAGCGAGAACGCCGCCTCGACCGCGTCGGCGATCGCAGTCTCGTGGTGGCTGACGGAGGGGATCGAGACGAGGGCCGTCGCCAGTCCGAAGAGCCCCCCGTCCTCGCCGTCGTTCACACGGAGACCCCGTGGGTCCGCAGGACATCGTTGAGCTGCGCCTTGTCGTGGCGCTCGCCTTCGGCCAGCCGCTTGAGCACGAGCACGCACGGGAGGAAGAACTCCCCGCCCGGGAGCTCGCGCCGCCAGCGCGGCCTGGACCGCCACGCTCCAGGCAGGGACGTGCCCGCGGCCGAGCTCCTCGCCGGTCTGCGCGTCGACGACGGGGATCGAGGGGTTGAGGATGGTCCCCTCCCCGATCACCGACCCCCGACCGACCCGCGCGCCCTGGGTGATCATGCAGCGGCTCCCGATCATGGCGTCGTCCTCGACGACCACCGGCGCCGCCTGCGGCGGCTCGAGCACGCCGCCGATCCCCACGCCGCCCGAGAGGTGGACCCGCTCGCCGATCTGCGCGCACGAGCCGACGGTCGCCCAGGTGTCGACCATCGTCCCGGCACCGACCCGCGCACCGATGTTCACGTAGCTCGGCATGCAGATCACGCCCGGGCCGAGGTAGGAGCCCCACCGCGCCGAAGCGCCGGGCACCACGCGGACACCGGCTGCCGCGTACCCCTGCTTGAGCGGGAGCTTGTCGGCGTACTCGAACGGGCCGACCTCGGTGGTCTCCATCGCGCGGAGCCGGAAGAGCAGGAGGATCGCCTGCTTGAGCCACTGGTGCACGACGACCCCGTCCGTCGCCGGGTCGACCTCGGCGACACGTGCTTCACCGCGGTCGAGGAGCCCGATGGCCTCGGTCACGACGCCGAGCGCCACCGCGTCGTCGGGACCCAAGGTGTCGGCGCGCCGCCAGAGCTCCTCGATCTGCGCGCGGAGGTCGGCCATGGGGGGAGACGTTAGCCCTGGCCGGTGCGGCGTCCGCTCACCCGGACCCGGTCGAATGGTCCACGGTGAGCCGCGACGCGACGAGCACCAGCCGCTCCGTCGGCTGTACGACCGCCACCCGGACGAAGCGGCGCCCGTCAGGTCCGTAGAGATCGCCCGGGCTCACGAGGAGCCCCGCGGTGCGCGCCAGCCGATCGGCCTCCTGCCAACCGTCGGACCCCACCGGCGCCGCCGCCCAGAGGTAGAACCCGCCCGCCGGCAACGCGACCGGCGCTCCCGCGCTCCCGAGCGCATCGGCCAGGACCGAGAGACGCTCGCGGTAGCGGTCGCGCTGGGCCGCGACGTGCACGTCGTCCTCGAGGGCGACGGCTGCGGCGGCCTGCACCGGTCCGGGCACCATGAGCCCCGCATGGCGCCGGACGTCGAGGAGGTAGCCGACGAGCGTGGCGTCCCCCGCGAAGAAGCCGGCGCGCACGCCGGCGAGGTTCGACCGCTTCGAGAGCGAGTGCACCGCCACCACGCCGGCGGTGCCGTGCTGGAGGATGCTCCGCGGCGGGCCGTCCCAGGTGAACTCGGCGTAGCACTCGTCCGAGAGGACCGGTACGCCGCGTTCCCGGCCCCACGTTGCCGCGGCGCCGAGGTCGGTCAGGCGTCCGGTCGGGTTGGACGGCGAGTTCACCCAGAGGAGGAGCGCCCGCTCGGCGTCCCGCTCGTCGAGGCCGGCGAGGTCGAGCCCACCGCCCTCGAGCTCGGGCACCGGCAGCGCCCGACAGCCCGCGAGTGTGGCGCCCATCGCGTAGGTGGGGTACGAGATCGCCGGGTAGAGCACCGTGTCCCGCGAGGGGTCGCGCAGACGGAGGAAATGCGCGACCGAGGCGACGAACTCCTTGGTCCCCACGCACGCGGCCAGCTCGGCGTCGGGGTCGACCTCGATGCCGAAGCGGCGGGCGAGCCAACCGGCGGCCGCGTGCCGGTACGCAGGCGAGCCGGTCGAGAAGGGGTAGCCGCGCTCCGCACCGGAGCTGCCCAGGGCGGCGATGACGGCGCTGGGTGGCGGGTCGCACGGCGTACCGATCGAGCAGTCGACCACCCCGTCCGCGCCGTGCGCCGCGGCAGCGGTCGCACGGAGCTCGCCGAGGCGGTCGTAGGGGTAGGGCGGCGGCTCGAATCCCGCCGGTCGCGCCCGGTCCGACACGCGTTCCATCACGAGTCGAGGAAGTCGGCGAAGCGGACCCGACCGACGTCGTCGAGGACGACCGCGATCCGCGTCGACAGCTCGCCTGCCTCCTCGCCGACGATCTCACCCTCGCGGTGCACCGCGGCGAGCACGTCGCCGCGCGTCCAGGGGATCTCGAGCTCGACGACCCGGTCGCCCGCCCGCAGCCGGTCGCCCACGGCGACCTTCAGCCCGTCGATCCCCTCCCCTGTCCGGGCCGAGACGGCGACGGCACCCGGGTACGCCGCGAGCAGCCGCTCGACCATGCGGCCGGCGCCGGACGCGTCGTCGACCACGTCGACCTTGTTGACGACCAGGAGCTCGGGGAGACCCGCCGCGCCGATCTCGCCGAGCACCGTGCGCACCGCGTCGATCTGTCCTTCGGGGTCGGACGCGGAGCCGTCGACGACGTGGAGGAGGAGGTCGGACTCGGCGACCACCTCGAGCGTCGAGCGGAAGGCCTCGACCAGGTGGTGCGGGAGCTTGCGCACGAAGCCCACCGTGTCGGAGACCAGCACCCGCTCGCCGCCGGGGAGGTCCAGCTGGCGCGTCCGCGGATCGAGGGTGGAGAACAGGCGGTCCTCGACGGTCACCGTCGCGCCGCAGAGACGGTTGAGAAGGGTCGACTTGCCCGCGTTGGTGTAGCCGACGATCGAGACGGTGCGGTGACGGCCCCGCGCGTCCACGTCGCTGCGTCCGCCGTGTGCGCTCGAGCTGGCGGAGATCGGCCTCGAGCCGTGCCATCCGCTGCACGAGCCGCCGGCGGTCGACCTCGAGCTTCGTCTCGCCCGGTCCCCGGGTCCCGATGCCGCCGGCCTGCTGGCTGAGGGAGCGTCCCTTGCCGCGCAGGCGTGGGAGGCGGTAGCGGAGGAGGGCGAGCTCGACCTGCGCGCGGCCTTCGGGTGTGCGTGCGTTCTGGGCGAAGATGTCGAGGATCACGGCGGTCCGGTCGATGGCGGTGCGCCCGAGGATGCGTTCGAGGTTGCGCTGCTGCGCAGGGGAGAGGTCGTCGTCGAAGACGACCGTGTCCGCGTCGAGTGCGCGACACTCCGCGGCGAGCTCCTCCACCTTCCCGCGTCCGAGATAGGTGGCCGCGTCCGGCGCGGCGCGCCGCTGGACGACCCGAGCCACGACGTCGGCACCCGCGGTCTGCACCAGGAGGGCGAGCTCGTCGAGGCCCGCGTCGGTCTCCTGAGGGGTGTGGTGGTCGAGGGTGACGCCCACCAGGACGATCCGCTCGCGGACGGACCGCGAGATCAGGGTGTCGGTGAATGCACTGTCCGGCCCGCTCACCGTCGCACCGCCTCGAGGACCGCATGCGGGTCGACCACCACGTCGGCGACCTTGCGGACCGGTCCGGCGAGGGTCGCGATGCCGCCGTCGAAGGCGACCTGCAGGGTGCCGCCGGGACTGTGCACGTCGATCGCATCGTCCACCAGCCCCCAGGCGCGCGCCGCGGCCGCGGCTGCGACGCTCCCGGTCCCGCAGGACTCGGTCTCCCCGACCCCCCGTTCCCACACCCGCAGGGTGATCGAACGGGTGCCGTCGTCGACCGCGACGAACTCGACGTTGACCCCGGCGGGGAATGTGCCCGCGATGCGTGGGCCCGCCGTCGCCAGGTCGACCGCCGCCGGATCGCCGCCGAGCAGCACGAGATGGGGGTTGCCGACGTCGACGCGGCGGGCACGCCGCCCCTCGACGGGCTCGGGCTCCTCGTCGCCGACGTCGACGCGCCCGAGCTCGACCGACGCGGTGGCTGCGGCCGGATCCTCGCCCGGCGAGTAGCGCACCGTCCGGATCCCTGCGAGGGTCTCGACGGTGAAGGTCGACGGACGGACCAGGCCGGCGGCGACCGCGGCCTCCGCGAGGCAGCGCATGCCGTTGCCGGTGAGCTCCGCGACCGACCCGTCGGCGTTGCGCAGGTCCATGACGAGGTCTGCCGCCCCCGTCCGCCCGAGCACCCGGATGACCCCGTCCGCGCCGACGCCACGGTGCCGATCGCACAGGGCCCGCACCAGGGCGGGTTCGAGGGTGACCGCGCCCTCCTCGTCGACGAGGACGAGGAAGTCGTTGCCGGCGCCATGGTGCTTGGTCAGGTGCATCGGCACGGCTGGCGCTCTCGTCGGGTGCATCGTGTCGGTCCTCAGTCTCCCACCGCGACGGCCGGGGCGGGTGCTCCCCGAAGACGCGCCACGAGCGAATCCACGGCGATCTCGCCGGGCTCCACCCACACGATACGGGGATCCCGTCGGAACCAGGCCATCTGGCGGCGCGAGAAGGCGCGGGTGCGCCGCACGGCGGCCTCGACCGCCTCGTCGAGCGGCACCCCGTCCTCGAGGTGGGCGAGCAGCTCGCGGTAGCCGAGGGCCTGGCGCGCAGTCCGCGACAGGCCACCGGGCGCAGCGGCCAGGGTACGCACCTCGTCGAGGAACCCGGCTGCGAGCAGGTCGGCAAAGCGCCCGGCGATGCGCAGGTCGACCTCCTCGGGATCGAGTCGCAGGCCGAGCATGGCAACCGAGGTCGCCGGGTACCGCTCCAGCCCCTGGCCGAAGGAGGAGAAGGGTCGGCCCGAGCCCACCGTCACCTCGAGCGCGCGCACCAGCCGGCGCCGGTTGTGCGGTCCGATCCTCGAGGCGGCGACCGGGTCGAGCGACGTGAGCCGGGCGTGGAGCTCCTCGAGGACGGCCCGCTCCCCCGCGCCGCCGGGTGGCCCCGCCGCATCGAGCGTCTCTTCGAGCCGTCGCGCCTCGTCCGCGTAGCGACCCGGAAAGGTCAAGCCGTCGGTCACCGAGCGCAGGTAGAGGCCGGTGCCGCCCACCAGGAGGGCGGGACGGCCGCGCGCCGCGATCGCGTCCAGTGCACCACGCGCCGCCTCTTGGAACCGGGCGACCGTGAACTCCTCCGACGGTCCGGCGAGGTCGACGAGGTGGTAGGGGACGCTCGACCGTTCCACGATGGTCGGCTTCGCCGTTCCGAGGTCCATCCCCCGATAGACGGCCATCGAGTCGACCGACACGAGCTCCACGGTCGTCCCCGATCCAGCCAGCACCATCGCGACCTCGAGGGCGAGGCCCGACTTTCCCGACGCCGTCGGTCCGACCAGCGCGACCACCGGCGGCCGTTCCGCGGCGGACGGCAACGTTCAGGCGGAACGGACCGGGATGCGCGTCCGGTGGGCCGGCCGCGCCGTGACCTCGACCAGGTCGCCGGTCAGGTGGTGCCGCCCCGCAGCGGTGACCGCGACCGTGGCGTAGGTGCCACCGTCGAGGTCGGTCCGACCGGACGGGGCGAAGTGGACGAGCTTGTTCTGGGCGGTCCGGCCGGTCAGGAGCTCGGGATCGCGCTTGGACGGCCCTTCGACGACGACCTCCTCGAGCCGCCCGACTCGCGCACGGTGCCGCCGGCCGGCCGAGCGCTCGACCACCAGTCGGAGGCGCTCCATGCGGTCGACGGCGGCGGCGGCGTCGACGAAGCGGTCGACCATGGCCGCAGCACGGGTCCCCGGCCGCGGGGAGAAGACGAAGGTGTAGGCGCCGTCGTAGGCCGCCTCGGCCACGACCTCGAGCGTGCGCTCGAAGTCCGACTCGTGCTCGCCGGGGAAGCCCACGATGATGTCGGTCGTCACCGCGAGGTCGTCGATCGCTGCGCGGGCCGCGGCGAGGCGCTCGAGGTACCGCTCGGCCGTGTAGCCGCGCCGCATGGCCGCGAGCACCCGGTCGCTCCCGGACTGGAGCGGGAGGTGCAGCTGCGGGCAGACCTCGGGGGTCTCCGCCATGGCCGCGATCGTCTCGGCTCGGAGGTCCTTCGGGTGCGGACTCGTGAAGCGGACCCGCCGGATGCCGTCGACCGCTCCGACCGCGCGCAGGAGCGGCCCGAAGAGCGGACGGCGCCGGGTGAGGTCCCGCCCGTACGAGTTGACGTTCTGCCCGAGGAGCGTGACCTCCGTCACCCCGCGGCGCGCTAGCGCCTCGACCTCGGCGACGAGGTCGTCGACCGGACAGCGACACCTCCGGGCCGCGGACCGAGGGCACGATGCAGAAGGCACACGAGTTGTCGCAGCCGGTCTGGATGGTCACCCACGCCGCGTACGGGAGGTCGCGTGCCGCGCCGAGCGCTGCCGCCTGCTGCTCCCCGGCGGTGTCCGCCGACGCGGTCGGGGCGTCGGTGACCTCGACCACCGGTCCCGTCTCCGCCGCCCTGCGCAGCAGGGCCGGGGCGCTGGCCGCGTTGTGGGTGCCGAAGACCACGTCGACGTGGGGCGCCCGGGCGCGGATGGCGTCGCCGTCCAGCTGGGCAAGGCACCCGCCGACCGCGATCTGCATGCCTGGTCGCCGTTCGCGGAGCGCCTTGAGGTTGCCCAGGTGCCCGAAGAACCGGTTGTCCGCGTTCTCGCGGATGCAGCAGGTGTTGAAGACCACCACGTCGGCCGCGTCGAGCCGGTCGATCCTGACCAGCCCGTCCGCGAGGAGCGCACCCGCGAGGCGCTCCGAGTCGTGCTCGTTCATCTGGCACCCGAAGGTCCGGATCGCGAACGTCCGGGGCGCCGGTGCCGTCCCGGGTTCGCCCGGTGCCGGACTGGTCGTGGCCATCGGCCCAGGATACGGCCGCCGTCGCGCCGGGCGCGCCGGCTACGGGTGGGTGGCCTCGACCACCGTGTGGATCCCACCGCGGACCAGCCAGTCGGTCGTGACCGTCATCCGGCGCGGCGCGACGGCCGCCACGAGGTCGTCGAGGATGCGGTTGGTGACGTCCTCGTGGAACGCTCCGTCGTTTCGGTAGCTCCAGAGGTAGAGCTTGAGTGACTTGAGCTCGACGAGCAGCCGATCGGGGACGTATGCCACGGTGACCGTCGCGAAGTCCGGCTGGCCGGTCCGCGGGCAGAGGCAGGTGAACTCGGGCGAGGTGCACCGCACGTCGTAGTCGCGTCCCGGATGCGGGTTCTCGACCGTGTCGAGGTCGCGGGACGGCCGGTTCGGCATGGCGGCCGGGCCCGACCTAGGCGTGCTCGTCGAAGTCGTAGAAGGCGGGCGCGTCGCCCTCCTCGACGATCAGCCCGTGCAGGTCGGGATGGAGGAGGAGCACCGAGCCCCCGAGTTCCGCTTCACCGAGCGCGGTCTCGGCGGCGGACTGCACGCCCGCGGCCTCGTGCCCGTGGCAGATACCGAGGAGGGACGGGCCCGACCCGGACCAGCAGACTGCGAGCGCGCCGCCCCGCGCCATGGCCGCGAGCAGCTTCGGCGCCGCCGGGAAGAGTGGGCTCCGGTAGTCCTGGTGGAGGCGGTCCTCGGTCGCCTCGGGGATGAGCAGGCGGCTGTCGCCGAGACCCGCGAGCAGCAGTGCCATCCGCGACAGGTTGAAGGCCGCGCTCTCGCGGCTGACATCGGTGGGCAGGACCTGGCGCGCTCGGGCGGTCGAGAGGGTCACGTCGGGGACGATGACCACGAAGGCGAGACTGACGTCGAGCGGCAGGCGGACCGCGCGGACGCCGCCGCGGACCCGGGCCGCGGCGACCAGCCCGCCCACGGTCGACGCCGCTGCGTTGTCGGGATGACCGTCCACCGCGGCGGCAACGGCGAGCGGGTCCTTCGCCCCGGCTGCGGCTGCGGCGGCGACGGCGAGGGCGGCGGAGGAGCCGAGCCCGCGGGCGATCGGGATCTGCGAGCGGACGGTGATCGACAGGTGGTCGGTGCCCGCCACGTCGATCGCGACCCGTGCGGCGAGATGGGAGGGGTCGTCGGCGAGACCCGCACCCTCTCCTTCGCTGTGGACGACTAGGCGGGTGGACGGCTCGATCTCGACCTCGACGTACCGGTCGAGCGCGACGGCGAGGGTGTCGAAGCCGGGTCCGAGATTGGCCGATGACGCTGGTGCTCGGGCGCGCACGCGTCAACGGTACCCCCGGGACGCGCGCCCGGCGGGACCGCCGGCAGGCGTCCGTCCCGGCTCACTCCTGGTGGAAGAGCCGCCACCACCAGGACGGTTCGGGGACGGTCACCGCGAGTTCGAGCGGCACCGACTGGATCTGCTCCCCGAGCGCGAAGAGCGCGGTGCCGACGGTGGTGCCCCGGGCGCTCCCCGGCGCGATCTGCCGGTACTCGGCGCCGGAGGCGATCTGTTGGCCGGGCCACGCGAGCAGGTAGGCCTCGCGCCCGGTCACCACCGGCACGTGGTAGGTCACGCCCCCCCACGTCGACGCGACCGTGGCCACGGCGGTCCCGGGCGTCGCGACGGTCACGGCCCGCACGGCGCTCTCGGTCGCGGCGAGCAGGGTCTCGGTGACCGGACGTGTGTACCGCAGCGGGTCGGGCACGGTGAGGTCGTTGAGCGGGGTGGTCGTCGTCGTGGTCGACGACGACGGAGGCGGAGGCGGCGGCGGAGGCGGCGCGGCGGCGGGCGGTGGCGGCGGCGGTGGCGCGGTCGTCGCGGGGCTCCCCGCCGGTGCCGGCACCGTGGTCGTGGTCGTGGTCGTCGTCGTGGTCGTCGTCGTCGTGGGAGGCACGATCGGCGGCGGCGTCGGCTGCCCGAGGACGGCGACCAGCACGACCACCGGGCGTCCGCGCACGAGGCGCTCGCCGGCGAGGACGAGGCACCCGCCGGCCTCCGAGGTGTAGCCGGACTTGATGCCGACCACGCCGAGGGCGCCGATCTCGCTCACGATGTTGTGCACCGTACCGACGAGCGGGAGGGTGACGGTCGGCATGGCGACGACCTCCGCGAAGGTCGGGTCCGCCATGCCGGCCGCCGCGATCCGCAGCACGTCCGAGGCCGTCGACTGCGAGTGCGGGTCGTAGCCGCTCGCGTCGACGAAGCGGCTCGACGTCGCGCCCACCGATGCGGCGAGCGCGTTCATCTTCGCGACGAACGCCGCCTCGGTGCCCGCGTCCCACAGGGCGAGGCTGTAGGCGAGGTCGTTCGCCGACTGGGTGAGCAGCCCCTCGAGCATCTGCCGCTCGGTGAGGACCTCCCCGAGCTGGATCGCGACGGTGGACTCGTCGAGGTGGAGCTCGTTGTCGTACTCCGCCACGTCGGCCGCGGTCACGGTGATCGAAGGGCCCGGCGCGCCGGCTGCGACCGGGTGGTCGCGGAGCACCACCACCGCGGTGGTCAGCTTGGTGAGCGACGCGATCGGGACGGGTGCCTCGGGGCCCGACTGCGCCGCGAACTCGATCGCCGGGATCGCGACGGCCCCCTGGCCCTTCCCCGGCCACGGCAGCGTCGGGCCGGTGCCCGCGACCGCCTGCGAGGAGGTGAGCTGCGATCGCAGGACCGGCCGAACCATCGGTTGGTTGATGCGGCGGGCGGCCGCGACACCGCCGGTCACGAGCAGGAGCGCGAGCACCGCGGCCAGTGCCCAGCGGAGACCGCGACTACGGCGGCGGCGGCGGCGGCGGCGGCGTTCGGCACGGGTCGGGACCTCCCCTGCGAGTGGTTCGGCCGGCTCGTCTTCCAGGGAGAGGATGTCGAGGCTCTCGTCGGTCAGCGCGCGTCCAGCTCCTCGGGGCTCATGAGCACCGCGCGCGCCTTCGATCCCTCGGACGGCCCCACCACGCCGCGCCGCTCCATCAGGTCCATGAGCCGTCCGGCGCGCGCGAACCCGACCCGCAGCTTGCGCTGGAGCATCGAGGTCGAGCCGAGCTGTGAGCGGACGACGAGCTCCATCGCCTGCTCGAGCAGCTCGTCGTCCCCGTCCTCGCCGCCGACGGCCGGTCCCTCCGAGCCGACGACCTCGTCGATGCCCGCGACGACCTCCATCGCCCGCTGCCGCTTCCAGTGCCCGGTCACCGCGCGGATCTCCTCCTCGCTGACCCACGGACCCTGCAGGCGCTGCGGGTTCGACGAGCTCGCGGTCAGCAGGAGCATGTCACCCATGCCGATGAGCCGCTCGGCGCCCGGCTGGTCGAGGATGACCCGGCTGTCGGCCAGTGACGAGACCGAAAAGGCGAGGCGCGACGGGATGTTGGCCTTGATGACTCCGGTGATCACGTCGACCGACGGTCGCTGGGTGGCGAGCAGGAGGTGGATGCCGACGGCCCTCGCCATCTGCGCGATGCGGCAGACGGAGTCCTCGACGTCGCGGGCAGCGACCATCATGAGGTCGTTGAGCTCGTCGACGACCACGAGGATGTACGGGAGCCTCTGGTAGCGGAGCTCCGGCTCGCCGTCGTCGCCCGCCTCGTCGCCGGTCCCGAGCATGCGGAAGCGGTAGGCCTCCTCGAGCTCCGCGAGGTCGCCGTTGTCGACGCCGGCGTTGTACCCCGTGATGTCGCGCATGCCGACCTCCGCCAGCAGGTCGTAGCGGCGCTCCATCTCTGTGACGGCCCAGCTCAGCGCGTTGGCCGCCTTCTTGGGGTCGACGACCACCTGGGTGAGCAGGTGGGGCAGGTCGTTGTACTGCCCGAGCTCGACGCGCTTCGGGTCGACGAGGATGAGCCGCACCTGGTCCGGCGTCGCCCGGCTGAGGACCGAGGTCAGCACCGAGTTGATGCACGACGACTTGCCGGAGCCGGTCGCACCCGACACGAGCAGGTGCGGCATCTCGGCGAGGTTGGCCATCACGGCGCGGCCCGCGATGTCACGGCCCAACGCGACCTCGAGCGGGTGGGTGGCCTGCGCGGCCTCGGGCGACGCCAGCACGTCGCCGAGCGCGACGAGCTGCCGGTGGTGGTTGGGGACCTCGACCCCGATCGCCGACTTGCCGGGGATCGGCGCGAGGATCCGCACGTCCGGCGAGGCCATCGCGTACGCGATGTCCTTCGACAGCGAGGTGACCCGGGCGACCTTCACGCCGGGACCGAGCTCGAGCTCGTACCGGGTGACCGATGGTCCGACAGTCCGACCGACCAGGCGGGTCTCGACACCGTGCGCGCCGAGGGCGGCGATCAGCGCGGCACCCGCCTGGTCGATCTCGCGCTCGTCGATCGTCTGCGCCGGGGCGCGGTGCAGCAGGTCGGGCGGTGGCAGCCGCCATTCCCCGACCGTGTGGCCGAGACGCATCTCGAGCTGCTCGCCGGTGCCCGGCCGGGTCGCCTCGGGCGGCATCGGGTTCGGCTCGTGCTCGACCTCGTGTTCCCACCCCCCCGGATCCGGCTCCTCGGGGTCGCCGAGGGCTGCGAGCGCCTCGGCGGTGTCGGGCACGTCCTCCGTCCCACCTCCCGCGGCAACCGTGCGGCCGAACGGATCGGTCGGATGGTCGTCCTCCTCGATCCCCTCCTCGCCGGGCGCGCGGGATCCGCCCCGGGCGGCCTCGGCCGCCCGGCGGGCGCCGCGGGCGAGTGCGCCGGCCGCGGTCCGGACCGAGACGCCGGTGAAGAGCACCAGCGAGACCACGACGAGCGCCACGAGCACGGTCACCGCACCTGCACCGCCGATGCCCGCACGCAGTGGATCGCCGATCGACGCGCCGAGCCAACCGCCGGCCGCGGACAGGCGCGCCGTCGAGGCCCGCAAGGGCGGGGATCCGCCGACGAGTGCGGCGATGCCGCAGACGGCGACCAGGGCGAGGCTCGCGCCCAGCAGCGCCCGCGCCGGCTCGCGTGCGGGCGCGCCCTCCTCGCCGGACCGTCCCATGAGGAGCCGGACACCGACCGCGACGGCGAGCACGGGCACGAGGAAGCGGCCCCAGCCGAGCAGATCGCCGACGACGCGACGCGCCCCGGCTCCGGCCGGGCCGAGGGAGCTCGCATAGAACGCGAGGCCGGCGAGGATCCCGAGCGTGACGAGCACCACCCCCCAGAGGTCGGTGGCATGCCCGGCCACGATGTCGCGTGCCGAGGAGGCGAGCCGCCCGCGGCGCACCTGCGAGCCGCGTCCCCCGCCTCCACGCTGGGATCCGCTTCCGCGGCGTGCCGGCCCCGTCGGTCCGGTCGATCGTCTGCGGGGCGGGCTCCCGGGCCTGCTCTTCGACCGCGAAGCCCCGGCGCGACCTGCCCGGTGCTTCGTGGCGGTCGTCACAGTGCCACTCAGGCTACCTGCCCCCCACCACGCAGCGTGGGACACCGACTCGCACCGTGACCGTCACCGGGGCTCACATCGTGACGATCACCGGGACGATCATGGGGCGCTGCCGCGACCGCTCGCCGACCAGGCGGCCGACGGCCTTGCGGACCACGCGGTTCAGGTGCTCGTGCTCGGTGTTGCCGGCGGTCAGGGCCTGCTCGAGCGCCTTGGTCACCTCGGCGCGCGCGTCGTCCATGAACGCCTCGGTGTCGAGGTCGTAGGCCCAGCCGCGCGTCACGAGCTGGGGCGCCCCGATCACCTCCTCGCGCTTCAGGTCGACCGTCGCCACCGCCATCACGACGCCCTCTTCGGCCAGGACCATCCGGTCGCGCAGGATGCCGTGCCCGACGTCTCCCACCGAGCTGCCGTCGACGAAGAGGTAGCCGCCCGGGACGGTCCCGTCGCGGTGGATCCCCGAGCCGTCGAGGCGAACCGCGTCGCCGTCCTCGCAGAGGAGGACCCGGTCGCCTCCGACGCCCATGCTCGCCGCCAGCCGGACGTGGTTGGCCATGTGCCGGTACTCGCCGTGGACGGGGATGAAGCAGTCCGGTCGGGTGACCGACAGCAGCATCGAGAGCTCGCCCTGGCGCGCGTGCCCGCTCACGTGGACCGCCTCCACGCCGGAGTGGATGACCTCGACCCCGCGCCGGTGGAGACTGTCGATGACCCGGCCCACCGACCACTCGTTGCCCGGGATCGGGTGCGCGCTGATGACGACCACGTCGTCCTCGCGCAGGGCGAAGAAACGGTTCTCGCCGGCGGCGAGCCGGGAGAGCGCCGACATCGGCTCCCCCTGCGAACCGGTCGAGATCACGCACACCTTGCCGGGCTCGAGGTCGTCGATCTCCTCGATGTCGACGAGCGACCGGTCGGGGATCTCGAGCACGCCGAGCCGTCGGGCGAGCATCACGTTCTTCTGCATCGAGCGCCCGAGGGTCGCGATCGTGCGGCCACCGGCGATGGCGGCGTCGGCGATCTGCTGGACGCGGTGGATGTGGCTCGCGAAACAGGTCACCACGAAGCGCCGGTCCGGTCGCGCGAGGAAGACCCGCTCGAGGGTGACCCCCACGGTCGACTCCGACGGGGTGAATCCCGGCTCCTCCGCGTTGGTCGAGTCGGCGAGCAGGAGCCGGATCCCGGGGTCGGAGGCGAGCGCCCCCATGCGAGCGAGGTCGGTTCGGCGCCCGTCGACCGGGTGAAGGTCGATCTTGAAGTCACCCGAGTGGAGGATCACCCCCTGGGGGGTGTGGAACGCCGTGGCGAACGCGTGCGGCACCGAGTGGGTGACCGGGATGAACTCGACGTCGCAGGGACCGATCCGCCGACGCTCGCCGTCGACGACCGGGACGAACTGGGCACGGTCACCGAGGCCCGCCTCGTCGACCCGGTTGCGCGCGAGGGCGAGCGTCAGCTCCGAGCCGTAGACCGGGACCGAGAAGTCGCGCAGCAGGTAGGCGAGCCCGCCGGTGTGGTCCTCGTGGCCGTGGGTGAGGATGATGCCGTCGACCTGGTCGGCGTGCTCGCGCAGGTAGGTGAAGTCGGGCAGGACGAGGTCGACGCCGGGCATGTCGGGATCGGGGAACATGATCCCGACGTCGAGGACGAGGATCCGTCCGTCGACCTCGATGCAGGCGCAGTTGCGTCCGATCTCTCCGAGGCCGCCGAGGAAGACCACCCGCACCGGCGCCGGCCGGCGTGCCCGGCCACCGCCGCGGGACGTCGCCGGCTTCGCACCCCCTTCGCCGGACCCGGGTCGCTTCGTCGCGTTCGGCCGCTTCTGTCCGGCGGCACGGGTGCCGGTGCGACCGGCGCCCCCCGTGCCGCGGTCGGCGTCAGGCAACCGACTGGTGGGCCGGGCGCGGGGCGTCCAGCTCGGCGACGAGCGCGCGGGCCCGCGCGTCGAGCGCGTCGGGGGCCACCGCGTTGGGCAGTCGGCACTGGCCCGCCGGGAGCCGAAGCGCGCGGCAGGCGGCCTTCGCGGGGACGGGATTGGGGAAATCCTCGGTCGACTCGAACCCGTACGACGGGGCGAGCTCCTGGTTGCAGCGCGTCGCCCGCACGACGTCGCCGGCCCGGTACGCCGCGATCATCTCGCCGAAGGCGGCCCCGGCCCAGTGGGAGGCGACGCTGACCACCCCGCACCCGCCGACCGACAGGAACGGCAGGGTCAACGAGTCGTCGCCCGAGTAGACCTCGAAGCCCTCGGGGCTCTCCGCGACGACGGTCGCGGCTGCGGCGAGATCGCCGGTGGCGTCCTTGACCGCCACGATGGTGGGCACGTCGCGTGCGAGCTCGACCGTGAGCGCGGCGCCGATCCGGCGCCCGGACCGCACCGGGATGTCGTAGAGCACGACCGGCAGGTCGGTGGCTGCGGCCACCGCGCGGAAGTGGGCGGAGAGGCCCGCCCGGGAGGGACGGTTGTAGTACGGGGTCACCACGAGGACGCCGTCGGCGCCGGCGGCCGCGGCCTCCTTCGTGAGGTGCACGGAGTGGGCGGTGTCGTTGGTGCCCGTGGCGGCGACGACCGGCACGTCGACCGCGGCCGCGACCGCACGGAACAGCTCGATGCGCTCGGTGTCGGTCAGCACCGGGCCCTCCCCCGTGGTCCCGGCGACGACGAGGCCGTCGCTGCCGTGGTCGACGAGGTGACGGGCGAGCACCGCAGCGCCCTCGAGGTCGAGCGCGCCCTCGTCCGTGAACGGGGTGATCATGGCCGTGACCACCGAGCCGAACCGGGGCATGGTCGCGCTCAGGACGCCGGTCGCGCCGGTCGGGGCGTGTGGGACCTCACGGTTCCGCAGGTTACCAGCAGCACCCTCGACGGAGCCCCGGTCGTCGGGGTGCCGGCGGGCGGCGGACTACGACGGGACCTTCTCCGGCACCGACGAGAGGGACTCGTACTCCTCGGAGGTGTCCTCGAACGACTCGAACTCGATGACACCGAGCTCGGTGAACTTGGTCCGGAGCCAGCCGTCCGCGGCGTCGAGCAGCCCGAGCTTCTTGCAGTTCGGCACGATCTTCGAGAAGAGGAGTGCCTGGAACTCGGCGCGCTCGGGCGCCTGGTAGACGACCGGCACGATCGCCTTCGGGTCGACGCCGAGTCGGTCCCAAACCTCCTGCTGGAGGAAGCGGTCCCGCATGCGGACCGCCGCCTCGAACGCGAACTCCTGGCGCTCGCGGAGCTCCGCCGAGGTGAGCCCCTGGTAGAACTCCTGGAGGCTCAGGACCCCGAACGCGACGTGGCGCGCCTCGTCGGACATCACGTAGCGGAGGAGCTGCTTGAGGAGCGGATCGGCGGTCATCTGCTGCATGAGGCCGAAGGCGGCAAGCGCGAGCCCCTCGACCATGATCTGCATGCCGAGGTAGGTGAGGTCCCAGCGTGAGTCGGCGATGATGTCGTCGAGGAGCATCCGCAGGTGGGCGTTGATCGGGTAGTGACCCGAGAGCTTCTCGTCGAGGTACTTGGCGAAGACCTCGACGTGCCGGGCCTCGTCCATCACCTGGGTCGACGCGTAGTACTTGGCGTCGATCCACGGCACCGACTCGACGATCTTGGCGGTGCAGATGAGTGCGCCCTGCTCGCCGTGGAGGAACTGCGAGAGCGTCCAGTTCTGGCTCTCGACGCCGAAGGTGATCCACTCCTGCTCGCTCCAGCGCTCCACCGGTGTGCCGCTGAGGTCGAAGCCGGCGCCGAACCCGCCGTTGGCCTCGGACTCCTCGCGCACCAGCCGCTCCTGATCGACTTCGATCTCCCAGGGGAGATCGGTCTGGCCGTTCCACTGGGCGTTCTTGGCCTTCTCGTAGAGCTTGTCGAGCTTCGGCCGCGCGCCCTTCTCGTAGTCCCAGGTGAAGATCGAGTCGTAGTCGCTGTGGACCGCGTGGCGACCGTCGGGCTCCTCGGTTCCGACCACCGCGAGGATGGCCTGGAAGTCGTTGATCTCCGTCCGGCCGATGATCTGTTCGGTGCTGCTCATGTCGGTGCTCATCGCACGTCCCCCTTGGCATGCTGCCGGTGGTTGGAATGGTGGTCGTCCTCGGTGAGACCGAAGGGCGTGATGTCGATCGTCGCCCCGGCGGCCGGCGCGTTGAGCGCGGCGATGCCGGGGAGCACGAAGGTGTCGACCAGTCGGGCGGTCTGGTCGGGATCCGTGAGGTCGGTGGTGTCCGACGGCGCGATCGCGAAGGAGAGGACGATCCGCACCGCCCACTCCGCGACACGTCCCGCCTCGGCGGGGCGCATCCAGCGCGCGAGGAACGGCGCGGTGAACCGCGACGCGGTGGCGAGGAGCCGGTCCGCGTCCTCGAACGCGAGGTGACCGAGGATCAGCCCCGGCTCGTGCTCGACGAGGTAGCCGAGCGCGGCGTGGGTCCGGATGCGGGTCGACGCCTCGACGATGCCGCCGACGAGCGCGTCGCGGAGTTCGGACGCCTCGCCGAGGCAGACCCCGAGGGCGGAGAAGAGACGGGCCGTCTCGGTGTCGAGCACCGCCGCGAGCACCTCGTCGCGCCCCCCGGGGAAGGCGCGGTACACGGTCGCGCGCGAGAGCCCGGCCGCCCGGGCGATGTCGTCGACGGTGGTCTTGACGGTGCCGTGACGGGCCAGGCACGCGAGGGTGGCGTCGATGATCCGCACTCGGTTCGGGGACGTCCGGTCCGGGGTGGCGCCCACATCCGGAAGGTCCCGCTCGAGCGCGTGCACCACAGGACTCGCGACCGGCACGGATGGAACATTAGATCGTGATTTGTTTCATTGTCAACGGGTCCCGGGGGCCCCGACCGGCCCGTCGCCGGCGACCACCCCCGCCAGCAGCTCGGCCCGGACCAGCTGGGCGACCTGCGCCGGGTCTTCGAGGTCCCACCGGCCGGGGCTGGTCATGTAGGAGAGGACCATCCCGCGAGGAAGTCGGCGGCTACTGGGAGGTCGACTCCGTCGGCCACGCCCCGGGCCTCGAGGTACGGAAGGAGGAACGACGCGATGCCGTCGCGGATCCGGTTGCTCTCGACGGTGAGCATCGGGAGGAGCTTCTCGGGCTCGGTCTGCATGACCCGCTGGAGCACCTCGTGCTCGAGGATCGAGCGGCGGGCGAAGACCACGCCGCGCTCCATCACCTGCTCGAGGCCGTCCGCGTCATGCACCTGCTCGTAGAGACGGACGAAGAACTCGTCGGCCGCAAAGCTCACCGCCGCGGAGATCAGCTCGTCACGCCCCCCCGGGAACGTGCGGTACACGGTCGCCCGCGACACGCCGGCCTCGCGGGCGACATCCTCGACGGTCGTCTTCGCGATCCCCCAGCGCGCGACGCACGCGTAGGCCGACTCGACGATCCGGTGGCGGGTGTCGTCGACCACGCGTGTCGCCGTTCAGAGGCCGAGAAGGGGCTCGAGGCCGACCGTGAGGCCCGGTCGGTCGGCCACCGCCTCGACGGCGAGCACCACGCCGTCCATGAAGGAGACCCGGTCGTACGAGTCGTGCCGGATGGTCAGGGTCTGTCCCGCAGTCCCGAAGACCACCTCCTGGTGGGCGACGAGCCCGGGCAGCCGCAACGAGTGGAGGTGGACGCCGGCCGGACCTACGCCTCCGCGCGCACCTTCGACCACCACGACCTCCGTGGCGTCCGGCGGGAAGGGGCCGCGTGCCGCTGCGTCACGACCGGCCGCGATCCGCTCGGCGGTGAGCAGCGCGGTCCCCGAGGGGGCGTCGCGCTTCGCGTCGTGGTGGGACTCCACGATCTCCGCGCCACCGAACCACGGCGCCGCGAGCTCCGCGAACCGCATCATGAGCACCGCGCCGATCGCGAAGTTGGGGGCGAGGACGCAGTTCGGTGCTCCCCCGGCGGGCCCGGCGAACCACGAGGCGAGCGCCTCGATGTCCTCGGGGCCGAAGCCCGTGGTCCCGACCACGGCGTGGATCCCGGCCTCGGCACAGGAGGCGAGCGTCACGCGGGCCGCCGACGCGACCGTGAAGTCGACGACCACCTCGACGGCGGCGTGGACGAGCGCCGACGCCGAGTCGGCGAGGACGAGCTCCGTGTGGCCGGAGGCGAGCAGCTCGTCGAGCGGCGTCCCGGCGTGCGCCGGATCGACGGCGGCTGCGAGCTCGAGTCCCGGTCGGGTGAGGACCGCGCGGCAGACCTCCCGCCCCATTCGGCCACCGGCGCCCATCACCCCGACTCGCATGGCGGTCACCCTACCGTCGGGCTGCGGTGCGACCGGTCCCGCGCGTTCAGCCGAGACGGAGCGCGCCGGTGTCGAATGCGTCGGGATCGAACGGACCGACGGCCGAGAGCGTACGCGGGGCGCGGGCGAGCTCGTCCGACTCCGCATGTACCTCCTCGAGGGTCACCGCGTCGATCCGCGCGAGCAGCTCGTCGACGGTGAGGACCTCGCCGTGCAACAGCAGCCCCGCGCCGATCCGGCTCATGCGCGCCCCGGAGTCCTCACACGAGAGCAGCGTCTCGGCGCGCAGGTTCCCCTTGGCGACCGCGAGCTCCCGCTCGGTCACCCCCTTCGACCCGAGCAGGTCGAGCTGGTCCACGATGATGTCGAGGACTTCGTCGACGTGCTCCGGGGCGGTGCCCACTCCCACGCTGACCGCACCGGCGTCGTGGTAGGCGACGCGCTCGGACCAGATCGAGTACGCGAGTCCGCGCCGCTCGCGGATCTCCTGGAAGAGCCGGCTCGAGAGCCCACCGCCCAGCACGTGGTTGGCGAGAGCGAGGGCGAAGCGCCGCGGATCGTGGCGGTCGACCGAGCGGGCCGCGAGCACCAGGTGGGCCTGCTCGGTGGAACGCCGCATCACACGCAGTGGTTCGACCCGCCCGTCGGGAGCGACGCGCGTCGGCGCCCGGCCTCCCGACCGTCCCGCAGCGCGCGCCTCGAGCCCGTCGACCACCGCCTCGTGGTCGACGTCGCCGGCGACCGCGGCGACCATGTTCCCGGGCCGGTAGTGCGTCTCGAAGAACGCTCGGATGCGCTCCGCTCCCATGGCGGCGACCGACTCCTCGGTGCCGAGGACCTCTCGCCCGAGCGGATGATCCGGGAAGAGCAGCGCGGAGCTCTGTTCGGACGCCTCGTCGGCGGGCTCGTCCGCGTGCATGAGGATCTCGTCGAGGATCACCTGCCGCTCCGCGTCGAGGTCCGACGCACGCAGTGCGGGACGCCACATGATGTCCGACAGCAGATCGAGCCCGAGGCTGAGGTGCTCGGCGAGCAGCCGGATGTAGAACGACGTGTACTCCTTGGTGGTGAACGCGTTGCAGTCGCCGCCCACCTCGTCCACGGCCTCGGCGATGGCGGACGGCGGACGCTCCTCGGTCCCTTTGAAGAGCAGGTGCTCGAGGACGTGGGAGGCACCGAACTCACCCGACGCCTCGTCGCGCGCGCCGGTCCCGACCCAGAAGCCGATGCAGACCGAGCGCGCGTCCTCCATGGGTTCGGTGACCAGCGCCAGTCCGGAGTCCAGGCGCTCCGTCCGGATCATGTGGGGACGCGTGCGTCGTGTCGTGTGCCGGCGTGTGGGTCGCTGCCCCTCCGGCGACGGGTCCGCGTGTCCGGCGGCCTCAACGACGCCGACGTCCGCCCCGGCCGCCACCGCCGGAGCGCTCCGGCGCCTCGACCGACGCGGGACCGAGGTCGCCGAACTCCTCCTGGAGCTCGCGCTCGAAGGCGTCCTCGAACGAGACCGCACCGGGTGCGCCGCCGCCCCCGCCATTTCGGTCGCCACGGTCGCCCCGCTCACTACGGTCGCCACGGTCGCCACGGTCGCCACGGTCGCCACGGCCTTCACGGGGTCCGCGGTCCCCGCGACCACCGCCCTCCGACCTGTCCGCCGCGTTCGGCCGGCGGTGCCCCCGCGAGTGAGAGCGAGACCTTGCCCTGCGGGTCGATGTCGTCGACCCGGACCTCGACCGGCTGGCCGAGCTCGAACACGTCCTCGACCCGCTCGACCCGCTTGCCCTGGCCGATCTTCGAGATGTGGAGCAGCCCGTCGCGCCCCGGAAGGATGTTGACGAAGGCGCCGAACTTGGTGATGTTGACCACCTTGCCCTGGTAGATCACGCCGACCTCGGCGAGCGGCGGGTCGAGGATGGTCGCGATGCGGCGGCGTGCCTCCTCGACCGCGGTGCCGTCCTTGGCCCCGATCACGACGGTGCCCACCATGCCGTCGTCGTCGACTGCGATGTCCGCGCCGGTCTCGAGCTGGAGCGCGTTGATGACCTTGCCCTTCGGCCCGATGACCTCGCCGATCTTGTCGATGGGGATCTCGAACGAGATGATCTTGGGCGCGGTGGCCGCGACCTCGGTCCTCGGCTCGGCGATCGCCCCCGCCATCACGCCCAGCACTGTGAGCCGTGCCTCCTTGGCCTGCATGAGGGCCTTGGTCAGCACGTCGAGGGGCAGGCCGTCGATCTTGGTGTCGAGCTGGAGCGCGGTGACCACTTCGCTCGTGCCGGCGACCTTGAAGTCCATGTCGCCGAAGGCGTCCTCGGCGCCCAGGATGTCGGTGAGGGTCACGTACGCGCCGCCCTCGTGCACGAGGCCCATCGCGATGCCCGCCACCGCTGCCTTGAGCGGCACGCCGGCAGCCATCATCGAGAGGCTCGAACCGCACACCGAGGCCATCGACGTCGAGCCGTTGGAGGCGAGGACGTCGGAGACGAGGCGGAGCGTGTACGGGAAGTCCTCCTCGTAGGGGACGACCGGAAGCAGCGCGCGCTCGGCGAGCAGCCCGTGGCCGATCTCCCGTCGCTTCGGTCCCCGCATGAACCCGGTCTCGCCGGTCGAGTACGGCGGGAAGTTGTAGTGGTGCATGTACCGCTTCGACTCGTCGGGGGTGATGGTGTCGAGCAGCTGGTTCATCCGCGGCATGCCGAGCGTGGTGACGTTGAGCACCTGAGTCTCGCCGCGCTGGAAGAGCGCGGAGCCGTGGGCGGTCGGGAAGAGGTCGACCTCGGCCGAGAGCGGCCGGATCTCGGCGGTCGTCCGACCGTCGATGCGGATGCCCTCGTCGATGATCCGCTTGCGGACCAGCTGCTTGGTGAGCCCGCGGACAGCGGACTTGATCTCGCCCTCGCGCTCGGGGAACTCCGAGCTGAGCGTCTCGACGATCGACGCGGTGGCGGTGGCGAGCGCCTCGTTGCGCTCGGCCTTCGCGGTGATCGTGTTGGCAGCGGCGATCGCCTCGGCACCGGTCGCGGCGACACGCTGCCCGATGTCCTCGCCGTAGTCGGTGAAGGTCGAGAACTCGATCGCCTGGATCGGGCCACGAGCCGCCTCGCACGCCTCGACGAGCCGGCGCTGGAGGACGATCGACTCGCGGATCCACCGCTTGGCCGCCTCGAGCCCGTCGGCGAGGACCTCCTCGGTCACCTTCGGCGCGCCCTCCTCGTAGTACTGGAAGGAGCGCTCGGTACCGCCGGCCTCGACCATCATGATGGCGATCTCGGAGTCCTCCGCCGTCGAGAGCGCGCGGCCGGCGACCACCAGCTCGAAGGTCGACTCGTCGCCCTCCTCGAAGCTCGGATGCGGGATCCACTCGCCGTCGGTCGAGTAGGCCACCCGGACCGCGCCGATCGGCCCGTCGAAGGGGATGCCCGAGAGCATCAGCGCCGCGGACGCGGTGTTGATGGCGAGGACGTCGTGCGGGTTGACCTGGTCCGCCCCGAAGATGGTGCCCACGACGTGGACCTCGTTGCGGAAGCCCTTCGGGAAGGAGGGGCGCAGCGGGCGGTCGATGAGGCGACAGGTCAGGACGGCCTGGTCGGAGGCCTTCCCCTCCCGCCTGAAGAACGAGCCGGGGATCTTGCCGGCCGCGTAGGTGCGCTCCTCGATGTCGACCGTGAGGGGGAAGAAGTCGGTACCCTCCCGCACCGAGCGCGCGGCGGTCGCGGTGGCAAGCAGCACCGTGTCGCCGATCCGGCCGACGACGGCGCCGTCGGCGAGCTGGGCCAGCTTGCCGGCCTCGAACGTAAGTGTCTTGTCGGTGCCGCCGATCGGCCCGGACACGGAAATGGCGTCGGACATGACGCTCCTTGATCGCTCAGGGACCCCCGGCGCCAGCTCCCAGTGGTCGACCACCCGGCGCGCCGGCCGCGATCGGGTGATCGGCCACTGGTGACTGACGTCTTCGGGAGCCCGATCTCTTCTGTCTCTGCGGACCGCCACCGCGTTGGATGACCGCCCTGTTCGCAGCGCGGCACCGTGCCGCCCTGCACCCCGCCGGCTCGAACCGGCCGGGAATTGACGACCGCCCGGACGGTGCCGGGCGGGCGAACCGTGACCGCCTACCGGCGGAGTCCGAGGCGACCGATGATGTCGCGGTAGCGCTCGACGTCGTTGTCCCGCACGTAGTCCAGCAGCCGCCGGCGGCGGCCGATGAGCTTGAGCAGGCCGCGCCGCGTGTGGTGGTCGCCCTTGTGCACCTTGAGGTGCTCCGTGAGGTGCACGATTCGCTCGCTCAGGAGCGCGATCTGCACCTCCGGCGAGCCGGTGTCCGTCTCGTGGAGGCGGTGCTCGGCGATGGTGGCCTGCTTGTCTGCCATGTGGGGGATCGACCTCGGGAGAAATTCGGGTTCGGCGGCGGACGCCGCGAACCGGCGCGCCAATGGTAGCAGGAACCCTCCTCGCCGAGGGTCCCGGCCGGGATGCCGCGGGCGCCTACTTGTTGGGCTGGGGGGTCACCCGCAGGTACGGCTTCAGTGCCTTGAAGCCCTTCGGGAACCGCTCCTTCGCCTCCTCGTCGGAGAGCGCCGGGACCACGATCACGTCCTCGCCGTCCTTCCAGTCGACCGGCGTGGCCACCTTGTAGTCCGCGGTCAGTTGCAGCGAGTCGAGCACCCGGAGCACCTCGGACACGTTGCGTCCCGTGGAGGCCGGGTAGGTGAGCGTGAGCTTGACCTTCTTGTCCGGTCCGATGATGAAGACCGACCGCACCGTCAGGGTGTCGCTCGCATTGGGGTGGATCATGTCGTAGAGGTCGGCGACCTTGCGGTCCTCGTCGCCGATGAGCGGGAAGTTGAGGGCCTGGCCCTGGGTCTCCTCGATGTCGCCGGCCCACTTCCTGTGGGAGGTCACGTCGTCGACCGAGAGCCCGATGAGCTTGGTGTTCCGCTTGTCGAACTCGGCCTTGGCCTTCGAGAACGCCCCGAGCTCGGTGGTGCAGACCGGGGTGAAGTCCTTCGGATGGGAGAAGAGCACGCCCCAGCTGTCGCCCAGGTACTCGTGGAAGTTGATGGTGCCTTCGGTGGTCTCCGCCGTGAAGTCGGGGGCCTCGTCGCCCAGTCGGATTGGCATGAGTCACTCCTTCGTCGTCGTCGTCGGCCGGGCTGCGCTCCTGTCGTGCTGGAGGGCGCGGTCCCGGCGCGGCGTCACACTAGCGGGTCCGAGGGCAATTGTCGACCCAGCAGGTCGAGATTCTGCGACCCGTCCTACGGTTCCTCCGAGCTGGCCCGATCGGCGCCCGTCCACCAAGCTTGGGGGATGGCACCGCAGGTCACCGTCGAGCGCGAGGGACCGGTCACCGTCGTGACCATCGACCGCCCGGCGCGTCGCAACGCCGTCGACCCCGCCACCGCCACAGCCCTCCACGACGCCTTCGTGCTCTTCGACGCCGACGACACGGCGTCGGTCGCCGTCCTCACCGGGGCAGGCGGCACGTTCTGCGCGGGCGCCGACCTGCAGGCCATCGCGGCGGGCGACCGGCACCGGGTGACCGAGGACGGTCCCGGGCCGATGGGTCCGACCCGCCTGCTCCTCGGCAAGCCGGTCATCGCCGCGGTCGAGGGGTTCGCGGTCGCAGGCGGCCTCGAGCTCGCGCTCTGGTGCGACCTCCGCGTCGCCGGCGACGAGGCCGTCTTCGGCGTCTTCTGCCGGCGGTTCGGGGTGCCGCTCATCGACGGGGGCACCGTCCGTCTCCCACGGCTCGTCGGGCAGGGGCGCGCGCTCGACCTCGTGCTGAGCGGGCGCGAGGTGCGCGCTGACGAGGCGCACGCCATCGGGCTCGTGAACCGGGTGGTCCCCGCGGGCACCGCACGCGAGGGGGCGGTCGCCTGGGGACGGGTGCTCGCCGCGCTCCCCCAGACCTGCCTGCGCAACGATCGTCTCTCGCTGCTCACCCAGTGGGGACTGTCGACCGAAGAGGCCATCCGCAACGAGCTCCGCTACGGCCTCGACAGCCTGCGCTCGACCGACGCCACCAGCGGGCCGCAGCGCTTCGCGTCGGGGGCCGGCCGGGGAGGCGGCACCGTCGGAGCCGCCAGTCCGGACACCGGCGGCTGAGCCCGTCGATGGCGGACGTCGCGGCCTTCGACTTCGACGGCACGCTCACCGACCGGGGCAGCGTCTTCGGCTTCCTCGAGGCGGTCGGGGGCCGGACCCGTGTGCTCACCTCGTCCGCCCGGCTCGCGCCGCGGCTCCTCCACGCGGCGCTGGCCGGGGGCGAGGTGGCCGACATCACCAAGGAACGACTCTTCCGGCTCGTCCTCGCCGGGGTCGACGCAGGAGACGCGGCGCGGATCGCCGAGCGGTTCGCCGGGGAGCACCTCGCCGGTCGGGTGCGGCCGGTCGTGGTCGAGCGCCTCAGGTGGCACCGCGCGCGGGGCGACGCAGTGGTCGTCGTGAGCGCGTCGCCGGAGCTCTACGTGCGGGTCGCGGCCGAGGCGCTCGGCGCGGACGCCACCCTCGCGACGCGCCTCGCGGTCGACGCCGACGACCGGCTCACCGGGGGGTACGAGGGCGCGAACTGCCGCGGCGAGGAGAAGCTCCGCCGACTGCGCGAGTGGCTCGAAGGGTGCGGGCTCGACGGGTCCCGCCTGTGGGCCTACGGCAACTCGCGCGGCGACCTGCGCCTGCTGGACGCGGCCGACGTGGGAGTCAACGTGGGGCGGCTCGGCGCGATCGGCAGGCTCCGCGCCTTCCCCGGACTGGACCGTACCGGGCCGGGGACCGGCCGCTGAGCTCCGCGCGGGCTCACAGGTACTCCTTCCGTCGCATCCAGACGAGGACGAACCATCCCCAGATCGGCGGAAGGTACGCGGTGAAGAGCCGCTGGACGAAGACCGCGGCCACCGCGTCGGACTCGTTGATCCCGGCCGCGGTCAGCCCGAGGATCATGCCGGCTTCGACGACGCCCATACCGCCCGGGACCGGCGAGATCCCGCCGAGCATGGAGGCCAGAGTGAGCACGACCAGCAGCTCGGCGAGGCCCAGGCTGTCGCCGAAGGCGTGGAGCGCGGCACCGAGGGAGAGAGCGATCACGAGCTGGGCGGCCGTGTTCCCCCCGAAGATCTCGACCAGGTTGCGCGGGTGCTCTGCGAGGACCCGGAGGTGGCTCCATACCTCCGAGACCTTCGGCCGGAGCTTTTCGGTCGCGAGCCGCCGCCAGCGCGGCACGAAGAGGAGGAGGCCGACCACCAGACCCACCACGACGATCGCGAGGACGATGAACCAGACCGGGCCCGAGTGCGAACCCACGTTCGCGGTCGGGGACGTCGAGAAGTGGAGCTTCCCGATCGCGATGGGCAGCGCCACGAGGAAGAGCGCTCCCTTCACGATCCAGCTCGCGGTCGACACCAGGACGCCCGAGCTCACCGCGAGGGTGGCGTCGTATCCCTCCTGCTGGAAGAAGCGCACCCGTGTGGCGAGCACCGCCATCGAGCCGCCTGCGAGGGCGACGAAGGTGTTCGAGACCTCGAGCGCGAGCGTGCGGCCGTACGGCAGCGGGTTGGTCACCGAGCCGACCGTTGCCATCGCGCTCGACGGATAGGCGGCCTGGGCGAGCACGAAGGTCACGGCCACCCAACCCCAGCTCGCGCCCGTGATGGTGCTCCACGACTTGCTGACGTTGACCAGCACGCCGATGAGCGCCCACCCGCCGATGAGGGTGCCCGCGACGAGCGCGAGGCTGATCCAGCTGATGCGACGCGGCTCGAGGAGCTTCGGGACCTCGACGCCTGCCGCCTCGGCCCCGTGCTCGCGCAGCGCGGTGAGCACCGCCTTGTGGCCGCGAAGCGATCGTGACGCGGTCGGGCCGAGCGCCGCACGTTGCAGGAACGGCAGCGCGGCGACGACCGCGTCGGTCGGAACGATCCGGGCGGCGGCGGCCAGGGTGCGCTCCGGACCGGCGACGAGCGCGAGTGCGGCGAGCGTCGCGGCCAGGTCGCAGTCGAGCTGGACCGGGGTCGCGACCGTCGACGCGGCGCGCAGGTCGACGAAGCCCGCCGCACCGTCGGGGGTGACGAGGATCGTGTCGACGGAGAGGGCGCCGTGTGCGATGCCGGCCCGCCGCAACCTGAGGAGCTGGGTGAGCACGGCGTCGAGTGCGTCGTCACCGATGACCGGACGCGGGTCCGGATCGGCCGGTGGGACGCGGGCTCCCTTCCCACCACCGACACCGTCCTCTGCTTCGGAGACCGCTCCGGTGTCGGCCGGCAGCGCGTTCGGCGCGAACGCGGTGAGCGGCACGCCTGCGGGCGGCCGGGTCACGAACAGCTCGTCGCGTGCGGGTCCGGCGGGGCCCGCCGCGAGCACCGCGGGGACGTGCGCGCCCGCGCGGTCGGCCATCAGGGTGAGGTACGCCTCGTGCTCGACCTGCTGGCGCCGGGTGAGCGCGAGGGTCGGGCCGGAGTCGCGGTAGAAGAGGTACCGGACCGTCTTGGCGAGCAGCTGGGCGTCGGACGCGTCACGGCCGTAGACGGAGACGTCGACGTGTGCGCCGCCCACCGTGGCGGTGAACCTCCCGACCCCCCACTCCTGCACGGGGCGGCGTGCGACCCCGTCCGCCGCGAGCTCGAGATCCCCGAGCAGGACCGCAACCTCGTCCGCGGAGGGAAGGCCGAGCGGTGAGCCGAAGACCAGGTGGACCGCGGCCGCCACCCCCCACCCGAGTGCGAGGCTCGCGAGGACGGCGACCGGCAGACCGGAGCCGTGCACGACGGTGGCGAGTGCGAGCAGGCCGATCCCCCACTCGACGACCAGCTGCACCCACCGGCTCAGGTACGGCATCGCGGCGATCGCCACGGCGACGGTCGCAGCGACCCTCGCGACCGGGAAGACGTTAGAGACGGGCAGTCCGGTCGGCGGGCGCCCTGCGGCGAGCCCGAGCAGGTGCCCGGAGAGGATGCAGAGGAGCCAGGCGACGGCACCCGAGACCGCCACGTCGCGCACGACCGACCACCGCCTCGACGCGAGGGCGAGCCCGGCCACCAGCGCGATCACGCCGATCGAGCCGATCCACCACACGGCGGTCACCAGCCAGCGGATCCCCTGCGGCGGGGACGAGAGCACCGAGGCGACGCCGTGCTCCGAGCCCGAGTTCGCCCGGGTGGCCACCCAGCAGAGGACGAGCGCGAGCAGCGCGAGGGCGATCCGCACACCGTCCGAGCCCCGACGCCTCGTCTGGCCGTCGCCGACCGGTGCGAAGAAGAGCGCCCGCCACGAGCCGCGAGGGCGCCGGCGTCGCACCGGACCGCCCCGACCCGTCGTCGCCGTCATGCCTCCCGTGTCGGGCGCGCCCGGGCCGTCCCCATCCTGCCGATTGCGCGCCATCGCGACGTGCAGACTACGGCGACCCCGGGGCCGGCGGCGACGACCGTCCGGTGCCGCTACCCCGCCGCGGAGCCGTAGAAGCCCGCGTCGCCGAAGGCGAAGATCCCGCCGTCCGCGGCCACCATCCAGTAGCCGAGGCCGTCACCGGTCCGGGCCATCCCGACCACGGGCTGCACGAGGGAGAGCCCCCCCGTCGAGCCGTAGAACCCCGCGCTGCCGAAGCAGAAGACGCCGCCGTCGGCGGCGACCAGCCGGTAGCCGCCACCGCCGGGCGCGGTGGACATCCCGACGACGGGCTGGTTGAGCGGGACGCCCCCCATCGAGCCGAAGAAGCGCGGCGTCGCCGAAGGCGAAGACACCGCCGTCGGACGCGACGAGCCAGTAGCCGCGGCCGTCGGGCGTCACCGCCATGCCGACGACCGGCTGGTTGAGGACGAGCGCGCCGGTCGAGCCGTAGAAGCCCGCGTCGCCGAAGGAGAAGACCCCACCGTCGGAGGCGACCTCCCAGTAGCCGTGGCCGTCCGGCGTCGCGGCCATGCCCACGATGGGGCGGTTGAGCGGGTGGCCGCCCATCGAGCCGGCGAAGCCGGCATCGCCGAACGCGAAGATCCCGCCGTCGGACGCATCGAGCCAGTAGCCGCGGCCGTCCGCGGTCGGCGCCATCCCGACGACCGGCGCGTTGAGCGCAAGACCGGAGGCGGCGCCCTCGAACGTCGCGTCGCCGAACGCGACGACCGCGCCGTTGGCACCGGCCACCCAGTAGCCGTGGCTGTCGGGGGACGGTGCCATGCCGACCGCGGGCGCGCCGACCGAGTCGGTCACGGTGAACCAGTCGGAGTCGAGACCGACCGCGGCGGCGAACTGGTCACCGCTCATCGTCACGTCCTGGCCGGAGCCCGCCAGGGTCATCGAGGTGACCCGGCCGCCCCAGTCGCCGAAGCCGTTTCGCGCGGTGATCTGGACGGATTCGAGGGTCCCGAGCTGCGGCCACGCCGACTCGACGGCGGAGACGGCGATCGACGCCGTCCAGGTGTGGTTCGGGTTGCAGGCGCTCGGGACGCAGACCGCGTCGCCGGCGTCGGGCACCGCGGGGAACGCGCCCGGCGCCGTATAGCCGCCGGTCGAGGCGGAGTACTGCGTCGCGGCCACCGCGCCGCCCGGAGACTCCATGACCTGGCCCGCGGTGTCGGTGACCGCGAGGTCGCTCGCGGCGGCCTCGTTCGCGGTGCCGCGGTACGACTGGCAGCCCTGGTCGCAGATGTCCGCGTACCCGCCCCACGAGCCGAGGCCGGCCATCACGTACGAGCGGGCGGCGACCGCCTGGGCCTCGAGCTCCTGGTATCCCCACGGCTGGCCCTGGGGACCCGGCCCACCGAGCCCGCCCCACCCCGCCGGCGACTCGTTCGGGACCACCCCCGCGACGTACTGCTCGAGCGGGACGATGTCGACGGTGTGGGCGCCGCCGCTCTGATCGAACGTCGCCTGCAGGGAGCCGCGCACCGACAGATTGCCGCCGAGCTGGCAGAGCTGGAGCGCCTTCGACGCCGTGTTCGGATCGCCGAGCCCGGGGTCGGCGCCCGGGACGGCCGTCGGGTTCGCCGCGCTCCCGCTCGCCGTCCACGGTCCCCCGCAGCCGGCTCCCTCGGCGACTGTCCACTGGCCCCCGCCCGCCGGCGCCATGAGGACCGCCTGCCCCGCGGGGACGCTCAGCCCCACCGCCGGCACGCTGAACGCGGAGCCCGACGTCACGATCACGGTGTTGCCGTCGTTCTCGGTGAGTGCGACCCGGACCTGGGTCGCCTCCTGGGCGCCGCCGAGCGTGGAGAGGGAGGTCCCGCCGTAGTAGTGCGCGACGATCGACTGGTACGGCGTGGAGGCGAGCGCGTCGCCGAGTGCGCCCCACTGCCCCATCCCGTGGCCGTGGCCCCAGCCGTGGCCGGTCAGCGAGATCGTGGCGGAGGGATACGCCGCGGCCGGCGTCGTGGGAACGGCCACCGCGAGGAGCACGCCGGCGGTCGCCGAGACCACCGCCGTGGTGACCCGCAGTCGCGTCCACCGGCGGCCGCCCCCCGATTGCTCACCGACGGTTCCGACACGCACCTCACGAGCCACCCTACCGTCGGCGCACGCTGACGACGGGGACGCTCGACCGCATGGGGCGCGACTCAGTCCACCCCGGTGTTGAGCGACGAGAAGAGCTGCGGGATCGAACCGTAGAACGGAGCGTTGAAGGCGAACATCCCGCCGTCCGCGGCCACCATCCAGTAGCCGGCGCCACGCGGCGCGGTCGCCATCCCGACGACCGGCAGCACGAGCGAGAGGTTCCCGGTCGAGCCGTAGAACGGCGCGCTCCCGAAGCTGAAGACGCCACCGTCGGAGGCGACCATCCAGTAGCCGGCGCCGCCGTTGGAGGCCATGCCCACGATCGGACGGTTGAGCGGGTGGCCGCCCATCGAGCCGTCGAAGCCCGCGTCGCCGAACGCGAAGACCCCGCCGTCGGACGCGACCAGCCAGTAGCCGCGCCCGTCGGGCGTCGACGCCATCCCGACGACCGGCTGGTTGAGGACGAGCGCGCCGGTCGAGCCGTAGAAGCCGGCGTCCCCGAACGCGAAGATCCCTCCGTCGGACGCGACCAGCCAGTAGCCGTGCCCGTCGGGCGTGGACGCCATGCCGACGACCGGCCGGTTGAGCACGAGCGCGCCGGTCGAGCCGTAGAAGCCCGCGTCGCCGAAGGAGAAGAGCCCGCCGTCGGTGGCGACCTCCCAGTACCCGTGGCCGTCCGGCGTCGAGCTCATGCCCACGATCGGGCGGTTGAGCGGGTGGCCGCCCATCGAGCCGTAGAAGCCCGCGTCGCCGAACGCGAAGAGCCCGCCGTCGACGGCCACGTTCCAGTACCCCCGCCCGTCGCCGGTCGCCGCCATCCCGATGATCGGCTCGTTGAGGTGCGCGACGCCCGACAGGCTGGACCAGCCGGTCAGCTGCGGGTTCTGGTGGAACATCGGCCACGAGCGCTTGCCGAGCGAGCGGCCCTGCGAGCCGGCGACCTCGTAGTGCTGGACGATTCCGGCGTTGGTCGCGCCGTAGCCGGCGATGGTGATCCCGATGGTGCCGTTCGGGTCGATCGTCACGAGCGGCGAGTTCTGGAGGGCGATGGTTCCGGCGCCGAGGGTGGCCACCGGCTGGGCACTCCGACCGTCGTAGATCACCAGGCCGGCGGTGGTCGGGACGAGCACGTCGTTGTAGCCGCCGCCGGTCAGGTCGGCGGTCACGATGCCGCCGATGATCCGCCCGGGGGTGGCCTGCGGCCATCCGGGCATCGCGCCGCCGTTCGCCCCGTTGAGCGCCCAGACCAGCCCGCCCGAACCGGTGTCCGCGCCTTCGACGACCTCGACGTTGCCGTCGCCCTCGAGGTCGCCGATGGCCGGGCTGTCGACCGTGTTGCCGCCGAGGTTGGCCGACCAGACCACGTTGCAGTGCGCGTCGGTCGCGTAGACGAGGTTGGAGTCCGAGGCGCCGGGATAGTAGGAGCCGGTGCCGAACGCGATGCCGACCTGCCCGCCGGCGAGGAAGTTGCCGACCGCGGTGGAGGAGTCGATCGTCTGGTCGAAGCCGTGGTCGCAGATGAGGTTGCCGCCCGGACCGAGCACCCGGAGGTGCCCGCCGTTCGCATAGGTCTGGCCGTAGGCGATCCCCGCCGTGGAGTCGCCGCCCTCGACGACCTCGGTCTGCCCGTTGCCGTAGAGATCGGCCAGCGACGGGGTGGAGAAGCCGCTGTCCGCGGTGAAGAAGGGCCAGCCGGGCATGACGCTGCCGTTGCCCGCGTTCATCGCGTACTCGTCCTGCCCGAGGGAGGGCGCCACTGCCGCGGTGACGCCGTTGAGGGGCCCGACCGCGAGCGACGCCTGCACGCCGTGGAGCCCGTTCGGGTCTGCCGCGTTGACCGCCCAGAGCGGCGAGCCGGTGTGGTTGAACGCGAAGTAGCCGCCGACCGAGGGCTGGGCCGCGTTTCCGGCGCCGACGAGGACGTCGTCGGTCCCCGCGCCGTCCGGCGTGACCGACGGCGTCGAGTCGATCGGCGCGCCGAGGTGCGCCGGCCACCCGGCCACACCGCTGCCGTCCGAGAGGTGGAAGGCCCAGAGGTTGCCCGCACGGTCGCCCACCACCGCGGAAGGTCCGCCGCCGTCGAGCGTGGCGACCGACGGCGAGCTCTGCCCGACCGGCGCACCGCCGTCGGGAAGCTGCTGCTGCCAGACGAGCGTGGTGGCGAGCGAGTCGTGCGCCACGACCGGGGTGGACCCGTCGGCCGCGGAGGGCAGCGCGACCAGCCCGCCCGCGACCGCGAGCCCTGCGGCGCCGAGGGCGCGGGTCCAGCGACCCCGGGCTCGTCGTCCGTGCTGCTGTTCGCCAGCCCGTCGTGCACCCATGCCGTCCCTCCGTCTCCGTCCCTGGGCCGCCCGCGCCCCGCCGGCCGGCGGCACCTCGCGGTATCGGCTCGTCGTGCGGCCAACTGAAACGCCCGCTCCGCCGGCCGGCCGGATGCCGAAGCCGGCCATGCCCCGTGCGGTCGGTGCCGCTCGGTACCCTGAGCCATGGCCAGCGACGCCGCGGTGCGGGTCGAGGAGGTGCCGGTGCCGGTGCCCCCCTGGCCGGACGCCGCACAGGGAGCGTCCCGGAGGGCAGGGGCCGTCCTCGCGCCGGTGGCGGCCGCCGCGGCCACCCTGGTCGCTCGACTGGTGACGTCCGCGTCCGGTCCGACCGACTGGGACTCCGCGCAGTACGCGCTGGCCACCACCCGGTACGACGTGACCCACGGGCTTCCCCAGCCGCCCGGCTACTGGCTCTACGTCGTCTCCGGACGCGCGCTCGCCGTCCTGACCGGCCTCGGTGCGGTGCGCGCGCTCGTCGTCGTGGCGGCCCTCGCCTCCGCGGCGGGCGCCGGGCTCACCGTGGTGGCCGGACGCGACCTCGGCGGGACGTGGGTCGGCCTCGCCGCCGGGCTCGTGGTCGCCACGTCGCCGTTCGCGTGGTTCGCCGGCGCCGTGGTCGCGACCTACTCGTTCGACCTGCTGGCCTGTGCCCTCCTGCTCGTGCTGGCCTGGCGCGCCCGGCCGGGCAGCTGGCACGGCCTCGGCGCGGTCGTGGCACTCGCCCTGCTCGCCGGCTTCCGGCAGTCGGTCGTGCAGTCGTTCGCGCTGCTCGCCATCGTCGCGGTCGTCGCGTCGACCCGTTCGGTCGCACGCGCACTGGCGACCGCCGCCGCGGGCGCCGCGGCGGCGGCGATCTGGTTCGTTCCGATGGTCGTGGCCCAACCCGGCGGCCTGTCGGCCTGGACCCGTGCGACCCGCATCGAGGCGACGGGAGCCGCACGGGCGACTTCGGTCCTCGACCATGCGCCGGCCGGCGCGACCAACCTCGGGACGTTCGCCGCGTCCACCGTGGTCGCGCTCGCTCCGCTGGCCGTGGTGGGCATCGGTGCGCTGGCGGTCCTCCTGGTGCGCCGCCTGCGCGCCCGCACACCGGCTCCCGCGGTGGGCGATCTGGCGGAGCGACCACCCCGGCCCTGGTACCAGCGTCGGGCCGCGGTGCTCGGCGCGGCCATCGTGCCGGCGGCCCTCCTCGTCTCGCTCGTGCAGTTCGCGAAGGGGGGGTACCTGCTCGCCTACCTCCCGGCGGCGGTGATCGCCCTGCTGTTGCCGGTCGGCCGCCTGCTCGACCCGACCGGGCGCGGCGACCGCACCACGACCGGGTGGCTCGCCGTCGCCACGGTCGCCGTCGTGGCCGTCGCGGCGCTCGGCGCACAGCGGTTCCTCGACGGCACGGGGATCCTCCCCGACCGTCTGGTGCGCGCCACCGGCGGCCTCTGGCTCACGCAACCGCGCTATCAGGCGCCTTACGAGGACACCCGTTCCGCGATCCGCACCGCCGACGCGTACCGACCGCGCCCTGGCCGCGCTCGGGCCCGCGGTCCGTGCCGACCGTGACGTGGTGGCCTTCGACACTCCCGACGGGGGCGGCGGGATCTATCGCAACGCCGGCTTCGAGCTCCCCTCCGACCGGATCGCGCTGCTCTCCCCCCGCGACGTGCTCTACAACGAGCACGACGGCGCCCTCTACTACGCATCCGGCACGACCATCGCGGTCGGGACGGCCGGCTCGGTCGTCCTCGTCGCGGCTCCCTCGCTGCCCGGCCTCGCCGCGCTCATCACCGGGGGCTTTGCGCTGCCGGTCGAGACCCGGGTGCCGATCGGCGGCTTCCGGGTGTTCCGCCTCATCCCCGGCGCGTCCGTCCTCGGGGTGACCGTCGTCGCGACCGCCGGGCCGCGCCCGCTCGGCACCGGCATCTGATCAGGCGGCCGCGACCACCGACGTCACGAACGCGGCGTACCGGTCGACGACGACCGGCCACCGGAAGTGGGCGTCGACGTAGGCGCGACCTCGGTCGCCGAGCTCGTCCGCGAGTCCGGGATCACCGAGGAGCCGCTCGACCGCGACCTCGAAGGTCGCGTACTCCCCGAAGGCGAGCCCGCCCCCCGAGCGCGCGCAGTGCTCGGCGGTGGCCGCGCAGACGGCGTTGACGAGCACCGGGGTCCGGGCGCTCCACGCCTCGGCGACTACCAGGGAGAAGGCCTCGAACGGTGAGGGCGCGGCGAGAGCGACCGCGCCCTCGAGCAACGCCCACTTCTGGCCCTCCCCGACCGGGCCGAGCACGTCGACCTCGGGATGGCGGGGCGGCGCGTCGACCACCGGCCCTGCGAGCACGAGGCGCAGCGGGCCGGGGCGGCGCTCCTTGTAACGCGCGAACGACGCCGCGAGGAGCGATGTCCCCTTGCGCGGCTCGACCCGTCCGAGGCAGAGGAGGAACGGTGCGTCGGGAACCACCGAGCGGTCTGGGGGCGGCAGCACGTCCGGGTCGTCGACCCCGAGGCCGAGGAGGAGCTGGCGGTGGGAGGCGACCGGGAAGAGCTGCTGGACGAGCGCCCGCTCGGCCTCCGTCTGGAAGACCAGGCCGTCGGCCGCGTCGAAGACCGCGGGGAAGACCGGCAGGCGGAGGGCCGGTTCGTCGTGGGCGGCCGGATGGAGCACGGTCGGGACGTCGACTGCGCCGATCACCCGGACCGTGGTCGCGTAGAGGTAGGGATAGAACACCGCGGCGTCGGACGACGAGGCGGCGACCGTCTCGGCGATCGCCGGCAGCAGCGGGCCCTGCAGATCGATCCACCGTTCGGCGTCCGCAAGGGTCGCCCGGCCGGGGTCCGCCAGGACGGCGGCGGAGAACGGGTGGAAGCCGGGATCGCGGCCCGCGCTCGACGCCAGCCGGTGGACGGTCACCCCGTTGATCGTCTCGGTTCCCGCGGGGAGGACGTCCTCCCAGGTGAGGAAGTCCTCGGCGCAGCCGGTGACCACGTCGACCTGCCAGCCCCTTCGCGCGACCAGGTGTTCGGCGAGGAGGCGCACCGCGGTCTCTGCGCCGCCGATGACGCCCGACCCGTAGCGCGGGACGACGAAAGCGAGCCGCATGCCGGCCGCGTCGACGCCGCGCAGGCGGCGGCGAGCGCGGTGGCGAAGCCCTCGCGGACGTGCGGCAGGGCGAAGGCGGCGATCCGCTCGTCGGCCGCCGCGCGCAGTGCGCTGCGGAGCTCCTCGTCGTGGACGACACGGTCGATCGCCGCAGCGACCCGGAGCGGCTCCTTGTTGGGCAGGACGAGCCCGGCGCCTGCGAGCGTCTCGGGCACGGCCGTGGTGGAGGAGGCGACGATCGGCACCCGGTGCACCATCGCCTCGACGAGCGGCACGCAGAAACCTTCGTGGTTGGAGAGGCAGACGAAGGCGTCGGCTGCCGCGTAGTAGGCGACGAGCTCCTCGTGGCTCACCGAGCCCGCGAGGTCGACCGCGTCGAGGAGGCCGAGCTCGTCGGCGAACCGCTCGACGGCGAGACGGTACTCGTCGCTGATGGCGCCGCCGACGAGGTGGAGCCGGGCGGACGGGTCGTAGAGGCGCCGGTAGGCCGCGAGCGCCTTCACCAGGTCGTGCTGGCCCTTGTGCGGCGAGACCTTTCCGACGAAGAGCAGGTCGGTGCCTCCCTCGGCCTTCTTCGCCCCGAGACGCGCTGCGAGCGCCGGGTCGGGCTCGCCCGCGAAGGCGTCGAGGTCGAGGAGGATCGGCAGCGTGGTGGTCGCCCGGTACCCCGCGTCCCGGAGCTCCTGCTCGTTGAAGCGCGAGTCGGCGATCGCGAACTCGGTCACCGGCGCGAGGTCGCGCAGCTGCGCCCGACCCCAACGCACCTCCTCCCCGACCGCGGGCAGCCACGCCTCGAGGAGGTCGGCCGGCGTGATGTTGTGGTAGTTCACGAACTTGCGTTCCGGACGCTCGCGGAACACGTCGGCCACGCCGCTGCCGATCGAGAGCTGGTAGAGGAGCACGCGCCCCGACGAGGCGCGGTCGCCGAGCCGGCTCAGCGGAAAGCCGTCGGAGAGCCGGTCGGCGGTCGCGTTCGCGTAGAAGACGTCGGAGTCGTAGCCGTGCGCCCGGAGGAGGTCGCGGAGCTGGAGGACGTGCCCACCGATGGCGTCCCTGCTGGCCAGCGTCGGGACGACCTGGTCGATGCGCGTGACCGTCACGAAGCGGACTCCTCCCAGCCGGCGAGGGGTACGACCTGCGGCCCGACCACGGGGACCTCGTCGGTGCGCTCGGCCGATCGCTGGCGGAAGCTCACGTCGAGGGGGAGCCGGACCCGGCCGGTCGCGCGGCCCGGGTTCACCACCTCGAACTTGGTCACCTGGTCCTTCCAGTCGTAGATCGCCGTCTCGGTCGCGCTGCGGACCCCGACGCTGACGGAGTAGGTGCCGTCGAGGAGCGGCACCTCGGCGAAGTGGAAGCGCACGATGCCGCCACCCTCGGGGACCTCCATCGAACAGGCCGGGTCGTCCGGGTCGGACGCGAAGACGAGCTCGTTCGCGTCGTCGTGGATCGCGATGGTGGCCAGGGCGTTCGGGACCGCGGTGAGGCTGTCGAGCTCGGCGACGACCGTGAGGGCCTCACCGGGGTACATCGCGGCGCGCGAGCCGCTGCCGCCGTGCTCGGCCCGCACGGACCCGATCGCGAAGACGTTGCCCTCGATCCCGCCGGTCGTCGAGCCCTCAAGGGTGCCGACCCCGAGCAGGTCGGCGAGGAAGACGCGGATCGCCTCCCCCGGCTCGTCCACGGTGATCACCTTGCCGTGGTTCATGACCATCACCCGGTCGCTGTTCTGGCGGATGGTGTCGGTGGCGTGGCTCACCACCACGATGGTCCGACCCTCCCGCTGGAACCGCTTCACGTGGTCGAGGCACTTTCGTTGGAAGGCCGCGTCGCCGACCGCCAGGACCTCGTCGACCAGCAGGACGTCGGGCTGCACGTTCACCGCGACCGCGAAGCCGAGGCGCACGTACATGCCCGACGAGTAGAACTTGACCTGGTTGTCGATGAACTCCTCGAGCTCGGCGAAGGCGACGATGTCGTCGAACCGCTTCTCGATCTCCGGGCGCGAGAGGCCGAGGAGCGAACCGTTCAGGTAGATGTTGTCGCGGCCGGTGAGGTCGGGCTGGAACCCGGCGCCGAGCTCGAGCATCGCGGCGAGGCTCCCCCGGACCCGGATCTCACCGGAGGTTGGCTTGAGGATGCCCGCGATGCACTTGAGCAGCGTCGACTTCCCGCAGCCGTTGCGTCCGAGGATGCCGAAGGTCTCGCCCTGGTTGACCTCGAGGTTCACGTTCTGCAACGCCCAGAAGGGGGTGTAGGGCATCCTCCCCCCGTGGATGACCCGCTCCTTCAGCGAGGTGTGCTTCTCGCTGTAGAGCTTGAACTGCTTGGAGATGTCGGCGACCTCGATCGCGACGGCCACCGCTCAGAGCTCCTCGGCGAAGTTGCCTTCGAGCCGGCCGAAGACGACGAGCGCGAGCAGGAACAGGCCCACCCCGACGACCAGGACGATCCCACAGATCCCGGCGTACCCGAGCGGGCTCCACGGCGGCAACAGGTGGAGCGGCGTCCCCGAGGTCGTCGTGACGTCCGATCGCCCGTAGATCGCGCGCTGGAAGGTGAGCACGATGGGTGTCACCGGGTTGCAGAGGTAGAGGTACTTGACCCAGAGAAGTCCCGGGTTGTTCGCGACCTTCGTCGAGATGAGCCCGTAGTAGTAGACGATCGGGGTCGCCCAGAACCACGCCATCAGCAGTACCTCGGTGAGGTGCTGCGTGTCGCGCAGGTAGACGTTGACCGCCGAGAGGAAGATCGAGACCGCTGCGGTGAACACGAGCAGGGCGAGGAGGGCGAGCGGGAGGACCGCGACATAGGCGAAGTCCGGAGTGATCTGGAAGATGAGCAGGGCGAGCACGAGCACCACCAGTTGGATGACGAACATCACCATGGCCACGCCCATGACGGAGAGGGCGAGCAGCTCGCGCGGGAAGGCGACCTTCTTCACGATCCCGGCCTTGCCGACGACCACCCCGGTGGATCCCATCGCCGCGCCGTTGAACAGGTTCCACACGAGGAGCCCGGCGAACAGCCAGATGGCGAACTGAGGGATCCCGTTCTTCGTGACGATCGAGAAGACCATGAAGTAGATCGCGAGCACGAGCGCCGGGTTGAGCATCGACCACAGGTAGCCGAGGACCGAACCCTTGTACTTGACCTTGAGCTCCGTGCGGGTCAGTTCCGCCAGCAGGTCGCGGCTGTGCCAGAGGTCCGTGAGGCGCTGGCCCAACTGGACCTTGCCGTTGACCACGGTGACCCTGTCGTTGCTCTGCCCCGGGACGAACCGGGTGCTCCCGCCGATGGTCGAGACGCGCTCCGGCTCCGAGGACGCCGGCTCCTCGACGCTGAGGCTCACTGGCTCGTCGACCCCGCACCTGCCGACGGGACCGGCATGGCGTCCTTCTGGATCACCTCGTCGATGAAGCCGTACTCGCGCGCCTCGTCCGCCGTGAACCAGCGGTCGCGGTCCGAGTCGGCCTCGATCCGCTCCACGGTCTGCCCGGTGTGGAAGGCGATCCGCTCAGCCATCATCCGCTTGAGGTAGATGATCTGCTCGGCCTGGATGGCGATGTCCGATGCCTGTCCCTGCATCTGGCCCGAGGGCTGGTGCATGAGGATCCGGCTGTGCGGCAGTGCGAATCGCTTCCCCGGTGAACCCGCGCAGAGGAGGAACTGTCCCATCGAGGCGGCGAGCCCGACGCAGATCGTGCGGACGTCACAACGCACGTACTGCATGGTGTCGTAGATGGCGAGCCCGTCGGTGACCGAGCCGCCGGGCGAGTTGATGTAGACCGCGATGTCCCGCTCGGTGTCCTCGGCCTCGAGGAGGATGAGCTGGGAGCAGACCAGATTCGCCGTGTTCTGGTCGATCGCCGAGCCGATGAAGACGATGCGCTCCTTGAGCAGCCGCTGGAAGATGTCGGCGGTGGGTCCCGCCTCGGTGCCGATCTTCATGCTCGGCGGTGCGGTGGCACCTTTGGGAACGGGGGCGTGCGCGACCGGCAGACGGCTGGTGTCCATGCGGGGAAGCCTACCTGCCCGCGGGTCCGGCGGGACGCAGCGTCACCGGCGGTCGCGCGGCACGCGACGCGGACGTTGCACAAGGCATCCACCAGGAGCTTTCCCGCGTCCGCGAGGCCGAGCGCGCCGAAACGCGAGCGTCCGGCGTCCGCGAGCCGGGCGCGTTCGGCCGGGTCCGCGAGCAGCGCACCGACCGTCGAGGCGACCGCGCGCGGACCGGACGTCGTGAGCAGCACGCCCGCGCCGTCGAGCACCTCGGCGACCGCACCCTCGTCGAGCGCGACGACGGGAAGGCCGTGGCCCATCGCCTCGACGAGCGGCACCCCGAAGCCCTCGTGCGCCGAGAGGAAGACGAGGACGTCCGCCGCCCGGTAGTGGGCGGCGAGCCGCTCGTCGCTGATCCCCGACACGAAGTCGACCGCGTCGCCGAGGCCGAGTGCGGCCGCGTAGCGGGTGAGCGCGCCCGCGTAGTTGGGCTCGGTCGGGCCACCCACGATCGTGAGGCGCGCCCGCGGATCACCCTCGGCCCGTGCCACGAAGAGTGCGGCGATCACCCGCTGGTGCTCCTTGTTGGGAGCGAGGCGACCGACCGACAGCCAGCGTGCCCCGCCGCCGGAGACCGCACGGAGCCCGTCGACCTCGGCGGGGTCCGGCTCGACCGGCGGCACCGCGACGTTGACCACCGGGATCACCTCGACCCGCCGGCACCCGGCGGCCCGCAGCTCCCCCGCGTCGAACGTGGAGACCGCGATCCCGAGGTCCGCACGCGGGGCGAGTCGGGCGAGCTCCCGCCCGGCGGCGACCTGCAGGAGCGCGATCGCGTTGTTCCACGGCCCGAAGAACGGTGCCGGGGTGACGCTGTGGTAGTTGACCACGAGGGTCTCCTCCCGGTCGGCGAGCCAACCGGCCATCGCGGAGGCCGTCGCGAACTGGTAGACGAGCACGTCGTCGGGGTCCGACTCGGCGGCGTACTCGAGGTACGGCCTCGTCTCGGCCGCCGTTGCCGGATCCGGGCGCTCGCAGTAGATCCGTGCGTCCACGCCGGCGGCCACCAGCAGGTCGCGTAGCGCACGGGTGTGTTCGCCGACCGCGTCGTGCCGGTGCAGCATCGGGACGAACTGGTGGATGCCGCTCACGGGGCCGCCCCGGCCACCACTGCGTGGGTCGCACCCGTCGGCGGACGGTGCCACGCCGGCCCGACCGCGCCCGCCTTCCCGAGGAGGAACGACCACGTCTCGGGGTGGAGGGGCCGGCCCGGCAGGAGGTCACGCGCGGGCAGGCCGATCGCGGCGTCCCATGCCCCCTGATCGGTCACCAGCACGACGACCGGGCCGCCCGGCGCCGTCGCTCGCAGTGCCTCGTGGACGAGGTCGACCTTGCCGGGCAGGTCGAGGCGGTCGACGCAGCCGGCGAGCACGACGCCCGACGCGGCCCCCTCGGCGAGCGAACGGAGGTGCGCGCGGACGTCATCGAGCACGAGGTCGGGTGCGTCGCCGCCGCTCGCCCGGTGGCGCTCCCAGACCGCGCGACCTCGCGGATCGATCCCGCGCGCCGTGCGGCCCGCCGCCCGCAGCGCGTCGAAGAGGGCGCCGTCGCCGAGCTCGCCGACGAGCAGTGGCAGCGCGGGGTCCGCCGCGGCGGACCAGGCCACCACCGCGTCGTGCCATGCCGCGGTGTCCGGGTCTGGGAGGTCGAGCTCGGCCGGCTGGACGGCCGACGGGTCGACCCGCGCCTCGAGGTCGGCGACTCTCGCCACAAGGTAGCGCAGCGCGTCCCAGACCGCGTCCTGCCGGCGCGCGCCGGCCTCGTCGACCACGCGCCGTGCATCGGCCGCGAGCAGCTCGGCGAGGACCCCCGCGACGTCGCCGACGAACCGCCGGCCGACCTTGGCCGACAGCCCGCGCTCCCAGAGGTCGTCGGGGAGCCCCTGCCAGGGCGCTGCCGAGGTGGCGGCTGCGCCGTCCGTCGTCGCGATGCGTCGCATCGCGTTGTCGAAGCACCAGTGGAGGTCGTCCTGCGGGCTCAACCGGTCGAACGCGTCGAGCAGCGCGCGCTCGTCGGGCCCGAGGTCGCCGTCGCGCCCGTCGGCAGTGCCTGGCGGCATCCCGCTCACCCCTGCCGCACGTAGACCTGGCCCCCGACCGGGAGCTCGAGCCGGGTCGCGTGGAGCGGGACGCGGCGACCGCGGGCGACGACGTCCTCGACGAAGCCGGTGTACCGGTCGATGATCGACTCCCAACCGAAGTGCTGCACCGTGTACGCCCTCCCGGCCTCGCCGAGCGCCGCGCGGAGCTCGGCGCTCGCGCACAGCCGGTCGAGCGCGACCTCGAACGACCGGAACGAGTCGAACCAGAGCCCGCCGCCGGACAGGGCACAGTGTTCCATGGTTGCCGCGCACGATGCGTTGACCACGACCGGCCGCCCCGCGGTCCATGCCTCGAGGAGCACGAGCGAGAACGACTCGTAGGCCGAGGGGTTCACGAGTGCCATGGCCCCGGCGAGCAGGTCCCACTTGTCCGCCTCGGAGACCGCGCCCGTCACCACCACGTCGGGGTGGTCCGGCCTCTCGATCGAGACGGGGCCGACCAGGGCGAGCGCGAGGTCGCCGGGGTGCCGTTCCTTGTAGGCGGTGAAGTACTCGACGAGCATCGTGCACCCCTTGTACGCGTCGACGCGGCCGAGGTAGCAGAGGTAGGGACGGTCCCCGGTGCCGAGCAGGTCGCCGCCGCGGCGCCCGCGGCCGGTCGGGGGCTCGACCCCGAGCCCGAGGACGATCTGCGGGCGGTCGGCGATGCCGCAGGCGTACTGGAGGAGCTCCCGCTCTGCCCGCGTGTGGTACACGAAGCCGTCGACGTCGGCGAAGCTGCGGCGGAACGCGGCGAGGTAGAGGGCAGGCTCGTCGTGGGCCGCGGGGTGGAGGACCGTCGGGACCGGCGACGCGGCAATCGCGTCGACGGTCGTCGCGAAGAGGTAGGGGTAACAGGCCACGACGTCGGCGTCGGTGGCGGCGACCGCGTCGACCAGCCCGGGGCAGATCGGCCCGTTGAGCGCGACCCACCGGCGCGACTCGGCGAGGGTGGCCGTCCGCGGCGCCACCCGGAGCCTTCCGTCGAGCTCGAAGTAGTCGAGCAATCGGCGACCCGCGGCCTCGAAGCGGTGGACGGTCACCCCGTCGAGCACGGCGCTCCCGGGAGGCTCGACGTTCTCCCACGTGAGATGGTCGACCGCACAGCTCGTGAGGACCTCGACGTCCCACCCCTCCCGCCGGCAGATGCGCTCGGCGAGCATGCGGGCGGCGGCCTCCGCCCCACCGATCACGGACGGGCCGTAGCGGGGGGTGATGAAGGCGACTTTCACGCCGGAACCGCCGGTCGGTTGACGACCGCGCCGAGCACCTCGAGGAAGCGCGCCCGGGTGCGGGTCGGGGCGAACGCGCGCACCCGCTCGCGGCCAGCCGCTGTGAGCCGCGCGGCGAGGGCGCGGTCGCGCCACGTCCGGGCGAGCGCGGCCGCGACAACCGAGGGTCGCACCGTCTCGAGGAGGAGTCCGGCGTCACCCAGTGTCTCGGGCACCGCACCCGCCCGATGCGCGACGATCGGCACACCGCACTCCATCGCTTCGAGGAGCGGGATGCAGAACCCCTCGTGCTCGGAGAGGCACACGAACGCGTCGGCGTCGACGTACCAGGCGGCGAGCTCGGCCGGGGTCAGGTGCTCGCCGTGGATCACGGCCTCGCGCAGGCCGAGCTCCGCCGCGAGCGAGAAGACCGCCTCCGCGTACGACGGAGTCACCGCGGGCCCCACCAGACGCAGGCTGGCGGTCGGCTCGTACCACCGCCGGTAGAGGCAGAGGGCCTCGACGAGGCGGTGCTGCCCCTTGTTCGGCGTGAACCGCCCGACGAAGAGGAAGACCGGTCCGTCCCCGTGGCGCTCGGCGAGGCGCGCCACCTCCGCACGATCGGCGCGGTCGGCGAAGCCCCCGAGGTCGACGAGGATCGGCACGACCTCCGTCGCCGGACAGCCCATCGCACGCAGCTCCGACGCGTTGAACGAGGAGTCGGCGATCCCGAGCACCGCGCGCGGAGCGAGCGCGGCGACCTGCTCGCGGGCGAGGGTCACCTTGGCGGTCGTGTGCTCCTCCCAGCCGTCGTAGAAGGCCGCGGGGGTCACGTTGTGGTAGTCGAGGACCAGCCGCTCGGCTCGGCCGAGCAGGAACTCGGCCACCGGCGACGCGGTGCCGACCTGGTAGAGGAGGACGTCGTCGGGCCGCGCCCGTGCCGGGTAGCGCTCGAAGGAGGACGACTCGTGTCGGAGCTCGTCGTGGGCGGCCTCGACGAAGATCTCCGACTCCCAGCCGGCGGCGCGGAAGGCGTTGCGCAGCGCGAGGGTGTGGTCACCGGTTGCGTCCCGCGGCAGGAGCGCCGGGACGAACTGGTGGACCGCGGTCACCGCTCGCGGACGGCGACGAGCAGGTACTCCCCCGGTCCGAGCAGCAGTGCGTTGACCGTCTCGATCGCAGCGTTGACGGTCGCCGCGCCGGGGTGTGCGGGGTCGAGCAGTGTGAGCCGGCGGTCGTCGCCTCCGAAGACGAGGTCGCTCGAGCGGAACCCGCGCGCGGCGAGCAGGTGCGTCCACGTCTCGGCGTGGAGGGGCCGTCCGGGAGCGAGATCGGTCACCACGTGGGATGCCCGAGCGGTCCACGACTCCGGGGTCGCCGAGTGCAGGACCACCACGCCGTCGACCGCCACCCGGGTGGCGAGCAGGTCGACCAGCCGGGCCCGGGCCGAGGGGTGGAGCCACTGGACCGAGCCGCGCAGCACCACGGCGGCGAGCGCCTCCTCCCCCACGACCGTGAGATGCTCCACCATCCCTTCGGCGCGCACGTCGAGCCCGGCGTCGGACGCCTCCTCCACCGCGCCCGCGTCGGCCTCGACGCCGTAGGCGTCGAGGCCGGCCCCGACCATCGCCGCGAGCAGCCCGCCGTTCCCGCACTCGGCGTCGAGGATGCGCCCGCGCTGCCCGCCGAGCGCCCGGAGGGCGTCTCCCCACCACCAGGCCGGCGCGTCGTCGGGTCGTGGGACCGCGTCGGCCGGCAGCGCGGGCGTCTGCTCGGACGCGACCGCGGCCTCGAGCTCCTCGACGTGGTCGACCACCACGTGGAACATGCGCGACACCGCCCAGGCGAATTTGACCAGCTGGGCGACGATGAAGCCGATGTACCACCCCATCGCCTTGCGGATGGCCCGCTTCACGTACGAGCCCACCGCCTTCTGCGACTCGGTGGGCACCGCGATGTCCACGTAGGCCGCGCCGTCGACGAGGGCGAGCGTCTCGCGGAGCCTCGCCCTGCCGTGGAGCCCGACCGGCGAGAACTCGAGGAAGAGCTCGTCGAGCTCGCGCTCCAGTCCGGCGGGGAGGTCGCCCGACGCGCGCCGGCGGCGCACCTCCGCGTCGATCTCGGCCATGACCTGTGCGAGGTAGGCGGCGTGGTCGGACGGCGCCGGCGTGCCGGGGCCGTCCGGTCCGGCCGTGTCCAACCGGGAGGCGGACGGCTGGGCTGGCGGCACAGGAGGACTATAGCGAGCGGGTGAAATCACCCCCGCGACCTGGGTGCACGTCGCGCCGCGCGTGCAGCGTCCGGGGTCGGACCGGAGGCCACGCGTTCAGTAGGGTGGGCACGCCGCGGGTGTGGCGGAACTGGTAGACGCGCCGGGTTTAGGTCCCGGTCCCCTCGGGGGTGGGAGTTCGAGTCTCCCCGCCCGCACGCACGCCGCGCCGAGCGGCCGACGGTCGTGGACGCTTCGGCACGCCCCCACTACCATGAGGCCCCCTTCGCCCGGCGCGCCGTCGAGCGGCTCGCGCGCCGCCGTCCCCGCCGACGACACCCACACGACGCGAGGTGTGCCCGTGAGACCCGACGACCCGCAGCTGGTCCAGAAGATCCGCGACCGGCGGTGGTTCCACACCGTCGACCTCGGCGGCGGTCTGGTCACCGAGGGGGACAGCCCCGCGAGCGAGGTCATCGCCCGTTCGATGCCCGACGTGCGCGGCAAGTCGGTGCTCGACATCGGCGCCTGGGACGGGAAGTACTCCTACGAAGCCGAGCGGGCCGGCACGTCCCGGGTGGTCGCGCTCGACCACTACGTCTGGCGGCTCGACTCCCAGGCCCGTGCCGACTACTACGTGCGGTGCGAGCAGGAGGGGATCCTGCCCGACCCCGACATGATCGACCGGGGGTTCCTCCTCGACGACGCGCTGCCGGGCAAGGAGGGGTTCGACCTGCTCCACGAGTACCTCGACAGCTCGGTCGAGGCGGTGGTCGACGACTTCGCCACGATGGACGTCGCACGGCTCGGGACGTTCGACGTCGTCCTCTACTTCGGCGTGCTCTACCACATGGTCGATCCCATCGGTTCGCTCAAGCGCCTCCGGCAGGTGACCGGCGAGGTGGCCGTCGTCGAGACGGCCGCCGTCGAGGTGCCCGGGTACGAGCAGGCCAGCCTCGTCGAGTTCTACTCCGGCCAGGAGCTCCACGCCGACTACGGCAACTGGTTCGCGCCCTCCGGGCCCGCGCTCCTCGGCATGTGCCGGGCCGCGGGCTTCCGCGACGCGAAGCTCACCGCGAAGACGGAGCTCCCGGTCCCGAAGCGCTCGCGGCGGCGGTCCGGGCCCGGCGCGCCGATCGCCTGCCGCATCGTGGCGCACGCCTTCCCCTGAACCGCGGTGCGCCGGGCGGCGCGGTTGGTCGGCCCAGCCACGCGTCGCGGTCCGGGGCCGGAGGCCGTGCAGTCTTGCCCGGAGCGGCCGGTATCGGCCATGCTTCCCCGGTTCCGTCGCAGGACGGCACGCGGACGGGCCCGGCAGCCGGCCCGAGGGTTTGAGGAGGACACCATGGGAATGCTCGACGGCAAGGTGGCGATCGTCACCGGTGCGGGACGGGGGATCGGACGCGAGGAGGCGCTCCTGCTGGCCTCGGAGGGCGCCAAGGTCATCGTCAACGACGTCGGGGCGGCGGTCGACGGCGGGGGCGGCGACAAGCACCCCGCCGAGGAGGTCGTCGACCTCATCAAGGCGGGCGGAAGCGACGCCGCGGTCAACGCCTCCGACGTGAGCTCGTGGCAGGGCGCGAAAGACCTCGTCGACCAGGCGGTCGACACCTTCGGGCAGCTCGACATCCTCGTCAACAACGCCGGCATCCTCCGCGACAAGATGAGCTTCAACATGGACGAGTCCGATTGGGACGACGTCATCCGCGTCCACCTGAAGGGCCACTTCGCCCCGTCCCACCACGCGGCCGTCTACTGGCGCGGCCGGGCGAAGGCCGGGGAGAGCGTGACCGGGCGGATCGTGAACACCTCGTCCGAGGCCGGCCTCTACGGCAACGCCGGGCAGGCCAACTACTCGTCGGCGAAGGCCGGCATCGCCTCGATGACGGTCGTCCTCGCCCGCGAGCTCGAGCGGTACGGGGTCACGGTCAACGCGATCTCGCCACGGGCGCGCACCCGCATGACCGAGAGCCTCTTCGGCGAGATGGCCAAGAAGGGCGAGGGCTTCGACGTCTGGGACCCGCGCAACATCGCCCAGCTGGTGGCCTTCCTCGCGACCGATGAGGCCGCGGACGTCACCGGCCAGAACTTCGTGGTCTTCGGCGGCAACATCTGGGTCATGGGCGGGTACCACCCGGTCGGCGAGGTCCACCGCGACTCGATGTGGTCGCCGGGCGAGCTCGCCAAGGCGAAGGGCGACCTCTTCAAGGACACCCCCTCGGGCATCCCGGCGTTCAGCTTCTTCTGATCACCCCTTCTCCGGGCCACCCCCCCGGGGAGCTCCGGGCCGTACAGGAGGGTTCGGGACTTTCGGCACTGCACGTCACCGGTGGCCGGCGCGAACATCGCGAGGTCCGACCGGCGACGGAAGGGGGCGGCGCGATGTGGCGCCACGTCCACAACCCGAGGGATCGACGTGCCGAGGCGCTGGGGCGCCAGCTCGTCGGCGAGTGCGAGGGCTTTCTCTCCGGCCGCTTCCCGGGGATCCTCCAGGACCACGGGCTCCCGGTCCCCGAGTGGGCCTGGCTGAGCGTCCTCGCCCACGCCCCCGTGCCCGAGCTCGAGGCCCATGCGGCCGGCGGGCTCCGCCACCGTCCGGTCGACCGTGCGACCGCACAGTGGTCGGAGGCGGTCGCACTGCTCGCCCAGGAGCTCGTCACCACGGCGGCACGGACCGGCCGACCCGTCGAGGAGCTCCAGCACTCGATCGTCGTGGGCGTCGAGCTCGGGGCGGCACGGGCCGAGGGTGCCACGGGGCACGTCGGGCCCACCCACCTGGTGGACGACGTCCGGTGGGCGATCGCCCGCTTCCGGGGCACCACCCACCGCTCCTGAGCGGCGCGATCAGGAGCGGGCGGGCACCGCCGCGGTGGCCTCGCCGACGACCTTCTCCTCGCCCTCGGCGTTGCGGAGCCGGACGTCGAGGTCGACGAGGTGCTCGCCGCCCTCGGAGCGCTTGCCGGTCACGGTGACCGAGGTCACCAGGTCCTCGTCGGGCCAGGTCTGGCGCGCGAACCGCACCTGGAAGCGCCGCACGTTGCCGATGCCGACGTAGTCGGTGAGGGCCGTCCCGAGGTAGCCCATCGAGAACATCCCGTGGCCGAAGACGCTCGGCTGTCCTGCGGCCTTGGCCTTGACCTCGTCGTGGTGCATCGGGTTGTAGTCACCGGACGCACCCGCGTACCGCACCAGGTCGGTGCGGTCGAGCACGTGGTGGCGCGACGGTCCTTCGTCGCCGACCTGCACGTCCTCGAAGTAGAGCACCTGGTCACCCATCTCGCCTGCCTCCGTCCTCGCTCCGGCGTCCTGCCGGACGACACACTGCCACACCCACGGCCCGGGCCCCCTCCCCCGCCTACCAGCCCCGGAAGACCGGCGCGCGACGCTCGGCGAACGCGGTGAGCCCCTCGCGGCAGTCCTCGGTGTTGGTCACCAGCTCCTGCACCGTCGCCTCGTCCCAGAGCGCGGTGGCCCGATCGGACTCGAGCGCGCGGTTGGTGAGGTACTTGGCCGCCGCGAGAGCCGTCGTCGGTCCGGAGGCCAGCCGCGCCGCCCAGGCGTCGGCGAGCTCCTCGAGCCGGTCGCGCGGCGCGACGGCGTTGACCAGTCCGAGCCGCTCGGCGTCCGCCGCGGTCAGGTCGTCGCCGAAGAAGAAGAGCTCCTTGGCCTTCTGCGGGCCGACCAGGCGCGTGAGCAGGTACGCGCCGCCGGCGTCGGGGGCGATGCCCCGCCGCACGAACACCTCGATGAAGGTGGCCTCCTCCGCCGCGAGCACGAGGTCGCAGGCGAGCGCGAGGTGGAGGCCGCCGCCGGCCGCGGTCGCGTTGACCACGGCGACGACCGGCTTCTCGCAGTCGAGCACCGCGGCGATGAGCCGCTGCCAGCCGGTTCGGATGAGCCGCGCCGCCTCGCCCGCGGCGCGGGCCGGCGCGCCCTCGGGACGCTCCGGACCGGGCACCCCGGCGCGCAGGTCGGCGCCGGTGCAGAAGCCCTTGGTCCCCGTGCCGGTGAGCAGCACCACGCGGACCGACAGGTCGGCGGACGCCTCGTCCAGCCAGCCGATGAGCTGCTCGCGCATGGCCGGGGTGATCGCGTTGCCCGCCTCCGGCCGGTCGAGGACGAGCCGCACGACACCGCCGTCGACCTCGCGCCGGACGTGCCGGTCGGCCGCGTCGGCAGGCATCAGCTGCGGTGGATGATGTTCATCCGCGAGGTGCACACGGGCTCGCCCGAGCCCCGCTCGCTCCAGGCGGTCTCGACGACCACGAAGGTCATCGTCCGACCCTTCGACTCCTTGCGGTACGCGTCGACCACCTTCCCGACGCCGACCAGGACGTCGCCCGCGTAGACCGGCCGGTGATAGGTGAACTCCTGTTCGCCGTGGAGGATGATGCCGCCGGAGGCCATGAGCGGCCCGAGCACGTCGGCCATCGGGTTTCCGGTGGGCGCGTCGGCGGGCTGCAGCTCGGGGTAGGCGCCGAAGCCGCTCATCACGAACGGGTAGGTCGGCGGCGCCGGGATGCCCGCGAGCCCTGCCGTCTCGGCAGCGCGCGGGTCGCGGTAGGCCGGGCTGTCGTCCCGGACCGCCGCCGCGAAGAGCGCGAGCTGGCCGCGCTCGACGGTCACCACGGTCGTCCCGGTCGGCTTGCCGATGATCTCCTGCAGGATGTCGTCTGCCACCCCGGGCTCCTCCCCTGTCGTCCGGCCGCCGGCCCGCTCGCCGGCCGGTCGGTGCCGGCTGGGCGATAGGGTGCCCGCTCCGCCCTGCCGCGCGCAAACGCCGGGTCCGCCGGCGACCCGGTCCCCTACAGTGCGGTGATGTCGCGATCGAACCCGGCACCCGTGGGCGGCCCGACGGTGGCCGCCTTCCCGACCACCGAGGCGATGGCCGAGGCCGCAGCCCGAGACGCCGCGGCCGTCCTACGCGGACGCGGTCGCCGCGGGTGGCGTCGCCCATGCGATGTTCGCGACCGGCAACTCGCAGCTCGCCTTCGTGGAGGCCCTCCGGGCGCTCGGTGCAGCGGTGCCCTGGGACGACGTCGTCGTCTTCCACATGGACGAGTACGTCGGCGTCGGCGACGACCACCCGGCGAGCTTCCGCCGGTGGATCCGCGAGCGCATCGCCGAGCCGTGCTCGCCACGGACCGCCCACTACGTCGACGGGCTCACAGCCCCCGAGGCCGAGTGCCGGCGGTACGCGGGCCTGCTCGCCGCCAACCCCCTCGACCTCTGCTGCCTCGGGATCGGCGAGAACGGCCACCTCGCCTTCAACGATCCGCCGACCGCCGACTTCGCCGATCCGGAGGACGTGAAGGTCGTCGACCTCGACGAGGGGTGCCGCGTCCAGCAGGTGCACGAGGGGCACTTCGCGACCCTCGGCGACGTGCCCGAGCGGGCGATCACGGTCACCGTGCCCGCGCTGCTCCGCGCGGCACGGGTGCTCGCCGTCGTGCCGGAGGAGCGCAAGGCAGCGCCGGTGCGCGCCGCCCTCGAGGGGCCGGTCACGACCGCATGCCCGGCCTCGATCCTCCAGCGGACGTCGCAGGCCACCGTCTACCTGGACGCGGCCTCCGCGGGACGCCTCCGCTCGCCGGGGTAGCCGTCAGTCCCCCGCGAGGTGGCGCTCGAGGAACGCGTAGGCGGCCCCGCCGTGCCACTCGTGCTCGCCGTCGAAGACCTCGTGCTCGAGCGCGCCCGGAGCGCCCGTGTGCTCCCAGACACGGGTGAGGCGGCCGATGGTCGCCTCGGCGGCGGCGAGCGGGAAGATGAGGTCCTCGCGGCCGGACTGCACGAGCATCGCCCGCGGCGCGACGAGCGCGCCGACGTCGGCATGCTCGATGCGGCCGAGCATCCCGAAGAGCACCTGCGAACCGCACATGTTCCAGGGGACCTTGTGCGCCTCGGCCCACGAGGAGAGGTAGCCGGCCACGACGGCGGCACGCACCCGCTCGTCGATCGCGGCGAGGAAGAGCGTCGCGGTCGCCCCGTACGAGAAGCCGACCATCCCGATCCGTCCTGGATCGACCAGGGGGTGCGCGGCGAGCACGTCGACCGACCGGGCGAGGTCCCAGAGGTTCTGGGTCAGCGGGTTCCACCCGTCCATCACCTGGTGCACGAGGTTGGTGTCACAGCCGTAGTGGTCGGGCGGATTCCAGTCCGCGCGCTCACCGAAGCAGCGGAGGTCGGGCGCGAGCACCACGTGGCCGCGGCGCGCGAGCTCGGCCGCGTAGTCGCTCGCCGGTGGTGCGTCCGGATCGAGCCCGCAGATGCGCGACTTCCCCGGACCGTGGCCGTGGACGGCGAGGACCGCGCTGCCCGGTGCGTCACGACCGTCGGGCACCAGAAGGAAGGCCGGCACCGACATGGTGTCCTCGGTGTCGAACACGACCCGGTGGCGCACGAAGCCGTCGCCTGGCCCGTCCTCGGTACTCTCGGTGTCGGGCGGGACCGACGCGGGCCACGGTGCGAGCATGCGGGCGAGGCGCGCGCGGCACCGCTCGCGCCAGGGACCGAACGCCGCGGGGTCGTCGGGCAGCGGGTCCTCCTCGACCGTTGCCATGAGCCTGCTCACCACCTGGAACCAGGGCGAGAAGTTGCGCGACGGCGGTGCGATGTCGACCATGGTGCCTCCCCCTTCCGTGCTCCGGCGATCCCCGGCTCCGGCCGGGGCACCATCGAAGCACCGCGGGCGGTCCCGGGGCCACCGGACGGTTGAGCGGCCAGGGGCGGTGCGGCACACTGGGCCCATGTCGGACCGCATCGAACTCCGCCCGCTGACGGCCCTGATCGGCGCCGAGATCGCGGGGATCGACCTCTCGCGACCGCTCGGCGAGGACGTGGTGGCCGAGGTGCGCGCGGCGCTCAACACCCACCACGTCCTCTTCTTCCGCGACCAGGAGCTCGCGCCCGACGAGCAGGAGGCCTTCGCTCGGCAGTTCGGCGAGGTCACCGAGGGCCACCCGGTCATCCCGGCCATCGAGGGGAACTCGAAGGTCCTCGCCATCGACAGCCGCGAGGACCGGGCGAACTGGTGGCACACCGACGTGACCTTCCTGCAGGCCCCGGCGTTCGGCTCGATCCTCTACATGCTCACCGCGCCCGAGGTGGGCGGTGACACCTGCTGGGCGAGCCTGCAGGACGCCTACGACCGCCTCGCCGAGCCGGTCCGCGCGATGTGCGACACCCTGCTCGCCATCCACTACGACCCGTGGTTCGCCGCCGACGTGGACGCGAAGGGCGGTTACGAGTGGCACGGCGAGTGGCACGACAAACTGCTGCCCGCGCTCCATCCGGTCGTGCGCACCCATCCTGAGACGGGTCGGAACGGCCTCTTCGTGAACCGCCACTTCACCCAGTCGATCCTCGGGCTCTCGAAGAACGAGAGCGACGCGATCCTCGAGATGCTCTACCGACAGTGCGTCGAGCCCGAGGTGACCTGCCGGTTCCGGTGGGAGGCGGGCTCGGTCGCGTTCTGGGACAACCGGGCGACGCTGCACTACGCGGTGGACGACTACGGCGATGCGACGCGCCTCGCCCACCGGGTCACCCTCAAGGGCGACGTGCCCTACGGGCCGGGGACGCCCCGGTCCTGACCGCCGGCCGGCGGGGCGGCGCCGGAGACCGCGAGCGCCTCGTCGCTCGCGCCGAGGTACGCGGCGAGCGCACGCGGGTCGCGGCGCACCTGGTCCGGCGTACCCTCCGAGACGATGCGGCCGGTCTGGAGCATGACCACCTGGTCGCAGACCTCGAAGACGAGCGGGACGTCGTGCTCGACGAGGAGGATCGTCGTGTCCGCGAGCTCGTGGAGGCGGCGGAGCAGCGGGACGAAGGCCTCGGCCTCGCGCTGGGCGATGCCGGCCGTCGGCTCGTCGAGGAGGAGCAGCCGCGGCTCCGCGAGCATGATCGAGGCGAGGTCGACCACCCGACGGGTCCCCGTCGAGAGCTGGGCGACGCGGTGCCGCCGGAACCGGTCGATGCCGAACGCGCCCATCACCCGCTCGACCGCGGCGCGCTTGGCCCGCTCCGAGCGGCGGGCCCATGGCATCTGGAGCGTCGACGAGACGATGCCGACCGGCCGGCGGGCGTCCTGGGTGAGGAGGAGCACCTCCTCGACGCTGAGCTCGGGGAAGAGGCGGCAGTCCTGGAAGGAGCGGACCACTCCGAGGGCGACGCGCTCCTCGGGCAGGTACTCGAGGAGGCTCGTCCCGTCGAGGAGGACCCGCCCCTCCTCGGGGAGCACGAGACCCGAGACCACGTCGAGGAGGGTGGTCTTGCCCGAGCCGTTCGGCCCGATGAGCCCGACGACCGAGCCCGCCCTTGCGGTGAGGTCGACGCCGGCGATGGCCCGTACCCCGCCGAAGGCGACGACCACCCCCTCGACCTCGAGCAGCGCCGGTCCACCGGCCGCGCTCACCCGACCACCTCCCCTGCTGCGACCGGCGTGTTCGGCTCGGGCGCCGGTGGAGGCGGTGGTGAGGAGCGTCCTGCCCGCTCGACCCCGAGCGCGACGAGGTCGCCCGCCCGGTGGAGCAGCTCGGCGAGCCCCCCCGGCAGGTAGAGGATGAACGCGAGGAGCCCGAGTCCCGACGTCAGGAACTGGATGGTCGGGGTGGTCCCGAACATCGCCGGGATCCCGACCAGGTAGAGGGCGCCGAGGACCGCGCCGGAGATCGAGCCGAGCCCGCCGATCACGACCATCGACACGACCAGGATCGAGTAGGTCGGATCGAACGTCGCGGTCGAGAACCGCTCGAGGCCGAACGCGAGGCACACGCCCGCGTACCCCGCGATGAAGCCGGACAGGGCGAACGCGAGGAGCTTCGAGCGGGCGAGCGGGATCCCCGTCGCCCCCGCGCCGGACTCGTTGTCGCGGACGGCCATGAGCCGGCGGGCCACGCCGCGGTCGCGCCAGAGTCGGACCATCAGCACGGAGAGCACCAGCACGCCGAGGGAGAACCAGGCGAACGCCCGCTCCGACCCGAGCCCGATCCCGAGGAAGGTCGGGCGCGCGACGAGCGTCGACTGCGGGTTCGGCAGCCCGGTGCAGAGCCGCTTGTGGAGGACCGGCAGGGTCCAGCACGGCGTCGAGAGCACGGGGCCCATGAACCAGAGGCTGAAGGCGAGCGTGCTGACCGCGAGGTAGAGGCCGCGCACCCGCAACGCGGGCAGGCCGACCACGACCGCGATGACCGCGGTGACCGCGCCGGCGAGCGGGAGGAGCAGGATGAGCGGCACGCTGGCGCCGAGGTGTGCCGTGAGCAGCGCGCCGACGGCGACGAGGCCGAACTGGCCGAGTGAGACCTGGCCCGCCCACCCGGTGAGCACGGTCAGCGACAGCGCGACGACGGCGAAGATGCAGATCTCCGAGAGGAGGAACGAGCGGCCGGGGCTCACCACCAGCGGGAGCAGCGCAGCGACGACCACCGCGGCCACCACGCCGACCGAGCCGACGCGGCGGCGGAGCGGGTCCTCGCTCCGGAGCTCGGAGCGTGAGCCCTCGATCCACGTCGACCGCTCCTCGGAGCGCGCCCCGGTCTGGAGGGCGGCGATGCGCACGAGGAGGACGACCGAGACCAGCACGAAGAGGACGAGCTCGACCTGGGCGGTGCTCGAGAGGTTCCACACCAGGATCTCCTGGACGACCCCGAGCCCGACGGCGGCCACGAAGGCCGCGGTGAGGTTGACCATCGCCCCGACCATCGCGGCGGTCAACCCGAGCAGCAGCAGCTCGGGGCTGAGCACGTCGGTGAGCGCCGAGGTCTGCCCCGGTGAGGCGAGGATGGCTGCGAAGGCCGAGAGCACGCCGGCGAGCGTCCAGGCGACCGTCGAGGTCCGGCGTACCCAGACACCCGAGAGGCGCGCCGACTCCGCGTTCTCCGACATCGCACGCATCGCGAGGCCCCAGTGCGAGTAGCGCACGAAGAGGGCGGCCGCGGCGGCGACGAGCGGCGCGACCACGAGGGTGATGACCTGTCCGGAGGTGAACAGGTAGGTCCCGATGTGGAAGGAGACGTCGACCGGCACCGGGAAGGGCTTGAAGAGGTTCTTCGGCCGCATGAACGGCAGCGCGGTGAGCACGAACAGGACCTGGCTGATCCCGATCGTCGCGACCATCACCAGGATGCGCGGCCGGTTGAAGAGCCGACGGAGCACGAGCTCGCAGAGCGCGCCGATCGCCGCGGCGAGCACCAGCGCGATGCCGAGTGCGAACCAGTAGTTGAAGCCGAAGTCGTAGTAGCACTTGACCATGAAGACCGCGGCCACCACGCCGAGCTGCCCCTGCGCGAAGTTGAGGACGCGGTTGGTCCGGTAGATGAGGACGAGGCCCATCGCGAGCAGGCCGTAGCCGAGGCCGATGATCGTGCCCTGGACGAGGACGAAGCTCGGGACCGACACGTGCGCCCCGTCAGCCCAGCCCGGTCACGGCCGCGCCGAGGAAGACCGGCCGCAGGAGGTCGGTGCGCTCGACCAGTTCCGCGATCGGGCCGTCGAACCGGACCTCGCCGCGCTCGAGGAAGACCGCACGCTCGGCGAGGCTCATCGCCCGGTTCACGCTCTGCTCGACCAGCACGACCGTCGTGCCCTGCTCGTTGAGCTCGCGGACGATGGCCATGAGTCGGTCGACGGCCATCGGCGCGAGGCCGAGCGCGAGCTCGTCGACGAGCAGCAGTGTCGGCGCCGTCATCATCGCCCGGGCCAGCGCCAGCATCTGCTGCTCGCCGCCCGAGAGCGTCCCGGCCCACTGGTTGAGCCGCCCGCCCAGCTCGGGGAATCGGTCGACCGCCTCGTCGAAGGCGGCCCGCGCGCGAGGGCCCTGGCCGCGCAGCGTGGTGGAGCCGATGTGGAGGTTGTCGCGGACCGTGAGGCGCGGGAAGGTCATCTTGCCGCCGACCAGCAGGGCGACCTGTTGGCCGATGATCTGCTCCGGCTCGAGGTAGGTGCAGTTCGCACCGAAGATGCGGATGACCCCGCGGTGGGGGTGGTCGAGGCCCGCGACCGCCCGGAGCAGGGTCGACTTGCCCGCGCCGTTGGTGCCGAGGAGCGCCACGATCTCGCCCTCGTCCACCTCGAGGTCGATGTCGAAGAGGACCTGGTTGGAGCCGTAGAAGAAGTCGAGGTTGTGGATCTGCAGCGCGGGCACCGCACCGCCCGCCTCCCGCCGCTGCCCCTCGGCGTGCCGCTCGAGGACGTCCTCGATGACGAGGGTGATGTCGCGGCGCACGTAGCGCGATCCGACGAGGAGCAGGATGCCGCCGACCACGCAGACCGGCGCGATGAGGGTCAGGGCGACGGTCGGGCCGTGGAGGTAGCCGACGGCGTCGCTGATCGCGCCGAGGACGACCGCGCCGGTGAACCCGCCGAAGACGAGCGCGTAGACACCGAACATCGCGAAGCAGATCGTGCGCATCTCCGGCGGCGCGGTCGCGGCCAGGGTCAGGAAGATGCAGATCGCGAGCGGCGCGACCGCGGCATTGGCGAGGAACTGGAGCGTCACGACCATCCAGAGGTGCGGCATGTAGAGCGATGTCACGAAGAGCACGCCGTAGGCGGCGATGCAGAAACCGGCGATCACGAGCGGTCGCTGAGGTGCGCGTCGGAAGTAGCGGTCGCCGACCACGTAGGCCACGGGCAGTCCGAGGAAGGCCGCGAGCCCGACGATCGAGTAGATCTCACTGCGCTGTGCGGTGTCGAGCCCCCAGCGCCGCACGAAGTAGAGGTTGCCGAAGAGCGGCGCGCCGGTCCCCGCGAAGCCGAGGATCGCGACGGCGACGAGCTCGTAGTAGATCGAGCGGATCCGGAGCAGCCGGGTGACGGCCGAGCCGAGCAGGACCCGGGGCGCGGACTCCTGCTGGGTCTGGAGGTCCATGCCGGAGGCCCGCAGGATGTGGCTCGACTCGTTGGCACCCTTGTCCGGCTCGCGGCAGGGTGAAGAGCGCGAAGCCGAGCGGGATGCCGACGAGGGCGACGAGCATCCCCCACCGCCAGTTGTGTCCCACCGTCACGACGAAGCCGAAGATCAGGATGCCCACGGTCTGGCCGAGCGGGTCGGCGAGGTTGTGCCAGCTGAAGACCCGGCCCCGCCCCTCGGTCGGGTAGGCGTCCGACAGGTACGAGTTGTGCACGGTGTTGTTGACCCCGTACCCCATCGCGGCGACGAGGTAGAGGAAGGTGAAGGCCCAGACGTTGGGCGCGAGCCCCATCAGCGGGGTGAAGACCGAGAAGACGATGAGCGCGACGCCGGCCACGACCTTGCGGCTGCCGCGGTCCGCCCACAGCGCGAGGGGCACCGCCCAGAGCAGCTGCGCCACCGACCCGACGAAGGTCACCGCGCCGAGCGCGGCGTCGTGCATGTGGAACGAGTGCTCGAGGTTGTTGCCGATGAGCGGGATGCCGTTGTTGAGGGTGCTCGGCACGAGGGCCGCGGCGGTGAGCAGCACGAGCGGCGAGTAGCCGTAGCGACTGAGGATCCCGACCAGGGCGGGCGGCTTGCCTTCGCCCGTGCCGGGCATCACGGCGAGGTCCGCGACGTTCTCACTCGTGCCGGTCTTCGCCACGACCTCGGCCAGCAGCTCATCCGGGACGGCGAAGTCGAACACCACCTGGTCGGCCATCGGGATGTCACCCTAACCTCACCGGGCGTCGCCGGCTCGGTGGTTGCGGGACCCCGACCGCCTCCTCGGAGGGGCTACTCGCCGATGCCGACCAGGGCGCTCGCGACGGCCTCGGTCCGCTCGGCGAGCTCGGCGTAGCGCTCGACCGACGGCCGCTTCGGCTCGACGGTCGCGTCGACGGGGTCGATGCGCTCGAGGTCGAGCTCCTCACCGACGGCGCGGGCGGCCAGCAGGGCGGCACCGGCCGACGCGGCCTGGCCCGATCCTCGGCGCACGGCCGGCAGTCCGGTCACGCCAGTCAGCACGTCGATCCAGACCGGCAGTGACGACCCCGCGCCGCACAGCACGAGGTCGGCGGGCACGGGACCCGGCGGGCGCCGCCCGGCCATCGCCCGGAGACAGCGCCGCACCTCCCAGGCCACCGACTCGTACGCCGCCCGGGCGAGATCCTCGAGCCCGTGCGCGGCGCCGAGCCCGCAGAAGGCCGCGCCCGCGTGCGGGCGCCACCACGGCGCCCGCGCCCCGTCCATCCAGGGCGCCGCGGTGACCCCGCGGGCACCCGGCGGGCTCTTGGCCGCGAGCTCGGCGAGCTCGGACGGGGCGCGTCCGGTGAGCCGACCGAGCCACGCGACGAACGAGCCCGCTGCCGAAAGACCGCCTTCGAGGAGCCAGCCGCCATCGGCCGCACGCGTGCAGCGCGAGGCCCTCGGGCGCCTCCTCGGGCCGAGCGGGAAGCGGTACGGAGGTGTTGGCCGTCGTCCCCCAGCTCACCATCGGCCGCACTTCGCTCGCGCCCGAGCCGAGGACCTCGCAGGGGCGATCGCCCGCGCCGATCACCACCGGCGTGCCGCTCCGCAGCCCGAGGGTCGCGGCCGCCGGCGGTGCCACCTGACCGCACACCTGATCGGAGGGGACCACCGGCGGCAGCTTCGTCCCCACGCCCGCGGCGAGCTCGTCGAGCAGCCTGCCGTCGTCCGCGTAGAGGCCGGTCCGCGACGCCATCGTCGGGTCGGTGGCGACCTCGCCGGTCAGGCGCCACACGATCAGGTCTCGCGGTGCGAGGAGCCACGCGCTCGCGTCGAGGCGCTCGCGCTCGTGCGCGGCCAACCACCCCACCTTCGCCGCGACCGATCCCGCGTCCAGCGGGACGCCCGTGCGCGGGTCGACCCCCCGCGCCCCCCCGGCACGGCGGGACAGGAGCTCGGCCTCGGCGACCGCACGACGGTCCGACCAGAGCAGCCCGCGCCCGAGGGCGGCGCCCTTCGCGTCGAGGAGCGCGAAGGTCTGGCGAGCACCGGTGCAGCCGATCGCCTCGATCGATCGGAAGGCCCGCGGCGCCTGGCGCTGGACCTGTGCGCAGGCGTCGGCCATCGACGTCCACCAGGTGTCGGGGTCCTGTTCCGCGTACCCCGGTGCAGGGTGGAAGGTGTGCACGGCCATCCCCGATCGGGCCACCAGGCCCGACGGGCTCCACAGGGCGACCTTGGTCACGCTCGTGCCGAAGTCGACGGTGAGGATCACCGATCGTGCACGATCGCGGCCAGCTGCGCGGCCACGTCCCCGGGTTCCGCCTCCAGGATGATCGATCGCCCGATGGCGAGGCCGCCCCCGCCTCCCGCCATCACGTCGCGCGCCTCGTCGGCCACGGCAGCGGGGCCGCCGTCGCGCTGCGGACCGCCGAGGAAGAGGACCGGGACCCCCACCGCGCCGGCCACCCGGGCGACCGCGTCGATCAGCGCCGCGCCGGCCGGCGCCTCGGGCACCGGGACCTTGAGCAGCGGCGCCCCGAGATCGTGTGCGACGACCGCGGCCAGCACGACGTCGTCGACCGCGCGCGACATCCGGCCCTCGCGCCACACGACCGGTTCGACGAGCACGTCGAGGCCGCACGCCCGCGCCTCCTCGAGGACCCGGCCGAGGAGCTCGAGCGCGGCTGCGCCGCCCGGGTCGTCGAAGGCGAGACGCGTCATGAGCTTCACACCGTTCCAGCCGTCCGCGGCTGCACGCTCGACGCCGGCGACGAGGCGGTCGTCGAGCTCGAAGACCGCGCCGGCGAGGCCCGTGCGATTGATCGAGAGGTAGGTCCGGTGCGCGGCGTGCACCGCGCCTCGGGCCACCAGGTCCCCGAGCGGCTGGGCGGTCGCGAGGATGCCGTCGCAGTGCGGCAGTGCGGCGGCGAGTGCGGCCAGGTACTCCTCGTACCCTTCGATCGTCGGCACCCCCCTCGCCCGGTGGTCGGCCGCGAGGACGAGGGCCGGGACGTCGATGGTGCGGACCGGTGGCACCGCGCCTCAATCGGTTCCGGCGAGCGCGAAGACCACCTTGGCGACGGCCGAGAAGTCCTCTCGGCCGTACCCCGCGGTGATCGCCGCGGTCAGCGCCTGGCGGACCGTCGCGGTGGTCGCGAGCGGCACCCCGGCCTTCGCGCCGTAGGCGAGGGCGAGGTCGAGGTCCTTCGCCATGAGCTCGGTCATGAAGCCCGGCTTCCAGTCGTTGGACGCCGGGCTCTCGGGGACGACGCCCGGGGCCGGCAGGCGCGTGCGCACCGCGACGCAGTCGCCGGTGGAGTTCCGGAGCACCTCGAGCAGCTTGCCGAGGTCGACACCGGCCTTGCGGGCGAGCGCCGTCGCCTCGGCCGTCGCGAGCATCTGCGCCGCGTAGACGAGGTTGTTGCAGAGCTTGACCACCTGGCCCATCCCGGGACCGCCGACGTGCACGACCAGCCCTGCGAAGGGGTCGAGCGCCGGCCGGACACGTTCGAGCGTGGCGGGGTCGCCGCCGACCATGAGCGTGAGGCGCCCGGCCTCGGCGCCGATCGTCCCGCCCGACAGCGGCGCGTCGAGGAACCCGGCGCCGGTGGCGCCGACCCGCTCGTGCTGCGCTCGCTCGACCTCGGGATCGATCGTCGAGCAGTCCACCACGACCGTGCCGGCGTCGAGCGCGGGGAGCATCTCGCCGACGACCTCTTCGACCTGGGGCGAGCTCGGCACGCAGAGGACGACCACCTCGCCCGCCTGGGCGACGGCCGCCGGCGAGCTCCCCTCGACCGCGCCGAGCGCGAGCGCCCGCTCGATCGGTCCGCGGCTGCGGGACGCGACGGTGACCTCGTGGCCCGCCTCGAGCAGGTGGCGGGTCATGGGCAGGCCCATCGCCCCGAGGCCGATGAAGCCGATCTGCATGGGATGCCTCCTCGTCGCCGGTCCGGGTCAGGGACCGAGGGTCACTGGGTGAACTGCGGGAGCCACGCGGCCGTGCCGGCCAGGAGCTCCGCGACCATCGCCTCGGTCTGGTGGAGATCGCCCCGGCCGGCGAGCGGGTCGAGGAAGAACGCCGAGGTGGCGAGCGCGCGGTCCCCCTCCAGCGCCGCGGCGACCGTGAGCTCCTGCACCTCGACGTGGCGCCGGACCAGCTCGTTCATGGCGGGGGGCAGCGAGACCGTGTCCCTGCCGCGGATCCCGTCCCCGTCGACCACGCAGATCGACTCGACGACCACGCCGACCGGGAGGTCCGGGGCCTGCCCGGCGTTGGGGACGTTGACCGGCAGCTCCCGCCGCGTGCCGGTCAGCAGCGAGTCGATGACCAGCGCCGGGAGCTCGCCCGAGGGCCAGGTCTGGAGGACCTTCTCGCCGGCCAGCCACGCGTCGACGTCGGCGACGTAGCCCGATTGGTGATCCTTCCGCCGCTCGATGGGCGTGAGGTCGATGTTGTACTCGGCGCCCCAGCCCGACTCCTCGGTGAGCGCCCACGGCACGAACTCGGCGATGTGGCGGTCGCCCGCGGCGGGCAGCACGCCCCAGCGGTCGAGGAAGGTGAGGGCGAGCACGTGACGCCGGACGAAGTCGAGGCGGCTGAAGGTGTCGGCCTCCCCCTCCCATGCGGCAGGCGCGAGCGCCGCGAGCCCGCCGGCCTCCTCCACCATCTCGGCCAGGAGCGCGAAGCCGTCCCGGCCGTCCACGTCGAGCGCGGACACCACCGGAAAGTGGTTGACCCCCGCGACCGTCGGTCGGACCGCCTCGGCAGTCGTACCTGCCGCGATGGCGAGGTCGACGGCCCAGTTGCCCACTTCGTGGCAGAGGCCGACCGCCTTGAGCGGCGTCTCGCGGCAGACGGCGCGGGTGAGACAGGTCATCGGGTTGGTGATGTTGAGGAGCCACGCGTCCGGGCTCAGCTCCGCCAGGTCCTCTGCGATGCCGACCAGGATCGGGATGTTGCGGAGCGACCGGTTGACCCCGCCGGGCCCGACCGTGTCCCCGACCGACTGGCGGATGCCGTACCGGGCGGGCACTTCGAGGTCGACCGTCATCGAGTCGAAGCCGCCGGTCGAGATGGTCACGATCACGAAGTCGGCGCCGTCGAGGGCCTCCCGCTGATCGGTCGTCGTCGTGACCGTGGCCCCTGCACCAAGTGCCTCGTCGAGCTTGCGCCCGAGCGCCGCCATCTTCGGGAGGGGCGCGGGGTCGACGTCCTCCAGCACGATGCGGGCGCCGTGGAGCGACTCGGTCCCGAGCAGGTCGGCGAGGAGCTCGGGCGTCCACTGGTAGCTGCCGCCGCCGACGATGGTCACCTGCACGCTCGTCAGCCTTCCCGGCGATCCCTGCGGACGGCAGCCATGCGCAGCACTCTACCCAGCGGTCATCCGACGGTGCCGACCGCGAACTTGTACGAGCCCGCACCGATCGAGACGCGCACGGTACCGTCGGACGTGCTGACCGAACGCACGCCGTGCGCGTGCCGCACCGCCGCACCGCTCTCGGTCACCGGCGCGCCGTGCGTCGCGGGAAGGAGTACCGACGCGGTGCAGTTGGGCGGCAGGGTCAGGTCGAGTGCGAACGTCCCGCCGCCGACCGGCGCGCGCTGCCATGCGACCCCGATCGGTCCCCGCGGCGTCGGCACCGTACCGGTCGCCGCGTCGAGACCGCTCGGCGGCGGCGCGACCGCGACCGTCGAGAAGCCCGGTCCCGTGGGGACGACCCCGAGGAGCGACCGCTGGATCTCGACCGCGACCGGCGAGCCCCACCCGTGCGACATGCTGTCGCCGATGTCGTCGGACGGGTTCCACACCTCCCAGGTGAAGGTGGCGCCCCGCGAGAGGATGTTGGCCCATCCGTCGACCGTGGCGTCGGTGAGCAGGGAGACCAGCTGGTCCGTCCGGCCGGCGAGGGCGAGGGTGCGCAGGACCTCGTTCGCGGTCTGCGGCGGCGCCTGCATGCCCTGGGCGGCCACGAACGCGGCGACGGTGCCGAGCTTCGCCGCCGGCACCACCCCGTAGGCCGCGGCGCAGGCGTTCGCGGTCTGGGACGCGGTCGGCGTCTGCCGGTGGGACGCGGTCAGCCCGTCGACGTAAGTGCCGTCGGGCCGGGTGAGCCGCGCCCCGATCGCGGCGACGAGTCGCGAACGGTGGCCCTCGAGAGCGTCGACCTCCGAGGACGGCCGCCCGGCCACCGCGGCGAGGGCGGCGGTCCTCCCGAACGCGTTCGCGCCGAGCACGTTGAGGCGGGTCACGACCGGGAAGTCGTAGTAGACGTTCGTGGCCGGCAGGCTGGTGACGAGCCCGGTCGACGGCGAGACCGCGCGCGCGACGTAGCCGGCGAGCCGGGCGAGCGTCGGATAGACCTCGCCGACCAGCGCGTGGTCGCCGGTGTGGAGCCAGTACTGCCAGACCCACTCGGGGTAGATCTCGGTGGACTCGTTGATGTCGAGCGCGCCGAGGCCGGTCGGGTAGATCTTGTTGACCGCGCCGTTCGGCCAGTAGCGCGCCTGCGACTGCGCGAACTCGAGCAGCGACTTGCGGGTCAGGTTCCGCTCGCCGAGCGTCGCCATCGCGGTGCACGACTCGTTGAACCCGTCGAAGAGCCACGGCCCCTTCTCACGGGTCGGCGTGTCGATGTACTGCTCCTGTGCGGTGTAGAGGGCGGAGTGCACGCCGAGCGCGTAGATCGCGTCGACCGTCGGGTCCGACGACGAGAAGGTGGCCGCCGCGTCCGCCGGCACCGCGGCGTGGCGGGCGAGGGCCACCACGTCGCCCGGGCCGAGCGCTTCACCGGGATCGTCGACCTGGAGGTAGCGGAAGCCGAGGTAGTCGAAGGGGTGGAACGTCTCGCCGCCGCCGCGCTGGACGTAGCTGTAGCGCATGTCGGTGTGCTGGGTCCCGTGCAGGGTCGAGACCTGGCCCGGCACTCCGGTCGTCCCCGCCGGGACCGTCTCGTCGAGGAGGTACCCGGCGTGCATGGTCACCGTCCGGCCGGGCGTGCCCTGGTGGAAGGCGACCGTCGGCACCGCGGCGTAGACCTGCCCGAAGTCCGCGACGAGTGCGCCCGAGGAGAGGGTGGTGAGCGAGATCGGCGTGACGGGCGCCTCGACCACGCGGGTGCGCACCGGCACGAGGCGCGTCCAGGGATGGGCGGGCGGGCGGCCGACCACGGTCGCACGCTCCCACCCGCCGTCGTCGAATCCGGGCAGGAGCCACCCGACCGGCTCGGCGGTGCCGTCGATGTTCTCGGTGAAGTCGACGAGGTCGCCCTCGAGGTCGCGCTGGGTGCCGGGCAGCCAGGGGCCCGGCCGTACGCGCCACGAGCCGTCGGTCACGACCGTGACCCGGTGCCCGTCGTGGAGCTCGACCACGAGCTGCGCGATCGCGCCGGGGGCTCCGGCCGGATGACCCTTCGTCGCGCCCTGCCAGCTGGTCACGATCCCGACGGCGTTCGTCCCGCCCGTGCGTACCAGCGACGTCAGGTCGAGGGTCTCGTAGTACTTCGAGTCGGGGTAGCTGTAGGCCTGGCCCTTGCCGGCGCGCACGCCGTTGACGGAGAGCTCGTACTGCTGGTCGCCCGAGACGTAGCAGCGGGCGCGCACGACGGTCCCGGCGGGCACGGCGAACTCCGTGCGCGCGTAGGTGTACTGGTCGGGCGCCGGCGGCTCGGCGGTCGAACGGCGGATCCACGACGCGCGCCAGTCGGACAAGACGAGCCCGGTCTCGAAGGTCGCGTGCGCGGAGGTCGGGCCGGCGGCGCCGGCGGCGTCCCAGGTGCGCACGGTCCACGAGTAGACGGCGCCCGACGCGAGGCGCGTCCCGCCGTAGGGGACGAAGGCTTGGGCGCCCGAGGCGACCTTGCCCGAGTCCCAGAGGAGCGGTCCGCGACCGGTGGCGGTCGCCGGGCCGGTGACCACGATGCGGTAGGCGCTCTGGACCGCGCCCCGGCGCGCGTCGGCGACCTGCCACGCGAAGAAGACGTCGTCGGATGCGAGCCCGATCGGCGCCGGGAGCCCGTCGACCCGCAGTGCCTGCGGCGCGCCCGGACGGGCCGACGCTGCCGACGCCGGCTCCGGCAGCGTCGCGGCGAGGGCGGCCCCCGCGACGCCGGCGAGCCCGCCGCCGAGCAGCTGGCGGCGGCTCAACGCCCACTGGCGCTCTGGCTTCCCCCCGGGCGCCTCCCCCATCGCACTCTCCTCCATCACACGGCGGACCGCCTGCGGGGCGACGCTACCAACCGGCGCCCGACCCGGGCGGCCCGTCGGACACCCCCGTAGGATCTCGCCATGGCCGCACTCCCGCTGCTTCTCGTGACGCAGGTCGCCCCGTACCTCGACGGACCGGCCGGTGTGCACGGCGTCCTCGACCAGTCGGCCACCGCTCTCGGCGAGCTCTCGGAGTCCGTCGGGCTCGAGTGCACGCGGGTCCGAGACGTGCGCGACCTCGACCCGGCCCTCCTCGAGGCCGCCCGGGTCGTCGCGCTCTTCACCATCGGGGAGACGCCGTGGACCGCGGACCAGCGTGCGACCCTCACCGGCCGGGTCCGCGACGGGAGCTGCGGTGTCCTCGCCATCCACTCGGCGACCGACTCCTGCCACGGGTGGGACGAGTACGGCGCGCTGGTCGGGGCGCGCTTCGCCGGGCACCCGTGGACCCAGACGGTCACCCTCGACGTCCTCGACCCCGCCCACCCGGCCGTCACCCACCTCGGTGCGACCTGGCGCTGGCACGACGAGATCTACACGTTCCACGGGCTGCGCCCCGATGCGCAGATCCTGCTCGAAGCGCGTCCCGCCGAGCTCGACGGTGCGACCGACGGTCGCTACCCGCTGTCGTGGTGCTTCACCGAGGGCGGCGGGCGGGTGTTCTCGACGTCGCTCGGGCACTTCCCGCTGGCGTGGGAGACCCCGACGTACCTCCGGCACCTGGCCGGTGGGCTCGACTGGGTGCTCGCCGACGGCTGAGCCCGGCGCCCGCTCACTCCTCGGGCTTGTCGGCGACGCACAGATCCTGGATCCAGCGGAAGCCGTGGACGAGGGGCCCGCGGATGCAGAGACCGGCCTCGTCGAACATCCCGCACACCGACTCCTCGGTGTACGCGACGGCCCGCTCGGGGACCGAGGGGTCGAGTGTGGCCCAGGTGCCGTCGTCACCGGGCGTGAACGCCGTCGCGAACTCGTGGCAGTACCGGCCGGCGACGGGGCTCCAGAGGAACCAGGTCGTGCAGGCGGTGCCTCCCGGCCGCAGCACGCGGGCGGTCTCGCGCACGTAGTTCGATGCCGCCCCGGGCGCGAGATGGGTGAAGACCGAGTTGGCGCAGACGAAGTCGAACGAGTCCGACTCGTAGGGGAACTCGAAGGTCGCGGCATCCGGCAGGGACGGCTCCGGCCGGTAGTGGGTGTTCGCCAGCGAGACGGAGCGGAACCGGAAGTTCGGGTGCGCGGGCGTGATGTTGGCCCGACACCATTCGACGGGCTCGGTCACGATGTCGAACCCCTCGTAGGTACCCTCGGGGTCGAGGTACGCGCAGAGGTAGCGGGCGATACGCCCGCATGACGAGCCGATCTCGAGCATCCGCGCGGTCGGGGTCAGCCCGGCGCCGTTCATCCGGGCGAGAAAGAGGAGCGGGACCTCGTGGAAGACGCCGACGGCGCCGGCCTGCGCCTGGAGGTAGCGAGGCGGCATCGGCAGCGCCTCCTGTGCGGGGAACATGCCGGGCGGCCGCGGCGGTGCGAGCCACTCCCCGAGCGGTCGGAGGGCGCGCTTCGCCCGGTGCTCGAGTCGTCGCCGCAGGGGTGCCGGCACGATGCGCCCTAGGTGCCGGGCAGCGGGGTGAACGGGGTCATCGTGACCCAGCAGGTCCCCTGCGCCTTGCTCTGGGAGGTCAGCTGGCACTGGGAGGAGGGAGGCACGTTGTTGTGCAGCTTCACGATCTTGTAGAGCGTCGCGCCGTAGAACTTGTGCGGCCCGTAGGTCAGGATCGGGGTCGACGTCCCCGGAAAGTCGGTGACCCGCGAGAGCGCCTCGACGAACGTCCGACGGCTGAGATCGTGACCCGCGTTGCGTGCGGCCTGCGCGAAGAGCGTGATGACCTCGCACCAGTCCACCACCGGACCCTGCTCCTCGATGTAGTCGGTGTTCGCGCCCGACGGGATCTGCGGGTACGCCTTGTGCCAGGGCAACCAGCAGGCCTTCACACCGGGGTCGTAGCCGCGGGGACCGGTGTAGTTCGAGGGCGTCGTCCCGCCGCCGAGCGTCTGGGTGGTGAGGCCCTCCTGACCGTCGAGCGCGGCCTCGTAGGGGATCGGGATGAGGCCGAGCGCCGACTCGATGCTCAGCTCGTAGTCCGAGAGGAGGAGGCGCGGGTAGTACTGCTGTGACGTCTCCGCCTGCAGGATCGGGTAGAAGACGTTGAACGGGATGAGCGGGATCACCGAGGTGACCCCGTCGGTCCGGAGCTGCTGGATCACGAGCGGCGCCTCGGTGTTGGTCGTCGCCGACTCGTTGGGGTCGGAGGCGATCGTGACGACCTCGGGGGTGATCCCCGCCTTTCGCAGGTCGGGCAGGAGGTAGTCGTCGAGTGCGAGCTGGTCGGACGCACGATCCCCGGCGATGATCCCGAGCTTGTGGCCGGCGCCGATGAGCTTGTCCTGGACGCCCCAGTCCACCACCGCCTGGAGGATGACCGACTGGTCCGGCCCGGTCCACCAGAGGTACGGCGAGCCGAGGGTCGTCCAGTTGGTCACCGTCGTCCACTGTCCGATGAAGGGTGTGTGCCCCTCCTGGGTCACGCAGAGCTGGTTGTCCCCCGTCCAGGCGCCGATCCCGTCGAGCACCGCGAACGCGGCCGGGGAACCCTCGGTCCACGTCTTGCAGAGCGCGCGCATCGCCGCCTCGCTCGTGGGGTCGTAGTTGGCGATGATCGCGTTGATCTTCCGGCCGTTGATCCCGCCCGCGTCGTTGACCTGCTTGACGTAGAAGTCGATGGCCTTGGTCTGCTCCCCGTACTCCGGGTCGGACGCGAACCCCTCCTGCCCGGCAAGCGAGTTGAGCGAGACCACCGGGAAGACCACGTTGATCGAGCCGGCGCTCACGCCGCGGGTCGAGGTGCTCGCCTGGTCGACGGGGACCGGGCCCGACCCGCCGGTGTGGGGGCCCCCGAGCCCGCCGGTCGGCGCGGCGGCGGTCGAGGTCGCCGAAGGCGCGGAGGCCACCCACGCGACGAGCGCGGCCACCACCACCGCACCCACCACCAGGGTGCGGATCTTCGTCGCGCGGGCGGCGGACGAAGTGGCCCCACGAGCGGGCCACGCCGGAGAAGGGGTTCCAGCGGCGCGACGCGCTCACGACCCCACCACCCGACCGGTCGACTGGCCGCCGCGGTGTCGCGCCTCGCCCACGCCCGACTCCTCCCCTGTCGCACGCGGTGGAACCGTTCCCCGCGGGCGCCACGGTAGCAACCGCCGGATTGCCGCGCTCGCGTCCTGTGAGAACCACGTTCCGCACCATCGCCGGGGTTGGTTAGGTTGGTGGGCGGGGCACGAATTGCCGCGAGTGACCGGTGCAGCCGGGCACCGATCACATGAAGGAGCAGCGTGGAGACGCAGGGTGGATCCCGCGAGCCGGCCGCGGTGCGGCCGGTCGAGCCCGGCGCCCCGCCGGCCGTGCCGCCGCGTCCGCGTCGAGAGGCTCCGGCCGTCGAGGTGGTCGAGCTCGTGAAGCGGTACCCGAAGGCGCCGATCGACTCGGTCGCGGGCATCAGCTTCGAGGTCGGTCGCGGCGAGGTCTTCGGCTTCCTCGGACCGAACGGCGCGGGCAAGACCACGACGATCGGGATCCTGACCACGCTCATCCGGCCGACCGGCGGCTCCGCCCGGGTGGCCGGCGTGGACGTGGTCGCCGACCCGGTCGGTGCTCGGAAGGTCCTCGGCGTCGTACCGCAGCAGAACAACCTCGACCGGTCGCTCTCGGTCCGCCAGAACCTGCTCTTCCACGCGAGCTACCACGGGGTGCCCCGCGCCCGGCGCCTGGCGCTCGCCGACGAGCTGCTCGAGCAGTTCGGCCTCGCGGACCGCCCCGAGGGCCGTCCCGACGACTTCTCCGGCGGCCAGATCCAGCGGATGATGATCGCCCGCGCGCTCATGCACTCGCCGACGGTCCTCTTCCTCGACGAGCCCTCCACCGGCCTCGACCCCGCGGCGCGCCTCTTCATGTGGGAGAAGGTCGCGGAGCTCCGCGCGGAGGGCACCACCGTCGTGATCACGACCCATGACATGGAGGAGGCCGCGACCCTGAGCGACCGCGTCGCCATCATCGACCACGGCACCGTGCTCGCGCTCGACACGCCCGACGCGCTCGTCCGGGGCATGACCAGCGAGCGCACCCTCGACTGCTCGGTCGAGCCGGGTCCGATGGCCGACGTCGCAGCGATGAGCGCAGCGCTCAAGCGCCTCACCGGCGTCGCCGAGGTCGACCAGCTCGACGACCCGGGCCTGAGCGGCTGGCGGTTCCGGCTCTACGTCCGCGGCGAGGCCGCCGCGTTCGTCGCACCGGTCGCGCAGGCGGTCAACGGCGCGGGCGGTCGGCTGACCGACGTCCGCCTCGGCGAGCCGAACCTCGAGGACGTGTTCATCCACTTGACCGGGAGGGCCCTCCGATGACCACGACGCCGGTCGCGGAGCAGGCCGTGGTCCCCGACGTGGCGAGCTGGGGGCCGTGGCGCACCGGCGTCGCGATCCTCCGGCGCGACCTCTTCGTGACCGGGCGCGAGTTCCCGATCTTCCTCACCCAGGTCATCCTCCAACCGCTCTTCCTCCTCTTCGTCTTCGGCAAGGTGCTGACCGAGCTCGGCTACGCGAAGCCCGGCTACGCACAGGTCCTCTTCCCCGGGCTCGTCGCGCTGGCTGCGGTGCTCACCGGACTCCAGAGCACCGCGCTGCCCCTCGTCATCGAGTTCTCCTACAGCAACGAGATCGAGGACCGGCTCCTCGCACCGCTGCCGATCGGCGCCGTCGCCGTCGAGAAGGTGGTCTTCGCCGCGATGCGGGCCTGTGTCGCGGCCGCGGTCATGTTTCCGGTCGGGATCTGGATCCTCGGCTCGATCCCCTGGCAGGCGGGCACCGCGGTCGCGGTCGTCGTGATGACGATCCTCGGCGCGCTCCTCGGCGCGGCGATGGGCCTCATCCTCGGGACGTACGTGCCGCCCAACCGGATCAACGTGACCTTCGCCCTCGTGCTCACCCCGCTGATCTTCACCGGATCGAGCCAGTACCCGTGGCCGTCGCTCGGCCAGATCCGCTGGTTCCAGATCGTCTCCGCGCTCAACCCGATGACCTACGTGAGCGAGGGGCTGCGCGGGCTCATGGTGCCGAGCGTCCCGCACATCCAGACCTGGCTCTGCTTCGTCGCCGCGGTCGGCTTCCTCGCCGTGCTCGTCGTCGTCGGCATGATCGGGTTCATCCGGCGCGCCCTCGGGTGAGCGCGCGCCCGCCCCGTTACGCTTCGGCCATGGACGCACGCGAGCTGTGGGGCTCCCTCGACGAGACGGTTTTCGAGCGCACGGTGGCCGTCTCGCCGCACTTCGACGACGCGGCTCTCGGCTGCGCGCACCTGCTCTCCAGCCGTCCGGGGTGCACGGTCGTGACGGTTCTCGCCGGCCGGCCCCCCGCCTACCCCGACGAGGTCACCGACTGGGACGCGGCAGGCGGCTTCCGCACCGGCGACGACGTGGTGGCCGCCCGGCGCGAGGAGGACCGCGCAGCGATGGAGACGGTGCGGGCCGCACCGGTGTGGCTCGAGTTCTCCGACCACCAGTACCTCGCCGTTCCGGACCGCCCCACGCCGCACGACGTGGGGCCCGCCCTGCGCGCCGCGCTCGAGGCGGCCGACGCGACCGCGGTCTTCCTCCCGATGGGGCTTGCCAACCCCGACCACGTCCTCACCCACGACGCGGGGCTGCTCGTGCGCGAGCAACTCCTCGCCGGCGGAGGCGGCCCGCACTGGTTCTGTTACGAGGAGGGCGGGTACAAGCACCTGCCGGGGCTGCTCGCCTGGCGGGTCTCGAAGCTCTTCCACAGCGGCCTCTGGCCGACCCCGGCCGTGGTCCCGGTCGAGCCCGACATGACGGCCAAGCGCCGGATGATCGAGTGCTACCGGAGCCAGCTCGGGCCCCTCGAGCGCGACCACCTGCTCACCGAGCGCCTCGACGCCAACGTGCCGGAGCAATACTGGCGGCTCGACAGCCCGCCGTCCGGGTGGGAGCGCCTCATGACCCAGGAGGACCTCGATGCCTCGTGACCGCCGCCACCGACCGGGCTCCCGCCGCGGGCGGGCCCACCGATGACCGTCGCGCTCGTGACCGGCGCGTCGTCCGGCATCGGGGCGGCGACCGCCCGGCTCATGGCCTCGCAGGGCACGACCGTCGCCATCACCGCCCGTCGGGCCGACCGGCTCGAGGAGGTGCTCGCCGACTGCCTCACCACCTCGCCCCGCTCGCGCTCCTACCCCGCGGATCTCGCCGATCCCGAGGGCGCCGCCGCACTGGGACTCCGGATCTGGGACGAGCTCGGGGGGATCGACGTCCTCGTCAACAACGCCGGGACGCCGATGCGCAAGGGCGTCGACCGCCTCACCCTGTCCGATGTCGACCGGGTCATGACGGTCAACTTCCGCTCGCCGGTCGCCATGACCCTCGCCCTCCTCCCTCGCATGCTCGAGCGCGGCTCGGGCACGATCGTGAACGTGTCGAGCGTGGGGGGACGACTCGGGATCCCCAACGAGTCCGCGTACTGCGCCTCGAAGTTCGCACTGGCCGGATGGAGCGAGGTGCTCGCCTCCGACCTCTACGACACCGGCGTGACGATCCGCCTCGTGCTGCCCGGTCCGGTCGACACCGAGGTCTGGGACCAGCCGGGCAACGACCCCGCGCCCTACAAGGGCCCGTTCGTCCCCGCCGAAGACCTCGCGGTCGGCATCGTCGAGTGCCTCACGAGCGACCGGTTCGAGCACTACGTCCCCGACATGCGGGCCGTCGTCGAGATGAAGAACCAGGACTTCGACGCGTTCGTCGCCGGCATGCACGCGATGCAGGCACAGGCCGCGGCCGACCCGGGGAGCGGCTCGTGAAGGCCCTCGTTTTCGGCGAGCGCCCGGATCCCGCCGAGGCGCGGCCGGTGCCGGCCGACGAGCTCGAGGCGCATCTCGCCTCCCTCCCCTTCGGGCTGCACGAGATCGACGACGCGCACCCGATCCGCCCCGACTGGGTGGTGACCCGACCGATCCTCTCGGGGGTCTGCGGGTCCGACGCCAAGCTGGTCCTCGGCGAGTTCGACGACGGCGACATCGACAACCCGATGGCCGCCTTCTCCTCGCTCCCCCACGTGCCCGGGCACGAGGTCGTCGCCGAGGTGGTCGCGCTCGGGCCGGCGGCGCGGGGGATCGAGGTCGGCCAGCGGGTGGTGCTCAACCCGTGGCTCAGCTGCGCGCCGCGCGGGATCGAACCGCTGTGCCCGCCGTGCCGCGCGGGGGACCTGAACATGTGCTGGTCGTTCACGAAGGGCGACATCAGCCCCGGGGTCCACATCGGCGTGGTGACCGGCGCACCCGGGGCGTGGGCCGAGCTGCTCGCCGCGCACGCCTCGATGCTCCACCCGGTGCCCGACGACGTGTCCGACGAGGCCGCCGTGCTCGCCGACCCGTTCTCGGTCGCCTTCCACTCCATCGTGCGCCACCCGCCCCCGCCGGGCGGGCGCGCCGTCGTCTTCGGCTCGGGTGCCCTCGGGCTCTCGAGCGTGGCCATCCTCTCGGCGCTCTACCCCAACGTGGAGGTCGCGGTGGTCGCGCGCTTCCCCGCCCAGGCGGCGACGGCCAAGGCGTTCGGCGCGTCCCTCGTCGTGCCGCACGAGCCGAGGCTCGAGCTCGTCGAGGCGCTGGCCGAGTGGTCCGGCGGCGTGCTGCACTCGGGGCTCGACGGGCTGCCGATGACCCACCCGGGTCACGTCGACGTCATCTACGACACCGTCGCGAAACCCGAGACGTTCGAGGTCGGGGTGCGCGTGCTCGCCGAACGCGGCCGGCTGGTCTACACCGGCGTCGCGATCCCGGGGCGGTGGGAGTGGACCCCGATCTACTTCAAGGAGATCTCGGTGATCGGGTCCAACGCGTTCGCGATCGAGGAGTTCGAGGGGGTGCGGCGCCATGCGATCGACCACTACCTCGAGCTGGTCCGCGAGCGGCGGATCGACCTCTCGGCGATGGTCACCCACCGTTACGGGCTCGCCGAGTGGTGGGACGCCCTGAAAGCGCTCGCCCGACCGGCCGAGAGCGGCGTGCTCAAAGCGACCTTTGCTCCGAACGGCGGCGCCGCGGCCTGAGCCGGGGGCTCAGGCCCGCGCGCTGAGCTCCTCGAACCGGTTGAACCGGCGGCCCGCCGCCTCCGCCCACCGAGGCTCTGGGTCGAAGTGTCGACCGGTCCTGGCCCAGCCGGCCGCCCGCTCGAGCGAAGTCTCGAGGCCGGCCACCATGCGGGCCACGTAGGCCGCCCCGAGTGCCGCGCCCTCCGAGACCGCGACCGCGTCGACGGGCAGGCCCGCGGCGTCGGCGACCGCCTGCATCCAGGCGTCCGAGCGTGAGCCGCCCCCCGCGGCCACGATGCGGCGGGCGGTGCAGCCCGACCGCTCGACGATGCGCCGGATCACGAAGCCGCTCGCCTCGTGGGCGGCACGGAGCAGCGAGCCGGGACCCTGGGCGATGTCGAGCCCGTGGAGGCTCGCCCGCAGGCTCGGGTCGTGGAAGGGCGTGCGCTCGCCGCGCAGGTACGGGAGCCAGATCGGCACCGACCCCGGGTCGCCCTCCGGCTCGCCGCCGCGGTCGTCACCGGTCCGTGACGGGGCGCGCACGACCGAGCGGACCCAGTCGGCGAAGAGCGCCCCGGCGTTGCTCGCGCCGCCGACCATCACCTGCCCGGACTCGGTGCTCGGGAAGGTGGTGAGTCCGGGGATCTCGATCCACTCCTCGGTCACCACCCAGAGCACGAGGGTCGCACCGAAGATCGCGAGCACGTCACCCGGCTGGACGGCCCCTGCCACGATCTGCTCGCAGAACGCGTCGATCGAGCCCCCGCCGACCGCGGTCGGCGTACCGGGCACGGTCCCCATCGACTGCCCCATGAGGCCGACCCGGCAGAGCTGGCGCTCCTCCACTCCGAGCGCGCCGATCGCGCCGCGGTTCCAGCGGCCGCCGACGTAGAGGTCGCCGAACGAGGTCGCCGTCGCGGTGTCGACGCCGGGGATGCCCGAGATCGCGTAGGTGGCCACCGCCTGACACGGCCAGTAGCCGGCCGCGCCGGGCAACTCGGCGACGGCCCATTCGAGCATGCGGCGCCCCTCCTCGCGCTCGCCGCCGTTGTCCTCCGGCCGCGCGGTTCGCTCGCCCGCGGCGGCGCGCGCGTCGCCGTAGAGGAGGCCGGGCAGCTTCGGCACGCCGCGCCGGTCGACCGCGGTGATCGACGGCACCATCGAGGAGACCACGACGCCGGCGGCGGGACCGTCGAGCTCGGCGGAGACCGCGGCGAACGCCCGCCGCGGTCCGCGGCGCCACGCGCCGGTCGCGTCGTGCTCGAGGAGGTCGGCGGTCGGCGTGCCGATCCGGTGCGGGACACGCGCACGCGCCACCACCGTCCCCTTCTCGTCGACCGCGACCGCCTTGGTCGACGTGGTGCCCACGTCGACGCCGATCGTGCAGGTGGCGCCCTCCGTCCGGGTCATAGGGCACCAGTATGGACGCGAACCGGCCCACGGGCAGCTGCTACCCTCCGGGTCGGTCGGAACCAGCGCGAGGAGACACCGAACGCATGCCGGAGACACGCCCGAAGGCCCTCGTGACCGCCGCCGTCCGCGGACCCGGGCTCGACCTGCTCGGCCAGCTCTGCGACGTGACGCTCGACTCGTGGCTCGACCAGTCGACGCTGCGCATCTACAACGCGGAGCAGCTCGCCGAGCGGATGGCCGACATCGGCGCGTCGGTCTGCGTGGTCGAGAGCGACCGGTGTGCCGGGCCGCTCTTCGACCTCGACCTGCTCGCGGTCTGCAGCTGCCGCGGCGATCCCAACAACGTCGACGTGGCCGCCGCTACCGCGGCGGGAGTGCCGGTCCTGCGTGCCCCGGGGCGCAACGCGGACGCGGTGGCCGAGCTGACGGTCGCGCTCCTCTTCGCGGCGACCCGGCAGGTGCTGGCGGCGGACGCGGACGTGCGCCGCGGGGAGATCTACAAGGACGGCACCATCCCCTACCAGCGCTTTCGCGCCTGGGAGCTCGCCGGCCGGACGGCCGGGCTCGTCGGGCTCGGCGCCGTGGGGCGAGCCACGCGGTGGCGGCTGCGGGGCCTCGGGATGGACGTGCTCGCCTACGACCCCTACGCGCCGGAGGCGACCGTCTCGCTCGACGAGCTCCTCGAGCGCAGCGACGTGGTCTCGATGCACGCGCCGGTCACACCCGAGACCACCGGGATGATCGGGGCGGCGCAGTTCGACGCGATGAAGGACGGCGTCGTCTACGTCAATTCCGCGCGCGCGGCGCTCCACGACACCGACGCGCTCGTCGCGGCGCTGCGCTCGGGGAAGGTCGCCGCGGCCGGGCTCGACCACTTCGAGGGCGAGTTCCTCGACACGTCGCACCCGCTCACCGAGTTCCCCTCGGTCGTCCTCACGCCGCACATCGGCGGTGCGACGTACGACACCGAGACGAACCACACGTCGATCATCGCGGAGGACCTCTGCCGCCTGATGGCCGGGGCGCGACCGCTGCACGTGGTCAACCCCGACGTGCTGGACCGGCGGTGAGCGAACCGGCCGGGTCGGACGCACGCACCGGCATCGCAGCCGGACCGGCGATCCGGCTGCTCCCCCGGGTGAGCGGCGAGAGCGCGTTCTTCTGGACGAGCGGCGCCGACGGGAGGCTGCGCTTCCTGCGGTGCCGCGACTGCCGCGAGTACGTGCACCCGCCGGCGCCGTGCTGCCCGTCGTGCCTCGGATCCGACCTCGCGCCCGAGGCGGTGAGCGGGCGCGGGACCGTCGTGGCCTACACCTGCAACGTGCAGCAGTGGATCCCCGGCAGCGACCCGTACCTCATCGGGCTGGTCGCGATCGACGAGCAGCCGAGCGTACGCCTCACGACCAACCTGGTCGACGTCGAACCCGACCGGGTCGAGTGCGACATGCCGGTCGAGGTCGTCTTCGAGCACCACGAGGACGTCTATCTCCCGCTCTTCCGGCCGATCACGGACCCGGGGTCCTGATGCGGCCGGACGGGGAACCGCTCGAACGGCGGGCCATCATCTCGGGGATCGGGCAGTCCGCGATCGGACGCCGGCTCGGACGCGGCGACCTCGACCTCACCGTCGAGGCCTGCCTCGCAGCGATCGCGGACGCCGGGCTCGCCCGCGACGACATCGACGGGCTCGCCACCTACCCCGGCATGGGGACCGGCACGGCCGGCTTCGCCGGGCCGACCTCGCCCGAGGTGCAGGACGCGATGCGGCTCCGGCTCGAGTGGCACGACGGCGGCGGTGAGGGCCCGGGCCAGATGCGCGCGCTCATCGCGGCCTGCCTCGCGGTTGCGGCCGGGCTCGCGCGTCACGTCCTCGTCTACCGGACCGTGAGCGAGTCGACCGCCCAGGGCTCGGGCGGCCGGCAGGGCATCGGCGGGAGCGGTGGCGGTGGCGTTCCCCGCTTCTCGGGGTTCCTCCAGTGGACGTTGCCGTTCGGCGCCGTCTCGGCGGTCAACTGGATCGCGCTCGTGGCCCAGCGTCGCATGTGCGAGTTCGGCCTCACCCGCGAGCAGCTCGCCCAGATCGCCCTCAACGGGCGGGCCAATGCGGGCCTCAACCCGCTCGCCGTCTACCGCGACCCGATGTCCATGGACGACTACCTCGCGGCCCGCATGATCTCGACTCCGCTCTGCCTCTTCGACTGCGACGCGCCGAGCGACGGCTCGACGGCGTTCGTCGTGTCGCACCGCGAATTCGCGCCCGACGCACCCAAGCCGGCGTGCCACGTGAACGCGGTGGGCACCGCACTGCGCGGGCGGGCGAGCTGGGACCAGTTCGACGACCCGACCTCGATGGCCGCCCGCGACGCGGCCGCGTCGATGTGGGAGCGCACCGACCTCACGCCGGCCGACGTGGACGTGGCCGAGCTCTACGACGGATTCTCGATCCTCGCGATGGTGTGGCTCGAGGCGCTCGGCTTCTGTGGCCGCGGCGAGAGCGGCCCGTTCGTCGAGGGCGGCGAGCGGATCTCGCGGACCGGAGTGCTCCCGCTCAACACGGCGGGCGGGCAGCTCTCCGGCGGCCGCCTGCACGGCTTCGGCCTCATCCACGAAGCGTGCGTGCAGCTCCGGGGCGAGGGCGGCGAGCGCCAGGTGCTGCGGCGGGGCGGATCGCTGCCCGAGGTCGCTGCAGTCAGCAACGGCGGCGGTCCGATCGCCGGGACGCTGCTCCTGACCCGAGGGGCGTGACCCTCAGCCGGCGAGCAGGTGCGCGGTGCGCGCCGCCAGCGCGGCGAGCGTGAGCGTCGGGCCGTAGCCACTCGACGTCACGAAGACCGACGAGTCGGCGACCAGCACGTTGTCGAGCTGGTGCATGCGGCCGTCCGGGCCGACGACCGAGGAGGCCGGGTCGGCCCCCATCCGCACCGTCCCCATGACATGGCGGCTCTCGGGGACCGAGCGGGGGGTGAAGCCAGCGGTCGCCGTCCCCGGCGATGTCGCGACGAACGTCCAGCGAGCGCCCATCTCGTCGAGCACGGCGACGAGCCGGGGGCCGTAGTGGTCGGAAGAGACGAGCTCGTGGCGGCCCGGCAGGTAGGTGATGCGGGCGACCGGGAATCCCCGTGCGTCGCGGACCGTCGGGTCGAGGTCGACCCGGTTGGTCGGGTACGGCAGGTCCTCCCCCTGGGACGTGAAGGCCCAGAGGTGACGACGCATCGGCGAGTCGAGCATGAGCTGCGGGTGACGTGCGCCGCGCGGCAGGTGCTTCGCCTCCATGATCGGCAGCGCCGGACCGGAGTGCTCGACCATCCCGCCGCGGAGCCACGGGAGCCCCGCCTCCTTCGCCGCCTGCCTGGTCGCGTCGTCGCCCACGATCATGTCGTCGTGCACGTGGGTGACCGCCCGCCCCCGCTCGGCGTACGTGCGGAACGGCATGATCCCGACCGCGACGGTCTGGAAGTGGACCATGAGGTGCCGGCCGATGAGCGGATGCTCGATCCCCGACAGCAGGAGGAGCCGCGGCGTCTCGATGGCCCCGGCAGCGAGCACGACGTGACGGGCGGCGATCGTCCGCCGATCGCCGTCCGTCCCGAGCACCTCGACGCCGGTCGCCCGCTTCCCGTCGTTCAGCACCCGCATCACGAACGTCTCGGCGAGCAGCTCCGCCCTGCCCGAGGTCAGCGCGCGCCGCAGCATGGCGACCGGATCGCCCTTCGCGTGGATCGGGCAGCCGAAGAACGCACAGAACCCGCAGTTGTTGCAGGCCGGCCGACCGTCGTAGGGCACGCTGTTCGCCGCGGTCGGTGCCGCGTAGGGGTGGTACCCGAGCCGTTCGGCCGCCTCGGCGGAGCGCAGCGCGCCGAACATCGGCGCCCCCGACGGCATCGGGTAGGGACCGGACCGCGGCCCGGCGAACGGGTTCGCCCCCTCGGTCCCGGCCACGCCGATGAGCCGCTCGGCCTCCGCGTAGTACGGCTCGAGCTCGTCGTAGCCGACCGGCCAGTCGGCGACCGCCGCGTCGGGCTGCGGGCCGAGCTCCGACAGGAGACGGAAGTCGCCCGGCATGAACCGCGGCACCTTGCCGTCTGCATGGGTCCCGCCGCCCCCGACCGTCGTCGGGATCGAGTTGACCTCCCCCACGTGGAGGTGGTCGCCGTCCTCCTCGGATCGGCGGAACGTCCGCGGCTCCACGATCGGGTCGGGACCGAGGAAGAAGCGGGTGTGGAACTTGATCTCGTCGTTCGAGTAGTCCGACGCGAGCTTCGAGGGGTCGTCGGGGTCGAGCAGATGGTTGCGGCCCTTCTCGACGATGGTGACCGTCCAGCCCGCGGCGGTGAGCACGTCCGCCACGGTCGAGCCCCCCGGTCCCGAGCCCACGATGACCGCGTCGACCGTCACGGCTCGGCCACCTCCCGGTCCGTCCAGCCCCGCGGCTGGGTGTCGCCTTCGTAGTCGATCGATCGCCACGCCGACCCGTCGCGGTTCCCGCCGTACTCGGGGGCGCCGTACATGCCCTCGCACGCGTGGTGGAAGAGGAGGGTGGCGAAACCGTCGTCGGCGTCGAGCCGTGCGTCCTGCTCCTCGGGTGCAAGGTCGCAGAAGTCGGCGCCGAAGGCGGCGAGCCCCTCGCGGTAGCGCTGCTGCAGCCCGACCACCGGCCCGTTGAACTCGCGCTCGGACAGCCCGAGCGAGCCTTCGATCCGGGTGCGCCAGGCCAGCTCGTCGAGCGCCGTGAGGGTGTGGAAGGTCGCAAAGGCCGCCGCACCGCCGTGGCGGCCGGACGTGGGGCCCCGGGCCCAGATCCTCGGCGGGTCGAAGGTGAACGCGCCGAGGAGCCGGTCGATGTACTCCGGGACGCCGGCCTCGCTCGCCGACGGGCTCGCGTCCGTTCCGGGCACCACCCGGTCGCACGCGCAGCCGAGGGTGCGGTACTCCTCGTCGGTCAGCCAGGCGGGCATCGGGTCACCCTAGCCAACCGCGCGCGCCACCGAACTGTCCCGAAGGCCCCGGCATGTCGCTGCTCAGGCGGGCGTGAAGGTGACCGGCAGGGAGACGGGCGACCGGAACGCGAGGCCGCGGATGTGCGGGTCCTCGCCGGGCGGGGGCGAGAGCGCGATGTCGGGCAGGCGGTCGAAGAGCGTGTCGAGCGCGACCCGGGTCTCCATGCGGGCAAGGTGCATCCCGAGACAGACATGCACGCCGAAGCCGAAGCCGACGCTCTGGCGCGACTCGCGGAAGAGGTCGAAGCGGTCGGGGTGCTTGTACTTGCGCACGTCCCGGTTCGCGGCGCCGAGCAGCAGTGCCACGTCCGCGCCCTCCTCGACGGCGACACCGGCGATCTCGGTGGCGCGGGTGGCCCGGCGGAGGATCACGGTGACCGGCGGCTCCCAGCGGATCGCCTCCTCGATGGCGACGGGCAGCAGGTCGCGGTCCTTCTTGACCGCCTCGAGCTGGTCGGGGTTGGTGAAGAGCCCGAAGAGGAGGCTGCCCGATGCCCGGTAGGTGGTCTCGACGCCGGCCGGCAGCAGCAGGCGGAGGAACGAGTAGATCTCCTCGTCGGTCAGCCTGCTCCCCTCGACCTCGACGGCGAGCAGCTCGCTGATGAGGTCGTCCGCCGGCTCCGCGCGACGCTCCTCGAGCACGCCGGCGAAGTACTCCCGCAGGGCGGTCGACGCGGCGACGCCCCGCTCCCAGTTGGCCGCCACGCTCGTGATCTCCACGGCCCACCGTTGGAAGATCGGGAAGTCCGACCGCGGCAACCCGAGGATCTCGGCGATCACCTGGACCGGGAAGTGGAAGGTCAGGCGCTGCACGAGATCGGCGGAGCCGTCTGCGGCGAATCCGTCGATGAGCTCGTCGACCACCCGCTGGACGAGGTCGGTCTCCCACTGCTCGAGCACCTTCGAACGGAAGGTCGGCGACACCAGGGCCCGGGCGAGCCGGTGCTCGGGCTCGTCCATCTGGAGGATGGTCCGGCCCATCACCGCACCCATGATCCCCTCGTAGACGTTGGACGAGAACGTCTCGTTGTCGCGCAGGACCTGCACGACCTCGTCGAAGCCGAAGACGGTTACCGGGGTGGGCCGGCTCGGGTCGCCCGCGTCCATGGCGCCGTCGCCCAGGTCGACGGGCCCGACGTGCACCGGGCTCTCCGCGAGGAGCTCGGCCATGCGCGGGTACGGGTCCCGGATGTCCCCCGACACGGTGTCGGACAGCTCGAACGGGTCGAAGGGCGTGAGCCCCGCTGCGACCCCGACGGCGCTCTCGGATTTCGCGGCCATGGACCGTCTCCTCGTCTCGCGGCCGGCTGGCCCCGTGGCCGATCGTATATCAAACGTTTGTTTGAGACCACGGGAACCTCCCAGGATCCGGTCCGCTGTCGAACGCCTGTTCGGGGATCCGGCCCACCCCGGGCACCGGTGGAGCAGAATGGTGCCGTGACCCCGACCGACCGCGAGCCGGCATCCCGTGGCGCCGGCACGACCCAGCGCCAGCACATCCTCCGCACGGCCCTGACCCTCATGTCACAGCAGGGGGTCGACGGGACGAGCATGCGGAACCTCGCGACGGCGGCGGGGCTCAACGTCGCCTCCCTCTACCACTACTTCCCCTCCAAGCGCGACCTGCTGGTGGCCGTGCTGGAGGAGCGCGGCTTCGTCGACGGGCTCACCACGACCGCACGGCCGTCGGTCTCCCAGGACCCGGTGACGACCCTCGCCGAGCTGCTGGACGACATGCTCCAGTCGATGCTCGAGGTCGACGAGTTCATCCGCCTCATGCTCGGCGAGGTGCTCCGCGGCGACCAGACCGCCTTCGGCGTCGGAGCCGAGCTCTTCGCCGCGACCCAGTCCTCGCTCGAGGAGTGGCTGGCGGGGCACGAGCCGCCGCTGTGCGACGCGTCCGACCAGCCGGCGATGGCCAAGATCCTCCGGAGCGTGATGATCGGCGTCTTCATCGAGTACGCGACCGGCGTGCTCGACAACGGGCAGTCGCCGTCGGAGGTGCTCCGCGTACGGGCCGGGGAGGTCGCCCGCCTCCTCCAGCGCGATCCCGCCGGCTGATCCCGCCCGGTCGGTGACGCCAGCCGCCCGGGCCCCGCAGTCCGGGTCGTCCAACCGGACCGACGGTCCCTACCGGCCGACGAACATGCCGGCCAGCCGGTGCCACTGCGCACCGCTGCCGCCGATCAGCACCTCGTTCTGCTTGGCCCGCTTGAAGAGGAAGTGGGCGTCGTTGGCCCAGGTGAAGCCCACGCCGCCGTGGATCTGGATGTCGTCCCCGGTCACCTTGACGGCGGACTCGGACGAGTAGGCGGCCGCCATCGCGGCCGCCCGCTCCCGGTCCGGCGAGTCGGTGTCGGAGGCCCAGGCCGCGTAGTGCACGCCGGCGCGCGCCATCTCGAGCACGTGGTACATGTCGACGATCCGGTGCTTGACCGACTGGAACTCCGCGATCGGGCGGTCGAAGACGACCCGCACCTTCGAATACTCGACCGCCATCTCGAGCGCCCGGTCGGAGACCCCGACCTGCTCGGCGGCGAGCGCGACGGCGACGTCGTCGAGGACGCGGCGCCACAGCACGGTCTGGTCGCCCGTCGGTCCGAGCGGCTCGGCCGGCACGCCGTCGAGCTCGAGGCGGGCCAGCTTGCGCGTCGGGTCGAGTGCGGGCACGGCCTCGGCCTCCGGGCTCCGCAAGAGGAAGGAGCGGATCCCCTCCTCGCCGAGGGCCACCACGATCGCCCAGTCGGCGGAGTGCCCGTCCGGCACGACGGGCTTTTCGCCGGTGAGCAGCCACGCTGAGCCCCGACGCACCGCGCGGGTGCGCACCGTGTCGAGCGGCGCCCCGTTGCCCTGCTCGTGCAGGGCGACCGTCCCGCGCTCCCCGCCACCTGCGAGCCCGCTGAGCAGGTCCTGCGCACCGAGCGCCCGAGCGGCGAGGGTCGCGAGCACCGACGACGAGAAGAACGGACCCGGTAGCGGGACCCGACCCATCTGCTCGAGCACGATGCACGTCTCGAGGAGACCGGCGCCCTCGCCCGGGACGAGCATCGACGTCCAGCCGAGGTCGACCAGCCGGTTCCAGAGCTCGGGGGTCACCCCCACCGGATCCTCGGCGAGCATACGCAGGGACGTCTCACGCTCCGCGTCCATCGCGCGCCGGGCCACGTCCTGGAGCGCGAGCTGCTCGGCGTCGAACGTGAAATCCACTGCACACCCCCTGGGCATCCCGGTCGGTCGGCGCAAGTGTAGGCACACCGCCGTCCTTGCCAGCCAGGAGGAGGCCGCGGCTAACCTCCCCAGCCGTGGACTTCGCACTGGCACCCGAGGACGAAGCGTTCCGCGACGAGCTGCGCGCCTGGCTCGACGAGCACCTCGCGCCGTTCCTCGCGAGCGAGGAGCTGAGCGACGACTCGACGGGCGGCGGCATCGCGGGCGAGAAGACCCAGCTGCGCCGCGCGGCCTGGCAGCGCCTGCTCAACGAGGGACGCTGGGCGGCGATCCACTGGCCCGAGGAGTTCGGCGGCCGCGCCGCGACCGCGATGCAGCGGATCCTCTACTCGGAGGTCATGGCCGAGTACCGCACACCGGGTCTGTTCAACGCGAACGGCATCTGGCAGATCGGACCGATGATCATCGCCTGGGGCACCGACGAGCAGAAGGCACGGTGGCTGCCCTCGATCATCGAGGCACGCGAGCACTGGTGCCAGGGCTTCTCGGAGCCGGAGGCCGGCAACGACCTCGCCAACCTGCGGACGACTGCGATCCTCGACGGGGACGAGTACGTCGTGAACGGGCAGAAGATCTGGATCTCCACCGCGCACCTCGCACGGTGGGGCCTCTTCCTGCTGCGCACCGATCCCACCGCCATCGAGCGCGGCAAGAAGCACGAGGGCATCACCGCCTTCATCGTCGACCTCGAGATACCGGGCATCGAGCGCCGCCCGATCCGCGACATGGCGGGCGAGGAGATGTTCAACGAGGTCTTCTTCACCGACGCGCGGATCCCGGTCGGCTCGCGGCTCGGTGGTGAGGGCGAGGGCTGGATGGTGGCGATGGGCACCCTCGGCCACGAGCGGGTCGGCATCGCCGGACAGATCTCGATCCTCGCCGCGGACCTCCGGGCGATGGTGACCGCGGCGCGCTCGGCGAACCCCGCCGCGCTCGACGACCCGTCGCTGCGCGACCGCATCGCGCACGCGTGGACGGAGATCGAGCTCGCCCGCCTCCTCACGCTGCGCGCCCTGAGCAAGATCATCAAGGGCGAGAAGAACTGGCCCGAGGTTCCCTTCGCGAAGCTCCAGTGGTCACAGCTCGCGCAGACGCTCGCGGCGCTCGCCGTGGACCTGCTCGGCCCGGCGGGGGTGCTCGCACGCGGCGGTCCGGACACGGTCGACCGCGGCAAGTGGACGCGCCTCTACGCCTTCCAGCGGTACAGCACGATCGGTGGCGGCTCGACCGAGGTGCAGAAGAACATCATCGCCGACCGGGCGATCGCCCTCCCCGGCCGGTCCCGCCTCACCTGACGTGCCCGTCGACCCGCGCACGCCCTGCATCATCGGCGTGGCGCGCCGCACCTGGCGAGCGGAGCCCGCTCCCGAACCGCTCGTGATGTGGGAGGCGATGGCGCGCGCGGCCGCCGACGACGCCGGCTGCCCGCAGGCGCTCCCCCAGCTCGAGGGCCTCGAGATCGTCTACTGCCAGTCGTGGGAGTACGACGACCCCTGCGGCCGGCTCGCCGGCCGGCTCGGCGCCGATCCGAGGCTCCCGACCTACTCGGGGATCGGTGGCTCGGTCCCCCTCCGCCTCGTGTCGGAGACTGCCTCCGCGATGGCGCGCGGCAAGCTCGACCTCGCGCTGCTGGTCGGCGGCGAGGCGCTCGCCACCCGCCGTCACCTCCCCGATCCCGGGTGGTCCCATCCCCCCGACGAGCCGACCCCCTTCCCGATCTCGCTCGTGCGGGAGGAGGCCGCCAACGGCGTCTTCCAGGCGTACCTCACCTTCGCGCTGTTCGACTCTGCCAGGCGGGCCCACCTCGGACGGACGGTCGAAGAGCACCGCGCCCGGCTCGGCGAGCTGCTCGCGCCGCTCTCCGCGGTGGCGGCCGCCGACCCCGAACACGCCTGGTTCCCGGTCGAGCGCACCGCGACCGAGATCACGACCGTCGAGCCCTCGAACCGAATGGTGGCCACGCCGTACACCAAGCTCATGACCGCGATCATGGACATCGACATGGCCGCCGCGGTCCTCGTCGCGACGGAGGCACGCGCCGACGAGCTCGGCGTCCCGCGGGAGCAGCGGGTCTACCTGCGCGGCTCGGGCTACGCGGCCGAGCCGCCGGCGATGGCATCCCGGCCGGAGCTCTGGCGCTCTCCCGCGCTGGCGGCTGCGACGTCGGCCGCGCTCGGCGGGCACCAGGGCGACGACGTCGCCCACCTCGACCTCTACTCGTGCTTCGCGAGCTCGCTCGCCTTCGCGTCGGACGCGCTCGGGATCGACGGCCGCCACGACCTCACCGTCACCGGGGGACTCCCCTACCACGGCGGTCCTGGCTCCAACTACTGCACGCACTCGCTCGCCGCGATGGCAGAGACCCTCCGTGGCGACCCGGGTTCGCTCGGACTGGCCACCGGGGTCGGCATGCACATGGCGAGTCACGCGGCGACCCTCTGGTCGACCGAGCCCGGCGAGTACGCGCCGACGCCCGACGCACCCGCGTTTCCCACCACGGGCGTGGTCTCCGACGCCGAGGGCCCGGCAACGGTCGCCGCGTGCTCGACGACCTACAGCCGCGAGGGGCCCGAGGCGACCTTCCTCATCTGCGACGTGCCCGGCGGCGCGCGCTGCTACGCGCGCCTCGACGAGCCGGCCGGCGGCGGCGAGGACCTCACCGGCACCCCGGTGACCCTCGTGCCCGGCAAGCGGGGCTCGACCACCGCGCGACGATGACCGAGCCAAGGAGAGCCTGACCGGTCGCCGACCGGTCGTCACGACCAGGGAGCGAGGAGCACCATGCCCGTCCACTACGACGCCGGCGACGAGCACGTCGTCACCATCACCATCGACCGGCCCGAGGCGCGCAATGCGATGGACATGGAGCACTTCGCGCAGCTCCGGGGCGCGTGGGACCGGTTCGCCGAGGAGGACGACGCGTGGGTCGCGATCGTGACCGGCGTGGGTGACGACTTCTGCGTCGGCGCCGACCTCAAGACCTACATCCCCGAGATCACCAGGCTCCAGGCGCAGCTCCGGGACGCGGCGACGGCCGAGATCAACGGCTACCGGCTCGACGACGGGGTGAAGGCGGTCCTCCGCAACGTGAAGCTCTACAAGCCGATCATCGCGGCGGTCAACGGCACCTGCGTCGCAGGCGGCATGGAGATGCTCGGGGGCTGCGACCTGCGCGTCGCCTCGGACACCGCGACCTTCGGTGTGCTCGAGCCGAAGCGCGGGCTCTTCGCCGGCGGGGGCACGACGGTGCGACTGCCCCGCCAGGTCCCCTTCCCGGCGGCGATGGAGTTCCTGCTGTGCGCGGACCGCATCTCCGCCGAGCGGGCATTCGCCATGGGCCTGCTCAACGAGGTCTGCCGCCCCGCCGAGCTCATGGACCGTGCGCTCGACTACGCCCGGCGGATCACCGTCAACGGTCCGCTCGCGGTGCGCAAGACGAAGGAGTCCGTGCTCCGGGGGCTCGCGGTCGACCTGAAGGAGGCGTACAAGATCGAGTCGTCCATCTCGCAGGAGGTCTTCTCGAGCGAGGACGCGATCGAGGGACCGAAGGCCTTCGCCGAGAAGCGCGCCCCGCTGTGGACGGGGCGGTGAACGCCCATGACGACCGACGGCACCGCGACGGCATTCCCCGACGGCTTCCTCTGGGGGACCGCGACCGCCGCCCACCAGATCGAGGGCGGCAACACCAACAACGACTGGTGGGCGTTCGAGCACGCGCCCGACACGCGGTGCGCCGCCTCGAGCGGTGACGCCTGCGACTCCTACCACCGGTGGCCCGAGGACCTCGACCTCGTCGCCGGGATGGGCCTCGGCGCGTACCGCTTCTCTCTCGAGTGGAGCAGGATCGAGCCGGCCGAGGGTGAGTTCTCCCTCGCCGCGCTCGACCACTACCGCCGGGTGTGCGCGGGCTGCCACGAGTGCGGCATCGCGCCGGTCGTCACCTTCCACCACTTCACCTCGCCGACCTGGCTCGCGACGCGGGGCGCGTTCGAGGCGCCCGACGCCCCTGACCGGTTCGCGCGCTACGTCGAGCGGACGGCGGCCCACCTGGGCGACCTCATCGGCTGGGCCTGCACGATCAACGAGCCGAACGTGATCGGGGCGATGGGCTACACCGTCGGCGACTACCCACCGGGGGTGAAGGACGACCTCACCCGCCACCTGGCGGTCAACGAGGCGATGGTCCGGTCGCACCGCCTCGCGGTCGAGGCGCTCCGGGCCGGGCCGGGGTCGTTCCCCGTGGGCCTCACCCTCTCGATGTCCGAGAACGTCGCCGACGAGGGCGGGGAGGTCACCCGTGACATGGCCGAGGAGATCCTCGAGAACACCTTCCTGCGAGCGGCGGAGGGCGACGACTTCGTGGGCGTGCAGGCCTACTCGCGGATGCACTTCGGCCCCGAAGGGGTCGCTCCCGACGACCCGGCGATCCCGAAGACCCAGCTCGACAACGAGTTCTGGCCACAGGCGGTCGAGCACTGCGTGCGCCGGACCGCAGCGCTGACCGGACTGCCCGTGCTCGTGACCGAGAGCGGCATCGGCACCGCCGACGACTCCGAGCGCATCGACTACCTCGACACCGCGGTCCGCGGCGCGCACGCGTGCATTGCCGACGGGCTCGACGTCCGGGGCTTCTTCGTCTGGAGCCTCCTCGACAACTACGAATGGAACCTCGGCTATCGGCCGACGTTCGGGCTCCACGCGGTCGACCCGACGACATTCGTCCGCACCGCGAAGCCCAGTGCGGCCTGGTTCGCCGGGATCGCGCGCTCGAACCGGCTCCCGGAGCCGCGGACCTGACCGAGGGTCTCGACGGTACTACGTCTCACGTAGTATCCTCCCGTCATGGCCCGCACCTCCCGCACCGCGCCGCCCGGGCTCGACCGGCCGAACGAGCCCGGCGTGCTCATTCTGACCAGCCTCGCCTCGGGACCGAAGCACGGCTACGCGCTCGCCCGGGACATCGAGGCGTTCGCCGGGGTCGCACTCGGCCCGGGCACCCTCTACGGTGCGATCACCCGGCTCGAGGGCCGCGGCCTCATCGAGCCCGCCGAGGGCGAGGGCCGTCGATGTCCCTACCGGCTGACCGCGTCGGGACGGGCCGAGCTCGCCGACGCGGTCCGCCAGATGCAGGCGCTCGCGTCGGAGGGGGCGACGCGCCTCGGGCTCGCCTTCGGCTGGATCCGCGGCACGCGCACTGGTGCCGTGCCGGCCGGAGCGCCGCGATGACCGCCGGGCGCCACGAGCGGCTGCTCCGCTGGTACCCCCCGGCGTGGCGGGAACGGTACGGCGAGGAGCTGCTCGCGCTCATGGAGGACACCTACGGCGAACGGGGTGTCCCGGCCCGGGGTCGCGCGGAGATCGTCCGTGCCGGCCTGCGCCAGCGGCTCGAGCCCGGCTCCGCCCCGCCGGGTCCGGCCGACCGGGTGCGTTCGGGCGCCCTCCTCGTGCTCTGGGCCTGGGTGCTCGTGGTCGTGGCCGGCACGGGCTATGCCAAGTTCGTCGAGCACTGGGACGTGGCGACCCCGACCGCGCACCGCTGGCTGCCCGCCGCGGCGTACGGCACGGTGCAGGCCGCCGCCGGTCTCGGTGCCGCGGTGCTCGCGACCGGCGCGCTGGTCGCACTCCCGGCCTTCGTCCGATTCCTGCGCGGGGGTGGCTGGCCGGACGTCCGTCGACCAGTCGTCCGCGCCGTCGCCCTGGTCTCTGCGGCCGTCGTGGTCACCGCGACCGTCGTGCTCTGGTCGCACGCGGTGGGACCCGCCGCCCGGGCCACCGGCTCGACCGCGCTCGGCGTCGTGGGAGCGCTTTGGGGGGCGCTCCTCCTCGCCGCGCTCGCAGCGGCGACCGGCGCCCTCGTCGCCGTCGTCCGTCGACTCGAGCTTTCGGCCACGGTGCTCCGGTTCGAGGGCTGGCTCGCCGTGGCGCTCACGGCGCTCGTGCTCGTGGTGCTCGCCGGCGTCGTCCTCTGGTGGGCGGCGATCGCCACCTGGGCGCCGGCCTTCCTCACCGGGTCCGGTCTCGCGGCGGGCCACGCGCCCGCGCCCCCGGCGCTCGTCGCTGGCGGGCTCCTCCTCCTGGCCGGCGCCGCGCTCGCGGTCGCCGGGACAGTCCGCGTCCTCCGGGCGATCGCCGCCCTCCGACCGGTCTGACCGTCGGGCGGCCGCCGACCGTACGATTCGTATTGTTTTCGTACGGTACGTCAGAGTACGATGCCGCCGGCGCGGGCGGACCCGCCGCCGCGACCGGGGGAGGCGACGATGGCCGAGGCGTTCGAGGGTGCACGGGTCCTGATCACGGGCGGATCCTCCGGGATCGGCGCGGGCCTCGCGGAGGGGTTCGCCGCGGCCGGCGCGAGCGTCGGCATCGCGGCGAGGCGACGCGACCGGCTGGCCGAAGTGCTCGAGCGGTGCCGGAAGCACGCGCCGGACTCGGCGATGTGGGCGGTCGACCTCACCGACGACGACGCGGTCGACCAGCTCGCGCGTGACGCGCTCGACCGGCTCGGCGGCATCGACATCCTGGTCAACAACGCCGGCATCCCGAAGCGGCGTCACGTGACCGCGCTCGACGCAGCCACGGTCGAGAAGGTCATGGCGATCAACTACCTCTCGCCGGTGCGGCTGACCCTCGCACTCCTCCCCCACATGGTCGAGCGCGGCTCGGGCCGGGTGGTCAACGTCTCGTCGGTGGCGGCGCCGCTGAGCTCACCCGGCGAGTCCGCCTACGACGCCTCGAAGGCCGCGCTCTCGGTCTTCTCGGAGGCGATGGCCGTCGACCTCTGGGACACCGGGGTGAAGGTCACCGTCGTCTATCCGGGCGTGGTCGACACCGAGCTCTTCACCCTCCCCGACAACGACCCCTTCACCGGAGACGTGCCGGCCATCACGGTCGACGAGGCGGTCCGCACGATCCTCGACGGCGTCGCCGCGGGCGCGCTCTCCGTCTACGTCCCCGAGTACTTCGCCGAGTTCGCGGCGGGCAAGGCCGCCGACCCCGAGGGCTTCCTCGCGGGGACCGCCGAGTACGTCCGGGACCGTGCACGGCGAACCCAGCCCTCCTGACCCGAACCGATGGCCCGCCGATCCCCGAGAGGTCCGGAGACGCGCGACCGGATCCTCGCGGCCGCGCTCGACCTGTTCGCCGAGCGCGGCTTCGCCTCGGTCACCGTCGAGGAGATCGCCGAGGCGGCAGCGGTGACCAAGGGCGCGGTCTACTACTGGTTCACCGACAAGGACGACCTCGGACGAGATCTCCAGCACGACCTCTACGAGCGTCTCACCGCCAGGGCCCTCGAGGCCTTCGACCCCGAGGGCGACCTGGTCGCCAACATGCGCCGTGCCTTCGACGCGTACCTCGGCGCGGTCGGGACCCTCGGCCGGGCGCGCTTCTTCCTCCGTGACGCCTGGACCATCCCGGCGCTCGACGAGGGCGGGCGGCGCGACCACGAGAGCGCCGTAGTACTCGTCCGGCACGTCCTGGTGACCGCCATCGAGCGCGGCGAGATCGTCCCGCTCGACCCCGACGCGCTGAGCCGGGTGCTGCTCGGGGCGTGGGCCGAGGCCACCCTCCACGTACTCACCACCGGCGACCGCGCACCGACCGTCGCGGTGGTCGAGCATCTCATCGACTCCCTGCGCGCCACTCCGGCCGCCGGCCTGTCCTCCGCCCGGTCCCGAAGCGAAAGGAACGCCTCATGACCATCTCGCCCCTCGCCCGGCGCGACGTCGCCCACCTCATCCACCCGGTGACCTCGCCGGGCGAGATGCGCGAGCACGGCCCACGCATCGTCGTGGAAGCCGACGGCTGGTGGCTGACCGACGACCGCGGCAACCGGATCATCGACGGGTTCGCCGGTCTCTGGTGCGTCGCGGTCGGCCACGGCCGCCGCCCGATCATCGACGCGGTGGCGGAGCAGCTCAGCACGCTCGACTACTTCACGACGTTCCACGGGCAGTCCCACCCGAGGGCGATCGAGCTCGCCGAGGCGCTCGCGTCGCTCTTCGACCCATCACTCGGGCTCAACCACGTCATGTTCGCCTCCGGCGGATCGGAGGCCAACGAGTCGAACTTCAAGCTCGTGCGGATGTACTGGGCCCTGCGGGGCGAGGAGCGACGCAAGACGATCGTCGCCCGGCACCACGGGTACCACGGCCTCACGATCGCGACGATGTCGGCCACCGGGATCATGCCGATGCACTGGAACTTCGGGCCGGTCGCCGAGGGATTCGCGCACATCCCCGCCCCGTACTGCTACCGCTGCGAGCTCGGGCTCACCTTCCCCGACTGCGGCCTCGCCTGTGCGCGCTCCCTCGAGGAGTACGTCGAGGCGCAGGGACCCGACAGCGTGGGCGCGTTCATCGCCGAGCCGGTGATCGGCGCGGGCGGGATCATCCCGCCGCCCCCGGGGTACTTCGACGAGATCCGCCGCATCTGCGACCGGTTCGACATCCTCTTCATCGCCGACGAGGTGGTTTGCGGCTTCGGTCGTACCGGTACCCGCTTCGGGTTCGAGCAGTACGGGGCGCGCCCGGACATCGTCACCCTCGCCAAGGGCCTGACCAGCGGGTACCAGCCGCTCGGGGCCTCGGTCGTCTCCGACAAGATCTGGGACACCATCTGCGAGCGGCTGCCCTCGAGGATGCCGTTCAGCCACGGCTTCACCTACATGGGACACCCCGCCGCCTGCGCGGCGGCGCTCGCCAACCTCGCGATCATCGAGGAGGAGGGGCTGGTCGCAAACGCGGCCGACGTGGGCGGGTACCTCCTCGACCGCCTGCGCGAGCTCGAGCGGTTCGAGACGGTCGGCGAGGTCCGTGGCCTCGGCCTCATGGTCGGCATCGAGTTCGTCGCCGACGCGACCACCAAGCGTGGCTTCGCCAATCCCCACCAGGTGTGCGAGAAGGTCGAGCTCGAGGCGTGGGACCGCGGCCTCTACTGCCGGGCGATGGGACTCGAGGTGGTCGGCCTCGCGCCGCCGCTCACCATCGACCGACCGACCGCCGACCGGATCGTGGAGGTCCTGGCCGACGCGATCGAGGCTATGGAAGCCGAGGTGATGCCGAGGGAGCGGGCCCGGGCCTCCGCACCGGCACTGCACGTCGCCGATGCGTCCGAGTTCTTCGACGAGGCCCTGCCCACCAGGGTGGACCACGACGCGGCGACCGACCTCGACCTCGTCGTCCAATTCGTCCTCGAGGGCGAGGGCGGGGGCGTCTGGCTCCTCGAGGCCCGTGACGGGAAGGTCACCGTGACGCGCCGCGGCGAACCGTCCGGCGAGGCCGCGGCCACGATCCGGGCGACCGCCTCCGACTTCACCAAGATCGTGAACGGCGAGCTCTCGGGCGCGGACGCCTTCATCTCCCAGCAGCTCGCGGTCGACGGCGACCTCGATGCCGCCGCGGGCCTGATGGCCCTCGGGATCCTCTAGAAGCATCTGCGCCACCTCCGTCCACGGCCATGTCGAGATCGTCCGCGCCGCCCGTGCCGGCGTCCCGCGCACCTCGGTTTGCCCCCGCTCCATCGGCACAGACATGCTCCATTCGGTGGGGAGATTCGTAGACGACGTCGCGGTGAGCCCAGCCGGCCCGGGCCGGTACCGCTGTGACTTGAGCGGAGACTGGAACCTCGTCGCGGTACCCCACGGCGGTGTGATCGTCGCCGTCGCCCTGCGGGCAGCTGGACTCGAGGTGGGCAGCTCGGCGCACCAGCTCCGTACCTGTACGACCGTCTTCGCCGGGCAGGTCGCATCGGGACCGCTGGACGTGGAGGTGCAGGTGCTGAGGTTGGGTCGATCCGCGACCCAGGTGCTGGCGACCGTGGCCAACGAAGGTGCCGGATCGGGGGCCACATGGCTGCGCTTCGACGAGCCACCACGTCTGGCCGACGGGACCCTGGACCCCCTCGGGCTGGTGACCTTGACCGACCGTATGCCCGGGTGCATCGGTGAGCGGCTCGGGCATCGCGGTCGGTGCTGGTTCGCCCCGAGCGCCGACCTGACCGTCCACCTGCTCGAACCACTCCGCACCGAATGGGTGCTGGCCCACGATCGGGCCTGGTGGGCCGACGACGGTTGGGCGTCGGCAGAGACCCACCTCTGGGACGAGCAGGGGGTGCTGGTCGCCTACGCCACCCAGATGATGCTGTTCACGTACCTCGAAGAGTAGGAAGAGTAGGGAGCCGTCGTCGGACGGTGGGGCAGCCGGCCCTGGCCCATCGTCCACCAGGCGACGACCGCGTGATCCGGGGCATAACGTCGAACGATGGACCGTGCGACGATGCGACGTCGAGTACGAAGTGCCCGAGTCGGTCGTCTGGCAACCGTCACCTCCGGCAACCGTCCCCATATGGTCCCTTGCTGCTTCGTCTTGCGTGACGACACTGCATACACGGCCGTTGACGCAAAGCCGAAGACGACGCGCGCGCTCCAGCGTCTCGAGAACGTGAGGGCAACGCCTTCGGCCTCGCTCCTCGTCGACCGGTACGACGAGGACTGGTCACAACTGTGGTGGGTTCGCATCGATGGCTCCGCACGGGTCATCGAGGATGGCCCCGAGTACGGCCCGGCGCTCGCTCAGCTCGCTGCGAAGTACGAGCAGTACGTCCATGATCCGCCGCCGGGTCCGGTCATTGCCCTCGAGATCACGAGGTGGCGGGGATGGCCGTAGCCCGGACGTGCGCGTCGCTCGACAGCGACCTCCGGGTGAGCACTCGGTCGCCGTCGGCGATGGGATCGGCTGGGCGTGACCGTCCTCCTCGACGTCAATGCCCCCCCGGGCGCCAGGGCCGCATCAGGAGGACCGCACCATGAACTCGATGGCACGCCGGATGTTCGAGCTGGTCGAGCCGATCGGTGTCATCCCCTACTCCGCCGACGAACCCAACGAAGCAATGTTCGCTCTCGGGTTCACCGACTACTGGGACACCTACTTCGCCGGACGCGCCGCGCCCCTGGGCCTCGCCACAGCGGAGGTGGTGGACGCGCTCTTCTACAACTTCGCTCCCGGTGAGGTGGCCCGACACATCCCGAAGGTCTGGCGCACCACCACGCCCGAAGCGGCGATTGCCGCTCGCCAGTCGGGCTGCGTGCAGGCGTTGCAGCGGATCCTCGGCGATCACGTCGACGACCCCGGCGTCGCCCGCGCCACCGAACTGCTGACCAGGGCCGCGACCAGCGCCCCGTACGAGGGCCGGCCGATGTACGCCGCCCTGCGAGCGCTCCCGATCCCCGACGGCGTGATGGCCCGCCTCTTCCATGCCGCCTCCTTGTTGCGCGAGCACCGTGGCGACGGGCACATCGCAGCACTGATGATCGAGGGTGTCGGCGGCCTCGAGGCTCACGTCCTGCTCGCCCTCGACATGGACATGCCCGCGGAGCACTTCGGACGGATCCACCACCTCCCGGCAGCGCAGCTCTCCGCCGTCATCGACGGAATGCGCGAACGCGGCCTGATCGGCGACGATGGTTGGCTCAGCGAACACGGTCGCGCCGTCAAACCGCGGGTCGAGGCGCTCACCGACGGCCTCGCGGCGAAACCCTACGAATGCCTCGAGCCGGGCGAGCTCGACGAGCTCCTGGTCACACTCGAGCCCCTCGCCGCACTGCTCGTCGCCGCCCAGGACTGATAGGCGCAGCAGCGTCAGCACCCATCGCGAAACCGTCGAGGGGGCTCACGCCCTGTCGCGCCCGCGGCGCCGGCTAGGACACCCGCTCGAAGACCGTCGCGTTGGCCTGGCCGCCCCCCTCGCACATGGTCTGGAAACCGTAGCGACCCCCGGTGGCGTCGAGGTGGTTGAGGAGGGTCGCGGCGAGCCGTACGCCGCTCGCGCCGAGCGGATGGCCGAGCGCGATGGCCCCGCCGCGAGGGTTGAACCGATCGGGATCGGCGCCGAACGCGTGCTGCCACATGAGCGCGATCGCGGCGAATGCCTCGTTGCACTCGACGGCGTCGAACTGCTCGATCTTCATCCCCGACCGGTCGAGCAGGCGCTGCGTGGCCGGTACCGGCGCCGAGAGCACGAGCGCGGCGTCCTCCGCGGCAACGGTTGCGTGCGCGAAGCGTGCCCGATACGGGAGACCCAGCTCGTCGGCCACGCGGCGCTCGGCGATGAGCATCGCGGCGGCGCCGTCGGTCATCTGCGACGAGTTGCCGGCGGTGATGTCGGGCGCCGTGTCCGGCTCCCAGCTCTGCGCGGGCGGCAGCGCGCCGAGCGATTCCATCGTGCCGTTCCGGCGGATCCCTTCGTCGGTCTCGAGGGCGCCGCCGGTGAAGGAACCGTCCTCCGCCTTCAGCGGCACCGACACCGCCTCCTGCGCGAAGTGACCCGAGTCCCAGTTCGCCGCTGCCCGTCGGTGGCTCTCGAGCGAGAAGGCGTCCATCTCCTCGCGGCTCACGCCCCACCGGTCGGCGAGCACCTGGGCCACCCGGAACTGCGCCCACAGGCGCTGGTCGATCTGCTCGAGGAACGACGGGGGGAACGGCCCCGTCCCGCCCCGTGCGTTCGAGGCCATCGGCGCCCGGCTCATGGCCTCGACGCCGCAGGCGATCACGAGGTCGTAGTGGCCGGCCTTGACCCCCGCTGCGCCGAAGTGCATGGCCTGCTGGGAGGAGCCGCACTGGCGGTCCACCGTGGTGGCCGGCACGTGCTGGGGCAGGCCGGCCGCCACCCAACCGTTGCGCGCCACGTTGGTGCTCTGCTCGCCGGCCTGGGTCACGCAGCCGCCGATCACGTCGTCGATCCTCGCGGGGTCGACACCGGTCCGGTCGAGCAGTGTGCGCAGAGCGAAGGCCAGGAGGTCGACCGGATGCCAGGTGGCGAGCGCACCGCCCCGCTTGCCGAACGTCGTCCGCACCACGTCCACTACCACTGCGTCCCGTGCCGTCTCACTCACCGGTCGTCTCTCCTTCGTCTCGGGTCGCCGCATCTCCTGCCTCCTGCCCGGGTGGAGGGCCGTGTTCGAGGTCCGACCGCTCCCCGCGGGCGGCGAGCACCCGTTCGACCGCCGCGAGCGCGCCCTCCGACGCTCCGGCGTAGGCGACCGCTCCGTGCTCGAGGACGACCGCGCTCCCCGCGATGTCGAGCACCCGATCGACCTGCTGCTCCACGATGAGCAGCGCGGTGCCCGCGCCGTTGATCTGCCGCAGGCCGTCGTAGACCGCGTCGATCATGACCGGCGCGAGACCGAGGGAGATCTCGTCCACGATGAGCAGTCGCGGCGGGACGATGAGCACCTTGGCCAGCGAGAGGATGCGCTGCTCACCGCCGGAGAGCGTTCCCCCGTGCTGCTTGCGCCGGCTGCCCAGGATGGGGAAGGCGAGGTAGGCACGGGCCAGCGAGTCGGAGACGTTGCGCCGCCCACCCCGCTGGCGGAAGGCGAGGGTCAGGTTCTCCTCCACGGTGAGGCTCGCGAAGACCCCCCGGCCCTCCGGCACGTGGGCGGCGCCGGCGCGGGCGATCTTGTACGCGGGCTGGCCGGTCACGTCCCGCCCGCTCAGGCGGATCGTCCCCTCGGTGCTCGCGAGGAGTCCCGACACCACCCGGGCCACCGTCGACTTCCCGGCGCCGTTCGAACCGATGAGCGCGGTGATCCCGCCGGCGGGCACCTCGAAGCTCACGTCGAAGAGGGCACGGTACGGTCCGTAGGACAGCGCTCACGTGCTCGACCACGAGCGCCGGCGGCTCCCCGCCGGCATCCCCGCGCGGCGCTGCCGGCCTCCGCCACGGTGGTCACACGCTGATCCCGAGGTAGGCGTGTCGGACGCCGGGATCAGCCATGACCTCGTCGAAGGTACCTGCCGCGATGACCGCGCCCAGGTTCATCACGATGGTCCGGTCGACGACCTGGCCGACCATGGCGAGGTCGTGCTCGACCAGCAGCATCGCCATCCCGCGCTCTCGTTGGAGCCTGCGGAGCACCTGGGCGAGCTCGTGCGTCTCGTGGATGTCGAGGCCGGAGGAGGGTTCGTCGGCCATGAGCAGGACCGGCTCGGTGACCAGCGCCCTCGCCAGCTCGACGAGCCGGCACGAGCCGAGCCCGAGCACGGACACCGGGTCGTCGGCGCGGTCTGCGATCCCGACCAGCTCGAGCACGGCGGCCACCCGATCCTGCTCCGACTTGGTCGGTGCGCTCAGGTTGCAGAGGTCTCGCCAGAGCCGACCCTCGCGCCACCGGGCGCGGTTGGCGACGATGAGGTGGTCCCGGACGGTCATGTCCGGAAAGATCTCCACCCGCTGGTAGGTCCGGCCGATGCCCAAGCGGGCGCGCTTGTAGGTCGGCAGGCCGAGCAGCTCCGTCCCGGAGAGCTCGACCGTGCCGTGCTCCGGACGGAGCTGCCCGCAGACGCAATTGAAGAGCGTGGTCTTGCCGGCGCCGTTCGGCCCCACCAGCCCGACGCTCTCCCCCCGTTGCACGTCGAAGGTCACGTCGCTCACCGCGGCGATGCCGCCGAACCGCTTGGAGACGCTGTTGACCCGCAGCAGCGGTGAGTCGCCCGGCGTCACGGCTCCGCCGTCTCCAGGTTCGGCTGGGCGCTCGCCTCGAGATTCGCCACGGGGACCGGGGTCGAGACGGTCGGGGTCGTGTGAAAGACCAGGCGTTCCATCCGCAGTGTCCAGCGCCGCTTCTGGAACTCGAGGATCCCCTCGGGGTGCTGCGCGTAGGTCAGGGCACCGAATGCGAAGAGCACGAACACCAGGCTGTCACCACCGAAGCGTGCCGGCAGATAGGTGAGCAGCTGCTGGATCACGACGAAGCCGATCCCCGCATTGATCGCACCCTCGACCGTGCTCACGCCCGTGGTGACCACGATCACGACGAACGCGAGCGAGAACTCGTAGTTGAAACCCTGGGCGCTGACCGACTGCTGCTGGATGGTGAGCAGGGTTCCGCCGATGCCGGCGACCACCCCCGACAGGCCGAAGATGAGGATCCGCTGCCACGTCAAGTTGATCCCCAGCCCGGCGGCCGCCGTCTCGCTCCCGCGCATGGCGGAGAGGTACCGGCCGGTCGTGCCCTGGCGCACGAGGAGCACGCCGATCACGCAGAGCACCAGCACCGCCATGGCCATGACGAAGTAGGCGTGCCCGTCGGGATTGAGGATCCCGAGTGCCACCCATTTGGTCTGCACGGCCAGTGGCGCACCGTTGCTGGTCGAGACCTGCGGGAAGACGGCACTGTCGAAGAAGAGTGCGGCGGCGATGGTCATGAGCGCGAGGCCGAGGCCTCGCAGTCGCAGCGATGCCACGGCGAGGACGATCGCCACCACAGCCGCCGCGGCTGCACCGATCAGGCCTCCGACCAGCAAGCTGAACCCGAAGTGGCTGGCCAGCTGCGCGGCGGTGAATGCGCCCACGCCGGCGAGGGTCGCCTGACAGAGCGAGAGCTGGCCGCCCATGCCGGTGATCAACGTGATCGAGAGGAAGATCGTGGCGAACGCGAGGCCCGAGTTGAACACGTTCTCCCACGTCTTGGGCATCCAGGTGAGCATCGACACGATGAACGCGGCGAGGAGGACGTACCAGAGGACGCGGATGATGCGATCCATCTGGGGGGCGCGCAACGAGGCGGTCGTCGGCGGTGTCGGCGGGTCGACCGAGGAGAGCGGGTCCTTGGCGTCACCGAGGCTGCGCAGCCCGGGCACGATGAGCAGCGCCGCCATCAGGACGACGAACGGAAGGGACGAGAGCACCGCGGACGACCAGATGCTGCTTGCCGGCAGATAGCCCTGGAGCACGGTGTCCGCGATGCCCACCACGATGCCGACCAGGGCGGCGATCGGCATCGAGCGGAGCACCGCCCAGGCCGCCGCGGCGAAGGCGGCAACCATCAGCGTCGCATAGTCCTCCGCCTGGAGCTGGCCGGTCGCCGGCGCCAGCAGCACACCGGCAAGTCCGGCCATGAGGCTGGAGATCGCCCAGGCCGAGGCCACCACGCGCCCGGCGTTCACGCCGTCGAGCTCGACGAGCCGGCGGCTCTCGACCGCACCGCGCATCTGGAGGCCGAGGTTGGTGAAGCGCATCAGACCGACCAGTGCGAGGAGGACGACCGCGGTGGCCACCACCGCGGTCAGGTAGATGCCGTTGAAGGGCGTGCCGGCGATGCGGAAGTAGACGGTGTCCGGGTTGAAGAGGATGCTCGGCGGGTTGTACTGGTTCCGGCTCCCGAAGATGACCGGCAGCAGCGCCGGGATCCCGACGAAGAGGGTGATGCCGGTGACCAGCTTGGCCGTCGTGTTCGTGTTCGGGATCCGCCGGAAGAGGTAGCGGTCGAATGCCAGGCCGAGCGCAGGTGCCAGAAGGAGCACGGAGATGACGAAGGCGAGCCAGATCGGCAGGTTCTCGTTCTGGACCAGCAGGGTGAAGATGAACGCCGACACGTAGGCCTGGGCCCCGAAGGCGAAGTTGAAGACGCCGGTCGCCTGGTAGGTGAGGACCAGACCGACCGCGACCATGGCATAGGTACAGCCATAGGGGATCCCGGGAATTGCGAAGCCAAGGAAGTGCCCCACTTCCGCGCCCGCTACTACTCGAGACCGGCCGTCGGGAGGGTCATGCGCCGGGCGTGCCCGCTGGCGCGGGCACCGGCACCGGATCCTTCACGCTCTGGTTGAAGCAGACCCAGACGTTGGTGCCCTTTCCGAAGACCGGCACGAACTTCGTGCCCCGCACCTGCACGAAGGCGCTGCACAGCGGATAGGTCACCGTGGTGTGCGCGGTGGTCCAATTGGTCACCGTGGACAGCCCGGCGCTGTCGTCCGCGGTGATCTGGTTGGTCACCGCGATGAGATTGGCCTGGGTCAGATTGTTGCCGGCCAACTTGATCCCCTTCACGAGCAGCGAGGCGGCCTCCCATCCCTGCAGGGCCACCAGGTTGTACGTGAAGGACGGCTCGTACTTGTTCATCTCGTTGATGTAGGTGACCATGCCGGGATACGCGTTGCCGTACTGGACGGTCTCGTAGGGCACGTTCCCGGAGAGGTTGAAGTAGACGCCCTGCATCAGGCTGCTGTACTGGTTGAGGAGCGGCTGGTCGTAGCCGTTGAGCCAGAGCTGCTTGATGTTGGCACCGTACTGCTGGATGTCACGCGCCATCGTGATGTTGTCCGACTCCTGCATGCAGGAGACGACCAGGTCGGTGCCGGTCTGCTGCATCTTCTGGACGGCGGACGAGTAGCTGCCGCCGAGCTGCGCACCGACGTCGACGTAGCTGACGTTGTAGCCGTTCTTCTGCAGCTCGGTCGCCGCGGCATTGCACGCGTTGTACGAGGAGGTGATCGCCGGTCCGTAGCTGATGACCGCGATCCCCTTCGAGTGGAGCTGCTTCGCGAGGAACGCGTAGGTGGGAACGCCACAGGTGTAGCACTGGAGCGAGTTCCCGCCGGCGCCGAAGAGGTTGGGCTGGGGCGACCAGTTGCCGCTCACGTTGTACCCGTAGGTCGGCGTCTTCGTCTCCACGTAGTAGTTCGGGGTGAACCAGTAGGAGGCCACCAGCACGGCGAAGGCGTGGTCCTGATCGATCAGGGTGTGGGTGAGCTGGTTGAACTGGCTGGGTTGGCCGCCGTCGTCGAGGTTCCAGGTGAGGCTGATCTTGTGCCCGTTCGCCCCGCCCTGCGAGTTGATCATGTTGAAGTAGGCCTGTGCGCCGTAGGCGAGCCCGTTGAAGTCCGAGGCGATGGGTCCGGTGAGCGTCGAGATCGCGCCGATGTTGATGGTCGATCCGGTCGGAGTCGACGCTCCGGTCGACGCGGTGGTCGTCGACGAGGAGCCGGCCGTGGTGGTCGGGCTGCTGCTCGACGAGGAGCAGCCCGCAGCGAGGACCGCCGTCCCCAGCACCGTGGACGCTGCGACGATCCAGCCTCTCCCCCGTCTCCCCATGTCCACCCTCTTCTCGCTCCCGACCTGCCGAGTCGGGCCGTCGATGGCCCGATCCCCCTCGGCGCGGCAGATCGCCGGGCCAGTTCTTATGGCACGGACTCTACCGATGTCAACACCATTCTCGCTTGACGCGCAGTGACGTTCCTCCTCGGCGGCGCGGTCCCCGGACGCAGGATCAGTCGAGCAGGACGTCGATCGCCGCCCCGATCTTCACCAGGTCCGCCCGTTCGTTGTCCTCGAGGTACCGCCGCCCCTGGACGTTGAAGAGCTCGACCGACGGCGCGGCGACCGGGAAGGGGCCCCAGTGCCAGGTGCCCCGGTGGAGGACGATCGACTCGAGCGGCCGGAGGACGAACGCCCGCGCCGCCGCGGCCTCCTCGGCCATGGCGAGCTCGACCCCCGGCGGCGCGACCACCAGCACCGCCTCGACGTCGAGCGGCATCAGGACCTGGGTGTGCGTCACGTGCCGGAAGAGCATCTCGCACCGGAGCCCGCCGCCGACCTCGGGCACCTCGTCGCGCCGGTGGCCGATGCGGTTGACGTGCGCGTCGCCCCACACGTACTCGAGGACCGCGGAGCCCTGTGCGTCGCGTGGATCGGTGTCGGCCAGCGGGACCCAGCCGAAGGGCGCCCACGAGCGCTCGTCCACCCGGGACGGCGTCAGCTGACGGAGGACCTCACCCATGTGCCTCCCTCCAGCGGCGACCTACTGTGACGGCTCAACCTAACATCGGCACGGGCCGTGCAGGCGCCGGCCGGAGGAGGAGCCCCGAGATGGACGTGCGCAACATCGAAGACGTCGCCCCCGTCGTGGAGCACCAGGGCACGGTGCCCGTCTGGTGGATGGTCAACTCCCGCGAGATGAAGGATCTGACCGACGGCGGCTTCCTCGAGCTGGTCAACGAGTTCGAGGTCGCGGGCGGTGGGTACGTGAACCCGCACTCCCACCCGACCCACGAGTTCTACTACGTGCTCCGCGGCCGGGGGGTCATGACGATCGCCGGTGAGGACCGCGAGATCGCCCAGGGCGACCTCGTCTACATCCCGCCCGACACGGTCCACAGCCTCCGGCCGCTCACCGAGCACGCACCCATCCACTGCTTCTGCTTCGCGATCGGGGTGAAGGGCTCGGGCCCGATCGACTACACGCACAACTGATCCGCCTGCCGCTCCGCTCGACCGGCGACGGGCGACAGCCACGTCAGGCGGGCGCGGTCCCGTCCTCGATGAGCGAGGCGTCGAGGCCGAGCAGCTCGACGGTCGTCGTGCCGCCTCGGAGCGCCTCGAAGTACCCCGCCTCCGCGTCTGCACGGCCGTTGCCCGCCGCGACCGTGGCCTCGAGTCTGGCGCCCGGCACGATCACGACGCCGTCGACGTCGCCGACGACCCAGTCGCCGGGCGACGTCTCCACACCGGCGACCACCGTGGTCACCCCGACCGCACCGCGCGACCGCTTGGTGGCGCCCGGCAGGGCGACCGCCGCCGAGAAGACCGGGAACCCGAGCGACTCGAGCGCCGCCACGTCGCGCACGCCGCCGTCGATCACGAGACCGGCGATGCCCCGTGCGAGCGCGGCCGTCGTGAGGACCTCCCCCCAGTAGCCCCGGCCACGGACGTCGCCGACGTCGACGACCAGTGCCGCGCCGGCGGGCGCCCGGGCCACGGCCACGTGGATGGCGAGGTTGTCCCCGGGGGTGCAGCGCACCGGGAAGGCGGGTGCGGCGAGGGTCGCTCCGGTCCAGACCGGCCGGATCCGCGGCGGGAGGGGCCTCGCGCCCGTCTCGCCCAGGGTCGCCGCGCCCAGTCCGGCCAGCGCTGCAGCGAGCTCCGACTCCTCCACGTCCACCTCCTCGTCGTCCGGTTCGGCCGCCCGGTCAGGCGGGCCGCTGCCCCGCCACCGCGACGGTCACCTCGATCTCGACGGCGCCGCCCCGCGGCAGTGCCGCGACCCCGATGGCTGATCGGGTGTGGCGCCCGGCGTCCCCGAAGATCGCGGAGAGTACCCGACTCGCGCCGTCGACCACGTCGGGCTGGCGGTGGAAGTCGGGCGTGGAGGCGACGAAGCCGGTGACGGTCAGGACCCGCTCGATCCGGTCGAGCGAGCCGAGCGACTCCTCCAGCACGGCGAGGGCGTTGAGCGCGCAGACCTCGGCCGCCTCCGCGCCCTGCTCGACGGTCACGTCGTGACCGAGCGTGCCCGTACAGGTCAGCACCCCGTCGATGCGCGGCAGCTGTCCCGACGTGCGCGCGGTGCCGCCGTGCACGACGACCGCGTCGAGCGGATCGTGCGGCGGGTGGGGGCCGTGCAGCCGGAGGCCGAGCTCGTCGATCCGGGCGCGCACCTCGCCGCCGGTGGCGGCCGTCACGGTCGCGGCTGCCCGCCAGCGGGCTGCGGCACGGTGTGGCGCTGGGACATCGGGACGGCACCTCCGCGAACGGGCCGGGATCGCGCCCGGCGGGACGCGCCGATCCTACCGCCGCGCCCGCGCCCGCCTCGCGTCCCGGTGACGCGCACGCGCGGTCGCGTAGGGTGACCCGATGCGCCGGAGCCACGGCGGGCAGGGAGAGCGGAACGGATGGAGCCCGGAGAGTTCCAAGGGGTGATCGGCGACGACTTCGCGTCGTCGACAGCCTGGTGGCCGGAGCCGCGGCGCGCGCCGGACGGTGCGCCCAACATCGTGCTCGTGGTCCTCGACGACGTCGGCTTCGCACAGCTCGGCTGCTTCGGCTCGGACATCGAGACGCCGGTCATCGACGGGCTCGCCGCGGACGGTCTGCAGTACACGAACTTCCACACCACGGCCCTCTGCTCGCCGACCCGCTCGTGCCTGCTGACGGGCCGCAACCACCACACGAACGGCATGGGTCGCATCGTCGAGCTCGCGACCGGGTTCCCCGGATACGACGCGACGATCCCGAGGGCGAACGGCTTCCTGAGCGAGATCCTCGTCGAGCACGGCTACTCGACGTTCGCGGTCGGCAAGTGGCACCTCGCGCCCGAGGGCGAGTGCCATCTCGCCGCGCCGCGCCGCCGCTGGCCCCTCGGCCGCGGCTTCGAGCGCTTCTACGGCTTCCTCGGGGGCGAGACGCACCAGTTCGTACCCGCGCTGGTCCGCGACAACCACCTCGTCGGGCCGCCGGCCACCCCCGAGGAGGGATACCACCTCACCGAGGACCTCGTCGACCATGCGATCGGGTACGTCGCCGACCTCCGCAACGTCGACGTGGCAAAGCCGTTCTTCCTCTACTTCTGCAGCGGCGCCTGCCACTCGCCGCACCAGGCGCCCGCCGAGTGGATCGAGCGCTACCGCGGACGGTTCGACGGCGGGTGGGACGCCTGCCGCGAGGCGACCCTCGCCCGCCAGCTCGCCTCCGGACTGCTGCCCGCAGGCACCGAGCTCTCGCCGCGTCCGGAGTGGGTGCCCGCGTGGGACTCGCTCTCCGAGGAGGTCCGGCGGCTCTACGCGCGCTACATGGAGGCGTTCGCCGGCTTCCTCTCCCACACCGACCACCAGGTCGGGCGTCTCGTCGAGTTCCTCCGCCGCACCGGCGACCTCGACAACACCCTGCTCTTCGTCCTCTCGGACAACGGGGCGAGCTCGGAGGGTGGCCCGACCGGCTCGCTCAACGACCTGCGCCCGTGGAACATGGCGCCCCGCACGGTCGAGGAGGGCCTCCGCCGCATCGACGAGATCGGCGGACCGTGGTGCCACAACAACTACCCCTGGGGATGGACCGTCGCGGGCAACACGCCGTTCCGACGCTGGAAGCGCGAGGTCCACGAGGGCGGGGTCGCCGACCCGCTCGTCGTGCACTGGCCTGCAGGCACGCATCGCTCCGGGGGACCGCGCCGGCAGTACGTGCACGCGGTCGACCTTCTCCCCACGGTGCTCGAGGTCGTCGGGATCGAGCCGCCCGCGACCATCGACGGCATCGCGCAGACGCCGATCGCCGGCACCTCGTTCGCCGGGACGTTCGGTGCGTCCGACGCGTCCGACCGCCACACCGTCCAGTACTACGAGATGTTCGGATGCCGCGCCCTCTACGAGGACGGCTGGAAGGCGGTGACCTACCACCCCATCCAGGACACCTCCCACGGCTTCGACGAGGACGCCTGGGAGCTCTACCACGTCGCCGTCGACCCCTCGGAGTGCCACGACCGCGCCGGCGACGAGCCCGAGCGCCTGCACCGGATGGTCGACCGCTGGTGGGAGGAGGCCCGCCGCCACGGCGCGCTGCCCCTCGACAACCGGCCCTTCTCCGAGCTCGTCTTCGCACGCCCCCGCACGGTCCCCGAGCGCGGTCGGTACGTCTACTACCCGGGGACCGCCCTGGTGCCCGAGATGGTCGCGGTCAACGTCCGCAACCGGACCCACACGATCACCGCCCGGGTCGGGATCCCGGCGCCGCCTGCCCCGCCCACCGAGGGCGTGCTCCTCGCGCTCGGATCGGGGCTCGGCGGCTGGTCGTTCTACCTGCGGGACGGCCGGCTCGCGTACGTCCACAACTTCGTGGCCCTCGAGGAGCACCACGTCGAGGCCGGCGAGCGCGTCCCACCCGGCCGACACGAGCTCCGCTTCGCCTACGAGCGGACCGGCGGACACCGCGGGATCGGCCGGCTCGTCATCGACGGCACGGAGGTCGCCCACCTCGACATCCCGCGTTTCACCGCGATGAAATTCTCCCTGACCGGTTCGGGACTGACCTGCGGGTTCAGCGACGGCCTGCCGGTCTCCCGGCGGTACGCGGCGCCCTTCCGGTTCACGGGCGACCTCGACGAGGTCGTCGTCGAGGTCGACGGGCCGGCGTGGTCCGATCCGGAGGCAGATGCACGCGACGCGCTGCTCACGCAGTAGGCCGCGGAACCGCGTCGGCGGCTGCTTCCCCGATTGACCGGCCCGTCGCGTTCGGACAAGCTGCGGTCGCCCGGTCAGAAGGCCCGCTCCGGGGGTCCCGACCGCTTCGCCCTCGTCGAGGAAGAAGGAGCACCGGCATCGTGAAGGAGTCGAGGAGCATGTGGGCAGGGTGATCCAGCTTCCGCCCGAACAGCTGCATGCGATGGCGGACGCCTTCGGCGACGAGATCGGGTACCAGGTCGTCGACGGGAGCGGGCTCACCTTCGCCGAGTGGGACACGAGGGCGAGCCGCCTCGCGAACGGACTCGTCGTCGCGGGCGTCGACCCCGGAGACCGCGTGGCCATCCATCTCGAGCCCGTCAACTTTCTGCGCTGGATCACTGCCTACGCGGCGATCCACCGGGCCGGCGCGGTGGCCGTCCCCCTCAACCCGCAGCTCACCAGACCGGAGGTCGCCCGCATGCTCGCCCACTGCGGCGCTGCGGCGGCCTTCGTCGAGGGCGATCTCGTCGGGCGATACGACAGCGCCCGTCCGTCGGTCACCGTCGTGGTCCCCGCGGCCGGCGCGGCGGACGACGAAGCGCCGATGGCCGAGGGCAGCGTCCCGTGGTCGGTCGTGCTCTCCGACGACGACACCTACCACCAGGTCGAGCGTGACCCGTCGGACCTGGCCGACATCCTCTACACGTCGGGGACGACCGGCGCCCCGAAGGCGGTCGCGGTCCGTCACGAGAACTTCTCGATGGTCCCCTTCGCGAAGCCGCAGTGGAGCGGTGGCGGGTGGATGCACGCGAGCCCGCCCTACACGTTCGCCGGACTCTCGTTCGTCTACACGCCGATGAAGCTCGGTCTGCGCGGCGTCTACCTGCCCAGGTTCGACGCGGGGCGGTGGCTCGAGGCGGTCGGCACCGACCGTCCGACCGCGGTCTTCCTCGTCCCGGCGATGGCGAGCCTCCTCCTCGAGCACCCGGCGTTCGACTCGGTCGACCTCGCCTCGGTGACGCTCTGCACCGTCGGGAGCGCGCCGCTTGCGCCCGCCATCCTCGAGCGGTTCCAGGAGCGGATGCCGACCGCGCTGGTCTCCAACAACTACGGCATGACCGAGGCCGGTTCGGTCTACTGCATCATGCCGCCGGGCGAGGCCGTGAAGCGCCCCGGCTCCGTCGGCCGCCCTTCGCCGCCCGCGGAGATCGTCTGCGTCGACGACTCGGGGAACGCAGTGCCGGCAGGCGAGATCGGCCAGGTCCGGCTCCGCATCCCGGGCCGGCCGCGCGAGTACTTCGGCGACCCCGACGCGACGGCGCGCACCTGGGTCGACGGCTGGCTCGTCACCGGCGACCTCGGCAAGCTCGACGAGGACGGCTACCTCTACATCGTGGGTCGGAGCAAGGACGTCATCATCCGTGGCGGCAACAACATCCACCCGACCGACGTCGAGCACGCGATCGAGTCCCACCCGGCGGTGCGTGAGGTCTCGGTGATCGGCATCCCCCACGACGTCCTCGGCGAGGACGTCGCCGCCTTCGTGGCATTCCGGCCCGGCACGGACGCCTCGGCCGACGAGCTTCGCGACTTCGCGCTCGAGCGCATCGCGCGCTACAAGGTCCCACGCACCTGGCGGTTCGTGGACGCCCTGCCCCGGAACGCCACGGGCAAGGTCTTGAAGGAGCAACTCCGCAACGCCCTCGTCGACGAGGGATAGCCTGTCGCCCATGTCGAGCAACGGGAAGGGACCACGCATCGGCGTGGTCGGCGCGGGGAACATCGCCTCGCTCAACGTCGCGGGGTACCTCGAGGACGAGCGGTGCGAGATCGCAGCGGTCTGCGATCCCCGCAAGGACCGGGCGGACGAGGCGGCACTCGCCTGGGGCGCGACGTCCGTCTACACGGAGCTCGACGCACTGCTCGCCGACCCGTCGATCGACGCGGTCGAGATCCTCACACCCACCCACCTCCACCGCGACCACGCGATCGCCGCGCTCGGCGCCGGCAAGCACGTCTCCTGCCAGAAGCCGATCGCCAACACCGTCGACGAGGCGCGGGCGATGGAGACGGCCGCGCGTGGGGCCGGCGCGATCCTGCGGGTGAGCGAGTGCTTCCGCCACTATCCCCCGCTCGAGCTGGCCAAGGGGCTCATCGCGGACGGGGCGATCGGCAAGCCGACCCACCTGCGGATCCGGACCATCGTGGGCCAGACCGACTCCTCCTTCCAGGCCGGGCTCGACGCGGACGGCTACACCTGGCGGCTCACCTCGACCAGCCCCGGGGGGCACCTCTTCGACGACATGATCCACAAGTACGCGGTCGCGCTCTGGCTCCTCGACCGCGACATCGTCTCGGTCCAGGCGGTGGTGAACCGGCGCGACCACTTCTTCGAGCCGTGCGCGGCGATCTTCGAGTACGACGAACCCGGGCTCCTCGGGTCGATGGAGGTCTCGTACGCGCCGAACATGTGGATGCGGAGCAGTTTCTACGGCGCCGACGAGTTCTTCGAGGTGCAGGGCGACGCCGGCTTCCTCTGGGTCACCCGCTGCACCGGCGAGATGCTCGACCTCCCCGCCGTCGTGCTCTACGACGGGGCACGCGACCGCCAGACGACCACGGGATTCACGGCCGTGGAGGCGGGCTGGGACGTCGGATTCCGACGGTCGTCGCAGCACTTCGTCGACGCGATCGTCGACGGCGTGCCGGCCGAGATGAGCCCGTCCGAGGCCATCAAGGCGCTCCAGCTCTGCTTCGCGGTCTACCAGGCGGGCAACACCCATCAGCCGGTCGATCCGCGCACGATCAGCGGCGCCGTCGTGCCCGACGGTTGGCCGACCTGACCCCGGTCGCGTCCCGGCGATGCAGGTCACCCGCATCCTCCACCACAGCGTGAACGTCAAGGACCGCCTCGACGAGACGGTCGGCTTCTACCGCGGGCTCCTCGGCATGCCCGACGAACCTCGGCCGTCCATCCCCGGAGTCGGCGGCCACTGGTTCGGCGTGGCGCGCGCCCAGGTGCACCTCGTCGACGCGCCCGGGGGCGAGGGGACGATCCGGCCGACCGGGCCCCACGTCTGCTTCGGGGTCACCGACCTCGACTCTGCGATCGCCGAGCTCGACGCGTCGGGCACCCCCTACCTCCGGGCCGCGCAGGGCGAGACGGTCCAGATCTGGATCATCGACCCGGCAGGAAACACGGTCGAGCTCCAGCAGGATCCCGAGGTCGCCGTCGCCGATCGTCGGGGCTGACCGGCCGTCCCGGGCCCCGTCAGGCCGAGCCCGCCGGCACCCGCCAGTCGTCGTGCTCAGGCAATGGGTGCCGGAACAGTCGCGCGGCGTTGCCGGCGGCGACCATCCGCAGCTCGGTCTCGTCGAGCGACCCCCACGTCCCCTCGAGCACCGCCTGGGTGTCCGGCCAGGTCGAGTCGGCGTGCGGGTAGTCGCTCTCGACCATCAGGTGGTCGACCCCGATCACGTGGCGCAGCGGGACGATCGAGGGGTCGTCGATGCTGCAGAACCAGAAGTTGCGGCGCAGCACCTCGCTCGGCAACAGCGGCGAGGGCCACGACATGCTCTCGGCGCCGGACGCCGAGTGCGCGAGCACGTAGTCGACGCGGTCGAGGAGCATCGGCACCCATCCCGCGCCGCCCTCGGAGAGCGCGACGGCGAGGTCCGGGAAGCGGAGCGGCACGCCCGACCAGAGCCACTCGGCGGCCGCGATGAGCCCGTTCACCGGGAAGAGCGTCGGGAGCAGCTCGAAGGGGGGACCGGGCGAGGGCAGCGGCGCCCAGGACGACGCACCCGTGTGCAGGCAGACCACGGTGCCGGTCTCCTCGCACGCGGCGAAGAGCGGATCCCAGTGGTCGGTGAAGATCGAGGGCAGGCCGAGCTGCGCGGGGAACTCCGGGAAGCTGACCGCCTTGCAGCCGCGCTGGGCGTTGCGCCGCACGTCCGCCACGGCGACCTCGACGTCGGCGAGCCATGCCAGCTGCAACGGGATGATCCGGTCGGGGTAGGTGCCCGCCCACACCTCGAGGTGCCAGTCGTTCCACGCGCGCAGGCAGGCCAGTCCGAGCGCCGGGTCCTGCGACCGCACGAAGGCCGCGCCGCAGAACCCCGCGACGAGCGACGGGAAGCAGAGCGACGCCCACACGCCGTTGAGGTCCATGTCGGCGATGCGCGCGTGGATGTCGAAGCAGCCCGGCCGCATCTCGTCGAACCGGGCCGGCTCCATGCTCCAGGACTCCCTGGGCCTCCCGACGACGGCGTTGAGCCCGACGTTCGGGTAGGTGTTGCCCTCGTAGAGCCACGCCTCCGCGCCACCATCGAGCTCGACGATGCGCGGCGCGCGAGCGGCGAGCGCCGCCGGCACGCGCCCGTCGAAGAGGTCACGCGGCTCGATGACGTGGTCGTCGACGCTGATCACCGGCACCCGGATCGGGCGTGGGGCAGGATCGGGCAGCAGGGCCGGGCGCACGGCGGGCGCCGTCCTCGCTCCCTCGTCGGCCATCGGGCCCGCACGCTAGCATCCGCCCTGGCGACCGGTCCGGGGACTTTGGGGGTTCGTGATGCTCGATCTCGTCATTCGCGGGGGCACCGTGGTGGACGGCACCGGCTCGCCGGCCCGCCGGGCCGACGTCGGCGTGCGCGGGGGGCGCATCGTGACCGTCGGCGAGGTCGACGAGCCGGCGACCTCGGCGATCGACGCCGACGGGCTCTACGTGACCCCGGGCTTCGTCGATCTGCACACCCACTACGACGCCCAGCTCTTCTGGGACCCGACCGCGAGCCCGTCGCCGCTGCACGGCGTCACCACGGTGCTCGGCGGCAACTGCGGCTTCTCGCTCGCGCCCGCCGGTCCGGACCACGCGCCGTACCTGGCACGCATGATGGCGAAGGTGGAGGGCATGCCGCTCGCCTCCCTCGAGCGGCTCGACTGGTCGTGGCAGTCGTTCGGCGAGTGGCTCGACCTCCTCGACGGCCGGATCGGGGTCAACGCAGGCTTCCTCGTCGGCCACTCGACCCTGCGGCGCGCGGTCATGGGCGACGGGGCGGTCGGGGCCGCCGCGAGCGACGAGCAGGTCGCCGACATGGTCGCGCTCGCCGAACGGAGCATGGCGCAGGGCGCCCTCGGCTTCTCGACCTCGCAGGCGCACACCCACAGCGACGGTGAGGGCCACCCGGTCCCCTCGCGGTCGGCGGGGCGCGCGGAGATCGAGGCGCTCTGCGCATCCGTCTCCCGTCATCCGGGGACGACCCTCGAGCTCATCCTTCCGGGGTGCCTCAACGGCTTCAGCGACGAGGAGGTCGACCTCATGGCGACCCTCTCCCTGCTCGCCAACCGGCCGGCCAACTGGAACGTCCTCGGGGTGTCCGCACTGAACCCCAAGGGATGCGAGCACCAGCTCGAGGCGTCGACCACCGCGTCCAAGCGCGGCGCGACGGTGGTCGCGCTGACCCTGCCGCACACCATGAGCATCCGGCTCTCCCTGGAGCACGGGGCCGTGATCGACGGGCTCCCGGGCTGGTCGGAGGTGTTCGAGCTCAAGAAGCCCGAGCGGATGCAGCGCCTGGCCGACCCCGCCGTGCGCCGCCGGCTCGACGAGGGCGCCCACTCGAAGGAGGCGGGGATCCTCGCCGCGCTCGCGAACTGGCGCGCCCTGGTCATCGCCGAGACCTTCAGCCCGGACAACGAGGGTCTGTCCGGGCGGACCGTCGGCGAGGTGGCCGACGAGCGCGGGCGGGACCCGTTCGACACCATGGTCGAGATCGCGCTCGCCGACGAGCTGCGGACCGGGCTACGGCCGCCGATCCCCGAGTCCGAGGCCGACTGGGAGCTGCGCGCCAAGGTCTGGGAGGACCCGCGCACCGTCGTCGGCGGCTCCGACGCCGGCGCGCACCTCGACATGATGTGCGGGGCGATCTACTCGACGTCCATGCTCGGCGACGGGGTCCGCAAGCGCGGCCTCCTCAGCTGGGAGTCGGCGATCCACGAGCTCACCGACGTGCCGGCCCGTCTCTACGGCCTACGCGACCGCGGGCGGGTCGCCGAGGGCTGGTTCGCGGACCTGGTCGTGCTCGACCCGGACCGGGTCGGCCACCTCGCCGAGCACACCCGTGACGACCTGCCCGGCGGAGCGAGCCGGCTCTACGCGGAGGCCCAGGGCATCGAGCACGTGCTGGTCAACGGCACCACCGTCGCCCGCGGCGGCGAGCTCACCGGCGAGCTGCCCGGCACGCTGCTCCGCTCGGGGGTCGACACCGACACGGTGACCGTGCCCGGCGGCGCCGCGGCCTGAGTCCGCGGAGGTCGCGCCGGCGGGCTCAGGGGATGCCGCCGTCGACGCGCAGGACCGCACCGGTCGTGTAGCTCGACGCGTCGGACGCGAAGTAGAGCGCGGCGCCGACGATCTCGTCGGGCTCTCCGCCGCGCCGGAGTGCGTGGCGGGCCTGCACCCCCTGCTCGAACGCCTCGAGGTCCCAGGCCTTCGAGACGTCGGTGAAGAACGGTCCGGCCATGATGCAGTTGACCCGCACCGTCGGGCCGTACGCGTGGGCGAAGCCCACGGTGAGCGCGTTGAGCCCGGCCTTGGCCGCGTCGTAGGGGAGCATGAATGGCGCGGGCCGGATCGAGCCGGTGCTCGAGACGTTCACGATCGAACCGCCACCGTCCGCGACCATCCGCGGACCGACCAGCGCGCTGAGCCGGAAGGGCCCCTTGAGGTTGAGTCCCAGCACCTTCTCCCACATGGTCTCGGACACCGCGGTGAGGTCGCCGTAGAGCAGGGACATGCCGGCGTTGTTGACGAGCACGTCGACCCGGCCGACCCGACGGTAGACCTCGTCGACGAAGCCGTCGAGCTCCTCCCACCGGCCAACGTTGACCGCGACCGCCTCCCCGCGCCGGCCGAGCGCCTCGACCTCCCCGGCGACGGACTCGCACGCGTCGAGCTTCCGGCTCGCGACCACGACGTCCGCGCCCGCCGCCGCGAAGCCGAGTGACATCGCGCGCCCGAGCCCCCGGCTCCCACCGGTCACCAGGGCCACCCTCCCGGTCAGGTCGAACCGCGCGCCCGGTCCCGGCGCCGCCGCGCTCACCGGGACGACGTGCTCACCGGTTCGCCCGGCTCACGTGAGCGTGGTGGTCGCGGCGAGGTCGGCGGCCTTCTGGGCCATGTCGAGCACGACGTCGCCGAAGAGCTCCATCTTCGGGTTGTCGGCCTCGCCCTTCACCACCCGCGCGTAGCCGGCCTCGAGCACGATGGCCAGCTTGAACCTCGCCAGGATCACGTAGTAGTCGATCTCGTCGACCGGCCGCCCGCTCTCGCGCGCGTAGTACTCGAGGAGCTCCTCCTTCGACGGCATGCCGGTGTAGTCGACATAGCCGATGGTGCCTTCGCTCGACGCCTCGGTCGACTCGGGCCACCCGTTGATCACCCATCCGAGGTCGAGGAGCGGGTCGCCGACCGTGGCCATCTCCCAGTCCACGATCGCGGCGAGCCGGGCCGGCGCGCCGTGTGCGTACATCACGTTGGCGAACTGGTAGTCGCCGTGCATGATCCCCGGCCGGTACTCGCGCGGCTTGTGGGCCCGCAGCCAGGAGGCCGCCTCCTCGATGCCCGGCAGCGGGCGGAACTGCACCGCGGCGAGGTGGCGCAGCCAGCGGTCGACCTGCCGTTCGTGGAAGCCCTCGGGGCGGCCGAACCCCACGAGGCCCCGCGCCTCCCAGTCGACCCGCGAGAGGCGCGCGATCCCGTCGACGAGCTGGAAGGCGAGGCCGCGGCGCGCCCCGAGGTCGCTGCCGAACGGCTCGGGCCACGTCGTCCCCTCCTGGATGGGCGACCAGCCGTCGACGAACTCCATCAGGTAGAAGCACCCGCCGAGCACCTCGGTGTCGTCGCACCCGGCCACGAGACGCGCATGGGGCACGTCGGTGTCGGCCAGCGCGGCGAGCAACGTGTACTCGCGCACCATCGTCTCGTCACGACCCTTCGGGACCGGTACCGGTGGGCGGCGCAACGCCGCCCGGAACCCGTCACGGACGACCTCGAAGAGCTCGTTCGAGGCCCCGCCGGTGATGAACCTGGCCTCGACCGGCGCGCCGGTCCCGGGGATGCCGCGCTCGTCCATCCAGCGGCCGAGCCGATCCACGTCGAGCCGCGAGTGCGGCTGCCCGTCGGTCTCGGCGAGGTCGCTCACTGGTTGCCCACCTCGTGCTCGACGAGCTCGGCGCCGGCGGCCGCGGCGAGCGCCTCGGGGTGGCCCGCGTACTTCTCGCGGGCCGCGGCGATCCGTGTCGGCAGGTGGTGGCTCGGCCAGAGCCCTTCGACCGGCTGGTACCCCTTGAGCACCTGTCGGGCCACGGTCGTGCGGTGCACCTCGGTCGGGCCGTCCACCAGGCCCATGATCGGCGCGGCCATCCACATCGTCCCGAGCGGCATCTCGTCGGAGACACCGAGCGCGCCGTGGACCTGGATCGCCCGCTGCGCGGCATTGTGGAGGACCTGCGGTGTCAGTACCTTGATCGCCGCGATGTCGCGCCGGACCGCGCGGTAGTCCTGTCCCTGGTCGATGCACCAGGCGACGTACAGCACGAAGAGGCGGAACTGGGTCAGCTCGATGTACGAGTCGGCGACGTAGTCGCGCACGCTCTGCTTCTGGGCGAGCACCCCGTCGCGGGTCTTCCGGCTGACCGCGCGCTCGCAGAGCATGTCGAGGGCGCGCCGGGCCATACCGACGGTGCGCATCGCATGATGGACCCGGCCGCCACCGAGGCGGGTCTGCGCGATGGCGAAGGCCTGTCCCTCCCCACCGAGGAGGTTCTCCGCCGGGACCCGCACACCGTCGTAGTGGATGAGTGCGTGCATGCCGGACCCGGGGACCCGCTCTCCCAGCAGACCGATGTTGCGCACGATCCGGACACCGGGGGTGTCGGTCGGGACCAGGAACATCGACATGCCGCGGTAGACGTCGGTGTCGGTGTCGGTGATGGCCATCACGATGAGGAAGCTCGCGGTGCGGGCGTTCGAGGAGAAGTACTTCCAGCCGTCGATGATCCACTCGTCCCCGTCACGCACCGCCTTCGTCTCGAACAGCGACGGGTCGGAGCCGCCCTGCGGCTCGGTCATCGAGTAGCAGGAGAAGATCTCCCCGTCGAGGAGTGGCTGCAGGTACTTCCGCTTCTGGTCGTCGGTCCCGAAGGCGGCGATGATCTCGGCGTTGCCCGTGTCGGGCGCCTGGGTCCCGAAGACGATCGGTGCCCACTGCGACCGGCCCAGGATCTCGTTCATGAGGGCGAGCTTGACCTGGCCGTACCCCTGGCCACCGAGCTCGGGACCGAGATGGCAGGCCCACAGCTCGCGGTCGCGCACCTGCTGCTTGAGGGGATCGACGATCGCACGCAGCGCGTCGTCGAGCGGATGGAAGGTCCGCCCGCCCCACAGGAGGTCGAGTGGCTCCACCTCTTCGGCGACGAACTCGTCCATCCAGCGGAGCTGCGCGTCGAACTCCGGATCAGTGGAGAAATCCCAGGCCACGCTCCCCCCTTCTTCGCGCGCTGCGTCGCGCCGTGCGCCGCGCGACCCGGTCGGCGGCCGGGCTCAGCGTAGCAGTGGGGTCCGCGGTCTCTAGCCGCCGGGTTCGGGGTCGCGCGGCAGCCCGAGGATGCGCTCCGCGATCACGTTGCGCTGCACCTCGCTGGTCCCGCCGGCGATGGTGAGGCACCGGGTCGCGAGGACCCCGAGCCCCCAACGGCCGGCCTTCCCCTCCAACGTGGCGCCTTCGGTCCCGAGCATGAGGAGCCCGAACTCCTGGACCCGCTGTTCGTGCTCGGCTCCGAGCAGCTTGCGGAGGCTCGCGGTCGGGCCCGGGTCGGTGCCGGCGAGCGCGCGCAGGGTTGCCCGGTGCCCCATCAGCTGCAGCGACTGCGCCTCCGCCAGCAGCGCGCCGAGACGCTGCTCGACCCCCGGCGTGACCGAGCCCCCCTGGCTGCGGGCCAGCTTGATGAGGGATTCGATGCCGATGCCGAACGCCGAGCCCGACGACATCGAGACCCGCTCGTTGGCGAGCGTCATCCGCGCGATCCCCCAGCCACCGTCGACCTCGCCGATCACGCAGTCGTCGGGCACGAAGACCGAGTCGAGGAAGACCTCGTTGAACATGGCCGCGCCGGTCAGCTCGCGCAGCGGACGCACGTCGATGCCCTGCGAGCGCATGTCGACGATGAAGTAGGTGATCCCGTCGTGCTTGGGCGCCTGTGGATCGGTGCGTGCGAGGCAGATCGCCCAGTCGGCCTGCTGGGCGAGCGAGGTCCAGACCTTCTGGCCGGTCAGCGACCACCCCCCGTCGGTGCGGACGGCCCGCGTGGTCAGGCCCGCGAGGTCCGAGCCGGCGCCGGGCTCCGAGAACATCTGACACCACTGCACGGTGCCGAGCAGGGTCGGCCGGACCCACCGCTCGCACTGCTCGGGGGTCCCGTTGGCGATGATGGCCGGAAGCGCCCACGCGGCGATGCCCAGGTGGGGACGGCGGATGCCGGCGGCGGCGAGCTGCTCGTCGATGACCACCTGCTCGACCGCTCCGGCGTCGCGCCCCCAGGGCGCGGGCCAGTGCGGCACGGCGAGCCCGAGCTCGACCATCCTGCGGAGCCGGTCGTCGCCGTCGAGCGCCGCGAGCTCGGCCACGAGGGGCACGAGCTCGTCGCGCCACCGGTCGGCCTGCTCGGGGAGGTCCGTCGCGAGCTCGCGACGGACCCCGCGGATCGCCTCGGTGGCGACCGTGCGGCACGCGGCCTCGCCGTCGCCGAGGAGCTGGCGGTCGGCGAGCGCGCGCTTGAGGTGCAGGTGCGCATCGTGCTCCCAGGTGAAGCCGATCCCACCGAGGAGCTGCACGGCGTCCATCGCGCTGCGCACGTAGCCGTCGAGGCAGAGCGCCCCGCAGGTCGCGGCAGCAAGGGCGGCGCCCTCGCGGTCGTCCGAGGAGAGCGCCCCCGCCGCGTCCCAGACCACCGCTGTCATCTGCTCGAGGCGGACCGCCATGTCGGCGAGCCGGTGCTTGACGGCCTGGAACTGTCCGATGGGCCGACCGAACTGGACCCGCGCCTTCGCGTACTCGTTGGCCGTCTCGAGGCACCACCGCGCGCCGCCCACGTGCTCGGCCGCGAGCAGCACGGTGAGCAGCCGGCGGAGCTGCTCGCCGGTGAAGTCCGGGAGCTGGTGGTCGACGGGCACGCTGAGCCGGGAGACCTCGACGGCGCCGACCCTCCTCGTCGCGTCGAGGCTGGCGAGCGGGGTGGCGGTCGCCGCGCCGCCGGCCGTCGCGAGATCGAGCACGCACCAGACGACGTGGTCGTCGCCACCGTGCGCCGGTGCGAGCACGAGCGCGGCCGTCTGGGCGCCGAGCACCGGGCGGAGCGTCCCCGACACCACGAGTGCGCCGTCCGCTCCGCTCTCGGCGATGGTGAGCGCCTCGGGACCGAGCGCGAGCCCGACCGGCGTGCTCCCGTCGATCACACCGGCGAGCAGCCCGCGCGCGTGCTCCGCCGGCACGTGCGAAGCGAGCGCAGAGGCCGCGACGACGGTCGGTAGGAGCGGACCGGGGAGCATCGACCACCCGGTCTCCTCGAGGATGACGCTCAGCTCGAGGAGACCGAACCCGTCGCCGCCGAGCGACTCGGACACGTGGGTGCCGATCCATCCTTCGGCGGCGAGCTCCTTCCAGACCGGTTGGAGCTCCTCGGTTTCGGCGTCGAGCAGCGCCCGCGGGACCGACGGCGGGCAGTGTGCGTCGAGCCAGCGCCTCGCGGAGCGGCGGAGCTCCTCGTGCTCATCGGACAGCGCGATCGGCACGGGTCCCCTCCTGTCGTTCCTCACCGTCGTCGAAGACCGCGATCGCCCTCGTGGGGCAGCCCTCCGCCGCGACGCGGACCCGCTCCTCGGGGTCCCCCTCCGGATCGAGCACGACCGAGACACCCGAGTCGTCGAGGGAGAAGGTCGCCGGCGCCCAGAACATGCAGTTCCCCGAGCCGCAGCAGCTGTCCCGGTCGATCTCGATCCGGATCATCGGTCGGTGCGCGGCGGTCGGCCGCCGAGGCGTCGGGTCACGGCCACGCAGACTACCGCCCCGCCGATCGCGGGCGCCGGTGCCGGGTAGGGTGCGGCGGTCGAACCGGCAGGGACACGGAGGTGGTGGTGACCATGGCTGACACGGGGACGGTGACCGCGCACCCGCTCGACCCCCTCACCGCTGACGAGATCCGGGCCGCCGTGACCACGGTCCGCGGCGGCGGCCGGGTCGGCGAAGACGCGCTCTTCTCCCTCATCACCCTCGACGAGCCGACCCGCGCCGAGCTCGCCGCACACGCGCGGGCGGAGCCGGTCGAGCGGCGCGTGCATCTCGTCGTCGTACCCGGACCGGCTGCGGGCGTCGTCGAGGTCGTGGTCCGCCTCGGCCCCGACGGGATCGTCCGGTGGGACGAGCGCGAGGGTGTCCGCCCCGCCCTACTCTTCGCCGACTCCTACCAGGCGATCGTCGCCCTGCGCGCCGACCCGCGCTACCGGGAGGCGATGGCCCGGCGCGGGATCACCGACCTCGAGCGAGTCCAGATCGACCCGTGGCCGACCGGCGACTTCGGCAATCCGATCGAGTCGGGCCGCCGCGTCTCGCGCTGCCTCTCCTACTACCGGGAGGAGCCCCACGACAACGGGTACGCGCGCCCGATCGAGGGGGTGCTCGCCTGGGTCGACGGTGCGAGCGGTGAGGTCCTCGACGTCGTCGACGACGGCGTCGTCCCTCTCCCGCCGGGGAGGGGCAGCTACCTGCCCGAGGACAACCAGCCGGCGCGGACCGACCTCCGTGCCCTCCAGATCGTCCAGCCGGACGGGGTCAGCTTCACCGTGGAGGGGAACCTCCTCACCTGGCAGCGGTGGTCGATGCGCGTCTCGATGCACCCGCTCGAGGGGCTCGTCCTGCACACCGTCGCCTACGACGACGGCGGCACTCCCCGCCCGGTGCTCCACCGCGCCTCGATCAGCGAGATGGTCGTCCCCTATGGCGACCCCGGACCGATGCACGGTTGGAAGAACGCGTTCGACGTCGGCGAATGGGGTCTCGGCCGGATGGCCAACTCGCTGACCCTCGGGTGCGACTGCCTCGGCGAGATCACCTACCTCGACGCCGTGTTCGCGAGCGAGCACGGCCGCCCGTTCGTGCTCGAGAACGCGGTCTGCATCCACGAGGAGGACTACGGGATCCTCTGGAAGCACCAGGACATGAACGTGGGGCGCACCGAGGTCCGCCGCTCGCGCCGGCTCGTCGTCTCGTCGATCGCGACCGTCGGCAACTACGAGTACGGCTTCTACTGGTACTTCTACCTCGACGGGACCATCCAGCTCGAGGTCAAGCTCACCGGCATCATGTCGACCCAGGCGGTGCCCGAGGGCGCGGACCTCCCCTACGGCTCGCTGGTCGCTCCCGGCCTGGGCGCGCCCATCCACCAGCATCTGTTCTGCGCGCGCCTCGACCTCACCGTCGACGGCCCGGTGAACGAGGTCCACGAGGTCTCCTTCGAGCGCGAGCCGGCCGGACCGGGGAACCCGTGGGGCAACGCGATCCGCCAGCGCGTAACCCGGCTCGACTCCGAGCTCGCCGCGCGCCGGGATGTCGACCCGGCGGGCAGCCGGCACTGGCGGATCGTGAACCCGGAGCGCACGAACGGCCTCGGTCGGCCGGTCGCGTACAAGCTCGTCCCCGGGTCGACGCCGACACTCCTCGCGCAGCCCGACTCGAGCGTGGGCCGGCGCGCGACGTTCGCCCGGCACAACCTCTGGGTCACCCCCTACGAACCCGACGAGCGTCGCGCCGCGGGCGACTACCCCAACCAGCACCCCGGCGGCGACGGGCTTCCCCGATGGACCGAGGCGGACCGGTCGCTGGTCGGCCGCGAGCTCGTCGCGTGGCACACCTTCGGTGTCACCCACCTCCCCCGCCCGGAGGACTGGCCGGTGATGCCGGTGGAGTACTGCGGCTTCCAGCTCGTCGCGGTCGGCTTCTTCGACCGCAACCCGAGCCTCGACCTCCCGCCACCCTCCCACTGCGGCTGATCCGGTCACCGTCGGCCTTCGGCCGAGCCTGTCACCGTCGGCCCGGGTGTGCTCGGGACGCGCCAGCGCGGCTACGGCCGCTCCCACACCGAGACGTGCTTCCGACTCTCGTCCGTGAACGGCGAACGGTCCCAGTCGGCCCACCGGGTGCGCAGGTGCAGGCCGGCCATCTCGCCCATCAGGTCGAGCTCCGCCGGCCATGCGTAGCGGAACGGCGAGTCGAACCGCTCGACGCGCCCGCCGTCGACCGTGAGGTGGTGCGACACGCCACGCTGGTTCACCGGGTCGAGCGTGTCGAATCCCACGTGATGCGGGCTCACGTCGAACGGCACTGCCGTCGCACCCGGCGGGAACCGCCGGAGGTCGGGCACCCACAGCTCGACGACGAACCGGCCGGAGGGACGGAGGTGCCGTGCCGCGTTGCGGAAGGCCTCGACCCACTCGGACTGCTCGAGCAGGTTGGAGAGGCCGTTGTACACGACGTAGACCAGTGCGAACGATCCCGGCACGACCGTGGTGGCGAAGTCACCGAGCACCGTGGCGACCGCGTCCGCTCCCGGCTTCGCGCGGAGCTGGTCGAGCATGTCGGCGGAGATGTCGACGCCGGAGACCTCGATCCCGCGCCGGCTGAGCGGCAGGGCGATCCGCCCGGTCCCGACCCCGAACTCGAGTGCAGGCCCACCGCACGCCTCCTCCGCGAGGAACGCGCACGTCCGTTCGACGAGCGCGGGTCGGTGCATCTCGGGTGTGCCCGCGTCGTAGCCCGTCGCGACCGGTCCGACGAAGAGGTTCTGCGGCACGGCCGAGAGTATGGACCCTCGTCGGCGGCGCCCGCTCGTGGTCCCCGGGGGTCGGGGGGATCGGGCGCCCACGGTTACCATGACCGTCATGTCCGACCTCGAGACCCTGCTCTACGACGAGCGAGACGGCGTCGCCTGGATCACCCTCAACCGCCCGGCCGCGCTCAACGCGTTCGACCCGGTCATGCAGCGCGAGCTGCGCGGGCTGTGGGAGTCGCTCCGCTCCAACGACGACGTGCGATGTGTGGTGCTGACCGGGGCCGGCGACAAGGCCTTCTGCACCGGCCTCGACCGAGAGGGGATCGGGGCCATCGAGGAGGACGGAAAGCTCCCCGGCTACAACACCCCCTGGGACTTCGACGACCCGGGGAAGAGCGTCTGCCCGAAGTCCAACCACCTCTGGAAGCCGGTCATCGCGGCCGTCAACGGCATGGCCTGCGGCGGCGCCTTCTACATCCTCGGCGAGGTCGACTTCATCATCGCCGCGGAGCACGCGACCTTCTTCGATCCGCACGTGACCTACGGCATGCCCGCAGCGTTCGAACCGATCTTCCTGCTCCAGAAGATGCCCTTCCAGGAGGTCATGCGCCTCTCGCTGCTCGGCGCCTACGAGCGCATGTCCGCGCGGCGCGCCTACGAGGTCGGCCTGGTCTCCGAGGTCGTGCCCGCCGACGTGCTCGCCGAGCGCACCCGCTGGGCGGCACAGGCCATCGCCGACCAGCCCGAGCTCGCGATCGGCGGCACCCTGCGCGCCCTCTGGCTCGGGCTCGAGGTCTCACGGCGCCAGGCGCTCGACCACGCCTTCCTCTTCACCGCGGTGGGTACCGATCCCGAGCAGCTGCGAGCCGGCCAGTCGAGGTTCAGCTCCGGCTCGAGGATCGACTGGCGCCTGCGCTGAGGGCCGACCGCCCCCGTTCCCCCTCCGGTCAGCGCGGTGGGTCGGGAAGCGCCGCCGCCAGGGCGCGCAGCTCGGGGCGGTCCGGCTTGCCGACCGCGAGGAGGGGCACCTCGTCGAGGTGGACCACGAGCTCTGGCGTCTTGAAGCGGGCCACGCCTTCGGCCGCGAAGAAGCGGCGGCACTCGGCGACGTCGAGGCTCCCGTCGCCCACCACGAACGCGGCGACCTGCTCGCCGAGCCGCTCGTCGGGTCGACCGACGACGACCGCCTGTCGCACGCCCGGGTGCCGCTCGAGCACCCGCTCGACCTCGGCCGCCGCGATGTTCTCGCCGGCGCGGATGATCAGCTCCTTGAGACGGCCGGTGATCGTGAGCCACCCCTCGGCGTCGAGGGTCCCGAGGTCGCCGGTCGTGAACCAGCCGCGCCGGACCGCCTCACGCGTCTGCGCGGGTTCGCCGTAGCCGACGAAGAGCTCCGGGCCACGCACCTGCACCTCGCCGCGCCCTCCCGGGGGAACGGCGCGGCCCGTCACCGGGTCGACGATCCGCACGACCGCGTCGCCGACCGGGTGCCCGTCGGTGTCGCGGGCGCGCTCGGGGCCGTCGGCCGCCGTGCTGGTGGTCACCGTCGGCGCCTCGGTCGAGCCGTAGGTGCGCTTGACCATCGCGCCGAGTCCGTCGCGCGCGGCGTCGATGAACTCCGGCGTGACGCCCATCGCGCCACAGGAGACGACCCGGAGGCTGCGGACGCGGTCCCGGTAGCCCGGTACGTCCATCATGCCGACGAAGAGCGTCGGCGGACCGATCATGAACGAGACCCGCTCCTCGCCGACGAGGCGCACTCCCCGTTCGGCGTCCCACTTCTCCATCAGCACGACGGGCATCGCCGCTGTCGCGGGCACCAGAACGGCGTTGAGCAGTCCGGACACGTGCGCCATCGGCGAGGGCATGAGCGCGGCGTCCGAGGGGGTGAGCCCGTGGGCACGGGTCATGCGGACCGCCTTGTACGCGAGCCCGCGGTTGGTGTGGAGCACCGCTTTCGGCGCCCCGGTCGACCCGGAGGTGAAGAGCACCACGGCGACGTCGGAGCCGCGGCGGGGTCCGGGCGCGACCGGACGCCCGGCGAGGAGCTCGTCGAGGCGCGGACCCACCCCGCGCACGGTGAGGACCCCCTCGTGGGAGGCGAGCGGGAGGCCCGGGGCGCCGAGGGCGAGAGCCGGCTCGAGGTCCTCGAGCACGCGGGCGACCTCGGACGCGCCGACCTGGTGGTGGACGGGAGCCGCGACGGCCCCGCACCGCCAACACGCGCGGAACAGGACGAGCGCCTCCCACCAGTTGGGCAGCTGCCAGGTCACGACCGACCCGTGGCGCACCCCGAGCGCGCGTAGCCCGCCGGCGACCGACGCGATGAGGCGCTCGAAGGTCTCGGCGTCGAAGCGGTCCGCGCCGTCGACGACCGCGAGCGCGCCGGGCGGGCGCGGCGCGGAGAGGAGCTCGTCGAGGCCCGGGAGGTCCCACGCGCCTCCGGCGCTCCGGTACTTCGCCGCGTCGATCTGGTGGTAGGTCGCCGCCAGTCTCATCGCTCGGGGTCCCCGCTCCGCATGGTCGGTGCCGCACCCTCCGTGCGGCGCGGCCGTCACTGTAGGACACGACGGCGAGCGCCCTTCTCGATCTGGGAGAATCGCCGTCCGGAGATCGCGGCGCCCCGAGGTCCGCGCCCCGGCGACCCGACGCGAGGAGCCCGATGACCACCACCCACCGCCCCGGGGACCCGGTGCTCGCCGCCGGTCTCGCCGCCTGGCTCGCGCACCGGCTCGCTGTGGAGCGGGTCGACCTCGGCACGCTGCGCCGGCCGTCGGGCGGGTACTCGAACGAGACGGTGGTCGCGGACGCGTCGTGGGCGGACGGCACCGGCCGTCACGGCCGCACCGTCGTCTTCCGGCTCGCGCCCCGCGGGGAGGGCACCTTCGAGGCACACGACCTCGGCGCGGAGTGGGAGGCGCAGCGCGCCGCGGCGGCGGCGGGCGCGCCCATCGCGGACCCGGTCCTCGAGGAGGACCCCCGCTGGGTCGGCCGGCCCTTCCTCCACCTCCCCTGGGTCGAGGGCCAGCAGGTCGGCCAGGTCACCCACCTCGACGGCTGGCTCCGCTCGCTCGACGCGGACGGCCGCCGCGCGGTGGCGGCCGGGCTCCTCGCCGCCCTCGGCGCGGTGCACCGGGCCGACCACGCTGACCTGCCCGCGGTCCCGCGCCGGGACATCCCCGCCGAGCTCGACCGCTGGGAGCGCTACCTCGCCTGGTCGAGCGACGGCGACCCGCTCCCGGTCCTCGCAGAGGGCCTCGCCTGGTGCCGGGAGCACCGGCCCGCGCGGGAGCCCCCGCCCGTCCTGCTCTGGGGGGACGTGCGCATGGAGAACGCGGTCTTCGACGACCGTGGCACTGTCCGGGCGCTCCTCGACTGGGATATGGCCTCGGTCGGCGCGCCGGAGCACGACGTCGCGTGGTACACGAGCCTCGACGGGACGATGGCCCACCTGGTGGGCTCGCGCCTGCCGGGACTGCCCACGAGGGAGGAGACGATCGCCGGCTACGAGGGCGCGTCCGGGCGCACGCTCGACGACCTCGGGTGGTACGAGACCCTCGCCATGGTCAAGAGCGCCGCCATCCTCACCCGGATCGGGAGGCTGCGCGAGCGGTCCGGTGAGCGGGTGCTCCTGCGGATCGACGACAACCCCGTCCTCGATCTCCTGCGCGACCGGGTACGCGGCTGACTGCGGGGCGCGGGCGGATCAGCCTTCCCGGCGCAGGGAACGGACCCTGTGCCAAGATGAGAACGACGTTGCACCCCGACGAGGAGCATGCATGGCCGAGACCCAGTCGTCCACCGACGATCCCTTCGCGGCGATGGACCCCGAGATGGCCGCGCACCCGCAGCCGACCTTCAAGCTGCTGCGCGACTCGACGCCGGTCATGCCGGTCGACGGGGTCGGCGTGGTGCTCAGCCGCAAGGCCGAGGTCGACGTGGTGCTGCGCCATCCGGAGATCTACTCGTCCAACGTCGACGCCGTCGACCTGAAGAACGTCCGCCCGCTCATCCCGCTCCAGATCGACCCGCCCGAGCACAAGAAGTTCCGCAAGCTGCTCGACCCGATCTTCGCCCCGCGGGAGGTGGCCCTCCTCGAGGAGTCGCTCACCACGGCGGTCAACGAGCTCATCGACCGGTTCATCGACCGCGGGACGGTGGACTTCGCGGCGGAGTTCTCGACCCTCTACCCCACCCGTGTCTTCCTCCAGCTCCTCGGACTTCCCATCGAGGAGCTCCCGCGCTTCCTCACCATGAAGGACGGGATCATCCGTCCGCACATCGTGATCGGCAGCGAGTACCACGCGGCCGACACCAGCGAGTACCAACAGAAGACCGCCGACTCGATCTACGAGTACTTCAACGAGGTGCTCGACCAGCGCGAGTCCTCCCGCGAGGACGACCTGCTCAGCCGCTTCCTCGACGCGACGGTCGACGGCCAGCACCTCACGCGTGAGGACATCCTCGACATCTGCTTCCTCTTCCTCATCGCCGGGCTCGACACGGTCACCGCCACGCTCGACTGCATCTTCGGCTACCTCGCGAACCATCCCGAGCAGCGCCGGCAGCTCGTCGACGACCCGTCGCTCATCCCGGCGGCCATCGAGGAGCTGCTCCGGTGGGAGACCCCCGTGATGGGCGTCGCCCGGGTGGCCGTGGCCGACAGCGAGCTCAACGGCTGTCCCATCCACGCCGGGGACCAGGTCATGGTCATGCTGGGCTCGGTCAACTGCGACGAGGCCGATCTCCCCGACGCCGACGTGGTCCGCTTCGACCGCGAGGTCAACCGCCACGTGGCCTTCGGCGGGGGCGTCCACCGCTGCCTCGGCTCGCACCTTGCGCGCCAGGAGCTGCGCGTTGCCCTGCGCGAGTGGCACCGGCGAATCCCCGAGTACGAGGTCGCCGAGGGCCACACCCTCGTGTACACGCCGTCGATCCGTTCGATCGACCACTTCCCGATGACCTTCACCGCGGCCCCCGCCTGAGCCCGACCGGAGCCCGACCCATGGACCTGCGACGTTCCTCCGCGGTGGTGACCGGCGGTGCCGGGGGCCTCGGCGCCGCCACCGTGCGGCGACTCGCCGGACTCGGTCTCGGCGTGGTGGTCATCGACCGCAATCTCGAAGCGGGCGAGGCGCTCGTCACCTCCCTCGGCTCGGGCGCCGCAGTCGGCGGCGACGTCAACGCCGACGCCGACGTGGATGCGGCCCTCGACGCGGCGACCGCGATCGGACCGCTCGCGGTCGTCGTCAACGTCGCCGGCGGTGGAGCCGGTGGCCGGACCCTCTCGCGGGAGAACGTACCGATCGAGATGGCGACCTTCCGCGGCACCCTCGAGCTCAACGCGTTCGGGACGTTCAACGTGACGCGTCTCGCGGCCGCCCGGATGGCGGCGAACGAGCCCGACGAGACCGGCCAGCGCGGCGTGATCGTCAACACCGCCTCGATCGCGGGGTACGAGGGGCAGACCGGCCAGGTCGCCTACGCCGCGGCGAAGGCTGCCATCCTCGGGATGAGCCTCCCGCTCGCACGCGACCTCGCTCCCGTCGGCATCCGGGTCTGCGCGATCGCGCCGGGCACGATGGGGACACCGCTCATGCGCTCGGCGCCAGCCAAGCTCCAGGAGCGCCTCGTCGAGTCGATCGTCTTCCCCCACAGGATGGGCGAGCCCGACGAGTTCGCGCAGCTCGTCGCGAGCATCGTCGAGAACCCGTACCTCAACGGCGAGAACATCCGGCTCGACGGCGCCCTCCGCTTCCCGCCCAAGTAGCGGTCCCGCCCGGGCGAGGCGTCCCCGCGTCAGAGGACGGCGCCGGACTCCTTGGTGGCGATGATCCGGTCCCAGTCGTAGCCGAGCTCGAGGAGGATCTCCTCGGTGTGCTGTCCGTGCTCGGGCGCCGGGACGAGCTGGTCGGCCGTCTCGTCCATCTGGACCGGGTTGGCCACGAGGTCGTACTCCCGGCCGTCGGCGCGGTGCACCGTGGCGAGGTACCCGTTGGCGCCGACCTGCGGGTCGTCGGGCAGCTCGCTCGCCATCTGGACCGGGGCCCAGGCGCCCGAGAGGCCGGCGAGGGTCGCCTTCCACTCCTCATAGGTGCGGGTGGCGAAGAGCTCGTCGATGGCCCGCACGCACTCCTCGCGGTGCTCGAAGCGGCTCGCTCCGTCCCTGAAGCGCGGGTCCTCCGCGAGGTCGGGACGGCCGACGCAGCGGCAGAACTCGTCCCAGTACCGGTCGGCCTGCAGCATCATGAGGATGATGTAGCGACCGTCGCTCGTCCGGTAGTTGCCGACCAGCGGGTTCGGCGAGACGCTGCGGCTGAATTTCGGCATCGGGTCACCCCCGTAGAGGCCCGACGCGACGATGTCCGGCGAGAGCACCCACATCGCGAGCCCGAGCAGCGAGACGTCGACGGTCGGCGCCACGCCGGTCCGCTCGCGCTGCACGAGCCCGGCCGCGATGCCACCGGCGATCGCCATGCCCCCGGCCAGGTCGCCGAAGGCCGCGCGTCCCCCGATCGGGTACTTCGAGTCCGACGGGGTCGAGCGCGTTGCTCACGCCACCGCGTCCCCAGTACACCGAGCCGTCGTAGCCGGGCTTGTCCCGGTCCTCGCCGAGCGGCCCCTGGCCCGAGCCGCGCGCGTAGACGATCGACGGGTTCACGGCCCTGATGTGCTCCACGTCGATCTTGAGCCGCTGGCGCACCGAGGGGAGGAAGCTGGTGAGGAAGACGTCGGAGCTCTCGGCGAGCTTGTAGAGGATCTCGCGCCCCTCGTCCGACGCGATGTCGATGCCGATGCTCCGCTTCCCGCGGTTGGGCTGCTCCATGATGTAGTTGACCGCGCTGTCCCCACCGGGGATCAGGCCCATCGAGACCAGGCCCCGCTGCGGGTCGCCGGTGATCGGGTGCTCGACCTTGATGACGTCGGCGCCCCAGTCGGCGAGCACCGCTCCGGCCGCCGGGACGAACGTCCACGCCGCGACCTCGAGGACCCGAATGCCGGAGAGAGCGTTGGCCATGGTACGTGATCCTTCGTTCGGGCAGGCGGCCGGATGCCGCCCGCGTGGGGCGAGGAGGTGCCGCCCGGTGCCGAGCGCGCGGCCCGGTCAGTCGTGCCCCACCGACGCGAGGTCGGTGGCGAGCGTGCCGCGCCTGGCGATGGTGTCGCGGAGCTGCGACTTGATCGAGACGTCGTGTCCCACCGCCCGCGCACGGAGGGCGCCGACCGTGCACTGCTCCTTGCCGCCGAGCGCGGTGAAGGGGTCGTAGTGGAAGTGGCGCATCGCGTTGAGGTGCGTGATGCGGTCGAGGTCGTGGTCGGAGATGCCGTCGAGGTTGGCTGCGAGCGTCTCCGGCGCGAGCGGCCAGGTCGAGTCCGAGTGCGGGTAGTCGCACTCCCACATGACGTTGTCCATCTCGAGGTAGTCGCGGCTGGCCACGCCGAAGTGGTCGTCGATGAAGCAGGTGAGCACGTTTCGGTTGAACACCTGGCTCGGCAGCAGGTCGCCGTAGTCCTGGCCGGTCCACGCGTGGTGGCGGTCGTAGTTGTAGTCGATGCGCTCGAGGAAGTACGGGATCCAGCCGATCCCACCCTCCGAGAGGGCGACGCGCAGGTCCGGGAACTTGCGGAGCACCGGCGACCAGACGAGATCGGTGGCGGCCTTCACGATGTTCATCGGGGTGAGCGTGATGAGGCAGTCCATCGGTGCGTCCGGCGAGGTGATCACCAGCTCCGAGGACGAGCCGATGTGGAGGCAGACCACGACCCCCTCGTCGCTGCACGCCCGCCAGAAGGGGTCCCAGTGGTCGGTGTGCACGCTCGGCCAGCCGAGCTTGGACGGGTTTTCGGAGAAGGTGACGGCATGGGCGCCCTTCGCCGCGGTACGGCGCACCTCCGCCGCCATGACCTCGGGGTCCCAGATCGCGGGGAGCACGCAGGGGATGAACCTGCCCGGGTAGGAGCCGCACCACTCGTCGATGTGCCAGTCGTTGTACGCGCGGATCATGGCGAGGGCCACGTCCTTGTCCTCGGTCCACGCGAAGAGCTGGCCGCAGAACTGCGGGAAGGAGGGGAAGCAGAGGGAGCCGACCATCCCGTTCGCGTCCATGTCCTTCACACGCTCGTGGATGTCGTAGCAGCCGGGCCGGAGTTGGTCGAACGAGGTGGGCTCGAGCCCGTACTCCTCCCGCGGCCGGCCGGCGACGGCGTTGAGGGCCACGTTCGGGAGCACGTTGCCCTCGTAGAGCCACGCGTTGGTCCCGTCGTCGTTGGTGATGAACTGCGGCGCGAGGTCGACGTACTTGGCCGACAGCCGGCCGTCGAACAGGTTCGGCGGCTCGACCACGTGGTCGTCGACGCTCACCATCACCATCTCGTCGATCTGCATGCCGACCACTCCTCCCGCACCCTGGACCCGCCCGATTCTGCCAGATGGCCCGGATGCTGTCATCTCACGCCACGCGAATTCACGATCCGTGGTACGAGAACGTTCGTCTCGCAGCCGGCGCGGCCCCCGGCGCCGCTGCCGGCCCGGGTGCGGCGATCCCGGCGAACCCCGCGGCGACATCGGCCATCGAGACCCGGATCCGCCAGGTCCCGCCCGAACGCAACGCGGCAAGCAGCGCGGCCGAGGCCGCGAGCCCGGTGAGCGGATCGGCGATCGCGTCGCCCACGAAGCACGGCCCCGCCGCGTCCCAGGTCACGAGCCCGCCGGCGGCCGCCGCGTCGTCACCGAAGGCCACCCGGTCGATGTCGCCGTACCCGGTGATCGCCACCCACGCCCGCGTCCGGCCGGCGCGACGCTCGAGGGCGGGCCCGAGCCCGAGCTGCTCGAGGGCCCGCGGCCGGGACGCGGTCACCACCACGTCCGCGTCGGCCACGAGGGCGGCGAGCTCGGCCCGGCCCGCCGCCGACGCGAAGTCGAGGACGACCCCTTCCTTGCCGTCGTTGAGCGACGAGTAGACCGCGGGCGTCGCGCGCGCCGTCCGGTCGGTCCGACGACTCGACTTTGCGGACCGGGCAGCCGCAGCGCGCGAGCACCCTTCCGACGAGCGGCCCCGCCCAGAGCGCCGTGAGGTCGACGACGGCGAGCTCCGACGCGTGGACCGCTGCACCCGCCGCGAGCTGCTCGGCCCGCACGCCCCAAGGCATCGGCTTCCGGCGCCGTGCCACGGGCCCCGGTCGCTCCCCGACCGCCGCCGCCGCGAGCCCGAGCAGCGTCGCTCCGTCGACGAGACCGCGCACGGGACGACGTCGGACCGCGTCCGCGACCACCTCCCACCCGTCGGGTGCGGACGGCGCCGTCCCGAGCCATGCGGGGAGCAGTTCCCAGTCCGAGCGCCGCGCGAGCGACACCGCGACCCAGCCGTCGCAGGCCCGGAGCAGGCGGGCCGAGCCGCCACAGCTCATGTTGCCGCCGCGCCGCAGCCGGAGCAGCGTGGCGCGCTCGGTCAGGACGGCGAGCGGATCGAGATCGACACGGCGACCCAGTTGGGCGGTGTCCCGGGCGACGGCGTCGGCCAGCCCGTCGAGCCGGTCGACCAGACCGGCCGGCGGATCGTGGAACGGCCCGCCGGGGCGGCCGGTGAGCGACGCCATCCCCGACGCCCGCCAGGCAGCACCCCCGGACCCGTGCCCGGCAGCCTCCCGATGCCCGGCCTGCATGTCGGCACCCCCGCTGCCCATGCCCTCCGACAGTACCCTCGCACCGTGGACGACCTGCTCCCCGGTCGCGAGTTCGCGGAGGCCCTCCGGCGCGGCGACGCTCCGGAGCGCTTCGGCTCCCACCGTGGCGGGGTCCTCCTCGTCGACGGCGACGACCTGCCCGACGACCTCGGTTCCGTGCCGACCGCCGCGCTCGCGACCCTGCCGACGGTCGTCGTCTCGGTCGGCGCGCGAGCGGACGCGCCGCCGGGGTGGGCCGACCTCGCCGTGGCGCCCGCCAGCGCCGAGCTCGCGACCGTGACCGCCACCGTCGCCGCGCGACCGATGGCCGCGACCGTCCTCGCGGTGCTGCTCCGGACCGGGGGCGGTCGCTCCGTCGCCGCGGGACTGGTCGCAGAGTCGACCGCCTACGGCCTCCTCCAGGCCGGACCCGAGTTCGCCGCGTGGCGTGAGGCGACACCCGCACGGCACCGGCCGGATGAGGACAGACCGGCCGTCCTCGTCGAGCGCGACGGCGACGAGCTCACCGTGACCCTGCACCGGCCCTCCGTGCGCAACGCCCTCGACGCCGCCATGCGCGACGAGCTCGTCGCCGCGCTCGACCTTCCCGCGCGGGACCCGACGATCGCCCGGGTCCACCTGCGCGGCGCGGGCGACTCGTTCTGCAGCGGCGGCGACCTCGATGAGTTCGGCTCTCGCCCCGACCCGGTCGCCGCGCACCTGCTCCGGCTCGTCCGGAGCCCCGCGCGGGCGCTCGCCGCGGTCGCGGACCGCACGGTCGCCCACCTCCACGGCCATGCCTACGGCTCGGGCATCGAGCTCGCGGCAGGCTGCGCGCAGGTGGTCGCCGCACCGTCGACCCGCATCGCACTGCCCGAGGTCCGGATCGGTCTCGTACCGGGCGCCGGGGGCACGGTCACCCTGCCGCGGCGGATCGGACGCCACGCGACCCTCTCCCTCGCCCTCGGCCACGAGTCGATCGACGCCGAGACCGCGCTCGGCTGGGGACTCGTCGACGAGGTGACGGCGTGAAGCGCGTCCGGCCGATTGTCGGGCACATCGGGCGATGGGTACCATCGCCCCGCGCGGCCCGGCCCCGGTGCGGCGTCCTGCACTCCACCGCCCACCCGGACCGCACGTGAACCTCGCCCTCCTGCTCGACCTCGTCGCCGACACCCTCGGCGACCGCGTCGCACTCAGCGAGCCCGGCGCGGACATGACCTATGCGCAGCTGCGCGACCGTGCGCGCGCCGCGGCCGACGCGCTGCTCGCCGACGGGTCGGGCACCCTCGCCTTCGCGGACGTGACCACGGGCGCCGTGCCGACCGCGCTCTTCGGCGCCGCCTGGGCCGGCATCCCCTACGCGCCGCTCAACTTCCGGCTGCCCCCCGAGTCCCTGCGCGAGCAGCTCGCCCGCCTCGATCGGCCCGCGGTGGTCGCCGGAGCGGCTCTCGCCGACGCACTCGGGAGCGGTGCGGTGCCGACCGATGCGTGGAACGCCCGGTTGGCCGTCGCCGGCGCGACGAGCGCGCCTACGTGCCCGAGCCGGCCCGCCCCGCGGTCCTGCTCTTCACCAGCGGCTCGTCGGGGACCCCGAAGGCCGCGCTCCTCCGCCACGAGCACCTGCTCGCCTACGTGATGGAGACCGTCGAGTTCGCCTCCGCCGGCGAGGACGAGGCCCTTCTGCTCGCGGCGCCGCCGTTCCACATCGCCGGCGTCGCGGCGGTGCTGAGCTCGGTCTACGCGGGCCGCCGGCTCGTTCCGCTCCCCTCGTTCACCCCCGAGGCCTGGCTGACCCGCGCCAGCGAGCACGGGGCGACCCACGCGTTCGTCGTGCCGACGATGCTCGCCCGCATCGTGCAGGCGATGGCCGACGATCCCGGACTCCGCGTCCCGACCCTGCGCCACCTCTCCTACGGCGGTGCCCGGATGGCCGTTCCCGTGCTCGAGGAGGCGCTCGACCGCTTCCCGGGGGTCGACTTCGTGAACGCCTACGGACTCACCGAGACGTCCTCGACGATCGCGGTCCTCGGACCGGACGACCACCGCGAGGCGCTCTCGAGCGTCGACCCCTCGGTCCGTCGGCGTCTCGAGTCGGTCGGGCGTCCCCTGCCCGGCGTCGAGGTCGTCGTCGTCGACGAGGACGGGCAGCCGGTGACGACCGGCGCGTCGGGCCCGATCCGCGTCCGCGGCCCGCAGGTCGCGGGTGAGTACCTCGACACGGCGTCCGGGCTCGCCGAGGGCGGCTGGCTGGTCACGGGCGACGTCGGACACCTCGACGAGGAGGGCTACCTCTTCGTCGAGGGGCGCGCCGACGACGTGATCATCAAAGGGGGCGAGAACCTCTCGCCGGCCGAGATCGAGGACGTCCTGCTCCGCCACGCGTCGGTCGAGGCGGCAGTCGTCGTGGGCGTGCCCGACCCCGAGTGGGGCGAGACCGTCGCCGCGGCCGTCGTGGTCCGGGCAGGGGACGCGGACGATCCGGACGAGGCGCTCGACGACGTCCTGCGCTCCTGGGTACGCGACCACCTCGGCACCCTCAAGACCCCGGGACGGCTCGAGGTCGTCGACGACCTCCCGACCACCGACACCGGCAAGGTCCTCCGCCGCGTCGTGCGCGACCGCCTGGCCGGCTCCTCAGGCGACTGAGCGCGCGAACGGGCCGATCCGACCGGGCCGTCAGCCGGCGAGGGGCCGGATCACCTGCTCGCCGAAGGCCTCGAGGGTGGGTGCCACCGCGAAGTCGGTGAACCAGGTGTAGAAGCGCTCGACGCCGAGTGCGCGGTAGCGCTCGAAGTGCGCGCGCAGCTCGGCCGCGTCCCCGACGAGGAGCGGTCCGCCCATCCCGCCGAACCGGCGGCGTGCGGTCGCCTCGACCTCGGCGCGCCGGGAGGGGTCGGACGCGAAGGCGACCAGATGCTGCGTCGAGACGCGTGCCGGGCCCGCGTCGGGACGGAGCGCCTCGAGGCGGTCGAGGGCGGTGATCGGCAGGTTCCACCAGGTCGCATGGCGGCGCACGAGGGCGAGGGTCCTCGGTCCCACCCCGCCGACGAGCAGGGGGATCGTGCCGAGCGGGGTCGGCTGCTGGCCGGCGGCATCGACCGTGAAGTGCTCCCCGTGGTGGTGCACGGACTCGCCACGCCAGAACGCCTCGAGCAGCTCGAGCGTCTCCCCGAGCCGACCGACCCGGCGCGCCGGCGGGTCGTCGGTCACGCCGAAGGCCACCAGCTCCCCGGCGATCGACCCCCAGCCGATCCCGAGCTCGAACCGACCGCCGGAGGCGCGGTCGAGGGTGACCGCCTGTCGGGCGAGGACGGCGGGATGGCGCATCGCGTCGCAGAGGACGAGGTGGCCGACGCGCAGCGTCGTCGTCTTCGCGGCGATCCACGTCGCGAGCGTCATGGCCTCGTACATCGGCGCCGACTCCCGCAGCGGCGGCGCGAGGTGGTCCATGAACGCGATGCCGTCGAAGCCGCTGCGCTCGGCCGCGAGTGCTCGTTCGGTGATCGACTCGACGTCCATCAGCAGCTGCGGCAGGTAGAGGAAGAACTCCGGCGTGCCCAACGGGTCCTCCCTCTCGGCGTGTGCTCGACGCAGGACGGTACCCGACCCCTCGCGGGCTACCCTCGGGCATGATAACCATCGCCTCCCGCGCCGATCTCACCCCGCTCGTCGGGCAGCACCTCGGCTACAGCGAGTACCACGAGATCACCCAGGAGCGCGTCGACACGTTCGCCGACGCGACCGGCGACCACCAGTGGATCCACGTCGATCCCGAGCGTGCAGCGGCAGGACCCTTCGGCGGCACCATCGCGCACGGGTACCTGACCCTCTCGCTCGGACCGCTCCTCATCCACGACGTGCTCGCCTGGGAGCACGTGCGCATGGGCGTGAACTACGGGCTCAACAAGGTGCGGTTCCCGAGCCCGGTCCCGGTCGGTTCGCGGATCCGGCTCGGTGCGGTGCTCCAGGGCGTCGAGGACGTCGCCGGCGGCGGGGTCCAGGTGGGGATCGAGCTGACCTACGAGGTCGAGGGCGCGGCGAAACCGGCCTGCGTGGCCGAGCTGCTGCTGCGCTACTTCTTCGACGAGTGAGCCACTCCGGCCGGTCGGGGCCGCCGGAGCGGCCGCGCCGGCGCGGTCAGAGGTCCCAGAAGCGGGCGCGACCGGCCGCGTCGAGCTCCTCGCGCAGCTCCGAGGCCTCCGCGTCGCCGAAGGTCCGGTAGGCCTCCTCGCCGCGGCCGCGCACCCAGAGCCGATCGGGCCCGACCAGGTCGGGCCGGTACTTCTGGTGCACGAGCGTCCGGGTGAGCACCTTGTTGGTCGGCGACGTGGGGAGCGAGTCCGACAGCCGGAGGTAGGTCGGGCGCCACTTCGGGCTCAGGTCGGCCTGCGCGTCGAGCCACGCGGCGAAGGCCACCGGGTCGAATGTCGCGCCGGGTCGGAGGACGAGGGCCGCCATCACCCGGTCCCCCGCCTCGGGATCGGGCACGCCGTAGGCGGCGCACACCATCACGTCGGGGTGGCGGGCGACGATCGTCTCGATGGGTCCGGCCGGGAAGTTCTCGCCGTCCACCCGGATCCAGTCCGCCGTCCGACCCGCGAAGTAGAGGTACCCCTGCTCGTCGAGGTAGCCGAGATCGCCGCTCCAGTACCAGCCGTTCCGCGTGGCGCGGCGGTTCGCCTCGTCGTTGTTGTAGTACCCCTCGAAGACGCCGGTCCCCGAGGTGTTCACGATCTCGCCGACGCTGCCGACGGGATCGACGAGTGCGCCCGACGCGTCGAACGTCGCCCGCGGGAGCTCGTTGCCGTCCTCGTCGAGGATCTTGAGCTCGGGGCCGGCACGCCCGACCGAGCCGGGTGGCGCGTCGTCGTCCCGGTTGATCGCGAGGCCGCCCTCCGTCGCGCCGAAGCCGTCGATGACCTCGACGCCGAAGCGCTCGGCGAACGCGGCGACCACCTGCGGTGCGCCCTCGTTGCCGTAGGCGACACGCAAGGTGTTGTCGGCGTCGTCGGGCCGCTCGGGCTGGGCGAGGATGTACGCGAGTGGCTTCCCCGTGTAGTTGAAGTACGTCGCCCCGTACCGCCGCACGTCGTCGAGCCAGCCCGACGCCGTGAACTTGCGCGCGAGGCCGACCGACGCACCGACCACGAGGGAGGGCGCCCAGCCCACCATCACCGCGTTCGAGTGGAAGAGGGGCATCGAGACGTAGCCGACGTCGTCGAGGCCGAGGCCCATCAGCTGGGCCATGCGGTTCCCCGTCACGAGCAGTCGGCGCTGCGAGCAGATCACGGCCTTCGGCGCGGCCGAAGTGCCGCTCGTGAAGATCAGCGCCCACGGCTCGTCGAGGGGCGCCTCGGCGTGCGGGTCGTCGGCGCCGGCGCCGCCCAGCGCGTCCTCGAGCGTCTCGCCGACCACCAGCACCTGGACGTCGTCGAGTTGGTCGAGCACCGGCCCGATCAGCTCCTCGTGCCTCGGTTCGTAGACGACCAGGCCGCAGTGGGTGTGGCGCACGTCGTGGAGGAGGTGCTCGCCACGGCGGGTGTGGTTGACGCCCACGACGGCGCCGCCCGCCAGCGCGGCGCCGCCGAACGCGTACAGGTACTCGGGCACGTTGTCGAGCACGACGGCGACGTGCAGCGGCCTCCCCGGCCGCTTGGTCCCGAGCAGCAGGTTGGCCCATCGGCACGAGGCCTCGTAGTAGGCACGGTGGGTCGTCACCTGCGCCCCGTTCCGGATGGCGGGCCGGTCGGCGATGGCCGGGTCGGTCGCGTTGCGCCGGAGCAGTGCGGCAGCGCTCTCGGCCGCGAGGGCGGCCTCGCCGAGTGCCGGCCCGGTGCCGACCGTGCGCTGGGTCACCGGCCGGCCCTCACATCACCCCGTCGCCGGCGGCCACGAGCGAGCGGAGCTCCGCCGCGAGTCGCGTGCGGTGGAAGGAGGCGTCGCCGAAGTCGAGCTGGGAGAACTGCGCCCGCTTGATGAAGAGGTGGAGGTCGTGCTCCCAGGTGAAGCCGATGCCCCCGTGGACCTGCAGGCCCGACGCCATGACCCGTTTGGAGGCGTCCGCGCACCAGATCTTCGCCGTCGACGCGGCGAGCGACCAGCCGGGCTCACCGGTCGAGACCGCCCAGGCGCCGTACCAGGTCGCCGACCGCATCCCTTCGACGTCGACGAGCATGTCGGCGCAGCGATGCTTGACGGCCTGGAAGCTCCCGATGGGAGCGCCGAACTGGACGCGGTCCTTCGCGTACTGCGTGGCCAGCTCGAGCACGCGATCGGCGCCTCCGAGCAGCTCGGCCGACGAGGTGATCGCGCCCCGCGCCGCGACGAGTGCGGGGTCGGCGCCGAGCCGCGCCGACGGCGTCCCGTCGAGGACGAGCCACGACAGCGTGCGGGTGAGGTCCATCGCCGGCTCGGGGGCCGGGCGACCGGATGCGACGAGGTCGACCAGGAAGGTGCCGGCCGGGGTGACCACGACGGCAGCGTCGGCGACGGCCGCGCCCTCGACCGGTCCGAGGCGACCGGTGAGCACCGGCCGCTCCTCGGTCCCGTCCACCGTGACGGCGTCCGGGTCACCCGTCCAGGCGACGGCTGCGAGCGACGCGCCACCGACGAGCCGGTCGAGGAGCTCGCGGTGCCCGGTGCTGCCGGTCAGCGCGCCGATCGCGAGGAGTGTGGGCGCGAAGGGCACGGGAGCGGTGTGGCGCGCGACCTCCTCGACGAGGACCGCGGCCTCGACCCACCCGAGGCCGAGCCCGCCTTCCTCCTCGGGCACGGCGACCGCGCACCACCCCTGGTCGACCATCGCATCCCACAGCGCCTTGTCGTACGAATCGCGGTTCGCGAGATGTGCGCGCACTCGCTCGGGACTCGCGTAGCGGTCCAACAGATCGCGCGCGCCCTCCTGCAGCGCACGCTGCTCCACCGAGAGGTCGAAGTCCATCGGTCGATAGTATGGCGCGGATGTCTCCGATCGAGGGGGGGCCGTGGACCTGACGGAGAGCGTCGACGAGCTCGCGTTCCGCACGGAGCTCCGCTCGTGGTTGCGCGGGCACCTGCTGTGGGAGTACGGCAAGGGTCTCCCACCTCGCTACGACGTCCTCGCCGACGAGGTCGCGTTCCTCCGCGGATGGCAGGCGTCGCTCGCCGCCGATTCGTGGGTCGGCGTGACCTGGCCCGAGGAGTACGGAGGGCGCGGCGCAGGCCCGGTCGAGCACTTCATCGTCCAGGAGGAGCTCGCCCGCGCCCGCGCTCCCGAGATGGTCGGGCGCATCGGCATCAACCTCGCGGGGCCGACCCTGCTCGCGCACGGCACCGGCGCACAGCGGCAGCGGTGGCTCCCGAAGATCCTCACCGCCGAGGAGATGTGGTGCCAGCTCTTCAGCGAGCCGGGTGCCGGCAGCGACCTCGCCGGCCTTGCCACGCGGGCCACGCCGGTCGACGGCGGGTGGCTGGTCAACGGGCAGAAGGTCTGGACCTCCTACGCCCAGTTCGCCGACTGGGGCGTCTGCCTCGCGCGGACGGACCCCGGCGCCCCCAAGCACCGTGGCATCTCCTTCCTGGTGGTCGACATGCACGCGGAGGGCGTCGAGGTCCGTCCGCTCGTGCAGCTCACCGGCGAGGCCGAGTTCAACGAGGTCTTCCTCACCGACGTGTTCGTCCCCGCCGACCAGCTGGTCGGGCCCGAGCACGAGGGCTGGCGGGTCGCCAACTCGACCCTCTCCCACGAGCGCGGGACCAACCCGCGCCAGCTGGTCATCCACATCCAGCTGCTCGAGGAGCTCCTCCGGCTCGCCGTCGAGCGCCACGACATCGACGACCCGCGCATCGCGCAGCGTCTCGCACAGGCCTACGTGGAGGTCCGCCTCTTCCAGCTCCACAACCTCCGCGGGGTGAGCCGGCTCGCCAAGGGCCTCGAGCCCGGTCCCGAGGGCAGCGCGCTCAAGCTCTACTGGAGCGAGATGAGCAAGCGGTTCCACGACACCGCGATGGCCGTCCTCGGGCCGTCCGCACCGCTGTGGAAGGGCGCCGACCACAACCCCGGGGACGGCGGATGGCAGCGGTCGTGGCTCTATTATCAGGCGTCATCGGTGTGGGCGGGCACCAACGAGATCCAACGCACCATCGTGGGGGAACGGGTGCTCGGCCTGCCGCGGCCCGCCCGCGCGGACGAACCCGACGCCCGTGGTGGTCGCCCGTCGCCGAGGAGAGTGCCGACCCATGGGTGAGCCCGTCGTCCTGTACGAGGTGCGCGGCCACGTCGCCACCGTCACCATGAACCGTCCCGACATGGCGAACGCGCAGAACACCGCCCTCATCGACGGGATCGACGAGGCGCTCGACCGTGCCGACGCCGACGACGAGGTCCGGGTCGTGGTGCTGGCCGGTGCCGGCAAGCACTTCTCGTCCGGCCACGACCTGAAGGAGCTGGTCGGCGACGGCGAGCCCAACGCCTGGCGGGCGCTCCGCGAGACCCCCGAGGGCAAGTTCCGCCACGAGCAGGTCATGTACTACGACCGGTGCCGGCGGATCTACGCGTTCCGCAAGCCGACGATCGCCGCGGTGCAGGGTGCGTGCGTCGCGGCAGGCCTCATGCTCGCCTGCATGTGCGACCTCATCGTCGCCTCCGATGACGCGACCTTCCAGAACCCGGTCCTGCGGATGACGGGTGCCGCCGTCGAGCTGCTCGTCGAGCCGTGGGAGCTCGGGATCCGCAAGGCGAAGGAGTTCCTCTGGACCGGCGAGACCCTCGACGCACAGGAGGCCTGGCGGCTCGGGCTCGTCAACCGGGTGGTGCCCCGCGCCGAGCTGGCCGAGCGGGTCGCGGAGCTCGCGGACCGGATCGCGCTCGTGCCGCCGGTGACCGCGCAGGTGGTCAAGGACTCGCTCAACCACACGGCGAGCCTCATGGGCAAGGACGCCTCGTGGAAGTACCACTTCATGGCCCACCACTGGATGCACAACACGGAGACCGCGACCTCCGCGCTCCGTGCGCGCCAGCAGAAGCAGTCGATGTCCGAGGTCTTCGCCGAGCACCGTGACTGAGCCGGCGACGGCCGGGCGCCCGGGGCGACCTGGCCCGCTCCCGCTGGCAGGGATCCGGGTGATCGACGTCGGCACGCGGATCAGCGCGCCGTTCTGTGCCGGCTTCCTCGGGGAGATGGGCGCCGAGGTCATCAAGGTCGAAGATCCCGGCGGCGGCGATTTCATGCGGACCATCGGACCGTTCGTCGGCGACGGCGACGAGCGCTACTCGCTCTGGTGGGCGGTCGAGGGGCGCGGCCGCAAGGGCGTCACCCTCGACCTCCGGCGACCGGCCGGCCAGGACCTCTTCCGTCGTCTCGTCGCGACGGCCGACGTCGTGTGCGAGAACTTCCGACCGGGCGCGCTCGAGCGTTGGGGGATCGGTCCCGTCGCGTGCGACCCGCGCCTCGTCTGGGCGCGCATCAGCGTCTTCGGGCAGGACGGCCCCTACTCGGGCCGGACCGGCCTCGATCGGCTCGGGATCGCATACGGCGGCCTCCTCCACCTGACCGGCTACCCGGACCGGCCGCCGGTGCGGCCGGGGGTCAACATCTCCGACTACCTGACCGGCGTCTTCGCCGCGGCCGCGGTCGCGTCCGCGCTCTACCGCCGCGACGGCCCGCAGGGCACCGGCACCGGCGGCGTGGTCGACGCCCCGCTCTACGGCTCGATCCTGCGCGTCCTCGAGTGGACGGTCGCCGGGCAGGACCGGCTCGGCATCACTCGCGAGCGCGAGGGGAACCGCATGGCGACCTCGGCGCCGCTCGACAACTACCCGACCAGGGACGGCGCCTACGTCTGCGTGGTCGCCGGCTCGGACGTGAACTTCCGCCGCCTCTGCGCGGCGATGGGCCGTCCGGAGCTCGCGGACGACCCCGAGTGGCGGACGCTCGCCAAGCGTGCGGCGAGGTCCGACGAGATCAACGACCTCGTCGCCGCCTGGACGTCCTCGATGACCGCGGCGGAGGTCGAGGCCGCCTGCATCGCCCACGAGGTGCCGGTCGGGACTGCCTACAGCGCTGCCGACATCCTCCGCGACCCGCACTTCGCGGCGCGGGGCGACCTGGTCACCGTGGCGGACCCGGTCGCCGGGCCGCACCGTCAGCAGGCGCCGTTCCCCCGGTTCGACGGCCGGCGGCCCGAACCGCCGCAGCCCGCGCCCCGGCTCGGCGAGCACAACGACGAGGTCTGGACCGGACTCGTCGGCCTGTCGGCGGACGAGCTCGAGGGCCTCCGCCGCGACGGCGTGATCTGAGCGGCGGGCTCAGTCCGGCGACGGTGCGAAGCGCGGGGCGCGACGCTCCTTGAAGGCCGCCATTCCCTCGGCCATCTCCGGGGAGACCGCGGCGAGGGCCTGGGCGTGACCCTCGCGCTCGAGGGCGAGCGGGAGGGCCGTCTCGAAGCTCGTGTTGAGGAGCTGCTTCGAGAGCCCGAGCGAGCGCGTGGGCCCCGCCGCGAGCCGGACCGCGAGCTCGTCGGCCGCGCCGGCGAGGTCCCCGGCCGGGTCGACGCACCGGTAGGCGAGCCCTGCCGCCACCGCGTCGGCACCGACCACCTCCTCGCCGAGCAGGACCATGGCCTTCGCTCGCGGCAGACCCACGAGGCGCGGGAGCAGGTAGGCGCCACCCGCGTCGACCACCAGGCCCCAGCGGGCGAACGACCAGACGAACCGCGTCCCCGGGTGGACCAGCACGAAGTCGCAGGCGAGCGCGAGGTGCGCGCCGGGACCGACCGCGGTGCCGTTGACCGCGGCCACCGTCGGCTTGTCGAGCTCCCACAGTTCGCCGATGAACGCCTGGACCCCCTTGCGCAGCGCCTCGCTCGTCGTGCGCGGATCGAAGCCGGACGAGCCCGCGCTGCTCACCGTCGAGGCGCGCAGGTCCATCCCCGCGCAGAACGCGTCACCGGTGCCGGTGATCAGCAGCGAACGGACCCCCGGGTCCTCCCTCGCCGCGGCGCGGTCGCGACGAGGTCGTCGCGCATCTCGACGGTCAACGCGTTCTTCGCCTCGGGCCGGTCGAGCGTGATGCGGCCCACATGGTCCGCGCCGACGTCATATCGGATCATCGCCGGATGCTATCCGGCGACCGGGTCCGCAAGCCTGCGGACCAGACAGACCCGGTCCGCTAGCTTGCGTTGCATGTCCGACAAGGTCTGCTCGCTCGACGCGGCGGTCGAGCACGTGCGCCCCGGTGACTCCGTCCATGTGGTGACCAACCACTCTCGCTGGACCGCCGCGGCGCGCCATCTGGTCCGCCGGTGGTGGGGGCAGTCGCCCGGCTTCACGCTCGTCATGCTCAGCCTCTCGAGTCTCGGCAGCCTCTTCTTCCGCGGTCGGCTGGTCGACAAGGTGGTCACCGGGTACTCGGGCGACATCTTCCCCAACTTCACCCCTAACCCGTGGTTCGCCGACGCGTACCTGCGCGGCGAGGTCGAGGTCGAGCACTGGTCGTTCCTCACCTTCCTCCAACGGCTCGAGGCCGCGGCGCGTGGCCTGCCGGCGGTGACGACATCGTCCCTCGCGGGCTCGTCGATGGCGGACAATCCGGGCTATGCACGGGTCGAGACTCCGTTCGGCGAAGTGGGCCTGGTGGCGGCGGCCGCACCGGACGTCGCCCTGCTCCACGCCGCGATCGCCGACCGTGACGGGAACCTCGCCTTCAACCCGCCGCGGCTCGAAGGCACCTGGGGTGCCCTCGCCGCACGGCGCGGCGTCATCGCCACGGTCGAGCGGGTCGTCGACGACATCCGCCCCTGGTCGCACCTCGTGCAGGTGCCCGGCCACCGCGTCCTCGCGGTGACCGAGGCGCCGATGGGCGCGCACCCCGGCGGCCTCTTCGCGCGCGACACCCCCGTCGAGCCGTACGGCGAGGACCTCGAGTTCTGGGCGGACGCCCGGGCGGCGAGCCACGGGGCCCGCTTCGACGCGTGGATCGAGGAGTGGGTCCTCGCGCCCGGGTCCCAGGACGAGTACCTGGACCGGCTCGGGCCCGACCGCGTCGACCGGCTCCGCCGGCGCGCCGCGCCCGACTCGTGGCGGGAGGACGAGGCAGCCCACCAGCCCGACCTCGCCGCACCGGCCGCCGCCTGGGAGCTCGCCGCGCTCTACGGCGCGCGCTACCTCGCCGGACGCGTCCTCGAGCGCGGAGCCGACGCGGTGCTGGCCGGTGCCGGCGTCGCCAACCTATCGGCGTGGCTCGCGGTCGACCTGGCCCGCGCAGCCGGTTCGGAGGTCGTGCTCACCGCCGAGCTCGGCCTCTGGGGGTACCGCCCGACCCCGGCCGACCCGTTCGTCTTCAACCACCGCAGCTTCCCGACCGCGACCATGCTCGGCGACACCGAGCAGGTACTCGGCGCGCTGGTCGGGAACCCCGGCACGACCGTGCTCGGCTGCCTCGGCGCCGCGCAGATCGACCGGCACGGCGCGATCAACTCGACCGTCGTGCCCGGCAAGACCTTCCTCGTGGGGTCCGGCGGCGGCAACGACGTGGCGGCCGCCTCGGACGAGGTCGTGGTCGTGACCACCCTGACCTCCCGCCGCGCGGTGGCCGAGGTGCCCTACGTGACCTCGGTCGGCGACCGGGTCCGCGCGCTCGTCTGCGATCTGGGCGTCTTCGAGAAGGGCGACGGGGGCGAGCTCGAGCTCCGTGCGGTCGCGCCGGGAGCCGGGACCGTCGAGGAGCGGGTCGGGCGGATCCGGGACCGCTGTCCGTGGGAGCTCCGTGTCGCCGTTCCCGTGGACGAGCTCGATCCCCCGGAGAGCGAGCACCTCGAGGCGCTGCGGCGGTGGGACCCGGAAGGTCTCTTCCTCCGGGCGGACGCACCGCCCCGGCCGGTCAGCCCGCCAGCGGGTTGAGCCAGCCGGGCGAGACGGTCGACCGGCCCGACACGACCGCCTGCCCGATGTAGTTCCGCTGCGCCTCGACCGTCCCCGCGCCGATGCACAGGCCGCGGATGTCGCGGTAGGCGCGCTCGACCGGGAACTCCTCGCTATAGCCGTAGCCGCCGTGGAGCTGGATGGCCTCGTCGCAGACGTACTTCGCCGCGAGGTTCGCCGCCGTCTTGGCGAGCGCCGTCTCGAGCGCGGGCGGGGTGCCGCTCGGGCCCGCGAGATGGACGGCGCGGGTGAGCAGGAGCCGCGCACCCTCGAGCTGGACGGCCATGTCGGCCAGCTTCCAGCGCAGACCCTGCAGCTCCGCGATCGGTCGGCCCCCGATCTCGCGTTCGTTCACGTAGCGCACCGCGTGCTCGAGGGCGCCCTGCGCGGCACCCACGCACATCGCGGCGTTCCCGCACCGCTCGTGGTTGAGGTGGCCGAGCAGGACCTTGAACGCGTCGGTGGTGCCCGGGTCGCCGGCGAGGAGGACGTCGTCGGCCGTGACCTCGACCCCGTCGAAGGCGACTTCGGCCTCGGTGGCCGCGTGGATCCCCATCCCACGGTGGCGACCGGTGATCTCGACGCCGTCGCGGTCCATCGGGACGACGACCGCGCCGATGCCCTTTGCGCCGTCTCCGCCGGGCCAGCGGCACCAGACGAGGATCCCCTTCGCCAGGTGGCCGAGGGTCGAGTAGTTCTTGTAGCCGTCGAGCCGCCACCGATCCGTGCCGTCGGCGGTGAGCGCGCTGCGCATGGTCTGGACCGCCGAGCCCGCGTCCGGCTCGGTGATGCCGATGCTCACGATCGCTTCGCCAGCGGCCACCGCGGGCAGCCAGCGGTCGCGCAGCGCGTCGCTCCCGAGGTGCTCGATGCCCCGGGCGGGGCCGTTGAACGCGAGCTGGCAGCAGATGGCCGTCGACACGTCGTGGCGCGCGAGCTCCTCGAGGACGATGGCGGCCTCGACGTCGCCGAACCCGAGCCCGCCCCACTGCTCGCCGACGGTCACCCGGAAGAGATCGGCCGCGGCGAGCGCCTTGACGGCCTCCATCTGGAGCTCGCCGGTCGTGTCGCCCTGTCGCGCGCGGGGGGCGACCTCGCGCCGTCCGATCTCGCGCGCCAACGATCGAAGCTCCGACTGGACCTCGGATTCGGCGTACGGGTCCGAACCTGTTGCACTGGACACGGCGATCCGCTTTCTGGCCGACGAGCAGGTGGTGCCATACTATGCGGTCGACTTTCGGGCACGCCTGGCCGTGCCGTCGCGTCGGAACGGGATCACGGGGGAACCGCATGCTGTTGGACAATCGCGTGGCGATCGTGACCGGAGCGGGCAGGGGCATCGGTCGCGAGTTCGCGCTCGAGCTGGCACGCAACGGGGCCGCCGTGGTCGTGAACGACCTCGGGGTCGGGTTGCGCGGCGAGTCGACGGACGAGGACCCTGCGACCGCGGTCTGCGCCGAGATCGAAGCCCTCGGCGGCAGGGCGGCGCCGTCGCACGAGTCGGTGACCGACTTCGCGGCCGCCGAGCGCATCGTGGCGACCGCGGTCGACAGGTTCGGGTCCATCGACATCCTCGTCAACAACGCGGGGATCGTCCGTGACCGCACCCTGGTCAAGATGGCCGAGGAGGACTTCGACGCGGTCGTCTCCACCCATCTGAAGGGCACGTTCAACTGCACCCGCCACGCCGTCCCCCAGATGCGCGAGGCCGGCTACGGCCGGATCGTGAACATCACCTCCTCGGCGGGGCTGCGGGGCAACTTCGGACAGACCAACTACGGGGCGGCCAAGGCCGGCATCATGGGCATGACCTTCGTGTGGGCCCTCGAGCTGGCCAAGGCCGGCATCACTGTCAACGCCCTTGCGCCCGCCGGGGCGACCCGGATGACCGCGGCACTCGCCTCGCCCGACGGCGTGCCCGATCCGCGCCTCGATCCCGCGATGAACGCCCCGCTCGTCGCCTACCTGGCCTCGGAGCGGGCCGCCCATGTGAACGGGCAGGTCTTCGGCCGCACCGACTTCAGCTACACGCTCTTCCAGCACCCCAAGCAGATCGCCTGGATGCACCGGGACGGGGGCTGGGACGCGGAGGCGGTCGCGGACCAGTTCGACGGCATGCTCGGCCAGCACCTGCAGACGGTCGGGATGGTCATGCCATCGGGCCTCTCGCAGGACTCGGCGCGGTCGTGACCGCGGTGCCGCAGGAGGCGCCCGCCGGCCCGCCAGGCACCACCTTCAACCACGTCGGCCTCTGCGTGACCGACCTCGAGCGTTCCCGACGCTTCTACGAGGAAGCACTCGGCTTCCGCTTCGACCGCTCCCTCCGGCCGCCCGACGGGATCAGCTCGACCCTGCTCGACGTCGAGGCGCCGCTCGGGCTCACCGCGGTCTACCTGGTGCGCGACGGGCTCGTCCTCGAGCTGCTCCACTTCGACCGCGAGGGGAACGCGCCCCGGCGCGCCAGGGTCATGACCGAGCCGGGGCTCACGCACCTCTCGCTCACGACCGACGACCTGCCCGCGACCCTCGCCGCGGTGCGCGAGCGCGGCGGCACGGTGCTCGAGAAATCCGACATCGGCGTCGCGGTCATGGTGCGCGACCCCGACGGGCAGCTCCTCGAGCTCCTCACCGTCCGCCCTTCCTGAGGAGCCGTGCCGGAGGACCCGCCGACGACCATGGCCCGCCTGGTCGCGGCGCAGGCCGGGAACCCGCGCCGGGCACTCACCTTCGAAGGCACCGAGTGGTCCTGGCAGGCGGTCGTCGCCGAGGCCCGTGTCCGTGCGGGGATGCTCACCTCCCTGCGGCGGGACGGCCCCTTCCACGTCGGCGTCCTGCTCGAGAACACGCCCGAGTACCTCTTCCTGCTCACCGGAGCCGCACTGGCCGGCGCGGTCGTGGTCGGCCTCAACCCGACCCGGCGGGGCGACGCCCTCGCGAGCGACGTGCGGGCGACCGACTGCCAGCTCGTGGTGACCGACACGACCCAGGCCGGCCTGCTCGAGGGGCTCGATCTCGGGCTGCCGGCCGACCGCGTCCTCCTCGCCGACGACTCCGCGTACGCCGCGGCGGGGCCCGGGCTGCGGGCGGCGGACGCCGACCCGGTGGCGGACGATCTCTACCTGCTCATCTTCACCTCGGGCACCACCGGCACCCCCAAGGCCGTCAAGATGAGCCAGGGCCGCGCCGCGCGCGCCGCGGGCAAGGTCCCGTTCACGCCCGACGACGTCCTCTACGCGGCGATGCCCCTCTTCCACGGCAACGCGCTCTCCGCCGCCGTCTTCCCCTGGATCGCCTCGGGCGCGACGCTCGCCCTCCGCCGCCGATTCTCGGCGTCGGGCTTCCTTCCCGACGTACGGTCGAGCGGCGCGACCTTCTGCAACACCGTCGGGCGTGCGATCGCACACATCGTGGCGACCCCCGAGACCGGGCACGACCGCGACCACCGGCTCCGCTACGTGCTCGGCCCCGAGACGGCCGCGCCGGACAAGGAGGAGTTCACCCGCCGATTCGGCGTGCCGGTCATCGAGGGGTACGGGTCGAGCGAGAACGCGATCGTCCTGCTGCCCGTCGCGACGCCGAGGCCGGGCGCCCTCGGACGCGCCCGGCGCGACGAGGACGTGGCGGTGGTCGACCCGACGACCGGGGAGGAGTGCCCCCCGGCCCGCTTCGACGACGGGGGTCTGCTCACCAACGCGGACCAGGCCGTCGGTGAGCTGGTCACCCGCTCCAACGCCTCGGCCTTCGAGGGGTACTACAACAACCCCGAGGCCGAGGCGCAGCGCGTGCGCAACGGTTGGTACTGGTCGGGCGACCTCGCCTACCGCGACGAGGAGGGCGTCTTCTACTTCGCGGGCCGATCGGGCGACTGGCTGCGCGTCGACAGCGAGAATTTCACCGCGGCGCCGATCGAGCGCATCCTCGGGCGGTTCGAGGGCGTGCGCGGCGTCGCGGTCTACGCGCTCCCCGACGCACGCACGGGCGACCAGGTCGCGGCCGCGGTCGAGCTCGAGCCCGGCACGACGTTCGATCCCGGCGCCTTCGAGGCGTTCCTCGCCGCCCAGCCCGACCTCGGGACGAAGTGGGCGCCGCGCTACCTCCGGCTCGTCGCCGCCCTGCCGGTGACCGGCACCGACAAGGTCGACAAGCGCCCGCTCCGCGAGCAGCAGTGGTCGACCGACGACACGATCTGGCACCGCGTGGGACGTTCGCCGTCGTTCGTGCCGATGGTCGACGCCGACCTCGAGGCGCTCCACGCCGAGTTCGCGGCCAACGGGCGCGCCAACCTGCTCACCGGTTGAGCCGTCGCCGGGCTCAGGGCTCGAGCACCACCGGCATCGACCGCGCGCCCCGCATGAGCGTCGACGCCGTGTACTCCGGCTCGCCGGCCAGTTCGAAATGCGGGTGGCGCTCGAGGAGCTCCTCGAAGAAGATCCGCGCCTCGAGCCGGGCGAGCGCCGCGCCGATGCACACGTGCTCGCCGAAGCCGAACGCGAGGTGCGCGCTGCGTGTCCGCCGCAGGACGTCGAGCGTGCCGGCGTCCGTCCCGAAGACCGACTCGTCGCGGTTCGCCGACGCGTAGAGCATCACCACGAAGGTGCCCGCGGGCACCGGATGGCCGGCGAGCGCGGTGTCGACGGCCGCGGTGCGCCCGAACGCCTGGATCGGCGTGACCCACCGGAGCAGCTCCTCGACCCCGGCGGCAATCCGGTCGGGATCCTCGACGAGCAGTCGGCGCTGGTCGGGACAGCGGGCGAGCGCCTCGGCGCCGCCCGCGAGCAGGGTGCGGGTGGTCTCGTTGCCCGCGACGAGCAGGGTGATGCAGAAGCCGAGCAGCTCGCTGCGGTCGAGGAGGCGGTCGCCGATCGGCACGGACTTGAGCAGGTCGAGCAGCGCATGGCCCGCGACGGCCGGCGAGTCGACGTGTGCGAGGAGGAAGGCCGAGAGCTCGGCGAGCAGCCCCGCCTGCTCCTCGTCCTGGTGGTCGGGGCTCTCGATCGCCGCGTCGGACCAGCGTCGGAACCGGTCGCGGTCGGTCGCGCCGACACCGAGGAGCTCCGCGATCACTGCGATCGGGACCGGCGCCGCCAGCGTGCCGACGAAGTCGACCGGCCGATCGACCGGTGCGGCGTCGAGGGCGTCGCGCACCACCTGGCGGACACGACCGGCGAACCGAGTGACCACGCGGGGGGTGAACTCGCGGTTCACGAGCGACCGGTAGGTCGCGTGCGCCGGCGGATCGAGGTGGAGGATCGAGAACGCGCGGAGCTCGGCGTCGTCCGACCGGCGCAAGGGGTCGTTGACCAGCACGCCCCGACCCGAGACGAACCGGACCGGGTCGCGGCTCACCGTGCGGACGTCCTCGTAGCGGCTGAGCGCGACCATGCCGTCCGCGGTCGGGTGCACAGGCGACTCCTCGCGCAGGCGTGCGAGCAGCTCGAAGTAGTCCGGTCGGAGGAAGAATCCCGGCGTGCCGAGCTCGAAGCCGAGGTCACCGCCGCCCGTGCCCTTCTGCCTGCCCATGGGTCCGGAGCTCACTCGAGCAGGGAGAGCCCGCCGAGCCCGCGCTCGGCCAGCTCGTAGCAGAGGGTGTCGTACGGCTCGACGATGCCGTAGGTGGTCTCGCCTTCGCTCTCGAAGCGCGCATGGTGCTGGTCGAGCCCGCAGATCCGGGCGCGCACCGCCGGGTCGTTCGCATCGTAGGTCTCGCCGGTGACCACGCCGTCGCCGACGGCCATCCCCTGCCAGACGTCGCCGTCCGGGGTCCCGCCGTTCGGGCCGCCGTACATCCCGCACCGGAGGAAGGCGATCTGGTTGCCGAGGCGCTCGAAGGTCGCGGTGCGGACCGAGCCGTCCTCGAAGACGTAGTCGACCTCGCCCGAGTGGACGAGCCGCGTGTCCGGCTCGAAGCGGAGCCGTCGGCGCGCCTCGCGGAGGGTGCCCGCGCCGCGCCGCGGGTCGCCGAGGTTGTAGAGGACGTGGTCGCCCCAGATCCCGTACGCCTCGAACTCGACCCACTCGCCGGAGTAAGGGTGCTGGCGGCCGCTCCAGAGGGCCCGGCCACCGACGCCGTCACGCGTCCCCCAGTGGTGGTCGCGGGTGCCGAGGTGGGTCCCAGTCGTGAGCTCGAACCGCTCGCCGTGTGCCTCGACCCACCCCGCCTGGCGGCCGAAGCCGTCGTAACCGGCGACCCCGCCGAACGGCCGGGTGCCCGCCAGCATCCCCCCGCCGATGTTGCGGTACACGGGCCGTTTCGTGTCGAACCACGAGAGGTCGAAGGCGATGCCGTGGTCGTTCTCCCCGAGCCGGAGCCGCCACTCGCGGAAGGGTCGGACCAGCTCGAAGACGAGCGGCCCGACGGTCATGTCGGTGCGGTCGAGCCCGAGCTTGCGGTGGGCCCGCACGGTCGTGTGCCGGCCGCGCCGGTTCACGATCCCGAAGGCCTCGGCCGTCCCGAGGTTGGGGTAGATCCCCATGCCCGCGACGACCAGCAGGTCGCCGGTGCGGTCCTGGCAGGTGAACCACATGCGCTCGTAGGCGCGGTCGTCGGAGGTCCACATCACCCGCACCGGATTCGGGTGGTTGTGGACCAGCAGCTCGTCGAGGCCGGACATCGGGTAGTGCTCGACGTCGGCGCCGAAGGGACCGGTCACCGCGGGGTGTCCCCAGTCACGAGAGCCCGTGCACGGCCTTGAGCTCCACGTACTCGTCGAGCCCTGCCGCCCCCCACTCGCGCCCGATCCCCGACTCCTTGTACCCGCCGAAGGGCGCGAGCGGGTCGGGGGCGTACCCGTTGATCCCGAAGGTCCCGGTCCGGACCCCCCGGGCCACCGCGAGCCCGCGCTCGACGTCGGCCGTCCACACCGACCCGGCGAGGCCGTAGCGCGACTCGTCGGCGAGCCGGACCGCGTCCGCGTCGTCGTCGTAGGGGATCACGCAGAGGACCGGTCCGAAGATCTCCTCCTGGGCGATCCGCATCGCGTTGTCCACGCCGGCGAAGACCGTCGGCCGGACGAACCAGCCGACCGGCAGGTCGGGCGGGGGCGACGCGCCGCCGACGACCACCCGGGCGCCTTCGGCCGTGCCCGACTCGATGTACCCGCGGACCCGTGCGCGCTGGCGCTCGCTCACCAGCGGGCCGATCCTCGTCTCCGGCGAGAACGGGTCGCCCACCGGCAGTGCGGACGCGGTCGACGCGACGACTTCGACCAGCTCATCCTCCCGCGAGCGCGGCACGAGGATGCGGGTCTGGGCCGCGCAGGCCTGGCCGTTGTTGACGAACGACGCGTACCGGAGACCCTTGGCGAGCGCGACCGGGTCCGCGTCGTCGAGCACGACCGCCGCGGACTTGCCGCCGAGCTCGAGGCTCACCCGCTTGAGTCCCTCGCCGCAGCGTGCCGCGATCTCGCGCCCGGCCGCCGTCGAGCCGGTGAAGGCGACCTTGTCCACGCCGGGGTGGGCGACGAGCGCGCGACCGGTCGACGTGTCGCCGGTCAGGACCGAGACCGTCCCGGCGGGGAGGCCTGCCGACTCGACGATCTCCGCGAGGAGGACGGCGTCGACCGATGCCTCCGGCGCGGCCTTCACCACCACGGTGCACCCGGCGAGGAGGGCCGGCGCGAGCTTGGTGGCGATGAGCACCTGGGGCACGTTCCAGGCGACGATCGCGCCGACCACCCCGACCGGCTCGCGCCGGAGCAGGAAGTCGAGGTAGCGCCCAGGGACGCGCTCCTCCCAGGCGGTCGCGGCCGCGACCTCGGCCATCGACTCCATGATGTCGGCCGGGGCGGCCACCTGGCCGAGGCGCGAGAAGCCGATCGGCGACCCGTTCTCCGACGTGATGACGGCTGCGAGCTCGTCGGCGCGTGCGCGGTACGAGTCGACGAGACGACCGAGCGCCGCGATGCGCTCCGCGACGGGCAGTCGCGGCCAGTCGCCGTGGTCGAAGGCCTCCCGCGCGGCCCGCACCGCGCGCTCGACGTCCGCCGGCCCCGCGCAGGGTACCCGGCCGAAGGGACGCTCGGTGTGGGCCTCGACGACGTCGATCGTCCCGGTGGCGACCGGGGTCAGCCACTCGCCACCGACGAAGAGACGGGTGTACTCGCGCATCGCGTGCCGTCAGCGGGGCAGGCCGAGGAGGCGCTCGCCGATGATCGTCCGCTGGATCTCCGAGGTCCCGCCCGCGATCGGGGAGGCCTTCGACCAGAGCCACTGCCGCTGCCACTTCCCCGCTGCCGGGTTGCCCTCCGCGCCGGCGGTGAGCGGCGACCACTCCCCCACCACGGCCATCGCGGCCTCCGAGAGCTGCTGGGTCATGTCGGTCCAGGTCAGCTTCACCACGCTCGACTCCGGCCCCGGCGCGACGCCGCGGCCGAGCCGGGTCATCGTGCGCAGGTTGTGGAGGCGGAGGATCCGGAGCTTCACGTAGGCGTCCACCAGCTGGTCGGCGACGAGCGTGTCGTCGAGCGCGCCGTTGGCGGCGGCGAGCTCGAGCAGCTGGTCGAGGTAGACCTCGTGGACGACCTGCTCCTTGAATGGGAAGGTGGTGCCGCGCTCGTGCGCGAGGGTCGTGTTGGCGACCGACCAGCCCTGGTGCACCCCGCCGATCACGTGCTCGTCGGGGACGAAGACGGCGTCGAAGAAGACCTCGTTGAATTCGGCCTCCGCGGTGAGGGTGACGAGAGGGCGGATCTCGACGCCGGGGTCCTCCATGTCGACCGCGACGCAGGTGATCCCGCGGTGCCGGGGCCCCTCGGGATCCGTGCGGACGAGGGCGATCCCCCACCGTGCGTACTGGGCGAAGCTCGTCCAGACCTTCTGCCCGTCGAGGACCCAGCCGCCCCCGACCGGTGTCGCACGGGTCGCGAGCGAGGCGAGATCGGAGCCGGCGCCGGGCTCGCTGAAGAGCTGGCACCAGATCTCCTCGGCGGTGAGGATGGGCGGCAGCCACCGCTGCCGCTGGACGTCGTCGCCGTGGGTGAGCAGGGTCGGCCCGACCAGGTTCACGCCGGTGCGGTTGACCGGCTGGGGCGCCCGCGAGCGCCGCGTACTCGACGTTGAAGATGGCCACCTCGAGCGGCGAGGCCCCCCGACCGCCGAACGTCTCGGGCCAGTGGATACCGACCCACCGGTCGGCGGCGAGCCGCTCCTGCCACCGGCGTCCGGAGTGGAACTCCTCGTCGAACGAGTCGAACACGGGGGTCGGCTCGACGTTCGCCGCGAGCCAGGCGCGCACCTCGTCGCGGAAGCGGCGCTCGCTCTCGCTGAGCGCAAGGTCCATCGCTCGATCCCTCTCGACCCGGGTCCACCGCCGGCCGACCGGCGGCCGGGCGCCGCCACACCGTAGCGGCCGTCCCCGGTCGGCGGCGACGACGCCCGGCGGCGGACATGCCATACTCACTGGAAGGCAACCGCGTTCCCGCGGGGCCCGCCGGCGGTGACGGCACCGGGAGGGGAGCAGGGAGGTAGGTCCGTGGCTGGTTCGACGGCAGTGGACATCGATCCGATCACGGCAGAAGTCGTGCGCTCCGCGATGGAGACGGTCTGCTTCGAGATGGCGACCTACGTCTCGCGCACCGCGACGACCCCCATCCTCAACCAGTCGAACGAGCGCAACGCCACGATCCTCGACGCGACCGGACGGCTCGCGGCCCTTTCCGTCGGGATCCCCCAGTTCATGCTCTCGAGCACCCTCCCCGTGCGCTACGCACTCGAGCTGTTCGGCGAGGACCTCGTCCCCGGCGACGTGATCGTCGCCAACGACCCGTACCACGGCGGCGGCCATCTGCCGGACTTCAACGTCTTCGCCCCGGTCTTCGACGAGACCGGCGAGCTCCTTCTCATCGCCTCGATCCAGTGCCACCACGGCGACACCGGCGGTGCGATGGCCGGCGGCTACAACGTCTTCGCCAAGGACATCTGGTCGGAGGGCACCCGCTACCCCGCGCTCAAGATCATCGACGGGGGGAAGGAGCGGCGCGACGTGGTCTCGCTCATGCGGGCCAACAACCGCCTGGCCGGCTTCATCGGCGACCTCCGCTCCCAGGTCGGCGCCGCACAGCTCGGGGTCGCCCGGCTCGAGGAGATCGCCCGCCACCACGGACCGGACACGGTGCGGGCCACGGTCGACTGGTCGATCGCCGACTCGCGCCGGCGGCTGCAGCGGGAGATCGAGCAGTGGCCCGACGGCACCTACGACGCGGACATCTACTTCGACGCGGACCCGGCCGGCAACACGGACATCAAGGTCCACGTGAGCGTGACCGTCGACGGCAGGCACCTCGTCGTCGACTTCACCGGCTCGGACGACCGCCCGGAGATCCAGGCGTGGTCCACGTTCGGCAACACGCGGGGCAACGTGGTGTCGCAGCTCGCGAGCATGGTCGACCCCGCGATCCCCAAGAACGAAGGGTTCTTCGACTCGATCGAGATCATCGCCCCGCTCGGGTGCTGCATCAACCCCGCGGAGGGCAAGCCGGTCTCGAGCGGGACCCACCACCCGGGCGTGGAGGTCAGCGACGCGATCGCCGTCGCGCTCAGTGCGGTGATCCCCGAGCGGTGCAGCCCACAGACGTACAAGTTCGGGAGCCCGCGCCAGATGTGGGGCGACCTCGACCCGCGCACCGGCCGGTCGTTCTTCGACCACGGCGGCGAGGTCTCGGCCGGTTGGGTCAACGCGGTGCAGGGCGTCGACGGCTGGGGCGCCCTCTCGGCCTCGTCCGGCAATCTGATCAAGGCGACCGCGGAGTTCAACGAGGGCCTCTTCCCCCACTTCATCCGCGGACGCAACTACCGCACGGACTCCGGTGGCCCGGGACAGTGGCGGGGCGCGTGCGGGAGCCTCTTCGTGAAGGAGGTCCGCACGCCGACCTACGTGAACCAGTACGTGGTCAACCGCTTCCACCTCCACCCCGGCATCGCCGGCGGCAGGAGCGGCGCGCCCGACCGCTGCGTGCTGAAGGGCACCGTCGAGGTCGCGCCCGCGGTCGCTAACCTGCTGCTCGACACGGGTGAGCAGCTGGTCTACGAGTTCGGCGGCGGCGGAGGATGGGGCGACCCGCTCCAGCGCGACCCCCGGGCGGTGCTCGACGACGTCTGGGACGAGTACGTGTCGGTGGAGGGCGCGCTGCGCGACTACGGGGTGGTCGTCGCCGGCTCGCTCGAGGAGATGACCCTCTCGGTCGACGAGGCCGCGACCGCGGCCGAACGAAAGCGCCGCGCCGGGGACTGACCCGCGCCGCCGACCCGGGAGCCTCCCCCATGACCACCACCTCCGTCACCGGTGACCCGGTGACCGCTGCCGGCGAGTTCCGGATGCTCGTCGACGGGCGGCTCGTCGAGGCCGCCGCCGGCGGTGCCTTCGACAACCGCAACCCGGCGACCGAGGAGGTGCTCGGTCAGACGGCCGACGCGACCGCCGTGGACATGGACCTGGCGATCGCGGCCGCACGCAGAGCATTCGAGCAGACCGCCTGGTCGACCGACCGCGTCCTCCGCCAGCGCTGCCTCCGCCAGCTGCACGACGCGATCACCGGCGAGCAGGAGCTCTTCCGGACCGAGCTGGTCGCCGAGGTCGGCTGCCCGGTCATGACCACCCACCTCGCCCAGCTCGACGCTCCGCTCAGCGAGGGGCTGCGCTGGCCGGCCGAGGAGATCGACCGGTTCGAGTGGGAGCGCACGCTCCCCGACAACGCCACCTTCGGCATGGACAGCTGGCAACGCGTGGTGAAGGAGCCGGTCGGGGTGGTCGGCGCCATCATCCCGTGGAACTACCCGTTCGAGATCCTCATCGGGAAGCTCGGGCAGGTACTCGCCACCGGGAACACCATGGTGGTCAAACCCGCGCCGGACACCCCGTGGAGCGCCACGCGCATCGGACGGCTCATCGCCGAGCAGACCGACATCCCCGCAGGAGTCGTCAACATCGTGACCTCGTCGGACCACCTCCTCGGCGAGCAGCTGGTGGTCGATCCGCGGGTCGACCTCATCTCCTTCACCGGCTCGACCGCGGTGGGCCGCAGGATCATGGCGGCAGGGGCGCCGACGCTCAAGCGGCTCTTCCTCGAGCTCGGCGGCAAGTCCGCCGACATCATCCTCGAGGACGGCGACGTCGAGACCAAGATGGCCTTCCTCGGGTTCTCGTGCCTCCACGCCGGCCAGGGGTGCGCGATGCTCACCCGCCACCTCGTCCACCGCGCCCGGTACGACGAAGCGGTGGAGCTCGCCACCGCCGCGATGGAGGGCGTGGCCTACGGCGACCCGACGGACCCGGAGAACATCCAGGGCCCCCAGATCAGCGCCCGCCAGCGCGACCGCGTCCTCGGCTATGTCGCGAAGGGGGTCGAGGAGGGCGCGCGCCTGGTGACCGGCGGCGGCCACCCGTCCCACCTCCCGACCGGCTACTACGTCGAGCCGACCCTCTTCGCAGACGTCGACAACTCGATGGCCATCGCCCGCGAGGAGATCTTCGGGCCGGTGCAGGTCCTCATCCCCTTCGAGGACGAGGACGACGCCGTCCGGATCGCCAACGACAGCGAGTACGGCCTGTCGGGTGGTGTCACCTCTGCCTCGGAGGAGCGCGCGCTCGCCGTCGCCCGGCGGATCCGCGCGGGTACCGTGAGCGTGAACGGCGGCGTCTACTACCACGCAGGCTCGCCTTTCGGCGGGTACAAGGCGAGCGGGCTCGGGCGCCAGAACGGCCGCGAGGGGTTCGAGCAGTACCTCGAGACCAAGACCATCGCCGGCGGCAGGTAGATGGCCGGCACCGTCGACACGACCCCGGTCCGGCCGGTGGACCCCCGTGCCGCACGCGAGGAGCACGACCGGGTGCTCGCCGCGGGCGAGCACATCTTCCAACAGCTCGAGTTCCGCGAGGTTCCGACGACGGCCGACCTCGCCATCGAGCTCGACGTCGATGCCAAGGTCAAGAACCCGCGCGGCGGACTCCAGGGTGGGCTCATCGCCGCGCTCGTCGACATCGTGGCCGGACGGGCGGTCGTCGAGGGCGGGGGTCCTTACGCGAGTGTCGCGACGGCCGACCTCGACGTGCACTTCCTCCGCGGGGTGACCGGGGGCCCCGCCCGGGCCGAGGCCACCGTCGTCCGCCGCGGCCGCACCCTCGCCGTGGTGACCGTCGACGTCACCGACGTCGCCACCGGCGCGCTCTGCGCGGTGTCGACGCTCTCGTTCTCGCTGGCACTGGCCGGCGACCCACCGTCCACCGAGCAGAACCAGGAGCCGTGATGTCCGACCAGACCTACCAGTTCGTGAGCTACGAGACCCTCGACGACGGGCGCATCGCCCGGATCATGCTCAACCGCCCCGAGGCGCGCAACGCGCAGAACCGCGGGATGCTCGTCGAGCTCGACGAGGCCTTCCTCCGCGCCGAGGCCGACGACGCCGTGCGGGTGGTGATCCTCGGCGGGATGGGCCCGATGTTCTCGGCCGGCCACGACATGGGATCGAAGGTCGCGATGGCCGAGTGGAGCTCGGACAAACCGCACCCGACCATGCTCGTCAACGGGGGCACCCGGAGCGGCGCCGAGCAGCGCATGCTCCAGGAGTGGCACTACTACTTCGAGAACACCCGCCGCTGGCGCAACCTGAGGAAGATCACGATCGCGCAGGTGCACGGCACCGTCTTCGCCGCAGGGCTGATGCTCATGTGGGCCTGCGACCTCATCGTCGCCGCCGACGACGTCTCCTTCGCGGACGTGGTCGGGACGCGCCTCGGCATGTGCGGGGTCGAGTACTTCGCCCATCCCTGGGAGTTCGGACCGCGCAAGACGAAGGAGCTCATGCTGACCGGAGACTCCCTCGACGTCGACGAGGCCCACCGGCTCGGCATGGTCTCGAAGGTCTTCCCCGCGGCCGAGCTCGGCGAGCGCACCGTGGAGTTCGCCCGGCGCATCGCCGAGCTGCCGACGATGACCGCGCTGCTCGTCAAGGAGTCGGTCAACCAGACGGTCGACAACATGGGCTTCTACAACGCGCTCAAGGCGTGCTTCACGCTCCACGAGCTCAACCACGCCCACTGGGCCGAGGTGCACGCCGGCGGCATGCCGATCGCGACGACAGAGGACGGGATCGCCGACTGGCGCAACGCACCGCCGGTGCGGCCCGCGGTGAAGTCCGAGGCCTGAGCCGCGGTCAGTCCGAGGACGGCAGGGGCTTCGCCGACTTGACCGCGAGCTCCTCGCCGTCGAGGGCGAGTGAGCCCGCGCCGGGCTTCGTGCAGAGGATCTCCACGTCGCCCGCCGCGTCGGTGTAGCGCTTGCCGAGCAGCGTGCCGCCCGAACGGGCGGGGTCGAGGGCGGCGCCCGCGTCGACAGGGCCGTCGAGGGCGACCACCGGGGAGCCTCCGCAGGTGAGGTCGCCGGCGCGCGCGGCCTTCACCACCACCCCCTCCGTCTCGCAGACCTGGCTGCGGAACCGAGTCCCTGGCTTGAGCTCCACGGCAGGACCCCCTGGCCGCCGGCGGCGGCGTCGAACGGCAGACTCCGGGCCCGGACGGTACCACAGGCGCGGTGGACCGGAGCCCTCCTCGCGCCTCAGCGCGAACGGCATTCCCACCCGGCCCGGCCCGTGTCGTTCCCGGCGGCCGGGTGCGGTTGAGTCCGGTCGCGGTGGGTGATAACGTCCTTCTCATCCAGAGAGACGCAGTATGCGCCTCGACTGAGGACAGCAGATGCTTGCTCGAGCAAGCATCCCGGCGATGCAGAAGGGGACCTCCCGTGCCATCTCGATCCCTCGACTTTCCGATCTTCGACGCCGACAACCACATGTACGAGACGAAGGAGGCGCTGACCAAGTTCCTCCCGAAGGAGTACGCGAAGGCCATCGACTACGTCGACGTGCACGGACGCACCAAGATCGTCGTGCGGGGGACCATAAGCGAGTACATCCCCAACCCGACGTTCGACGTCGTCGCCGCGCCGGGTGCGCAGGAGGACTACTACCGCAACGGCAACCCGGAGGGGAAGTCGTACCGCGAGATCGTGGGCGACCCGATCCGCTGCCTGCCGGCCTTCCGCGAGCCCGCGCCCCGCGTCGAGCTCATGGACGAGCTCGGCATCGACCGCGCGCTCATGTTCCCGACCCTCGCCAGCCTCATCGAGGAGCGCCTCAAGGACGACCCCGAGCTCATCGCCACCGTCGTGCGGGCGCTCAACGACTGGATGTACGAGACCTGGACCTTCGACTACGAGGGGCGGATCTTCGCGACGCCGGTCATCTTCATGGGGATCCTCGACCGCGCGCTGGAGGAGCTGGACCGGGTCATCGAGCGCGGCGCGCGCTGCGTCCTCATCCGGCCCGCACCGGTGCCGGGGCTCCGTGGGACGAGGTCCCCGGGCCTGCCGGAGTTCGACCCGATCTGGCAGCGGATCTCGGACGAGAAGGTCCTCGTCGGCATGCACGCCTCGGACAGCGGCTACAACGCAATCGCCAACTGGTGGGAGGACAGCCGTGAGTTCCTGCCCTTCCGCCCCTCGGCGTTCCGCATGATCACCCAGGGCAAGCGGCCGATCACGGACACCATGACCGCGATGGTCTGCCACGGCGCCTTCTCGCGCTTCCCCGACCTCAAGGTCGCGGCGGTCGAGAACGGTGCCAACTGGGTGGAGCACCTGCTTCACGACCTCTCCGACGTCTACGACAAGGTGCCCCAGGAGTTCCCGGAGGACCCGGCGGCCGCCTTCCTGCGCAACGTCTACGTGAACCCCTTCTGGGAGGATGACCTGTCGGCGCTCGTCGACCTCGTCGGCGCCGACCACGTTCTCTTCGGGAGCGACTATCCGCACCCCGAGGGCCTGGCCGACCCGATCAGCTACGTCGACGAGCTGAAGAACCTGCCCGACGACGTCAAGGCGAAGGTCATGGGGGGCAACCTCGCCAACCTGATGGGGGTCGGCGTCCCGGCCTGATGCCCGAGGCGGGCCGCTACCCGCCGTTCTGGCAGACCGAGAGGACCGTGCCCTGGAAGGTCGTGCGGCCACCCAGGCTCGTCGAGGTCGGCGCGCCGAAGTAGACCGGCGTGACCAGGTCCTGCAGGTGGTACGTGAAGCTGCCCAGCTCGTAGGGGTAGTTGCCGAAGTTGGCCGTGTTCACGAGGGGGTCGCCCACCTCGTAGACCCGGCCGTTCGCGCCGTTCGGCCCGCACGCGAGTGGTACGTCGGTGTTGTTGGTGAGCGGGTCGTTCACGTACTCGCCGACCTCGTGGCTGAGCGCGGAGACGTCCTCGGCGAACGTACCGGCGTTCTTGAGGTAGCTGAACATGGCGTAGGCCTGGGTGCCGTTGTAGTTGTGGTAGCCGCCGACGCAGCAGTTGCCGCCGAGCAGGAGGTAGGTCTGGGTCACCTCGACGATCGGCAGCGTGTTCGCCGGCAGCTGCAGCGAGGCGATGAGCGCCTGGACCTTCCGGTCGAACCAGCCGAGCTTGGCCATGAGGACCTTCGCTCCGAGCGGGCGTCCGACCGAGCCGTCCGTTGCCGGCACCGTCCACGACTGCAGCGGCTCGATGGTCGGCTCTCCGAGGAGCACGTGGTACCGGTGATCGGTCTGCACGCTCCCCCACAGCGCGTCGCGCTGGTATGCGTCGACGTACTGGGTCCTCCCGAGGTCGACGCCATCCTGTTGGAAGTCGATCCCGTTCTGGAAGACCGGGCTCGCGACCGTGTTCGACACCGGGGTCCTGCCGTTGGCCAGCGTCTGCTCCGGATCGGTCGTGAACGTGCCGTAGGTGAGCTGGATCGGGATGATCTCCGTCGGGATCGTGGTCGGTCCGCCACCGGTGGCCGGGTCGGTGCCGACGAACACCTCGTTGTAGGTCTTCGCCTGGTAGGTGTACGAGAAGGTCCAGGTCGGCAGTGCCCGTGCGGCCTGCGCGGTGGGCGGTGCCGTATGCAGGATCGCGTACCGTGGCGTACCCGCCGGTCCGGCGGCACCCGCCGTTCCCCGGCCTGCGGCCACCCCACCGGCCAGCGCGGCCACGAGCAGGACCGCTCCCGTGATCATCGTGTACCGAGTCGAGCGCACCCTCGACAGCCCCCAGCGCATCCCCGTTCGCCCCCTCCGGGCCCCCCGTCGGCCCAGTCGCTGTCGGTCAGTCTGGCCGCGCCGAGCGGCGACTGTCAACGCGGCCGCCACTGTGCGTCGCCGGGTGGCGATCCCGGTGCCCCGGTCAGGCGGAGGGCTCGGGGCCGACGACCGAGACGAAGCTCACGCACTCGCCCGGCGCGCCGCCGAGATTGTGGGTGAGCCCGAGCCGGCGGCCGTGTGCCACCGAATCGATCTGGCGCTCGGGCGGCGCCTCGCCGCGCAGCTGGAGCCAGCACTCGAAGAGCATGCGGAGGCCGGACGCCCCGATCGGGTGACCGAAGCTCTTGAGGCCGCCGTCGGGGTTGACCGGGAGCTCGCCGTCTCGGTCGAACACGCCGGCGAGGACGTCCTTCCACCCGAGGCCGCGCTCGGAGAAACCGAGGTCCTCCATCAGGACGAGCTCGGTCGGGGTGAAGCAGTCGTGCACCTCGGCCATCGCGAGCTCGGCCCGCGGGTCGTCGATCCCGGCCTGGCGGTACGCGTCCTCGGCCGAGCGCACGACCTCCGGAAAGGTCGTGTAGTCGTACTCGGGATCGATCGCGCCGCCGCCGGGACCGGCCACGAAGCTCAGGGCCTTCACGTAGAGGGGGTGGTCGGTGTAGCGGTGCGCGTCCTCCACCCGGCACAGAATGGCGGCCGCCGACCCGTCGCTCACCCCGCTGCAGTCGAACACCCCGAGATCGCCGGCGACCAGCGGCGACTTGGTGATCGTCTCGATCGGCACCTCCTTGCGGAACTGCGCCCGGGGATTGACCGCCCCGTTCCGGTGGTTCTTCCATGCGATCCGGCTCATCACCTGCTTCATCTCGTCGGGGTCGACCCCGTACTTGTGGCAGTAGGCGGGGGCGAGGAAGGAGAAGGCCGCCGGGGAGGAGAGCGCGGCGTCCGTCCCGTCGCCGACCGGGCGGATGCCGGTGAGACCGGAGAAGCCCGAGTCCTTGAGCTTCTCGACCCCGATGGCCATCGCGAGGTCGTACGCGCCCGACGCGATCGCGTAGCACGCGTTGCGGAACGCCTCCGACCCGGTCGCGCAGAAATTCTCGAGCCTCGAGACCGGCCGGTAGTCGATCTTGAGGGGTTTGGAGAGGGTCACGCCGGACACGCCCGAGGACATCGTGCCGAGCCAGAACGCGTCGATGTCGTCGAGTGCGACGCCGGCCGACACGAACGCCTCCTTCGACGCGTCGACGAGGAGGTCGTCGACCCCCCGGTCCCACCGCTCGCCGAACGGGGTGCACCCCATGCCGACGATCGCCACCTTGTCGCGGATTCCCCTGCTGCTCACGTGTCCGCACCTCCGCTTCCCTCGCCGGCCGGGCTGTCGACCGGCCGGGCCTTCCAGAAGTAGTTGTGAACGCTCTCGGCGGTGTAGAGCCGGCGGAAGGTCATCTCGACCCGCGCGCCGATGGCGATCGTCTCGGGGTCGACGTCGGTCATCTCGCAGCGGTAGCGGCCGCCTCCGTCGAAGTCGACCACCGCGCCGACGACGGGCGGCGAGAGGCTGTACGCGAGGCGGTCCACCGTGAAGGTGGCCACCCGGCCCGCCACATCGGCCATCCGGACCGGCTCCATCCGGTCGATCGCACGGCACCGCAGGCAGACCCGGGCCGGCGGGAGGTGGCGGAAGCCGCACGCCTGGCAGTCGCTCGCCTCGAACCCGCTCTTCCACCGGGTGGACCGCCAGGTCGCGGGCGCGCCCGGTCGCTGCGGGTCGGGCCGGCGCGGCGGCTCGCGCCGCAGCTCGCCGCGCCAGGTGAGGAACCGCGCGTAGGGGAGGTCGTCCCGGCCGCCGGCGGCAATCGCCCCGACGCTCGCAGCGCCGGCCGCCTCGCGGGCGGCGAGCACGGCGGGCAGGGCCTCGGTGGCCCGGAACACGAAGGCGTCCGCGCCGTCGCCGAGGGTCACCACGCCGAGCACCTCCCCCGGGCTCGCCTGTTCGAGCGCGTCGACCAGGGAGAGCCAGGGGTGCGCGGCACCCAGGTTGCCGACCACCGGGGTCCGGTCCGCGACGACCGCGTCGCCCGGGACACCCAGCGCGCCGCGGGCCGCCTGGACCGCGCGCTGGTGGAGCCCGGCGACGATCAGCCGGTCGACGTCGGTCGCCAGGATCCCGGCCCGCTTGAGCGCCTCCGCCCAGGCCGCCTCCGCGAGCGGCACGGCGACCTCCTGGCCGAAGCGCTCCTCCCACTGGCGCGAGCCCGTCTCACCGGGCACCCGCCAGCGGTCGAGGTACTCCGCGCTCTGCGCGGCGTGGGCGACGAGCTCGGCGGCCACCGGCGCGTCGCCGCTGTCGCCGAAGACGAGCGCGACCGCACCGTCACCGCCGTCACGCTCCTCGGGCCCGCCGGCCGGGCCCGTGCGCAGGTCGGCGACGACCGCCATCGCCCGGCGCTCGCCGGCCACCGCCTGGGACGCGCGGACCGCGGCCGCGCCGGAGCGCACCGAGCCGGCCAGGTCGTATGCCGCGGCCCATGGCGGCAGATCGAGCGCGGCGTGGATCGCGGTTGCGTTGGTCTTGTCCAGGTAGGCGGGCGCCGGCGTCGCGAAGAAGAGGTCTTCGGGCGCGGAGCCGGCCAACGGCGCGAGCGCCCGTCGGCCCGCCTCGACCCCGAGCGTCGTGGCGTCCTCGTCGTAGGAGGCGACCGACCGGGTCCCGCGACCGGTCGGGCCGCCGAGCGTCGCGCCGATCGCCGAGCGCTGGAGGCGCCAGTACGGCAGATAGACACCCCAGGAGAGGATTCCTGCACCCACGTTCTGCGACCTCGTTCCCCGGCGGACGGACGGAAGCGGCGTTTCCGCGGGAGAGCATAGTGGCCTCTCGCTTCGCCTCTAGACTGCGCTCGGCCCGCCCGTGCCGCCCGGCCCGGCGGCGGTGCGCACCGTCCGGCGGGCCGACCACGCGTGGGGGACCGATGCGCCGACGGCCGTTCGACGACGAGCACGACGACTTCCGCGACAGCTTCCGCCGTTTCGTCGAGACCGAGATGCTCCCGCACTCCGCGGTGTGGGACGCAGCCGGCATCGTCGACCGCGAGGTCTTCGCCAAGGCGGGCGCCCACGGCTTCCTCGGGATGGGCATCCCGACGGAGCTCGGCGGTGGGGGGAATCCGGACTTCCGCTTCAACCTGATCGTCGCCGAGGAGCTCCACCGGGTGGGCATGAACGCCGCCGCCCTCGGCTTCGCCCTCCACAACGACATCTGCCTCCCGTACTTCCTCCACTACTGCGCGTCCGAGCAGGCGGAGCGCTGGCTGCCGGGCATCGCGGCCGGCGAGCGGATCCTCGCGATCGCGATGACCGAGCCCTCGGCAGGTTCCGATCTCGCCTCGATCGCCATGTCCGCCACCCTCGACGGCGACACCTACGTGCTGAACGGCTCGAAGACGTTCATCACCAACGGGATCAACGCCGACCTGGTGGTCTGCGCGGTCAAGACCGATCCCGCGCTGACCCACAAGGGGATCAGCCTCGTGGTCGTCGAGGCGGGCACCCCCGGGTTCACCCGCGGGCGCAACCTCGACAAGATCGGCATGCACGCCCAGGACACGGCCGAGCTCTTCTTCACGGACTGCCGGATCCCGGCGGGCAACCTGCTCGGCGCGGAGGGCGAGGGATTCACCCAGCTGGTGAGCAACCTCCCCCAGGAGCGCCTCTCGCTCGCGGCGGGCGGCCTGGCCGGGGCACGGGCGGCGTTCGACTGGACCGTCGAGTACGTGCGCGAGCGCACCGCCTTCGGGGCACCGATCGGCTCCTTCCAGAACACGCGGTTCACCCTCGCCGAGCTCGCGACCGAGCTCGCGCTCGGCGAGTCGTTCCTCGACCAGTGTGCGCTCGCCCTCAACGACGGCCTGCTCACCGCCGAGGACGCCGCGATGGCCAAGTGGTGGTGCACCGAGCTGCAGGGCCGGACCACCGACCGGTGCCTCCAGCTCCACGGCGGGTACGGCTACATGAGCGAGCTCCCGATCGCGAAGGCGTACCTCGACGGGCGGGTCACCACGATCTACGGCGGCACGACCGAGATCATGAAGGAGATCATCGGTCGGTCGCTCCGTCTCGCGTAGCGCGGTCCGGGCGCGCTCAGCGTTCCGGGTCGGCCAATGCCGATCGCAGCGCGCCCCCGTTGCGTCCCTCGGGCACCGGGCTACACTACTAGTCGATCGGCTAGTTCCGGGGCGGCAACCGGCGTAGGCCCACCGTCCCGCCGCGCACCAGGGGGTCCACCGTGTCCGACGACGCACTGACCGACGCCGCACTGACCGACGCCGAGCAGCTCGAGGGCTTTCTCGACATCCGCAAACCCGGCGCCCACCTCGAGGAGGGTGTGGTGGAGGACGACTTCGTCCTCGCCCTCGGGATCGACCTCACCAACTACGAGAAGTTTCCCCGCGTCGACGACGCCGTCACCTATCCGCGCGGCGCGCTCGACATCCGCGCCGAGCTCGACGTCGACTCCGGTGCGGAACTCCCCGACTACAGCGGCCCCTATCGGGCCGACCTGCGGCTGACCGACTTCTCGCGAGAGGCACTGTCCGAGCGGTGGCTGCCGTGGGCCGAGGCCTACCTGCAGCTCTGCGTCGACGGCTGGGCCGGCGAGGTCCGCCGACGGTACGGCGGCGACGTGGCCGCAGAGATCGAGTGGCAGGCCTGGAACGACCAGGTCGTCCCCGAGCTCGAGCGCATGCGGGACGAGTACCTCCCGACGTTCGTGAGCTCCGACGACCCGAACGGGTCGGTGCCCGAAGCGAGGCGCGCGACGACCCGGGTCGTCTACGGCTGGCTGTTCAGCCCGCGGCCCGAGGCGACCTCCCTCACGAAGCCCGAGCTCGTCCGCTGGGTGCTCGGAAGCCACGAGTACCTCCTCCAGTGCATCGAGGCGTGGGCGACCCAAGTCACCGTCCGTTACGGCCTCGACGTCATGTTCGACATCCAGTGGCACCTGTGGGGCAACACCGTGCTCCCCGGTGCGAAGCGGCTGAAGGCCGAGTACCTGGGCATCGACGGCACGACGGTGGCCGACTGGATGAAGGACCTCCAGTGCGACGCGACGGCGCTGCCCGGAAAGGCGTTCGACGTCTCCTTCGAGATGCCCGAGCCCGAGGTCGGCATCATGACCTTCAACCGATGCGTGGCGGTCAACCAGTGGGAGTCGATGGGGCGGCCCGACATCCTCGAGAAGAACTGCAACTCCACGTGCCCGAAGTCGATGGTCGTGACGACCAAGCTGTACAACCCGAACATGAAGGTCGACATCCTCGCGATCCCGCCGCGCAAGGACCCCGGTGACGTGTGCTGCAAGTGGCGGTTCAGCATGCGTGGCCCCGACGATCCCGAGTACGTGCCCGTCGAGCTCCAGACCCGCCCGCCGACCCGTCCGCCGACCCGTCCGCCGGGCGACTGAGCCCACACGACCGGCCCGGCCCTCAGCCGCGGGCCGACCGTGCCCGCCGCGGGGTGCCGGATGCGCCGTCGGGGAGGCCGGCGAGCCGGCCGGCGAGCACGAGGAGCTGCCGCCGGAGGGTCTCGTCGTCGAGGTCGGCGACGAGCGGGTGCATCACCGCACCGCTGATCGCCGCCATGAAGAGCACCGTGGACAGGCGGCCGTCGGGCACGTCGCCGACGAGCAGGCGGGTGAACCGGTCGATCACGTCGCGGAACCGCTCGTCGTCCCGGAAGAGTCGCAGCACGTAGGGATCGGCCATGAGCACGCTCATCGTGCGGCGCCGGTCGACGGCGAGGTCCACGACGCCCTCGACCAGCGCGCGTCGCGCCCGCCCCGTCGAGCGCTCGGCGCCTGCGGACTCGACGACCGCATCGAGGCGGCCGAGCTCCGCCTCCGCCGCGGCGAGCACGATGGCGTCCTTCGTGCGGTACTGGTGGTAGACGGCCGCCTTGGTCACGCCGAGCTCGTCGGCGATCATCTGGAGCGACGTACCGCCGACACCCTGGCGGGCGAAGAGCTCGAGCGCAGCCGCGACGACCCGGGCCTGCGCATGCCGCGGCCCGGTCGGCCCCTGCCCTTCCACGGCGTCCACGGCTCGCACTGAACGGCCCACGGCGGCGAGCCTACCGAACCACTTGTCAGGACCTAGCCGTTCGGCTAGCTTTCGCGTCCCTTTTCGGGGCCCGCGTCGAAGTCGGCCGCGCCGAGGCACACTTGCCACCTGCCCAACTTTGGTGTCAGATATGTGTCACCAATATCGGCCACGGGGTGGACCATGACGACCGAGCAGACCGACGAGCGGACCGACCTCTACTGGGACCCCTACGACGTCGCCATCACCGCAGACCCGTACCCGGTCTACCGGCGGATGCGCGACGAGGCGCCGCTCTACTACAACGAGGTGCTCGACTTCTTCGCGGTCACCCGCGCCGAGGACGTCGAGCGCGGCCTCCTCGACGCCGCCACCTTCATCTCGGGCAAGGGCGGCATCCTCGAGCTCATCCGTTCCGACATCGAGCTCCCGCCCGGGGTGTTCATCTTCGAGGACCCGCCGGCCCACACGATCCACCGCCGGCTCATGTCGCGGGTCTTCTCACCGCGACGGGTCGCCGAGCTCGAGGACAAGGTCCGCGAGTTCAGCGCCCAGTGTCTCGACCCGCTCGTCGGCGCAGACCGGTTCGACATCATCGCCGAGCTCGGCGCCCAGGTGCCGATGCGAACGATCGGGATGCTCCTCGGGGTCCCCGAGTCCGACCAGGAGGCGGTCCGCGACCACGCGGACGCCAACCTGCGCACCGAGGCGGGCAAGCCGATGCGCGTCTCGACCGAGCGGCTGCTGAGCGGCGACCTGTTCGGGGAGTACATCGACTGGCGGGCCGAGCACCCCTCAGACGACCTGATGACCGACCTCCTCAACGCGGAGTTCGTCGACGAGACCGGCGAGCGCCGGCGCCTCGGCCGCCAGGAGCTCCTCACCTACATCGAGGTGATCTCCGGGGCGGGCAACGAGACCACGAACCGGTTGATCGGCTGGTCCGCGAAGGTGCTCGCCGAGCACCCGGACCAGCGGCGCGAAGTGGTGGAGGACCGGAGCCTCCTCCCGCACGCGATCGAGGAGATCCTCCGCTTCGAGCCGCCCGCACACCACATGGCGCGCTCGGTCGCGACGGACGTCGAGGTGCAGGGCCGGACGGTCCCCGAGGGGAGCGTGATGATCTTCCTAGTCGGGTCGGCGAACCACGACGAACGACGGTTCCCCGACGGCGACGCGTTCGACATCCACCGCGACCACAGTGGGATCCTCACCTTCGGCCACGGCGTCCACTTCTGTCTCGGCGCGGCCCTCGCGAGGCTCGAAGGCCGGATCGTCCTCGACGAGCTGCTCTCGCGCTTCCCCGAGTGGGAGGTCGACCTCGCCGCGGCCAAACTCTCCCCGACCTCGACGGTCCGGGGATGGGAGACCCTCCCCGTCGTCCTGCCGTGACGGACGGTCGGCGGTCGTATGACAACACCCGCCGGCGGGAGCAGGCCGCCGACACGCGGCGACGGATCGTGGAGGCGGGCTCCGAGCTCCTGCACGCATCGCACATCCGCGACTGGGGCGGGATCACGGTCCGGGCCGTCGCCGAGCGCGCCGGGGTGCACGAGCGCACGGTCTACCGGCACTTCGCCAACGAGCGCGTGCTGCGCGAGGCCGTCATGGCCGCGGTCGAGGAAGAGGCCGGCGTCGAGCTCGAGGGCATGCGCCTCGAGGACGTCTCGAAGGTCGCGAGCCGGATCCTCGAGTACATCGCCTCGTTCCCGCCCGAACCCCGGCCTCTCCTCGATCCCACGCTCACGGCGGCCAACCGGCGCCAGCACGCGACGCTCCTCGACGCGGTCGGGACCGCCGCGCCGGCGTGGTCGGCCGACGACCGGACCATGGCGGCCGCGGTGCTCGACGTGCTCTGGAGCGTCTCGACCTACGAACGGCTCGCCCGCGACTGGGAGCTCGATCCCGACCGGGTGGTCCGGACCGTCGTGTGGGTCATCGGCATGGTGGAGGCGGCGGTGCGCGACGGTCGGGGGCCCGGCGATGCGCGCTGACCACGCCGCTCCGACCGGGTCGCACGGCGCCGATCGCCGCGGGCACCCCGACGTAGTATTGGCGTCGCCGTCGAACCGGTTGCGGGGAAGAGGGGGAGGTCGCTGAGCGTGCGGACCGTCATCGTGGGTGCGTCGAGCGGCCTCGGCCGCTGCATCGCCAAGGGCCTGGCGGAGCGCGGCGGCAAGCTGGCCGTTCTCGCGCGGCGCTACGACCGTCTCACCGACGCGGCCAAGGAGGCCGGGCCGGGCGCCCTCGCCATCGCCTGCGACGTGACCGACGAGTCGTCGGTCCGCAGCGCGATCGCGGAGGCCGCCGCTGGGCTCGGCGGGATCGACGCCCTCGTCTACACCGTGGGGGTCGGACCGCTCGTGCGGCTGGCCGACATGGACGCGGCCACCTGGCGCGAGACCCTCGACGCCAACGTCGTCGGCGCGGCGCTGGTCACCGCGGCGGCCATCCCCCACCTGGTCGAGAGCAAGGGCGTGGCCGCCTACCTCTCGTCGGTGAGCGCGTCGATGACGCCCCCCTGGCCCGGTCTCGCCGCGTACGTGGTGAGCAAGGCCGCGCTCGACAAGCTGGTCGACGCCTGGCGGGCCGAGCATCCCGAGCTCGGGTTCACCCGGGTCATCGTCGGCGAGTGCGCCGGCGGCGAGGGCGACTCGATGACCCAGTTCGCGTCGAACTGGGATCCCGAGCTCGCCGCCGAGCTCGGGACCATGTGGCTCGGGCGCAACTACTTCACCGGGCACCTGCTCGACGTCGAGAGCCTGGTCAACGTCCTCGACAGCGTGCTGCGCGTCGGCGCGACGGCGAGCGTGCCGTCGGTTACCGTCGCCGCGAGAGTGGTCGAATGAGCCCAGGACCGGGAGCCGTGCCCCGCCCGCGTGCGAGAGTCCGTCCGAGGAAGGAGCCAGTGACGTGACGGTCACCAGCGAGAGCGACGTCTACTACGACCCCTACGACTTCGAGATCGACGCCGACCCCTATCCCGTCTGGCGGCGGCTGCGGAACGAGGCGCCGCTCTACTACAACGAGAAGTACGACTTCTACGCGCTGAGCCGGTGGGACGACGTGGAGCGCGGCCTGCTCGACTGGGAGACGCTGCGGTCGGGCAAGGGGTCGGTCCTCGAGCTGATCCGGGCGAACATCGAGATCCCCTCCGGCGCGATCCTCTTCGAGGACCCTCCGGCCCACCACGTCCACCGCGCGCTCATGTCGCGCGTCTTCAACCCGCGCCGGATGAACGACCTCGAGCCCAAGGTGCGGGAGTTCTGCCGGCGCTCGCTCGACCCGTTGGTCGGCAGCGGCGGGTTCGACTTCGTCCACGACCTCGGCGCGCAGATGCCCATGCGGACCATCGGCTACCTCCTCGGGATCCCCGAGCAGGACCAGCAGACGATCCGCGACCACCTCGACGAGGGCCTCCGCCTCGAGGAAGGTCAGGAGGGGACGTTCCGCGCCGGGGACATGGCGACCGGCGACCTCTTCGCCGAGTACGTCGACTGGCGCGAGCACCACCCCTCCGACGATCTCATGACCCAGCTGCTCAACGCCGAGTTCGAGGACGAGACGGGCACCGTCCGCCGGCTCACCCGCGACGAGGTGCTGACCTACGTCAACCTGCTCGCCGGTGCGGGGAACGAGACCACCACCCGCCTCATCGGCTGGACCGGCAAGCTCCTCGCCGAGCACCCGGACCAGCGCCGCGAGATCGTGGCGGACCGCTCGCTCATCCCCAACGCGATCGAGGAGATCCTGCGCTACGAGGCGCCCTCCCCCGCCCAGGCGCGTTGGGTGGCCCGCGACGTCGAGCACCACGGGGGAACCGTCCCCGAGGGGAGCATCCTGCTCCTCCTCAACGGGTCGGCCAACCGCGACGAGCGCCACTTCCCCGATCCCGACCGCTTCGACGTCCACCGGGACGTCGGGCGCCATCTGAGCTTCGGCCACGGCATCCACCTCTGCCTCGGAGCGGCGCTCGCCCGCCTCGAGGGCCGGGTCGCCCTCGACGAGGTCGTCCAGCGCTTCCCGGACTGGGAGGTCGACTGGGAGCGTGCCGAACCGACCCACACGTCGGTCGTGCGCGGCTGGGACGCGTTGCCGGTCGTCACCCCCTGAGGCCGGTGGCCGGGCGCCCCTCCGGCACGGCCGTGCCCCGCTAGGCGCCGTCGCGCCGGAGGAGGAGGACGCCCGAGGGCGTGCCGCCGCCAGAGGTCACGACTGCGGTGCGGGCACCGGGCACCTGCCGCGCACCGGCGTCGTGACGGAGCTGTACGACCGCCTCGTAGAGGAAGCCGAAGCCGTGTGTTCGGCCCTCGGACAGCTGGCCGCCGTGGGGGTTGACCGGGACATCCCCGTCGAGCGCGATACGGCGCCCGTCGTCGATCCAGTCCTTGGCCTCCCCGAGCCCGCAGAAGCCGAGCGCCTCGAGCCACGACACCGCGTTGAAGGTGAAGCCGTCGTAGACGAGCGCGACGTCGACGTCTTCGGGCCGGAGCGCCGTGCGCGTCCAGAGGTGGGCCGACTGCCCGAGGACCTGCGGCTCGTGGGTGACGGTGTCCTGGTCCCAGGAGATGCGCTCCGCGATCTGCGTGCCCACCGCCTCGATCCTGACCGCGGGCCTCGGCAGGTCGGGCGCGACGGCCGCATCGGAGACCACGACGGCGATCGAGCCGTCGCAGGGCACGTCGCAGTCGTAGAGGCCGAACGGGGACGAGATCGGCCGTGCGGCGTAGTAGTCGTCGAGCGTCATCGGCTCGCGGTAGATGGCCGCCGGGTTCCGCGCGGCATTGGTGCGGCCGTTGACCGCGATGCGCCCGAGCAGCTCACGCGTCGCGCCGTAGCGGTGGAGGTACTGGCTCGCGTTGACCGCGATCCAGTTGGCCGCCGACATCGCTCCGAACGGCGACCGCCACTGTGCCTGGCCGCCGGCCCGGCCGCCACCGCCGGCGCGCAGACCCATCGCCGCGTGGGTGGACTCCCACACCGTCCGGAAGCAGAGCACGTGGCGACAGAGCCCCGCCGCCACCGCGAGCATCGCCGCGATGACCGCCCCGCCCGGTCCCGGGAGCTCCATCCCGCCGTTGACCCAGGTGGGGTGGAGTCGCAGCGCCTCCTCGACCGCGGTCACCCCGCCCTCGCTCATGCCGAAGCCGACCGGGCCCGGGTAGGTCGAGAGCCCGTCGATCTCCTCGAGCGCGAGCCCGGCGTCGGCCACGGCGGCCAGGCAGGCGTCCATGGTGAGCGAGAGCGGGTCGACCATGAGCCGCCGGCCGATCACGGAGCGCCCGACACCGGAGAGCACGGACCGGTGCTCGAAGCGCTCGCCGCTCACCGGCGGGCGCACGGCCGGGCGTCGCGTGTCGGGCACCACGTCGGCGGCGTCGGGCTCGCCCGCCGGCTCGAACAGCGGGAGCCACACGTCCTCGGCCTGCTCGAAGTGGACCGCCACCCGCTGGCCCACCCGGACCTCCGCCGGTTCGCATCCGATCACGTTGGTCGTGAGGTGGACCGACGGGTCCTCGTCGAGGGCCACGTTGGCGATGGCGTACGGCGGCGCGGGATCGGGCACCCACGGATGTGCGTTGACGGTCACGCCGACGACGGTGGCCCGGCCCGAGACGACGACCGGCGCGTGCGAGCGGCTCCGGCACCGCGGGCAGATCGGGACCGGCGGGTGCACGAGCGCGCCGCAGTCTGCGCACCCCTGGATCCGCAGCCTCCCGTCCTCGCCCGAGCGCCAGAACCACGCCGTCTCGGGGGTGAGCTCGGGAAGCGGCCTCATCCTCGGTGCCCGCGCACGCGGCGCGGGCCGCTCGGAGGATCGCCCGCGTGCCGGGGCGGGCGGGCGCCCACCCCGGCGACGGACGTGCTCAATGCGCGGCGGAGACGGTCTTGCCCGGGATCACCGTGCCGCAGATCGGGTCGGCACCCTGCACGAGCAGGAAGCTCCCCCCACTCGCCTTCGTCATGTAGAAGCAGTTGCCGGGACCGTTGACGATCCCGGTGCGCTGCCCCATGTCGAGCGTGTGGGACCCGAGCAGGCCGGCCGCGTTGAACGCTTTGAGGCCGGCGAGCGCGCTGACCAGCTGGCTGGACGTCGGGACGCCGCCGGCCGCCTTCAGGCCGTCGAGGAAGAGCGCCACGGACGTGTAGCCCGCGTACTCCGCGTACGTCGGGTCGTGGGTGACCCCGGCCTTCGAGAGCATCTGCTGGAACTGCTGGGTTGCCGCGGTGTGCATCTCGACCGGCTCGAAGGTCGAGAGGAAGTAGACGCCCTGGGCCTCCAGGGTCGCGTTGGGGCCCGCCTGCTCGAGGTCCCCGCCGTAGCCGGTCGGGAGGACGGCGACCTTCACGTTGACCCCCTCCTGCTTGAGGGCGGTGAGCAGCGCGAACGAGGTGTTGGGGTCGGTCTCGGAAACAAAGCCGTCGATGCCGGCCGACTTCATCGCGATCGCGACCGGCTGCACGTTGGTGCCGCCGAAGGGGAACGCGCCGTTCACGTAGCCGGCCTTGAGCCCCGCCTCGGTCACCGAGATGCCGACGGCCTGTGCGGACTCGGACGAGGCCGGGGAGACCGAGTAGCCGAGCGAGCCCACGTTGGTCGCCCCCTCGAGCTTGAAGAAGCTCCCCGGCGTGGTCGTGACCTTGGTCGTGTCGAGCGGGCCGAAGACCGAGAACATGTTGGTCGAGGTCATCCACTCGGGACCGTCCTCGGCCACGCCGACCACCGGCACGCCCTGCTGGGTGAGCCACGGCGCCGCGGAGAAGGTCAGTGACGAGACGGAGACCACGGCGTCGACGTGGTCCTGCTGGACGAGCTGCTGGGCGGCCGAGAGCGCCTGGGTCGGGTTCGTCCCGGTGTCGGCCACCACGTACTTGACCGTGTACCCCTCCGATTTGGCGAGGGCCACACCGGCCTGCACGCCCATCGGCGAGGTCTTGTTGCCCGAGGCGGCCGGCCCGGTCAGGTCGGTCAGCACGCCGAGCGTGAAGACGTGCGAGCTGCCGCTACCGCCTGACCCCGTGGTCGTCGTCGGGGACGAGGACGAGGAGCTGCAGGCGGCCGCCAGCAGGGCGAACAGCGCGAGCAGGCCGGCAGCGATCCGCTGATGTCGTTTCATGGCGTGGTTTCCTCCGGGTGGTCGAATTTGGGGGACTGCACTGTCGGTTGCACGGTCGGTCGGTCGGGCGGGCGGCCGGTCACGAGGCCGCCATCATGCCGTCGCCGAGGTAGTGCTGGAGCACCTCGGCCTGGGCCTGTTCTGCCGGGCCGTGCCATGCCACCGTGCCGCGCTGGAGGACCAGGCACTCGTCCGCGAAGGAGAGGGCGCGGTGGATGTACTGCTCGGCCATCATGACCGTGACACCCGCCTGCCGGGCGCGCTCGAGGCCTTCGAAGACCGCGTCGACCATGAGCGGTGCGAGCCCGAGCGAGAGCTCGTCGGCGACGAGCAGCGAAGGGGAGAGCGCCAGGGCGCGGGCCAGCGAGACCATCTGCTGTTCGCCGCCGGAGAGCCGGCGGGCGGGCTGGGCCATGAGCCGGCCGAGCTGCGGGAAGACCTCGAGGACACGGTCGACCCCGGCCCGCCGCTCGCGCCGGCCGGCGATCGTCTGGGTCGCGAGCCGGAGGTTCTCGGCCACCGTGAGGTCGCGGAAGACGCCCCGACCCTCCGGCAGGAGCACCAGCCCGCGCCGGCGGACCCGGTGCGCGGGCCAGCCGGTGACGTCCTCCCCCGCGAAGGCCACGCTTCCCGTCGCCGGGACGAGCCCGGCCAGTGCACGGGCGAGCGTGCTCTTCCCCGCGCCGTTGGCACCGAGGACCGCGAGCGCCGATCCCCTCCGCAACTCGAACGACACGCCCGAGAGGCCGAGCGCGTCGCCGTAGCGCACGGTGAGGTCCCGCACGGCGAGGAGCGTGGGTGCCACGTCGCCGGCAGACGGCGCGCCCGACGGTGCAGCGGCCACCGCGGCCGGCACCGGAGCGGACGCGGCGCCCACGACGCCGGATCCGGACGACTCGCCCACGGCGCCGGTCCCCGGTGCGCCGGTCGTGCCCGGTGCGACCGGCGCGACCGGTTCGCGATCCGGGAGCTCCTCACCCAGGTACGCGGCCCGCACCGCCGGGTCCGCGCGGACCTCCCTCGGCGTCCCCCGCGCGATGAGGAGGCCGAAGTCGAGCACCGAGATCGACTCGCACACGCGCATCACGAGGTCGACGTCGTGCTCGACCAGCAGCACGGAGATACCGCGCTCGGCGGCCAACCGGGTCACGACCGACTCGAAGCGCGCGGTGTCTGCGAGGTCGAGACCGGAGGAGGGCTCGTCGAGCAGGAGCACGGTGGGCGACGAGGCGAGGGCCCGGCCCAGCTCGACGAGGCGGGCGAGCCCGAGCGGGAGGCCGGCGGCCTGGCGTGACGCCTGCGCCTCGAGCCCGAGGAGGTCGAGCAGCTCGTCGACTGCGGCGGACTCCGCCGGATCCGTCGGCCAGAGGCTGCCGATGGCGAAGAGGTCCGACCAGACGCGGTGCCGTGCGTGCTTGGCCCGGAAGGCGACGACCAGGTGGTCGCGGACCGTGAGCCCGAGGAAGAGCTCCGGATGCTGGAACGTGCGGGCGAGCCCGAGGTCCGCGCGATGCTGCGGCCGCCGGTCGGTCACGTCCTCGCCCGCCAGGGACACCGTGCCCCGGGTCGGGCGGATGAGCCCCGAGACCACGCCGAAGAGGGTGCTCTTGCCGGCACCGTTCGGCCCCACCAGGCCGACGATCGCGCCCGGCGGGACCTCGAGGTCGACGTCGGCGAGCGCGGCCACGCCCCCGAACCGGACGGACACGCCCGAGCAGGCGAGACGGGGTCCGTCCGCCACGACCGGGTCCTCCGCGGCGCTCACTGGCCGGTCTCCACGCCGACGCTCCCCCGGCGGGACGGTGCGGCCCCGGCATCGGCGGTCGCCGCGACGCCGTTCTGGCCGCCGGCGGCCGGCCGGCCCGGCGGACCGGTCGACGCGTCTCGCCCCTTCGCCGCGGCACCCGCGGCGAGCCGGCCGAGCTCGCGCAGCTGCCGACCGGTCTGGACCACCACCCCGTCGGGGTTCCGCGCCACCATGACCGCACCGAGCCCGAAGAGGAGCGCGGGCACCTCGAGCCAGCGTGTGGGGAGATAGGTGCGGAAGACCGCCGGAAGCAGCGAGAAGACCAGGCCGCTGAGCGCGGCGGCGAGGATCGAGCGGATCCCGAGCGTCACGACGACCGCCAGCCACACCAGCCCGGCGAAGGTCTCGTACGACGAGGGCTGCGCGACGCCGGCGTCAAGGGCGAGGAAGCCGCCGCCGACCGCCGCGACGAATGCGGCGAGCGCGCCCACGATGACCTTGAGCTGCACGACGCTGAGCCCGAGGGTGCGCGAGGCGGCCTCGCTGTCGCGCACCGCGGTGAGGGCCATGCCGCTCGTCGAGCGACGCAGGTTCACGATGAGCAGCGCGAAGAGGCCGAAGACGGCGACCGCGAGGTAGGTGAAGGCGAGATCGCTCGACGCGAAGCCCGGCCGTGAGAGGTCGACGCCGAGGCCGCCCTGGAGGAAGCGGTTCTGGTCGAAGACGAGCGTCTCGGCCAGCAGGCCGAACGTGAGCGTGCCGAGCGCGACGTAGAGCTGGCCGAGCCGGATGGTGAGCGCGCCCATCACCGCGCCGACCGCCGCCGCGACGATCCCGCCGAGCACGACGGCGAGCAGCACGGGAAGGTGGCCGAGGGTCGCGAACTGGGCGGTGGCGATCGCACCGACCCCCGCGAAGACGGCCTGCGAGAGCCAGAGCATCCCACCCTCCCCGGTCACCACCGTGAAGGTCAGGAAGGTGATCGAGAAGCACACACCGGTGGCCACCACCCCGAGCCAGTAGGCGTTGCCGCTGACAGCGAGCGGTACGAGCGCCACGAGAGCGAAGGCCACGAGGCTTCCCATCGTGCCTCCGCCACGCACGCCTGCGGCGCTGCCCGCGAGCGTCGTCGGCGTCTGGCTGGCCGGACGGATCGCGCGGTCGATGGGCCCGCCCATCCCGTCGTCTTCACGATCGCCGGCCCTCGCCCGCACCGCGTAGATCACGAGGAAGACGAACATTACGGCGAAGGGCACGCTCGGCAGGATGTCGGCCGTCCACGCGCTGTTGACCGGCAGGTACTCGGTGATGATGTCGGTCAGCACGCCCATCGCGAGCGAGACGACGACCGCGCCGACCAACGAGCGGAGCCGGGCCGCGACGACCGCGGCGAACGCGGCGGCCATCAGCGTCGTCATGCCGACGGTGGTCAGCCCGTTGGACGGTGCGACGAGGATGCCGGCGAGGCCCGCAAGCGTGGCGCTCACCATCCAGGCACCGAGGGCCACCCGGCCGGGGTTGGTGCCGACCAGCGAGGCCATCGCTTCGGAGTCGACCACCGCCCGCACGCGCAGCCCCACATCGGTCAGACGGAGGACGACCGTGCCGAGCACGACGACCAGGACGAGGAACCCATAGGTGAGCACCTGGTCGGTGGTGATGGGCGCCCCGAACAGGTGGAAGGGCCGGTCGCTCGGGAGCGCGAGCCCCGGTGCGGCGGTGATCGACTGCGTCCCGAGGAGCATGTCCGCGACCGGCGGCAGCGCCACCGAGAGCCCGATCGTGGTCACGAGCTTCACGAGCGTGGACTGGCCGCGGATGAACCGGAACAGCACGAAGTAGAGCAGCGCGCCGAGCGCCGGGCCGGCGACGAGGATCGAGACCGCACCCGACGTGGTGGTCGGCCACCCGTGCTGCGAGTTGAGCCAGTAGTAGAAACGGGCGACGACGTACGCCATGGACCCGAAGGCGAAGTTGAGCACGCCGGCCGAGACGTAGGTGACGACGAGTCCCGCCGAGGCGATGGCGTAGATCGCACCCAGTGCCAGCCCGGCCAGGACGTACTGCGTCATCGTGGACTCCGCTCCCCCTCCTCCACCACGGCTGCTCCGGGGACCCGGATCTCCCGCGTGCCAGAATCACGCTATCGATGGCGAGAATCGAACTCTACCAAGTGGGATCCGCTGGTCAAGGGCCGCGGAACGGGTCGCGCAGAGGGTCCCGGAGGGCGCGCCGGAGATTGACGGATGACGCCGGCCTCCGGTACCTTGCGGCGCCGTCACCCGCGGCAGGGAGGGGAACCGAGCGCGATGGCCGCAGCGAGACCGTCGGGGCGACCATGCTCCTCGAACTGAGTCCCGACCAGGAGTTCCTGCGGGAGACGACGGACAGGTTCCTCTCGGACCAGGTCCCGCCCGCAACCATCCGGACCCTCCGCGACGATCCCGTCGGGTACGACCCGGGGTACTGGCGCCGGGGCGCCGAGCTCGGATGGACCTCCCTGTTCGTCCCCGACGACTTCGGCGGGGGAACGATCAGCGGCCGGGCGGAGGTCGACGCGGCCGTGCTCGCCTACGAGTTCGGCCGCCACGCCGCCCCGGGACCGTTCCTCCCGTGCAACCTCGTAGCCGCCGCGCTCGGCGCGGCTCGGCCGGACGGAGCCGCCGGCGTCGAGGCGGAGCTGCTCGACGGCACCGCTGTGGCCTCGTGGTGCTTCGCGGAGGGCAACACTGACGGCGCCCGCTCCGACGCGCTCACGACCACCGTCCGGCTCGAGGGCGACGAGGTCGTGATCGACGGCGTGAAGCGCCCGGTCGAGGCGGCCGGGACCGCCCGGCACCTCCTCGTGACCGGCCGCACCGGGGACGGCCTGACCCAGGTGCTCGTGCCAGCGGACGCACAGGGCGTGACGCGGACGTCCATGCACTCGGTGGACCTGACCCGGCGCTTCTGGGTCGTCGCCTTCGACGGGGTGCGTGTGCCGGCGGCGGCCGTCCTCGGGGAGGCGGGCGCCGCCGACGACGCGGTGGCGCGCCAGCTCCGCCAGGGGCTCGCCCTCCTCTGCGCCGAGACGGTCGGTTCGATGCAGACCGGCTTCGACCTCACCGTCGAGTGGGCGTTCGACCGGTACACCTTCGGTCGGCCGCTCGCGTCCTACCAGGCGCTCAAGCACCGGTTTGCCGACATGAAGGCGTGGCTCGAGGCCGGCCACGCGGTGGCCGACGCGGCCGCAGCGGCGGTGGCGGACGACGCGGAGGACGCGGACGAGCTCGTGAGCGCGGCAAAGGCCTTCGTGGGCGAGTACGGCGTGGAGCTGCTGCACGCGTGCGTACAGCTCCACGGCGGCATCGGGGTCACCTTCGAGCACGACCTCCACCTCTACCTCCGCCGGGCGACCGTGGACCGCGCGCTGCTCGGCACCCCGGCCGACCACCGCCGGCGCATCACCGACCTCCTCGAGCGCTCCGAGGTGGTCGCGTGAGCTCCGACGCCGAGGTTGCCGGCCCGCCGCCGCCGGATGACGCGTCGGCGGAACCCGTCGAGGACGTCGCCAGCTTCCGCGAGCGGGCGCGCGCCTGGGCGGCCGAGCACCTCCGCCCGGCCCAGCCACGCCAGCTCGAAGTCTCGCTGCGCAGCAAGATGACCGAGGAGGAGGAGCTCGCCGAGATCGCCCGTGAGCGCGTGCTCCAGCGCACGCTGCACGAGGCCGGTTTCGCGGGCGTCTGCGTGCCGCACGCGTACGGCGGCCTCGGGCTCACGCCGGCGCACCAGCTCGCCCTCAACGAGGCCTTCGAGGGGTACGAGTTCCCGGTGTGGATCCAGGTCCCGACCCTCTCCCCCTGCCTTGCGGTCATCCTCGAGTTCGGCACCGAGGAGCAGAAGCGGCGCCACGTGCCCGCGATCCTGCGCGGCGAGGAGCTCTGGATGCAGCTGCTCTCCGAGCCGTCCGGCGGGTCGGACGTGGCCGGCGCGCTCACCACTGCGGTGCACGACGGCGAGCAGTGGATCCTCAACGGCTCGAAGATCTGGACCACCGGCGCGTGGTGGTCGGACTGGGGCCTCTGCCTCGCCCGGACCAACTGGGACGTGCCCAAGCACCGCGGGCTGACCGTCTTCATGCTGCCGCTCCGCCGGGACGGCGTCGAGATCCACCGGATCGAGATGCTCAACGGGAACCGCGAGTTCTGCCAGGAGTTCCTCACCGACGTCGTGGTCCCGGACACCGACCGCGTCGGGGAGGTGGACCGGGGCTGGACCGTCGGCACCCGCTGGATGTTCCACGAGCGGATGCTCTTCGACTCGCCGCTCGTGACCTTTCCCGTCGGGGTCGCCCGCTCGGTGGGCACGGCCTCCCTCACCGACCTTGCCCGCGCGGTCGGCCGCGCCGACGATCCGACTGCGCGCGAGCTGATCGGCGAGGCCCGCATGCTCGACCTGGTGACCGACAAGCTGCAGGAGCGCATCGGGCGCGCGATGCGGGCGGGCGCGATGTCGGAGCAGGCGGCGGCGATCCCGAGGCTGTTCAAGGGTGTGTGCACGACGAGGCTCTACACGATCGCCTTCGACATCGCGGCCTCCGCCGGCGCCGCATGGACCGAGGACGACGGCGCGGCTGCCGGCCGGGGAACGGAGTTCCTCACCCGGCAGGTCACCGAGATCGGTGGCGGCACGACCGAGATGGCGCGCAACGTGATCGCTGAGCGGCTCCTGGGCATGCCACGCGAGCGGTCGCTCGATCGCGACATCCCCTTTCGCGACGTGCCGCGCGGGCCGTCCTCGCGGCCGCCCGCAGACCCGGGCGGTTGAGCGACCCGGGCGGATCGGCGGCGCGACACGGAATGAAGGGAACGCTAGCGATGGGTAGGATCCGCATCGAGGGGGCGGTGGGGACACGCGTGGTGGAGCGAGCCGGCCGGCCATGCCGGCGGCGGGGACCACGACGAAGAGAGAGGGCGTCATGACCCAAGTGATGGAGGGTGTGCGCATCCTCGAAGTCGCCGAGCAGACCTTCGTGCCCGCCGCGTCCGCGCTGCTGTCCGACTGGGGTGCCGAGGTCATCAAGATCGAGCACGTCGAGCGCGGCGACGCCATGCGCGGGCTGGCCTCGAGCGGCATCGGCGTCATCGGGGGCGACGTCCACGTGCTGCTCGAGCACTCGAACCGGGGCAAGAAGAGCCTCGGGCTCGACCTCGCCTCGCCCGAGGGGCTGGACGTCCTCTACCGGCTGGTCGGGACCTGCGACGTCTTCCTCACCAACAAGCTCGCGGGCGTGCGGACGAAGCTCAAGATCGACGTCGAGGACGTCCGCGCCCACAACCCCCGCATCATCTACTGCCGAGGGAGCGGGCAGGGTGAGCGCGGTCCCGACGCCGACAAGGGTTCCTACGACTCGCTCGCCTTCTGGAGCCGGGCCAGCGTCGCGGCCTCGATCATGCGACCCGAGTACGGCCACGTCCCGGTCCCGCCGGGCCCGGGCTTCGGCGACTCGATCGGGGCGATGACGATCGCGGGCGGCATCATGGGCGCGCTGTACCACCGCGAGCGCACCGGCGAGGCGACGGTCGTCGACGTCTCGCTCCTTGCTTCGGGGCTGTGGGCCATGGGCCAGACGATCAGCCTCTCGCTCCAGCTCGATCGGGCCTGGGCGCCGCCGCCGGGCGGGACCTCGATGAATCCACTGACCGGCAACTACCAGACCAAGGACGGCTCGTGGCTGGCCTTCACCTGCCTGCAGGCGGGGAAGTACTGGCCGTCTGCGTGCGAGGTCATCGGCCGACCCGAGCTCGCGACCGACGAGCGGTTCGCCGACCACCAGTCGCTCCTGGCGAACAGCGCGGCGGCCGTCGAGATCCTCAAAGGGGCGTTCGTCGAGCGCACCCTCGCCGAGTGGCGCACGCGCCTCGAGGCCTTCGCCGGCCAGTGGGCCGTCGTGCAGAACACGATCGAGGCCGCCGACGATCCCCAGTCCGTCGCCAACGGCTACGTCCAGGAGTGTTCGACCGCCGACGGCGCGCCCTACCGGCTCATCTCGGCGCCGGTGCAGTACGACGGCGTGCCGTCACCCGTGCACCGCGCCCCGGAGTTCAACGAGCACGGTGACGAGATCCTCGCCGACCTCGGGATCGACTGGGACACCGTCGTGGACCTCAAGGTCCGCGGCGTGATCGCCTGACACCTGCGCGGTGGCCGCTCCGGACACGGCGTGTGCCGACCGCAACGAACGATACGTCTGCAACGACAAGGGAGAAGAGATGAGCACCTTCGACGCATTCGGCTACCAGGGGAAGCGGGCCCTCGTGGTCGGCGGGGCCACCGGCATGGGCGCGGCGACCGCGCAGCTCGCGCAGGACGCAGGCGCCGAGGTCGTCGTCATGGACGTCGCCGACCCGAACCTGCCGGGAGCCAAGGCCATCCACGTGAACCTGGCCGATCGCGACTCGATCGACCGGGCGGTCGACGAGTGCGGCGGACCGGTCCATGCCCTCTTCTCGTGCGCGGGTGTGGCCGACGGCACCCCGGGAATCGAGAAGATCAACTTCATCGGCCACCGCCACCTCATCGACCGGATGCTCGGGCAGGACCTGCTGCCCCGGGGTGCCGCGATCGGGTTCATCTCTTCCGCCGCAGGGCTCGGTTGGGAGGCCAACCTGCCGCGGATCAAGGAGTACCTCGCGACGCCGGACTTCGACGCGGCGGTCGAGTGGGTGGCGGCCAACGGCGGCGCCGACTACCTGTCCACCAAGCAGGCGATCTGCGCCTACGTCTCGTCGCAGGCCTTCCCGATGCTCCAGCGCGGCATCCGGATCAACGCGATCTGCCCGGGGCCGACCGACACGCCTCTCGCCCAGGCCAACAAGGAGATGTGGCTGGGCTTCGGCGCGGACTTCCGCGAGGCGGCCGGCATCGAGGCCTCGACGCCGCTCGAGCAGGCCTACCCGCTCGTCTTCCTCTGCTCCGACGCCGCGGTGGCCGTCAACGGGGTCATCTTCGTCACCGACGCCGGCTACATGAGCTCGGGCATCACCGGCTCGTTCCCGCCGGCCACCGACGCGGCGAACTTCCTGCTCGGCAGGTTTGACCAGCTCTCCTGAGCGCCCCGTGCGCTCGCTGCTGGAGGTCGACCTCGGCACGCCCGCGCTCCGTATGGAGCGCGACGGGTCGGTCGCATGGTGCATCATCGACCGGCCCGGCGCGCGCAACGCACTCACCCCCGCGATGTACTTCGGGATCAAGCGGGCCGTGCAGCTCGTCAACGCCGAGCCCGAGCTGGCCGCGCTGGTGATCACCGGGACCGGTGACGTGTTCGCCCCCGGCGGCGACCTCGGCGGCCGCAGCGAACCCGGCGAGTCGCGCCCTGACCTGCCAGGGCCCGACGTGCTCCCGTTCCTCGCCATCCGCGACAGCGCCGCGCCGGTCGTCGCCGCGGTGAACGGCATCTGCCAGGCGGGCGGGCTGCTCATCGCGATGCTCGCCGACATCGCGGTCGCGAGCGACCGCGCGACCTTTCGGGTGCCGGAGCTCCTCCGGGGCATCCCCGACGCGACCTACGCGGCTGCGCTGCCCGCACACGTGGGCCTGGCGGTCGCGCGGGATCTCCTCCTCTCCGCCCGGCGCTTCGACGCCGCCGAGGCCCAGCGGATCGGCCTCCTCTCGCGGGTCGTCCCGCACGACGACCTCGACGCCGCTGCGACGCACGCCGCCCACGAGATCCTCCGGACCGCACCGTCCGCACGTGTCCACGTGAAGCGGATGCTCAACGAGCGCTACGGGCAGATCGACTACCAGACGATGTTCTGGGCGCTCGAGCACTCACCCGAGCCACGCGAGGGCATGCGCGCCTTCCTCGAGAAGCGCCCGCCGGGCTGGGTGCCCGCGGACCTCGGAGTCGAGCCGTGACCACCCTCTTCTTCGGGCTCCGTTTCGACCTGCGCAACCCGGCCTTCGCCCGCACCACCACCGCGGCGCGCTACGAGGCCGCGCTCGAGATGGCCGCCTGGGCGGACGGGCTCGGCTGCGTGTCGATCGCGGTTTCCGAGCACCACGGCTCACCCGACGGCTACCTGCCGAGCCCGCTCCCGATGGTCGCGGCGATGGCCACGCGCACCTCCGCCGTGCGGTTCATGGTCGCCGCGCTCATCGCCCCGTTCCACAACCCGCTCCGTCTCGCCGAGGACCTGCTCGTCCTCGACAACCTGAGCCGCGGGAGGGTCGACGCGATCGTCGCCGGCGGCTACGTGGAGGAGGAGTTCGCGCTCTTCGGGGTCCCGACGGGCGAGCGCGCCGGTCGGGTCACCGAGACGGTGGCCACCTTGCCGCGCCGCGTTCGCCGGGGGATCGTTCGAGTTCCGCGGCCGCACCGTCGAGCTCACCCCCGGTCCGTTCCGCCCCGGCGGCCCTCAGCTCTCCCTCGGCGGGAGCAGCGAGGCGGCGGCTCGCCGCGCCGCTCGAATCGCCGACGGCTTCGTGCCCTCCGACCCCGCTTACTGGGAGCCCTACCGCGACGAGCTCCTCCGGCTCGGTCGGCCCGATCCGGGACCGTGCCCGATCCCTCCGACCCGGGTCATCGCGCTCGCCGAGGACCCCGAGCGGGGCTGGGAGCGGCACGCGCCATACTTCCTCCACGAGATGAACGCCTACGGGTCGTGGCAGGCGTCGAGCGGGGTCGACACCCCGTACCACACGGTCGCGGACGTGGACGAGCTCCGCCGCAGCGGCTCGTACCTCGTGTGCACACCGGACCAGCTCGTGGAGGAGCTGCGCCGCGGCCCCGATCCCCTTCGTCAGCCTGCACCCGATGTGCGGCGGCACCCCGCCCGAGCTCGCCTGGGAGAGCCTGCGCCTCTTCGAACGCAAGGTCCTTCCCGCGTTCGCCTGAGACCGAACGACCACTGGCGCCCTGCCAGGATTGCGGGGCACGGACCGAGGAGCCGCCGAACGTGCACACCGTCGTCGTCGTGGGGAACCCGAAGCGAGGCTCACGGACGCGCCGGGCCGCCGAGCACGTGGTCGCGCTCCTCACGGGCGCGCCGCCGGACACGTGCATCGAGCTCGCCGAGCTCGGTCCCGCGCTGCTCTCGTGGGGCGACCCCGACGTCGAAGCCGCGAAGCGGCTCGTGGCCGGCGCCTCGCTCCTCGTCGTCGCCTCGCCGACCTACAAGGCGACCTACACGGGCCTGCTCAAGTGCTTCCTCGACCAGTTCGGCGCGGCCGAGCTCCCGGGGACGCCCACCGTGGCCCTCCTCCTCGGCGCGTCCGAACGGCACGCACTCGCCGGGGAGCTGACCCTGAAGCCGGTCCTCACCGAGATCGGCTGCGCGTGCGCGCCGCCTGCCCTCTTCCTGCTCGAGTCCGAGTGGGAGGCGAGCCCGGAGCTCGAGGCGTGGCTGCCCGCGCGGCCGCTCTGCTCGGGCTCGACGGGGGCGGTCGGCAGGTGCGCTGAGCCCGGCCGCCCTGGCACCGGCGGCGGTCCGCACGTAGGATGACTCTTCGAAACGGAAACGGCATTCTCGGAGGGACCCGTGGTCGCGATCGATGAACTCGTCCTGGTCAGCGTCGACGACCACCTCATCGAGCCGCCCGACCTCTTCGTGAACCACCTGCCCTCCCGGTACCTCGACGCGGCGCCCAAGCTCGTCCGCAACGAGGAGGGCTCCGACGTCTGGGTGTTCGGACCGGTCGTGATGGAGACGGCCGCCCTCAACGCGGTCGCCGGCCGTCCAAAGGAGGAGTACGGGCTCGAACCCCAGAGCCTCGACGAGGTGCGCCCCGGCTGCTACGACGTGCACGAGCGGGTGAAGGACATGGACGCCGGCGGCGTGCTCGCGTCGATGAACTTCCCGTCGTTCCCCACCTTCACCGCGCGGGTATTCAAGTCCGACGACGAGGAGCTGTCGCGCGCGCTCGTGCGGGCGTACAACGACTGGCACATCGACGAGTGGTGCGCCGCGTACCCGGGCCGGTTCATCCCGATGGCGGTCCCGCTCATCTGGGACGCCGAGCTCACCGCCGGGGAGATCCGGCGCACGGCGGCCAAGGGCTGCCACTCGCTGAGCTTCACCGAGAACCCGGTCGCGCTCGGCTATCCGAGCTTCCACGACGAGTACTGGGACCCGGTGTGGCGGGCGTGCTGCGACACGGGGACGGTGCTCTCGATCCACCTCGGCTCTTCCGGCCGGCTCTCGATCCCGGCCGTGGACTCGCCGCCGGACGTGATGATCACGCTCCAGCCGATGAACATCCAGAGTGCGGCGGCGGACCTGCTCTGGTCACGCGTCCTGAAGCTCTTCCCGGACCTGCGCATCGCGCTCTCCGAAGGAGGGACCGGCTGGATCCCCTACTTCCTCGAGCGCGTCGACCGGACCTTCGAGATGCACCACGCCTGGACCCTGCAGGACTTCGGCGGCCGCCTGCCGAGCGACGTCTTCCGCGAGCACTTCCTCACCTGCTTCATCAGCGACCCGGTCGGCGTCGAGCTCCGCGATCGCATCGGCATCGACAACATCGCGTGGGAGGCGGACTACCCGCACAGCGACTCGATGTGGCCCGACGCCCCCGAGGAGCTCGGGCGCGTCTTCGCTGCGTACGGCGTCCGCGACGACGAGGCCGCCAAGATCACCCACGAGAACGCCCTTCGCTGGTACAGCTTCGACCCCTTCGTGCACGTGCCGAAGGCGGATGCGACGGTCGCCGCGCTGCGGGCCAGGGCCGTCGGGCACGACGTCTCGGTCGTGTCGCGCAGCACGCGGGTCCGGACACCCGACGAGAAGCTCGAAGGGTTCCGCCAGCGGGCGCGCCGCGCCATGGCGGCCGCCGGCAGCTGAATTCCGACCGGGGTTCCGGTCAGCCGGACCGTGCGGTGACCGCGCCGTCGGCCGTGCGGGCCCGCAGCCACACGCCGAGCGCGACGCCCGCGTCCAGCACGTGCGCCTCGGCGAGCGCCCGGGCCGCTGCGCCGTCCCCGACGGCCATCGCCTCGAGCAGGGCGGCATGGTCCTCGCGGCTCTTCCGCTCCTGCGCGGGGAAGAGCTCGAAGTAGCTCGAGGGCACGGCCCGCACCGCCTGGCGGAGGTGGACGAGCAGGCGGACGCGAGCCCGACGCGGCGTTGACCGCGCGGTGGAAACGCCAGTTGGCCGTCACCACGTCGTCCGCCTCGTCGACCGATCGGGCCAGCGCGCGCAGGTCTTCGAGCTCGGCGGGCCCGACCCGGGCCGTCGCCCACTCGGCCGCCTTGCCCGAGAGGGTGGCGAGGACCGCGAAGCTGTCGAGCGCGTCCTCGGGCGTGACGCCGAGGACGGTGATCCCACTCCGCGGTGCGACCTCGACGAGCCCCTCGAAGGAGAGCTCGAGCAGCGCCTCGCGCACGGGCGTGCGGCTGGTCCCGAACTCACGGGTGATCCTGTCGAGGTCGAGCCGCGACCCCGCGGGCAGCTGCCCGGTGAGGATGCGGTCGCGCAGCTCGCGGGCGGCCCGCGCCCGCACCGTCCCGCCGATCGGATTGATATCTGGCATATCACATATTAGTTTACGTGGATCCGGTGGCCCGGGTGGACCCGGTCCCCGAACGTGGGAGGAGACGGAGCCGGATGGCGAAGCGGGAGATGGCCCTGGTCGGGTTCGTGCAGGCCGGGAGTACGACGGTCTACGCCGGCTCGTGGCGCCATCCCGCCACCGAACACGGGTTCCTGACCGCGGCGTACTACGAGAAGCTGGGCCGGACCCTCGAGCAGGGCTGCTTCGATCTCCTCTTCTTCGACGACCGGCTCGCGATGCCCGGCATCTACGCGGGCTCGGTGGCCGAGGCGGTGCGGCTCGGTGCGCGCCCGGTCAAACTCGACCTCTCGGTGGTGCTCGGGGTGCTCGCTGCCACGACCGAGCACATCGGGCTCGGTGCCACCTACTCCACGACCTACTACGCGCCCTACCACGTGGCGCGGACCTTCGCCACGCTCGACCACCTCACGGGCGGCCGCGCCGCGTGGAACGTCGTGACCTCGGTCAACGACAGCGAGGCGCAGAACTACGGCTTCGAGCAGCACATCCCCCACGACGAGCGCTACGACCGGGCCGACGAGTTCCTCGAGGCGACGACCGGTCTCTGGGACACCTGGGAGGACGACGCCTTGGTGCTCGACCGGGTCGGCGGCACCTTCGCCGACCCCGCCAAGGTGCACGAGCTCGGCCACGACGGCACCTGGTTCCGCACGCGGGGTCCCCTCACGGTGCCGCGCTCGCCCCAGGGCCGGCCGGTGCTGTTGCAGGCGGGTTCGTCGGGACGCGGTCGCGAGTTCGCCGCGCGCTGGGCCGAGGTCGTCTTCACAGGCGATCCCGATCTCGAGATCGCGTGCGCCCACTACGCGGACCACAAGGGGCGGGTCACCGCCTGCGGGCGCGACCCCGAGTCGGTCAAGATGCTGCCGATGGTCTACACCGTGGTCGGCGAGTCCCACGCGCACGCCGAGGAGCGCGAGCAGCTCTTCCTCGACGGGCTCGTCGACCCGCTCGCGTCCCTCACCCTGCTGTCGGAGCTGATGAACTACGACTTCTCGGAGATGGCCCTCGAGGACCCGGTCACCGACGAGCTCATCGAGTCCGTCTCGGGCATCCGCGGGCTCGTCCAGAACCTGCGCAGCCACATCGGTGGGACCGTGACCCTCGGAGACCTCGCGGGCCACCGGGCGACCCTCCTGCAGGGCCCGCGCTTCGTCGGCACGGGACCGGAGGTCGCCGACCAGATGGAGGCCTGGCTCGAGGCCGACGCCTGCGACGGCTTCGTGATCGCGGCGACCCACACCCCCGGCGCCTACGAGGACGTGGTCCGGATGGTCGTCCCCGAGCTGCAGCGACGCGGCGTGTTCCGCGAGCGGTACACGGGCACGACGCTTCGGGACACGCTGGGCCTCGACCGACCGGCGGTCGGCGCCCGTGCCTGACCCCGAACGGGGCCCGCTCGACGGGATCCGCGTGCTCGACACCGCGACCCTTGCCGCAGGACCGCTCGTCGCGACCGCGCTGGGCGAGTTCGGCGCCGAGGTCATCAAGGTCGAGCAGCCCGGCGGCGGCGATCCGATGCGCACCTGGGGCGAGCGCAAGGAGGGCATCGGCCTCGTGTGGAAGAGCATGAGCCGGAACAAGCGCTGCGTGACCCTCGACCTGCCGCGTGCCCGACGGCCAGGAGCTCTTCCACCGGCTCCTCGCGGTGAGCGACGTGGTAGTGTTCGGCAACCGGCCGAGCGCCCTCGCCCGCTGGGGGCTCGACTGGGAGTCGGTCCACCGCGCTCACCCCCGGGTCGTCGTGGTCCACGTGAGCGGCTACGGCGGCGGCGGCCCGAAGAGCGACCGGCCGGGCTTCGGGACGCTCGCCGAGGCGATGAGCGGCTTCGCCCACCTGACCGGCCAGCCCGACGGCCCACCGACCCTCCCCCCCTTCATGCTCGCCGACGGCGTCGCCGGCCTCGCCGCGACCTACGCGGTGATGATCGCCCTCTACCACCGCGACGTGCACGACGGGGAGGGCCAGCTCGTCGACGTCAACCTCATCGAGCCCCTCGCCCGGCTCATCGAGTCGTCGACCCTCGCCTTCGACCAGCTCGGGATCGTTCCGGGTCGCGTCGGCAACCGCCTCGACGCGAGTGCGCCGCGCAACGCCTACCGCACCGCCGACGAGCGTTGGCTCGCGATCTCCGGCGCGTCGCCAACCATCGCGGCGCGCGTCTTCCGTGCGGTCGACCGGCCCGACATGGCCGAGGACCCCGCATTCGTGGATCCCGTGAGCCGTCAGCAGCGCGCCCTCGAGGTCGACGCCGTCGTCGCCGAGTGGGTCGCCCGCCACACGCTGGACGAGGCGATGGCCGTCTTCGACAGGACAGACGTGGCCGCCGCGCCCGTCTACGACGCCGAGCAGCTGCGCGCGGACCCGCACCTGCGCGCACGCGGCACCTTCGTCGAGGTCGACGACCCCGAGCTCGGGACGGTGACGGTCCAGGCGCCCGTCGTGCGCCTGAGCGGGACCCCCGGCCACGTCGCGCACCTCGGGCGCGGCCTCGGTGCCGACAACGGCGCCGTCTTCGGTGACCTGCTCGGGCTCGACGCCGACCGACTCGACACCCTGCACAAAGCCGGCACGATCTGACCGTCATGGCACCCGAACCACCAGCGCGCCCGCTGCGCGCCCGACGCTCCGAGCTGGCCACGCCGGCCAGCAACGAGGCGATGTGCGAGAAGGCGGCGCGTGCCGGGGCCGACCTCGTCTTCCTCGACCTCGAGGACGCCTGCGCACCGCTCGCCAAGGAAGGAGCGCGCTCGACGGTCGTCGGAGCGCTCACCGAGCTCGACTGGGGCCGGACCGTCCGCGCGGTCCGGGTCAACGGCATCGACACCCCGTGGTGCCACGGCGACCTCGTCGAGGTCGTCACCGGCGCCCGTGAGGCACTCGACGTGGTCATCGTCCCGAAGGCCCGCCGCGCCCGTGACGTCTGGTGGGTCGACGTGCTCCTCACCCAACTGGAGGCGTCGCTCGGCTTGCGACATCGGATCGGGCTCGAGGTGCTCATCGAGGAGGCCGAGGGGCTGGCCAATGCGGCGGCGATCGCCCGCTCGAGCCCGCGTCTCGAGGCGGTCATCTTCGGTGCCGGCGACCTGTCGGCCTCGCTCGGCGCACGCGTCGACGGGAATTTCGATCCGTTGGGCGAGTACCCCGGCGACTTCTGGCACACGGCGCGCGTCCAGATCCTCACCGCGGCACGTGCCGCGGGCGTCGACGCGATCGACGCCCCGTACCCCGCATACCAGGACCCTGAAGGCTTCCGACGCGCAGCGGTCCACGCGAGCCTGCTCGGCTTCGACGGCAAGTGGGCGATCCACCCTGGCCAGATCGCGATCGCCAACGAGGTGTTCACTCCGACCGAGCGAGAGGTCGCCGAGGCGAGGGCGGCGATGGCGGAGTACCGGAGCGCGGAGGAGCGGGGCGTCGGGGCGATCGGGCGGAACGGCCGCCTCGTCGACGCGGCACACATGCGCCTCGCCGAGAACGTCCTCACCAAGGCGTCCCTCGGGGACGCCCCGCCCCGACCGTGAGCGCCGGGCCGAGCGGTGCGGGGGCCGTGCCGACCCGGACGCCGCACTCCGCCTACCGCGTCGTGCAGTGGGCCACGGGGAACATCGGCTCGCGTGCCATGCGGGCGGTCGTCGAACACCCCTCGATGCAGCTCGTCGGGGTCCACGTGCACTCGAACGAGAAGGTCGGTCGTGACGCGGGCGGGCTCTGCGGCCTCGCACCCATCGGGGTCCTCGCGACGCGGGACGTCGACGAGATCATCGGACTCGGCGCCGACTGCGTCCTCTACATGCCCCAGGGGTGCGACCTCGACGAGGTCTGCGCCCTGCTCGCCTCGGGGGCGAACGTGGTCACCACCCGCGGCGAGTTCCACCGCCCGGCGAGCATGGACGCCGGGCAGCGCGCGCGGGTGGAGGAGGCGTGCCGGACGGGTCGCTCGTCGATCCACAGCACGGGCTCGAGCCCCGGCTTCATCACCGAGGCCGTGCCGTTCGTCCTCTCCTCGCTCCAGCGCCGACTCGACGGGATCGTGATCGACGAGTTCGCCGACCTCTCGCGCCGCCCCTCACCCGGACTCCTCTTCGAGCAGATGGGGTTCGGCAGGGAGCCGGACACGTTCGACCCGCGGCGCTGGTCGCACGGGGCCGCGAGCTTCGGGCCGTCCCTGCACCTGGTGGCCGACGCGCTCGGCCTGCCGCTCGACACGGTCGACTCGTCGGGCGAGGTGGCGGTCGCCGGCACCACGACCTCGATCGCGGCGGGAACGATCGAGCGCGGTACGGTGGCCGCCCAGCGGATGGTCGTGACCGGGTGGCGCAGGGGCGAGCCGCTGCTCCGCTTCCGCGCCACCTGGTACTGCACGGACGACCTCGAGCCGGACTGGGAGCTTCGGCCGACCGGGTGGCGCGTGGTGGTCGACGGCGACACGCCCCTCGACGTCGACCTCCGACTCGACGTGCCGATCGAGCGGATGGGCGACGTCTCGCCGAACTTCACCGCGAACCGCGCCGTCAACGCCGTGCCGGCGGTCTGCGCGGCGGCACCGGGCATCCGGACGAGCGTCGAGCTGCCCCAGGTGATCCCGGTCCTCGGGACGTGAGCACGCGGCCGGCGACGACCGCGACCAGTCCTGCGCCGCGTCGCGCGGGGAACGAGAGGAGCAGGCCATGAAGCGATCCGACCGGTCCGAGGCGATCCATCTCCGCGCCGACAGGATGCTCGACGTCGTCGCGGGCGAGGTGCGCGAACCGGCGAGCCTGCTCGTCGTCGGCGAGCGGATCGCCGAGGTCGCGCCCTCCGCCGTGCCCGCCGGTGCGGACGACCTCGACCTCGGGGACGTCACCCTGCTGCCCGGGCTGATGGACATGGAGGTCAACCTCCTGCTCGGCGGTCCCGACCACCGAAGTCCGCTCAACGCCGTCCAGGACGACCCGGCGGTGCGCACCCTGCGCGCGGTCGTCAACGCGCGCCGAACGCTCGAGGCGGGGTTCACCACCGTGCGCAACCTCGGCCTCTTCGTCCGGACCGGCGGGATCCTGCTCGACGTCGCCCTCAAGCGCGCCATCGACCGAGGCTGGATCGTCGGTCCGCGCGTCGTCCCGGCCGGCCACACGATCACCCCGACGGGGGGCCACCTCGACCCGACGATGTTCCAGGCGTTCGCGCCCCACGTGATGCCGCTGACCGTGGAGGAGGGCATCGCCGACGGTATTCCGGAGGTCCGCAAGGCGGTCCGCTACCAGATCAAGCACGGGGCGGAGCTCATCAAGGTGTGCGCCTCGGGCGGCGTGATGTCCCACACGGGCCCGGCGGGCGCACAGCAGTACTCCGACGAGGAGCTCCGGGCGGTCGTCGACGAGGCCCACCGTGCCGGGCTGCGGGTGGCGGCACACGCGCACGGCGACGACGGCATCCGTGCCGCGCTCGAGGCGGGCATCGACTGCATCGAGCACGGCTCGCTCATGTCCGACGAGACGCTCGACTTCCTGGTCGCGCGCGGCCGGTTCCTCGTGGCGACCACCTACCTCGCCGACGGCATGGACGTCTCGCGCGCCGCGCCCGAGCTGCAGGCCAAGGCCGCCGAGGTCTTCCCCCGGGCGAAGGAGACCATCAGCAGGGCCATCGCGAAGGGGGCGCGCATCGCGTGCGGCACCGACGCGCCGGCCATCCCACACGGGGACAACGCCAAGGAGCTGCTCGCGCTCGCCGAGCGCGGGATGACGCCGGCACAGTCGATCCGCGCCGCCACGACCGTGGCCGCCGAGCTCCTCGACGTCGCCGACCGTGGGCGACTCGAGCCGGGCCTGCTCGCCGACGTGATCGCCGTCCCCGGGAACCCGCTCGCCGACCTCTCGGTCGTCGGGGACGTGCGCTTCGTGATGAAGGGCGGCGTCGTCCACAAGCACGACGGCTGAGGCGTCCGGGCGTACGGCCGATCCGCCCCGCCCCGCCGCCTGCCCTACCCTCTTAAGAGGAACACCCCGGGAGGACCCATGACCACCGCCTTCGACCTCGCACCGACCGCCGTCCACCGCGGCGAGTCCGACCTGCCGTTCGTGACCTTCCCCGACTCGGTCCGCATGCAGTTGCTCCAGGTCGACCTCGCGGCGGGGGTCTGGGTGGTCCGCAGCCTCTTCCCGCCCGGGGTCTCCGTCACCACCCACAAGCACACCGGACACGTCTACACGTTCACCAGGTCGGGAAGTTGGCACTACCTCGAGAGCCCCGACGCGGTCAACACTGCCGGCTCGTACCTCTTCGAACCGGCCGGCTCCGTCCACACCCTGCACGTCCCGGCTGCGAACGACGAGGTCACCGACGTCTGGTTCGCGATCCACGGTGCGAACCTCAACCTCGACGAGCACGGCGAGGTCGAGCTGGTCATCGACGCGGCGAGCGTGCTCACCGGCTATCGCGCGCTCTGCGAGACCGAGCACGGAGTGAGCGACCCGCCGGTGGTCGTCATCGGAGCCTGAACGTGCGGGCGGCGGCCCTCACCGGCCATGTCGGCCGGCTCGAGCTGACCGTCCGCGACGAACCCGTCCCCGGCCCGGGGGAGGTGGTCGCCCGGGTGCGCGCGTGCGGGATCTGCGGCAGCGACCTCCACCTCGCGGCCGGCGTCGCCGCGCCGGGCACGATCCTCGGGCACGAGATCGCCGCCGTCGTCGAGGAGGTCGGCGCCGGGGTGGATCCGAAGTGGTCTCCCGGCACCGCGATCGCCGCGCGACCGTTCGTCGGGTGCGGCAGCTGCCGGTGGTGCGCGTCGGGACGCGCCGACCACTGCCGCGTCATTCGCGTTCGTCGGCTACGCGCGCCCGGGCGGTTTCGCCGAGCGGGTGGTCCTCAGCGCCCGCGAGCTCTTCCTGCTGCCCGCGTCCCTCACCGGTCCCGAGCAGGCGCTCGTCGAGCCGCTGGCCGTCGCCCGCCACGGGCTCCGCCGCGTCGGACTCGGGACGGGCGAGCCGGTGGCGGTCCTCGGCGCCGGTCCGATCGGCCTCGCCACCACCGCCTGGGCCCGAGCACTCGGCGCCGGTCCGATCGTGGTGAGCGACCCTGTGGACCCCCGGCGCGCGCTCGCGACCCGCCTCGGTGCCGATGCGGTCGTCGATCCCGACGACGGGGACGTCGCCGCGGTGTGCGCGGAGATCCTGGGCGGAGCGCCGCCGGTGGTCCTCGAGTGCAGCGGCAGGCCCGGGCTCATCGACAGGGCGATGCGACTCGCGGCCGTCGACGGGCGGGTCGGCGTCGTCGGGGCGTGCATGGCACAGGACCGGCTGTACCCCTCGACCGGGCTGACCAAGGAGCTCGACGTCCGCTTCGCGCTCTACTACGACGACGCCGACTTCGTCGACACGCTGCGGGCCCTCGACGACGGCTCGCTCGCGATCGACGGCCTGGTCACGGACGTGGTCGACCTCGAACGCCTGCCGGAGATGTTCGCGGCGATGGTGGCCGGCGCCGACGCCGGAAAGGTCGTCGTCGTCCCCTGACGACCGGGTCAGGGACCTGTCAGGTCCGGCGCGGCGGCACCATCCCATAGGCGAGGAGGTCCCAGAGCCCCTCGGCGGCGGCGCGCTCGTCCCCACGGGTCGAGGCGCCCCCGATGGTCGCGGCGAACACGTTGAACATGACCGCCTCGAGGACCACACCGGCCACCCGCTGCGAGGGGAGGTCGGCTCGGAGCGCGCCGGCCGCCGCGGCCCCGTCGAGGAGCTCCCGGAACATCGACACGAGCGGCTCGAAGGCGCGCGCCGCCTCCCGCGGGTGCTGGGTGAGGAGCTGCTGGGCGAACTCGGCCATCGCCGGCGGCAGGCCTTCGGGCGGGTCCGTCCCCGGTGGCGGGAGGCCGCACGCGAGGTGGTACTCGATGACGAACCGGTGCAGGCGCTCGAGCGGGTCGGTCTCGCCCTCGATCCGCGTGCGCAGGTAGTCCGCCGTGGAGACCACCGACTCCTCGAAGAGCGCGAGCAGCAGCTCGTGCTTGCCTTCGAAGTGCTGGTAGAAGCTCCGGAGGGACTGCCCCGACCGCTCCACGACCTCCTGGACCGTGAAGTCCTTGCCGTCGTTGGCGCGGATGAGCTCGAGCGCGGCGGTCATGAAGCGCTGCACGCGGCTCCTCGCGCGCCGGTCCGCCGCGTCGAGCGACCGCGCGACGGCCAGCTCGCGCCAGGTGACGCCCTCCTCCGGCCACTGCCTCGCCGTTGCGTCGTCGGTCACATCGGCCATCGTATCGACAGGTCCCGCTCAGACCGCGGGCTCGACGACGAGTTGCAGGCTCGCCGCGCCGCTGTCAGGCACGCGGGGCTGGCGCCACACCTCCACGGGGAAGGACGCGTTCACCAGTGAGTAGCAGAGCCAGAGCAGCCGGATCGCGGGCTCGGGCAGCGCGTCGAGCTCGAGGCCGTCGAGATAGGCCGTGGCCGCCTCGAGCCGCGGGAAGGCGGCGTCGTAGAACGACTGCAGCTCCTCCATCGTGGAGGCGAGCCGCCTCGCGTACCGCTCGTCCTCGGTTCGCAGCGACCACGCCGCGAAGGGCTCGAGATCGGCGAATTCGGGTGGCAGCACGGCCATGGCGGTCTCCTCGGGTTCGGGCGCGGCCGTCACGACGCGGCGGCAGTGGGAAGCGGGACGGCGCGTCGCTCGGGGTCCTCCTGGTACGCGGCCACGTACGCGCGCGCGGTCCGGTGGAGCTGACGCAGCAGGATCTCCTGGTCGTTGAGGGGGAACTCGGCCACCGCGCCGGACTCGATCATCAGCTGCGTCGCCTCGAGCGTGTTGCCGTCCTGGAGCGCGTACTCCTTGAAGGTCACCGCGGCGAGCTCCTGGCGGAGGCGCTCGGTGGCGCTGCGCGGCGGCGCGAAGTACAGGGTCCCTTCGAAGACGTGGCTGTTGTACGAGGTCGGCCAGTAGTGGTAGGTGAGGTACCAGCCCGTGGCCCAGATGAGGATCATGAAGTTGGGGAAGAAGACGAACGAGTCGACGCCCCACGCCCTGCTGCGCGCGGGGTTCACCCCAGGCGGGAGCGGGTCGAGGCCTTCGAGATCAGGACGGTCCCACGGGCCGAACAGTCCGCTGCGCAGTACGCGCTCGATCGGCTTGACCATGTCCAGGTCCTTGGGGGGTGACATGCCGCCCCACGACGAGACCAACCCGTGTGGACCGTCGAGCTTGTACGCGAGCGCTTCGTAGCCGACGCCCTGCAGCCTGCGCGACTCCTCGGCGACGGCCTGGCGGGCGTGCAGGACGGGCGCGTGGTAGAACTCGGCGAAGGCGTCGACGAAGAGCTTCCAGTTGCTCCCGACGACAGCCCGGTACTTCACGACCTGGGTCATCCGGTGGAACGGGTATCCGACGAGCTCGGCGCCGAGCTCCCCGAGGTACTCGGTGAGCCCGACCTCGTGCTTCGGATCGAGGTTCACGAAGATGAACCCTTCCCACACCTCGGTCGCCACCACGACGAGGCCGTAGGCGGACTTGTCGAGGTCGAAGAACTCGTCCTCCTGCTGCACGAAGGAGCACGCCCCCTCGAGGTCGTACCGCCAGCCGTGGTACTTGCAGGTGAACTGCCGGCACGTCCCCGCGGTCTCCTCGCGCGGCTCGTCGTTCCACACGAGCTTGTTCCCGCGGTGCCGGCAGAGGTTGTGGAACGCTCTGACCTCGCCGTCCGTTCCCCGCACCACCACGACGGACGTTCGCGCGGCGTCGAGCTCCTTGGTGAAGTAGCTGCCCGCCCGTGGCAGCTGCTCGACCCGACCCACGTTGAGCCACGTCCGACCGAAGATCGCCCGGCGCTCGAGCTCGTAGTGCTCGGCCGACGTCGAGTCGTCGTAGGACACCGGTCCCGTCCCGAGCCCGGGATAGTGCTCCGTCCAGCTGCCCTCGGACGGCTTCGCGAAATGTGCCATGACCTGCCTTCCCTCACTCCGGCGGCGACGCGCCGGCCGGTGTGTCCGATTGCTTCGACTCCGGACCCTTCGTGCCCGTCTCCTGCACACCCGATCCCTCGTGCCCGCCCCGGTCGAGCAGCCGGTCGAGGTTGGCCCGCAGCTCGGGCGACCCGAACGACCGGTCCTCGGCCGCCAGCGCGAAGTCGAGCGCGCCGAGGACGGCGCGCTCGAGGTGGAGGTTGAGGATCCGCTTGGTGTCCTGCACCGCCCGCGCGGGAAGCGCGGCGATGCGGTGCGCACAGGCGAGCGCCTCGGCGACCACGTCGTCGTCGGGACAGACGTGGTTCACGAGGCCGATCTCCGCCGCCCTGCGTGCGGGAATGCGGTCCCCGGTCAGCGCGTATTCCTTCGCGAGCTGCAGACTGGTGAGCAACGGCCATGTCACGGGACCGCCGTCCGCCGCGACCAGCCCCACCATGACGTGGGGATCGGCGAGGTGCGCGCTCTCGGCCATGAACACGATGTCCGAGAGGGCCACGAGGCTGCAGCCGAGCCCGACCGCGGGTCCGTTCACCGCCGCGACGACCGGGACCCGACACCCCACCATCCCCGTCACGATCTGCCGGCCGTGGTCGAGCGTCTCGCGCCGGAGCGCGGTGTCGCGTGCGAGCTCGTCGAGGTAGACGAAGTCGCCGCCGGCCGAAAAGGCCCGACCGTTGCCGGTGAGCACCACCGCCCGGGCGCCGACGTCCGCATCGAGCTGCGGGAAGAGCCCGGCGAGCCCCCGGTGCAGCTCGCGGTTGGTCGCGTTGAGCTGCTCGGGCCGGTCGAGGCGCACGATCCGGACCGGTCCGTCGGCCTCGACCGTGAGGTGGGGCCCCACCTCGTAGCGCGTCACGGTGCTCATGCGGCCGGCAGCCCGAGGATGCGCTGCGCCACGAGGTTGCGCTGGATCTGCGAGGTCCCGCCCATGACGCTCTGTGCGCGGCTGTAGAGATAGGCCTTCGTCCAGGTGTCCTCGCCCCCGCCGAGCCCGGCGCCGCCGACCGCCAGCGCGGCGTGCCCGACGGCCTGCTCGACTTCGGTCATGAGGAGCTTGTCGACCGAGCCCTCCGCCCCGTGCGAGATCCCGTCAAGCCGGTCCGAGAGGCGCCGGCACACGTGGAGGCGGAGCATCTCGGTCTCGACGAGCGCCCAGGCGAGCTCCCGCACCTGCTCCCGCCCGAAGGCACGGGGCTCCTTGCCGACCCGGGCGACGAGGTCGTTGACCAGCTTTCCGTACCGTGCGACGTAGCCGAGCTCGCCCGGCTCGCGTTCGTGGGTGACGACGGTCATCGCGACCGCCCACCCCGCGCCCGGCGCGCCGATCATGTCGACCGCCCGGACCCGCGCGCCGTCGATCACCACCTCCCCGAACTCCTTGGTGATCCCGTTGCTCATGCGCAGCGGGCGCCGATCGACGCCGGGCTGGTCCATGGCCATCGCGAAGGCCGAGATCCCGCGGTGCTTCGGCGCGTCGTGCTCGGTCCGGGCGAGCAGCAGGCACCACTCGGCCTCGTCCGAGTAGCTCGTCCAGACCTTGTGGCCGGTGACCACGTACCCGTCCCCGTCGCGATCGGCCCGCGTGCGCAGCGACGCGAGGTCGGAGCCGGCGTCGGGCTCGCTGAACCCCTGGCACCAGCGGTCCCGGCCGTTGACGATCCTTGGCAGGAAGCGCTGCTGCACCGCGTCGCTTCCGTGCTCGAGGATGCCCTGCACGAGGTAGCCGAGGCTGGGCCGGGGCGGCGCACCGGCGGCGGCGAGCTCGTCGTCGACGATCGCCTCGTAGACGCTCGGGAGTCCCTGCCCGCCGATCGCCGTCGGCCACGAGAGGCCGAAGAATCCCGCGTCGAACAGGTCGCGGTGCCACTGCGCCATGCCGGCCCAGTAGGCGTCGTCCGTCGACGAGGCGGGAAGCCCGGGAGCGTGCATCCCGAGCCAGCCGCGGAGGCGGAGGCGGAACGAGGCCTCCTCGGGCGAGTCGCCGAAGTCCATCAGCCCTCCCCGATCCCGTGCTGGACGAGGACGCGCTCGAGGTTCGGACCGACGCCGCCGAAGAGGTCGATCGAGAGCAGCGCGCGGCGGAGGTAGACGTGGGCGAGGCACTCCCACGTGTTGCCGATGCCGCCGTGGGCCTGCATGACGGTCTCGCACACATCGCGGGCGGCGCGGGCGGCGTACGCCTTCGCGGCGGCCGCGGCGGCCAGCGCGGCCTGCGGCCCGAGCGCGTCGACCGCCCACGCCGCGTGCAGCGCGATGCTTCGCGAGCCCTCGGTCGCCACGTGCGCATCGGCCAGCAGGTGCTGGACCGCCTGGAACGAACCGACCGCCACGCCGAACTGGTGACGCTCGGACACGTATCCGCAGGCGAGCGCCAGCGCGCCACGTGCGACCCCGACCAGGTCGGCCGCGGTGAGCGCGAGGCCGAGGGCCGTCCAGCGGGCCAGGGCGTCGTCGTCGAGCGTGCGCGTCGCGCCCTCCAGGGGCGCCGGCACCGCCGACGGCTCCGCGGCCCACGTCGGTCGGGTAAGGTCGAGTCTCGGCTCGGCACGCCCCGGCCCGAGTGCGCCCGGGCATGTGCCGTCGGCGTCGGCGACGAGCGCGAGCGCACGCCGTGCACCGGCCGCGTCGACGGCGACGGCCGCGGGTGCGCCCGCCTCCCCCGAGATGGCCGGGCCGGACAGGTCGGGTGCGAACGCCACCGTCTCCGGCCCGTCCGCGGTCGGGGCGCCGGCCAGTCGGCGCAGGTCGGCAGCGAGGGTCGGCCCGACGAACGGAACATCGGCGAGCCCCCGCCCGAGCTCCTCCGCGACGAGCGCCGCCTCGACCCCCGAGCCGAGCGGGCGGCCGGACGAGCCCTCCGGAGCCCGGAGCTCGCGCCAGCCGGCGACGGCGACCGCCGCCTCGAGTCGCGTCCGCCTCGCGCCGTCGTCGAGGTCGCCGACGCTCGTCGGGCCGAGCCGCCCGACGGCCTTCGCCACGGCGTCGCGCAGCGCGACCTGCTCATCGGAGAGCCGAACGTCCATCAGCCGGACACCGAGGCGGCCAGGGCCGGCGCCCACTCGTCGCGCAAGGTGCGCCGCAGCACCTTGCCGGAGGGGAGACGCGGCACGTCCTCGACCACCACCACGCGGTGGAGGTGCTTGTAGGTTGCCAGCCGGTCGGCCACCAATCGCTCGAGCTCGCCGTCGGCGAGGGGAACCGACCCGTCGAGCCGCACGGCCGCGACGGGGACCTCGCCGCGGCGCTCGTCGGGGATCCCGAACACCGCGCAGTCGAGCACGGCCGGGTGCTCGAGGAGCACCGACTCGAGCTCGGCGGGTGCCACCTGGAACCCGCTGACCTTGATCATCTCCTTCACCCGGTCGGTGAGGTGGACCCAGCCCTCCGGCTCGAGCCAGCCCACGTCGCCCGTGCGGTACCACCCGTCGGCGAAGGCGTCCGCGCTGTCCTCCTCGGGGAGGTAGCCGGCCATCACCGACCGCCCGCGCACTTGGATCTCGCCCACCCCGCCCGGTTCGAGCACCGCACCGGTCGCGATGTCCGCGACCCTGAGCTCGACGCCGGTCGGCGGCAGGCCGGCCGAGTCGAGGCGCCACGCGTCGGGTCGGCCGACGGGATTGGCCGCGATGACCGGCACCTCGCTCGCGCCGTAGGCGGGCAGCCAGTGCACGCCGCTGCGCTCGGTCACGACGCGGGCGATGTGCTCGCTCACCGGCGTCGCCCCCCACATGACGTAGCGCAACGAGGAGAGGTCGAACCGTTCGAGGTCGGGATGGTTCGCCATCGCGAGGGCGATCGGGGCCACGGCCATCTCGAGGGTCATCCGCTCGCGCTCGATGCAGGCCAGCTCCTCGTCGAGATCGAAGCGACGGTGCAGCCGGACGGAGGCACCGGCCTCGACGGCCGCGAGGAGGTTGAGGAGCCCGAGGATGTGCGAGGGCGGGGTCGCCACCTGGAAGCGGTCGTCGGGGCCCAGCCCGAGCGCCGTGCACCAGTGGCCGGTCGCCTGCCCGAGGGAGCCGTGGGTGTGGCGCACGGCCTTGGGCATCCCGGTGGTGCCCGAGCTGAAGACGAGGACCGACTCGTCCGTCCCCGAGGCCCCGGCATCGGCCGGCGGCGGGTCACCGCCGCGGAGCGAGGCGGCCGTTCCTGGGTCGTCGAGGTCGGTCACGGCGTCGCCGAGGAGCTCCGCCACGAGCGGTGCGGCATCGCCGTCGGCCACCCCGTGCACCGGCGAGGTCAGTTCGAGCGCGTGCCCGACCTCGGCCCGCTTCCACGCGGGCGACACGAGGACGGATGCGGCACCGAGCCGGCTCACGGCCTCGACCACGACCAGGAACTCGACGCGGTTGGCCGTCATGAGGGCAACCCGGTCGCCCCGGCCGACGCCCCGTGCTGCGAGGTGCCCGGCGGCGGCGCGGCTCCAGGTGTCGAGCTCACCGAAGGTCCAGGACCGGTTCCCCGCCCGCACCGCCACGCGCTCCCCGAAGCGGCCGGCGGCCCGTTCGAGCCCCCGGTGCATCGGGCCCTCGACCATGAGAACATTCTTCTCACAGGTGAGATCGCTGTCAACACGGCGTGCTTGTAACCTTCTCCCGTGGCAGCGAACACGGGGACCGACGACGCGGTCCGAGCGGAGATCCTCGAGACCGTCCGGCGGTTCGTGGCGAGGGAGGTCGTCCCGGTCGCAGCCGGGTTCGAACGTGAGGACCGCTTCCCCGACGAGATCGTCGACCGCATGCGCTCGCTCGGGCTGTTCGGCGTCACCATCCCCGAGGCCTACGGCGGGCTCGGGCTCGACCTCGAGACGTACGTGGGGATCATCGAGGAGCTCGCCTACGGGTGGATGAGCCTGACCGGCATCGTGAACACCCACACGATGGTCGCGACCCTGCTCGTCGCCCACGGCAGCGACGAGCAGCGGCGGAGGTGGCTGCCGTCGATGGCGACCGGCGAGCGCCGGGGCGCGCTCTCCCTGTCGGAGCCGGACGCGGGGAGCGACACCCGCTCCCTCCGCTGCGCGGCGGTGCGCGACGGCGACGAGTTCGTCGTGAACGGGACGAAGGCATGGGTCACCAACGGCGAGCGCGCCTCGGTCGTGGCACTCGCGGTCCGCACGGAGGCGGGCATCTCGGCGCTGATCGTCGACAAGGAGCCCGGGCCCACCTCCGGCGGCATCACGGTCGGCCGGCACGTGGGCAAGCTCGGCTACCGCGGGGTCGAGACCGTCGAGATGTCCTACCAGGACCACCGGGTGCCGGTCGCCAACCTCGTCGGCGAGGAGGGGCGCGGGTTGTCCCAGATCCTCGGCGTGCTCGAGGTCGGCAGGATCAACATCGCGGCCCGGGCGGTGGGCGTCGCCCGGGCGGCGTTCGATGCCGCCCTCGCCTATGCGCAGGAGCGGACCACCTTCGGCAAGCCGATCGGCGAGCACCAGGCCATCCAGCTCAAGCTCGCGGACATGGCGACCCGCCTCGAGGCGGCGCGCCTGCTCACCGCCAACGCGGCCCGGCGCAAGGCGGCCGGCGAGCGGTGCGACGTCGAGGCGGGCATGGCCAAGCTGTTCGCCAGCGAGACGGCGATGGAGCTCGCGACCGAGTCGATGCGGATCCACGGCGGCGTCGGCTACACGACCGACCTGCCGGTCGAGCGGTACTTCCGCGACGCGCCGCTCATGATGATCGGCGAGGGCACCAACGAGATCCAGCGCCTGGTGATCGCCCGCGGGCTTCTCGCTCGGGCCAGAGGCTAGAGATCGGCGCTCCCCGCCGCGCTCCGCTCGGCAGCCAGCTCGGCGAGCACCTCGTCCGTGTGCTCGCCGAGTCGCGGTACGGAGGCCGACCGGTCGCGGGCCGGCGCGGCGCCCCCGAAGGTCACCGGGCCGTTGACCGACCGCAGCGCGCCACCGTCGACCTCGACGAACCCGTCGTTGGCGAGCAGCTGCGGGTCGGCCACGACCTGTGGCGGGGTCTGCGCGGGCGCCCACCAGACGCCTTCGATGTCGAACCGCTCGATCCACTCGGCGAGCGGTCTCGTCGCGATGACCTCGTCGAGGATCGCGATGACCTCGCCGCGGTGCCGGCGGATCGCGCTCGCGTCGGCGAACCGCGGGTCCTCGAGGAGGTCGGGGCGGTCGAGGGCGCGGCACACGGAGGCCACGTGGCGACCGGCCTCGAGCCCGGTCAGGAAGAACCACTGCCCGTCCCCGGCGCGGTACGGGTTCATGAGCGGCGCCTGGTTGCGACCGCGGGGCTCGGCGGCGGCCACCTTCCCGAGACCGAGCTGCAGCCCGAGGTCCCACCCGAGGATGTAGGCACCGGTCCGCAGCAGCGAGACCTCGACCACCCGGCCCCGCCCGGTCGCGCGCTGCTCGAGCACCGCGCCGAGGATGCCGGCGAGGGCCGCGAGCCCGGTGATGTGGTCGCCGATCCCGCCCCGTGCGTTGAGCGGGTTCCCGTCGCCGTCCGCCATCTGCATCGAGAGGCCCGAGCGCGCCCAGAAGGCGCCGATGTCGTACGCGGGCCGGTTCCGCTCCGGCCCCTCGAGGCCGTAGCCGCTCACACTGCAGTAGACGAGGTGCAGGTGGCGCGCCACAGTGGCCTCCGGCTCGAGCCCGAGCTGGTCGAGCGCGTCGGGGCGCAGGTTGGTCACGAACACCTGGGCGCCGGCCAGCAGCTCCTCGAACCGGGCCCGGTCGTCGTCGAGCCGGAGGTCGAAGACGACGCTCCGCTTCCCGCGGTTGTCGAGCGCGAAGGCGGGGTTCGGGAGCTGGCCCTCGATGCCGAGCGAGCCGAAGACGTTGCGCATCGGGTCTCCGTGCGGCCCCTCGACCTTGACCACGTCCGCGCCCCAGTCGGCGAGGAGGGCGGCTGCGGAGGGCGCGGCCACCCAGACCCCGAGCTCGACGACGCGCAGGCCCGCGAGCGACTCCAGGGGCGCCCCGGCGGAGGCGCTCACCCCGGCGGCACCGCGGACCGCGAGGCGACGCGGGCCCGGAGATCCTCCTTGCGCACCTTGCCGGTGGCGGTGAGCGGGAGCTCCTCGGCGACCTCGACCGTGCGAGGCACCTTGTAATTGGCCATGCGGTCGCGCGCCCACGAAACGAGCTCGGGGCCGTCGACGTTCGCACCGGGCCTCGGCACCACGAAGGCCATGCCCACCTCCCCGAGCCGCTCGTCGGGAACCCCGATGACAGCCACCTGCCCGACCTCCGGGTGGGTCAGCAGGGCGTTCTCGACCTCGGCGGCGTACACGTTGAACCCGCCCACGATGTACATGTCCTTCGAGCGCCCGACGATGCGGAGGCGGCCCGCGCGGTCGAGCGTCCCGAGGTCGCCGGTGCGCAGCCAGCCGTCCGCGGTGAAGGCCCGCGCCGTCGCGTCGGGGTCGTCGAGGTAGCCGGCCATCACGCTGCCGCCCCGGACCACGATCTCCCCGGCCGACCCGGCGGGGACGTCGCGGTCGCGCTCGTCGACGATGCGCACCCCGAACCCCGGTCGAGGGCGGCCGACCGTCGTGGCCACGACCTCGGGGTCGTCGTCGGGCGAGGTCGCAGAGACGGTGCCCGCTTCGGTGAGCCCGTAGCCGGTGACGACCAGCGAGAACGGGAGCTCCTCGCGCACCCGCCGCACGAGCTCGACCGGGATGTCCGCGGCGCCGGTCACCGCGACCCGCAGGCTCGACAGGTCGCGCCCGGCACGGCCCGGATGGTCGAGGATCGACTGGTAGAGCGTCGGCGGTCCGGGGAGGACCGTGACCCGCTCGCACTCGATCCGATCGAGCACCCGGTCGGCGTCGAAGACGGCTTCCGGCAGCATGGTGGCGCCCGCGACCACGCTGGCGAGGATCCCCGCCTTGAGCCCGAACATGTGGAAGTAGGGGTTGACCATGAGATAGCGGTCACCGGCCGACAGCCCGGTCATGGCGACCCAGTCGGTGGCCACCTGCAGTGTCCGGCGGTGGCTCTGGAGCACCCCCTTCGGGGCACCGGTCGTGCCGGAGGTGAAGAGGAGGTCGGCGGGATCGTCCGGACCGATCGCCGCGCCGCGCCGCCGGGCCTCCTCCCTTCCGGAGTCGTCGGCACGGTCCAGGAACCTGCGCCACGACACGGTTCCCGCCCGCTCGGGACCTCGGGCGACCACGACGGTCTCGAGATCCGGGAGCGCGGCGCCGGTCGACCGGAGCAGGCCGACGGCGTCGGTCCCGAGGAAGTCCGTCATGGTCACGAGTGCGCGGGCCCGGCTCCGCCCGAGCAGGTCGACCGCCTCCTGTCCCTTGAAGCGGGTGTTGACCGGGACGAGGACCGCTCCGGCCCGCCAGAGCCCGAGCGCGGCCACGACCCACTCGACGCTGTTGGCCGCCCAGATCGCGACCCGATCGCCCGGGGCGACGCCCGACGCGACGAGGGCCGCGCCGAAGGTGGTCGCCTCGCGGTCGAGCATCGCGTAGCTGAGGCGCGTGCCGCCGTCGACGACCGCGTCGAGCCCGGCGGCGTGCGCGGCGGCGTCCGCCACCAGCGCGTGGATGCTCGGCAGGTCCGCCGCCTCCCTCATGCGGCGGCGGTGTCCTCCGCGTCCATGAGTCGCGAGAGGTTCCCGCCCATGATCTTCGCGACGTCCCCGTCGGAGAGCCCGGCGAGCTCGTCGAGGTAGGTCACGGGATCGCCGAGACCCTCGGGGTGCGGGTAGTCGGACCCGAAGAGCACCCGGTCGACGCCGAGGATCTGCGCGAGCTCGCCGAGGTCCTCCTCCCAGAACGGGCTGATGTGGATGTTGCGCCTGACGACCGTGACCGGATCCTCGGCGAACTCGCTCGGCATCTTCTTGTAGAGGTCGGCCATGGCCTTGAGGAGCGGTTCGACCCAGCTGCTGCCGTTCTCGATCACCGCGACCTTGAGCGTCGGGAAGCGGGAGAGGGCGCCGTGCGCAACGAGCGCGGAGACCGCGTCCTCCACGGGCCGCCACGCCTGGAGCATCCGGAACGCCTGGGGCTGGAATGGCAGCATCTCGCTGTTCTCGCCCATCCACTCGTTCGCGTAGCGCTCGTAGCCGCTGTCCGACGAGTGCATCGCGACGAGCACGTCGAGGTCGACCACCCGCTGCCAGAACGGGTCGAACTCCGGCAGGCCGAACGAGCGGGGACCGCGGAATCCGGGCACGGGCGCCGGACGGATGAGGACCGCCCTCGCCCCGCGCGCCACCACCCACTCGAGCTCCTCGATGGCGCGCTCCACGATGGGCAGCGTGATCACCGGGGTGGTGAAGATGCGTCCCGCGTAGTCGAACTGCCAGGTCTCGTGGAGCCACTCGTTGAGGGCGTGGATCACGGCGTGGACGAGCTCGGGATCGTCGCGCATCCGCTCCTCGACGAGGCTGGCCAGCGTCGGGAACATGAGCGTCCGGTCGATGCCCTGCTCGTCCATGAGCTCGAGCCTCGGGGCCGGCTCGCGCCACGCGGGCAGGCAGCGGACCGGCTCGCCGAAGATCTCGCGCCGGCTCTTGCCCTCGGGATTGCCGCGCCGGTAGTACTCCTCCTGCGCGCCGGGGCGGGCCACGACGTCGAAGGTGGGATTCGGGATGTACTCGCTGATCTGCCCGCGCACGACGATCTTGGTCCGCCCGCGGAGCTCGACGTAGTCGATGACCCCACGCAATCGCTCCGGCAGGAACTTGGTCAGGGCGTCACGCGTCTCGTAGAGATGGTTGTCCGCGTCGAACACCGCGATGCCGCTGGCTCGTTCCGACATGGGTCAGCTTCCCCTTTCACTCGGCGGTCCCGCGACGCCACCCCGACGGGCCGTCACGGTTCGTGCTCCAGAAGGTCCGCGTCCATCTCCACGCCGAACGACCGGAAGGCCATGGCCAGCAGGTCGTAGGCACCGACGGTGAACACCAGGTCCATGAGCTGGTGGGTGTCGAGGGTGCGGGCCAGCTCGTCCCAGGTCCGCTCGCTGATCTCGGCGTCGCGCACCAGCTCGTCGACGGCAAGCAGCAGCGCACGCTCGAACGCCGGCCATGCCGGGGCTCCGGGACCCTCCCGCACCCGTTCCACCTCGTCCCGGCCGATCCCGACGTCACCGGCGAGCACCGCGTGCTGGCGCCACTCGTACTCGGAGCCTCGCAGCGCGGCGACCCGCAGGACAACGAGCTCGCGCTCGCGTTCGGCGAGCGAGGTCGCGAAGAGAATGTGGCCGTTGAAGACGTTGAACGCATGGGCGAGGGCCGGATGTCGTGCCAACGTGCCGAGCGCGTTGAGTGCCTTCGGCCGTCCTTCGCGGCGCGGGGCGGGCAGGCGCGTGTCCGACGGCCGCAGGGCGGCGAGCGCCGCGTGCATCTCCGCAGGCCATTCGCGGGGCGGGAGCGGGTCGATGCGCGCCATCTCAGGTGTTGCGCCCGCCGTTCACGCCGATGACCTGGCCGGTGATGTAGCCGGCCTCGTCGCGCACCAGGAAGGCACAGGCGGCCGCGATGTCCTCGGGACGGCCGACGCGTCGCACCGGGGTGCGCGGCGGCGTGGAACTCCACACCCTCCCCCAGGAGACCCCGGGCCTCCGAAGCCCGCAGCATCGGGGTGTCGATGAATCCCGGTGGGATCGTGTTGACCGTGATCCCCTTCGGCCCGAGCTCGAGGGCGAGCGCCTTGGTGAAGCCGACGACCCCGGCCTTCGAGGCGACGTAGTGGGTCATGAGGGGCTGCCCCCCGTGTGCGCTCGAGGACGAGATGGTCACGATGCGCCCCCACCCCGCCTCGATCATGTCGGGGACCACCGCCTGGCAGATGTTGAAGGTGCCCGTGAGGTTGACCGCGAGGATCCGCTCCCAGGTCTCGGGCGTGATCGAGAGGAAAGGGTCGAAGCCGTCGAGGCCGGCACTCGTGACGAGGACGGTGGGTCCGCCGAGCCGGGCACGCACTTCGGCCAGACCGGCGTCGATGGCCGCCCGATCGGTGACGTCGACCGCGAGGCCCACCGCGCCGTCGGGCGCGGACGGACCTGCGGCGATATTCGCAGCCGCCGCCGCCGCGGCGTCGCCGTCCCGATCGAGCACGGCGACGGCATGTCCGTCGACGGCGAGCCGCTCGGCGATCGCGAGGCCGATGCCCGAAGCACCGCCCGTGACGACGGCGACCCGCGGTGCGCCCGGACCGGCGGCGCTCACCGGATCGCCTCGTCCCCGTGGAGCGTCGTGCGGTGCATGTCGCGAGGGGACGCCGGGTCGTAGGGACGGGCGCGGTGCAGGACGCCGCGGTTGTCCCAGATCACCAGGTCACCGACGGCCCACTCGTGGCGGTAGACGTGTCCGGGCGCCGTCGAGCGCGCGAGCAGGTCGGCGAGGAGCGCCCTGCCCTCGACGAGGTCCATGCCCGACACGTGGTCGGCGGTCGCGCCGAGCACGAGCGAGCGCCGGCCGCTCCGGTGCGTCCAGACGAGCGGGTGCTCCTTGGCGGGCCGTGCCCGCCACCGCGCCAGCTCCTCGGCCGTCGGGTCGTCGTTGGCCAGGCGCTGCGCCGCCTCGAAGGTGTGCACCACGCGCAACGCGCGGCAGCGCTCCTGCTCCTCGTCGCTCAGTCGGTCGTAGGCCGCGTACGTGCTCGCGAACTCGGTCTCGCCCCCCCTGGCCGCCACGGCGTGCGCGCTCAACAGGGTGGCCATGATGGGCACGTCGTCGGTGGCACCGTCGATGTGCCAGTCGAAGGTGCCGCGCAGGTACGCGGCCGCGGGGTTCTTCTTCGGGTCGAGCGTGACCCGGAAGATCTCGGGGTGCTCCCCCGTGCCGAAGACCTCCACCCGCCCGAGGCGATTGGAGAAGGCGACCTGTGCGCCGTCGTCGAGTTGGAGGTCCCGCAGGACGAGCACGCCGTGGTCCTCGAGCGCCTCCAGGACCTGACCGGGGACCTCGTCGTCGAGCAGGTGGTCGCGGTCGAGCCCGTCGACGCGTGCGCCGACCGAGTCCGCGAGCCGTTCGACGGTGATGGTGGGCATGCCAGGTCGCTCCTCTCATGCTCCGGGTGGGGTGCCCTCGCGCAGCTGCCGCCGCAGCACGAACTTCTGGACCTTCCCCGACGGCGTGCGTGGGAACTCGCCGACTTCGTAGACGGCCTCGGGCCACTTCTGGCGGGCGAGGCCGGCCCCATCGAGATGGGTGCGCAGCTCCGGTACGGTCGGCGCGTGCGCGCCGGCGTGGACCCGTACGACCGCGGCGGCCCGCTCGCCGAAGCGCTCGTCGGGCTCGGCCACGACGCACACCTCGGCCACCGCGTCGAGACCGAGCACCAGCTCCTCGATCTCGCGGGCGCTGATGTTCTCCCCGCCCCGGATGATCACGTCGGAGATCCGGTCGACGATGGTGAGGTAGCCGTCGTCGTCGAGGACGCCGACGTCCCCTGTGTGGTACCAACCTTCGTCGTCGAAGGCGGCAGCCGTGAGCCCCGGATCGGTGTAGCCGATGCAGCAGTCGGGTCCGCGGCTGTGGATCTCGCCGTCGTCCGCGATGCGGAGCTCGACCCCCTCGAGCGGGTGCCCGTCCGTGGTGAGGCGCTTCTCCTCGGGGTCGTCGAGATCGGCACCGGTGATCGACGGGTGCTCCGTGCTGCCGTAGGAACGGTAGGTCGTGATCCCGAGTGCGGTCATCCGGCGGGTCACGGCCATCGGCACCGGTGCGCCACCGAGCCCCGCGAACGGCATCAGTGCGAGGTGCTCCGGTCCGAAGTCCGGGTGGTCGAGGAGGCTGGTCATGAAGTACGTCGCCCCGCCGGCCACGCCGAGACCCTCGTCGCGCATGGCGCGCAGCACGGCACCGGGATCCCACACGTCGATCAGGTTGACGGACCGGTCGCGGAAGAGCGGCACGAGGAAGGCGTTGAGCATCCCGATGAAGTGGCCGACCGGTGCGCCGGTGATCTGCGGCGGCCCTCCGTCGGGGAACATGTCGTTGAGCTGCCGGGCCTCGAACCCGATGGTGCGGTGCGAGTGCACGACGCCCTTCGGGTCGCGTGTCGTCCCCGACGTGAAGCCGATGAGTGCGGGCGCATCGGGATCCGCGGCCAGCGGTGCCAGGAGGGGGTCGCCGTCGAGCAGCCCGTCGAGCGGCTCGGCACGCGCAGGCAGCGAGGCCGCGGGGGTCCCGCCGGCGACGAGCCACCGGGCCGTGGTGTCGTCGCGCAGGAGCTCGGCGTAGGTCGAGAGGTAGTCCGACCGCCCGAAGCGGTCGGCGGTCACGACGACGTCGGGCTCGGTCGCGCGCACGATGTACTCGACCTCCTTCGCACCGTAGAAGTGGACGACCGGCACCACCACCGCGCCGAGGTAGGCCGAGGCGAAGAAGGTGACGCCGGCCTCGACCCAGTTGGGCAGCTGCATGAGGACGACATCGCCGGGCCCGACCCCGCCGACCGCGAGCGACTCCGCGAGCGCCCGGGCGGCCCGGTCGACCTCGCCGAACGTACCGCGCCACGGCCGGACCTCGGAGCGCACCCGGAATCCCACGTCGCCCATGCACTCGAGGCCGCCCGCCGCCAGGCTCCCGAGGGTGGCACCGGTCCACCAGCCCGCCCCGGTGTAGCGCCGTGCGAGGTCCGCCGGCGGGTGGCGAAGGCCCCACCGTCCCGCGATGGTGCTGCCCCGTTGCGCCACGGCTCCTCCGTCCTCCCCTCCTGCTCCGGTCGCACTATGGCACGACTCGGACCCGGATGCGAGTCGCAATGTCAGCTTTTGAGAACTGCATTATCATTTTTCGGTATGACCGGATCGGCCCCGATGGCCGGGGTGGGTCCCACCCTCCGTGACCACCGGTTCCACCGGCTGCGGGTGGCCCGCGTGACGAGGGAGACCGCGGACGCCGTCTCCCTCGTCCTCGAGATCCCCGACGACCTCGCGGCCACCTTCGCCTACGAGGCTGGGCAGTTCTGCAATCTCCGGGTCGCGGTCGACGGCGAGCCCCTGGTGCGCTGCTACTCGTTCTCGTCGGCACCGGCCCTCGATCCCGAGCCGCGGCTCACGGTGAAGCGGGTACCCGGTGGCCGCGTCTCGGCCTGGCTCGTCGAGCACCTCGCCGGCGGCGACCTGCTCGACGTCTCGCCCCCCGCCGGCTTCTTCCAGCTCGCCGGTGGGGAGGCCGACCTCGTCGCGTACGCGGCGGGCAGCGGCATCACCCCGGTCCTCTCGCTGGTCCGGACGGTGCTCGCGACGACCACGCGGCGAGTCCGCCTCCTCTACGCCAACGGCGATCGCGGCAGCGTGATCTTCGACGCCGAGCTCGAGGACCTGCTCGCTGTGCACGGCGACCGCCTGTCGGTCGTCCACCACCTCGATGACGAGCGCGGTCTGCCCGACACCGGCGCGGTCGAGGACTTCCTCGGGATCGAGAGCGCGGCCGAGCACTACGTCTGCGGACCCGCGCCGTTCATGCAGCTCGTCGAGTCGACCCTCACGGCGCGCGGGGTCGACCCCGCGACCGTGCACGTTGAGCGCTTCACCCCTGCCGAACAGCCCGCGCCGTCTCCCGCGCCGGTCGGCGCCGGATCCCCGACCGCGTCCCGGGTGACGATCGAGCTCGATGGTCGGTGCGAGAGCACCGAGCACCGAGCAGGGACCACGGTCCTGCAGACGGCGCGGCAGCTCGGGATGTCGCCGCCGTTCTCGTGCGAGTCGGGAAGCTGCGCGACCTGCATGGCCCGGCTGCTCGAGGGCTCCGTCACGATGTTCGTGAACAACGCCCTCACCGCCGAGGAGGTCGACGGGGGCTGGATCCTGACCTGCCAGTCGGTGCCCACGACGCCGACCGTCCACGTCGTCTACGGGTACGACGGGTGACCACCTCCGACCGGGCGCGGCTCCCGCTCGACGACATCGCCGAGATCGAACAGCTGCTCGCCCGCTACGCGGTGGGCATGACCAAACACGACGTCGACGCGGTGATGGCCGTGTTCACGCCGGACGGCACGTACCGCGCGTTCGGGGACACCTACGCGCTCGCCGACTTCCCGGCGCTCGTCGACGCGGCGCCCCGCGGGCTCTTTCTCGTGGGTCCGCCCGCCCTCGAACTCGACGGTGACACCGGCACGGGCGAACAGCCGCTCTGCTTCGTCGAGCAGACAACCCATGATCTGCGAATCGGCTGGTACACCGACGCCTACCGGCGAACGTCCGAGGGGTGGCGGCTCCACGAGCGCGCCATGACCTTCCTGCGACGGAGCGGCTCCCGCGACGGTGGACGGCCGCACGATCCCGGCCGTCCGAGCCCCTCGGCCCGATGACACCTGCGGGCGGCTGACCGTGGACCTGGACGAGTTCCGGGCCGGGGTCGACGCGTGGCTGGTCCGGGAACGGGCCCGGCTTTCCCCCGCCCACGCCGGGGCCGGGACACTCGACGAGCAGGTCGCACAGCTCGCCAAGGTCCGGCGCCTCGGCTTCGACGCGGACTGGATGCGGTGGGGCTGGCCCGAGCGGGTCGGCGGCCTCGGCGGCTCGCCCCTGCTCCGCGCGTACCTCGGCGAGGCGCTCAACACGGCCGACCTCGTCGAGCCGGGCCTCTACTCGATGACCGAGGTCCTCGTGCCGACCATGGTCGACCATGCGTCGCCCGAGCTCGCCGCGACGATGGTCCCCCGGCTGCTCTGCGGCGACGAGACCTGGTGCCAGGGGTTCTCGGAGCCGGGGTCCGGGAGCAACCTGGCCGCCCTCGCCTGCCGGGCGGTCCGAGGCGACGGCGGATGGCGTGTCACCGGGCAGAAGGTCTGGACGAGCCTCGCCCAGTACGCGCAGCGCTGTGTCCTCCTCACCCGCACCGGCCCGCCGGGGTCGGCGCACCGGGGGGTGACCGCGCTCTTCGTCGACATGGACTCGGCCGGTGTGACAGTCCGCCCGATCGAGACCCTGCACGGTGCGCAGGAGTTCTGCGAGGTCTTCTTCGACGACGTGGAGGTCCCGGCCGACCGCACCCTCGGCGAAGTCGACCGGGGGTGGGCGGTCGCCATGGACCTGCTCCCGTTCGAGCGCAGCACCGCGCTCTGGCACCGCGGCGCGCATCTCTGGCACCGGCTCGACCGCCTGCTCGAGACCGCGCAGGCGGACTCGCTCGACCCGGCGTCGCTCGGCGAGACCGTGCAGCTCCTCGCTTCCCTCCGGGCCCGCTCGCGCGCCACCCAGCACCGCCTCGCGGCCGGGGGGCGCCTCGGCCCCGAGACCTCCGTCGACAAGCTCCTCCTCTCGACCGCCGAGCAAGCGCTCTTCGACCTGGCGGAAGGCGCGCTCGCCGACGAGGTGCTCCTCGGGGACGATCCCGACGGCGAGCGCTGGCGCAGCGAGTACCTCTTCTCGCGTGCGGCCACCCTCTACGGCGGCACCTCGGAGATCCAGCGCAACATCGTCGCCCGCCGCCTCCTCGACCTCGGTGACGACCGGTGACCGCCGACGCCACCGAGCGCGAGCTCTTCGCCGCCTCCCTGCGAGCGGCGGTCGAGGCTCACCCCGACGACCCGGCGGCGCTCGACGGGGCGCTCGTGGAGCTCGGCTGGCCCGATGCGCTCGCAACCGACCCGTGTCTCGCGGTCTCGCTCCTCTTCGAGTGCCAGGGCTCCGCCAACGCCACCTCCTCCGCGCTCGACGCGGTGGTGCGGACCGGCCTCGGGCTCGACGCCGGCGACGGGCCGGCGGTCGTGCTGCCGGCACTCGGCCGCTCCGACCCCCCCGGCCGGAACGGTCGGACGCTGTCGGTGCACGGACTCGGCACCGCGGCACTCCCCGGATCGGGTGACGCCCTCGTCGTGGTCACCACCGACGGTGACGCCACGGCCGTCACCGTTCCGACCGGGGTCCTCTCCCCGCGTGCGGTCGCGGGCATGGACCCGCGGCTGGGCCTGCAGCGCGTCGAGGCCGACCTGGACGCGGCGTACCCGACGCGGGCGCTCGGGCCGGGCTCCTGGCCCGCCGCGGTGGGCCTTGCCCGACTCGCGGTCGGCCACGAGCTCCTCGGCGCAGCCGACACGATCCTCGAGCTGGCGCGCGTCCACGCCCTCGACCGGGTGCAGTTCGACCGGCCGATCGCCACGTTCCAGGCGGTGCGCCACCGTCTGGCCGACACCTTCGTGGCACTCGAGGGTGCCCGCGCGCTCCTCGACGCCGCGTGGGACGACGGCGCTCCGGAGACCGCGGCCATGGCCAAGGCGACCGCCGGCCGCGCCGCCCGCGTGGCGGTTCGGCACGGACAGCAGGTGCTCGCCGGCATCGGCTTCACCACCGAGCACCCGTTCCACCGCCACCTCCGCCGCGTGCTCGTGCTCGACGAGCTCTTCGGCTCGGCTCGCACCCTCACCCGCGAGTTGGGCGACCACCTGCTCGGCGGGGGCGCCCTGCCACTCCCGATACCGCTCTGACCGCCACGTCCTCGGCGCGTTCGTTCGAGCCCAGCGCGTGGGACTGGGCTCCGCCACCGACCCGATCGGGACCGAACGGGAGAGGATCGCTACGCTGCGGGGATGCCGATCGAGGGTGAGTACGAGCCGAGCGCATGGGACTGGGTGCGCGACCAGGTCGCCGAGTATGAGGCGTCCGGCGGCGAACGCGCGAACACGCTGCTCGACACCGGTCTTCCGATCATCGTCCTGACAACCCGTGGCAACAAGAGCGGCAAGGTCCGCAAGATGGCGCTGATGCGGGTCGAGCGCGACGGCGAGTACGCGCTCGTGGCCTCGCAGGGTGGGATGCCGACGAACCCTTCCTGGTACCACAACCTCGTCGCCGATCCGAGTGCGCTCGTGATCCAGGACGGCCCCGAGCCCCACGACTACGTGGCCCGCGAGGTCACCGGTGAGGAGAAGGCGCTGTGGTGGGAACGGGCCGTGGCCGCGTATCCGCCGTACGCCGAGTACCAGCAGGCCACCACACGCGTGATCCCCGTCCTCGTCGCGCGTCGCGCGGTCACCTAGGTCCAACGGTCCGAACGCCAGCGGATCGCAGGGGTGTCGCCCTGCGCCGATCGGACCCGGTGCACGAGGACTCCGTCGTGCCGCCGGAGGGAGAATCGACGACGTGATCGTCACGATCGGCTTCGCCCTCGCCGCCGCGTTGTCGAACGCGGTCCATCTGATGACCCAGCACGCGGCCAGCGCAGGACTGACCAAGCAGGACCGCGGCTGGAGGCTCGTGTCCTTCCTGATCCGCCAGCCGCTCTGGCTCCTCGGCTGGGTCGCGGCTGCGGCCGGGTTCGGGTTCCAGGCCCTCGCCCTCCATGCAGGACCCCTCTCGATCGTCCAGCCGGTGCTGGTGACCGAGTTGGTGTTCGCCCTCCTCCTCCGCCGGTTCTGGGTCCGTCAGGACATCGCACCGACTGCCTGGACGGCCGCGTTGGTGACCTGCGCGGCACTCACCGTCTTCCTCACCGCTGCCGAACCCCATGGTGGCGTCCCTCACCCGAGCAGCCTCGCCTGGGTGTCCGCCCTGGCCGTGTTCGGCGGGGCGATCGCCGCCCTGGCGGTCGCGGCGCACTGGGGAACCGCCGTGCGCAGAGCCGCGCTCTATGCGATCGCCGCCTCGACGACCTGGGCCCTCATGGCGACGTTCCTCAAGGCGACCGCCGACGCCCTGGCGACATCGGGACTGGTGGGGACGTTCGCCCACTGGCCGGTCTACGCCCTGATCGCCTCCGGGATCGTGGGCTCGGTGCTCCAGCAGGCCGCCCTGCAGGTCGGTCCGCTCAGCGTGTCGCAGCCGCTGCTGGTCGTCGTCGACCCTGCGGTGGCCATCGTGCTGAGCGTCTGGATCTTCGACGAGCGGTTCACCGTCAGCACGGCGCAGCGGGCGGTCGCGGCCGCGACGTTCTGCATCATGGCCGTCGCCGTCACCGTCCTCTCGCGCGCCGCGCCGGCCGACCTCGACCCGACGAAGCCCGTCAGGCTCTGAAGGGCGGCGCCCCGCCGGCCGCCGCTCAGCGTGCCGCGAGCGAAGCCAGCAGCGCCCGCGTGCGCTTGGAGGAGGCGATGAGCTCGTCCCGGCCGTCGCCGATGGGGACCACCCGCACCGAGAGGTCGGTGACCCCGGCGTCGGCGAACGCTCCGAGGCGCCGCTCGATCGTCGCCTCGCTCCCGGCCGCCAGGATGTCCCCGACGTTGCGCGCCGCGCCGTGTTCGAGCAGTCGCTGGTAGTTCGGCGAGACCTCCGCCTCGGCGAGGATGCGGTTGGTCCGCTCTACCGCATCCGGGATCTCGTCGTCGAGGCAGAGGCAGATCGGGACACCGGCCACGACTCGCGGGACGGGGCGGCCGGCCCGCGCTGCGGCGCGCTCGAGCGCCGGCACGACGTGTCCCGCGATCGCCCGTTCGTCGGCCATCCAGAGGATCGTCCCGGCCGTGCGCTCGCCGCAGAGCTCGAGCATGTGCGGACCGAGGGCGGCGATCAGTACCGGCGTCGGCCCGACGTCGGTGATGTCGAGGGGGTTGTGGACGCGGAACAGCTCGTTCTCGACGTCGACCGGACCGGGACCCGACAGGGCGGCGTCGAGCACATCGAGGTACGAGCGCATGGTCAGTGCCTGGCGCTCGTAGGGCAGGCCGAGCATCTCCTCGACGATCCAGTGGTGCGAGACGCCGAGTCCCAGGGAGAGCCGACCCTCGCAGACCGCCTGGACCGAGAGCGCCTGCTGCGCGAGGGCGATCGGGTGCCGCGGCTGCACCGGGACGACCGCCGTGCCGATCTCGACACGCGACGTTTCGGCGCCCACCAGCGCGGCGGCGGTCAGGGCGTCGAACTCGTCGGGGATCTGCGGGATCCAGACGGTGGCGAGCCCGGCCTCCTCGGCCCAGCGCGCGTCGGCGCAGAGGCGTGCCACCTTCGAGCGGTACCGGCCGCGTTCGGGACCGACCATGAGGCCGATGCGCATCCGTCTCCCTCCTCTGAGGCCGTCTGGCTCCGCATGGCGGAGGCGCTCGCTCCGAACCGGCCGGCCGTGTGGACCGCTCGACCTTAGATCTTCCGCGAACAGGTCCACGTCCGACGGCGACCGACGCTGCCGGTCGGTCGACGCGGTGGTGATCCGAGCGAGGACTAGGCGACCTCGCTGCCGCGGCCGCGCCCGCGCTTGCGTGCCTCGCGCGAGCCCACCTCCTCGACGACCTCGTCGGAGCGGACGACGTCGAACTCGTTGCCGCTCGCGCGGAGGGCCGCGAGCAGCTCGACCAGCTGCCGCCGCTGCGGTTCGGACAGGCCGATGCGCTCGTAGACCGTCGAGTTGAGCTCGACGGTGGCATCGGTCGCGACGCGCTCGCCCCGCGGGGTGATCACCGCGAGCGTGGCGCGGGCGTCCGACGGGTGTGGCACGCGCCGGACGAGTTTCTCCTCTTCGAGTCGGTCGATGATGTCGGTGACGCTCGCAGGCGGGATGCGGAGCGTCCTGCTGATCCAGCTGAGCGTCCGCGCGGACTCCGGATCGGTGCTCAGCCAGGCGAGGACCTCGTAGCGGGCGAACGTCAGGCCGTGGTTCCGCATGACCTCGGCGACCTGGTCGCTCAGGAGCTGGTAGGACCGGAGGATCGCGGTGAACGCCGCCATCCCGGATGCGGCCTCCGGCGCCCATCGTTCGAGCCAGACACGCCGGGACGCCTCGACGACGTCGAAGGGAGCCGCTTGGAAGCTCATGGCCGAAGGATACGGGGCACGTTCCCGCTTCTCAGGTTGTCCGGGCCAGCGAGCTGCCGATGATTCCGTCCGCTTCGAGGGCGTCGAGATCCGCGCGGCACAACCCGAGCTGGCCGAGGAGCTCCTCGTTGTGCTCACCGAGCAGCGGCGCCGGGCGACGATGCAGGCGCTCGGGCCCCCGTGAGAACCGCATCGGCAGCGTGCTGTAGCGGGCGCGGCCGGCCACCGGGTGATCCACCTTCTCGAAGAACGCCCGGTCCTCGAGTTGGGCGAGCTCGGGCTGGCGATGGGGCTGCACGACGGGAGCGACGGGCACCCCCGCGTCCCAGAGGTGCGCGACGACCTCGTCCGCGGTGCGGTCGCGGCACCAGGCCTGCAGGCCCTCGTCGAGAAGATCGTGGGCCGCGAAGCGACCCTCGGCGGTCAGGAGCGCAGCATCCGCCGCCCAGTCCGGGTCGCCGAGCGCGCGACGCAGGGCCAGCCACTGTTCGTCGGTGGCGATCGCGAGCGCCACCCAGCAGTCTTCGCGCCCGTACTCGTCGGTGCCCGCGACCCGGTAGAGGTTCTGGGGCGCTGCGGTCGGCCCTCGGTTTCCCTCCCTGGAGAGGAGCGCGCCGTAGGCGGACGACTCGATCACCTGCTCCGCTGTGACATTGAGCGCCGCGTCGACCATCGCGACCTCGACCAATCCGCCCTCGCCGGTCCGCTTGCGGTGCTCGAGCGCAAGCATCAGCCCGTAGAGCGCGTGCAGGCCCGCGTTCGGATCACCCACGCAGTACGGCTCGATGGGGAGCTGGTCGGGATGCCCGGTGAGCCAGGTGAGCCCGGAGGCGTCCTCGATCACGAACGCGAACGCAGCGAGGTCGCGCCAGGGGCCCTCGAGACCGAAACCCGGCATCCGCACCATCACCAGGTCCGGCCGTTCGGCGCGCAGCGCCTCGAAGTCGAGCCCCAGCTGGTCAAGCACCCGCGGCGTGTAGTTCTCCACCACCACGTCGCACGTGGAAACGAACCGCCGGACCAGATCGAGTCCGCGCGGCTCGCGCACGTCGACGGTCAGGCTCTTCTTGTTGGTGTTGAGCGCGGCGAAGACGGGCCCCTGCTCCCAGTACCGATCCTCGGACGGCGGCACTCCTCCGACCAGTCGGACCCCGTCGGGCCGGGTTGGCGACTCGAGGTGGATGACCTCCGCGCCGAGGAGCGCGAGCACGTGGCCCACGAGCGGACCCGCCCAGAACGCCGTCATGTCGAGGATGCGCAGGCCCTCGAAGGGGAGCGTGCGCGGGCGGTCCCCGGCGGCCCGGCGCGCCGACCGCGGTCGCGCCAGGGCCTGGCCGACGGTGTGCTCGCCGAGACGCGGGGCCGGTCCGGTCGGGCGCAGGCGACCCGACCCGAAGCGGTACGGCGGGCGGGGGTTGGCCGCACCGTCGCGCGGGTTGGCGGCAAAGGTCCCGCGACGCTCGAAGTGCTCGTAGGACGTGGCGTTCGAGCCGTTGACGATGGGCGCGTTGGGGATCCGGAATGCGGCGGCCCGGTCGAGCACCTCGTCGACCGAGTGCGACGCGATCCACGCGTCGATGGTCGGGGCGAGCGCCGTCCGGTCGAGGAAGAGCCTCGGGTCTTCCATCCATTCGGGATGGTCGACCATGACGCAAAAGTCGAGCCACTGCTGGCCCGTTCCGCAGCCGAGCCCGACCAGCCCGTCCCGGGCGGCCCCCACTCCGGGGGTCGGGACGTAGCGGCGCCGGCGCATCGGCCGTCCGAGCTGGTCGTTGAAGGTGACCGGGTAGTAGGTGAGGCACAGCGCGAGCGCCTCGAGCACCGAGACGTCGACGAGCTGGCCATCGGCGTCCCCGTTCCGCACGGAGGCCAGCGTGCCGATGGCTGCGAAGAGCCCGGAGAGCCACTCGCCGATCTGCCCGCCGACGAAGACCGGTGGCCGGTCGGGTGTGCCCCGCGCGAGCCCGATGATCCCCCCGGACCACGCCTGGAGCGTGAACTCGGTGGCCGGTCTGTCGCGCCACCGGCCCTCGAGGCCGAACGGGGTGACCGACGTCACGGTGAGATGCCCATGGGCACGGAGGATCTCACCCGGCGCAAGCGTCGGGTGCTCCGCGACCGCCGAGCCCCGGGACCAGACGACCGCGTCTGACGCGGCGAGCAGCTCGTGCAACCCGGCGAGCTCGCCCGGTTCGGCCTCGTTCACGACGACGCTCTCCTTGGACGCGGCGAGGAAGTTGAAGAGCGCTCCGTCGGCGCCGGCGGGGATGGCCGCGCCCGAGGCCGACCAGCCGCGCAGAGGATCACCCGTGGGCGGCTCCACCTTCACGACCTGCGCGCCACCGTCGGCCAGGAGCTTGGTGCAGTACGCACCCCCGATCCACGTGGAGAGGTCGACGACGCGCAGGCCGTCGAGCGGCGGCACCGCGCCGGCGCGGTCGGAGTCCTGCTGTGACCGCCCCACCGTCAGTCGGTGTCGGCCTTCCGGCGACCGGACTTGCTCAGCCTCCACTCGGGAGGGAACGCGTTGTCGTTGTCCTTGACGGCGAGGTTCAATCCCGCCTCCATGGTCTCGTCGCTGAGCGTCGCACGCTTGCCGTCGTCGTCGTTGCGCAGCACGCCGCCCATCGACTCGAGCCAGGCGGACAGCAGGCTGCCCATGTACTCGCCCTGCTGTTGCTTCATGATCTCGAAGAAGACCTTCTGCATGAAGACGGTGTCCGTCGGGCGGGTACGGGCGCAGGCGAGCGCGTACTTCTCCACCTCTGCCTCGAGGTCCTCGCGGGGCACGACGCTGTTCACGAAGTTGCACTCGTACATCTGCTGCGCGGTGAACGGCCGGCCCGTGAACACCATCTCCTGGAACTTGCGCAGGCCCATCATCATCGCCCACTGCCACATCCGAGGCGCATAGCCGACGTAGCGGAACGCCGGATGCCCGAAGAGCGCGTCGTCCGAGGAGATCACCATGTCCGCGTCGGCGGCCTGGTAGAAGTGCCAGCCGTAGCAGTATCCCTTGACCTCGAGGATGCTGATCTTCTTGAAGTCCTGCAGGCTCCGGCAGCCCGACCGGGTGTTGCCGTACCAGTGGAGCAGCGACGCGCCCGACCGATAGGAACGCCGGTCCGGCAGGGTCACGTCGTCCTCGTCGGTCAGCCCGAACTCCTCGGCGAGCGAGGTGCCTTCCGCCTGCTTGGCCATCAGCTCGTCGAGATCGGCGCCCGACCCGAGGTTGTCGCCGATGCCGCGCACGACGAGGACCTTGACGTCGTCGTCGATGCTCGCCTTGAAGATGAGGTCCGCGTAACGCTTGCGCGCCCCGATGGTCGGACCGTTGAGCCGGTCGGGCCGGTCGAAGGTGATGGTCGCGATGCGGGTGCCCGGATCCTTTTCGTAGAGGACGATCTCCTCTGGCGGTGGAACGTCGACTGGGGTCACGTCAGCCCTTCCTTGTCTCGCGGAACGGTTTGCTCGTGAGCAGCTCCGGCCCGCTCGCAGTGATGACGACGGGCTCTGCGCCGAAGAGCGCACCGACGCCCTCCTGCCAGACGTACGCGGTCAGGACCAGCACCATGCCCTCCTCGAGCGACTGCGCGGAAGCCGAGCGGGGCAGCGCGGAAGTCGCGAGCGGTAGGTCGAAGCCGAGCCCGAGTCCCCGGGCGACGGGCATCGGAGGCGCCGGGAGACCGGCGGCGCCGTACGCGTCGAGGAGGTCGCTGAGCGGCGCACCGGGACGGCACGCGCCGACGAGCCGGTCCCAGAGCTCGTCGTGGCGCACGGCGAGGGTGCGGTCGATCCCGGCGTTCCCACCGGCTCCGTGCGTCCGCCCGAGCTCGCCCGAGTACCCACCGAGGACGACCCCGGCGTCGAAGGCGACGAGATCGCCGGGCGCGACCTGTAGGTCACGGGTGGAGCGCCGCCACGGGTCGTCGCGCGAGGTGATCCACGCCACGTCCTGACCGGCCGGGGTGGTGACACCGGCGTCGGCCATCGCCTCCATGAAGAAACCCGTGAGCTGACGCTCGGTGGTGCCTGGTGCGAGTGCGTCGACCGCGCGCTCGAGGGACTGCTCCGCGATCCGCACCGACGCGCGGATCGCGTCGACCTCTTCCGGGGTCTTGATCGAGCGGACGCGCCGCAGCATGGGCTCGCCGTCGACGAGCTCCGCCGAGGGGAACGCCTTGGGCAGCAGCTGGGCCGAGGAGGGTGAGAGGCTGTCGGTGGCGACGGTCCGAGCCGTCGCTGCTCCTTCGATGCGCCGGAGGGCGGCCAGGTGGTTCGCCGAGTTGAAGGAGATGCCGTAGAGGTGGTCGTGGGGGATCTCCTCGGGCACACCCTCGTCCCAGGTGCTGAGCAGGTAGACGTCGCCGGTCTCCCGCACGAGGACACAGCCGGGACCGAACGCGCGCGAGCCGGCGGTCCACAGGCGCGGCGCACCCGAGACGTAGCGCGCGTTGCCTTCGCGTCCGATGACCAGCACGTCGACGCCTGCGGTCGCCATCGCAGCGAGCACGCGTCCGCGGCGCGCCACGCGGAGTGTCTCGTCGTCGGGCACGATGTCGGTGACGGTCACATCGCCCTCAGAACGGATCGTAGGGATAGTCGGTCATCGGCTCCCAACCCTCCTCGGTGATGAGGAGCACCTCCTCGGCGCGGTAGCCGGCGGCGCCGTCGTCCCAGACGACGGGCTCGAGGACCAGCACCATGCCTTCCTCGAGGACCAGCGACGCGTCGAACGCCTCGCCGATGTCGCTCCCCACGTAGGGCATCTCGGCGCTGTCGATGCCGAGGCCGTGCCCGAGGTAGAAGTGGGGCATCCAGGGCTTGACGCCCCCGGCGGCACCGATGGCCGCCGCGGTGAGGTCGGCGGCCGTGGCCCCGGCCCTGGTGACCGCGAGGACGGCGCCGATGATCGCCCGCCAGCGCTCGAACTGCGCCCGCTGGCGTCCGTCCGGCTCGCGCCCGACGATCCACGTGCGCCCGAAGTCGGAGTGGAAGCCGCCGTAGCTGATGCCGGAGTCGCTCCAGAGCACGTCCCCCTCCACCAGCTCGCGCTCGGTGGTGAGCAGGGGGCATGCGAGGTCGCCCGTCGTCGTCCACGGCCCGTCCGCGAGACGGGAGGGCATGACCTGCCAGATGGGGTCGATGACGTTCGCGTCCGCACCCGCCTCGAAGATGGTACGGAGGAAGGTGGCCGTGAGGTCGGACTGACGGATGCCGGGCGCGAGCCGCGCCTGCACCTCGGCGTTCGCCTGCTCGGTGATGCGCAGCCCCTCGCGCATGCACGAGAGCTCGTCCGGGGTCTTCTTGAGCTTGGCCCGGCCGATGACCCGCCCTCCGTCGACGGGCTTGTCCGCGGCGAACAGGAGGGACCGCTCGCGTCGCAGCGCGTGGGTCCACTCGTCTGCGGCGACGACGGCACCCGGCGGCACGAGTCCTGCCAGCTCGGCGGCGAAGCACTCGACACCCTCGTCGAAGTCGAGGAAGACAGGTCCGTGCAGGTGGTCTGCCGGGAGATCTGCATGGAGCTGCGCGTCCTCGTGCATCGGCGTGAAGAGGTGCGGCCACTCGTCGTCCGCCACCACCACGGCCACGGGCTGCTCGAAGTTCGCCCGGCCCGAGTCGCCGAGCGGCCAGATCGCCCCCGTCGCGTAGGCGACGTTGGTGTTTCCGAGCAGGACGAGCGCGTCGACCCCTTGCTCTCCGAGGATCGATCGGATCCGCTCCATCCGTTGCCGGTGCATGCGTGCACGGTCCGGCTTCGGCGGGATGTGGGCCGGCGCGTCGGCGGTCATGAGCCCGGCGGTCATGCGTCGTCCAGCCCGAGGTAGCGCTTGACGTTGCCGCCGACGACGTCCGGTGCCGCTTCCGCGCCGACCGCCTCCACGGCCTGGGCGAGCGACTGGCCGCTGTAGCCGAAGGTGCTCTCGTTATGGGGGAAGTCGGTCGACCACATCACCCGGTCGGCGCCGATGCGGTCGAGGAGCCCGAGACCGAGGGGGTCGACCATGAACGACGCGTACATGTGGGTGTTCCAGTAGTGGGCGGGTTCGTGCTGCACCTTCCAGTCGGCAAGGTGCGCAAACGACGCGGCGATGTGCTCGGCGTCCTGGAGGGCCGAGGGCACCCAGTTGATCCCACCCTCGAACCACCCGATCCGGAGACCGGGGTGGCGATCGAGGATGCCGCCGAAGATGTACTTGCCGAAGGTGTCCCGGAACGGCGCGACCGACTGGAGCATTCCGACGCTCACTGCGTTGAACTCGTTGGGCGACGCCGGCGGGCTTTCGCCGATGTGGTGGGAGACCGGGATCTGCGCCTCTTCGATCGCGTCCCAGACGCCGTCCATCGCGCGGCTCGCGTAGTCGATCGGGTGCTTCTCCCTGTCCTTGCCGGGCGACAGCGGCATCAGGAAGGTCTTGAGGCCGAGCGCCTTGAGCTCCTGGACCGTCCGACGGGCACCGTCGGGGTCCCACCAGTTGATCAGCCCGACGCCGTAGATCCGGTGGTTCGAGCGCTCCTGGACCTCGGCGATGTGCTCGTTGTAGATCCGGAAGCACCGTTCGCGGATCTCCCGGTCCGGCCATCCGAACAAGGCGAGGACGGCGTTCGGAAAGGCAAGTTCCTTTGCGACCCCTTCCTGTCCGAGAATGGCGAGCCGCTCCTCCAGCGCGCTCGGTGTTGGAACCCGGCACCGGGTCGTACTGCGTGAGCACCTCGATGAACTCGGGCACCAGGACGGACTTCCCGCCCACGCCGATGACCCACGCACCGTCCACGTTCATCACGCGGGGAGCCTGTTCGCGCAGGTCCTCCGGGAAGCGCTCGTAGAAGATGTCCTCCGCCAGCGAGATGTGATCGTCCGCGGAGAAGACCTCGGTCCCCGGGGGCAGCCCGGCGTCGACGGGCGGACCCGGACGGCGGTCCTTGGGGGCGCCGACGCCCCCGGCCGGATAGCTCAGCGTTCTCGAGTTGGCAACCATCTCCCCCGCCTCGCTCCCGAACTGACGGCGGCAGATTACTTCGGCACCGTAGCATTCGTCAACGGATCCTGCTAGCTTGCCCGAACAGGAACACGCCGGGGGAGGACGGAGCGGTCGTGCAATGACGACGTGGGACACCACGGTCGACCTCGTCATCGTGGGTTCGGGCGGCGGCGGCATGGTTGCCGCGCTGACGGCAGCCGACGCGGGGGCGACCGCCTTGGTGCTCGAGAAGCAGGACAAGGTCGGCGGGTCCACGGCGATGTCCGGCGGCGTCGTGTGGATACCGAACAACCCGGTGATGCGGGCAGCAGGTGTGCCGGACTCCTTCGAGGACGGGATGGCCCACTTCGAGGCCGTCGTGGGCGACGTCGGCCCGGCATCGAACGCTGAGCGCCGACGCGCCTTCCTCACCGAGGGGCCCGAGATGGTCACCTTCCTCGAGCGCTGCGGCGTGAGATTCGTCTACTGCCGGGGCTACAGCGACTACTACTCGAACGCAAAGGGTGGTGTCGATCTCGGGCGCGGGATCGAGCCCGTCCCCTTCGACGGCCGCGCGCTCGGCGGGTGGTTCGACAAGCTGCAGCCAGGGCTCGCCCGGAGCATCGGCCTCGCGGTGATGACCAACGAGGCACGCGCCCTCGCGCACTACAACCGGAGCATCGGTGCCTTTGCGGTGTCTGCCCGCGTCGTGCTCCGGACCCTTTCGGCCCGGCTCCGCGGGCAGAAGCTGCTCACCAACGGCGCGTCCCTCATCGCCCAGATGTTGGTCGACGCGCTCAGACGCGGGATACCCGTCTGGACGGAGGCACCACTCGAGGAGCTGCTGGTGGAGGACGGCCGCGTCGTCGGGGTCCGCACCGTCCGGGGCGGCGTCTCGACGACCGTGCGGGCCCGCCTGGGCGTGCTGCTGGCCTCCGGCGGCTTTGCGCACAACCGCGCGATGCGTGAACGGTTCGGCGGCGACCAGCCGAACCGCGCCAGCTGGTCCATCGCCAATCCCGGCGACACCGGTGAGGTCCTCGAGCTCGCCCTGGGACTCGGTGCGCAGACCGACCTGATGGACGAGGCCTGGTGGTTGCCCTCGCCGCGCACCGGTCGCTTCGGTCAGTCCACGCTCGACCAGGCCCGCCAGCGTCCTCGCACGATCTATGTCGACGCGGCCGGGCGGCGCTTCGTCAACGAGTCGAACTCCTACATGGAGGTGGGCAAGGAGATGTACGCCCGCGACAAGACGAGCCGGGCGGTCCCCTGCTGGTTGATCTTCGACGACCGCTATCGCAAACGCTACGCGCATCTCCGCTCGCGACCGGGACACTTTCCGAGGAAGCTGCTCGAGAGCGGCAAGCTCAAGCAGGCATGGACGCTCGACGACCTGGCGCGCCTGTGCGGCATCGACCCCGCCGGCCTCTCCGAGACCGTCGAGCGCTTCAACGAGTACGCGGCGAAAGGCGCCGATCCCGACTTCGGACGCGGCGAGTCCGCGTACAACCGGGCGCTCGGCGACCCCAACCCCCGGGTCCATCCGTGTCTCGGTCCCATCGACGAGGCGCCCTACTACGCGGTCGAAGTCGTGCCGGGTGACATCGGTACCTGCGGCGGCCTCGTCACGGACGAGTACGCCCAGGTCCTCGACCTGGACGACCGGCCCATCCCGGGTCTCTACGCGACGGGCAACGGGACGGCGACCGTCGTCGGCCGGCACTACCTCGGACCGGGCGCCAGCATCGCCAACACGATGGTGTTCGGCTACGTCGCGGCCCGCCACGCCACCGGAACGCCGGCAGCGGACCACGTCGCGATCGAGGCCGCCGATGGGTGAGTTCGAACAGGTCAACTTCTTCACGGACCGGGCCGTCCAGGCCGATCCGTACCCGTACCTCGACTGGATGCGCGCGCAGAGCCCGGTCTGGCGCGAGCCCAACTACGGCACATTCGTGGTCACCGGCCATCACGAGGCGATGGCCGTCTACACCGACCCGGCCGCGTTCCCACCCCACGACACCCCGTCGGGCACCTACTCGTCGTGCAACGTCATCAGTGGCGCGTTCCAGAGGTTCTCGGTGGCGATGGAAGGCGATGACATCAGCGACATCATCGTCAAGTGCCGGAACGAGCTTCCCTTCAGCGACCAGCTCCCGGCCTTCGACCCGCCGAACCACACTGCCCACCGCCACCTCTTGATGCGGCTCATCACTCCGAAGCGACTGAAGGAGAACGAGGACTTCATGTGGCGGTACGCCGACCGTCTCATCGACGGCTTCGTCGACGACGGCGCGTGCGAGATGGTGTCCGACTACGCCGAACCCTTCACCCTCACCGTGATCGCGGACCTCGAGGGCGTCCCCGAGTCCGACCACTCGGTCTTCCGCGAGCACCTGTCGACGGCCCACCAGGAGGTCGCGCACAAGCCGCTCGAGTTCCTCTACGAGCGGTTCAGCAGGTACATCGAGGACCGCCGGCGCGAGCCCCGCAACGACGTCCTGTCGGGGCTCGCCACCGCGACCTTTCCCGACGGCACGGTTCCCGAGGTCAGCGACGCCGCGTTGATCGCGGCGAACCTCTTCGTCGGCGGGCAGGAGACGACCGTACGCCTCCTCTCCTTCGCCCTGCGGATGCTCGGTGAGCGGCCCGATCTCCAGCAGCAGGTGCGCGACCACCGGGAGAAGGTCCCCAACTTCATCGAGGAGACACTCCGACTCGAGAGCCCGTTGCGGACGCAGTTCCGCATGGCGCGGGTCCGGACGACGCTCGGCGGAGTCGACATCCCCGCGGGCGGCACGATGATGCTGGTGCCCGGTGCGGCCAACCGCGATCCGCGGCTGTTCGAGCGTCCACACGAGTTCGACATCGACCGAGCGAACGCGCGGCAACACATCGCGTTCGGCCACGGCATCCACACCTGCGCAGGCGCGCCGCTCGCACGTGCCGAAGGCCGGGTCACGCTCAACCGCTTCCTCGACCGGACCTCGGACATCACCATCGCCGCACAGCACGGCCCGGCCGGCGCCCGGGAGTACGAGTACCTGCCGACGTTCTTCCTCCGCGGTCTCCAGCGCCTGCATCTCGATCTCGCCCCGGCAGGCTGACCGAAGCCGCGCCGACCGCTGGGCGTCAGTCGGGGCCCGCCGGCCCGGGGTCCCCTGCCGCGGTCTCGGTGGTCGGCTCGGACGGCGGCCGGGCGGTCGACATGATCAGCTTGGTCTGTGCGTAGGGCGGTCCGGCGGTGGTGCCACCGTCGATCGGGAGGACGACGCCGGTGATCTGCGCCGCTCGATCGCTCGCGAGGAACACCACCGCGTTGGCCACGTCCTCGGGCAGCGCCTCCCGTTCGAGCGGCTGCATGTAGCGCAGCACCGGCCCCATCTCATAGGTCGTGATGTTGGTGCGGATGTGCGCCGGGGTCAGGCAGTTGACCCGGATGCCGTAGGGGGCGAGGTCGATGGCCATGCACTTCGTGACGTGCGCGACGGCGGCCTTCGACGCCCGGTAGGAGATCATGCCGACACCCGCGTTGACCGCCGCGATCGAGGCGTTGTTGATCACACACCCGCCACCGTGCTCCTTCATGTAACGCGCAGCACGCTGGGTGCCGGCGATCACCCCGAAGAGGTTCACCTCCATGATCCTTGAGAAGTCCTCGAGGTCGTCGGGCAGGAAGCGCTTGAGCGGGCTACCGATCCCCGCGTTGTTGAACATCAGGTCCAGCCCGCCGAAGCGCTCGACCGTGAAGTCGACCAGCGCCTGCACCTGGTCGATGTCGCTCACGTCGGTCCGGCAGAAGGCGGCCGCCTCGCCGATCGCCACGGCGGCCGCCGTGCCGCGTTCGTCGTCGACGTCCGCGATCACCACGCGTGCTCCCTCGGCCGCCAGTCGCTCCGCGCTCGCCAAACCGATGCCGCCGGCGCCTCCCGTGACGATCGCTACCTGCCCTTCGAGCTCATGGAGGTCCATGCCGCGACCATACGGGGTCGCGCGGACGCGGGGCGGGTGCCGGGCCCGACCTTTCATTTCAGGTATCGGAAGGAATCGAGTGCCGATTCGCTCGTAGCCGCCGGAACGTGTCGCTCGCAGTGACCTTGCGCACATGGGCCAGTGACGTCCGCCGGTTCGTTGGCGGTGGATCAGGTCACTGGGATCCGGTCACCGAAGCCACGAGCCGTTGCACATGGTTTCTCCGACTTGCCGGAGTGTGGCACTTCGCGGACGGCAAGTGCGCGCTTCCCAGTCATTCGCCCACTTCCGGCGACGCTCCTATCAATGTCAAGCCCCTTCGAGGGGCTCCGGGGTGAAGACAGCGGACAGAACATTCATGAGCCACTCGTGTGTCGAGGGCATGCTCTTATGAGGTCACGCGTCTTGGTCAGAGTGGTCCCGAACCGTGGGTCGGCGGGTCGCCGGTAAGTCAACCCCGGAGGGCGACATTTCAGGGGTGAGCCAGACCCTCGGTCCGGGGAGTCAGCCGCGGGGGAGGTAGCGATAGACCTCGCGGGCGATGTAGCGCTGCAGGATCCGGATGATGTCCCGCTTGGTCCGTCCTTCCTTCACCCGCCGCTCGAAGTAGTGGGTGGTTTCGGGATCATGCGCAATCCGCACCATGGCGATGCGCCAGAGCGCGCTGTTCGCCTGGCGGTTGCCACCGTTGTGCCGGCGCATGTGTCCGGCGTTCTTCCCGGAGTCGGCCGGGACCGGGGCCACGCCGCAGAGGTGAGCCCAAGCGGCCTCGGAATGCAGCCGTTCGGGGTTGTCACCGGCCGCCACCAAGAGGGACGCCGCGGTGTCGGGCCCGACCCCGAATCGGGCCATCAAGTCGGGTGCGGTGGCGAGTAGGAGCGACTCGATCTTCTCGTCCAACTCGGCGAGCTCGACATCGAGAGCTTGGACCCGGTGGGCCAACGAGCAGAGCGAAGCCTTCGTGGCTGCGGTCACCGGATCCGAGGCGCGGTTGGCGCGGAGCTTGGCCGCCTCGGCCACCAGGCCGGTGACGGTGCGGCCCTTCAGGCGGGAACGGAGCTGGTCAGGGGCGGTGATCACCAGGTGGCGCATCTGGACGATGGCCTTCACCCGGGCTTGCCGGGCCGAACGCTTGGCCACCACCAGCACCCGGATGGCCTCGACGGAACCGTCCTTGGACTTGCCCGCACCTGACGCCCGACCACTGATGGCCGCCCGAGCGGCTTCGACGGCATCAAGCGGGTCGGACTTGCCATGGCTGCGCCGGGCCTGGCGGTTCGGTCGATTGACCTCGATGACCTCGACACCCTTGCGGCGGAGGAACCGGGCAAGCCCCACCCCATAAGAGCCGGTGCCTTCGACGCCGACCTTGGTCACCTGGCCGAACTGCTCGAGCCAGGTCAGCAGCGCCTTGTAACCGACGGCATTGGCATCGAAGGATTCGGTGCCGACGAGCCGACCCAGTGGGTCGAGTGCGGCGGCAACGTGCGTGTCGAGGTGGGTATCGACGCCACCCGTGATGCCTGGGGGAGCTTCTACGATGGTCATGGCCATCCCTTCCTTCCTTAAGCGGTTGAGGGATGGCACGGCCGTCCTGGATCGGAGCGACGGGCGGTCCGACTTGTTGTCGCAAGTCGGACCAATCACCCAACCTCAGAGACGGGGCGTGCCGTTGTCAATGTGCAACTGGGCGGGCCCGGTCGACGACGCCCAAGGGCGCCTCATGACTGCAAGTCAGGCCGAATCCTCCAGTGCTCCCGAAGCTATTGAGGACCAGCTGCGAAGCGGTGGACCCTCAAGAGATGTGTGACTAGAGAAGTGTGAATGTTCAGGGGCACCCCTTGGTTGCATCCCAAATGCTGGGGGTACTCTTGGAGGATGCGTCCCATTCGATGGATCGTTGGCACATCCCTTGTCGGGCTGGGAGCGGCCCTGCTGATTACCCGTCGCGAGTTGGACGAGGAGCGGCAGGCTCATCGGGAGACGGTTCTCGCTCTGGAGACCATCAATCAAGTAGCAACGCCCCGTAGCGACTCCTAGGCGCCAGTAGGTGATCTGTGCCTCTCAGGGGCTGGTCCGCCATCCGCCTGAATCGCCTCTCCTGCTGTTGGTATGCCACCCCTCACGGGTTATACCGTGCTCCGTCATCAGGACGTCCGACACCCAAGGCTGACCGAGCAACGAGTGAATGCGTCGAATCTCCGATGATCGAACTCCCATCAGGAAAGTGCCTCAATCATTTGCGTCATTGGCTCCCCGGGTGACCGGGCAACGCCCGACATCTCTGAGGCACGACGCACGAAGTAGATGATCGCCACGACCAGCAGGATGACAACGAGTGTTCCAAGGCCGATGAACATAGGAATCTTCTCTATTGGATTGCAGCTGTTGGTGACCAACATGAAGCGGACTACTTCGGCCGAAGCACGCCCTTGGCCTTGTCGATCACCTCTTCGACCTTTTCCTCGACCTTGCCGACCTTCTCCTTGGCCTCGCCGACCTGACGGTCAGCCTTACCCTCTGACTTGAGCTCCTTGTTTCCGGTCAGGTCTCCGACGGCCTCTTTGGCCTTGCCCTTCATCTGATCAGCCTTCCCAGCCATGACCCTCCTCCTTCTTCGTGGAACTCCGTCCCGGACCTGTACTGGCCGGGGCCCCTCTCTCCAGCGTGATCCCGGCGGCTAGGGCCAGTGAGAGGCAATGGACCTTCACTCACAGGAGTCCTGCGCCTGAACTAACCCTAGAGGAAAGTGGATCTGCCCGATACAGCGCCGGAGGGTAGCCTCAATGCGCCGGTCAGGCCCGGTCGATAACCGTCGCTCGTCCGGCACGTGACAGTGCCTACGTGCCGAAGACCGCCCGACCTACGCGCCCGTTGTCGAACTTTAGGTCGGGCGTTCTGGGGCAGAAAGTTCGTCCCTGCGGCGCACCGCCTGGGATTGCCCGCGCTCCCGGGTATCGACCAGGATCGCCAGTAGCTCGCCGATGGTCTGTTCCCGGCCGACCTGTTCTTGTAGGGGGATGTGGGCCTGGATGTGATAGCGGTTGCGCCGGCCCTCTTTGTCCTTCACGACGTAACCAGACGTGGTCAAGTCGGCGACGATGTCGAAGGCACTGCGCTCGGTGATGCCCAACGCGGCGGCGATGTCGCGCAGACGAACCCCGGGGTCCTGGGCGATACAGACCAATGCCCGCGAATGCTTGGTGAGGAAACTCCACTTGGCCATCCGCCGATTATAGAGGACTAGTGCACGAAATCTAGTGCATGTGTTCTAAATCTAGAGTAGAATCTCATTTATCGGGGTACGGCACCTGCCGACCATTCCTGGCCGTCGGCGAGGGTACCGACGAACGGGAAGTAGGAGCCATGGGCTTGACCGGAATGGTTTTCAGCACCATCTCGATAGCGGTGGGCGCCGTCATGTACTGGGCGATCACCACCACGCAGACGCATGGCTTCCGGCTGTCGACCGTAGGGGTCATTCTCATGGTGGCGGGGGCAATTGGCCTCGTGGTCTCGGGCATCGTCTTCGCAACGGCCAGGCGCCCCGCTAGCGCCGGCAAGCACACCTATGACCGTCAGGCGACCGATGCTGCGGGACTCTCGACTGCGGTGCACGAGGAAGTGCACTAGCCCTTGTCGTCGAACTTCGCCGCCGCCGCGGCCGGCGTGGGGGGCACCGGCCGTGGCGGTGGGCGTCTCGATCTCTGTGGTTGGTCGCGGCCAGGCCCATCCCGCCAATGTGCTCCCAGGCCAGCCCGGGATCTGTCTGCCCAACCATCCTGCGGCGTCTCGTGGTAAAGCGCCAGGCCTCAGGTGACGGGCCGGGGCCGCGCAGGCGACGGATCACCCTTCGGACTGAACAGCTCTCCGCGACGAGCAGCCTCCTCTACCGCATCGAGCACTACAGCACCCTCCCGGGGGTCGCGCTCACCGTCATCGTGACAATGGTCTGTCTGGTCGCCGCCGGTGCAGCGCTCGGTTTCCCGAGCGGGTGGGTAGCGGCCTTCGAGGTATCCGTGTCGGCCGTCACGTTGGTCATGGTCTTCGCCATCCAGCACACTCAGGGTCGTGAACAGGCAGCGACACAGCGGAAGTTGGACGAACTCCTGCGAGCCTTGCCCGGTGCTGACGAGTCGCTCATGATGTTGGAGGAGGCCCCACAGCAGGTCCTGCGCGACGTGGAGGATGACCAGCGAGACAGCTTGTCCGACGCGCTCGCAGAGTGATAGCGATCGGGGTCAGCGGCCCGATCGCAAATGCGTTACCGAGCGGGACAACCTTGGCTCCCAGGACTATCACCATGGTGCCGCTCGGTGAAAGTTCGCGATCAGCAAGCGTGTCGGCACGGATAACGCGACCCGCAGCCGGCGACGCTCCTATCAATGTCAAGCCCCTTCGAGGGGCTCCGGGGTGAAGACAGCGGACAGAACATTCATGAGCCACTCGTGTGTCGAGGGCTGCTCTTATGAGGTCACGCGTCTTGGTCAGAGTGGTCCCGAACCGTGGGTCGGCGGGTCGCCGGTAAGTCAACCCCGGAGGGCGACATTTCAGGGGTGAGCCAGACCCTCGGTCCGGGGAGTCAGCCGCGGGGGAGGTAGCGATAGACCTCGCGGGCGATGTAGCGCTGCAGGATCCGGATGATGTCCCGCTTGGTCCGTCCTTCCTTCACCCGCCGCTCGAAGTAGTGGGTGGTTTCGGGATCATGCGCAATCCGCACCATGGCGATGCGCCAGAGCGCGCTGTTCGCCTGGCGGTTGCCACCGTTGTGCCGGCGCATGTGTCCGGCGTTCTTCCCGGAGTCGGCCGGGACCGGGGCCACGCCGCAGAGGTGAGCCCAAGCGGCCTCGGAATGCAGCCGTTCGGGGTTGTCACCGGCCGCCACCAAGAGGGACGCCGCGGTGTCGGGCCCGACCCCGAATCGGGCCATCAAGTCGGGTGCGGTGGCGAGTAGGAGCGACTCGATCTTCTCGTCCAACTCGGCGAGCTCGACATCGAGAGCTTGGACCCGGTGGGCCAACGAGCAGAGCGAAGCCTTCGTGGCTGCGGTCACCGGATCCGAGGCGCGGTTGGCGCGGAGCTTGGCCGCCTCGGCCACCAGGCCGGTGACGGTGCGGCCCTTCAGGCGGGAACGGAGCTGGTCAGGGGCGGTGATCACCAGGTGGCGCATCTGGACGATGGCCTTCACCCGGGCTTGCCGGGCCGAACGCTTGGCCACCACCAGCACCCGGATGGCCTCGACGGAACCGTCCTTGGACTTGCCCGCACCTGACGCCCGACCACTGATGGCCGCCCGAGCGGCTTCGACGGCATCAAGCGGGTCGGACTTGCCATGGCTGCGCCGGGCCTGGCGGTTCGGTCGATTGACCTCGATGACCTCGACACCCTTGCGGCGGAGGAACCGGGCAAGCCCCACCCCATAAGAGCCGGTGCCTTCGACGCCGACCTTGGTCACCTGGCCGAACTGCTCGAGCCAGGTCAGCAGCGCCTTGTAACCGACGGCATTGGCATCGAAGGATTCGGTGCCGACGAGCCGACCCAGTGGGTCGAGTGCGGCGGCAACGTGCGTGTCGAGGTGGGTATCGACGCCACCCGTGATGCCTGGGGGAGCTTCTACGATGGTCATGGCCATCCCTTCCTTCCTTAAGCGGTTGAGGGATGGCACGGCCGTCCTGGATCGGAGCGACGGGCGGTCCGACTTGTTGTCGCAAGTCGGACCAATCACCCAACCTCAGAGACGGGGCGTGCCGTTGTCAATGTGCAACTGGGCGGGCCCGGTCGACGACGCCCAAGGGCGCCTCATGACTGCAAGTCAGGCCGAATCCTCCAGTGCTCCCGAAGCTATTGAGGACCAGCTGCGAAGCGGTGGACCCTCAAGAGATGTGTGACTAGAGAAGTGTGAATGATCAGGGGCAGTGCCGCTTACAACTTGGGAGCCGCAACCGCCAGCCAATGGCGACCTACTTGTGAGATCCCACAGCCCTGCGTCCGTAAGCCGCACGAATGAGCAATCCGATGACGACCGCAACGGCTGCTACCAGGATTCCACCAACAATCGAGGCGAGCGCTGAGGCTCCTGTGGTGAAGGCGATGACGAAATAGATCACTCCGGCCACAAAGCCGGAAATCGCAACATTGCCCATAAATGAACCGAACTTCAGGACTATGGCATGCATGGCTGATCTCCCACCTTCACTGCGGAACACCACCTTACCCGCCATTGATGCAGCCGCCCCGGTCCCGGCGGTCTGTGGCACCTTCCACGACGAGTCGGGCGGCGCGATAAGGCATAGCTCCGGCCCCCAGATCCGTCGATGCATGCGCTATTACGTAGGGCGTGACGAACCCGTTTGTGCAGAGCATGGCCAGCAACTTCGATCAAGCGCTGCGGCTGATGGAGGCGGCGCTGACGGATTGTCCCGCCGACCTGTGGGAGACGGACCTGTGGCCAGACGAGGCGCCCACGGGTCCGACGCCGCAGGGAGGACTGCACGGCTCAGCTCCCTGGTTTCTGGCATACCACGCGCTGCTGACTCTCGACTATGACCTCACCGCCGAGTTCGAGCCGTGGAAACCGCCTCAACCCTTTGACGAGAACACCTATGCCTTTCCCAACCGTATGTTCACCAAGGCTGAACTCCTCAGCTACGTCGAGTACTGCCGCGGGAGGGTGCGCCGAACGCTTGACGCGTTCACCGAGGACGCAGCGGCCAGGCCACTCCCTGACGCCCATCGATTCCACGGCATGCTGTACGGAGTGATCGTCGGCAGCATGCCGCTGCACGTCCTTGAGCACGCCTCCCAGATCCGTCAATTCCTCACTGCCGCCGGAGTCAAAGTGCAACCCATGCCGGGCGATCGTGGGTACTCCGGGTGATTCGTGATGGTGATCCGGCGCCGCGCTTACACGCTACAGAGAGCTATCCCCGAAGTGCCGGTCGTGGATACCCGATGGCTGGCGGACCCGGGACTAGATGTACATCCCGCCGTTGACGGCGAGCAGCTGGCCGGTGATGTAGCTCCCGCCTTCCTCCGAGCAGAGATAGGAGCAGGCCGCCGCGATGTCCGCCGGGGTGCCTGCCCGGCCGAGCGGGATCATCGGCGCGATCACATCGATGCCCGGGAAGTCGCCCGCCTCGGTCGCCGCACGGGCCATCGGGGTGTCCACCACGCTCGGCGCGATCGTGTTGACGGTCACCCCCTGGCGCGCCAGGTCGACCGCGAGCGACTTGGTGAGCGCGATCACCCCGCCCTTCGACGCGGAGTAATGAGCCATGTTGGGCGCGCCGGACTGCGCGCTCTGCGAGGAGATGGTCACGATGCGGCCCCAGCCGGCGGCGAGCATGTCGGGCACGGCGGCCTGCACGCACGCGAAGGTCCCGGTCAGGTTCACCGCGAGCACCCGGTCCCATCGCTCGGGCGTGATCTCGAGGAGCGGGTCGAACGCCTCGATCCCCGCACTGGTCACCAGGATGGTGACGGGCCCGAGCTCGTCCCGGACACGGTCGAACGCGGTGGCGACCGCGGGGCGGTCGGTCACGTCGACCTCGACGGCAGCGACCGTCCCGCCCGCCGCGCGCAGCTCGTCGGCCGCCGCGTCGAGTCCGGCCCGGTCGAGGTCGAGGATCGCCACGTCGTAGCCGTCCGCCACGAATCCGCGCGCGACGCCGAGGCCGATCCCCGAGGCCCCGCCGGTCACCACCGCGACCCGGCTCACCGTGCGACCTCGGCCGGTGCGAAGTCGGCCGGTCCGAACTCGAGGTGCAGCCGCGAGAGCCCGCGCAGCACCCAGGTCGGCTCGTAGCGGAAGTGGCGGTCGCCCGGTGGGCCGTGGTGCTCCTCCGAGAGGCGGATATCAGTGAGGCGCGCCAGGATCCGGCGGAGGCTGACCCGCCCCTCCGCCCGTGCGAGCGGCCCGCCCGGACAGGTGTGGTTCCCTCGCCCGAAGGCCATGTGCGCCCGGGAGTTGGAGCGGTCGACGCGGAACTCGGCGGGGCACTCGAACCGACGGGGGTCGCGGTTGGCGGCGCCGTTGAGCAGCATGACCGGGGTGCCCGCGGCGACGTCGACCTCGCCGATGGTCGTGGAGCGGCGGGCCAGCCGGAAGTCCGCCTTCACCGGGCTCTCGATGCGGAGTGACTCCTCGATCACCGGATCGGCGAGCTCCGGTCGCACGCGGAGCTGCTCTTGCAGCTCTGGGCGCTCGGCAAGGTACTTGAGTGCGACTGCGAGCAGCTTGGCGGTCGTCTCCTGCCCGGCCGCGAAGAGAAACGTGGCGGTGCGCACGACCGCCTCGACCTCGGGCATGGTCCCGTCGGGATAGGTGGCGAGGGCGAGGTCGGTCAGCACGTCTGCACGCGGCGTCCGGCGCCGGTCCTCGACGTACTCGGAGAACCAGCCGTCAAGCCACGAGAGCGGGTTGAGGTCGCCCCCGCCATGGGTCTCGTCGCCGACCTTGCCGGGAGTCGCGCTGAGCCCGAACCCCTCGCGGAAGCGGGCGTGGTCCTCCTCGGGCACGCCCAGCAGATCGGCGACGACGAGCATGGCGAACGGCTGCGAGTACGCGCTGATGAACTCGCAGGCGCCGGCGTCGGCGAACTCGTCGAGCAGCTCGTCGGCGAGGCGTTCCATGAACACCTCGTTCTCCTTGAGGCGCTTCGACGTGATGAGGCGCATGAGCAGGGCGCGCTCGCGGGTGTGGGCCGGTGGGTCCATGGTCACCATGTGCTCGTGCATCGGGAGCTGGTCGCGGTAGCGGTCGATGATCTCGCCGACGTCGTCGCCCTCGAGCGGGACCGGGAAGGTCGCGAACGGGCCGATCACCGAGTTGCACGACGAGAAGGAGGTCCCGTCGAGGTAGACCTCGCTCGCCTCGTCGAAGCCGGTCACGGCCACGATCCCGCTCGGCAGCGGCAGGACCGGCGAGACGCCGCGCAGCTGGTCGAAGTAGGGGTAGGGGTCCTCCACCAGGTCCGCGTCGGCGAAGAAGTCCACGCTCTGCCAGTCACGCATCCCCGTACCTCCCGTCTGCCGGCCGCCGGAGCCGGGACGTCGGCGACCGGGCGGGCGGGCAAGAGAATTTTGGCAGTTGCCTAGCACCGGATCCGGCGTGTGGCAAGTTGGTGGGCGTGGCGAACCCGTCCTCCACCAGGCGCCTCGGCGGCACCGGCTCGAAGACGCGGGCGAAACTGCTCGACGCCGCCGAGCAGCTCCTCCTCGAGGAGGGGTCCGCCGCGGTCACCTCGCGTCGGGTCGGCGCGGCGCGCGGACCTCACCCCGCAGCTGGTCCACTACTACTTCCGCTCGATGGAGGACCTCTTCGTGGAGGTGTTCCGGCGCCGCGCCGAGGAGAGCCTGGCCCGAGCCGAGCGCGTCCTCGGCGCCGGTGCGACCCTGCGATCGCTCTGGCAGCTCAACGCCGACCTCCGCGGCGCCGCGTTCAACGTCGAGTTCGTCGCGCTTGCCAACCGCCACCCGGCGGTCCGGGCCGAGGTCGCCCGTTACGCCGAGCGCTTCCGGTCGATGCAGCTCGAGGCGATCGGCGACGTGCTGGCCGACGACGGGATTCCGGCCGAGCGCGTGCCCCCCGTCGGCGTGCTCCTGCTCATGACCGGCCTCTCCCAGGTGATCCTCCTCGAGCGCGCTCTCGGGGTCACCACCGGGCACGACGAGACCCTCTCCTTCGTCGCGCGCATGATCGACGAGCTCGAGCCTCCTGGCGGAGCCGACTGACCGGCGGCGAAGACGCTAGGCGATCGCCTCGTCGCCGTGGAGGGTCGTGCGGTGCATGTCGCGGGGGGACGCCGGGTCGTAGGGCAGGGCGCGGTGCAGCACACCCCGGTTGTCCCAGATGACCAGGTCGCCGACCCGCCAGACGTGGCGGTAGACGCGGTCCGGCGTCGTCGCCTTCGCCAGGACGTCCTCGAGCAGGGCGCGACCCTCCTCCGGTTCCATGCCGACGACGTGGTCCGCGGTCGGTCCGAGCACGACCGAACGGCGCCCGCTGCGGTGGCGCCAGACGAGCGGCTGTTCCTTCGCCGGCCGCGTTCGCCACTGCGCGACCTGCTCGGGCGAGGGGTCGGGCTCGAGCCGCCGCTGCGCAGCCTCGATCGAGTGCACGACGCGCAGCGGGCCCAGCCGTTCCTGCTCCTCGTCGCCGAGTCCCTCGTACGCGGCGTAGGTGCTGGCGAACTCCGTCTCACCGCCGGTGTCGGCGACGCCGTGCGCGCTGAGCAGCGTCGCCATGATGGGCACGTCGTCGGTGAGGCCGTCGATGTGCCAGTCGAACGTCCCCCGCAGGTAGGCGGCGGCCCGGTTTCTCGCCGGGTCGAGCGTGACGAGGAAGATCTCGGGGTGCTCGCCAGTGCCGAAGATCTCGACGCGGCCGAGGCGCTTGCTGAACGCGACCTGTGCCGCGTCGTCGATGTGGAGGTCGCGATAGACGAGGACCCCGGAGCGCTCGAGCGCGTCGAGCGTCCAAGCGGGGACCTCGTCGTCGTGGAGCAGCCGGTCAAGGTCGACCCCTCTGACCTCGGCACCCACCGTCGCGGTGAGCGGGACCGTCTCGATCGTCGTGGTCATCGTTCCCTCCTTGAGCTGTGCGATTCCGCAGCAGCCGTTTCGGTTTCTGGTCCATCCGCTGTGGTCGGATCCGCTCCCGTCGAGGCCGGCGACGGTCCACCGGTCGGCACGCCGACGTGGGCGCCCTCCCGCAGCACCCGCTTGAGCACCTTGCCCGACGGGTTGCGCGGCAGCGCGTCGACGAACCGGATCTCCCGCGGGACCTTGAAGCGCGCAAGACGGGCGCGGCAGTGCTCGATCAGCGCGTCGTCGGACGCGGTGCGATCGGTCCGGAGCGCCACGAAGGCGATCGGCACCTCACCCCACCGCTCGTCGGGACGGCCGATCACCGCGGCCTCGAGCACCGCGTCGTGCTCATAGAGCACCCGCTCGATCTCCGGGCCCGCGATGTTCTCCCCACCCGAGACGATGACGTCCTTGAGCCGGTCGACGATGGTCAGGTAGTCGTCGTCGTCGCGAACGCCGATGTCCCCGGTGTGGAACCAGCCGCCGGCGAAGGCCGCGACCGTGGCCTCGGGATCGCGCCAGTACCCCGCGAAGACCTTCGGGCCGCGCAGCACGATCTCCCCACGCCCGCCGGCCGGCACCGGACGGCCCTGCTCGTCCCAGAGGTCGAGCTCGAGGAAGAGGCACGGGCGCCCCACGCTGCCGAGCTTGCTGACCAGGTGATCGGCGTCGAGGAACGTGTCACCGGAGACCGTCTCGGTCAGTCCGTAGGCGTCGGCGAACCACGCCGAGGGGAACGTCCGCCGGATCCGCTCGATGAGCGGGATCGGCATCTTCTCACCGCCGTTGATCACCACCCGGACCGAGGAGAGGTCGCGCTCCTCGACGTCGGGCAGCGCCATGATCGCGTTGACCATGGCGGGCGCGAGCCAGACGGTGGTCACCCGCGATCGCTCGAGCTCGTCGACGACGGCGGCAGCGTCGAACGTGCGATGGACGATGGTCGTCGCGCCGGCGGCGATGAGCGTGGTCGTGGTCAGGTCGAGCGCGCCCACGTGGTAGAGAGGCCCGCAGGCGAGCCCGAGGTCGGCACCGGAGAACCCGAACTCGACGAGGTGGGCGAGGTTCTTCCAGGCGAGGTTCGCGTGGGTGATCATCACCCCCTTCGGGTGCCCGGTCGTGCCCGACGTGTACATGAGGCGGTGGACGTCGTCGGGCGCGGCCGGCTCCCATCCGGCGTCCTCGTCCTCGGCACGCAGCGCGGCGAGCGCGGTCCATCCCCGCGGTGACGGGTCGGCCACGCACGCACGTACCGCCGGTTCCCCGAGGCCCTCGGTCGCCGCATCGGCGAGATCGACGTGCTCGCGGTCGCAGAAGAGGGCCCGGGCGCCCGAGTGCTCGAGGATGAACCGCACCTCGGGCGCCGCCAGCCGCCAGTTGACCGGCATCGCGATCGCGCCGAGATGGTTGGCCGCGAAGAGCACCTCGAGGAACTCGGGGCAGTTGTACGAGAGGAGCCCGACCACGTCCCCGCGGCCGAGGCCGCGTCGTCGCAGGCCGGCGGCGAGCGCGGCCGCTCCGACGGCCATCTCGGCGTAGGTGGTGGTCGTGCCCTCGAAGACGGTGATCGCGCGGTCGGGCGTCCGGGCTGCGTGGTGGGCGAGGACGCCGAACCAGTTCACGTCCGCCGGCAGCGTCTGCCCGACCCTCACCCGCTCGACCTCCCCGTCGACGTCGGAGGCGCCGGGGCCCCCGGTCGTCCCGGCTCCATCCGGACCGTGACAGACTTTGTACCGACCAGTCAGTCTAGCCACGGCGGTCGGGACCGCCGGGGCCGGGATCACAGCCGAGGAGACACGAGATGCCCGACGACGGCGGCCAGCGGAACCCGAAGTGGCTCGCGCGCCGGCAGGCGATCGTCGACACCTCGGCCCGCCGCTTCGCCCGGAGCGGCTACCACGCGACGGGGATCACCGAGCTCTGCGAGGCCAACGACCTCGGCAAGGGCGCGCTCTACCACTACATCGGCTCGAAGGAGGAGCTGCTCGGCGCCATCTACGACCGGGTCATGGACGAGGTCACCCTCGGTGCGACCCATGCCGCCGAGGCGAGCGGGTCACCGGAGGCCCAGCTCGCGGCGCTCGGCGACGAGCTCCTCGACGTCATCCAGCGGTACCCCGATCACGTGTGGGTTTTCCTGCACGAGTTCCCCGCGCTGACCGGCGACCGGGCGGAGCGGTTCCGCAAGTGGCTCCACGAGTACGAGGGCCGGGTCGAGGACGTGATCCGGGCCGGTATGGCCGCGGGCGAGCTGCGCGACGACCTCGACCCGTGGCTCACCAGTCGCGCGTGGTTCGGCATGCACAACTACACGTACCTCTGGCTGCGCCCCGAGGGCAGCCTCTCGGCACACGACGTCGCCGCCTCCTTCGCCGGGATCTTCCTGCGCGGGATCGAGCAGCCCGCGCGGCCGGCGGGCGCTCAGGGCGCCGAATAGCCCCCGTCGACGACGAGCGCGGCACCGGTCGTCCAGCGGGCCTCGTCGCTCGCGAGGTAGGCGTATGCCCCGACGAGGTCGGCCGCGGCACCCAGTCCCATCGGGTGGCGGGACGCGATGGCGTCGAGCGCCTCGTCGGGCAGCCCGGTGTGGATCGCCGAGCGGAACGTCCCCGGGCACACACAGTTGACCCGGATGCCGTCGCGCGCGTACTCGACCGCGGCGACCTTGACGAGCTGGATCACCGCCGCCTTCGTCGCGCAGTACGGCGCGGCATGCGACCACGCGGTGAGACCGGAGACCGAGGCGGTGAGCACGATCGAACCCGACCCTTGCGCCGCGCAAGGCGGGGACCGCAGCGCGGATGGCATTCGCCGATCCGAGGAGGTTAACGCGGAAGGCGCGCTCCCAGTCCTCCGTCGTGAGGTTGTGGATGCGACCGCTCGGCGAGAGCACGCCGGCGTTGCCGATGAGCACGTCGAGGCGGCCGAACCGCTCGACCGCCCGCTCGACCACCGCCGCGACCTGTTCGAACTCGCCCACGTCGGCGAGGAGCGTCTCGACCGCCCCACCGGCCGCGGGCAGGGCGGCGACGGTCGCCTCGAGCGACGACGCGTCCACGTCGCTGAGCACCAGGTCGGTGCCGGCCTCGCCCGCGAAGCGGGCCGAGAGGGCCGACCCGAGCGCGCCGCCCGCGCCGGTGAGCACGACGACCCGCCGCGGGTCCCCCGGCTCCTCCGCTCGTCCCCCGTCCGCTCTGCGCGCCGTCGGCATCCCCGTCCCTTTTGTACCGATCAGTACACTACCTGACCGATGACGGACGACCCTCCCCGACCGAGCGGCTTCCAGAGCGCCGCGCTCGTCGAGATGCACCGGCGGATGCTGCGCATCCGGGGGTTCGAGTCGCGCGTGGCCGACCTCTACCGCGACGGCGAGGTCGCCGGCTTCGTGCACCTCTCGATCGGCCAGGAAGCAGCGGCGGTCGGCGCGTGCTGGCACCTGCGACCCGGGGACGTCATCACGTCCACCCACCGCGGTCACGGGCACTGCCTCGCAAAGGGGATGGACCCGACCGCGATGTTCGCCGAGCTCATGGGGAGGGACGGGGGGTCGAACCGGGGACGCGGCGGCTCGATGCACATCGCGGACCCGCGGCTCGGCGTCTACGGCGCGAACGGGATCGTGGCCGCGGGGCTCCCGATTGCCGCCGGCGCGGCCACCGCCGCGCAGCTCCGGCACGACGGTGGCGTCGTGGTCGCCTTCTTCGGCGACGGCGCACCTGCCCAGGGAGCGTTCCACGAGGCGGTGAACCTGGCGGCCGTGTGGCAGCTCCCGATCGTGTTCTTCTGCGAGAACAACGGCTACGCCGAGTTCTCGCCGGTGGCCGCGCAGCACGGCGCGACGCTCGAGGCGAGGGCGGCCGGCTACGGGGTGCCCTTCGTCGGCCTCGACGGCAACGACGTCGTGGCGACCGCGGCGGCCATGGGCGATCTGGTGGCGGCCGCTCGCGACGGGCGGGGCCCTGTCGTGGTCGAGGCGACCACCTACCGCTGGCACGGCCACTACGAGGGTGACCCACAGCGCTACCGCGAGGCCGGGGAGCTCGAAGACTGGAAGGCCCGCGATCCGCTCCGGCTCCACGCCGACCGCCTCCGCGAGATCGGACTCGACGACCGCGAGCTCGAAGCCGTCGAGGCGGTGGTCGCCGCGGAGCTCGACGCCGCGGTCGACGCGGCACGGGCGCTCGCCGAACCCGACCCCGCCACCCTCACCGCCTTCGTCGTGCACGAAGGACCGGACCGGTCGGAGCCACCGCCGCTGCCACCCGACGCCCCCGAGTTCCGCACGATGGACGCGGTCGGCGCGGCACTCGAAGCGGAGCTCGAGACCGACGACCGCGTCTTCCTCGCAGGCATCGATGTCGCCGAGGGCGGCAACGTCTTCGGCCTGCTGCGGGGGCTCCGCGACCGCTTCGGCGAGCGCGTGCGGGACACGCCCATCTCCGAGACGGCGATCGTCGGGCTCGGCGTCGGGGCGGCCATGGCCGGCCTGCGCCCGGTCGTCGAGGTCATGTACCTGGACTTCCTCGGCGTCTGCTTCGACCAGCTCCTCAACCAGGCCGCCAAGCTCCCGTTCATGACCGGGGGCGCGGCCGAGATGGCGCTCACCGTGCGGACGCAGTTCGGGGCCGGTCGGTCCTCGGGCAGCCAGCACTCGCAGAGCCTCGAGGCGATCCTCGCCCACGTGCCGGGGCTGCGCGTCGTGATGCCGTCCACCCCGGCGGACACCTACGGCCTGCTCCGCGCGGCCGTCCAGGACCCCAACCCGGTCGTCTTCATCGAGCACAGGCTCCTCTACGGAGCGAAGGGGCCGCGGCCGCCGGCCGACCACGTGGTGCCCATCGGGTCGGCCGCGGTCGTGCGCCCGGGCACGGACCTGACCGTCGTCTCGGTGTCACGCATGGTCCGCGAGGCCCTCGCGGCGGCCGACGCACTGGCGGCCGAGGGGATCGACGTCGAGGTCGTCGACCTGCGAACCGTCGCGCCCCTCGACGTCGCCACGATCCTCGACTCGGTGGCACGCACGAGCCGGCTCCTCGTCGCGCACGAGGCGGTCGTCCCCTTCGGGATCGGTGCGGAGATCGCGGCGGTGGTGGCGCGCGAGGCGTTCTGGGACCTCGACGCGCCGATCGAGCGGGTCGGCGCCGCGCCCACGCCGCCGCCCTACGCGCCGGTGCTCGAGCGCGCCTGGCTGCCCGACCGCGACGACATCGCTGCGGCGGCGCGGCGACTGGTCGCGATCTGACCCACCGGGCCAAGTCCCGTCAGCGCCCTCAGCAGCCGAGCGCCCGCGCGATCACCAGGTGCTGGATCTCGTTGGTGCCCTCGCCGATCTCGAGGACCTTCGCGTCGCAGTAGAAACGCGCGACCGGGGTGTCCAGCATGGTGCCGAGCCCTCCGTGGATCTGCACCGCCTCCGACGCGGCCCACACCGCCACCCGACTCGCCTTGAGCTTGGCCATCGCCGCCTCCTTCGCGAACGGCTGGGCGCTGTCGCGCAGCGACGCTGCACGGTAGGTGAGCCAGCGGGCCGCCTCGAGCTCGGTGGCGATGTCGGCGAGCTTGAACTGCACCGCCTGGAAGGAGGAGATCGGCTGCCCGAACTGCATGCGCTCGCGCGCGTAGTCGAGCGCGAGGTCGAGGACGGCGGCGGTGAGGCTCAGCGAGAGCGCAGCCACCGAGATGCGCCCGACCTCGAGCGTGCGGAGGAACTGTCCGAGCCCGAGCTCGGGATCGCCGAGCAGGTGGTCGCCGGAGACCCACACGTCGTCGAAGAAGAGCTCGCGGGTGTCGAGGCCACGCCAGCCGATGCCCCGGAGCTTCGGGCCCATCGTGAACCCGGGTGTGTCCTTCTCGACGACGAAGCTCGCGAAGGTGGGGGGTCCCCCCGGTGGCGAGGTGCGGGCGAGGAGGGTGACCCCGAAGGAGAGGTCGGTGCCCGCGTTGGAGATGAAGGTCTTCCGGCCGTTGATGCACCAGCCGCCGTCGCGCCGCTCGGCGCGGGTGGCGATGCCACGGGCGTCGGAGCCGGCGTCCGGCTCGGTCAGGCCGAACGCGCCGAGCGCGCGTCCTTCGGCGAGCGGGCGGAGCCAGCGCTCGCGCTGCGCGTCGTCGCCGAAGAGGAGGAGCGGCAGCGAGCCGATGGTCACGTGCGCCTGCCACGCGGCGGCCACCGACTGGTCGGCCCGGCCGATCTCCTCCATCGCGGCGACGAAGCCGACCGTGGACATGCCGATGCCGCCCCACCGCTCGGGCACCAGCATCCCGAGCAGCCCCAGACCGCCCATCTCCGCAAGGAGATCGGTCGGGCAGCGGCCCTCGTGCCAGGCGACCGGCGCCCTCGGCGCGATCTGCTCGGTGGCGAAGGTGCGGCAGAGGCCGACGAGCGCGCGCTCCTCGTCGGTCAGCGAGAGGTCCATCGCCCGAGTCTATGGACTGATCGGTACAACGGTCGTAGGATCCGCGACATGGCCTCCGACCGCACGCCGCACCAGTTCCCCCGGTTCGACACGCTCGAGGAGGAGCGCCGGCACCGCAAGCAGCGCCTCGCCGCGGCCTTCCGCCTCTTCGGCCGATTCGGCTTCGACGAGGGCGTGGCCGGCCACATCACGGCGCGCGATCCGGAGCGGATCGACCACTTCTGGGTCAACCCGCTCGGCATGAGCTTCTCGCAGATCCGGGTGCGCGACCTCCTCCTCGTGAACGACCGCGGCGAGGTCGTCGAGGGCACCTGGCCGGTCAACCAGGCGGCGTTCGTGATCCACTCGCAGATCCACGCGGCCCGTCCCGACGTCGTGTCGGCCGCGCACGCCCACTCCGTCCACGGCAAGGCCTGGTCGGCGCTCCGCCGGCCGCTCGATCCGCTCACCCAGGACGCGTGCGCCTTCTACCGCGACCATGCGCTCTTCGACGACTACACCGGCGTGGTGCTCGACCTCGAGGAGGGGAAGCGGATCGCCCATGCGCTCGGCGACCGCAAGGCCGCGATCCTCGCGAACCACGGCCTGCTCACGGTCGGGCGCAGTGTCGACGAGGCGGCGTTCTGGTTCATCACGATGGAGCGCACCTGCCAGGCTCAGCTGCTGGCCGAGTCGACGGGAACCCCCGTGCACATCGACAGCGACCAGGCAGAGCGGACCGCGGCGATGGTCGGCAGCCGGGGCTCTGGTTGGCTCTCGTTCCAGCCCCTCTACGACTCGATCGTGGCCCAGCAGCCCGACCTGCTCGAGGAGTAGCTCAGCGCGCCCCGGCGCGACGTCGCTCAGCGCGCCCCGGCGCGACCGGGTCACCCGGGCGCGGTCCGGAGGTGGGCGAGGAAGGTGGCCGACCACGCCGGCAGGTCCGCCGGCACGGCGTAGCCGGATTCGGCGTTGACCGCCGCCCAGTGATCGGCGACGTCCTCGATCGACGGCTCGGCGTCCGACGCGACGTAGCCGGGCGCGCAGGCGAGGAACATCCGTGCGTAACGACCGGCGCCGGCCGCGTAGACCTCGCCGGTGACCGGGCAGGTCTCGTGCGCGAGGTACGCGACGAGCGGGGCGACGAGCCGCGGCGACATCGGTCCGTCGTCGGCTTCGGGCGGATCGCCCTCCTCCGAGCCGGCCGCGTCGGGGTCGCGGGCGGGACGGCCGGCCATGCGGGTCATCGCGGCCGGTGCGACGAGGTTGACCCGGATGCCGTGCGGGGCGCCGGCCACCGCGAGGCTTCGCCCGAGCCCGAACACCGCGCCCTTGGCGGCGGCGTAGGAGGTGTTGTCCGGCAGGCCGAGCATGCCGGTCGACGTCGTGAGCACGACGCGGCCGTACTGCTGGGCGACGAGGTGCGGCCAGGCGGCGCGGGTCACGTGGAAGGAGCCGCCGACGTGCACGGCCAGGTGCCGGGCGAGGTTCTCGCCGTCGGCGTCGGGGAAGCCGGCCCACCGCACGATGCCCGCGTTGTTCACGACGATGTCGACCCGGCCGAGCGTCTCGACGGCCGTCGCGACGAGCGCTGACGCGCCCTCCTCGGTCGACACGTCGTGAGCGTCCGCCACCGCGACCCCACCGACCTCTGCGATTTCGGCCGCGACCGCCGTCGCGGGCCCGGCGTCGGCACCGGCGCCGCCGGTCCCACTCCCGAGGTCGTTGACGACGACCTCCGCCCCGCGGGCGGCGAGCAGGTGCGCGTACGCGCGTCCGAGCCCGCGTCCTGCGCCGGTGACGACCGCGACGCGGCCGTCGAAGCGGAGCTCCTCCATCGATCGCTCGGGCTCAGGCGACGGCCGGGGCGTCGAAACCGAGCAGCGAGGCGAGTGTGCCGCCGAGCATGGCCGCCCGCTCGTCGGCGGGCACGCCGGCGAACTGGGTCGCGATGAGCTCGCGGCTGCCACGGAAGGTCCCCTCCGCGTGCGGGTAGTCGTTGCCCCAGACGATCGCCGACACGCCGGTGAGGTGCCGGGCGGCGACCGCGACCGGGTCGTCCTGGAACGAGACGTGGAACTGCCTGCGCACGTACTCGCTCGGTCGGAGCGGGTACGGCCACTTCTCGTTGAGCCGGAACAACCGGGCCATGCCGGGCTGGTCGTCGGCGGGTCGCGCGTCGTCCCACTGGCCGAGCCACCAGTCGGCGTCCTGGCCGATGCCCGTGACCCAGCACTTGTCCATCGCCCCGACCAGCGAGGCGAGCCAGTGGGCGTTGAATTCGATGAGGGCGAAGTGGAGGTCCGGGTAGCGCTCGGGCACGCCGCCGCCGATCAGCTCGCAGATGACCTGCTGGGGGACGATCGTGCTGTAGACGCACTGGGTGACCATGCGCTTGGAGGCTGACCGCTCCGTCATCGGCAGGTTCACCTGCGCGGCGTTCTCCTTCACGACCCTGAGCGTCGTGGCGTCCGGCTCGTTGACCTTCACCCCGCCGGTCTGGGTGTGGATGAAGACGTGGACCCCGTTGGCCTGCGCCGCCGCCCATACCGGGTCGAGCTCGCGCGCGTAGTACGGGATCGGGGGGACCGCGGGGAGCAGGATCGCCCGGAAGCCGGCTGCGGCGACGCGCTCGATCTCGGCCACGGCGTCCCCGATGTCGGTGATCGGCACCGGCGCGGTCGGTGCGATGCGCGAGAAGTAGGGGCTGAACCGTTCGATCACGAAGTCGTTGTAGACCCGGGCGTGCGCCATCGAGAGCTCGTGGTCGTCGGAGTAGAGCCCGAAGAGCGAGAGGTTCGGGTGCATCACCGCGATGTCGACCCCGTCGAGGTCGAGATCCTCGAGGATGAGCTCGGGATCGCCTTCCGGCGTCCTTCCCTGGGTCTGGCGGTAGCGCGAGATCGTCCACCCCTCGAAGCCGGGGGTGTGGAGCCGCCGGAAGACGCTGGCGCCGCCTTCGACGAGCGGCTCGATCTCGAAGTCCTCCTCCCACACCCCCCGATCGCGGAGGTGCGCAGGGAGGCGGGTGACGAAGAGGTCGGTCGGTTCGAGGAGATGCCCGTCCGCCGACACGACGAGGTCCTGCTGCTCCGGCATGGCCACACCTCCTGGCGACGGGTCCGGTCCCGGTGGCGGCGTGCGGCGGCCGGCCCGGCCGGGGAGCCCGGCGGCGTCCCCGCGGCCCGATAGTAGACCAACCGGTCGGTACATGAAATGCTGGCGACGGCGTGCGGGCCGGAGGGCCGACGGGTGAGGAGGACCGATGGCGAAGCGGTGGCAGCAGCGGCCCGCGGGCTCGACCTGGGGGGAGTGGGGCGACGACGACGAGCTCGGCCGCATCAACCTGCTCACCCCGGCCAAGGTGCTCGAGGGGGTGCGCGAGGTCGAAGCCGGCATCAGCTTCTGCCTCTCCCTCCCACTCGACTTCCCCGGTGGGACCGCGCTCAACCAGCGGCGCCATCCCCCCGTCCTCGCCCCCACCGAGGACATGGCGGGCGCGCCCGCCACCTTCTACAACGTCCACATGAGCGGGATGAAGGAGGGGGGACCGCGCTTCGTCGACGTCTGGGCAGACGACACCGTGACCCTCTCCCTCCAGTACTCGACGCAGTGGGACTCGCTCGCGCACGTCGGGGCCGAGTTCGACGCGGACGGCGACGGGGTCGAGGAGGCCGTCTACTACAACGGCTATCGCGCCGGCGTCGACCTCGTCGGCCCGCGACCCGACGCCGCCGGCGACGGGGGCGCCCACCACTGCTTCGCACACCACCTCGGCCTCGAGCACATGGCCGCGACCGGGCTCCAGGGACGCGGGGTCCTCGTCGACCTCGCCCACCACCTCGGCCACGAGTGGCGCGGGGTCGACCTGGCCACGCTCCAGCGGATCATGGAGGCCGACGGCGTGGTCGTCGAGCCCGGCGACGTGCTCCTCCTCCACACCGGGTTCGCGACCAAGGTCCTCGAGTGGGACCGCGACCCCGATCCGGTCGCGATCCACACCACGTGCACCTACCTCGACGCCCGCGACCCCGCGCTGCTCGAGTGGATCGCCGACTCGCAGATCGCGGCGCTCGTCGCGGACAACTACGCGGTCGAGGGACTGGTCGGGCGTGACCGCGACCCGAGCCGCCACTCCCTGCTCCCCATCCACCACCTCTGCCTCTTCCGGCTCGGAGTCCCCCTCGGCGAGCTCTGGTACCTCCACGAGCTCGCGTCGTGGCTTCGCGAGCACGGCCGCAGCCGCTTCCTCCTCACCGCGCCACCCCTCCGTCTCCCCGGCGCGGTCGGCTCACCGGTCACACCGGTCGCGACCGTCTGAACCCGATCAGGCCGGGGCATCGGCGTGGTCGGACGCCCGCGACAGCCGGAACGCCCGGTAGTCGTCGTCGACGACCTCGGCGATCATGCTGAAGAGCTTCGGCCGCCCGCCGGCGTTGAGCAGGTACTTGCGTGGCTTGCCCGGGATGTTCGTCCCGAAGTAGTAGCTGCACTCGCCGAAGTTGGACTTGGAGGCGTTGCGGTCGACCATGCTCGTCCACCGCTCCTCGGCCTCCGGTCGGACCTCCACCACGTCGAAGCCGTGGTCGCGTGCGTGGACGAGGGTGTCGGTCACGAAGTCGACCTGGTCGCCGTTGTAGCGCGGGTTGTTGCCCGCGGCGGCGTGCGGGCCGCCGGGGAAGAACAGGTTGGGGAACCCCGCGGTCTGCACCCCGAGGAACGTGCGGGGCCCGTCGGCCCAGTGGTCGCCGAGCGCGAGCCCGTCGCGGCCCTCGGCACCGAGGCGCAGGAGCGCCCCGGTGCCGAAGTCGAACCCCGTCGCCCACACGACGACGTCGAGCTCGACGAGGCCGTCGGCCGTCACGATCCCCTCGGGCACCACCCGGACGATCGGAGTCTCGCCGAGGTCGAAGAGGGTGACCTTCGGATCGTTGAACGACTCGAAGTACCCTGCGACGAAGGGCGGCCGCTTCTCGGCGAACCGGTGGTCCTTCGGGACGAGACGCTCGGCGGTGGCAGGGTCGGCGACGACGGCCCGGATCTTCGCGGCGACGAACTCGCACCACGCGGCGTTGGCGGCCGGGTCGACCATCAGGTCGGTGTAGTGGCTGATGAGCTTCGCGAAGCCCGGGCTGTTCCACATCCGCTCGAAGTACGCGAGCCGCTCCTCCTCGCTGTCGTCGAACGTGGCCCGGTCGTGCGCCCGGTGGAGGAAGCCCGCGGGCGACGTGTCGAGCGTCTCGCGGATCGCCTCGAAGTCGGCCCGGAGCGCGGCCTGCTCCTCGGGCGTGATCGGGGCGTTGTTGAGCGGCGTGCACCAGTTGGCCGTGCGCTGGTAGACGGTGAGCGACGCGACCTCGTCGACGATCGCCGGGATGAGCTGGACGCCGCTCGACCCCGTGCCGACCACCGCGACCCTCTTGCCGGCGAGGCCGACGGGCGTCCGTGGCCAGAGCCCGGTGTGGTACGACTCCCCGCCGAAAGCCTGACACCCGGGCACGTCGGGGAAGTACGGCACCGAGAGCACGCCGGTCGCCGCGACGAGGAACCGCGCGCGCACCTGGTCGCCGTCGTCGAGCACGACCGTCCACGTCCCGGCATGCTCGTCGAAGCGGGCGGCGGTGACCCGCACGCCGAAGCGCATGGCGCTCCGGAGGTCGAATCGGTCGACCACGTGGTTGAGGTAGCGCTCGATCTCCGGCTGCCCCGCGAAGTGCTCCTGCCACTCCCACTCCTCGAAGAGCTCCCGCGAGAAGAGGTAGCCATAGGTGTAGCTCTCGGAGTCGAACCGGGCGCCGGGGTAGCGGTTCCAGTACCACGTGCCTCCCGGTCCCTCGCCGGCCTCGACGAGCTCTGCGCGGAACCCGGCCTCACGGGCCCGGTAGAGCTGGTAGATCCCGGTGATGCCTGCGCCGACGACCAGGACGTCGACGTCGGGATCGCGCCGTGCCGCAGAATGGTCGCCGTCGGAGTCGGATGGTGGGGTCATAGGGTGGTGGTGTGCGGTCCGCGGCACGGCGGCGGGCTGCACGGGCACGGTCGGCCGCAGTATTGTACCGACCGGTTGGTAAATTGCATCCGCCGGGACCGATGGCAGAGGAAGGGCGGCGTGGCGATCGACAGTCGGAAGTGGACGGCGCTCCCGGTGCCCCACGCGATGGAGATCCTCGATCGCGTCCCGAAGGAGCGCTACTACGACCCGGAGTTCTTCGCGCTCGAGGCCGAGCTGCTCTGGCCGCGGGTCTGGCAGATGGCCTGCCGCCTCGAGGAGATCCCGCGGCCGGGCGACTTCGTGACCTACGAGTTCCTCGACCAGTCGGTCATCGTGGTCCGGACCGAGGATCTCGGGGTCCGGGCCTTCCAGAACGCCTGCCGCCACCGGGGCGTCGAGCTGGTGCGCGGTCGCGGCAGGTGCGAGAACGGCTTCACCTGCCCGTTCCACGGCTGGTGCTACGGCGCGGACGGCGCCAACACCTTCGTCTCGCGGCCGACCGCCTTCACCGACCACAACCTGGCGCCGGAAGACATCGGGCTCACGCCGGTGCGGTGCGACTCGTGGGGCGGGTGCGCGTGGATCAACCTGAGCGACGAGGCGCCGCCGCTGCGCGAGTGCCTCGAACCCGTCGCGACCGTCCTCGACGCGTGGAAGGTCGAGTCCCTGCGGGCCGAGTGGTGGTTCGCCTGCCGCCTGCCGGCCAACTGGAAGCTGGCCGAGGAGGCCTTCCAGGAGCAGTACCACGTGATCCAGGCCCACCCCCAGCTCGTCATCCCCGACCGGATGCCCCGCCGGGGCCGCGACTTCGACCCGCGCGCCTGGGTCGACGCGGAGCTCCGGTACCTCCGGACGATGAGCGAGGGCATGGACGGGATGGTGCACCCGAGCGACGTGCGCGTGGCCGAGGGCCTGCGGGACCTCGAGCTCCCCGCCGACCCCGACGTGGCGATCCCGATGTGGCACCGCACGCTCAACGACGCCGTGGTCGAGTGGCACCGCTCCGAGGGCCACGACGTGCCTGACCTCAACGAGCTCGAGTCGAACGGCATGAACGAGCCGATGGGCTACTGCTTCCCGCACTACTTCGTCCTGCCCATGTACTCGAGCGCCTCCGCCTACCGCTTCCGGCCGCTCGGCCCGGAGGAGACCCTCATGGAGATCTGGTCGCTCACACGCTTCCCCGAAGGGGTGGAGCCCGACGCGCCCGCGCCGCCCGAGGCGTGGGAGCACGACGATCCGCGCTGGCCTCCCATCCCCACGCAGGACTTCTCGAACCTGCCGAAGCAGCAGCGCGGGCTGCACGCGAAGGGCTTCGAGTACCTGCGCCTCGCGGCGGAGATCGAAGGCCACATCTCGAACAACCACCGCCTGATCGACGGCTTCCTCGCGGGTCTCCCCTACGAGCGGCTGCTCCCGGGCCTCCGGTCGGTCAACGTGAACCCGCTCGAGATGCCCGTCGTCGAGTTCGACCTCTCGGTCTGACCGCCGGATGAGCACCTTCGCCGACGTCGCCGAAGGGGTGCGCGCGACCGTCGCCGCGTACACGCACGCACTCGACGACGGCCGGACCGAGGACGTCGTGGCGACCTTCTGCGCGGACGGCGAGTGCGACATCCCCGGCCTCGGCGTGCACCGCGGCCACGACGACCTCCGGGCCGCCTACGCGCGGTGGGCGCCGAGGCAGCCGCAGCGCCATCTCGTGTGCAACACGCACGTGACCGGGTGGAACGAGGAGGAGGCGACCGCGGTGAGCGACGTGGTCTTCGCCCTCAAGGGCGAGGACGGCTGGGCGATCCGCCTCGTCGGCCGGTACCACGACGTGTTGCATCGCCGCGACGAGATCTGGCGGTTCCACCGCCGGCGGGCCGAGTTCGTCGAGTGACGGTCCCGTCTCGCGCGGGGTCCCCGAGCGGGACGCGCGTGCAGCCTCAGGCGAACTCGGGCAGGACGTCGCGGACGAATGCGTCGACCTGCCGCTCCCCTGCCTCGGGCCAGCCGCAGACCAGGTAGCCCCACCCGGCGTCGCGCCACTTGCCGGCGTGCTTGCGCGCCGTCTCGAGATCGTCGAGCGAGAGTGACCCGGCGCGCAGGACGGCCGACGGCTCTCGGCCCGCCGCTTCGGTGAGCCGGTCCAACCGTTCGGACGCCTCGCGCAGCGAGTTGGGTGTCCCGAATGCATGCCAGACGTCGGCGAAGCGAGCCGCCAGCGGAAGGGTGCGCCGTTGGCCGGTGCCGCCGATCCAGATCGGCGGGCGCGGCCGCTGCACCGGCATCGGGCGCAGCTGGGCGTCCCGGAGCGATACGATCGACCCCTCGTAGGAGACGACCTCACCGCCCATGAGGCGCGTGACGATCTCGAGGCCGTCCTCCAGGAGGTCGAACCGCTCGGCGGTCGGCGGGAACGGGATGCCGAGCTCCCGGTGCTCCTTGTCGAACCACGCGGCGCCCAGTGCGAGCTCGAGCCGGCCGTGGGACGCGTGGTCGATCGTGACGGCCTCTGCGGCCAGCACGGAGGGATGCCGGTACGTGACGCCGGTGACGAGCAGACCGAGACGGACCCGGGAGGTCATGCCCGCCAACGCGGCCAACGTGGTCATGCCCTCGAAGGTCTCGCCGGGGCCCTCGCCGTACATGGGCTGGAAGTGGTCGAAGCCCCAGACGCCGTCGAAGCCCCACTCCTCCGCGAGGCGCACCCGGCGCGCGAGCTCGTCCCAGGGCATGCGCTGCTGAGCCAGGTCGAGTCCGAACCGCACGGCCGCACACCATTGCACGGCCCGACCGGTTCGCCCAATCGATCGGGACGGCGCGGCGGGTCTACCGACCGCCGTCGACCTCGAGGACGACCTTGCCCACGGCCCGACCGTCTGCCACGAGCCGGAGCGCCGCGGCGGCCTCGCGCAACGGATAGGTGGCACCGATGTGCGGGCGGACGATGCCGCGCAGGAGGAGGGACTGGAGCTCGTCCTCGTCGCGTGCCCGGTCGTCGGGGCGGTGCGTGGCGAAGTCGATGAACTGGAAGCCGGTCAGGACCACGCCCTTCAAGAGGACGAGGTTGAGCGGGATGGCCGGAATCTCGCCGGAGGCGTAGCCGACCGTGACGAACCGCCCCCCGAACCGGAGGGTGCGGAGCGCGGGCTCCGAGCATCGCCCGCCGACCGGGTCGACGACGACGTCCGCGCCCGCCGGCAGCACGTCGCGCAGCGCCGCGCGCAGGTCGTCGGCCGTGGAGGCGACGAGCCGCGTCGCCCCCTTGGCCTCCGCGGCGGCGAGCTTCTCCCCGGAGGAGGCCACCGCGGTCACCGACGCGCCGAGCACCGTCCCGAGCTCGACCGCGGCGAGGCCGACGCCCCCACCCGCGCCGAGCACGACGAGCTCCTCGCCCCTCTCGAGCCGCGCGACCGAGCGGAGCACGTGATAGGCGGTGCGGTGCGCCACGCCGAACGCCGCCGCGACCTCGTCGCCGACCGAGTCGGGAACCGGGGTGAGCGACGCCGCCGCGACGACCGCCTCCTCGGCGAAGGCGCCCACCAGGGTGCTGCCGGCGACGCGCATGCCGACCTGCAGGCCGGATGCGCCCTCACCGAGCTCGACCACCTCGCCGGCCAGCTCGCTGCCGGGAACGAACGGCGGTGGAACCGTGAGCTGGTAGCGGCCGGCGACGAGGAGGACGTCGGGGAAGTTGACCGATGCCGCGCGCACGCGGACGCGGACCTGGCCGGGAGCGATCCCGGGTGCGGGGACCTCGTGGACGCGCACGACCTCCGGCGGCCCGAGCTCTGGACAGACGGCGGCGAGCACGGTGCGCATGGCCAGATCCTCCCTCCTCGCGGCGTGGGCTCCGGCCGGTGAGACTACGCGACGCGCCAGCAGGCCCGGCTTCCCCGGGGCCTTGGCCGGACCCTGCGGCCCGCCGGCGCGGCCGCTTTCCGTACCGACCGGTCGGGCCCGTACAATGCGGTGGCCGCCACCGGCGCGGCACGCTCGAGTTCCCCACGCGACAGGCGCGGGGCGACGGGAGGGAGCAAGGTGTCCGACGCATCGGGTGTCTCGTTCGAGACGAGGATGCTGATCGACGGCAGGCTGGTCGACGGCGAAGCGGGGACCTTCCCCAACATCAATCCGGCGACCGAGGAGGTCCTCGGTGAGGCACCCGACGCGTCGTCGGCCGACATGCAGCGCGCGATCGCGGCGGCACGGCGCGCGTTCGACGAGACGGATTGGTCGACCGACCGCGCTCTGCGCAAGCGGTGCCTCGAACAGCTCCAGGACGCGATCGAGGCCGACGTCGAGAACGTGCGCGAGGAGCTGATCCTCGAGGTCGGCTGCCCGCGCATGGTGACCCACGGCCCGCAGCTCGACGCGCCGCTCACCGACGCGCTGCGCTTCCCCGCCAAGCTGATCGACGAGTACCCGTGGGAGGAGGACCTCGGCGACGCACTCTCGACGGTCACCGGCCAGATGACCCACCGCATGATCTGGCGCGAGCCGGCCGGCGTGGTCGGCGCCATCGTGCCGTGGAACTACCCCTTCGAGGTCACCATCAACAAGCTCGGACAGGCGCTCGCGACGGGCAATACGGTCGTCCTCAAGCCGGCGCCGGACACGCCCTTCAACGGACTGCGCCTCGGGAGGCTCATCGCCGAGCACACGGACATCCCGGCGGGTGTGGTCAACGTGGTGACCGGCTCGGACCACCTCCTCGGCGAGCAGCTCACGCTCTCCCCCGACGTGGACCTCATCTCCTTCACCGGCTCCACCGCGGTGGGCAGGCGGATCATGGAGAAGGGCGCGGCCACCATGAAGCGCCTCTTCCTCGAGCTGGGCGGCAAGTCGGCCACCATCGTCCTCGACGACGCCGACCTCGAGCTCTCGTGCCTCATCGGGATCGCGCCGTGCTTCCACGCCGGGCAGGGGTGCGCGACGCCGACCCGGATGCTCCTCCCGCGTTCCCGCTACGACGAGGGTGTCGCGGTCCTCCGGGCGATGTACGAGGGCACGATCCCGGGCGACCCCCAGGACCCGGGGGTGCTCTGCGGACCGGTCATCTCGGCGAGGCAGCGCGAGCGGATCGTCGGCTACATCCAGAAGGGCATCGACGAGGGCGCCACGATGCTCGTCGGCGGCACCGATGCGCCGGACGGGCTGGACCGTGGGTACTACGTCCGCCCGACCCTCTTCGTCGACGTGGCGAACACGATGACGATCGCGCGCGAGGAGATCTTCGGGCCGGTCCTCGTCGTCATCCCCTACGACGGCGACGACGAGGGCGTGCGCATCGCGAACGACAGTCCCTACGGTCTCGCCGGCAACGTGATGTCCGGATCGCTCGAGCACGCCGTGGAGGTCGGCCGGCGTCTGCGGGCCGGCTTCATCGGGCTCAACGGTGGCGCCCCCTACGGCGCCGACGTTCCGTTCGGCGGCTACAAGGCGAGCGGTGTCGGCCGCCAGAACGGCCGGGAGGGTTTCGACCAGTACGTCGAGGTCAAGTCGGTGGCGTGGCCGTCCGAGTGAAGCGGAGCGACGGGTCGCTTGCTCAGTCGGTGCCGGGGGTGGACGAAGCGACGTCGACGAGGAGGTCGCCGTCCGCAGTCACCGCACAGCGTTCGCCCGTCCGGAGCACGAGCGTGGTGAAGGGACTCGTGACCACACCGGCCCCCGTCACACTCGACCCTGGCCGGAGGCTCGCGGCTTCGTAGACCGGGACCTCGAGCCACTCGCCGTCGACCCACATCCGCCGCCGCCCGGCCGGCTCGGGGGGCGCGTCCGAGGGCCCGAGCGCGAGCGGCGCCATCTTGTCGACCTCGCCGATGGCGGTCAGCCGGATCCCGCGCACGACCGGCTCCTGGGCGCGGGCCTCGATGAGCCTCGCCTCCTCGTTCCGCCGGTGGAATTCGGTGACCGCGGCCTCCACGTCGGTGGGCGAGTCGACCGGGATGGCCACGTCGAAGGTCTGACCGGGGTAGACGAGCAGCAGCGACCACTGGAGGGAGATGCGGTCGTCGGACACGCCGGCCTCGTGCAGCTCGTCGGTCGCCGCGGCCTCGAGCTCGCCGGCGAGGCGGGTGATGACCTCCGCGTCGACCTGCTGCCAGGGGACCACGTAGCCGCGGGTGTCGTCGATCACGTGATCGGCGGTGAGCAGGCCGAGTGCGGAGAGCCCCGCCGCGCCGCGCGGCACGAGGACGTGGGACATGCCGAGCTCGGCCGCCTGCGTCGTGGCGTGGACGGCGCCCATCCCGCCGAAGGCGACCAGGTCGAGCGAGCGGGGGTCCGCACCGGCGAGCGAGAGCACGCGGCGCACGGCGTCGGTCATGTGGGCGTCGACCAGCCGGACCGCGGCGACCGCGGTCTGCTCCGCGTCGAGGCCGAGTGGAGCGCCGAGCTCGCCCAGAGCGGCGCGGGCGCCCTCGAGGTCGAGCTCCATGCGCCCGTTCGCGAAGCCGCCCGGCTCGAGCCGCCCGAGGACCAGGTCCGCGTCGGTGATCGTGGGTCGCGTCCCGCCGCGCCGGTAGCAGACCGGGCCCGGGGTGGAGCCGGCCGACTGGGGCCCGACCTGCAGCACGCCGTCGTCGACCCAGATGATCGACCCACCTCCGGCACCCACCGAGGAGATGTCCACCATCGGGATGCCGATGCAGTACCGGTGCCGCCAGTTCCAGTCCATCTTGATCTCGGGCCGACCACCGCGGATGAGGCAGACGTCGTAGCTCGTGCCACCCATGTCCACACTCACCACGTCGCCGAGTCCGGCGCGCGAGGCGGCACGAGCTGCCGCGTTGACCCCGCCGGTCGGACCCGACCCGATGGTCGCGACCGCACGCTGCGCGGCCGCGGCGGCGGTCAGGACCCCGCCCGCCGAGTTGGCCACGAGCAGCTCGCTCGCGTAGCCCACCGACGCGAGCCGCTCGGTGAGGCGGCCGAGGTACCGGGTGATCGGCGGCCCGACGTAGGCGTTGACCAGCGCGGTCGAGGTGCGCTCGAACTCGGGGGGCTTCGGGAGCACCTGGTGGGAGAGGGAGACCATCTCGACGTCGGGGTACTCGTCGAGGATCAGCTCGCGAGCGCGCAGCTCGTGGGCGGGGTTGAGGTAGGAGTGGAGGAAGCTCACCGCGATCGAGGTCACCCCGAACGCCCGGAGCCGTGCCACCGCCTTGCGCACCGCCTCCTCGTCGAGCGGCGTCTCCACGTCACCCTCGGCGGTCATCCGCTCGGGGATCTCGAGGCGCACCCGTCGGCGTGCGATCGGGTCCGGGGGCGGAAAGGCCGGGTCCCAGATCTCCTCCTTGTAGCACCGCCGGAACTCGATCTCGTCGCGGAATCCCTCGGTCACAAGGAGGCCGGTCGACGCGCCGCGCATCTGGATCATCGTGTTGTCGGCGGTGGTGGTGCCGTGCACGATCGTGCGGGTGTCCGCGGCCAGCTGCTCGACGGTCGTCCCCTCGACGTCCGCCAGCTGGGTGAGTCCGGCCAGCACCCCGAGGCTCTGGTCGTCGGGCGTGGTGGGCGCCTTCTCGAGGACGACCGAGCCGTCCGGCCGCAGCAGGACGCAGTCGGTGAAGGTCCCGCCGACGTCGATGCCGATCCGGTAGCTCATGACCCTCCCAACGCGCTCGCCGCCCGGCGACCCGCGAGAACCCTACCGGCCCCCACCGTGCCCCTCAATCGCGTGAGGAGAGAACCGCACTCTCATCCGCGTGCGGCGCCCACCTATACTCGCTCCAGCCCCGTGCGGGTCCGAGCCACCGCCCGGACGGAGCGGGATCCGGCGGACGACACCCGAGGCCAGCTGATGACAGACGAGCGTGCCGGCACGACCCAGTGGCAGGAACGGACGGTCGAGCGGTCCCTCAAGGCAGCGCGCCAGCGGGCGATCGTCCGCGGCAACCTCTTCATCGCCGCAGCGGTCGAACTGCTCCGGACCACCGGCAAACCCGACTTCACCGTCCAGGAGGTGGTGGACCGGTCGGGGATGTCCCTGCGCTCCTTCTACCACCACTTCGCGACCAAGGACGACCTGCTGCTCGCCCTCATCGAGGAGACGGTGCAGCGCCACGTGGCCGCGATCCGGAAGCGGGTCGCCGAGGAGACGGACCCGGTCGCGATGCTCACCGTCCTGCTCACGACCATGTTCGGCAGCCAGGAGACCGACGATCCGGCCTCTCGCGGCCTCGTGCTCTTCCAGTGGCACCTGGCCGACTCCCGATCGGACGAGTTCGCCGCGACCGTCTCCCCCTACGTGGACACCGTCCAGGAGATCCTCGAGGCCGGGATCGACGCCGGGCTCTTCCGCGACGACCTGCGTCCCGGTGCGATGGCCACCCTCGTCGTCCACACCCTGACCTCGACGCTCGACATGCGCGCGCTCGGGGTCCACGTGAACACCGAGGAGGTCACCGTCGACGACATGGTGCGGTGGTGCCTCGCGGCGACCGCACCTGCCGCCGACTGATCCGATCAGCGCGTCCTCGGGAGCCCGAGCCCCCGCTGGGCGATCATGTTGCGGTGGATCTCGCTCGTCCCCCCGTAGATGGTCGTCCCGAGTGAGCGACGCACCATGTACTCGAGCAGCCCGCCGACGGGCGCGGTCGGCTCGAAGTAGCTGCGAAGCCCGTCGGGTCCGACGAGCTCGACGATCTCCTGGGCGCGCGCGACGAGGGCCTCGGAACTGAACAGCTTCGACATCGGGCCCTCCGCCTTCACCGGCAGGCCCACCTCGGCCATCCAGACGACCTGCCGGTGCAGGAGTCGGGAGACCTCGAGGTCGATCGCGGTCGCGGCGAGCGTCTCGCGGACGGCGGGGTCGTCGAGGTGGGGCGCACCGTCGTCGTCGACCGTCTCGCCCGCCCACTGCTCGGCCCCGTGCAGCAGCCGCTCGACGGCCGAGGCGAACCCTCCCTGGTGCTCGGCCTGGAGCGCGACGGTCATGGTCGTCCACCCCTGGTCGACCTCACCGATGCGCCAGGCGTCGGGTGCCCGCACGTCGTTGTAGAAGGTGATGTTCGTCCGCTCGCCGGAGAGCGTGTAGACCGCCTGGACCTCGACGCCGGGCTGGTCCATGGGCACCAGGAACATCGTGAGGCCCTCGTGCTTGGGCACCTCGGTGTTGGTCCGGGCGAGCAGGAAGACGTAGTCGGCGATGTGTGCGTTGGTGGTGAACATCTTCTGGCCGTTGATGACCCACTCGTCGCCGTCGCGAACGGCCCTCGTCGTGACCGCGGCGAGGTCGGACCCGGTCTCGGGCTCGGTGAACCCGAGCACGATGACGATCTCCCCGGAAAGCGCGCTCGGGAGGATCTCCGCCTTCTGCGCCTCGGTGCCGGCGGCCCGGACGACGGTCGCGACCATGAGCGTGGTGCCCATGCCGTAGATCGGTGCCTCGACGATCCGCAGCTCCTCGGCGATCGCCATCGCCTCGAGCGGGTCGAGCCCCGCGCCCCCGAGCTCGGCCGGCCAGCCCGGCGCGACCCACCCGCGCTCGACGATCGCCCGGGTGAACTCCTCGTCGTTCGAGACGCCGCTGCGGTAGACCCGCTCGTCGAGCTCGGGCGTCATGACCTCGGCGAGGAACGCCTTGGCCTCCGTGCGGAGCGCCTCGCTCGACTCGCCGAGCCGGAAGTCCATCATCGGGCGCCCACCCTCCCGTAACGCAGGTCCGCGACCCGCCGACGCGCCGCCCGGGGGCTCATCACGACGTTGGCCCAGGCCCGGGCGCGCCGGAAGTAGAGCTGGATGTCGTACTCGAGCATGAAGCCGTAGCCCCCGTGGAAGTGGAGCGCCGCGTAGCTCGCGTCGCGGGCGGTCTCGGCGGCGAACGCGAAGGCCATCGCGGCGAGCTCGGCCGCCCGCGGGGGGTCCTCGGACGTGGCCCAGGCCGCCTCCCGTGCGAGCAGCTCCGCGCCGGCTGCAGACGTCGCGTGATCGGCCAGGCGGTGACCGACGGCCTGGAAGGCGCCGATCTTCTGCCCGAACGCCTCCCGCTCCTTCGCGTACTCGACGCCGATCTCGACCGACCGTCGCGCGATGCCGGCGAGCGCCGAGGCCGTGAGGAGGAGCCACTCGTCGAGGGCGGACTCGAGCGCCGCCGACGCCTCGTCGCCGTCGAGCAACCGGCCGGCATCCAGCGCGTCGCGGTCGACCGCGACATCGGCGATCGGCATCGCGCCCACGTTCTCCGGCGTCACCCGCTTCGTCGCCGGCACCACCGAGAGGGTCGTGCCGTCGAGGACGACGACCTCGTCGGCGACCGCACCGCCGGGCACGAGGGGCGCCACGAGGGCGCGGACCGGGCGCAGCGCGACGGTCACGATCCGTTCGCCGGCCAGGACCGCCCGGAGCCGGCCGCCGTCGCCCGCCCTCGCCAGCAGTCGCGCCGCGACCTGGGCCTCCACCAGCGGTGCCGATCCGAGGAAGCGGCCGTGCTGCTCGGCGACGAGCGCGAGGTCGAGCAACGAGGCGCCCCAGCCGCCCTCCGACTCGGGGACGGCCATCTCCAGCGAACCCATCTCGAGCAGCCGGTCCCAGAGGACCCGGTCGAAGCCGAGCGGCTCTCCCGCGCGGACGCGCTCGGGCGGCGACTCCTTCGCGTAGAGGGCGGCGTACGCCTCGACGAGCTGCTGCTGCTCGTCGCTCGGGCGGAGCTCCATCGCCCGCTACCCGCCGGTCGCCCGAGGGGCGCCGGGCGCCGGTCCGTCGATTCCTGCGTCCACGCGAGCGCCTCCGCTCCCCGCTCCGGCCACCCGGGCGCCGACCGTCAGCAGGTGAGAACGGGGTTTGCGCCCACGGTAGAGCATCCCTTCGGGGGGCGCCAGACGCCACCGGCGCGGTGCTCAGTAGGCGGAGCGCGCTCCCGGCTTGGGCTTGGCGTCCGGTGCGAACGCCCGGATCATGTTCTCCTGTGCGAACGACGCGACGAGGGTGCCGTCCTCGGCGAAGACGTGCGCGCGCCCGTAGCCGCGGCCGCGGCCGGCGGCCGGACCCTCGTGGGAGAGGAGCATCCAGCGGCCCGCGTCGACCGGCTCGTGGAAGACGAGGGTGTGGGAGATCACGCTGGTCGAGATCGTTCGGTGGGCGAGCGACTGGCCGACGCCGGGATGCGGGCGCATGGCCGTCCCGATGAGGAAGCCGTCGGTCGCGAACGCGAGGAGGCACTGGTTTCGCAACGGATCCTCCGGCGCGCCCGGAAAGCGGACCCAGACGTCGAGCACCGGGGGTCCGACCGCCTCGGGGTCCGCGATGTCGACCCCGCCGACGATCCGCAGCTCCCAGAGGTCGCCCGACTCCGGCGACGGCGTCGCGGCGAGGGGGTCGCCCACGTCGGGAGCGTCCGGCTGGTGACGGATGAGGTCGGGCTCGGGTGCGTGCAGGAGGACGAGCGAGCGGGTGCAGGCCCGGTCTCCCTGGCGCGCGGTGACCGACGCGCTCGCGAAGGTGCGGCCGGTCTGGAGCACGTCGACGTCGAAGTCGAGCGGCTCGCTCGTCGACCCGCCCCGTGCGAAGACGGTGTGGATCGACCGGACCTCCTTGGCCGGGTCGATCGCGGCCGCCGCGACCATGGACTGGGCGAGCAGCTGCCCGCCGAAGACGACGGACCCGGCACCGAAGACGATGCTGGTGCCGCGCGAGGTCCCCCGGCCGGTCGGCTCGAGGGTGAAGGTCGCGAGCAGGTCGTCGAGCAGCGTCATCGTGGGGGCGTCCTCCGCGATCCGCCGCGGTGGAGGCGGCGAAGCGTAGTTCTGGTGGATCGTCGAAGGCTACTCTTCCCTCGGTAGAAGTACCTTCTCGCCGACCCGGTCGCGGCGGCGCGCCGCGCCCGCCCGAAGGAGCCCACCGGATGACCACGGAGCGCGCACCTCGACCGACCGGCACCCCGGCGCCCCCGGTCGAGCCCTTCGACTCGGTCGACGACTTCCGTGGCGCGCTCCGATCGTGGCTGGCCGACAATCTGACCCCCGAGCTCGCCGAAGCCGGACAGGGCTCGCCCGACGAGGGGACGCTCGTGCTCCTGCGCGACTGGAACCGCCGGCTGGCGGACGCGGGTTGGGCCGCACCCGCATGGCCGGTCGAGCACGGCGGACGGGCAGCCGATCTCGACGAACAGCTCGCGTACCTCGAGGAGATGAGCGCGGCGACTGCGCCCGGACCCCTCAACGTGATTGGGGTCTCCAACATCGCCCCGGCGATCATGACCTACGGGTCCGAGGCGCAGCGGGCCCGGTTCCTCGGGCCGATGCTCCGCGGGGACGAGGTCTGGTGCCAGGGGATGTCCGAGCCCGACGCCGGATCCGACCTCGCGTCGCTGCGCACCGCGGCGGTCGCCGACGGGGACGAGTTCGTCGTCAACGGCCAGAAGACCTGGAACAGCCTCGGCCACCTCGCCGACTGGTGCCAGCTGTACGTGCGCACCGACCCCGCCGCGCCCAAGCACCGGGGCATCAGCTGCCTCCTCGTGGACATGCGGACACCCGGCATCGAGGCGCGCCCGCTCCGCACCATGACCGGCGACGCCCCCTTCGCCGAGCTCTTCTTCAGCGACGTCCGGGTGCCCTCGTCCGCGCTGCTCGGCCCCCTCCACGGCGGGTGGAAGGTGGCGATGACGACGTTGAGCTTCGAACGGGCGGGCGTCGCCCGGCTCCATCTCGGCCTCGCGCGCAAGCTCGACCACCTGCTCGCCGAGCCGGGCGCTTCGCTGGCCCTGCGCGACCCGCGCATCCGCGACCGTGTCGTGCGCGTGTACACGGACATCGCCTGCATGCGGTGGATGGCCCACCGGTCCATCGCGAAGATGCGCTCCGGCCAGCCGGGGGGTGCGGATGGGAGCATGGTGAAGCTCGCCTGGGGACGCACCGACCAGCGCCTCGCCGCGCTGGCCGTGGACGTCCTCGGCGCGCCGGCCACGCTCGGATCGTGGGCCTTCAACCTCGCGTCCGCCTGCCAGGCGACCATCGCGGGCGGCACGACCGAGATCAACCTCAACATCGTCGGCGAGCAGGCGCTCGGCCTCCCCCGCGAGCCGCAGGTCGGATGAGCCTCGTCGGGCGCGACTACTCGACGAGCTCGACCGCCTCCTCGGGGCAGTTGGCGGCTGCGAGCTGCGCCTCGCGCTGCTGGGCTGCGTCGAGATCGCCGGAGACGTCGACCTCACCGAACCCGCGGTCGTCGCACCCGAAGATCGTGGGCGCCAGGGTGTAGCAGCGGCCATGGCCCGTGCACTTGTCCTCGTCGATGCGGACCCGCATGCGGTGCTCCTTCCGCCGCCTCGAGGTCGTCGCCCGGAAGTGGCAGATGCAGGATAGGGGCGTCGACAGCCCGCCGGTCGCGGCTGCGGTGGCCGGGGTCACGGCGCAGGGCCGTCCTGGTCGGGCGGCCCGACGTGGCGAGCGGCACCCCGGCGGTCGGGACCAAAGTCCCTGGTCGCCGACTCCGGAAGGCGCGACGATCCATCCGGGCCCGACCGAGGAGGAGCGATGGCGACCAACCTGGTAGGTGCGAGCATCTGGGAGGAGAGGCTCTACCGGCACCTGACCACCCATGAGGAGCACGAGCGCGATCTGCTCGTCGAGTACCAGGAGGCGGCGGAGGCGTCGGGTTCGGAGGCCTTCCGCTACCTGAGCTCGCTCATCGTCGAGGACGAGATCCGTCACCACCGGCTCTTCCGCGACCTGGCGGACGCGCTCAAGACGGACGCCGAGCTCCGACCCGACGAGCCTCGTGTCCCGAGGCTCGACAAGTGGGGTCCCGACGCGGCACGACTCGTCGAGCTCACCGAGGCGCTCCTCGCCCGCGAGGAGGCCGACGCGAAGGAGCTGCACCGCCTCTCGACGCGCCTGCGCAACGTGAAGGACAACACGATGTGGCAGCTGCTCGTCCGTCTCATGGAGATGGACACCGCCAAGCACATCGAGATCCTCGAGTTCGTCCGGCGCAACGCGCGCCGGGCACTCAAGTAGCGCCGGGAGCACCCTCCCCGCCGAAGCCGCTCGCCGCCGCGAACTGCCTGCTGCGCGCCGCGTACCCGCCTCCGCCTTCCGGCGTCGGCGCCCCCGGGGAGAAGAGCACGACCCCGCCCCGAGGCGTGACGGTGCAAGCCGTGCGGACGGCACCTTCGAGGTCGTCCGCCTCGAGCACCGCGGCGATCCGGCCGCCGCCCTGCCGGTCGCGCAGGAGACCGAGCACCCGGTCGGAGTCGGGTGGAAGGACCACGACCCGCGGTGCCGGCGCACGCGCCGCGAGGACGTCGGCGAGCGGCGAGGCATCCACCCCCCGGTCCGCTCCTCCGAGGATGACCGTGAGCTCGCGGCCACCGAACGCGGCGACCGACGCGGCGGTCGCCGCCGGGTTCGAGCCGAGCGCGTCGTCGACGAAGGTGACCCCGTCGCGCACCCCGAGCGTGGCGCACCTCGACGGCAGCCCGCGGAAGGACGAGACCGCCGCCGCGGCCGCGTCCGCCGAGAGGGGACGGCCGAGGAGCAGCGACGCGCCGGCGATCGCGCCGCACAGGTTCCACCGGTTGTGGACGCCGGGCAGCCGGAGATCACCCGCGTCGACGAGGAGCTCCCCGTCGGCGACCACCCATCCGCCGTCGAGGCGCACCCGACCCCGCGGGCCGTAGAGCGTGCGGTCGGGGCGGCCCGCTGTCCGCGCCACGGCCTCTTCGCTCGCGGCGCAGACCGCGACCGCGCCGGCCGGACCGGCCTCGAGGAGTCGCAGCTTGTCCCGGTAGTAGGTCTCGAGGTCGCCGTGCCAGTCGAGGTGGTCCGGCGAGAGCCCCGTCAGAACGCAGACCGCAGGGCTCGCCGTGACGTCGGCGGCCTGGTAGGAGGAGACCTCGACCACGTAGGCGTCGACCGGCGTCGCGTCGTAGCACTCGACGACCGGCACGCCGATGTTGCCCACGAGCGCGACGGTGTATCCCTCGTGCTCGAGGAGCGAGGCGGAGAGAGCCGCGGTCGTGCTCTTCCCCTTCGTGCCGGTCACCGCGAGGACCGGTGCGCCGGCTACGTCCTCGAGCCAGACCGCCATCGCGGTGGTGACCAACGCGCCGGCGCGCGCGGCTTCGCCGAGCTCGGGCCGGTACCGGCTCACGCCCGGCGACCGGACGACGACATCGACGCCGGACCAGTCGACCGCTCCCGGCTCGACGACCTCGTGCGTCCCGGGCAGCTCGGCCGCCGCGGCGCGCGCCGCCTGGGGCCGGTCGTCGACGAGCAGCGGCTCGGTCCCGCGCTCGAGCAGGAGGCGAGCGGTGGCAACTCCCTCGCGGCCGAGCCCGATGACCGCGACGCGGCGGCCGAGCAGGTCGTCGAGGGTCACGGCAGGACGGCGAGCGCGCGGTCGACCGCCGCCGCCACTGCGGGGTCGGGGAAGTCCAGACGGTGGTCGGGCGCGAGGAGCTCACGCGCTCCGTCCTCTCCGACGAGCGCGGCCGCCCGGGCGCCGAGCGCGCGCACGACCGGCGCGTCGCGCCAGCGGGGCGAGCCCGCCAGCATCGCCATCGCCGCGGCGGACTCGCGCCGCTCGCCCACGCACTCGAAGGGCTTCTCCTCCTCGCTCATGAGCGCCGCGAAACCGTCGATCTGCCCGGGATCTGCGAAGAGGTCGCGCCCGAGGATCGCCGCGAGCGACGACGGATCGAGGAAGGGCGCGAGCACCAGGGCGACGAACCGGCACTTGGGGCAGTTCCCGCACCACCGGTCCTCGGGTCCGGCGGCCGCGCGGAACGCCGCGTTGCAGCTGCAGAAGATCGGGTGGTAGCAGGACATCCCGGCGAAGGCGCGGGCGATGGCGAGCTCGGAGTACGGACGGAGGGCCGAGCCGTAGCGCAGTCGCGGGTCGACGTCCTCGGCGAGGAGGGTTCGCAGGGCCGTCTCGCACTCGAGGCTCTTCGAGTACTGGTGGTTGACCGGGACCCCGTCGACCGTCACGGTCTCCTCGCTGGCCGACCGCTCGATCGCCATGGCGATCGTGTCGTAGCCGTAGAGATAGCTCGCGGCGACCGCCAGCAGGGAGACGATCGCGGTGATCGGCACGTGCCCGTTCAAGGCGCCCGACCGGTTGACCTCCTCGAGCCGGGGCGAGAGCCGTCGCCGCACCACGAGGAGCTCGAGGCCGGCCCGCTCCGCGAGCTCGACGACGAGCGGGTGCGGGTTGACCGCGAAGAGCCGTGGAGCGAGCGGGCGGAGCGCCTCGACCACGACCATCGAGTCCTTCCCCCCGCCGATGGGCACCGCGATCCGGCCGTGTCGCGGCGCGCCCGTGCCGAGTGGCGCGGCGGCCGGGCCTGCTCCGGGTGGCGCGGCGGCCGGGCCTGCTCCGGGTGGCCCGTGCCGCAGCTCGACGACCCGGGGGATCGCCAGACCGTTCGCGACCGCGAACTCGCGGAGCCCGTCGTCGTAGAGGTGGTGGTGGAAGTCGAGCGCAGCGGCTCCGAGTGCGGCTCCCTCGACGCGCACCACGGGCGGGGCCGCCGTCTTGTAGTAGCTCGTGCCGGCGGCCACGTGCAGGTGGAGCAGTGCCCGCTCGAACGCCGGGGCGTCCGCCCGGTCGACGCCGTCGGACGGCGACTCGAAGACCACGGTCTCGGTGAAGCGCTCACCCTCGTCGAGCGCATAGCCGAGGGTCAGGCTGCGCGACGCCGGGTCGTAGGCCCGATCGACGATCCGGAACGTGCCGAAGCCCTCCGGATCGAACCGGTGCCGTTCGCTCATCGTCGGCCCAGCGTACCGGCCACCCTGGTCAGGCGGTCTTCTCCTCCTCGCGGCCGCCGGGCCGCAGGTGCTCGACGATCGCCAGCGAGCTTCCCGCCGAGTGGATGACCCACGCCTCACCCTTCTGGAGCCGGAGCGCGCGGCGCTCGCCCGCCGCCCGCTGGCCCGCGAGCGCGTCGAGTACCTCGAGGGTCACGTCGCCATGGGTGCAGAGCGCCGCGGACTCCCCCGCCATGCGCCGCACGAGGGCGAGCGCGTCCGTGCCGTGGCCCTCGGCGAGCGCGTCGACCGCCTCGACCGCGAGCCCGAGCCGTTCGGCCAGCGGCTGCACCGTCTCGCAGCAGCGCACGTAGGGGCTGCTCAGGATCCGCTGCGGCCGGTACCCCTCGAGCAGCGCGACGAGGTCCTCCGCCTGCGCCCGCCCACGGGCGGTCAGCGGGCGCACCCGGTCGTCGCCCGTCCACGCGCTCCGCCGACCGGCACGGGCGTGACGGACCAGCAGCAGAGGCATGGGCAGCATGCTGCCACCTCCGGGGGACGGTCGTGGGAGACCGCGGGCGAAACCCGAGGCCACGGGCCCCGAGCGTCGCTCAGTCCGGGCCGGCGTCCGGCCCCGGGACGGTCAGACCCGGATCGTGCGGGAACGGGAAGACGTCGAGCACCGGGCCGCTCCGGGCGAGCGAGTGGTAGCGCCGCTCGGCGAACCGCCACCGGCGGCCGACGAGCACGCAGCGGTCGTGGTACACCCCGTAGGCGGTCGTCCATCGGCCCCCGTCGCGATCCTGGCGAACCTCGCACATGAACATCCGGCTCGCCGCGGTGCCCGCGTCGGCGCCGTCGGGGAACTCGACGTGGGCGTTGAGCACCACGAACTCGAAGAACTCGAAGCGGTCGATCGCCGCCTCGATGAACGCGCCGACCTGGGCGCCCCCGACCAGATGCCGCGGCACCCCGATCCGGCGGTCGACGACGACCGGGGCGTCGTCGCGGAAGAGCCCGGCCAGCTCGGACCACGCCCGCCGGTTCACCGCGTCCGCGTAGGCGTGCAGTAGCCGGCGGACCCCGGTGTCGGCGACGGTCTCGGCGAGCACGTCGTCGGGGATCACGCCGAGGGACGTTACCGCCCGCCCGCGGTGGTCAGCCTCCCGTGGGTACGCCTCCGCCCGCGACCCGGAACGCACCCGCACCCGCACCCGCACCCGCAGAGCCCAGCCCGCCGGTGACCAACCCGAACCGACCGGTGGTCGTCGACGACGACGGAACGGGCTGCGCGAGGTCGGCGAGGGTGACCACCTCCCCGTCGTGCAGGCCGGAGGTGATCTGGGAGCGGAGGTCGCCCACCGTTCCGACGGTGACCCGGACCGGTCGGGCGACGCCGTGGTCGAGCACGGTCACGAGGTGGACCGAGCCCACGGTCCGGACCGCCGAGGTCGGGACGGTCGTCACGCCGACTGCCCGGTGCGTCACGATCGAGATGTTGGCCGCCGCTCCCGAGTACCCCCCGAGGTCGGGCGAGTCGAGCGCGATCGTCACCGGATAGGTGGTGGACGACCCGCTGCTCGTGCCGAGCACGCCGATCGCCGCCACGGTGCCGCGTAGTGCCGTGTCCGTCACGTCGGGCGTCACCACCGCCTGCTGGCCGACCGCGACCTGAGCCAGGTGGGTGACCGGTACGTCGGCCACCGCCTGATACTGCGTCCCGTTCCCGACGACGACGATCGACGGGGCGCTCGAGGACGAACCGGCCGACACGGAGCCTCCCGGAGCGATCCCGACCGAGGCGATCGTGCCCGCAATGGTCGTCGCGAGGGACGCGCCACCCAGTGCCTGCTCGGCGCCGTCGAGGTTGGCCTGCGCCGCGTCGATCGACGCCTGGTCGACTGCGAGCTGCTGGGTGGTCGCGACCTTCGAATGTCCGGTGGGCGCACCACCCGTGCTGCCGGTGCTGCCGATGCTGCCGGTGTGCGCGGCAGGAACGGTGGTCGTCGTGGTGGCCGTGGGCGCCGTCGTCGACGTGGTGCCGCCGCCGTGGGTGCCGCCGCCTCCTCCGCCGCCGCCCGTGCCGCCGGTGCCGGGAGCCCCGGACGAGCCGCCCGCCGCCTGGAGCGCGGCGTTCAGTTGCTGCTCGTCCGCGTTCACCGTCTTGATGTCTGTGGTGACCTTGGCCTGGCTGGCGGAGGCCGTCGCCAATGCCTGTGCGCACCCCGATCCGCCGCTTGGTGTGGTGGTGGTCGTCGTCGAGGGAGGCGGGCCACCGGAGGTCGCCCCGCACGCCGCCGACGCGGCACGCAGAGCGGCAGCCGCCTGCCGCGGCGTCGGCGTCCTCGGTGTGCTGGTCCGCCACGAGGGTCGCCTGCAGGGCGGCGATCTGCTGGCTCGACGCACCACCCGCGCCCGTTCCGCCGCCGGCGCCGCCGGTCGCGCCCGAGCCTCCCGCTCCACCGGAGGCGCCTGCCGTCGAGCCCGACGCACCCGGAGACGCACCGGACGACGGCGAGGTCGACGATGCCGTCGTGGTCGCCGTCGACCCGCTCTGGCTCGCCTCGTCGTTGGCGAGGGTGAGCTGCGCCGAGGCGAGCGTCGCCTGGTCGGCGACCACGGTGTCCGTCAGTGACGTCGTGTCGAGGGTGGCGACGACCTGGCCGGCGGTGACCTGCTGCCCGACCGTGACGTCGACCGAGGCGACGGTGCCGGCCACGCCGAAGTCGAGGGCGGCCTGGTCTGCCGGCGTGATCGTCGCAACGGAGTCGAGCGTGGCCACCGCGGTGCCGGTCGCGACAACGGAGGTCCGGTACGTAGGGGGCGAGCCGCGGGTGAGCACCCACGAGAGGACGCCCGCGATCACGACGAGCACGGCGAGCACGACCCGGAACGGCGTGATCCACGCCGTGCGTGACCGGCCCGCACCTGCGACCGGCCGAGCGTTCGGGCGGGCGGCGAGCTCGACCGGTGCCGGGGCGGCGACGGGCTCCGGTTCGACGGCTGGCACGGTCAGGCGCGCCGGGTCAGGCACCCGTGGGCGCTCCCGTGCCCGCACCGCCGCCACCGGCGCGGAAGCCGAACCCCGACGAGCACCCGTTCGCGCCCGGCACAGACACGGTGATCGACTGCGCGGTGACCGCGCCGGTGCTGTCGGCGGGTCCGATCGCGCGGGCACACTGGCCGACGACGAGGTCGGACGGCGAGCCCGGCTGGGTCTCCGTGAACGTCGTGGTCGGGGTGAGGGTCACCACCACCGAGGTCGTCGCGTGGGTCGCCGGATTTGTCTGCGAGACGGTGACCGCCGACCCCGAGACCGCCGTCACCGGACCGGAAGCCGCTCCGAACTGCCCATTGCCGAAGCGGCTGGAGCCCGGTGGACGGGTGCCCCCGCCGGGGAAGGTCCCGCCGGGGGGCGGGCCACCGCGAAACGTCCCGGACGTTCGGCGACCACCGAAGCCGCTGCCACAGACTCCGGCGGTCGGCTGCGAGACCGACACCGTGGTCGCGGTGATCGGCTTCCCGAATGAGCTGCTGCCCGGCGACGTCGACGAGGTCGGCTTCCCGAAGGCGTTGACGCAAGAGCCGACCGTCACCGCCGACGCGTTGGTCGACACGATCGACCGGAACGTCGTGGCGGACGTGTAGGTGACGGTCGTCTGGCCGGTCGTCGGATCCTGGACCTCGATCGACGTCCCGTTGACCGCGGCGATGGTTCCGGATGTGCCCGGGAGCGTCCGCGGTGCCGAGGAGCCGTTCGCGGGCGCAGCTGTTGACGACGTCGTCGACGCGGACGACGACGAGCCGCACGCCGCGAGCGCCGTTCCGCCGATGCCGAACGCGACGGCGGCGGCGACACGCCGGGCCCGCCGCCCGCTCCGGCCGCGGCGGTCGATCGGCACGCCGGGCGGGACCGTCGCCCGTGTCGAGCCGGCCGTTGGTGGTGTGGTGATCATGGTTGCTTCCTCGTGTCGTGAGTCGTTGGTGGTGGAGGTCATTCGTTTCGCAGCGCGTCGATCGGGGCGAGCCGCGCGGCCCGGCCGGCGGGGTAGACGCCGAAAGCGATGCCGATCAGCACGGCGACCGCGATGGCGCCGGCCGTCGCCACGCCGGAGATGGCGATCGGGTTCGAGATGAAATGCGGCAGCACGGTCGCGCCGAGCACGCCGAGCGCCGCGCCGAGCACGCCCCCGACCACGCCGAGCACCGAGGCCTCGACGAGGAACTGGCGCCGGATGATCCGCGGCGTGGCACCGAGCGCCTTGCGCAGCCCGATCTCACGGACCCGCTCGGTCACCGAGACGAGCATGATGTTCATCACGCCGATCCCCCCGACCAGCAGCGAGATGCCGGCGATCCCGCCGAGCAAGATGGTCAAGGTCCGGTCCACAGAGGTCGCCGTCGAGAGCAGTGCGGTCGAGCTGACGATCGAGAAGTCGGCCGACGCAGTGGAAGTGATCCCGTGCAGGTTCAAGAGCTCGGCATTCGCCTCCTGGTACGCGGCCGAGAGCGTCGACGACGAGGTCGCCTGGAGGAGGATCTGGCTCACCGAGCTTCGGCTCGTCCCGCCGAGGAGCTGGGTCGTCGCGGTCGTCAACGGCACGATCGCCTGGTCGTCCTGATTGGACGCGCTCGACGATCCGGTGGAGCCGACCGAGTTGAGCACGCCGATCACCGACATCGGGACCCCGTCGACGTCGACGGTCTGGCCGAGCGGGTCGCGGAGGCCGAAGAGCTCCTGCGCGGTGGTGGGTCCGAGCACCACGACGTCGGTCCTGGCGGCGAGGTCGTGTGTGGCGATGAAGCGACCCTCGGTCATCGACCGGCCCCGCACGGTCATCCACGAGGGCTCGGTCCCGACCACCGTCGTCGTCCAGTTGCTGTTGCCGGCGACCAACGTCGCCGACGAGTTGGTGGTCGGCGCGACCGCGGCGACGTCCGGCGCCACGACCTTCGACGCGAGTGCGTTCGCGTCACCGACCGTGAGGGTGGACGCCGATCCGAAACCGCCGCGGATCCCGGCGGTCGAGGTCGAGCTGCCCGGGCTCACGGTCAGCAGGTTGGAGCCGAGCGCGGAGATCTGGGCGCCCACTTGCTGCTGGGCCCCTTCGCCGAGCCCGACGGTGAGGATGACTGCCGCGATCCCGATCGTGATCCCGAGGACGGTGAGCCCGGAGCGCAACCGGTGGGACAGGACGGCCTCAACACCTGTCCGCAGGGTCTCGACGACGGTCACCTCACACCGCCGGCCGTCGTGAGGAGCTCGTCGTCGGTGATCCGACCGTCCCGGATCCGGAGGATCCGCTCGGCCGCGCCGGCGACATCGGCCTCGTGGGTGATGAGCACGACGGTCCGCCCGCTGCGATGGAGCTCGTCGAGGAGGTCGAGCACCTCGCGGGCGGAGATCGAATCGAGGTTGCCGGTCGGTTCGTCGGCCAGGATGAGCGCGGGATCGGTGACCAGAGCTCGAGCTACCGCGACCCGCTGCTGTTGGCCGCCGGAGAGCTCACCGGGTCGGTGCTCAACCCGGTCGGCCAGGCCGACCCGCTCGAGCGCAGCGAGCGACCGGGCGCGTCGCTCCTGCCGTTCGGTGCCCGCGTAGACGAGCGGGAGCTCGACGTTCCGCCAGGCGCTGAGCGATGCGAGGAGATTGAACTGCTGGAAGACGAAGCCGATGCGTCGGTTCCTCACGTGGGCGAGTTCCTCCTCGCTCATGCTCCCGACATCCTCGCCAGCGAGGTGGAGCGTGCCCGACGAAGGGACGTCGAGGCAGCCGAGGATGTGCATCAGGGTCGACTTGCCGGACCCCGACGGGCCCATGATCGCGACGAACTCGCCGTCTCCGATGTCGAAGGTCACGCCGCGGAGGGCGTCGACCTCGAGCGAGCCGGACCGGTAGGTCTTCCAGACCTCGGTGACCTCGAGGACGGGCATCCGGACGGTGGGCAGCGTGCGCGTCGGAGCGGGTAAGAGCTCCTCGGTGCGCTCCCCGGTCTCGGTGCGGTCCTCCTCGCCGGTCGGCACGCTCATCCGCCGAACCCAGCTCCCCCGCCGCCGCCGAACCCGCCTCCTCCGCCGCCGAAGCCGCCTCCTCCGCCGCCGAAGCCGCCGCCGCCGAAGCCACCGCCGGCACCCGTTCGACCGAAGACGCCGGAGGTGCCACTGCCCGCGCCCGCCAGCCCGCGGAAGCTGACCTCGGTCACGACGATCCGCTGCCCGACCGACAGCCCGCCCGTGATCTGGGTCTGGCCGCCCGACGCGGCACCGATCGTCACGTCCTGGGTTACGTGCTGGCCTTTCTCGTCGAGGACCACGCTCGTCGTGCCCCCGCTGTAGGTGATGGCCGCGGTCGGCACGACGATCACGTCCTGCAGCTCCTTCACGACGACTGAGACGGTCGCGCTCGTGCCCCCGTAGAGACCGGGCGGGTTGCCGGTCACGTCGATGACGACCGGAAATGACGAGACACCCGACGAGGTCGACGCGAGGAGCCCGACCGAGCCGACCGTGCCGTAGACCGTCGAGGTCGAGCCGGGCAGCGTGATCATCGCCTGGTCGCCGACCTGTAGCTGCGATACCTGTGTGCTGTTGACCGACGCGTTCACGACGGAGGCGCCCGCCGAGACGACCACGACCTGCGCGCTGGACGCGCTGGACGTGCCGGAGGAGCCAGAGGAGCCCGACGACGCGGCGTTCGCCCCGGACGAACCGTTCCCGGACCCGCCACCGCCGCTCCCGGACCCGGCACCGCCGATCCCGGACCCGCCCGATCCCGGGTTCGACGAGGAGCTTGAGGACGACCCGCCGCTCCCCGAGACCTCCTGGCCGTCCGAGAGGTTCACCACGGCGACCGTCCCGGCGATCGTGGACTGCAGGTTCGCGTCGGAGAATGCCGTCTGGGCGCTCGCCACCTGCGACTGCGCGGACGCGACGCTCGCCTCGTCGGAGGTGAGCTGGGCCGACGATGCGCCGTTGGCCTGGTCGGTGGCGAACGTCGCCTGGTCATTGGCGAGCGTCGCCTGGGCGAGGGCGAGCGACGCTGAAAGGGAGGTCGGGTCGACGCTGGCGAGCACCTGGCCCGCGCTCACGCTCTGGCCCACGGTGACGTCGACCGCGGTGACCCGGCCGGACACCGCGAAGTCGAGGTTCGCCTGGGAGGCCGGCTCGACGGTGCCGGAGGAGGCGACCGTCTGGGTGATCGTCCCGGTCGCGACGGTCTGGACGGAGGTGGTCGTGATCGGACCGGTGGTCGCCGCGCCCGAGCTCTTGGTCGCGAGCCAGGTCCCGAGCCCTGCGCCGGCCACGACGACGACGGCCGCGCCGACGGTCAGTCGGCGGCGGGCCGACCACCTCCTGTGTCCTGCTCGCACGCGCACCTCGCTCCGATCCTGCGGCGTCGCCGCGCTGCCCGCGTCCCAACGCGGGCACCGGCCGTCCGCGTCTGAAGCCGCCGGCAGTCAGCAGCCCAGTCGGCGAACTTTGACGTGCGTCGAGTCTCAGCTGTGGAGACGCTGAGAGGGGACGTCTCCTGGCCGCAGCTCGACTGCGGGCGGCGGGCGGGTCGGACGCCGGTCAGGCGCTCGGCGGACGACGGTCCGCCCACGGCTCGGCACGCTCGAGCTGTCCCGCCAGCCGGAGCAGCCGGGCCTCCTCCCAGGGGCCTCCGACGAGCTGGACGCCGATCGGAAGGCCTGAGGGCGCGACGTGCAGCGGCAGCGAGATGGCCGGCTGTCCGCTGACGTTGAACATAGAGGTGAAGACGGCCATCTGGAGGACCGGCAGCGCCGGACCGTCGGGAGCGGCGTGGGCCGCCTCGAGGACCACACCGGCCACAGGCGGCTCGATGCTCATCGTCGGCGTGAGGAGCACGTCGAACTCGCTCCCCCAGCGCCCGGTGAACTGCCGGCTGAACGCCTGGAGCTGATGGACCGAGTGCACGTACGTGAGGCTGTCGACGTCCTGCGCGATCTTGCGCGCCGCCTGGATGTGGGGCTCGGTCCGCTCCCAGTCGACATCCACGTAGTCGCCGAGGCCGGAGTTGACGAGCGCCAGGAACCAGCCGATCACCTCGTCGGGGAGGTCGAGCGTCGCCGGTTCGATCCGGTGGCCGAGCCCCTCGAGCAGAGTGGCTGTCGCCTCCGCCGCGGCCACGCACGCCGCGTCGACCGGCAGGCCGAACGGTGCCGTCGTGACGAGGCCGATCCGCAGCGGCTCCGGGTCGGCCCCGACCTCCTCGGCGAACGGACGCAACGGGCCCGGCGCGTTGTACCACGCACCGCGGTCGAATCCGCTGATCACGTCCAGCAGTGCGCCGGTGTCGGCCACGTCGTGGGTGACGACGCCCTCGACGGCGCCGCCCTCCCACGCGGTGTAGCGCGCGGGACGCGCCCACGGCTGACCTTGAGGCCGACGAGTCCACAGCAGGATGCGGGGATCCGGATCGAGCCGCCACCGTCGTTGGCGTGCGCGACCGGAAAGAGCCCCCCGGCCGTCGCCGACGCGGCGCCGCCCGACGAGCCGCCCGGCGTGTGGCCGACGTCCCACGGGTTGCGGGTGATCCCGTAGCGCAAGTTCTCGGCGGCGGTGATCGGGCCGAACTCGGGGGTGTTGGTCCGAGCGGTCAACACGAATCCGGCTCGGACGAAGGCTTCGACCACCAGCTCGCTCTCGGCTGCGGGCTCGCCGGAGGCACCGGCCGAGCCGTAGGTGGTCGGCCACCCCTCGACCGGCGTCAGGTCCTTGATCGGGATCGGGACGCCGTGGAACGGTGGGAGCTCCTCCGCGGGCATCTTCGCGACCTCGTCCGCGGCGCGCCTCGCCGCGGCGCGCGCCTCGTCGTCGTTGCGCCAGATGACCGCGTTGAGGTCGGGGTTTCGACGGTCGATCGCGTCGAGGCATGCCTCGAGGACCTCGGTCGGGCTGATCCGCTTCGCGCGGATCTCCCCGGCGACGGTCAGTGCGGTGCGGTGGTCGGTCAACGTGGCCTCCCTCTCCTCGGTCTGTTGTCGCGGTCGGCCCCGGCGGGCCGGCCGGCAACCCGGTCGACGCTACCCCTGTACCGCTCGGGTGACCCGTCGGACGCGGGCGCCGTGGCGCGCGGGCACACCACGGGGTAGAGACTGTCGCATCGACCGGCTGCAGGACGATCGGAGGATGACGTGGAGTACGTGAATTTCGGTGGGACCGGGCTGCGGGTGTCGCGCATCTGCCTCGGCATGATGAGCTTCGGGAACGACAGCGACCGTCCGTGGGCACTCGACGAGGACGAGGCGGAGCCGATCATCCGCGCGGCCGTCGAAGGCGGGATCACCTTCTTCGACACAGCGGACACCTATTCGAAGGGGGCGAGCGAGGTCGCGACCGGCCGGCTCCTACCCGAAATTCCTCAGCCGCGACGAGCTGGTGGTCGCGACCAAGGTCTTCATGCCGATGACCCCGGGGGAGAACGGCGGCGGACTCTCGCGCAAGCACGTGTTGTCGGCGATCGACGCCTCCCTGGCCCGGCTCGGCATGGAGTACGTCGACCTCTACCAGATCCACCGGTGGGACCCCCGCGTGCCGATCGAGGAGACGATGGAGGCCCTCCATGACGTCGTGCGCGCCGGCAAGGCCCGCTACATCGGCGCGAGCTCGATGTTCGCGTGGCAGTTCTCGAAGGCGCAGCACGCGGCGGAGCGCAACGGCTGGACACGGTTCGTGTCGATGCAGCCCCACTACAACCTCCTCTACCGCGAGGAGGAGCGCGAGATGATCCCGCTCTGCCTCGACCAGGGCATCGGGGTGATCCCGTGGAGCCCCCTCGCCCGCGGCGTGCTCGCCGGCAACCGGGGACGCGACGGCAGCCGCCGGACGACGCGCTCCGAAACGGACGGGTTCACCGACTACCTCTACGCGCAGCCGACCGACTTCGACGTCGTCGAGCGGGTCGCCGAGGTGGCTTCTGCGCGGGGAGTTCCGCCCGCGCGGGTCGCGCTCGCCTGGCTGCTCTCCAAGCTCGGGGTGACCGCTCCGATCGTCGGCGCGACGAAGCCGGGCCACCTCGCCGACGCGCTCGCCGCCGAGCGGCTCACGCTGGACGCCGAGGAGATCGCCCGGCTCGAAGAGCCCTATGTCCCCCACCCGGTCCTCGGACACTTCTGACCTTCACGACCCGGTCGTGCCCGGTCCGGGGGGCTTGCCCCGGATCGGCGGGTGGCCCGTGCCCGCCCAGGCGATGGCCGCCCCGGCCAGAGCGAAACCCGCGAGGGCGAGGAGGGTGCCGGCGAACGCGCTTCGGACCGCGCCGACCGCTGCACCGTCGCCGCCGAGCGCGGCGAACACCGTGGCGGTGACCGCGAGTCCCAGCGCCGTGCCCATCCCCCGGCCCATGTTGAGCAGGCCTGACGCGAGGCCCGACTGCTCCGCCGGTGCCGCGGCCATCACCCCGGCGTTGTTCGGTGCGATGAAGAGCCCGAGGCCGACGCCGACCACCGCGAGCATCGCGGCCACCGTGCCGGAGGTGGTGCCGAACGCGGCGAGGCCGAGCAGTCCGGCCGCGGCGACGACCATGCCGATCACCGTCGGGAGGCGGGCGCCCGCGCGATCGGCCAGCCGACCGGACCAGGGGGCGACGAGACCGAGCGCAAAAGGCAGCACCATCGTCACGAGACCCGTCTCGATCGTGCCGGCACCGAGACCGCGCTCGAGCTCGAACGGCACGACGACGAGCACTCCGAAGAGCACGAGGAAGGCGATCGTCCCGCTCGCGATCCCGGTCCGGAAGCGGATCCGCCCGAAGAGGGAGAGGTCGACCATCGGGGCCGCGCACCGGCGCTCCCGCCGGACGAACAGGCTCCCGAGCACGAGCGCCGCGGCGATCGCGGCGACGATGGGCGGCGAGGTCCACCCGAGGTGTGCGCCTTCCGAGATGGCGAGCACGAGGCCCACGACGGCCGGGAGGAAGAGCCCGAACCCGATCCAGTCGAAGCCCACCCGACCCTGCAGGTGGCGGCTGCGCGGGATGAAGACCAGCGCGGCGGCGACACCGAGGATCCCCGCGGGGACGTTGACGAGGAAGAGGAGGCGCCAGCCTCCCGCTGCGAGCAGCAGCCCGCCGATCGAGGGCCCGAGCGCGAGCCCGAGCGCCTGGGCCGCGCCCTGGATCCCGAGCGCCCGCCCGAGGCGCGCGACGGGGACCGCGAGGGCGATGATCGCCACACTGTTCGCCTGCAGCATGGCGGCGCCGACCGCCTGCAGGGCGCGGAACCCGATCAACCAGCCGAGGCTCGGCGCTGCCGCGCAGAGCGCGGACCCGATGACGAAGACGACGAACCCGTAGACGTAGAGGAGCTTTCGGCCGACCATGTCGGCGAACCGACCGACCGCCGCCACGGTCGCCACGAGCACGAGGAGGTAGGAGAGACCGACCCAGCTCACCGCGGTCACCCCGGCGTGGTACGTCCGCTCGAGCGCGGGCAGGGCGAGGGTCACGATGCTCGCGTCGAGCTGGCCCATGAAGGCGCCGATGCAGACCGCGGCGACCACCAACAGGTCCCCACGCGGCAGCCGCCGGACCGTTTCCGGCCGCCGGGGCTCAACGAGCAGGCGATGCCAGCCTGTCGCACCCGTCTGCCCGATCAGGTCCATGCATCCATTCTGCTGACGCCTCTACCAGAAGTCGAATGACTGGGCTTGATCGATTCGATAAGATTTCTCTATGGAGTTGCGGCGCCTCGAGCACTTCCTCGCGGTCGCCGACCACGGGGGGTTCACCGCCGCGGCCGACGCGGCGGACGTGACCCAGCCCGCCATCTCCTCCGCGGTGCGGGAGCTCGAGCGGGAGCTCGGGGTCGCGCTCTTCGAGCGACTCGGCCGGCGGATCCGCCTGACCGCTGCCGGTGCCGCGCTGGTCGGCCCGGCCCGACAGGCCGTCCGCGACGTCGAGATCGGCCGCGCGGCGGTCGCGTCGGTCGCGGGGGTCCGTGCGGGCACCCTCGCGGTGGCCAGCCTGCCGACTCTGGCCGCCGAACCTCTCGCCGGCATCGTCGGGCGCTTCCGGCGCGCCCACCCGGGCGTCGTCCTCGACCTCGCCGCGCCCGAGGACGGCGAGGGCGTCGCGGCGATGGTCCGCGACGGGCGGTGCGAGGCGGGTCTCACGGAGGCCGCGGGGCTCCCCGAGGACCTGGTCGCGCGCCCGATCGGCGAGCAGGCGCTGCTCCTCGTGCTCCCGCCGGTCCTCGCCGAGGGAACCGCAGCTGTCCGCTCGGGATCGATCGCGCTCACCGGCCTGGTCGACGTCCCCTTCGTGGCCGCGCCGACCGGCACGTCGACCCGACGCCTGCTCGACGAGGGGTTCGCCTCGGCCGGTGCGACCCCGACCGTGGCGGTCGTGACCGCCCAGCGCGACGCGATCCTCCCCCTCGTGCTCGCCGGGGCCGGCGCGGCCCTGGTTCCCGAGGCGGTCGCTGCGACGGCCGGCGCACTTGGCGCGGTCGTCGCGCGGCCGCGGCCGCGGGTGCGACGGGCGCTCGCGGTCGTCCACCGGCAGGGCCCGCTCTCGCCCGCGGCGGGACGGTTCGTCGAGCTGGCCGCGGCGTCGGTGGGCGGTCGCGGCTGAACCAACGCAGCGTCCGGCCCCGAGCGGCGTCCGTGTACGGTGCTCAAGGCCGGTGCGGACGCGCCGGACGCCCGATCGGTGGGGAGGGAGCCATGGAGCAGCCCACGGCGGTCGACTTCCACTTCGACATCATGTGCCCGTACGCGTACCAGACGTCGCTCTGGATGCGCGACGTGCGCGACCAGCTCGGTGTCGAGGTGCGCTGGCGCTTCTTCAGCCTCGAGGAGATCAACCGCGCAGAGGGCAAGAAGCACCCCTGGGAGCGCGAGTGGTCCTACGGCTGGTCGATGATGCGGATCGGCGCGGCGCTCCGGCGGGACGACCCCGAGCTGCTCGACCGGTGGTACGCGTCGGCCGGTCGCGCGCTGCACGTCGAGGGCCGCAAGCCCCACCGACCCGACGTGGCCGAGGAGCTGCTCGCCGAGATGGGGCTCGACCCGGCGATCGTCACACGGGCGATCGAGGACCCGACCACCGGCGACGAGGTCAAGGCCGAGCACGACGCCGTGGTGGCCCGGGGCGGGTTCGGCGTCCCGACCCTCCTCTTCGGCGACGGTCAGGCGCTCTTCGGACCGGTGCTCGTCGACCCGCCGACCGGTGCGGACGCGGTCCGGCTCTGGGAGCTCGTGACCGGGTGGCTCGAGTTCCCGCATCTCTACGAGCTCCAGCGCCCGAAGGCGACCGCGGACATCGATGCGATCGTCGATGCCTTCTCCCCGTACCTCGAAGCCCGGGACTGGTTCACCGTCGAGCGCGCGACCCCGTGACCGGGCGACACGCCGGGGCGTCGCCGTGTTGATCGTCGTCGGACCGACAGGTGCCGACGAGCACTCGCTCCCCGGCCATCCCGAGCGACCGGCCCGCATCGACGCGGTCACGCTCGGCATCGAGGACCTCCATCTCGACTCCGAGCTGCTCGTCGTGCCCGCGCGAGAGGCGCACATCGACCGGCTCGTGCGGGTCCACTCGCACGGCTACCTCCAGCACCTCCGGCGCTTCTCGACACAAGGGGGAGGCGCGATCGACGCCGACACCTACGCGGACACGGACTCGTGGGCGGCGGCGACCCGGGCGGCCGGCGCGGGTCTCGAAGCCGTCGAGGCGCTCGAGCGCGAGCCGGGCGTCGCCTTCGTGGTGGCGCGACCGCCCGGGCACCATGCGCTCGCCGACCGCTCGATGGGCTTCTGCCTCATCAACAACGTGGGCGTCACGGCGGCGGCGCTCGTCGACGACGGCGAGCGCGTCCTCATCGTCGACTGGGACGTCCACCACGGCAACGGCACGCAGGACCTCTTCTGGGACGAGCCCGACGTGCTCTACGTCTCGGTCCACCAGTGGCCGTGCTACCCGGGCACGGGCCGATCCACCGAGATCGGCGGACCGTCCGCCCGGGGAGCGACGGTCAACGTGCCGCTCCCGCCCGGCGCGACCGGTGACGTGGTGCGCCGCGCCTTCGACGAGATCGTGAGCCCCGCCGTCGAGCGCTTCGCGCCCACCTGGGTGTTGGTGTCGGCCGGCTTCGACGCGCACCGCGATGATCCGCTTGCGCAGCTCGCCCTCTCGGCGGGCGACTTCGGCGACCTCGCATCCCTCGTCGCCTCCTACGCGCCGGGGCCGGGCCGGATCATCCTCTTCCTCGAGGGCGGCTACGACCTCGAGGCGCTGCGGCACTCCGTCGCCGCGACGCTCGCCCCGCTCACCGACGCGGCCGTCGCCACCGAGCAGCCGACCTCCGGCGGCCCGGGAATGGCGCAGCTCGACGAGGTCGCCGTGCGCCGACGCGACGCGCTCGACCGATCGGCGTGAGCCCGAGCACGACCGGCGGACGTGCCAGGCTGGTGCGACCCATCCCCCGGCGCCGGGGCCGGCGCGTCATCGGCGACCACCACCACCACCACCACCACCACCACGAGGAGCCCCTCCATGCCTGAGTCCCCCGACGCCGTGGCCGACCTCATCGTCGTCGGCGTGGACGGATCGGACGCATCGGTCGACGCGGCGCGCTGGGCCTTCGAGCAGGCCCGGCTGACCGGGCACCGCCTCGAGGTGCTCACCGCCTGGCAGTGGCCGCTCAGCTGGGGCACCGCGATGCCGTTCCCCACCGGGTACGACCCGGGTGCGGACGCGCAGGCGATGCTCGACGGGATCGTCGACCCGCTCGCCGAGTCGTTCCCCACCGTGTCGGTCCACAGGCGGGTCGTCGAGGGACACGCGGCGCCGGTGCTCATCGAGGCCTCCCATCACGCGAGCCTGCTCGTCGTGGCAAGCCGGGGACACGGCGAGTTCTCCGGCATGCTCGTCGGATCGGTGAGCCAGCACTGCGTCACGCAGGCCGAGTGTCCGGTCCTCGTGTACCGCACCCGGTAGCGCCGCCGGGCACCGCGCCCCGTTGCAACACCAGGCGCGCGACGGTCACCAGGTATCGATGCAGCTCCGCTTCTTGCCGGTCCGCGGCGCCGCGGCGGGCGCCGCTCGCAGGGCCTCGACGATCCGGCGGCGCGAGTCGGCGGGATCGATGACCTCGTCGATCTCGAACTGCGCCGCGACGTTGAGGGCCTTCCCGTGCTCGTACGCGCGAGCGACCATCGCATCGAAGAGCGCGTCGCGCTCCTTCTGGGTGGGCGCCGCCTCGAGCTCGCGGCGGAAGCCGAGCCGGACCGCGCCCTCGAGGCCCATCCCGCCGAGCTCCCCGGTAGGCCAGGCGACGACGAAGAGCGGGGACCGGAAGCTCCCGCCCGCCATCGCCTGCGCGCCCAGGCCGTACCCCTTGCGCAGGACGATGGTGCAGAACGGCACCGAAAGGCTGGCGCCGACGACGAAGAGCCGCGCCCCGTGGCGGACCTGTCCCTCGCGCTCGGCGTCGGGCCCGACCATGAAGCCGGGCGTGTCGCAGAGGAAGACGACGGGCAGATCGTGCGCGTCGCAGAGCTGGAGGAAGCGAGCCGCCTTGTCCGCACCGTCGCGGTCGATGGCGCCCCCGAGGTGGGCGGGATCGTTGGCGACGATCCCGACCGGCCGGCCTTCGAGCCTGGCGAGCGCCGTCACCATCCCCGCCCCGAACCCGGCGCGAAGCTCGAGTACCGAGCTGTCGTCCGCGAGTGTGTCGACGACCCGGCGCACGTCGTAGACCCGGAGACGCTCCTCGGGGACGCAGCCTCGCAGCAGCCGTTGGTCGGCGCAGTCCCACTCGTCGACGGCACCCTGGAAGTACGAGAGGTACCGCTTGGCGAGGTGGACGGCGTCGGCGTCGTCCTCGGCCAGCAGGTCGACCACGCCGTTTCCGACCTGGACCTCGACGGGGCCCACCTCCTCGGGACGGACGCGCCCGAGGCCACCGCCCTCGATCATCGCGGGCCCGCCCATGCCGATGGAGGAGCCCCGGGTCGCGATCACCACGTCGCAGCACCCGAGCAGTGCGGCGTTGCCGGCGAAGCACCAGCCCGCTGCGACGCCGACCAAGGGGACGAGGCCGCTCAGCGCGCCGAACGCGGCGAACGCGGTCGTGTCGAGACCGGTGACGACCGCGTAGTCGGTGTCGCCGGGTCGCCCACCGCCGCCCTCGGCGAAGAGGACGACGGGCAGGCGCAGGCGCTGGGCGAGCTCGAACAGCCGGTCCTTCTTGCGGTGGTTCTGCTGGCCCTGGGTGCCGGCCAGCACGGTGTAGTCGTAGGCGAGCACGGCGCAGCGCGCCCGGTCGTCGCCGAAGCGGTCGCCGTTCACCCGGGCGGTCCCGGCGACGAGCCCGTCGGCGGGCGTCGACGTGATCAGCTCGTCGAGCGGTCGGCGAGCGCGCTGCGCGGCGATGGCGAACGTCCCGTACTCGCTGAAGCTCCCCGGGTCGCAGAGGTCGGCGAGGTTCTCGCGGGCCGTGCGCCTCCCTGCCGCGTGCCGCCGCCGGACCGCGTCCGGGCGACCGTCGTCGTGCGCGAGCCCACGGCGGTGCTCCACCTCTGCGAGGTCGGTCCGGACCGCGCCGGGGTCGGCGCTCTCGGCGTCGGCCGCGGGGGTTGCCGGGGCCTCGCCCGCTTCGATCGTGGCCAGGACCTCCCCCGCCTCGACGACGTCACCCGCCTGCCGCGCGAGCGCGGTCAGCGATCCCGACGCGGGTGCGCGGACCACGTGCTGCATCTTCATCGACTCGACCACGACGACCGGTGCGCCCGCCGCCACCGGCTCGCCGACGCGGAGCGGGAGTCCGACGACGGTGCCCTGCAGTGGCGAGAGGACGGCCACGCAGGTCCCCGGCTCCGGCTGGTCGGTCACGTTCGGCGGGACGTCAGGCGGTCGGCATGGGGAAGATCCCACGCTCGTGCGAGGTGGCCGCCACCGCGTCGCGCCGTTCGGCGTCCCCCATCGGCTCGAGCGCCTCGGCGACGTCGAAGGCGGTCCGGAGCAGGTCGCGGTCGCCCGGCGTGCAGATCGCGTGGACCCCGGGTGTCGAGAGTGCGAAGCGGACGCCACGGGCGACCTCGTCGCGCGCGGTGTACGGCTCGTACCAGGTCGCGGACGTGCGGGGCCGGCCCGCCCAGGGGCGGGCGGCCACCGCCTTGATCGCCATGACCCCGACGTCGTGCTCGGCCGCGTGTGCGAGGAGCAGCTCCGCGTCGTGCCGGTAGGTCTCCTCCCCCCACAGGCGCGGGTTGACCGGGAACATCACCGTGTCGAGGTCGTAGCGGCGCAGCGCCTCGAGGTGCGCCGCCGGCGCACCGAGATCGTGCCCGGTGATCCCCACGAACCGGCAGAGCCCCTCGTCGCGGGCGGCGAGGATCGCCTCGACCGCGCCGGCGCGCGCGTCGAGCTCCGCGGGGTCGGTGACCGCGTGCAGCTGATAGAGGTCGAAGCGGTCGCAGCCGAGCAGTCGGAGGGACTCCTCGAGCTCGGCCCGTGCCCCCGCTGCGCTGCGGCGCAACGTCTTGCAGGCGACGAACAGCCGGTCGCGGACCGCGGGCACCAGTGGACCGAGCAGCTCCTGGGCCCTCCCGTACTGGGGCGCGATGTCGAGATGGTTGATGCCGGCGGCGAGCGCGGCGTCGAACGAGTCGGCTGCCACGGCGGGATCGCAGTCCCAGTAGGCCGCCCCGCCGAGGATGCAGACGGAGGAGCGGTGCCCGGTGCGGCCGAGGCGCCGTCGTTCCATCAGCTCACCGTACAGCGGGGGTCGCCGGCGGTCCCGCTCGAGCGCCGCCCGCCGCCCGTGCGGCCTCCCATCCCTTGACCATCGCGCCGAACCGCAGCGGGTTGTAGACGTCCTCCTCGTAGGACCACCGGCCGTCGCCCGCGTACTTGAGCACGGTGAGGTTGTACTCCTGGTGCACGCTCCCGTCGCCGGGATCGCGCATGCGGTTCCAGACCTGGCAGACCACCCAGCCGCGATCCTCGTCGACCACGTACCAGCCGATCGGGAACTCGGGCATGTCCCGACCCGGGTAGTCCGCCATGCACGTGCTGATCCACTCGTAGATCGCCTCGCGCCCTTCGAAGGTGCCGTAGTGGTGCTCGATGTAGGTCGCGTCGTCGGTGAACAGATCGGCCCACGGGCGCCAGTCCCCACTCCTCCCCGACTCCGCTGCAGTCTCCTGGTACGCGCCGAAGGCCTCCTCGAGCTCGGCCCTGCTCCACTGTCCCATCTCGATGTGCTCCTCCCGTCCCCGGACAACCGGTGCCAAGTGTGCGCCCTGCGGCACGCCCGGTCAATCGGGTCAGAGGAGTCGAGAGCCGGTCCCCCGGTACCATGTGCCCACTTCGGCCGAACGGCCGGCGCACGCACCGGGGTGCCGATGGTGACCGACAGCCACACCCACCGCTTCCAAGGCCGGGTCGCCGTCGTGAGCGGGGCGTCGGCGGATCCGAGCATCGGCCTTGCGTGCGCACGGCGGCTCGCGGCAGGTGGCGCGTCGGTCGTCGTCAACGGTCGCGATCCCGAACGGCTTGCGGCAGCTGAACGCGACCTCACCGTGCCGCGGCGCCAGGGTCGCAGCGGTGGCCGGCTCGATGGAGGACGACGAGACGGCCGCGGCGCTGGTCGGCGCCGCGGTCGAGCGGTTCGGTGGGGTGGACCTCGTGGTGAACACCGTCGGCGGTGCACCGCACCAGGGTCCGTTCGAGACCATGGGACGGGAGCAGCTGCTCGACACGGTGGCACTCAACACCTGGCCGACGGTCCGACTTGTCCAGGTGGCCCTCGAGCACGGACTCGCCGACCGCCGGGGCGCGGTGGTGAACATCTCGAGCGGCTCGCCGCGCAAGACCACCTCCGCGATGGTGGCCTACGCCGCGGCCAAGGCCGCCCTCAACGCCATGACCCGGACCATGGCCGCGGACCTCGCGCCCCGCGGCGTCCGGGTCAACGCGGTCAGCCCGGGACTCACCCGCACCACCGCGACCCGTCCGGTGTGGGAGGCGGACGGCGGAGCGGCCGCAGGCTCACAGCTGCCGACCGGCCGGCTCACCGAGGCCGACGACGTGGCCGCGGCGGTCTCGTTCCTGCTGTCCGAGGACGCCCGGCAGATCACGGGGATCGTGCTGGACGTGGACGGCGGCAACCACCTGCGCGGCGGAGGCTGGACGCCGGTCACCGACTCCGGGATCCGCCCGCCGTCGCGTCCCTGAGCCGCCGGGCGAGCGGGTCCACCACCTCCGCGCCGAGGCGCTCCACCTGCTCGCGCACGGCGCCGGGCGCGATCCCCGGGAGGTGGACGCGGAGGTTGAGCGATTCCGCGCCGCAGGACGCGGCGACCGCTGCCAGCTCCTCGACGACGCCGGCGGCGTCCGTCGCGACGACGGTCCGGTCGTCGCCCATCCGGGTGGCCACCGGCGCAAAACCCTCGTAGACCGCCCGCTGCCGTTCGATGTGCTCGCGAGGTGGCTCTCCCAGCCAGACCCGACGGATGAGCACGACCGCACCGGTCCCGCCGGCCTCGCGGAACGCGGCCACGATCCGTGCGAGGCGGTCCACGGGTGACATGCCCTCCAGGAGGATGCCGGCCCCGCAGGCCGCCACGCGACGCGCCGCGGCCGGGGAGACCGCCGCCGAGAGCACCGGGACCGGGTGGTCCGCGCAGGCCGTGAGCGCGGGATCCCCGGCAAGCGGACCGAGCTCCTCCCCGCGCAGGAGAGCCACGACGCGCGGGAGCCGCGATGCGAACTCCGGCACCGCCCGCTCGGGCGCGAGGTCCATCACCTCGAAGTCGGCCGGGAGGGCGCCTGCGGCGACGCCGAGGCCCACCCGCCCGGGATGTCGCGCGGCGAGCCAGGCCACCTCCTCCGCGACCAGCGCGGGTGGGCGGAGGGTCAGGAGGAGCGGGCACGGCGCCGCCCAGCCGGAGGAGTCCTCCTCGAGGACGAACCCCGCGGTCTGGAGCGGGTTTGGGAGGTACCCCGGGAAGCCCCCGTGGTGCTCGCTCGTCATCACGCCGGCGAATCCGCTGCGGAGCGCGAGCCGTCCCTGTGCGCAGAGCTCCCCGACGACGTCGGGTGCGGGCCGGTCGTTGTGCGGGTAGAGCCGGAAGGAGACCGACCCGACCGCGAACGGTGCCGGGGCCGCCGTCGACGCGCTCACGACCGGTGCTCGCTTCGACGCAGAAGCGTGATCGCCCGGGCGAGCGCGTCGTCGTCGCCTTCGAGGTCGACGAGCTTGGACCGCGACCGTGTGCCCGAGGCGATGCGCACGGCGTGTCGGGGGATGCCGAGCGCCCCGGCCAGCGCGGCGACGGTCGCCTCGTTCGCCCGGCCCTCGGCCGCGGGTTCGCGCACCCGCACGACCAGCGCGCCGCCGTGCTCCCCCCCGACGCCGGCGCGCGCCGAGCGAGGGCGGACGTGCACGGCCACCCTCACCGTCGTCCGGTTCGTCGGGCGTTCACGCCGAGCCCTGCGGGGTGGTCTCCGGACGGGTCGCTCCTCGCATGACGCCATGGGAATGTAGTGCCGTGACGGCCCCGACGACTGCGGACTCCCCCGATCGGCGGGAGGTGCCGGCGGGCGCTCCGGCGGGACCGTCGGCCGCGCGCGAGCTCGTCGTGCTCGGCACCGCGAGCCAGGTGCCGACCCGCACCCGACACCACAACGGCTACCTCCTCCGATGGGACGGCGCATCGATCCTCTTCGACCCCGGTGAGGGCACCCAGCGGCAGCTCCTGCTCGCCGGCGTGTCGCCGTGGTCGATCCGGTGGATCTGCATCACCCACTTCCACGGCGACCACTGCCTCGGCCTGCCCGGCGTGCTCCAGCGGCTCTCGCTCGACGGGATGCCCCACCCGGTGGTGGTCGCCTTCCCCGCGAGCGGCCTCCCGTACTACGAGCGGCTCCGGCACGCCTCGGTCTTCGAGGACCGGCTCGACGACCGTCCGGTCCCGGTCGCGTCCGACGGCGAGGCGGTCGCGACCCCGGACTTCCGGATCGTCGCACGACGGCTCGACCACGAGCCCGAGACGTTCGGGTGGCGGATCGAGGAGCCTCCGCGCCGGCACGTGCTGCCCGCGCGGCTCGCCGAGGTCGGCATCGCCGGCCCGGACGTCGGCCGCCTCGTCGCCGCGGGCAGGCTCGCCGTCGGCGGGCGGACCGTCGCGCTGGACGAGGTGAGCGAGGTGCGCGCCGGCCAGCGGATGGCGCTCGTGATGGACACGGGGCTCTGCGACGGGGCGGTCGCGCTCGCCGAGGGCGTGGACCTGCTCGTCTGCGAGGCCACGTTCGCGACCGGCGAGGAGCGCCTTGCCCGGCGCTCGTGCCACCTCACGGCCGCCGACGCCGGCCGGCTCGCGCGCGATGCAGGCGCTCGCCGGCTCGTCATCACCCACTTCTCCCAGCGCTATCCCGACAGCCGGGTGCTGCTCGACGAGGCGCGCGCCCACTTCGACGACGTGGTCGCGGCCGAGGAGCTCACCCGCGTCCCCGTGCCGGCCCGCACGCCGGTCTGAGCCGGCCGACGGACGCGCCGCCGGGCGCTCACTCGATCGTGACGGGGACGTCGAAGGCCGCCCGACGCGACGCGCGGCGCAGCGCGGCCAGTACGGGACGCCCGAGGAGGAGGATCAGGACCGCGTTGGTGACCGCCCGCGGCAGATCGAACCCGAGGGACGTCGAGAGGTCGAAGAGGACGAACCGGTGGAGGTTCACGAGCGGCCCGGCGCCCGGCACGTAGGAGAACGCGGTGGTCGTGCCCGCGCCGAACGGCCAGAACCAGAGGTTGAGGAGCGCGCCGTAGAGGACGGCGGCCACGGCCGCGTAGGTGGCGAGCAGCAGGACCTCGGCGCGTCCCCGGGCCGGGGGGAGGCAGCCGGCGCCGAAGCCCATCCACGCCGCGCCGAACATCTGGAAGGGGAGCCACGGGCCGACGCCCCCGGTGATGAGCGCCGACGCGGCGATCGTCACCGCGCCGAGCACGAAACCGAAGCCCCGACCGAGCACCCGACCCGCCGGGATGAGGAGGAAGAAGACCGGCTCGAATCCGGCGACACCCGGGCTCGGCACCCGCAGCGCAGCGCCGCACGCTGCGAGGATCCCGAGCAGAGCGACCGCCTTGGCGTCGAGCGCGCCGTCGGCCAGCTCCCCGAGCACCACCGCGAGCAGCAGGGGGAGGACCGCGAGGAAGAGCCAGGGTGCGTCGCCCGAGTGGGCGAGGTTCGCCGACGCGTTCCCGTGCAGCAGGAATGGCCAGCAGAAGCCCACGACCCCGACGAGTGAGGTCACGCCGACGAGCACCGAGGCGCGCGGCCGGAGGCGGACGGCCACCCGGGTGGTCGGCTCAGGCGCCTGCACGGTCGACCTCCGAGAGGGCGAACGCGACCTCGTCGACGGTGAGCCAGGGATCCGGTGCGAGCACCTTCGCCACCTGCGGTGCGAAGACGGGCGAGTGGCACACCACGTCGCGGGCGGGTCCGTCTGCGACGACCTCCCCCTCCGCCAGCACCACCACCCTGGTCGCGAGCTGGGCGACGAGCTCCACGTCGTGGGTGGCGAGCACGACCGCGTGTCCCTCGGCGGCGAGCTCGCGCACGAGCGCCACCAGCCGGCGCTTGCCCGGGTAGTCGAGACCCCGGGTCGGCTCGTCGAGCAGGAGGAGAGGTGGGCGCGGCCCGAGCACCAGTGCGAGGGCCAGCGCGAGCCGCTGGCCCTCCGAGAGGTCGGCCGGGTGGCGAGACCCGTCCACCGCGGGCAGGACGCGGGCGAGTGCGCGAGCGGTCGTCCCGGATGCGAGCCCGGTCTCGCGGTCCGCGCTCGCGCATTCGGCTGCGACGCTCTCGCCGTAGAGGAGGAGGCCTGCGTCCTGCGGCACGAAGCCAACCCGATCGATGAGGCGCCGGGGCGGCAGGCCGGCAGGTGCCTCGCCCGCGACGCGCACCGACCCGCGCCGTGGCGTGCGAAGGCCGGCGAGGTGGGCGAGCAGCGTCGACTTGCCCGAGCCGTTCCGGCCCATGACCGCCACGACCTCGCCGCGACGGACGGTGAGGTCCACCCCGTCGAGGGCGACGACGTCGCCGTAGGACGCCCGCAGCCCGTCGACCTCCGCCAGGGTCTCCCCCGGGTCCGCGAACCCGGTGGCAGCCGGCGGCTCCGCCGTTGCGAGTCCCGCCCGCAGCGAGCCCGACTCCCGCCGCGCGTCGCGGACGGCGAGCGGCACGGGTCGCCACCCGGCGAGCCGGGCGAGCTCGACGATGGGCGGCGCGACCGGGGAGGTCGCCATCACCTCGGCGGTCTCCCCGACCACGAGCGGAGCGCCGTCGCCGGGGACGAGCACCACCCGGTCCGCGAAGGGGATGACCCGTTCGAGCCGGTGCTCCGCGAGCACGACCGTGAGCCCGAGATCGTGCACGAGGCGGGTGAGCGACGCGAGGACCTCCTCGGCGGCCGCGGGATCGAGCGCGGAGGTCGGCTCGTCGAGGACGAGCACCCGCGGGGACGCGGTCAGCACCGACCCGATCGCGACCCGCTGCTGCTGGCCGCCCGAGAGCGTGGTGAGCGGCCGCGCTCGCAGGTCGTGGAGGCCGAGCAGGTCCAGGGTGTCCTCGACGCGCCGGCGCATCGCGTCCGGTGCGATGCCCAGGTTCTCCATGGTGTAGGCGAGCTCGTCCTCGACGACGTCGGTCACGAAGCTCGCCGCGGGGTTCTGTCCGACCACGCCGACCAGGTCGGCCAGCGCCCGGGGCGGCGTGGTGCGCGTCGAGCGTCCCCCGACGGTGACCTCGCCCGCCATCCGCCCGCCGGTGAAGTGCGGGACGAGCCCGTTGATCGCGCGGAGCAGCGTGCTCTTGCCCGAACCGGTCTCCCCGACGACGAGGCAGAGCTCGCCCTCGGGGATCGCGAGGTCGACGCCGTCGAGGACGGGCCGGGCGGCGCCGTCGTAGGTGAAGGTGACGTCCGCGAACCGGATCACGCGGCCGGCTCCCGCGGGAGGGAGACCGGGGCCGGGACCGGCGTGCCGGCCGGACCGGCCGCGTGCATTGGGCGCAGCGAGGGGTCGACCGGCGCGACGGCGGCCGGGAGGAGCCCCGCCAGGATCCCGACGGTCGGCAGGAGTGGAAGGGTCGGCCAGGTCAGTGGGTACAGGACCTGCTGGATTCCAGCGACGCCGAGCGCCGACGCGACGACCAGCCCGACCAGCGCGGCCGAACCGGACGCCGCAACCAGCCACTCGGGCATCCCCCAGCGGTCGGGCCGGTACCGCGTCCGCTCGGAGCGACGGCCGCCGAGGAGCATGCCTCCGGCCAGCAGGGCCGCGCCGACGGCGAGGAAGGGGATCCCACCGGCCGGCAGTGAACCGGTGTCGAGAGCGCCGTAGACACCGGCGATCACCGCGAGGAGCCCGCACGCGGTGGCCGCGCCGCCGACACGGCGGGCTCCCGGTGCGACCGCCACCCGTCGGCCGTAGCCCCGCGCGTCCATCGAGGAGGCCAGGTGCAGCGACCGATCGAGCGCGGTCTGCAGGACCGGGACGGCCATCCCACGCAGCCCTGCGACGCCGCGGACCGGGCGGCCGCGCAGACGGCGGGCGTCGCGGACGTTCCCGATCGCCATGACGACCTCGGGTGCGAAGGCGAGCGAAACCGTCACCGCGACCCCGGCCTCGTAGAGGACGGCGGGGAGGCAGCGCAGCAGCCGGTAGGGGCTCGCGAGCGAATTTCGCCGCGCCGAAGCACACGAGCACGACGGCGAGGCGGAGACCCTGCACCGCGGCGCCCAGGATGCCCTCGAGGGTCACCGGCCCCCCGATGCTGACCCCCTGCGCCCACGACGGCAGTGGAACCTCGGGGAGCGTGAAGAGGACGTGCCCGGGGAGCCGGTAGCCGAAGACGATCTCGAGCGCGACCCGCAGCACGATGACGACGAGCCCGAGCCGGACGAAGACGACGAGGGAACGCGACCACGGCGCCGTCGTGCGCTTCGCGGAGACGACGTACGCCACGACCGATGCGAGCAGCACGAGCAGGATCGGGTTGGTCGTTCGGGTGGCGGCGCCCGCCATGCACGCCGCCCAGAGCCACCACGCGGCGGGATGGAGCCCGCGCCGGGCCGACGCGGCGCTCTCCCGGCGACGGCTCACGACCCGTCTCGGCGGTTCACCGCGCCCGGGTCCGCGCCCGCCACCGGACCGCCGCCATCACGAGCAGCGCGAGCGCGAGCGCACCGCCGAGCACGAGCGGCAGTGCGCCCGAGCCTCCTCCCTGGTGCGCGGCGACCGGCGCCGCACCGAGCGCGTGGAGGTGGTCCGGGCTTGCCGCAGGTGACGTCGTCGACGAAGAACCGCTCGTCGGCCGCCCGGCCTGTGCCCCGGTCGGCACCTCCGTCGTCGACGTGGCGGAGGCCCCGCCCGCGCCGGTCGTCGCCGGCGGCGTGCCGCCGCTGCCCCCCGCCGTCCCTCCCGACGTGGGCCCCGCCGCGCCGGACACCGTCGGGATCGAGCCCGCCGCACCGGAGCTCGCGGGGGCCGGTTCGACCGCGTTCGTCGTGGGTGTGCTCGTGACGCTCCTGCAGAGAGCCGCGTAGTCAGGTGCCGTCCGTGGCGGCGGCGCGGAGGGGTTGTCCGGTCCGGGGTTCTGGAACCGCCAACCCTCGACATCCTGGCCGCCCGCCGCGTCGCCGACCGCCACCGACGCGCCCCGCGACGCGTAGGTCCACGAGCCCGTGCCGTCGGTCATCGTCCAGTAGGACCAGTACTGGTAGCCGCCCGGGACCGCCTGCCCGCAGGCGGGCGCGGCGGGCACGCCGTCGATCGAGCAGAGAAGGCCCGAGGAGTTGTACGTCGGTGACTCGAGGTGTTCCTGTGCGAGAAACGCCGCGAGCGCGTAGTAGCCGTTGTCGCTCGGTGGGACCTGGACGCATCCTGCGACCTGGGCCTGCCCGCTGCCGAGGTCGACGACGAAACCCACGCCCACGTCGACCGCAGCACCGGCCACATCCCTCGCTGGCACGAGCGCGTCGGGTCCGCCGAGCGAGAGCGCGCACGCCGCGGCGGCGACGAGCAGCGCGCTCCGCACGAGGCGGCCGACGGGCCTCCGGCGACCGGGCACGGCCGGATCAGCCCCCCGATGACGGGAGGCTCGTCGCCGCACCCACGATCGGCCGGTTGAGGGGCGCGCCGCCGTGCGAGCCGAAGAAGCCGGCGTCGCCGTAGGCGAAGATCCCGCCGTCGGCCGCCACGAGCCAGTAGCCCTGGCCGTCCGCGGTCGAGGCCATCCCCACGATCGGCTGGTTGAGGGGCGCGCCGCCGTGCGAGCCGAAGAACCCGGCGTCGCCGTAGGCGAAGATCCCGCCGTCGGCCGCTACGAGCCAGTAGCCCTGGCCGTCCGCGGTCGAGGCCATCCCCACGATCGGCCGGTTGAGGGGCGCGCCGCCGTGCGAGCCGAAGAACCCGGCGTCGCCGTAGGCGAAGATGCCACCGTCGGCCGCGACCAGCCAGTAGCCCTGGCCGTCCGCGGTCGAGGCCATCCCCACGATCGGCTGGTTGAGGGGCGCGCCGCCGTGCGAGCCGAAGAACCCGGCGTCGCCGTAGGCGAAGATCCCGCCGTCGGCCGCCACGAGCCAGTAGCCCTGGCCGTCCGCGGTCGAGGCCATCCCCACGATCGGCTGGTTGAGGGGCGCGCCGCCGTGCGAGCCGAAGAACCCGGCGTCGCCGTAGGCGAAGATCCCGCCGTCGGCCGCCACGAGCCAGTAGCCCTGGCCGTCCGCGGTCGAGGCCATCCCCACGATCGGCTGGTTGAGGGGCGCGCCGCCGTGCGAGCCGAAGAACCCGGCGTCGCCGTAGGCGAAGATCCCGCCGTCGGCCGCCACGAGCCAGTAGCCCTGGCCGTCTGACGCGCTGGACACACCGAAGGCGGTGCTCCCGGTGAAGACCGCGTCGACGGTGGCTCCGGCGGGAGCCCCACCCACCGGCACCGTGCAGGTCCCGGACCCGCCGACCAGCACGGCGGTCGTGCAGATCGGCGTGCCACCCGACGCGAAGGTCACCGTCCCGGTCGGTGTGCCCGCGACGGAGGACACGGTGGCCGAGTACGTCACGGCGGCGGACGCCCCGCTCGCCTGCGCGTGCGCTGAGACGGTGGTCGAGGCGAAGGGCAGCGCGACCCCGGCCATCGCGGGGACCGCCTGATAGGTCGCGAGCAGATCGGGGCCCGGGGTCCCGGGGAAGGTGAAGGCGCCTGCACCTGCGCCCCCCTGCTGCTGGAAGCCGGCGAGGACCGAGATCGGGTCGGAGCCACCTACTGCGAAGGCCCCGTCACCGGGATCGTGCCCGAGCGCGATGATCGCCTGGACCACGAGGGCGGTGGAGTCGGGATCGGTCGAGCCCGGCGTGGACACGGTGTTCGGGAAGTAGCCCCAGCCCGCGTCCGCGTCCTGCGCCGACTCGAGGAACGCGAGCGCGTTCGCGGCGGCGGTCGTGCCGAGCGCCCCCTGGGCCTCGAGCCCGACGACCGCGAGTGCGGTCGAGTTGGTGTCGGGCCCGTTGAACGTCGACGGATCACCGGTGCACGGATTGGCGACAGTGAGGTCGCTCGTCCACCCGCCGTCGGGGCACTGCTGGCCGGTGAGCCACGCCTCGGCGGTGGCGACCTGCGCAGAAGCGGTCACGCCGACCGCGGCGAGCGCGGCGAGCGCGAGTCCCTGCCGGTACGCCCCGTCGTACGTCGGGTCCTGCGCGCCGAAGAGGCCGGCGTCCGGACCCGAGGTGCGCTCCGTCGCGAGGAGTCGCGTGACCAGGTCCGTCCCGCCGAACGTCGACGGGTCGACCCCGAGGGCGTGGGCGTCGAGGATCAGGAGCGAGAGCTGCCCCGGGCCGTCACTGCCGCCGGTCACGACGTACGGATCGACGTTCGCCTCGAGGTACGCGAGTGCGTTCGCCGCCGCCGGCCGGTCGACTCCGGCGCTCGCCAGCGCGAGCACGGTGTTGGCGGTGGCCGCGAGGTCGGCCTGACCGGGAGTGGTCGTGGAGGGGATGAATCCGGCCGACGTGAGCTGGCTCGCGAGCCACGTCGCGCCCTGCTCCGCGCTGACGGCCCGCACGAGCGGGGACGGCGAAACATGGCCGCGCGGGATGGCCGACGCGGGTGACGGTGCCGCGGCACTCGCGAAGGTGAGGCAGCATCCGGCCGCTGCCATCGCCAGAAGGCGTTTCGGGGACATGGTCGCTCCTCGCTCCCGGGGAACGGCCCGGCGAGCTCGCGGCGACGGTCGTGCATGCCGGAGCGACCGAGTCCTTCCCGCAATTCTCGACGGACAAAGACTCAACCTGGCGGTGTACCGGTATCCCGACTCGCAGCGGACCCCACGGTCGCTGCCCACGGTTGCGGACCAGTGCCGGCGTTCGACCGGCTTCCCCGACGCACCACGTCTGTTGTGGCCGCGACCCTAGCAGGACGGTCGGTCGGGCGACCGGTGGACTTCCGCGCCGGCCGGCATCACCGTTCGGCGAGCACCTCCGTGACGGCCTTCTCGACGCACGTCGGCGTCTCGGCCGATGCGCGTCGCTCGCCGAAGCGCTCGACCAGCGAGACCACGGATGCCCCGAGTCCGGCGGCGAGCGAGCGCCCGTCGTCGCTCGCCCGGCCCGCGACGACCAGCGCGTCCACGCCGGCTCCGCGCGCGTCCTCGAGCACGCCGCCGACGACCTTCCCGGCGAACGAGGTCGCGTCGAGCGCACCTTCGCCGGTGACCACGAGCGACGCGTCCCCGAGCGCCCCGGCGAGCCCCACCAGCTCGGCGACCAGTCCGTAGCCGGAGCGAAGCTGCCCGCCGAGCGCCACCACCGCGCCACCGAGCCCTCCGGCCGCGCCCGCACCCGGCACGCCGCGCACGTCGACCCCGTACTCACGCCGGTACCGGGACGCGATCGCCTCCAGGCGATCGGCGAGCTCGGCGACCTGCGCGGGAGTGGCGCCCTTCTGCGGCGCGAAGAGCCGGGCCGCGTCGACGAAGCCCACCTCGACGTCGCACACGCCGACGAGCGTGGTCCCTCCGAGTCCGCCCGCCGCCTCCACCGCGTCGAGCGCACCAACGCCGCCGTCGGTCGTCGCCGAGCCCCCGAGGCCGAGCACGACCGTCCCGCCGGGACCGACCTCCCGCGCGGCGACGACGAGCAGCTCGCCGGTCCCTCTCGACGTCGCCCCGACCGGGTCGTTACCCTCGGCGCCGCCGGCCAGGACCAGCCCCGAGGCTCTCGACATCTCCACGACCGCGAGCGGACCGTCGCACCGCCACGGTGCGGCGACCGGCTCACCGCCGGGTCCGGTGACCGTCGAGGTGCGAAGCCGTGAGCCGGGGTGGTCGAAGGCCTCGAGCAGCCCCTCTCCCCCGTCGGACAGCGGGATGCGGACGGCCGCCCATCCGTGCGACGCCGCCGCCTGCGCGATCGCGGCGGCGACCTCCTGCGCAGTGGCGGTCCCCCGGAACTTGTCCGGTGCAGCGACGAGCGTCGGCACCCGAGCACCCTACCGAGGCGCCCGCGCAGGGGTGCGCCGATCGGAGTGCCGTCAGGCCAGCGTCGCTCCGTCGATGAGAAGGTCCGCGCCGTTCATGTGCGAGGCCTCGTCGGACGCCACGTACACGATGGCGGCCGCGATCCCCTCGGGCGTGCCGAACGAACCGATCGGAGTCACCCGTCGAAGCAGCTTCGGATCGGCACCCTCGGGAAGGTGGAAGGCCGCGGTGATCGGCGTGTCGATCGCCCCGGGGCTGATGCTGTTGACCCGCACGCCCGCTCCGGCGTACTCCACGGCCAGCGCACGGGTGAGCGCCAGCACCCCGCCCTTCGATGCGGCGTACGCCGCGGCCCACGGCTGGCCCTTGTGGGCGGCCGTCGACGCCAGGTTCACGATGCTCCCCTTCGCGGCGAGGAGGTGCGGGATCGCCTGTCGGCAGACGAGGAACGTGCCGGTGAGGTTGATCGTCACGAGGCGCTGCCACTCGGCGAGGGTCAACTCGTGGGTGTGCGAGAACGAGAGGACGCCCGCGACGTTGACGACGACGTCGAGCCGGCCGAGCCGTGCCACCGCGGCGTCCACCAGCTCCTCGACGGCGTCCTCCGAGCTCACGTCCGCGACCACCGGCTCGATCGCGCCGGGGAAGCCGGCGGCCGCGCCGGGCAGCTCGCCGAGCAGGCCGCCGTTGACGTCCGAGGCGACGACCTGCGCGCCCTCGTCCGCCAACCGCAGCGCGGTGGCGCGCCCGATGCCGGACGCCGCCCCGGTCACGAGCGCGGCGCGTCCTTCGAAGCGTTCGAGTGCCATTACGGAAGCGTAGGACGTCGCGACGGGCGATCGGCCCCGCTGCGGAGCGGAGGGCGCCGCCGTCCGCCATCTTCGTTAGTTGACACTTACGTAAGTGTTCACGTACACTTACGGCTGGGACGTGGTGGGCAGGGTCCACGTCGAGCGCTCGCACCGAGCGCGCACCCCAACCGAGAAAGGGAGGCAGTGATGGCCGAGCTCGAACGGGAGATCGTGGTCGACGCGAGCCCCGCAACCATCTATCCGTTCCTCGTCGATCCCGAGCTGCACCTGCGGTGGATGGGCACCGAGGCGAGCCTCGACCCGCGTCCGGGTGGTACGCACTGCGTGCTGGTCGGCGGTCGGCACCCCTCCGTCGGGGAGTTCGTCGAGCTCGAGCCGGATCGGCGGGTCGTCTTCTCTTTCGGGTGGGACGAGCCCGACCATCCCATCCCCGCGGGCTCGACCACGATCGAGATCACGCTGACGCCCGAAGGCGGCAAGACCAGGGTCCGTCTCGTGCACCGCGGCCTCCCGGCCGACGCGGTCGACGACCACACGCAGGGTTGGGACCACTACCTCGACCGCCTCGCCGTGGCGGCCACCGGCGGAGACGCCGGGGAGGACGAGCTCCCCGACGCGGACTGACGGCCCTCAGCCGGCCTCGTCGGCGAGCGTCCCGTCCACCAGACCCGTCCACGCCGGGTCGTCCTCGGGTTCGTGGCCGGGCACCAGATGCCGCCGGACGTAGAGCGATGCACCCGCGGCCTTCTCCGACGGCGCACCGTCGAACGCCGCCTCCTCGAGGAGGCAGGTCGCCTGCACCACGCGGACGAGCGTGCCGAGCTGACGGCGGAAGGGCGCGGCAGACGTTGCGGGCTCCACGAACGATCGGCGCAGGCGGGGCTCGAGGGCGTCGAGCGCGACGCCGACCGCCGCGGCGTCCGGCTGGCCGTCGAGCGCCCGGAGGTTCCCGCGGATCCAGGAGACGAGGGGGTCGAGGAGTCCGAGCCGCGAGCAGTCACGATGCACCTGTGCGCAGAGCACGTTGTGGGTTCCCTCCCAGCTCTCGTAGACGATCGCATCGCGGTAGAGCCGCGGCAGCGGCGAGAACGTCTCGATGGTGCCGTTGCCACCGAGCACCTCGATCCCCCGGTGCACGACGTCGGTCGCGACGATCGACGTGAGGTACTTGTTGGCATTGACCAGCACCCGGTAGGCCGCCGCTTCCTCGTCGGACGCACGGCCGTGGTCGAGGCGGTCGAGGAGGCCGGTGAGCGCCATCGTCGAGGCCAGCGCGGCCGCCTCGTCGATCTTCATCTCGGCGAGCTGTTCGCGCAGGATCGGGAACGAGGCGATCGGCACGCCGAACGCACGACGGTGGCGGGCGAACGACGAGGCCTCGAGGTAGGCGCGGCGCATGAGGCCGGTCGAGCCGACCGCGTTGAGCCAGCGCGAGGTGTTGAGGAACTCCTCGACCGCGACGTGGAAGCCGTCGTCGACCTCACCGACCGGCCAGCCGAGTGCGCCGTCGAAGTCGATCTCCGCCGAAGCGAGGCACCGGGTCCCGAGCTTGTCCTTGAGCCGCCGGATCCGGAAGCCGTTCGGCGTCGAGCCGTCGAGCGTTCGGGGTACCAGAAAGCAGCCGAGCCCGCGGGTCCCCGGACCGGCGCCCTCAGGCCGCGCCGTGACGGCGAACAGCTCGGCGTCCGCGACCGAGCAGAACCACTTCTCCCCGCTGATCCGCCATCCCCCCCGCTCGGCCCCGTCCGCGACGGCGACCACCGCGTTGGCACCGACGTCCGATCCGCCGTGGATCTCGGTGAGGAACTGCGAGCCGCGCAGGCACCGGTCGTAGTCGAGCTGGTAGATGCCCGGCAGGTACCGGTCCTTGAGCTCCGGCGTGCCGCGTCGCTCGAGCGCGCGGGCCAGGCCGGCGGTGCAGACGGCCGGACAGCTGTGCCCGCCCTCACCCGCGTGGGAAAGGAGGTAGAAGAGAGCCGCCTGTTCGAACAGGCCGTTCCCGTCGCGGTTGACCGCGAGCAGTCCCGAGGACCAGACGGCCCTGCCGGCGTCGCGGTACGCCGGGTGGAAGTCGATGCGCTCGACCAGCCGGCCGATCGCGTCGTAGGGAGCCGGCGCCGGCAGCTGCCGGTTGCGCTCGAGCGCTTCGACAGCAGGGTCTACGATTTCGGCGACCGCGCGCCCGAAGTCGGCGAGCATCGGCTGCATCGTGGCGGTCGCCCCCTCCCCCGCCCGGAGGAGCAGCGTCCACCGGAGGTTCGGCGACGCGTCGTAGAAGTTGGTCGGGTGCGACGCCATCCACCCGCGAGATCGTGGCGCCCCGTCTCGTGCGCACCTGCGTCACCGCGGTGGACGGTACCGTCGCCCTGCCGGTCCACACGCTCGGCTGCAGCGGACTCCACTGCACTTCGGACCATGGCGGATCCTCCTCCGGGGCGTCGGGCAGTTTCCGGTCGCTGGCCGGTCTCCGGGCCGGTCGCCTCGGACCCCGGTTCGCAAGGTGCCGGGCCCCGGACCTGAGGCTACGGCCGACGGTCACCCCGCGCCAGGACCGGACGTGGCGCGCTCAGCCCGCGGTCTGGAGCTTCACGAGCGGAGATGCGGCGAGCGCCCGCGTGAGCGCCGTCCCGTTCGGGGCGCGGCCCGCGACCTCCGCCGCCAGAAAGTCGCGCGACCGCCGCGTCGAGGACCGGCGTCCACACCGTTCCACCCGCGATCGGTCCGAGGTGGTCGGCACCAAGGAGCGAGAGGTAGTCCACCGGCGCGTGGACCTGCGTGAAGACCGTCTGGCTCGACGAGTACGGCACGACCGAGTCGGCGGTGCCCTGCACGAGGAGGAGGGGGGTCGACGTGGAGACGACGGGCGCGGTGATCGGATCCGGTGCGTCGGCAACGACCGCCCGCACCCGCGGGTCGACCGTGCCGTGCTCGTAGCCGACCATGAGGGCGACGTCCGCCCCGTCGGAGTGGCCGACGACCGCGATCCGTGACGGCTCGATCCGCGGCGCGAACGCTCCGTGCTCGATCGAGGTGATGACGAACGAGACGTCCGCCGCCTCGGACGGGAGCTCGGTCCGGTCGAGGCCCAGTCCCCGGGCGGGGTCTTCCAGCGGGAACGAGGGCGCGGCCACCACGTAGCCGGACGCAGCCAAGGTCGAGCAGAACTGCTCGTAGGTCGACGGCCCGATGTCGTAGCCGTGCACGAAGACGACCAGTGGGTACGGACCGCCACCTACCGGGCTCCAAACATCGGTCGGCAGGGACCGGTCCGGCGCGACCATCCGACCGCCGGAGACGACCGGGCGGCTCAGGTCGACGAACGGGAGCACGGTCGTCGAGACGCTCGCTCCCCCCACGGTTGGCACGAGCGGAGGCAGCGTCGCAACCGGTCGGTGAGCCATCGTGGTCCGCGTCGACCCCGTTCTCCCGCCGGCGGCGTGGGTGCCTCCACCCGCCACCGACCATGCCACCAGTGCGGCGATCGCCGCGGCCACCACGGCGGCGATGCCGATCCAGCGGGTGCGGCGCCGGCTCATGGTGCCGGGCGACGGCACGGGGCGGTGGGCGCGCCGTCACCGTGCGGGTGGTGCGCGGGGCGGCTCCCGGGAGCGCGGACCATCGATCTCGGGTGCGGCGGCGTGGCGGCGAGCGTACCACCGGCCACGGTCGTCACCGCCCGGCGCGCCCCGGCGTCGCGATCAGTCGGACCAGCGCAGGATCGCTCCGATGCCGTCCGACGGTCCGCCGTGGGCGGGCACGAGGCGCACGCCGCCGCCCGAGCGGAGCGTCTCGGCGATCGCGACGTCCACCAGTGGGCCGTGGACCGCCGCCGCGGCGTCAGTGGGTGGCAGGTCGTGCCGGTCGAGCGCGACCGAACGGGCCGACCGGCCGAGCCACGCGACCCGTTCGTCGCCGACGTCGGCGTGGACGAGGAGCGTCTCGACGCGGCCTTCCGAGAGGGCTGCCACGGTGTCCTCGGCTCCGTCCACCGCGAGGTGGGCCTGCCCGTGCCGGCGGTGGAAGGCCTCGAGGACCGAGGCGGTGTGCTCGGCGGTGAGTCCCCGCAACTGCCGGGCCACCGCGTCGTCGACCCGATCCCGTGAGCCGTCGGCCGCCCGCCCGCCCTCGACGATGCGCACCCGGTCGGCGACGTGCGCGGGGAGCGCGGCGATGAGCAGGTGGCGCGAGCGGTCGTCCCCGGCCACGAGCACGAGCTCCGCGCCGATCCGCTCGGCCAGTGACGCGGCGACCCGCGCGCCGTCGCGGGCGTTGTCCCGCCAGGTGTTCTCCGCACGTTGCTGGTAGCGGCGCTGCGACCACCCGCCCGGCGCCGCCTTCTGGACCGGCTCGTCCCGCACCCCGGCTGTCGCCGGCTCCCGCGCGTGACCGTGGGACACGGCGAGGACGTCCGCCCCTTTGTGGTCGACGAGGACGAGCAGGTACGGAATCGACTGCTGCCGCCACTCGACCAGCGTGACGAGGTGCGGCACCGAACTCCACGTCCCGCGGTCGGTGGGGGGCGTAGCGGTGCCGTGCTCCACGTGCACGAGTCCGTGCGGGGTCGCCGTCACCGAGAGGGCGGCGCCCTGGAGGTGCGCGTCGTGCACGAACCCGTCCACGGCGTCGAGGCAACGGGGGTCGACGCCTTCGCCGAGCAGCTGCTCCCGCAGGACCTTCCACCGGTGCTCCGCGTGCTCTGCCGCGTTCTCGATCGACCCTCGCGTGTCGAGGAGGACGCCGAGGAACGGTCCGTCCCAGGACGCGATCTCGACCAGCTCTGCGGCGCGGACCGCCTCGCTCCGCCCGGACGTGCCGTGTTCGATCATGACGACGCCCCCGGCTCAGCCGGCGAGCTGCAGCTCGTCGAGGACGCCGGTCGCCCAGGTCGTCGCACGGTCGGCCTCGCCGTCGACGAGGTGGCTCTCCTTGTCGACGAGGAAGCTCTCGGGTGACGCGACCATCCGGAACCCATGGTGGCGGAGCCGCCGGTCGATCCCCTTCGACGCTCTCCCGGTGGCAGCGGGCGACGCGTCGAAGCGTGTGTCGAAGGCGACCGCCCGCGTGCGGGGGGCACGGTCGAGGTGGCGGAGCCACGCGCGCAGCCCGGGACCCTCCCAGTCGGGCTCCGCGGTCCGGCCTTCGTGCTTGGCCGCGTCCTCGGCACCGGCCTTGCGCGTCGAGGACCAGCTGAGCCCGTGCACGTGGGTCGGCCCGCCCACGACCACCAGGTCCGCGCCGACCACGACCTTCGGGGACGCGTGGGCGACCGGCACGAAGACCACCTCGCCCCGTTTGGACGCGGCGTCCGCGATCCGCTCCGCGATCGTCCGGGTGTTGCCCACCACCGACTCGTACACGACGACTGTCTTCATGGCCACCACCTCCACCGCCGATCGTGCACGATGGCCACGCCGGGCACCAGAGGAGAAAGTCCCTGGTCGGACGAGAGAAGGAAGGCGGGGCGTTGCGGTTGCCGCGCGCCGTCAGCGAGGCTCGAGGAGCACGAGCGGGATGTCGCGCGACGAACGCTGCTGGTAGCGGTCGTAGCCGCGGTAGGACTGGACGACGCGTGGCCAGAGGACGTCCTTCTCCTCCGCCGTGGCCTCGCGTGCGGTCATCGGGCGGCGGGTGCCCTCGATCGTCACGTCGATCTCCGGATGCGCGAGCACGTTGCGGTACCAGTCCGGAGGGCGGTCGTCCCCGCCCTTCGAGGCGACCACCACCACCCGGTCGCCGTCGACGACCGGTGCGGTCAACATCGCCGAGTGCGGTCGGCCGGAGCGCCGTCCGACGGTGTGGAGCTCGACGACCGGCATCCCGAAGGCCTTCCCCATGAAGCGCCCGCCGGTCGCGCGCAGCACCGTGTGGTGGATCCGGTTGAGCACCTTGAACCCGAGGTCGGCGACCTGCTGCTGGACGGTCACGGCAGGACCCTACCGGCTCTCCCCGGACGCGGCGCACGGACCGACCGGAGGGTTCCGGCCGGCGCCGGGACGGGCGGACCCCGGCCACCGTCTTCCGCGAGGGTTAGGGTCGGCGCGTGCCGCCGAGCATCGCGGTCCCGGAACGTGCCGCCGAGGTCGTCGCGGACGTCGACGTCTGCGTCGCCGGGGGCGGGCCGGCCGGACTCGGGGCCGCCCTCGCGGCCGCCCGGGCCGGCGCCTCGGTCTGCCTCCTCGAGCGGCAGGGCTTCCTCGGCGGCAACTTCACCGCCGCGTCGGTCGGCACCGTCTGCGGGCTCTACGTGCGCCGACCGGGCGAACCCGACGCCTTCGACCTCGTCAGCCGCGGGATCGCCGAAGAGGTCGCGACCGCGCTGCAGTCTGCGGGGACGGCTGCCGGGCCCGTGCCCTTCAAGGAGACCGCGGTCCTCCTCTACGTCCCGTGGGCGGCCAAGCGCCTCTTCGACCACCTCGTGTCCTCCGAACAGCGGATCACCCTGCTGCTCCAGACGGTCGTCGCCGACGTCGTGCGCGAGGACGGCGACAAAGACCTCGCCGCCGTGGTCCTCGCGACCAAGCGAGGGGCGAAGGCCGTGCGCGCCAGGTGCTTCGTGGACGCGACCGGCGACGCCGACCTCGTCTTCCATGCCGGGCCGCCCGCTCGCACGAGCACGCCCGAGCCCGGGCACCAGCAGTTCGCGTCCATGCAGTTCGTGATGGAGCACGTCGACGTCGATACGGCGTTGGCGGCCGGACGATCGGCCCTCACCGACGCCATCGCCGCACACGGCGGGCACCTCTCGCGGGACAGCGGCGCGATCCTCCCGACCTTCCGTCCCGGCGAGATGATCGGCGCGATGACCCGCGTGCGCGGGCCGGACGGCGGTGCACTCGACACCACCGACCCCTTCCAGGCCACCTACGGCGAGCTCGAGGGGCGTCGTCTCGCCGAGGAGGCCGCCGCGTTCCTCGTCGACCACCTGCCCGGATTCGCGGACGCCTTCCTCGCCGACACCGCGTCCGTCCTCGGGGTCCGCGAGACCCGGCGTGCCGTGGGTCGGTACGTGCTCACCGGGGACGACGTGGCCGGCCTCGCGCGCTTCGACGACGCGGTGGCGGCCGGCGCCTGGCCGCGCGAGTACCACGTGTCGGGACGTTCGACCGAGTACGAGTTCCTGCCCGACGGGGCCTGCTACCAGGTCCCGCTCCGCGCCCTCGAGGTGGACGGACTGGACAACCTCTGGGTCGCGGGTCGGTGCACGAGCGCGAACCACGACGCGCTGGCGTCGCTACGGGTGATGGGACCCTCGATGGCGACCGGCCAGGCGGCCGGCGTCGCGGCCGCGCTGGCGGCACGCGGAGAGCGCGATCCACGCGCGGTGCGCGGCATTCTGCTCGAGCAGGGTGCGTTCCTCGGCTGAGCTCGGGTGCCGCACGCCTGTGCGAACGAGCCGCCCGGTACCGGGTCAGGCTCCGAGGACTAGGGAGACGCACCCCACCGCGTGCTCGACGGCGCCGGCGCCCCACGGCGCCAGCCCGTCCGTGCATGCCTGCAGCTGCGCGGTGGTCATGTCGGCCACGGGCAGCCGGCGTTGGACCCCGGTCCACACCCAAGCGTCGGCCTCATGGCTCGGTCGCACGCCGGTCGCCGCGGTGAGCAGGGCGGCCGCCACGGGCACCGACCGGATCCGTTCGTAGTCCGGCAGTGCGGGCTGATCGGGCACGACGATCATCGTGGTGCCCCATGCCCGCAGTGCGGCGCGCACCGAAACCACGTCCTGCGCGGCGAGGCGCGGCACGGGTCCGAAGTGGAAGGTGGTATCGACGATCGCCGCCTGGCCGGGGCCGTCCGCGCCTGCCCGTGCGAGCACACCGCCCGGACCGCCCTGACCGACCATCGAGTACTGCATGCCATCCAGCGCCTGCCAGGTCATCGCGCTCTGGGTGATGGCGAACGGCGCGGGGAGGACGAGCACGACCTGGTCGGCCGCCACGTGCGGGCTCACCGTGCGGAACCAGGTGGGCACGACGACGGGCTGGGTCGCGATCGGCAGGCTCCGGCCGACGTACGTCCCGACGGGTACGAGCGCGACCGCGGCGACCGCGGCGCCGGCGACGAGAGCGGGCGCTCGCCACCGGCGGCCGCGCGCGACGACGGCGTCATGGCAGTGGTCGACGACGATGCCGAGCATCGCCGCCACCGCGAGGACGGTGAAGAGCACGAAACGGCTCGGCGTCACGTTCTGGAGGAGCGGGAGAGAGGCGAACGCGTGCCACGGCAGCGGCTGGCCCGCCTTCGCACCGAGCGAGAGCACCGCGGTCACGACCGCCATCGCGCCGAAGAAGCGGAGCCGGCGGTCCCGTCGCCAGAGGATGAGCCCGACCGCCGCGACGAGGACGGCACCGATGCCGAGGTACTGGAAGGAGAGGACCGGTCCCTGCGTGCCGCCGATGACGCGGGCCATCACCGGACCGAAGAAGCCGGTCGACAGCGGGGGCGACGGCAGGAAGAAGGCCCCCTCGGTGGTACCCGCAGAGGCGAGCCTGGCGCCCGGCCACACGAGACCCGAGAAGTGGGCCGGCCCGGCCAGCGCGAACCACGCCGGCAATGCGAGGAGACAGCATGCGACGACGCCGCCGACGGCGAGCCCGGTCGCGGCACGCCGCGTCCCGACCGGATCCGGACGGCGCCTGCGAGCCGCCGCGGACACGCCGAGCACGACGAGCCCGCATCCGACGACGACCGCGGTGAGCGCGAGCAGCTCGGTCCCGAGGAAGAACTGGAGTACGAGCAGCACGCCGAGGAGCGCCCCGACCGCGGCGGGACGCTCGGGGTGCCGGAAGAGGAGCTCGTCGAGGCAGGCGACGACGAGCGGCGGGACGAACGCCATCCCGAGCATGAGGTGCGCGTCGACGAGGCTGACCAACACGAACGGCGAGAAGCCGTAGAGCAGCCCCGCGACGAAGGCCGCAGGTGCCCACCGCACCCATCGACGCACGAGCACGAACATGGCGAGGGCGGAGAGGAACGGGGCGAGGGTGAGCGCCACGTTGAGGGTCACGATCGGTCCGAACAGCCACGTGACCGGTGCGAGCACGGTGCCGACCGCGAGGACGCTCGTGTTGGCGAGCAGGTTGACGCCCGACGGGTGGCCGAGCGACGCGGTGTACCACGGGTCGAGACCGTGGGCGATGGCGTGCGCCGGCCAGGCGAGGAACCAGGTGAACAGCGAGCTGTCGCCGCACCCGCACGTGGAGGTCGACGACGGGTGCCCGAACCACACGTGGGACCAGACGGCAACCGAGGCGGCGAGGTAGCAGGCGCCCGCCGCGAGCAGCGCACCGGCGAGGCGGCGCGGGCGGCGGGCGGGCTGCCACTCGTCGCGGGTCGCGGTCGCCGCCTTGGTGGAGGAGTCGTCGATCGTGGTGCGTGACGGCGCCTCGGAGGTGACCGTCATCCGATGCGCTCCCTACCGCCGGCGCCGGAAGGTCCCGCCTGGCCGGCAGTGTCGGAGTCGAGGCCCCTGCGCGACGTCCGGTCCGGACGAAGTTCCGCGCCCATGGAGCAGCGATTGTACGGCACCACCGGTCGGCCGGCCGGTGACGGGTGGCCCTGCGCCGGGTACGTCCGTCCCGTCCCGCCGGCGGGCGCCGGGTCTATCGTGACGCCGTGCCAGGGAGGGCCCGATCCGCCGGGGGACGCGTGGCGCCGGCGGCCGTCGGTCGCGGCGCCGCACGGCGGGTGGTGCTCGCCGTGGCGGCCCTGGCAGCCGTGACCACGTCGCCCGCCCTGCCCGGCACGAACGACGCGGGCGCCGTGGCCACCAGCGGCCCCGGTGCGCCGGCGCCGTCGGTGCCACCGTGCGCATTCGATGCGACCGTCGACGCGATCCACGGCACGCAGTCGAGCGCCTCCGCGATCGGGTGGGCCGGCAACGGACAGGGCGTGGTCACCTGCCTCGGCGGGAGCTTCTTCGTCGGCGACGGGATCGACCGGGCGTTCGGCTTCGGCCTCGCACGGACCGGCCCGGTCACCTGGACGGACGCGCAGGGCTACCTGCCGGCGCAGGTCACGACCTTCGCCCACTCGGGGACGACGGTGCACCTCACCGAGTTCGCGGACCGGGTGAGCCTCGGGTCCGGACCGTTCGTCGCGGTCTACTGCCGCGTCCGGGTCGTGAACCCGACTGGCCGCACCGTCGCCGCGGATCCCGCCCCCACCCCCGGCCTCGTGCCCCTCGCCACCGCGCCCACGGCGGTACCTTCCGACGGCACCACGACGCACGACTACGTCATCGCCGTCGACCGCTTCGGCACCCTCGACCCGTGGCCCGCCGCCGCGCAGCTCGTGGCCGCCGGCGGCTTCGACCAGCACTTCGCACACATGGCCGCGTACTGGCATGGACAGCTCGCGCAGATCGCGGAACCGCACCTACCGGACCAGCGCCTGGTCGACGCGTACCGGAGCGGCTTCATCGAGACCGAGATCGCACGCAGCGGGGACCACGTGAACACCGGGGTGAACGGCTACGCGCAGGAGTACAGCCACGACGTGATCGGCATCCTCGCCGACCGCTTCACCGAGGGCGCCTCCGCCGACGCACACGCGCTGCTGCTCGAGGCGCGCACCGTGGTGGGCGCCCAGGGCCAGTACCCCGACGGCGTCTGGACGTACCCGTGGCCATGGGCGATCTACCTCCTCAAGACCGGCGACACGGCCTTCGTCCGCGCGAACTTCTCGACCGAGGGGCCGACCGGAACGGCGGAGCCGAGCATCGAGGACACGGCCCACGCGATCGCCGCGGCACGGACTGGTCCGGACGGGATCATCGGCCCGACCGACGACATCGACACCGACGGCCTCTGGACGGTCGACGACTTCGAGGCACTGACCGGACTCGCCGCCTACCGGTACCTCGCCGCACAGCTCGGCGACACGACCGAGGCGCAGTGGGCGTCGTCGGAGTACGCGAGCCTGCTGGCCTCCGTCGACGAGGTCCTCGGGGCGACGATCGCCAGGTACCACCTCCACTACCTCCCCTGCTCGATGGTCCAGCCCAACACGAAGAACCGGTGTGACCACCCGGCCGACGCGAACTGGGCCGCGCCATTCCTCTTCGGTCGCTGGGCGTGGGACGCCAAGCTCCTCGGTGCGACGGTGTCCGGGCCGGGCGTCTCACTCATCGACGCCACGTACGCCTACGGGTTCGCCCGCCTGGCCGGCCGGCTGCCCCCGAACACCTTCGGCGGGTACCCCGGCGACGAGTACTCGACCGCCTACAACGCGGGGTACGGCAGCTGGGGGCTCGCCGGGTCGACCCATCGCGACCAGGGGATCCTGAGCTACCAGTTCATGGTGGACCGCACCCAGAACGGACCGCTGTCGTGGTGGGAGAGCTCCGCGGCGCCGCCTCGGCACTCGTCGTGGACCGGCAGTCACCCTGCCTCGGGCCAGGGGGCGTCGCCACATGCGTGGGGCAGCGCGAACGACGACAAGGTCCTCCTCGACTCGATCGCCGCACAGCAGGCCGACGGCTCGCTCGTGGTCGGTCGGGGCGTGCCGAACGCGTGGGTGCAGCCCGGACGCTCCGTCGGAGTGACCGGCTTCCCGACCGTCGGCGGGCGGCGCGTCTCGATCACCGTGACCGGGATCTCCGGCGGCGTGCGGCTCTCCCTCGCCGGCACCCCGCCCCCTGGCGGGATCCTCTTCGAGCTCCCCGCCTTCGTGGGGCACGCGAGCCGGGCGAGCGCCGGAAGCGTGGACCGGCGCGACGGGATCGTGCGCGTCCCTCCGGGGGTGCGGTCGGTCACGGTCAGCCTGGGCTGACGGCTCAGACGGTCAGCCTGGGCTGACGGCACACATCCTCAGCCGGCGACTTGCACGTCGACGACCACCGGCGGCAGCGCCGTGCCCCCGGCGGTCCGCAGCTCGACCACGAGCGGGTGGACGCCGGGTGTCGCGGCCGTGACCACGAGGCCGGCCTGCGCGCCGCCGGACGGCGCGCACGAGCCCGCCGGTGCCGCCGTCGTCTCGAGCGTGCCGCTCGCTGGCGAGACCATGAGGCCCGTCCCGGACGCCGACCACCGGACGGCCACGGCAGCACCTCCCGCCGTCCGGATCCCGAGCATGAGCGGGGCAGGTTGCACGACGGTTGCGCCGAGCGCACCGGTCGGCTGCGAGTACCCGATCGCCGGGAGCCGGCCGGTCGCCTGCGAGTGCACTGCTCGGCCAGGGTCGGATCCCCACGACGGGTCCGGCGCGGCCGAGAGGGCGAACTGCAGCGTCCCGCCGGTCCGGAGGATCGACCCCGGGAGCCACGGCTGCGCCCAGCCCGACGTGTGCCCCGTGCCGGATGCGGGCCCGCAGGTCGGCGCGGCCATCGCGATCCCGGGTGCGTCCACGTGCAACGCATGCACGTACGGGTTCGCGGGCGATGCGGCCGGCGCGTCGATCGCGAGCTGCTTCCCGTCGGGCAGTGAGACGACTGCCCGCGGGAACAGCGGGCTCGAGAGCGCGAGGTCGGACGTCCCGGGGACGAGCGGGAACACCCCGAGCGCCGACCACACGTACCACGATGCGAGGGCGCCGAGATCGTCGTTGCCCGGCTCGTCCACGGGTGCGTCCGCATAGAGCCGGGTCTCGATCTCGCGCACGACCGCCTGCGTCCGTGCCGGCGACCCGAATGCGTCGTACTCGTAGGGCGCCCAGAGACCCGGCTCGTTCCCGGCCCAGTCGTACGGCTGGAACCGGCCGGCGTTGAGCTGCGTGAAGAAGGCGTCGAGCTCCGACGTCGCCGCCGCGCCGCCGCCGAGCAGCGCACCGAGGGCGCCGAGGTCCTGCGGGATCGACCACGTGTACTGCACGGCGTTCCCCTCCTCGAACCCCTGCTGCCCTCCCGGCTCGAGCTGCGCCGGGTCGAACGCGGGGCCCGGCGGGAAGCTCCCGTCCGCCCCACGCGCGCCCACCGCGTCGGTTGCCGGGTCGAAGAGGTACTCCCAGTTGTGCGCCCGGGAGAGCATCCGGTCCGCGAGGGCGTGCTCCCCGCGGGCGTTGGCCACCTGTGCGATCGCGAAGTCGTCGAGTGCGTACTCGAGCGTCGCGGAACCGCCGATCGTGTAGTCGATCGACGTGAGGTCGGGGGACGCCGCGTTGACGTAGTGCTGCGAGAGGTACTGGTCGAGGTACTGGCGCTCGATCTGGAGGCCGTGCCCGGACTCGGACCGGTCGGCACCGTGCACCATCGCGGTGAGCGCCGCGCCGACGTCGAAGTTGTGGACGCCGAAGGCGAGAGCCTCCGCGATCAGCAGGTCGGCCGAGTCCCCGTTCATCTGCGCCGCGTCGCCTCCGACCACGGCCCACTTGGGCAGCCACCCGTCCTGTGACGCGCTGTCCACGAGAGACTGGACCATGTCGCCGGTCCGGCGGGGGGCGAGCAGCGACACCAGCTGGAATTCGGAGCGGTAGACGTCCCACTCGGAGAAGTTCGTGTACTCCTGTCGACCGCTCGCGGTGTGCACGCGCCCGTCGGCACCGGGGTAGCGCCCCTGCTCGTCGCTCACGACGCTCGGGAAGAGAAGGGAGTGGTAGAGCGCCGTGTAGAAGGTGCGCTGCTCGGCGCGGGTGCCCCCGCCGACGCGCACACGGTCGAGGAGTGCGTTCCAGGCGGACGACGCTCGTGCGGCAACGGCCGGCACCGACCAGCCGGTGTCCTCGCCGGCGAGGTTCGCGGCGGCGTCGGCCGTGCTCACGTAGGAGACGCCCACCTTCGCGACGACGGACCGCTGCGTGCGCGCGTCGAAGGTCACGTACGCGCCGCAAGTCGGCCCGGTGCAGTGGGTCGAGCCGGCGGCGACGCCCGCCGCGTCCCAGGTACCGGACGCTGCGAACGGTCGGTCGAACCGTGCGACGAAGTGCAGCGTGTAATCGGGGCCGGTCCCGCAGAACTGCCCGCTCGTGACCTGGCCGCTCACCTCGCGGTCGCCGGTCAGCTCGACCGCGGCGGCCGACGGCGGGTTCGCGCTCCCGCCGACCTTGAGGAGCAGGTTCGCCGCGGCCGACGGCGGGAAGGTGAAGCTCGCGATGCCCGTGCGCTCGGTCACCGCGAGCGACGTCGAGATCGGCGGCGTGCCGACCGTCACCGCGTAGCGGCCGGGCGCGGCCCGCTCGCCCGCGTGGGTGAACGGCGACGCGGACTGCCCGGGATCGGGGCCGACCGGGCCGGTCGTCGGCAGCACCGGGACGTCCCCGCCAGCCGCGCAGCCGCTCCCGCTCAGATGGGTGAGGCTGAATCCGGTGACCGCGGTGTCCGCGACCGAGTAGCCGCCACCGGACTGGGCCGCGTTCGGCGACGTGTCGGGGCTCCACTGCACCATCCCGAAGGGGGTGTCCGCCCCCGGAAACTCCCCGACCGCACCTGGACTCGTCGTGCCGGTGCCCGTTCCGTCGAGCGGGTCGACGAGTGCTGCAGGGTCGGCCACGAGGGCCGGAGGTCGGGAGTGCGCGGTGGCCGTCGCGCCCGCGGGGACACCCGCCACCGGGAGCACGGCAAGGAGCAGCGCTGCGCCGGCGGTGAACGGCGCGCTCACGCAGGTGCGGGCGGTCCGGCGGCGCATCGGCACGGCAGCCGACGGTAGTGGAGGTGACGGGGCCGCCGCCCGGACCCGGTACGGGCGGCCCGGAGCGGACCCGGGCAGGATGGGGCCATGGCACACGCCCGCACCTTCCGATTCGCCGCGCAGCTCAGCCGGGCGCCCGGGGGCACCGCACGCTCGTGGGCCGACCAGGCACGGCGGGTCGAGGCCCTCGGCTACTCGACGCTCCTCATGCCCGACCACTTCGGGGACCAGCTCGCGCCGGTCCCCGCACTCGCCGCGGTCGCCGCGGCGACGACGACGCTCAGGCTCGGTGCGCTCGTCTTCGGCAACGACTACCGCCATCCGGCCGTCCTCGCCAAGGAGGCTGCGACGCTCGACGTGCTGAGCGACGGTCGGTTCGAGCTGAGTCTCGGCGCGGGCTGGATGCGGACCGACTACGAGGAGGCGGGGATCGGTTACGACCCGCCGAGGGTACGCGTCGACCGGTTCGAGGAGTCGGTCGCTGTCGTCCAGGGCCTCCTCCGGACCGACGGGCCGTTCACCTTCGCGGGGGAGCACTACCGGATCACCGAGCACACCCTGCTGCCGCGTCGGGTGCAGCAGCCCGGACCGCCGCTGATCATCGGCGGCGGGGGCCGGAGGGTACTCTCGCTCGCGGCACGGCACGCAGACATCGTGAGCATCAACGTCAACCTGCGCGAGGGGACCGGCGGGCCCGAGACCGCACCGGACGCATCGCCCGCGCGGACCCGCGAGAAGGTCGCCTGGGTCAGGGATGCGGCGGGCGACCGCTTCGACGAGCTCGAGCTCAACGCCCTGATCGGGTTCGTGCTGCTCACCGACGACGCCGCGGGTGTCGCCGAGGCGATGGCACCCCACTTCGGCATCGACCCCGCCGACGCGCTGCATGTCCCGCTCGCACTGCTCGGCACGGTCGACGAGATGGTCGAGGAGCTCCAGTGGCGGCGCGAGGAGTACGGCATCTCCTACTGGTCGATCGAGTCCGACAGCTGGGAGGCCCTCGGGCCGGTCGTCGCGAAGCTTGCCGGCACCTGAGTGACGGTCGCACCCGAGGGCGAGTGCCCCGGTGGCACGGGCGGCCGTGCCGAGAGGCCGCCGCCGGTGAGACCGGTCGACGTTGTGACCGATGGCCCTGGCCTCCGGGCCCCGACGGCGCGACGCTGCGGCCATGGCAACGGCCTCCGACCGATTCGTGGCGTCCCGTGCCACGGCCGGCCTCCACGGGAGGCCCCAACTGCGGCTCGCGCTGACCCGGTGGGCAGGAGTGGTCACGGTCGTCTTCGTGGGAGCCGCGGCGACCATGATCATCTGGACGGTCTTCCTCGGGCTCTCCCTCCCACCTCGCTACAGCGCGGGCCACTGGAACCTGCTCTGGACCGGCTTCGACGCAGCGCTCGTCGCGGTCTTCGCGGTCTCGGCGTGGGCCGCGTGGTTCCGGCGCCAGCTCCTTGCGTCGACGGCACTGATCGCCGGGACGCTGCTCCTCTGCGACGCGTGGTTCGACATCATCACGTCGCTCGGCCACCGCGATCAGTGGCTCACACTGTTGACCGGGTTCGGCGGCGAGCTGCCGCTCGCGATCTTCTTCTTCTGGCTCTACCGCCGGATCGTCCTTCGGACGTTCGCGGTGCTCGCAGGGCTCATCGGCGACGACGCACCGCCGCGACGCCTCCGGGACGCTCGCATCGTGACGTTGCCGGTCCGTCGGGACGCGGAGCACGAGGTGGATCGCGGCCGGTCGGCCGGTGCCGTGCGAACCGGGACCGGATGACCGCCCCCGCTCACCCCATCGGCATCGCCTCGTAGATCTCGATCGCGCCGCCGTTGGCGAGGACCGGGCAGCCCTTCGCCTTCGCTGCGGCCGACGACGAGCTGTCGGCCTCGATGATCGAGTAGCCGGTCAGGCCGGAGGCGCCGCCGTCGGACACCGCGCCGCCGGCGGAGACCGAGCAGGACGGGCCGAACGGGTTCCCCGGGTCGACGACCGCGTCGCCGAGCGAGCCGAACCACCCCATCCACGCCTCCATCGCCTGCTGCTGTGCCTCGGGGGTGTCGGCCATGCCCCCACCCGTGTAGACGAGCACGTACTTCGCCATCACTGCCTCCTTCGGTTGTCGTGGTGTCTCGCTGGTATCGATCGTCGGGTGGTCGCGTGCCAGGCACCCGCAACGTCGGCGGCGGTCACGGTGTCCGCCCGGTGTAGGCCACGAGCCGGTCGAGCCGGCCGGCGTCGGGACCGACCGCGACCTCCTCGGCGAACCGGTCGCCGTCGCGCATCTGCGGGGCGATCACCTCGCGGGCGAACCCGAGGACGGACCCGCTCAGCGCGTCGCTCGGCGCGAGCGGCTGGGCGGTCGCGTTCGCCAGGTCCCAGGCGTGCACGAGGTACTCGATCGAGAGGATCCCGGCAGCGGTGGTCGCCGGGAACCCTCCCCCGCCCGCCCCGGACGAGACCTCGCCGTCGGTCCCGCGGCGCCGCCACGCCTCGAGCGCCGCGTCCGACGCACCGGCCACCCGCTCCTCGTAGGTGCCGCCCGTCGGGGTGCTCGCCATCGCGCCCGCCATCCCGCCGAGGCTCACGATGGAACCCAGCAGATGGTCGATCAGCTCGTCGACGGTGAAGGCGGAGCACGGTGTCGGCAGGCCGGCCTGGCCGGCGTCGATGCCGCGCAGCACCTGCAGGCAGAGCGCGAGCGAGGCCTCCGCCGCCGTCAGCCGGTCCATCTCCTCGCCGCCGGCGGCCCACCCGTCGGGCCCGGCGTCGCCCTCCCGTGCTGCAGCGTCCAGGCGCGCGAGGTAGTGGGTCCACCCCTCCAGATGGCCGACGGCCTGCTCGTCGGTCAGGCCTTCGTGCACGAGGCGGACCAGCGTCCCACCGTCCGACGGCTCGAGCGTGATGGTGACCGTCGACGCGCCGGGCGGCAGGTCCTCGGAGCCCTCCCAGCCCCACGTGAGCACCATCCGCCTGCCGGGGTCGACCTCGACGACGGTTCCCGCGGCCGTGTGGCCCGGGGTGATCGTCCACCGGTACTCACCCCCGGCGCGCAGGTCGATCCGCGCGGTCACCGCCTGCCAGCGACGCAGGCGGTCCGGCTCGGTGAGCAGGGTGAACGTCTCGTCGATCCCGAGCGGGACGACGACTGACTTCTCGAGCGCCATGGCCGTTCCTTCCCGTGGCGGCGTGGCTTCGGCCGCCAGCTGATCCAGCTCCTGTGTCCAGAACACGTCGAGCGACGACCGCAGGTCCGCGAGGCCCTGCGGGTTCACCCGGTAGTAGCGGTACCGACCTTCCTTCCTGACCTCGACCAGCCCTGCACGCGCGAGCACCCCGAGGTGCTGCGAGATGGCAGAGCGCGTGACGCCGAAGTGCGCGGCCAACTCGACGACGGGCCGCTCGCCGTCGAGCAGCAGCTCGAGCAGCCGCCGACGGTTGGGCTCGCCGAGGACGGCCACCGGGTCATGCATCGGACCATATATTAGTACTGACTAACGCGTCAACTGCCATCGCGCCGGCGTGAGGGAGCGCCTCTGGTGCAGGCAGGGGTCTACGCTGCGACGACACGCCGCGCGCCGACCACGTTCCGCGGGAGCGACATCGCGGCAGTCACGATCACCAAGGCGGGCATCCTGACCCTCGACCTCATCCTCATCGGGCTCGCGATCACCCTCGAGCCGATCCCGCTGACCGCCTTCGTCCTCGTGCTCGCGTCGAAGGGCGGCGTCCGCAAGGGGGCCGCGTTCATCTTCGGCTGGTTGCTCTCGCTCGCCTTCGTGGTGGCGGTCACGATCCTCGCCACCGGCAACGACCCGCCGCGCTCGAGCACGGCCCCATCGCTCGCGGCCGTCGCGGTCAAGATGCTCATCGGGGTGGTGCTCGTCGTCGTCGGCGTCCGCCAGTGGCGCCGGATGGGGCGACCGAAGAAGCCGAAGAAGCCTCCCAAGTGGCAGACGGGCATCGACAACATGTCGCCCCTGTACGCGATTGGCCTCGCGACGCTCGTGCAGCCGTGGGGACTCGTCGCCGCCGGCGTGGCGGTCATCGTCGACGCGAAGCTCACGTCCTGGGAGAGCTATTTCGCGGTCATCGCCTTCTGCGTGATCGCCACGCTCGCCTACCTCGTCATGGAGATCTTCGCCGGTCTCCGCCCCGAGCGAGCCCAGGCGTTCCTCGGGTCCGTGCGCGCATGGACCGACACGCACACCGACCAGGTGATCATCGCCGTCTCGTTGATCCTCGGTCTCTACCTGATCGGGAAGAGCGCGTACGCCGTGCTCTCCTGAGCCACGATCCCACCGGGCGGCCCGCGGTCAGCCGGTCCGGCCGGACCTCCGGTCCGCGCGCGCCGTGTCGACCCGGCCACGACCGAACGCGTCGATCCTCCCCCACCGGCCCGGAATGTCGAGGAGCTCGAGACGGCCGACGGACGTGGGCAGGGCTGGGTCGACGACGAGGTGGTCATCGACCGGGAGGAGCCCGAGCATCGTCCGCAGGAACAGCAGGGGCGCGCCGGTGGACCACGCCTGCGGGCTGCACGCGGTCGGGTACTGCACGGGGTACTTGGTCACGGCCCGCGAGTAGCCCCCGAAGGCCTCGGGGAGCCGCCCGTCGAAGTACTCGGCCGCGGCCAGGATCCCTTCGGCGATCTGTGCCGCCTCCTGTTTGAAGCCGTAACGGCGCAGGCCCCAGGCGATGAAGGAGTTGTCGAACGGCCAGACCGTCCCGACGTGGTAGCCGATCGGGTTGAACCGACCCTCGCCCTCGGCCAGCGTCCTGACCCCCCACCCGCAGAAGAGGCGACCACCGACCAGGTGCGCGGCGACCGCCTTGGCCTTCGACCGGTCGACGATCCCGCTCCAGAGGAGGTGACCGTTGTTGGACGTCAAGCTGTCGACCTGGCGTCCGTCGGGATCGAGCGCGACCGCGAAGTACTCGCCGTCCTCAACCCAGAAGTCGCGGTTGAAGCGCCGCTTGAGATCGACCGCCTCTGACTCGAGCCGCTCGGCGAACACGACGTCCCGCCAGACCTCCCGGGCGAGACGCGCGCCGCGCACCTTGGCGTCGTACGCGTACCCCTGGAGCTCGCAGGTCGCTCGCGGAAAGCCCGGGAGCGTACCGTCGCGGAACGAGATCGAGTCCCACGAGTCCTTCCAGCACTGGTTCTCGAGCCCGGTCGTCTCGTTGCGGCGCTTGTACGCCACGTACCCGTTGCCCTGGAGGTCGGCGTACTCGTCGATCCAGGTGAGCGCCGCGCGCGCCTCGTACTCGAGCTCGCGCACCAGCTTGCGGTCGCCCGTCCAGCGCTCGTACTCGTCGAGCAGCACCACGTAGAGCGGCGTTGCGTCCGCACACCCGTAGTACGGGGAGTGGGGACGTTCCTCGAACGCGGTGAGCTCGCCGTACCGGATCTCGTGGAGGATCCTGCCGGGGTCCTCGTCGCGGAAGTCGTCGAGGCGGGTCCCCTGGCGCGCGCCGAGCGCCCGGAGGGTGGTGGCGGCGAGGTCCGGCGTGAACGGGAGCGCCTGCAAGCTGGTGAAGATGCTGTCCCGTCCGAACATCGTCATGAACCACGGGAGGCCGGCAGCCGGAAGCGCGTGCTTCGGCATCACCGGCGCGACGAACCGGAGCGCCGCGAGGTCGACCAGGCTCCGCCGGTAGGTCACCTTCAGCGCGTCGTTGTCGCACTCCAGCCGCGGCGCGGCGTCGAGCCACCGCTCGAGGTCCTTCGCCATGCTCTCGGCCACTTTGGTCCGGCGCGCACCCGGTGCGGCTCGTCGCATCACGTCTTCGAGCGATGCCTGCGCGACCGTCACGTCGAGCTCGGTCGACCAACGTCCGTGCGCCGGCACCGTCACCGTGAAGGTGAGCCCGTGCTCGTCGATGGCCGCCGGCGTGCTCGCCGAGATGCAGGTCACACGCTCGAAGGTCTGCCGGCGGTAGGCGAGTCGGAGGGTCTGCTTCTCGACGACGCGCTGGTAGCTCCCCTTCTTCTTGAGGGCGTCCTTGACCTCGAACAGGTCGGCGAAGTCGCTGCCAGCCTCGACGCGGATCTCGAGGTGCACCGGCTCCGAGCGGTGATTGAGGACGAGGAGCTCCTCGTGGAAGCCGTCGGCCACCACACGCCGCCTGATCACCGAGAGATCGGCGTCAACGTAGACGGTGCCGGTCCCGGGCACGAGGAAGAACCGCGTCTCGAAGTACTGCAGGTCGTCGGTCGAGAGCGCGTCGAGCCGCTCGCCGTTGATCGTGAGCACCCAGCGCGACAGGAATCGCGTGTCGAACGAGAAGAGACCGGTCGGATCGGTGAGGGACGCCTCGATGTCCCCGCGCCCGTCGCTCACCACGAAGGTGTTGCCGCGCAGGATCTTCACCACGTCGACGCTCATCCCTGCAGCTCCTTCTGGCGCTCGAGGAATGTGGACCGCGACCGAGCCGGGCCGGGGACCAGCCGGTCGAACCGGTAGAGGAGGAAGATGTCACCTGCGATCTCGACGACCCCGCGCAGGACACTGGCGGTGAGGTTCACGGTCCCCTTGGTCATACCGACGAAGAGCTTCCGTTCGAGACGTGCGGTTGCATCCGCCCGCCCCGCTCGCCGCGTCACGGAGAGCACCCCCTGGTCCATCACGAGGGTCCAGTGCTCCACCGCGTCCCCGTCGAGGAGGTCGAAACGGATCGTCCCGCTCGCGTGCTGGAGGATGCCCCGATGGTCGCCGCCGACCAGATGGTCGAAGAACGTGGCGACGGGGTCGGGACGGGGTCTGCTGCGTGTCTGCTTCGGACGCATGTCGACCAGTCTGGCCCACGGCCGGCTGCCTGTCCCGACCCACCCGGAGTCGATCCGGCGCGCGGCGATGGCCGGGTGGTTACAGTGCGTGGCGGTCCCTTGGCGGTGCCAGGACGATCCACGAAGACGGAGCCGTTGCCGCACCGGTGGCACGGGCCGAGACCCATGGCGGGGACGGTGCGGATCCCGGTGTCGCGGCGCCAACGAGACACGACCTCGACCCGACGAAGGAGCAACGACCATGCTTGCGTACACCTATCCCCTGCTGGACCTGTTCGGCACCATCCTCGGGATCTTCGTCTTCATCATCTGGTTCTGGCTCCTCATCATCATCTTCTCCGACATCTTCCGCAGCCACGACATCGGAGGACTCGCGAAGGCGCTCTGGGTCATCTTCGTGATCGTCCTGCCGTTCCTCGGCATCCTCGTCTACCTGATCGCCCGGGGCGGCTCGATGCATGAGCGTGCGGCGGCGCAGATGGCACAGCAGCAGAAGGCGTTCGACACGTACGTGAAGCAGACCGCCGGCACGTCGAGCAGCGCCGACGAGCTCGAGAAGCTCGCCGACCTGAAGGCGAAGGGCGTGATCACGGACGCGGAGTTCGAGGCGCAGAAGGCCAAGCTGCTCGGCTGATCCGGCCCCGCCGACGGCACCGTCGGAATCGGCGCGATCGTCTCGATCTGCGCGATCCTCCTCACGCATCAGCGCGTCCCGAACGGTCATCGAGGCCGGCGGAGACGTGGGCCTCCCGTCCCTGCCGGCTTTCGCGACAGACGGGTTTCCCGACCGGGTCCCGCCCGATCGCCGGCTCACACCCGCGCGTCCGCACGACGGAGCCCACCGTTCCGCCGCCGATCGCGTGCTGACCACGGACCATCCGTCCAATGTGACGTTCGGCTCTACCCCGTCGCCGGACGGGGCCCGATCATGGGTTGCAGGGAGCAGGGGACGGCATCGGATCCGAGTGGATCGGAGGAGACCATGGCACTGGTGCATCGTGAGAGCCCGCTCGCCGAGTGGCCGACGGTCTGGTTGCCGGACCGCTGGCGCGATCTCTTCGAACTCGGCGACGCGGCCGAGTGGCTCCGGGTCGAGGAGTTCCACGAAGGCGACTCCCTGGTCGTACGGGCCGAGCTCCCCGACGTCGACCCGGAGGAGGACGTCGAGGTCACGACCGTCGACGGGATGGTTCGGATCCACGCGCAGCGGCAACAGTCCTCCGAGCGGAAGAACAAGCAGGGCTACCGCTCGGAGTTCCGCTACGGCGAGTTCGAGCGGGACATCGCACTGCCCAAGGGGGCGTCCGCCGGCGACGTCAAGGCGACGTACAGCGACGGGATCCTCGAAGTGCGGATCCCCTGCCCTGAGGCGAAGGCGCCCGAACCCGAGAAGGTCCCGGTCACCCGGACCTGATCGCGCGGCGGGGGACGGGATGGGCTCGGGGGTCGGGACGGTGGCGCATCCGCCGATCCGTGACGCCTGGCGTCAGGACGTGGCCCTCGAGCTCTGGATCGACGCACAGCGCGACCCGGTGATCGTCTCGATGGCGGGCTCGCTCGACGCCACCACGGCACCCAGCCTCGTCGCGGCAGTCCGCGACCTGGTCGAGCACGGTTCCGGGCGCGTCGCCCTCGAAACGGCCGCTCGCTGCATCACGGACGCCGACGGTCTCGCGGCGATCGGCCAGCTTCGCCGACAGGTCCGCGCCGCGGGCGGCCGGCTCGTCTGGGACGGCGCGATCGAGGTCTGAGGGCGCCCGGTGACCGAGGGCCGTCACAGGGGGGAGTGACTTCCGGCCCTGCCGTCATCCCCGGTACCAGCCATACCCTTCCCCTATGCGCATCGATGACACAGCGGTCATCACCAGAGCCGGGCTCGACGCGCTGCTGTCGTTCCTCGCGGAGCTCGGGTACGAGGTCCGGGGCCCGGTCGTGCACAACGGTGCGATCGTGCCGGGACCGGTGACCAGCACCGACGACCTGCCTGTGGGCTGGCACGACACGCAGTCGCCGGGGAGCTACCGGCTCGAGCACAGTGACGACCGCGTGCTCTTCGGGTGGGCCGTCGGCCCGGGGTCGTGGAAGGCCGATGCGTTCCCGCCGAGCCAGGAGCTCTGGCGCTCGTCGGCCAGCGGCGGCACGCGGGTCACGGTGACGCCCGCCGGGCCGGATGCTCCGGTCGCCATGGTCGGCGTCCGTCCCTGCGAGATCGCTGCGCTGAGGGTGCTCGACCGGGTGCTGGTCGGAGGGGCCACCACCGATCCGCGCTACGCCGCGCGTCGCGACGGGGCCTTCGTCGTGGCCGCCGAATGCGGGTCACCATCGTCCTCGTGCTTCTGCACCTCGATGGGCACGGGGCCGCAGGCGGATTCCGGCTTCGACCTCGCGCTCTGCGAGCTCGACGGGGGCGACTTCATCGTCCGGGTCGGCACCGAGCGGGGCGGAGACGTGCTCGCCCGGCTGCCGAGCTCGCCGTGCACCGACGACGACCTGCGGGGCCGCGACGACGTGCTGGGCCGGGCCGTCGCGGCGATCGGACGGCGGCTCGACACCGACGGGCTCCCGGAGCTGCTCGCGCGCAACCTCTCGCACCCGCGTTTCGACGAGGTGGCCGAGCGGTGCCTCGCTTGCGGCAACTGCACGCTCGTCTGCCCGACGTGCTTCTGCAGCGACGTCACGGACACCAGCGACCTGACCGGTGCGGTCGTCCGCACCCGGCGCTGGTCCTCCTGCTTCGACCTCGACCACTCGTACCTCCACGGCGGCCCGGTGCGCACGTCGGTCCCCTCGCGTTACCGCCAGTGGCTCACCCACAAGCTCTCGACCTGGTGGGACCAGTTCGACACCTCGGGCTGTGTGGGGTGCGGGCGGTGCATCACCTGGTGCCCGGTCGGGATCGACCTCACCGAGGAGGTCGCCGCCATCCGCGACGACGGCGCCCGCCGCGACCGGGATGCGCCCGGAAGGATCGCCTCGTGACGACCTCGATCACCGAGCTGGTCGCGAACCACCCCCTGCTCGCGGGGCTGCCCGGCGACGCCGTCGCACAGGTCGCGGGGTGCGCACGCAACGTGGTGTTCGCGCCGGGCTCGCTCCTGCTGGCCGAAGGTGATCCGGCCGACACCCTCTACCTCGTGCGGAAGGGCCGGGTCGCGATCGAGATCCACGCGCCCGAGCGCGGCCCGATCGTCGTCGAGACGGTCGGGCCCGGGGGCACGGTCGGCTGGAGCTGGCTGGTACCCCCGTACCGCTGGCAGTTCGACGCGCGGGCCGACGGGCAGGTGCGCACCGTCGCGGTCGACGCCGCCTGCCTCCGTGCGAAGGCCGACGCCGACGACGCGCTCGGCCACCAGCTCGTGACCCGGGTCGCCGGCATCCTGCTCGAGCGCCTGCAGGCGACGCGGCTGCGCCTCCTCGACCTCTACGGCACTGGCGGAGGTCCGGCGCGATGACGACGGCGGTCGCGGGCATGACGGCCGGCGCTGCGGGCGTCCGCGGACCGATGGAGCCCCTCCCCCACCGCGTGGTCGACCGGCGGGAGGAGACCGGCGACGTGGTGACCATCGCCCTCACCCCAGAGGACGAGGCCATCGGGCCGATCCTCCCGGGGCAGTTCAACATGCTCACCGCCTACGGGATCGGCGAGGCGGCGATCTCCGTGAGCAGCGTCCCCGACGCGGTCGGCCCGCTCGAGCACACGATCCGCGCGGTGGGCCCCGTCACCGCCGCCCTCTGCGCGGCGACACCAGGTGACGTCGTCGGCGTACGCGGCCCGTTCGGAACCACCTGGGGAACCGATGACGAAGTCACCCGCAACGGCGACGTGGTGGTGGTCGCCGGCGGGATCGGCATCGCGCCCCTGCGCGGCGCGATCGACCAGCTCGTGCACCGGACCGACCGCACCGGACGCGTCTTCGTGGTGGTCGGCGCGCGTTCGCCCGATCAGCTCATCTTCGGCGACGACCTCCAGCGCTGGGAGGAGGCCGGGGCGGCGGTCTTTGTGACGGTCGACGTCGCGGCGCCCGGCTGGCGCGGGCACGTCGGCGTCGTCACCACGCTGCTCGCGACTGCCGGCTTCGAGTCGGCGTCCGCGAGCGCACTGGTCTGCGGGCCGGAGATCATGTTGCGATTCACCGCGCGGAGCCTGGCCGACCTCGGTGTCGACCCCGGGCGGATCCGGGTCTCACTCGAACGCAACATGCAGTGCGGCATCGGGTGGTGTGGGCACTGCCAGCTCGGCCCACTCCTCCTCTGTCGCGACGGTCCGGTCCTCCCCTACGCGGGACGGGTGGAGGCGCTGCTCGCGGAGCGGGAGCGGTGAGCGCGCCCGACGGCTCCGGCGACGCACGCCGGCCCACCCTCGCGGTCTGGAAGTTCGCATCGTGCGACGGGTGCCAGCTGAGCCTCCTCGACTGCGAGGACGAACTGCTCGCGCTCGCCTCGGCCGTCGACATCGCCCACTTCACCGAGATGACCCGCGCAAGCGGCGACGGCCCCTACGACATCTCGCTCGTCGAGGGGTCGATCACCACCCCGGAGGACGCGGAACGCATCGTCGCGGTCCGGGCCGCCTCGCGCCGACTCGTGACCATCGGCGCCTGCGCGACCCGCGGGCGGCATCCAGGGCCTCCGCAACCACGCGGCCTCTGGTGCGTACGCGGGCGCCGTCTACGCTCATCCGGAGTACCTCTCGACGCTCGACACCTCCACCCCGATCGCCGCGCACGTGGAGGTCGACTACGAGCTCCACGGCTGCCCGGTCGACCGTCACCAGCTGCTCGAGGTGCTGCTCGCCGAGCTGGCCGGCCGGACCCCGGCGATCCCCGGGCACTCGGTCTGCCAGGAGTGCAAAGGGCGCGGCACCGTCTGCGTGCTGGTCGCCCGGGGAGTCGCATGCCTCGGTCCGGTCACCCGGGCCGGGTGCGGTGCGCTCTGCCCGGGCATCGGACGCGGCTGCTTCGGGTGCTTCGGTCCCGCCGACACCGCCAATGTGGACGCGCTCGGCGCACGGCTCCGCGACCTCGGCACACCGCCGATCGATGTGGCGCGCCTCTTCTCGACGTTCAACGCCGGCGCGCCAAGTTTCGAGCGTGCGGCGGCAGCGAACGGCGGACCCGTCCCGGTGACGATCGGCCCGGGCCGCGCACGGGGTCGGTCGTGAGCCACGGCACCGGCGCGCCGCGGACGATCGGGGTCGAGGGCATCGCCCGGGTCGAGGGCGAAGGGTCCTTGCGGGTCGTCGTCCACGACGGCGACGTGACCGACGTGGCGCTCGAGATCTTCGAACCGCCCCGCTTCTTCGAGTCGCTGCTCGTCGGGCGCGGATTCGCCGAGGCACCGGACATCACGGCCCGGATCTGCGGCATCTGCCCGGTCGCGTACCAGCTGAGCGCCTGCGCGGCCATGGAGGACGCCTGCGCCGTGACCGTCCCCCCGCAGATCGCCGCGCTGCGTCGGCTCCTCTACTGCGGCGAGTGGATCCAGAGCCACGCACTCCACGTCTACCTCCTGCACGCGCCCGACTTCCTCGGCTGCGCGGACGCGGTGGAGCTCGCCGAGCACGACCGGGGAGCGGTCGAGCGCGGGCTCCGGATCAAGCGCACCGGCAACCTCGTGATGGCGACCGTCGGCGGGCGCGCCGTCCACCCGGTCAACGTGCGGGTCGGCGGCTTCTACTCCGCGCCGGACCCCGCGGCGATCGCCGCGCTGGCCGAACCGCTGCGGCTCGCGCTCGACGACGCGCTTGCAACGGTCGAATGGGTCGCCGGCTTCGACTTCCCCGACGTCCGCGGCGAGTACCGATTCGTCGCCCTTCGCGACGACGGTCGGTACCCGGTCGATCGGGGACGGCCGTCCTCCTCCGACGGTCTCGACGTGAGCCCCTCCGACTTCGCCGAACTGGTCGTCGAGGAGCACGTGCCGCGGTCGACCGCGCTCCACGCTCGCCTCGCGGGCACCGACGCCTACCTCACCGGTCCGCTCGCGCGCTACGCCGTGAACTCGGGTGTGCTCCCGCCCACCGCGGCGGGCGCCGCCCGCTCGGCCGGGCTCGGGCCGGTCGTGACCAATCCCTTCCGGAGCATCGTGGTGCGCGCGGTCGAGCTCGTCTTCGCCTGCGAGGAGGCCCTCCGTCTCGTCGAGGCCTACGTGCCACCCGATCCACCGGCGGTCGCCGTCGGCCCCCCGGCGGGCGCGACCACCGTCACCGGGGTCGGCGTGACCGAAGCCCCCCGCGGGCTCCTCTTCCACCGCTACGAGGTGGCCGGCGACGGCACCATTGTGGAGGCGCGCATCACACCGCCGACGTCCCAGAACCAGCTGACCATCGAGTCCGATCTCCGCCGTGTCGTCGAAGCGGGGCTCGACCTCGACGACGCGGCGCTGCAGTGGCGCTGTGAGCAGGCCGTGCGCAACCACGATCCGTGCATCTCGTGTGCGGCCCACTTCCTCGACGTCTCGGTGGTGCGCACATGACGCCCGCCGGACCACGGGTCGTCGTCGCGGGGCTCGGGAGCGAGTACCGGTGCGACGACGCGGCGGGTCCCCTCGTCGCGGCACGCGCCGCGCAGGCAGCAGGGCTCGCGGAGGCCGTCGGCCCGCTCGGGGACCCACTCGACCTGCTCGGCACGTGGGACGGCGCCGACCTCGCGATCGTGGTCGACGCGGTGCGCTCCGGCAGGCCGCCGGGCACGCTCCGGGTGCTCGAGCTCACCGGCGCGCCATCCGGCCACGTGACCGAGGAGGCCGGCACCGCGACGAGCACGCACGGCATCGGGCTCGCGAGCGTCCTGCGGCTCGCCCGTGCGATCGGCTCCGCGCCGGCGCGGGTCGTCGTCGTGGGCATCGAGGGCGAAGCGTTCGGCCTGGGCACGACGTTGAGCCCGGCGGTGGCGGCCGCGGTCGGCCCGGCGGTGCGACGGGTCGTCGAGCTCATCGACGAGGTGCGGACGTGTGCAGACGGGGTGCCGCCGTGTGCATGAGCCGGCTCCACCTGGTCCGCTCGGTCGACGGCGGGACGGCCGACGTCGAGGATCTCGACGGCATCGTCCACCGCGTCTCCCTTCTCGCCCTCGACGGGCCGGTCCCCGTCGCCGGGGAGTGGCTCGTCGTCCACAGCGGGTACGCGATCGACCGCGTCGACGCCGCCGAGGCGACGGCGACACAGGCCGAGCTCGGCCGAGGTGCCCGGTGACATCCGCGGGCCTGCCGACCACCGAAGGGAGCAGAGCCATGGGCGAACGATCGGCGGTGACCGCGCCCGGCACCGGGCTGCCCGGACTGGTGGTGGCGGGCATCACCGCGGTGGTCAGCGGCGCCTCGGTGTTCGTGAACAGCTACGGCGTGCACCACGTGGCGTCGCCCTCGGTCTACACGACCGCGAAGAACCTGACCGCGACCGTCGTGCTCTCTGGGATCGTCGGCGCGGGTCTGCTCCTGCGACGCCTGCGGCCGGCGTCGCCCGGCGCGCGCTTCGTCGCCGGCCCGCGCACCCCCGGGGTGCGCCCCCCGACGGCGGTCGTGACCGTCGTGCGACTCGCCGCCCTCGCCTACGTCGGGATCGTGGGCGGCGGCCTCGCGTTCGTCCTCTTCTTCGACGGGCTCGCCGAGACGTCGGCGACCCCGGCCGCGTTCTGGCGCGACACGCTCGTCGTCTGGGTGGCGGTGCTGGCACTGCCCGTCCTGCACGAGCACCTGCACTGGTGGAACCTCGCCGCGATCGCGCTCCTGGTGACCGGCCAGGTCGCGCTCACCGGTGGCGTCGGCCACCTCGCGGCGACACACGGCGAGCTGCTCGTCCTCGCATCGTCGCTCCTCTGGGCGGTGGAGGTCGTGCTCCTCAAAGTGGTGCTCCGCGACCTCTCGCCTGGAGCGGTGAGCCTCGTGCGGATGGGGGTCGGCTCGGTCACCCTCCTCTGCGTGCTTGCCGTCGCCGGAACCCTGCACCGGCTCGCGTCGCTCGACGCCGGACAGCTCGGCTGGGTCGTCCTGACCGGTCTGCTGCTCGCGGCCTACGTCGCGACCTGGACGACGGCGCTCGCACGGGCCCGAGCCGTCGACGTGACGTCGGTCCTGGTGGGCAGTGCGGTCGTCACCGCACTCCTCCAGGCCGCGGCCGGCGCCACGACCCTGGCGACCGACGCGCTCGGCCTGGTCCTGATCGCTCTCGGTGCCGGCGCGGTGCTCTGGACGGGTCTCCGCCGCGCGGGGTCCCGCCCTGCGGAGGTCGTCGCCCGGTGACGACAGCCGGACCCCTCCTCTTCGCGCGCTACGCCTACCCGCCGAACGCGCTCGGCTACTGCGGTCCATCCGACCCGAGCGCGCTGCTGGGAGCGGCCGCTGACGCGGACCTCCGGGGCCTCGGCTGTCTCGCCGCCCGCTTCGAGGGCGCCTGGCCGTACCTGCAGCTGCTCGCCACATGCAACGGGATCGGTGACCCGCTCGACGCCCGGGTGGTCGAGGCGTACTGGATCGGGAACCCGCTGGTCCGGCGGGTTCCGCCCGCGGCGCTCGCCGCGTCGCTGTCGGACCGCTTCGATCGGCGGGCGGGCGCGCACCTCGAGGAGATGGTGGCAGGAGCCTTCACTGGAGGGGTGCCCCAGCACAGCTTCCACGTCTTCGCCGTCTACCCGTGGCTCGGCCTGCTCCGCGCGGGCATGGACGGCCCACCGCTCGAGGTGCTCGACCGCTGCCGCATCCGCTGGGGACGGGTGGAGGCCGTCGACGGTGACCGCGTCGAGGTGCGCTCGTCGGCCCTCACCTTCGACGGCTCGCGGCTCGCGCCCGGTCCCCTCCGGCTGGAGACGGTCCGGCGAAGCCCGGCGCTCTGCGACGGCTCCGATCCGCTGCGGCCCGGGGACGCGGTCTCCCTCCACTGGGACTGGCTCTGCGACCGGCTCACGCCGCGGCACCTGGCCTGGCTGCGCTCGACGACCGCCTGCAATCTCGCCGCGGTCAACGCGCTGCCCGGCCCGGACCGGCCGCCGTCTGTGGCGCCTGAGGCCGAAAGCCCTTATGACCAGGGACTTTCGGCCCTTCCACCGCCTGACCGGTCGGCGCAGACTGGCCAAGAGGCCGTCCGTCGCCACCGACCGTCCCCTGTCGGTGCGGCGGCGTGCCGAACGGAGGGATGGAGATGCCGGCGTACCTGACCGGGAAGGTGGAAGCGCTCGACCGACGTGACGCGGTCTTCGTCGAGCCCATGACCACGCTGCGGGAGGCGGCACATGCGATGTGGGTCGAGAACGTGGGCGCGCTGGTCGTCGCCGACGGATCGGGACCCCTCGGGATCGTCTCGGAGCGGGACCTGGTCGCGCAGATCGCGCAGGGTGTCGACTTCGACGCGGTGACCGTGGTGGACGCGATGACGCCCCATCTCATCCCGGCGCGGTTCGGTGACACGGTCGGCGATGCCGCCTACCAGATGCTCGAGGGCGCCATCCGGCACCTTCCCCTCGTGGACGGCGGCGGTCACGTGGTCGGGATGGTGTCCGTGCGCGACCTGCTGCGCCCGCTCCTCGTGGACGGGCCGGGCCGGGCCGGTTAGCGATCGATGGCCGCGGTCCCTACCGACGCGCCCCACACGGCGCGCTCCGAGTCCGGCTTCCCGCTCCTGCCGGTCTACGGACCCGACGACCTCGGGGCGTTCGACCCCGAGGAGAGCCTCGGCGCGCCCGGTGCATACCCGTTCACCCGGGGCGTCTACCCGTCCATGTACCGGGGCCACCCGTGGACGATCCGCGAGTACGCCGGATTCGGCGACGCCGCCGAGTCGAACCGCCGGTACCGCGAGCTCATCGCCGCGGGCCAGACCGGCCTCTCGGTGGCATTCGACCTGCCGACCCAGATGGGCTACGACTCCGACCATCCGCTCGCCTGCGGCGAGGTGGGCCGGGTCGGGGTCGCCATCGACTCCCTCGACGACATGCGCGTCCTCTTCGACGGGATCTCGCTCGACGCGGTCTCGACCTCGATGACCATCAACGCGCCGGCCGCCCTGCTGCTCCTCCTCTACCAGCTCGTCGCCGAGGAGCAGGGTGCGGACCTGCACCGGCTGGCCGGCACGATCCAGAACGACGTGCTGAAGGAGTACATCGCGCGCGGCACCCACATCTTCCCGCCGGCGCCGTCCCTCCGGTTCACCACCGACACGTTCGCCTACTGCCGCGACGCGCTCCCCCGATGGAACACGATCTCGATCTCCGGCTACCACATCGCCGAGGCCGGCGCGACTCCGGTGCAGGAGCTCGCCTTCACCTTCGCCAACGCGATCGAGTACGTGCGCGCCGCCCTTGCCGCAGGGAGCACGATCGACGAGCTCGCTCCACGTCTCTCGTTCTTCTTCGTGGCCCGCATCACCGTCATCGAGGAGGTCGCGAAGTTCCGGGCCGCCCGCAGGATCTGGGCGCGCATCGTGCGGGAGCGGTTCGGCGCAGTGGACCCGCGCTCGATGCGGCTCCGCTTCCACACCCAGACCGCCGGTGTCGACCTCACCGCACAACAGCCCGAGGTCAACCTCGTCCGGGTCACGCTCGCCGCCCTCGCAGCGGTGCTCGGGGGCACCCAGTCCCTTCACACCAACTCCTACGACGAGGCGATCGGGCTCCCCACCGAGCAGGCCGCCCGCCTCGCGGTCCGCACCCAGCAGGTGCTCGCGCACGAGACCGACGTGCCGGCGATCGTCGACCCGCTCGGCGGCTCCTACGCGGTCGAGCGGCTCACCGACGAGATCGAGGCCGAGGTCGACGCCAAGCTCGCCGAGATCGACGAGCTGGGTGGCGCCGCGGCGGCCATCGAGGCCGGCTTCCAGCAGGGGGAGATCGAGGCCAACGCCTACCGCATCGCCCGCGACATCGCCTCCGGCGAGCGGGTCGTCGTCGGAGTCAACGCCTACTCGAGCGGAGAGCCGGGTCACTACGAGCCCCTCCGGGTCGACCCCGACGTGGAGCGGGCCCAGGTCGCGCGCCTCCGGCGGATGCGAGGCTGCCGGGACGACGCGGCCGTCGCGGCCGGGCTCGACGCGGTGCGATCGGCCGCCGCCGGGACGGCAAACGTGCTCCACCCCCTGAAGGAGTCGCTCCGGGCCGGCGCGACGGTGGGAGAGGTCTGTGACGTGCTGCGCGGCGAGTGGGGCACCTACGAAGCCCCGAACCTGGGCTGACCGGGAGGGCGGGATGGAGAAGGTGCTGATCGCGAACCGGGGCGAGATCGCCGTCCGCATCGCGCGTGCCTGCCGCGACACCGGCGTCGCGAGCGTCGCGGTCTACGCGGACCAGGAGCTCGACGCCCCCCACGTGCGCCGCGCCGACGAGGCCTACGCGCTCGGCGGGACCAGCCCGGCCGAGACCTACCTCGCGATCGACAAGCTCGTCTCGACGGCGGTGCGGTCCGGGGCGGACGCCGTGCATCCCGGCTACGGATTCCTCGCGGAGAGCGCGTCCTTCGCCGAAGCGGTCACCGGGGCCGGGCTCACCTGGATCGGCCCTCCCGCCAAGGCGATCCGCGATCTCGGCGACAAGACCATCGCCCGGCGGCTGGCCGCGCGGGTGGGCGCGCCGCTCGTGCCCGGACTCGACGAGCCGGCGGGCGACGCGTCCGACCTCCACGCCTTTGCCGACGAGCACGGCTATCCACTCCTCATCAAAGCCGCCTTCGGCGGCGGCGGCCGCGGCATGAAGGTCGTCCGTGGACCCGACGAGGTCGACGAGGCCTTCGAGGCCGCGGTGCGGGAGTCGACGGCGGCATTCGGCCGAGGGGAGTGCTTCGTCGAGCGCTACCTCGAGCAGGCGCGTCACCTCGAGACCCAGTGCCTCGCGGACGGGTCCGGCACCGTGGTCGTCCTCTCCACCCGCGACTGCACGCTGCAGCGGCGGAACCAGAAGCTGGTCGAGGAGGCCCCGGCGCCGTTCCTCGCCGACGAGCAGGTCCGGCGCCTCTACGACGCGTCGAAGGCGATCCTCGCAGAGGCCGGCTACGTGAACGCCGGCACGTGCGAGTTCCTGCTCGCGCCGGACGGCACCCTCACGTTCAACGAGGTCAACACGCGCCTGCAGGTCGAGCACCCGGTCACCGAGCTCGTCACGGGTTTCGACGTGGTGGTCGAGCAGCTCCGCATCGCGGACGGCGGACGCATCGACTACCCCGACCCGCCGGTCACCGGCCATGCGATGGAGTTCCGGATCAACGGCGAGGACCCCGCCTCCGGCTTCCTCCCCTCGCCCGGTCGGATCGATCGGTGGCGGGTCCCGTCCGGACCGGGCGTCCGCTGGGACGGCGCCTTCGAGGAGGGCGACGAGCTCCCGGCCGAGTTCGACTCGCTCCTCGGGAAGCTCGTGGTCGTCGACCGGGACCGGGTGGGCGCGATCGCCCGCGCCCGGCGCGCCCTCGCCGAGTTCGAGGTCGGGGGCGTCGCCACCGTGCTCCCGATGGACCGGCTGGTCGTCGACCACCCCGACTTCACCGACGAGCCGTTCCGCGTCCACACCCACTGGATCGAGACCGTGCTCGCGCCCGATCTCGACGCACTCCCGGCGGCCGTCACGACCGCGGGAATCGCCACGCATCCTCCCCGCGAGCACCTGGTCGTCGAGGTCGACGGACGACGGGTCGAGGTCACCGTGCCCGCCACGCTGCGCGGCATCACCACCCCCGATCTCCCCGCGCCTCCCCCACGGCGGCGCACCGCCGAGCACCAGGCGGCCGCTGCGGCCGCCGGCAACGGGGTGGTGAGCCCCATGCAGGCGAAGGTCGCGTCCGTCGCCGTCGCCAACGGCGACAGGGTCGAACGCGGGGCGACCGTCGTGGAGGTCGAGGCGATGAAGATGGAGCAGGCACTGCGCGCCCCGGTCTCGGGCTGGGTCGACGGACTCTCGCTCAAGGCGGGGGACGAGGTCCAGCGCGGCGAGGTCGTCTGCCGGCTGGTGGACCGAGCGCCGGAGGGGTCAGACCTGTGAGCACACCTGACGGGGAGCGCGGCGCGACCGCCGGACGGCTGGCCGGGCTCGAGGACCGAGGGCGCGAGCTCGAGGCGGCCGAGGCGAGGGCGCTCGAGCGGCAGCACGCGCACGGGAAGCGTACGGCCCGCGAGCGGATCGACCTGTTGGTCGACCCCGGCTCGTTCCGCGAGCTCGACGCATTCGCCCGACAACATGGCGAGGGGGACGGGACGAGCCCCTACGGCGACGGGGTCGTGACGGGGACCGCCATGGTCGACGGCCGCCCGATCTGCCTCTTCTCGCAGGACTTCAGTGTCTTCGGCGGTTCCCTCGGCGAGGTGTTCGGACAGAAGGTCGTCAAGGTGATGGACGTGGCACTGCGCAACCGCTGCCCGATCGTCGGCATCAACGACTCGGGCGGCGCACGCATCCAGGAGGGCGTGGCGTCACTCGGCCTCTACGGCGAGATCTTCTACCGGAACACGGCCGCCTCGGGATTCGTCCCGCAGATCTCGGTCATCGCGGGACCGTGTGCGGGCGGCGCGGTCTACTCACCCGCACTCACCGACTTCACCGTCATGGTCGACCAGGTCGCCCACATGTTCATCACCGGACCCGACGTCATCAAGGCCGTCACGGGCGAGGACGTCGGGTCCGAGGAGCTCGGCGGTGCGACGACCCATGCGACCCGGACCGGCAACGCACACTACGTGGCCTCCGACGAGGAGGACGCGTTCGACTACGTGCGGGCGCTCCTCTCGTACCTGCCGGTTTCGAGCCTCGACGATCCGCCCCGCTACGCGTCGGCCGGACCGACCGGCGACGAGCGAGAGCTCGACCGGCTCGTCCCCGACTCGGACACGACGCCCTACGACATGCGGGACGTGCTCGCACGGGTCCTCGACGACGGCGAGCTGCTCGAGGTGCACGAGCGCTTCGCCCCGAACGTCCTCTGCGGCTACGGCAGGATCGAGGGCTCGACGGTCGCGGTCGTCGCCAACCAGCCGGCGCATCTCGCCGGCACGCTCGACATCGACGCCGCCGAGAAGGCGTCGCGATTCGTTCGGACGTCTGACGCGTTCGGGATCCCGGTCCTCACCTTCGTCGACGTGCCGGGCTTCCTGCCCGGCACCGACCAGGAGTGGCAGGGGATCATCCGGCGGGGCGCAAAGCTCATCTTCGCCTACGCCGAGGCCACCGTCCCCAAGGTGACGATCATCACCCGGAAGGCATTCGGCGGGGCGTACGTGGTGATGGGGTCGAAGCACCTCCGGGCCGACGTGAACCTCGCCTGGCCGTCGGCAGAGGTCGCCGTCATGGGGGCGGAGGGGGCGGTCAACATCGTCCACCACCGCGAGCTCGCGGCGAGCGACGACCCCGGGCTCCGCGACCGGCTGGTTGCCGAGTACCGCGCCGAGTACGACAATCCCTACGCCGCAGCCGAGCGGGGCTACGTCGACGCGGTGATCCGCCCCTCGGAGACCCGCAGCTCGGTCGTCGCCGCGCTGCGGAGCCTGCGGACCAAGCGAGCCGATCCACCGCTCCCGAAGCGGCACGGGAACATCCCGCTCTGACTGCCTCCCGCCAGCTGCCCGCACCGGGGCCCGCCGTCGACCGGCGACGGCGTCCGCTCAGGATGCGACGTAGCTCATCACGTGCTTGACCCTGGTGTAGTCCTCGAACCCGTACATCGAGAGGTCCTTGCCGTACCCCGAGTGCTTGAAGCCGCCGTGGGGCATCTCGGCGACGAGCGGGATGTGGGTGTTGATCCAGACGCACCCGAAGTCGAGGCGGGACGCCATCCGCATGGCCCACGCGTGGTCACGGGTCCACACCGACGAGGCCAGGCCGAACTCGACGTCGTTCGCCCAGGTGACCGCCTCGTCCTCGTCGGAGAAGCGCTGGACCGAGACGACGGGGCCGAAGACCTCCTGCTGGACGAGCTCGTCGTCCTGGGAGAGGCCGGCGACCACCGTCGGCTCGTAGAAGTAGCCGGTCTCACCGTGCCGCCTGCCTCCCGTGACGACCTCGGCCCGCTCCGGCAGTCGGTCGACGTAGCCGCTCACGCGCTCGAGCTGCACTGCGCTGTTGAGCGGGCCGACGTCGACGCCGGGCTCGTCCGGTCCGCCCAGCGTGCGGCGCCGTGCCGCCTCGCCCAGCGCCGAGACGAGATCGTCGTGGACCCGCGGACCGGCGAGCACGCGCGTCGCGGCCGTGCAGTCCTGTCCCGCGTTGAAGTAGCCGGCGAGCGCGATGCCCTCGGCGGTCTCCTCGACGTCGGCGTCGTCGAAGACGACGACCGGCGCCTTGCCGCCGAGCTCGAGGTGGACCCGCTTGAGGTCGGCGGCAGCTGCGATGGCGATCTCGCGCCCGGCCCGGACGCTGCCGGTGATCGAGACCATGCGCGGGATCGGGCTGTCGAGGAGCGCTGCACCCATCTCGCGGTTGTTGCCGCACACCACGTTGAACACCCCGGGGGGGAAGAACTCGGCCGCGACCTCGGCGAGGAAGACGGTGCTGGCCGGCGTGGTGTGCGCGGGCTTGAGGACCACGGTGTTGCCCGCTGCGATCGCCGGGGCGAACTTCCAGACCGCCATCATCATCGGGTAGTTCCAGGGGGTGATCTGCACGCAGACCCCGACCGGTTCCCTCCGGACGAAGGAGGTGTAGCCCTCCATGTACTCCCCCGCCGCGCGCCCTTCGAGGTTGCGGCAGGCGCCGGCGAAGAAGCGGATCTGGTCGAGGGTCGGCGGGATCTCCTCCGACAGGGTCAGCGCCCGCGGCTTGCCGGTGTTGCGACACTCGACGTCGACGAGCTCGTCGACCCGGGACTCGAGCGCGTCGGCGAACCGCAGGATCGCGAGGCTCCGCTGCGACGGCGTCCGCCGCGACCAGCCCTCGAACGCGTCCTGTGCCGCCGCGAGCGCTTGGTCGACGTCCCGCGCGTGCGATCGCGGGGCGAGCGCATAGACCTCCTCGGTGACCGGGTCGACCAGCTCGTAGGTCCGGCCGTCGGACGCCGCGACGTCGGCGCCGCCGATGAAATTGGTCAGCGTGGTCGGTGCAGCCATCGGGCCTGCTCCTTTCGTCGAGTGAGTCGTCGAAGCGTCGAGGGGTGCGGCCCGGTCGTCACGGGCGGCGCGTCACGCCGAGGCGGCGTTCCGCTCGTCGAGGCCCCACGGTGCGCCGTGGGTGTTGACCAGCTCGAGGAACGGATCGGCCGGCAGCGCCTCGGGTCCGAGCACGCCGGTGCCCGCCCAGGCACCCGAGTCGAGGAGCTCGAGCGCGACGACCGGGTTCATCGCGGTCTGCCAGACGACGGCCTGGGAGTCGAACTGCTCCATGCACCAGGCGTTGTCGACCACGTGATGGAGATAGACCTCGCGGGGTGCGCCGTTCTTGCCCGTTCCGGTGACCCAGGTGCCCGCACAGGTCGAACCCTTCATGAGGTGGCCGAGCTGGGCCGGATCCGGCAGGCAGCCGGCGACCACGTCGCGGGGCGAGACCTCCGCCCCGCCGACCGTGATCGGCGCCGTGGAGTCCAGCCCGAGCTTGTGGATCGCCTGGAGCACGTCGATGAACTCGTCGCCGAGCCCGTACTTGAAGGTCACCCGCTTCGCGTCCACCCAGCGCGGCACGAGGAGGACCTCCTCGTGCTCGACGTTCACGCACTCGATCGGGCCGATCCCACCGGGGAAGGTGAAGGTCTCGGGCTCGCTGAACGGCGGGGTGGTGTACCACTCCTTGCCCTGCTCCCAGATGACCGGCGGGTTGAGGCACTCCTCGATGGTCGTCCAGATCGAGAACGAGGGCGCGAACTCGTACCCCTCGATGATCAGGTTCGCCCCGTCACGCACCCCGATCTCGTCGATGGAGGAGAAGAGGTTGTCGGCCGCATAGCGGGCGAAGACGTCCGACAGTCCCGGCTCGACCCCGATCCCGCAGAGCGCGAGGAGACCACGCTCCTCCCACTGCGACGCCATCGCGAACTGCTCGTCGCCGAGCTTGACCCCGCAGAGTCGGTGGGGCTCGGTCGGGTGGGGGTGCGAGAGGGACATCGCCATGTCGAGGTAGGTCACGCCGGCCTCGAAGGCAGCCCGGAAGATCGGCATCACGAAGCGGGGGTCGAGTGCGTTGAGCACGGCATCGGCACGCTCGCTCCGGATGAGGTCGGCCACCGCCGCCTCGTCGCCCCCGTCCACCCGGTAGGCGGCGAACCGGTCGCCGGCCCCGCCGATCGCCCGGTCGGCCTTCGCCTTGTCGTAGTCGGCGACCGCGACCCGTTCGAACAGATTCCACTTGGCGGCGGTCTTGACCACCGCGCTGCCGACACCGCCCGCTCCGATCACCAGTACGCGCATCGCGACCTCCGTTGCTCGAACCCTCCGGCACCCCCCGGGGGGATCGCCGGACCCATTCGCCAGTATCAGCGTCCCCACCCTGCACCGGCAAGGGTCGAAGGTCCCTTGGACCCCCAGGCCGCAGCAGGGCCAATTGGGACCTTCGACTCTGACCGGACACCACCGTCGCATCGAATGATGGCGACATGGCAACCGTGGGGGTGCGGACCGGTCGGGACACCGCCCGGGCACAGGAACAGCTCGTACACGTCCTCGCCAAGGTCGAGACCAAGAACGCCGGCGAGGTCAACTTCCACCAGGCGGTCCGCGAGGTCGCCCGGTCGATCGAGCCGGTGCTCGCGCGCAACCCCCGCTACGTCGAGGACAAGATCTTCGAACGGCTCGTCGAGCCCGACCGCGTCATCAGCTTCGGGGTCAACTGGGTCGACGACGCGGGCCGGATCCACGTGAACCGGGGCTACCGGGTGCAGATGAGCAGCTCGATCGGGCCCTACAAGGGCGGCCTCCGCTTTCATCCGTCCGTCAGTACCGGGATCCTCAAGTTCCTGGCGTTCGAGCAGACCCTCAAGAACTCCCTCACCACCCTCCCGATGGGCGGCGCGAAGGGCGGTTCGGACTTCGATCCGAAGGGCAAGAGCGAGGCCGAGATCCGACGGTTCTGCCAGTCGTTCATGACGGAGCTCTACCCCTACATCGGCGAGTTCACCGACGTACCCGCCGGGGACATCGGCGTGGGCGAGCGGGAGATCGGCTACCTCTTCGGGCAGTACAAGCGCATCGCCAAGCGGTTCGTGGGAGCGCTGACCGGCAAGGGCATCAAATGGGGAGGCTCCCAGATCCGCCAGGAGGCCACCGGCTACGGCGTCGTCTACTTCGCCCGCGAGATGCTGGCCACCCGCGCCGACACGCTCGAGGGGAAGGTCTGCCTCGTCTCCGGCAGCGGCAACGTCGCGCAGTTCACCGTCGAGAAGCTCCTCGACCTCGGCGCGAGACCCGTCACCCTCTCGGACTCCGACGGGTTCGTGCACGATCCCGACGGGATCGACCGCGAGAAGCTCGAATCGGTCAAGGAGCTGAAGAACCGCCGACGCGGCCGCATCGCGGAGTACGCCGAACGCTACCCCTCCGCGGTCTACCGCCCCGCGACCCCCGGCGGCGTGAACGCGCTCTGGTGCGTCCCCGCCGACTGTGCCTTCCCGAGCGCGACCCAGGACGAGATCGGAGCGAAGGACGCCGAGAACCTGCTCGCCGGCGGCGTACAGCTCGTGGCCGAGGGAGCGAACATGCCGACCGTGCTCGACGGCATGGAGCGGTTCGCAGCCGCCGGCATCCTCTACGCCCCGTCGAAGGCCTCGAACGCCGGCGGTGTCGCCGTGTCGGGACTCGAGATGGCCCAGGGCATGCAGCTCATGCAGTGGACCCACGAGGAGGTCGACCTGCGGCTCCAGGAGATCATGCGACGGATCCACACCAGCGTGCTCGACGCCGCCGTCGAGTACGACCGCCCGGGTGACTATGTCGCCGGCGCCAACATCGCCGGCTTCGTAAAGGTAGGTGACGCGATGCTCGACGAGAGTCCGATCTGAGATGACACTGACCCCGACTGCACCCAGCAACCCCGACCGGCCGCTCGAGGAACCCAAGGAGAAGGGCCTCAAGTCCGACGCGCTCAGCCTGGTCTCCAACATCGTCATCGGCGTAGCGTCGACCGCGCCCGCGTACAGCCTCGCGGCGACCCTCGGCCTCATCGTGGTGGCGGTGGGCGTGCTCTCGCCCACCGTCGTCGTGCTCGCCTTCATCCCGATGCTGTTCGTCTCGATCGGCTACAGCGAGCTCAACAAGGCCGACCCCGACTGCGGCACAACCTTCACCTGGGGCACCCGGACGTTCGGGCCCTGGGTCGGCTGGGGCGGCGGCTGGGGCATCGTCGCTGCCGACATCCTGGTCATGGCCAGCCTCGCCCAGGTGGCGGGGCAGTACCTCTTCCTGCTCTTCAACGACAAGGCCATCGGGGAGAACCCGACGAACGGTTGGGTGGTCCTCGTCGGCGTCCTCTTCATCGTCCTGCTCACCTGGGTCTGCTACCGGGGCATCGAGCTCTCCGCCGCGATCCAGCGGGTCCTGCTCTCCGTCGAGATCCTGATCCTCGCCGTCTTCGCCGCGGTCGCGCTCATCCGGGTCGCCGCCGGCACGGCACCGTCCAGCCACCTCGTGCCGGGCTGGGCCTGGTTCAACCCGTTCAGCGGACCGTCGTTCTCCAAGGTGATCGGCGGTCTCCTGCTCATGCTCTTCATCTACTGGGGGTGGGACACCTCGGTCTCGATCAACGAGGAGACGTCGGACCGCTCGCGGAACCCCGGGCTCGCGGCGATCATCTCGACCGTCGTGCTGCTCATCATCTACTTCGTCGTCACGCTCGGCGCCCAGGCCTTCGCCGGGGTCGGCACGAAGGGCATCGGACTCGCCAATCCGAACAACTACAGCGATATCTTCGCCGCGCTCGGTACCGCGGTCTTCGGCCACTCGACCATCGGCACCGTCGGAGCCCGCCTGCTCATCCTGATGGTGCTCACGTCGGCGACCGCCTCCACCCAGACCACCATCCTCCCGACGGCGCGGACGACGCTCTCGATGGCCGTCTACAGGGCCATCCCGGACGCGTTCGGTCGGATGCACAAGCGGTTCCTCACGCCGACGGTCTCGACGATCACCATGGGTGCCGTCTCGATCGTCCTCTACATCGCCTTCAACCACTTCGCCGGCGGCTACCTCATCCCGGACGCGGTCACGGCCATCGGGGTCTGGATCGCCTTCTACTACGGACTGACCGGCTTCACCTCGGCGTGGTACTACCGCAAGGTGCTCACCCGCTCGCGACGCGACCTCTGGATGAAGGGCATCCTGCCGGCGCTCGGCGGCGTGATGCTCTACTTCGCGATGGGTTGGAGCCTCTGGCAGGACTGGAACTACAACAACGTCCAGGCCCAGAGCTTCACCTCGTGGAGCCTTCCCTTCCCGCCCCACTCGCAGGTGGGCGGCGTGTTCCTGATCGCGATCGCCGCAGCGGTCGTCGGCCTCGTCGCGATGCTCCTCATGCGGTTCGCGAGCCCGACGTTCTTCCGCGGCGAGACCCTCAACCGTTCCACCCCCACGCTGGTCCCCGAGGACGGTGCGCCGCTCGGCACCTCCGAGATCCCGACCACCGGGACGACCGACACGATTTCCTGACCGGGGGGACGCAGGACCCGTGCCAAGATCGGAAGCGGTGGCGACCGCTCCCGGCTGTCACCGACCGGGCCGGACCGTGAAGGAGGCACCGTGACCACCCACACCGACGCGTTCGACACGATCGCACCGACGCTGCGGACCCAGTGCCTCATCGGCGGCTCGTGGCGTGGGTCGTCGGACGGCTCGACGTTCGAAGTCGCCGACCCGTCGAGCGGCAGTGTTCTCACGACCGTGGCAAATGGCACCGAGCAGGACGCGACCGCCGCTGCCGACGCGGCCGCAAGCGCGCTCCCGGCATGGTCCGCGACCGCGCCACGGACCCGCTCCGAGATCCTCCGGCGCGCCTTCGACCTCATGCTCGACCGCGGCGACGAGCTCGCGCGCCTCGTCGTCCTCGAGAACGGCAAAGCGCTCGCGGACGCCCGCGGCGAGATCGCCTACGCCGCGGAGTTCTTCCGCTGGTACGCAGAGGAGGCGGTCCGCGGCGCCGGCGAGATCGCGACCGCGCCCGGCGGTGCCAACCGGATCCTCGTCGTGCGGCAGCCCATCGGCGTCGCAGTCCTCGTGACCCCGTGGAACTTTCCGGCCGCGATGCTCACCCGCAAGATCGGCCCCGCGTTGGCCGCCGGCTGCACGGTCGTCTGCAAGCCGGCGTCGGAGACGCCGCTCACGGCGCTCGCGATCGGGGCGATCCTCGAGGAGGCGGGCGCACCGGCCGGCGTGGTCAACGTCGTGCCGTCGAAGCGCTCGTCCGCGTTCGTCGGCACGCTGCTCGACGACGACCGGGTGCGCAAGCTCTCCTTCACGGGATCGACCGAGGTCGGTCAGGTGCTCCTGCGACACGCCGCCGACGCCATCGTCAACTGCTCGATGGAGCTCGGGGGCAACGCGCCGTTCCTCGTCCTCGACGACGCCGACCTCGACGCGGCGATCGCCGGTGCGATGGTCGCCAAGATGCGCAACGGCGGGGAGGCCTGCACCTCGGCGAACCGGTTCTACGTGCAGTGCGGGATCGCCACCGCCTTCACCGAGCGGCTCGCCGCCGAGATGGCGAAGCTGGCCGTGGGCCCCGGACTCGTGGACGGGGTGGAGCTCGGTCCCCTGGTCAACGAGGACAGCCGCGACAAGGTCGCGGAGCTGGTCTCCGGAGCGCTCGGCGACGGCGCGAGGGCGCTCGTGGGCGGGACGGTGCCCGACGGGGCCGGCTGGTTCTACCCCGCCACCGTCCTCACGGAGGTCCGTCCGACCTCGTCGATCCTCGGGACCGAGATCTTCGGCCCGGTCGCGCCCGTGGTGACCTTCGAGTCGGAGGCGGACGCCGTCGCGATGGCGAACGACAGCGTCCACGGACTCGTCTCCTACCTCTACACCGGCGACCTGGCACGGGGTCTCCGGGTCGCCGAGGCGCTCGAGTGCGGGATGGTCGGGCTCAATCGCGGCCTGGTCTCCGACCCGGCTGCTCCTTTCGGGGGGACCAAGCAGAGCGGCCTCGGGCGAGAAGGCGGCCACGAGGGCATGCTCGAGTACCTCGAGTCCAAGTACATCGCGTGCAGCTGGTAGGGACCCACCCGATCCGGGGCGGGTCGAACCCGAGGCGTCCGCGATCGTCCCTCCTCGGGGAGCCCGTCCGGCGACGGGCCACGGTCTCCCGCTACGTTGTGCCGCACGCAGGGCGCCGGGGCCGGGAGGAACACCGGACCGTCGGACCGAACGTGGGGGGAACGACGTGGAGAAGACGAGCAGGACGAGAGCGACCGTTGCGCTGCTGGGAGCGATCACCGTGACGGCGATGCTCGCGGCCGGGTGCGGTTCGTCGGCGTCCGGGACGGGCACAGGGACGGGCACCGCGACCGGGAGCACCGCACCGGCGCCACCGACGGGACCGTCGGCGCAGCTGACCGGACCGGTCACCGGCGGCACGATCGTCGAGCCGCTCACCGGGCTTCCCCAGGATCTCGCCGCCAACGGCTACGTCGAGCAGGAGTACTTCGCATCGGGCACTGCGACCGCCTTCCACGCGACGTCGATGCCGTCCGACGGCAGGTGGACGGTCGCGCCGACCTCGATGGCGCCGTACAAGACCCGGATCATCGTGCGCCGGCCGGCCGATCCGTCCGCCTTCAACGGTACGGTGGTCGTCGAGTGGTTCAATGTGTCGAGCGGCGAGTCCGCGCCCGACTGGGACTACCTCAACCCGCTGCTCATGCGAGACGGCTACGCCTACGTCGGCGTGTCGGCCCAGGCGCTGGGCGTCCAGGGGGGCGCCCCGATCCTCGGCACGATCGACACCCAGGCCAGCACCGGGCTCGTCGGGACCGAGCCCGCGCGCTATGGCACGCTCCATCACCCCGGAGACGAGTACGCCTATGACATCTTCGCCCAGATCGGCAATGCCCTCCGCGCCCCGGCACCGGCCGCGCTCGGCGGGTTCCGTCCCAAGCGGGTGGTCGCGGTCGGCGAGTCGCAGTCGGCGTTCTACCTGACCACGTTCGCGGACGCGATCCAGCCGCAGACCCACACCTTCGACGGCATCTTCATCCACTCGCGTGGCGGCACCGGGGCGACCCTCGCCGGCACGTCGATCACCGCCCAACAGGGACCGCAGGACCTCCGGATCCGGACCGACCTCTCGATCCCGGTGTTCATGTTCGAGACCCAGACCGACATGATCGAGCTCGGATATGCGAAGGCGCAGCAGCCCAACACGGACAGGATCCGGACCTGGGAGGTCGCCGGCACGTCGCACGCCGATGCGTACCTGGTGGGAGCCGCGGTCAGCCTCCTCGGCTGCACCACGCCGATCAACACCGGCCCACAGCACGACGTCGTGCAGGCCGCGTTCGCGTCCTTCTCGAAGTGGGTGGACGGCGGAGCCGCGCCGCCCTCGCCCGCGCCGTTCGACCTCGTCACGCCCGAACCGGCGACACTCCTGCTCGACACGCACGGCAACGTGCTCGGCGGCGTGCGCACCCCCGCGGTCGACGTGCCCGTCTCGACGCTGAGCGGCGCGGCTCCCCCGGGTGCGTCGACGCTCTGCGGGCTCTTCGGGTCGACCAAGCCGTTCCCCCCGGAAACGCTCGTCACCCTGTACCACTCGAAAGCCCGGTACCTGTCCGCCTTCCTCGCCAGCCTCCACCGGACGATCGCGGCGGGCTACCTGCTCGCCGCGGACGCATCGACCCTCACCGCGCAGGCCCAGCAGGTCCAGTTCCCCTCGTGACGCGCCGGTGAACGGCGCGTGGCGTCAGGCCGCGGGGGCGTCCGATCGTTCCCGGGCACTACCGACCCGGGCACGGTGCGTGCCATCATGCATGCGCGAAGCGCCGATCCCCCGGAGAGGAGTCGAGGAATGAGCAGTCTGCTCTTGGCCGACGAACGAGAGGCCGTGGCGGCGGCGAGCCGCCATCTGGCCGGCAAGGGACTCGTGATCGGCACCGCGGGGAACATCTCGGCCCGCAATGGCGACCGCATCGCGGTCACCCCGACGGGGGCCGACCTCGGCACCCTCACGGCCGAGATGATCACCGTCACCGACCTCGAGGGGAACGTCATCGAGGGCCAGTTCGCGCCCACCTCGGAGGTACCGCTCCACACAGGGATCTACGCGGGCACCAACGCGCTCGCCATCACCCATGCGCATGCAATGGCGTCGACCGCGCTCTCCTGTTGCATGGATGAGCTGCCGCCGCTGCACTACAGCTGCCTGAGCCTCGGTGGAGCGCCGCGGACTGCGCCGTATGCGACCTTCGGCACCCCCGAGCTCGCCGAGCACGTCCTGAAGGCACTCGAAGGGCGCAACGCCGCGATGATGCAGAACCACGGCTCGGTCGCGTACGGCAGCACGATGGAGCAGGCCATCGAGCGCCTCGAGCTCCTCGAATGGCTGGCCGAGCTCTACTGGCGGGCCGCATCCATCGGGACGCCGAAGGTCCTGACCGACAAGGACTTCGAGAACATCATCATCGCCGCCACCAAGGGTCGGTACGGCGTGATGCGGAAGGTCGACGCCGACGACAAGGCCTGACGGGGCGTTCGGGTCGCCGGCCGTTCTCGGGCTCGGTCTCGCGGCGCTCGGTCGGCCCGCCTACCTCACCCTCGACCACGCCCGCACCCTCGGGCCGGACCCCTCGGTCGAATCGTTGCGGGCCCGGTGCGCGGCCGTCTGCGACGCCGCGTGGTCGGCCGGGATCCGGTGGTTCGACGCAGCCCGCTCCTACGGTCGAGCCGAGGAGTTCCTCGGCTCGTGGCTCGGCACCCGCGGGATCCGGCCGGACGAGGTCACCGTCTCGTCGAAGTGGGGCTACACGTACACCGCCGGCTGGCGCACGGACGCGACCGTCCACGAGGTCAAGGACCACTCGTCGGGCGCGCTCGAACGGCAGTGGCCGGAGTCGGCGGCGCTGCTCGGTCCGTGGCTCCACCTCTACCAGGTCCACTCCGCCACGCCCGACTCGGGCGTCCTCGACGACCAGGCGGTGCGCCGCCGGCTCGCCGCCCTCGGGCTCCCGGTCGGGCTCAGCCTCTCGGGGCCGCATCAGGCCGACACGCTCCTCCGCGCCCTCACCGTCGAGGTCGACGGTCAGCCGCTCTTCAGCGCGGTGCAGGCGACCTGGAACCTCCTCGAACCCTCGGCCGCCCCGGCCCTCGCCGAGGCGAAGGCGGCCGGATGGACGGTGATCGTGAAGGAGGCGCTCGCCAACGGCCGCCTGGCAGCGGGACCCGACGCCGTCGTCCTCGGGGAGCGGCCCGACGCCGTGGCCCTCGCCTGCGCGCTCGCCCAGCCGTGGACCGACGTCGTGCTCTCCGGTGCGGCGTCGGTCGAGCAGCTCGTCGCCAACGTCGGGGCTCGGGACCTGGTCGGATCGATCGATCCCGACAAGTACGCGCACCTCGCCTCCGAACCGGCGCGCTACTGGTCCGACCGAGCGGCGATGCCTTGGACCTAGCCCGGACGACGGACGGTAGATTCGCCGTCGTGGACCCGTTCGCCACGCCCTCCGGTCACGAGTGGGTCCGGGTCTCCCCCCGGCTCGCCCGGATGCGGCGCGCCATGCTCGCGGTCCTGCTCGTGCCGCTCGCGCTCGTCTCCCTCGGGATCGCCAGCGGGTCGTCGGTCGCCGCGCTCGTCGTCGCCGTCCTCGGCATCGTGCTGCTCGCCTGGGCGTGGGTCGCCGTCGGTCGGAACCTCCGCTCGTGGGGGTACGTCGAGCGGACCGACGACCTCCTCGTCACCCACGGCGCGACCTTCCAGACGCTGACCGTCGTCCCCTACGGCAGGATGCAGCTCGTCGACGTGAAGGCCGGGCCCGTCGAGCGCGCCTTCGGTCTCGTGCGGGTCAAGCTCCACACCGCGGCGGCGACGACCGACGCACAGCTCTGCGGCCTGACCCGTGACGATGCGGGTGCTCTCCGCGACCGCCTCACCGCCAAGGGCGAGGCCCATGCAGCCGGACTCTGACCGGCCCGCCGCACGGGCTTTCGAGGCGCCAGACGAGGTCTTCCGGCTGCACCCGCTGACGCCGCTCGCGCTGGGCGCCCGGGTGCTCGGGCTGCTCGCGTTCTTTCTCGTGATCGGCCGTGCGGACCGTTCCGGTGGCGGTGGCGGTGGCGGTGGCGTCTCCGGGCCGGTCGTGCTCTTCGGGGTGCTCGCGGCCGTGATCGTGGTACGCGGGCTTATCGCCGTCGCGGTGACCAGCTACCACCTGTTCGGCGGGGAGCTCCGCATCGACAACGGGCTGCTCCAGCGCCAGTCCAAACGGATCCGGCTCGACCGCGTGCAGAGCGTGGACGTCCTCGAGCCGCTGTCGGCCCGCATCTTCGGTCTGGCCGAGGTCAAGGTCACGACCGCCGGCAGCGAGCGTGCCGCGATCAGGCTCCGTTACCTCGCGGCACCGATCGCTCACCGTCTGCGGGCGGACCTCCTCCAGCGCTCGACCGGGTCGGTCGGCGATCCGGTGGAAGTCCCGGGTCGGCTGCTCGTCACCGTGCCCCACGGTCGGTTGGTCGGCGCGCTGCTGCTTCAGATGTTCTCGTGGCGGCTCGTCTTCCTTGCGATCGGTCCGGCGCTCGCGCTCACGGGCGCCCGCAACGGCCACCGGACCGCCACGGGCGTCGGCGTTGCCCTCTTCGTCTCGATCGGCCTCGCCTTCGTGCTCTCGGTGTGGCGGCAGATCAACCTCTACTGGGAGTTCACCGTCTCGGACGCCACCGACGGTCTGCGCGTCCGTCACGGCCTCCTCTCGACGAGCCGTCAGACCGTCCCGGCCGGAAGGATCCAGGCCGTCCTCATCCACCAACCACTTGCATGGCGGCCCTTCGGGTGGGCCCAGGTACGCATGAACGTCGCGGGGTACGGGCGTTCCGAGAGTTCAGGACGTCGATCGATGCTGCTTCCGGTCGTCGACCGCGACGAGGCGGAGCGGTTCGTGGGCTGGCTGCTGGGCGGCCTCGACCTCCACACCATCCCGCTCGCGCGGCCGCCCCGGCGGGCGGCGCTGCGGGCGCCGCTCTGGTGGCGCTACCAGCTGGCCGGTGCCGACGAACGGTTCTTCCTCGTGCACCACGGGTGCTTCTCGCGGACGGTCGACATCGTCCCGCACGAACGGACGCAGAGCCTCCGGCTCTCGCAGGGTCCGGTCGCCCGCGCGCTGCGGCTCGCGTCGGTCCACCTCGACTCGACGCCGGGTCCGGTCAAGACCCGGGCCGCCCACCGAGACGCCGACGAGGCGAGGTCGATGCTCGACAAGCAGGTCGAGCGTGCCCGGACGGCACGGGAGCTACGCGACTCGGCTCCCGTTCAGCCGGAGCCCGTCGGTTCATCCGGGTCTGCGAGGGCGGCCGAGACCGAGCCCGTCGCCGAGCCCTGAGTGCGGGCGGGCGGGAGCGTCCGACGGCTCAGATCGGACACCCCCGCCGGCCACCTCAGCGGACGGTCGCAGCCGAGAACCCGCCGACGCCGTTGCCGTTCACGCTCGTCCCCGAGTCCCCGACGAACGTGTAGAGCCGGAGCCCGTGATACGTGACCTGCGTGCGCGTCCTTCCGCCGATGGTGATGCTCACCGTCCCGAGGCCGGAGGTGCCGGTCGGGACCCGGCCCTTCACCACCAGGAGCGGGGGCCACACCGAGTCGCACGATCCGGTGCAGCCGCTCGCGGGCGGGGTGTAGAGACTCGCGCCCGTCTTGGACGCCAGCATCTTGCCGACCTGCGGGCGCGTCACGACCTCGACGACCTTCTCCTTGGGGACGACACGGCTGCTCGCGACCGCTGCGCCCGTTCCGAGTGCTGTGGATCGCGAGCCCTGCGTCTTCGCTGGGCGGTTTCGATTCCGACGTTGTCGTGTGAGGCACAACAGGGACTGGATACGAGCAGAGGATCCCGAGCGTTCACTCCCACCGCTTCGCGGTTCGAACAACACGGGGTCTCGACAGCCGAGACCACCAGTTCGCGAGGTCGTCACATGGCGCTGCAGTCGCACCGTTCTCGTCGTCGACCGGAGGCGGTCCGTCGGACACTTCACGAGGTGGCGCGACCGGGAGCGCTCCGGAGGCAGTCGATCGGTCATCTGTGGCGGTTCTCGGTGTCATCTCCCGAAGATTGAGGATGGCGCGACTGCGCGCACGATGTAAGGATGCAGAAGCGGCCGGGGCGGGGCTGTCCGTGATTTCGGTCGAAAGGACCCATTCATGCATCGTTCGAGGTTCATGAGGCTGACGGCCTCCATCGTCGGCACGGCGACACTGCTCGTCGCCTCCGCTGCGGTCACCGCCGGTGCTGCCCAGGCAGCTCCCGCACAGGTTTCCCCTGTCGGCCACTACTCAGCGATCATCGTGTCGGGACCGAACTTCTTCAGGTATCCACTCGTGATCGACAAGGGCGGTGCCTTCAGCTTCCCCAATGGCGGTCCACAGGGGACGTGGACCGAGTCGAGGCAGGTCCTCGATATGCAGGGCACGCTGTCGACCTTCTCCTACGTCTTCTACATCGGGCAGTCCGGATTGAACCTGGGCGGACCGAAGGACGAGGGGACGGTCATCCTGAACGGCAAGCTCTGGGGAAAGTGGTACGCCGTCCGGACGTGAGTCGCTCACGGACTCCTGTCGTCGGCTCGTAACCCGCCGACGACACGCCGTGTCCCAGCGGCGGGTTCGATACGTCGACGGTCGACAGCGCTTCGACCGGTTGTGATGCCATGATGCCTGGATGAGCCCCGGCACGACTGACGCAACGCTGCAGTTCGAACTAGCCGAATCGGTAGCGACGATCACCCTCGCGTGGCCGGAGCAGCTGAACGCCCTGAACCTCCAGATGGCGGAGGAGCTGTTCGAAGTTGCCGTGCGCTGCGATCTCGACAGGGACGTCCGTGCCGTCGTCATCTCCGGCTCGGGCAGGGCGTTCATGGCCGGTGGCGACCTCACGGCCTTCGCCGACGCAGGGGATCGGCGCGATGCCCTGATCACCAAGATGACGACCTCTCTGCACGCTGCGATCAGCCACTTCAATCGGATGGATGCACCGGTCATCGCCGCGGTCAACGGCGTGGCGGCGGGTGCAGGGATGTCGCTGGCGCTGTCGGTCGATCTGGCGATCGCCGCTCGATCATCCAGGTTCGTGATGGCCTACACCAGAGCGGGACTCGCCCCTGATGGGAGCTCGTCGTACTTCCTCCCGAGATTGGTCGGCCTGCGCCGCGCCCAGGAGCTGGTCCTGACCAATCGCGACGTGTCGGCCGACGAGGCGCTCTCGTGGGGCATGGTCAACGAGGTGGTGGACGACGACGAGCTCTCGGAGCGGGCGGGGGTCCTTGCGGCACAGCTCGCGTCAGGACCGACCCGGACGCTCGGTGCCGCCAAGCGATTGATGGGCGAAGGCTGGAACCGGTCGCTGGAGACCCAGATGGAGTCGGAGAGCCGCGAGATCGCTGCGGCGTCGATGCGTCCCGACGGAATCGAGGGGATCACGGCGTTCGTGGAGAAGCGGTCACCGAAGTTCACGGGCGAGTAGCCACCGCCTCCGATACACGAGCCGGGAGCCTCCGCAACGGCTCTCGATCGAAGGCCGCTCCATGCCTCGGTGACGTCGTTCATGGGGAGCCCGCCCCATGCTCGACCTGTGGCGCCTGGATGCCATAGCGGGTCACTGCGGTGTAGCCGACGAGGACCACGACGACAGCGGTGAGCACGAGCGCGGTCTGCCAATCGCCGAAGTCGATCCCGCTCACGTTGTGGCCCTTGGAGAGATAGTCCGCGAACGACGCACCGATCGGACGGGTCATGACATAGGCGAACCAGAACGAGAAGACGGCGTTCCAGTGGAAGACTTTCCATCCGATCCAGGGCACCAGGATGACACCGGTGAAGAGGATCCCGGAGGACAGGTAGCCGAGTCCGAGGGAGGACGCCACGAAGTCCCCCAGTGCGGTCCCGAGGCAGAACGTGGCGAAGACGACGGACCAGTAGTACTTCTCACGCCGGTTGGTCGTGATCGAGTGGAAGTCGAGTGTGTGCTCGGAGCGGCTCCACAGGGAGAAGGCGCCAACCAGGACCAGCACCCAGAAGAGCGAGGTGGCGGCGTACGGCATGCCGAAGACGAGGTGCATGGTGTCCGCGACCCCCGTCCCGGCGGTTGCGATGGCCAGCGCCAGGAACCAGTACGGGATCGCGGCGTATCGCCGGCTCGCGAACTGCATGACGAGGGCCAGGGCGAACATCGACACCTCGACGACCACGCCGACTTTCTTGTTGTTGACGAACATGTCGGAGATCGCCTCGCCGGAGGCGGTGGTCGAGACCTTGATGACCCAGAAGAACACCGTGACTTCCGGCACCTTCGCAGCCAGAGGTTGTCGATTGAAGATGTCAAGCACTGCACGCACCGCTGGTGAACCTCCGTCAGGGTGATCCGGATCTCGCGCCATCGCCCATCGCATGGTAGCGATTGGCATGTGAACCCGGACGGAGCGAACTGTCGCGTCACGCCGGGCTCACGGCATCCAGCCGGCACCGGTCGTTCGCCAGTTCGACCCTGAGGACCATCGCGGACGAATCGCCCGCATCAGCGCGGCACGAAACGTCGAGCGACGACGCCCCATCACGGCTTCTCGCGGACAAGTGCGAACACGACGCGGACAATCGCTACGAGCAGACGGGAGTGGAGAACCGACCCGCCGGCTCGGGGTGGCTCACGCGTCAGCCCAGGCGGTGGTGACCTCCGGCCCTACCGTCCGCCGATCTCGTGGAGCACGATGGAGCTACGGCTCAGGTGGAGGGGCGACCAGGGTGACGATGCCCGCCCGCCCTCTGGACCCGTCTGAGCCGTGTAGCCAGGCCCGTCGAGCGGGGACCCGCCTCCCCGCTCGAGGCCTGACGTCTCTCCCGCGGTGAGGCGGCATCTGTGGACACCTGCTGACCGCGGTCCTTCATCAGTGATCCAGGGGAATGTGTTCAACCTGGGCGGAGAGCGGAACCCGCCACTCCAGCTGGGTCCCGCCTGACTCGACATGGTGAACGGCAAACTCGCCGTGGAGCTTCTCCGCCCGTCGACGCATGTTGCCCATCCCCAGGCCACCGTTCTTTGACCCTCCGGCACCGGGTCCGCAGCCGTCGTCGATGACCTGAAGGAGGCAGTGCCCGTCAGCCGCCCTGACGAGGACGCTGGCCTCGCTGGCATGCGCGTGGCGCCCGACGTTGGTGACCGCCTCGCGGAGCGTGGGCACGAGCTGCTCGACGATCCGCTCGGATACGGCGGTATCAACCGCTCCCTCGAAGACGGCATGGATCGGAAACTCTGTGACCCCCCTGAGTTCCAGAAGGGTCGAGGTGACGCTCCGCGAACTCCCCGCTGGTCATCGTCCAGGCCCAGCTCGAAGATAGTCGATCGCAGCTGGCGGATGGTGTTGTCGAGCTCGGCGATGACTGCGCGGAGGCGTTCCGAGGCCGCTTCCGGAATCTGGCTGCCCGCGACACCTTGCAAGGAAAGTCCTGCGCCGAAGAGTCGCTGGATGATCGTGTCGTGGAGGTCCCGCGCCAACCGCTCCCGGTCAGAGAGGATCGCCGCCTTCGCTGCCACGCTGTGAAGACGAGCATTTTCGATCGCGACGCCCGCGGCGAGTGCGAGTGACTCGACGAGCGCCACGTCCGCGCCCGAGAACTCGGACCAACCGAGCTTCTCGGTGAGATAGAGGTTGCCGTAGACCTCGCCGCGCACCTTGATGGGTACGCCGAGGAACGAGGTCATCGGCGGGTGATTGGGCGGGAAACCCGAGCTGTCCGGATGGGCGCCGATGGCCGCGATTCGCAGAGGGCGAGGATCCTCGATGAGCAGGCCCAGCACACCCCGACCTGTTGGCCGGGGTCCGATCCGTCCCTCTTCCTCGGGCGTGAGCCCGACGGTGATGAACTGCTCCAGCGAGGACTGCGCATGGTCGAGGACCCCGAGGGCGCCGTAACGGGCACTCGTCATGGAGACGGCCTCTTCGACGACGTGACGGAGCAGGTCAGGGAGTGCGAGATCCGCCTCGATGAGCAGGACCGCCTCCAGCACCCGTCGGAGACTGGACGGATCCTCGATCGAGCGGAAGGGCGCTGCTTGAGCCCTTGACGGCTTGACGCTCCGACCTCTGGCCGGTGGGCCTTCGTCGGATCTGGCACCGACCTGCTGACAAGCCACGCCGCCAACCTCCTCGCATCCCCTCACGGCAGATCTAAGAGGTGGTCGGTGTTGACGATGGCTACAGAAGGTGAGCCATTTCCGGTCAGATCGAAGGTCTTTCCGGCAGCTTACGACATTCTCGGGTTTGACGAGTGGTCGGCCGAACAGGGTGATGGACTGCTGATCACGATGACGCTGATAGCCGGATCAGGCTGCAGCCGGGCACCTTCACCCACCAGGTCATCACCGTCGTATCACTTGTCCTCGGACCCTGGCTGTTCGGAAAGCGTGTCTTCGCGCTGGTTTCGTAGGCACAGCTTCGAATGCCCACCGTCCGCGGTGGACGCAACGGGCGCAATGGGGCCGCACCGGAGTACATGGGTTCGACACCACGCCAGGCGTGAGGCGTCGTGCAGGTACCGGAGCTGCAGGTACCGGAGCTGGGCAGACACGAGAGCGGACGACGGGATTCGAACCCGCGACCCTCACCTTGGCAAGGTGATGCTCTACCAACTGAGCCACGTCCGCAGAAGACTTGTCAGGCTAGCAGAGACCGCTGCAGACGCCGTGCTCGAAGCACCTGGTCAGGGCATCTGACGACGTGCCGAGGAGTATGGTCGGTCTCCCCGTCGCCTGCTTCGATGGTCGCTCGATCCGCTGGACGGATCCCCCTTGGGCTCGCACGAGCACGTGTCGGACTGACCACTCGGAACGACGATCATCCCTCACGCCATGCGAGCTGGCCCGGTCCCTCCGCCCTGCCCTCGACCCCGCCTCCGATCGCTGCCGCCAACCACGCGAAGCGCTCTTCGAAGGCCAGCGACCCCGTCGCGTGAACGATCCGTGGTCGCGTCGCCGTGTCTTCGGGGATCGAGTTCCACTCGCGGTCGAGGAAGAACGTGTTCCGGAGCCACCTGGTCGATCGGCCGGGCCCACACCGTGGTGGGCTCGACTCCATGTCGAATCGGTACCCGAGAAGCTCGAGTACCGCGGCGTTGTCGTGCCAGCGCGTCTCGAGGAACTGCGTCATCGACCACACCTTCTCGAAGAATCGACGGCTCGATCGGCACGACCGGATGACCATGACGCCCGTGTTCGGTACGGCCTGGCTCCCGTAGCGGTGCTCGACGAGCCCGAGAAAGGACTCGTCGGGCAGATCGTCGACCAGGTCCTTCGAATGGTCCACGACCGCCGCGTCCGCGTCGATCCAGCAGAGCAGGTCGCACGCCGGCAGGTACTCGTCGACGAGGGCGACCTTCGCCCACTGCTTGTGGCGACGCTCGGGCGCGGGATCGCGCGTCGGGATGACCAGCTCGTAGCCGTGCCGGTCGGCGAAATGCTCGAGCGTCGGTCCCGAGAGCGCGAGCAGGTCGCGGTGTTTGCCGAGCCCGAGGCTCAGCAGGATCTTGCGCCACGCCATTTCGACGCGGGCTACTCCGCGAAGACAGCATGTCTGCGCCTCGAGCACCGTGGACGTGTCGGCCGGCCGGGTCGACAGACGGACGCGCCCGTCCGCCGGCCCGGGTCAGGCTGGCAGCTCCGCGTGCCACCACGGGACCGGTCGGTCCCGACGGTTCGCGGCACGGACCAGCTCTTGCAGCGAGTCCTCCATGCCGCTCGCGACGGTGGCGACGTCTGGGGCCAGGTCCCAGCAGGCCTGCACCCCGACGTAGACGGTCTCGAGGTACGAGAAGACCGTCACGTTGACTCCGGCACCCTCGATGATCGGACCCACCGGATACATCGCGACGAGCCGCGCTCCCGCGAGGTAGAGCGGGAAGTCCGGACCCGGCACGTTCGAGACGATCAGATTGAAGACGGGTGCGAGCCGATCGAAGACCTTGAGGTTGGACACCAGACGGGAGACCCGTGTCGAGATCGCCGGGAGCACCGCCTCCGCCCACGCCGCGTAGAGGTCCGGGTCGATCGAGCGGCTCTGGTCCTTCGCCCCGCGCACGCCCGCGCGGATCTCGTCCAGCCGGGCAATCGGGTCTTCCACCTCGGTGGCGAGCGAGACGAACATCGCGGTGACCCGGTTGCCGAGCGTCCCTCGCTCGTCCTCGGTGCGCACCGATACCGGGACCATCGCAACGAGCGATCCGTCGGGTCGCTCGTTGCGCCGCGAGAAGAAGGTCCGCATCGCGCCGGCGGTCGCTGCGAGGACGACGTCGTTGGTGGTGCCGCCGAGCACCTCGCCGACCCGGCGTACGTCGGCGAGCGGCATCTCCGCGAATGCGACCCGGCGGTGCGGCGAGATCGCCCGGTTGATCGACGTCCGCGGCGCCTCGAAGGGCACCGGAGGCGAAGCGATGCGCCGGTCGCGTCGCCGCGCGCCGAGTGTCCGCGCGGTCTGGACCGTGTTGGAGACCGTGCGCACGACCGCGTCGAGGTGGCCGGGGATGCCCGCGAGCGCATGCCGCCACCGGTCGAGGTCGTTCGGGAGTTCGGTTCCCGTCCCGGCCCCGACCGACGGCTCGTCATCGCTCGCCCGCTCCGGGCCGGTCGGACCTGCAGGAGCGCGGACGTCGCTTCCCTCGGCGAAGAGCCGGCGAGGCACCGGCTCGGGCTCCGGCTGCAGGTCGAAGAAGGCCGCGAGGATCTCGGCCCCCGACACTCCGTCGATGATCGAGTGGTGCACCTTCGTCACGAGCGCGAAGTGACCGTCTTCCAGCCCCTCGACGACGTGGAACTCCCAGAGCGGCCGGCGGCGGTCGAGCGGGCGCGAGGCGATGTCCGCGACGAGCTGGCACAGCTCCCGCGTGCCGCCCGGACTCGGGAGGCATGCCCGCCGGACGTGGTAGTCGAGATCGAAGGCGTCGTCATCAACCATCGAAGCGTGCTGCAGCCCGAGAGGTACCTCCACCATGCGCTTCCCGAACGGCGGTACGAGCCGCATGCGGTCGGCGATGAGGTCACGCACCCGTCGGAAGTCCACGCCGCCCGGCACCCCGGTCGGATCGAAGACGAGCGTCCCGAGAATGTGCAGGTGCGTGGTGGTCGACTCGAACGAGAGGAACGCGCCGTCGAGTCCGGTGAGCCGCTCCATCACCGTGGGTACCGCACCGACTACCGCCCCGTCGAGCCGAAGCCGCCGAGGCCTCGGTCGCTGTCGGGCAGCTCGTCGACTGCGACGAACGCCGCGTGCTCCACGCGCTGGAGGACGAGCTGGGCGATCCGGTCCCCCCGCCGGACGCGGTAGGCCTCGGTCGGATCGGTGTTGACCAACAGGACCGAGAGCTCGTCGCGGAACCCGGCGTCGATGAGCCCCGGAGTGTTGAGGCAGGTCACCCCGTGGCGCAGTGCGAGCCCGCTCCGGGGCTGGACGAATCCGGCGTAGCCCTCGGGGATGGCGAGTGCGATGCCGGTCGGGACGAGGGCGCGGCCGCCGTTGGGCTCGAGGGTGGCATCCGTCCTGGCCACCAGGTCCGCTCCGGCATCCCCCGTGTTCGCGTAGCTCGGGACCGGGAGCTCGTCGTCCAGGCGGCGCACCGGCACGGCGAGGGTCGTCGGATCCTGTGGCACGGCCCGGTCACGGGTCGCCCGCACGTCGACGTCGCTCCGCACTCCCGGGACCACCGCGCTCCTCTCCGTCCGCCCGATCCGGACGCTACCCCGCCGTGGGGTGCCCTGCTGCTGCCCCGAGCCGCATCGATCTGACCACCCGTCACCTTGGCGGCCCGGCCGGCACCCGGTAGCGTGACCGCGTGCTGGTGTGGATGGACCTCGAGATGACCGGACTCGACCTCTCCCGCCACGTCATCGTCGAGGTCGCGACCCTGGTGACCGACGACGAATTGACCATCGTTGCCGAAGGCCCCGATCTGGTCGTCTCGGCGGGACCGGAGCAGCTCGCGGCGATGGAGGACGTCGTCCGCGCGATGCACACGAAGAGCGGCCTCCTCACCGAGATCGCCGCCTCGACCCGCTCGCTCGAGGAGGCTGGCGAGCTCACCCTCGACTTCATCCGCGCCCACGTTCCCAAGCCGCGCACCGTGCCGCTCGCCGGGAACTCGATCGGCACCGACCGCCGCTTCCTCGACGCGCAGCTTCCCGCCATCGAGCAGTACCTCCACTACCGATCGGTCGACGTCTCGACCGTCAAGGAGCTGGTGACCCGCTGGTACCCCGAGGTCATGCATGACGCCCCGGTCAAGGCCGGGGGCCACCGGGCGATGGACGACATCCGCGAGAGCGTCGCCGAGCTCGCGTTCTACCGATCTGCGGTCTTCCGGGACCCGCCCGGCCGGCGAGAGGAGCAGTCCGCATGACCGACGGGTCAAATCAGGGGACGGAGCGGGCCGAGGGACCGACAGACCCCGAGCCCACGCTCGCCGAGGCGACCGCCACGTTGACCGCCGAAGGCCAGCTCTTCGAGATGGAGGAGCTCGAGATCCGGGGCGTCCCGACCCGCACCTGGAAGAACGCGCCGGCGACGCTCCGCGCCGTGCTCGAGCTCTCGGCCCTCCATGGCGAGAAGGACTTCCTCGTCTACGAGGACGAGCGGATCACCTTCGCCGAGCACTTCGCCATGGTGACGTCCCTTGCCTACCGGCTCGTCGACGACTTGGGCATCGCACCGGGCGACCGGGTGGCGATCGCGATGCGCAATCTGCCCGAGTGGATCGTGGCGTTCTGGGCGTCGATGGCGGTCGGCGCCGTCGTGGTCCCCCTCAACGCGTGGTGGACCGGCCCCGAGCTCGCCTACGGACTGGGCGACTCCGGTACTGTGGTGGTCTTCGTCGACGAGGAGCGGCTGCAGCGCATCGCGCCGCACGCGGACGAGCTGCCCGGTCTCCGCACCGTGGTCGTCACCAACGAGGAGCCCGACCCGTCGGGCGGGCGGCGAAAGGCAACCGCCTCCACGGTCGAGCGCTCCGGCGGGAGCGCGATCCCGGTCCTGCCCTTCGCCGACGCCGTCGGCAGCCCCGACCCGGCCGCCACCCTTCCGGAGGTGGCCGTCGAACCGGACCACGACGCGACGATCTTCTACACCTCGGGAACGACCGGCCGGCCCAAAGGTGCGGTCGGCACGCACCGCAACAGCGTGTCCAACCTCATGAACCTCTTCTTTGTGGCGACGGTCGGCACCGTGCGCCGGAGCGGTGGCATGGCGGACGTGAGCGGCAGCTCGCAGAACGCGAACCTGCTCTCGGTCCCGCTCTTCCACGCGACCGGGTGCCACGCGATCCTCGTCTCGAACACGGCGGCGGGAGGGAAGCTGGTCATGATGCACCACTTCGATCCCGAGCGCGCCCTCGAGCTCATCGAGCGCGAGCGGGTCACCATCTTCGGCGGCGTGCCGGCGATGGTCATGCAGGTCATCGATTCCCCCGCCTTCGACAAGCGCGACACCTCCTCGGTGAAGTCGATCTCCTATGGCGGGGCGCCTGCGCCTCCGGACCTCGTACGCAGGATCAAGCAGCACTTCCCGGGCGGCGCCCCGGCCAACGGCTACGGCCTCACCGAGACGTCGGCGATGACGACCATGAACTCCGGCGACGACTACGTCCGCAAACCGGACAGCGTCGGCCCGCCCGCCCCGGTCTGCGATGTCGCGGTCGTGCCCGAGGAGTACCCGGGCGAGGAGCCGCCGGCCGGTGCGCCCGACCCCGAGCTCGTCGGTGAGCTCTGGATCAAGGGACCAAACGTCGTGCGCGGCTACTGGAACCGGCCCGAGGAGTCGGCGGCGACCTTCACCTGCGGCTGGCTCCACACCGGCGACGTGGCCCGGATCGACGAGGAGGGGTTCGTCCACATCGTGGACCGGGCGAAAGACATGATCATCCGCGGCGGTGAGAACGTCTACTGCGTCGAGGTCGAGGCCGCACTCTTCGAGCACCCCGCGGTCGCCGACTGCGCCGTCATCGGCGTGCCCCACCCCGTGCTCGGGGAAGAGGTCGGCGCGGTCGCGCTGCTCCGTCCCGGTCAGGACGTGGGCGCCGACGAGCTCGCCCGCTTCGTGAGCGAGCGGCTGGCCGCGTTCAACGTGCCGACCCGCTTCTGGTTCCGGTCCGAACCGCTCCCCCGCAATCCCGCCGGCAAGGTGCTCAAACGCGAGCTCCGCACCGAGTTGCTCGGGATCACTCCTTCGATCTGAACGGGGTCCGCAGGGGTCATTGCCGTCCGCCGGCCGGCTTCCGGTCAGCCGCCCGCCAGTCTCGTCCTCGCCTCCTCGACGTCCCGTCCGATCTGGTCGCGCAGCGCGTCGACCGAGTCGAAGGCGAGCTCCTCGCGGAGGTGCGAGGCGAAGGAGACCTTGGCCCCCTCGCCGTAGAGGTCGCCCTCGAAGTCGAGCAGGAAGGCCTCGACGAGCAGCTCGCCGCCGTCCGCGTAGAACGTCGGGCGGCGCCCGACCGAGATGGCGGCCTGCCAGGTCGATCCGTCCGGTCGCTCGTACCACCCGGCGTAGATCCCGATCGCCGGGAGGCAGATCTCGGCCGGCACGTCGACGTTCGCGGTCGGGAACCCGATCTCGCTGCCCCCGCGTCGGTCCCCCCGGACGACCGTGCCGCGCACCTGGTGGTCGCGGCCGAGGAGTGCCGCGGCGGCCTGGACCTGCCCTTCGGTGAGGAGGGAGCGGATCCTGGTCGAGGAGATCGGCAGCCCGCCGGCGCCGCCCGCGTCGTCAAGGCGGAGCGAGACGCCGTCGACCGCGAACCCGTCGATCGCCCCGATCTTCTCGAGCATGGCCACGTTCCCGAGCCGGTCGTGGCCGAAGTGGAAGTCCTCGCCCACGACCACGAGACGTGCGTCGAGGCACTCGACCAGGATCTCGTTCACGAACGCCTCGGCCGGCTCGTGGGACCGCTCCTCGTCGAAGGTCACGACGACCGTCCGGTCGACGCCGGTGTCGGCGAGCAGCTCGAGCTTCTGGTCGAGGTCGCAGAGGAGCTTCGGGGCCGACCCGGGCCGAACGACCGTCGCCGGATGGCGGTCGAATGTCACCACGACCGTCGCGAGATCGTCGGCCGCCGCGCGCCCGCGCAGCTCGGCGAGGAGTGCGCGGTGCCCGAGGTGGACCCCGTCGTAGGCGCCGATGGTGACGGCGGAGCCCGACGCGGGAGGCCGCGAGGCCGCGGGGTCGGTGACGATCTCCATCACGGTGAAGGTTACCGCTGAGTCAGCAGCGACCGGCACCCGCCGCGCGACCGTTGTACACGTCGCGGCCCATCAGCCCGCCGGTTCGAGCACCACCGCCGGGCGGACACGGTCCGTCTCGGTCGGCTCGTAGACCGCGAGGAGGTGGTGGCCCTCGTCGACCAGCCCCCACGGACCGTCACCGGCGATCCCGAGCGGCACCCGGTCGAGCGGCAGACCGCGCGAGATGAGCCGGGCCACCTCGGGCCCGACCACGACCTGGTCGAGGTCGCGCATCGCTTGGGCGGGCGTGAGCACGGCCGCGGTGGTCAGCTCCCCGACCGTCCGGGCGGCGGCGACGTCGAACGAGCCGATACGGGTGCGGCGGAGGTTGCGCAGGTGTGCACCGCCGTCGAGCGCGGCACCGAGATCCGCGGCGAGCACGCGGACGTATGTGCCCGACGAGCAGACGACCTCGATGCGGTAGACACCGGGTTCGTCGGTCGCCTCGACGTCGAACCGGTCGACCCGGACCGGTCGCGGTGCCCGCTCGACCTCCACCCCCTCCCGGGCCAGCGCGTGGAGTCGACGGCCACCGACCTTGACCGCCGAAACCATGGGCGGCACCTGCTCGATCGCCCCGGTCAGGCCGGCCGCAGCCTTCCGCACCTGGCGGAGGTCGACACTCTCCATGTCGAACGTCGCGGTCACGTCGCCGGACGCATCGAGGGTCGACGTCGTGCTCCCGAGCACCACCTCGCCCACGTACTCCTTGGGCAGCGCGGTGAGGAAGCGGGCGAGCCGCGTGACCCGCCCGAGGCAGACCAGGAGCACCCCGGTCGCGTCGGGGTCGAGCGTGCCCGCGTGGCCGACGCGCCGCTGGCCGAAGACACGCCGGCAACGCGCCACCACGTCGTGAGAGGTCCAGCCTGGCTCCTTGTCGACGACGACCAGTCCGTGGAGCTGGTCGCCACCGGCCGCGCTCACGGCTCGCCGAGATCGGGCTCGGACCCGCCGGTCCCCTCGGCATGCAGCCGCCGGAGCACCTCGTCGACCTTGCCGCCCTCGACCACCGCCGGGTCGACCGCGAAGGCAAGCTGCGGTGTGCGCTTCATCCGGATCTGCCGGCCGATGATCGACTGCAGGTGGACCCGGCGGTCCGACAGCGCGGCGGCGGCCTCCTCGCCGAGCGAGCTCAGGTAGACCGTCGCGTGTCGGAGGTCAGGCGAGGTCTCGACGTCGGTGACGGTCACGAGTCGCAGCCGCTCGTCGGCGTCGGCGAGCCGTTCGATCTCCTCGGCGAGCACCTGGCGCAAGACCTGATTGACGCGGAGCGACCTCGCGTACGGCGTCGTCGCACGGTGCTGGTGACGGTTGGGCACGGCTCCTCCGCTCGGACGCGTCGGGCGGGCACCGCCCGCCGCCGTCGGCTAGGTGCGCGGGATCTCCCGCTCGTCGTACGTCTCGATGACGTCGCCCTCTTTGAGGTCCTGGTAGTCCGAGAGCCCGATCCCGCACTCGAAGCCGGCGGACACCTCGCGCACGTCGTCCTTGAAGCGCCGCAGCGAATTGATCGCACCCTTCCAGATGACGACACCCTCCCGCAGGAAGCGCACCTTCGCGCCGCGTGTGATCACACCGTCGCGCACGTAGCAGCCGGCGATCGCCCCGATGCGCGGGACGCGGAAGATCTGCCGTACCTCGGCCTCGCCGGTGACGATCTCCTCGTAGATCGGCGAGAGCAGGCCGAGCATGGCCGCCTCGAGGTCCTCGAGGAGCTTGTAGATGATCTCGTAGGTGCGGACCTCGACATTGCCCTTGGCTGCCATCTCCCTCGCGCGGCGGTCGGGTCGGACGTTGAAGCCGATGATCGTCGCGTTGGAGGCCTGGGCGAGCTGTACGTCGTACTCGGTGATTCCGCCGACTCCGCGGTGGACGAAGCTGAGCTTCACGTCGTCGCGCTCGAGCTTCCGCAGGCTTTCAGTGACCGCCTCGAGGGAGCCGCGGACGTCGGCCTTGAGGATGAGGTTGAGCGTGGCGGTCTCGCCGCGCTGGATCTGCTCGAAGAGATCCTCGAGCTTGGCGCCGCCGAGCGCCGAGGTCGCCGCCGGGACGTGCCCGGCAACCCGATAGCGGTGCGCGCGCGCCTCACCGATCGTCCGCGCCTGGGCGAGCTCGGGAGCGACCCGGAACTCGTCGCCGGCGTCGGGCGGCTCGGAGAAGCCGAGGACCTGCACGGGCGTGGAGGGCGGGGCCTCCTTGATCTGCTCGCCGTGCTCGTCGACCAGTGCCTTGACCTTCCCCCACGCGGCGCCGGCCACGATCGGGTCCCCGACCCGCAGCGTGCCGCGCTGGACGATGAGCGAGGCGACCGGACCGCGACCGATCTCGAGCTCCGCTTCGAGCACGACGCCGCGTGCCCGTCCCTCCGGGGTGGCCACGAGCTCCTCGACCTCGGCGACCAGCACGATCTGCTCGAGGAGATCCTCGATGCCCGTGCCCTGCAGCGCCGAGACCTCGACGGCGATCGTGTCGCCGCCCCACGCCTCGGGGACGAGCCCGTGCTCCGAGAGCTGCTGGAGGACGCGGTTCGGGTCGGCCTCCTCGCGGTCGACCTTGTTGACCGCCACGACGATCGGCACGTCGGCGGCCTTCGCGTGGTCGATCGCCTCGATCGTCTGGGGCATGACGCCGTCGTCGGCCGCGACGACCAGCACGACGATGTCGGTGACCTCCGCCCCGCGGGCGCGCATCGCGGTGAAGGCCTCGTGTCCCGGAGTGTCGATGAAGGTGAGCCGGTTGCCCTGCCACTCGACCTGGTACGCGCCGATGTGCTGGGTGATCCCGCCGGCCTCGCCGGCGACCACGTTCGTCGAGCGGATCTTGTCGAGCAGCAGGGTCTTGCCGTGGTCGACGTGGCCCATCACGGTGACGACCGGCGGCCGCGGGCGCAAGTCGACCTCGTCGACCTCGTCGTCGTCGTCCTCGAAGAACTTGGCGAGCAGTTCGGCCTCGCGCTCCTCGCCAGGGTCGACGAGGCGAACCTCGGCGCCGAGCTCGGCCGCGAAGAGCTCGATCATGTCGTCGGTGAGCGACTGGGTGGCGGTCACCATCTCGCCCTGCAACAGCAGGAAACGGATCACGTCGCCTGCGGAGCGGTTGAGCTTCGGCCCGAGGTCGCGCGCGGTCGAGCCGCGCTCGACGATGACCTCGGTGTCGGGCACCGGGGCTGTCGACGGCATGTAGGCCGTCATCTGCGTCGGCTCGAGCTCCTCGAGGTTGCGCCGACGCCGACGCGGTCGGCGCTGGTTGGGACGGCCACGGCCGACTCCGGGGCCGCCGCGCCCGGCACCGGGGCCGCCTCCGGGGCCGCCACCGGGTCCGCCACCGGGACGACCGCCGTAGCCACCGCCACCGGGTCGGCCGCCGTACCCGCCGGGGGAACCGCCTCCGGGACCGCCGGTACGCGGGCCTCCACCGGGCCGGCCCGCGCCGGACCCCGGACCGCCGGGACGACCACCCATTCCGCCGGGACGCGCGCCGGGCGGAGGAGGGCGCCTACCGCCCGCGCCGGGTGGCGGCGGGATCGGCTTGCCGCTCAGCGAGCGGGGTGGGCCGCCAGGAGGCGGGGGGATCGGCTTGCCGGACGAGCTGAGCTGCGGTCGCTGCGGTGCCGGCCGCTGCGGCGCGCCGGACCCGGGCGGGGCCGGTGCCCGGGGCGGCGCCTGCTGCGTGGACGCGGCACGTGCCGGCGCCTCGGAAGGGAGCTGGGTCGCCGGTGCCTTCGCCGCGGGAGCCTGGGCCGCGGGCGCGTGGGCTGCGGTCGCCTGGACGGCGGGCGTACGGGCCGCCGGAGCCTGGGCAGCGGGCGCACGAGTCGCCGGTGCCTGGGCAGCGGGCGTACGAGTCGCCGGAGCGGCGGGGGCTGCGGGGATCGGCGATGGGGCGGGGCGCGGGGTCAGTGGCGGCTGCTCGGACGCAGGGCGACTGGTGATGAGCCTCGAGCTCGACCGCGCCGCTGCCGGTGCGGCCGCCGGTGCCGGCTCCGCGGGAGCCGAAGCCGCCGGAGCGATGGACGGCTCGACAGCAGGTGCGGAGGGTGCGGCGCCGTCGCCGGCCGGGGTCGCGGCAACCTTCGTGGTCGCCTTCTTCGTCGCGGCCGCCTTCTTCGGCGGCGCGGGCTCTTCCGGCTGGACGGGGCGCCGGAGCCCCTCCCGGTCGGCCTTCCGCCGGGCGCGGTCCGCCTGCGCGTCTTCGATGGACGACGAGTGGCTCTTCACACCCATCCCGAGGGACAGGCAGAGGTCGAGTGCCTCTTTGTTGGTCAGGCCGAGCTCATGGGCGAGCTCGTAGACCCTGATCTTCTTCGGCAACGGCGGTGACAGCCCTTCCTTGTTCGTGGTCAGAGCGCATCCGCGCCTGACCCTCCATCCTCGCACATCACGGCCCGGCGCCTCCCGGCGCCATCACAGCTCGGCGCCTCCCGGCGCCGCCCCACGACGGCCGTATGCCTCGTCGAGCACCGCGCGGCCCAGGCACTCGACGTCGATCCTGCCGACCGGGCCCCGCAGCGCCCGCTCGAACGCCCGCCGGCGCACCGCCTCCTCGAGGCAGCCCGGCGAGTCCTGGCAGAGCCACGCACCCCGTCCGGGGTTCCCGCCGCCGACCACCAGCGCACCATCGCCTGACCGGACCACTCGCACCAGCTGGTTGGCCGGGCGTCGCCGCCGGCACCCGACGCAGGTCCGGACCGGGGCTATGCCGGATCCCCTGGCGCCGCGGAAGGTTCGGCCTCCCCGGCGGCTCCGGATCCGTCACCCGCCGGCGCCGCCGCGGCCGCTTCAGGGGCTTCGCCGGACGCTGGCGCCTCGCACGCTGTCGCCGCGGCCGCTCCAGGGGTTCCGCCGGACGCCGTCGCCTCGGACGCCGGCGGTTCCACGGCGGCCGCCTCGGTCACTCCCTCTGGCTCCGCGCCCTGTGACCACTCGCTCGCCGACACCGCGTTGCCGCCCTCCGCCGGCTGCCAGACCATCTCGCCTGCTTCGTTCTCGACCCACTCGCCCTCGGCCCACTCCTCGCCCGCGTAGCCCGCCTCCTCCTCTGCAAGTTGGGTCTCGCTCTTGATGTCGATCCGCCAACCGGTGAGCCGCGCGGCCAACCGCGCGTTCTGTCCCTCCTTGCCGATCGCGAGCGAGAGCTGGTAGTCGCTCACGACCACGGTGGCCGTGCCGGTCACGTCGTCGAGGCGGACCTCCCGTACGCGGGCGGGGGCGAGCGCGGACTGGATGAGCTCGACCGGGTCGTCGGAGAACGGCACCACGTCGACCCGCTCGCCGCGCAGCTCGTTGGTGACCATGCGCACGCGCGAGCCGCGCGCACCGACGCAGGCGCCGACCGGGTCCACGTTCGGGTCGTTCGACCAGACTGCGATCTTCGTGCGGTGGCCGGGCTCGCGCGCCGCCGCCTTGATCTCGACAGCGCCCGAGGAGATCTCGGGGACCTCGAGCTCGAAGAGGCGCTTGATGAGCCCCGGATGGCTCCGGCTCACGACGATCTGCGGACCCTTCGTCGTCTTGCGGACCTCCACGATGTACGCCTTGAGCCTCGCTCCGTGCTCGTACCGCTCGTAGGAGACCTGCTCGGCCTGGGGCAGCAGCGCCTCGACCTTGCCCAGGTCGAGCAGGGTGTACCGGTTGTCCGTCTGCTGGACGATGCCGGTCACGATGTCGCCCTCGCGACCTGCGTACTCCTCGTACTTGAGATCGCGCTCGACCTCGCGGATCCGCTGGAGGATCACCTGCTTGGCCGTCTGGGCCGCGATGCGCCCGAAGTCGTCGGGGGTGTCGTCCCACTCGCGGATCACGTTCCCGTCGTCGTCGAGCTCCTGGCCGTAGACGCGGATCTCGCCCGACTCGGGGTCGATCGTCACGACGGCCTCTTCGGCCGCGTCGGGCCGCCGCTTGTAGGCCGCGACGAGGGCGTTGGCCAGAGCGTCGAGGAGGGTGTCGACGGAGATGCCCTTGTCGCGCGCGATCTGCCCGAGCGCGTCGAGGAATTCGAAGTTGGTCTTGCTCATCTGCTCACGTCCTCGCTCTGCCAGCGGCGGTCTTGCCCGTACCGGACGCGCCGCTCGTCGCCGGCTCGTTCCGTCGTGTCTTCGTGCTCCCGCCCCCCGGTTTCGGCGCCGATCCCCACTCGAACACCGTCCGCGCCCGGTCGATCTCCCCGTAGGCGAGCCGCACCGGCCCGTCGGGCGCTCCCTCGACCTCGAGCTCGACGCCGTCGTCGTCCGCGCCGCGGAGCACACCCAGCAGTCGGCGCTCCCCGGGGACCTGGGGCCGCGTCTTGACCGACACCGTCTCGCCCACCGCTCGCGCGAAGTGCGCGGGTGTGCGGAGGTTCCGCTCGACGCCGGGGCTCGAGACCTCGAGGGTGTAGCGACCGGGGATCGGGTCCCGTTGGTCGAGGGCGGCCGAGACCGCCCGGTTCGCCTCGGTCAGCGCCTCGAGGTCGACTCCGCCCTCACGGTCGACCGTCACCAGCAGGACGCCAGAGCGCAGCTCGACGTCGATCAGCTCCAGGCCGGCGGCACCGACGACCGGCTCGAGCGTAGGGAACAGCTCCTCGACCATCTGCGCTGCCTCCTCTCCGGTGCTCGTACCGGCGTTCGCGGTGTCCGTTCGGCGTCATCGTCCTGCTTGTTGCGTGCTCCCTGCTCGCCCGGCCGGAGCGGTCCGGACCAAAACAAAAGCGTGGGCTGTCCGCCCACGCTTCATCAGCGTCACTCCACTCCAACAGAACGGCAGGGGAAAAAGTATAGCAGCGGCCCCCGCGGCCCTCAACGGCGTGACGTGCACTTTCGGCGCCTCCCGCGGGTCAGTCGTGCCGGGCTCCCGCCCGCACGAGCGCGGCGAGCTCGCCGGCGGGCACGTCGACCGCGACCTCCCGCTCCTCGCCGGTCGACCGGGACCTCCACTCGGCGACACCCCGGGCGAGGCCCTTCGCCCCGGCGACGAGGCGGGCGGGCATCCCGAGAAGGTCGGCGTCGGCGAACTTGACCCCGGCCGACAGGTCGCGGTCGTCGTAGAGGACGTCGACGCCGGCGGCCACGAGCCGCTCGTAGAGCGTGTCGGCCCCTTCTGCGACCTCGGCGGAGCGCCCGGCCCCGAGCGAGAGCAGGTGGAGCTCGAAGGGCGCCACCGCGTCCGGCCACCGCAGCCCCTCGTCGTCGTGGTGCTCCTCGGCGAGGACCGACAGCAGGCGGCTCACCCCCATCCCGTAGCAGCCCATGGAGAAGATCGCCTCGCCGCCGTCCTCGGCCACGAAGCCCGCGCCGGGCAGCGTCGAGGAGTACTTGGTGCCGAGCTGGAAGGTGTGCGCCGCCTCGACCGAGCGCACCAGGGTGACCGGATCTCCGCAGGTCGGGCAGGGATCGCCGCTGCCGACCTCGGCGAACGAACCCCACTCGTCGACGGCGAAGTCGCGGTCGAGCACCGCGCCGCGTACGTGGTGGTCGACCCGGTTGGCACCGGTGATCCAGGCGCCCGGCCGAGCGACCCCGAAGTCCGCGACCACCCGGAAGCCGGCGTCGTCGTGGCCGTGCGGCCCGATGTACCCCTTGGCGAGCGAGGGGTATGCGGCGAACTCCTCGTCCTCGAGGAGCCGCCACCCGCCGGGGAGGCGGACCTCCCGGTCGCCGGCCAGCAGGACCAGCACCGGACTGCCGTCCGCGTCGAACCCGGCCATGGTCTTGAGCAGATCGGCAGGCCCCACCTGCGCGTCGCCGAGGAACGCGACCACGTCGTCGATGCCGGCCCGGCCGGGCGTCTCGAGGTCGACCATCGGGGTGAGCCCGGTCCCGCCCGCCCCACCGCCCGCACCGGGCGAGGAGTCGGGACCGGGGCCGCGCGTCGCCGCTTCGACGTTGGCCGCGTAGCCGCACGAGCCACAGGAGACGAAGTGGTCCTCGCCGACCGCCGAGGGGACCATGAACTCGTGGTTCACGTCGCCGCCGATCGCCCCCGACGAGGCCTCGACCGGGACGACGCCGAGCCCGAGCCGCTCGAAGATCCGGAGGTATGCCGCGTAGACGGCGCCGTAGGAGCGCTGCATCCCCTCCTTGTCGGCGTCGAAGGAGTAGGCGTCGGCCATGAGGAGCTCGCGGGTGCGCAGCAGACCGAAGCGCGGACGGGCCTCGTCGCGGAACTTGACCTGGATCTGGTAGACGGTGATCGGCAGCTGTCGATAGGAGTCGACCTCGGCGCCGACCGTGACGGTCACCACCTCCTCGTGGGTGGGTCCGAGGACGAAGGTCCCGCCCCGCGCCTCGACGATCATCGCGGGCAGAGCGTCGCTCCCGAAGAGGGACGCCCGACCGGACTCCTCCCAGAGCTCCAGGGGGTGGAGCGCGGGCAGCAGCAGCTCCTGGCAGCCGGACCGGTCGAGCTCCTCGCGGATCACCTGCTCGATCCGGTGGAGCACCCGCAGACCGAGCGGCAGGAAGGTGTAGATGCCCGACGCGAGCCGGCGGATGTAGCCGGCACGGACCAGCAGGCGGTGGCTCGCGACCTCCGCATCGGCCGGCGCCTCGCGCAGGGTTCGGACGAGGAGCCGGCTCATGCGCATGGGCCGAGATCCTACCGGCCGGCCCGCGCTCCCCCCTTGGGGTTCAGTCGCCCTCGGCGGTCTCCTCGCCGAGCCGGCGGCGGATGCGCTCGATCCGGGTCCCCGAGGCGTTCGCGTCGTCGCCCCGCTCGTCGAGGAGGTCGCGTCGGTCGGCATCGGCTGCCTCCGCAGCGCCCGCGTCCGCCGCGGCGAGCCGGGCCTCGACGCCTTCGGCGACCAGCTTCTCGGCCTCGGCGACGAGTGCCTCGACCATCTCGTCCTCGGGCACCACCCGCACGATCTTGCCCTTGATGAAGAGGTGGCCCCGTTTCCGGCCGGCCGCGATGCCGAGATCGGCCTCGCGCGCCTCGCCCGGCCCGTTGACCACGCACCCCATGATGGCAACCTGGATCGGCAGATTGCGCCCTTCGAGCTCGCGCTGGGCGCGGCTCGCGACGTCGATCACGTCGATCTCGGCACGACCGCAGCTCGGGCATGCGATGAGGTCGAGCCCCTTGCGCTCGCGCAGCCCGAGGACCTCGAGGAGCTGGCGCCCGGCGCGCGCCTCCTCGACGGGGTCCGCGGTCAGGGAGTAGCGGATGGTGTCGCCGATCCCCTCGGCGAGCAGCGTGCCGATCCCAGCGGTCCCCTTGAGAAGGCCCGACGGCGGGGGCCCCGCCTCGGTCACACCGAGGTGGAGCGGGTGGTCGAAGGTCTCCGACGCGAGCCGGTAGGCCTCGATCATGAGGGGCACGGAGGACGCCTTCACCGAGATCTTGACGTCGTCGAAGCCGACCTCCGCGAAGCAGGCGAGCTCCATCCGCGCGGACTCGACGAGGGCCTCGGGCGTGGCGCCGCCGAACCGCTTGGCGAGCTCGGGATGGAGCGAGCCCGCGTTGACCCCGATCCGGATCGGCACGCCGCGATCCTTCGCCTCGCTCGCCACCTCTTTGATCTCGGCCTCCTTCCGCAGGTTCCCGGGGTTGAGGCGGAGACCCTGCACACCTGCTTCGAGCGCGGCCAGCGCCATCTCGTGGTGGAAGTGGATGTCGGCGATGACCGGGACCGGCGAGCGCGGCACGATGTGTGCGAGGCCCTCGGCCGCGGCCTCCTCGTTGCAGGTGCACCGCACCAGGTCCGCACCGGCTGCGGCCAGCGCGTAGATCTGGGAGAGCGTCGCCTCGGCGTCGGCCGTCTTCGTCGTGGTCATCGACTGCACGCTGACCGGTGCGTCGCCGCCGACCGCGACCGAACCGACGTGGATCTGCCGCGTCGGCCGGCGCTCGGTCACCGTCCAGCCCGTGCGTGCCATGCGCCCATGCTAGGGGCGCACCGGTAGCGGTGGACCCCGCTCAGCCCAGCGGGTTCGCGGCCGGGTGGAGGATGTCGGCGACCAGCGCGGGAGCGATGAGCACGACGAGGAACATGAGCATGAGGAAGGTGAACGGGAGCAGCTTCGCGACGTCCGCGTGGTAGGGCTCCTTGCGCCGGCCGGTGCGGATCCGCTCGTAGACCGCGATCGCGACGTGCCCGCCATCGAACGGCAGCATCGGGATGAGGTTGAAGATCCCGACGAAGAGGTTGATGGCGATGAGCAGGGCGAGCACCTCGGCCATCCCCGCGTGGACGGCGCTGCTCCCCACCTGGGCCATGCCGACGACCGAGTAGACACGGGTGCCGTTCGCCGCCGCCTGGCTGGCCGCCTGGGCGCTCGTGGCCTGGTCGATGCGCTGGCTGACGCTGCCCGGCGTGAAGAGGTGGACGACGCCCGCCACCGTCGACCAGGTGTAGTGCGCGACGTCGCTGCCCGCCGATGTGAGCGCGCGCGCCGGCCCGACCCGCACGATCGGCGGAGCGAGGTCGATCCCCACGACACCGAAAGGGGCGCTGCCGGAGGGCGCGATGACGCCGGACGCGTGCGCCGTCCGCCCGTCGTCCGGCACGACGGTGAGGCGCACCGTCCGTCCACCGCGGTCGACGACGAGCCCGACCGGCTCGCCGGGACGGGCGCGGACCGCGTCGGTGAGGACGGTCGGGTCCCCGCCGACGGACTTCCCGTCGACCGAGACCACCACGTCGCCGGGCCGGACCCCGGCGACGTGGGCGGGCCCCGGCCGGCCGCCCACGGTCTCGAGCGACTGCACCGCGACCTTCGCGTTGTCGGGCAGCCCGACGGCGGTGACCAGCACGAGCAGGAGCACGAAGGCGAGGACGAAGTGCACGGCCGGGCCGGCGAGCGAGACGGCCATGCGGGCACCGAAGGGCTGCTCGCGGTAGGTGCGTTCGCGATCGGAGGGATCGACCTGCTCGAGGTTGGTCATACCGGGGATCTTCACGAAGCCGCCAGCGGGGATCGCCTTGATCCCGTACTCGGTCTCGCCCCGCCGGACCGACCAGAGGCGCGGGCCGAAGCCGAAGAAGAACGCGGTGACCTTCATCCCGGTGCGCTTCGCCGCCACGAAGTGACCGGCCTCGTGGGCCATGACCATCACCACGAGGAAGAAGACGAAGAGGAGGAGGTCGCCCCATCCGGTGAGCACGGCGAGCGCGGTCAGCGCTGCGGCGGCCGCCGACAGTTCGACGAGCGCCCGCCATTGCGGTGTCGTGCGCCCCGGCGGCGCGTTCGGGCCGTCCGTGGGGAGACGATCGTCGCCAGGCGGGGCCACCGTCTCGTCGACGGCGGTCACGCGGCGGACCTCGAGAGCACGACCTGCTCGGCGAGTCGCCGGGCGGTCGCGTCCGCGTCGAGGACGTCGCCCTCGGCGCGCTCGGGACCCTCCTCGCCGGCTCCCACCGACGCGCCGTCGTACTTGTCGAGGGTGGCGTCGACGACCTCGGCGATCGCCGTCCACGAGAGGCGCTCTGTGAGGAACGCCGCGACCGCCACCTCGTTGGCGGCGTTGAGCCACGCCGGGGCGAGGTCGCCCGTCCGGCCGGCGCGGCAGGCCAGCTCGAGGCAGGGGAACCGCTGGCGGTCGGGCTGCTCGAAGTCGAGTCCGGCGAGGCGGGTCCAGTCGATCGCCCCGAAGGGCACCGGCAGGCGGTCGGGCGCCGCGAGGGCGTAGCCGATCGGGAGCCGCATGTCTGGCAACGAGAGCTGGGCGACGACCGCGCCGTCGTGGAACTCGACCATCGAGTGGACGACCGACTGGGGGTGGACGAGGACGTCGATCGCGTCGTAGGGGACGCCGAAGAGCTCGTGGGCCTCGATGACCTCGAGCCCCTTGTTCATGAGGGTGGACGAGTCGACCGTGATCTTGGGGCCCATCGACCAGGTCGGGTGCGCCAGCGCGTCGGCCACGCCGACGGCGGCGAGCTCTTCGGCGGTGCGGCCGCGGAACGGTCCGCCCGACGCGGTGAGCACCAGGCGCCGGACCTCGGCGGCCCGGCCCGACCGCAGGCACTGGTGGAGCGCGCAGTGCTCGGAGTCGACCGGGACGATCTCCGCGCCATCGGTGCGGCGCGCCCGCTGCACCACCGGCGCGCCGGCGATGATCGACTCCTTGTTGGCGAGCGCGAGCCGGCGCCCGGCGCCGAGCGCGGCAAGCGTGACCGAGAGGCCGGCGAACCCGACGACACCGTTGAGCACGACGTCCGCGCCGGTCGCGACGGCTGCGAGGCCCTCGGCGCCCGTGACGACCTCCGTGCCGGGCGGGAGCGAGCGGGCGAGCGCGGGCGCGAGCGAGGCCTCGCCGATCGCGACCACCGCCGGTCGCAGCCGACGCGCCTGGTCGGCGAGGAGCTCCACCGAGCGGGCCGCCCCGAGCGCCACAACGTCGAAACGGTCGGGGCAGGCCTCGATGACCTCGATCGCCTGGGTCCCGATCGAACCGGTCGAGCCCACCAGGCTCACGGTCCGCGTACCCGCCGCACCGTCATCGACGGGGGGAGGCGCGCCGGTCGCGCCGGGTGCGGGATGCGTGCTGCCCATCCCTCTAGCCTGCCCGAAGATCAGGCGATGTTCAGCGCACGGACCAGGTAGTAGGTGGCCGGGAGCACGAAGAGCAGGGCGTCGACCCGATCGAGGACCCCGCCGTGACCGGGCAGCAACGTGCCCATGTCCTTCAGGCGCAGGTCCCGCTTGAGCAACGACTCACAGAGGTCACCGACCGGTGCGACGACCGCCACCACCACGCCCAGCAGGGCCGCGTTGGCCGCCGTCCACGGGTGGATCGCGCCCACCAGCACGGTCGAGATGAGGATCGAGAAGACCGCGCCGCCGAGCAACCCCTCCCAGGTCTTGTTCGGACTGATGGTCGGGGCGAGGGGGCGGCTCCCGAGCCAGCCGCCGATGACCAGCGCGCCCACGTCGTTGGCGACGGTCGCGATGATCGCCCCCACCAGAAAGGCGATGCCGTGCCGGTCGGGGAAGAGCGAGGGTGAGAGCAGGAGCCCCGCGAACGAGCCGAGCAGCGAGACCCACCCGATCGTGAGGAGCGTGGCCGCGGTACCGGCGACCGGCGAGCCCCGCTCGATGCCGAAGAGGTACCAGAGCAGGGTGAACACGACGATGAGGGCCGTGACGAGCGGCAGCGCGGCGACGCCCTTGGTGTAGGCGCCGACCATGAGCGAGACGGTGCCGACCAGCCCGAGGAGGGTCGCCGGGTGGTAGCCGGCCCGCCGGAGGACGCCGAAGCACTCGCCGGCCGCGAAGGTCACGACGACCACGGCGAGGATCAACGACGTGACGGTGCCGAGCTTGAACGCGAGGAGCGCGACGACCGCGACGGCGACGCCGGTTCCGATCCGCATCCCGATGCTGCTACCTTCAGCCGGTCGCCCGTGCTGTTGCACCGCGGCCGCACGGGACGCACGGCGGGCCGGCGGGCCGCCCCCGGTCGGCACGCGGGCACCCTCGGCCGGCGCCCTCCGCTCCGTGGGTGGGTGCCGGCGCGCGCCGCGTCGGGTCGTCGTGGCCACCGTCGCGACCGCTGCGGCTGCTGCGGCCGTTGAGGCGTCGCTCTCCGTCCCGTCCTCGGCGGTGAGCTCCCGTTCGAGCTCCGCGCTGCGGTCGGCGGCCGCCAGACCCGCCACCCCGACCCGCTTTCGGCCGGCCCCGGGGACCTCGGTGACCGACGCGCCCGGGGGCTCCGCCGCGAGCGGTGGCTCGCTGAAGGCGTCGGCCTCGGCAGGCTTCTTCGCCCGGAGCCGACCCGGGCGGAGCCCGTTGCGCCTGGACCGTCCGGTGCGCGTCGTCCCGGTCGGCTTCGGCTTCCCGGTGTCGAAGAGCTCCTCGTCGGTGCCGGGCGCATCGGCCGACGTCTCGTCCGTACCACCGTCGACGGCGACCCCGGCCACCTCGGCGGCCGCGCCGGCCGCGCCGGCCACGCCGGCCACGCCGGCGGACGGTTCGTGGCCCGGGTCCCCGCCGGAACCGCCCGCGGACGCGGCGGGTGACGCCGGCGCCGGAGCCTCCGGGCGCACGACGTCGACGGGATCGGTGATCGGGTTCACGGTCGTCTCGGTGCCGGCCGGGTCGAAGGAGAACTCCCAGGGCCGCTTCTCGATGGTGCTCGTGTCCGACTCGTCGAGCGAACCGAATGTCGCGTGCTCGCCGCCGAAGATCGACGGCTCGAACTCCTCCTCGTGCGCGACCCAGTCCGCGTGCTCCTCGCGCCAGGCCGGCGGCAGGATGCCGGAGTCGGCACCCGTGCCCTCGTCGCCGGTGTCGCGGGCGAGAACGGCCGGGACCTGACCCGTGGGCGGCTCGGTCCAATGCGGCAGCTCGGTCGTCGTCCCGCTCGGCATCGCCGTTCCCCCGGGCGCGACGGGATCGACGGTGTCGGCGCTCGCGCCCGCCGGCTCGTCGATCACCCGCACGCCCGCAATGCCGGGGTCGGTGTCGTCGAACCCGGGAAGGGGCAGGTCGACCGTCTCGTCGCCCGGCGCGTCCTCGAGCCGGGGCGCCGCGGCCGGCGCGGCCTCGCCCGCGGGCTCCGCGCCGACGATGCGGACGCGGTCGGTCGCCGGTCCCGGGGTGTCGAGACGCGTCACCGGAAGGTCGGTGCGGGTCACGTCGTCGTCTCGCTCGTCCGGGCCGTTGTCCACGTCAATCGTTCCCTCCCGTCTGCCGCGCCCGCAGGTCGGGCCGGACTCAGATCTCGAGGAGCTCCTGCTCCTTGTGGGCGAGGAGCTTGTCGATGGCGGCCACGTGCTCCTGCGTGATCCGGTCGAGGTCCTTCTCGACCCGGTCGAGCTCGTCGCTCGAGAGGTCTCCGTCCTTCTGCATGGCGTCGAAGTTGTGACGGGCGGAACGGCGGATGTTGCGGACCGTGACCCGCCCCTCCTCGCCCTTCTGCCGCACGACCTTGACCAGCTCCTTGCGTCGCTCCTCGGTCGGCACCGGAAACGCGAGGCGGATCACCGTCCCGTCGTTCGACGGGGTGATGCCCAGGTCGGAGCTTTGCAGTGCCTTCTCGATGGCAGCCAGCGAGCCCTTGTCGTAGGGGGAAACCACGAGCAGGCGGGCCTCGGGCACGCTGAACCCGGCGAGCTGCCGCAGCTCGGTCTCCGCGCCGTAGTAGTCGACCTTCAAGTGCTCGATGAGCGCGGGTGCGGCACGACCGGTCCGCACCGCGCCGAACTCCGTCTGCGTGTGCTGGACGGCCTTCTCCATGTGCTCCTTCGCGTCCAAGACGACGAGCGCGGTGAGGTCCTCGTCCATCAACGGCCCAGCGTAGTCACGGGGGTCGGCGCCCACCGGTGGGACGTGACCACCTGGGAATTCACCGGATGAGGGTCCCGATGGACCCGCCGCTGAGCGCCAGGGTGATGTTGCCCGGACCCATGAGGTCGAAGACGCGGATCGGGAGGCCGTTGTCCTTGCAGAAGGTGATCGCGGTGAGGTCCATCACCCGCAGGTCCTTGGCCACGACCTCCATGAACGAGAGCTCCTCGTAGCGCGTGGCCTTCGGGTCGAGGCGCGGGTCGGCCGAGTAGACGCCGTCGACGCCACCGTGGGTTCCCTTGCAGAGCAGCTCCGCCTCGATCTCGGCCGCGCGCAGGGCCGCCGAGGTGTCCGTCGTGAAGTACGGGTTCCCCATGCCCGCAGCGAAGACGACGACCCGGCCCTTCTCGAGGTGGCGGATCGCCCGCCGCCGGATGTATGGCTCGGCCACCTCGGCCATCTGGACCGCCGAGAGCACCCGGGTCGGCTGGCCGTGGTGCTCGAGCGCGTCCTGGAGCGCGAGTGCGTTGATGACCGTGGCCAGCATGCCCATGGTGTCCGACGTCGCGCGGTCCATACCCGCTCCGGCGCCCGTCGTCCCCCGCCAGATGTTGCCGCCGCCGACCATGACCGCGAGCTCGACGTCGAGGTCCTCCCTCGACTGCGCGATCTCGGCCGCGAGCTGCTCGACGGCCACGGCGTCGATCGTCTCGTCCGACGCCGAGGAGGCGAGCGCCTCCCCGGACATCTTGAGCACGATGCGCTGGCGCTCCCCCACCGTCGCCTCAGTCGCCAACGACGACCTGCGCGAACCGGGTGACCGTCACCGGGCCGAGGAGCTTCGCGATCGTCTGCTTCTCGTCCTTGATGTAGGCCTGGTCGAGGAGGACCCGCTCCTTGTACCAGCCGCCCAGCCGCCCCTCGACGATCTTCGTCAGCGCGGCCTCGGGCTTGCCCTCGTTGCGCGCGATCTTCTCCACGGTCTCCCGCTCGGCCGCCACCTCGGCCTCGGGCACCTCCTCGCGGGTGACGTAGAGGGGGCGGGCGAACGCGATGTGGCTGGCGATGTCGTGCGCGAGCTCGGCAGTGCCGCCGTCGAGCGCGACGACCACCGCGTTGACGCCGCGTCCGGCCTGCAGGTGGAGATACGAGTCGACTGCGCCGCCGGGCGGGGCCTCGATCCGCACGACCCTGCCCACCGAGATGTTCTCCTTCGAGGTCAGCGTCAGCTGCTCGAGCGCGTCGGCTCGGTCCTCGATCGCGCCCTCGCCCTTCGCCGCGACGAGTTCGGCAAGCTCGCCGACCAACGAGACGAACTCGGGCGACTTCGCGACGAAGTCGGTTTCGGAGCGGAGCTGGACGATCGAGGCGGCGCCGTCGGCGCGGCCGATCGCGACCGCGCCCTCCGACGCCTCGCGGTCGGCCCGCTTCGCCTGGCTCGCGAGGCCCTGCTCGCGAAGCCATGCAATGGACTTGTCCATGTCGCCGTCGTTCTCCTCGAGCGCCCGCTTCGCGTCGAGCATCCCGACGCCGGTGAGCTGGCGGAGCCGCTGGACGTCCTTCGCGGTGAAGGCGGGCACCGTCAACCCTCCTCGGGCGCGCTCGGCGCGGCGATCGCTCCGGCCTCGGATGAGGCAACCGGCGGCTCAGACGCGGCGGGCTCGGGTGCGGCAGCAGGCTCGGGCGCGGCAGCAGGCTCGGGCGCGGCAGCGGGCTCGGGTGCGGCAGCGGGCTCGGGTGCGGCAGCGGCCGCCGGTGATGCGGCGGGCTCGGTCGGGGCTGCAGCGGCCGCCACAGTCGCAGCGGCCTCGGGCGTCGCAGGGGGGCCGGACGCTTCGGTCGGGCGCCCCGGGGCGGCCGGTGCGGGGGTCGGCTCGGCGGCCGGCTGAGCCGCCGCGGCGGGCGAGGTGGGCGCGGGTGCGGTCGCGGTCGGCGGCGGCGGTGGTGCGGGGCGCTGCTGCGCGATGTACCGACCCTCGGCGACTGCGTCGGCGATCACCCGGCAGAGCAGGGTGCCCGAGCGGATCGCGTCGTCGTTGCCCGGGATCACGTGGGTGATGACGTCGGGGTCGCAGTTGGTGTCGACGACCGCCACGACCGGCAGGCCCAGCTTGTTGGCCTCGGTGACCGCGATGTGCTCCTTTTTGGTGTCGATCACGAAGATCGCGTCCGGCAGTGCGTCGAGGGCACGGATCCCGCCGAGGTTCCGTCGAAGCTTCTCCAACTCACGGGTGTGGCGAAGCGCTTCCTTTTTGGGCATCGCGTCGAAGTCACCGGCCCGTTCCATGGCCTCGAACTCCTTCATCCGCTTGACCCGGGTCGAGACCGTCTGGAAGTTCGTGAGCATGCCGCCGAGCCACCGCTCGTTGACGTAGGGCATGCCGCAGGCCTCGGCGTAGAGGGCGATGGGCCCCTGGGTCTGCTTTTTGGTGCCCACGAAGAGGATCGTGCCGCCACCCGCGATCAGGTCGCGGACGAAGCCGTACGACTCCTCAATCCCCGTCATGGTCTGGCGGAGGTCGATGAGATAGATCCCGTTGCGCTCGCCGAGGATGAATCGGCGCATCTTCGGGTTCCAGCGGCGGGTCTGATGCCCGAAGTGCACCCCGGCGCCGAGCAACTGCTTCATGGTGACGATGGCCATACGACCACTCCTCCTGACGGTTGGTCATCCCCGACCGCTGCACCCCACGAGTGGGGCGACCGTGGACGCGACCGGGTGCGTGATGGTGGTGACGGTGTCTGCCTCGCCCGAGGGAAAGGCCACGCCATCGTAGTGCCGGCCGCGAGGGGACTCCATTCGGCGCCGGCGGGCGCGACGCTACCCCGCGGCGGTGGTGGAGACCCGGGCCGCCGGCGCGGCCCGGCCGGTGCCGGCGGTGGTGGCGCCACCGTCGCCCCGCCGGCCCGATGCCTCGGGCCGGTCGGCCAGCTTGGCGCGGAGCTGGAGGACGGCCTTCGTATGGATCTGGCAGACCCGGCTCTCGGTCACGCCGAGGATCTCGCCGATCTCAGCGAGCGTGAGCCCCTCGTAGTAGTAGAGCGTGAGGACCTTCTTCTCCCGCTCGCCCATCTGGCCCACCGCGGCGATGAGCGCTTCCTTGGTCTCCTTGACCTCGTAGGTGTCCAAGGGCCCTGCGCCGCTGTCGGGCAGCGTCTCGCCGAGCGTCGATCGGTCCGACCGCTCCCCGCCGCGGAAGACCTCGTCGAGGGCGACGACGCCGACGAAGGAGATCTTGCGCAGTGCGGTCTGGAACTCGGCGTCGGTCATGTCGAGGTCGGCCGCGACCTCGGCGTCGGTCGGCGTCCGGTGGAGGGTCGCCTCGAGCTTCGAGTAGGACTGCTCGACCGCCCGGGCCTTCGCCCGCACCGAACGCGGGACCCAGTCGATCGACCGCAGCTCGTCGATGATCGCCCCTTTGATCCGGGGAATCGCATAGGTCTCGAACTTGATGTTGCGGAGTGGCTCGAACCGCTCGATCGCGTCGATCAATCCGATGATCCCGTAGCTGGCGAGATCGGCTTCGTCGACGTGACGTGGCAGTCCGACCGACACACGGCCCGCGACATACTTGACGACCGGGGCGTAGTGGATGATCAGCTGATCACGAAGTGCACGGGCCCCGGTCTTCTTGTACTCCGCCCACAGTCGGTCGATCGCGTGGGCGGCCGTCTCTGGTTCGGTCGCCAATTGTCCCCTTAGGCCCGTGGATGCGTCCCCGAGAACACCCGAAGCAGGCGCTCCTTGCTCACATGAGTGTAGACCTGCGTGGTCTGCAAGCTGGCATGACCGAGCAATTCCTGCACCACTCGGAGGTCCGCTCCCCCGTCGAGGAGGTGGGTGGCGAAGCTGTGGCGGAGGGCATGGGGGTGGGTCGGAACCGGCGAACGCCGGTCGAGGATGCGCCGGACGTCCCGGGGACCGAGCCGATTGCCCCTGCGGTTGTAGAAGAGTGCCTGGTCCGGACTGTCCGGACCGGCCATCTCGGCCCTCGGGCCTGCCAGCCAGGCCCGCACGGCTCCGGTCGCCCGCTCGTGGACGAGGACCCGGCGCTGCTTGGAGCCCTTGCCGGTCACCTTCACGACCCGACGGTCGAGGTCGACGTCGGCCACATCGAGGCCGCAGAGTTCGGTGACCCGCATCCCGCTCCCGTAGAGGAGCTCGAGGACCGCGTCGTCGCGCCGGTCGACGGCCGGCGCCGGGTCCGTGCCGGGGTGGATCGGGTGGTCGAGCAGGTCGTCGAGCTCCGCATGGCCGAGCACTCGGGGAAGCCGCGAATCAGGCGCCGGTGCGGTGAGCTGGGACGCCGGGTCCGCGTCGAGGACCCCCCGCCGCGTGCACCACTGGAAGTAGGAGCGGAGCGACGCGGCCGTACGGGAGATGCTGGCCTTCGCGTAGCGCCGCGTCGCGAGGTTGGCCAGGTAGCGGCGGAGGAGGACGCGTCCGACGTCCTCGGGCCCGGTCGCCCCCGACCGGGCCGCCCAGGCAGCGAACCGCTCGACGTCGCCCACGTAGGCGCGCACCGTCGACGGAGCGAGGCCGCCGACCGAGCGGCGGTACGCCTCGATCTCCCACGGCACCGAAGCAGCGTACCGGCGGGCTCGCCGCCGACCCGGCATCCCGCCGTCGGGGTCGTCCCCGTCCACCGCGTTCCATCCCCCGCGTCGCCGGGCAGAGGGCTATCGTCAGGGCGTCACGCGGCCGGTTCGCACGGGAATCCCAGGTCGCGACGGACATCCGAGATGCGAGTGCACGGCCGCCGTCGGTGCGGGCGGCCACGACCCGAAGGGGGACCATGGCAGATCGACTCGACCGACGTTCGTTTCTCGCCCGGGGCGCGGCGACCGGCGCGGGGATCGCCGCCATCGGCACCTCGGGCGGCCTGCTCGCCGCCTGCAGTTCGGGGTCGAGCACCTCGAGCACAACGGGCGGATCCCACCCGGACGGCATCTCGACCGCCCAGCCCAAGCCCGGCGGCTCACTGACCTTCGGCGTCGAGGCCGAGGAGGTCGGCTTCAGTCCGACCAAGGGGACGTTCGACACCACCGGGATCTTGTACGCGCGCACGGTCTTCGACCCCCTGGCCATCCTCAGCGCGCAGGGGACGATCCTCCCCTACCTGGCCGAGTCGATCACCCCGAACGCGGACGCGTCGGTCTGGACGGTCACCATGCGTCCCAACCTTGTCTTCCACAACGGCGCGCCCTGTGACGGGGCCGCGGTCGCCGCCAACTTCACCGCACAGAAGAACGCTCTGCTCACCGGGCCCGCGCTCACCACGATCGACACGATCAACGTCACTGGGCCGCTCACCGTGACGGTGACCATGAAGTCGCCCTGGGTGCCGTTCGACTTCTACCTCGCGGGCGGCATCGGCGGGCAGGTGGCCTTCATCGCGGAGCCCAACTGGCTCGCGTCCGGCAACCAGTCCAACCCGATCGGGACCGGGCCGTTCGTCTTCCAGGAGTGGAACCCGAACGACCACTTCACCGCCACCAAGAACGCCCACTACTGGCGAACGGGCCTGCCGTACCTCGACAGCATCACCTACAAGCCGATCCCAGACTCCAACCAGCTCCTCGCGAGCCTCCAGTCGGGCAGCGTCGACATCATCCACACGTCGACCCAGCAGGTGACCAAGTCGCTGCGGGCCGACACCTCGCTCGGCTACATCGACGACTCGGTCCACGTGGCCGGCGAGCCCGACATGGACTGCCTGCTGCTCAACCTCTCGAAGCCGCCCTTCGACAACCTCAAGGTGCGCCAGGCCGCCGCGATGGCGGTGAGCTCGGAGCAGTACTCCCAGGTCATCGGCCTCGGGGTCAATCCGACCTCCAACGGGCCGTTCCCCTCCGGCTCCCCGTACTACCTGACCGACAACGGGTACCCGACACAGGACGTCGCGAAGGCGACCCAGCTGGTCAACGAGGTCAAGAACCAGACCGGGTCGCCCGTGTCCTTCACGATCAACCACGTCGCCGACCCGAGCACGACGCAGATCGCGGAGTACATGCAGGCGCAGTTCAAGAACGTGGGCATGGAGGTGAACCTGAATCCGGTCCAGCAGGACCAGATCATCAACCTCGCGCTGCTCGGCACCTTCCAGGCGCAGGTCTGGCGGCAGTTCGGGGCGATCGACCCCGACCTCAACTACATCTTCTGGAGCCCGACCAACATCAACCCGGTGCTCTCGATCAACATGGCCCGCAACAGCGACCCGAACATGGAGACCGCTCTGCTCCAGGGGCGCCAGTCGACGTCGCAGTCCGCACGGACCGCCGCCTACCAGCAGGTGAACAAGCTGATGGGCGCGGACATCCCGTACATCTGGACCGCGCGCACGGTCTGGTCGATCGGCGCGCAACCGCGGGTCGAGAACTTCAACAACCCGACCGCGCCCGGCGGGCAGACCGCCTTCGGCTTCATCACCGGCGCGATCTGGCCGACCCAGATCTGGCTGAACTCCTGACGGGGGGTCGTCCCGCCGAACGGGATCCGACCGCGCCGCGGCGGCGCGCACACGCCTGACCAGGTCCTCCGGTGTTCCGGGGGTCCGCCGCCGCCCTCCGCCGCGGCGCCGGACCGTGGGATGATCGGGCGGTGAGCCGCATCCTGATCGTCGAGGACGACGAGCGGATCCGGTCGTCGATGCGGCTGGCCCTCGAAGACGAGGGGCACGCGGTCGACGGGGTGGCGAGCGGCGAGGAGGCGGTCAGCCGCTTCGCCGCGGAACCCTCCGAGTTGGTCCTCATCGACCTCATGCTGCCCGGCATGGACGGCTTCGAGGCCTGCCGCACGCTGCGGCGCCAGAGCACCGTGCCGATCATCATGGTCACGGCGCGCTCGGACACCCACGACGTGGTGGCCGGCTTGGAGGCCGGTGCGGACGACTACGTGACCAAGCCGTTCGTGGCGAAGGAGCTCTCGGCGCGGATCCGTGCGCTGCTGCGCCGTTCGCGGCCAGACGACGAAGGCGAGACCACGCTGACCTTCGGCGACATCGAGATCGAGCCCGACGCGGGCGTCGTGCGGCGCGGCGGTGAGGAGGTCCACTGCACCCGCACCGAATTCCGCCTCCTCTGCGAGCTGGCGGACCATCCGGGCAAGGTGCTCACCCGCGAGCACCTCCTCGAGCGGGTGTGGGGCTACGACTACTTCGGCGACGGGCGGCTCGTCGACGTGCACGTCAGGCGCCTCCGCACCAAGATCGAGCCCGATCCCGCCAACCCGACGTTCATCCTCACGGTGCGCGGCATGGGCTACAAGCTGGCGGCATGACCGCGAGCCCGTCGGCTCGGAGCGACCGGCCCGTCACGGTCACGGGCGGCGGGCCGGACGGCGTGCGACGGACTGCACCTGTCCCGAACCGGGACGGCATGGGGACCGACGCCGGTGGCGGCCAGGCACGGGACCGCGGCCGTCGCGGGCTGCAGGGCGGGCTCGGACTGCGCGCCCGGGTGACCGCGGCCTTCGCCATCGGGGCGTTCGTCCTCTCCGCGCTCATGGCCGGCATCACCTATTTCACTGCCCGCCAGACCTTCCTCAGTGAACGCCAGACCGCCGAGCAGCGGCAGGCGTTCGCCAACGCCTCGCTCATCCAGGGCGCGCTGCGTTCCCCCGACACCCAGGTCAACCAGCTGATCGGCTCGGTCGACACCTTGCCGGGCTCCCTCTCGGTCCTCCACGCCGGTGGGCAGTGGTACGCGACCTCGATCTCGGTGAGCCAGAGCGCGATCCCCGCCGCCGAGCGGAACCTGGTGCTCGCCGGCACCCCGGCCTCCCAGTTCTTCGCGATCGACGGGACGCCCCAGCTCGTCATCGGGGTGCCGCTCCCCGCCGTCCACGCCGCGTACTTCGAGGTCTTCTCGCTGCAGGAACTGGCCGGCACTCTCCGCACGCTCGCGTTCGCGCTCGCGGGGGCCGCGCTGGTCACGACGATCGCCGGGGCCGCGGTCGGGCGGTGGGCGAGCTCGCGGGCGCTGCGCCCGCTCTCCGACGTGACCGACGCGGCGGTCGCCATCGCCGACGGTGAACTCGACACCCGCGTGGAGGTCGGCGACGACGCGGACCTCCAAGAGCTCGCCTCGGCCTTCAACCGGATGACCGCGAACCTCCAGGACCGCATCGAGCGCGAGGCGCGCTTCACCTCCGACGTGAGCCACGAGCTCCGCTCCCCGCTCACCACGCTCGCCGCGACGGTCGGCGTGCTCGAAGCCCACCGCCACGAGCTCGACCCACGCGCGCAGAGCGCGCTCGACCTGCTCGACGGGGACCTGCGGCGCTTCACCCGAATGGTCGACGACCTGCTCGAGATCTCGCGCTTCGACGCCGGGTCGGCCGAGCTCTCCCTCGACGAGGTCGACCCGGGCGAGCTCGTGCGTCGGGCGGTCGCGGCCTCCGCGCCGGTCGGCGAGGACGGCAAGCGCGTGCCGGTCTCGTTCCCGGTCGAGATCGCCCCCGGGGTCGACGGCCTGCGCCTCCGAGTCGACAAGCGCCGCTTCGAGCGGGTCATCGCCAACCTGGTCGACAACGCCTCGCTCTACGCCGGCGGGGTCAGCCGTGTCGTGGTCGAGCGCTTTCCGGCAGCGAACGGCGCCCGGCCGGAGGCCCGGGCGATCCGGGTCATCGTCGAGGACCACGGACCGGGGGTTCCCCCGCTCGAGCGGCAGCACCTCTTCGAGCGCTTCTACCGCGGCAGCCGCGCGGGCCAGCGGGCGGACAGCCAGGGGACCGGCCTCGGGCTCTCGTTGGTCGCCGAGCACGTCCGGCTGCACGGCGGACGGGTCTGGAGCGAAGACGCGCCCGGCCACGGCAGCCGGTTCGTCGTTGAGCTCCCCCTCGGGGCCGACGAGGCGAAGGCGGCCGCACCGTGACCGCGCGCGTCCGCGTGCTCGCGCTCCCAGTCGCCGTTGCCGCGCTCGCGCTCACGGCCGGGTGCGGGATCCCGTCGGGAGGCTCGCCGACGGTCATCGCGAAAGCGAACGTCCCGTTCAACCTCCTCAACCCACGGGTGCCCGCCACGGTGGCGTCGACGGTGCCGCCGGCGGTCGTGGCGCCCGAGCCGATCTTCCTCGTAGCGCCGACCCAGCACCTCGTCGCCGCGGTGCGCGACGTGACCCTCCCCGCAACCCTCGGCCAGATCCTCACCGCACTGCTCGACGGTCCGACCGCGGCCGAGTCCGCGGCCGGGATCCAGAGCTTCCTCACCGGCACCCACGTGAAGGTCACCGCGACCGTCTCCGCTGGGATCGCGACGGTCGACTTCACCGCCAACCCCGTCCAGGTGGTCGGTCCCGACCAGACACTCGCCATCGCCCAGGTGGTCTTCACGGCGACCCAACAGCCGGGGATCACCGGGGTGGTCTTCCAGATCGCGGGCCAGCCTGTCGAGGTCCCGACCGCGAGCGGGGTGCAGGTACCCGGACCGGTCGACCGCACGTCGTATGCGCCCCAGGCGCCGCTGCCGTAGTCGCCGGATACGGCCCGTGGCCGGCGCGCCCTCGAGCGCGCTGCGGGTTCAGCGCGCCCTCAGCGCGTCGCGCCCGCCTCCCACTCGATGCGCGGCGCTCCCGACCAGAGATGCTCGAGGTCGTAGTAGTCCCGCGCCTCGTCGAGGAAGACGTGGACGAGGAAGTCGCCGTAGTCCATGAGGACCCACCGCGCGTCGTCCATCCCCTCGACGCGATCGGGTGCGAGACCCGACTCCGACTTCAGGCGCCGCTCGACCTCTTCGACCAGGGTGCGCACCTGGCGGTGATTGCGCCCGCTCGTGATCACGAACGCGTCGGTGAGTCCGAGCAGACGGCCCATCGCGAGCACCACCGTCGACGCGCCCGACTTCTCGTCCGCGACCCGGGCGGCCAGCAGGCTGGCGTCGGGCACCGGCGGGTCCCGCTCGTCGACGGCGCGGGTGGCACTCGTCGTGATCACCGGCCCGCCCCGGTGGCGGACACAGCCGGAGCACCCTGCGGCGACGGCGAGCGGTCGCGGGCAAGTGTCACCACCAGCAGGGTGAGCGCGAGGCAGACCGCCACGAAGACGGCGCAGAGCGCGGCGAGGCGCCGGCGCTGGTGACGCGCGGCTCGGAGCTCGCGCCGGCCCTGTTCCGCGGACGGTGCCGGAGCAGGGTCGACGGGATCACCGGGAGACGTGCGGTGGAGCCAGGGGACGGCGGTCGCGGTGGCGGTTCCGGCCGGCGTCGTCCATACACTCATCTCCCCGTAGCGTACAGACCGCGCCGGGCGATGCAACGGACCACGGCGTCGGGAAGGAGCCCGTGGACCGGCTCGCCCCCCTCGAGCATCGTGCGGATCTCGGTGCTCGAGACGCCCGACGGCGCTACGGGTACGTCGACCGACCGCCAGCCCGGCGGTGGCTCGGCCCGCGGCGCGCCCGGACGCCCGACGACCGCCAGGGTGACCAGGGATCGGAGGGCGGCCTCGTCCTTCCAGGTCGGGAGCTCCGGCACGATGTCCGAGCCCACCACCAGCACGAGGTCCGCGCCGGGCTCGGCCGACAGGAGCTCCCCGACGGTGTCGATCGTGTACGACGGTCCGCCCCGGTCGATCTCGAGCCTGCAGGGCTCGAGGCCGGGCCACCCCTCCACCGCGGCGACCACCATCGCGTAGCGGTCCTCGGCGGGCGTCACCGGCCGGTCCTGCTTCTGCCAGGGCTCGTTGGCCACGACGAGCAGCATGCGGTCGAGGTCGAGGGTGTCGCGGACCGCATCGGCCACGGCAAGGTGCGCGCGGTGGATCGGGTCGAACGTCCCCCCGAAGATCCCGATCCGGGTCGGGCCCGCCGCCACGCTCAGGTGCCGGCGAGCGCCGCGACGACCGGCGAGAACGCCTCCAGCTCCGCCTCGTGGACGACGATGTAGGTGAAGCCGTACGCCTCGCGGCGCGCCTGGAGGGTCTCGACGATCTCGTCGGTCGTGCCGATCAGCGCGATCGGCGTGCCCTCCACGTCCGCGGGATCGACCGACAGCAGCGACGCGAGGCGGGCGATCGCGTCCGCCCTGTCGGGCACGATCTGGACCGCGAAGGTGAGGCACTGCAGCTCGAGCTCGTCGAAGCGCGGGCCGGCGGCCTCGCGGATCCACGCGATCCGCTGCCGGTAGAAGTCGGCCGTCGTGGTCTCGAGCACCGCGGGGCCGATCGCCCCGGCGGCGAGGCTCGGGTTGACGCCGACGATGTCGGCCTCCTGCGCCGCGAACGAGAGGACTCGGCGGCCCCCACCCCCGATGATGATCGGTGGATGCGGCTGCTGGTGGGTGCGGAGCTCGCTGGACGCGCCGGTGATCGTGTAGTGCTTGCCGGCGAGGGTCGCCGAGCCGGTCGACCAGATCGCCTTCATGACCGCGAGGCTCTCGGCCATGCGGTCGATGCGCACACCCGGCGGGTCCTCCGCGAGCCCTGCCTGCTCGTAGTCGGTGGTCATCCAGCCCGCGCCGAGGCCGAATTCGACCCGTCCCTCGGACAGCAGGTCGAGCGTCGCGATCTCCTTGGCGAGCACCATCGGATGGCGGTAGTCGTTGCCGAAGACGAGTGACCCGACCCGCAGCGTCGTGGTGGCCTCGGCCGCGGCGGTCAGCGCGACGAGCGGACCGAACTGGTCGCCGAAGTGGTCGGGGAGAAAGAGCGTCGAGTAGCCGAGCGACTCGACTCGGCGGGCGAGGTCGCGCCACGCAGGCCCCGAGGGGGCGTTCGAGAGCTGGACGCCGAACCGGAAGGTCGCCATGGCCCGAGCCTAGGGCCCGAGGCCGTACGCTGGTGCCCGTGGCGAGCGCCCCCCGCACCTCCGACTGGACGCCCGACTCGTGGCGCTCGAGGCCCGCCGCGCAGCAGCCGGTGTGGCCGGACGCCGCGGCGCTCAAGCGCGCCCACACCGAGCTCGCCGGCCTCCCGCCACTGGTCTTCGCCGGCGAGGCGCGCCGCCTCACGACGGCGCTCGGCGAGGCGGCCGCCGGACGCGCTTTCGTCCTGCAGGCGGGCGACTGCGCGGAGTCGTTCGCCGATTTCAGCGCCGACGCCATCCGCGACAAGCTCAAGGTCGTCCTGCAGATGGCCGTGGTGCTGACCTACGGGGCCGGGGTGCCCGTCGTGAAGGTGGGCCGCATCGCCGGGCAGTTCGCCAAGCCGCGCAGCTCGCCGACCGAGGAGGTCGACGGGGTCGTGCTCGACTCCTTCCGCGGCCACATGGTCAATGACGATCTCCCCGAGCCCGGAGCACGGGTGCCGGACCCGGCCCGCCTGGTGACCGCCTACCAGCAGTCGGTCTCGACCCTCAACCTGCTGCGCGCGTTCACCAAGGGCGGCTTCGCCGATCTCCGCCAGGTCCACGCGTGGAACCAGGAGTTCGTCGCGTCCTCCACCGAGGGACAGCAGTTCGAGGCGATCGCCGAGGGAATCGACCGCGCACTTCGTTTCATGGCCGCCTGTGGCATCGACCTCGCGTCGGAGGACTCCCTCCACGAGGTCGACTTCTGGACGAGCCACGAGGCGCTCATCCTCGACTACGAGGAAGCGCTCACCCGTCGCGACTCCCTCACCGGCGACTGGTACGACTGCTCCGCGCACATGCTCTGGATGGGCGAGCGCACCCGCCAGCCCGACGGGGCGCACTGCGAGTTCCTCTCCGGGATCCACAACCCGGTGGGCACCAAGATCGGACCCTCGGCCACCGCCGAGGACGTGCTGCGGCTGTGCGAGCGGCTCGATCCCGACCGCGTGGCGGGGCGAGTCACGCTCATCACCCGGTTCGGCGCGGACCGCGTCGAGTCGCTCCTCCCCCCGCTGCTCGAAGCCGTCCGCGACGAGGGCCGCCCGGTCGTGTGGATCTGCGACCCGATGCACGGCAACACCTTCACCGCCGAGGGCGGTCGCAAGACCCGCCGCTTCGACGACATCATCGGCGAGCTCCGCGGCTTCTTCCGTGCGCACCGGGCGGTCGGGACGTGGCCGGGCGGCGTCCACGTCGAGCTCACCGGCGAGGACGTGACCGAGTGCCTCGGCGGTGTCGAGGAGATCGCCGAGGACCAGCTCCAGGAGCGGTACACGACGACCTGTGACCCGCGGCTCAACGGCCGCCAGGCCCTCGATCTGGCGTTCGGGGTCGCGGAGCTGCTCGCCACCTGACCGGACGTGCCCGCCGTTGACCCAACGGCCGGCGACCTGCAGAATGCAGGGATCACCGGTCGTGCCCGGCGTGGTCGCACAGCACCACACCGGCGTGACGCGACCGGCCCTCAGCGTTCCGACCTCCTGGAGGTTCCCCCGCTCATGCTCTTCGTGCCGTCCCGTTCCCGCCGAACCCGTCCGACCCCACGTGGCGGTGGCGCCAGGGGTGCGGTCGCGGCGCTCCTGGCGGTGCTCCTTGCCGTCGGCGTGCTCCTGACAGGGGCAGCCACGGACGGTGGGCGCGCAAGCGCCGCGCCGGTCGGACACGCGCGGTCGGTGTCCGCGTACTGGCTGGTGGCCTCCGACGGCGGCATCTTCAGCTTCGGCGGCGCCGGCTTCTACGGCTCGACCGGCGGCCTGCACCTCAACCAGCCGATCGTCGGGATGGCGGGGACCGCGGACAGCCAGGGTTACTGGCTCGTCGCGGGCGACGGGGGCATCTTCGCCTTCGGCGACGCCGGCTTCTACGGCTCGACCGGCAACCTCGTCCTCAACCAGCCCGTCGTCGGGATGACATCGACCCCCGACGGCAAGGGTTACTGGCTCGCCGCAGCCGACGGCGGCATCTTCGCCTTCGGCGACGCGGGCTTCTACGGCTCCATGGGCGGGATCCGGCTCAACCAGCCCGTCGTCGGGATGGCGGCGTCGCCGGACGGCCGCGGGTACTGGCTCGTCGCGGCCGACGGCGGCATCTTCGCCTTCGGTGACGCGGGCTTCTACGGCTCGACCGGCAACCTCGTCCTCAACCAGCCCATCGTCGGGATGACCACGACCCACTCCGGGCACGGCTACTGGTTCACCGCTGCGGACGGCGGGGTCTTCGCGTTCGGCGACGCCGGCTTCTACGGCTCGCTCGGGGGCGTGCCGGTCTCGCGCCCGGTGGTCGCGATCACCGCGACCCCGGACGGTGGCGGCTACTGGTTCACCGACAACAACGGCCTGGTCACCCCGTTCGGCGACGCGACCTACTGGGGCTCCGCGCCCCAGGTGCTCAACGATCCGATCGTCGGGATGGCCGAGGCGACCGGCAACGGGAACTTCAGCGGCTCGCCGTACCCGTCGGGGACCTACGGCTACGACGTCTCGAACTTCCAGTGCCCGGGCCAGCAGGGCTACCCACCACAGCCGCACACCATCGGCATCGTGCAGGTCGTCGGCGCGTCATTCGCGTCCACCAACCCCTGCCTCGCCGGTGAGGCCGCCTGGGCCGGCGGCGGCCTCAACCTCTACGTCTTCCTCACCTACGGCAATGCGGCGAGCTCGGGCGATCCCGCCTGCGGCACCGCGGCCGACCCGTCGACCTGCAATTACGGCTTCGGCGCGGCGGAGGACGCGTTCGCCAAGGCGCAGGCGGCCGGCGTGAACACCTCGGTCGCCTGGTGGCTCGACGTGGAGAGCTACACGATCCCCGGTGTCGCCCCGTGGTCGGCGAGCACCGCGTCCAACGCATCGCTCATCCAGGGGGCGATCGCCGGGCTCCACGCCGAGGGGATCAACAGCGTCGGGATCTATGCGAGCCCCGGGGTGTGGAACGGCATCGTCGGGAGTTACCGCCCGGCCGCCCCGTACTGGGCGGCGTCGTGGGGCGTGAACCCGGCCACCACTTGCTCGAACGTCGCACAGCAGTTCCCGAACGCCGTCCTCCCGAACGGTCCGGTCCAGATCGTGCAGTACAGCTCGCCGTCGACCCCGCTGCCGATCGGCCTGCAGGACACCGCGTTCGACAACGACTACGCCTGCTGATCGGGAGCGTGGTCGGCGGTTGCCACGCCCAGCACCGCGTTCCGGCGGCTCTTGACACGTAACCATCTAGTTACATAAAGTGCCCGTGTGTGGACGACAACCTCGTGTTCAAGGCGCTCGGCGACCCCACGCGCCGCTTCCTGCTCGATCTGCTCTTCGAACGTGAAGGTCGCACGTTGACCGATCTCGAATCTCGGGTGGACATGACGCGCATCGGGGTGATGAAGCATCTGCGCCTGCTCGAAGAGGCCGGGCTCGTCGTCACGCGCCGATCGGGCCGGGAGAAGCTGCATTTCCTCAATCCCGTCCCGATCCGACTGATCCACGACCGGTGGATCGACAAGTACACCGAGCACCATGCGTCGGCACTCGCCGACCTGAAGAGCAACCTGGAGGCAGTGACATGACCACGGCGACCCAGAACGACACGATCCAGATCTACCGGGTGTACATCAAGGCCACGCCCGAAGCCGTCTGGGAGGCGATCACCGAGCCCGAGTGGACGGTGCAGTACGGCTATGCCCCGCTCGTGGAGTACGAGTTGCGCTCCGGCGGTGCCTTTCGGGCTCACGCAAACGAGGGCATGACGGCGCTCGGCTGCCCGGACGTGATCAGCGACGGAGAGGTGATCGAGGCCGACCCGCCCCGCAAGCTCGTCCAGACGTGGCGGATGACGATGACGCCCGAGATGGCGTCCGAGGCATTCACCCGACTGACGTATGACATCGAGCCGGTTCGGGGCGGCGTCACCAAGCTCACGGTCACCCACGACGTGGCGGGTGCACCGATGTGGGCCGCCGTGCTGCGAGGCGAGAGCGAGTCGAGCGGAGCCGGCGGCGGCTGGAGCGAGATCCTCAGCGGGCTGAAGACGCTGCTCGAGACGGGCCGGCAACTCCCCTTCCAGAGCGGCCCGCAATAGAGCACAAGGGATGAAGTCGGGCGTCGCCGACTGCAGCGCTCACGCACCCACCGACGGCGCGCCGGGCGCGTCCCGCTAGGCCCCCCGCACGTCGGGGACCGCGCGGGGCGCCCACCAGCGGGACGCACCGTCCGGCATACCGGTCAGGTGTGCGGCGTCGTTGTAGCCGAGCAGGCGCCAGCGGCCCGCGTCGACCTCCCACGTCGTGAGCGACGCGTGCGTCGTCCGCAGCTTGAGCCGTGCCCCGCTCCGGCCACCCGCGACGGGGACCTTGGCGAGCAGCGAGGCCTCGACGACCCCCGCGTGGCAGGCGACGACCACCAGCTCGCCGGGGTGACGGGCGGCGATCGCGTCGAGGGCCGCGTCGACACGGTGGACGAACCCGGTCCAGCTCTCGCCTCCCGGGGCGATCGGCCGGTCGGGGTCGGTGTCCCAGTCGAGCTCCCCGAAGGCCTCGGTGAACTCCTCCCAGGTCAGCCCGTCCGCCTCCCCCGGGTGGAGCTCGCAGAGCCCGCACTCGGCCACCAGCGCCGGTGCGACGCCTCCGTCGGTGCCCAGGGCGGGGCGGACCAGCTCGGCGGTCTCGACGGCTCGGGGCAGCACGCTCGCGTAGAGCGCGGTCGCGCCGGCCAGCTCGCCGGAGCCGGCCAACCGGTCGCGGAGGGCCAGCACCTGGCGGCGTCCCAAGGGGGTGAGCCCGTCGCATCCCTTCGGACCCCCGCAGACGCCGGTCACGTTGCAGACGGCCTCGCCGTGACGGACCAGCACGACGGTCCCCGCCGACGCGGAGTCGGTCCCCATGGTGCGCACGCCCGCCGGGGGCCCGACAGGCCGGTCGTCGTCGCCGTGCGCCCCCGAGAGCGCGTCGAAGCCGGACGGAAGCGGGCTCACGCGAGCTCGCCGACGAACCGCTCGAGCTGGCGCAGGGTGCGGCACTCGACGACCTGGTCGCAGTGGAGCGCGTACTCCCCGACGATCGAGTCCCCCGAGTTCCAGTAGGTCTGCGGTTCGGGATTGAGCCAGTAGACGTGCCGGGCCCTCGCCCGGAGCTCCTTCACGACCCAGGCCTGGGACGCGTGGTAGTTGTTGCGCGCATCGCCCAGCAGGAGCACGCTCGTGCGCGGGGTGATCTCCTCGCCCCACCGCGCCCAGAAGACGGTCAGTGCGTGGCCGTAGTCGGAGTGACCGTCGACCCAGATCACGTCGGCCTCGGTGTTGATGCGGTGGACCGCGTCGGCCGGGTCGTCGGCGTCCTCGAAGAAACGGCTCACCTCGTCGATCCCGTCGATGAAGACGAAGCTCCGGACCTTCGAGAACTGGGTCGAGATGGCGTGCACCAGGTGGAGCGTGAACCGCGCGAACGAGGCGACGGAGCCCGAGATGTCGGCGATCACCATGATCTCGGGCTTGGACGGCCGCGGGTAGCGGAACTTGGGGTCGACCGGGACCCCGCCGGTCGAGAGGGAGTGGCGCATCGTCGAGCGGAAGTCGAGCGGACCTCGCCGCCCGTGCCGTCGCTTGCGGGCGAGGCGCACCGCCAGCTTGCGGGAGAGCGGGTGCAGCGTCTTGCGGAGCGCGACCAGCTCCTCGCGGGTCGCATGCATCATGTCGATGTCCTCGGGCAGCGGCTTGCGCAGCGAGCGGGCGAGCGCCTCGCTCCCCCGGTCGGCGACGAGCCGGCGACGGATCTCGTCCTCGATCTCCTTGCGCAGCAGGTCGATGCGCGCCTGGTACTCGTCGCGCAAGAGGCGCTCCTCGAGCGGCGTGAGCGTGACCGGTGCCCCGCCGTCCCCGCCCTCGCCGAGGGACGGGGCATCGGCACGCGCCTGGTCGACCAGCCGGTCGAGCACCCCGTCGAGGTCGAGGTTCCGCAGCGTGCGGTACAGGTAGTAGGTGCCGCCGACCGGCCGACCGGCCTCCATGCCCGCGTACCGCGAGACCGCCTGGCGGGCGACCGCGCCGGCCATCGACGCGTTGCCCGAGCGCAGGGCCTTGAAGAGCAGGTCGGCGAGCTCCCGCTCGGTCATCCCCTCCTGCCCGCCCCCGCCCGCGCCGCGGCCCTCGCCGGGGCTCCCCGACCGCGGGCCGGCTGCCCCGTCGAGCTCGCGCCCGCCGGGCGCATCCTCCTCCTCGTCGATGCGGTAGCCCGGGCCGCGCAGGGCGAAGTAGATCTCGAACGCGGTCTCGAAGGCCCGCCAGTGCGACGAGGACTTCACGAGGCTCGCACCGAGTGTGTACTTGACCGCCTCGCGATCGTCCATCGGCACGTGGCGGAGGGCCTCGGCCGCGTCGATGTGCTCGGTGAGGGAGACCGGGATCCCGGCAGCCCGCAGTTCGGTGACGAAGCCGGTGAGGAGCTGGAGCACGGCGACCTCGCGGACTCAGCCCGCGGCGTCCGCCCCGGCCAGCTCCTTGGCGGCCCGGTCGATGTCCGACTGGTACTTGAGCAGGATGTGGAGCGTGTCCCGTGCCTGCGCCGCGTCGATCGACTCGACGCCCAACAGGACGAGGGTGCGGGCCCAGTCGAGCGTCTCGGAGACCGAGGGGTGCTTCTTCAGGTCGAGCGAGCGGACGGAGCGCACGACGCGCGCAACCTGATCGGCGAGCGCCTCGCTGATGCCGGGGACCCGGGTCTCGATGATCGCCCGCTCGCGGTCGAGCTCCGGGTAGTCGATGTGGAGGTAGAGGCACCGTCGCTTGAGGGCCTCGGAGAGCTCACGGGTGTTGTTCGAGGTGAGGAAGACGAGCGGGATGCGCTTCGCGCGCACGGTCCCGAGCTCGGGGATCGACACCTGGTACTCCGAGAGGATCTCGAGGAGCAGGGCCTCGGTCTCGAGCTCGACCCGGTCGACCTCGTCGACGAGAAGGACGACCGGGTCCTCCGATCGGATCGCCTCGAGCAGCGGCCGGGTGAGGAGGAACTCCTCGGCGAAGATGTCCTCCTCGAGCTGCCGCCACTCGGTGCCCGCGTCGGCCTGGATCCGGAGCAGCTGCTTCTTGTAGTTCCACTCGTAGAGCGCCTTGGACTCGTCGAGGCCCTCGTAGCACTGGAGCCGGATGAGGCGGCTGCCGGTGAGCCGGGCCACCGACTTGGCGAGCTCGGTCTTGCCGGTGCCGGCCGGGCCCTCGACGAGCACCGGCTTGGCCAGCCGGTCCGCGAGGTAGACCACGCCCGAAATGCCCTCGTCGGCCAGGTAGTGCACGCTGGCGAGGCCCTCGCGCACCGCGGCGATCGAGTCGAAGCGGACCTCGTCCGCAACCGGGAACCCCGACGAGATCTCGTCGCGCGCACCCGGCGGGTCGGCGAGCCCGGTCACGACCGCACCTGGCCGTCACCGGTGACCACGAATCGGACCGACGTGAGCTCCCGCACGCCCATCGGCCCGCGCGCGTGCAGCTTCTGGGTCGAGATGCCGATCTCCGCGCCGAGCCCGAGCTGCTCACCGTCGACGAAGCGGGTGGACGCGTTGACGACGACCGCGGCGGCGTCGACCTCGGTCGTGAAGCGCCGTGCGCTCGCGAGATCGTTCGTGACGATCGCCTCCGAGTGCCCGGTGCCGTACCGGGCGATGTGCCCGATGGCGGCGTCGAGGTCGTCCACGACTGCGATCGAGAGGGTGAGGCCGAGGAACTCGGTCGCGAAGTCCTCCTCGGTCGCCGCGCCGCGTCTGGCAGGACCGAACGCGTCGCCGGGTCGCCGAGCAGGGTCACGCCGGGCAGCGCGCCCGGGAGCCGTGGCAGGAAGCGATCCGCGACCGCGCGGTGGACGAGCAGGGTCTCCATCGCATTGCAGACGCCGGGTCGCTGTGTCTTTGCGTTGACCACGATCGCCTCCGCCATGGCGAGGTCCGCGGCCGCATCGACGAAGGTGTGGCAGTTGCCCGCGCCGTCGAGCACGTAGGGGACGGTCGCGTGCTCCTGCACCGACGCGACGAGCGACGGTCCGCCCCGCGGGACGAGACAGTCGATGACACCGGTGAGCTGCATGAACGCGACCGCGCCCTCGCGGCTGGTGTCGCGCACCAGCCCGACGGCGTCGAGCGGGAGCCCCGCCTTCGCCAGCCCGTCGCGCAGCGACGCGACGATCGCGCTGTTCGACGAGATCGCGGAGGAGGATCCGCGCAGCAGCACCGCGTTGCCCGACTTGAGGCAGAGCCCCGCGGCGTCGCTCGTCACGTTCGGGCGGTTCTCGTAGACGATCCCGACCACGCCGAGGGGCACCCGGACCCGCTCCACCCGCAGGCCGTTCGGCCGGACCCAGCCGTCGACCACCTCGCCCACCGGATCGGCCAGCGAGGCGACCGAGCGCAGGCCGCCGGCCATCGCCGCGACCCGGCCGGCGTCGAGCCGGAGCCGGTCGAGGGACGTCGCGTCGGCGGCCGCCTCCTCGGCGCGCTCGACGTCGACCGCGTTGGCGTCGAGGATCTCGCCGGTGCGCTCGTCGAGCAGCTCGGCCGCGGCGAGCAGGGCGTCGTCCCGAGCACCCGACGACGCCCCGGCCAGCACCCGCGCTGCCGCCGTGGCACGTCGTCCCAGCTCTTCGAGGGAGTCGGGCGGTGCGTCGGCGCGAGACGGATCGGTCTGCACTGTCTCAGCGTAGTGGCCCCGACCCGGCCGGTCGTGCGGCCGGATCGGTCAACACGACGAGGTCGTCGCGGTGGACCACCTCGGGCGAGATGTCGTCGGGCAGCTCCTCCGACCGCCGGCCGGCCCACCGGGCGACGACCGCGGCCGGGTGGCGCACCAACCCCTTCGCGAACACGCCGCCGTCGGGTCCTGCGATCTCGACCGCGTCGTCGACCGCGAACGACCCGGTGATCGAGTGGACCCCGGCAGGCAGGAGGGAGCGTCCCCGCTCGACGAGGGCGCGGCGCGCACCCTCGTCCACGACGACCGTCCCCGACGAGCCGACCGCGAACGCGATCCAGAGCTTGCGCGCCGGCAGGCGCCGGTCGCTCGGCCGGAAGCGCGTCCCCACCGCTGGGGTGCCCGCGGCCACTGCGGCAAGGACGCCCGGTCGACCCGCGTCCGCGATGACCGCTTCGATCCCCGACCAGATCGCGATCTTGGCGGCGGCGAGCTTCGAGCCCATCCCACCGCTCCCGACCGAGCTCCCGGGGCCACCGGCGATCCGCTCGAGCTCCTGGTCGATCTCCACGACCTCCTCGATGAGCGAGCCACCGCCGTCCCGGTGCGGATCGACGGTGAGGAGCCCCGCGGTGTCCGTGAGCAGGACGAGGAGCCGGGCACCGACGAGGTGGGCGACGAGCGCGGCGAGGCGGTCGTTGTCCCCGAAGCGGATCTCCTCGTCGGCGACTGCGTCGTTCTCGTTCACGACCGGGACCACACCGAGGTCGAGGAGGCGGGTGAGCGTCTGGCGTGCGTGGAGGTACTGGCTCCGGTGGACGAAGTCGAGCGGGGCGAGGAGGACCTGGCCGGCGTGGAGCCCGTGGCGCGCGAACGCCTCCGACCACACGCCCATCAGCCGGTGCTGCCCCACCGCGGCGACCGCCTGGAGGGTGGCCGGGTCCTGGGGACGCGGCCGGCCCTCGGCGAGGCTCGTCCAGCCGGCTGCGATGGCCCCGGAGGTCACCACCACCACGCGGGCGCCGGCGCCGCGGACGGCGGCGACCTCGTCGGCCAACCGCTCGATCGCTTCGGTGTCGACGCCACCGGTTGCCGTGGTGACCGACGACGACCCGATCTTGACCACCAGGGTCCCGTCGGAATCGCCGCCCCGGACGCTCACGACCCCCGCCTCCTCGCCGCGTCGCCGGTGTACTCGGGTTGGTCGCGGTACCAGGTGAAGGCCAGCGCACCGATCTCGACCCGGTCGCCGTCGCGCGCCCCTGCCCGTGCGAGGGCCCGGTCGACGCCGAGCCGCCGGAGCCGTCCCTGGATGTACTCGCCCGCTTCGTCGGTGGTCACGTCGTTGAGGGCGACCGCCCGCTCGGCCACGCGCCCCGTCACGCGGAAGGACCCGTCGCCGGTCCGCTCGACCGTGATGCCCTCCGGCAGCGGCCGGTGCACGACGACCTCGCCCGCCGGCCCGGGCGCGGCCGTGCGCGCCGTCTCGACCAGGGTCGCGAGCCGGCCGACGAGGGCGTCGATCCCCTGCCCGGTCGCGGCCGACACCACGAGGTCCGGCGCGAACCCCGCCGCCGGCGAGGCATCCGGGGCGAGGAGGTCGGCCTTCGAGCCGACCACGAGGCGCGGGCGGTCGAGGAGGGTGGGCTCGTACCGGCCGAGCTCGTCGAGGAGGATCCGCACCTGCTCGGTGGGCGGTGGTCCGTCGACCGGCTCGACCTCGACGAGCACGACGAGGACCCGTGCCCGCGTGATGTGCCGGAGGAAGCGGTGCCCGAGCCCCTTGCCGTCGGCCGCGCCCTCGACGAGCCCGGGGATGTCGGCGACGGTGAGATCGGTGTCGCGCCCCGTCCGCACCACGCCGAGATGCGGCTCGAGGGTGGTGAACGGGTAGGCCGCGATCTTCGGCTTCGCCGCCGAGATGCGCGAGATGAGCGTGCTCTTGCCGGCGTTGGGGAAGCCGACCAGCGCCACGTCTGCCACCAGGGCGAGCTCGAGGTCGTACCACTCCTCGTGCCCGTGCTCGCCCTGCTCCGCGAACGCGGGCGCGCGCCGGCGGTTGGAGAGGAAGCCTGCGTTGCCGCGACCGCCGCGGCCACCCTCCCCGGCGAGCCAGCGGTCGCCCGGCCGGGCGAGGTCGCAGAGGGCGGTGCCGTCGCGACGCGCGACGCGGGTACCGACCGGTACCGCGACCTCGAGGTCCGGGCCGCGGGCACCGTGGCGCCGCTTCCCGCCCCCGTGGCCGCCGTCCCCCGCGCGCCGGAACGGATGGTCGCGGAAGGCGAGCAGGGAGGACTGGTTGGTCGTCGCCACCAGCCACACGTCACCGCCGCGCCCACCGTCACCGCCGTCGGGGCCGCCCTTGTCCACGTGGGCCTCGCGACGGAACGCGACGGCACCCGCGCCGCCGTCGCCGGCCCGGACGTGCACCTGTGCCTCATCGACGAAGCCGGCCATCGGATCGATCCTATCGACCGGTCACCGGCCATCCCCTGGTGGGACGGCGCACGATCAGGCGCTGACCAGGACCTCGCGCTTGAGCCGCTCGACCGCTGCGGTCACCTCGAGCGCATCCGCAAGTGCGTCGTAGGTGCCGTACAGCGCGCGCATGGACGCGAGGAACTCGACCATCGTCTCGGGGACCACGTGCAAGATGGCGGGGGCGAACCGCTCGACTGCTTCGACCGCGTCGGGGTACTCGGCCTTCAGCCGCTCGAGCAGCCGCTCCATCGCCGCCGCGCTCAGCACGTAGTCCTCGACGATCGTCTCGTCGGGCACGCCGAGGAAGGCGAGGAGCAGCGCGGAGAGCACGCCGGTACGGTCCTTGCCGGCGCTGCAGTGGACGACGGCGGGCAGGTTGCCGCTCGTCGCGAGCACGCCGATGGCCGCCGAGAGGACCGGACCGCCCTCTTCGACCATCTTGCCGTACCGCGAGGCCACATAGCTCGCCTCGCTCCACTCGGGGAGCTCCTCGGGCGAGGGCAGCACGTCGGTGAGCGGCAGGTCGACGTAGGTGACCGGAACCGCGTCGACGGGGAACCGGCCGCGCTGCTCGGCCTCCTCGACCGTGCGGAGATCGATGACCGTCGCGACCCCCAGCCCGACGAGGACCGCGTGGTCCGCGTCCGTGAGCCGGTTGAGCCCGTCGGCCCGGAAGAGCCGACGCCAGGCGGTGAACCGCCCGTCGCGGGTCTCGTAGCCGCCGAGGTCGCGGAAGTTCACGCACCCCTCGAGCTCGAGGGTCCGGCTCGGCGCCATGCCGGTCCGTCCGTCAGTCGGCGACGACGTCGACGAGCTTGCGGCCCCGCCGGCTGGAGAAGCGCACGGTGCCGTCGGCGAGGGCGAAGAGCGTGTCGTCCCCGCCGAGGCCCACGTTGACCCCGGGGTGGAATTTCGTGCCCCGCTGGCGGACGATGATCGCACCGGCGCGGACGGTCGTGCCGCCGAAGGCCTTGACGCCGAGGCGCTGCGCGTTCGAGTCCCGCCCGTTCCTGGTCGATCCGCCACCCTTGGTCTTGGACACGGGTTCGCTCCTCCTGGGCTCTCAGCTCGCGGTGATCGCCGTGATGGCGATGGTCGAGTACCGCTGGCGGTGCCCCCAGCGGGTCGACTGCCTCGACTTGCTCTTGTACGTGAAGCCGCGCACCTTCGGACCGAGCACCCGGTCGACCACCCGGGCGGTCACCGAAGCGCCGGCCAGCTGGTCCGGCGTGGCGAGCACGGTGTCGCCGTCGACCACCAGGACCGGGGCGAAGGTGACCTCGTCCCCGGGCTGCTCCGAGAGCAGCTCCACCCGGAGCTCCTGGCCCTCGGCCACCCGCTCCTGCTTTCCTCCGGTCGCGATGACGGCGTACATAGGGGGGAGAGTCTATCGCTCCGGGTCGTCGAGGACGATTCCCCGCCCCCCGCAGACCTCGCAGGTGGTGGACATCGATTCGATGAGCCCCTCGGAGATCCGCTTCCGGGTCATCTCGACCAGGCCGAGCTCGGAGATGTCGAAGACCTGGGTCCGGGTCTTGTCCCGTGCGAGGGCGGCCCGCAGCGCGCTGCCGACCTTGTCGCGATTCTCCCTGACCTCCATGTCGATGAAGTCGATGACGATGATGCCCCCGATGTCCCGCAGACGCAGCTGGCGGGCGACCTCCTCGGCCGCTTCGAGGTTGTTCCGGTAGACGGTCTCCTCGAGGTTGGTCCGGCCCACGTTCTTGCCCGTGTTGACGTCGATGACGGTCAGCGCCTCGGTGCGGTCGATCACGAGCGACCCGCCCGAGGGGAGGTAGACCTTGCGGTCGAGCGCCTTGTGGAGCTGCTCGTGCACGTGGTACTGCTCGAACACCGGCAGTGCCTCGACCTCGGGGTCGTAGTACTCGACCCGGTCGGCAAGCTCGGGGTTGACCGCGCCGACGTACTCGCGCACCTGCTCGTAGAGGTCGGCGTCGTCGATGAGAACGGCCCGGTACTCGCGGTTGAGCTCCTCGCGGATCACCCGGACCGCCATGTCCGGCTCGCGGTAGAGGAGCGCCGGCCCCTGGCCCTTGCGCGACGCCGCGTCGATGGCCTCCCACTCCTCGACCAGGCGGTCCACGTCGCGCCCGAGCTCCTCCTCGCTCGCGCCGGCGGCGGCGGTGCGCACGATGAGCCCGTGGCCGGCCGGCCGCACGGCGTCCACGATGCGGCGGAGGCGTCGTCGCTCCGCGTCGTCGAGCCGCTTCGAGATGCCGTAGGCCGAGCTGTTCGGGACGAGGACGACGAACCGCCCCGGCAGCGAGACCTCCTGGGTCAGGCGCGCGCCCTTCGCCCCGATCGGGTTCTTCGTGACCTGGCAGAGGATGGTCTGGCCGGGGCGGAGCAGCTGCTCGATGCGGGGCTGGCGCGACGAGCTCCCCGACTCCACGTCGTCGGTGTCGTAGCGGACGTCCCCGTGGTAGAGGACCGCGTTCTTGGGCGTCCCGATGTCGATGAAGGCGGCCTCCATCCCTGGCAGGACGTTCTGGACCCGGCCGCGGTAGATGTTCCCGTCGATCTGGGTGGCGTCGTCCGAGGCACGCGAGATGTAGTGCTCCACGAGCGTCCGTCCCTCGAGCAGCGCGATCTGGGTCATGTCGGTTCGGACGTGCACGCAGATCATGTAGCGGCCGACGGCCTTGCCCCTGCGCTCGCGGCCGCCGCGCCGGCCCTCGGGCCTCGGTCCGGACTCCGCCTTCGCGGAGGGTGCGGCCCCTGGCTGCCTGGAGGCCGACGGACGGGCGGCGTCGCCCTTTGGACCGCCCGAGCGCGTCCGGGTCCTGCCCTGGCCACCTCCCTGGCCGCCCTGCCTCGACGGGGTCGCCGGGACGGGGGGCGCGGGACGGCTGTCACCGATCTTCGGCCGCTCCGCGGGCGGGTGCGCGGGCGCCGCGCGGGGCGCGGTCGCCGCGGTGACCGGCTGGCCCGCTTCGACGGGGGCGCCGTCGCCGGGCGCGGCAGGTCCGTCCGGGGGGTTCGAGCCTCCGCCGGCGCCTCCCGGGCGCGACCGTCCCCGTCCTCCCCGTGAGCCGCGTCGCCTGCGGTTCCTGCCGGCCCCGGTCGACTGGCCACCGGTCGACTGACCCGCAGGTGCGGGCGCGCCTGCGTCCTGGCTCAGGCCGTCAGCGGCGTCGGGTCCCTCCGCCGCGCGCGGCGTCGCGTCTCCGTCGTCCTGTGGCCTGCCGGCCGCCGGACCCGGCTCTGCCGGAACCTCCAGCGGCTGGCGGGCTGGTGCATCTGCCATCGACATCCCTTTCGAAACTGCTCACGACGCACGCTCCAGGGCGTGCGCGGCGCGGTCGGCGGCCGCCGGGTCCCCCCGACGTCGGAGGGGCTCCTCGCGGCTGCCGTCGCGCTCGATCCACTGTTGCGTCCTGCAGGCCCGGTCGAGCACCGGACTCCCCGCCGAACCCTCCGGCGGGGTGGGGTCGCCGAGTGCGACCGGCCGGGTCGGACCGCCGACCGCGGCGAGGCCGGCGACGAGCTCGCCCGGCCGTACGCCTCTCGGCTGGGTCGCGAGCTCGGCGAGCACGGTGGACCGGTCCGCACCCTCGCCGGGCCCGCCGGGGGCCAGTGCGAGCACGGACGGACGCAGGTCGTCCTCGTCGAGCCGTCCCTTCCGCTCACGCACGATGGGCACCGATGACGCCCCGAGCAGCGCCTCGCACCGCTGCGCGAGCTCGCCGGCCGACAGGCCGGCCACCGTGATCGTCCAGGAGCAGGAGGTCACCTGCTGCTGGAGAGAGCCGCGGCCGCGCTCGACCTCGGCGGCCGCTTCCACCTCGATCCCCTCGGGGAAGAAGGTGCCCAGCTGCGTCGGCAGCGCCTCGACCTCGAGCCCGGTGGCCGCCGCCCTTGCGTCGTCGAAAGCGACGTCGACGTACTCGGCGAGCGACTCGCATCCGGTCGGCAGGGCGAGCCCGAAGCTCAGCTGGGGCCTGGGCGAGAAGCCCTCGGTGTAGGCCACCGGCAGCACCGCGCGGCGGAGCGCCCGCTCCCACATCCGTGCCACGTCGCGCTGGCTGGTGAAGCGGATCTTGCCGAGCTTGGCGAACCGGAACCGAATTCGCACGTCAGGCCCTCACCCTTCCTGCCGGCACGGCATGCGGTGCTCCGGGAGGGACCCCGGGAGCGGGAGCGGAGGCGGCACCGGACGGCGCCGCCGGGAGGAATCGTACCGGGATCCGGCCCCCGTCAGAGAGATCCTGCCCGGTCCCCTGGCTCCCACCCGCCGGCGGCACCGCCGAGGCGACGACGTGCTCGAGCCCGAAACCGGTGCACGCACCGCAGTCGTAGCAGGGGGTCCACCGGCAGTCCTCGAGCCCGTGGGCGGCGAGGGCGTCGGTCCAGTCCTGCCAGAGGAAGTCCCGATGGAGGCCCGCCGAGAGGTGGTCCCAGGGCAGCGCCTCGTGCTCGCCGCGGTGGCGGTAGACGGTCTCCTCGAGGGAGAGGCCGCAGGCGTCGAGGGCCTCGGTCCACCGCTCGAGGTCGAAGCGCTCCGACCACTCCTGGAAGGTGCCCCCGTGGCGCCAGACGTGCTCGATCACCGCGCCGATCCGCCGGTCCCCTCGGCTCGCGATCCCCTCCACCGCGGTGGCCTTCGGGTCGTGCCACCGCAAGGTCAGCCCGCGGACCCCGCGTGCCGCGTCACGCAGCAGGTGGACCTTGCGGGTGAGCTCCTCGATCGTGTTCTGGCCGAACCACTGGAACGGCGTCTGCGGCTTCGGGACGAAACCACCGACCGAGGCGGTGACGGTCGCCCCCTTGTTGTGCCGGCGTCCGATCGCGACACAGTGGGACGCGAGCCGCACGATGCCGAGGGTGTCCTCGTCCGTCTCGGTGGGGAGACCGATGAGGAAGTAGAGCTTGATCCGGCGCCACCCCTGGCCGAATGCCGCGTCGACCGCGGCGTAGAGGTCCTCTTCGCGGATGAGCTTGTTGATGACCTGCCGCATGCGCCAGGTGCCGCCCTCGGGTGCGAAGGTGAGCCCGGTCCGCCGCACGCGCTGGATCTGTGCCGCGGTGCCGACGGTGAACGCGTCGACCCGCAGGCTCGGCAGGCTCACCGACACCTGGCCGGAGCAAGCCGGGTCGTCGATGACCGCGGTCACCGTGTCCTCGATCCCCGAGTAGTCGGCGCTCGACAGTGAGGTGAGGGCGACCTCGTCGTAGCCGGTGCGGGCGAGGCCGTCCTGCACCATCGTCCGGACCTGGTCGGCGGGGCGTTCGCGGACCGGGCGGGTGATCATCCCGGCCTGGCAGAACCGGCACCCCCGCGTGCAGCCGCGGAAGAGCTCGACATTGAGTCGATCGTGGACGACCTCGACGAGCGGCACCAGCTGGCGGCTGGGGTAGGGCCACTCCCCGAGATCGGCGATGGTGCGCTTCTCGATCCGTTCGGGTGCCGCGTCGCGCGGGACGACGCCGCCACCGGGCGAGATCTCGTAGCACGACGGCACGAAGACGCCGGGGAGCAGGGCGAGGCCGGCGAGCAGGGCCGGCCGCGAGGGCGCCGGATCGGCGGCCCGCGCAACCGCGATCGCGTCGGTGAGCTCCCCGACGGCCTCCTCCCCGTCGCCGAGGACGAAGCAGTCGACGAAGTCGGCGAGGGGCTCGGGATTGAACGCGCAGTGGCCGCCGGCCACGACGAGCGGGTGCGCCGCGGTCCGCTCAGCCGACCGCACGGGCAGGCCCGCGAGGTCGAGCAGGTTGAGCACGTTGGTGTAGACGAGCTCGGCCGAGAGGTTGAACGCGATCACGTCGAAGCCGCCCGCCGGGTAGTGGTGCTCGAGGGAGAAGAGGGGCACCCCCGCCGACCGCATGGCCGCCTCCATGTCGACCCAGGGGGCGTACGCCCGTTCGGCCGCCGCGTCCGTGCGGTCGTTGAGGAGCTCGTAGAGGATCTGGAGGCCCTGGTTGGGCAGGCCGATCTCGTAGGTGTCGGGGTAGACGAGGAGCCACCGCACCGCGCCGGGTGGGTGGGATGCCGTCCGCGCGCCGAGCTCGCCACCGATGTACCGGGCGGGCTTCTCGACCCGGGCCAGCAGGGGCTCGACCTGGGGCCAGAGGGTCTCCATCTCCCGCGTCATGCTAGGCGGGACCACCCACCGCACGGATCGCGCCCGTCGCCCGCTGCCCAATCCGACCTGGTCGGCCGTCCGGATCCGGTGCCGGCGGGCCTGCACGGCCGACCGGGAGCGGCGCCCGCGGGCGTGCTCAGCCGGCCGGCGCCGGCGGCGGCGCGGTGGCAGGCAGCGGCACCGGCGTGAGCGACTGCACGATCTGCTGCTCGGGCGGGACGGCCGGCGGGGTGACGGGGTGGGACGCGAGGTAGCTGAAGATCTGCCCGACGACCGGCGCGGCGGCCGTCGCGCCGTAACCGGCCTGGTCGATCACGCAGACCACCACGTACTGCGGGTCGGCGGTCGGGCCGAAGCCGACGAACCATCCGGTCGGCTCCTTCCCCGCCTCGGTGTCGGCGGTGCCGGTCTTGCCGGCGAGCCCGCCCGGAAAGGAGGCGAGCCCGGGAACGCCGTAGGCGGTGCCACTCGGCGAGTTCACCGCTCCCTCGAAGCCGGTGAGCAACGATTGGTAGGTCGAAGCGGAGAGCGTGACGTGCCCGGTCACCTGGGGGGCGAAGCGCTTGACCACCTGGCCGCTCGGCGACACGAGCGCGGCGGCGACCTGTGGCGCGTACCGTGTGCCGCCGTTGGCGAACGTCGCGTACGCGACTGCCTGCTCGATTGGCGTGATCACCGTCGCACCTTGGCCGAAGGCCATCTCCACGTTGTTGCCCGTGTACCAGTACGTGTTGGGGAAGGCCACCGGTGCCGCCGCGTGGAGCTTCAGGCGCTCGGCCTTGCTGTCGACCCGCCCCTGGGCCTCGCCCGGGAGGTCGATGCCGGTCAGCTCGCCGAGGCTGTACTGCGCGGCGGTGTCCTGGATGGGCGTCGGTCCGAACTGTGCCTGCTGGACGTCGAAGAGGTAGCCGAGGTTGTAGAAGAAGTCGTCGCTCGAGACGGTGAGCGCCTCCGAGACGTTGAAGACACCTCCGGACTCGCCAGGCGCGTCGTGGTAGAGGCACGAGGTCGAGTTGTACTGGCAGTTGGGCAGCTTGAAGCTCCCGGTGTCGTCGTAGGTGAAGCCCGGCGTGATGAGCCCGGTCTGAAGAGCGGCGGTCGCGGTGTTGAGCTTGAACGTCGACCCCGGGGTGTAGAGGCCGTCGATCGCGTGGTTGAGGAGTGGCTGGTTGGCCGACGGAGTCGAGAGCGCCGCGTACTGCGACGAGGTGATCCCGCCCACCCAGACGCTCGGGTTGTAGCTCGGATAGGAGGACATCGCGTAGACGGCGCCGGTCTGCGGGCTCATCACGATGACCGCGCCACTCGTTGCGGCCGGGTAGCAGCCGGAGTTGTTGTTGCACTGCGGATCGAGTGTGCCACGGAGGTTCTGGATCTGGGTCGCGAGCGCGTTGTCGGCGACCTGCTGGAGGTTGGTGTCGATGTTGGTCACGATGTTGTCGCCCGGGGTCGCCGGGGTCGTCTTCAAGGTGCCGGCAACCCGGCCCTGCGGGTCGACCTCGAGCTCCTGGGTGCCGGGCACGCCGTGCAGCTCGTTCTCGTACTGGTACTCGAGCCCGGCCTGACCGAAGGCGTCGCCGGCCTGGTAGCCCTGCGAGGCCCGTGACGCGAGCTCGGCCGAGTTGATCGTCCCGACGTAGCCGAGGACCTGCGACGACGGATAGCCGCTTTGTGCGGGGCCGCCCATCTCGAGCTGCGGGTACTGGCGCTGGGTGGTCGCGACCGACGTCACGCCGGGGAAGTCGTCCTGGTGCTCCCTGATGTAGAGGATCTCCGCGAGCGGTGCGTTCGAGAGGACCGGTACCGGCTTGTAGAGGCTGAACCGCTTGTCGGCGACGATGGCGTCGATCTGCGTGGTCGTCTGGCCGGTCAGCGCCGCGAGACGCCCGATCACCTCGGGGTGCTGCTGTGCGGCCACCCGCGAGAGGGTGATCTGCTCGGTCACCTGGTTGGTGACGAGCGGGTTCCCGTACCGGTCGAGGATGAGCCCGCGTGTCGGGGCGATCGAGACCGTCCGGATCTGGTTGGCGGAGACCGCATGGGCGGCCGCGGGCGCCTGGAGGACCTGGAGTGTCCAGAGCCGCAATCCGAGCAGCGCGAACAGCACGACCACCGTGAGCCCGGCGATGCGGAGTCGCAGACCGGGGCGGGACGCGGTGGTGTCGGGCGCCTCGAGCATCGACTCGACCGAGAAGCGGCTCTGGCGCATCTTCGGCTGGCGCGGCTCGCGCCGGGGCGGGGTGCGCTCGGTGTCCGACTGGAGGAACCACCGTGAGCCGCGGATCGGGTGGCGGAGCGAGCGCTTCACGGGGCACCAGTATCCCAACCGATGTGCCTCGCCGGGCCGCGGGCAGGGAAGCCGATCAACGCGAGCTGCCCGAGGAGAGCGCCGAGGTGGGCATCCCCTCTGTCGAGGCCTCGGGCATGCCCCAGGCGACGAACCGCATCGCCGGCAGCGCGAGGACCGCGTTGGTCACCGACACGACCAGCACGATGCGCACCAGGTCCACGTGGAGCATCTGGGGCTGACCGAGCACCGAGCCCAGTGCGCCGTAGACCACCTCGTAGAGTGCGCTGCCCGCGAGGGCCGCGACCGGCGGGAGCCAGCGCGCCGTGCGGTCGAGGGCGAGGGTGGTCACCCCGACCGCGAAGCCGACGAGGCTCCCCACCAGCGCCGAGAGGCCGAAGGGGGTCGGCAGGAAGAGGTCGGAGACCAGACCTGCGCCGAATCCCATGAGCGTGCCGCGACTCGGTCCCCCGATCACGCCCGCGAGGATCGGGAGGAGCACCATCACGTCCGCGTGCACGCCGCCGATCCGCAGGTCGAGGACGATCGTCTGCTGGACCACCACGAAGACGAAGACCACCAGGGAGACCCGCGCGACGTCGCGGGTGGTGAGGTTCACGGTCGCACGACGCGCGCGACGCCCGGCAGGCGGTTCACGACGACGGCCCCCACAGCACCACCGAGACGTAGCGGAGGTGCGCGAGGTCGGCGACCGGGCGGAGCGTGATCGTCTCCTGCGAGTTGGCGAGCCCCGAACGCGTCGATACCACCGAGGCGACCGGGATACCCGGCGGATAGACCGCGCCCTGCAGGCCGCTGGTCGTGAAGACCGTGCCGTCGGCCAGTTGCGTGTTGGTCGGGACGAGGTCCGCGGCGAGCGGCTTGCCCGCGCCCTGGCCGGTGAGCACCGCGAGGGCGTCCAGCGACGGTCCGTACCGGACGCCGACCGACGACTGCCCGTCGGTGATGAGACGGACGGTCGCGGTGTGGTGCCCGGCCTCGACCACCTGGCCGACCAGCCCGGCGCTGCAGACGACCGGCATGTTGAGCTGGACACCGTCGTCGCGCCCCACGCTGATCTGGATGGTCGCGGCGAAGTCGCTCGCGGCGAAGTCGGTGACTTCGGCCGGCACGGTCTGCAGGTTCGGGAGGAAGCTGAGCCCGAGCAGCGCGCTCAGCTGTCGTGTCGCCTGTGTCACGTCCTGCTGTGACGCCGCCTGCTGCTTCAGCTGGTCGATCTCCTGCTGGAGCCGCTGGTTCTGCTGGACCACCGAGCCGTAGTTGACCGCGCCGGCGAGGAAGCTCCCGACCGGGTCGATGATGTCGTTGACCCCGCTCCGCACCGGCGAGAACGCGTCGGCCGCCGCGGACTTGACGCCGGAGGTCAGCTCGTGGAAACCGCTGCGGGCGTCGAGGGTGATGATGGTCACCGAGGCGAGGATCGCCAGCAGGAGGACCGTGCGAGGGCGGCGGGACCGCCGCGGCGTCGCCACAGCTTCGCGGGCCCCCGATCGCTCAGCGTGCCGACGAGGTGATGAGGACCTGCTTCAGCGCCTCGAACTCCTCGAGGCACTGGCCCGAACCGATGGCGACGCAGTTCAGGGGGTCGCGGGCGACCACGATCGGCATGCCCGTCTCCTGGCTGAGGCGGCTGTCGAGCCCGTGGAGGAGCGCCCCGCCGCCGGTCAGGACGATGCCCTGCTCCATGATGTCCGCCGCCAGCTCGGGCGGGGTCCGGTCGAGGGTCACCTTCACCGCGTCGACGATCGCCGAGACGGGCTCGTCGACTGCCTTGCGGATCTCCTGGGTCGAGATCACCACCGTCTTCGGCAGCCCGGTCACGAGGTCGCGGCCCCGGATCTCCGCGTGCAGCTCCTCTTCGAGCTCGTACGCGGAGCCGAGCGCGATCTTGATCTCCTCTGCGGTGCGCTCGCCGAGCGCGAGGCTGTACTCCTTCTTCACGAACGAGACGATCGCCTCGTCGAGCTCGTCACCGCCGATGCGGATCGACTGGCTCGTCACGATGCCCCCGAGCGAGATCACCGCGACCTCGGTCGTGCCGCCCCCGATGTCGACGACCATGTTGCCGGTCGGCTCGTGTACGGGAAGCCCCGCGCCGATCGCCGCGGCCATCGGCTCTTCGATGATGTACGCCTTGCGCGCGCCGGCGTACTCGGCGGCTTCCATCACCGCGCGCTGCTCGACCCCGGTGATGCCCGACGGTACGCAGATCACCATGCGCGGCTTCGCGAAGCGGCGCTGGTGCACCCGGTGGATGAAGTAGCGGAGCATCTTCTCGCAGATCTCGAAGTCGGCGATCACACCGTCCTTGAGCGGGCGGATGGCCTGGATGTGGCTGGGCGTGCGACCGATCATCCGCTTCGCCTCGGCACCCACCGCGAGCGGTCGGCCGTCCTTCACGTTGACCGCCACCACCGAGGGCTCGTTGAGCACGATGCCGCGCCCCCGCACGTAGACCAGTGTGTTCGCCGTTCCGAGGTCGACCGCCATGTCGCGGCCGAGAAGAGAGAAACCGTTGTCGCGCATCGGCGATGCACTCCTCCGTCGATATGTCGGTCGGGACGTCGCGGGTGTGGGGCCACACCGTGGCGCAGCCGCTCAGGTGCAGGGCAGGTGGCGGCTCAGGGGCAAAGGCTACGGGAATCGACAGGGGGAAACAAGGTCGGGTAGTGGGTCGGTTTGAGATGCGGCGCCGACGGCCTCGAGGCCCGTGCCGGGACCGACGTCAGGCGAGCGCGGGGAAGAAGAGCCCAATCTCCCGCTCGGCGGACTCGGACGAGTCCGAGCCGTGGACCAGGTTCTCGCCCATCTCGATGGCCAGGTCGCCGCGGATGGTGCCCGGCGCTGCGTCGACCGGATTGGTCGCGCCCATCAGGTTCCGCACGACCTTGTAGGTGTCGTCGGGGCCCTCGACCACCATCACCAGCACCGGCGAACGGGTGATGAACGTCACCAGCTCGTCGAAGAATGGCTTGCCGCGGTGCTCCGCGTAGTGCTCGCCGGCCACCTCGGCCGTGATCGCACGGAGATCGGCGGCGAGGAGCCGGAGCCCTTTGCGCTCGAGCCGAGCGAGGATCTCGCCGGCGAGCCCGCGCTCGACCGCGTCCGGCTTCGCGATGACTAGGGTGCGTCCCACGAGCGAGGCAGGCTAGTCGAGGACCGATCCCCTGTCAGCCTCGCGGACGGCGGTTCAGACCGCGTCGGGCACGAGAAGTCGCCGCGCGTCCGCGACGACGTAGAGCGATCCACAGACCACGACCCCGTCGTCGGGCCCTGCGGCGCGCAGCGCGGCGACCACCGCGTCCGCCGGGCGCGAGACGACGTCGACCGCCATGCCGAGTCCGGACGCGGCCTCGGCGACGACGTCGGCCGGCAGCGCGCGGCTCGAGTCGGGAGCGCACGCAACGACGGAGCGGATCCCCGCGGTGAGCAGTGCGTCGAGCATGACGACAGGATCGCGGCCGGAGAGCATGCCGATCACCCCGATCGTCTCCCCCTCGACGGTGAACTCCTCGACGAGCGAGCGCGCGAGGGCCACCATCCCCGCGGAGTTGTGCGCGCCGTCCACCACGACGAGCGGGTGACGGCCGATCACCTCGAGGCGTCCGGGGACGCGGACCGAGGCGAACGCCGCGTCGACGAGCTCCGCATCGAGCGGTCCGCCGAAGAACGCCTCGGTCGCGGTCAACGCGCACGATGCGTTCTCGCCCTGGTGGGCGCCGTGGAGCGGCACGAGCAGCTCGCCGTAGGCGCCTCCCGGCGTGCGCACGTCGATGAGGCGCCCCCCGACGGCCAGCCGGTTGGCGGTGCAGGCGAAGTCGTCGCCCCGGACGGCGACCTCCTCGGCGCCGGCGGCCGCCGCCGCCCGCCGGAGGAGGTCCACCAGACCCGGGTCGGTCTCGCCGATCACCACCCGGCTACCGGTGGCGATGATGCCGGCCTTGTCCCGGGCGATGTCCTCGAGGGTGGGGCCGAGCACCTCGGTGTGATCGAAGCTCACGTTGGTGACGACTGCCACGCCGGCGTCGAGCACGTTGGTGCAGTCCCACGTCCCGCCGAGCCCCACCTCGACCACCGCCGCGTCGACCGCCTCGTCGGCGAACCAGAGGAAGGCCGCCGCCGTTAGCAGCTCGAACCGGGTCGGCCGGTCGGCGAGCAGCGGTTCGATGCGGGCCAGGGTCTCGAGCACCTCGACGAAGGCCTCGTCGTCGATGGGCTCCCCCCGACCGCGAGGCGCTCGTTGACCCGGTGGAGGTTGGGACTCGTGTATGTGCCGACGGTCAGCCCGCGGGCGCCGAGCAGCGCGGTGACCATGGCAGCGGTCGAGCCCTTGCCGTTGGTGCCGGTGATGTGGACGGCAGGGTACGCGGTCTGCGGGTCGCCGAGCAGCACCATGAGCTCGCGGATGCGGTCGAGTGTCGGGAGCGCCCGGCGCTGCGGCGTCGTCGACTCGTAGTCGATGTGCGTGTCGAGCCAGTCGAGGGCGTGCGGCAGGTCGTCGAAGGTCACCGTGGGAACCAGGTGCTCGTGGTCTGCGGCCGGGCGCGGTGCCGGGCCGGAGCGTCCGCTCGGGTCAGGAGGCCGCGCGGCGGTTGCGCGCGGCCTTGGCCGGCGGGCTGTTGAGCGGTACCAGCGTCGGGTGGACCTTGTCGAGCACGACCGCGCGGTCCACGACGCACTTCGAGATGTCGGTCCGGCTCGGCAGGTCGTACATGACCTCGAGGAGCACCTCCTCGAGAATGGCCCGCAGGCCGCGCGCGCCGGTGCCCCGCAGGAGCGCCTGCTCGGCGACGGCCTCGAGTGCGTCGTCGGTGAACTCGAGCTCGACGTGGTCGAGCTCGAAGACCCGGCGGTACTGGCGGGTCAGCGCGTTCTTCGGCTCGACGAGGATGCGGATCAGCGCCTCCTTGTAGAGGTGGGAGACCGCGCCGACCACCGGCAGACGGCCGATGAACTCGGGGATCAGGCCGAACTTCATGAGGTCCTCGGGGAGGACCAGGCGCAGCAGCTCCGAGTCGTCGCGCTCGGACGCCTTGCGCACCTCGGCGCGGAACCCCATCCCCTTGCGGCCGATCCGGTTCTCGATGATCGTGTCGACCCCGGCGAACGCCCCACCGCAGATGAAGAGGATGTTGGTGGTGTCGATCTGGATGAACTCCTGATGGGGGTGCTTCCGACCGCCCTGTGGCGGGACCGAGGCCGTCGTCCCCTCGAGGATCTTCAGCAGGGCCTGCTGGACACCTTCGCCCGAGACGTCGCGGGTGATCGAGGGGTTCTCCGACTTGCGCGCGATCTTGTCGATCTCGTCGATGTAGATGATGCCGGTCTCCGCACGCTTCACGTCGTAGTCGGCGGCCTGGATGAGCTTGAGGAGGATGTTCTCCACGTCCTCGCCCACGTAGCCGGCCTCGGTGAGCGCCGTCGCGTCGGCGATGGCGAAGGGGACGTTGAGCATCCGTGCGAGCGTCTGCGCGAGGAGCGTCTTGCCGCATCCGGTGGGCCCGAGGAGGAGGATGTTCGACTTGGCGAGCTCGACGTCGCCGTCGTGGTTGCCGTTGTTGCCCGCCTGGACCCGCTTGTAGTGGTTGTAGACGGCGACCGAGAGGATCTTCTTCGCGTACTCCTGCCCGATCACGTAGTCGTTGAGGAACTCGTAGATCTCCTTCGGCTTCGGCAGGTCCTCGAAGGAGAGCTCGGTGGAGTCGGCGAGCTCCTCCGCGATGATGTCGTTGCACAGCTCGATGCACTCGTCGCAGATGTAGACGCCAGGTCCGGCGATGAGCTTCTTGACCTGCTTCTGCGACTTGCCGCAGAAGCTGCACTTCACCAGGTCGCCACCGTCTCCGAATTTCGCCACGTCGGTTCCTCTTGTCCTCTGGTCAGTGGTTCCCGTCGGTCATTGGTCCGTGCCCGCCGTTGCGCTCACTCTGCTCACCCTGAAATCCGGTCCCACAACCCTAGCTGCTCGGTGCGAGTCGACCGGCGTACCGGTGGGACCTCGCGAGTGCTCAGGCTGCCCCGACCGCCTCGACCGGAAGGGCGTCCCTGGCCGTGATGACCTCGTCGATCAGGCCGTAGGTCACCGCCTCCTCGGCCGTCATGATGAAGTCGCGGTCGGTGTCCTTCGAAACTCGCTCGTGGGACTGCCCGGTGTCTTCGGCGAGCATGTGGTTGAGGAGGTCGCGCATGCGAAGGATCTCCTTCGCCTGCAGCTCGATGTCGCTGGCCTGGCCCTCGACCCCGCCGAACGGTTGGTGGAGGAGGATCCGGGCGTGCGGGAGCGCGAACCGCTTGCCCTTGGATCCCGCGCCGAGCAGCACGGCCGCCGCGGACGCCGCCTGACCGAAGCAGAAGGTCGAGAGGTCCGGCTTGATGTACTTCATCGTGTCGTAGATCGCGAAGAGCGCGGTGATGTCCCCGCCAGGCGAGTTGATGTAGAGGTGGATGTCCTTGTCCGACTCCTCGGACTCGAGGAAGAGCAGTTGCGCGCAGACCAGATTGGCGACGGTGTCGTTGATCGGGGTGCCGAGGAAGATGATGCGCTCGCGCAGGAGGCGCGAGTAGAGGTCGTAGTTGCGCTCGCCCCTGCTGGTCGATTCGACCACCCACGGCACGCTGTACGCCTGCGGTGCCATGCTCGCCGTCGCCTCCGTGGTGTTCACTCCGAGCCCTCCTCACCCTGGTCCAACTCGAGCTCCTCCCGCGACACGGGCGTGCCCTCCTCGTCGGTCAGCTCGACCGAGTCGACCAGCCAACGCAGCGCCTTGGCCTTCCGACGGTCCGAGCGTACCGCCGCGAGCCTGCCCGTCCGCTCCAGCTGCCCGCGTACCTGGTCGACGTCCATCTGGAGGCGCTCGGCCATCGAGGCGACCTCGGAGTCCAGCTCCTCGTCGGTCATCTCGATCGACTCCTGCTCGGCGAGCGCGCGCGAGCGCGAGGTCGGCCTTGACCGACTGGAGTGCCCCGCCGCGCAGCTCCTCGAAGAACTCCTCTTCCGTCCGCCCCGACGCGCCGAGGAACTGCGCGATGGTCATCCCCTGCCCCTCGAGCCGGTGGTTGAGGTCGTGGATGCGCTCGCGGAGCTCCTCGGCGACGAGCTGATCGGGGATCTCCTCGGTCACGAGCTCGACGAGCGCGTCGACCGCGCGCAGCTCGAGTGAGACGCGTGCCTGGAGCACGTGGCGCTGCCGGAGCCGCTCTGCCAGGTCGGCACGGAGCTCCTCCACCGTCGAGAACTCGGAGGCCTCCGCCGCCCACTCGTCGGTCACGTCGGGCAGGACGAGCTCCTTCACATCCTTCACGAGCACGCGGAAGGACACCGGGTGCTCGATCCCCTCGACCGGCGCGACGAAGGTGAGGATGTCGCCGACCCGCGCGCCCGGAGCTCGTCGTCGAGGCCGGGGACCACGCCACCACTGCCGATCTCGTAGAGGTAGTCCTCGGCGTTGAGGTCTTCACCGTCGGTGCGCGAGCCGAAGAGGTCGATGGTGACCTGGTCGCCGTCACGTGCGGGCCGCGCCCGCTCGGCGAGCTCGCCCGAGGTGGCGCGCAGCCGGTCGATCTGCTCGGTGACCTCCTCGTCTGTCACCTCGAGACTCGGAAGGGTCACCGCCAACCCCTGGTAGCCGGGGATCGCGACGGTCGGCCGGACGAGCACCACGGCGTCGAACGACACACCGCCCGACTCGTCGCCGGAGGTGATGTCGATGGTCGGCTGGTCGATCGGATCGAGGTCGGTGTCGCTGACCGCGCGTGCGTAGAAGTCGGGGAGCGCCTCGCGGATCGCCTCACCTCGCAGCGCTGCCGGTCCGCCGAGTCGCGCCTCGATCACCCGGCGCGGAACCTTGCCCGGGCGGAAACCCGGGACGCGCACCTCGCGTGCGAGCCTGGCCGTCACCGCGGCGAGGGCTTCGTCGATCTCCGCCTCGTCGATCTCGACGGAGAGGCGGACGGTGTTGTCTGCCTGGGGGGCCGCAGTCGCACGCATACGAATTGGTGAGTGTACCGGCCACCGGCGCGGCGACCCGACGGCGCGTCCACCGTCCGGACCACGGCGCGCGACGCAGGTGCGTGCTTCGGCGCGTCTCCGGCGTCCGGGCGTCGCCCGGTGCCCGGTGCCCGGTCAGAGGGCTCGGAGCCTCAGATCATGAAGGCCATCGACTCGAGGACCCGATTGCCGGTCGCGACGTCTCCCTCGACGCGAACCTGCCCCGACGCGAGGACGCGTGCCGGATCGACCCGCCCGAATCCCAGCCGCCAGAAGGTCTCCTGGTCGAAGGTGAGGACGACCGACGCGGTCCGCTCGTCGCGTGGCACGATCGCCGCCCGGCCCCCCGCCATCGCGACCGCGATCTGCCGACCGAGGATGCCCGACACGCTGAAGAGCACGACCGTGCCGTCCGGCGGTGCGACCCGCTTGCCCACCACGTAGGGCATGGTCTGCTCGCACCGGTCGAGCACCGCCGTCTCGCCCGGTCCGTTGCGGCCACCCGGGCGGCCGAGGGCACGGCGGATGTCCTGTTCGTGCGCCCAGCCGTCGAGGAGGCGGGTGACCATGAAGTCGCGGTAGGGCGCCTCGCCGAGCGGGGTGGGCCCAACCACCGCGAACCGCTCCACGGTCATCGCCCGGAGCGCGTCGAGTCGCCGTCCGGTCGTCTCCACGAACTCGGCGAGGACCTCGTCGCCGGGGACCGACCGGCGCGCCGCGACCCAGGCCTCGTTGAGCTCGCCGAACGCGTTGACGACGTGGGCCGGCACCTCGGTGAGCGCCGGTGGTGCCGGATCACCGAGCAGCAGTCGCTCGATCCCGATGAGGTGGGAGAGCTGGTCCCGCACGGTCCAACCCGGACAGTCGGTGGGCAGGTCCCACTGGCCGTCGGCGAGCTGCTCGCATGCGCGTGCCATCGACCCCCAGACCTCGGCGAGATGGCCCACCACCGGCTCGCGGTTGGCCGGCGCCGCCATCACCCCTCCCGCCTGGCGACCTGGCCGTTCAGCCCGGGAGGACGGCTTCGATCGCGTCGACGACCTCGGGCGCCTCGGGATCCACCATCGGCCGGAAGCGGTTGACGATCTCGCCGGTCGGCGAAACGAGGAACTTCTCGAAGTTCCATTGGATGTCGCCGGCATCACCGTCGGTGTCGGGGAAGGCGGTGAGCTCGTCGTAGACGGCATGGCGGCCCTCGCCGTTGACATCGATCTTCTCGAACATCGGGAAGCTCACCCCGTAGGTCGTCGAGCAGAAGGTGGCGATCTCCTCCGAGGTGCCGGGCTCCTGCTCGCCGAACTGGTTGCACGGGAAGCCGAGCACGGTGAACCCCTTGTCGCCATAGGTCTCCTGCAGGCGCTCGAGCCCCTCGTACTGAGGGGTGAGGCCGCACTTGGAGGCGACGTTGACCACGAGGAGCGCTTTTCCGCGATAGTCGCCGATGGACGTCGGCTCGCCGCGCAGGGACCGGAGGGAGGGGTCGTAGAGGCTCATTGCTGCAGTGTAGGGGAGGCCCGGAACGGCCGGTCGGGCCGGTCACGCCCCTGGTGGCCGCCGGATCCGGGACCCCGGGAGGACGCCCGATCCCTGGGTGCCGCGACCCGGCCGCGCGGTAAAGAATCTGCTGTGGCCGGTCGAAGATAGACCCAGGCCGGCAAATGCAGCGCGCTCCGGTCCCTGCACCGAGGGGTGGAATGACGAGCCACGTGGACATCGAGGAGACGGACACCCTGGCCTCGGAGCGCATCGGGGTCTCGGGAGTGGTCGTCCACGTCCTGATCGACCTGGTCCGATCGCCGCGGGTGACATCGGCGTCGCCCAGGCCCTCGCGCTCGCCGGCGAACACCGGTCGTTCGCGGCGCTCGCCGACTACTCGCGCTGGAGCACGCTCGAGGAGGCGGTCGCCCTCTGCAACGCCGCGTCACTGGTCACGGGTGACAACACCCTCGGGATCCGGGCGGGCGAGCTGCTCGCCTATGCGCACGACGGGACCGACTTCACCGCGCAGCTCGAGTCGATGGGGTCGCCCGCCGCGATCCTCGAGGAGATCGCGGGCGTGCTCGCCCACTTCGAGACGACCGCGGTCGCGTCGGCGACGGAGCTCGCCGAGGACCACGCGCTCGTCGAGGTCACCCCCATCGGCGCCGAGCCGAGGCACGCCCACCTCTGCGAGATGACGCGGGGCTTCCTCTCGGAGATCCCTCGGATCTTCGGCATGGACCCTGCCATCCTCACCGAGCACGAGTGCAGCGCGCGTGGCGGGCGCCGGTGCGTCTACGCGATGAGCTGGGACGGCGCCGGAGGATGGGAGCCGGAGGCGGCCGTCGTGGTCGAGGCCGCCACGGCGGAGGCGGACGTCGTGGTCGAAGCCGCCGCAGCGGAGCCGGACGGCGCGGTCCAGGCGAGTGAGGTGGACGGTGTCGAGGTCGTGATCGAGGCTGACGTCGACCTCGAGGTCAGCTTCGAAGCGTCCGACCGAGTCGACGAGGCGACGGCGGTCGACGAGGAGGACGCCGCAGAACCCGAAACCGAGCCCGATGCCGAGGCCCAACGCGAGACCGAGGTCGACGTCGATGTCGACGTCGCAGACGAACCCGCCGTTGCGGTCGCCGAGGCCACGCCGGCCGAGCAGGGCAGGAGCGGCCGCGAGACCGACCAGTTGCGCACGCTCGTCGAGGGCTCGGTCGCAGCAGCGCCCGAGGTGATCGAGGACGACGTCGACGGCCTGCTCGCACGGGTCGCGCACATGGCCGACGAGATCGTGACCGCGCCGAGTTACCTCCTCATGATCAGAGTGGGACCCGGGGCCCCGATCCAGCTGCACCACCGCGGGCTCGAGCCGAACCAGGCGCAGGTCCTCGCGGCCGAGCTCTGGCGCGAGCACCCCGACGACGCCGGCGGCTCGCGGCGCATCGTCGACATCGCGTCGTCGCGGCGCCGGTACGGGCGCCTCGCCGAGTTCCTCCCGCAAGGGGTGCGGACCACACCGGACGAGGATCGCGTCCTCGCGCTGTACGCGCAGGCGGCCGCCGCGGCACTCGACACCCACGCCGTGCTCGCCGAGACCCGGCGCAACGCCGCGACCGCGCAGGCCCTCCTCTCGTTCTCCGAGTCGCTCTCGCAGGTCACGAATCTCGCAGACGCGGTACAGCTGCTCGCCGACGTCGTGCCGAACCTGACCGGGTGCGACCAGTCGACCGTCTACCTCTGGGACCGGGCGTCGAGCCAGCTGGTCCCGAGGGCGCGCACGTCGGGCCTCTCCTTTCCGGGGTCGTACCTCGGTCCGATCCAGCTGGTCGAGGGGACCGACGAGGAGCCCGAGCGCCCGGCGGTCGCACCGGGCCGCCGCGCGGGCCAGCCGGCGCCTGTGTCCAACGGCCAGACCCCGTCGGACCCCACCCGAGGCGATGACGGGGACGCAGACAGCGAGCGAGAGAACGCCGACGTGCCGAACGTGCGGGCCGACATCCCGCAGATCGAGCACATGTTCACGCAGCGCCGCGTCATGGTCGTCGACGCCACCGCCGACGACCCCACGCTGCGCCGCCTGATGGCCGAGTCGCGCACGGAGGCGTCGGTGGTCGCGCCGCTCTTCGCCTCCGGCGAGTTCCTCGGGGCGATCGCTGCCAACTTCCGCAGCGGGTCGCCGGCGACCACGGTGCACGATCCCGACCTCCACGAGCGGCTTTCGGGCCTCGCCGACCAGGCGGCGACCGCCCTCCAGAACCTCGAGCTCCTCGAAGAGGTCTCGCACATGGCGTGGCACGACGCGCTGACCGGGCTCCCGAACCGTCGGCTGTTCGAGGACCGGGTCGACCAGGAGCTCGTGCGCTCGCGGCGGGTCGGCGAGCCGGTGTGCATGTTCTTCGTCGACCTCGACCACTTCAAGGACGTGAACGACAGCCTCGGCCACGCCGGTGGCGACGACCTCATCCTCCAGGTCGGCCAGCGCCTCGGCGACACCGTCCGCGGCCAGGACACGGTCGCGCGGGTGGGCGGCGACGAGTTCGCCATCCTCCTCCCCGGGCTCGCGGACCAGCCGGACATCGACCAACTCGCGCAGCGCACGCTCGAGGCCCTGAGCACGCCGTTCATCGTCTTCGGGCAGCAGCTCACGACCTCCGGGTCGATCGGCATTGCGATCGCGCCTGATCACGGCGACACCTACGACGAGCTCCTCGGGCACGCGGACGAGGCGATGTACCGGGCGAAGGACGCGGGGCGAAACGCCTACCAGCTCTTCGTCCCCCCCGACCACGGGCAGGACGCGGGCCGGCCGTCGCTCGACGACCGCGTGCTCTATCCCGACCTCGTCCATGCCCTCGACAACCACGAGTTCTTCGTGCTCTACCAGCCCTACATCGATCTCGAAACGGCTGCCGTGGTCGGCGTCGAGGCGCTCGTGCGGTGGAACCATCCGACCCTCGGCGTCCTCGAGCCCTCCGCGTTCATCTCGCTGGCCGAGCGGAGCGATGTGATCGTGGCGCTCGACAACTGGGTGCTCGAGCAGGCGTGCGTGCAGATCCGGGCGTGGATCGACGAGGGCCTCTCACCGCTCCGGCTCTCGGTCAACCTCGCGTCGCGCGACCTCTCCGATCCCGACTTCTCGGAGCACATCGACCGCACGCTCGCCGAGTCGGGGATCGACCCCAGCCTTCTCGAGCTCGAGATCACCCAGCGGGTCGTCCTCGACACCGCCGGCCCGGCGCAGGAGAACATCGAGCGGCTCCGGCGGCTCGGGGTCCGGTTCACGATCGACGACTTCGGCCTCGGCAACTCGTCCCTCAACCGGATCGGCTCCTTCCCGATCAGCACGCTCAAGATCGACCAGTCCTTCGTACAGGTGCTCGGACCGGACGGCGAGAACAACTCCCTGGTGTCGGCCATCATCTCGATGGCGAACCGTCTCGGCCTCGCCTGCGTCGCCGAGGGCGTCGAGACCTCGCAGCAGAGCCGGGTCCTCCTCCAGCGGGGCTGCACGACCGCCCAGGGCTACTACTTCAGCCCGCCCCTCCCCGCGCCCGAGATCGCCAAGATGCTCGAGACCATCGAGGCCGACGCGGCGTCGGAGACGGCTGTAGCGGCGGACCGTGCAGGCGAGGACGGGGACGAGGACGTCGAGCCGGACCCAGGCCCTGCAGGGGTGGCCGTCGACGCGGGCACGACCGAGCCGGACGTCGACGACCTCGACGGTCACGGTCCCGAGGGCCGCCCGACCGCCTGACCGCATCGCACCACCGGCGGCCCGGGGTGCTAGCTCTCAGCAAGCACCCGGACGGCCCATCCCCCCTTCGGCGGGTCCACCCCGGTACGTTCGGTCCATCCGATCAGCGGATCGTGAGCGTCGGACGGACGAGGAGGACCGATGGCGTCGTACGAGGGTTACTGCGTGAAGTGTCGCGAGAAACGACAGTTCGAAGGCGAAGAGGTCGAGATGGCGAACGGCCGGCGCTCGGCCAAGGGCAAGTGCCCGACGTGCGGGACCGGCATGAACCGGATCCTCGGGAAGAAGGCCTGATCTACCTGCGACCGGCCCGTCAGGGCCGGTCGGTGTCGGCTACCGCCGGTCGGCACCCAGTGCGAGGGCGTCGATCACCGCACCTTCTCGCAACCCCCACTCGCTGACCACGAGGCTTCGCAGCCCGAGCAGCTCGACGAGCGCCGACAGCACGGCGGCGCCGACCGGGAGCAACGGCGCCCGACGGGCCTGGATGCCGGGGAGCGCGAGTCGGGCCTCGAGGTCGAGCCTGGCGAGCCGGTCCGCGAGCTCGTGCAGCTGACCGGCCGGCAGGTCGACCTGGTTGACCTGGGCACCCGACGCCGAACCCAGTGCGAGGGCAGGTCGGTGCAGACCCATCGCGAGCTTGGCAAGGGCCCGGAGGGTCCCGCCGCTCGCGATCACCCTGCCGGCGGCCTCGGGAGCGTGCTCGAGCATGGTCCGGATCGGTTCGGCCCTCGCGACGACGAGCGCACGCACTGCGTCACGGTCGTCGTCACGCAGCACGTCCCTGATGCCGAGCTCCCCCTGCAGTCGGGCCGTCCCCAAGGCGACGCTCGCGACCGCGTCGACCCGGTCGACCGTTCCCACGCCGGCCTCGAGGCTGCCTCCTCCGAGATCGAGCCCGAGCACCTGGTCGTGGCCGACCCACACACCTGCACGCTGCCCGAGGAAGCAGAGCCGCGCCTCGTCCTCACCGGTGAGGAGCCTGATCGGCTGACCGAGGCTGTGCTCGAGCCGGACGAGGAGCCGCGAGGCGTTCGCCGCCTCGCGGAGCGCCGCCGTCGCCAGCGCGACGACCACGTCGGCCCCGATCTCCTCGGCCGCGAGTCGCAGCCGGCGCACGGTCCGCACCGCGAGCGCCGCCCGCTCCGCCGGCACGCCGCCGGTCCGCGCGACATCGGTGCCGAGATGCAGGAACGAGCGCCGGCGCACGATGGGCGCGAGCTGGCCGTCACGTGACGCGTCGACGACCATGAGGTGGAAGGAGCTGCTGCCCAGGTCGAAGACGGCGACGCGCACGGTGGGCATCGGCGGCACGCTATCCGCTCACCGTCTGCACGGGGCAATCCGCGGCACGCGTTGACATACGCTGTGCAGGGACCGAGCGTGATCGTGTCACCGCGGGAAGTAGCGCAGCTTGGTTAGCGCGCCTGCTTTGGGAGCAGGAGGTCGCGGGTTCAAATCCCGCCTTCCCGACGGACGGTGCCGGCTCCTCAGGCGCTGCGGCGGTGGTCGAACGCCGCGGCGAGCTCGGAGGCCGGCACCGGACGGGAGAAGAGGAAGCCCTGTGCATAGTCACAGCCGAGCCGGCGGAGGGCCTCGAGCTGCCGCGTCGTCTCCACCCCCTCGGCGACGACCTCGAGACCGAGCGCGTGTGCCAAGCGGATGACGGCGCCCGCGATCTCCTCCCCGTCGCCGTCGCCGAGCTGCTCCACGAACATCCGGTCGACCTTCACGACGTCGAGCGGGAAGCGCTGCAGGTAGCTGAGGGACGAGTAGCCGGTCCCGAAGTCGTCGATCGCGAGCTGGACGCCGACGTCCTTGAGGGCGCGGAGAACCCGGAGCGCGGCGGCCGCGTCGCGCATCAGTGCCGACTCGGTGATCTCGAGGGTCAGGTGCTCGGGAGGAAGACCGGTCCGCGTCAGGATCTGCTCGACAGTGCGGACGGTGCGGGGATCGTCGATCTGGCGGGCCGAGAGGTTGACCTCCATCGACGTCCCGAGCGGCTGGCGGCCGACGTCGCGCCACGCTCGGAGCTGGTCGCAGGCCTCCTCGAGGACCCAGGCACCGATCGGGACGATGAGACCGCTCTCCTCGGCGACGGGGATGAAGCGGTAGGGCGGGACGAGCCCCTGGACGGGGTGGTCCCAGCGGACCAGCGCCTCGACGCCGACGGTCGTGACCCCGTCGATCGCGACCACCGGCTGGTAGTGGAGGCGGAGCTCCCGGCGGTCGAGGGCGCGACGGAGGCCGTGCTCGGTGGCCATCCGGTCGAGCACCTCGATCCGCATCGACTCCCCGAAGGTCTCCGCGCGGGCGCCCCCGTGCTGCTTCGCCTCGTACATGGCGGCCTCGGCGTTCGCCAGCAGGGTCTCCGCGTCGTCCACCCCGAAGGTGTTGAGGGCGATGCCGGCCGAGACGTCGAGGAAGAGCTCGGTCCCACCGAGATCGAACGGCGCGGCGAGGGCCTCCCGGACCCGTTCGACGAAGGCGACCGCCTGTTCCTCCGCGGCGCCGGCCGGTTCGACCACGAGGGCCAGGAACTCGTCACCACCGAAGTGCGCGAGCAACGTGATGCCGGTCGCCGCCTGGCGCAGTCGGCCCGCGACGCTCGCGAGCAGGCGGTCCCCGGCCTCGTGGCCGAGCACGTTGTTGACCGCCTTGAAGCGGTCGAGGTCGAGGAGGACGACCGCGACTGCTCCCGGCAACTCTGCGGCCGCCACCGCCCGAGCCAGCGACGACGTGAAGAGCCGGCGGTTCGGGAGGCCGGTGAGCCGGTCGTGCAGGTCGACGGACCGGTGCTCGCCACGGACCGACCACGATTCGCTCCGCTCGCGGAAGAACCCGCCGACCGCGGCCTCCGAGCCGTCCGCGGTCGCGAAGAGCAGCGCCTCGACATTCAGGGTGTGGCCGAGCAGGTGCCGCAACTCGAAGCTCCGGCGCACGCCGGACGCGAGGGGGTCCTCGTGAGGAGCCACGTCCAGGTGAGCGAAGGGCGACTCGACCGCCCCGCTTCCGAGGAGCCGTTCGGCAACGGCCGTGCCGACGACCTCCTCGCGTCGCCAACCGAGGAGCTGCTCCGCTCCAGGGTTCCACTCGGTCACGACGCCGGTCGCGTCGACCTCGATGAACGGGTCGGGGCACAGCCCCACCACGCGCGCGAAGCGATCGGCGTTCTGGTCGATGCGGGAGTCGCTCACCGAGTCCTTCGATGGACCCGGGCCAATCGCCACCACGCGAGATGATCGACCTTCAATTCGTGTCCCACCCCGTTGTGCGACCGACGGCCCAACACGCGGGGTCGCGGTAATGCCGAGTCATGCTAGGCACTCGCCTTCGCCGGTACAAGGATTTGCGATCGCACGCGCCGCTCCCGCTACCGTGCCCTGGCATGGTGCTCGTGACGGGAACGGCGCAGAAGGCGGCCTGGGACGAGAAGCTCATGCCGCCGGTCGAGCAGGTGCGGCCCGGGATGTGGTCGATCCCGGTCCCCATCCCGAACAACCCGCTCCGTTACGTGCTCGTCTACGCGCTCGAGCTCGCGGGCGGCGGTGTCGCGCTGGTCGACGCCGGCTGGAACACCGACGAGTCGTGGGACGCCCTCGGCGCCGGACTCGCCCTTGCCGGTGGCAGCGTCGCGGACGTCGAGGCCGTCCTCGTCACCCACATCCATCCGGACCACTACGGGCTCGCCGGGCGGGTACGGGAGGCGTCGGGTGCGTGGATCGGCCTCCATCCGGCGGACGCCAGGATGCTCGAGGCGCGCTACGGCGACACCGACGCGCTGGTCGCCGCCATGTCACGGCTCCTCGTCGACTCCGGGGTCCCCGACGACAAGCTGCCCGACCTCGCGCTCGCGTCGATTGCCGTGAAGTCCCTCGTCATGATGGCCGAGCCCGACGTGCTCTTCGAGGACGGCCGGGCGATCGACCTCCCGGGCTGGCCATTGCGCACGATCTGGACGCCCGGCCACTCACCGGGCCACGTCTGCTTCTACAGCGAGGAGCGCAAGCTGCTCATCTCGGGCGACCACGTCCTGCCGCGCATCACGCCTGCGATCTCCGTGCACTCCCAACAGATCGCCAATCCGCTCGGCGACTTCCTCGCCTCGCTCGAGAAGGTCCGCCACCTCGGGGCGGACGAGGTCTGCCCGGCGCACGAGTACCGCTTCGCCGACCTGCCGGCCCGGCTCGACGAGATCGTCGAACACCACCGGGACCGACTCGACGAGATCGTGACGGTGCTCGAGTCGCACCCTGGTTCGACCGCATGGGAGATCACCCTCGGACTGCACTGGTCGCGTCCGTGGGACGAGATCGAGCCGTTCATGCAACGGCAGGCGAACGGCGAGACGCTCGCCCACTGCGTCCTGCTCGAGCTCGACGGCCGCATCCGTCGGGAGGGACGGGAGCCGGCGCTATTCTTCGTCACCGACCCCTGACCCCGCTCGGCGGCGCACGGACGTAAGGACGACGTGGAACGCAAGTCCCAACGGCAACGCCGCATCCGGCGCCAACGCCGGCGCGCGGCGGCGCTCGCAGTCCTCGTCCTCCTCGTCGTCGTCGGCGTGATCTTCGCGTCGTGCTCGGGAGGTGGCGGAAGCGGTACGACGACCACGACCGCGCCTGCGAAGTCCTCGGCCTCCACCGTGACGGGTCCGCCGTCCATCGAGGCGGGCGTCGAACCCTGGCAGCTGCCGGACGCGCTGTCGCGGGAGTCGGTGGTGAGCGAGGGCACGGGACTCGTCGTGCTCGGCGGTCTCACCGCCGCCTCCAACTCGGTCGCGACGGTCACGACCGTCGACACGGTCACCGGCGCCATCGCCGCGGCCGGCTCGTTGGCCGCGCCGGTGCACGACGGGGCCGCGGCGACCATCGGGAGGACGACCTCCGTCTACGGCGGGGGCTCCCCGGCGACCGTGTCGACCGTGCAGTCGATCCTGACCCCGGGCCTCGCCGGCGCGACCCCCGCGACGGGCGCGACAGTCACGACGGGCACCGTGTCGGGCCAGCTCCCCGCGCCGCGCTCGGACCTGACCGCGGCGACGGTGACGACGGGCGCCGGCGCGCACGCCAGGTCGACCGTCTACCTCGTCGGCGGGTACGACGGCACGACGTGGCTCCCCGGCGTGCTCGCGACCACTGACGGAACGCACTTCTCGACCGTGGCCGACCTGCCGGTGCCGGTCCGCTACCCGGCGGTCGTCGCCGACGGCGGCGTGCTCTACGCGTTCGGCGGGCAGACGGCCTCCGCGGGCCTGACCACCGCCGCCACCGACGCGATCCAGGAGATCGATCCGGCGAGCCACCGCGCGACGGTCGTGGGGCACCTGCCCGAGGCGCTCTACGGCGCGTCGGCCTTCCTCATCGACGGGACCATCTACGTGGCCGGCGGCCAGCAGCCCGGTGGGGCGACGCTCACCCGGATCACCGACTTCGTCCCGGCGAGCCGCCACACGCTCGACGCCGGGCTCCTGCCCCAGGCCGTGGCCTTCGGGGGTGCGGCGACCGTCGGCACCGGAGCGCACGCGATCGGCTACCTGGTCGGCGGCGAGGTCGCGTCCCAGAGCGGACCCGACCAGGCCGGCATCGCGTCGGGCACCCTGCGGACGATCATCTCGCTCCGGCCGAGTCGGTACGGAGGCCCGGCCGGCGGTCCGGCGGCGGGGGCGCCGTTCACCGGCACCCTCCTGATCGCCGACCGCGGGAACGACCGCCTGCTGACCATCGACCCAACGCGGACGATCCACTGGGTCTACCCGTCGGCCGCGATGCCCGCGCCGCAGGGAGGCTTCTACTTCCCCGACGACGCCTTCTTCATCCGCCACGGCAGCGCGATCATCTCCAACCAGGAGGACAACCACACGATCGTCGAGATCGGCTACCCGTCCGGCGCGGTCCTCTGGCAGTACGGCCACCCCGGGCAGCCCGGCTCCGCACCCGGCTACCTCAACCAGCCAGACGACGCCTATCTCCTCAAGTCCGGAACGATCACGGTGGCGGACGCGTCGAACAACCGCATCCTCTTCCTCTCGCCACAGGGACAGGTGCTCAACCAGATCGGGAACGGTGCGGACGTCCACAATCCGCCGACGTCGATCGCGTACCCGAACGGCGACACCCCGCTGCTGAACGGCGACGTCCTCGTCTCCGAGATCAACGGCTCGTGGGTCGACGAATACACGACGGCGGGCCAGCTCGTCTGGACCGTACACATGCCGACGGTCGACTACCCCTCCGACCCCCAGCAGCTCGGCCCCGACCTGTACCTCATGTGTGACTACAACCCACCGGGCGAGGGCCGGATCCTCGAGTTCAACCGCGAGGGTCAGGTGCCGTGGCTCTACGACGTGGTCTCGGGCGATGCGGCGCTCAAGAAACCGTCGCTCGCAGAGCGGCTGCCGAACGGGCTCGTCATGGTCAACGACGACTATCGCGACCGGGTGGTCGTCATCGACCCGGCCACGGACACGCTGGTGTGGCAGTACGGCCTCACCGACGTCGCGGGTACAGCGACCGGCATGCTGTCCATCCCCGACGGGTTCGACCTGCTGACCGCCGCGGGGACGACGCCGACCCACCCACAGACCGGCTGACGTCCGCCGACCTCACGGGCACTCGAGCGCAGGGCACCGGGTCTGCCTGTGCTGGGCGCCGCACCGCAGGATCACGGGTCGGCACCGCCGGATCACGTGCCGGTGTCGGCACCGCCGGATCACGTGCCGGTGTCGGCACCGCCGGATCGGTCGAGCGTCGTCGAGCCCCCGGGCGCGCCGAGGTCCCCGAGCTCCGCGGCGATCCGCCGGCGCTCGCGGCGGCGGCGAACCAGGTGCACGCCGACCGCGAGCACGATGACGGCCGCGACCACCGCGAGCGACCAGGTCCCCACCGACGTCAGGATCCTCTGGAACGAGAGGCCGACGAAGAAGCCGAGCAGGGTGTAGCCCACGCCCCAGACCAGCCCGCCGAGTGCGTTGTACGGGAGGAAGGTGCGGTAGCGCAGTCCGCTCATCCCGGCGAGGCCCGGAATGATCGCGCGGGCGAACGCGACGAACCGCCCGAGGAAGACCGCCGGTCCGCCGTACCGTTCGAGCAGTCCCATGGTGCGGCGGACGCCCGAGCTGCCCCGCAGCGGTCGCCGGTCGAGCAGCCACGGTCCCGACACCTTGCCGACCTCGTACCCCACCGAGTCGCCGACGATGGCGCAGAGGACCACGACGACGAGCATGACGCCGAGGTTGGCACGGTGGAGGCCGGCCAACACTCCGCCGATCACCACGGCGGTCTCACCCGGGATGAAGAAGCCGACCATCAGCGCGGCCTCGGCGAAGGCGAGCGCCCCGACGAGCACGTAGATCACCGGCCCGTGGAAGTGGAGCAGCCAACCGGTGACGCCGCCCGGCTGGGACGCACCCGATCCGGCCGCAAGAAGGCCCGCCGCGTGGGCGGCCCCCGCCGGCACGTGCGTCACGAACGTCGGGTCCCGCTGCCGCCCATTGGACCTGCCGTTCCGCTCACCGTGCGAACGTGACGCTGAGCCAGGTGCGCGATCGGCAGGCCGGGCAACGCATCCATCGGTCGAACTCGCGCCGCGGGAGCCACGCCGCGATCGGGAGCTGCAACGCGACGAATTCGACGAACCCGATCCGGCTGACCGCGGCGCACGAGGAACAGGCCACACGCAGGTTGCCGCGGCCCGGCTCGAACTGCGGTCCGGTGCGGCGCCCGGCGGACGCGGCATGTACCGGATCCGGCGGAGTGAAGAGCGCGCGCTTGCCCCCGGAATGCGCGGGCGCGCGCCGATCCACCGGCATCTGATCGTCGTCGGCGTCCACGGGCATCCAGAAGAGCGCCCGCTTCCCCAGGGGATCCGTTCCGGTGGTCACTACCGCGGGAGGCCGGCCTCCACGCCCGGCTGCAGCAGGGACCTTGCGAGCTCGCGGTAGGCGATCGCGCCCGGGGAGTCCGGCGCATGCTGGAGGATCGACTTGCCGCGGGCGGGCGCCTCGGCGAAGCGGATCGACTTGCGCACCGGCGGCTGGAGGACGGGGATGCCGTAGCGGCTTTGGACCTCCTCGATGATGTGCCGAGCGTGCTTGGTGCGGTCGTCGTACATCGTGGCGATGATCCCGCGCACGGCGAGATCCGCGTTGGCGAACGCGCGCACATCCTCGATCGTCTCGAGCAGCTGCCCCACACCGCGGTGGGAGAGGGCCTCACACTGGAGCGGGATGAGAACGGAGTCGGCTGCGGTCAACCCGTTGATGGTAAGCACCCCGAGCGACGGCGGGCAGTCGATGAGCACGAGGTCGTACTCGTCGAGCACCGGTTCGAGCGCCCGCTCGAGCACGTGCTCGCGGCCGGTGCGGGTGAGGAGGTGGACCTCCGATCCGGCGAGATCGATGGTGGCGGGGAGGACGTCGAGGCCCGGCACCCCGGGCACCGCGCGCGTGACGTCGGCGACCCCGGCACGACGCACGAAGACGTCGTGGAGGGAGCGGCCCAGCGCGTCGGGATCGAAGCCGAGCGAGTACGTGAGGCACGCCTGCGGGTCCAGGTCGACCACGAGGGTCCGCCTGCCGAACTCGGCCGAGGCGACGCCGAGCGAGTGCACGGTGGTGGTCTTCGCGACGCCGCCCTTCTGGTTGGCCACGGCGAAGACGTCGGTCACGGTGCGGAGTCTAGGTCGGGCCGCCGCGATGGCCCCGGGGCGTCAGGACCCCGCCATGCCCACCACTGGTCGGTTGAGGGGACTCGCACCCATCGACCCGAAGAAGGGAGCGGCAAAGCTGAAGACCCCGCCGTCCGACGCGGTGAACCGGTAACCGCTGCCGTTGTTCGTCTCGGCCATGCCGACGATCGGCGCGTTGAGCGGCATCGCGCCGGTCGAGCCCGCGAACGGCGCCCCTCCGAACGCGAACACCCCGCCGTCGGCCCCGACCTCCCAGTAGCCGCCGGTGTTGGGATCGTTCGCAGTCCCGACCACGGGCGCGTTGAGCGGGACCCCGCCCATCGAGCCGGCGAATGGCGCATCGCCGAAGGAGAAGATCCCTCCGTCCGAAGCGACCAGCCGGTAGCCGCGGCCGTCCGTCGCGGTCGAGATCCCGACGATCGGCGCGTTGAGGTGGGCGCCGCCCATCGATCCGAAGAACGGCGCGTTGCCGAACGCGAAGATGCCGCCATCGGCTGCGACCAGCCAGTACCCGCCACCGTCCGGTGTCGCCGCCATCCCGACGATCGGCGCGTTGAGGTGGGTGCCGCCCATGGAGCCGTAGAAGCCCGCAGCACCGTACGCGAAGATCCCGCCGTCCGATGCGACCTCCCAGTAGCCACCCGTACCGGGCGACATGGCCATGCCGACGATCGGCGCATTGAGCGCCATGCCGCCGGTCGAGCCGCAGAACGGCCTCCCGTCCTGCGGGAAGGAGAAGATCCCGCCGTCGGCGGCGACGAGGTCGTACCCCTGGTAGACGGACGAGGGGACCGAGCAGGCCGGGATCGAGCCGGGTGCCGTCGTGCCGCCCGCGTCGCCGGTGAGCTGCGGATCGTGGTGGAACATGGGCCAGGTCCCCGGTCCGACCGCCGCGGGACCGTTGGAGCCGGCGATCTCGTAGTGGTCGATCTCCCCGACACCGCCGGGCGAGCCCGCCGCGACGTACCCGGCCAGGGTGATCCCGATCGAGCCGTTGGGATCGACAGTGACGAGCGGCGAATTCTGGAGTCCGAGGAACGGGCTCAGGCTGGCGAGCAGGTCGCCCGTTCGTCCGTCGAGCACCTGGGCGCCGTCGACCGTGGGCACGATCACGTCGGCGCCGGACTCGCCCGCCAGACCGAGGTTCGCGGTCACCACCGAGCCGATGACCCGGCCGACGCCGGTCGCCTCCCAGATCTTCTGCCCGGTGGCGGCGTCGAGTGCCCAGACCGAGCCCGATCCACCGGCACCCTGGTCGGTGCCCTCGACCACCTGGAGCGAGCCGTTGCCGAGCACGTCGGAGAGCGCGGGCGAGGAGAAGGTGTTGCCGTCCAACGTCGTCGACCACTGCTGGTGGCAGTGGAGGTCGAAGGCCTTGACCGCGTCGGTGTCCGACGCGCCGGGGAAGAAGTCGCCGGTCCCGACGACGATGCCGGTCGCACCGCCCGGCAGGAACCCACCGACCGCCGGCGACGAGTCGACCACCTGGTTGGTGTCGGCACGGCAGACCTGATTCCCCTGTGCGGTCAGGATCCGGACGTGCCCGCCGTCCTGGTAGACCTGCCCGCGCCCCTGGCCTGCGGTCTGGTCGCCGCCCTCGACGATCTCGGTCGACCCGGTGCCGTAGAGGTCGGCGAGCGCGGCGGTCGAGTGCGTGCTGTCGGAGTTGAAGAACGGCCAGCCGCGCAACGTCGCGCCCGTCGTCGCGGAGAGCGCGTAGGTGACCTGGCCGAGCGATCCGCCGACGAGGTCGCTGCCCGAACCGAGGTCGCCGACGGACAGGCCGGCCTGCACGCCCACGTCGGGCACATTGTCACTCGGAGGATTGGTCACGTTGCTGAACCACTGGAGCGCCCCGGTCGACGAGAACGCCTGGTACCCGCCGACGACCGGGTCGGCGTCGTCGCCCGAGCCGACGAGGACCGATGCGGTCCCCGCACCTGCCGGGACGATCGAGGGTGTCGAGTCGATCGGCCCTCCTCCGTCTGTCGTCGGCCAGCCGCTCACCGGCGTGCCCGACGTCGACGCGCTCCCGAGCTCGTACGCGTAGAGAAAGCCGCGCCGGTCGCCGACCACGATCGACGGCTGCCCGTCGAGGACGGCCGGGATGGGCGACGAGAGTGCGATCGGCTGGCCGACGTCGGCAAGGGGCCCGGTCGACCATGTCTCGGACCAACCGGTGGGAAGCCCGCCGACGTCCGGGATCAGCCGGTCGGAACGTCCGAGCAGGGGGCCCGTCGAGGGTGCGAACGGTGCCATCGCCGCGACGGGCTCGGCGGCGTGGTGGCGGCCCTGCGGAGAGGCCGATGCAGGCGCGGGCGCGACGAGCGTCCCCGCGAGCAACGACGACGCGCCGATGAGTGTCGCCGTGACCGCACCGACCCACCGGAACGGCGTTCCGTCGGAACGGTGCCGCATCCGGTGTGGCACGACGGCGGCACCGCCTGAACACGGTCCCGATCCGCACCGTTCGATCGACGCACCTTAGGCTGCGGCCCCGGTCATCTTCACGCGGGACGCGGACCCGCCCGGCCCCGAGGGCCGGGCGGGCGATGGAATCGCGGTCGGGACCGCCGTTGCGTCGGGTGCGACCCCGCTCAGAGCTCTTCGTCCTCGGGCACCCGCCGTGCGTGGAAGAACCCGAGCACGACCAGGATTGCCATGATCCCGGCGAAGACGAACGAGGCGATCGCACCCCAGAAGGCGATCTGCCCGAACGTCCAGAAGGCGTACGCCTCGAGGAGCAGCCCCCGGAGGGTGGTGCCCTGGAAGACGGTCTGCACCTTGGCCTCGGCCGCCGTGTACGCCGGCGAGCCCTTGGGCAGCGCCATGGCTTCGGACGAGAGCTGCGCGTAGCTCTTGCCGCCGCCGATCTGCTGGAGGTGGACGGCGATGAAGTGGTCGGCGTAGGCCTCGGCCTGCTGGCCGGTCACCAGCTCCTGCCCCGCGTACTGCTGGAGGTACGGGAGCATCTCCGGTGTGATCTCGGTCCCGGGCTTGGCTGCGGCGAACGCGGCAGCGGACGGGAAGGTGATCTGCTGCTGGGCCAGCTGGTTGTGGACGTTCGAGTTGGCGAAGCTGTAGCCCCACATGAGAAGCCCGCCCGCCACCAGGAGCACGAGCACCATCACCGCTCCGACACCGCTGACGATGAGATCAAAGGTTCGACGTCGCATGTCCGTTCCTCTCTGTCCTGCCGCCCGGTTTCCCCGCTTCCGCCCGGCGGCTCCTTGTGTGTCTTTCCGCTCTGCTGCTTCGCTCTCCGCTCCGCTGCCTCGCCGGCCGTTCGGCCCTTGGTGGCATTATCGGGCCCGGACGCGGCGGGCCCATAGGGCCGAAGGGCTCTACCTGGGGTTATCGACCATCGACCCACCGGACCCGTGGCTGCGACGGACTCCACGGAGGGTGCGTCGGGACTTTCGGCCCTAGTGGTTCGAGGCCCGCTTTCCTACGCTCCCCTGAGAGACGATGCATCTATCGCTGTCTCACTGACGCAGCACCGGGGATTCCGAGGAGGGAGCCGATGACGTTCGGCCTGGATCTCGAGTACCTCGAGCGTTCGGCCAGGGGGGAGTTCGACCTCGGCTGGCTGCGCTCGACCAACGCCGAGTGGGGCGTGCACGCGAAGCCGGGCAAGACGGGCCTGACCCTGCGGGACATCGCCATCGGCAGCTACGGCGAGATCCCCGAGCACGCGCCCCGGCGGACCATGGCGCCACGGGGCTCCGACGTCGACCCGGACGTCCCCGATCTCGGCTACACCATCAACGACAAGGCCGAGGTCTGGTCGGACAACGTGATGGACCTCTACGAGGAGGCCGTGAGCCGCCAGTGGAGCGCGACCCGCGACATCCCGTGGAGCGAGCTCCCCCCGCTCGACCCCGACCTCGAGCACGCCATGTGCCAGCTCGCGACCGTGCTCTCGGAGGTCGAGATGGTGGCGGCCGACTTCCCGGCCAAGTGGTTGTGGCGGATCAACCACGACTTCGTCGAGGCCAAGATGTTCCTTTGCACCCAGGTGATGGACGAGGCCCGGCACACCGAGGTCTTCCGCAAGCGGGCGCTCGCCAACGGAGGCGGACTCGGGCGAGCGTCGGCGGTCGTCGAGCGGTTCCTCCAGCTGATCCTCGACGCGGAGAGCTACGACGAAGGCTCCGCACTGATGCACCTCCTCGGCGAGGGCATCGTCCTCTCTCTCTTCCGCGGGAGAGGCGATCTCGCCCTCACCCGTCGAGAAGCAGATCTTCCGTCTCTGCATGCAAGACGAGGCGAGGCACGTGGCCTACGGCACCATGCACCTCCGGTACCGCCTCCAGCGCGATCCGGCGATGGCCGAGGACTTCCACGGCTACCTCGACCGCGGCGAGGAGATCATCGCGATGATCTTCGCGACCCCCGAGATCGCCGAGCCGACGGCGATCCTCGCGGCGGGCGGCGTCGAGCAGGCGGCGGAGCTCGGGTCGGCCGCGGGTGACGTGCTACGGGTCCAGATCATCGGCGACTACCTCAAACGCTGCCAGCACGCCGGGCTCGACCGGCGGGGCAGGCTGCACCTCCCCGACGTCCTCCTCGAAGGTTTCGACACCTCGCCGGCCAAGGTGGTCGCGTGATGGGCGCGATCGACGCCCCGTTCCCCTCGGAGCGGTGGTTCGCCGAGCTCGTCCGGCGCGCACTCGCTGACGAGGCGGCGATGGCGCGGCTTGGCATCGCGGACTTCCGCTTCGGCATCGAGATCGTGCACGAGGACGGATCGTGCGAGTCCTTCGGCCTCGTGCTCGACGGCTACGACGTCGAGTCACTCGGTCGCGTCGACCTCGACGTCTTCGGACCCGACATCGTGATGCGTGGACCGCTCGCCGCCTGGCGGGAGATGGTCGGGTCCATCGAGGCGAACGCCGGCGCAGACGTCGCGCACACGCTCAACAGCCTGACCATCGCCGGCGTGCCGTTCGAGATCCGTGCGGATGACCCGATGGGACACGACAAGTTCTTCCGCTACATGGGCACCCTGCAGGCGATCTTCGACGCCGCGGGCGCGCACCGGACGGTCGGCGTGGGTCGGGTGCCGGTATGAGCCTGCGTGTCGACGAAGCCGAGTGCCTCGGTTGTGGGGCCTGCGAGTTCGCCTGCGCCACGGGCGCGATCTCGCAGTCGGCCGGCTTTCCGGTCGCCTACGTCGTCGACCCGCTGCTCTGCAACGACTGCGACCGGTGCCTCGACGTCTGCCCGGTCGACGGGTTGGTGCCGGACGAAGGTTGGGCCGTCTGCCACGGGCGCGGCTGCCCGCTCAGCTCGAAGCGGTACGCGGACTGGGAGTGCAGCGAGGGGCGCGAGCGGTGCCGCGCCTGCGGATCGATGCTCTGGCGCGCACCGGGAGGATCGTGGGAGTGCCGCACGTGCCGGACGGTCGGTGACGGAACCGTCCGGGGCGCCACCTGCCCGAAGGTCCGCAGGGCCGCCCGACTCGCCGTCGTCTAGCGGGCCACTCCGGGCGCCCGTCCCCCCGGGGCGCCCGGAGTGGCGGTGGGAGGTCGCCACAGGGCCACCTGCTGCGTAGGCCCGCTGCGCCCCCTGCGGTTCGCCGACGTTCGTCCGGCTTCGCGGGAGCGGGTTTCAGCCGACGAGGGTCGGGAGGTCGTCGATCCCGTCGACCGCGGTCACGCCCGGGAGCGACTCGGGCAACGCGCGTCCCCACGAGATCCACACGGCGTCCATGCCGGCAGCGACCGCGCCGCGCACATCCCGCTCCCAGCTGTCCCCCACCATCACGGCATGTGCGTGGTCCGTGCGGAGCTGCTCGAGCACGTGCTCGAAGACAGTGGGATCGGGTTTGCCATAACCGAGCTCGCCTGAGATCGCCACGGCGCCGAAGAGGTCGACGAGCCCGGTGCCCTCGAGCTTCCACCGCTGGATGTCCGACGGACCGTTCGTGAGCAACCCGAGCGATCGGCTTGCCGCGAGCCGGCGCACGGTGCGGTCCGCGCCGTCGAGTAGCGGGTGCCCCGCCCGCTGAGCCGACTCGTAGGCCTTGGCGACGACCGAGACGAGCTGGGGGTCGTCCGCGCCGAATGCGGCAAGCACCTCCGACCAGACGGCGTCGCGGTAGGAGGGGACCCACGAACGGAGAGGATCGACCCGGGCGTCGTTCCCCTCGAAGGTCGACCAGAGACCCTCCCATGAGGCGAACCCGAGCTCTCGGCAGATCGCGTGCGCCGGACCGTCAGTCCAACGCATCTTCGCGGTCGTGAGCACGGTCTCCGTGAACGCTTCTGGTTCGGCGTCCGGCACCAGCGCCGCGACATCAAGGAGCGACGAGCGTGCGCTCGCCTCCTCGAGAACGAGCGTGTCGTCGAGGTCGAAGACGACGGTGTCGTACACCGCTCAAACGATACCGGTGCGCGCTGCGTCGATCGCTCGCTCGGTCAGACACCGACCCGCGTGGGAGGTGCGGTCAGATGCTCGGCTCGAAGACCTCGATCGAGATCCGGTCGTCGGCCAGCTCGCGGCCAGAGAACTCGCAGCCGAAGGCCTTCGCGACACGCATCACCATCTCGGCGTTGGACGCAGTGATCGCCATGTGGCACGAACCGGTCGCGCTCAGACGTTCCCACATGATGCCGATCTCGAACCCCCGAGCGAACTCGGGGTCGTCGGTGTCGAACCGAAGCTCCCCTTCCATGGAGACAGCATCGACACCGGCGGACCGCGCCTTTAGCCTTGGCGGGCGGGCCTTCTGACCTGGGGAAACCGGCGTTGCAGGCCGACGGCACCGTCGGGTGTCGCAGCCCTTCGTATGGCGTGCGCTCGAACCCGCGACGCGGTGCGCGCGATGCACGGATCCCTCGTGGTCTCGAGCGAAAACCGCCTCCGCACCGGTTCGCACAACCGGCGCGTCGCGCTCCGTCACATTGCGCCCCCGGCAGGAGTCGAACCCGCAACCTGATGGGTAGAAACCACCTGCTCTATCCAGTTGAGCTACAGGGGCTGCGCCACCGGCTCGCCACGGTCCAGGGACTCGGCCGGTCTATGTCACACTAGAGGTTCGCCTGCAGCGTCTTGGTGACCGTAGCTCAGCTGGTCAGAGCGCCGGGTTGTGGTCCCGGAGGTCGCGGGTTCGAGCCCCGTCGGTCACCCTTTCGAAGAGGCGTCCGCCGACCGGCATGTGTTCCGGGCGCTCGGGCGTCGGATAGCGTCGCATCCGCGCGCCTCTAGCTCAACGGCAGAGCAACGGACTCTTAATCCGCAGGTTCTGGGTTCGAATCCCAGGGGGCGCACCAAATGGGCTAGAAGCCCTCAAAGAGTCGGAGGAGCCTCCCTACGGGTCACCGGCCGCGCAGGGACGTGGCTTCAAATGCGCCGGCGGAATCGTCCATCGGGACGACCACCGTGGGCCCGATCCGTCGGTGCGCGTCACCTGCGAGGCGGACCACGGTTCCGTAGGCAGTGAAGCCGACCGCGTGGCGAGCGAACTCCATCGCTCCCTCGGTGACCTTGACTTCGACCACGCCGGTTCCGCCCATCGCGATGGCCGCCTGCTGCATGCGCTCCATCGCCATCTCGCGCGCCTGGTACATCGCCTCGGTGAAGTTCGTGAGCTCGACGTTCTGCGCCGACTGTTTCATCGCAGCACCCATCGACCGGCGAGGGGCGTAGACGAAGCTGGCCCCTGCGGAAAGGCCCAGTGACTCCCAGCCCGCGAGATGCAGGAGCGTGAAGTCGCGACCCGAGAGATCCGAGACGAACACCGACTCGGCGGAGATCTGCTTCGACCCGACGGGCCGGACCGCTGTTCCGGTGAGCGAGACCTCGATGTGGTGAGGTTCGACGGCCCAGGCGACAGTGACGCCAACGACTCCGTGCCCGCCGAACTTCGCGCACTCCTGGTGGATCCGACTGGTGGCTGCGCGAAACGAGCGGGCGTACGCCTCGGATGCGTAGCCGATCTCCCCCTGACCCCAGCTCCACACCCCGACCGGCACCGAGTGGACCGAGATGCCGCAGACCAGCTCGATCGGCTCCCACCCGATCGAGTGCAGAGTCAGCTCTTCGTCGATCGAGAGGTCCGAGGTCATCGGGGTGGTTCGGGCGCCGCCTGCCGACTGGCGTGCTCCGGCCCCGCTCACCGCGTTCGAAGCGCTCACCATCTCGGCTCTCAGGTCGACCGGCCGCTCGGACGGAGAACCGCCGTCGCTGGTGGTCGGCCTCTGCGATCGCCCCAGGTCAGGGTCGCTCATGTCAGCCGCACGGTGGGCCGTGGAGGCGACATCGGATCGAACTCCTTGAAGCGGCGGACTCGGTTGCCGCGGAGTATGCACTGGAGCTCGGCGTCCCCTTCCCCGAGCTCGCGTCCGGTCGACTGCAGTACGGCACCGTGGAGCGAGTCGCTTCCCAGCTGACCCCGCACGTGCTCGCGGGCGAGCCGACGGACGGCCATCTGGGCCTTGGCGACCTGGTCGATCTCGACCCCGGCGAGCTGGGATCCCCACCCCATGCCCGTGCCTTCGGTCAGGTATGCGGTGATGCACGAGGCCCAGACGCGGACCGAGCTCAGCGCCGCGGCGATCGAGACGGGTGCCCAGCCCGCCTCGACGAGCTTTGCCAGACGCTGTCCTGCGAGGTAGGTCGTCCAGGGCCGTCCGCCGGGGGGCTCGGGTGCGTCGGCAACGCGCACCGCCGTGCCGCGAACTCGGAATTCGAGCACGCCCATCTCGCTGAGCTGCTCGGTGGTGTCGACCACGCCGACGACCCCGTGGGCCCCGACCGTTCCGGCTTCCTCCAGCATCCGATCGAACGCGGTGGTGAAGCCCTGGAGCCAGGCGTCCTCGACCCACATCTGCTCGAAGTTCTGTCCCCATGCTCGATGCTCCGCCGAGACCAGGCCGTGCGGGCACTGCCAGGTCTCCGAGTAGCCCCGACTGCCACCGCCACCGCCGTAGGGGGTGCCGTAGGCCGCGTAGGTCGCGCCGAGGCCGTACCACTGCCACTGCATGACGCAGAAGCCCTGCACGAAACCGGCCGGTTCGAGTCCCATCTGCAGGCAGGCTGCAAAGTCGGGCACGGTGAGGGCCGAGGTGAAGGCCCCCTCCGAGAATCGACGGGTTGCGGCTTCGGGCAGATCCCCGGGTGGTGCGCTCATCAGTTGTCGAGCGAGACGATGGTCAACGGCGTCGGGAGCGTGACCTCGTCGGCGGTCTTCGTGACCGCCGTGCCCAGCGAGAGGAACTCGATGGTGTGACTCCCCCACTGGTGGGTCTTCTCCTCGAGCCGCACGCCGACAATGCCGGAGGCGTCAAGACGGGTGGCTTCGTCCTGCATGCGTGTCATCGCGAGCTCGCGTGCCTCGTAGAGCGCCTGGGTGAAGTTGGGCAGCTCGACGTTCTGGCCGGCCGAGCCCAACGTCTGCCCGAGACCGCGGTGCGCGATGTGGTAGACGCAGGTGCCCATGACGAGGCCCTGGGGCGCGTGCCCGGTCTGCATGAGCGTCCAGAAGTCCTGACCGGAGAGGTCGGAGGTGAACGGCTTGCCGAGCTTGTTGCGGTGCGAGGTCCCGTCCTCCGCCTTCACCGCGGTGCCCACCGCGATGAACTCTGCAGCGTCCTTGCCCCACTCGTAGTAGTTGACGTCGAGCCGGACCCCGACGACACCGTCGGCGCCGAGCTCGGCTGCCTCCTCCTCCATCCGGGTCATGGCGAGCTCGCGGGCGTTGTACATCGCCTCGGTCAGCTTGGCGAGCTCCTGGCTCTGTCCCCACTTCCGGGTCTGGATGCCGATGTGATAGATCGACGACCCCATCACGAACCCGAGTGGGTGGTAGCCGACCTCCTTGATCAGCAGGAACTCGTTGACGGAGAGGTCGGAGGTGAAGAGGCCGTGTTCGAGCTCTTCGAGCCGATGGCTCGCTCCCTCGGGAAGATCCTCGGGGGCACCTCCGCGCTGCTGGTCCGGGACGTCGGTCATGAAGTTCCTCCGATGACGATGCTCTCCAGGGCGCGGCGGACGGCCTCACTGGTGGCAGCTTCAGCCTTCAGCTCGCCGAGCAGGCGGGAGAGCCACGTGTCCATGTCCACCTGCTCGGTGCGGATGCGGATCCCTCCCGAGGTGTGGCCGATCGAACAATTCAGCACGGTTCCCTCGACCACCGCGCCGAACTGGTCACCGCCGAGGGTGATGGTGATCGCCTCGATCCGATCAGACTTCTTCAATCTCCCGCCGGCCCGCTTGACATCGAGACGGGCCCCGAGCGCCTCGGCCAACTGGTCGACCAGGACGTGCAACAGGATGCCCACGTCGGATCGGTCCGCACGAAGTGACGCGGCCGCCAGCTCGAGATCCATCGAGTTGTCGGGACCGTCCACCGTGCGAACCCTACTTCTGGAGGCCCGAATTGGCAGGGCGACGACCGTCCGAGCCTCTTTGAACCAGTGTGCTTGCGAGTCTGAGTTCGCATCCCAGGGGTGCACTCGGTGGCCTGGACGAGATCGGGTGATCTCGGAGGAAATGACTCCGGTTGATCTCTGACTCGGATCCGATTGATATTGAATGGGGTCGGCGCCACGATCTCGTGACAGGCTCGGCTGGGCCGCCTTGACAGCCGACGAGGTCACGATTTCTTCGTACTCGAAGAGACTCATTCGTTGAAAGCAGCGTGCTGTCGACAGCGGTGTTGGGTCCGCTCGATCCAGATGACGAGGGCGAATCGGAGGTCCTCGTGCGGAGCGTCGTGCGGCCCCGGACCGCGCACCGCACGTCGACGGTGTTCCGGGCATCCCACCTGACTCTCTGAAGCACGGGAGCCGGTCTCGAAGGGCGCGGACGGCCTCCACGAGCCTGTCGGAACGCAGATCCGGCGTCGAAGTGGAAGACCGATGCGTGACGCGCCACGTGGCGCCTACAGTTCTCCCAGTGGCGAAGCCGGGGGGGTCCGGTGAAGGGCAGGGATCGTTCGACGCGCGTCGTCGTCGGCGCGCGTGGCCGCGTGCGCTCCATGCACCGACGATCGCCATCCTCATCGTGGGGGTGGCCGTGACTTCCACCCTCGCCGCCGTCGTCCGGTCCGAGCACGACCACACCGAGCAGCGGCTGCTCTCGCTCGACACCCAGCTCACGAGTGCCGCGATCGGTATCGCCGTCTTCTCGGTGGAGAGCCGGCTGCAGGCCGCCGGGGAGGAGGCGAGCGCCTCTGGCGGCGATCCTTCGGCCTTCGACGCCTTCGCACGACGACAGCTCGGACCGGCAAGCGGCTGGCGCTCCGAATCGCTCTGGAGGTTCTCGCCCCGTCCCACCGAGCTGGCCGACGTGGGCGCGGCCCAGAGCATCGCGAATTCCCCGGGAGCGCTGCTCACCCTGTTCGCAGAGGCGACACACTCGTCGTCGTTCGTGGTCACGGATCTGACGCCGCAGACCCGGGTGCTCGGATTCGCGTTCGCGCAGCCGACGGCGGCGGGCACCGACATCGTCTACGCCGAGGCGCAGCTCACCGCCAGTCGTCGGCTCAAGATCAAGACGAGCTCGCCCCTCGACGATCTCAACTACGTCCTCTATCTCGGCAGGAACGAGGGCGGCGCGACGCTCCTCGCTGCGACGCCGGGTCAGCTGCCGCTGGCGGGGCCGACCTCCACTGTGACGACGCCCTTCGGGAGCAACACCGTGCTCACCCTCGTCATGTCGGCGAGGGTGCCGCTCGCCGGCTCGCTCGCCGCATGGCTTGCCTGGCTGGTCCTGCTCATCGGCCTCATGTTCACGGTGCTCATCGCGTCGATGTCCGAGCACCTCGTGCGCCGTCGGCGGCGGGCCGAGGCGCTCGCGGTCGAGAACCGCCGCCTCTTCCAGGCGCAGCGCAGCACCGCCGAGGCACTCCAGCGCGCGCTGCTACCCCATCGGATGCCCGAACCTCCCCAGCTTGAGGTCGCGGCTCGGTACGTCCCGGGTGCGGACGGGCTGGAGATCGGTGGGGACTGGTACAACGTCACCGATGTCGAGGACGGACGGCTGTTCTTCGCGGTCGGTGACGTGTCCGGGCGCGGTATGCAGGCGGCGTCGCTCATGGCCGAGCTCCGGTTCTCGATCAAGGCCTATGCGGCGGAGGACCCGCAGCCGGCGGTCGTGCTGAACCGGCTCGGACGTTCGATCGACATCGGGGACACCGATCACTTCGCGACGGTGCTCTGCGGTCTGTTCGACACGGCTTCCGGCACGATCACGCTCGCCAACGCGGGTCATCCGGAACCGGTGCTCGTTACCGAGGGTCGCGCCGGGCTCATGGCGACGCACGTCGGCCCGCCGATCGGAGTCGGGCACCGCCGATACGAACCGGTCGATGTCATGGTCGAGAAGGGCGCCACGCTCCTCGCCTACACCGACGGGCTCGTCGAGCGCCGTGGCGAGAACATCGCCGACGGCTTCGAGCGTCTGTGCACTGCCTCCACCCGGGCCGGGCAGCTCGACGACCTCCTCGACGACATCCTCCACGCCCTGGTACCGGGCGGTTCGAGTGACGACGTCGTCGTCCTCGGAATCCGGTGGGGGGCCTAGCGGGGCGCGTCGAACCGCGGCACCCGCTTCTCACGCCACGCGGCGACACCCTCTTTGAAGTCGGGTCCGCGCATCATCTCCTCCAGGAGTCGCTCGGACCGTTCGACCGACGCAGCGGCCTCACCGTGGAGATCGGTGTAGATCTGCCTCCTCGTGACGGCGAGCGACGCCGGTGACACCGTGGTCGCGAGTGTCGACGCATACTCGTGCACCCGCGACAGGAGCCGGTCGGCCTCCACGACCTCGTTGACGAGCCCGAGCTCGGCTGCCTCTTCCGCGAGCACCACCCGGCTCGAGAGCAGGAGGTCGTTCGCGTGGGTGAGCCCGATCAGCCGCGGGAGCAGCCACGAGAGGCCGTACTCGGCGGGCAGGCCGAGCTTGCCGTGCGCGGTGGTGAGCTTGGCGCCGGCCGCCGCGAACCGCAGGTCGCAGTAGCAGGCGAGCACGAGCCCGACGCCTGCGGCCGGTCCGTTGATCGCCGCGATGATCGGCTTCCCGAGGCCGAAGTGGTAGGCGAAGTCGGCGTCGAACCGCTGGTCGACGCCGAAGCCGGGCCGTCGGAGGTCGTCCCCGGTCCCCGGGTCGTACCCACCCCGCTCGACGTGCCCCTCGAGTGCCTGGCTGTCCGCACCGGCACAGAACGCACGGCCTGCGCCCGTCACGACGATGACCCGCACTCCCGGATCGCGGTTTGCCTCGTCGAGCAGCCAGCGGTACTCGGTGTGCATCCGGCCGGTCCAGCTGTTGAGTCGGTCGGGACGGTCGAGGGTGATGGTCGCGATGCGTTCCTCGACGGCGTAGCGGACGACTTTGCACTCCATGCGGGTCATCCTCGCAGGTGCCTGGCCGCGATGGGCTCAGCGCGGGACGATCCCCCAGGATCCGGTCCAGCGGGCTCCCGGCCGGATCACGTCGACGTCGTCCCCGGAGCGGAACGCGTCGGGAGGACAGGTCATCGGCTCGACGGCGATCGATCGGCGGCGCTCCCCTTGCCCCAGGGTGTCGCCGGTGAAGAGCATGAGGTACGAGAAGCGTTCGTCCGCCCAGAGCGTGACCCCGCGCTCTCCGTCGGGGCGGTCGAGCTCGACCCGCACCCGCCCGTTCCCGTCCCGCTCGAGATCGGTCAGCGCCGTGTCGAGGACCGTCGACCCGATCGGTCTGCCGACGCGGAAGTCGAACTCCGAACCCGCGACCGTGCACCGTCCGTCGGGCAGGCCACGCTCGTCGGCTGTCAGCCGGGTGCGCGCGGCGACCGTGAGGCAGACGGAGTCGACCGCACCCGTGCCGACCGTCAGGTACGGATGGAACCCGAGCCCGAAGGGGAGGTCTGTCGGTCCGATGTTCTCGGCATCGGCGTTGACGGTGAGCCCGTCCCGGCCGAGGCGGTATTCAAGTGCGAGTCGCAGTGAGTAGGGATAGCCGGGTGACGGCCTGAGCTCGCACTCCATGCTGACCCGGTTCTGCGCGCGGCTGACCATCCGCCATGCGCGCCACCGGACGAGCCCATGGATCGCATTTTGCCGCGCCGGCTCGTCGAGCGGCACCTGGGCATCGACGCCGCCGAAGGAGTAGCGACCGTCACCGAGACGGTTCGGCCAGGGCGCGAGGACCTGTCCCCGCCCTCCGTGGCTCCACTCGTCGGGACCGAAGCCGTCCACCACGGGGACGTCGTCCGCGGTGAACGAGCGCAGTGTGGCTCCGACCTCCGTCACGATCGCGCGCTGGTGGCCGTGCCCGATGACCCACTGGTCGCCGGTGGCGGCGGTCGTCTCGGCCGGGCGCTGGTCCTCGGCTGGTGAACGCGGTGGCATCAGTTTCGGAGTCGGCGACGCCGGCGTCCACCGTCCGCCCGGACCGGGGACCGCCGAGGTCGCCCGGTATGGTAGGCGATGGGTCGGCACGAACCGAGGGGCGCCCGATTCGTGTGCGTCCGCACTTCCCGTTCGGAATCACCTGTCCGCGATTGGAACGTCAGCGATGCGCATCCTGGTCACCAACGACGACGGCGTCTTCGCCCCCGGTCTCGCGGCACTGGCCCGCGGGCTGCACGGCGCTTTCGGCGACGAGCACCAGGTCGTCGTCGCCGCACCGCTCACCAACCACAGCGGGGCGAGCGCCGCGGTCGGGCCGGTCTACGAGCGCGAGTCGATCCCCTTCGAGGCCGTGCAGATCCGCGGCCTCCCCGGCGTGCCGGCCTACGGCATCGACGGATCACCATCACTCGCGGTGATTCTCGCCTGCATCGAAGGGTTCGGACCGCGGCCCGACCTCGTCGTCTCGGGCATCAACGAGGGTGTGAACGCGGGGCGATCGGTCCTCCACTCGGGCACGATCGGCGCCGCGCTCACCGCGGCCCAGTTCGGGATCCGGGGGCTTGCGGTGAGCATGACGTGGGGCGAGGACCCGATGCCCTGGGAGACCGCGGTCGAACTGGCGGTCGGGATCGTGCCGGTGTTGGCCGACGCCGAAGGTTCCTGCGTCCTCAACCTCAACGTGCCAGCGTGCGCACCCCACGAGTTGAAGGGTGTCCGCCACGGAACGATCGGCCGGGTGGGGCTCATCCGTGCCGTACGGCCCGAGCTCACGATCGACCCGGTGCAGGGCCCTGCGGTCGACCGCACCGCGGGTGTCATCACGCTCGTGCTCCGTGGCGCAAGGGACCCCGAGGAGCGCCGGGCCGAGCTCGCCGAGCTCGAGCCGGAGTCGGACGGTGCTCTCGTCTCGGACGGCTGGGCCTCGCTGACCACGCTGGTCGGCGTGCGGGAGGACACGTCCGCGCCGGCCTCGGCCGTGCTCGCAGCCGCCCTCGCGGCAACAGCCCCCCGCCCCGACGCGGTCCACTGATCCACGCGATTCACTGACCCGCAGTCGCGCACGACGACCGCGCCGCTAGATCTCGAAGGTTCTCCGTCGCAGCGCCGCGCCCGGTCCGGGGCGCCGTTCGGCCAGGGGATCCGAAGCCGGCGACGAGGACGCGTTCGGCAGGTGCTGCACGAACCATCCGCCGGCGAGCGTCGCCACCTGTTCGAGCGCGCCCGGCTCCTCGAAGAGGTGGGTCGCACCCGGAACCACGGCGAGCCGGTGCGGGCAGTGGAGATGCGACGCCGCGACCCGGTTGAGCCCGAGTACCGCCTCGTCGGCACCGCCGACGATGAGAAGGGTCGGGCACCGAACCGCGTCGAGCCTGGGGCCGGCGAGGTCGGGGCGCCCGCCACGGGACACGACCGCGCGTGCCACGCTGCCCGGACCACCCGCGGCCCAGAGTGCCGCGGCCGCGCCGGTGCTGGCCCCGAAGTAGCCGAGCGGGAGTGCCGACACCTCCGGTCGGGTCTGCACCCAACCGGTCGCCGTCGTCAACCGGTGACCGAGCAGCTCCACGTCGAAACGTCGATCGCGATCCGCGCCCTCCTCCGCGGTCAGCAGGTCGAAGAGGAGGCTCCCGAGCCCCCAGGACTCGAGCATCGCCGCCATCTGGCGGTTGCGTGGGCTGTTCCGGCTGCTCCCGCTCCCGTGGGCGAAGAGCACGAGGCCGACCGCGCCCTCGGGGACGCGGAGCCGCCCGGCGAGGGTGATGCCACCGGCCGCGATCCCCACCTCGTCGTCGAATCCCCCGACCGGGCGCACCGCACGCGGGCCGCCGCCCGACGCGGCCAGCAGATCGGCCACCTCCTCGTCGGAGGTCTGTTCGAAGTCGTCGTACCACTGCCCCACCGCGACGAAGCGCGGCAGGCGTGAGAAGGGTGACCACCTCGTCCGCCTCGGCGCGCAACCTGGCCACGGACTCGGGGGGCGCAACCGGAGCGGCGAGGACGATCCGCCTCGCGCCGAGCGCGCGCGCCACCCGCACAGCCACCGTGGCGGAACCACCCGTCGCGAGCCCGTCGTCGACCAGCACGACGGTCCGTCCGGCGATCGGCACCGGCGGCCGGTCCGCACGGTACCGGGTCACCCGGCGGTCGAGCTCGGCCCGCTCCCGCGCGATGACCCGCGCGATGTCGGCCTCGCGCAACCCGGCGCGCCGGACGAGCTCGTCGTCGAGAAGGTGCACGTCGCCCTCGCCGATGGCTCCGAACCCGAGCTCGGGTTGGTACGGGACGCCGAGCTTGCGCACGACGAGCACGTCGAGCGGTGCCCCGAGGATCCGGGCGACCTCCGCAGCCACCGGCACCCCCCCGCGCGGCAGACCGAGGACGACGGGATGCTCGACCCGCAATCCGGTGAGCCGCTCGCCGAGCAGACGGCCGGCTTCGCGACGGTCGCGGAACGACGGGTGAACGCGGTCGACGAGGGAGGCGAACGCGGCCATCTCAGAGTCCGCTCGGGTAGGTCTCGGCGGGCTCACCGCGGTCCCACAGGGGTGTGCGCTCGAGCGGCTCGAGCGCACGTGTCCGGTCCACATGGACGACCGCGTCGAACTGCTGGGAGAGGCGCGCCTCGAAGTAGTGGCTCTGGAGCTCGGTATCGGGGCGGTAGATCACGCCGATCGCCCGTTCGAGCCGCGGCTCTTCGAGCGCGTCGGCGACTTCACGCCCGTGGGTCGGCACCCAGTACTGCGGGAGGCCGACCGAGTGGAGGAAGGCCTCCTGGCTGCCGGGGCGGGCCGGCCGGACCCGCTTGCGCTCCGCCGGGGCGCCCCACGCCGAGGCCGCGGTCACCCGCCCGTCGAAGGTGGTCGCCCCGATGAGCACTGCGTCGTCGCCGTACCGCTGGCGCGCGAGCTGGCCGACGTTGAGCTCACCGCGGGCCCCCATTGCGGTCGCGCGGGCGTCACCCACGTGCGAGTTGTGCTCCCATACCACGACCTTCGTATGGGCGTTCCGCCGGTCGAGGTGTTCGATCAACGCGTCGAGCGTGCCCCCCATGTGCAGATCGCGCAAGTTCCACGACGACACCTCTGCCCGGTACATCTGGTGGTAGTACTCCTCCGCGTCGCGGACGAGCCGGGCGTTCTGTTCAGCGTAGAACTGCTCGTCCTCGGCGATCCACCCGTCACGGCGCAGGTAGCCCTCGGCCCTCCGGCGGAGCTCGACGAGCTGGGCGACGACCTCGTTCTCGCAGGGTGTCGCCCCCCGGTACGCGACCGCTGCACCGTAGGCCTGACCCTCGGCGTCCACATGGTCGAAGCACGCGTACCGCGCTCGGGCACGGGCCGCCTCGTCCGGGTCGATACGGTCGAGGTACTCGACGACGGCCTCGATCGAGGTGCGCAGGCTGTAGAGGTCGAGGCCGTAGAACCGCGCCTTCATCCCCGGGTGCAGCTGCGCGTCGTTGCGGGCCCGCAGCCACTGGACGAAGCGCAGTACATCGAGGTTCCGCCACATCCACGTCGGGAAGCGCCGGAAGCCCTCCAGTGCGGCGTCCGCGGTCGTGTCCTCCGACAGCCCCATCACGTACCGGTTGACCCGGTAGGCGTCAGGCCAGTCCCCTTCGACCGCGACGACGGTGAAGCCGCACTCGTCGATCAGCCGCCGGGTGATCCTCGCCCGCTCTCGGTAGAACTCGTGGGTCCCGTGGGAGGCCTCACCGATGAGCACCAGCCTTCGGTCGCCGATGAGGTCGAGGAGCGTGTCGTAGTCCTCGACGACGCCGGTCAGCGGACGCGCCGCCCGGGCCACGGCGCCCACTGTGTCGACCGCCACACCCATCGTGCCCATATGCCAACGATCCGCCGCCCCGGTACGGTGCGCCAGAGTCACAAGTCCCCAATCGGTGCCAGAGGAGCGCGGCTGCCGCGTTCCGTGTGCCAGGCGAACCGAATGACACCCGTGTCGTTCGCGTCGTGGTACGCCGCGGCGCCCCGGTCAGGCCAAGCGGTCGTCGAGCCAGTCGAATGCGATCTGTGCCGAGAGACGGATGTTGTCGGTCTGGGTGTGGGTCGAAGCACCGTCCTCCGCGCGGAAGACCGCGGTGGTCACCGGCCCACCGACGCCGGCGACGAACGCGTCGAACTGCGCGGTGGGCTCGGCGCCTTCGCGATCGCCGACCATCGCAAGGGATGGACACGTCACCCGTCCGAGATCCTCCACCCGGTAGGCAGCGAGCGCGGTGCGCCAGGCGTGGAACGACGGCACGCCGAATCGGTCGCAGATCGCCGCGATCCCCCACTGCATCTGGTGGGGCATCAGGTCCTCCGGCACACCGATCACGTCCTGGGGACGGACGTCACGCGCCATGCGGAAGGTCTCGGAGCCGACCCACGCCTCCATGTACCGGCTCATGTCCACGACCGGCGGGTTGGCCACCAACGCGCGGATCCGGTCGTCCGCCGCCGCGGCCCGCGTCGCGAAGTACGAGCCGAAGCTCTGCCCCGCGAGAGCGAGCCGCGCACCGTCCACGTCGGGCCGCGCGGTCAGGTGGTCGACGACGGCCGCAAGGGGTGCCTCGTAGTCAGGGCGGAAGGTCATGGTCGGGTGGCGCCGCATGCAGCCGGGCTGCCCGGGGCCGTCGAAGACGAACACGTTCCAGCCACGCTCCGCGCCGGGCGCGGCCAGGTGGAAGTAGAGCTCTTCCGCGCTCGAGTCGAAGCCCCCGACACCGACCAGGGTCGGCAACGGCCGGTCGGGGGCTGCCGCGGCCACCGGCGGGCGGACCAGGTAGCCGGGGAGGGAGCCGCCCTCGAAGGAGATCTCGAGGAGCTCGACCGGCGGGACGAGCAAGGCGGCGGCGGCCACGAAGCAGGCCTCGCTTCGCTCGCCGACCAGCGACGCATCGCTGAGCGGCGACTCGGCGTAGTACTCGGCGGTCCGGTAGTAGGTGGATGCGCGCAGGAAGTGGTCGCGCGCACTCACCCGCCTGCCGGCGTCGAGGCAGACCCGGGCCCGTTCCTCGACCCGTCGGGCCAGGCGCTCGAACGACCCGGCCCAGCTCCGGGGACTCCCGTCGGTGATCTCGGCGACGACCGAAAGACATTCGCCGACGGTCGACCCCCCGTAGGCGGCGACTCCGAGGGCACGCAGCAGCTGGTAGTTGAATTCGTCGTCGCGGAAGCCCTCCACCCGGACGGCGCTGCGGACCACGTCTGAATTCTCGAAGGACACGGTGGTCCCAACTCCTCGTCGTCGGCGGGTCGACCGGCGTCGCGCACGGCCCGACCGGGGCCATTGTGCCCGACGGCGGGCCTACTCTGTGCCATGCGCGTCGCCGCGATCCAGACCACCGCCGGCCCGGACCGCGACGCAAACCTCGAGGTGGCGACCGCGCTCGTGGAGGAGGCCGCGACGGCCGGCTGCGAGCTCGCCGTCCTCCCCGAGTACTTCTCGGTCGCCGGCGCGCCCGAACAGCTCCGGCGTTCTGCCGAGCCGATCGAGGGGCCGACGCTGCGCTGGGCGAGCGGGCTGGCCCGCCGGACCGGCATGACCCTCGTGGCAGGCAGCTTCCCCGAGCGCACCGGGAGCGGCGATCGGATCTCGAACACGAGCTGCCTCGTCGGTCCCGACGGCGCCCTGCTCGCGACCTACCGGAAGGTCCATCTCTTCGACGTCGCTCTGCGCGAGGTGACGATGTGCGAGTCGGCGACCATCGCGCCGGGTGACGAGCTCTGCACCGCCCGGATCCCGCGGAGGGACGGAGCCCCGGGCAGGGAGATCGGACTCTCGATCTGCTACGACCTCCGCTTCCCCGAGCTGTACCGGATCCTCGCCCTGCGGGGCGCCGAGCTCGTCGTGGTCCCCTCCGCGTTCACCGCGGTGACCGGGCCGGCCCACTGGGAGCTGCTGCTCCGGGCCCGCGCCGTCGAGAACGAGGTCTTCGTGGTCGCGGCGGGCCAGGTCGGTGAGCTCCCGCCGGGCATGCCGGCCTGCCACGGGCACTCGATGGTCGTCGACCCCTGGGGCACGGTCCTCGCGGAGCGGTCGGCCCCCTCTCCCGGTGTGGTCGTCGCCGACCTCGACTTCGAGCGCCTCGCCAGGATCCGCGCCGAGCTGCCGGTACTGGCGAACCGCCGACCCGGGGCCTACCGTTGGCCGGACACCGGATGGTCTGGCAGGGAAGGGTGACTGCAGTGAGCACAGGGGACGATGCACGAGGGGTGCACCACGGACCACGGGGGGCGAAGTCGGTCGTGACGCACCCCTTCGAGGTCGGGACGTTCGAGTCGGGGGGCGTCGAGCTCTACTACGAGATCCACGGGCAGGGGCCCCGGGTGCTCGTGTTCATGCACGGGATCCTGCTCGACGCCAAGCTCAACCGCCGTCTGGCCTCCGATCTCGCGGCGATGGGCAACCGGGTGATCCTCTTCGACCTCCCCGGTCACGGCATGTCGGAGAAGCCGCGTCGCGCGTCGTACCACCGGATGGACACCTACGCCGACCATGTGGTGGCGCTCCTCGACCATCTCGGGATCGACAAGGCGGTCGTCGGCGGGACCTCCCTCGGCGGGAACGTGAGCCTGCTCGTCGCGGCCCGGCACCCCGAGCGCGTGCAGGGTCTCGTCGTCGAGATGCCGGTGCTCGAGTGGGCGCTACCCGCCGCGGCGGCCACCTTCATCCCGATGCTGCTCGCCGTCCACTTCGCCCGTCCCGTCGTCCGCCGGCTCGCGTCGGTCTTCCGGCGACTTCCCCGCACCGGCTACGGCCCGCTCGACAGCCTGATGGGTGCGATGTCGAACGACCCGCTCGAAACGGCCGCGGTGCTCCACGGCATCCTGGCCGGCCCGGTCGCGCCGACCGTCGACCAACGCGCGGCCACCACGGTGCCGGCGCTCGTGATCGGCCACCGCGTCGACCGCATCCACCCCTTCCACGACGCCGAGCAGCTGGCTCGCCGGCTGCCGAACGGCCGCCTCCTCGAGGCCAACTCGATGCTCGAGCTGCGGGTGCACCCCGACCGCCTGACCGCCGAGATCAACCGGCTGCTCGACACCTCCTGGTCAGGGCAGGGTATCGCCGACCGCAAAGTCGGCTGAGCCTGCACCGCGACCGCAAAGTCGGCTGAGCCTGCACCGCGACCGCACGGTCGGCTACGCCTGCACCGCGACCGCACGGTCGCCTACGCCTCCACCCCGGTCGTCAGTCGTCGGCGTCGGAACGCCGCGCCCGCTTCCGCTCGGACTGCTCACGCTTGGCCTGGAGCCGGCGTTCGGTCGCCGCGCGCGAGGGTCGCGTCGCCCGCCTCGGGGTCGACGTCCGGAGGGCGGCCGCCATCTTCGTGCGGAACCGCTCGATCGCGAGCTGCCGGTTGCGGTACTGCGAGCGCTCGTCGTCGACGACGACCCGCACCTCCGAGCCGAAGCGCTCGAGGAGCCGCGCCCGCTGGACGGGGCCGAGGGCGACCGACCCTTCGACGTCGAACCGGAGCTCGACGCGGGTGTGCGACCGGTTGGCGTGCTGCCCGCCCGGACCGCCGCTCGGTCCGAAGCGGAACTGCAGCTCGCCGACGGGAACGGCGAGCGTCGGCGAGATCCGGACCGCGTCGCCGTCGTTGGTCGTGGTCATGGGAGGCCGACCGGGCCCCCGCGACCGGGCTCGGCGACGACGGGGTTAGTCAGCGCACCGACCCCTTCGACCTCGACGGTCACCGTGTCGCCGGACCTCAGCCAGCACGGCGGGTCCTGGCCGGCGGCGACGCCGGCGGGCGTGCCGGTCGTGATCAGCATCCCCACCTCGAGGGTGAAGGCAGTCGAGAGGTGCTCGATCATCTCGGCGCAGGTGAACAGCATCTGGGCGGTCGAGCCGTCCTGGCGGAGCTCGCCGTTGACCCGGGTCCTGATCGCGAGGCGCTGCGGGTCGTCGATCTCGTCGGTCGTCACCAGCCACGGCCCGGTGGGACCGTGGGTGTCGAACCCCTTCCCCATCACCATGGTGGGAGCGCGCCACTGCCAGTCCCGCACACTCACGTCGTTGACCGCGATGAAGCCGGCGATCGCCTCCATCGCGCGCGACGCGGGTACGTGCCGGCACCGCCGGCCGACCACCATGCCGAGCTCGCCTTCGTAGTCGACCTCGTCCGAGACGATCGGGACCTCGATGGCCTCGCCGGGACCCACCACGCACGTCGGCTGTTTGGTGAACCACGTCTGGTGTGCCGGTCGCTCGTGTCCGAGCTCCGCGACGTGATCCGCATAGTTGCGGGCGATCGCGAGGAATGACGGCGGACGGGGCACCGGCGCAAGGAGTCGGGCCCCGTCGATCGGCCTCCGTCGCGCCGCGGATGTGGGCGCCGCGCGGGCGGCGTCGAGCGCGTCGGGGCCCAGCTCGAGCAGCTCCACCATCGACCCGGGCAGGCCGACTGCCGGGTCGGTCAGGTCGACGACCTCCCCGTCGACCAGCAGACCGGTACGGGCAGTGCTCGCGATACCGGCGATGCCGCCGGTGCCGTCGATGGCGCCGGTGCCGTCGGTGAAGCTGACCAGTCGCACGCCGGAGAAGCTACGCCACCACCGGTCGTAGACTCGTCCGGTGCCCACCACGGTCCCGGACGCGCCGCCGGCTTCGGCCCTCGACTTCGACGGGCAGGTCGTGCTGGTGACCGGCTCCTCCTCGGGCATCGGGGAGGCCGCGGCGCGCCGGTTCGCCGCCGCGGGTGCGGCGGTGGTGCTCAACTCGGCACGGAGCGCTGAACGGGGCCGGTCGATCGCCGCCGAGCTCCCGGGCGCCACGTACCACCAGGCCGACATCGCCGACGAGGCACAGGTCCGCGGCCTGCTCGAGCACGTCGTCGGAACCCACGGGCGTCTCGACGTCCTCGTCAACAACGCCGGCACGACCGAGGTGATCCCGCACGCCGATCTCGACGCGGCCACACCTGCCGTGTGGCGTCGCATCTTCGACGTCAACGTCGTGGGCACCTGGCAGGTCACGGTCGCGGCGATGGACCACCTCCGCACGAGCGGCCACGGCCAGGTGATCAACGTCTCGTCGGTCGCCGGCACCCGGCCGACCGGCAGCTCGATCCCCTACGCCTGCTCGAAGGCGGCCGTCTCGCACCTCACACGGCTGCTCGCCGCCACGGTCGGCCCAAGCGTGCGGGTCAACGCGGTGGCGCCCGGCCTCGTGGACACGCCGTGGACCGAATCTTGGACGACGGTGCGCGAGTACATCACCGAGCGGACCCCGTTGCACCGCACCGCGACGCCCGACGACGTCGCCGAGCTGATCCTCGGCCTTGCCCGCTCGACGTACGTGACCGGCGAGGTCGTCCTCGTCGACGGCGGGCTCCACCTCGGGTGAGCGGGCGCCCACGGCGACCGCCGCAACTAACCTTGGTGCCGCCACCGGAGGGGAGAGATCCCGATGCCGGCGGCCGACGGAAGGAGGCGACCGTGACCGTGCTGCACGGGGAGACGGGCGTGGAGCCGACAGGCCCGGTGCAAACCGCATCTTCCGGCCGCCGCTTCGGCCTCACGACCGACGGCTGGATCCTGGTGGCCGCGGTGGTCGTGCCGCCCACGATGGCGGTCGTGCTCATCCCGTGGCGCGACCAGCTGGACAAGGCGGATGGCGCGCTCTTCCTCGTGGTTGCCATCGTGGGGGTCGCGAGCACCGGGCGACGCTTGGCCGCGGCGGTCGCCGCCCTGACCGCCGCGCTCGCCTTCGACTACTTCCTGACCAGACCCTATGAGTCGTTCCGCATCACGAACCATGCCGACTTCATCACCGAGCTCCTCCTACTGGTGGTCGGCCTCGCCGTCGGGGAGCTCGCGGCCCGCGGACGGCGCCACCGCGACGACGCGTGGCAGCGCCGCCACGAGATGACGGTGCTCCACTCGGTCACCGAACTCGCCGCCACCGGGAGCGATCCCGAGCTGGTCACCGCCACCGCGGCGGCCGAGCTGCAGGATCTGCTCATGCTGCGCGACTGCCGGTTCAGCCAGCTCGGCACCGGCGGAGCAACCGCCAGGATCAATCCGGACGGTCAGGTGACGGTCGGGCCGAAGCCGTGGTCGACCGACGCCCTCGGCCTGCCCACCGATACGGTCGACCTCCCGGTCCGCAGCGGCGGCTGGCTCCTCGGCCACTTCCTCTTGACCCCGACCCCCGGCAAGCCGGTCCCGCACGAGCGGCTGATCGTCGCGGTCTCGCTGGCCGACCAGGTCGGTGCCGCGCTCGCTGCCGACCACGCGCCCGGCGGCACGGTCGCCGAGCCCTAGCGACGGAGACCGGCCAGCGCCTCGTTGAGCTGGAGCACGTTGATGTAGCTGCTGCCGAGGAATCCCAGCTGCGCGGAGTTCGTCTCACGGTCGATGAGCGCTTGCAACGTCGACCGGAACAGCCCGGTCGCAGCCGAAACCATGGGGATCTGGGCCGTGGCGTCTGCGGCCGAGATGTCGGGATCGAGCCCGCTCCCCGACGTGGTGACCAGGTCGGGGGTCGGGTTCACCCCCGCGCGTGCCAGTACTGCACGAGCTGCTGGGTGTTGGTCAGGAGGACCTTCGATCGCGGACCCAGATTGGTGGCACCAGAGCTTCCACTGACGCCGTTCGCCACGAGCGGGTTGTTCCCACCCGAGACCGGCGGGTTCGCCTTTGGGTTCGCTGCGTAGGGGCCGAGGTTGTCCGGCCGGCCTTGGAAGACACAGCTTCCGAGGGGATGGCCGGGGCACACGGTCTGCGACCAGCTCTGCCCGATGAGGGTCGAACCGTTCGGGGCGATCGAGCCGTCCGCCTGGTGCTTGAAGAGGACCTGTGCCACGCCGGTGCCGGCGAGGGCGTAGAGGAACCCGAAGATCACGGTGAAGACGAGGACCGCGACGAGGGAGCGACGGAGGTGGAGGAGCATGTCGGTGGGTCCGATCAGTATGCGTGGAGAGCGACCAGTATGAGGTCGATCAGCTTGATGAAGATGAAGGGGACGATGATGCCGCCGACGCCGTAGATCCAGACGTTGCGGCGCAGGATGGAAGCTGAACCCGCGGCCCGGAACCGCACGCCGCGCAGCGCGAGCGGGATGAGCGCCACGATCACCAGTGCGTTGAAGATCACGGCAGAGAGCACCGCGCTCTGGGGGCTGTGCAGCTTCATGATGTTGAGCGTGTTGAGCTGGGGGTAGGTCGCGACGAAGAGTGCCGGGATGATCGCGAAGTACTTCGCGACGTCGTTCGCGATCGAGAAGGTGGTGAGCGATCCCCGGGTGATCAGCAGCTGCTTGCCGATCTCGACGACGTCGATGAGCTTCGTCGGGTTGGAGTCGAGGTCGACCATGTTGCCGGCCTCCTTGGCCGCAGTCGTCCCCGTGTTCATGGCGACGCCGACGTCGGCCTGGGCGAGGGCCGGCGCGTCGTTGGTGCCGTCGCCGGTCATCGCGACGAGCTTCCCGCCCTCCTGCTCCGCCTTGATGAGCGCCATCTTGGCCTCGGGCGTCGCCTCGGCCAGGAAGTCGTCGACGCCTGCCTCCTGAGCGATCGCCGCGGCGGTCAGCGGGTTGTCGCCCGTGATCATGACGGTGCGGATGCCCATCTGGCGCATCTCGTCGAACTTCTCGCGGATCCCCTGCTTCACGACGTCCTTGAGCTCGATGACCCCGAGGATCGCCGGCCCTTCGGTCACGACAAGGGGCGTCGACCCCGCACGCGAGACACGCTCGACGATCGGGTCGAGGTCATCGGGCACCGTGCCGCCGAGCTCTGCGACCCAACGCTTCACGGAGTCGGCCGCGCCCTTTCGGATCTGCCGACCGTCGACGTCGAGTCCCGACATCCGGGTCTGCGCGGTGAAGGGCACGAAGGCGTGCTCGCCCTCGAGCTCGCGTTCGCGGATGTTGAAGCGCTCCTTCGCCAGGACGACGATCGACCGGCCCTCGGGCGTCTCGTCTGCGAGCGAGGCGAGCTGGGCCGCATCTGCCACGTCCTGCTCGGTGTGACCGCCGACCGGGTAGAAGTCGGAGGCCATCCGGTTGCCGAGCGTGATCGTGCCGGTCTTGTCGAGGAGGAGGGTCTGCACGTCGCCGGCGGCCTCCACCGCCCGTCCGCTCATGGCGAGCACGTTGCGCTGCACGAGGCGGTCCATGCCAGCGATGCCGATCGCCGAGAGGAGCGCTCCGATGGTGGTGGGGATCAGGCAGACCAGCAGCGCGACGAGGACGACCACCGACACCGTCGCGCCGGAGTACACGCCGAACGGCTGCAGCGCGACGACGACCGGCAGGAAGACGATGGTGAGGACCGCGAGGAGGATCGTGAGCGCGATCTCGTTCGGCGTCTTCTGTCGGTTGGCTCCCTCGACGAGGCTGATCATCCTGTCGATGAACGTGTGGCCGCGCTCTGCGGTGATGCGCACGACGATGCGATCGGAGAGGACCTTCGTCCCCCCGGTGACCGCCGACCGGTCGCCGCCCGACTCGCGGATGACCGGTGCGGACTCGCCGGTGATCGCGGACTCGTCGACCGAGGCGATCCCCTCGATGATCTCGCCGTCGGACGGGATGAGATCGCCGGCTTCGCAGACGACCCGGTCCTCCTTGGTGAGCTCGGCGGCGGGCACGAGCTCCTCGGTGCCGTCCGCCCGGAGACGGCGGGCCTCCGTCTCGGCGCGCATGCGCCGGAGTGTGTCGGCCTGGGCCTTGCCGCGTCCCTCGGCCATCGCCTCGGCGAAGTTGGCGAAGAGGACCGTCAAGAAGAGCCAGATCGTGATCGACCAGCTGAAGATCCCCGGGTGGGCGATCGCCTCGATGAGCGTGATCACCGATCCGACGAGGACGACGAACATCACCGGGTTGCGAATCTGGACCGCAGGGTTGAGCTTGACGAAGGCATCGCCGAGCGACTTCCAGAGGATCTCACGGTCGAAGAGGCTGCGGGCCTCGGCGACGCCGTGGGCCTCGATCGGCATCTGCGGCTCGGGCTGGGTCAGGGTGGTGGTCATCAGAAGAACTTTCCGTGGCTGAGTTGTTCGACGATCGGACCGAGGGAGACGGCAGGGAAGAAGGTCAGGCCGCCGATGATGATGATGACGCCGATGACCAGGCCGACGAACATCGTGTTGTCCGTGCGGAAGGTGCCGAGCGACGCGGGCACCACGTTCTTCGCGGCCAGCGAACCTCCGAGGGCGAGGGCGGGGATCATGATCCCGAAGCGTCCGATCAACATGGCGACGCTGCCCAAAACGTTGTAGAAGGTCGTGTTGCCCGTCAGACCTGCCATGGCCGATCCGTTGTTGTTCCCCTGTGAGGTGAAGGCGTAGAGGATCTCGCTGAAGCCGTGCGGGCCGGCATTCAGCGGACCAGCGCGTCCGGCGTGTACCGAGACCGCGATCGCCGTGAGGACGAGCACGACGATCGGCATGACGAGGGCACCGAGCCCTGCGAGCTTGATCTCCCTGGCTTGGATCTTCTTGCCCAGGTACTCGGGGGTCCTCCCGATCATCAGGCCGCCGATGAACACGGCGATGATCGCGTAGATGAGGATCGTGTAGATCCCGCTCCCCACCCCGCCCGGGGTGACCTCGCCGAGCATCATGCCCGTCATCGGGCCGAAGCCACCCATCGGTGTGTACGAGTCGGTCGCGCTGTCGACCGCGCCGTCGGACGTGTGGGTCATCGAGATGTTGAAGAGCACGCTCGTCGTGTCGCCGAAGCGGACCTCCTTGCCCTCGGTGTTGCCCACCGTGGAATGCACTCCGGCAGCAGCGACCGCAGGGTTCTGCCCATGCTCCGCGTAGGTCGTGAAGCTGATCCAGACACCGAAGATGATCACCATCGCCGCCAGCAGTGCCACGCCATGGCGGATGCTGCCGACCATCTTGCCGAACGTGTAGGTGAGCGCGAAGGGGATGGAAAGGGTCAGGAAGATGTAGAGGAGGTTGGTCAGGCCGGTCGGGTTCTCGAACGGATGGGCCAGGTCGACGTTGAAGAATCCTCCGCCGTTGGTGCCGAGCTGCATGATCGAGCCCATGAAGCCGGCCGGGCCACGCGGGATCGTCTGGGTGACCCCGTTGAGCGGATTGTGAACCGTGACCGTACCCGCAAGGGTCTGCACCGCGCCCTGACCCACGATCAGGATTCCGGCGAGAAACGCGATCGGCAGCAGGATGTAGAGCATGCAGCGGGTGATATCGACCCAGAAGTTGCCGATGGTCGGTGAATTGCGCCGGGTGAAGCCGCGCGTCATCGCGATGGCGGCAGCGATTCCGACCGCTGCGCTCACGAACTGCTGCACGGTGAGCACGCCGATCTGCGAGAAGTACGACATGGTCGTCTCGCCGCCGTAGTTCTGCCAGTTGGTGTTGGTGAGGAACGAGACAGCGGTGTTCCAGCTGAGCGCCGGTCCGACCGCACCGAAGTGCTGCGGGTTCATCGGGAGCGAGCCCTGCACACGCATGAGGAGATAGCCGAGGCCGAGGAAGGTCGCCGAGAAGACGACGGTGGCCCCTGCGTATCGCTGCCACGACTGCTCCTGCTCGGAGCTGGTCCGGAGCAGGCGGTAGAACGGCCGTTCGGCCCAGGCCAGATAGGTCACCCGACCGTCGAAGACCGCGGCCATGTACGACCCGAGGAAGCGCCACGCGACCGCCAGCGCGATCACCAGGACGACGATGGTCCAGAAGAAGCCCATCTAGAACTTCTCCGGCTTGAACATCGCGACGCCGAGATAGATGAACATCACGACGGCGACGCCGAGGAGGATGCCCTGGGTGACGGTCATACCCGCTCCAGGGCCCAGATGAGTCCGAGCATCGCGGCGGCAAAACCGATGATGCCCAGCACTGCGAGGAAGTCAGCCATAAGAGCGAGTATCCGCCCGAGCCTCTGAACACGTTCTGCAAAGTCGGCATTCGCCCTGAATAATTCCTCAACGAGCCCTCCACCAGGTCCGGACCGTGGCGTGGGAGGCGACAATGGAGGCGTGCGCAATGCCCTCGCCGGTTCGGTGCTCGGGATCACCGTGGCGGTCGCCTGCGGCGCGGCGATGCTGCCCTTCCGGTCGCACCTGAGCATCGCGACCGCGGCCCTGGTCTTCGTCCTCCCGGTGCTCGCCGGGGCACTCGTCGGCGGCTTCGCCGCAGGCGCGGTGAGCGTAGCTACGGGGTTCGTCGTCTACGACGTGGGCTTCGTCCCGCCCTACGGCCGGCTGCGCGTGGCGACCGCGCAGGACTGGGTCGCCCTCGGCCTCTACGTGGCGGTGATGCTCCTCGTCTCGAAGGTCGTCGCCGACCTGCGAACCGCGCGCGCCGAGGCACAGCTCCGCACTGCCGACGCACGCCGCCTCTTCGACCTCTCGGAGCTGCTGGTCGAGGAGCGGACCCGCGAGGACCTGCTCCGGACGATCGTGCAGACCGTCATGACGGCGTTCGCCGTCCGCGGGGTCACCCTGCTCGTCCCCTCCGGAGACCGCCTCGGGGTCGCTGCGTCGGCCGGCGAGACGCTCGCACGCGAGGAGCTCCATGCCCTCGAGCCGCTCTCGGGCATCCCGGTGAGCGTCGGCTCGGCACCGGGCACTCCCGACACCCTGCACACCGTCGCGCTCACCGCGTCAGGCCGGCCGGTCGGCATGTTGGCCCTACGCGGGCTGCCGTCCTCCGAGACCGACCGGGCCCTGCTCCGCACGTTCGCCAACCACGCCGCCCTCGCGCTCGAGCGGGAACGCCTCCGGGAGCAGGCGCTCCGCTCCGAGCTCCTCGAGGAGGTCGACCGGCTACGGCATGCGATGGTCGGCGCGGTCAGCCACGACCTGCGCTCGCCGCTCGCCACGATGAAAGTCGCCTCCACCACGCTGCTCGATCAGGCGACCTCGCTCGGCGAACACGATCGCCACGAGCTGCACGAGCTCATCGACGTCGAGACCGACCGCCTCACCCGTCTGGTCTCGAGTCTCCTCGACATGACCCGCATCGACGCCGGTGTGCTCGAGGTGCACCGCCGCCCCACACGGCTGCGCGAGCTCGTCGCGGAGACGGTGTCGTCGCTTCACTCGATGCTCGAGGACCGACCGGTCGAAGTCGTCGTGCCCGACGCGGTGCCCGACGCCGACGTCGACCGCCTTCTCATCGGCCAGGTCCTCGCTAACCTCTTGGACAATGCCGACCGTCACGCGCCCGCGGCCAGCCTGATCACGGTGGCCGCCGAGGACCGGGGCGACCGGATCGCGCTCTCGGTCACCGACTGTGGGGACGGCGTGCCACCGGAAGAACGGGAGTCGGTCTTCGACCGTTTCGTACGCTTCGACACGGGCGGCCGGGCCGGGCTCGGCCTCACCATCGCCAAGACGTTCGTCGAGGCCCATGGCGAGCACATCTGGGTCGAGGACGTCGAAGGCGGAGGCGCCCGCTTCGTATTCACCGTGCCTTCGGCGGCGAACGGGTCCGGAGGCTGACGGTCGTGGCTCGCGTGCTGGTGGTCGATGACGATCCCTCGCTGCTCCGCGCCCTACGGGTCGGGTTGCAGGCCGGCGGGCACGAGGTGGTGACCGCGACCAACGGCGAGCAGGGCCTGACTCAGACGGCGCTCGGATCCCCGGACATCGTCGTGCTCGACCTCGGCCTCCCCGACCTCGACGGGCTCGACGTCTGCCGCCGGATCCGCCAGTGGACCGACGTGCCGATCGTCATCCTGTCGGCGAGCGGGAGCGAGGAACGCAAGGTCGCTGCCCTCAACGGCGGCGCCGACGACTACGTGACCAAGCCGTTCGGGATGGCCGAGCTCGAAGCCCGCATCCGGACGGCGATCCGGCATCGCCGCCGGAGTCCTGCGGAGGAAGCACCCACCACGGTCGCGGTGGGCACCCTCGAGCTCGACCTCGTGCACCACGAGGTGCGGGCGAAGGGCCAGCCGGTCGAGCTCACCACCAAGGAGTTCGAGGTGCTCTCCTTCCTCGCCCGCAATGCTGGACGCATCTGCACCCACCAGATGATCCTCGCCGAGGTGTGGGGGCCCGGATACGGCGGCGAGGCGCGCTATCTCCACGCGTACGTCCACCGGCTGCGGCACAAGCTCGACGCGTCCGCGGGCGCGGCGATCCACACGGTGCCCGGAGTCGGCTACAGCCTCACCGCCGAGGCGGAGTGACCGTCCGATGGCTCGCGGCACCCTTCGCCTCTACCTCGGCGCCGCACCGGGCGTGGGGAAGACCTACGCCATGCTCAACGAGGGCTGGCGGCGCAAGGAACGGGGCACAGACGTCGTGGTCGGCTGGGTCCAGGACCACGGACGGCCGCTGACCAACGCGCAGGTCCGTGACCTCGAGATCCTCCCCCGGCAGTCCGTTGAGTACCGCGGGCAGACCTTCGATGAGATGGACCTCCAGGGCATCCTCGAGCGCAAGCCCGAGCTCGTGCTCGTCGACGAGCTCGCCCACACCAACGTCCCCGGCTCCGTGCACCCGAAGCGGTGGCAGGACGTCGACGTGCTCCTCGATGCGGGCATCAACGTGATCTCGACCGTCAACCTGCAGCACCTCGAGTCGCTCAATGACGTCGTCGAGCGCATCACCGGCGTGACACAACACGAGACGGTCCCCGATCCGTTCGTCCGTGCGGCCGACCAGATCGAGCTCGTCGACATGGCGCCCGAGGCGCTCCGACGTCGGATGGCTCACGGCAATATCTACCCGCCCGAGCGGATCGACGCCGCTCTCGGCAACTACTTCCGCACCGGCAACCTGACCGCGCTGCGCGAGCTCGCCCTGCTGTGGGTCGCCGACCGCGTCGACGAGGAGCTCCACGACTACCGCGAGCGGCACAACATCGCCGGGCCCTGGGAGACGAAGGAGCGGGTGGTGGTCTCCCTCACCGGCTCGCGCGGCAGCGCGGTGCTGATCCGGCGGGCCGCCCGGATGGCGATGCGCACCAAGGCGGAGCTGGTCGGCGTGCACGTACGCACCGACGAGAGCCCGACCGGCACGGGTGCCCACGGGCTCGTCGCGAACCGCGCCCTCCTCGACGACCTGGGCGGCCGCTACGTCGAGGTCGTCGGCGCCGAGATCGCTCCCGCGCTCGTGCAGGTCGCCCACGCCGAAAACGCGACCCAGCTGGTCATCGGCGCCACCCACCGAAGCCGGGTCAACGAGTTCCTGCGCGGTTCGGTCATCAACTCGGTCATCCGTGGGGCGAGCGGCTCGCTCGATGTTCACGTCATCGCGACCGAGGCCGAGCTCGAGACAGTCTCCGACCGCCACACTGGCACCGACGAGGACGTGGAGGGCACCCATCCGCGGGCGCGCTCGAAGAGCGGCCTCGAACGATTGCGATCTCCGCTGCCGGTGCGCCGACAGGTGGCCGCGCTGCTGATCGGCGCAGTCGGCTTCCCCCTGCTCACGGTCGTCCTCACCGCATCGCGGTCGAGCAGCAGCCTGGCGTCCGCGTTGAGCTGCTATCTGGTGCTCGTCGTGGTGGTCGCCGCGGTCGGCGGCGTCTGGCCGGCCGCGCTTGCGGCGCTCGCAGGCTTCCTCCTCTCCAACTACTACTTCGCCCCGCCGATACACACCTTGACCATCGGGGACGCGCGCGACATCCTCGCCCTCGTCATGTTTCTGGTGACTGCCGGGGTCGTGAGCGCATTCGTGGACGCATCGGCGAGACGATCCGCTGCGGCCGCCCAGGCGCGGACGGATGCGCGCATGCTCGCCCGAGTCGCCGGCCGGATGGCCTCGCCGGGTGGAGATCCGATGCCGGCGCTCCTCGACGAACTGACGGTCACGTTCCGCCTCGACGCAGCCGCGGTCCTCGGCTTCGGCGGGGACGGATCTGGCGCGCCGGCCGAGACCTCGGCCTGGCGGCAGGTGGCGACCGCCGGCACCGATCCGCCGCGGTCACCGGACGATGCGACCCTGACGCTGCCGCTCACCGAGCGCGCGGTGCTCGCGCTCCGCGGGCCGAGTCTCACCGCGGAGGACCGCGAGATCCTCTCGGCCTTCGCGGCGCAGCTGGCCACCGCACTCGAGAGCGGTCGGCTCCAGGCCGAAGCAGCCGACGCCGACGCGCTCGCCAAGGCCAACCAGCTCCGCTCGGCGCTTCTCGCCGCGGTCAGCCACGACTTGCGGACTCCACTCGCCTCGATCAAGGCGGCGTCGTCGAGCCTCGCGTCAGATGACCTCGTACTCGGACCAGCGGAGATCCGGATCCTCGCGCAGACCGTCGAGGAGGAGGCCGACCGAATGGACGTCCTCGTCGCAAACCTCCTCGACATGGGACGTATGCAGACCGGCACGATCGAGGTCCTCCACCAGAGCACCGACGTGCGAGCACTCGTCGACGGCGCGCTGGCGAGCCTCGGTCCGCGCGGCCGAGACGTGACGGTCGACGTCTCCGCCACCGTGCCGCCCATCACCACCGATCCCGCCCTCCTCGAGCGGGCCGTCGCCAATCTGGTGGACAACGGGCTCCAACATGCAGAGGGCAAGGGCCTGCGCATCGAAGCCGGCCCCGTTGCGGGACGCGTCGACATCCGGGTCATCGACCGTGGACCGGGCATCCCCCGAGGGGCTCGCAACCAGGTCTTCCAGCCCTTCAGCCGCCTCGGACCCGACGGACAGCGAGGTGCCGGACTCGGCCTGTCGGTCGCCCGGGGCTTCGTCGATGCGGTCGGCGCCGAGCTCGACGTCGAGGACACGCCCGGCGGCGGCTGCACGATGGTGATCCGCATCCCGGTCGCCGAGCCGGCCTGAGCGTTCGCACCACCTACGATCGCGGCGGTGCACCGCTCGACCGTTGCGATCTACGACGACCGAGGGCTCGCGTGGGCGGCGACCCATGCGAACGCCGGTCGGAAGGACGACGCCCTCGCATTCGCCGACCGCGTCGTACCCGGCGGACTCCGGATCGACCTCGGCTGCGGCGCAGGGCGGTACCTCCCCCACCTCGGCCGTCCGGTCGTCGCATTCGACGCGTCGCTGCCGATGCTCGAAGCATGCCGCGCAACGGTGCCCGGAGCCGCCTACGTGCAGGGCGACGTCGAGCACCTGCCCTTCGCTCGCGGCTCGCTCGAGGGCGGATGGTCGTGGATGACCCACCTCCACGTCGAGCGCGACCGGCTCCCGATGGCGCTCTGGGACCTCCACCGAGCACTGGCGGTCGGCGCACCCCTCCGGCTCCAGGTCCTCGAAGGTGCCTACGAGGGCGACGCGCTCCCCGGCGACGAGGTCGGTGGCCGGTTCTTCGGCGGCTGGCGCCCCGACGAGCTCGTCGACGTCGTGACGGGAGCGGGATTCGACGTGGAGCCGGGCTCGCTCGTGGTCGACGGCGACGAGCTCCGCCTCGCCGCGACCCGGGCGCGCACCCTCGCCGACACGGTCGGGCCGGACATGCGGTTGCTCATCTGCGGGGTCAACCCCGCGATCTACTCGGCCCACGCCGGTGTGGGCTACGCCCGCCCGGGCAACCGCTTCTGGCCGGCAGCGATCGCGGCCGGCATCGTGACCGTCGATCGCGACCCGGTCGACGCGCTGGTCCGCAACGGCGTCGGCATGACCGACTTCGCGAAACGCGCGACCCGCACCGCCGCCGAGGTGACCCGCGCCGAGTACCGAGTCGGGTTCGACCGCGTCGAGCGGCTCGTCGAATGGCTCCGGCCGGGCGCCGTCTGCTTCATCGGCCTGTCAGGGTGGCGCGCCGCGGTCGACGCTTCTGCGACCGCCGGCCGGCAGGCCAGCGGCATCGGCGGGCGGCCCGCCTATGTCGTCCCGTCGACCAGCGGGCTCAACGCGCGCACCCCGCTCGCGGAGCTCACCGCCCACCTCCGGGCAGCCTGGGAGCTCGCGGAGCTCGTGGACAACTGATCCCGCGCCTCACGAGGGGGCCATGCCGTCGGCGATCGACTCGAGGGCGTCCCCGACCTGCGGGCTCGGCAGCAGGCTCCCGCCGTCGACGACGAGGTTCGCTCCGGTCACGTAGGCGGCGAGATCGGAGGCGAGGAACGCGACGACCGAAGCCACCTCGTCGGCGGTGCCGGCGCGCCCCAGAGGTGTGGCGCGCTCGACCGCCGTCCTCGCCGTCGGATCGGCGAGGAGGGATGCGGTGAGCGGGGTCTCGATGAGCCCCGGCGAAACGCAGTTGACCCGGATGGACGGCCCGTACTCGAGCGCGGCGGAACGGGTGAGGGAGATGACCGCGGCCTTCGCCGCGGAGTAGGGCGCCTCCCCGTGGGTCGGCCGGATCCCGCTCACCGAGGCGACGTTCACGATCGATCCGCCGCCCGCGGCGAGCAGCAGCGGCGCGGCGGCGCGTGTCCCGTTGAATGTTCCCCGCATGCTCACGTCGACCACGCGGTCATAGGCGCGGTCGCTGGTGCGGTGGAGGGGACGCACCGCGCCGACTCCGGCGTTGTTCACGAGCACTGTGAGCCCGCCGATTTGCTCGGCGGCGCGCTCGAGGGCCCGCCCGAACGCCTCGGCGTCCGTGACGTCGGCGACGAGCGCCGGCGCGTCGAGCTCGTCGGCCACCTCCCGTGCAGCGTCGGCGTCGACGTCGAGCACCGCGACCGCGGCGCCCTCGGCGCGGAACCGCCTGCACGTCGCGGCACCGATGCCGGAGCCCGCGCCGGTGACGAGCGCCCGGGCCCCCTCGAGGAGCCCCATCAGGTCAGTCCCTCGACCACCTCGTAGTGGTCGACGACCGGCTGGCCGTCGAAGTATTGGCCGATGAGCGCACGCCACCGGGTGAACGCCTCCGACTCCCGGAACCCGACCAGGTGGTCGTCGAGGCTTTCCCAGCCGACCAGGAGGAGGTAGGTGTCCGGCGACTCGACGCCGCGTCGCAACGAGAAGGAGGCGAAGCCCGGGCTCGAGGCGATGACCCCTCGGGCCTCGGTCATCGCGGACTCGAAGTCCGCGGCCGAGCCAGCCCGGACGCGGATGCACGCGTGTTCGAGGAGCATGGACCGAGACGCTATCTGTCCCGGGACCGGCACCGGAGCGTCCGGACCGGGAGCAGCTCGCTCAGGTGCCGAGCATGCCGTAGGCGCGCTCGACCGCGAGCGTCGCCACCATGCGGTGGTCGTCGACCATCACCCGGCGGTACTCGTCCCAGTCAGGGTGCTCCCCTTGGACGAGGCGGTACATCTCGACGAGCTCGTCGACGACCGGGTCGTCGGGCGCTGCCGCCACCGGGGAGAGCGAGACGGTGCCCTCGAGCACCACGTACGCGAAGAAGTCGTCCCGCGCGACGTGGAGCGACGCCCGCGGGTCGCGCCGCAGGTTGCGCGTCTTCGCCCGGTCGTCGGTGATCGAGACACGCACCGAGCGCCCGTCCCCCGGGATGAAGAGCACGTTCGACAGCTGCGGCCGGCCGTCACGCTTCAGGGTCGCGAGCACCCCCCTCGGGTGTCCGCGGGCGAAGGCGAGGGCGGCGTCGAGGTCGGTGGTCATGGAGTCACGGTACCGGTCGGATCCCGCCGCCGTGCCGCCCTCACCGCCGGTCGAACGACCCTGCCGCGATCTCCACCTCGGCCCCGACGAGCTCGTGGGCCGTGGCCCACGCAGCGAGCGCCCCGTCCTCGCGCACCGCAACGCACCGGCGCCGGTCCGGGGTGTCGCAGAGTGCGAGCGTGCGCACCGGCTCCTGCCCGTCGTAGGTCACGGTGTAGGTCGCGACGGTGGCCGGACCGCGGTAGCCCTCGAGGGACTCCACGACGGACACGGCCCCGGTGGCCGCCTCGGCCTCGTAGGCGAGGTCGGCGAGGAGCGGCGGGTCGCCGTCGGGACGGGCCGACCAGATCCCGATCCCGGGCTTGGTCAGCAGGCCGCTCACGGTGGTCACCATGCCGAGTGTGCCCGGCTCCTCGCGGAGCCGGTGGACGACCGCGGCCGTCGACTGGAGGACGAAGTTGTTGAACGGCCCCCCGGCGAAGGCCATCCCGCCGGTGACCGTCGGCGTCCCGGCGCGGCCGAGCCCGAGCGCGTCCTGCTGGACACGGACCGCGGCGGGGAAGCAGCTGTAGACCTCGATCGTCTCGACCTCGGCGAGCGGTCGTCGGATGCGCAGCGCGGCCGACGTCCCGAGCACCTCCATCGCCGGCCACCGGTGGGGCGCAGCGCGGGCGAGGAGCGAGAGCGCGTGGCTCGACTCGAGGCCGACGAGGGGGAAGATCCACCGGTCGGGATCGATCCCGAACCTCCTCGCCTGCTCCACCGAGCAGAACAGGAGTCCGGCGGCCTGGTCGACCGTCCACTGGCTCGCGTGCCACTTGTTGTACGGGAACGCGAGCGGCCGGTTCGACGCGCCCGGCGTGTCGATGGCAACAGCGTCACGCGGCTCGCCGAAGGCCGCATCCGGGTTGGTGGTCGCCACGGCGTTGTAGCGCGCCCAGAGCGCCGAGATCGCCGCACGGTGCTCCGCGATGGTGCAGCCGTCGGCGGTGCGCAGCGCGTTCTCGATCATCGCGTACTGCTGGACCGGCTCCCACAGCCGGTGGGCGACCTCCACCGGCTCGAGCAGCGGGCCCATACGTCGGTGCACCTCGTTGGGTGCCGCGTCCGGCGGATCGGTCGGGGCGGTCTCCTCGCCGGCACGCACTGTCTGCCGCTCCCACCGCTTCGACTCCCCGCCGACCACCAGCGCGACCCCCGCGGTGCCCGCGACGATGGCGGCGAGCGTGTCGTTGATCAGGCTCTGCTGGGGGATGCCGAGCTCGAAGAGGTGGGTGCGCGCACCCGAGGCGCCGAGCCGGTGGGCGACGAGCCGGCCCGGGTCGGGCGTCGTCCAGGTCCCCTGCGGCACGGCGATCCTGTCGACCGCCGCGGCAAGTGCGGGCGCGGCGGCGTCGGCGATCGCGGCCTCTGCGGCCATGGCCATGAGCTCGGTCGACGGGGCCGCCTCGTGCGCGATCCCCACGCCGACGAGGACGGGGGTGCGCGGGTCGAGGGAGGCCGCTCCGCCGCCGGACACGTCCGTCCCCTTCCGGGTCAGTCGACGTGGCGCGAGGTGGTCGCCACGCCCGCCGCGAGCTCACGCCGCGCCCGCACCATCCGGCCCACGTCCCGCCAGCCGACCGGCACCGCGCCGCGGGCGAGCACTCGCGCTCGGTGACGCTCGGGCACGTCGTAGTGCGCGTGGTGCGGCCGGTGCGGCTTCCACTGGAACCACTCGCGTCGCATCCCGAGCGAGGCGGCGAAGGCGTGGAGCTCTTCGTCGGTGTCGGCGACGAGGTGCGACCAGCGGTCGGTGACCCGGCCGAGCCGCGCGGGCTGCCGCCAGTCGTCGAGGTAGACGGTCACGCCGTGCCGGGGAGGTCCATGAGCTCGATCCGCACCCCGTCCGGATCGGTGCAGTAGAGGAAGTCCAGCCGTGTCCCGCCGACATCGAAGGTCGTCCGGGTCCCGTCGAGCACCTGCCCGCCAGCCGACTCGATCGCGGCGGCGGCGGCGTCGACGTCGTCCACACGCAGGCTCAGATGGGTGAGGCCGAGCTGGTTCATCGGCCGGCGCCCGGCCGGGCCGACGGAGCCCGGCGACTCGAACGCCAGGAGCTCGAGCGTGACGCCGTCACGCTGGACCATCCGCGACTCGAGGCGCACGTCGTCGACCTCCATGAGGGCCCCGAACTCGTCCCCTACGGTGTGCTCGCCGACGAGCTCGAAGCCGAGGGCGTCACGGTAGAAGGCGAGCGAGCGCTCGAGGTCGGAGACGCAGATCCCGAGGTGCGAGACGGAGAGCACCGGCCCGTCTCTCGTTCCGATCCGTCCGAGGTGCGGCCGCGGACGGGTCAGGCCGGCTCGGCGGCCAGGACCGAGCCGAGCCGCAGCAGCTGCTCGGTGGCGCCGCCCAGCGTCAGCTCGAGGTGCTTCGTCATGAGGAAGTAGCGGTGGAGCGGGTAGTCACGGTCGACGCCTACGCCGCCATGGAGGTGCACGGCCGCGTGCACGACCCGCTGCCCGCCGTCGGCCGCCCAGAACTTGGCGATCGCGATCTCCTTCTCGGCCGGGAGGCCCTCGGCGAGACGCCATGCGGCCTGCCACGCGGTGAGCCGGATGGCCTCGGCGTCGACGTACGCGTCCGCCGCGCGCTGACCGACCGCCTGGAAGGTCGCGATCGGCTTGCCGAACTGCTCGCGGTGCTTGGTGTACTCGGCGGTGAGCTCGATCGCCCGGGAGGCCGCGCCCGCCTGGGCGAGCGCGATGGCGGTGGTGGAACGCTGGACGAGCCACTCGACCACCGCGGCGCCATCGGCCTCGCCCCCGAGGACGGCGTCCGACCCGACCGGCGTCGACTCGAGGGTGAGGACGGCCTCGGGCCGACCCGTATTGGTGTCCTGCCGCTCACGGCGAACCCCGGGCGCGCCGCTCTCGACGATGAAGACGGCCACTGCGTCGGGCTGCACACGGGCCGGGACGAGGACCGCTTGGGCGACCATCCCCGAGGGGACGCACGCCTTGGTACCGGTCAGGGCCCAGCCGTCCCCGCTGCGCTCGGCGACGACTGACGGCGCGAGCGGGCTGCCGCCGAGCTCGGCGAGCGCGGTCGTGAGGACGGTTTCACCCGCGACGACGCCGGGGAGCCAGCGCGCCTGCTGCGCCTCCGTGCCGAACGTCGCGACGGCCGGCGCGGCCGCTGCCAGGGTCTCGATGGCGGGCACGTACGCAGCGCTCCTGCCGGCCGCCTCGACGACGAGGCCGGTCTCGACGAAGCCGAGTCCCGCGCCACCGACCGACTCCGGCAGCGAGATGCCGAGCAGCCCGGCGCCCGCGAGCTCCGACCAGAGCTTTCGGTCGAACCGGTCCCCGTCGGTCTCCGCCTCGAGCTCACGCAAGCGCTCGTGGGTCGCGAGGTCGCCGAAGATCCGGCCCGCGAGGTCGCGCACCGCCTCCTGGTCCTCGCTGTAGGAGAAGTCCATCGTGTCGCTCCCTCTCTATCGAAGTGACCGCGGGAGCCCGAGCCCGAAGATGGCGATCAGGTCCCGCTGGATCTCGTTGGTGCCGCCGCCGAAGGTGAGGATCACCAGGCTCCGCGCGTACATCTCGAGCCGGCCGGCGAGGACCGCCTCGGGCGCACCCCGCGAGAGATAGCCGACCTGACCGACCACCTCGAGCAGGAGGCGGAAGGCCTCCATGTAGAACTCGGTGCCGAAGACCTTGATGCTCGAGGCGTCGGCGACGTCGAGGTGGCCCTGGGTCGCGGTCCAGGCCACCTTCCAGTTGATGAGCCGGAGGAACTCGAGGCGCGCGTGGATGCGGGCGAGGTGGACCTGCACCCACTCCTGGTCGATGACCCGCCGGCCGTCGGCGAGCTTGGTGCTCTGCGCCCACGCACGCACATCGGTGAGCGCGCGCTCGATGATCCCCGCCGAGCAGAGCGTGACGCGCTCGTGGTTGAGCTGATTGGTGATGAGCGACCAGCCCAGGTTCTCGCCACCCACCAGGCTCGTCGCGGGGACACGCACGTCCTCGTAGAAGGTGTAGTTGATGTTGTGATCGCCGAGCAGCTGCATCGGCACCACCCGGATACCTGGCGTGTCCATTGGCACGATGAAGATCGAAATGCCCTTGTGCTTGGCCACCTCGGGGTTCGTGCGGGTCGCGAGCCAGACGTAGTCGGCGCCGCCCGCAAGCGACGTGAAGATCTTCTGCCCGTTGATCACGTACTCGTCGCCGTCGCGCACGGCCCGAGTCGTGAGCGAGGCGAGATCCGTGCCGGCGTCGGGTTCCGTGTAGCCGATGCAGAAGTGGATGTCGCCGGCGAGGATGCGCGGAAGGAAGAAGGTCTTCTGCTCGTCGGAGCCGAACTGCATGATCGTGGGCCCGACGGTGTTGATGGTGAGCATCGGGACCGGCGCACCGGCGCGCATCGACTCGTCGAAGAAGATGTACTGCTCAATGGCCGAGCGCCCCTGGCCGCCGTACTCCTTCGGCCATCCGATGCCGAGCCAACCGTCCTGGGCCATCTGCTTGACCACTCGGCGCATGTTCGGGCCAATCCCGTGGCTGGCCGCGAGCTGCTCCTCGACCTCCGGGGTGAGCAGATCCGCGTAGTACTCGCGCAGGCGGACCCGGAGGGCTTCCTGCTCCTCGGTGTAGCCGATCTCCATGCCTTCCCTCCGATCACGGCGCGCACGAATGGGCGCCCGTGTACGCTGCAGGTCTCCCCCGGCGACGTGCCGCAGCCTCGCGTGGTGGCGCGGGGCGGTCGAGCCGCACTGACTAGAACACGTTATATTCGACGCCCCTGCCGACGCCACCCGTGCTCCGACGCGGACAGCGCCACGGGGGACGCGCCGGAACCGATGGCGCGGGAGAGCGGGTAGCCTCCCCGCTTGCACCGTCGCCGTCCCCCGAGGAGCACGCCATGCCCGAAGCCGTCATCGTCGCCACCGGTCGCACCCCGATCGGGCGGGCCAACAAGGGCTCCCTCGTCGACTGCCGGCCCGACGACCTCGCCGCCCACGTGGTGCGCGAGGTCCTCGCAAAGGTGCCCCAGCTCGATCCGCAGTCGGTCGAGGACCTGCTGCTCGGTTCCGGCCAGCCCGGTGGCGAGGCCGGCTACAACCTCGCACGGGTGGTCGCCATCCTGGCCGGCCTCCCCGAGGTTCCGGGCGTGACGGTGAACCGCTACTGCTCGTCCTCGCTCCAGACCATCCGGATGGCCGCCCACGCGATCCGCGCCGGCGAGGGCGACGTGTTCGTCGCCGGCGGTGTCGAGACGGTGAGCCGCTACCGCAACGGCGCGGCGGACACCGGGCCGCACAACGAGCACTTCGCCGGCGCCGAGGCCCGCACCACTGCTCGCACCCCGGCGGCGGGTGAACCCTGGACCCCCTTCGACGGGCTCCCCGACGTCTACATCGCGATGGGCCAGACGGCGGAGAACGTGGCGGAGTTCAAACAGGTGAGCCGTGAGGTGCAGGACGAGTTCGCGCTCCGGTCGCAGACCCGCGCGGTCGCCGCGATCGAGTCGGGATTCTTCGAGCGCGAGATCATCCCGGTCACCACGCCGAACGGCGACGTCGTCTCCACCGACGACGGACCGCGCCCGGGCACCACGCTCGAGGGTCTCTCCGCGCTGAAGCCCGTCTTCCGCGAGGGTGGGACGGTCACCGCCGGCAACGCCTGCCCGCTCAACGACGGTGCGGCCGCAGTCGTCGTCATGAGCGACACCCGCGCCGCCGAGCTCGGCATCACGCCGCTCGCCCGGATCGTGGCGAGTGGGGTGTCGGGTCTCGACCCGGAGATCATGGGCCTCGGGCCGGTCGAGGCGGTCCGCCAGACCCTCAAGCGGGCCGGCATGACGATCGGCGACATCGACCTCGTCGAGATCAACGAGGCGTTCGCGGCCCAGGTCGTGCCCTCGGCGGCCGAGCTCGGTATCGAGTGGGACAAGCTCAATGTCCACGGCGGCGCGATCGCCCTCGGGCATCCTTTCGGGCAGACCGGCGCGCGGATCATGACGACACTGCTCAATGCACTGGACGACACCGACAAGACGATCGGACTCGAGTCGATGTGCGTGGGTGGCGGCCAGGGCATGGCCATGATCGTGGAGCGGATCTCCTAGCGCAAAGCCAACGATCGGTCGCGATCTCTCCTACGAGACCGCAACCTCATCGGCGGTCGGGGACACGGGCTCTCAGGCAGCCTCGTTCGGCATACGACTCACGCGGTGTCCTCGTAGACTTCCCGGTGAGGTCAACTCGTGGATTCCGAACCTGTCGACGCACTGATCCTGGACTTGCTGGAGTGGATCGATTCGGCCCCGCGTCCCTATCGCGAGGTGATGGACGTCTGGCGCACTTCATGCCCGCGATTGCCCGTCTGGGAAGAAGCCAATCGGAGAGGTCTTCTCGCGCGGCATCCGGATCCCAGCACCCCTGAACTCATCACACTGTCACCGGCTGGTTCAGTACATCTGCGGCGCCATCGACCCGCCGGGGCCGTGTCGTAGCGACATCCGCTCCGATCGCGCGCACCCCACAGTGGCCGCCGTTGAGTCGGTGAGACACGGCCGATCTGTAGCGCTGACAGGTGGCACCTGAGCGACCCGACAATGTGCCATCAGCCTCTTGTTTTCTGGGCACGTTGGGCGGACCATCAAACGCAGGAGCGCCGAATGGAGGATCGCCGAGTGTTGAGGGCAGAGGTCGGAGATCAGCTAGTTGGGTCGGGCGTAACGATTGGACGCGGTGAGATCCTCGGAGTGGTGATCGAAGTGCACGGTGAAGACGGAGGACCGCCATTCACCGTCCGCTGGTACAACGATGGGCATGCGTCAAAGATCGAACCAGATCCCGAGCGCTTCTGGATCAGGCCCCAGATCGATGATTACGAGGTGGGAATGGCCGCGCGGAGGGATCGCCGCGTCGCTTGAGTGTCGGTTTCATGGGAAGTCGTAGGTCGTGACGATTCTCACGTTCCTGCTGAAACCGTGACACGCTAGGCCCGCGACATCGAGGACCTCGTCCTTGGCAGTGAATGGAAGCATCGTCCAAGGGCAGGCTGCGGTAACCCCCAACATGTGTGCTTGCGTGCTCAGCCCCCACCCGGCGTAACGGGGCAGGTTCGGATTGTCACCCGGGAACCAGTGATGCCCTATCACCGTTCCGTAGAACGAGGCATCGCCGGCAACAAGCCAGTAGCTCTTCCCGTCTGGCGTGGGCAATCCGAACTCTTACGATCGGGCGGACACGGTCTTCGCAGCTGTCTTCTTCGCTGGTGTCTGCTTGGCCGGTCCCTTCTTCGCTGGCGTCCTCTTCGCTTGCGTCTTCTTCGCCGCTGTCTTCTTCGCCGCTGCCTTCTTCGCCGCTGCCTTCTTCGCTGGCGCCCGCTTGGTGATCCGCCGAGTAGCGGTACGACCAGCGTCAGCTGCCCGGTCGGCCTGCTCATTGATCGCCTTCACCACGTCACTTACCATTCGGCGCTGGCTCTTGACGACTCTTTCGGCAAAGTCGAACACATCATCCACAATCCGTTCGATGTCGTGCGAGATCGGCGGGACCAACCGATCGGTGCCCTTGTTGATGCCGCTGGACAGGTTGCGGCTGGCCTCGACAATCTCATGCTGGGAGCGCTCGATGAGATGCTCGATCTGCTTCGGCATATCTCTGGATACCGCCATGAGTCAGTCCTTCCGTGTCTATCGGCGCTTGACCCCTGACTCACATAGTCAACGATTCATACTCCGGCGGGGAGGGCTGAAGGTCCCATCTTGCGCCGGAGGCAGTCCTGTCATTTGTCAGTTCTCGTCCCAACGCCAAGTCCGGGAACGTGGCCCCATCTCGCGCAACTGCCGTGGCGGGGCCAGTAGCGGCACTGGTGGTCTGTTCACGAAGACCTACGAAGGCGAAAACACCCAGGCACCGGGTGGCTGGGATGCTTGGCGGGTATCCCTTGTAAGTGCCGGTCAGGGGCAGTCGACAGGCGCCTCTGACCCGGCGATCGGGGATACCCCGGGGCCACTGTTCTGACCGATCACGCGAAGTGCCTCCAGCTGCGAGCCTTATCTGGTCAGCCAAACTGGACTCGGATGACCGACGCCTCCACCACCGCCCCATTTTCGGCGGAGGTCGTGTAGAGAACAATCGCCCCGTACTGCGTGCTGGCTTTTGAGAACACAATCGAGCCGCTGAACGAAGCCGTCGCCTTGCTGCCGCCGGTGACATGACCCTCACCGAGGGGATTGCTGTTGTCGTCCTCGCGCACCTGCGTCTGGACGGTGCCCTCGTATGCCATCGCGGTCCCCTTCAACATCACCGGAGACGTGATCGAGGCGTTCCAGGCCGGATCGGTCAGAGTGATAGCGGCTGTTCCCGCTCCGAGGACCCACCATGAGTTGTCGGAGCCGAGTTCCCTCACCAGGACGGTCGTCACGGGTCCAGTGGCTCTCGGCTGGACGGGCACCTCCCCCGAGCGGGCATCGCCCTGTTGGAACTGGCCGATCACCGGATTGACCATACGGAGGTAGTCGGTCACGAACCCCTGGGCGGCGGCCTCCGGCGTCTGGTAGCGAGTGCTGCTCGCCGTTGTCGGCCACACGGCTGTGGACGTTGCCGATCCGGGCGACGTGGTGGCCGCCGCTGAGGGCGTCGTCGTGGTCGAGGAAGGAGACGGACTGTTGCCGCACGCGACTACCACCATCGGGACCAACACCAACATGGCGGCAACCACGAGGCGTCGTGTTCTCACTTTTCCAGCGTGCCCTTGGGCACCGGCCCCCGAAAGAGGCGAAGGTCACAGCACAGTGGCTAGGTGTCCGGTTCAGACGTCCTGCCCTAGCTCGCATGTGCCGGTCGAGGTCAGCTAGCGCAATGCAAGCGCGCGTCCGTGAACAGTGCACCCACAGCCGGTGATGTGGGGCAGGCGGTTCTGCGATTCATCAGATTCGTTTCCGCTCGGACTCCCGTGGAACGTATAGCCATTGGCCGTTTTCCCATCGAGTCCCGGCGAGAGTCGAAGTTGACCCATTCGTGAGTTGAATGGAACCAATGATGATTATCACGGCGAAAAGGAGAAGCACGTAACCGAGGAGGGCGATCCCCCCGATCCATAGTTCGCCACTAAGCAGCCATCCAAGCAGCAAGGCGGCAATCGGTCCCGCTAGTCCAATGGCGAGACCGGCCAACATCCGCCGCCGCTCCCAGGGTTGGGATGCCCGGTACTGGCCGAATAGTCCACCAGGCCGCAAATCTGCCATCCTGCGGAGCCTCAGAACTGAGAGCAGGAGAAGCATCAGCGTCAATCGTAACCTCGAAACGGACGATCTGACCCACTGGGTGTTGGGTTATCCACACGCCCGGATGTGCCGGTCGGTGACATTCAATCAGGTGCCAGATTGTTGACCCGCGGACGATCAGGCCCGGCGCTGTGGGTGCCACCAATTCTTGCGCACACACAAGGTCTTCCGACTCGGCGGGGGTCCGAACCGCTGGTGCTCGCTGCCACCGGACGCCGGCTATCAGAGGGAGCTGCCGGGCGGATAGCTCCTGTTCCAGATCAACGGTCGAGCAGGGGATCCTCGGGGCGCCGCGGTCCACGACCGGCCGCCTGGGCCCGACGCCAGGCGATGCCCGAGAGCACCTCGAGGGCGATGCGGTTGGCCAGGTACGCGGTGACCTCCGCGTGGTCGAAGGGCGGCGAGAGCTCCACGATGTCCACCCCGCCAACCGGGAGCTCCATCGCGACCCGTCGGACCGCGTCGAGGAGCTCGCGCGGGCTCAGGCCGCCTGGCTCGGGTGTGCCCGTCGCCGGTGCCGACCCGGGGTCGACGACGTCGACGTCGACCGAGAGGAAGACCGCGTCGCACTCGTCGGTCGCGATAGCGAACGCCTCGGTGAGGCAGGTGTCGAGCCCGCGCGCGACGAGCTCGCTCATCTCGTAGCTGCGCATGCCCTGCTCGGCCATCCAGGCGAGCGTCTCGGGCTCGGGCCAGTAGCCGCGCAGCCCGATCTGGAGGAAGCGGTCGCCGCGGACCGCGCCCGACTCGATGAGGCGGCGCATGGGCGTGCCGTGGCCGAGGAGCGCACCGAACTGGGTGTCGGCGGTGTCGGCGTGTGCGTCGAAGTGGACGACCGACACCCTGCCCCAGCCCACATGGCGCGCGACGCCGGTAGCGTCCGGCAGCGCGATGGTGTGGTCGCCGCCGAGCACGACGGGGATCGCACCCGAAGCCGCGATCCGGGTGACCGCCTCCTCGAGCGCGGCGATGGACCGCTCGGTGTCCCCCGGGAGCATCTCGACGTCCCCGACGTCGACCACCCCGAGCTCGCCGAGCGGCTCGACCCCGAGGGCGAGGTGGGGGCGCTTCCCGTCCTGGGGGAGGTAGTCGGTCAGACGGATCGCCTGGGGCCCGAAGCGACAGCCCGGACGGTGGCTGGTCCCGCCGTCGAATGGGGCGCCCACAACCACCGCGCCCGCCGACGTGTAGGACGCGGGGTCATCGAGGTCGGCGGCCGGCACGCCGGCGAAGGTGGCGTCCGGACCGTACATGTTCCGCAACCGCATCGGCCCTCCCCGGGCGCCCGCTCCCCGCGGGCTCAGTCGGACAGAACCTCGATCGCGTACTCGGGGCAGTTGGCCACGGCGAGCCGCGCCTTCTCCTCGAGCTCCGGAGGCACGGTGCCGTCGCCGACGACGGTCGAGAGGCCGTAGTCGTCGACGTCGAAGAGCTGCGGCGCGAGCCCGTAGCACCGGGCGTGTCCCTGGCAGCGGTCGGGGTCGACCCGGATCCTCACGCGAACACCACCGGCAGCCGCCGCGGTCCGCGCACCTGTCCACCGGCCCAGGTGACCTCTTCGCCGTCGGCGAGACGGAATACTGGGATGCGCCCCAGCCACTCCTCGAGCGCGATCCGGAGCTCCATCCTCGCGAGGTTGGAGCCCGCGCACCGGTGGATGCCCGAGCCGAACGCGAGGTGGCGGTTGATCGCCCGGTCGAGGACGACCCGTTCGGGCTCCTCGAAGACCTCGGGATCGCGGTTGGCCGCCGGGAAGTTCATGAGCACGCGGTCCCCCGCGTGCATCGTGCAGCCGCGGAATTCGGTCTTCTCGGTGACCACCCGCGCCATGGTCACGGGCGAGTACGCGCGCAGCAGCTCCTCGACCGCGGTCGGCAGGAGGTCGGGCTCGGCCACGAGGCGCTCGCGGTCGTCGGGGTGGGTGGCGAGGTGCCAGAGCGACGAGCCGATCGCGCTCCAGGTCGTGTCGACGCCGGCGATGAGCACCAGCGCGGCGATGCCGAGCACGACGCTGTCCTCGATGGGCGCGCCCTCGAACTCGCTGTGGAGCAGCTCGCTCAGCAGGTCCTCGCCGGGCTCGGTCTTGCGCTTCGCCACCTCTGCCACGAAGAACTCGATGAGCCCCTCGACCCCGTGGGCCCGCCGTTCCGGGTCGTCCGCGAACTCGAGCACGTCGCGAACCCAGCCGGTGAACGTGTCGGAGAGCTCGGTCGGGACGCCGAGGATCCCGGCGATCACCCGCACCGGGATCTGCTGCGCGTAGTCGCGGGCGGCGTCCGCCCTTCCGTCGGCGAGGAAGCCTTCGACCAGTCCCGAGCAGAGCGAACGGGTGAGCGGCTCGTAGGTCTCGACGCGGCGATGGGAGAACCACGGGAGGAGCAGTCGCCGGGTCCAGGTGTGGAGCGGCGGATCGGCCGAGATGGGTGGCAGGCCGTAGGGAAGGACGGGGTCGTCGGGGGGCTCGCCGTCGAAGGGGATGACTGCGACCTCAGTCGAGCTGAAGTGCTCCACGTCGTGCGCGAGCTCGACCACGTCGTCGTAGCGGGTCGGCAACCAGGTGCTCCCGCGTCGGTCGGAGTGCGCGACCGGGCAGGCCGTCCGCAGGTCGTCCCAGATGACGAACGGGTCCGCGACATAGTCCGGATCCAGCACGTCGAAGTCGGTCGCCCAGCTCCCCACCGGTTTCGTCTCGGTCATGGCGCTCCCCGTCCGGACGGTCGGGCGCGGTGCCGCGCCCGTCTCCTCATCTTGACACGCGACCCGGTCGTGACCGGGTCGTCGCGTCACCCGGACCGATGGTTCCCCCGTGGGCGGTCGACGCTCAGATCGTGAGGCCGCCGTCGACCGAGAGAACGGCCCCCGTCGTGTAAGAGGACTCGTCGGAGGCGATGAACGCGATCGACGCGGCGATCTCCGCCGGGGTCGAGAAGCCCATGGGCGTCATGATCTTGGTCAGCTCCTTCGCGTCGGCGCCCTCGGGCAGCTCGAACGCGCCGATGAGCGGCGTGTCGACGCCGCCGGGCGCCACGACGTTGACCCGCACCCCGCGGAGAGGAACTCGGCGGCGAGTGCCTTCGAGAACATGAGGAGTCCCGCTTTCGAGGCGCAGTACGCCGCCGAGTACGACTGGCCCATGAGCGCGGTGTTGGAGGCCACGTTCACGATCGACCCCCCGTGCTCGAGGAGCGAGGGCAGCGCCTCCCTGCAGACGAGGAACGGCCCGGTCAGGTTCACCGCGAGGATCCGCTCCCACCGGTCGAGCGGCATGTCGACGGTGTTGTAGAACCCGCCGATCCCCGCAACGTTGCAGACGACCGTCGGCGGACCGAGCGCCGCGGTCAGCGCGGCAACCGTCTCGCGCACGGAGGGCTCGGCGGTCACGTCGCACCGGTAGGCGGCCGCGGTCCCTCCCTCGGCGGTGATGCCGTCGACGGTCTCGACGAGCGCCCCCTCGGCGACGTCGAGCGCGGCGACCGCCCCGCCCTCACGGGCCAGGCGCTGGGCGACCGCGCGGCCGATACCCGACCCCGCGCCGGTGACGATCGCCACCTTGCCCTCGAACCGACGACCGGTGTGCGATCCGATCGCCGCGTCCGCGGCTTCGTGCTCGGCGCTGCCCTGACCGAGGGTCACCCGCTTCACCGGGCTCATCGTGTCGCTCCCTTCTCCGGCGCGGGCGCGTACCGCTCGCGCAGGGTGTGCTTGAGGATCTTGCCGGCTGGATTGCGCGGCACCACGTCGACGAGCTCGAGCTGCTCGGGAATGGCCTGGGTGCGGAGGTCCTTGTCGCGGAGGAACCCAACCATCTCCTCGAAGTCGAAGCGCTGCCCCTCCGCGACCGCGACGACCGCGCAGGCGCGCTCGCCGGTCTTCGGGTCCGGGAGACCGATGACTGCGACGTCGGCGACGGAGGGATGCGTGTACAGGAGGTCCTCGACCTCCTTGGCCGAGATGTTCTCGCCGTGCCGGATGATCACGTCCTTGAGACGGCCGGTGATGGTCACGTACCCCTCGGCGTCGACGATCCCGAGGTCCCCCGATCGGAAGTACCCGTCCTCGTCGAACGCCTCGGCGTCGAGCGACGCGTCGAGGTAGCCGCGGATCACCTGGGGTCCCTTGAGTCGGATCTCGCCCTCCTCGCCGGGCCCGGCCCGGCGCCCGTCGAGGCCGACCACGACGAGGTCGACGCCGGGCGTCGGCCGTCCCTCGGTGTCGGCCAGCTTCTCGTCCGGGTCCTCCGTCGTCGCCATCACCACGATCGGCGCCTCGGTCAGCCCGTACCCCGAGACGATCCCCACTCCGCCGATCTCGCGCTGCAGGTCGTAGTGGAGCTGCGGCGGCTTGGGCGCGCCGCCCCCCGGGTACGCGCGGACCGAGGGGAAGATCGGCGTGCCGCCGGCCGAGCGCTGCGCGGCGAGATAGGCCAGGTGGAACGGCGTCCCCGAGCCGGCGAGGGTCACCTGGTGTGCGGCGAGGAAGGCCGGAGTGGCCGCAGGGTCGAAGGACTCGGTGGTCAGGAGCCGGCAGCCGGTCATGAGCGCGGCCAGCAGCCAGCCGATCCCGCCGATGTGCGTGAAGGGGAAGACGAGCGCGGACACGTCGTCCGCCCGGATGTCGAGGCACTCGGACATCGCGAGTGCGGAGGCCAGCACCGTGAGGTCGGTGTGAGGGGCGCCCTTGGGGTCGGCGGTCGTGCCAGAGGTGTAGAAGAGCCACCGGATCGGCGCGTCCGCGGCGGTGGCCGGCGCAGGCTCGACGCCGGGGAGGTCGGCAGGGTCGCCGTCGGGCAGCGCGCGGTCGACGACGAGCACCGAGAGCCCGGGGTGTTCGGCGGCAATCTCACGGGCCATGGCCTCGTAGTCGAAGCCCCGGTAGACGGTCGGCACGACGAGGAGCGAGGCCTCGCTCTGCGTCGTGATGAACGAGACCTCCCGGCCACGGTAGATCGGGATCAGCGGGTTCTGGCGCACGCCGAGACGACTCAGCGCGCCCACCAGCACGAGCGACTCGTTCCAGGTGGGCAGCTCCCAGCTGACGCCGGTACCGACCGCGATCCCGTGGTCGGTGTGGAGCCCTGCAGCCGCACGCAGGCACGCGTCTCGGTAGCCAGCGAACGTCAGCGTCTTGCCGGTGTCCTCTTGGGCGAGGACCGCCGCAGGTGTGGCCTCGGCGCGGCGTTCGATGAGCCCCCAGAGGGTCGGTGCGGCGACCCAGCCGCGGGCCTCGCAGCGGTCGGCGACCTCGTCGATGAAGTCGGCCATCACGCGCCCTCCGCCCAGAGCCGGTCGGTGTAGGTGTCGGTGCCGGGCACGGTCCCGACGAACGCCGACGCCCACACCACGTCACCGATGCCCGCCGCGGCGGCGGCCGTGCCCATGGCGCCGAAGGTCCCACCGAAGCTGGCGGTGGGATCGTCGTCCACGAAGCAGAGGAGGAGGAGCCGCTCCGCCGAGACCTGGTCGCGAGGGACGTCACCCGGCGCGTCCGACAGCAGCGGCAGCGGGCTGAAGCCGAGCACGCTCGCGACGGGGGTTCCCGCGATCACCGCGGGGAGGTGCTCCTCGCGGAGCCAGGCGCCGGCCCGTTCGCGGGTGACCCCGTCGGCCGGGTCGAGGAAGACCGAGACCAGCCCGGCGAACCGGTGGTCGAGGGTGAGCTCGGCCGGCACACCGTCGACGTCACGGCGATGCTCCCACTCGAATCGGTAGAGGCCGGTGTGGATGTGGTCGCGGTGCTCGAACATCCGGCCGGCCGCGTGCAACACGTTGACCTGGTCGACCGCCCACCGGTTCCACTCGTCGTGATGGCCGTCGAGGACGTAGTAGACGCCCAGGTAGCTGCCGATCTGGGGGTCGTCCACGAGGGGCGCCGGCCGGTCGATGCCGGCGTGCGGGTAGCGCAGCGCCTTGAGCGGCGCCGTCGCCACGAACCGCGCCCCAGCGAAGTTGTACGCACCGATCTGGCAGCCCGCGTAGAAGTGGTCCCGCTCGTACCACCGGTTGTAGGCCACCTCGTGGCCGCGGTGGGGCTCGACCAGCGTGTAGAGCATGGTCCCGATCCGGATCGGGTCGTCGGTGACCCCGCCGGTGGCGGGTGTCGATCTGCCGGTCATGGGGTGCGCACTCCGTTCGTCTCCAGGGCGGCCCGGTCGGCCAGTGCCCGCTTGTCCACCTTCAGCATCGAGGTCACCGGCAGCTGGTCGACCACGACCACCCGGTCGGGAGCCTTGTAGTCGGCGAGCCGACCGCAGGCACGTTCGCGCAGCGAGCCGAGCAGCGCGTCGGGCTGCACTTCGCTGCCGGCCTCGGGCACCACGAAGGCCACGCCGATCTCCCCGAGCACGGGGTCGGGCGCGCCCACGACGGCGATTTCGGCGACGTCCGGGTGGTCCCCGAGCGCGGCCTCGACTTCGGCAGGGTAGACGTTGTACCCGCCGCGGATGTAGAGCTCGTTCGCCCGCCCGGCGAGGTGGAGCCGTCCGTCGCCGTCGACGAAGCCGAAGTCGCCCGTGGTCAGCCACCCATCGGCTCCGAGCACCGCGTCGGTCGCGGTCCGGTCGTAGACGACACCGCCCGCACCGGGGCCGGTCGCCGGTCCGCCCCAGTAGCCGCGCATCGTCGCGGCTGACGAGAGGCGGACCCGCCCGACCTCGCCGTCGGGCACAGGACGCCCGTCGTCACCGGTGACTTCGAGCTGGACGCCTGGCACCGGGGTGCCGACGGAGGTCGCGACCGCCTCGTCCGGATCGCCGGGAAGCGTCCCGGTGCCGAGGGAGGCCTCTGTCGAGGTGTAGCGCACCACGACCGGAACGTCGAGTGCCTCGCGGACGGCGGCCACCAGTTCGGCCGGCACCCGGGCGGCACCGGTGCCCGCCACCCGGAGCGCGGAGAGGTCGGCCTGCGCGAGCTCGGGGCAGGCGAGCACGAGCGCCCACTGGGTGGGTACGCCCTGAGCGACCGTGATCCGCTCGGCGGCCATGACGGCGATCGCCTCGACCGCGCGCCACGGGGTCGGCGTGATGACCGTGGTGATGCCCTTGCCCGCCTCGTCCCACAGCCTGGTCATCGACCCGACGTGGGAGAACGGCAGGGGTGAGAGCCGTCGGTCGCCGCGCTCGGCGAGCGGGTCGGTACCCGCGGCGACGGCGCGGAGGTTTCGATGGTCGAAGACCGCGCCCTTCGGCAGGCCGGTCGTGCCGCTCGTCCAGACCACCGCGACCGGGTCGTCGGGCTCGCGGTCGAGCGCCTCCGGACCGGGCGGTCCATCGGCCGCAGCCTCGACGTCGGCCCGGCCGAGGAGATGGGCCCCGGCTGCACGCAGGACCGATGGCTCCTCGTCGACCAGGACGTCGGGCCGGGTGCGGTCGAGGATCGAGCGCACCTCCCGCTCGCCGAGACGCGGGTTGATCCCCGAGGTCACGGCGCCGAGGCGTGCCGCGGCGGCATAGCAGACCATGTAGGTGATCGAGCTCGGGAGACGGAGGCAGACCACCGAACCCCGCTCGACGCCGAGCTCGGCGAACCGTCCGGCGACGCTGGCCGCGGCCCGGTCCCAATCGGCGAAGGTGAGTGCGCGGCGCGGCGTCGTCGCGGTGGCGGGCTCGACGAACGCCTCGGTGCCGCTTTCGGCCGCAGCGGCGTGGCGGAGGACATCGGAGAGCGTGGCGCGCGCCCCTTCGATCTGACGGACCGTCATATCGGGAGCTGACTGTAACAGGCGACCCTCCGGCCGCCGCCCGGCGGACCGCGCAGGTCGCGGCTCAGCCGGCGGTGGTCGCGGTGTTGGAGAGGACGGTCGTGCCGCCCGCCGAGTTGGTCGCCGTCACCGACACCGCGAGGTAGGAGCCGAGATCGCTCGAAGCCAACACGTAGGACGTGCCCGTCGCACCCGCGATCGGCGCGCACCGCGTTCCGGTCGCGTTGCAGTCCTCCCACTGGTAGGCGAACGAGATCGACGGTGTCCCGCTCCAGGTTCCCGACGACACGGTGTACGACACGCCGACGGCGGGCTCCCCGTTGGCAGCCACCACCGGAGGGCTGACGACCGCGGGGAGGACCGCGGGGATCGCTGCGGCCGTCGGCGGCGTGGTCACGTCCGCGGAGCCGCCGCCATTGGACGCGGTCACCGTGCACTCGATGGTCGAGCCGACGTCGCCCGACCCGACGGTATAGGTCGGGCCCGTGGCGCCGCCGATCGGCGTGCAGATCGTGCCCGAGGAGTCGCAGTCGCTCCACTGGTAGGACAAGGCGATCGGCTGCGTCCCGTTCCAGGATCCCGTGCCGGTGGTGAGCACGTCGCCCACCACCACGTTGCCGGTCGGGACACCCGGCGCGGTGAGCATCACAGGTGCGACCGGCGACGTCGGCACCACGACGGTCACCGACGCGATGCCGTTCGTGGCCGTGGACTGCGGCGTCGAAGTCGCCGCGGTGAGGGTGCTCGAGTCGGTCGTGACCGGCTGCGTCGGCGTCGCCTCGAGCCCGAGGGTCATGCTCACACTTCCACCCGCGGGGATGGTCCCGAGCGCGCACTGCTCACCCGCGAGGATCTGGTGCGGAACCCGTCCCCCGGAGCTCGTGTAGAAGAGGCCGCACGAGCCGCCGCCCATCGCACCGAGGAACGGGAAGGTGCTGTACGTCCAGTCGTCGACGGTCGCGTTGAAGGCGGGCGTGTCGCCGCTGTTGGTGACGGTGATCGTCCGGTCGAAGTTGGAGCCCTGCGGGACGGGGTCCGGGTTCGTCGCCGACACCGCCAGGCGCGCGCCGGTGCCGAGCACGGTAACCGTGTTGGAGGTCGCCACGTCTCCGGCCCGTGACGACTGCACGACCTGGTCGGCGGTGTCAGCCGACGAGGTGACCTGCGCGGACGGGCCCGATTGGGGCTCGAAGGTCCACACGACGGTGATCGAGCCGCCGGGCGCAATCCCGCCCATCGCACACCACAGTTCGGAGTCGTAGGGGATGCAGGTGGTGCCGAGCGGCTGGCTGAGCACGCTCTCGGGTGCGCCATAGCCGGGCATCGGCGTCTGGGTGATGAACCCCCCGGCCGTGCCATTGCCCGCGTTGGTCACCGTGAGCGTCCCGGTGATCGATTGCCCGAGGTCGATGGTGGACGGACTCAGCGAGACGGCGGTCTCCAGCTCGGGGAGCCCCCACTGCCAGGTGACCGTGACCGTGTTGGACGGGCCGGCCACGGTAGCCGACGCCGAGACCCCCGAGCCGATCGCGGCCGGTGGCGTGCCGGTCAGCGTCGCGACCGTCACGATGGTGGTCGGTCCGAGCGTGAGGCTGCAGTGACGGACGCGGGGCGCCGTCGTCGGCGTGGTGCACGTGACCCCGGTTGCGGGCGCGAGCGCGACGGTCGGCGCGCCGGGCGTCACGGCGGGGAGGGTGACGGTGAACCGGGGGTGCAGGGTGCGCCTGCCCGTATTGGTCAGTGTGACCGTCGAGGTGGCGGTCTGCCCGGGCGTGAGGCCGGCGGGGGGCTGCGTGGCCGCCAGGATCACGGTCGACGTCGCCGCCGCCGGCCCGGCGGACGCGAGAAGCCCGGTGAACACGAGCAGGAGGGCGCCGACGGCGGTGCGGGTCGGCAGGTGCATGGTCGTGGCTCCCCTCTCGGGCGCGGCCCGTGCACCACGCAGGAGAGCGTGTGCACCACCGCCAACGGGCAGGCTCGACGCCATTGTCCGGCCGCGCGCGCGGCGCGTCAAGGTGAGACACAGAAGATGAGGGGATTCTCATGGTTCGGCCCGCGACTGCCGCGCCGGCCACGGCACTGCCGTCAGCGTGTGACGGCCACGGCTCTGCCGTTAGCGTGTGACGGCGCGGCGCGGTGGGAGCTCAGAAGGTGAGCACGCCCCGCGCGAGCTTGCCCGCCTCCATGTCCTCGACGATCTCACGGAAACCTTCGACCGGTCGTTGCTCGGTCACGAGCTCGTCGAGCATGAGCCGGCCGGAGAGGTAGAGCTCGACCATCAGCGGGATGTCGTGGTGCGGCCTCGACGACCCGTACCGGCAGCCGAGCAGGCCGCGGTCGACGTAGGCCAGCGCGTTGACGTCGACGGCGACTTCGGTCCCCTGCGGTGGGATTCCGATCGCGAGCGCGTTGCCGCCCCAGTCGAGCACGTCGAGCGCGTTCCGCAGCACCGCGGGGTGCCCCACGCAGTCGAAAGCCCAGCTGACCCCTCCGGTCCATCCCAGCGCACCCGACACCCGGTCCGGTCCGGGAGGCACGATCTCGCGGATCGCGGCGACTGCATCGGTGGCCGACGCATCGACGAAGTGCGTCGCACCGAACTGCCGGGCGAGCGGCTCCTTCGACGCAAGGGTGTCGACCGCGACGATGCGGCTCGCGCCGGCGAGCCGCAGACCCTGGATCACGTTGAGGCCGACCCCGCCGACGCCGAAGACGGCCGCGGTCTCCCCCGGTTGCACCCGGGCGCGGTTGAGGACGGATCCGACCCCGGTGAGGACGCCGCACCCGATGAGGCAGGCCGAGGTGAGCGGGACGTCCTTCGAGATCTTGACGGCCTGCACCTCCGCCACGACGGTCGACTCGGCGAAGACCGACGTCGCCGCGAAGTTCGAGGCCGGCTCGCCCTTGTAGGTGAAGGGCGTGGACACGTTGCCGAGCGTCTTCACGCACCAGGTGGGATGGCCGGTGGCGCACGCCCGACACGTGCCGCAGCTCGCGAGCGTCGCGATCACCACGTGATCGCCGACCTTGACCGAGCGGACCTCCGATCCCACCGCTTCGACCACGCCGGCGCCCTCGTGGCCGAGCACCGACGGCGCCTTCCACGGGATGGTCCCGTTGATGACGGAGAGGTCGCTGTGGCAGACCCCGGCGGCGCCGATCGCGACCCGCACCTCGTTGGGTCCCGGACCGCGCACGTCCAGCTCGTCGGTGACCTCCACGTCGTCACCCAGATAGACGATGCCTCGCACCTGTTGCTCCTCTCCTCGACGCCTGTCGGCGCTCTCTTCTTCCGGTGCCTGACCCGCGTGCGGTCGGCTCAACCGTCCTTCGCATACTGCTCGCGCAGCTCGCGCTTGAGCACCTTGCCGCTCGCGTTGAGCGGGAACGACTCGACACTTCGCACCGAGCGCGGGACCTTGTAATTGGCCAGCCGCTCCCGCGCCCAGGTGACGAGGTCGTCCTCGAACCCGCCCGGTGCATCCTCGGTCGGGACGACCAGCGCGAGGCCGACCTCGCCCATCCGCCGGTCGGGGACACCCACGACCGCGACCTGCCCGACCGCCGGATGGCCGCGCAGGACCGCTTCGACCTCGGCCGGGTAGACGTTGAACCCGCCGCTTACGTACATGTCCTTCAGGCGGTCGGTGACCACGACGTTGCCGTCCGGGTCCATGATCCCGACGTCGCCGGTGTGGAGCCAGCCCTCGGCGTCGATCGCCGCCGCGGTGGCGTCGGGATCGTTGAAGTAGCCCTGCATCACGTTGTACCCGCGCACCACGATCTCGCCAGGCTGGCCGCGCGGTTGCTCCGCCCCGTCGGTGTCGACCACCCGGACCTCCACGTCGGGGATCGCGCGCCCCGAGGTCCCCGCGATGATCTCGGCCGGGTCGCCGCGGCGGCACATGGTCACCGTGCCGGTGGCCTCGGTCAGCCCGTATGCGGTGAGCACGGTCTCGACACCGACGTCGTCCCAGAGCCGGCGGACCAGCTCGACCGGTACGACGGCGGCGCCGGTGACCACCAGGCGAAGGCTGCTCAGGTCGAACTTGTCGCGGTCGGGGTGGTCGAGGATGGACTGGAAGACGGTCGGCGGTCCCGGTAGGACCGACACCCGCTCCTCGGCGACCCGCTCGACGAGCAGGTCGACGTCGAAGACGGGCTCGGGCAGCATCGTCGCCCCGGTCATGAGGCACGCCAGGATGCCCGCCTTGTACCCGAAGGTATGGAAGAACGGGTTCACGATGAGGTAGCGGTCGCCGTGGGCGAGGCCGACCACCTCGGACCATGTGGCGAAGGTGCGCAGCGTCTGCGCGTGGGTGCTCATGGCGCCCTTCGGGCGGCCGGTGGTTCCCGACGTGAAGACGAGATCGGAGAGGTCGCCGGGGGTGATCGACGCGGTGCGACCGGCCGCGACGTCGGGCGAGATCGAGCCGCCCTCGGCGAGGAAATCCTCCCAGTGGACGATCTGGTCCCCGCGGGCTGCGCCCGCCGGACCGGTCGACGACCGAAGGACCACGACCCGCTCGAGGTCCCGCAGGCCCGGACCGTCCGCCAACGTCTCTGCGAGCTGGGCCGGGTAGTCGTTGCCGAGGAAGCCCTCGACCGTGAAGAGCAGCCGCGCGCCCGACGCGCCGAGGATGTACGCGGCCTCCGCGCCCTTGAACCGCGTGTTGAGCGGCACGAGGAGCGCGCCCGCGCCGACCGCTCCCAACGCGGCGACGACCCACTCGGCACAGTTCGGCGCCCAGATCGCGACCCGGTCGCCGCGGTCGATTCCGTTGGCCACCACCGCGCGGGTCGCCGCGGCGACCGCCTCCGCGAGCTCGTCGAAGGTGAGCCGGGTGACGGTCCCGTCCGGACCGAGGCGGTCGACGAGCGCGAGCGAACCCCCGAACCGTGCGGCCGCGTCCTCGACCAGCCCGGCGATCGTGCCCCACTGCAGGTCACCGCGCGGATCGGTCACATCTGACACGCCGTCAGGGTAATCGATCATCCCGCCGGCACGACCGGCGGCTCAAGGGTGCTGGCTGCTCACCGACACGACCTCGCCGGTCAGGTAGGTCGCGTATCCGCTCGCGAGGAACGCGATGACGGTGGCGACCTCCCAGACCTCGGCGCCGCGGCCGAACGCCTCGCGGCGGCTGAGCTCGGCGAGCTCCTCGTCGGGCATCACGCGGTTGAGGAAGGGGTGGACGGCGAGGCTCGGCGAGACCGCGTTGATCCGCACGCCGTGGGGCGCTGCTTCCATCGCGGCGCATCGGGTGAGGGCCATCACACCCGCCTTGGCCGCGGCGTAGTGGGCCTGCCGGGCCTGCGCCCGCCAGCCGAGCACCGACGCGTTGTTGACGATCACCCCGCCCTCGCCCCGGGCGTAGAAGTGTCCGAGCGCGGCGCGCATGCAGCGGAACGTCCCGTTGAGGGTCACGTCGAGGACGATCGACCACTCCTCGTCGGTCATCGTGGCGACCTCGGCCTGCCCGCCGAGACCGGCGTTGTTGACCGCCACGTCGAAGCGGCCGTGCCGGTCGGCGGCGGCGTCGTAGAGTGCCCGGACCTGGGCGTCGTCGGTCACGTCGCAGACCACCGCGAGCGGTCGCTCCGCGCAGCCCGGGAGCTCGGCGAGCGTGTCGGCCGCCTCCTCGATCCGACGGGCGTGCGCATCGGAGACCACGACGGTCGCCCCCTCCTCGACGCACCGCTTGGCCGTCGCGAAGCCGATGCCGGTGCCCGCGGCCGCGGTGACGACGACCACCTTCCCCTCGAGAAGCCGGTGGCCGGCCGGTGGTTCGGGCAGCGCCCGCTCGGTCGATCCTCCGTCGCTCACCGCTTGTCCCCCTTCGGTTCGGGCGGCAGGCCGAGCACCCGCTCGCCGACGATGTTCCGCTGGATCTCGTTCGAGCCGCCGTAGATCGTCTCAGAACGGCTGAAGAGGAACGACCGCTGGACCTCGTCGAGCTCGTAGGGGGTCCCTTCGCAGACGAGGCCGGCCGGGCCGCGGACGTCCATCGCGAGCTCGCCGAGGCGCTGGTGCCACGACGCCCACGAGAGCTTCACGATCGACGCCTCGGGCGGAGCCACCGCCTCGTCGATCCGCGAGAGGCTCCGCAGGATGACATAGCGAAGGATCTCGAGCTCGGCGTAGGAGCGGACGAGCCGCTCGCGGAGCACCGGACGGGCGGCGGCGCCGTTGGCGCGCGCCTCGTCGAGCAGCCGGTCGAGCTCACGGCGGAACGACATCTGGTGGCCGAGCAGTCCGACCCCGCGCTCGAAGGCGAGCGTAGCGAGCGCGACGCGCCAGCCGTCCCCCACCTCGCCAACCACATGCGCCCTCTCGGTGCGCGCGCCGTCGAAGAAGACCTCGTTGAACTCGGACGTCTTCGTGAGCTGGGTGATCGGGCGCACCTCGACGCCGGGCTGTTCCATCGGGACGAGGAGGTACGAGAGCCCCGTGTGCCGGACCGAGCCGGGCTCCGTCCGGCAGAGGACGAAGCACCAGTCTGCCTGGTGGGCGAGGGACGTCCAGACCTTTTGTCCGGTGACCACCCACTCGTCGCCGTCGAGCACGGCTTTGGTCTGCACATTGGCCAGGTCGCTGCCTGCATCGGGCTCCGAGTACCCCTGACACCACAGCTCGGCCCCGGCCAGGATCGGCGGGAGGAACCGGGCCTGTTGCACCGCGGTCCCGTACTGGATCAGCGTCGGGCCGAGGAGGCCCTCGCCGAGAACGCCGACCCGGCCCGGTGCCTTCGCCCGGACGTACTCCTCGTTGAAGATCACCTGCTGGGCGATCGACGCACCGCGACCGCCGTGCTCGGTGGGCCAGCCGACCCCGGTCCAGCCGCCCGACGCGAGGATGCGCTCCCAAGCGAGGCGCGTCTCGAAGCCGTAGGTCTCGTCGCCCGAACCGCCTCGACCGCCGAGGGCAGCGAACTCGCCGACCACGTGGGTCTCGAGCCACGACCGCACCTCCTTGCGGAACGCCTCGTCTTCGGGTCGGTCTCTGAGGTCCATGCTCGCGGCGGCCGCGGTGGTGGCTAGGCGGGTCGTCGGGGACGGGTGCGGCGGGTCGGCCGTGTCCCGGACGGTGCTCCCGACCAGGTGGCGGGCGACTCGACGTTACCAAACCGCCCCGGGGCGACCGACTGTCCAGGACCTGGTGGGGTGCGCCGAGTCGCCGTGCCTGGCACGATCTCGGGAACAGCCCGGTCCGTGGCGGCGTTGGCGCGCGTGCAGTGCGTCGGCGGGACGGCCGCGGTCGCGGTCGATCCACGGCCGGCACGGCGCGCACCTCGGCGAGACCGAGGGCGACTCGAACCCCGAAGGAGGCAGCGATGACAGAAGCGGTCGAGACCGGGGGCGAGCCCCGCCAGCTCACCGAGGACGAGTGGCGCGGGCGGCTCTCCGCCGAGCGGTACGCCGTCCTCCGGCAGAAGGGCACGGAGCCCGCGTGGTCGGGCGACCTATTGCACGTCGACGGGTCGGGGACGTTCAGCTGTGCCGGCTGTGGCGCCGTCCTCTTCACCACCGACGACAAGTTCGACTCGGGGTCCGGCTGGCCGAGCTTCACGCGCGCCGTCGAAGCGGGGACCGTCGACGAGCACGATGACACCTCGTACGGGATGCACCGAACCGAGATCACCTGCGCGCACTGCGGCGGCCACCTCGGCCACGTCTTCCCCGACGGGCCCGGGCCGACCGGGCTCCGCTACTGCGTCAACTCCCTCTCACTCGAGTACGAGCCCGGCACGACCTGAACGGACCGTGCGCCGGGCGCCACGAGCCGCTCCTCGAGCAGCGCGAAGAGATCGCCGAGCGCGAGCGCCTCGGTCCGCCCTCCGCTCCGGAGCAGCACCCGGTCGGCGTCGGCGAGGGCCTGGCAAGCCGCGAACGCCTCGTCCTTCGAGAGTCGGACCTCGCGAACGAACGTGGCGCGCCGCGGCTCAGGCCCCGGCACCGACCGGCGAGCCGTCGGCATCCGAGGCGTCGGGGGCGACCGGTCCGCCGTCACCTGCGTGGTGTCGCTCGACCTTGTGCACGTCGACGGTGGCGAAGCGCAGGCTGGCACCGACCTCGTCCGCCACGATCTCGACCTTGGTGCGCCGGTCGCCTTCCTCGGTCTCCCAGCTGCGCTGTTCGAGACGTCCGCTCACCACGACGCGCATCCCCTTGGTGAGGCTGAGGGCGACGTTCTCGGCCAGCTCCCGCCAGGTGACCACGTCGAAGAAGGAGGTCGACTCCTCCCACTGCTCGGTCTCGCGGTTCTGCCAACGGCGATTGACGGCGACCCCCAACGTGGTAGTGGCCTGGCCGTCGCGTGTGTAGCGGATCTCGGGATCCCGCGTGAGGTTCCCGGTGATGGTGGTGGTCGACGCAGTGCTCAAGGCGCTTCCCTTCTCTCGTCTCGTTCGCCACGCAACGCGCCGGTCGGTCCGGTCGCGTGCCGCGGCCTGCGGCGGTGGCTGCGTCATGGTGCGGACCGCTCCTTGCCAGCGGTCGTCGCGGCACCCTTGCCGCCGACCTTGCACCCCACATCGGAGGCTGCAAGTGCAGCGGTGGCCGAGGCCCGGTCCGCCGCGCAGCACCGTCACCCGATCGCGGCGGCTGGACACCGCCGGCCAGCGGAGCTCGCGCGTACACTCGCCCGTCAGCCGTAGGACACCGGAAGGGAGCGGCCCATGGGCACCGCGACGTCGGACGCGTACGGCGACGACCTCTTCACGGAGGCCGAGGGCCAGGACGACACGCTCGCCAACCTCGGCCCGCTCCGACCGCTCGCCGGAGCGTGGGAGGGAACGAAGGGCGCCGACCGGCACCCGGTGGCCGGTGGAGGCGAGCCCGACCTCTTCCTCGAGCGGTACGACCTCCAGCCGATCGACCGTCAGACCAACGGCCCGCAGCTCTACTACGGGCTGCGATACCACACCCACATCGTTCGCCCCGGCGAGGTCGAGACCTTCCACGACCAGATCGGGTACTGGCTGTGGGAGCCGGCGGCGCAGACGGTCGTCTGCACGGTGGCCATCCCCCGCGGCCAGGTGGTCCTCGCGGCGGGCCCCGCGGCGCCAGACGCGACGACCTTCACCGTCCGGGCCGAGGCCGGCGAGCCCACCTACGGCATCTGCTCGAACCCCTTCCTCGAGCGCGCGTTCCGAACCACGAGCTTCGAGATGACCGTCACGGTCCATCCCGACGGGACCTGGTCGTACCAGGAGGTGACCGTCCTCGAGCTGCCCGACCGCGCGGCGCCCTTCCGCCACACCGACGCCAACACCCTGCACCGGGTCGCGCCGCCGATCCCCAACCCGCTCGCCACCTGAGGCCCTTCCCGCGCCGCGGCGACCGGCGCCGCCGGGGTCAGAATCCCGTCAGGTCGCGGGCGAGCTCCGCCCGGGTCGCCGCTCCGAGCTCCGTGCCGGGCCGGCCTTCGGGATAGTCCGGGTGGTCGACGGCAAGGACCACCGGTCCCGTTTCGAACTCCTCCGCCGCAACAGGGTCCACGCGGAAGCGCACGTAGTGGACCGCAGCCGTCGACTCGGCCCGTATGAGCTGCGACTCGTGGCCGGCCTCGGGCTCGGAGGTGACTTCGACCATCGCCGCGCCCGTACCGATCCGCAGCCGACAGGACCGCTCGACGCCGACGAGTCGCGGAAGCCAGGTCCGAAGCGCCGCCTCGTCCACGAGCTCGAGGAACAGGGTCGCCGACAGCTCGCCGCGCGCCGGCAGCAGCCGGTTGTAGACGTCGAGCTCGTACTGGAGCGCCCGGTCGGTCACCAACCGCTCGGCGCGTGCCATCTCCTGCACCTGGAAGCGGACGGTCATCCGGCTCTCGAAGGTCAGGGTGACCACCGGGCCGACCGAGACCCGGCGGAGCTTCTTCGCGGCGATCACCGCACGGCGGAACCCGTCCCGTTCACGGTCGTAGGCGCGCTGGTCACTGATCTCGTCGAGGGTGAGCGGCCCCGTCGGGTTCACCGCGCCGGTTCCTCGGGGAGGCCGTACGCTCGGGCGAGCAGCTGGACGGGATGGACCGGGTGCCGGCCGGTCTCCTGCTCGATGGCGCTGTTCGCGAGGTGGCAGTCGCCGCAGACGACGGCGTTGCCGGCCTGCTCGATCTCGCGGACGAGCGGTGCCGCGACCTTGCGGGCGAGCTCGTAGTTGGCCGCGCGATAGCCCCACGTCCCGTCGATGCCCGAGCACCGCTGGACCAGGTCGACCCGGATCCCGACCCGCTTGAGCACGTCGCGGCTCTTGAGCCCGACCTGCTGGGCCTGGAGGTGGCAGGCCACGTGGTAGGTGACCCGGTCGGGCACCTCCCCCGACGTGACGCCCGGGCTGTCCGTCTCGAGCGAGGTGCCCTCGTCCCGGTCGAGGGCGAGCAGGTACTCGGCGGGGTCGACACAGTGCGCGGCGACGAGCGCGGCGTCCTCCCCGCGCCCGGTGTCGGCGAGGTGGAGCGGGTAGTCCTTGCGGAGGACGTACGCGCAGGTCGGCTGCGGGACGACGATCTCCCGACCCGCGCGCACCGACTCGGCGAGCACCGCGACGTTGCGCGTCGCCGATCGCTCGAACTCGCCGAGGTTGCCCGCGTGCAACCACGGGGCACCGCAGCACCGCAGGCCGTCCGGCACGCTCGGCACGACCCGGTTGTGCTCGAGCACGCCGACCAGGTCCTTCCCGATCGCCGGTGCCATGTACTCGACGAAGCAGGTCGGGAAGACCGCGACCTCGCCCTGGACCGGATCGACCTCCGGACGGGGCGACGCGCCACGGGCTCGGCCCGCGAACCACGAGGTGAAGCGCTGACGTGCGTAGGGAGGGAGAAGCCGCTCGGCCGCGACGCCAGTCGAGCGCTCGAGCATCCTGCGGGCGACCGAGCCGGTGCGGCGCATCACGCCGTTGACCACCGGCGCAACCGCCGACGAGACGGCGCCCACCAGGTCGGTGCGCCCGAGCACCTGGTCGGCGATCCGGTCCCGCAGCGGGCGACCGTTCGCAGCCCGCACCGCCTGTGCGCGCTGCATGAGCCGGGGGAAGTCGAGCGCCCACTCGTGCGGGGGCACGTAGGGGCACTTGAGCGCGCAGAGCTTGCACTGGTAGCACTCGTCGACGACCCGGTCCTGCTCCGCGACGCTCAGCTGCCCGACGCGCCCGTCGTGGCGGTCGACGAGCTCGAAGAGCGTCGGGAACGACGGGCAGAGGTTGAAGCAGAGCCGGCAGCCGTGGCAGTGGTCGAAGACGCGCTCGAGCTCGTCCCGGAAGTCGCGCTCGTCGAGGTAGGTCCGGTCGCCCGGACCGGCCGGGTTCGCTGCGGTGCTCATCATGCGGTGCTCGCGCCCCGGCGGGATGTCAGGCGATCGACGCAAGCCCCTCGGTGAAGCGCCCGGCATGGCTCTTCTCCGCGCGGGCGAGGGTCTCGAACCACTCGGCGATCTCGTCGAACCCCTCGTCGCGCGCGGTCCGGGCGAAGCCTGGGTACATCTCCGAGTACTCGTAGGTCTCGCCCTCGACGGCCGACTTGAGGTTGTCCTCCGTGGCGCCGACACGTGCGCCGGTGACGGGGTCGCCGACCTCGCGCAGGAAGTCGAAGTGGCCGAAGGCGTGGCCGGTCTCTCCCTCCGCGACGGAGCGGAAGAGCGCGGCGACGTCGGGGTACCCCTCGACGTCGGCCTTCTGGGCGAAGTAGAGGTAGCGGCGGTTCGCCTGGCTCTCGCCGGCGAAGGCCTCCTTGAGGTTGGCCTCGGTCTTGGTGTCCTTGAGTGCAGGCACGGTGCTCCTTTCGGTGTCGGATCCTTGTCGTCCCGGACCGGACCGGACCGGATCGGAACAGGACGAAGTGGCTGTCAGGTGTGGCCTGCCGGTACTCGGCCGACCTCGTCGGACCGGGCAGGCGTCGGACGTCGGTGCGCCGGTCGCCTGCACGCCGGGCACAGGCCTCGAAAGACGATCTCTGCCTCGCCGACCTCGTAGCCGAGCTCAGCACCCTCGGGGATGCGCAGCTCGGGGAAGGCGGCCACCAGGTCGCGGACGCTCCCGCACCGCCGGCACACGAGATGGTGGTGGGGATCGTCGACGTTCGGATCGAAGCGCAGCCTGCCGGTGCCGACGTCGAGCGTCGCGATCTCCCCGAGCTCCGCGAGGTCGTGGAGGGTCTGGTAGACGGTCTTGAGCGAGATCGACGGCATCTCGCGGCTGACGACCGCGTGCACCGACTCGGCCGAAGGGTGGGTCTCGTCCCCCTGCAGGACCCGGAAGACGCACTGCCGTTGGGCGGTCACCTTGCGCCCGGTGGCGCGGAACCGATCGGTGAGCTCCTCGGGAGACCGCACGGCTGCAACGTATCACCAATGATTGTTAGATGACAATCGTTGTCGGAATGGGTCGTCCGGAGTCCCTGTCGGCGGAGGGGCTCCGGGCGTCCTGTGGCAGGCTGTCGCCATGGACGGCCGTGCCAGTGCCGAGGAGCCGCGGGCCGGCCAGTTCGACCGTGCCACGGCCCTCGACCGGCTCGCGAGCGAGGAATTCGACGTCCTGGTCGTCGGCGGGGGCATCACCGGGGCGGGGGTCGCCCTCGACGCCGCGAGCCGCGGGCTGCGCACCGCACTCGTCGAACGCGACGACTTCGCCTCGGGCACCTCGTCCAAGTCGTCGAAGATGGTCCACGGCGGCCTGCGCTACCTCCAGCAGCACGAGTACCGCCTCGTCTACGAGAATCTGGCCGAACGCCAGCGGCTCCTCGAGAACGCCCCGCATCTGGTCTCCCCCCTCCCCTTCCTGATCCCGCTGTTCGGAAAGGAGGGGGTGGTCAGTCGGAGCACGGCCCGCGTCTACCGCTCGGCGCTTCGCCTCTACGACCTGACGGGCGGCATCCGCATCGGCCATCGGTACGAGAAGGTCGACCGCGAGGAGGCCCTCGCCCACCTGCCCACCCTCCGGGCCGAGCAGCTCGCTGCGGGCTTCCTCTACTGGGACGCCCGTGCCGACGACGCGCGGCTGACCCTCGCGGTCGTGCGCACGGCGGTGCTCGACCACGGCGCCGTCGCTGCCAACCACACGCCGGTCGTGCAGGTGACGACCGACCCTTCCGGACGGGTCACCGGGGCACGGGTCGTGCCCACCGGCGGGGAGCCGGTCACGGTGCGGGCCTCGGTGGTGGTCAACGCGGCCGGCGTCTGGTCGGACGAGGTCCGCGCCCTCGACGAGGGTCACGATCCGGGATCGATCCGTCCGGCCAAAGGGATCCACGTCACCGTGCCCGCGTCGGTCCTGCCGTGCGACATCGCCGCGGTCATCCCGGTGCGGGGCGACCACCGCTCGATCTTCGTCGTCTCGTGGGGAGAGCAGGTCTATCTCGGCACCACGGACACCGCGTGGGACGGGCCGCTCGACGATCCCGCCTGCCTCCCCGAGGACGTCGACTACCTCCTCGAGGCGGTCAACGCCGTCGTGCACCGACCCGTCACACGTTCGGACGTCACCGGCGTCTGGTCCGGGCTCCGCCCCCTGCTCGCGCCCCGCGAGGGAAAGGGTGCTCCGAGCGAACGGACGGCCGACCTCTCGCGCCGCCACACCGTGCGGACGTCGCCGGGAGGCGTGATCACGGTGACGGGGGGCAAGCTGACCACCTACCGAAAGATGGCCCAGGACACGGTCGATGCGGCAGTGCGCGCCCTCGGGCGGCGGTCGCTGCCGTGCCGGACCCGTACCCTCCGGCTGCGCGGGGCCACGCCGGGCACCCATCACGACCTGGACGGCGGGGCGGCCGCGACGGTCGCCACCCACCTGGCCGGGCGCTACGGGAGCGAGACGCCGGACGTGCTCGCGCTGGCCGAGGGCCGCCCGGAGCTCCTCGATCCCCTCGTCCCCGGACTCGGCTACCTCGCGGCGGAGGCCGTCTACGCGGTGCGCCACGAGATGGCGTCGACGCTCGAGGACGTGCTCGACCGCCGGACCCGCGCCTCGCTGCGCGACGCGCGGGCGACCGCGGCCGCAGCCCTGTCGGTCGCCGCGCTCCTCGGGCCGGAGCTCGGGTGGGACGACGAGCGCGCCGCCCGAGAGGCCGCGGCCTACGCGTCACAGGTGCGCGACGTGCTCGCACGCGGCGGGCCTCGACGCCGGCCCGGACGGCACCGGCCGTCCGGGCGCAGCCGGCCACACGGTCACGGGGGGCCACACGGTCACGGCGGGCCGCCACCGGCCGGAGCCCGGGTGAGCCAACCGACGCCGGTCACCCCGATCGACGCGCCCCCCGCGTCGATCGCCGACCACCTCCGGGTGCGGCGCGTGGAGGTCCCCGACGACCTCCGTCGGCGTCTCGCAGCAGTCTGCGCCGAGGTGGCCGACGCGGACGACGCCCGTGCAGAGGCCGGGCGCGATTGGTGGCCGCTCGCCATCGGGTGGGCCGCGGACGGCGAGGTCCCGTCCCGACCGTCCGTCGTGGCACGCCCGACCGAGACGGGACAGGTCGCTGCGGTGCTCGCGCTGTGCAACGACGCCCGAGTCCCCGTGACCGCCGCCGGTGGGCGGAGCGGCGTCTGCGGCGCGTCGATCCCGCTCTTCGGCGGCGTCGCGCTCGACCTCTGCGGGCTCACGGGCGTCGCAGGCGTCGACGCCGACTCCCTCGTCGTCGACCTGCGGGCGGGCACGTTCGGTCCCGACGTCGAGGACGGCCTGCGCTCACGCGGTGTGACCCTCGGGCACTGGCCCCAGTCGATGGCGCTCTCGACGGTCGGCGGATGGCTCGCGTGTCGCGGCGCGGGCCAGTACTCGAACCGGTACGGGAAGATCGAGGACATGGTGGTGGGCCTCGAGGTCGTCCTCGCCGACGGCCGCGTGGTCCGCACCGGCGGCAAGGGCCCGCGTGCGGCCACGGGTCCCGATCTGACACAGCTCTTCGTCGGCAGCGAGGGGACGCTCGGGGTGATCACCGAAGGTCGGTTCCGTGTCCACCCGGTGCCCGGGCACGAAGACCGAGCAGCCTTCGGATTCCCGACCTTCACCGACGGACTCGAGGCATGCCGCCGCATCCTCCGGCGCGGGGCGACGCCCGCGGTCCTCCGGCTCTACGACAAGACGGAGTCGGGCCGCTCCTTCGACCTCCCCGACTCCAACATCCTCGTCGTCCTCGACGAAGGCGATCCGGCCATCGTGGAGGCGACCCTCTCGATCGTTGGCTCGGAGTGCCGAGACGCGAAGCGGCTCGACGACGAACTCGTCGCCCGCTGGCTCGAGCACCGCAATGACGTCTCCGCGCTCGCGCCGCTCTGGCGCGGGGGCATCGTGGTCGACACCGCAGAGATCTCCGCGCGCTGGGCCGCACTCCCCGGCATCTATCACGCGGTGCTCGACGCCCTGGGCCGTGTGGAGGGCACCCTCGTCGCCTCGTCGCACCAGTCACACGCCTACACTGACGGCGCCTGCCTCTACTTCACCTTCGCCGGTCGTGCACCGGCCGACGCGCCGGGCCTCGACGTGCGCTCGTGGAACGAGGGGTACTACCGGCGAGCGTGGGACGCGGTGACAGAGGCGACCGCGGACGCGGGAGGGGCGATCAGCCACCACCACGGCATCGGCCTCAACCGTGCGCGCTTCATGCGCAGTGCGCTCGGCGAGGGGTTCGCGCTTGTCAGCGCTGTCAAGGACGCCCTCGACCCGAACGGAATCCTCAACCCCGGCAAGCTGGGCCTCACAAGTCCCTTCGGCGCAGTTCCCTGGCCGTGAGCCTCCTCGTCGTCGACATCGGCACCTCGGGCGTGCGCGGGGCGGTGGTGCGGCCGGACGGCGCGGTCGAGCACGTCCACCACGTGTCGGTCCTTCCGGACAGCCCCTTCCCCGGCCTCGTCGAGTTCGACCCGGTCGCCATGGCCGACGCGGTCGTCGAGGTCGCGTCGCGCAGCCTTGCCGAAGGCGGTCCGGTGGACGCGGTCGGGATCGCCAACCAGCGCGCGTCAACGGTCGTCTGGGAGCGGGCGACCGGTGTGCCGGTCGGGCCGGGCCTTGGATGGCAGGACCTCCGCACGGTCGGGACGTGCCTCGAGCTCCAAGGGGTGGGGATCCGGGTGCCCCCCAACGCCTCGGCGACCAAGGTCGCCGCCCTCCTGGACCAGGCCGACCCCGAACGGACCCGCGCAGAGCGTGGGGAGCTGCTCTTCGGGACGGTCGACACCTGGGTCACCTGGCGACTGTCGGGCGGCGCTCTCCACGTGACCGACGCGACCAACGCCGGGGTCACCGGTCTCGTCCATGGCGAAGGGCTCGAGTGGCACGACGACGTGCTCGGCGCGCTGCGGATCCCGACGGCGATGCTCCCCACGATCGTCGACTCCTCCGGGGTCCTCGGTCCCGCGACCCTGCTCGAGGGCGCGCCACCGATCGCCGGGATCGCCGGCGATCAGCAGGCCTCGCTGATCGGGCAGGGCTGTACCCTGCCGGGCCTCGCCAAGGCCACCTTCGGTACCGGAGGCATGCTCGACCAGTGCGTCGGAGCCACTGCGCCCGCGACGCTCGGGCGCGGTCAGGCGGGCACCATCCCGATCGCCGCGTGGCGGCGCGGCGGTGTGGTCACCTGGGGCATCGAGGCGATCATGCTCTCCGCCGGGACGTGCCTCGAGTGGCTCCGTGACGACCTCGGCATCCTCGAGTCCGCGCCCGCCTCGGCGGAGGTGGCCCGCCACTGCGACGACACCGGCGACGTCTGGTTCGTCCCCGCGCTCCTCGGCCTCGGGACGCCGCAGTGGGACTTCGGAGCGCGCGGTACCTTCACCGGGCTCACCCGGGGAACGGGCCGGCCGGAGCTGGTGCGCGCCGTGCTCGAGGGGATCGCCCACCGTGGCGCCGACCTCCTCGAAGCCGCCGAGGCGGACTCGGGGCTCCGGGTGGACTCGCTGCGCGTCGACGGCGGCATGTCGGCCAACGACGTGTTCACCCAGGCGCTCGCCGACGCGTGCGGCCGGCCGATCGAGATCTCGCCGGTGCTCGAGGCGACGACGCTCGGTGCGGCGTACCTGGCCGGCATGGCAGTCGGGATCTGGTCCGACGCGGCCGACCTCGCCGCCGCCTGGTCCCCCGCGAAGATCTCGACCCCTGGTGTGGACGAGGAGCGGCGGGCCGTGTCCCGTGCCCGGTGGGCCGAGGCACGCCACCGCGCCGAGCGCACGATCCCCGAACTGTCCGCGCTCTCCTTCTGAGGGTTGGGCACTGCGATGGTCGGCCGTGCGATGCCGGGCACGAATGCCCAGCTCACAGGCCACGACCGTTGCCGCATGCCGCGCGAAACGCATAGGGTGGGTGGATCGCCACGCTCGGCGGCCCAGTCGGTCGCCCGGGCCGATGCGGGGGAGCAGGGGAACCCATGAGCACGGGCATCGACACGGTGCAGAGCGGTGCGGCCGCGGAGCCGGCGACCGATCCCGTGGTCGAGGCCGTCCGCGTCGCGCAGGACCTGCACGACGCGCTCTCCCGTGTGCTGCTCGGGACACCGGACGCGGTCACGGCGGCGGTCGTCGCCGCGCTCTCCGGAAGCCACCTCTTGATCGAGGATGTGCCGGGAGTCGGCAAGACGGTGCTCGCGCGCGCCCTTGCAGCCGCCCTCGGGGCACGGCTCTCCCGGGTGCAGGGCCACCCCGACCTGCTGCCCTCCGACATCACGGGGGTGACCGTCTTCTCCCCGGACCAGGGCAGCTGGGAGTTCCGCCCTGGCCCGCTCTTCGGGCACGTCGTGCTGCTCGACGAGCTCAACCGCACCCCGCCGCGCACCCAGTCCGCGCTCCTCGAGGCCATGGAGGAGCAGCAGGTCTCCGTCGACGGCGCGTCGTGGCCCCTCCCGCAGCCGCACCTCGTCATCGGCACCCAGAACCCGGTTGGCCAGCTCGGCACCTACCCACTCGTCGAGAGCCAGCTCGACCGGTTCGGTCTCTCGACGACGATCGGCTACCCGGACGCCGAGGTCGAGACGCGCCTCGTGCTGCATCAGGGTGGCCGCTACGCGCTCGACGTGCTCACCCCGGTCGCAGATCCGGCCGCGTGGCAGCGGGCGATCGACGCGACCGCCACCGTGCGGGTGGTGACGGTCGTCGCCGAGTACGCCGTCGCGCTCGTGCGTGCGACGAGGAGGGTCGGGACGGTGCGTCTCGGTGCCAGCCCCCGCGCGGCGATCTCCCTGCTCCGCTGCGCCCAGGCGTATGCGGTGCTCCACGCGCGGGCCTACGTCACGCCGCTGGACGTCCAGGCCGTGGCCGGGCCGTGCCTCGTGCACCGCCTGATCACGGACGGCGGCGACGACGCCGCCGGACTCGTCGACACGGTCCTCGCCGAGACGCCCGCGCCGGCCACGTGACCGGCGAGCGCCGGGCGCGCCACGATCGACTCGATCGCACCCGGCGGCTCCGGACGCGGGTCCACCCGGTGGCCTGGATCGGGCCGGTGGCGGGCAGCGCGGTCGCGATGCTCGCCTGGCTGGGCGTGACCCGGTCGAGCGGCTCCGGATGGGTGCAGGCCGTCGGCGCGCTGCTCGCCGCGGTCCTCCTGACGGGACTCGTCGCGCCGCTCCTTCCCGCCGCCCGCGCGCGGGTGACCTGCGTGGCGAACGACGCCGACGCGGTGGCAGGCCGCACGGCGACGCTCAACGTGCGCGCCAGCGGCCCGGTCCGGCTCCGGCCCCTCGCTCCGGGGGGACCCGTGCGCGCCGCGACGGGGGCGCTGCGAGGTCCGCGCGATGTGGAGCTCGACCTGCTCGCCGGACGCCGCGGCGTACTCGAATCGGTCGTCCTCGAGGTCGGATCCTCCGCGCCGTTCGGCCTGCTCTGGTGGGCGAAGGAGGTGCGGGTCGATCTCGTCCGACCACTGCACGTCGCGCCGAGGACCGGGGCGCCCGACCCGGCCGCGCCGAGTGCCTCGGCGACGGACGGCGAGGCGCCCGCGACGTCGAGCGCGCCCAGCGGCGAGCCGCGTGGCGTCCGCCCCTACGAGCACGGCGACACCCGGCGCGCGGTGCACTGGCCCTCGACGGCGCACGCCGGCGAGCTCATGGTCCGCGAGCGAGAGCGGCACCACGACCACACGGTGGTCCTCGACGTCGCGCTCCCCGCCGACCCCCTCGAGGCCGAGGCCGAGGCCGAGCGCGCGATGGCCACGGCATCCGGGTGGCTGGTCGCGGGACGCACCGTGCTGCTCGGGACCGATGAGACCTCCGGCGCGGTGCGACGTGTGGTGCACGACCACGTCGACCTCGGACGGCGGCTCGCGCGGGCGGTGCCTGCCGGACCCCGGGGGAAGGTGTCGTGACGATCTGGGAGCGGATCGTGCAGGCGAACCGCCCGGGACCGTCCGAGCACTCGGTCTCCTTCCGCACGGCATCGGCGCTCGCCGTCGCGGTTGCCGCGCTGGCCTGCTGGCGCCAGGGAGAGCTGAGCCCGGCGGTCACCGCGTTCGTCCTCGTCGCCACCGCCGCCGGCAATACCTTCTCCTACCTCCGTCGCGCCGACCCGTGGGGACCGGTGAAGCCGATCCTCGCCGTCTGTGCGATCGGCGGGTTCGTCTGGTTCCTGGCGACGGTGACCCGCACGGCGACGCCCGGCGACATCTCGACGGTCGAGGGACCTCTCGCCGTGCTCTTCGCGTGGGTCCTGAGCACGCATGCCTTCGATGTCCCCGCCCGGCGTGACGTCGCCTACTCGCTCGCCGGCTCGGCCGCCCTGATGGCGGTGGCGGCAGCGCAGTCGGTCGACCTCTCGCTCGCGCTCTACGTCGTCGCGTGGGGGGCCTGCGGGATCTGGGGCCTCCTCGCCATGTGGCAGTCGATGGCGGGCGCGCGCGGCTTCCCGCTCGGCACCGCCCTGGCCGCGGGCGCCGCGGTGCTCGTCGTCGCCATCGCCCTCGTCGTCGTCCTGCCCGCTCCGCGGGTCGCCTCCTCGCTCGTCTTCCCCTCGGCCGCGGCCGGCTCGTCACCGGTCGACACCCCGAGCAATCTGACCGACGGACCCGGTGGCCTCCCCGCCCACGCGGCGAGCCCGCAGGGCCCGATCGGGGTCGGCGGCTTCCTCGGGTTCGCCCGCTCGCTCGACACCGGGGTGCGCGCCGGACTCGGCGACCAGGTCGTGCTCCGGGTCCACGCGACGCGCCCCAACTTCTGGCTCGGCCAGACCTACGACAACTGGGACGGGCAGCGCTGGACCGAGTCGGGCGCTCCGGCCGAGGGTCCCGACCTCCTGCATCTCGACGGCGGATCGCCCTTCACGATCCCGGGCGCCGTCGACCAGGCAGGGAGCACGACCGGCCCGACCGACGTGCAGACCTTCTACCTCGCCCAGTCCGGACCCAACCTCGTCTTCCACGCGGACGACGCGGAGCGAGTCTTCCTCCAGGCACGCGAGCTGCTCCTGACCGCTGACGGCACCATCGTCTCGACTGCTGCGATGGGCGCCGGGACCATCTACACGGTCGTCTCGTCCGACAGCTCGGCGAGTCCGCAACAGCTCCGGACCGCCGGATCGGGCAACGGCACGGGAGGCGCTCCACCCGCAGCACTCCCACCGCGCGAGCTCGTGCGGGAGCTCCAGCTCCCGCACTCCTACCCACGGGTGGCCACGCTCGCGACGCAGATCACGGCCGCAGCACCCACGACCTACGACAAAGTCGCGGCCATCGAGGGGTGGATGACCGCGCACGTGCGCTACTCGACCGACATCCCGCCGCTCGCGCCCGGCGCCGACGCGGTCACGAACTTCCTCTTCGGGAGCCGGCTCGGCTACTGCGAGCAGATCTCGACGGCGACCGTCGTCATGCTTCGCTCGCTCGGCATCCCGGCCAGAGAGGCGGTCGGGTACGTTCCGGGCTCCTACGACCCGATCACCGACCTCTACGACGTCGAAGCGAAGGACGCCCACGCGTGGGTGCAGGTCTGGTTCGACGGGTACGGCTGGCAGGACTTCGACCCGACGGCGGTCGTGCCCCTCGCGAACCCCTCGCCGGGTTCGGTGCTCGCCGCGAGCGCCGGGCGCGCGCTGCGGACGCTGCCGTGGCCGCCGATCGCGGTGTTCCTCCTCGCTGCCACGCTGGTCGTCGTAGAGCGTCGTCGTCGCCGGACGCGGCCGGCCACCTGGGCGCACCGGATCGCCGCCGATATCGAGCACGGCGGGGCGCGACTCGGCATCCCGCGGCGAACGGGTGAGACGCTCAGCGCGTACGGCACCCGCCTCGCCGGCGCGACGCCCGACGACGCAACCGCGGTCGTCGCCGCGACGACGCTCGTCGAGCGCGCTGTCTACGGCGGGGTCGAGCCCTCGGCGGACGAGCTCGCCGATGCGCTCGCGTCCGCGCATCGCTTCCGGGGTGTGCGCAGGACAGCCGGCACTGGGTCGGCTCAGGAGCGGGCGAGCGCCAGCGCTTCGTCGAACGACGCGCCCTTGGCGAGGAGCGGCCGGTAGGCCATGAGCTGGCGCGGCTGGCTGAAAGCCAGCGCGGCGCCCAGCCGGTCGCCGTGGCGGTAGAGAGCGAGGAGCTTCGGCTCGTCGACGGAGCCGCTCACCACGACCGCCTCGTCGCCGGGACTCGGTAGGCCGATCATCTGGATCTTGGTCGTGTACTGGTCGGACCAGAAGAACGGCACTGGATCGTAGGGACGTGCCGCGTCCGATCCCGCGAGCAGATTGCGGGCCGCGGCTGGGCCGCTCTCCGCCGCATTCGTCCAATGCTCGATCCGTACGGCGTGCCCGAGTGAAGGGTGGTCGAAGCGCGCCACGTCCCCGGCCGCGACCACGCGGTCGGCGGCGAAGAGGGTCGGGCCGCAGACCACCCCGTTGTCGAGCACGAGTCCCGCGTCCTCGAGCCAGTCGACCGCCGGATCAACCCCGATGCCCGCGACGACCACGTCCGCGTCGAGGCGCGAGCCGTCGGACAGCTCGACGACGACCGGCAGCGACGGATCGGCACCTGCGACCACCCGGTCGACGCCGACGCCGGCTCGGACGACCACGCCGTGCTCGGTGTGCAGGCGCGCGCACGCCGCACCGAGCTCGTCACCGAGCACACGGCCCATGGGCACCGGCAACGCCTCGAGCACGGTGACCGACGCACCAAGCCCGCGACAAGTCGCCGCGACCTCCGAACCGATGAAGCCGGCGCCGACGACGACGACGCGGGCGGATTCGCCAGCGGCCTCGATGTCCGCGCGGATGCCGAGACAGTCGTCGAGCGTCCGCAGCGCCCAGACCCCGCGCATCCCCTCGGTCCCCCCAAGCCGACGAGCCCGCGCTCCGGTCGCGACGACGAGCCCGTCGTACCGGAGGGTGCGCCCGTCGTCGAGGGTCACCACCCGTTGCCCGGTGTCAAGGCCGATCGCGCGCACCCCGAGGAGGAATTCGAGGCCGAGGGTGTCCAGCTTGTCCGGCGCGTGGTGGTGGATGCGTTCGACGTCCCAGCTGCCGGCGAGGAGTTGCTTGGAGAGCGGGGGACGGTCGTAGGGGGCGTGTGACTCGTCGCCCACGATGACCACCCTGCCGGTGTGGCCCTCGTGCCGGATCTCCTCGGCTGCACGCAAACCGGCGAGCGACGCGCCGACCACGACCACGGACGCGTCGGAGGGCAGTGGCGCTCGCACGGGCGACATCGTAGGGGAGGTCGGACCGGGCAGCACCGCCCGCCGCCGCCCGGTGTCAGCTCCCGAACATCGCCATCCACTGCTCAGGCGTGCGCAGCCGGAACACGTAGTTGGTCGCGCGCGTCTCGCCCATCGTCGCGTGGGGCTCGGGCGAGTAGCGGTGCCCGGGGTAGAGCACGGTGTCGTCGGGGACCCGGGCGAGCCGGGTGGTCAAGGACTCGTAGAGCGCGACGGGGTCACCACCCGGCAGGTCCGTGCGACCGCACCCCTCGAGGAAGAGGGTGTCCCCCGCCACGAGCCTGCCGTCGACGAGGAAGCACTGGCTGCCCGGCGTGTGCCCCGGCGTGTGCACGAGGGTCACGGGCACCTCGCCGACGAGCACGGTGTCGCCCCCGTCGTGGGTCCGGAGATCGTCCGCGCCCACCCCGGTGGAACGCGTGATCCAGGGCGCCTCGTCCGCCTGGACGTGGACCGGCATCGGGACGAGCTCGAGGAGACGGGCGATCCCCTCGACGCCCCAGCCCATCATGTCGCCACCGACGTGGTCGGGATGGAAGTGGGTGGCGAGCGCGCCGACCAGGGTCAGGCCGTCCGTGCGCGCGAGGTCGACGAGCTCGCCGACCGCGTAAGCCGGGTCCACGACCAGCGCCTCGCCGGTCGCACGGTCGCCGATCAGGTAGACGAAGTTGACCATCTGACGGGCGACCGGGTCGTCGCGCGGCGAAGTCGATCCCTGCGAGGAGTTGCCGGAAGTAGAGGCGGTCGGCATCGGGCGCGCCCGAGGCCCCGTTCGTCGCATCGTGCATCCCCACACTGTACGGGCGGCCGTCGCGCCGGCACCGCGGCGGCGATCTAACCTCGTGCTTTCCGGCGACACCTCGGGGATCCGGGGTGCCCGGGGACGAAGGGGGTGCCACGGTGCAGGACGATCACGACGGGGTTGACTACCGGACGGCGACGGGGATGCTCCGCCACTGGTCGGCGCGCACCCCGGACGCACCGATGCTCACCGCGGGTGACACCACACTCACCTGGGGACAGCTCTACGCCAACGCCAAGCACGTGAGTCACGCCCTCGCCGCCGAAGGCGTCGTCCCCGGCGAGCGAGTCGCGTTCCTCGACCGCAACGGGATCGAGAACTTCGAGGTCTTCTTCGGCTGCGCACTCCTCGGCGCAGTCAGCGTGGTCCTCAACTGGCGGCTCGCCCCGACCGAGCTGGCAGCCATCGTGGAGGACGCCCGGGCCACCGTGCTCTTCTACGGCCACGACTACGCGGGCGCGGCCAAGGAGATGGCCGAGCTCGTCACGACGGTGCGGACCTGGGTGCCCCTCGACGAGTTCGTCGAGTGGCGTGAGGCCGGCATCACCGACGAGCCGGACGACCCCTCGTTCGACGCGCAGCCCGATGACGTCGTCACCCAGCTCTACACCTCGGGGACCACCGGCCTCCCCAAGGGGGCGATGATCTCGGGCCGCAACATCTCGACCATCCTGCGAGAGGCCGACCAGGTCTTCCACATCGCCGAGGACACCGTCTCCCTCGTCGCGATGCCCCTCTTCCATATCGGGGGCACCGGGTGGGCGCTCTGCGGGATGTCGAGCGGGGGACATTCGGTGATCGTGCGGGACTTCGATCCCGAGGCCGTCCTCGCCATCGTGGAGCGGTACGGGATCACCGAGTCGTTCCTCGTCCCCGCGGTGCTCATGTTCCTCCTCGCGACGCCGGCGCTCGACACCGCGGACGTCTCGTCGCTGCGCACGATCTTCTACGGCGCCTCCCCGATCAGCGAGGACGTGCTCGTCCGTTCGATGCGTGCCTTCGGGTGCCAGTTCGCGCAGGTGTACGGGCTGACCGAGACCACCGGCGCGATCACGTCGCTCATGCCCGAGGACCACGATCCGGAAGGCCCGCGGGCGCACCTGTTGCGCTCGGCGGGACGGCCGTTCGACCACGTCGAGCTCCGCATCGTCGACGCCGCCACCGGTGAGGATCTGCCGAGTGGCGCCGTCGGCGAGATCTGGACCCGTTCTGACCAGAACATGCTCGGCTACTGGAACAAGCGCGACGAGACCGCGGCCGTGCTCTCCGACGACGGGTGGTTCCGGACCGGCGACGCAGGCTGGATCGACCAGGAGGGCTACCTCTTCCTCCACGACCGCATCAAGGACATGATCGTTTCGGGTGGCGAGAACGTCTACCCGGCCGAGGTCGAGAATGCGCTCCTCGCCCACCCCGACGTGGCGGACGCGGCCGTGATCGGCGTGCCCGACGACCGGTGGGGCGAGACCGTCAAGGCGATCGTGGTCCGGACGGCTGGAGCGTCCGACGACGACGAGGCGCTCGCCGCCGACATCATCGCTGCGACCCGGGACCGGCTTGCCCACTACAAGTGCCCGACCTCGGTCGACTTCGTCGACGCGCTGCCGCGGAACCCGACCGGCAAGATCCTCAAGCGCGAGCTTCGTGCGCCCTACTGGGAAGGACGGGAGCGCAACATCTCCTGAGCACGTGTGGCGCAAGGTCGAGACGGCGACTCCGGCCAATCCTCAGAACAGACCAGGCGACGATCCGTCGTCTCCGGCTCCGTCCGCTTGCACGTCGTCCTCGTTCCCTTCGTCGCGAACGTCGGCCTGACCGATGGCCTCGAGCCGTGGTACGAGCTCCTCGACCTGGATCCTTGTCCGCCGGAGCCGTCGGTCGAGCTCGTCCACGATGTCGGTGGCCCGTTCGAGCTGGGCGACCAGCCGGTCCACGTCGACCACACCGGTCTCGAACTCCCCGATGATCGCGTCGAGCTCGTCACTCGCGTCGGCGTAGGTCATCGACGCCACTTCGGGCGCGGCCGGTTCCTCACCCGCGCTCCGTCCGCTGCTCCGTGGTGCCATCAAGCCGTCCCTTCGTCGTGAGGTCTGGTGCGGACCGGTGACGCGCCCGTTTCGGAGGTGGGCGCGATCACCTCGGAGGCGACTGTCCCGTCAGCGAGCTGGGTCACGAGGCGGGTGCCAGTGTCGAGCCCCGCCACCGTCCGGAGCACCGCACCCGACCCGTCGCGGGTGACCGAGTAGCCGCGGTCGAGCTGCCGCTGGTAGTCGAACGCGCCGAGCAGGCGCCGCCACTGAGCGGCACGGAGCTCCTCGGTCACCAAGTGACGAGCCGGCAGCGGCGCGAGGCGCGCCTGCCGGTGCACGAGTCGATCTTCTCCCGCGCGCACCGCACGGATCGCCGCCCTGCCCGTCGCGCCGCCGCGCCCGGCGAGGCGTTGGGCGTGGGTGTGGAGTTGGCCGCGGACCGCGCCACGCACGGTCCTCCCCCGGTGCTCGAGCCGGTCCGCGTGACGGTCCAGCTGTGCGCGTGCGCACGTGGTCGTCGTGTGGCGCTGGCGCCCGATCGACCGCTCGGCGTCGAGCAGGCGGTCCTCGGCGAGGCGCGCCACGATCGCTCCGGCCTCGACGGCGGCGCGCCAGGCGTCGACGACCCGTCGGGCGAGCTCCTGGCCGCACTCGGTCGGCGTGATGAACGAGCGGTTGGCCACCTCGTCGGCGACCGACTGGTCACCGGTGTGTCCGATGCCGGTCCACACCGGTGTGGCCGCGGTCGCGATCGACCGTGCGACGACCTCGGCATCGAACGTCGCGAGATCGGCCTTCGAGCCGCCGCCCCGCACGACGACGAGGACGTCGCAGCCTTCGGTGTCGAGCCGGCGGATCGCGGCGGCAACGGACGCCGGCGCCTCGCGTCCCTGGACCTGGCTCGGGGCGACGAGCACCTCGAAGGCCACCGAGGCCTCTTCGAGCCGTCCCATGAAGTCGCGATAACCCTCGGTTGCCGGGCTCGCCACGAGCCCGATCCGGATCGGGGGGACCGGAACCGTGAGCCGGCGGTTTCGGTCGAAGAGACCTTCGTCGACCAGGGCCTTGACCAGGCGAGCCCGTTCGGCGGCCACCTTCCCGAGCAGTGCCTCGGTGTCGAGCGCGGTCACGATGAAGCCGATCTCGCCGCGCGGCTTGTAGAGGTCGATCTTGCCACGGACCCGCACGACGAGGCCCGCGTCGAATGTGACACCGACCGTGTCGAGCGCGCTACGGATCTTGCGCCAGCTGCTCGACCAGCACTTCGCCTTCAGCACGGGCGTGCCGCTCTCCTGCGCGTCGGCGGGATCCACGAGATCGAGGTAGCAGTGGCCCCGCGAGCTCACGTTGAACGAGCGAACCTCGCCCGCGACCCAGCACTCGTCGGGCAGCTCGGTCTGGAGCGCGCGGTCGATGCGCCGGTAGAGCTCACCGATCGTGAGCGAGTCCGTCTCGCCGTGGGTCGCCGCGAGCCGTGCGGCGCGTTCACTCAGGGACACGCCGCCAGGTTAGAGCGAGGGTGGGACCACAGGGCCCCTCTGGGGCGAACCCCCTGTGCTCCGGACGGGTGCCTGATGCGACGGCGCGACCCGCTCGCGGACAGGCATCGGTCCGGGCGTTCGGCCTGTGGGACCATGGAGGGGACGGTGAGCCGGCCGGGTGGTCGCGGCACGCACACCCGGTATCGCCGGGAGTCGTGTGTCGAGGAAGGTCGGGACTCCACAGGGCAGGGTGCTGGCTAGCGGCCAGTCGGGGCGACCTGCAGGACAGTGCCACAGAGAACAGACCGCCGATGGCGAGGCCGCAAGGCAGCGCACAGGCAAGGGTGAAACGGTGCGGTAAGAGCGCACCAGCGACCGGGGTGACCCGGCCGGCTCGGTAAACCCCACCCGGAGCAAGGTCGAACAGGGAGACGGGCGGCCCGTCCGGCGCTCCGAAAGGAGCGTCACTCCCGGGTAGACCGCGCAGATGGATGGCCACCCGGTCCCCGAGAGGGGGCCGACAGAATCCCGCCTACAGGCCGGCTCACCGTCACCTGGGCTTCGAGTTGCTGGACCATCGCGGTCGGAAGCGATCAGCGCGCCGGACACGGGGACCGTGCCATCGGCGGGCTCTCCTCCCCGACTACCGCTTGCCTCCTGACGTGAGCTGTTCCAGCCGGTCGCAGATGGGTGTCGAGACGGGCACCGAGCGGATCGAGCCGCTGAACACCGGGGTGGTCGAGATCGAGGCCGGAGCGGATGCCGTCCTGACGTTCGTCGGCGGCGCGACCGCGTCGTCCAGCTCGAACGCCGGCGCACCGTCGACGGTGATGAACACCTGTTGGACACGGGAGTCGAGATCGATCTGCACCTGATGCGGGCGTCCGGCCTGCACGGTGACGGGCGGCTCGCTGAACCAGACGCGATCGGATGGGGGGAAGAGCGCTCCATCGAAGAGATAGGAGAAGCGGTAGGTGTCCCCGCCCTCCCAGGTGACCGCGACCACGTCCAGTGGTGAAGCACCGCCGGTGACGAGCAGCGGTTGGCGACGATGAAGATCGGTGCGCGGAAACGTGACCTCAAATCGTCGGGCGCCGCCGGCGGCTCCGAGTTCGACCGGCTGCCACGAGTTGCCGTCGAACTGGTAGACGCCCGCGCACCGGTCGACCACCGCAAGGTCCAGGGCCTCGGCGCGGGCAGGCAGACTGGACACGGAACGGACCGGGACCGTAAGCGGTCCGAAGAGCGATCGACCGACCCGGAGCTGGAATGCGACCAGACTCGACCGCTGCTGCGAGGTGATGTCCGGACCGAGCTCGCGTTGGTAGAAGAGGCTGAGGGAGAACGACGTCCAGACCTCGAAGAGCGCCAGCAGCGCGAGCAGTACGGCGCCGACCACCCGTGCGGTCCCCGGTCTGCCGGTCCAGTGGTCGAGCGTCACGTGCCAACCGACGACGCCCGCGAGGACGATGAGCGGCATGGCGTCTGCCAGGTACCGCTCGGCGATGAAGGCGATGGTCAGTATTCCAACGGTCCCCGCCGCTGCACCCACCAGCGGTATCCGGAGCACGGCGACGGAGACTGCGGCGGGTACCTCGATCGGACATTCCGCTGGATCCCGTGTGACCTGCACCGCCCGGATGCGGCGCCGAGCATGGGCCGGGCCCGAGTTCGAACGCGACCGGAACACGACCACGACACCGACCACCGCGAGGAGGGTGAGCACCGGCATCCCGGCCGGCACGCTCGATGTCCAGTCCCGCGTGTCGTACAGGACGTTGCCGACCACCATCGCCTTCCCCGGGAAGAAGATCCAGGGAAACGCCCGGCGGATCGACAGCGCATCGGGTCGTGCGAACTGCAGCAGACTGGTCGGCAGGAACTTCCACCCGAAGAGGCTCCCCCCGTTCGCCGCGAGCACGGCCCTACGGTGAGCGCTCTCGAGAGAGATCACCTGGCGGTTCAGCGGAATGGTGAAGGGCGTGTCGAACTTGATCTCGTTGATGGTCACGTAGAGGACCAGCGGCACTGCGGCGGCTGCCGCAAGTGCGACGCAGAACCGACCCGAGGCGTCGGCGATCCGCACACCGAGCATCCGAGCGAGGCGCTCGGCACCCTGTTGCCCTTTGCGCCGGCGCTTGGCAATCCACCACACGCCGTAGACCACTGTCGTCATTCCGATCGCCACCACCGGTCCGGTCCCCACCGACGCCCGGGTCAAGAGCGCGAGGGTGATCAGGACTGCCGTGGCCAGCAGGCGACGGCCGCTGGGCCGCCGGAGGAAATCGATCAGTGTCACGAAGGCCCCGAGACTCAAAGTGGCGCCCCACATCTCGGCCTCTTCGTAGACCTGGGCGACGCTCCCGAGGAAGAAGAGGACGGAGCCCACGCCCACGACGACGAGGAACGCCCCGTTGAGACCGGCCTCGAACCGCCCGACCGGCGCCGAGCCCCGGACCAGGCCGCGGATCTTCCAACTGAGGAGCGCGACGAACACCAGGCCGAGGAGAAACGCGATGAACAGCGAGGGCTCGGTGAGCCGACCGTCGAACCGATGGGTGACGAGGAGTACCGGCATGCGCAGCAGGGCGGGTACCGGCCCGTAGTACATGTCGGTCCGACCGTGCGTCTGGATGCCCTCGATCTGGAGCGTGCTGGCCGGCATGCTCCACGTGCCGTGGAGGAGTGACCGCGCCTGGACGTCGTAGAAGTTCGAGAAGGGGACCGAACGGAAGAAGTCGAAGGTTCCCCCGGTCACCAACCAGGCGAACGCCGCCGACGAGCAGACGATGCCGACAGCGGATCCCCAGACATATCGTCTGCGTGAAACGTCGTCGACGGACCGCTCCGATCCGGGCGCGGCACCCGAAACAGATGGGGCGCTCTGCCGCATCGGGCGACGATAGCGTTCCGAGGTTCGCCACCGACGGTCGATCGAGGCCGATTCGGCCCATCCACGTCACTACCTGGGCCGCCACGCCCGGCACCGAGCGGAACCCCTCGTCTACCGTGGCGGTCGCTGATTCTCGGCCACTGGTGTCTGTTGGTCGACGAAGGGACGCGTCGTGCATCGAAATGCAGGGTGGATCCGTCATCTCATCCGTTTCGGGCCTCCGGTGGCGCTGGCGACGACCGCCGTCCTGGGGGGCTGGGCTGGCGCCGGGGCGGCCGGCACCCCGCCAGTGCCCCGGTGGCCGGTCCGGGTCGACTGGCAGCGCAACCTCGAGGCCCCGTCGAGTCCCGTGGTGCATCCTGTGGCAGTCGTCGCCACCTCGGGGACGGTGTCCGGCGCGGACTCACTCATCGGAACCGGCCGGGACCTGGCGACGCTCACCAGGAAGTCCGGCGGCCCCCCGCCCTCGATCATCCTCGACTACGGCCACGACGTCGGCGGTATCCCGTACGTCGACGTGCACTCCGTGTCGGGCACGCCGTATCTGCAGGTCTCCTACAGCGAGGGCCGCCAGTGGGCGGCGGGGACGAACGGGGATGTCACGCCGAGCGACAGTCAGGCGGGTGCGTCGTCCCGAGTCGATGCCATGGCGGTGGCCTACCCCGGGACGCTTTCCACCGGGCTCATCCAGGGCGGCGAGCGATACGAGCGGATCGCCCTCGCCTCTCCCGGCACCGTGTCCATCTCGTCGGTGGGCATCCGGTTCACCGCCGTGAGGGGCACCGCGTCGGTCATGCGGGGATGGTTCGACTCGAGCTCGCCACAGCTCAACCGCATCTGGTACGAGGGCGCGTACACCACCCAGCTCAACGAGCTGCCCGCAGGCGCTGCGCCGTCGCCCTGGCACGTCAGCGCCGGAGTGCTCAATACCGTGGGAGGGGGCACTGGTGTCTTGGATCGAGGCGGCGACTGGACCGACTACACCATGGCGTTCGACACCCGGGTCGTCGGGACCGACGCCGGGTGGCTCGTTCGCGCCCAGTCACCATCGGCCGGCTACCTCTTCCTCCTGCACACCTCCCCGACCAAACCCGGGTCACCGGCCACACTCACGGAGGTCGCTCTCGGTCCCGACGAGTTCGCCGTCATCGGCCGCGCCGTGCTGCCCCGCACCTTCAACGCCGCCCGGTGGCACCACGTGACCACTTCGGCGTCGGGCACGCAACTGGTCACGACCATCGACGGCCACCACGTGGCCACCTTCGACATCGCGATCCGACCCGCGGGGAGTTCGGTCTACGCGTCCGGTACGGTCGGCTTCACCGACCTCGGTTCATGGGCACAGTTCCGCGATCTCGTCGTCACCGGCCCGACCGACAGCACGCTCTTCGCAGACCCACTGTCTCGTCCGTCGGCCGTGGCCGACTTCGCCGGGTCCGACATTCAAACGGCGAACGCGCTCCCGGTCATCGTCGACGGGGCACGTCGCGACCGCGTGGTGTGGAGTGGCGATCTGGGCGTGGAGGGTCCCAACGTCTTCTACACGACGGCGGCATCCAATTTCGTACGGGGTTCGCTCCAACTCCTGGCCAGCTATCAGGTGGTGAGCGGCGAGTCCGGTACCAACGTGGATCCGACACTGCCGCTCGGCACGTTCCCGCAAAGTGGTTCGACCTACTCCGCCTCGTACTCGATGGACGAGGTCAACAACATCGCCACGTACGAGCTGTACACGGGCGATCTCGGCTTCGTGCGTTCGGAGTGGCCGGTCGTCACCCGTGAGTTGGCGTACGACGCATCGCTCGTCGACGGTCGCGGGCTGCTCGCCACCGACGCCACCAACGGACAGGACTGGGACTACTTCGACGGAGAGCGGACCGGGGAGGTTGTGGCCTACAACGACATCTACTACCGGACCCTCCTCAACGCCGCCTCGATGGCGGACGCGCTCGGCCTGCCCCAACAGGCGGGGACCTACACCCAGGCCGCCGCCGCTCTGCGAGCGGCCGTCAACCGCTACCTGCTCGTTCCGACCACCGGGCTCTACATGGAGTCCAACCGGAAGCCCGCCACCGTGGCCCAGGACGGCAATTCGCTGGCGGTCCTCTACGGCGTCCCCGCGTCCGGTCAGGCCCCTCACGTCCTGGCCGCCCTGGCCAAGACGCTGCCGTCGACGCCGTACGGGCCCGAGGTGTTCACGACCAACTCCGGCTACCAGAATGCGGTGAGCCCGTTCGTGACCAACGACGAGGTGCAAGCCCTCTTCGCCGCTGGCGACACCACGGCCGCACTGACCTTGTTGCAGACGGTGTGGGGGCACATGGACGCTCCCGGCCCTGACAACAGTGGAGCCGACTGGGAGATGGTCGGCCGGAGCGGCAGTCCCGGGTTCGGCAGCGAAACCAGCCTGGCGCATGGCTGGTCGAGTGGGGCGACGGCCGACCTCTCCTCCTACGTGCTCGGCGTCCAGCCGACGGCGGCGGGCTTCGCCACCTGGTCGGTACAGCCTCACCCCGGGTCGCTCGCCTGGGTGGAGGGCGACGTACCGACACCGCACGGCACCATTGCCGTTCGGTGGGCTCAGGATCGCTCGGCGCACCGCTTCGCCGCGCAGGTCACCGGTCCCGCCGGCACGTCGGGCACCGTCGACATTCCCGTGGTCCACCCGGCCTCCGTCGTGACCGTCCATGCCGTCGGCACCGGCTCCGGCACGGACCGGATCATCGCCGTGCCGGCGGGCGCCACATCGGTCTCGATCGCCGTCAAGGGAGGGTCGACCTACGACATCGACGTCGGGCCCCGCTCGTAGGAAGGACAACTCATTCGCACTCTTTGGAAGGGACGTGGAGTGGCGGAAGGGACGTACTGGGGCGGGCGGATGGACTAGGTCCCCGACCCCGAGGTGCAGCACCACACCGGCCGACCGTCTTCCATCACCCAGCACGTGGTCGCACGATCGGGCGGATCGTCGAGGGAGCCGTTCAGTTCGAGACCGCCGCGATGCCGACGACGGGCGCGTCGAGCCTCGTGCCGCCCATCGACCCCTCGAACGGCGCACCGCCGAAGGCGAAGACGCCGCCGTCCGTCGACACCAACCAATAACCGGTGCCGACGGGATTCGCGGCGATGCCGGTGACAAGCTGGTTCAGCCCGCGTCCGCCCAGGGATCCGGAGAATGCTGCGTCGCCGAAGGCGAAGACGCCGCCGTCCATGCCGACGAGCCAGTAGCCCTTGCCGTCCGGCGTCGAGGCGATCCCGGCGATCGGGAGGTTGAGTTCGGTACCGCCCATCGACCCGTAGAAGCCGGCGTCACCGAATGCGAAGACGCCACCGTCCAAACCGACGAGCCAGTAGCCCTTGCCGTCGGGCGTCGACGCGATCCCGACGATCGACGCGCCCAGTTGCAGGCTGGTGAGCCCGCCGACCGGCGACGCGTCGCCGCACCCCACGACTCCGCCGTTGACACTGGTGAGGAAGAACCCTCTCCCACTCGGTGTCGCGGCGATGCCGCTCCATCCACCGGCGGCACCGCCCAGACCAGTGCAGCCCAACTGCGCGGTGGAAGTCGCCGAGCCGAATGCCGTGGGGAACGCCGAGTAGTTCAGGAGCCAGTACCCGGTGCCACCGGCCGATCCTGCGATGCCGACGCAGCTCATGAACGCGACAGCCTGCCCGGAGTTCGCGAGCGAGGCGGCCGAGACGTTGATCGTCGGACCGAAGACGGACGGGCACGCGCCCGGCGAGCCTGCTCCCGGTGCGCCCGAACCTTCGAACGGCGCGTTGAAGGCGAAGACGCCACCATCGGCTCCCACCAACCAGTACCCCGGTGTCGAACCGGTACGTGGCGTCGGTGGCGTCACCCCGGTGGCGCCGGTGGCCGGTAACGCGGTCACCAGTGCAAGGCTCCCGACCACCACGCGTGCGACGATCCGCAACATCGACTACCTCCCGATCCGCCATATGCCTACCCGACGGAAGGTCCTCGACCGGCGACCGCACGGTTTCGCCCGTGGCGCCCGGGACCGAATGGGACCTATGGCCCTGCCACCGGCCGACCCCGGCCGGTGAGAATCACGGCATGCCGCCGAGCACGTCCTGCGACCTCCGGTGAGCGCCCCGCCGCCGACCGCCCGCTTCGACAGGCGCCCGCTCCTCGTCTTCTGGGAGACCACGAAGGCCTGCGGGCTCGCCTGCGCGCACTGCCGGGCCAGCGCCACGACCGAACCAGGACCCGACGAGCTCACGACCGCCGAGGGGATCGCGCTGATCGACGACCTCGGCACGGTGGGCAGTCCTCGGCCGATCCTGGTGCTGACCGGTGGCGACTGCCTCCAGCGGGACGACCTCGTCGAGCTGGCTGCTCGCGCACGGCGGCGGCAGATCCCCGTCGCCATCGCGCCCTCGGTGACGTCGCGACTGACCTCGACGAGGCTCCAGAGCCTCCGCCGCCAAGGGGTCAAGACCGCGTCCCTCAGCCTCGACGGCGCCTCGCCGGTCACGCACGACGCGATCCGCGGGATCGACGGGCACTTCGACGAGACCCTCCGGGCCATCGGCAAGCTGCAGCGCAACGGGTTCACCGTGCAGATCAACACGACGGTCATGCGGCGCAACGTCGAGGAGCTCGCGGACGTCGCCTCCCTCATGCACGACGCCGGCGTCGATGCCTGGGAGGTCTTCTTCCTCATCACGACCGGCCGCGGCACCGGTGTCGAGGCCACGACCGCGGAGGAAAACGAAGACGTCTGCCGCTTCCTCCTCGACGCGTCCCGCTACGGCTTCACCGTTCGCACGGTCGAGGCACCCTTCTTCCGCCGGATCGCGCTCGAGTGCGAACGGTCGGACGAGCCGGCGCTCGACCGCCCGCTCGCCGGCAGGCTCTGCGAGCGACTCGCCGAGCGTCTCGGTCGGCCCACCGCTTCGAGGCGTGTGCCCAGCGCGGCGACCCGCGACGGCAAGGGGATCGTCTTCGTCTCGAGCAGTGGCGACGTCTACCCGTCGGGATTCCTCCCGGTGCACCTGGGCAACGTCCGCGAGCGGAGCCTCGTCGAGATCTACCGCGACGATCCGCTGCTCCGTTCGATCCGCGCCGCCACGTTCGACGGCCGTTGCGGGCGCTGCGACTACGCCGACCTCTGTGGAGGGTCGCGGTCGCGCGCGTACGCCGCCTCGGGCGATCCGCTCGGCGAGGATCCGGGCTGCGTCAACACCACTGCGACGCTCGCCACCGCCTGACGACCGACTGCCCGGTGCTCAACAGGTCGTGACCGCGCGGGGCGTTCAGCAGGTCGACGAGTAGGCAGGCGCCCCGGCGCCGGCCTGCGGGCTGTCGACCTCGCCGCCGGCGCCCGTTCGCAGGATGGCCCCGAGGTGCACCACGTACCACTCCCCCCGCCACGAGATCATCGAGGCGATGCCGAAGGAGTGCACCTGGCCGTCGAGCGAGTACACGATGCGGGAGCTCGGGAGCTCGAAGTAGCCCACGTCGTTGTCGCAGACGCCGGGGGGCACCCAGTGCCCGTACGCCGAGTCCGCGTCGACGGTGACGAAGGTGGCGGCCGCGGCGTCGGGGCCGAGGAGCTGGTGCGCAGCGGTCACGTCCGCCTCGTACTCGACGACCAGCCGGTTCGAGTAGTCGCCCTCGGCGTTCGCGATGTCCTTCAGCTGCACGTAGGCGCCCTCGGGGAAAAACGCCGGAAGGGCCTGCTGCACCTGGCCGGTCGAGACCGCGCTCCACAGCGCCGCGATGTTGCTCGTGAAGACCGGGCTCGTGGTGCTCGGGAACGCTCCCGTCTGCGGGAGCGAACCGGGACCGATCATCGACGTGGTGGTCGGGGGCACGGTCGTCGTGGTGGTCGGTGCGACCGTGGTGGTCGGTGCGACCGTGATGGTCGTCCGCTGCGAGACGGCCGGCACCGCGTTGGAACTCCCGCCGGCGCCGAGCCGGGCGACGGTCCAGATGGCGACGGCGAGCACGACGAGTGCGGAGGCCCCGACGGCGAGGCGGCGCCGGCGGTATCGGCGCCGTCGCGCCCGGGCCGCGCGTTCGACAGGACGGGCCGGCACCCACGAGTCGGCACGTCGCATGGGCGCAACGGTAGGCGGGGAGGCGCATCGCACGCATCCCGGTGTCGGGCACCGATGCGCTGATTCCCCTCGCCTCTACGCACGGACCGCCGGTAGCATGGTCCCGGGCAGGGAGGGGCGTCATGGATCGCGACAGCGTGCAGCTGGCGGTGAAATTGCTCGCGAAGGCGGAGCGGACCGAGTTCGATCGCGAAGCGATCAGCCTGGTCGAGAAGTCGTACCGGTTGCTCGCGGGCGTGATCAACACCGAGATGGACCGGCCTGAAGGCGCGCTCCCACGCGGGTCGCGTCGGGAGCGGCGTCACCTGCGCGACCGCCGCGCGTCACGACGTGCCGGCGCGACCGCTGCCGCCGAGCACCGCGCCGATCCCGCCGTCTCATACCGGCGCCTCGCCTTCGAGCTGCGGCAGGACGGCGACGGCCGGGTCGACCTCTCGGCCTGACCGGCCGGGCCGGGCCGGCCTCGCCGGGCCCCGTCACTGGTTGGTCACCTGGGGGGCGCGCAGCTGGGTGGCGGGGTCGATCGACGTGCCGAGTGTGACCGTCACCGACGAGGTGACCGACGACGGAACGGCCTCGAGGTACACATGGCCACCGAGCGCAGGCACCACTCCGGACGACACCGACGTGGAGGAGCCGCTCACGAACGTCCCGCCGACGGGGGTGCCGGCGCCTCCGCTGCACGTACCGCCCGACCAGGCGACCGGGCAGACGTAGACGTCGAAGCTCGGCGTGCCCGACGCTGGGTTCGAGACGGTCACGTCGTAGCCGATCCCGGTCAGCGAGACCGTCCCGGTGTTGGTCACCATGGAGGTCTGCGGGGTGTCGTCGGTGAAGGTCAACGACGCAGGTGCAGCTGTCGCCGCCCACACTCCGCTCGTCACGGCCTCCGTCCCGCCCGCTGAGGCGTGGTGGACGCTGCCGGCCGCTGCCGCCCCGGCGGGGACGACCGCGGCCAGCAGCAGGACGGTCGCCGTCGCGACCGTCCTGCGTGCTGTCCAGTGACCAGACGGGATCCGCACTGCATCTCCGACTACTGGTTGGTTGCGACGCCTGCCCGCTGCTGCTCGGTGAAGGTGTAGGTCAGCGTCGTCGACAGACCCTGCACCGTCGGGCTCGGCGAGACACCGTTGGACGACAGCTCCGTCGCCACCAGGCCGAGCGTGACCTGCACGTGGGCGACCTGTCCCGTGGACGCGGCCAGGGCGGGGATGTTCGAGAGGTTGACGGCCGTCCCGGACGAGTTCATGGCGCTCACCATGGTCGTCGTGAGGATCGACGTGGTCGACCCCGAGCACGACCCGGAGGCGAGGGTCCACGCGACCGAACACTGGGTGATCGTCACGTTGAGCCCCTCACCGGGAGCCGTCCCGTCGGTCAGCGCGTTGACCGGACTGCCCGCGACCCACATCGTCATGCCCGCGGCCGAGGCCAGCGTGCCCGTGTTGTTGAGATCCACATAGACGTTGTTGGTGTCGCCGGGCGCCATCGGCGCCGCGAAGTTGCTGAAGCCGGAGCCCACGTCGGGGCTCAGCGTCAGGTTGAGGGACCCCGAGGTCACCGACTCGGATCCCGTCGCCTGTGCGGAGAGCGCCGCGTAGACGCCGGCAGCAGTCAGCGAGCCCACCGACACCGCGAGCAGCCCCGCGATGACGGCTCTACCGGGATGTCTGTCCTTCTTCTTGGTGTGGTGGTAGTTGCCCATGATGTTCGTCCTTCTCTCTATCCGTATTCCTTTGATTGGGTGCTGCTGATTGGGTGCTGCCTTGCTGTTCGGGTATCGCACTCGGGGAATCGGTCTCGGGGTCCGCTCATCGATTGCCGGAAGGGGCCGCTGCGATCAAGCGGTCGTCCTCCACGCCGGCCGTCTCGGACGGAGGATCCAACGGGTGCCCGCGATGCCGATCACCAACCCGCCGGCGACGATGAGCACCAGCTGGAACGGTCCCCGGTTGCCGGTGAGTAACCGCCCGATCCAGGGCACCGAGGCGACGACCCGCGGCACGGTGGGGCTGGTGAGGCGCGCGTGCCACGGATCGGGGTTCTGGTTGGCGTCGCCCTTGGTGGTGATGACCGGTGCGCCGGGCGAACCGCTCACCGAGGTGATGCGGTGAGCGAAGACGTCGTGCTGCCCCGGCGGGACGAAGAGGACGATCATGCCGGGGGCGAGGCGGTCGACCGGCACCGGTTCGGTCACCACGATCGAACCCGGGTCGAACGTGGGCCGCATGCTGCCGGTGAGGACCGGTCGGATCCCGATGTGGAGCACGACGACGCCGGCCGCCAGCCCGACGCAGGCGCCGGCGAGCAGCACCGCACTCGTGATCCCGAAGAAGCGGAGGAGGCCGCCGGATCGGCCCGCGCTCCGCCGCGCTGCTCGTCTCATTTCACGACTTTCGGCTCGACGAGCAGGTCACTTGAGGTTTTTTGCCACCCCCGGTTGCACGACGTGGGTTCCCGACGCACGGAACCCGGACAATCGTCAGGTCTGGTGACACCGGAAGGGGCCGGGTCCGAGGCGGCCGACCCTCCGGGCACCGTCCGTCGACGGGCGGGCCCGGACGGTAGGGTGCGTGCCCGCACCGGCGCGCTGGGCGCCGGCGAACCACGATCGGAGCGGGGTGGACGGAACGACGACGGCGACCGGGCGGCCCAGCGGCGGCGGACGGGACGGCTGAGCCGTGCGGGGCGTCCGCTGCACGAAGGACGGGATCGCGGTCCTCGATTTGCCCGACGACGAGCGGCCCGGGGTCCGGGTCACGGTCGCGAGCTCGGGGATCTGCGGCTCCGACGTCCACCTCGCCTCGTTCGGACCCTCTGCGTGCACGTTCGGCCACGAATTCTGCGGCCGGCTCGATGACGGCACGCCGGTCGCCGTCCTGCCGATCGTCACCTGTGGACGGTGCGAGCGGTGCCTGCGCGGTGACGAGCAGCAGTGCCAGGCCGCGCTCGGTGCGATGTACGGGGTCAGCCTCGACGGGGGGATGGCGGAGGCGGCCTGGGTCGACCCGGCGTGCACAAAGCCCCTCCCACCTGGACTTTCACTCGACGACGCCTGTCTGGTCGAGCCGATCGCGGTCGCGCTCCACGGCTGCAACCGCGCCGGGGTCGGGCCGAGCACGCGGACGCTCGTCGTCGGAGGCGGACCGATCGGCCTCTGCGCGGTCGCGACGGCGCGGGCCGCCGGCGCGACCGTCGACGTGCTCGCGCACCGGTCGGAACGGGTTGCGGCCGCCGAGCGTCTCGGCGCGGGCACGTCCCCCGCGGACGGCTACGACGTGGTCATCGAGGCCGCGGGCACGCAGGGTTCGCTCGACGCCGCGATCGATCGGGTGCGGCCGGGCGGCACCGTGAGCATCGTCGGGAGCTACTGGGACCCGGTCGCCATCGGGCTCGGCTTCCAGATGAAGGAGGTCACGTTGTTGCCCTCCTTCACCTACGGCCACCACCACGGGAGCGACGAGTTCGTCGACGCGATGGCCGTCCTGGCGGGCGCGCCGGACCTCCCGGCCGCCGTCATCACCCATCGACTGCCGCTCGACGCCGCCGCCGAGGCCTTCGGGCTGGCGTCGGATCGCGGGCGCGGCGCCATCAAAGTGGTGCTCCACCCATAGCGGTCGCAGGAATCCGCAGAATTGATCTCGTATAACCACTGATTCAGTACTCAATAGGCGCCCTGACACGTTATTCCGGGGTCTCTCCCCTACAATTTGGCCGATGAGGGGCAAAGGGGCAGGTCAGGGGTCGCGCGGTGCACCCGCGAACCGCCAGGGCGAGCGCCCGGGTCCTGCGGGCGCAGCGCCGGACCGGCGTCGCCTGCGGGGCAACCGGACCCGCACCGCGCTGCTCGACGCCGCCATCGCGCTCGCCGGGGACCGCCAGACAGTGGTCACCGCGCAGCGGATCGCGGACCGGGCGGGGGTGGCGCGCCGGACCCTCTACCACCACTTCGTCGACCTCGATGTCCTCCTGCTCGAAGCCGCCCGCCTCCAGGCGGTCCGTCACCGCGCGGAGCTCGCGCCTCTCCCGCCGACCGGCTCCGTCGACGACCGCATCCGCGTGACCTGTCGCCAGCGGCGCGTGCTCTTCGAGTCGGTCGCGCCGATCTACCGTGCCGCCGTCGCCCGCACGCACGGTCATCCGGGCATCGACGAATTCCTCGCCGAGCTCCGCACCCAGCTCCGCCGGCAGCTCGTGTCGACGCTCCACCCGGAGCTCGAGGCGCTCGGCCGCGGCGCGCCCGTCGCCCTCGCCGCCCTCGAGCTCGCAACCGGCTGGAGCACGTGGCACACCTTGCGCGTCGACACGCACCGTTCGCCCGAGGCAGCCGAGCGCATCACCGTCTTCGCGGCGACGCGCATCCTCCACTGAGCGGACCCGCCTCCGGGTCGGTCAGCCCGGCGCCGACCACGGCGTCTCGTTGAAGCGGGCGAGCACCGGACCCGCCGCTCCCCAGGTGATCGTGGTCACCGAGGCGGTGGCGAGGTAGAGGCGCCACGCACCCTCGTCGCCGATCCCGAGCGCCCAGCAGGTCGCGGCCTTGATGGGCGAGACGTGGCTCACCACGACGACCGCGCCCTCCCCGCGTGCGCCCTCGCCGTCCACGGCGAAGAGCTCCTTGCACGCCGTCCGCACCCGCTCGCCGGCCTCGACGAGCGACTCGCCGCCGGGAGGTCGATAGCCGGGGTCGGCGCGCCACCTCGTCCAGACCTCGGCTGGCACCGCGTCGAGCGGCGTGCCGTCGTAGGTGCCGTAGTCGACCTCGATCCACCGCTCGTCGATCTCGACCGGAAGTCCGGTCCCGAGCGCCTCAGCCGTGTCCCGCGCCCGCTGGAGCGGACTCGAGATCACCCGCGTGACACCGTCGACCACTCCGGCGAGCGCCTTGGCTTGGGTCCGTCCCCGCTCGGTGAGCGGCGCGTCGATGCGGCCGAGGAGCAGCCCGTCCGCGTTCCCAGTGGACTCGCCGTGGCGGACGAGGATCAGCACGGGCGGCGCGGGGTCCGGGACGACCCGTTCAGTGCACGAGGATGCGGTCGCACTGGGTGCACGTCGCGAGCTCGTCGGGCGGGAGGTGGCGGATGCGCTCGACGTCGACCGACGGGAGGGTCAGGTGGCACCCGTCGCACCGGTCGCCGACCAGCCGGGCCGCACCGACACCGCCGAGGTGTGCCCGGAGCCGCTCGTACCGCTCGGCAAGCTCCGGCGGTAGCCCGGCCGCGCGCTCGGCCCGTTGCGTGGACTCGGCGTCGATCGCCGCGCGCAGCTCGACCTCCGAGTCGGCCACCGCTGCCTGGAGTCGGCGCCGCTCCGCCTCGAGCTCCCCGGCGCGCACCTCGTGTCCGGCAAGCTCAGTGTCGAGCGGGTCCTCCTCCTCGAGGAGCGCGAGCTCGTCGTCCTCGAGCTGGGACTGCCGGATGGCGAGCTGGCCGACCTCGTGGTCCATGGCCTCGAGGTCGCGCGGCGCGAACGGCTCGCCCGAGTGCATCCGTCGCTCGAGCTCGTGCCGGCGCGCGGCCGCCGTCGCGATCTGCTCCTCGAGCGCACCCTGTCGGGCGGCGAGCTCGTCGACCTGTGCGCGCACGAGGGCGAGCTCGGACGCCACCGCGGCGTACGCGCGCTCCACCGTGTCGAGCGCGGCTCGCTCCGGCATTGCCTCGATCCGGTGGCGCAGCTGATCGAGCACGGTGTCGTGCGCCTGGACCGCGAGCAGCGTGTCGTACGGCTCGGCCATCGCTCCCCTCCTCTGCGGACCCGACGGCGGCCGCCGTCAGGCCCCGCTCAGCCTACGGGCAGCGGCGAGCGCGCCCACCAGGGCGTCGTCGGCGATGTCGGTGGCTGCCTCCCACGAGAACCACGCGACCTCCCGGCTCTCACCGGGTGCCGGATCGGGCTCGGCATCGGGGCTCTCGAGGAGGAAGCGGAGATCGAGATGGACGTGGTCGTGCGCGGCCGGGTGGACGTCGACGTGGACGAGCCGCGGTCCGCCTCCGGGGTGTGCCGCTGCGAGACCGGTCTCCTCGCGGCACTCGCGCACCGCGGCTTCGGCCGGGGCCTCGCCCGAATCGACGTGGCCCCCGGGTTGCAGCCAACGCCCCAGGATCCGATGGCGGTGGAGCACGACCCCACGCGGGCCCACCACGATGGCCGAGGCCGTCACGTGCGTCAGGTCCGCCGCGCGGTCGAACGGCGACGTGAGGCGGTCGAGCTCGTCGAGGATCCGGGCCGTCGACCTGACTTCTCGGGGATCGCCCGGCACGTGTGCGCGCAGGGCCGCCCGGAGGTCGGCGACGGCGTCGGCCGCGTCGGGACCGGCCGGACCGCTCAGGCCGACTTGCGGCGCTGGCGGTGGATGCGGCGCCGCTCGCGTTCGGTGGTGCCGCCCCAGATGCCCTCACGCTCCCGGTTGGCCAGAGCGTGCTCGAGGCATGCTTCGCGTACGGTGCACACGTTGCAGATCGCCTTCGCCTCGTCGGCCTCCTCGTCGGAGACCGGGTAGAACACGTCTGGATCGATGCCCCGGCAGGCCGCGTGCTTGCGCCAGGTGGCACTCATGGGAACGTCACTTCCTGGGAATTGCTTCGGGTCACTGGTCACTTCACCGCCCGCATACGCCGTTGACCAGGCAGAACGCGGCCGGACGGCGAAAACTGGCGGAACCGACAGTATGGCCCACGCGCGGAGCCGGTGTCCACAGGCAGCCCGGCCACCGCGGGACGAGACCGGCGGGCGGCGACCCGGAGGCTGTCTAGGATCACCCGGCGACCCTGCGGCGACCAGCCGCCGAGGGTCCGCCCGCAGCCGGAAGGAGCCGCCATGCCGCCGCAGCCGATCGAGGGGAAGAAGGTCGTCGTGACCGGGGTCACCGGCCAGGTGGCCGGTCCCGTCGCACTCGCCCTCGCCGGCGCCAACGAGGTGGTCGGCGCGGCGCGCTTCAAGGACCCCGCGGCACGGGAGCGGCTCGAGGCGGGCGGGGTGCGCTGCGTGCCGATCGACCTCGTCGCCGGCGACGTCGCCGCGCTCCCGTCCGACGCCGACTACGTCCTGCACTTCGCGGTCGCCAAGTCCAACGACTGGGAGACCGACCTCCGGGCGAACAGCGGCGGGCTCGCCACCCTCATGGAGCACCACCGGCGGGCCACCGCGTTCTTGCACTGCTCGACGACCGCGGTCTACAAGCCGATGGGGCACCACGTCTTCCGCGAGGAGGACGAGCTCGGCGACAATCACGGGGTCTGGCCGTTCCTGCGTACCTACAGCATCTGCAAGATCGCTGCCGAGGGTACCGCGCGCTGGGCGGCCGAGCGCTTCGAGCTGCCGACGACGATCGCCCGCCTATCGGTTCCCTACGGCGACCACGGCGGCTGGCCCGCCATCCATCTCGAGATGCTGCTGCACGGCAGCGAGATCCCCGTCCACGTCGACGCGCCGAGCGTCTACCACCCGCTGCACGAGGACGACATCCGCGCGATGGTCCCGGGACTGCTCGCCGCGGCCTCGACCCCGGCCGTCACGGTCAACTGGGGCGGGGACCAACCGGTCAGCATCGAGGAGTGGTGCGGGTTCCTCGCCGAGCTGTGCGGTCTCGAGGCGAAGTTCGCGCCCACCGACCAGACCATCGACAGCGTGGACATCGACCTCACCCGGATGCACGAGCTGGTCGGGCACACGACCGTCGACTGGCACGACGGGATGCGCCGCATGGTGGAGGCGCGCCACGCCGAGCTCCTCGGGTAGCCGCGCCCACCGCCGCCTGCGCGGCTCAGCCTCCGGGCACGACCTCCGGCCCACCGTCGCCGATCCACCACGCCTCGCCGTGGTGGTCGGGCCCGACCCGCAGCCAGGCGCCGTTCTCGAATACGACGTGGAGGACGTCGTCGGTGGTGGCCCAGACCCACCGTGCCGCCCCCGGGTAGAGGGAGGCGAACGGACCGAGCCGGTCCGTCCGCACCGGATCGAGGTGGTGGACCGTCCCGTCGGACCCGAGGGTGAACGGCGCGGCGATGACCACCGACAGACTCCCGAACTCGAGGTGCGAGCGGTCGTCGATCCGGATGCAGGTGAGCGAAGGCTCCTCCAGCACGAACTCGGTCCCGCCGTCAGGGAGCTCTCGCACCGCGCAGCCATCGGGCACGGCACATGTTGGCACCGGTCCTTCCGCGACCGCACATCCACGCGCGGTGCGCGACCGGGCGGCCCGGTGAGCCGTGCCGCAGCCGGCTACCGCGCGACCGCGTCCTGTTGCTCGTCCGGCCAGACCAGCGCGGCGAGGCGACCGGTCAGTGACGCGAGTTCCGCCGCGGTCGAGCGGTAGCCGGCGAGCGGGCCACCGTAGGGATCGGCGATCTCGTCGGCGGCCACCCGATGGGCCAGCGCCGCGCGGTCGCGGTCGCCGTGCACTGCCGCGATCCACGAACGGACGCCCTGGGACGCCGCACGCGGACCGAGCGCCTCTCCGCGCCGGATGAGCTCGCGGAAGCGGAATGCCTGCTGCCAACAGGGCGGATCGAGGAGGACCGCCTCGTTCACGTGGCGTCGCCCCATGCCGATCACCAGATCCGCGCCCTCGAGCATGTCCGGGGTGAGCGTGCGGCTCCGGTGTGCGCGCAGGTCGATCCCGTAGCCCTCCATAACGCCGAGGACCTCGTCGGGAACCGGGAGGCCTCCTTCGAGCAGGCCCGCCGAGGACACCTCGACCGGATCGTCGGCGTCGGTCAGCTGTCCGGCGAAGAGCGCGGCCGCCATCGGGGAGCGGCAGATGTTGGCGGTGCAGACGAAGAGGAAGTGAACGCCGCCGATGGTACCCGTGCGACCCCGCGCGGACCGCGTACGCTCGGTTGGCGAGCCGTCGAACGTGAGGAGCGCACGTTGCCGTCCAACACCGAGATCGTCCGCATCGTCACCGACGCACTCGGCCGTGGCGACCTGCTCGCGGTCATGGGCCATGTCTCGAAGGACGTCCGGTGGGCGGTCGCCGCCACCGACCGGGACGCGGCGCCCTGGTTCGGCGTCTACGAGGGCAAGCGTAGCCTGCCGGACTTCTTCGCCGAGCTCGCCAAGCTCGAGTTCACCGAGTTCTCCCTCAAAGCGGTCCTCGCCGAGGGCGACCTCGTCGTGACGTGGCTGCACGTCGCATTCACCACACCCACCGGTCGCTCGGTCGACATGGAGGAGGTCCAGATCTGGACCCTCGCCGGCGGGAAGGTCACTTCGGTCGACACCCTCCTCGACACGGCCGCCGTCGGCGCCGCCTTCGCGTGAGCCGCGCACCGGTCGCACTCGTCCACGACTACCTCACCCAACGCGGCGGAGCGGAGCGGGTCGTCCTCACCCTGGCCGAGGCGTACCCCGCCGCCACCGTGCACACCTCCCTCTACGATCCGGACGGCACCTTCGCCGGTTTCGGCGCGCACCGGATCACGACGCTCCCGCTCGACCGGATCGCGCTCCTGCGCGCCCACCATCGACTCGCCCTGCCCCTGCTCGCACCCGCCTTCTCGCGGCTCACCGTCGACGCGGAGGTCGCGCTCTGCTCCTCGAGCGGCTGGGCCCACGGCTGCCGTGCCACCGGCCGCAAGGTCGTCTACTGCCATACGCCCGCCCGCTGGCTCTACCAGACCGACCGCTACCTCCAGGGATCGTCCCGTCTCGCAAGTGCGGCGCTGTCGGTCGCGAGTCCGGCGCTGCGCCGGTGGGACCGGCGGGCCGCCGCCACCGCCGACCGCTACCTCGTCAACTCACGGGTGGTCCGCGACCGGGTCGCGGACATCTACGGCCTCGACGCGGAGGTGCTCCCACCACCGATCGGGTTCGGCCCCGAGGGTGAGCGCGAGCCGGTCGACGGGATCGAGCCCGGCTGCTACCTGTGCGTGTCGCGGCTGCTCCCCTACAAGAACGTCGACGCGGTCGTCGAGGCCTTCCGGCGCCTCCCCGGCGAACGGCTCGTGGTGGTCGGCAGCGGCCCGACGGCCGAGCAGCTCGCCGCATCGGCGCCCCCGAACGTGACCCTCGTCGGCACGGTTGGCGACGCGGGCCTGCGCTGGCTCTACGCCGCCGCGGCCGGGCTGATCGCCGCCTCCTACGAGGATTTCGGGATGACGCCCGTCGAGGCGGCTGCGTTCGGCAAGCCGACGGCGGCCCTCCGCTGGGGCGGCTTCCTCGACACCATCGTCGAGGGAACGACCGGGGTGTTCTTCGACGAGCCGACCCCCGGGGCGGTCGCCGGCGCCGTGGGGCAGCTCGCCGCGACCCACTGGGACGCGGGGGTCCTCGCCGGGCACGTGCGGGGCTTCGCGGTGGAGCGGTTCGTGGCCCGCATCGCCGAGATCGTCGACGAGGAGCGGAGCCGGGCCTGACCTGCGACGGTCAGGAGGCGCCGCGACCGCGGAAGACCGTGCTCGGGGTCCTCCAGAGGATCTGCATGTCCCACCAGAACGACCACGACGCCACGTAGAGGTAGTCGAGCCGGCAGAGCTCGAGGTGGGAGAGCTCGTTCCGCCCCGACACCTGCCAGAGGCCGGTCATCCCGGGCCGCGCCTCGAACCGCTTGCGTGCCCATCCGTCGATCTCCTCGGACTCCTCGACCACGAAGGGCCGCGGCCCGACGAGGGACATGTCGCCCTTCCAGACGTTGATGAGCTGGGGGATCTCGTCGAGGCTCGTCCGCCGGAGGAAGCGCCCGACGCTCGTGATCCGAGGGTCGTTCGTGATCTTGAAGAGCGGGCCGTCCATCTCGTTGAGGTGCGCGAGCTCCTGGCGCCGCGACTCCGCGTCCTCGTACATGGTCCGGAACTTGAGCATCGCGAAGGGCCGCTCGTCGCGGCCGGTGCGGATCTGGCGGAAGAAGACCGGACCGGAGCTGGAGAGCTTGATGGCGACCGCGAAGAGCGCCATCAACGGCGAGAGCAGGAGCAGCATCGCGGACGATGCCGCGATGTCGAAGGTCCGCTTGAACGCACGGGCACCGGTCGAGAGGGAGGCCGGCGCGATGTCGAGCATCGGAAGGCCCGAGAGGTCCTCCACGTGCGAGCGGGCGGTGATGAGCTCGTAGTAGCGCGGCACGACCGAGACCGCGACCTTGCCGGCGAGGCCCTTGAGGACCTCGGTGGTGCGCTCCGGATGGGTCCGCGAGAAGCAGACCACCACCCGGGCGATGCCGAAGCGCTGGCAGAGGTCGGGCAGGTCCTCGAGCTCCCCGAGCAGGTCGCCGCGCCCGAGCGGGTTGTCGTCCACGAAGCCCACGAACTGCACGTTCGGATGCGCGCGCAGGTGACTTGCGACGGTCTGGGCGAGCTTGCCGGTGCCGACGACGATGACCGGCACCGAGCCGATCGACGCGCGGGCGAACAGGACGTTGGCCGCGACGCGGGCGAGCGGCACGGTCACGACGGCCACCAGGCACATCGCGACGATCTTGGCCACCGTCAGCGCCGCGAGTCCGTCGTTGCGCTTGAGCACGTACGCGACGAGCGCGTAGACGAACCCGCTGATCAAGAGGCCGTGGACGATGCCGGGGAGGTCGGCGAAGACGCTGTTGGAGATCCGCCGCGTGATGCCGCGGTAGAGGCCGTAGCAGGCGAAGATCGCGAGGAAGACCGGGAGCATGAGCAGGTCGACCAGGTAGACGACACCGGCACGTGCTGCGCCGCTCGCCGGGTTGGAGGAGACCGCAGCGACGAAGAGAGGGCCGCAGACCGCGGCGAGGGTCAGGCCGACCATGTCGGCGAGGAGCAGCCGGCGGAGCGCGAGCCGTCGGACCCGCGCGACCGCCTCGCCCTGGTCACCGCGGCGATCGTCGAGATCGCGGCGCTCGATGACGCGGAGCGCGGGCTCCTGCAGGGCACGTTCGAGTTCTGGATCGAGAATCGCCATCCCAGCCGGCCTGCCCTTTCCTGCACCGGTGTCGGACCGGCCCCCGCCCGCGCCCGCTGGGGGCTTAGCCACCGAAACCACTTCCGCCAAGACAAGCCATGCTACCGGCGAGTGAACGCCCAGCACAACAGCGGCTTCCGGTCGCGGCAACCCCGGGTGTCAGTCGGTCACGACGACCGAGGCGAGCGAGTTGAGCGCCCGCACCCGCCCCCGCGGCGGTTCCTCGGGACACCGTCCGGTCAGGCGGAGCACCCTGGTCGTCCCCGGCGCGAGGTGGAACCACGAGTCCTCGGGGTGGTAGCCAGGCACCTCGACGCAGACGAATTGGGCGAACGATCTGGTCGAGATGGACAGGGACCATACCGATCCATCGACCGGTTCGACACCGATCTGAAGGCCGACGTCGGCCTGGAGAGGCCGGGCCGGGCCGTCCGGGAGGTGGGCGGTGGCGGCGAGGATCCGCCCGTCCGGATCGGTCAGGGTGGCGGTGACCAACTCGTAGGCGCGCGGCCCGAACCGGTAGGCGTAGGCGAGGTCGCGGAAGCCGTCGAAGAGCGCGTCGGCCGAGCACTCGAGGCCGCCCCGGGCCGGCACGTCGACCGGACGGGACGCCGACTCGAGGACATGGTCGCCCGAGGCGAGCTCGACCGTGAGTGTGCCGGTGACCGCCTCGGCCGTGTCGTTGACCAGGTGGAGGTGGAGGCCGTTGAGCCCCTCGTCCGTCGCGAGCACCGCGACCGGCGCACTGCCGCGGGCGAACGCGAACCAGGGTGCCTTCGGCTGCCCGGCCGCGTCGAGCAGCCCCCAGCCGGCGCCCATCCGCAGGTCGCGGAGTGCGACGAGGACGAGCCCCGCGCACGGGGAGCCCGGGCGCCGCCACTCGGCGACCGCCTGCGTGACGATCTCGCAGACCGCGGCCCGCCCGAGGTCGAGGGCGCGCTCGGGGTCGGTGCGCCGGACGAGGGCCGGCTCGACGCCGAAGAGGAGCCCGACGTAGTGATCGCGCACATCCTCGAGGTCCCACGAACCGCCGGTGTCGTGGTGGATCGCCTGCTTCCACTCCGGATCGTGGCCGGCTCGCGACGCTCCCCCGCACTCCCGATCGACCGTCGGTGCGTCGGGCGGGATCGAGAACGCGATCCCTTCGCTCACGAAGCGCGGCGCCGCCCGGCGCAGGTCGTCGAGCGGGCGCAGGAAGACCCCGACACCCGTGTAGTGGCTCACCCCGGCGTCGGGCTGGAACGGGAGGGAACCACCCGTCGGCGACGAGGGGAGGGTCGGGACGCCCGGTGCGAGCGATGCGGTGAGCGCAGGGAACGTCTCGCTGAGCAGCGGGGTCTGCCACTTCGCACGCGGCAGGCCGAACATCGCGGCCTGCTCCTCGAGCTCCTGGCCGCCGCAGACGACGGCGAGTGACGGGTGTGCCGCGGCGGCGGTGAGCACCGTGCCGAGCTCCTCGGTGAATGCTGCGGTCCACTCGGGGTCGTCCGGGGGGTCGAGGAAGGCGAGCATCGCGTCCTGCCAGACGAGGACCCCGAGACGGTCACAGGCCGCGTAGAAGGCCTCGTCGGCGTAGACGGTGCCGCCCGGTATCCGGAGGAGGTTCATGCCCGCGTCCCGTGCGAGGCCGAGGGACGCGGCGACCTCGTCCGCGCCGGCCGCGAAGGAGACCGGGTCCGGCGGATACCAGCACGCTCCGCGGGCGAAGACCTCGACCCCGTTGACCCGGAGCTGGAAGCCGTCGTCGCGCCGGTCGGCCTCGACCGTCCGGAAGCCCACGCTGCCGAGCTCGAAGCGCACGTCGCCGACGGCCACCGCGACGGGATAGAGGGGCTGTGGTCCGTGGGTGTGCGGCCACCACCGCTCGACGCCGTCGACCGTCACGGCGCCTGCGAGCTCGACGGATCCACCGGCGGTGTGGACCTGGAGCGGCGCGACGGCGCCGGCGACCTCGAGGGTCGCGCTCCCGGCGACGACCTCGCCCCACCCGGAGAGCTCGACGGTGACCGTGCCCGTGGTCGTGCCGTCGCCCCGGTCCGTGCACGCCGCGACGACCCGGCGGGTCCCGATCTCGAACGCGGCCCGTCGGGTCAGCCGCACCGGCCGCCACGGTCCGACCGGCGCGGGGGTCACGGCCCAGCCGGGCTGCCGGCCGAGCAGGGTCGTGCGGAACCATCGCAGCTGTTGGCTGCCGGCGCCCTTCGTCTTCCACCGCGGCCGCGGCCGGCGGCCGGCGAGCAGCGGCGCGAGCGCCGCGCAGCGGAGGTGCAGCTCGTTGGCCCCCTCCCCCAGCGTGACCGTCGCCCGGTGGCGTTCGAACATCGACGTCGACCGCGAGACGACCTCGCCGTTCCACCAGACCTCGCCGACCGTCGCGAGGCCGCCGACGTCGAGCACCCACTCCACCGCCTCGTCGCCGGCGGGCGCCTCGACCGCGCACCGGAACCACCAGTCGGACCGATCGAGCTCGTCGCTGCCGGGCTCGGGCTGTCCCGCGGCCACGACCGCCGCCGCCGCGGTCCCGGGCACGGTCGCGGGGAGCCACCGAAGCGGTAGCGAGTCGAGCCCGTCGGGGGCCGCGACCTCGTCGGGGCGTGTCGACGCGCACTCCCAGGTGGCGCCTGCAAGCAGGTCGACCACGGGCGGCGGACCTGCCGTCAGCCCGGTCGTCGGGTCATCCGCCATAGTGGCCGTCCAGGATCGCCATGCCCGCTGCCCACCGCTCGGCCATCGGCCCGAGCACCGCGTCGAGGTCGACACTCCGGCCCCGGACGACCCGGGCGAGCGCGAACTGGAGGGTCTTGGCGCCCTCCGCGACGGCACGGAACGCCTCTGCGGCGCCGGAGAGCCCCGGCCGGTCGTGCTCGTCGAGCCACGTCACGAACGACGAGGCAAGCTCGTGCGCCGCGCCGCACTGCCGGCAGGTCCCGAACGCGTAGAGGTGGAAGGTCTCGAGCTCCTGCGTCGCGAGCCAGACGACGTCCGCGGCGAGGCGCGCGCCGAGCCGGGTGATCGGGTTGTCCGCGGGTCGTCGCGCGAGGTGGTCGCGCGTCGCGGCGACCGCGCGCTCGACGAGGCCGTCGTCGCCGCGGAGGCGGTCGAGCCGGATCACCTCGACGTAGGGCGGGAGCCGGGTGGGGTCCTCGTGCGCGCCGATGCCGAAGGCGCCGTCGAAGTCGTCGCCCTCGAGCTCGAAGTAGCCCGCGTTGTGGAAGTAGCCGAGCCGCCGGCGCGCCCGGTCGAGCATCTGAGGGACGATCGTCGTCTTCCCGTGCGCGAGCCGGTAGGTGACCTCCCGGGTGTCGGGCAGGTACCACGAGTCCACCTCGACGGTGCAGAGGCGCCCGAGGTCGAGCTGCTCGGCGACGTGATCCACGACCGGACGCCACACGTTGAGCTCGGCCACCTCGAGGCCGTAGACCGAGCGGAGGTCCTCGGGCGGGTACTTGGAGAACGTCCACTGGTCGCCCTCGAAGTCGGTGCCGAGGGAGAAGGCGGCGGCGGCCAGCGGGTCGAGGCCGAGCGCGTGGAGCACCTCGATCCACACGTCGACGTAGCAGTTCGTCTCGGTCCAGGTGCGCTCGGACGCGTGCAGCGGATGCGGCGCGTACGCGTCGGCCGACAGCGGCAGGAGCGCGAGCGTCACGGCTGCACCGCGCCCGCGGTCACGGCCACAGCCGCGAGCGGACCTGGCCCGGCCAGCGGCCGGCGTCGAGTCCGTGCCGGTCGAGGAGCGCGAGCGTGATCCGGTCGACGCCGAAGCCGAAACAGGAGGTGTGGGCGACCTCACCGTCGGCGGTCTCGATGCCGAACGGCCGCCCGAAGTGGTCGAGGTGGAGGTTGGACGAGGAGATCGCAGTCGGCCGTCCCGCGTCGAAGACCGCGGTCACGAGCTCGTACTTGAGCTCTTCGCTGCGCTGGTTCGCGGCGAGCATCCGTCCGGGTCGACCGAAGAACGGGTCGTTCGCCACGACCGACTCGACCGGCAGCCCGAGCGACCCGAGCACCTCGAGCCCGCGCCCGATCCACCGATCGCGGTGGTCCCGCGCGCCCTCGGGCGTTCCGAGGTAGACGTAGTCGTGCTGGCGGAAGGCCTGCATCCGGAAGGGGTCCTCGCTCGGCTCGTGCCGGAAGCAGTAGCCGTAGACCTCGACGCGCCGGCCACCCGCGGGCAGTGCGCCCGGCATCGCGGGGTAGACGGGATGGCAGACGGCCGGGCAGAGCACGAGGTCGGTGGTCGCGAGCAGCGGCCCGCGATCATCGCCGGTCTCCACGCGGCGCACGAGCTCGGCGTGGGCCCGCTCGTCGCCGCGGAAGGTGTGCACCGAGCCCATCTGGTCGGGGAACGACTCGAGGTAGCCGTTGCGCTCGAACGTGCTCCACGCCATCACCGGCGGGAAGCGCAGCGTCATCGCCTCCTGGTCGACGCCGACCCGGAGCACGAGGTCGTCGACGGCGGCGGCCACCGCCTCGAACCCGCCCGACCGGCCGTAGACGCCTTCGACGCCGGTCGGGACCAGCAGGCCCGACTCGAGGAGGCCCGCACGGAAGGTCGCCCAGGGGGCTCCGTCCACCGGCGGGTCGCCCGCCCCGGCCGGCCCGGCCGCGGACCCCACCGTCACTCCCCCCGGTGGACCAGGAGCAGCTGCGCGTTGTTCGCCATGATCCGGTCGTTGTTGACCTGCAGGGCGGCGCCCATCGCGTCGCGCAGGTGCCGCCCCAGCGCGTAGGGCGAGTCGAGCAGGTACGACGCGAGCCCGCAGATCAGCATGCACTCGCGCACGACGTCGACGACCATGGTCGAGGCGGACACCTTGAGCGAGTTCATCGCCACGGTGAACCCGACGCCCGCGAGGCGCTCGGGGTCGTCCCGCAGCTCCTCGAAGCGGGCGGCGGAGCTGTGGATGACGTCCACGAACTCCTGGTAGCGAGCGGTGACCGTGGCAAGGCGCGCCGCCGCGGTCGGCGTCGTGCCCGGATGCTTGCGCGCGTCCGCCTGCACGAAGCGGCGCGCCCGCTCGACGGCGGCCGACGCGATGCCCAGCCAGACCGCGCCCCACAGGATGTGGGTGACCGGCAGCATCGTCCGGGCGGAGAGGTCGCCGTAGGGGTCGTCGAAGACGCACCGTGCGTCGCCGTGCGCGTGCAGCACGAAGCCCGGGCTGCACGTGCCCCGGAACCCGAGGGCGTTCCACTCGCTGACCTGCTCGAGCTCGAGCTCGGGACGGCGGCACAAGACGATCACCTGGTCGTTGTCGGGGCTGTCGGCCGAGCGGCGCGCGGTGGCGAGGACCGCGTCGGCGTATTCCCCGTAGGAGATGACCGGCGATTGCTTCTCGAGGGTGAACCGATCGCCGTCGACCTCGACCGCGCAGATGCTGCGGCGCACGTCCCCGCCGGTCCCCGCCTCGGTCGTCGCGGAGGCCATCAGGTACTCGTGCTCGACCATCTCGCCGAGGAAGGCGCGCAGCAGGTCGTTGCTCGCGTGCCGCGCGACGCACGCGACCTGGATGTGGTGCATGGCGACGACCATTGCGGTCGACCCGCACTGCCGGCCGAGCGCGGTCACGCCTTGCGCGACCTGTTCGATCGACGCGCCACGGCCGCCGTACGCCGCCGGGACGAGTGCCGACAGTAGGCCTTCGGAGCGGAGCGCCTCGATCGCCTCGTTCGGGAAGCGCGACCGTGCGTCGACGTCCTCGGCCGCCGGTGCGACGACCTCGTCTGCGATGCGGGTCATGACCTCGACGACGTCGTTCGCGCCCCGCAACGGAGTGACCTGCCCGGTTGCGCTGCTCATGGTGCCATCACCCGTCCTGCATCTCCAGCACGCCGGCCCGGATGGCGGCGATCGACTCGAAGGTGGACTTCTTGAGCATCTGCTCGGAGAACTCGATGTCGAAGGCGTCCTCCAGCGCGAGCATCACGTTGACGCTCGCGTGCGACGTCATCCCCGCGCCGAAGAGGTCGGTCCGCTCGTCGAGCGCGACGACGTCGACCGCCAGCCGGCCGTGCTCGGCCAGCACCTCGCGGATCGTCTCGTCCATGCTCACGGTCGCTCCTCGTCACCGGGTCCCTGGGCGCATCTTCCCACCACCACCGCCGCGGCCAGCGCATTCTCGTGCGTGAGGCTGACCGCGATCTCGTCGATCCCCGCCTCCCGTGCGAGGGCTGCCGCGCGCCCCGTCAGGCGGATCTCGCACCAGCCGGCCGGGTCGCGCCGGACCTCGATGCTCCGCCAGGCAGGTCGCGCGCCACGCGGGCGGAGGACCTTCACGACGGCTTCCTTGGCCGCGAAACGCGCGGCGAGGGAGTCGCACGCGTAGCCGCGGGGCCGGGACGCGGCGACGCAGCACGCGAGCTCGTGGGCCGTGTAGATGCGGCGGAGGTATCGGTCGCCGAAGCGGTCCACCGAGGCCGCCACCTCGGGGACCGAGACGACGTCGACCCCGACGCGTACGGACGGGCGCCGGCCGCTCACCGGACCGGTGCTCCCTGGCGGACGCGGGGGGCGCCACCGTCCCCGCCGTGCGCGTCGCGCCCACCGTCGAGTGCGTGCGCGTAGACCTGCCGGTAGCTGTCGGCGATCGCGGGCCAGCCGAATCCGGTGACACGGGAGCGCCCGGCGTCGGCGATCGCCGTCCGCCGTGCCGGGTCGGCGAGCAGCATGTCGAGTGCGGCCGCGAAGTTCGGCGTGTCGAACGGATCGACGAGGACCCCGTCCCGTCCGTTGCGGACGAACTCCGGCGGACCGCCGTGGGTGGTCGCCACCACCGCGGTGCCGGCCCGCCACGCCTCGAGCACGACGATCCCGAACGGCTCGAGGCGGCTCGGCATCACGAAGAGGGTGGCGCCGGCCATCGCCGCCGCCACCTGGTCGCGGTCGAGCCGCCCGACGAAGTGGACCCGCTCCGCGACCCCGGCCTCGGCGGCGGACCGCTCGAGCCCGGCGAGTGCCGGCCCGGCGCCGGCGACGACCAGATCCGCGCTTCGGCGCGCCGGGTCGATCGACGCGTAGGCGGCGAGGAGGAGATCGAACCCCTTCTTCTCCACCACCCGTCCGAGCGCGAAGAGGTACGGCCGGTCGCCCGAGGGGCTCCGCCAGTTCGACGCCCCGGGCCCGCCCGCCGCCGAGAGGTCGACGCCGTTCGGGACGACGATCCCGTTCCCGCGCTCGAGGCCGAACCGCTCGGCGTCGCCGAGGACGAAGGCCGAGCAGCCGGTCACGACAGCGGCTCGGCGGATGCCCCGGCGGAGCGCGCCACGCAGCACCCGCGAGGTCTCGAAGATGTCGGCGTCGTCCATGACGGTCTCGCCCTGCAGCGTCACGACGAGGGGCAGGCCGGTCGTCGACGAGAGCGCGGTCGCGTAGGCACCGTTCGGGCCGAAGCAGATCACGTGGAGGACCTCGGGTCGGAAGGCGGCCACGGCCGTGCGCAGCGAGAACAGGGAGTGCGTGCCGGTCGTCGCGGTCCGCCGCATCGACGACCAGTTGGTGGCCGGGAGCGGCATCGGGAGACGGCGCACCACCAACCCGTCACGGACTTCGGCGGTCTCGGGGGTCGCGTCGTCCGGATGGCCCGTCCAGACCTCGACCTCGTCGCCCGCGTCGACGAGTGCGAGCGCCAGGTGGCGGCTCAGCTCCTCGACCCCGCCGAGAGACGGCGGGTACGAGCTCGGGAGGAGGGCGATCCTGGTCATGACGGTCCTCGGGCGTGGCCGGCCCGGCTGGCGGCGGGTGCCGTCAACGGCGACGGTAACAGCCAGGGCTCGCGTCTCGTACGCACGGTTACGGGATGGTCGGGTCGAGCCACGGCTCGACGGCGGTCAGGGTCGCGCCGGTCGGCTCCGGCGCGAGGGTGCTCCAGTTCCCCACCCCGGGCGACCACTGGTTGGAGAAGGCCGCCGCGTACCATCCCGAGAGGAAGCCCTGCTCGGCGCAGTCGCAGTTCGGCGCCCAGCTCGCCGGGTGGATGCCGAGGGCGTTCTCGATCGCGGCATGGCCGCCCTGGGGCTCGACGGCCGCCGCGTCCACCTCGTGCCCGATCTCGAAGGCGACGATCCCGGCGAGGGTGGTCGTCGCCTCTCCCGGGTAGACGTAGAGCGTCGAGGTTCCCCCGGCCTGGCCCCAGGTGAAGGTCGTGTTGCCGTAGAACCCGGGCGACGGCGCGTCGGCGATGGGCAGGAACTGGATGGAGTAGCCGGGGATCTGCTGCCAGGGGTACCGCACGAGCGCGAGGGCCTGCGCGCCGAGCTGGTCGGGCGTGGGCGCTGCGGCCGCGGTCGGCGCCAGAGGTGCGGCGGCCGGGGGCGCCGTCGGCGCCTTGGTCGGCGGCGGCTGCGCGGCGGTCGGCTGGGTCGCCGGAGGCGCGGTCGGCGCCGGGGCGCTCGGAGCACTCGTCGCGGGCGGGGCCGTCGCGACCGGGGTGTGCGGGGAGGTCGCCGGTGCCGGCCGGCCCGCGATCCGCGGGGCGGTCGTCGTGTGGTTGCGCGAGGTGGCTGGCGCACCGGCAGTGCCTCCCGCGTGGCCGTCCGCCCGGACCAGCGCAAAGGATGTCCCGGCGAGCAACAGGACCGCCGCGGCGACCGCGAGCTCGAGACGGAGCAGTCGGCGCCGGTGGGGAAAGGATGCCCGGCCGAGGCGGCCGCGCAGGCCGTCGGCTCGGCGCTCGCCGCCGATGTAACCCTCGGTGATGACCAGGTCCGGTCGCTCGAGCTCGGCGAGGATCGCCGACACGTCGACGGGCGGCGTCTGCGTTCCGCCCCCGGGGGGCGCGTCGAGGGCCGGGAGCGTCGCCGCACCTGCGGGGGGAACGGTCGTCTCGGGAGGCGGCGCTGTTTCGGGAAGCCCGGTCAACACCGCGCCCGTACGATCGTCGTCGGTCCGCGCCATACCGTCAGATCGGCAGGATCGTGGGGCGACTGAAGGTCAGCTGGAGGTGCCGGCGGGCGTGGGAGCGGGCGTGGGAGCGGGCGGCGGCGTCGGGTGCCGAGCCGCGTTCTGCTGTGCCGCGGCCTGCCGTGCCGCGCTCCGCTCGGCCCGTGCCGCCTGCGCCTCGGCAGCACGCGCGGACCGTGCGGCCTGCGCCGCTGCGCGTTGCGCCTGTGCGTTCGCACGGCGGGCGGCCGCGGCCTCTGCCTGCGCGCAGCGCGGGGTCCCCGTCGCCACGGGTGCGACCGGACACCCCGTGGTCGCAGTTGGTGCAGTGGCGCGCACCGCCGCGGCCTTGGGAGCGACCGGCGTGCGGGCCACGGTACGGGTCGGGTGGGCCGTGACACACGGCACACGGGCGGGTCGGGGCGCGTGTGCGGCGCGCACGTGGCGGACGGCGGTCGCCCGCGTCGCCGGGCGGGCGTTCGAGGGCGACGCCGTGGACCCCGCGGCCATCAGGGCGAGGGGGATCACCGCGGCCGCGGTCACGACGGCGACGGCGAGCCCTTGACCGATTCGGAGTCCGTCACCGGCACGGCGGCGGGGCGCGGCGTGCCACCACGCGACACCTGCCGCGGCGCGGCGGCGGGCCCGGCGTCGGTCGCTCCCGATGTACTCGGGGGTGATGACGAGGCGCGGGTCGTAGAGATCGGCGAGCAGCTCGGGAGGGACATCGATCTCGTCCGGCGCGTCGACCGTCCCGGTCGCGGTACCGAGCAGCCGGAGCGCCGTTGCAGACGGCGCCCCGCCGCTCCACGTGGACGCCCGCTGCCCACGGGCCGACTCCGATCGCACACCTCCTCATCGGCGTGCAGCGACCGCAGCTGAAGAGGGGGTGGGCCGGCGACCGGACGGGGCGGCTACCGGCGCGGCCGGTCAGACAGAGACGCCGAGCGTGCGGTAGACCGCGGCGGTCGCGGCGGCCGTGCGTCCCCAGTCGAGCGACGCGACACGGCGCTGCCCCCGCACCGCCAGCTCCGCGCGCCGCTCCCGGTCGGTGAGCAGGTCGGCGAGGGTCGAGGCCAACCCGTCGACGTCGCCCGGTCGGAAGGTCGCGACCGCGTCGCCGGCGATCTCCGTCACGGCCGGCACCGGCGTGCTCACCACGGCGGCACCGCACGCCATCGCCTCGAGCGGCGGCAGCCCGAACCCCTCATACCGCGAGGCGTAGCCGACCAGCGCCGCGGCGCCGTAGAGCGCGGGGAGGTCCGACGCCGGCACGTGGCCGATCTCGACCACGCCGGCGGGCGCCCGGTTGCCCCACAGTGCACGGCCGGTCAAGACGAGGGGGACCGCAGCACGCTGGCAGGCGGCCGCGAGGGTCGCGAGGTCCTTGCGGGGCTCGATGTTCCCGACGTGGAGGACGAACCGCTCCGGCAGCCGGTAGGTCCGGCGCACGACGTCGACCGCGTCCTCGTCGGGCGGGACCAGACCCCGGCCCGGCGCCGAATGGACGACCACGCTCTCGCACCCGGTGAGGGCCGCGACCCGCTCGGCGGTGAACGCCGAGACGGCGATGATCGCGTCGGCGCGCCGGAGCGCACGGCGCACGAGGAGGCGCTCGCCGAGTACGCGCCGCCGCGGGAAGGCCCAGGGCACGTCGAAGACCGCGAGGTCGTGCGCGGTCGCGACCGTCGGTGCCCTGGGGCGCAGCGGCAGGTCGACGTCGAGCCCGTGGACGAGGTCGGCCGGTGGAAACCCGACCGCGCCTGCCAGCGCTCGACCCGCCCCGCTCGAGGGACCCTTGACCAGCGCGACGACCTCGGGGGGGAGTTCGGCCGCGCCGGTGGGCTGGACGAGCGCGATCAGTCGCGCGTCGAGCGCGGGGCCGAGCGCGGCCAACAGCTCGTGGATGTAGGTGCTGACCCCTCCACCTTGGGGCTCGAGCGGGAGTGCGTTGTAGACGAGGGTGGGGGCCGTGCTCACGGAGTTGAGCGGCCGCGGAGCGGGTCCGCGAGGCGGCGCACCCCTGCGACTCGGCCGTCCGGCCCGTCGCGCGCGAGCCCGAGTCCGTGCCCGGTGCGCTCCGCGTCCGACAGCCCGAGCGAGATGCCCGCGATGATGAACGGCGCGATGGTCGACGCGCCGATCCAGAACGTGTCGAAAAGCCCGTCGACATAGTGGGCGAGCAGGATCACCAGGCCGAGGGTCCCGTAGACGCGGGGCAGCTTGAACATCAGGCGCATGGTCACCACCACGAGGTAGACGAAGGCGATCGAGCCGACGATGCCGGTCGACGCGAGGTTGTCGACGAACACGTTGGGCGGCGCGGTGACCGAGACGAATTGGGGGAGGTTGTAGAAGCGCATGCCCTCACCGAAGATCGGACTGAGGTGCCAGACGTGGATGGCCGCACCGATCTGCCCGAACCGGATCGAGACCGAGTTGAACTTCGGGTTGTTCCGGGCGGCGATGGAGAAGCTGTAGTAGAGGACGACCACGAGCGGCACCGCGCCGAGCAGGACGAGCTTCGAGCGGCGACGGACCTCGGGATTGAGCAGGACGGCCGCGACGAGGGCGAGGATGAGGAGGATGATCGCCTGGCGCGACTGGGACGCGAGGAGACCGGCGATGCACAGGTACTTGGTGATCCGTGCCTCCACCCCGCCGAGACGCGCCCACGACGGGTTGACCTGGGCGACCACGATGGCCACCCACATGATCGAGCCGATGGTGTTCTTCTGGTAGACCCCCCACTGGGCCGGCTGGAAGTGGAGGGAGACCGCATGCTCCAAGGTCACGAGCGCGAGCACGGCCGACCCCCACAGGAAGAGCCGGAACGCCTGGCGCATCCGTCCGGAGTCGGCGACCACCCAGCCGACCAGCACGCTCATCGCGAGGTACGAGAAGCGGTGGAACCACTCGACGACGTCGTAGCGGTTCGGATGGTCGAGGACGACGAGCAGCAGCACCGCCTGGAACCACACGATCGCCATCAGGAATTGGCGCAGGTACGGCGCATCGCGCCATTTCACATGGAAGAGGCTGACCAGTCCGCCGGCGAAGACGAGGAGGTCGGCGACGCTCAAGTTGGTGCTCGAGCCCCCGACCCGCTGCACGAGTAGTGAGCCCGGGAGCACGATGACCACGATCAGGACCGGGTCCGCGGCGAAGATGCCCACGAGCAGCACGGCGACGCCGAGTGCGAGTCCGGCCTTCGTGCTGCCCACGACGGCGGCCCCGGCGGCGGCGGCCAGCGCGACCACCGCGAGCCAGCCTCCTGCGCGGGTGGCGATGCGGCGCCGGCCCGGCGCGCTCCGCCAGTCCGCACGGGTCCGCTCGAGGACCGGCGCGAACCGGCTCATGGTGTGGTCGGGCACTCGCTCATCGGACCTCGTGCGCACGTCGGCGCGCCGTCGGTCCATGGTACCCGTCCGGTCCGCGCCGACCCGGACCGGTGTCGCGGGAACTCAAGGTGGGAAGGGTCCGTGTCGACGCTATGGGAGATCCCGGCCCACGCCGACCGCCCGCTCCGACGGCGCCGTGCCGGTGGGTCGCGAGGGAGGCAGCGAGGAGCCGACATGGGGACATCGAGCAGCAGCGAAGCGGTCGCGGTGACGGCTCGCGCGGCGGCGATGCCGTCCTCGGTCGTCGTCTGCTCGCTCGAGCCCTGGGGCACCGTCCGTCGCCGCCTGCGGATCCTCGTCGAGGAGCTGGTCGCGCTCGACGACGCGCTCCACGTCCTCTACGTCGCCCCGGCCGTCGACGTCCCGCACGAGCTGCGCCACGGTCGGCTGGCTGCGCTCCGGGCCCCGCGGCTCGAGCGGGTCCATCCGCGCATCACCGTCCTGCGTCCCCGAAAGTTGCTGCCGCGCGCGCTCGGTCCGCACGCGGACCGAGCGCTCGAACGGCAGGTCCTCGTCGCTGCGCACGGGCTCGAGATGGAGCATCCGCTGCTGTGGATCAACGACTCTGACTACGCGCATCTGCTCGTCGCGACCGGTTGGCACGCGCTCTACGACGTGACCGACGACTGGCTCCTCGCCCCCGCCTCGGCGCGGCGGCATGCCAGGCTGCTCGCCGACGAGGCACTCCTCCTCGATCGGGCGGACGCCGTCGTGGTCTGCTCGGAGGCGCTCGCGCACTCGCGGGGTGCGACGCGAGCCGTCGAGGTCATCCCGAACGGCGTCGACGTCGAACTCTTCCGGGCGCCGCAGGCGCGACCACACGACCTGCCCGCACCTCCCACCGCCGTGTACGTCGGCACCCTGCACGAGGAGCGGGTCGATGTCGATCTGGTCTGTGCACTCGCGGCCGCCGACCCTGCGCTGCAGGTCGTGCTCGTCGGTCCGAACAGCCTGCGACCGGAGACGACCGGCCGCCTGGATCGTCTCCCGAACGTCCACCTACTCGGGCCCCGCCCCTACGAGACGGTGCCCGCCTACTTCCGCCACGCCGACGTGGTGATCGTCCCCCACCAGGTCAATCCGTTCACCGAGAGCCTCGACCCGATCAAGGCCTACGAGTGCCTCGCGGCCGGCCGCCCGACGGTGGCGACGCCGGTCGCCGGCTTCCGGCAGCTCGGGTCGCCGGTCGTCGTCGCCGAGCCCGAACGCTTCGTCGAAGCGGTCCTCGCCGCCCGCACAGGCGGTGCACCCGCGGCGATCGCCCCGGACGACCTCCCGAGCTGGCGGCGCCGAGCCGAGGCCATGGCGACCGCGATGGCCGGTGCCTGGAGCGGGAAGTCCCGGCCGTGACCGCCACACTGCCGACCACCGTCCGATCCGCACCTGCGGCCGCCGGTCGGAACGCCGATGACCCGTTCAGCGAGGTGCGGACGCCGTATCCTCAAGAGCTGGAGCGGACCCGGAAAGCGAGCGACCACTGACCTTCAAGGAGATCCTCTCGACCCTCTGGCGCCGGCGCCTGACCATCGTGGTGTGCGTCGTCGCGGCCGTCGCGGCCGCGTTCGCCTACTCGAAGGTCCAGGCGCCCAAGTACCAGTCGACCGCGTTGATCCAGATCAACACCGCAGCCCCGACCGGGCAGACCACGTCGCTGGTCACCTTTCCCAATCCGGTCCAGGAGCTGGGGAGCACGGCCGTCCAGCTCGAGGCCGCGAAGATCCTCGGCGAGCCCAACGTCTCGGCCATCGCCTCGGCCGTGTCGGGCACCGTCGACCCGACGACGGGGGCGCTGACCATCACCGCGACCGACTCGGACCCGGCCCGCGCCCAGGCCACCGCCAAGGCCTACTCGACGGCGTTCGTCGACCAGATCCAGACGATCGCCCAGGCCCAGATCAACAAGATCGCCTCGGTCATGAGCGGGCTGAGCTCGAAGATCACCGCGCTCCAGCTCCAGCCCGGCGCGACGACCGACCCGGCCGTGACGTCGCAGATCACCGCGCTCCAGCAGACCTACAACTCCCTGCAGGCCGAGCAGTACAACATCCAGGTCGCCGAGCCCTACGCGTCGGTCCAGGTCGCCGCCGGTTACCCCGGGACGCCGAGCGGGCTCTCCAAGTCGAAGGTGCTCGCCATCGGGGTGCTCGCCGGGCTCCTGGTCGGGTGCGGGATCGCGCTCGTGCGTGACCAGTTCGACACGAGGCTGCGGACCAGCCCGGACGTTGAGGCGGTGACCGAAGCGCCCATCCTCGCCGAGCTGCCCGAGGACGGGGACGTGCGGGGCGGCAAAGTCGCCATCGCGATGGTGCAGGCACCGCAGTCCCTGATGGCCGAGTCGTTCCGCGAGCTGCGGACGAGCCTCCGGGTCCTCTTGGACGACGTGCCGTGCCCGATCGTCCTCGTGACGAGCCCCGAGGCAGGCGACGGCAAGACGTTCGTGACGGCCAACCTCGCCGCGGCCTGGGCGCTGTCGGGCGGCAAGGTCCTCGTCGTCTCGGGCGACTTCCGCAGGCCGCGGCTCGAGGAGATCTTCGGGCTCTCCACGACGGGACAGATCGGCTTCGCCGACCTCATCAAGTCCAACTGGAAGGAGCCCGAGCACGAGCTCGGGCCCGTGGCGCCACGCGAGGAGGGCGAGGACGCCACCGAGCCGGTGGAGCAGCGACTGCCGCAGGTCACCGCGGCGGCCCCGTCGCGTGGTCGCCGGGAGGCGAGGCCGATCCCCGAGGAGACGTCCGTCTCGTCGCTCCTCGTCGAGACCGGCATCCACGGCCTGCAGCTGCTGCCGACCGGCACCCACCTCGACAACCCGGCGGAGCTCTTCGGCAGCCCCGGCATGCAGCCGGTCTTCGACCAGCTGCCGCTCGTGGCCGACATCGTCCTCGTCGACACACCGCCGGTGCTCGCGGTCCCCGACACGGCGATCCTCGGCAGCAAGGCCCACGGCGCGATCGTCGTCGCCTCCGAGGGACGGACCGACCGCGGCGACCTCGAGCGCACAATCCACCGCCTCGAGACGACCAACTGCCGGGTGCTCGGGCTCGCGCTCAACCGGGTGCGGCGCTCGGCCAGCGACTCGTACCAGTCGTACTCGTACAAGCAATGACCGGGCCGGCGTCGGCCGGGTCCGACCGGCCGTTCGCCGACCGGACCGCCGTCCCGCTCGAGGTCGTCGTCGTGGCGTACCGCGCTCCCGAGCTGCTCGACGCGTGCCTCGCGGAGCTCGGCGCCGCCTACCCGGTCACCGTCGTCGACAACTCGTCCGATCCGGTTGTCCGCGCGGTGGCCGCCCGACACGCCGCGACCTACGTCGATCCCGGCTCCAACCTCGGCTTCGGCGCCGGCGTCAACGCCGCACTCGCCAACGGGCACGATCCGGGCGCGGACGTCCTCCTGCTCAACCCCGACGCGGCGATCCGCCCATCGGGGGTGGCCGCTCTGCAGCACACCCTCCGCTCCCGCCCCGACCTCTGCGCGGTCGCCCCCCTCCAGGCGGAGCCGGGCACCGGCGCCCCGCTCCAGGTGGGATGGCCGTTCCCGACCCCGTTCGGGGCGTGGATCGACGCCGCCGGGCTGGGCCGCCTGCGGCGGCACGACGGATTCCTCGTCGGATCCGTCCTCATGCTGCGGGCCGAAGCGCTGACCGAGGTCGGTGGTTTCGACGAGACCTTCTTCCTCTATGCGGAGGAGACCGACTGGCAGCGACGAGCACGCGACCTCGGCTGGCAGGTCGCGCACTGCCCCGACGCGATCGCCAGCCACGTGGGCGCCGGGACCGGCGGCGACGAGGCCGAGCGCGAGACGCACTTCCACGCCTCCCACGAGCGCTACATCCGCAAGCACCACGGTCGGGCCGGCTGGGCCGTCTACCGCGCCGCCCAAATCGCGGGTGCGGCGGTGCGCGCGCTGGTCCTCCCGGGCGGGAGAGGGCGGCGGGCCGCGCTCCGGTTCCGGCTCTACTGGACCGGGCCATGCCGGGCCGAGGGCGGGCTCGACGCGGCCGACCCGACGCGCCCCTCGATGGTCCACGTCGTCCTCACCGACGGCTTTGCCGGCGTCGAGCGTCACGTCTGCGCAGTGGCCAACGGCATGGCGGACCGCGGCCACCGTGTGGCGGTCCTCGGCGGCGACCCCGTGCGCATGCGCGCCGAGCTCGACAGCTCGATCACCCACCGCGCCGCCCGCTCGCTCCAGAAGGGGGCCTGGTGGCTGGCGACGGCCGGTCCCGTCGACCTCGTCCACGTGCACATGACCGCGGCTGAGGGCGCGGCGTTCCTCGCGCGCCCGTTCCTCGGCGCACCCGTCGTGGCCACCAGACACTTCGCCCAGCGTCGCGGCTCCAACCCGGTCGCCCGCGCCCTCGCCGCCCTCGCCGCGCGTCCGATCACCGCCGACCTCGCGATCAGCGAGTTCGTCGCCGAGGCGATCGGCGCGCCGTCGATCCTCGTGCGCAACGGCGTCCCCGACCGACCGCAGGCGGACCTCGGCCACGGGGTCGTGGTCATGCTGCAACGCCTCGACGCCGAAAAGTCGCCCGACGTCGGCCTGCGCGCCTGGGCGGCGAGCGGGCTCGCGGAGGACGGGTGGCGACTCGTCGTCGCCGGTTCGGGTGTGCTGCACTCCGCGATGGAAGCCCTCGCCCGCGAGCTCGGTGTCGCGGCATCGGTCGAGTTCGCGGGCCGGGTGGACGACACCGACGCGCTCCTCGCCGGCGCGGCGATCCTGCTCGCTCCCGCTGCCGCCGAGCCCTTCGGCCTCTCGGTCGTCGAGGCGATGTCCCACGGCGTGCCGGTCGTCGCCGCGGCGGGCGGTGCGCACTTCGAGACGGTCGGCCGCGACGGCAGGCTGTTCGACCCGGGCGACGCGGCAGGTGCGGGTGCGGCCCTCGCCGAGCTCGCCGGCTCCGCGCCGCTCCGCAAGGACGTCGGCGCGCGGCTGCGCGAGCGACAGCAGCGCGAGTTCTCCCTCGGGAGGCAGCTCGACGAGCTCGAGGCCGTCTACCAGCGGGTGGTCGACGAATCGCGCGGCGCCTGATCGGTGACGGCGCGGTAGAGCCCCAGCTGGGTGTCGGCGACCTGCTCCCACGAGCAGCGCGGCGCGGCCTCGAGCCCTGCCGCGCGCAATCTCGTCCAGAGGCCCGGCTCGTCGAGCAGCCGGACGAGCGCACCCGCGAGCGCCCCCGGATCCCGGGGCGACACCAGGAGCCCGGCGTCCCCCACCACGTCCGGCAGCGCGCCGCTCGCGCTCGCCACCACGGGCACGCCGGACGCCTGGCCCTCGACGACCACGCGGCCGAACTGCTCGATCCATCCGGGCTGCGGGACCGACGGGACGGCCAGCGCGTCGAAGCGCCGGTAGATCGCGGGCAGGTTCGCCTCGTCGGTGTGCCCGTGGAACGTCACCCGTTCCTCCACGCCGAGCTCGGTGGCGAGGCGGGCGAGCGCGTCGGCCTCCTCCCCGGCGCCGTACACGTCGGCCACGAGCCGTGCGTCGCGCCCGACGGCGCGGACGAGGACGTCGACGCCCTTGTGCGCGATCAGCCGGCCGACGAAGCCCACCCGCAGCGTGCCCGTCGGCGGCTCTCGGTCCGCGGGACGGAAGCGCCCGACGTCGACGCCGAGCGGCAGCAGGATCCACGCTCCGGCGAGCCCTTTGCGCCGCAGGATCGTGCCCGCCTCGACATTGCACGTGTAGGCGCCCGCCGCGCGTCGGAGGCAGAAGCGCTCGAACCACCGGAACGGCGGCGGGTAGCGCTTCTCGATGTTCTGCGCGGACGAGACGACGAACGGAACGCGCCGTGCAAGCAGCCGGCGGAGCGCGAGCACCTCCGCGACTGCGAGCCCGAACGGCTCCTCGTGGAGGTCGAGCACGTCCCAGTCACCGTTCCGGAGCAGGCGCCAGAGCGGGCGCGGGTCGTAGACGAAGAGGTTGGGATGGTGTCCGAACGTCCGGACCGGGACCGCGAAGGTGTCACCGGCCGGGTCGAAGCTCACCGGCGCGCCGCCCTCCTCCCAACGGGCGGCCGCGACGAGGGTCAGGTCGGCACCACAGGCGCGCAACCGGCGCTCGCGCTCCCGCCAGGCCGTGACCACCCCGCTCTTCGACACGCGGAGCACCCGGAGCCTGGTCGCGGACGCCGCCGGGGAGGGTGGCCGCGGTTCGGCTGTCACCGGTCGCATCGTACTGCGCCACCCGTCACCGATCGCCCCGGTCCAGCGTGCAGACCATTTGCCACTGTCCGTGATGGGACCTTCGTCATGGATCGTGGGAATTTCCTCAAGTTGCCATGCCGCCCGCCGATGGGTCAGGTGTGGAGTGGGCAGAGGGTAGGGCACCTTCGGCACGCCCTTGGCGCGTCATCGCCATCGGGTGCCTCGCGGGAACGCTGGCCACACTCCCCCTTCTCGCAGGCTCCGTCGGCTCGGCCCATGCCGGCACCCCGACCCCCCAGATCGCCGGCAGCGTGGCCGCGCCCGGGCCCTCCGAAGTCAGCCCGGTCTGCGACGCGCCGAACCCGACCGGTGCGCTCGGTCCGGCCACCAGCCTCCCGTCCAACCCGACCGCGACTTTCGCGTCGCCACCTGGCGGCGTCGTCAACTTCACCGCGACGGCGACCGGCGTCTACGTCAACACCGGCGCGAACCTCGACACCTACTCCCTCTCCGGGACGCTCCTCTCGTCCTTCCCGCTGCCGTCCGGCTTCACCGGCGGCAACGCGGACGAGGTGACCCAGCCGGTCGTCGACCCCTCGGGCGACCTCTACCTCGCGAGCTACTACGCGCAGCGCGTCGACAAGTTCTCGCCGGGCGGACAACTGCTCTGGTCGGTCGATCCGCAGTCGGGCAACCCGACCGGTCTCTTCTCGGCTGGCTCAGGCGCGGGCTTCGAGCTCGTGGTCAGCCTGGTCCAGAACTCGTCGTCGAGCGATGTGCTGAGCCTCGCGACCGGCGCGGTCACCGGCACGTTCGCGCTCGTCGACAGCGGCTACGTCACGCAGGAGTCGAACGGCGACCTGCTCTCGTCCGGCAACGGCTACGTGACGACGCTCGACCCCACCGGCTCGACGGTGCTCGCCAAGTTCGGTGCTTCGACGTACGAGGGGAACGGCGTCCACACCGGCGGAGGCAGCCAGTTCTACTATCCGGCCCAGGCGGTGCAGGGCCCGGACGGGACCATCTACACCGCCGATCCGCTCCACACGATCGAGGCGACGAGCCCGCAGGGCTACCTCGAGGGCTCGACCCAGCTCGGCGGCAACCTCAACATGGGCGGCTCCAACTTCTCCCTCGTCGGCTCGACGCTCTTCTACCAGGGCGGCCCCCCCTACAACGCGCCGGGTGACAACATCTCGACGGTCTCGCTCTCGACGCTCCAGAGCGAGCTCTCCGCCATCCAGCCGCCGCTCGACTCGCTCGGCTGGGGCGCGGGGCTCACGACGACCGCCGCCGGGAACTACTTCGCACCCGGCGCGACGGCGTCGGTCGATGCGACGTTCGACCAGTGGTGGACCGAGCAGGCCACGCACCTCGAGCTCTCCTACTCGGTCGAGGACACGACCTCGCTGACGGCCGAGACCGTGCCGGCGGCCACGACCGTCCCGTTGCCGACCACCCCGTCGGCGCTCGCGAAGATCCCGCTCACCATCCCGGCGTCCGACCAGCTGCCCGGCCCGTACCTCGTGCAGGCGACGCTCTCCGACACGAGCACCCAGCCGCCCACGGTGCTCGGCACCACCTGCATTCCCTACACCGTCGGCGCGACCGGTGACGGCCTCAACCTCTCGAGCCTTCCCTCCGGCATCGGCGCCGGCGGTCCGAGCGACCCCCGCGGTGTGGCACTCAACGCACAGCTCGGGCTCAACGGCTACCGGGGTGCCACCGTCAACTGGAGCACGTACCTCCCGAACTGCTCGTCGTCGGCCCCGACCGCCGTGACCTGCGGTCCGGGCGCCATGACCTTCACCAACGCGTCGAACGACTACTTCAAGGCCGCTGCAGCCGCGATCGCCGACCACGTGACCTTCTGGGTGCAGGCGAGCGGCGGCGACGGGGTCTCCATGGCGCTCGTAAACAACGGATGGTGGCAGGGCGACGTGGCCGCGCTCGTCAACTACTACGCGCACCCGCCCTCGGGCTGCGGCCAGTGCGCGCCGGTCACGATGTGGGAGCCGTGGAACGAGTCGAACAACACCGGTTGGGGCGACGCGAGCCAGTACGTGTCCAAGGTCCTGCAGCCCTTCTACGCCGCGGTCAAGTCGGTCGAACCCGGCTCGTCGTCGACGGTCATCGGCGGCTCCACGATCGACGTCTCGATCGGCTGGTGGCAGCAGCTCATCTCGGCGGGCGGCCTCGCCTCGATGGACGTCGCCGCCATCCATCCCTACACCGGCAACAACGACTCGTTCGAGGAGGACGGGAACATCCCCGAGATCCAGCAGCTCCAGTCGATGCTCGGCGGGAAGCCGCTGTGGTTCACCGAGGTCGGCTGGTGGTCGCGACGGCGACTACAACTACCTCAGCCAGGCCAACGTGATCAGCCGGGCGATGATCTGGCAGAAGGTGCTCGGAATCCCCGTGTGGAGCTACTTCTACGACGAGGGCAACTGGGGGAACGACGGCATCTCCTTCTCGCTGATCCAGGCGTCGAACACGGACGACTAGGTGAAGCCGGCCGCGCTCGCCACCATGGCCACGTCGAACGAGCTCGCCGGCCGAGCGTTCCGATCGATGGTGCAGACCGGCATCCCCCAGACCTACGACGCCTCCTTCGGCGCCCCGAGTGGCGGGAACACGCAGCTCGCGGCGGTCTGGTCGGACGGCCTCCCGGCCACCGCCTCGGTCACCGTCACCGCGCCGGGCGGCGGTTCGGTCCAAGTGACCGTGACCTCCCAGTACGGGCTGGCCACGTCGTCGTCGGTGACGTCGGGCGACGCGTACAGCCTGCCCGTCTCCGACCAGCTCACCTACGTGGCCTATCCGGTCGGAGACACCCTGGCCGTCGGGCCGACCCAGAGCTATGGCACCGACCTCGCCTCGGCGAGCGGCTCGTCGGCATCGGCGACCTCGGGCAACGCCTCGGCGGCGATCGCCGGGACGACCACCGGTCAGGGCTGGAGCTCGAGCAGTGGCGACACCACCCCGAGCCTGACAGTCGACCTCGCCCGGCCGACCACGATCAACCGGGTCGTCGTCGACACCCAGTCGGTCGGGAGCACCGCCACGAGCGTCCGCAACTACACCGTGGCCGTTGATGCGACCTCGGGCGGATGGACGACGGTGGCCACGGTGACCGGCCAGTACCGCAGCCACGAGCTGCAGCTCGCGTTCAACCCCGTGCAAGCCAGCGCGGTTCGGATCACGACGTCCGAGGTCAACTTCGGCGGGTACTACGGAGGAGGCATCCCGCCCTGGTGGTCGCCGACGGAGGTCGGGACGGCGTTCCTCCACGCCCTGCAGGTCTACGCGGGCACGGGCAGCCCCGCGGAGGTGGCCGGGACCGCGCTCACACCCCTCGCCACCGGTGACCAGGGTGGGCCGCCGACGACCACGACGACGACGACCACGTCCACCACCACGACGGTGCCCCCGACCACGACGACCACGGACCCACCGACGACGACCACGACCGTGCCTCCCACGACCACGACGACCACGGTGCCGCCCACCACGACGACCACGTCGACCGTGCCACCCACCACCACCACGGTGCCGCCCACCACGACGACCACGGTTCCGCCGTCGACCACGACGACCGTGCCCCCCACGACCACCACCACGGACCCGCAGCCGACCACGACGACCACGGACGCGCCGACGACCACGACGACGACACCGCCCGACAGCGGCCAACCGCCCGACCGCGGGAACTCGCCCAAGCGCCACAGCCCCTCGTCCAACGGCTACTGGCTCACCACCGCGGCCGGCGGGATCTACACCTTCGGCAACGTGCCCTACCTCGGGTCGGCCGGAGCCCTCGCGCTCAACGAGCCGGTCGTCGACATGGTCACCACCCCGGACTCCCAGGGCTACTGGATGGTCGCCTCCGACGGCGGGATCTTCACGTTCGGCGACGCCTCCTTCTACGGGTCGACCGGCTCCTTCGCACTCAACAAGCCGATCGTGGGCATGGCGGCCACACCGGACGGCCAGGGCTACTGGCTGGTCGCCTCCGACGGCGGGATCTTCTCCTTCGGCGACGCCTCCTTCTACGGCTCGACCGGGGCACTCCATCTCAACAAGCCGATCGTCCACATGGTCGCCACGCCCGACGGCAAGGGCTACTGGCTCGTGGCGTCCGACGGCGGGATCTTCTCCTTCGGCGACGCGTCCTTCTACGGCTCGACCGGGGCGATGACGCTCAACAAGTCGATCGTCGGCTTGGCGGCGACGCCCGACGGCGCCGGGTACTGGCTGGTCGCCTCGGACGGCGGGATCTTCTCGTTCGGCGACGCCGGGTTCTACGGGTCGACCGGCTCTCTTGTGCTCAACAAGCCGATCGTCGCGATGGCTTCGACACCCGACGGCGCCGGGTACTGGCTCGTGGCGTCCGACGGCGGGATCTTCTCGTTCGGCGACGCGTCCTTCTACGGATCGGCGGGCGGCCTCGGCCTCTCGGCCCCGACGGTCGCGATCTCCTGACGCCCCCTCGGGGCGCCCGCGTCAGCGGCTCCGGACGACCCGGGCGGGGATCCCGACGGCAACGCAGTCGGCTGGGAGGTCGGAGGTGACCACCGCGTGCGCTCCGACCACCGTGTTGGCACCGATGGTGACTCCCTTGGTCACCGTCGCCTTGGCACCGATCCACACATTGTCGCCGATCGTGACCGGTGCGGTCGCACGACCCTGGTCGATGATGGCCGCGTCCGCGGCTCCGAATGCGTGGTCGTGGTCGCGGATCGAGACCAGCTCGGCGACGAGGCAGTGACGTCCGATGGTGACCCGTTCGTCCGCGGCCAGCGTGCAGTGGTGACCGAAGACGGTGTGGTCGCCGACCTCGAGCAGACCTCTGCTCTCGACGGTGATGCCGCGGTCGAGCACGCAGGCCTCGCCGAAGCGCGCGGCGGCACCTCCGGCGACGAGGAACTCCGAACCGGGCCGCACGTCGCACCTCGGTCCGAACCGGACGCGGGGATGGCGGAGCCGCTCCCACTGCAGCCCGACACGGCGGCGCAGGGCGCCGCGCACGCGATATGCGATCCCGAACTCCGACGCCGAGCCGGTTCGGGTCGTCGTGCCGTCGGCCGCGCGCGTGGTCACCGGCACACCCTACCGGTGGGTTCCTCCGGTGCCGGGGAACGCGGAGGGGAGGCGCGCGCTCACCACGTGAGCTTCGTCGGCGCGGTGTCGGCGAAGCTCGCGCCGTCGGCCGTCCACTGCACGGCGGGGAGGCGCGCCGAGGGGACCACCGTCATCGAACCGTGCGCACCCGGGAGGGTGAACCGGACGACCACCGTGGCCGATCCACCCTGGGGAACGGTCACCGGCGCGGCGAGGGTCCACGTCGGGCCTTCCGGTCCACGGACCGCGAGCGGGCCCGACCCGGCCATCGAGAGGCCGGTCGCCGCGGCGGGCAGGTTTGCCGCGACGAGCCCGACGTACTCGCCGTAGGCGACGGGGACACCCGGATACGGTCCGGCCACGACCTGCGACTCGCCGTCCGGTGTCGTGTTGGTGAGGTGGACGGTCATCGTCACCGCGGTCGACGTCCCGGAGGGCTTCGTCGACACGTGCACCGACACGGGGAGGAACTGGTCGAGCTTGTTGCCCCCGCGGTTGATGACGGACACCGCGAGCGAGTCGGGCGCGAGCGAGCCGCTCACGCCGCTCACCTTCCACGCCGCCTGGTCGGTCGGGTTCGCCGACCAGAGCAGGAGGTGGCGACCGGCCACCGCGCTCGACACCGCGGTTGCGAGCGTCCGGAGGTCGGTCGACTCGCCCTGGAGCTGGCGGAGGACCGCGCTCGCCAGGCCGCCGAGCGCGTCCTGCCTTCCGTTGGCGGTCGCCGCGTTGTCGGTCAGGCCCGCGTACTGGTCGTGGAGCAGGTACTGCTCGACGTTGTCGGCGGTGACCGTCTGCCCGCCGGCTTCGACCGGTCCGGTGGCGGTCAGGAGCTGGCGGAGCCCGGCGACGTCGAGTGCGATGACGCCGTCCACCGCCTGGCCGGTGCGTGCGGTCCACATGCGGGCCGCCAAGGGCGCCGTCACGTCGAACTGCGGCGTCAGTCCGAGGTTGCGCCAGTCCACGCCGGGCTCGAGCCACCCCCAGTTCCGCTGGAGGTCGCCGGTCGCGGTCACCGCCCCGACGGGCAGGGTGAGGTCGCCGGAAGGCGAGAGATCCCCGAGCGAGACCGTCCCACCGCTCGTGGACGCGGTGCCCACTTCGAGGAAGGCACCCGATCCGGCCCGCATCTCCGCGTTGTTGGAGGCCATCACCAGGTAGGTCTGCGGACCCTGCAGGATGGTCGCGACGACGGCGGAGACCGCCGCGCCCTTGGTCAGGCGCGACCGTGCGTCGTCGAGCTGGCTCACGAAGGTGTCGTGCTTCCTCGCGAGGGGCCCGACGAGGGCGGCGGACGGTCCGGTGTCGATACGCGCGAGCTGGGACTCGGCGGTGAGCGAGAGCGCGGCCAGCCGGTGGAGCGAGGCGATCCGCTCGGGTCCTGCGCCGTGTGGCTCGTTGAGGAGCCCGTGGACGTCGGTGAGGAAGGACGACCCGATCGACGAAACCGACCCGGCGGCCGCGCTGAGTGACCGGACCGCACGGAGCTGCCGCCCGACGACCGGCACCAGGGTCACCGGCGCGAAGAACGGCGAGGAGAGCTCCGACGAGGCGCTCGCGAACTCGGCGCGGGCGACGTCGAGCTGGTGCACCGACTGCTGGGCAGTCAGCTGACCCGGGTCGAGGTGGGACCGCACCTCTGATATCGCCGCGAGACCGCGTTGGTCATGCCGGTAGGCGGACCAGGTCTGTTCGGCGAGCACGGCGGCCCATGCCACCAGCACCACCAGCACCCCCACTGCGATCCACCGCCGGCGGTGGCGTGCGGTCCGGTGGTCCGAAGGAGCGCCGTCCGGGGTCGATGTCGTGGCCGGCTCGGTCGGTGTCGCGTCGAGGGTCTGTTCGTCGGACACGAACTATCGATCGTACCGGAGGACGGGTGGATTTCGGTGGTCACCTGGGCGGTTGGCCAGCGACGGTCGGCGGCGCGTGCACCGCTGGTGCGCGAGGTCGACCAGTAGCATCGCCCCGTGTCGCTGACGGCCATCCGCATGACAGTCGGGCGCGTCGTGCTGGTCGCAGGAGTGCTCGTCCTCCTCTTCGTGCCGTACCTGCTGTGGGGCACCGGCGTGATCACCGCACGGCACCAGGCCGAGCTGCGCGCGCAGTTCGCGGCCGAGCAGCACCACGCGGGGATCAAACCCGACGGGCACGTGCACGTCCCGCCGAAGGGCACCGCGGGACCGCCGCAGACCGCGGCGCCGACGCCCGACCCGCCGGTCGGCAACCCGGTCGGCGTGATCACCATCCCGAAGATCTCGCTCTCGATGATGGTCGTCGAAGGGACCGGCGAGGCCCAGCTGCAGGAAGGCCCCGGCCACTACCCCGGCACACCGATGCCGGGGCAGCCCGGCAACGCCGCCGTCGCCGGGCACCGGACCACGTACCTCCACCCCTTCTACTCCCTCGACGCCCTCGTGCCAGGAGACGCGATCACGGTCGAGACCCTGCAGGGCATCTTCCTGTACCAGGTGGTGAGCAGCCAGGCCGTCGACCCGAGCGACGTCGCGGTCGTCGCGCCGACGCCGACACCGCAGCTCACCCTCACCACCTGCAACCCGCGCTACAGCGCGAGTCAGCGCCTCGTCGTCCACGCCGCACTCGTCGCGAGCCTCCTCGTGCACGCGACCACACCCGTCACTCCGGTCGCGACCACCTCACCGCACCGGCACCCGCCGCCGGCCGCGCCCGCGCGCAACTGGTGGGCGGCGATCCTCTGGGGGCTGTTGGTGGCCGTGCTCACGAGTGCGGTGTGGGTCGCCGCGCGCCACTCCCATCGCGCCGCGCGTGCCGCGGTCGTCGTCGGTGGGCTCGCGGTGTGGCTCGTGGTGGTCTACGAGTTCTTCGGCGCGGTCGCGCCGCTGCTGCCCGCGAGCTATTGAGCAGTGGTGGTGGGGACGCCCTCGTCGGCGGTTCAGACGGCCGAGCGGCGGCGGCGCATCAGGAGACCGCCCACGACCACGGCGCCCACGCCGATGACCGCGAGCTCCTCGACGTCCGCACCCGTGAACGGAAGGCTGCTCGACGGGCTCGACGGCTCACCCGAAGCCGGCGTGACCGGACCCTGCGCGGGACCGGCGGTGAAGGGCAACGACGGGCTGCCGTTGTTCGACGCGATGGTCGGCGTCGTGCAGTTCGTGTAGCAGCCGGTGTCGGCGGCGTGTGCCGCCACCGGGGCCACGAAGAGCGAAACCGCTGCCATCCCCGTCCCGATCATCAGTCGTCGTGCCCACATGGTCGTGTCCTTCCTCAATGCAGCGGCGCGGCGTCCGAGTCCGAACGTGGGAGGCACCCGTCCGCTGCCGATTCCTGCCCGCCTTCCATGATGCCCGTTCCCCCGGTGAACAGGCAACGCGCGTCTCGGCCAGTGACGAGGCCACCACTCTCCGTCGGTCCATCCGGTCCCGACCGGTGCGCGGCGAGCGCCGGCACCGGCCACGGGCGCGTCAGAGAAGGTGGACCAGGGACTCGAGCGCCACGATGATCACCCCGACCAAGACCATCGCGAAGACGTAGGCGACCCGGCGGCGGACCGGGCGCTCGCTGCCGCCGAGGGTCCCGATCCCCACGACGGCGAGGGCGAGGACCCCGACGATGTCCGAGAGGGCGAACGCGGTCTTGACCGTCCAGACGTGCAGCCCCGCCAGGGTGAAGATCGCCGTGGCCGGAATGGCCGCGGAGACGATCGGCCACGAACCGTCGAGCTCGGTGGCGATGTCCGACCACCGGAGGGTGAGCCCCTGCCACGAGCGCTTGGTCACGAGTCGCGACAGCGCGTGCGCGAACCAGATCGCGATCGCGCCGACGACGATGACCCCTGCCGAGGTGAGCGCCTCGGGGTGGGTCTCGAAGGTGAGACCGGCGAGCGCGACCAGCGTCGAGATCGTGCCGTAGATGTAGTCCGCGAACCACTCGACCGAGCGCCCGCGGTGCAGGTCCCCCTCGGGTGGTGAACCGGCCTCGGTCACCGGACCCGCCGGAACCGTCCCCGTGCCCGGTCCGGCCCGACACCGGCCAGGTGGACGAGCGCGTTGTAGGTGACGAGCGCGACTGCGAGGTGCATGCACGCGAGGACCAGCACGGCCCGCACCGGATCACCCCGCAGGAGGAGCCAGACGTCGGGCAGGAAGGCCACCAGCGTGACGAGCACGGCGAGACGGAAGAAGAGCCAGCGCGGCCGCGACGAGACCCGGGTGACGACCGGCCACGCCGCACAGGCGACGACGACGCCGATCACCGTCAGCTTCGTGTAGGAGGAGACGTGGAAGTGCGGGTAGCCCTTCGTCGAGGGGAGGACCCGTGTGCCGACGGCCACGAGCACGGCGTCCGCCGCGAGCGAGACCACCAGCGAGACCACGGTCGCGACCGCCAGGCGGACCCACGAAGGCTGGTCGGGTCCGGGGTCGAAGTCGACCGCGAACCGCTCGAGAACGGCCTCGGTCGCGGTGCCCTCCAGCCATGTGGGCCTGCCGAGCCACGACGGTGTCGCCATCGGCCAGAGGATAGACAGCGCGGCGCGCGGCGGCGTCGAGATGCTGGCAACTGCCGCACGGATCGGCGACCATTGGCCGAGCGTCCGGACGGACTTGGGGGTCGGACCGTGGCCATCACCGAACCAGCGGGGGCGACGAGGTCCGCACCGCCGCGCCAGGCCTGGGTTCTCACCGGCCTCGTCCTGGTGGCCTCGGTCGCGAACCTCAACCTCGCAGTCGCAAACGTGGCGCTGCCCGACATCGGCCTCCACTTCCAGGCGTCGCAGACCGAGCTCAACCTGGTCAGCGTCGGCTTCTCGCTCGGGCTCGCGGGCACCGTGCTCTACCTCGGTGCCCTCGGCGACCGATACGGGCGGAAGGGAATGCTCCTGCTCGGCACGGTGCTCACCGTCCCGACCTCGCTCCTCGCGGCGTGGGCACCCACGATCGGCGTGCTCTTCGCGGCACGCGTGCTGGGTGGCGTGGCGGCCGGCATGGCCTACCCCACGACGCTCGCGCTCATCACGGCGCTCTGGGACGGCCCGGGCAGGACGCGCTCGATCGCCCTCTGGTCGGCGATCGGCGGCGCGATGGTCGCCCTCGCCTCGCTGCTCGCCGGCTGGGTGCTCACCGTCGCATGGTGGGGCTCGGTCTTCTTGCTCACCGTGCCCCTGGCCGCAGTGGCACTGGCGCTCGCATGGATCTTCGTCCCGAGCCACGTGAACGAGACCGACCACCGGGTGGATCATGCCGGTGGCGCGCTCTCGATCGTCGGCGTGGTCGCCCTCGTGCTCGCGATCAACTTCGCCCCGAGCGCGGGCGAGGGCACGACGGCCGCGGTCGCCGGTGTGCTCGCGGTCCTCGCGCTCGGTGGCTTCGCGATGCGCGAGCGGCGCGCGCCGGATCCCCTCTTCGACCTGCACATCGCCGCGCGACGGATCTTCTGGGTCGCGGCGGTGGCCGGGCTCATCGTCTTCGGGACCCTGATGGGGGCGATGTTCGTCGGCGAGCAGTTCCTCCAGAACGTGCTCGGCTATTCGACCCTGCGAGCCGGTGCCGCGGTACTGCCCGCCGCGGTGTGCATGGTCCTGGCCGCCCCGGTCTCCGCCATGCTCATCGCCCGTGTCGGCTCGAGGGCGACGCTGCTCGCCGGGTACGTGTTCTGCCTCGCCTCGTTCCTCGTGATGCTCGGTCTCTGGACGTCGACGTCGGGGTACGGCGTCGTCGCGCTCGCCTACGCCCTCATGGGCATCGGCGTCGGGCTGTCGGGCACGCCGGCCTCGCACTCGCTGACCGGATCCGTCCCGGTCCACCGGGCGGGGATGGCGTCGGGTACTGCGGACCTCCAGCGCGACCTCGGCGGCTCGATCATGCAGTCCATCCTCGGGGCGATCCTCACCGCCGGGTACGCGAGCGCCGTCGCCGCACAGATCTCGTCGTCCGGCGCGCAGGTCGACAACCAGGTCACCAGCACGCTCGAGCGCTCGTATTCGAGCGCGGTCGACCTCGCGCATTCGTACCCCGGCCACACGAGCGCGATCGTCGCGGGCGCGTGGGCCTCGTTCCTTCAGGGGGCGAACTGGGCGTACGCGACCGGTGCGATCGCGATCGTGCTCGGCGGCGTCGTCGTCGCCACGCTCTTCCCGAAGAAGACGCGTGAGCTCGAGCTGCTCGAGGCCTACCTGCGCAAGGACGAGAGTGACACGTGAGCGTCTGTGCCACGTGCGCAATTGCGTGGGACGTCGCCCGGAGATCGCGTTCGATGACACGGCCGCTCAGGTGCCGGGTCGCGAGCACGCAGCTTTCATCGGGTCGGCAGAAGCTCCTGGGCGCAGGCCCGTGCAATCGGGTGAGACGGGCTCGCGCTCTGTTCGGCGCGGACACGAGTTCTGGTGGCGACACCACCCGGACCGGAACCGCCCGGGACCGGCTCGGTGGCTCGTCGATCTGCCTCCAGACCGGCGACAGGTGAAAGGGGCACTGGCGCCCGACCAATCCGCCCCGACGAGTCCGACCCCCTCGACGAACCCAGGTGGTTGACTGAAGGCCTCAGACTCCGTCGTAAGCGCCGGCATAGGCCCCAACGAGTGGAGGTGCCAGTGGCCGAACCCACGCAGTACGCACAGCGAATGGTAGTGACCCACTTCATCGTCTCCGATGACGTGGAGCGCTCCCGGCGCTTCTACACCGAAGTACTCGGCGGCACAGTGGTGTTCGGCCCAGAGCCGACCAATATCGCACTCGCCAACAGCTTCATCATCATCAACGTCGGCGGAGGCCCCACCGACGACAAGCCCACGGTCACTCTCGAGACGCCAAGCGACCCCGACCGGGTCAGTAGCTTCCTCAATATCCGGGTCGCAGATATCCACGCCGTGTACGCCGAATGGAGCGCTCGGGGCGCGCAGTTCCTGACGCCACCGAAGCAGCACCAGTACGAGATCCGTTGCTACATCCGAGATCCAGACGGCTACATCATTGAGGTCGGGCAAACCACTGACCCGCTGGGAGACTGGTGGCCCGCCGACTGGCCACCGATCAACCCCCGCGCACAATCCGACTGAACCCCGTTTCTGCGATGTCACGAAGTAGGCCATCGCACCGGATCTGGAGGCAGCGCAGAACTCACGATGACTGGCACGGGGCTCCGACGCAGCCTGGTCCTTCCCCGCTCGAAGCTGATCGCCGGCCCGGTGTCAACTCTTTCCTTCAAGGTCGCTGACGCAAAGGTGGAATGGAGGACCCCCAGTCGAATCCCGTGTTCGCGGGGAGCCACGTCGAAGAGCTGCACCCGATGTGCCGATCGGTGCCGATTGGCGGAGTGCAAGCACGAGTCGATGGATGATGCACCCTGATCCGGCGATAGGGGCGGTCTCCGCCCGGTTCAGTAGCAGGTCCTATGGAGTGTCCGAGCCCCGCGTGAGCCAGCTCGATAGATTCTGCGCGATGCCGGATCGAGAACAAGGCGTAGCTAGCGTTTGGCTCGTGATCGTGGTCGTCCTTCTCGTCGCCGTGGTTGGCGTTCTAATCGGGCTTTTGATCGGGCAACGCCAGGCAGCGAGTCCAGCGACCACCCAGGTGACCCATGCATCCCTCCCGACTCTCGGCACGCTTCAGAGTGGCGAGGGGTACCTATCGACACCGGCCGACACCGCTCAAGTTCGCTTCGCGACTTGGGTTCTGCGACCCGACGGGACTTTCACTGGGTCGCTCACCGGTGTCACTTATCAGATAGCCGGAAGCGATGGGGACCAGTCTGCCGTACCCCAGAACATCAACATCCCGTTCACTGGTTACATCTCCGGGAACCAGGTGTCGATCACGGATCAAAACGCATCGCCCATCGCCGGGACGATCACGTTGAAGTCCCTCACCTTGAACGCGGCCACTTACACGCTCTCATCCCAAGCCGACTACCAATCGGCACTCGGTGCTGCGTCCTCGCTCGCCAATGAGTGCGTGTCGTATGCCAACCAGCATGGCGGAAGCACATCGGGTGAGCCAACCCCATGCGACACGTTTTTCGCCTTCGGGACTTCGGGCTGAAGCCCCACCCCCGGTTTGAGTCCTGGGCCAAGGCTGCCCCGCTAGTGCCGGTAGGTGGCAGGGGTGCTCAGTCACCGGGTAGCCACGCAAGGGGAACCTCGGGAGCATGGCGATCCCAGGCCGGATCGTGAGCCCATCGAGCGGACAGGTCCGCCGCGGCCCACCGCTATGCCATGACCACATCACAAATTCACGCTCCGTCGCCGACTTTGAAGAAGGACGGATCGTTCGCGGGCACGCACCCGACCTGGAAGACCGTCAGCGATTGCGCACTACGAGCAGCCGCTCGTGGCGCCGCAGCTCCCGCAGACGTAGCAGGAGCCGGCCCGCTGCATGACGTTGCCGCACTGGTAGCAGTACGGCGCGTCGCGGGGCTCGGACCGCGCGATGAGCGACGAGTCGCCGGCCCGCTGACCCGGGCGCGCCGTCCGCTCGGCCGGCTCGACGAACGCGGGCGCGCTCGCGTCGACCACGGTCGCGATGACCGGGTCGACTGCTTCGACGATCCCGGTCGACTCGGTGGCGGTCTCCTCCACACCCGGCAGGGTCGGCTGCATCCGCTCGGCCGTCGACAGCACGCCGAGCTCGGCCCGCTCCTCGTAGGGCAGATAGTCGACCGCAAGCCGTCGGAAGATGTAGTCGACGAGGCTGGTCGCGATGCGAAGTTCGGCGTCGTCGGTGATGCCGGCCGGCTCGAACCGCATGCTGGTGTACTTGCGGACGTAGGTCGCGAGCGGAACCCCGTGCTGGAGGCCGAGGCTCACCGAGATCGAGAACGCGTCCATGATCCCCGCAAGGGTCGACCCCTGCTTCGAGACCTTCATGAACACCTCACCCGGCCGGCCGTCCTCGTACTCGCCGACCGTGACGTAGCCCTCGCAGTCGGCCACACGGAAGGCGAACGTCGACGAGGTGCGACGACGCGGCAGGCGCTCACGCACCGCCCCGACGACGACCGGCTCGACCGTACGGGCCCGCTCGTGGGCGAGCGCCGCCTCGAGCCCGGCGATCTTGTCGGTGAGCTCGCGGGCATGTGCCTCGGCCTCCGAACCTGCGGCCGCGTGGTCGCCGCCGTCGGCGACCACCGCGCTCTCCTTCTTCGTCGTCGAGAGCGGCTGGGCGACCTTGCAGTTGTCGCGGTAGATCGCGATCGCCTTGATCCCCATCTGCCACGCGTCGATGTGCAGCTGCTCGACCTCGTCGACGGTCACGTCCTCGGGGAGGTTCACCGTCTTCGAGATCGCGCCCGAAATGAACGGCTGGACCGCGCCCATCATCCGGACGTGGCCGAGGTAGTGGATCGTGTTGTCGCCCATCGAGCAGGCGAAGACCGGCAGGTGTTCGGCCGCCAGGTAGGGCGCGCCCACGATCGACTTGTGCTCGTCGATGTATCGGATGATCTCGTCGACCTGGTCGGGCGAGTAGCCGAGACGTGCGAGCGCCCGCGGCACGGTCTGGTTCACGATCGACATCGTCCCGCCGCCGACCAGCTTCTTGGTCTTGACCAGGCCGAGGTCGGGCTCGACCCCCGTGGTGTCGCAGTCCATGAGCAGGCCGATGGTGCCGGTCGGCGCGAGCACGCTCGCCTGCGAGTTGCGGACCCCGTACTCCTCGCCGAGCTCGACCGCGAGGTCCCACGCCTCCTGTGCGGCCGAGAGCAGCTCGGTCGGGACGAGCTCCTCGTCGATGCCGGCGACCGCGTCGCGATGCATGCGCAGGACACTGAGCATCGGTTCGGTGTTCTCGTGGTAACCGGCGAACGGTCCCATCCGGGCCGCCGTCCGCGCCGAGGTCGCGTACGCGTGCCCGGTCATGAGCGCCGTGATCGCTCCGGCCCACGCGCGCCCCAGGTCGGAGTCGTAGGGAAGGCCTTGCGCCATCAGCAACGCGCCGAGGTTCGCGTAGCCGATCCCGAGCTCGCGGAAGCGCCGCGAGTTCTCGGTGATGCGCTCGGTCGGGTAGTCGGCATTGCCCACGATGATCTCCTGCGCCGTGAAGATCACCTCCACCGCGGCACGGAAGCTGTCGACGTCGAAGCTGGCGTCCTCACGCAGGAACCGGAGCAGGTTGAGGCTCGCAAGGTTGCAGGCCGAGTTGTCGAGGTGCATGTACTCCGAGCACGGGTTCGACCCGTTGATCCGCCCGGTGTTCGACGCGGTGTTCCAGCGGTTGATGGTGGTGTCGAACTGCATCCCGGGATCCGCGCACTCCCAGGCCGCGTCGCGCGATCTGACGGAAGAGGTCGCGGGCCTTGACCGTGCGGATCGGGACATGGGTCCCCCGCGCGGTCAGGATCCAGTCGCGGTCCTCCACGACCGCCTCCATAAACTCGTCGGTCACCCGGACCGAGTTGTTGGCGTTCTGGTACTGCAGGCTGATCGAGTCCTTGCCGTCGAGGTCCATGTCGAAGCCCGCGTCGCGCAGCACTCGGGCCTTGCGCTCCTCGATCGCCTTGCACCAGATGAAATCCGCGATGTCCGGATGGTCGGCGTCGAGGATGACCATCTTGGCGGCGCGCCGCGTCTTGCCGCCCGACTTGATCGTGCCGGCCGACGCGTCCGCACCGCGCATGAAGCTGACCGGTCCCGACGCCGTGCCCCCGCCCTTGAGCAGCTCGTGCGAGGAGCGCAGCCGCGAGAGGTTGACCCCCGCGCCGGAGCCGCCCTTGAAGATCACGCCCTCCTCCGAGTACCAGTTGAGGATCGAGTCGATCGTGTCGTCGACCGACAGGATGAAGCAGGCCGAGCCCTGCTGCGGCACGCCGGCCACCCCGATGTTGAACCACACCGGCGAGTTGAAGGCCGCCATCTGGTGGACGATGAGGTGCTTGAGCTCGGCGCGGAACGTCTCGGCCTCTTCGTCGTCCACGAAGTACCCGTCCTTGACCCCCCACTCGGCGATCGTGTCGACCACGCGGTCGGCCACCTGGCGGAGCGAGCGCTCGCGCTCGGGCGTGTTCGGCGTCCCCCGGAAGTACTTCTGGGCGAGGATGTTGGTGGCGTTCACGCTCCAGCTCGCGGGCACCTCGACGTCGAGCTGCTCGAAGGCCACCGAGCCGTCCCGGAAGTTGGTGATCCGTGCGTCGCGCCGCTCCCAGGTGACGGCGTCGTAGGGATGGACCCCGGCGTCGGTGAAGTGGCGGCGGATGCCGATGCCGACACGCTGCGGGGCGATGGCCATGGGTGGACCTCGATTCTCTTGTGGCGATGGTCGTGACGGGTACTGCCGGGAAGTTGCCGGGTGGGACGCCCGGGGACGGGGAGGGAGGCCGGTCCACCGCCGTGTCCACCGCCGCTTCCCAGTCTACCGGGACACAGCGCGGCGGGCACCGCGAAAACACAAGATGTTGTGGTCTACCCTCCCCCTGGGTACGAGATAGTGGGTCCATTACAGCAGCGTAGTTACACTCCTGTCAACCATTTTCTGGGAGGGTCGCCCTCGTCGGCCGCGGCGTCCCCGCCGAGCACCTCGGTACAGTCCTCCCGTGGCGAACACCCCGGTGACGATCGCGGTCGACGCGGGCACCACCGGCGTGCGGTCGCTCGTGGTCGATGCCGGAGGGGACGTCGTCGACGTCGCCTACCGCGAGCTCACCCAGTACTTCCCCCGACCCGGGTGGGTCGAGCACGACGCAGCCGAGATCTGGGAGGCCGCCCGCGCAACGCTCGCCGAGGTCGCCGGCCGCCTCGCAGCTGCGGAGCGCGGTGCGGTCGCACTCGGCGTGACCAACCAGCGCGAGACGGTCGTGGCCTGGGACCGCTCGACGGGTCGGCCGCTGCACCGTGCGATCGTCTGGCAGGACCGCCGCACCGCGTCGGCCTGCCACTCGCTCGCCGACGCCGGCCACCTGGCGTTCGTCCGGGCGCGCACCGGTCTCGTGCTCGACCCGTACTTCTCGGCCACGAAGATGCGCTGGCTCCTCGACCATGGCGTCCCTGCCGGACCCGGGCTCGCCCTCGGCACCGTCGACGCCTGGGTGATCTGGAACCTGACCGGCGGACCCGCGGGCGGCACGTTCGCGACCGATGTGACCAATGCGTCACGCACGCTGCTCTTCGACCTCGGTGAGCGTCGGTGGTCCGCGGAGCTGGCCGACCTCTTCGGAGTGCCGCTCGACGCCCTCCCCGAGGTCCGGCCGTCGTGCGGACGGTTCGGCCGGCTCGCCGACGACGTGCTCGGCACGGACACCCCCGCGCCGCGCCGTGCCGGTGAGCGGGGTCGCCGGTGACCAGCACGCCGCGCTCTTCGGCCAGGCATGCTTCGACCCCGGCATGGCCAAAGTGACCTTCGGCACCGGCAGCTTCGTGCTCATGCACGCCGGGGCGCGGCCTCCCGAACCCGTCGACGGTCTGGTCACGACGGTCGCCTGGGACCTCGGCCCCGACGTCGACACCGGCGGACGGGACCGGTTCGCCTACGCGCTCGAGGGCTCGGTGTTCGTCTCGGGCGCGGGCATCCAGTGGCTGCGCGACGGGATCGGCGTCCTCCCCGACGCTGCGGCGACCGAGCCGCTGGCCCGATCGGTCGACTCGAGCGAGGGCGTGGTGGTCGTGCCGGCCTTCACCGGACTCGGCAGCCCCTACTGGGACCCCGCAGCCCGCGGCACGATCGTCGGGCTCAGCCGCGGGGTGGGACGTGCGCACCTCGCCAGAGCAATGGTCGAGGCGATGGCCTTCCAGGTCCGTGACGTCCTCGACGCGATGGCCGTGTCGGACACCGCGCCGACGGTCGTGCGCGTCGACGGCGGCGCTTCGGTCATGGACCTCCTCCTCCAGCAGCTCGCCGACCAGACGCGCCTGCGCGTCCTCCGGCCGCGGTCGGTCGAGTCCACCGCGCTCGGCGCCGCCATGCTCGCCGGGCTCGCCGAAGGGGTGTGGAGCTCGCTCGACGAGCTCGGGACGATCTGGCGCGAGGCGGCAGCCTTCGGACCCGAGCTCGACCTGGCCCTCGCAGAGGCCGCCCACCGGTCGTGGCTCGGAGCGGTCGAGCGGGCGAAGGGGTGGGCGGCGACCGAGGCCGACTAGACCGTCGCCCGCCACCCGCGGTCGACGAGCTCCGCCATGATCGAGATCCACCGGAGTTCGCGGGCGCGGAGTGCGGGGCGGGTGCGGCCGACGACCAGCACCATCCCCGCGGAGGGGAGTGCAACCGTGGCGACGCCGGGCTCCTGCTCCACGGCGATCGTGGTCTCGGATCCATGCACGGCACGGGTCACGCCGGAGCCGGACGGCACAGCACCGGGGCCGGACGGCACAGCACCGGTCGCGAACTCGCGAGGTCGTCCGTGTCCGGCAGGACGCCGTCGCCGGCCGCGACGGTGGGGCCCGGCTCGAGGACCGCGGCGAAGGTGGCTACGAGCCCGCGACGCACCCCGGCGACGAGCCGGTCGAGCAGCTCCGAGCGACGGGTCTGCCCGAACAGCCCCGAGACGAGGGTGAGCAGCTCGCCGTCGCGGTCAGGCAGCTCGCCGTCGATCGACCGGACCGATTCGATCGTGACGCCGTCGACCTCGAGGATCTCGTCGCGCAGGAGGTTCGCCAGGTGGTCGCCCGGGAGACGGACCCCGAGTTCGTCGACGACCACCCCGCCCTCGCGCTGGAGGATGTCGATCGAGATCACGTCCGCGCCGACCGAGCCGATCCGGCTCGCGACCGCACCCAGGGCGCCGGGCCGGTCGGGCAACCGGACCCGGATAAGGCAGTTGACCACCCCCTCAGGGTAGGTCGCCTCTGTGTCCGGACGGTTTCCGACCGGTTACGAGATCCCCGCGGACCGTGGGGACCCGGCGGGCGCGGTGTCGCCCGGTGCTGACGACGCCGTCCCACCGGTCGCCCGGGTGTCGTCCGACGGCTCGGCCGGCGGGGTCTTGGTCCGCTTCGCATAGTGGTGCACGTACTCCTGGCCGGAGAGCCGGGCGATCTCCGCCATCAGCGTGTCGGTGAGCGCACGCAGCTCGGCCTGGTGCTCCTCGGTCGTGGCCGCGGGATCACGGCTCCCACAGTCGCCGGTCGTGACCTCCCGGCCGGCGTGCCGGTAGGTGAGCGGTGGGCCGAAGCGCACGGTGACCTTGTGGAAGGGGCGCATGACGTTGCTCCCCGGCGGCTGGATCACCCTCGTCCCATGGATCCCGACCGGGATCACCGGCACGTCGCAGCCGAGACAGAGTCGAGCCGCTCCGGTGTGGCCCTTGTGCAACCGCACATCCGGTGCGCGGGTCCCCTCGGGATAGATCGCGAGCACGCCGCCGCCGGCGAGCACGCCCGTGGCCGTGTCGAGTGCGCGCTGGGACGCGTCGCCACCCTCACGGTTCATCGGGATCTGGCCGACCGCTCGGAAGAACCACGCCGTCTTCCAGCTGTCGAAGTACTCGGACTTCGCCACATAGGTCACCCGCCGCGGCACCACGAGCGGGAGGAAGAAGGAGTCGCAGAAGGACTGGTGGTTCGCGGCGAGGACGACCGGGCCGGTCCGCGGGATGTGCTCGCGACCGTCGACCTCGACCTTCCAGAGCCCGTAGAGCAACGGGCTCAGGATCGCCTTGAAGAGCCAGTAGGCCACGGAGCCACGGTATCCCTGGCTGTGCTGTACTGCACCGCATGGCCGTCGATGCCGACCACCGGGCAGGCGCGGGCGACGCGGACGGACGCGGTGCGACCTCGTGGACCGTGCTCGGCCGGACCGTCTCCCTTCCGGTGGAGGTACGCGCGGCGAGCCAGTGGTCCGTCCAGTACCTGGTGCCGGCGCCGGCCGCACAGCGGATCGTCGCGCCGACCGGGCTGGAGGTGACCGGACCGGTGCCGGGGAGGGCGCTCGTCGCCCTCGCGGCCTGCCGCTACGACGACACCGACCTCGACCCGTACCACGAGGTCGCGGTCAGCTTCGTGGTCCGCCCGCACGACGCGCCGCCCCGGCCGACCGCGGCGCAACGGGCGCGGGAGTTCGTCTCGGGCGCGCTCGGCGCCTACATCCACCGGCTCCCGGTCGACCAGGCGTTCACCTGCGCTGCGGGCCGTGACATCTGGGGCTTCCCCAAGTGGGTCACCGCCATCGACATCGACGAGCCCGCAGCCGGCGACCGGGGTCCGGGCACCGGGACGACGATTCGTCTCGTGGACGACGGCGTGCACGTGCTGACCCTCACCGTCGCCGCCGGCGGACGCATCTCCCTGCCCGCGCAGGCGCCGCCCAGCTACTCCTTCCGCGACGGGGTCCTCCGGCGGACCGAGTGGTCGACGCGGATGTCCGGCAGCGCCGGCAGGACGGGCGGCGCGGTCCTGACCCTCGGCGACCATCCGATGGCCGAGGAGCTGCGTTCGCTCGGGCTGCCGAAGCGGGCGCTCTTCTCGTCCTCGGCCACGAGCATGCGCGCGTCGTTCGGCGCGGCGGAGGTCGTCACCGCCGGCGCGCGCACCGGCTGAGCACCGACCGCGAGTCGGCGCGGCCGGCGGAACACGGCGCTGGCGGCGGATTGACCCGGACGGGGCGCACCCCTAGCGTCTGGCCCACCATGGAGCGGCGGCTCACCCCGAAGGGCGCTCGCCGGCGCCGCGAGCTGATGGACTTCGCCGCGCGCACGTTCGCGCGGGACGGCTATCACACGACCTCGGTGACCGCGATCGTGGCCGGCCTCGGTGTCGGCAAGGGCGTCTTCTACTGGTACTTCGAGTCGAAGGAGGCGCTCCTGCGCGAGATCCTTCTCGACGCGCTGGCGTCGATGCGCCTCGCGCAGCGCGACGCGATCGCCGGCGAGCCCGATCCGGCACGGCGCATCGAACAGGGCATCCGCGCTTCGCTCCGTTGGCTGAGCGAGCACCGGCACCTCTTCGCGCTCATGGAGCTCGCACGCTCCGAGGCGTGCTTCGCCCCGATCGTCCGCCAGTGGGAGGACCAGACCGTCGCCGACGCACTGCCACACGTGAGCGCGGGGATCACCGCCGGGCTCCTGCGCGGCGAGGACCCGGTCGTGCTCACGACCGCGATCCTCGGGGTCACCTCCCACCTCGCCCGGGTCTTCGTCCTCGAACGGGGTGAGGACCCGGAGGCGATCGCCGCCGCGGCGATCGCGTTCTGCCGCGAGGGGTACGTGGCACCGTCCGTGACGACACTGACCAGGAGGATCGCGTGAGCGGAGACGGCAACGGACGGACGACGGGACCCTTCGTCGAGGGGCTCTCCTTCGGGGAGTGCCCCCGGTGGCACGAGGGGAGGCTCTGGTACTCGGACTTCTACCAGGGCACCGTCTCCTCGGCGGGCGAGCACGGCGACGTGCGGGTCGAGGTCGAGGTCCCCGGCGGCCCGGCGGGACTCGGATGGCTCCCCGACGGCCGTCTCCTCGTCGTCTCGCGGGTGCCCCGCACGGTGCTGCGCCGTGAGCCCGACGGGACCCTCGTGCAGCACGGCGACCTCAACCCCATGGCCACCTTCCACGGCAACGACATGGTCGTCGACGCGGCGGGACGTGCCTACGTCGGCAATTTCGGCTTCGACCTCGACGGGTTCGTCGAGACCCGGGGCGCGGCCGCCCTCGTCGAACCACCTGGTCCGGCGCCGACGGTGCTCGTGCGGATCGATCCCGACGGGAGCGCGCACGTCGCGGCCGAGGAGATGGCCTTCCCGAACGGCACGGTCATCACCCCGGACGGCTCCACCCTGATCATCGCCGAGTCGCTGGCCGGGCGGCTGTCCGCCTTCGACGTCGGTCCCGGCGGCGAGCTCTCGAACCGCCGGGTGTGGGCAGCGCTCGAGTGGATCGCGCCCGACGGCATCTGCCTCGACGCGGCGGGACGGGTCTGGGTGGCGAACGCGCTCAGCCCCGAGGTCGTCCTCGTGGCCGAGGGTGGCACGGTGGTCGAGCGGGTCACCACCTCGCAGCCGGCCTTCGCCTGCATGCTGGGCGGCGCGTCCGGGACGACCCTCTACGTCGTGACCGCCCCGACGAGCGTCGAGCGTGAGGTCAGCGGCACGAACGACGGCCACATCGAGCAGGTCGTCGTCGACGTCGGGCACGCCGGCCTCCCCTGAGCGCCGGCACACCCACGGCAGACGGCCTCCGGCTCCGGGACGATCGGAGGAGAGCCGCTCGGAGGAAGGGCGACCCGGCGCTCAGCGCAGCCGGGTGAGCGCCCGACGCAGGCTGCGCACGCCCTGCCCGATCCGCTGCTCGTTCTCGATGAGCGCGAAGCGGACGAAGTCGTCGCCACCGGGGCCGAAGCCGACGCCCGGCGAGGTGGCCACATCGGCCTCCTGCACGAGGAACTTGGCGAACTCGAGCGAGCCCATCTCGCGGTACGGCTCGGGGATCGGCGCCCAGACGAACATCGTGCCCTTCGGCGGTGTGATCTCCCAACCGATGCGGTTGAGCCCGTCACAGAGCGCGTCGCGGCGTGCCTGGTAGGTCTCGTTGATGACCTTCGGGTAGTCCGGCGCCTCGTTCATCGCCACGATCGCCGCGATCTGGATGGGCTGGAAGGTGCCGTAGTCGAGGTAGCTCTTGAGCTTGGTCAGGGCCTGGACGATCTCGCGGTTGCCGAGGAGGAAGCCGACCCGCCATCCCGCCATCGAGAACGACTTGGTCATCGTGTAGAGCTCGACCGCGACGTCCTTGGCGCCGGGCACCTGCAGGATCGAGGGAGGGACGTACCCGTCGAACGCGATGTCCGCGTAGGCGAAGTCGTGGACGAGCACGATCTCGTGCTCGCGGGCGAACTCGACGATCCGGCTCATCCAGGCGAGGTCGACGCACTCGGTGGTCGGGTTGTGCGGGAAGGAGAGGACGACCACCCGGGGCTTCGGCCAGGCCGACTCCCAGGCCTCCATCAGCTGGTCGAAAAAGACCTCGCCCGGTGCCGAGTCGGTCGACACACCGTTCGCGAGCCGGACGTGTCGGACGTCCGCGCCGGCGAAGAGCGGCGCGTAGATGTGGATCGGGTACGACGGAGACGGCACGAGCGCGGTGTCGCCGGGACCGACGAGGACCCACATGAGGTGCGAGAGGCCCTCCTTCGCGCCGATGGTGGTGACCACCTCGGTGTCCGGGTCGATCTCGACCTCGAACTTGCGCAGGTAGAGGTCTGCGATCGCGCGGCGGATCTTCGGGATGCCCCGGCTCGCCGAGTAGCGGTGGTTCCGTGGGTTGTGCACGGCCTCGGCGAGCTTCTCGACCGCGACGTCCGGCGAGGGGAGGTCCGGATTGCCGAAGCCGAGGTCGATCACGTCCCGACCGGCTCGCCGGGCGTCCGCCTTCAGGTCGTTGATGGTCGCGAACACGTACGGTGGCAGGCCGTTGATCCGGCGGAACTCCATGGTCAACGTTACCGCCGGGTCGGGTCCCGCCCCGTCACCGCGTGCCGCGCACGGCGGCCGCCGCTTCGGCGACGACCTCGAGCGAGTCCGGCCACGCGCACACCACCCACGTCGCGCCCGCACCTGCGAGTGCGGCGAGACGATCGGCCACCTCGGCGGCGGAACCCGGGATCGGTCCGCCCCAGGTCACCTCCGGCAGCGACCCGGCCAGCTCGGCGACCCGCTCGGGCTGGGCCTCCCAGAGGTTGACCGCCACCTCGAGCCCGTGGGCGAGCTCGAGGTTCGACGCGCTCGCGCCGCCGAGCCAGACCGGCACGCCGGAGGCGGCGAGGTCGCGGGCCACGCCCGCGAGGCGCGCCCGGCGCGTCGCAGCCGGTTCGAACGGGATCCCGAAGGCGACGTTTTCGGCGGCCGAGAGCCGGTCGCCGGTCCCGACGCCTGCGACGATCCGCCCCTTGCTCAGCACGGCGAGGCCGGTGAGCTGCGAGACGAGGATCTCGTCGGGCACCAGGCCGATGCGCGCGACCAGCGAGCCGACGACCAGGGTGGACGTGGACGCGACGAGGGCGCCGAGCAGGGGGCCGAGCGAGATCGCAGGACGGCCGGGCTGCCCCATCGGCCAGAGGTGGTCGAAGCAGAAGACGCCGTCGATCCCGAGCTCCTCCGCCCGTGCCGCCGTAGCGAGGGCGCTGTCGGCCTCGTCGCGGAACTGGGGCAGGGTGACGCCGACCCTCACCGGGGACCCGGGCGACCGCACCACGTGCCCGGCGTCACCCGGTCGACTCGACCCGTGCCTTCAGCTCGCGCAGGGCGATCGACATGATGCGGCTCTGCGCCCGCATCTTGATGAAGCCGGGCAGCGGGACCTTCATCTCGACCTCGAGGTGGTAGGTGACCTCGGTGCCGCCGTTCGCCGAGGGCTTGAAGACGTAGCAGCCGTCGAGCTTCGACGTGATGTCGCCTTTGGTCTCGATCCAGGCGAGGACGACGGGGGACTGACCGTAGTCGTAGGCGAGGGTGTAGCTCGTGCTTCGACCGAAGGCCGCCGCCCGGAAGGTGACCACCGACGGACGCCCCTGCGCGTCCCGCTCCTCGATGGTCACGTCCTTGATGTCGGCAGCCCACTGCGGGTACGCGGCGATGTCGGCGCTGACCGCGAAGCAGCGCTCCGGGGTCGCCGCGACGACGATTCGTTCGGTGGCCTGTTCCGCCACGATCGACACTCCTCTACGAGTTCCCCGCCCCGGGTGGGACGACCGGACGGGCCATCAGCCTCCCACGCCGGAAAGCGCCGCGGCCAGCCTAGGTGCGAGCAGGTCGTAGTCGAAGGATGCCTCGGCCCGCCGGCGCGCTGCGGCGCCCATGGTGGCCCGGAGCCCGGTGTCGCAGAGCAGCCGCTCGATCGAGCGGACAACCGACGCCACGTCGGTGGGCCGGCGCACCACGACTCCCGTCTCGCCGTCGACGACGGCCTCGCCCGCACCGCCCGACGAACCGGCGACCTGGGCGACGCCGGCGGCAGCGGCCTCGAGGAAGACGATGCCGAAGCCCTCTTGCTCGAGCCCGAGCCACCGGTTGCGGCAGAGCATCGCGAACACGTCGGCGGCGCCGACGAGCGAGGGCAGGTCCCTGTCCGCGATCGCGCCGAGCAGCCGGACCGGCGCGCCGTACTCGGCGATGCGACCGGAGAGCCGGTCGTGGTCCCGGCCACGTCCGGCGATGGCCACGGTGAGCGTGGGCAGGTCCGCCCGGAGCCGCACGGCCGCGTCGATCAGGACGTCCATCCCCTTGCGCGGCACCAGGCGGCTGACGCTCACCACCAGCGGCCCTTCGAGCGGGAGGCCGAAGTCGGCGCGTGCCTCTTCACGCTCGTGCGGGGCGAGCGGCCGGAACCGGTCGAGGTCGACGCCGGGTGGGATCTCGACGATCGGCGGCAGTCCCTTGCCCCGGACCGCGCGCGCTGCCTCGGCGGCCGGATAGGAGCCGGCGGAGACCGCGAGCACGCTCCCCCGCAGCGCCCGTGCGAGCAGCGACCGGCTCGCCGGCAGTCGCCCGGGCATGGCGACCTCGGCGCCGTGGAGGACGACCGCGTAGGGCATGCCGAGGTGCGGTCCGAGCAGCCCGAGGGGGAAGGCGGGGTCGACGACGACCAGGTCCGCGCCGACCCGGCGCGCCGTGTCGCGGACCCGGCGCGCGAGATGCGGGGTCGGCAGGAGCACCGGACCCGCGACTCGCTCGATCCGGATCCCCCGCTCGCGCTGCCGTCGGTCGAAGCGCTCGGCGTCGGGGTGCGAGCGGGCGGTGAGCACCACGTACGAGTCGGGGTCGAGACGGCGCCAGAGCTCCCAGAGGTACGCCTGGATGCCGCCGACCTTGGGCGGGAAGTCGTTGGTGACGAGGAGGTGGGTCACCCCTCCCCCAGCAGGTCCCCGCGACCGAGCGACGCCGCCGCCCAACGAGCGTGCTCCACGAGCAGGGGGTCGCCCGACGCGAGCCACTGCCGCAGCGCCCGCTCGGTGGCCTCGTCGCTGCCGTCGCCCACGTTGCCGAGCGCCACGAGGGCGTTGCGCCGGAGGTGGCGTGGATCGCGGCCGGGGATGTACCAGCGGCCGTAGGTCTCGAGCAGGTCCTCGTCGGTCGCGGCGAGCAACGCGAGGAGGTCGACGTCCCGGCCGGACCCGGCCGCAGTCGACGGCTCGCGCCGATCGGCGATGCGGTTGACCGGACAGACCACCTGACAGTCGTCGCACCCGTAGACGCGGTCGCCGACTGCCGGGCGCAGCTCGGGTGGGATCGGCCCCGGCGCCTGCAGCACCCAGGCGAGGCAGCGGCGCGCGTCGAGCACGCCGGGCTCGACGAGGGCCCCGGTCGGGCAGGCGGCGAGGCAGGTCGTGCAGGTCCCGCACCCCGATCCGTGCGCCGGTCGCGTCTCGGGCGGCGCCCCGTCGAGGCGCGGCGTCGGTGACCACCGTGCCGAGCACGGTCCACGAACCGAGCCCGTCGATCAGGAGCAGCGAGTTCTTGCCGAACCAACCGATCCCGGCCCGCTGGGCCGCCGCGCGGTCGACGAGCGCGTTGTCGTCGCAGACCACCACCGCTCGCCACCCGTCCGCGCGGAGCCGCTCGGCGACCGGCTCGAGCGCCAGGCGCACCGACGCGTAGTGGTCGCGGCGGGCCGAGCGAGCGACCCGTCCGAGCGGGCGGTCCGCCGCCCGGCGATCGGGCGGTGGCTCGGCGGCTCGGTAGCTCCAGGCGCCCACCACGAGCGAGCGCGCGCCGGCGAGGATCCGGCGGGGGTCGGTCGAGCGCTGGGGGTTCCGATAGGTGAACTGCATCCCGCCGTCGAGACCGCGGTCCTTCCGCTCGAACAGGTCGCGACGGGTCTCGGCAAAGACCTCGGCCGGCGCCACCCCGACCGCGACGAGCCCCTGCGCGAGTCCGAGCGAGCAGAGCTCAGCGGTCAGCCCGTCGGACGCGTGGGGCGACGGGCTCCGCCGGTCGGCGACGGTCGGGCGGGTCATGCCCCATCGTCGCACGGGACCGTGGGGGCGCCGGCCACCGCCGGCACCGTTCAGCCGATGCGGCGGTCGTGCCGGCTGCCGGGCAGGAGACCGGCGCGCTCGAGGAGCCGCACCGCACGCGCCTCGTCGGCGTCGACGACGACGGCGTCGTCGGGCTCCCGACCGACGACGAAGGTGACCACGCAGTCGTCGCAGACTGGTCGAGCCACGGTGGCGACAGTCGGCGCAGTCGATGGTGAAGGCGACGGGGCCGTCGGCCGGTCGCACGGGGAGCCTGGTCACGGTGGCACGTCGGTCGTCGTTTCGGGTCGGCACAGTGCGCCTCCAATCGTGGTGGATCCGGTGTTGGCCTCCGCTTCGTGGGTCAGCATGGACGGAGGGTGTGACACCGGATCCCGAGCGGACCCCGGCGATCAGTAGCCGGCGGCGGGGTCGACGAGGCCGATGAGCTCGTCGCCGTGGGCGAAACGGGCGACGTTGGCCCGGATCCGGTCGGCGAGCAGGGGCTGGACCATCTCGATGGTGTCGGCCGTGTGGGGCGTGATGATGCAGTTCTCCAGGTCCCAGAGGGGATGGCCGTCGGGCAGCGGCTCCGGATCGGTCACGTCGAGCGCGGCGCCCGCGATCGAACCCGCCGCGCAGCGCGTCGACGAGCGCGTCCGCATCGACGTGCCGGCCGCGCGCCACGTTGACCAGCCACGCGGTCTCGTCCATCAGTGCGAGCTCGGGTGGACCGATGATCTTGGTGGTCTCGGGGGTCAGGGCGAGTGCGAGGAAGACCACGAGTGCCCCGGGAAGGACCTCGTGCAGGTCGTCGACGGTGACCGTCCGTGCCGCCCCGGGGACCGGCTCGGCGGAGCGGCGGACCACCGTGGCCTCGACCCGGAGCGGGGCGAGCAGCTCGAGCAACGAGGTCGTGATCCCCCCGCCACCGAGGATCGTGACCCGCTGGTCGTAGAGGGAGGTGCCCGCGGCCTTTCCCCACGAGCGTGCCACGACCCGCCTCGGGAGGTACCGGAGCCCGGCGAGTGCAAGCAGGAGGGCGTGCTCCGCGACCGGCTCGGCGTAGGACCCCTTCGCGCACGTCCAGACGTGATCATCGTCGAGGAGGCCGTACTCGAGGACGGGCTCGATGCCGGCGAACGGCAGCTGCACCCAGCGGACGCTCGGTGTGCCCGCCAGCTGTGCGGCGAGACCCGCGACGTCGTAGGGGTCGAGCCAGACCAGCGCCTCGGGCGCGTCCGCCGCGTCGACCAGCAGGCCACCGCCTTCGTGCACGGCATCGGTCGCGAAGCTCTGGTGGCGCGGCCCGACCGCGACGCGGGGCTTGGTCATGGACCAGACCTTAGCGAGGCCCTCCGCGCAGCCCCCGGGGCGACGTCCCATCCAGCACGCGGCTCTGGTTCACTAGGGTCGCGGCAGCGAGCTGTACGGCAGCGGGCAAGCGGGGGTGGATCCCATGATCGTCCAGTTCAACGTCCGGGACTTCCTCGACCGGGCGGAGGCGGCCTATCCCGACCGGATCGGCCTCGTCGACGAGCCGGACCAGCCCGCACCGTCGTGGGGATCGCTCACCTTCGCCGAGCTCGCGGCGCGGGCACGCGCCCAGGCCGCGGGCCTCGACCGGCTCGGTATCGGGCGGGGTGAGCGGGTGGCGATCGTCTCGCACAATTCGTCGCGGCTCCTCACCTCCTTCTACGGCGTGTGCGGGTGGGGTCGGATCCTGGTCCCGGTCAACTTCCGCCTCTCCGCCGCCGAGGTCGCGTACATCGTCGAGCACTCGGGGGCGTCGGTCCTGCTGGTCGACCCCGAGCTCGACGACGCGCTCGACGGCGTCCGGGCGCCCCACCGGTTCGTGCTGGGGGACGAGTCCGACGCGCTCCTCGTGGCCGACGCCGAACCGACGCCCTGGGAGTCCGACGAGGGCGCGACGGCAACCATCAACTACACGTCGGGAACGACCGCCCGCCCGAAGGGCGTGCAGCTGACCCACCGCAACTGCTGGGTCAACGCCGCCGTCTTCGGCTGGCACGTGCAACTCTCCGACCGCGACGTCTACCTCCACACGCTCCCGATGTTCCACGCGAACGGCTGGGGCATGCCGTGGGCGACGACAGCCATGGCGTGCCCACAGGTGGTGCTCCGGAAGATCGACGGCACCGAGATCCTCCGTCGTGTCGAGCGCCACGGCGTCACCCTGCTCTGCGCGGCGCCGGCCGTCGTCAACGCGATCCTCGACGCGCTGCCGAGCTGGGACCGCGCGCTGCCGGGGCGGGACGAGACCCGCATCGTGGTCGCCGGCGCGCCGCCGCCCAGCCGCACCATCGAGCGCGTCGAGTCGGAGCTCGGGTGGGAGTTCGTGCAGATCTACGGACTGACCGAGACGTCGCCGCTGCTCACCATCAATCGGCTCCGTCCGGAGTGGGAGGACCTCCCCCCGGACGAGCGGGCACGCCGGCTCATGCGTGCGGGAGCGCCCGCGGTGGGCACGGAGCTGTGGGTCGACGACGAGGGTGAAATCCTCGCCCGCAGCAACACGGTGATGGAGGGGTACTGGCACCAGCCGGAGGAGACCGGGGCAGCGCTCGCCGGGGGGTGGTTCCACACCGGCGACGGCGGGCGCCTCGACGACGAGGGTCATCTCTCGATCCTCGACCGCAAGAAGGACGTGATCATCACGGGCGGCGAGAACGTCTCCTCCATCGAGGTCGAGGACGCGATCTTCTCCATGGACGGGGTGAGCGAGGTCGCGGTCATCGGGGTGCCCCACGACACCTGGGGGGAGATGGTCGTGGCCCTTGTGGTCGCCGTCGACGGCGTGCCGATCACCGAGGAGATCGTCATCGCCCACTGCCGGACGTCGCTCGCGGGGTACAAGTGCCCGAAGAAGGTCGAGTTCCGCGACGAGCTGCCCCGGACCGCGACGGGCAAGCTCCAGAAGTTCCGGCTGCGCGCCCCCTACTGGGAAGGTCTCGACCGCCAGGTCAACTGAGCAGACCTGCGCTCACGCTCCCTGCAGGTCGCGCCGCCGGAAGGCAAGGCCGCCGACGAACGCCCCGGCGACCCCGACCGCGAGCAGCACGCCGTTGACCGTCCAGTTCGGCGGCACCGCGGGTGCGGACGCAATCTGGTGGAAGAGCGAGGTGTCACTGACCCAGTGGTCGAGGGCACCGATGCCGCCCACCAGCTCCACCAGGAGCGACCAACCGAGCAGCCCGTAAACGACGGCGGTCGCGGCACACGGCCAGACCCCGAGCGCGAGGGCACCGATCCCGAGCAGGCAGACCGCCGGCGGCACCACGTTGACGCCCGCCTCGAGGAGGGTGGCGAACGGGACCCCGGCGTGCTGGCTCGCCGCCGCGAGCCAGGTGAACACCCCGGCGAGCGCGCCGGCCATGCCGAGGACGACGACCGCGACGCCGAGCCGCCCTCCGAGCCACGTCCAGCGCGAGACCGGGCGGACGAGCAGGTGGTCGAGCCGTCCCTCGGACTCCTCGGACCAGGCGGCGGTGATCTGCCCCGCGGCCACGAACGCGACGAGCACCGCGACGATCAGGAAGGAGACCCCGAGGAATGCCACCGCCCCCGTGCCGGGAGCACCGAGCCGCCGGAAGACGTCGGTCACCGAGGAGCCGGAGATGGTCGCCCCCGCCGCCTTCGCCACGAGCCCGGTGAGCACTCCGGTGATGGCGACCGCCGTCCACCAGCCGAGCACGACGGCGCGGAGGGTCCGGACTGCGAGCCCGACCGGCCCGGCGAGCAGGCGCACGCGCGTGGTGGGATGCGCCCGGTCGGGGATGACGCTCGCACCGAGATCGCGCCGGCCCGCGAGGTGGACGGCAACGGCCACGGTGGCGACGGTGAGGCCGGCGATCGGAAGGAGTGGCACCGCGGACGGCGCGATGAGCGGCTGGAGCTGCTCGACCCAGCCGAGCGGCGAGAGCCAGACGAGCCAGTGGAGGCCGATCCCGGCGTCGGCCACCATGCGGACGGCGTAGCTGACCCCGAGGACCACGGCGGACGACGCGGCCGCCTGTCGCCGCGTGGCGCTGACCTGGCTTGCCAGCGCGCCGACCCCGAGGAACATGGCCGCCGTGCAGACCAAGACGACGGAGAAGAAGAGTGACGACCCGGCGGTGAAGCCGACCTTGGAGGACCGTCCGGTCGCGACGACGATGAGCGCGGTCACGACATAGAGCGACACGACACCGGCGCCGAAGCCCGCCGCGACCTGCGCGGTCGCCCGGCGCGGGGTGGTCCGCCCCGCGCAGAGCAGCTCCCAGCGACCCGCGTCTTCCTCCCCACGCAGCAGGCGTGTGCTGAGGAGCAGCCCCCATACGGCGCCGATCACCATGAGGGTCATCGAGACCTTGAGTACGGTGAAGCCGGCCACCGTCTGGAGCATCGGCGCGGGTCCGAACAACGCCGAGCTCGCCTTGTTGGCGCCGAAGGCGGCCGCGAGGTGGTCGCGCTCCGCCTGGGTCTTGTAGATGGTGGAGTAGCTCACCGCGGACGACGCCACGAACAGCCCGAAGACCACGCCCCACAGCCCGCCCGAGCGGGCCGCCCGCCGGGCCGTGAGCCGCGCGACTGCCGTGCCGCTCGCCCGATCGACGGTGAGCACGGGCTCGCTCGCGGTGTCAGGGAGCACGAACGTCGGCCCCGTCGCCGGCCGAGCCCGTTGCGCCGTCGGCCCCGTCGCCGGCCGAGCCCGTTGCGCCGTCGCCGCCGTACTGCGCGAGGAAGAGCTCCTCCAGCGACGGCTCGCGGCTGAGCAACCGGGTCACCCCCGAACCCGCCAGCGCGTGGAGCAACGGCTCCACCGGACCGCGCACGTGGCACCGGACCGAGCTGCCGTCGAGCTGGACCGCGGTGACCCCCGGCACCGCGCCGAGATCAGGCGGTGCACCGGTGAAGGTCGCCTCGACCTCGAGCGCGCTCAGGTGGCGAAGGTCGGCGAGGGCCCCGATCTCGACGAGGCGCCCCGCGCGCAGGATGGCGATCCGGTCGCAGACCGCCTCGACCTCCGAGAGGATGTGCGACGAGAGGAAGACCGTCTGCCCGTGCTCACTCGCCTCGTGCACGCAGCGACGGAACACCTGCTCCATAAGCGGGTCGAGCCCGGCCGTCGGCTCGTCGAGCAACAGGAGGTCGGCCCGTGTCATGAGGGCGGCGATGAGCAGGATCTTCTGGCGGTTGCCCTTCGAGTACGCCCGCACCTTCTTGGTCGGGTCGAAGTCGAACCGGTCGATCAGCTCGTCGCGGTAGGCGTCGTCGACCTGGCCGTGGACGCGCCCGAGGAGATGGAGGGTCTCGGCTCCGGTCAGCGATGGCCAGAGGCTTGCCTCGCCGGCCACGTACGCGAGCCTCCGGTGGACGTCGACCGCCTGCCGGAAGCAGTCGAGCCCGAAGATCTCGGCCCGTCCCGCGGTCGGCCGGATCAGCCCGAGGAGAAGGCGGATCGTGGTCGTCTTGCCGGCGCCGTTGGGTCCGAGACAGCCGATGACGTCGCCGCGTGCGACCTCGAGGTCGAGGTCCTCGAGCGCGGCGACCGGCCCGTACCGTTTGGTCAGGCCCTCGGTCCGCACCACCAGGTCCGCCATCGGCGCCACCTCCGGCCGGTGCGGCTCAGCGACGGCGCAGGCGCTGGTCGGCGAGCGCGGGCGGCGTCCACCCGCTGTCGCCGCTGTAGAGGTCGACCCCGGGTTCGACGATCTCGTCGATGCGGTCGAGGACGTCGTCCTCGAGCCGGATGCCGGCCGCCGGCAGCTGGGACTCGAGCTGCTCCATCGTGCGTGGCCCGATGATCGGGCAGGTGACCGCAGGATGAGCCAGGGCGAAGGCGAGTGCGAGCTCGATGAGGGTCATGCCCGCCTCGTCGGCGAGGGCCTGCAGCCGGTTGACCGCGTCGAGCTTGCGCCGGTTCTCGGGCTTCTCGAGGTCGTAGCGGTCCGGCAGCATCGCGGAGCGCCGCGAGGTGTTCTGCCGCCCCTCGCCGAAGGCGCCGGAGAGCCAGCCGCCGCCGAGCGGGCTCCAGCTCAGCACGCCCATGCCGTACTTCGCGCACACCGGCAGGACGTCCGCCTCGATCCCGCGCGAGCAGCGAGTACGGCGGCTGTTCGGTCACGAAGCGCTCCCGGCCACGACGCTCCGCCGTCCACTGCGACTCGACGATCTCGTGCGCGGGGAAGGTCGAGCAGCCGACGTAGCGGACCTTGCCGGCGCGGACGAGGTCGGTGAGCGCGCCGAGGGTCTCGTCGATCTCGGTCTCGGGTGATGGGCGGTGGATCTGGTAGAGGTCGATCCACTCGACGCCCAGGCGGCGGAGCGAGTTGTCGCACTCGGCGAGGACCCACCGGCGCGAGTTGCCCTGTGCATTGGGGTCGGCGCCCATCGGCCCGTGCACCTTGGTCGCGAGGACGATCGCATCGCGGTCGAGGGTCGCGAGGGCCTTGCCCACGATCTCCTCCGACTCGCCGGCGGAGTACATGTCCGCCGTATCGATGAAGTTGATGCCCTCGTCGACGGCGCGGTGGATGATGCGGACCGAGTCCTCGTGGTCCGTGTTCCCCCAGGCGCCGAACATCATCGCCCCGAGGCAGAGCGGGCTGACCTTGACCCCGGTGCGGCCGAGTGTGCGGTAGTCCATGGACGCGGAGCGTACCCGAGCGTGTGCCGTTGCTCCCACTGGCCGGTGGCCGCGACCGGGTCAGTCCTGCGACGCGCAGAGGCCGAGTGCGACCGCTGCCGCGTCAGCGGGGTCGTCGACGGGGACAATGCCGGTGTCGTCGTCACCGTCGGGACGGCGCAGGGTCCACGTCCCGAGCCCGATGACCGGTGTGCCGCCCCGGAGCGCGAGGGCGATCTCGCTCAGGGTCCCGTACTCGCCGTCGAGCGCGATCACCGCGTCGGAGGCGCCCACGACGAGCGCGTTCCTCGCCTCGCCGAGTCCGGTCGGCACCACGACGTCGACCCAGGCGTTCGCGGCCGCGGGGTCCGAACCCGGCAGGATCCCGACGGTGAGGCCGCCTTGGGACTTGGCCCCGCGGCACGCCGCAGCCATGACGCCGCCGAGCCCGCCGCACACGACGACGGCGCCACCGGCGGCGAGCGCCGCACCGACCCGCTCGGCAGCCGCGACGACATCGTCACCCGGGTCGGAGCCGCCGATGACGGCGATCTGCGGGGCCATCTGACCGACAGCGTAGGCCCGTGGTGGGTGCGACCCGTCCGGGGTCGCGACGCCAGCGGCGCGGGTCCTTCAGAGCCTCGAGAGCTCGCAGTTGACGACGGCCACCTCGGTGTCGGGGTCGAAGACTGCGACGTCGCCGGTGTCGTACCACTCGACGAGGTACGGGGCCTTCCCACCCGCTCCGCGGAGCTCGGTCACCCGGCAGACCCGGTGGTGGCCGAGCGGGCACCTTTTCGTGACCATCAGGCGATCACCCACGTCTGCCGGCATCACAGCGCTCCGTTCCGTCCGTCCCGACACTCCCAGTGTGCGGAGACCCGACGGAGGGCACCAGGGCCGAAGGTCCCGGCATCGGCTCCCAGCCCACGTCACTGCCCGGGCCACCCGTGGTCGACCCGCCGGAAGGGCTTTCGGCCCTACCTCGGCGGTGTGGCACGGCCGTACGGTGCAGATGGGCGCGACCCACGCACGGGCCGCAGGAGGGGAAGGACGACGTCATGTCCACGAAGCGCAGCACACCCGTCACCATCGTCGGCCGGTCGACCGCGCCGGAGATCGGGGAGCGCATCGAAGTCGAGTGGGAGCTCAGTACGCGACCGGCACCCGAGTGGGCCGAGATCTTCCAGATGGCGGCCCCGGATGAGCGCGACGGCCCGGTCGACTGGGTCATGGGCGGTGGCCCCGACGTGATCGAGGCAACCGTCCGGTGGTTCGTGCCGGCCGCCGAGCTCGACGCCGCCGAGCGCGAGGTCCGCCACCGGCTCGACGTCGCGAACGGGCGGCTCGGGTCTGCCGCGCCTGCCTCGCGGTAGGGCACCGGACCGACCGCACGGACCGGGGCGGTCGGCGAACGCGGCGGCGGCGACCGGACGGTTCGGCGCGGCGGCGCGGCGTGCGGGATGATGGCGGCCTCACCACTGCCCGGCCGGCGGGCGTGCACAACGCTGAGGAGTGGCGATGGCCGTGGCCGAAGGGGCCGAGCTCGCATCGGAGGGTTGGCGGCTGGTCCGCACGATGCTCGACGACCTCACCCGCACCATCGAAGAGGACGCCGAGACGGAGCTCGAGCTGGTCGAGGGGCTCCGGGTCCTCGGGCGCATCACGGCCCTGGCCTCAGAGCTCTCCCTCGACGTCGACCACGCGGCGCCGTGGTTCTTCCCGATGAACACGAGGGCCCGGCTCGTCGGCGGTCCGAATCCGGACGGCGAGTACTCGCTCGCGATGATCGACGGGCGGCACCGCTACCGCGTCCGCGGCGCACGGGGCACCACCGCGTACCTCGGGTTCCAGGTGCTCGCCGGGGTCGGCCTCACCCCGCGCCGGATGGCCTCCTACGTGTCCGACCGCGACCTCGCCGTCGACACCGACGGCACCTTCGCCTTCGTCCTCTCGCACGAGCGTCCGACCGACGCGGAGCTCGACGGCGCACCCTGGGTAGGGATGCCCGAGGACGCGTCGGCGATCGTGGTGCGCGAGTACGTGGCGGACTGCGCGACCGAGGTCGGCGCGACCCTCGGCATCGACCCGCTCGATCCGCCGGGAGCACCGGCGCGGCCGACCGACAAGCAGCTCGGCGAGCAGCTCACCGGCATGGCCTGGACGATGGCCAAGCTGGCCACGCTCCACCGGTCGATCCGACCCGACCTGCTCGAGACCCCGAACGTCCTCGTCACCGCCGAGGCCGCGGGCCTCGGGGCCGCGGACACGACACCCGACAACCTCTACGAGCTCGGCACCTTCCGCCTGGCGGACGACGAGGCGCTGGTCCTCGAGTTCGTGCCGCCGCGCACCCGGTTCTGGAGCGTCACGCTCGAGAACATCTGGCACGAGTGCCTCGAGCCGTACCGCCGGCAGAGCTCGTTGACCAACGCGCACGCGGGCGTCGGCGAGGACGGCACGGTCACCGTCGTGATCGCCGCACGCGACCCCGGCACCGGGAACTGGCTGGACACCGGTGGCCGCCACCGCGGCTTCGTCGTCGTCCGCTGGCTCGACCACCCCGAGCCCCCACCCATCGCGACCCGGGTCGTCCGTTCCGAGGACGCACGGGCGGTGGGTCGATGAGCGGCGCCGAACGCTTCGACCGCGACGCCCTCGTCGCGGCTGCCGCCGACCGCGCAGGCTCCGACGACTTCGGCGAGCCGACGTGGGCCGAGGGGCTCGACGTCCTCCTCGACTCGCTCCGGCGCGACGCGAGGCTCAACGAGCTCGGGGTCGAGATCGTGCTCGGGGAAGTCGTGAACTACCTCGCGACCCGGCAGGCCATCACGGCCTGGCGGGCCGACCACCCCGAGGTGGCCGCGGGGACGATCGACCGGCCGATCGTGATCGTCGGGCAGCCCCGCACCGGGACGACCATCCTCTTCGACCTGCTCGCACAGGACCCGGCGCTCCGGCCGCCGCTCACCTGGGAGGTCGACAAGCCGGTCCCTCCGCCCGAACCGACCACCTACGCGACCGATCCGCGCATCGCCGAGGTACAGGCGACCATCGATCTCGTCGACACGGTCATGCCGGGCTTCACGAGCTTCCACCCGATGGGCGCCCTCCTCGCACAGGAGTGCGTCCGCATCACCGCGGGCGACTTCCGGTCGATGATCTTCCCGATCCAGTACCGGGTACCGACCTACAACCGCTGGCTCCTCGACGAGGCCGACCTGCGGCCGGCGTACCGCTGGCACCGGCAGTACCTGCAGCACCTCCAGTCGCGCATGCCCCGTGCCGAGTGGGTCCTCAAGTCGCCGGCCCACCTCTGGCACCTCGACGCGCTCGCCGCCGAATACCCCGACGCGGTCATCGTGCAGACGCACCGCGATCCGCTGCGCGTCATCGCGTCGGTCAGCGCGCTGGCGGTCCACCTGCGCGGCATGGCGAGCGACGACGTCTCGCTCACCGAGGTCGCGCACAGCTATGCGGACGACATCGTGCTCGGCCTCGATCGCGGCATCGACGCGCGCGACCGGGGCGTCTTCCCGCCCGAGCGGTTCGTCGACGTCCACTTCGTCGACTTCATGGCAGATCCTTGGTCCACCATCGCGCGCCTGTACGACACGCTCGGACGGGAGCTGAGCGCCGAAGCCGAGCAGCGGATGCGCGCGTTTTTGGCCTCGAACCCCGGCGACGGCGGAGGTGGTGGCACCCGGTACCGCTTCGCGGACACCGGGCTCGACCCCGCGGCCTTGCGGGAACGGTGCACGCCCTACCAGGAGCGATTCGGGGTCGCGTCGGAGCCGCTCCAGTAGGGACGCGGGCGTTCGCCCGTCGCCGGACTCCGGGCGCAGGGCACAGGGCGCAGGGCGCAGGGCGCAGGGACGATCCGTCGTCGCCGGGTCACGCTGCGTCGTCTCGGTTGCACCACGTGTTGCCTCGTGCTATCCCACCCGGGACGGACTGTGCGGTCCGATGCGGGGGATGGCGTGATGGCGACTGTGCGGCGTGCGCGTTCCTGTCGGGGGATCCTGATGGCGGTGGTGGCTGCGGCGAGCACACTCGTCGGCCTCGGGACGGCCGCCGCTCCGGCCGCGGCCGCCGGCACCGGAACGGTCGGCGTGTACGTCGGCTATGCGGACGCGTTCCACACGGTGCCGCGCAACTTCCCCGCGCCCTGGGCGGGCAGCCAGAACGTGATCTTCGAGGGGTGCCGACCGGTGGGCAATTGCGCCTACGACGGCGGCGCGGTGCGGATCACCAACGAGACGAACGCCGCGATCACGGTCAACAGCATCACGGTGCACATCGACACCTGCGCGTACAGCGGCTGGCCCGTCCAGACGCTCGCGCCGGAGAGCCAGCTCATCGTGACCCAGCTGACCTCCGGGCCCGCAAACGGCTGCACCGGCCCGGTGCCCGATCACATGGACACGTCCGACGTCGGTCCCGGCGGCCAGAGCTACTCGGGCAATCGCGCGAAGAACGGGATCGTCCCCACGGTCGACGTCACCATCAACGGGACGACCACGACGTACACCGACCTCGGCCAGGTTCTCAACACCGGCGGCTTCGACGTCGGCGGCTGCCCGGCGGGGACCAACGAGTCCCATCCGTGGGCACAGCTCCAGTCGACCTACGTCGCGCTCGGGGACTCGTTCTCCTCGGGTGAGGGCGTGCCCCCGTACTTCGTCCCCACCAACACCGCGGCCAACCAGTGCCACCGCTCGACCCGGGCGTATCCGGTCATCGTCGCGAAGACCCTCGGCTACTACGGCGACGGCATTGCCAACTTCGGTGACCATCCCTGCAGCGGCGCGGTGGTCGCCGACGTGTGGGGCACGGCCGGCGCGGGGGCCGGCACCATCGGCGGGATCGGGCAGTGGAACGAGCAGCCGCAGATCACCAACGTGGACAAGCGCACCGGTCTCGTGACCCTCTCGATCGGCGGCAACGACGTCGGTTTCGGCACGATGCTCAAGTCGTGCGTCGCGGCCGGCATGATCACCGAGGTCAACGGCCAGATCGCGTCGGTCAACACGAACGTGATCGGGCGGGTCAACACCGCGATCGGTCATGTCAACAAGGTCACCGGCTACGCGAACACCCTCAACCGGCTCAACCCCTTCTGGACGGACATCCCACCGATCCCGCTCGTCCCGCTCGTGACGCCGCTGGCCAACCCACCGTGCCTCGGAAACCTGCCCGGGATGCTCAACCTGCTGGCGAACGGGGGCGCAGAGACCATCTGCCGGACCGGCAACGTCCCCTCCGACCCGATGCCCGGCACGGTCGGCTGTCCCGGCGGCGCGGTGACCTACAACTTCAACGCGCCGAGCCTGACCCAGCTCTACCTGCAGATCGCGCAGCAGGCCGCGCCCGGCGCCAAGATCCAGGTCATGGCCTACCCGCCGATCGTCAACCCGGCCGGCGTATCCAACGTGTGCAGCGTGAACGTCCGCGGGTCGCTCACGACCACGGCGAGCGCCACGGTCAACCCGTTCACCGTCCTGCCGGCGCTCTCGAGCCTCCCGGCGTTCCTCGCGGCGAGGATCCCGGCGACGATCTCCAGGAGCACCAACCGGACGGATCACCTCAACGTCGACGTGCCGGCCCTGACGACGACCGCGGTGGCCAACTTGAACGTGGCGGCGACCCAACTCAACGGCGTCATCGCGGCCTCGGTCGCGGGCGCGGCCGCGACCGATCCGAACATCGTCCTCGTCAGCCCCTACGCGCAGTTCGCCCCACCGGTCAACGGCGGGCTGGGCGGCTGGTTCTGCAACAACGCCGGGACGACCAACATCCTCGGAGGGCCGACGACCACGTCGCCCTTCTTCAACCAGGGACTCATGCTGCCGTCGACGCTCACCATCACGTCGCTCAATCTCGCGACGCCGACGGTCGGCTTCACCTTCGGTGGCGCCGATCCCGGTTCGGTCCACCCGAACGCGACCGGACACCGGGCCCTCGCCTGCGCGTTCCTCGGGCAGACCGTGGCCCAGTGCGGGCTCTGACCTGGCACGCCGCGTCAGCCTCCGGCTGAAAGGCGCCTCCGCGCCCGGTGGACGCTGTCACTGTGCGATGCTGCGGTCCCCGGCCGGGAGATGACCCTCCGGTAGCATCGCCCGCCGACGGCGACGCGACCTCGGGAGGCCTCGGGATGCACACGGCGAACCGACCAGCGGAACAGACGGACCGGGCGCCCGCTCGGCGCGCCGGAGCGGTCCGGCGAGGTGCGCTCGCCCTCGGGATCGCCGGCCTCGCCCTCGCCGGGTGCAGCCTCCACGTCTCGAAGCACGGGATCAGCGGCAACATCCTCGGCCACAACTTCTCCGGTGCGACCGGCGCGCTGCCGGCGGGTTTCCCGAGCTCGGTCCCGGTCCCGGACCACTCGCGGGTGCTCGGCGGCGGGGGCGTCGGCAACGACTGGGACGTCGCCTTCGCAGTCACCGGGACGGCGACCGCGGGCACGGCCGCCTACCAGGCGAAGCTCACCGGTGCGGGCTTCACGATCTCGAACGTGCATACGGGCTCGACGACGGTTACGGCCGCGGGGTCGAGTGCGACCTCCACGACACTCACGGTGAGCGGCTCGACCTTCACCGCCGCCGATGCGCAGTGGACCGTGCAGGTGGCCTCGGGCACGACCAGCTCGTCGGGGGGCACCCTCCGTCCCGGCGAGTTCGCGATCAACCTCACGGTCGTGCCGACGTCGTCGGTCACCTCGACGACCTGACCCGGACCGCACCGGGCCGTCCGGTCGGGCGCGGTCACTCCGCCGGGAGGAAGTCGAGCAGGAGGCGGCTGACCTCGTCCGGCGCCTCGACGGTCATCCAGTGGCCGACGCCCTCGAGCCGCTCGTACCGCCACGGCCCAGTCACGAACGCGCCGGAGCCGGTCATCTGCTCCTCGGTGAGCGCGAAGTCGGAGGAGCCCCACACGCCCATCGTCGGGGCTGCGACCGGCGGGAACACCGGCGCCGGCTCCACCAGCGCCTCCGGCGGGATGTTCGCGCGGTACCAATTGAGTGCCGGGGTGAGCGAGCCCCGGGCCTCGAGCTCGGCGATGACCGCGTCCCCGTCCGGATGGGCGCACCACGTGCGGAAGTTCGCCCAGCCGTCGGCGGAGAGCCAGCGCTCGGCGGTGCCCTCGAACTGGAAGAGCAGCATGTACCACGACCGCTGGAGCTGTGCGATGCCCGCCGAGCGGAACGCGAGCGGATGCCCGACCGAGAGCGCGACCAGGTGGTCGACGCGGTCGGGGACGAGTGACGCCATCGCCCAGGCGAGGGCCGCGCCCCAGTCGTGACCGACCACGTGGGCCCGGTCGACCCCCCGATCGTCGAGGACGGCGAGCACGTCTCCCGCGATGTGGAGCAGTGAGTACGGCTCGACGCCCTCGGGCTTGCCCGACGCGCCGTAGCCGCGCAGGTCCGGCACGACCGCGCAGAACCCCGCGCCGGCCAGCGCGTCGGCCTGGCGCTCCCACAGCCGACCGGTGTCGGGGAAGCCGTGCAGGAGCACGACGGGACGGCCCGCGCCCACCACCTCGAAGGCGACCTCAATGCCGTCGTGCACGATCCGCATGGGCTCCTCCTCGTCGGTGCGACGGCTCGGTCCGGCGAGCCGGTCCCGACCGGTCGCGTGGGACAATCGTCGCATGCCCGGCACTGCTCCGTCCGAGGACGACGCGGACCTCGGAGGCACCGACCGGACCCGCCTCCGCCGGATGCCCGAGCGCGGCTCGACGCGGCGTGCCGACCTCCACGCGTTGCTCGACGCCGGGTTCGTCTGCCATCTCGGGCTGGTGGTCGAGGGGCTGCCGCTCGTGGTGCCCACGAGCTACGGCCGCCGCGGCGACACGCTCTTCGTGCACGGTTCGGCCGCGAGCAGGAGCCTGCGCGCCGCGAAGGGCGGCACGCCGGTGTGCGTGACGGTGACCCACGTCGACGGCCTGGTGCTCGCCCGGTCCGTCTTCGAACACTCGGTCGACTACCGCTGCGCGATGGTCTTCGGGACCGCCGTGCTCCTCGAGGGTGAGGCGAAGCTCGAGGGACTCCACGCGATCAGCGAGCACGCCGCGCCCGGCCAGTGGGGTTACGCCCGCGTCCCGTCTCTCAAGGAGCTCGCAGCGACGACGGTCCTCGGTCTCCCGCTGACCGAGGCCTCGGTCAAGATCCGCACCGGACCGCCCGGCGACGGGGACAGCCCTGACGCCGCACTCGACGTCTGGGCCGGCGTCCTGCCGCTCTTCACCGCGCGCGGCGCCCCGGTACCCGATCCGAGCCTGCGCGCCGGGATCGCGGTGCCCGAGCACCTGGTCACCGGCCACCCCGTGCCGGGCTCGGTGCCCATCCCCGACCTCCCGACGGCGTAGCACCGCCCGGGCGTCGGACGACCAAGTGTGCGAGCATCGCGCATCGCGGGGCGGGACCGACCGCCCGGACCGGACCGAAAGGACGACCATGGAGACCCAAGCAGCGATCCTCTGGGGCATCGGCCAGGACTGGAGCGTCGAGACGATCACGCTCGACCCGCCCAAGGAGGGCGAGGTGCTGGTCAGGATCGCGGCCTCCGGCATGTGCCACAGCGACGAGCACCTGCGTACCGGCGACCTCGGCGGGGTCTACCCGATCATCGGCGGCCACGAAGGCGCGGGCGTCGTCGAGGAGGTCGGACCGGGCGTCCGTGACCTCGCTCCCGGCGACCACGTCGTGTTCGGCTTCATCCCCGCCTGCGGAAAGTGCCCGACCTGCGCGAAGGGCCACTCCAACCTCTGCGACATCGGGGGCCAGCTCATGCTCGGCGCCCAGGCGGACGGGACCTACCGCCACCACGCGTCGAACGGCGCGGACCTCGTGACCATGGTCTGCCTCGGCACCTTCGCCAAGCACACGGTGGTCAACCAGGCGTCGTGCGTGAAGATCCTCGATCACTACCCGCTCGACAAGGCGTGCCTCGTCGGGTGCGGCGTCACCACCGGCTGGGGCTCGGCGGTCTACGCGGCGGAGGTCAAGCCCGGCGACGACGTCGTCGTGATCGGCGTGGGCGGAATCGGCGCCGCGGCCATCCAGGGGGCGCGCCTGGCCGGCGCCGAGCGCATCTTCGCCATCGACCCCCTGCCGTTCAAGCGGGAGATGGCGACGAAGTTCGGCGCCACCCACACCGCGGCGAGCGTGGCAGAGGCCACCCCGCTGATCGCCGACGTCACCTGGGGGAAGAACGCCGACAAGGTGATCTGCGCGATGGGTGTGGGCGACGGCTCGCTCATGGAGTCGATCCTGCAACTGACCGCCAAGCGCGGCCGCGTCGTCGTCACCAACATCCACCCGATGGCCGAGACGGAGATCACGCTCTCCCTCACCTGGCTCACCATCTTGGAGAAGCAGGTGGTCGGCACCATCTTCGGGTCGGCCAACATGCGCTACGACATCCCGCACCTGCTCCGCCTCTACGAGCAGGGGCAGCTCGATCTCGACACCATGGTCACCCAGAACTACAAGCTCGAGGACATCAACCAGGGCTACGCCGACATGCTCGACGGGAAGAACGTCCGCGGGGTGCTCATCTACGAGTGACCCAGCGACGGGCGGCGCCGCCGTTCCACATCAGCCGAGGAGCTCGGCGAGGGGACGGGACGGAATCCCGTGTGCGGCGGCAACCGGCTCGTAGACGAGCGACCCCTCGACGGCGGTGACCCCCTCGGCGAGGGCGGGGTCGGCCCGGGCGGCGTCGCGCCACCCGTGGTTCGCGATGGCGAGGACGTAGGGCAGGGTCGCGTTGACCAGCGCGTGGGTGGACGAGTGCGGCACGGCGCCCGGCATGTTGGACACGCAGTAGAAGAGCGAGCCGTTCACCTCGAAGGTCGGGTCCGAGTGGGTGGTCGGCCGCGTCGACTCGAAGCAGCCCCCCTGGTCGACCGAGATGTCGACCAGCACGGAGCCGTCGCGCATCTGCGCCACCAGGTCGTCCGAGACGAGCGTCGGCGCCTTGGCCCCCACCACGAGGACCGCGCCGATCACCAGGTCGGCGTCGAGACAGGTCTCCTCGACCGCGTGGGTGCTCGACGCGACCGTCTCGAGCGCGCCGCGGAAGTGGTGGTCGACCTGCCGGAGGCGCTCGAGATTGCGGTCGAGGATGTACACCTCGGCGTGCATGCCGACCGCGAGGGTCGCCGCCGCCATGCCTGCGACCCCCGCGCCGAGGATCACGATCTTGGCGCAGCGGACGCCGGGTACCCCGCAGACGAGGGTCCCGCGGCCGCCGCCCGGCCGCATGAGATGGTGGGCGCCGACCAGCGGCGACATCCGGCCGGCGACCTCGCTCATCGGCGTGAGCAGCGGCAGCGAGCCGTCGGCCAGCCGAACTGTCTCGTAGGCGATGGCCGTGTTGCCGGCCGCGAGCAGCGCGTCGGTGCAGGCGCGCGACGCGGCGAGGTGCAGGTAGGTGAAGAGCACCTGGCCGGAGCGGAGGCTGAGCCGCGGGTACTCGATCTCGACGGGCTCCTTGACCCCGAGGACGAGGTCGGCCGCGGCCCAGACGTCCTCGGGCGTCGCGACGACCTCCGCCCCGGTGGCGACGAAGTCCGCGTCGGGGATCGCCGAACCGACGCCCGCCCCTTGCTCGACGAGCACCGTGTGGCCCGCCGCGGTGAGCTCGCGCACGCCCGCGGGGGTGATCGCCACCCGGTACTCGTCCTCCTTGACCTCCTTCGGCACCCCGACGATCACGACACCCCTCACCGGTCCTTTCCGAGCCCGGGGACCCCGGGCCCCCCGCCAGCTACTCGCCGATCTCCGTGTAGGCGATCGCCTTCGTCTTGAAGAAGTCGCCCTTCGTGGTGAGCCGGGCGATGATCACGAGCGGGATCCCGAGCAGCAGGGTGATGATGTCGGCGCCGGCGCCGCTCCAGCCGGACTGCTTGATCACCTCGTAGCCGACCCACAGCAGCGCCGCGCCGCCGAGGAACGGAAGCAGGATGCCGGTGAAGAAGAAGCGGGTGCTCTGGAAGGCGACCTTGCGGTACGCCCAGGCGCAGGTGAGCCCGGTGACCCCGTAGTAGAAGGCGATCAGCACGCCGATGCTCGAGATCAGGTGGCCGAAGACGGTGCTGACCGAGGAGACGTTGCTCACCAGCACGATGCCGAGCAGCGAGACGAAGGCCAGGATCAGCGTGCCGACCATGGGCGTCTTGAGCTTGCCCTGGATGCTCGCGAACACCTGCGGGAAGACCTTGTCCCGCGCCATCGAGAGGGTGATCCGCGCGGCGGGGAGCAGCGTGGTCTGGGTGGTCGCCACGGTCGAGGAGAGCACCGCGATCAGCATGACGTAGCCCGCCCAGTGCCCGGCCGCCTGCTGGGCGAAGTACAAGAGGATCGTCGACTGGTGTGCGTTCCACGCGCTCGCCGGGAGCAACATCTGCGCCGCGATGATGTTCAGCCCGAAGACGAGGAGGAGGAGGAGCATCGAGATGACGCCGGCCTGCCCGGGGATCTTGGTCCGGTTCTTCGACTCCTCGTTGAGGTTTGCGGCGGTGTCCCAACCCCAGAAGAAGAAGGCCCCGAGCACGATCCCCGCGGTCAACGCGGCGAAGGTGGAAAGGGAGGTCGGATTGAGCCAGGCGAAGTGGAAGCCGGTCGATCCCTTCGGATGCGAGACGGCGACCTTGATGATCCCCCAGATGGAGAACCCGATCACCGCGGTGTACTCGATGATGAGGAGCAACCACTGGAAGTTGCTCGTCCACCGGATGCCCCAGATGCAGATGAAGGTGATCAGCGCGAGCCAGAAGGCGGCCGCGACGGCCGCAGTTCCCACCGACGCCGCGGTCGACGCGGAGATCCAGCCCCACTCGTTGAAGAGCTGGAGCGTGTACTGGCCGGCCACGATCGGCGCCGAGACGCAGAAGAGGACGCTGGTGGCCACCTGGACCCAGCCATTGAACCAACCGGCGAAGGGACTGACCAGCTTCGACATCCATGCGTAGGAGGCGCCGCAGTCGGGGTCCCGCCGGTTGAGGTGGAAGTAGGCGATGGCGATGAACAGGACCGCGACGAACGACATCCAGATGATCGACGGGCCTGCGTATCCGATCCCCGTGGTGAGGAAGAGCACGGCCATGGTCGCCGCGAGCGTGTAGGCCGGTGCGACGGACGAGACCGCGACGACCGTCGAGTCGAACAGGTTGAGCGTGTCCGCCCGCAGGGTCGCCCCGGCCTCTCCGGTCGGGACCGGCGCCCCGAACGGTCCCGGTACCTCGGGTGGGACTCCTCCCTCGACGAGATCGGCATCGGTGGTCATATTTCCTCCCCTTCGTGCTCTCGGTGTGGTCGCCCCGTGTGCCCTGCTTCAACCTGCGATGTAGCTCATGACGTGCTTGATCCGCGTGTAGTCCTCGAAGCCGTACGACGAGAGGTCCTTGCCGTACCCGGACTGCTTGAAGCCGCCGTGCGGCATCTCGGCGACGATCGGGATGTGGGTGTTGATCCACACCGCGCCGAAGTCGAGCGCCTTGGCCATCCGCATCGCGCGCGCGTGGTCCTTCGTCCACACGCTCGACGCGAGGCCGTAGCGCACCCCGTTGGCCCAGGAGAGCGCCGTCTCCTCGTCGGCGAAGCGCTGCACGGTGATCGCCGGACCGAAGAGCTCCTCCTGAATCATCTCGTCGTCCTGGCGCAGGCCGGCGACGACCGTCGGGGCGAAGCAGAATCCCCGGTCCCCGACCCGTGATCCGCCGGTCACCACCTCGGCGTGCGCGGGCCTCCGCTCGAAGAAGCCGCTCAGCCGCGCGAGCTGGTTGGCGCTGTTGAGCGGTCCGAAGTCCGCGTCCTCCACGTCGAGCCCACCGACCGTGTGCCCCTGGGCCTGCTCGGTGAGGGCCGCCACGAAGTCATCGTAGATACCCGGCCCTGCCAGCACCCGGGTCGCCGCGGTGCAGTCCTGGCCCGCATTGAAGTACCCCGCGATCGCGATCCCCTCGGCCGCCGCAGCGACGTCGGCGTCGTCGAAGACCAGGACGGGCGCCTTGCCCCCGAGCTCGAGGTGGACCCGCTTGACCCCCGCCGACGCCATGGCCGCGACCTCCATACCGGCGCGCACGCTGCCGGTCACCGACACCATGGCCGGCGTCGGGTGCTCCACCAGCAGTCGCCCGGTGTCGCGGTCCCCGCAGACGACGTTGAACGCGCCGGCCGGGAGGTACTCCGCCATGATCTCGGCCATCAGCACGGTCGAGGCAGGCGTCGTGTCGGACGGCTTCAGTACCATCGTGTTCCCGGCCGCCAGCGCCGGCGCCCACTTCCACACCGCCATCATGAGCGGGTAGTTCCACGGGGTGACCGCGGCGCACACCCCGACCGGCTCGCGCCGGACGAAGGAGGTGTGGTCCTTCAGGTACTCGCCGGCCGAGCGCCCCTCGAGGTGCCGTGCGGCACCCGCGAAGAAGCGGATCTGGTCGACCAGGGCGGGCAGCTCCTCGGCGAGGGTGACCGCGACGGGCTTGCCGGTGTTCTCGGACTCGACGCGCACCAGCTCCTCGCCGCGCGTCTCGAGCGCGTCCGCGATGCGGAAGAGGGCGAGGCTGCGCTCGGAGGGCGTGGCGTCACGCCAGCCGGGGAAGGCCGCCTCGGCCGCCGCCATCGCCGCGTCCACGTCCTTCGGTCCCGAGACCGGGGCCTCGAGGTACTCCTCCCCGGTGCTCGGGTCGACGAGCATCGCGCTCGATCCGTCGACGGTGTCCACCGACGTCCCCCCGACGAAGTTCCGGAGCCGGCGCCCGCCCGCGACCGACCTCTGCTCTGCCATCGTCCCTCCCCGGGGATCTCGATCCGTCCCCCGCGACCGCCCCGCCCCCTTCGGCCCGACCGGGTCCCAGCGACTGCTCGCCAGGTCATAGTGACCGAAGTGCGGCACCGAGACAAGGTTTTTCTGCCCGGAATTTCAGGAATTCGACGATTTCGATTGTAATTGTCACGTTTTTCTGCTCAAACTGCTAGGTGAGAACCGGCACGGACGGGGGGACCCGACCGGACGGCGCCGGCCCAACTCCCCTGGCCCCGGAAGCGAAGGAGTCGGCGATGCAGTCGACGTTCCCTGCCCCGTCCACCAACGGACTGCTCGACGCCGTCAACAAGGCAATCGTCGAGGAGCTCCAGCAGGACGGACGTCGCACCTACGGCGCGATCGCCGAGGCGGTCGGCCTCTCCGAGGCGGCGGTCCGCCAGCGGGTCCAGAAGATGCGGGAGGCCGGCATCATCCAGATCGTGGCGGTGACCGATCCCCTCCAGATCGGCTTCCGAAGCCAGGCGATGGTCGGCATCCGGGCCGACGGGGACGCCCGCGACGTCGCCGAGAAGCTCGCGGCGATCGACGACATCGACTACGTCGTGATGTGCGCCGGGTCGTTCGACATCCTCGTCGAGCTGGTGTGCGAGGACGAGTCGGCCATCCTCGACCTGCTGAACGGCACCATCCGCAACATCCCGGGGGTCCGCGACACCGAGACGTTCATGTACCTGAAGCTCACCAAGCAGACCTACACGTGGGGCACCAGATGAGGGGGACGAGATGAGCGAATCCGACTCGCTGCAGGAACGCGCCAGGCGACATCTGTGGATGCACTTCACCCGGATGGCCGCTGACGGGGACGACATCCCGACGATCGTGCGGGGCGAGGGGGTGTGGGTCTACGACCAGCACGGCAAGCGCTACCTCGACGGGCTCTCGGGACTGTTCACCAGCCAGATCGGACACGGGCGGACCGAGCTCGCCGAAGCGGCGGCACGCCAGGCGGAGCAGCTCGCGTACTTCCCGGTGTGGAGCTACGCACATCCGATGGCCGTCGAGCTCGCCGACCGCATCGCGGGGATCACGCCGGGCGACTGCAACCGCATCTTCTTCACGACCGGCGGCTCCGAGGCGGTCGAGTCCGCGTGGAAGCTGGCCCGGCAGTACTTCCGGGTGACGGGCGAGCCCAACCGCACCAAGGTCGTGAGCCGGCACATCGCCTACCACGGCGCGACGATGGGCGCGCTCTCGATCACCGGCCTGGCCGACATCAAGACGCCCTTCGAGCCGCTCGTCCCCGGGGCGATCAAGGTGCCCAACACGAACTTCTACCGGGCCAAGTACTTCGCGGACGACCTCGACGCCTTCGGGCGGTGGGCCGCCGACGCGATCGAGCAGGCGATCGTCATCGAGGGCCCCGACACGGTCGCCGCGGTCTTCCTCGAGCCGGTCCAGAACGCGGGCGGGTGCTTCCCGCCGCCGCCGGGGTACTTCCAGCGGGTCCGGGAGATCTGCGACCGGTACGGGGTCCTGCTCGTCTCCGACGAGGTCATCTGCGCGTTCGGCCGCCTCGGCCACTGGTTCGGTGCCGAGCGCTACGAGTACCGGCCGGACATGGTCACCATGGCCAAGGGGCTCACGAGCGGCTACTCGCCGCTCGGCGCGCTCGCGGTCAGCGACCGCCTGGTCCAGCCGTTCCTCGAGGGCCACAGCTTCCTCCACGGGATCACCTTCGCCGGCCATCCGGTGAGCGCCGCGGTGGCCCTCGCCAACCTCGACGTCTTCGAGAAGGAGCGCATCCTCGAGAACGTGCGGGCGAAGGAGGGGGCGTTCCGCGCCTCGCTCGAGACCCTGCGCGACCTGCCGATCGTCGGCGACGTGCGCGGGGCTGGCTACTTCTACGGGATCGAGCTGGTGAAGGACCGGGAGACGCGCGAGACGTTCGACGACCACGAGGCCGAGCGCCTGCTGCGGGGCTTCCTCTCGGGGGCGCTCTACGACGCGGGCCTCATCTGCCGCGCCGACGACCGCGGCGATCCGGTCGTGCAGCTGGCGCCGCCCCTCACCTGCGGGGAGGAGGAGTTCGAGTACATGACCTCCATCCTGCGCACCGTGCTCACCGAGGCGTGGCGCCGGATCTGAGCCCGCCCTCGGGCGAGGGCTACCGTGACGTCTCCCTCTGGTGGGACGGGCTGCCCGGGCCGATCACCGTCCGCGACCCCCTCCCCGGCGACCTCGATGTCGACGTGGCCGTCGTCGGCGGCGGGCTCACCGGGCTCTGGGCCGCCTACTACCTGCTCGGGGCGCGGCCCGACCTCCGGGTCGCGGTCCTCGAGCGCGACGTGGCGGGCTTCGGGGCCTCGGGCCGCAACGGTGGATGGTGCTCGGCCCTCTTCGCGGTTCCGGAGCGCCGGCTCGACGGGGTCGGCGGCAAGGGTGCGGGCACCTCGATGCGCTTCGCCATGGAGGCGACGGTCGACGAGGTCGGCCGGGTCACGTCCGCCGAGGGCATCGAGTGCGGGTTCGCGAAGGGTGGCACCGTCACCGTCGCCCGGTCGCCCGCGCAGCTCGAGCGCGCCCGGGCCGAGGTCGCAGCCGCACGCACCCTCGGGGTCGGCGACGAGCACCTCCGGCTCCTCACCGCCGACGAGGCCTCGGCGATGGCCGCGGCGACCGGCGTGCTCGGCGGGACCTACACCCCCGACTGCGCCGCGCTCGATCCCGCCCGACTGGTCCGCGGCCTCGCCACGGCAGCCGAGCGCCGCGGGGCACGCGTCTTCGAGCGCACGACGGTCCGTGCGATCTTGCCGGGGCGCGTCGAGACCGACCGGGGGACCGTGCGTGCGCCGAAGGTGGTGCGGGCCACCGAGGGCTACACCCGCACCTTGCGCGGCGAGGCCCGGACGCTCGCTCCGGTCTACTCGCTCATGATCGCGACCGAGCCGCTGCCGGACTCGATCTGGTCCGAGATCGGCCTCGCCCGGCGCGAGACGTTCGCCGACCACCGCCACCTGATCATCTACGGCCAGCGGACAGAGGACGGCCGGTTCGCCTTCGGCGGACGCGGCGCCCCGTACCACTTCGCCTCCGCCATCCGGCCCGCCTTCGAGCGCGACCACGGTGTGCACGACGCGCTCGCGGCCACGCTGGTCGAGCTCTTTCCGGCGCTCGCGGGTGCCGCGATCACCCACCGCTGGGGCGGGCCGCTCGGGATCGCGCGCGACTGGTTCCCGTCGGTGGGCCACGATCCCGCGACGGGGATCGCCTGGGCGGGCGGCTACGTCGGGGACGGGCTCTCGACGACGAACCTGGCGGGTCGGACCCTCGCCGACCTGCTGAGCGGCGAGCGGACCGAGCGAACCGCCCTGCCCTGGGTCGGCCACCGCTCCCGACGGTGGGAGCCCGAGCCCCTGCGCTACGTCGGGATCAACGTGGGACTGCGGCTCGCGGCCGGCGCGGACCGCGCCGAGGAGGACGAAGGGCGGCCGGGCTGGCGGTCGAGGGCGGTCGCCCGGCTGACCGGCGGCTGAGCGCGGCTCCTCCGCCGGCCTCAGCCGGCGCCGTGGAAGGTGGCGCCGTAGGAGAAGACGCCCCCGTCGGCCGCCACCAGCCAGTACCCACCGGTCGACTCGTCGACGGCCATCCCGCTGATCGGCGCACCGAGCCGGGTGCCGCCGGCCGAGCCGAAGTAGCCGGCGCTGCCGAAGGTGAAGATCCCGCCGTCGCCCGCGACCTCCCAGTAGCCCGAGCCGCCCGGCGCCGTGGCCATGCCGACGATCGGATCGTTGAGCTTGGTGGCGCCCATCGAGCCGAGGAACGGCGCGCCGCCGAAGGAGAAGACGCCACCGTCGCTCGCGACCTCCCAGTAGCCGCCGGTCGCGGGGTCCGCGGCGATGCCGACCACCGGTTGCGCGAGCAGCTTGCCGCCCATCGAGCCCGCGAAGCCCGCGTCGCCGAAGGCGAAGATGCCGCCGTCGCTCGCGACCTCCCAGTAGCCCCTGCCGTCCGGCGTCGGGGCGAGCCCGACGATCGGTGCGTTGAGCTCGACGCCGCCCATGGACCCGTAGAAGCCGGCGTCACCGAAGGCGAACACACCGCCGTCGCTCGCGACCTCCCAGTAGCCCTTGCCGTCCGGCGTCGCGACGACGTCGACGATCGACGCGATGAGGTGGAGCGACCCGGTCGAGCCCGCGTTGGCGACCGCGCCGTGGGCGGCCAGCGCTCCCGACCAGTCCGCCAGCCAGTACCCGGAGCCGTCCGCGTTGGCCGCCATCCCGATGATGGGCGTGGTGAGGTAGCCGACCGACCGGTAGCCGGCCGCCGGCACCGCGGAGAGCTCGTTGGACGACGGCGACTGGCCCGATGCATTCGTCGCGGTCACCGTGACGTAGTAGGTGACGCCGTTGGTCAGCCGGGTGATCTGGAACGAGCTGCCGCTCACCAGCACCGGTCCGTTGGCGGGCACCGCGTTCTCCCCTCCGGGCGAGGTGCCGAGGTAGATGTCGTACCCGGTGATCGCGGAGGAGCCCGCCGACACCGGCGGCGTCCACGTGATGTGCAGTGACTCACGGCCCGGTGTGACCTTGGTGAGGGTCGGCGCCCCCGGCACGCCGATTACGACTGACGCGGCGACGAGCGGCTGCGGGCCCACGATCGAGGGAAGGGCGAGCGGTGTGGTGGGTGGGGACGCGGCGGCGAAGGTTGAGGCCTGCGCGACCGGTGCGACCGGACGGTGGGCCGGCGTCGTGGTGGTGGTCGTCGTTGCCGCGCCGGACGTCGTCGCCGTGGTCCGCGGCGTGTGGGTCCGCGCACGCGCCGCCGTGCCCTTCGTCGTGGTCGTGTGGGACGGCGTCGTCGTGCCGCTGTGCGATCTCGACGTGCCGGAAGAGGAGGTCGTCGACGGACCGTCGGAACCACCCGACTGGGTGCCGGCGCCGGCGGCGTTGGGGTCGGACGTGGGGACCGTCGCGTTCGCGTTCTGCGAGGTGGTGTGGGCCGGCGCCGGCGCTCCGCCGACCATCGCGACCGCACCTGCCACCAGTACCACGACGGCGACCGCGGTCCCGGCGAGCGTCCAGCTCGAACGGCGGTCGGGGAAGGGCCCTTCGCCGAGGAGCCACAGCGCCCACTGCTTGAGTCCCTGCGCCCACCTCTGCATACGGTCTGCCCCTTCGACGTGGCAACTGCGGCGCTCGGGACGGCGCGTCATGCGCCCCCCGCTCCCCCCGGAACCGTCCGGCGACCGACCCGCTGGAGCCGGGACCTCGCTGGACGACGAGCCTGGAAAGTATACCTGGGACCCCGCGCGAACTGAAGGGCGGCCAGGGCCGGTCGGGGCCTAGACGACGAGTGTGACCTGGGACGTCGTGATCGCCCGTCCCCCGATCCCGACCCGCTCGCCGTCCATCCGGACGAGCACCCGGCCGCCTCGGGCGGAACACTGCTCCGCCACCAGCTCCGCCCGGCCGGTCCGGGGGTACCAGTGTGGGCCGAGCATGGCGTGTGCGGAGCCGCAGACCGGGTCCTCGGGAATGCCCGCGTTCGGGGCGAAGAAACGGCTCACGAAGTCGACACCCGCGGCCCCGTCCGCGGCGGTGACCGCCACCCCTCGCGGCGCGAGCGTCGCGAGCACCGCGGGGTCCGGGCGGTACGACTCCACCGCCTCGCGGTCGGCGAGCTCGACGAGCGCGTCCTGCCTCCCGAGCCCGAACCACTGCACGTTCCACCCGGCGAGCGCTGCCGGAGGCGCCACCTCCGACGGCGGATCGGCGGGCAGGGAGAGCTCGACGGTCCCGTCGGCTCGGACCGCACAGGCGAGCTCACCGCTCCGTGTGCGGAAGCGCGAAAACCCGCCGACCACGTGTGCCGCGGCGAGCGTCGCGTGGCCGCAGACGTCGACCTCGACGGACGGGGTGAACCAACGCAGCTCGTAGACGTCGCCGCCGCACGGGACCACGAAGGCTGTGGCGGCGAGATTCATCTCCGAGGCGACGGCCTGCATCCGTTCGTCGGCGGGGAAGCGCTCGACCACCGCGACGGCCGCCGGGTTCCCGGTGAAGGGTCGGTCGGCGAAGGTGTCGACCACGGTCAGGTGGAGTCCCACCGGACGAGCCTACGGCGCCCCGAGACGTCGGCTCCGACCAGCCGTCGGGGCGGTGCAGACGGCTGAGCGGTGGTGGTTGTCCACACCCGGTGCGGGGGGCCGGCGCCCCCGTGGGCAACCAGGGTTGCGTCAATGGTTCAAGTCGGCGCCGAAACGGGTCGACACCTGATGGTGGCCTCAGACGACCCTTCCTTCGGCGTGCCCCATCCCGAGCACCCGTCGCTCTTCGAGCCGGCGCCCCCACCCACCGCGATCGAGCTCGCGCTCGACGGCCGTGCCGCCGCCTCGGCGACGGAGCTCGCGTCGACCCCCAGGTACCTCGCTTACCTCATGGGGCCCGCGGCGCTCGCCGCCATCCTCGCCCTCATGCACTTCGGGCTCATCGCGCGCGAACCGATCTGGCTGTGGGTCGGGGTCTTCCTCACGATCCCGACGGTCAACCTCGTCATCGACGTCGTCTACGAGCGGCATCCGGCGCCGATCACCCTGCACGCCCGCCTCGCGGTGCAGGCCGCCTCGGTCACCGCGGTCATCTACCTCACCGGGTGGGGGCCGGTGCTCCCCTGGGCGTTCGCGATCCTCGCCCTCCAGAACGTCGCCCAGGTCGGTTCCGAGGTCTGGTCGACGGTGGCCTTCTGGAGCCTGACGGGCGTCGCCTTCGGTCAGGTCGCGATCGTCAACGGGTGGATGCCCTCGACGCTCACCCTCACGCAGGCCAACACCCTGGCGCTGATGGGGGCGTTCGTCGTGTTCTTCATCATCCGGATGGCCGGCGCGACCATGAAGCAGAAGGAGGACGCGGAGTCCTCGACCCGTCTCTCCGAGGACCGGTTCCGCTCGCTCATCCAGCACTCGTCGGACATGACGGTCGTCATCGACGGGCACGGCCACTACATCTACGTGAGCCCGGCGGCCCGGGTCCTGCTCGGCTACGAGCCCGAGGAGGTCCTCGGCCTGTTCGCCACCGACCTCGTCCACCCCGACGACCGGCCGCACGTGGCCGACCGCCTCGGACCCGACTTCCAGACCTCACGGGACACCGTGCTGCTCCAGTTCCGGATGGAGCAGCGCGACGGGATCTGGCGTGACGTGGAGGCGGTCATCACCAACCAGCTCGCGCGGCCGTCGGTCGGCGGCTACGTCGCGAACGTCCGCGACATCACCGAGCGCAAGGAGTTCGAGGCACTCCTCGCCCACCGCGCGCTGCACGACCCGCTGACCGGGCTCGCCAACCGCCAGCTCATCCTCGACCGCGCGGAGCAGATGCTCGTGCGCTCGCGCCGGCTCGGGATCCCGGTGGCCGCCTACTTCATCGACCTCGACAACTTCAAGGATGCCAACGACACCCTCGGCCACGAGGCCGGCGACCGGCTGCTCCAGTCGGTGGCCGCGCGGTTCACCGGGCTGTTGCGCGACAGTGACACGGTCGGCCGGATGGGTGGCGACGAGTTCGTGATCCTGACCGAGGGAGGCTCGCTCGTCGAAGGTCCGATGACCGTGGCCCAGCACATCCGCGAGGCGCTGCGCACGCCGTTCCAGGTCGAGGGGTACGAGGGCGTCCCCATCACGGTCGGTGCGAGCATCGGCATCGCTGCCGGCGACCGCGAGTCCGCCCAGGAGCTCCTGCGCGACGCGGACATCGCCCTCTACCGGGCCAAGGCGTCCGGGCGCGACTGCTGCGTGCTCTTCGAGTCGTCGATGCAGTCGGCGGCACTCGACCGGCTCGAGCTGCGCTCGGACCTCGACGCGGCCCTCGGCAACGACCAGTTCTTCCTCCTCTACCAGCCGATCTTCGGGCTCGACTCGAAGCACATCCGAGGCGTGGAGGCCCTGCTCCGTTGGCGGCACCCGGTGCGCGGGGTGATCGGACCCGACGACTTCATCCCGATCCTCGAGGACAGCGGGATGATCGTCGAGGTCGGTAACTGGGTCCTCCGCCAGGCCTGCGACCAGGCGGAGCGCTGGCGCGCCGACGGCCACCGGCTCACCATGTCGGTCAACGTCTCGATGCGCCAGCTCGAGGTGGACGGGCTCGTCGACGAGGTCGAACAGGCCCTGGCCGGCACCGGACTCGAGCCCGCCTCGCTCATCCTCGAGGTGACCGAGTCGACCCTCATGCGCGACGTCGATGCGACCGTCTCCCGGCTACGCAAGCTCAAGGAGCTCGGTGTGCTCATCGCGATCGACGACTTCGGCACCGGCTTCTCCTCGATGTCCTACCTCCGGCAGTTCCCAGTGGACGTGCTCAAGATCGACCGCTCGTTCGTCTCGGAGATGGACGGCAGCCCGGACTCGGCGGCGCTCGTCCACACCCTGGTCGAGCTCGGTCGCACGCTCGGGCTCGAGACCCTCGCCGAAGGGATCGAAGAGCACGCGCAGCTCGAGGCGCTACGTGAGGAGCAGTGCGACAGCGGTCAGGGGTTCATCTTCTCCCGGCCGGTCGAGCCCGATGCCGTGAGCGAGCTGCTCGCCGCGCAGCTCTTCGGCCATGGTTCGACGGCCGTCCGCTCGAACGGCACCGGTTCCTGATCGCGGCTCCGCTCTGGCCGAGCCGCGGGTCGCGCGGTCTCAGGTCGCCGGCGTGAGGAAGCGGAGCCGTATGCTGCCCGACTCGGTGTAGGTCGAGCTCCCGAGGATCGTGTCGGTGTGCACGTCGAAGGTCCGGCGGTCCTGGACGAGCAGGCCGGTCGACGGCACCAGCCAGAGCTCGGTGTGCTCGGTGCCCTGCTGCGCGCCCGTGAGGGTCCGCGTGCGCACGAAGTGGTCGGTGACCACCTTCGTGCTGCCGACCGTCAGCGTGGCCCGGCCGAGATACCGATAGGTGCCGGCGCTCACGCCGGTCCCCGGCGCGGCGCTCGACGTCGAGGTGCAGCGCGCCGGCCACGACTGTCCGTCGGTACGTGGAGCCGGCAGGACCATCGAGCCGGGGTCGCAGGTCGACGTCGTGAGGTCGGTGACGGCGATCGGGCCGACCATCCACTTGTGCCAGACCTGACCGCCCGCCTCCTCGACACCTGCGCCCCGTGCGCAGTAGGTGGACGACTCCCAGTGGTTCGTCGAGTAGTCGAGACGGAACGTCCAGCAGCCGTCGGACCGGAGCTCGACCGTCCCGGGCATGGTCGGCCCCTGCGACTGCGAGAGCGGCGGCACCGTCAGCCGCTCGTCGCCGCTGCCGACGTAGGAGTAGACGCCAGGCTTCGGGTGGGGACCGCCTCCGGCCGGATCGGTCGAGTGGAACTGGCGGGTCGCGTCCCCGACCGAGACCGGACGGGCGCGCCCCTGCCACGAGCGCACGACGGTGACGGCGACGAGGGCGGCGACGATGCCGACCGCGGCGAAGAGCCAACGACGGAGCCCGTGGTGGCGCCGTCTCGGCCGGTGTGCGCCACTGCCGACCGAGATGCCGCCCTTCGGCGCTTCGACCGGTCCGTCCACACCGCCAGCGTCGCCCTCCGGGCGGTCTCCGACCAGGGCCGAAGGTCACCGGGCGGGACCGGGGCCGATGCGGGCAGGACCTGCACCCCACCGCGCCGCGGCCCCTCGGTGCGCCCGGTGCCCGCTACCGTCGGTGCTCGGCGTACTCGGCGACCCGGGTGAGCACCGTGTCGTCGGCGCGCTCGAGCGAGCCGGCGTCGAAGGGTGGCTGCGGGTCGTACTCGATCATGAGCTGTGTCGCCCGGGCGGCCGTCTCGTCCACGAGGAGCTCGACCAGGCGGAGTGCCATGTCGATGCCGGAGGAGACCCCGGCCGCCGTCACGATGCGGCGGTCGAGGTGCTCGACGACCCGTTCCGGTGTCGGGACCGCGCCGAGCGCCTCGAGCTCGCGAGCGCACGACCAGTGGGTCGTCGCCGTCAGACCGTCGAGCAGACCGGCGGCGGCGAGCACGAGGGACCCGGTGCAGACCGAGGTCGTGAAGCGCGTCCCGGCGTGCGCGTGACGTACCCAGTCGAGCACCGCACCGTCGTCCACGAGAGCCCGGGTGCCGATGCCACCGGGGAAGACGACCACGTCGGGCTCGGCGAGCTCGTCGAAGGTCGCGTCCACGGTGACGCCGAGCATCCCGTTGTCGCTGCGCACCTCGCCGCGGCGGTGCCCGACGATGGTCACGTCGATCGACGGGACCCGCTGGAGCACCTCGTACGGACCGATCGCATCGAGGGCGGTGAACCGGTGAAAGAGCGGGACGGCGACGGTCAGGTGGGGCTCCATCGGGATCCTTTCGCTCGGGTCACTGGGGCGCTGGCTCGATCTCAGCTTGCCCGAGGCGGAGGTGCGGAGCAGATCTCGAGCCGGGATCCCGCGCCGAGCCCGTCGCTGACCAGGGGAAACGAGCGACAACGCCTTGCAGTCGACCGAACCGGGCGCACGGCCGGAAATTTCTTCCGAATTCGGCTCAAGTCGGGGGCCGAACGTGCCGATGGCACAAGTGCGGGGCTGTCGGGCGAGGTCCTCCGTACCACCCTCGCCCCTCCGGCCCCGCCTCTCACGCCGGGACCGGTTCGATGAGGTCCGGCCGGTCGTTGCGGACGTTGCCCACCTCCCGGCTCACCGGGTAGTGGACGAGCGTGCCCTCCACCGAGGGGAGGAGGAGCGGCTCGAGCTCCTCGCGGTCGGTCACCTCGGGATCGAGCCAGTGGGCCCAGGCATCCCGCTCGAGCACCACCGGCTGGCGGTCGTGGATCGGCATGTCGGGCCCGGCTCCGGTCGTGATGACCGTCGCCGTGCGCAGTTCAGTCCCGTCTGCTCCCTTCCAGTACTCACGCAGTCCGGCGAGGACGATGGGTTCGCCGTCGGCCCGCTTGAAGGCATAGGGCTGCTTGGGGGTGCCCGCCTTCCACTCGTAGAAGAGGTTGACCGGCACGAGGATCCGCCATCGCTTGAACGCGGCACGGAAGGCCGGCTTGGACGCCACCGTCTCGGCCCGCGCGTTGAAGGTGCTGCGGAGGGCGGTCGGGTCCTTGGCCCACCCGGGGACGAGACCCCAGCGGTACGCCGCGAGCGTCCGCGACCCGTCGGCCGCCTCCGCGACGCCGAGGATGCGCGCCATCGGGCCGATGTTCCAGCGCGGGCGCCACTGCGCGGCGAGCTCGGGGTCGAGCCCTGCGTCGAGGAGCCTCGCGAGCTGTTCGGGCTCGTCGTAGAGCGCGATGCGGCCGCACACGCCGACGAGCCTAGGAGAGGTGTCTAGGGCATCGCGGCTCGGCGGAGCCCCGCGATGCCGCCCGGAGCCAACGGCGGACCTGACCGACCCGTTCCCGGGTCGGTCCCGCCGGTGTCGAGACGGAACGGCGGGTACTCGTCCCGCATGAGGAGGACGTAGGCGAGGACCCGGAAGCACCACCGGTTGAGACCCATCACGAAGTCGAAGATCGACTCGGGGTAGGTCCCGCCGAACGCCAGGATCACCACCGCGATGAGCGCGAGCAGGGCGATGAGCCCGCCACCGGTGCCGGCGATCCGCCACGCACCCTGCTGCCCGAATCCCCAGCCGCCGGCGAAGATCGCGACGACGAAGTACTGCGGCAGGGCGAGCAGCCACCACTTGACCAGCACGAGCCCACGGGAGAGGTGGTCCGGGTAGTCGACCGAGAGGTCGGCCGGATAGGCCGGATCGTGGTCGAGGCTGAAGGGCGGGTACCGGTCGGTGCCGAAGGCGTTGATCGCGTAGAAGGAGACCCGCCAGGTCCAGCGCACGACCCCGACGTTGAACTCGAAGATCGAGCGCGGATAGCGGCCGGTGAAGAGGATCGCGAACCCGGCGACCACGGTGAGCACCGCGACGGCGATCCACAGAAGGGCCAGCACGAGCACGTGCGGGATCACCAGCAGCCACTTGAAGAGCCAGAGCCACCGGCTGACCCCCGGATCGAGGTGGCCGTCGAGCTGGACCGGGTACGGCGCCGCTCGGTCGGCCTGCGGCGGTGTCGCGGCGCTGCCGGCGCCCGCGAGCTCGGGCACCGGATGCGGCGATCCGGACGGTGCTGCCTCCACCTCCTGCGCGCGGGTCCGGCGGATCCCGAAGAAGAGGCACAGCGCGCAGCCCGCCAGCGCGAGCAGACCGACGACGCCGATGCCGATGCCGACTGGGAGGAGGATGCCGGTCTCGACGCCGACGTCGACGCCGACCGCGACGCCGCGAGACGCGTCGGCGTTCATCACGACGGCCGACCACTTGCCCGGCTGCACGGGCCAGACGAGGGTGCGTGACCCTGGACCCGACACCGACGCGACCCAGAAGCGACCAGTCGACGGCGGTGGAGGCGCCCGCGTCCCGCCGATCGGCTGCTCCTCGGTCGTGAAGGGACCGTACGAGAGGCTCGTCACGTGGGTGTGCGCGACACCGGACAGGTAGCGGTCCACGGACGTCGTCGGAGCGATCCCGACGAAGACCGACTGCCCGGGCGACGCGGCGGTCCTGAGACGGACTGTGCCCACCCAGCTGACCGGCACCCAGTCGTGCTGGGAGGTCTGAGCGCCGAAGTCTGCCTCGGACGTCAGCGCGTACGTCGTGGTGCGCAGCTGCTCGACCGGTGTCGTGTAGAAGCCGGCGGCGTCGCGCTGGGTCGCGTGGACCCACAGCAGCGTGCCGCCTGCCGCGAGGCAGGGCAGGCCGATGAGCGCGAGGAGCGCTCCGAGGACGAGTAGGACGATCTTGCCCGGTCGCACGGCCCTCACCTCCACCGCCGGTGCAGCGGCCGCCCTTGCGAACGCGACAGCACACGGCGTCTCCCCTCATTGAACGAGGTGGCAGCCGACGCAGGTAGGGCCGAAGGGCGGTATCTGGTTGGATCAGCGTGCCGGGGGCGAGGGCTGACGCACGCCGACCTGCAGGTCCCCTCGGCTGCGCGCGGCGTGCACGGCGTCGGCGACGTCGTCAGGATCCGCCGGCAGTCGACCAACACGTGGCGCGCCTCGACCGCGGCTCCGGCGAACTCCTCGTGCATGTGACGCGTCGCCGGCTCGTCGGCGAACGCGTGCGCCCGACGTGTGGCGACTCGCTCGACACACCGTTCCACCGAAGGCAGAAGGACGACCTAGTCGAGTGCGACCAGGCCGGTCGTCGCAGCGAACATCTCGAGGTACCACGGTCCGACGATCCCGTCGAAGATCGTCTCGTAGCCGCCGTCTGCGAACCGACCCGCGGCCGAAGCGGCCGCGGTGATCACGACGTCGTTCTGCGAGCTCGACGCCGGGAGCCACGGCTCGATCGCGCCGCGGGCCAGGAAGGCGAAGAACGCGTCCCCCTCGACGAGCACGCTCGGCTCCGACCGGTCGGCGAGTAGCCGGGCGACCGTCGACTTTCCGGATCCCGGTGGGCCTGTCACGACGAGCAGCGGAGACATCTCCGGAGTCTTGGGTATCCACGCCTCTCCGGAGGGAACGGACGCCGCACGCCGTGACCACGTCCGGGGCGGCCAGTCACCGGCACCAGGCCCACGCTCCCCAATTGTGACGGTTGATCGAGCAGGTGCGCTGTGTTGAGATGCGACCTGGGCCGTCGGGCGGCGCAAGCGCCCCGACGCAGTGACGGTGCTCGAACCGGGAGCGGAGGTCGTGATGGCGGTTGATCGGTTTCGCAGTCCACGGATCTCTTGTCGGTCCGGAGGGGTCGTCCTGGCGATCGGCTGCATGGTGGTCGGCGTGGTCGTGCCGTCCGGTGTGGCCGCTGCGAGCGTGGTGAACAAGAGCAACTTCGCGGGCTACCTCTTCACGAACGCACCGACCGCGGTGACCGCGACGTTCACCGTGCCGAGCCTCGACTGCACGAGCGTGACGGGACAGGTAATCATCGGGGCGGGCGTCGAAGGTCCCTTCGGCCCGAGCGGCGCCGGGTTCGTCAACGCCGATCTGCTCGCCGCGTGCTTCGGCGGCACCGCGCACTATTCGGGCAGCTTCGGCAGCGGCACGACCGGCGGCGGCACCTCGACACCGTGGTCGTTCACCCCGGTGGCCGGCGACAGACTCGCGATCACCGTGGCCACGCCTAGTGGGACCTCGTACCAGATGAAGGTCAGGGACGCGACACAGGCGAAGGGCTCGAAGCGCTCGGGCTCGTGCTCGTCGTGCGGTGGCGGAACCGGGTCGATCGAAGTCAACGGCAACACGCCCCCGCCGTTCGGCACGATCCGCTGGAGCTCGGTGACGGTCAACGGAGGCACCCTGGCCGCGGCCGGCCCGATGCGCTACGAGCAGGTCAACGGCACCCACGTGCTCATCAGGACGTCGGCGATCTCGTCGTCGGGTACCTCGTTCACCAGCACGTTCGTCGCGTCGTCGTAGCAGCCGACCGGCGAGCACGGACTGCCTGAGGACGGAGCGCGAGCGCTACCGCGCCACCGGCTCCTCGCCGATGGAGCCATCGACGTCCGCTGCCGCCCTCTTCTCCGCCAACCTCCCGACGTCCCTCGGAGCACGCGAGCCTCCGACTGCCCGGCCAGCGCCGGGCAGTCGCGGCGGAGCACGAGGTCGTGGACTGCGGCGAGGAGCAGCGGACCCCGGACCGGGAGCGAGGCGGCGGATCCTGCTCGACCGGCCGGGGCCCACACCGTGAGGACCACTCGGGTGACGACGGGTCGCGGCCAGGACGTCGCGCCCCGCCCGCAACCCTTCCGTTGTAGCAGCCGCGGCGACGGCGCGTCGGGACCCGACCGTCAGCAGTGTCGCTTGCGCCCCACGAGATGGAAGATGCGACTGAGGCTGCGATAGGGGTCCCGGCGTCCGGCTTCGAGCTCCACGGCGGCCGCGGCCGCGACCTGGTCGTCGTCGTCCGGGTCCAGCGGGGTCCCACCGAGGTCGAGCCAGTCGACGAACAGCCAGACCCCGTACCAGCGGACCGGGTCCACGCCTCGGCTCCGCACGAGCTCGCTGAGCTCCTCCACCGTGTCGGCCCGGGTCGTCAGCCCGAGCACTCCCACCTCGGTCCTCGTGTCGAACGACGCGAGCGCGTCGTCCCACCGCCGCTCCAGCGCCGGGCGCACCGCCGCAGCGTCGGCGTTGCCCGCCATGATCGAGACGACCCCGCCGGCCAACGCACATCGGCAGAGCTGGTCGAGGACGGGCTCAGGCTGCTCGAGGTAGCCGAGCACACCGTGACAGAGCACGGCGCCGAACTTTCGGCCCGCGACCGCGTCGTGCGCGTGCTCACCGTCGCCTTCGAGAAGCGTCACCCGCTGACGGGTCTCACCGGGCAGCCGACCGAGTCGTTGTCGGGCCTTGTCGAGCATCGCGGGCGACGGATCGAGCAGTGTCACGTCGTAGCCGGCCTGGGCGAGCGGGAACGACTGGTGGCCGGCGCCGCCCCCCACGTCGAGCACCGTCGCCGGGGGCGGTGCAAGGTGCTCGAGCAGCTGCCGGTGCATCACGTAGGTACGGACGCGTCCTTTCGCCGACGGGTATGCACCGTCAGCGAACGTGTCGGCCAACGCAGCCCAGGTGTCGTCGTCCCGTGATCCGCCGGCAACGGGCTCGTCCACGGTGATCGACGATACCGCCCGGCTCCCTCCGCTCAGGCTGGTTGTGACGGCCGGCGGGACCGACGCGCTCACACGGTTGAGGTGATGGGACTCGAACCCCCAAGAAGGTTCATCGGCGGCTCCGACCATCGGAAATCGACCAGCTGCGAGCTACCTACCGAGCCGGTGTCGGCTTCGACGGACCGGGGCACCGGCGCCGGATTGATCGCAAGACCGTCTCGATCATTCTCGAACGTTCGGGGGGCCCTGCGCCTCGTGTGGCGTCGGCTACCCCGCGACAGAACGAGCCAGCGTGTAGGCGGCGACGGCGACAAGCAACGCGGCAAACCATCGGATGAGGGTCGAGGATGGCGCACGGCCGGCGAGGTGGTTCCCAACCAGAGCACCTGCCAGTCCAGCGAGGGTGAACGGTATGGCGACGCGCCAATCGACTCCCGTCGTGGCCAGCCGGGTGGTCAGTGCCGTGCCCGAGTTGACAGCGATGACAAGGAGCGACGTTCCAACAGCGACCGGCATCTCAAATCGGAGGGCGAGAACGAGGGCGGGGACAATGATGAACCCCCCGCCGACTCCGAAGAAGCCGGTCATGAAACCAACCACGGTGCCCGCAACAACGACCCCCGCAACGAGGGACACCGTGTCTCCCAAGGTCCGTCTTCGGACGGTTCCACGGGGTGGTGTCGCTACCGCGGGTCTTGCCGGAACAGGGGCGGCGAACTCCACTGACGGGGCGGGCGCGGCAGCTCCTGCGGACGCCGGGGCGCGCTCCTGGCTCCGGGCCGAGGTCCACATCCGCCAGGCCGCGATCACCATCACGCCTGAGAACGCGACGAGCAGGACCTGGGGATCGACCTCCCGATTCAGCCGCGAGCCGATGAGCGACCCGGCGACTCCCGCCAAACCGAACCAGAGCCCCGCGCCAACTCGGACCCGTCCGGCCCGGAGGTGGCCGACCATGCCACCGAGAGCGGTGACGCCGACGATGACGAGCGACGTCGTCACCGCGGGTTTGGGTTCAAGCCCGACGACGTAGACGAGAGCGGGGACGGCGAGGATCGAGCCGCCCCCACCCAGTGCTCCGAGAGCGACTCCGATCAGAAGTCCGAGGGGCAGGGTCAGGAGAAACCTCACACGACGGTTCCCTTCCCCCCGGCCGCTGCTTCGAGTGGCAGTCCAGCACCCGCCCAGGCGCGCATCCCGCCGTCAAGGTTGACGGCGTCGAAGCCCGAGCGGACGAGCAGGGCCGTCGCCGTGGAGGAACGGTGACCGGAGCGGCAGAGGACGACCAGTCGCCGGTCGCGGGGAAGGCTGTTGAGCCGGTCGGCGACCTCGCCGAGCGGTACGTGACGGGCACCTGGGGCGTGGCCGGCATTCCATTCGTCGACTTCGCGTACGTCGAGAAGGACGGCACCGCCCCGCGTGAGGTCACTCGCCTCCTCGGGCCCGATGCCTGTCGGTCCGCCGATCAGCTTCTGCAGCCAGCCCACGCTCGCCTCCTCCGGTGGTCAGTCCGGCCCACGTTCCGATACCCGATGGGGTACTATCTGGAAGATACCCCCTAGGGTATCAGTTGGGGATTACGAGACCGCCAACCGGGGCGGCTGAGAGCCGGACGGAGGAGTATCCATGTACCGAGATCTCGAAGCGGCTGAGCTCGCCGCCCGGCTGGGGACCGCGAACGAGCCCTTCGTTGTGGACGTCCGGGAACCTGGTGAGTTTGCTGCGTGGTCGATCCCGTCGGCGGTGAACATTCCTCTCCGTGAGCTGGCCGCACACACGTCGGAAGTGCCGGACGACCGTGAAGTCGTCAGTGTGTGCGCATCCGGGAGCCGGTCATCGGTAGCAGCCGAGCTGCTGAGTCGTACCGGCCGGCGGGTCGCCAACCTGGTCGGTGGGATGGCCGCCTGGGGCATGGTCTACGACGCCGTGACCTTGGAGTTGGAGAGCGTGCGCGTCGTGCAGGTGCGCCGTCGTGGCAAGGGATGTCTGTCCTACCTGGTGGGATCAGGCGCCCAGGCCTTCGTCGTGGACCCGTCGGCGGACATCGGAGTCTACGTGCGCCTCGCCGACGAACACGGCTGGAGGATCTCGCGGGTGTTCGACACCCACCTGCACGCGGACCACCTGAGCGGGGCACGAGCGCTCGGTGAGGCGACCGGCGCGTCGTTGCACCTCAATCCGGCAGACACCTTCGACTTCTCCTATTTGCCGGTGAAGGACGGGGACCGGTTCGACCTCCCGGGTGGCGCGACCTTGCATGTCAGCGCCCTGCACGCGCCAGGCCACACGCGGGGGTCCACGGTATATGTCGTGGACGACCAGGTCCTCTTGTCGGGTGACACCCTCTTCGTCGAGAGCGTCGGGCGCCCCGACCTCGCCGACCGGGCCGAGGAGTTCGCGCACCACCTGTACCGCTCCCTCCACGACAAGGTGCTGGCCCTCCCCGGCGAAACCCTCGTACTTCCTGCCCACTATGGCGACGAGGTCGTCGTTCGGCCGGATCGACCTGTAGGTGCCACACTCAGTGAGCTTCGCCAGGCACTCGCTCCTCTGTCGTACGACGAGGACACCTTCGTGTCATGGACGATCGCCCATTCGGTGGCTCGACCCGCCAACTACGTCGACATCGTCGAGGCGAACATGGGACGGTCGTCGCGCCCGTTGGGTGCACTGCGTGATCTTGAGATCGGACCGAACCGCTGCGCGGTCTCGACATAGGGAGGATCTGGAATGCAGCTTCCCGATGATGTCGTCAACGACGTGCGGAAGCGGCTGCGTCGCGTCGCCGGTCAGGTCCAGGGTGTCGAGCGGATGCTCGACGAGGGCCGTGAGCGCCGCGACGTGGTAACCCAGATCTCTGCTGCAACGAAGGCGCTCGAACAGGCCGGATTCCAGCTCGTTGCCGCCGGGCTCACCTACTGCATCGAGAATCCAGAGGACGCCCAGGCCGACGGCTATCCGCTCGATGCTGTGCAGAAGATGTATCTGAATCTCGCCTGAGAGGAGTGGTTTCCGACCGTGCGTTCATTTGACAATGTGGTCGACCGGCCAGTGGAGCAGGTCGCCAGCGGTGCGCGAGGCCCTGACGGGACGGAGATTCGGCGCGCGAATCGAGATCGACAGAGCTGCGACATGCACCAACAAGCTCGGCATCGACGGCCTGGCGAGCCCGTGAACCGGATCATGTGGGTCGGCGCCCTCTTCCGGTGGCACCGGTAGCGTCGCGACCATGGGCTTCTACAGAGAGCAGATCCTCCCCCGACTGGTAGACCGGGCATGTGGCACTGGCGCTCTGCGAATCTGGCGCGCCGAAGTGACGGAGGGACTGGCAGGCCGGGTCGTCGAGATCGGATTCGGCTCCGGTCTCAACGTCGAGCACTATCCACCAGAGGTGGAAAAGGTGTCAGCAGTCGAACCCGCCGCGCTCGCACGGCGGTTGGCCAGCAAGCGGGTCGCAGCCGGCAGGACACCCGTCGAGCACATCGGTCTCGACGGCCAGGCGATCCCGCTCGACGACGCCAGCTGTGACGCCGCGCTCTCCACCTTCACGCTCTGCACCGTCCCGGACCCCACCAAGGTTCTGTCCGAACTCCGCCGGGTGCTCAGGCCGGGAGGCCGATTCCATTTCCTCGAACACGGACTCTCTCCCGACGCTTCCGTCGCCCGGTGGCAGCACCGCCTCGACCCGTGGCAGCGCCGGCTGGCTGACGGCTGCCATCTCACACGCGATGCTCCCGCTCTCGTCGGCGACGCCGGCTTCGTGCTCGAGCGGATCGAGCGGCGCTACGCCAAGGGACCGAAACCGTGGAGCTGGTTCACGCTCGGCGTGGCCGAGAACCGGGTCGATCCGCCGCGATAGCAGCGACACCGCGCCATCGTCTCCACCGTGCGTGCGCGACCTCGGTCCCCTCGCGAGCGTCCGGCGGCACGGCTTGCTTCCGAACCAGGTGAGAAAGGGCGAATTCCGCCGTCCCGCCTACGGGGCCAACCGGCCGCTCTTCGATGTCGTTGGTCGCCAGAGTGGCCCCGGACCGCGGGCGTGAATACTTGCCACGTGTCTGAGCACACTGCAACGCGACGAGCTACCTTCTCCCCAGGCAGTGGGCGCTGTCAGACTCGAACTGACGACCTGCTGGTTGTAAGCCAGCTGCTCTGACCAACTGAGCTAAACGCCCGGGGATGCAACGCTACCGCCCGCTCCCCCCGGTTCCGTGCTCCCACCGCGTCCTCACCTCCGGCGACCGGTGGGCGTCGGACGAGGCGTCCCGGCGCGTCACGACGCCCGCACCGCGGCGACGAGCGAGTCGAAGAGCTCCCGCGACGCGCCGGCCACCGGTCGGCGGCGCGCTCCGTGGTCGAGGGTCACGAGCTCCTCGTTGCGGGCGTCGCCGACGGTCGCACCGGCCTCCGTGCACACCACCAACCCGCCCAGGTAGTCCCAGCTCCCGAGCGTCGAGCCACCCACGACCGCATACCCGTCGAGGACGCCGTCGGCGACCGCGGAGAGATCGAGCGCGGCCGCACCGAGCCCCCGGTACTGCGACCAGCCGAGATAGTGCGGCGGGTAGCCGGAGAACCCGACGATCGCCGCTCGCAGGGCGGTGCAGCCCGAAGTGCGGATGGGCCGCCCGTCGCGCCGGGCGCCGCCGCCGCGCGTGGCCTCGTATCGGACGCCGGACGCCTGGTTGACGACGACGGCGACTCGCGGACCCTCTGCGTCGAGCGCGGAGAGGCTCGTCGCGTACCACGGGATCCCTCGCGCCGCGTTGGTCGAGCCGTCGACGGGATCGACCACGACGACGACCGGCCGGTCGACGGCATAGGCGCCCGACTCCTCCGACACGATCCCGAAGCCCGCGTCGTCGAGCACCGCGAGGGCGGCCGCGTCGGCCGCGAGATCGGACCGGTACTGTCCGGCGCGTGTGCCGGCGAGACCCCAGTCGTCGAGGCGGTCCAGCGCGCTCCGGACTGCCGATGCTGCCGCGTGGAGGACCTCGAGGAGCCCGGCGTCGTCCATCGTTTCGACGTTACCGGAGCTGCCCGGTGCCCGGTAGGCTGAGCCAACTGTGGCTGTCATCGACGTGGCCGGGTACGTGGCCGACCTCAAGGATCACTCCGTCGACCACGGGTTCCACGTCCACGACGAGCGCCATTTCGTCGAGACGTACTCCCTCCGGCAGGTGTGGGAGGTGGAGCTCCACCCGGAAGAGGGGTGCGGCGGACCGCTCGACCTCCACCTTGCGCTCGAGGTCGACCCACGGACGCTCCTCTCCTTCGAAGACGCGGTCTTCGGACTACCCGAGGACGAGTCGCCGCCCGACGTCTACCACTTCCCCCTCGTGTTCACCTGGGCGCTCCCGCCCCTCCCGCACGGTCCCGATCTCCTCCGCCTCGCCATCGACCTCGCGGGGGTGGGGGGCATCGAGCTCCCGCTCGAGGTCTCGGCGATCGACTCGTACGCGTCGGCGACCGACGCGGCCGAGCGCCGGCTCAACATCGTCGCCCGGACCCGCGTCTCGTTGACCAGGGTGCTCGCGGGCGAAGAGATGATGTGCGACGTCTTCGACCGCTGCCTCGCGGTCAGCCGCTACCTCCTCGAATCGGCCGGCAGCTGGCTCGGGTGACCGCGACCGGCACGTGGCGCCGGCTCCTCCGGCCCACGGTCGGACTCGCCGTCGCCCTCGGCTGCGGCATCGGGCTCACCGCCTGCGGCAACAGCGGGCTCACCCTGGCGAAGCAGGCGTGCACCTCCGTCGACCGCTCGATCGCGCTGCTCGACGAGGCCGCCCGGACGTCCGATCCCGCCACCGCCGCCGCGCTCCGCACGAAGTCCTACAACGACCTGCTCGCGGCGCTGCCCGTCGCCGCGGAGGCCGCCTACCACGACGCGCAGTGGCAGGCGCTCATGACCACCCTTTCCGAGTCGAACGAGGTGCAGGAGACCACGCTCGTCCCCGCACTGCGAGCAGAGTGCCACGTCGCGGCAGAGCTCCGTCTTCGGGCAGCCGGGTCCGCCCTCGACCTCGATCCCACCGCCGGCACCACCCTCGTCGCCGTCGTCCACCTGAACGGTGGCCCCCGGTCCGCGGTGTCGCCGGGTCAGCGACGCGTCGCGCTGCCGGCCACCCTGGCGCTCGCCGGCGGGCCGCCCGCGGTCACCGTCGCCGGCGGCGCCGAGCTCGAGGTCGTCGAGCTCGCGGACGGCAACAGCTCCTCTCCCGCCATCTGCAGCCGGCCGACGCTCACCACGTCCGGCAGCACCTTCGTGTCCAGCCAGTCGCCGGCCGCCGCAGTCGGCACGATGTGCACGCCGTCACCGTCGCGGATCTGGATGCCGTCGAGGAAGGTCGAGTAGCGGCCGCCGGGACACAGCTGCCCGCCGAGGTCGTCGACCTGCACCGTCGTGGGGTGCTCGGCAGCGACGGAGCGCACCATCTGGTTGTAGAGCGCGAGCCGCGTCGCCGAGTCCTCCGGCCAGGGTGCGCCGTTGTCCTGTTCGCCCGAGGAGAAGCATGGCGCCGTCATGAGCACCACCAGCGCGCCGGTCGAGGTGCCGACCTGGACCGCCTGCTCGAGCGACTGCCGGAGCTGTGCGTCGAAGACGGGCTCTCCGATGTGGAGCCAGTGGCCCGCGATGAGACGGTCCATGAGCTCCCACCGACCGGCGAGCACGACGACCACGTTCGGACGGAGCTGCTCGAGGTCGCCCTTCCACAGCGCCGGCCACTGCGCGGCCGCCGGTGACGAGGTGTTGCACGACTCGGTGACCGGATCGGGCACCCCGTGCGCGAGGTACTCGGTGCTCCGGAGCACGCCGCAGCCCACGATCGCGTCGTTCACGATGCTCACGTCGTAGCTCTGCTCCGGCTGGCTCGCCTCCATCGCGAACCCCACGCGCCACGCGACCGAGTCGCCGAAGACGACGACCTTCACCGGCGGCCCCGTGTACTGCGCGCCCGCGACGCGCAGGGCGCCAGCGGCCTCGGCCGCCGAGGGGAGGGTCGCCGCGACGGTCACCGCCACGACGCCGAGGAAGGCCCCCGAGGTCATGAGCCAGGCCCGCCACTCGCTGAGCGAGCGCATCCGGCCACGGCGGATCGGCTCCTCCACGAGGTAGAAGGAGGCCGTCGCCACGAGCAGGGTCACCCCGATGCGCACGGTGAGGAGCGGCGCGCCGTAGAGGTGCATCCTCGAGCCGGTCAGCAACGCGAAGAGCGGGAAGTGCCAGAGGTAGGTGCCGTAGGAGATCTTGCCGATGTATCGGAAGACGGGGTTGCCGAGCGCGGCGAGAGCGGTGCCTCCTGGGCGGTCACGACGCAGAAGATCACCGTCGCGACCGCGAGGGCGAAGAGCAGGTACCCGCCCTCGAAGAGGAACGCATTCTGCCCCGAGGCCAGGCTGCCGCTCTGGTTCGCCATGTGGCTCCACAGGTAGGCGACACCCGCGACCACCGACCAACCCACGGCCTGGAGGAGGATCCGCGCCGGTCGCCAGGTGATCTCCCACGCGGTGATCGGCTGCATGCTCGGGCCGCGGCGCCGGTGCAGACCGCGCCGGTGCGCGCGCGGCGGGACCGTGCCGACCGTGCCCGCCGCCGGGTGGACGCGGGCGATGCTGCGAGGCGGTCCGCCCGGCACGTCCCGGGGCTGCAGCGGGCGGTGCCGGGCCCAGATCGCCATGCCGACGGCGAGCGCGGCGCCGACCAGGATGTCCTGACTGCGGGTGTCGGTGCCCTCGTAGAGGCGGGTGAGGGACGCCCCGCCGAAGAATCGGAGGTGCATCTCGACCGCGGAAAGCAACGCACCGGCGACTGCGACCGAGAAGAGCGGCCAGAGGCGGCGCGACGGGCGGAGGCGGTTCCCGACCTGGAGCATCCCGAGGACCACCGGGGGCCACACGATGTAGAACTGCTCCTCGATCGAGAGCGACCACATGTGCGCGAGTGGCGACGGCTTGGCGGCGAGATCGAAGTAGTTCGAGCCGCCGAAGATGAAGTGCCAGTTCGCGACGTAGAAGAGCGTGGAGAGCGAGTCGAGGCGCAGGTTCGGGTACTCGCCGGGCGATGCGAACAGCCTCGCGAAGACCGCGACCCCGACGAGCATCACGAGCAGCGCAGGGAGGAGCCGTCGCGCGCGTCGCGTCCAGAACTGCCCGAGACGGATGGTGAGGCGCTTCGCCCACTCGCCGAGGAGGAGCGAGGTGATGAGGAAGCCGGAGAGCACGAAGAAGACGTCGATCGTGAGGTAGCCGCCCCCCATCCACGCGGCCCCGCCGTGGTAGAGCATGACGCCGAGGACCGCGACGGCGCGAAGCCCGTCGAGTCCGGGGACGAACCCGAAGCTGATCGGTCGGCCGCGTGGGCGCGATCGACGGCCGTGCGTCGGCACGCCCGGGAGGGCGACGGGTGGCGAGGTTCCGCTCACCGCAGCGGGGTCCCCGACATCTGGAGCCGGCCGACACGGACGGCTTCGGGGAAGAGCTTCCAGGCCAGCCACCGCGCGGTCGGGCCGATCGGTCCGTCGGTCGCCGGGTCGTTCGGGAAGTGGATCCCGTCGGGCAGGCGGACCCGCACGCCGTCGATCGTCGACTCGAATTTGCCGCCCGGGCAGACCTGGCCGCCGAAGTCGTCGACCTCCACGTTCTTCGGGTGCGCGTCGGCGACCTCGGTGAGCATCCGGTCGTAGGCCGCACGCCGGCTCGCCGAGTCCTCGGGCCAGGGCAGCCCGTCCGGCTGTTCACCCGAGGAGTTGCACGGCGCGGTGAGGAGCACCACGTACGCGCCCCTGGAGGTCGCGATCCGCACCGCCCGCTGGAGGTCGGCGAGGAGGACGCGGTCGTAGGCGGGCTCGCCGATGTGCAGCAACTGCCCGTCGACGACCTGGTCCGCCACCTCCCATCGACCGGCCATGACCAGCACGACGTTGGGCCGCTGCGACCGCACGATGCCCTGCCAGAACGCGGGGAGCTGCTGGGAGGGCGGGCTCTGCGCGCTGCAGGGTCCGTTTGCGGCGTTGAGCTGGCCGTGGGTGTACTGCGCGGTGACCACCATGACGCCGCACCCGAGGATGCCCTCGGCCCCGAAGCGGACGTCGTAGGGACGCTGTGCGTTCCCGTTGTCGATGGCGAAGCCCGCGGTGAACGCGAGCGAGTCGCCGAGGAGGGTCACCCGGACCGGCGGCCCCATGTAGGCCGGTCCGGTCGGTACCGGGATAGCCCCACCGGTGCCGGCGGCCTCTGCCGCGGTGGGCAGGGTGGTGGCGACGATCACGGCGACGGCGCCGAGGAACGCGCCGGAGGTGAGCAGCCAGGCGCGCCACTCGGTGAGCGAGCGCATCCGGCCCCGGCGGATCGGCGCCTCGACGAGCACGAACGAGAGCGACGCGACGCCGAGCGTGACCGCGATGCGGACGAGGAGCAGCGGGAGCCCGTAGAGGTGGACCCGCGCCGGGGTCAGCAGCAAGAAGAGCGGGAGGTGCCAGAGGTAGGTGCCGTAGGAGACCTTGCCGACGTAGCGGAAGACCGGGTTGCCGATCGAGCGCGAGAGCGGCGCCCGCTGAGCGGTCACCAGGCAGAAGAGGAGGACGGCGACCGCGATCGCGAAGAGCAGGTAGCCCCCCTCGAAGAGCACCGAGCTCTGCCCGGTGACCCGGCTCCAGACGACCGCGAGACCGGCGACGGTCACCCACCCGACCACCTGCAGCGCGACCCGGACCGCCGGCCGCTCGATCTCCCAGGCTGCGATCGGGCGGAACCTCCGGCGCCGGGTCGGCTGGGGTGGCCGGTCGCCGGCCGGCAGCGGCCGGCGGTGCTGTGCCCAGATCGCCATGGCGATGGCGAGCGAGGCGCCGACCAGGATGTCCTGGGCACGGGTGTCCGTCCCCTCGTAGAGGCGGGTGATCGACGCGCCTGCGTAGAAGCGCAGCCGCATGTCGAGGGCCGAGGCGAGCGCGCCGGCCACGGCGATCGCGAGCAGCGGCCAGAGTCGCCGAGACGGGCGGAGCCTCCGGGACAGGTGCAGCGTTGCGAGGACGACCGGCGGCCAGACGATGTAGAACTGCTCCTCGATCGCGAGCGACCACATGTGTGCGAGCGGCGACTGTTGGCCGGTCACGTCGAAGTAGTTCGAGCCGGCGAAGATGAAGTGCCAGTTCGCGACGTAGAAGAGCGTCGAGAGCGAGTCGAGGCGGAGGTTCGGGTACTCGCCGGGCGACGCGAAGACCTTCGCGTAGATCGCGACCCCGACGAGCAGCACGAGCAGCGCCGGAAGGAGCCGCCGTGCGCGCCGCGTCCAGAACTGTCCGAGCCGGATCGTGAGCCGCTTCACCCACTCGCCGAGGAGGAGCGACGTGATGAGGAAGCCCGAGAGCACGAAGAAGACGTTCACGCCGAGGAAGCCGCCGCTCACCAGCGGCGCGCCACCGTGGTAGAGCATGACCCCGAGCACGGCGATCGCGCGCATCCCCTCGAGCGCGGGCATGTAGCCGAACACGATGGGGCGGCCGAGCACGCCCGGCGCTGCCGGATCGGCGACCAGTGGCCGGTCGGTCGTCGTCGTGCTCATCGGCTCGGGCGCCTCCCGGCACACGGGTGCGTGCGGCCCGGTCGACGGGCCGGCGCACCCCGGTCCCCATGTTCGCAGATGCCGCACGGGGCGCCGCGGCAGGCGGCGCCGTCCGCGACGGTCCGCGGCGGCCCACGAAGGGCGTGGGCGACGACCTGGGTGGACCGACCGCCCCGGTCGGTCCGGCTCACACCGCGGGCGTGTACCCGGCCGGGAAGTTGATGACCTTCTTCTCGAGGAAGAGCTCGAGGCCGTCCTCGCCGAACTCGCGCCCCATGCCCGACGACTTGAATCCGCCGAAGGGCGACGAGAAGTCGATCGGGACGCTCGAGTTCACCATGTAGGTCCCGGTGCGGATCTGGCGTGCGATCCCGAGCCCGCGGTCGTTGTCCGCGCCGAACACCCCGCCACAGAGGCCGTACTCGGAGTCGTTGGCGATGCGGACGGCGTCGGCGTCGTCGTCGTAGGGGATGACCGAGAGCACAGGCCCAAAGATCTCCTCCTGCGCGATCCGCATGGAGTTGTCGACGTCGACGAAGACGGTCGGCTCGACGAACCAGCCGGTGTCGAGGCCGTCGGGGCGGCCGCCCCCGACCGCGACCTTCGCGCCCTCCTCCTGGCCGATGCGGATGTAGCTCTCGACCCGGTCGCGCTGGCGTTCGGCCACGAGCGGTCCGACGTCGGTGGCGGGATCGAGGGGGTCGCCGACCGTGAGCCCCCGCACCTGCTCCACCAGCGCCTCGGTGATCTCGGCGTACCGGTCTCTGGGGGCGAGGATGCGGGTCAGGGAGATGCACGCCTGGCCGTTGTTCATGATCGCGTTCGGCATCATGATCGGCAGCGTCTCGGCGAGGTCCACGTCGTCGAGGAGGATCGCGGCGGACTTGCCGCCGAGCTCGAGGCTGAAGCGCGTGAGGTTGGGCGCGCAGGCCGCGGCGATCTTCTTGCCGGCCGCGGTCGAGCCGGTGAACGACACCTTATTGACGTCCGGGTGGCTCACCAGGTGCTCGCCGACCTCCCGGCCTGCCGGCACCACGCTCAGGACGCCCTTGGGCAGCCCGGCCTCGGTGAGGAGCTCGGCGAAGAGGTTGGCGTCGAGCGGCGTCTCGGGTGCGGGCTTGAAGACCACGGTGCTCCCCGACAGCAGGGCGGGGGCGAGCTTCGCCGCCGCGAGGAAGAGGGGCACGTTCCACGGGGTGATCGCCGCGACGACGCCGACGGGCTCCTTGGCGACCATGACCGGGCCGAGCAGGCCGTCCCGGACCGTGTCGAAGGCGAACGTCGACCCGAGGCCGGCGTAGTAGTCGAGGATCATGGTGGGCGCGAGTACCTGGGCGAGCTGGCCCCACGAGACCGGCGAGCCCATCTCGGCCGAGATCAGCGTGGAGATCCCGTCGAGGTCATTGCGGATGGCATCGGCGACCTTCGTGAGGACGGCCGCCCGCTCGGTCGGCGCCATGCGCGGCCAGGGTCCGTGCTCGAACGCCTCACGGGCCGCGGCGACGGCACGGTCGATGTCGGCGTTCTGCGCCTCGGGGACCCGCCCCACCGTCTCGAGGGTGGTCGGTGACACCACGTCGATGACCGACGAGGAGGAAGGTTCGACCCACTCCCCACCGATGAACAGGCGATCGTAGTTCTTCACGGGTCCTCCCTGGATCGATCCGGAGCTCGACGAGCAGCCGAACGCAGTCCCGACTGCACACCTCCGGGCCGGCTCGGCGCGGCGGAATTGTAGCCGGGGCACGCGCTCGCCGCCCCTCCCCGGGTCGATGACCGATACGCTCGGCCGGGCCCCGGTCCGGCCGGTCGACGCAACCGCCCCCTGCCCCGCGATCCCCAGGAGTGACCGTGCTCTCCCCGCTCGACGACTACCCGGTCCACCAGATCTCGGAGCCGATGCGCTACGTCGGCACCTCCGATCGCAACTTCTACGACCGCTACTACTTCAACATCCACGGCACTGGCGACGTCCACGGCACCGATGACGAGCTCTTCGCCGTGATCGGCATCGGGCAGTACCCCAACCTCTGCGTCGCCGACGCGTTCGTCTCGGTCCTGTGGGGAGGCGAGCACAAGGTCGTCCGGGCGTCGAAGACGCTCGGTGCGGACCGCATGGACGCCTCGGTCGGTCCCATCCGGGTCGAGGTGCTCAAGGGGCTCGAACAGGTGCGGGTCGTGGTCGAGCCCAACGAGTGGGGCGTCGAGCTCGATGCGGTCTACGACGGCTTTTCGGAGGCGCACCTCGAGGCGCGCCACTTCGACCGGCAGTTCACGCGGGTCACCTTCGACTCGACGCGGTTCGCGCAGGTCGGGTCGTGGACAGGCACCCTCAAGGTCGGCGACCGGGAGCTCCGCCTGACCCCCGACCGCTGGTGGGGCTCGCGTGACCGGTCGTGGGGCGTCCGCCCCGTCGGCGAGCCCGAGCCACCCGGGATCCGCGCGACCGACACCGCGGGCGGCTTCTTCTGGATCTACGCCCCCGTGCGCTTCGACGACCATGCAATGGTCACGATCGTCCAGGAGCGCCCGACCGGCGAACGCATCATGCAGGACGCGCACCGCGTCTTCCCGATCGGCTCGGGGCGCGAGGCGGAGTGGCTCGGACGGCCCGAGCACCGGCTCCGGTTCAAGCCGGGCAGCCGCGCCGTCGAGGGCGCGACCCTCACCTACTTCGGCGCGCACGGCCGGCGGACCGCCGAGGTCGAGGTCGAGACCTTGCTGACCTTCCCGCTGCTGCTCGGGAGCGGGTACGGGTTGGAGCCCGACTGGAAGCACGGGATGTACCAGGGCGACCTGGTCGTGCAGGGACAGGACGTCCCACCCGCCGACCCCACGTACTCGAACTGGGGGCTCACCGAGTATGCCGCGCGCTTCACCTGCGACGGCAAGGTGGGCTACGGCATGTTCGAGTGCGCCGTCATGGGCCCGCACGAGCAGTACGGGTTCGGCGGCTGGGAGTGACCGGTCAGACCGGGCGGATCGCGCCCTCTTCCCAAAACGCGCGGATCGAGGCGATCCTGCCGCCGGGCGAGCGCCGGTAGGTGTACACGCCGTCGACCTCGACCGCGGTGCCGCCCTCGAACGTGATGCGGATCGTCCCGACGTTGGCGACCTCGTCCCCGCAGAGGTGCGAGGTGCGGATGTCGAAACGGACCGACTCGTTGGCCGCGATCACCGTGTCGTAGAACGCGGCGATGGCCTCGATCCCTCGATGACCGACGCCCTCCGGGTCGAACGCCGACGGTCCGACGGGATCCTCGACCACGGCATCCTCTTCGAAGAGGGCGAGCCAGGCGTCCCGATCCCGCGCCTCGACGGCGGCCATCGACGCCTGGCCGAGCTCGCGGGCCGAGCGCACCCCGTCACCCCCGCTCACACGCGGACCTTGGCGATCACGTCGTCCGCGTAGCGGCGCAGGTTGTCGAGCTTGGTTCCGAGGGGCTCGGTGTCCGGTCCGACCGCGTACGGCCACCGGAAGCCCACGATCACGTCGGTCACGCCCTGCTCCTCGAGCCGCCGGACCCCGTCCACGGAGAACGCCTCGACGGAGATCACATGGACCTCGAAGGGCCGGTCCGCCGTCCCTGCCTCGGCGCGCAGCCGCCCGAGCTCGTCGAGGAGGCCGGGCAGGTCGGCCGGGTCGCCCCCACCGTGCACCCACCCGTCCCACCGGGCCGCCCGGCGCAAGGCCGCGGTCGCGTGGCCGCCGACGAGGATCGGCAGCGGACTGGTCGGCGTCGGGCAGATCTTGACCGGCGGCAGGTCATAGATCTCGCCGTGGTACTCGAAGTAGCCGCCGGCGGACAGTCCGGCCACGACGTCGATCGCCTCGTCCATCCGCCGGCCACGCCGCTCCCAGGGCACGTCGCAGAGCTCGTAGTCCTCCGGCCACGGACTCGAGCCGACTCCGAGCGCGAGACGGTTACCGGTCAGGACCGCGACCGAGGTGGCCTGCTTGGCGACGAGCAGCGGGTGCCGCATCGGCAGCTTGAGCACGAAGGTGATGAACCGGAGGCGCCCGGTGACGGCACCCATCGCCGGGATCAGCGAGAACGGCTCGATGAACGGCTTGTCCTCGAGGAAGTCGCGGGCGTGGTCGGGCGAGAACGGGTAGCTCGACTCCGACTCGAGCGGATAGCAGATGCTGTCGGGCACGACCATGCCGTCGTACCCCGCGTCCTCTGCCGCCTGCGCCAGCGGCAGGTAGTACGCGGGATCCACCATCGACTCGGCGTAGGAGAACCGCATCGCTCACTCCCCCCGGACGACGTGTGCGCGGATCGCACCGTCGGCGTCGACCCAGCCGTGCGCGCCGGCGTGTCCGACCATCGCCTCGAATCCGGACTCCCACTCCTCCACGAGCGGCGACCCGGTCGACTCGGCCGCGGCGGTGGCGAGCCGGCGGAGCGCGTCGGGTGAGACGGCGACGTCGCCGTCGTCGAGCTGCCGGCCGGCGCCGGTCCGGACGAGCGCCGCGGCGAGGCCGTCGTTCCAATCACCGGCTCCCTCTGGAGAGTGCACGCGGACGGCGAACCGCGAGAAGTCGTCGGGGTCGGCGAGCGAGACGTTCCCGGCGGGCAGCTCCACGATCAGCTCCACCGTCCGGAGCTCACGCAGGTCCGCCGAAGGCGATCCCGTGGGAGCGCAGGCGGTCGGCCACCCACGAGATGCTGTCCGCCTGCTCCATCTGGTCGGCCCACCCGTCCAAAGCTTGTTCGACCTCGGCGAGTGTCGGAATCGTCGCGATCACGATGACGACGAGCCGATCCACCGGGAGCTGCTCGACCTCGATGTCCCCGAACGGTGTCCAGCTGTCCGCCTCGGGAACCACTTCGAGCATGGCGTAGAGCTCGCCGGTGTCCTCCACCCAGCTCAGCTCATAGCGGTTGCCCTTCGCGTCGAACCAGTCATTGCCGAGCTCGACCTCCGCGGACTGCCGCCGCCGCTCGTCCGCGCTGTAGAACCCTTCGATGTCCATCGTGCTCCTGTCGGGCCGGTCGCATCGCGAGGACCGGCCGTTTCCGGTCCCTCGCGCCCGCCCGGGCCGGTCCCGCACAGTAGCGCACCGACCCCGCGCGACCGCCGTGCGCATGTGCACGCGACCTCGACCGCGAGCGTCGGCGGCGGTAGGCTGTGTGGACGAAGGAACGTCCGCGACCGCAGAGGGAGGTGAGCCAGATGAAATCGGAACCTCCGAGTACCTGGCGCCCTCCGACGCGTGTGACGCACTGACGCTCTTTCCTCCTCAAGCCTGACGACTCGGGCCTGAAGCCTCGTACGGAGCCGGTCGCTCCACCGCGAGCACCGCGTCCGAGAGGGCGAAGCCGCCCGTCCGGGTGGTCCCGTCGCGACCGCACGGACCCGTCACGCCGCGCCACGCGTCCGCCGGGCGCGCGGCCGCGCCGCCGCCTTCAGCCCGTCCCGAGGAGGACCCATGCACGCACCGACCCGTATCCGCTCCGTCCTGTCGCCGTACCGTCCGACAACGACGGCCAACACCACTCGCCCACCCGTCCTGTCCTGCCGGCCCGGTCCCGGCCACCTGATCGGTGGGTGCCGCCGATGAACCCCTCGATCCGCACGACCACCGCGGCCCCCACGGAGCCCGCCGTTCTCGACACCCAGCACACGGGGGACATCCGGGGCGCGCTCGGCACGATCACCGTCGGCGACGTCGCCTCGCGGCCGCGCCTCTCGTCCAAGCTCAAGACCCTCCTCGCGATCGTCGGCCCCGGACTCATCGTCATGGTCGGCGACAACGACGCCGGCGCGTTCGGCACCTACACCCAGGCCGGGCAGAACTACGGCACCCACCTCCTCTGGACGCTCGTCCTCCTCGTCCCGGTGCTCTACGTGAACCAGGAGATGGTGCTGCGGCTCGGCGCGGTCACCGGCGTCGGGCACGCGCGGCTGATCTTCGAGCGCTTCGGGAAGTTTTGGGGAGCGTTCAGCGTGATCGACCTCTTCGTCCTCAACGCGCTCACCATCGTCACCGAATTCATCGGGGTGACCCTCGCGGTCGGCTACCTCGGCCTGCCCAGGGTGCCCTCGGTCGTCCTCGCCGGACTGATCGTCGTCGGCGCAGCGAGCACCGGCAGCTTCCGGCGGTTCGAGCGGATCTGCCTCGCGCTGGTGGTCGGGTCGCTGGTCCTCGTCCCCATCTACCTGCTCGCGCATCCGCCCGCAGGTCAGATGGCCCACGACCTCGTGGTGCCCGGGCTCCCCCACGCGCCCCTCTCGACGGTCATGCTATTGATCATCGCAATCGTCGGTACGACGGTGGCCCCGTGGCAGCTCTTCTTCCAGCAGTCCTACGTCATCGACAAGCGGATCACCCCACGGTTCATCCCCTACGAGCGCGCCGATCTCTGGATCGGGATCGTCCTCGTCGTCATCGGCGCGGCCGCGATGTTCGGCTTCTCGTCGGCGGTCTTCTCGGGTACCGGCGCCGCCGGCCACTTCACCAGCGCGGGAGGCGTGGCCCAGGGACTCGGCGCGCACGTCTCACACCTCGCCGGCGACCTCTTCGCGATCGGCCTGCTGGACGCGAGCATCATCGGGGCCGCCGCGGTCGGCCTCGCGACCGCGTACGCGAGCGCGGACGTGCTCGGGGTCAACCACTCGCTGCACCGTCCGATCACCAAGGCCAAGGGCTTCTACGCCTGCTATGCGGGGCTCATGGCGGTCGCGGCGACCCTGGTGCTCGTCCCCGGAGTACCGCTCGGGCTCCTCACCGAGGGTGTCCAGTCCCTGGCCGGTGTCCTGCTGCCGAGTGCCACGGTCTTCCTCCTGCTCCTCTGCAACGACTCCGGTGTGCTCGGCCCGTGGGTGAACTCGCGGCGGCTCAACGTCTTCACCTCGACCGTCGTCTGGACGCTCGTGCTGCTCTCGGTCGTCCTCACCGCGAGCGTGCTCTTCCCGGGGATCACGAGCGCGGAGATCGTCGGCGTCCTGGCCGGGGGCGCGGCGGTCGGCGTGGCCGGCGGCCTGCTCCTCGCCGTTCAGGGCCGGCGCGCCCGTGCCGCGATCGTGACGGTGCCGGTCGCCTGGGAGAAGCGCGAGACGTGGCGGATGCCGGCGCTCCACCTGCTCGCCAAGCCGGAGCTCTCACGCCAGCGGAAGGTCGGGCTCGTCGCGCTCCGGGCCTACCTCTTCGTCGCGTTCGCGCTCGTCATCGTCAAGATCGTCGAGGTCGCGGTGCACTGACCGGCGGGCCGACGCCGGGAGCGCCCTCCCTTCAGTGGCGTTCCTGGCGTCGAAGCTCTCGGTCGATGTCGGCTTCGGTGATCGGGCGGCGCCAGAAGACGTCGCGGGCGTGGAGGATGAGCCCGATGCCCCACGCGCCGATCACCCATGCCGGCCAGAAGTAGCCCCGCCCGGTGAAGGCCCAGACCAGGACCAGAAAGCCGTTGACCACGACGTAGGTGATGAGGTGGGTCACGAAGTCGCGTTTCGCGAGCAACCGCTTGCGGGCCGCGTCCCGCGCCGGCTCGACCGTCCCCTCCGCCGAGGACTCCACCTGATGGGACCGAGCATCGTGCATGATCGCCTCCGCTCTCACTGCCGTTCCTGCAGCCATTGTCTGCGCAGGTCGGCGACGGTGCGGTAGGGCCTGAGGTCCCGAATGCCCGGATTCAGGTCAGCGTGAAGACCGTCGTCGCGACGTCCGCCACCTTGTGCTTGCCGACCAGGTGCTTGCCCGAAGCCGTCACCGTGTGGTCGCCGAGCGGGCCGACCCGCAGGGCGGAGGTCGAGAGGGTGCCCCCACACGAGTAGTAGCCGACCGAGTCGACCGTGGCCTTGCACAGGGTGAGCTTGAGTGGGACGGCGAGGTTGGTCGTGTAGGTCACCGTGACCACCTCGCCGGGCACGAAGTCGTACCCCCAGACGCTGAGGTTGGAGCCGTGCCTCTGTATCTGGACGTGGCTCTCCACGTACCGACGGGACGGTCCGAAGCTCTGGGTGGGGCAGGGAGGGATCGAACCTCCGACCGAGGGATTATGAGTCCCCTGCTCTGACCACTGAGCTACTGCCCCGGTCGCCCGACAATAGCGAGGGGACCTGACGCCTTTCGTGCCTCGCGCCACCCGTTCCGCTGCGGCCGCCGGGCGCGGTGGACCCTGTGCTGGAATGGCGTCACCCGGCGACGGCGGAGGCATCCGATCGCGATGAGCGAAGCGCGCAAGGCCAAGAGGGCCGAGAAGGCCTACGAATCAGCGCTCGCGGCGTGGCAGACCGAGCACGACGGCTTCGCCGAGATGCTCGAGACCGCTCGGACCTACCAGGGCGACGCGTCGTCCGAGTTGCTGCTCAAGCCCGGCGAGCGGGTCTTCTTCACGGTGACCGGCGCGTCCCTGATCGAGGACCGCGCAGGTCCGGGGCACTGGGCGGGCCACTCCCAAGGCGTCTCGATCCCGATCGGGAGCATCGGCGGTCGATCGGTGCGCTACCGGGTCGGTGCCACCAAGGGCCACTACGTGCAAGGCACGCCCTCCCCGACCGCGATCGACATCGGCACCGTCCACGTGACCGACCAGCGGGTGGTGTTCCAGGGAAGCAAGCAGACCCGCGAGTGCGCGTTCGCCAAGCTCATCGCGGTCCAGCACTCGGCGGACGGGTCGACCACCTTCTCGGTGTCCAACAGGCAGAAGGCGACCGTCGTGCACTACGGATCGAAGGTGGCCCCGGCCTTCGAGTTCCGGCTCGACCTCGCGCTCGCGCACTACCGCGGGACCGTCGACGAGCTGGTGCACGAGCTCGAGTCGAATCTCGAAGCGGTCGACGCGAGAGAGCCCGTGGATCCAGCACCACCGACCGCGGCGCCACTCCCGGTCGGCGCGCCTGTTGCACCTGCTGCACCTGCTGCACCGTCAGTGGACCGCGAGCCGACGACAGCAGACGTCGTCGATGCGCCCGTAGCAAACGCGCGGACCACTGAACCCCAATCGACTCCGCCAGCCGGCTGGTACGCCGATCCGTGGGGACAGTCGCCGCTGCGCTGGTGGGACGGATCCGCGTGGACCGGTTACCTGAGTGCCGCCACCGCTCCCACGGCACACGATGCGCGCGGCGGCTGACCCACGTTTACGCGCCCGAAGCGCGGGGAAACACCATCCTGGCTCGGCAACGACGTCGGGTCTGTGACGAAGGGGGTCATCAACCATGCGTCGAGTACTTCTCGCGTCCGTTGCCGCGCTGGCATTACCGCTGGGCTTCTCCGTGGCTGCTTCGGTGCCTGCATCCGCGGCGACGCTTTCGATCAAATGCACGGGCCTGAGCGGCAGCATCAGTGGCAGCACCGCCAAGCTTTCGGGCTGCTCCGGCAACACCGGAAAGTCCGGTACGGTCCCGATCGCGAGCTTCGCGAGCGGCACGGGCACGATCACCTGGGCGAACGGCAAGTCCACCTCGGTCAGCGGCACGGTCACGTCTCCCAGCAAGGACGAGACCGAGACGAAGAGCTGCCCCGCCGGCTCGACCGAGTACGTGCTGAAGGGCAAGGTCACCGCGGACACGACGGGCTCGGCGACGGTCGGTGGAACGGTGCATGCGGAGGCGTGTCTCTTGTCGACCGGCAAGCTCCGCCTCGAGCCCGGCACGAAGGCCGTCATCTGACCGGGTTCCGGCCTACGGCGCTCTGCCCGAGCGCCTTCAGGTGCAGTGCGAAGAGGCCCCGCCCGACCTGGCGGGGCCTCTCTCGCGCCTGAATCCGCGCACGGACGCTGGACGCCGACCGCGGGGTCGGCCACGATGAGCGTCGTGCTGACCGGTCTCGCACACACCGCGGTCTGCGTCCCCGACGTGGAGCGTGCTGTCGAGTGGTACTCCACGGTGCTCGGTCTCGACGTCCTCTCGCCGCCGTTCGAGATGCGCGGCGAGGCGATCGAGCGCGACATGGGCGAGCTGCTGCCCAGCCCGGTCGTCGTCAAGGCGGCGATCCTCGGCCTGGGCGCGGACGACCGCGTGCTCGAGATCATCGAGTACCCGTCGGTCAGAGTGCACCCGGCACCGCCCGATGCGACGCGCGAACCGGACATCACACGCACCGGCCTCACCCATGTGGGTCTCGTCTGTGACGACGTCGACGCCACGCGCTCGGCGCTCGAGGCGCGGGGCGTGCGCTTCCTCACCATCGGTGTCGCGGGTGTGGCGGGCTTGCGGACGACCTGGTTCGTCGATCCCTGGGGGGTCGTCTTCATCCTGCTCGAGAAGGGTGACCCGTCACGCCCTTACTGGCGCCAGCCGCGACCCCCGCGCACCGACGACTGAGCGGTACGACCCCCCGGCGGCCGGACACCAACGCCTCTTCCTTCTGTCCGGTGAGTACGTGTCGCGCCGGTTCGCCGTTCAGCAGTCGATCTGCGGTGCTTGCCCGGTCCGGGCCGAGCGCGTACCGTCGCGCGACAGCCGGCCCGACGACGGGCGGCGATGGAGGTGGACCGATGCGCACGTGCCGGAATGCAGCGTTCTCCCTGGTCCTCGGTGTGGCGATCGGACTCGCCGCTCCACCCGCGCTCGCCCCGGCGCTCGCATCGGCGGCCACGGTCCCCGCGCACACGATCGTCCTCACCAATGCGTCGAACGGCTCCTCGGTCGTCGCCCTGCGCGGCGACCGGGTAGTGGTCGAGCTGACCGGCGGCCCGCTGCGCTGGTCGGAAGCAGGTGTCGCGCCGTCGCCGAGCGGAATCCCGCCGGCCCTCGTCCGCGTGTCGGGCAGCGTGTCGTCGACGGGCTCGTCCCGCACCGTCTTCCGCGTCGTCGGCTACGGCGCTGCGAGCCTCGAAGCGGTCGGCGCGCCGATCTGCGCACCGGTCCCGATCTGCCCGACGTTCGTCGTCCTCTGGCGCGCCCAGGTCCTCGTGCCCGTACAGGATCCGCCGGGTGGCGTCGCGCCGTGACGACGGACGCGCTGTGACCGTCCGCACTCGGTGACCGGGACGTCGTGACCGGTGCCGGGGAGCGTGCGCTCCGCTCCGAGCACCCGCCGGACATGGTGGTGCCCCGCCCGCACGAGGCCACACTCGCCGACGAGATGACGATGGACCGCGGCTGGCTCGCCCACCTCCGCGAGAGCGCGATCTACAAGCTCGAGGGACTCGACGACGCGCAGCTCCGGTGGCGGCCCGCTCCCACCGCCAACTCCCTCGGCGTGCTCGGCGTGCACCTCGGCTACGCGGAGCGCCTCTGGGTGCGCGCCATCTTCGTCGGCGAGCCGATGGACATGGGTTGGTTTCGCCAGATGTTCGAGCTCCCCGACGGCTGGTCCGCCGAGGACGTCGTGGCGTTCTACCGCGCCGAGACCGCGGCCGCGGACGCGGTCCTCGACGCCGCGAACTCCTTTGACGAGCCGTCACGCGGATCGCTGCGGCAGACGACGCTGCGCTGGGTGGTCACCCATCTGCTGGAGGAGACGGCACGGCACGTCGGGCACATGGACATCACCCGCGAGCTCATCGACGGGCGGATCGGGCGGTGAGCACCGCGCCGACCCGCGACCTCCGGTCTCCCTGATCGTCAGTCGAGCAGCACACCGGGGTTGAGCACGCCGGCCGGGTCGAGCGTCCGCTTGACCGAGGTGAGCGCGTCGGCGAAGAGGTCGGGACGCTGGCGGTCGTACGCACGACGGTGGTCGCGCCCGACCGCGTGGTGATGGGTGATCGTCCCTCCGGCATCCACGATTGCGCCACTCGCCGCGTCCTTGATCCGCCGCCAGTCGCCGAGCTGGCTGCCGGCCCGGCTCGGGGCGACCACGGTGAAGTAGGGCGCGGGACCGTCCGGGTAGACGTGGGTGAAGCGACAGCTCAGCGACGCGCCGTTCGGTCCCGCCGCCTCGCGGACTGCCGTGTCGACCGCAGCGTGCAGGGCGCTGAAGCCGGACCAGGTGACTGCGGTCTCGAACGTCTCGGCGATCCAGCCCAGCCGCGCGACGCCGTCGCGCAGGTAGGGCGCCTCGAAGAACGAGCGACGCCACGCTCCCGCCGCGCCCCCGCTCGACGAGGCGCGGATCCCTTCGGGCGCCTCGCCGCCGTGGTCGAGGCAGCACTCGAGCGCCGAGGCGGCGAGCGCGTCGACCGGCAGGGACGGGGACTCGAAGCCGACCAGGAGCACGCTCGTCCCGGGCTCGCCCCCGGTTCCGGCCGCCTCCCGTGGATCGAGGAGCCGGCAGTTGGCGGGCAGCAGTCCGGCTTGGACGATCGCGCGGGTGGCGGCGACCCCGGCATCGAATGTGCGGAAGCGGATCGAGGCGGACGCCCGGTGGCGCGGGCGGTCCTGGAGCCGGACCCACGCCTCGGTCACGACGCCGAGGATCCCCTCCGAGCCGAGCACGAGCCGGTCCGGCGAAGGGCCGGCGCCCGAGCCGGGCAGCCGGCGGCTCTCGAAGATGCCGGCCGGGGTCACCATGCGGATCGACTCCACGAGGTCGTCGATGTGGGTGTACCCGGTGGCGAAGTGCCCTCCCGAACGGGTGGCCACCCATCCCCCGAGGGTCGAGTGCTCGAAGGACTGGGGGAAGTGCCGGAGCGTGAGCCCCGTCGGCCGGAGCGCGTCCTCGAGGTCCGGCCCGTACGTCCCGCCGCGGATTAGGGCCGCGCGACTCACCCGGTCGATCTCGACGACACCGGCCAGCCCGGTGAGATCGACCGACACGATGCCAGGGAACCGCTCCCGGGCCGCGCCGCCCTCGACGCCGCCGACCACCGACGATCCACCGCCGAAAGGGACGGCGGCGAGGCGCGCGCCGGCGCACCAGTCGAGCACCGCGACGAGCTCGTCCTCGGTGCGCGGGGACGCGACGACGTCAGGTGCAGCAGCGAGGTCGCAGGCGAGCGCGCGGACGACGTCACGGAACGCCTTGCCGTAGGTGTGCGAGGCGCGGGTGCGCCGGTCGTCGCTGCACAGCGCGGCCAGCGATCGCGGCGGCCGCACCGCGGCCGGGGCGAGCTCGACCGCGCCGAGATCGGGCACCGCGACGAGCTCCGGCCGGGGACCGTCGGGCAGCTGCGCAGCGAGCACGCCCGCCACCCCGGCGAGCGCGTCGTCCCCGAGCGCGGCGTCGTCCCAGCCCCAACCCCACCACGATCGCCGGCGGGCGTCTGTGGGCATACGACTGTCCGGACGACGCGTGGTCGGCTACGGCCCGGTCGCGGTGAGCCCACCGACCGCGCGCACCGCTTCGGTGGCGGCGCGCTGGGTGGCGTGCTTCGCGTCCTTGGCCATGGCCGCCATCGCCGGGATGCGTCCCGGGTGCTTGAGGAAGTACGCGGCGACCGCCTTGGGATTCGCCGTCCCGTCCTGGTTGCTCAGGTGGAAGACCTCGTCGTCCACGGACCCGTTCGTCGCCCGGTCGCTGATCACCCGGAAGACCGACCACGGGATGCCGCGGCCTTCGCAGACCTCTGCGATCGCCGCCGTCTCCATGTCGAGGGAGATCACCCCCTGCGCGCGGAGGCCCGCGATCTCCTCGAGATCGGTGATGAGCACGTCCGTCGTCCACATGGTGCCGGTCGGCTCGACGTCGCCGATGCAGGTCTGCCGGAATGCTACGCCGGTGTTCCCGTTCACGACGGTCTCGGGCATCACCAGCGTCCCGATCGGCGTCTCGTCCTCGACGGCGCCCGTGATCCCGACCACGACGACGCGCTCGACGTCGACGGCGTCGAGCAGCGCTGTCGTCCCCGCGGTCGCGAGCGCGGTGCCCATGCCGGTCACCACGGCGACGACCGCTCGGTCACCGAGGAGTCCTTCGTACACCTCCACCCCGCCGATGCGCGCCTTGGTGAGCGACAGCATGCGCCGCAGGGGGGTCAGCTCCATCGGCATCGCGCAGACGAACGCGATCCGTCCCGGTGTCGGACCCGTCATTGCACCTCCTCCAGGGTCGGTCATCCGCCGTTGGCGGCGGGCAGGTAGGGCCGGCACGGCTCGCCCCGCAGCGAGGGACACGCCGGCTGCGGGTCCGGTGGCGTGACACCGGGGAGCACCGACAGCACGAGTGCCGAGGCGCTCGCACCCCCGAGCCCGATCGTGTCGGTGACCTTGCCGTGGGTCTGGTATGTGGCGAACTCCCACGCCGGCCGGTCACCACCCGGCGCGGTCACGGTGACCCGGATGCGCGAGCCCGCGCGGAAGGCGTAGGCGAAGGGCAGGATTGGGATGCGCACCTCGGTGAAGCGACCGGCGGGGAGCGGGCTCGCCGTCGCCGCGGCGTACGTCGGCACCGGATGGGTGGCCGTCGACCCGGTCGGGTCGAGCGCGCGGTCGCTCGCGCGCAAGACGCCGGTCTGGATGAAGAGCTCCTTGCCGTCCGGGCGGACCTCTGACACCGTGGCCTGGAGGTCGGTGTCCGCGGCCGAGCTCTCGATCCAGAGGTCGAGGCTTGCCGGCCCGACGACGGTGAGGTCGCGGGTGAACGGCGCGCTCACGAAGCCGAGACCGTCGGTCCCGGTGACCGGTACCCAGTCGAAGGGTGGCAAGGCCCACCACGGATTGCCGGTCGGCAGGTCGTTCGGCGGGCGCGCCGACGGGTCGGGACGGAATGCCACCGTGGCGTGCGCGGGGGTCGAGGCGGTGAGCGTGCCCCCGCTGCCGAGGTGGTAGGTCGTGGCGACCGCCTTCGGTGGCGGCCACGACGGGAACTCGAGCTGCCAGACGGGCTGGAGCGCGCCCGGACCGACAGTGCCGCCGCCGTTGTCGAGGAGTACCCGCACCCGCGGCTGGGTCTCGAAGGCCGCTCGTGCGGCGCCGACCGACGGCTCGTCCGTGTACTGCAACGGTGGGAGGGGCTCGGCTGGCGCGTTGGCCAACTGCTGGTAGAGCCCAGACGCGAGGGTCGGCACGATCGCTGGCTCGCTCGGGACGCGGTCTGCGACGAACAGGTCGAGGAACTCGATCCACCGGGTGAGCGTGCCGGGCCCGAGGGAGTCCGCGTGCGTGCCGTTCACGATCGTGGCCCACACGTGCGGATCGGACGAGAGGTCGGCGATGATCGACGGCCACTGCCCACCGGTCTGCTCGTCCTGGAAGGCGCCCGACACGAACACGGGCACCTGCGTGCGCTTGGCCCAGGTCGACGGCGCGCGCTCGTCGTAGAGGGCGGGCACGCGGTGGCTCGCTTCGCGGAGGAGCGCCTGGAGGTTCTGCGCCTGGCCGTGCAGGGCCTGGTTCGCGAGACAGGTCGTGTCCCCGTCCGCGATGAGGGCCCGCGCGTAGGCCTGCCCACCTTGTGGTGCAGGTTGCGCGTCGGCCACGCGCTGCGCGAGCCAGGTCGCCGCGAAGCCGCTGTTGAACATCCCGCCGGGGAAGCCGGTGGAGTAGAGGTCCTCGGTCAGGCTCATCGGAGCGATCGCGGCGAGCCCGGGCGGCCGGGTGCCGGCGACGAACATCTGGGAGATCCCCGAGAAGGAGATCCCGACCATGCCGACCTTGTGGTTGGCCACCCAGGGCTGCGACGCCGCGATCTGGACCGCGTCGTAGCCGTCGTACGTGGTGGGCAGGCCGAACAGGTCGAATGCGCCGCCCGAGCAGCCGGTGCCCCGCATCTGCAGGCTGACCGTCGCGAAGCCGAGGAGCGGTGCCACGAGGGAACCGACCGAAGTGGCCGTGTCAGGCACGAGCGGGTCGGACGTGGACTCCCCGTTGGTGTGGAGGACCGCGTCGACGAGGCTGTGCGGTGCGGCGATCGCGTACCCCGATTCCTCGATGACGGTCGGGAACGGCCCGTCGGCGAGGGTCTTGCCCGGTGGCAGCCGAACCGTCGCCGCGAGCCGCACGCCGTCGCGCATCGTGAGGTAGTTGAGCCCCGCGTGGAGATGTTGGTCGGTGTAGAACGACGATGGCGGCACGTCGCTCGGCGACAGCACCCGGAACGACGGGCTGGACGCCACCTGGGACCCGTCGACCGAGCGGAACGTGTAGCCGGAGCCGGGCGCCACGTTGTAGACGACGAGGCTGCCGAGCCGGTCCGCCGTTCCGGCGCCGACCCGGCGGCCGGACGCGTCGGCGAGCACCAGGTGCGTCCCGGGCCGGGCGCCGAGCACGTAGGCCTGCCCGACCGAGCCGTGCGCGCTGAACGTTGCACGAGCGGTCGCCGGCGGAACGGTCGACCCGCCAGTCGCACTCCCGGCCGCCGAGCACGCGGTCGCGAGGAGCGCGACCACCGCGAGCGCCGCGAGCACCGACCGTTCTCTCCTTCGCACCTGCCCTCCCCTGGTCGCCTCGAGCGGCGCGTGTGGTTCCGTGCCCCGACGGTGATGCTAGTCAGGCGACCCCGACGAGACCCCAGTGGATCAGCCGGCGCCGACGGTGACCGGCTCGCCGCGGCGGACCACCGCGTCGAGCACTCGGGCCGGCACCCGGAAGACGCGGCCCGGTGCGGCCGGCCACGGCGAGCACCAGCGCGCGACGACCCCGGTCCCCTGCCGCACGACGACGGTCGGGCGCCCCATGCGCTCGGCGGGCCAGAGGAGGAGCCGGCCACGGGCAGGTGCGGGGTCCCCGTCGCGGACGAGGCCCGGCGCGACCCAGGCGAAGGGGGCCTCGGCCGTCAGCCGCACCGCATGGGGAGCCGGCAGTGATCCGTCGAGCCAGGCGAGGACCGGACCGGCCAGATGCCGACCGTCGAGGGCGGCGACGTCGGCGGTGTCGACAGGGTGCACGAGGTTGCCGGCGGCGAAGACGCCCGACCGGCTCGTGCGCAGCGCGGTGTCGACGAGGGGGCCCCTGGTGCCCGCATCGACCTCGACGCCACCGGTCCGGACCAGCTCGTGGTCGGGGATCCAGTCCCCGGTGCAGACGAGCGTGTCGCAGGCGACGGTCTCGCGCCGGCCGGTCCCCATGTGCTCGAGCTCGACCGCCTCGACGCGACCGTGCCCGAGCACGCGGGTCACGCGGGTCCGGGTCGCGACCGGAACGCGCAGGCCCACCCGACCGACGAGGTGCCAGCTCGTGTACGACTCCGGGGACGCTGCGGCCGTCACCATGCGCACGACCCGGCAGCCCACCGAACGGAGGGTGAGGACCGCCGACCAGCTCACGAGCTCGGAGCCCACGACCACCGCACGCGTCCCGACAGGCCGACCCCGGAGGTGCACCTCCTGTTGGAGCTGTCCCGTCGTGAGCACGCCCGCCGGGCGGTCGCCGGCGATGCCGCGCGCGGCGCGCGATCGCTCGCGGGCCCCGGTCGCGAGCACGATCGCCTCCGCCTCGATCCGCCTGCGGCCGGCCGGCGAGGTCACGTCCACGGCGTGCTGCCCGTCCCACCCGGTCACCATCGCCCCCGTCTCCACGGTGACGCCCGCGTCCACCGCGAGGTCGGTCAGCTGACGCGCGTAGGCCGGCCCGCGCAGCGGGCGCCGGAGGTCACGCAGCCCGAAGCCGTGATGGTCGCTGTGCCGAGGGATCCCGCCGGGCGCCTTCTCGCGCTCGAGGACGAGCACCTGGCACCGCCCCGAGGACGCGAGCGCACGCGCGGCCGACAGCCCGGCTGGTCCCGCGCCGACGACGAGCACGTCGGTGCGCCGCGTCACGGCCCGCCCGCGTCCGACGCGGCCGTGAGCGCGCCCTCGAGGAACGCCCCGACGGTGGCACCGCAGTAGAACCCCTGGCAACGGCCGTTGGCGGCCCGGGTGCGGCGGCGGAGGCCGCCGAGATCGCGCGGCGGCAGTACGGATGCGAAGGCGTCACGGAGCTCGCCTTCGGTGACCCGCTCGCAGAAGCAGACGATCCGGCCGTAGGCCGGGTCCGCGGCGATGCGTGCCGGATCCTCGTACGGGCGGAGCCCGGCCTCTCCGAGGGGGGCGACCCGGGTCGGCGGCGGCAGGTCGCCGCGCTCGGCCGTCGGGAGCCCGGCGTCCGCGAGGAGCCCGCAGAGATGCTCGGCGATCCCCATCGCGGCCGTGAGCCCGGTCGACCGGATGCCCGCGGCGATCCCGTACCGCCGCGCCGGGTCGACGTCCACGAGGTAGTCGCCGAGGTCGCTCGCCGCACGCAGCCCGGCATAGGTCGCGGTCACCTCCTCGTCGACGAGCGCGGGCAGCAGCGCGGCGCCGCGCCCGAGCAGGAAGGCCAGCCCGGCCTCGCTGGTCGCGGTGTCGGTCCGGTCGTCGAGGTCCTCGGCGGTCGGGCCGAGCAGCACGTTCCCATAGACGGTCGGGCTCACGAGGACCCCCTTGCCGCGCGCCGTCGGCACGGCGAGCACGATGCGGTCCACGAGCCGCCGCGCGAGCTTGTCGAAGACGACGAGCTCCCCGCGGCGCGGAGTGACGCGCGAACCGGTCGTGGCCGACGGCCCGGTCGAGGACGTCCGCGCCGAGCCCCGCCGCGTTGACCAGCCACCGGCAGGTCACGGAGCCGTCCGTGGTATGGAGCGTGGTCGCCTCACGACCCACCTCGACGCCGTCGACCCGGCACCCGAGGCGCAGGGAGGCGCCTCGGGTGAGGGCATCGGTCGCGAGCGCGAGGGTGGTCGACCACGGGCAGACGATCGACTCTCCGGGGACCGTCACCCCCCCGAGCGCGCCCCGCCCGAGCGCGGGGACCAGCCGGTACACCGTGTCGGTGCCGATCCGCTCGCAGTCGTGGACGCCGTTGGCGGCCGCGGTCGACACGATGCCGTCGAGCTCGACGTGCTCCTCGTCGGTCCAGGCGACCAGCAGCGCGCCGGTGCGCTCGGTCGGGATCCCCGTGGCCTCTGCGTACGTCGCGAGGAGCTCGGAGCCGCGCCGGACCAGCCGTGCCTCGAGGGTGCCCGGCTCCGCGTCGAACCCGGTATGGAGGATCGCGGTGTTCGCCTTGCTCGTGCCGTCCCCCACGTCGTCGCGCGCGTCGAGCCAGACGACCCGCAGCGCCGTGGCCGCGAGCGACCGGGCGATCGCCGCGCCGACGACCCCCGCCCCGACCACCACGACGTCGGCGTCGGCGCTGCCGTGAGCCTTGCCGCCGGGATCAGCCATCCGGCGCGGCTTCCCCGTCCACTGCGCGGCCGGCCGTCGCACCGAGGACCGTGCGCCACCGTCCGAGGTGTTCTGCGGCCCGCCCCTGCGACCAGCGGGGCTCTACGACGGTCGCCGGCGACCACGCGGGCACCGCCGAGTCGACCGCCAGACCGGCGTCGAGGGCCATCCTCCCGAGCGCGGCCGAGCCGAGTGCGGTGGCGTGCGGCGAGGGGTAGACCTCGACCGGGACCTGGAGGAGGTCGGCCACCGCCTGCAGGACCGTCGCGCTCTGCGCGAGCCCGCCGTCGACGCGCAGCGGCGAGACCGGCCGTCCGAGGTCGGTCGCGACCGTCGTCGCGACCTCGGCGACCTGGGCGGCGATCCCCTCGACGACTGCCCGCACCAGGTGGCCGCGCCCGGTCGCGAGGGTCATGCCGGCGAACGTCGCGGTCGCCTCCGGACGCCACCAGGGCGCGCCGAGCCCGGCCAGGGCCGGGACGCAGAGCACGCCGCCGCTGTCCGGCGCGGCCGTCGAGTCGATCGCCTCGGGGGAGTCGAGCAGCCCGAGCTCGCAGAGCCACCGGATCGCCGACGATGCCGTGTAGACCTGTCCGTCGAGGCAGTACGCGGTCCCGACCGCGCACGGTCCAAGCCACCGAGGACGAGAGTCCCGCACGCGACCGGACCGCGCCCGTCCCGGTGTTGGCGAGCAGGAACGCGCCGGTGCCGAACGTGCACTTGGCGTCCCCGGGACCCGTGCATCCCTCCGCGAGGAGCGCCGCCTGCTGGTCGACGATGAGCCCGCCGACCGGGAGAGGTGGGCCGAATGCACGGGTCTCGCCCACGATCTCGTCGCACGCGACGATCCGGGGTAGTCGCTCGCCCCCGAGGGAGAAGAGGTCGACGAGGTCGGCGTCCCACTCGAGCCGGTCGAGGCCGAGGAGGAGGGAGCGGCTCGCCGTCGACACGTCGGTCACGAGCTCCCCGGTCAGTGCGTGCACGAGCCACGCATCGGACGTCGTCACCACGCCGTCCCGGGTCCGGTTGGCGCGGAGCCAGGCCATCTTCGGCGCCGAGAAGTAGGGGTCGAGCACGAGGCCGGTCCGGGCCGCCACCCACTCGCGCTGGTCGGACCGTTCGGTGCAGATCCGCTCGGCACGGCGGTCCTGCCAGACGAGGGCGGGCGAGCGCGGCCGGCTGCTCTCGGGATCCCAGGCGAGCACCGTCTCGCCCTGGTTGGCGAGCGTGACGATCGAGACCGGACGTCCCGCGAGCTCGAGCGCGCGCCGTCCTGCGTTCAGCACCGAACCGAGCAGATCGACGGGATCCTGTTCGACGCCCCCATCCGCCAGATAGGCAGGTCGGAGCGGCTCCTCGGCGATCGCCACGATCCCGTCGTCCGGGTCGAAGACGATCGCCTTGGTGCCCGAGGTGCCCTGGTCGATGGCGAGGACGGTCAACGGACGACGACCGCGGTCTCACCCTCGGTGGCGGCGGCGGCCGCGGGATCGCGGCAGGTGTGCTCGAGGTCGGGGCCAGCCCGTGCACACACCCCGTCGTGCAGCGGCCGGTCGGCGTCCCACTCCCCCACCACGCCGGCCGCCGCCGTGGCGAAGGCGATGCGCACGACCGCTCACACTACGTGCTCCGGGGGTGAGACTCGAACTCACAACCTAGCGGTTAACAGCCGCTTGCTCTGCCGATTGAGCTACCCCGGACCGCCCCCCGCACCGCCGCACGGAGCCCGTGCGGCGGCGGCGCGCCCCGGGACACTACCGGACAACCGCCCGCCACCGGGGCGCCCGGAACCGGAGATGCGCCGCTCCCGCGACCCGGGCACAATGAGGTGATGAAGCTTCCGCTCGGCACCGCCGTCGCCTTCGGCGTCGGCTTCTCACTCGGTTCACGGTCCGGCCGCGAGCGCACGATCCGGATGGTCCGCGCCGCCGGCGGGTCGGCGCCGGTCCGGCGATCCGCCGTGCTCGTCACGTCGAAGGCGCGAGCCGTCGCGTCGCTCGGCATGGAGCGGATGCGGGACACCGTGGGCGTCCGTCTCGGGTGGCGGGACGGCGAGGCAGCCGCGGACGCGATCGCCAGCGATCTCGCGACCGAGGTCGCGCTCGCCATCAACGATCGGGGCCGCACGTTCGAGCTGCCCGCCCGGGCGTCGGCGATCAGGCCTCTTCGAGGTAGTCGCGCAGCAGCTGTGCCGACTCGGGGCGGCGCAGCTTGGCAAGGGTCTTCGCCTCGATCTGCCTGATCCGTTCGCGGGTCACACCGAACGCCTTACCGACCTCCTCGAGGGTGCGGATCTTGCCGTCCTCGAGCCCGAAGCGAAGGCGCACGACGTCCTGCTCGCGCGGCGAGAGGTGACGCAGGGCCTCACGCACCGCGTCGTCGAGCATCATCCGCGCCGCGGCGTCATCGGGGACCACCGCCTCGCGGTCCTCGATGAGGTCCGAGAGGCTGAAGTCGTCCTCGTCACCCATCGGCTGCTCGAGCGAGACCGTGTCCTGGTTGATGCGCTGGATCTCGCGCACCCGCTCGATGGTGAAGTCGACCCGGCCGGCGACCTCCTCGGCGCTCGGCTCGCGCCCGAGCTCTTGGAGGAGCTGGCGCTGTGCCCACACCACCTTGTTGATGGTCTCGACCATGTGCACCGGGATGCGGATCGTGCGGGCCTGGTCCGCGATCGCACGGGTGATCGCCTGGCGGATCCACCACGTCGCGTACGTCGAGAACTTGAACCCCTTCGTGTGGTCGAACTTCTCGACCGCGCGCATGAGGCCGAGGTTGCCCTCCTGGATGAGGTCGAGGAACGCGAGGCCGCGGTTCCGGTACCGCTTGGCGATCGAGACGACCAGGCGGAGGTTGGCCTCGATCAGCGCCTCCTTGGCCGCCTGCCCGCGGTTGGCCAGGGAGCGGTCGGCGCGCGCGGGCTGATGGCCTTCGGCCTCCGCCGCCGCGATGCGCTCCGCCGCCTCGTTGCCCGCGACGATGCGCTCGGCGAGCTCGACCTCGAGCGCCGCGTCGAGCAGCTTCACCTTGCCGATCTCTTTGAGGTACATGTGGACCGGGTCGGCGGCCGACCCTCGGAAGCCGTCGCTGTCGGAGTAGGTGTCGCCCGACCGGCGCGGCGCACGCTCCTTCTTGACGGGCGGCCGGGCGGCGGGCAGTGGGCCGGCCGCACCGTTTGCACCGGAGCGACGCGAGGTCACCCGTGTCGACTCGAGGCTCACGATCCGAGCAGGCGGTGGCCCCTTCGGGGCGGGCCCGGCGTCGCCGTTGCGCTCGGGGAGCTCCTCGGCGCCGCCGGCGAGCTCACCGGAAGCGCCTGCGGTGTCCAGCGGGACGACCGTCGACTCGCCGGTGTCGTAGGTGAACTCGATGCCGGCATCGCGGATCCGCTCGACCACCTCCGAGATGAGGTCCGCGCTGAGCTCGACCGATCGCAGGACCGTCATGACGTCGTCCTGGCTGAGGCCGCCGCGGAGGCGTCCCAACGCGATGAGCGCCTCGAACTGACCCTCGGGCAGCGCAACGAGCGGGTCGCGGGTGATCGTCCGGTGCGCAACCGCCGGTTCCTCCAGTGGATCGGCCATGCCGCCGACGAGGCGTGGTCGTTGCTTCGCGATCACGTGCTCTGCCCCGAAACGCCCGTTTGCGATCTCACCACCAGCCAGGCTACCAATCTCGCCGTCGCCGCGGCCGAAGCCGCGGGATCGTCCAGCTCGTGGAGCCATGCGGTCGCCGCGGCAGCGTCCTCGATCGCAGTGGAACCGTGGGTGACCTCGGCGGCGAGGACGGCGAGCTCGCCGCCGCGCCGCGTCGCGGACGAGCTGTACCATCACCTCGTCCGGCTCCGCCAGCGGCTCCTCGACGGTGAGACGCGCGAGGAGCTCGGCGACCTCGGGTGGAGCTTCCGCGATCGCGTCGTGCAGGTCGTCGGCCGACTCGAGCGCGACGAACGACGCACGCTGCACGTCGTCGCGGAAGAGCGCAGCCTCGAGCCGGTCGGCAACGTCGTCCGGTCGGTGGATCGCAAGGCGCAGCGCTTCGAGCCCTGGGCGGAACTCCCGCGCGCCGGAAGATCGCGCGCTGCCGTTCCGCTGCTGCTCGCGCGCGGACGGGGCGTCGGCGGGCAGGGCTCCGGTGCGCCGGATCCCGTCGAGTCGGTCGCGCAGGCGCGCGGGATCGAGGCGGCAGCGCTCGGCGACCACCATGAGGTACTGGTCGCGGACGAGGTCGAGCGGGTGTTCCGCGACCGCCGCGAGTGCGTGCTCGGCCGCCCGGGCGCGACCCTCGGCGGTCGTGAGATCGGCCGCGTCGAGGATCCGCTCGACCCGGAACAGGAGGAAGGGCTTCGCCTGCTCGACGGCGGCCCGGAGCGCTTCGGGGTCCGTGCGGGCGAGGTCGCCGGGATCGGCGCCCGCGGGTAGCGCGGCGACCGCCACGTCGATCTCGAGCCGGCGCTCCCACTCGTAGAACCGACCGGCAGCCGCCTGGCCTGCCCCGTCCGCGTCGAAGGCCAGGACCACCCGGGTCGCGAAGTTGCGGAGCAGGCGGACGTGCTCCTCGGCGAGCGCGGTCCCGCAGGTCGCGACCGCGCGCTCGATCCCGACGCCGAAGCATCCGATCACGTCGGTGTACCCCTCGCAGACCACGACCTCCCCGCTCCGCACGATCTCCGCCTTCGCCCAGTTGAGGGCGTAGAGGGTGCGGCGCTTCGAGTACACCGGCGTCTCGGCGGAGTTCTTGTACTTGGCCGGGTCGTCGCTGCCGGGCAGCACCCGCCCACCGAGGGCGACCGGGTGGCCGGCCGGATCGCAGATCGGGAAGAGGACCCGGGCCCGGAACGCGTCCTGCAGACGGCCGCGCCGGTTCACGAACCCGAGACCGGTGCCGGTCGCCGTCGCCTCGTCGAGCCGGAGCGCGGTGCACAGCGCGTCCCATCCGTCGGGCGCCCAGCCGAGACGGAACCGCCGCACGACCTCGCCGTCGTATCCCCGGCTGCGGAGGTAGTCGCGTGCCTGACCGGCGTCGTCGGCGGTGAGGAGCCGCTCGTGGTACCACTCGGTGGCGCGCTCCAGCGCGTCGAGGATCGCCTTGCGGCGCCGTCCCTCCACCCCCGAACCGCCCTCCTCGCGGATGGCGATCCCGGTCCGGTCCGCGAGGCGACGGACCGCGTCGACGAAGTCGAGGTGCTCGACCTCCCGCACGAAGGTGATCGCGTCGCCCTTCGCCTGGCAGCCGAAGCAGTAGTAGAAGCCTTCCTCGGCGTTGACGCTGAACGAGGGCGTCTTCTCGCCGTGGAAGGGGCAGAGGCCGACCCAGCGCTGCCCCTGCCGCTTGAGCGCGGCGTGCTCGCCGATCAGCGCGACGATGTCGGTCGCCGCCCGGACGCGCGCAACGTCCTCGTCGGGAATCCCCACGCAGCCGACGGTACCGCGTGGCGGTGCCAGGCGGGTCAGGCGGTCGCTGTCGCCTTCCGACCCTTCGGGGCGTTCCGCGCGGGCACCAGGCCCGCGAGGACGGCCTGCGCCGCGGCAAGCCGCGCGATGGGGACCCGGTACGGCGAGCAGCTCACGTAGTCGAGCCCGGCAGCCGCGAAGGTCGCGATGGACTCGGGATCGCCGCCGTGCTCACCGCAGACCCCGACCTTCAGCTCCGGACGGGTCGCGCGGCCGCGCTCGGTCCCGAGGCGCACCAGCTCCCCGACGCCGTCGGGGTCGACGACCTCGAAGGGGTTGTGCGGGAGCAGCCCGAGCTCGAGGTAGGCGGACATCATCCGGCCCTCGACGTCGTCGCGACTGAACCCGAAGGTCATCTGGGTGAGGTCGTTCGTCCCGAACGAGAAGAAGTCCGCGTGCTCGGCGATCTCACCGGCGCGCAGCGCGGCGCGCGGCGTCTCGATCATGGTCCCGATGAGCACCTCCAGCGAGCCCCCGGCCGAGCCGGTGCGTCCCTTCGACCGTCCGCCCGTGCCTGCGGCGGTCGCCGCGGCGACCGCGTCCTCGACCCACGACCGCGCGAGCGCCATCTCCTCGCGGGTCACCGTGAGCGGGATCATGATCTCGACGATCGGGCGTCCGCCCGCGGCGACCCGGCCGAGTGCCGCCTCCATGAGGGCGCGCACCTGCATGGCGTAGAGCCCGGGCTTGATGACCCCGAGACGGACGCCGCGGGTCCCGAGCATCGGGTTGAACTCGTGCCAGGCCCTGGCCGCCTCGTAGAGCTCCGCCTCCTCGACCGAGAGGCCGGTCGTCGCCTCCTTGACAGCGAGCTCCAAGGTGTCGGGGAGGAACTCGTGCAGCGGCGGGTCGAGCAGGCGCACCGTCACCGGCAGGCCGTCCATCGCCTCGAGGATCTCGGTGAAGTCGGTGCGCTGCGCCTCGAGCAGCTCGGCGAGAGCGGCATCCTCCTCGGCCGGGGACGACGCGAGGATCATCCGGCGCACGATCGGGAGCCGGTCCTCGCCGAGGAACATGTGCTCGGTCCGGCAGAGCCCGATCCCCTCGGCCCCGTGCGCACGCGCGTTGGCCGCGTCAGGACCGTTGTCCGCGTTCGCCGCGCACGCCGAGGTGCCCGGCGCGCACCTCGTCGGCCCAGCCGAGCACGGTGGCGAACTGGAGCGGCGTCTCGGAGGTGCTGAGCTCGACCTGGCCGAGCACGACGATCCCGTTGGTCCCGTCGATCGAGAGCCAGTCGCCCTCGGCGACCACGGTGTCGCCGACCGCGAAGGACGACTCGCCGATGCGCAGTCCCTCGGCGCCGACGACCGCGGGCTTCCCCCACCCGCGGGCGACGACCGCCGCGTGGCTGACGAGCCCGCCCCGCGCGGTGAGGATCCCCTCGGAGGCGAGCATGCCGTGCACGTCCTCCGGCGAGGTCTCGCTGCGCACGAGGATCACCTGCTCGCCGCGGGCGGCCGCCTCCTGCGCGGCGTCTGCGGTGAGGTAGGCGCGGCCGACCGCCGCGCCCGGCGAGGCGCCGAGACCGGTCGCGAGCGCGACGTGCACGTCACCGGCGAACTGGGGGTGGAGGACCTGCTCGAGGTGCTCACCCGTGATCCGGCCGATCGCCTCCTCCCTGCTCAGGTGGATGGCCTGCTCGGAGACCATGTCGACGGCCATGACGAGGGCGGCCCGGCCGGTCCGCTTGCCGACCCGGGTCTGGAGCATCCAGAGCTTGCCCTGCTCGATCGTGAACTCGGTGTCGCACATGTCACGGTAGTGACCCTCGAGCCGGGCGAAGATCTCGAGCAGCTCCCGGTGGATGCCCGGGAACCGCTGCGCGAGCGCCGAGAGGGGCTCGGTGTTGCGGATGCCGGCGACGACATCCTCACCCTGCGCGTTGACCAGGAAGTCCCCGTACTCTCCCTTCGCACCCGTCGCCGGGTCGCGGGTGAAGCCGACGCCCGTGCCGGAGTTGTCGTCGCGGTTGCCGAAGACCATGGCCTGCACGTTGACCGCGGTGCCGAGGTCGTGCGGGATGCGCTCGCGTTCGCGGTAGGCGATCGCCCTCGGCCCGTTCCACGAGGCGAAGACCGCCTCGATCGCGCCGCGGAGCTGCTCGTCGGGGTCCTGGGGGAACGGGCGGCCGGTGTGGCGCTCGACGATCTGCTGGTACGCGTCGACGAGGTACCGGAGCAGCTCGACGGGGATGCCCGCGTCCGAGGTCGTACCGGCCAGCTCTTTCGCCGCCTCGAGCAGCGAGTCGAAGGCTTCGCCGGGGATGCCGAGGACGATCCGGCCGTACATGGCCACGAACCGGCGGTACGAGTCGTAGGCGAACCGTTCGTCGTCGGTCTGCTTGGCGAGCCCCTCGACCGACCGGTCGTTGAGCCCGAGGTTGAGCACCGTGTCCATCATGCCGGGCATCGAGAACTTCGCCCCGGAGCGCACCGAGACGAGGAGCGGGTCGTCGGGGTCGCCGATCCGGGTGCCCATCTTCTTCTCGAGCCGGGCGCGCGCCTTCGCGATCTCACCGGTCAGCCCGTCGGGCCACCCCTGCTCCATGTGGGCGCGGCATGCGGTGGTCCCGATGGTGAAGCCCGGCGGCACCGGGAGCGCGAGCACCGACGTCATCTCGGCCAGGTTGGCGCCCTTGCCCCCGAGGAGATCCTTCATCTCCATCGGGGGCTTGCGGTGGGCGTGGTCGAAGTCGAAGACGAACGGCATCGGGCAGGCTCTCCTGACGTGGGCTCGCGTCGGCGCCGACCGGGAGTGCACCGGGGCGCCGAACGATCAGCCTACCCAATGGGCAGGGCGCCTCCGGCCTGGTCGAAGCGGTCGCGGACCTCCCCGACGAGGTCGCTGACCGGGACGCGGACCTGCTCGGTGGTGTCGCGATCGCGGACCGTCACCGAGCGGTCGTCGAGCGAGTCGAAGTCGATCGTCACGCACCAGGGCGTCCCGATCTCGTCCTGCCGCCGGTAGCGCTTGCCAATCGACTGGGTCGTGTCGTAGTCGCAGGCGACGTGCGGCTGCAGCAGCGCGAGCACCTCCCGCGCGAGGGGCTCGAGGGTCTCCTTCTTCGAGAGCGGGAGCACCCCGACCTGGTACGGGGCGAGCCGAGGATCGAGGCGGAGGACCGTGCGCGACTCGCCGGCGACCACGTCCTCCTCGTACGCGGCGAGGAGGAAGGCCATCATCGCCCGGGTCGCGCCCGCCGCGGGCTCGATCACGTAGGGCACGTACCGCTCGCCGGTCGTCTGGTCGTAGAACTCGAGACGCTCACCGGACGCCGCAGCATGCGCCTTGAGGTCGAAGTCGGTGCGGTTGGCCACGCCCTCGAGCTCGTCCCAGCCCCAGGGGAAGAGGAACTCGACGTCCGCGGTCGCGGCCGAGTAGTGCGAGAGCTCGTCGGGTTGGTGGTGGCGGAGGCGGAGCGAGGCCTCGGGGATGCCGAGTCCGCGGTACCAGCGGTAGCGCTGGTCGAGCCAGTACTCGAACCAGGTCGGGGCCTCGTCGGGCGGGACGAAGAACTCCATCTCCATCTGCTCGAACTCACGGGTCCGGAAGACGAAGTTCTGCGGCGTGATCTCGTTGCGGAACGACTTGCCGACCTGTGCGATGCCGAACGGCGGCCGCTTCCGGGTGGTCTGGAGGACGTTGAGGAAGTTGACGAACATGCCCTGGGCCGTCTCGGGTCGGAGGTAGGCCACCGCGCCCTCGTCCTCGATCGGGCCGGCGTGCGTCTTGAACATGAGGTTGAACTCCCGCGCCTCCGTGAAGCTGGTCGAGCCGCAGGCGGGGCAGACACCCTCGATCTTGTCCTCGCGCCACCGCTGGTGGCAGTTGCGACAGTCCACGAGCGGGTCGGTGAAGTTCTGGAGGTGGCCCGATGCCGCCCACACCGCGGGCGGCGAGAGGATCGCGGCGTCGATGCCCACGACGTCGTCGCGGCGGGTGACCATCGCCGACCACCAGGCGTCCTTCACGTTGCGGAGCAGGTTGACCCCGAGGGGCCCGTAGTCGTACGTCGAACGGAACCCGCCGTAGATCTCGGCGGACTGGAAGATGAAGCCGCGCCGCTTGCACAGGCCGACCACCTTCTCCATCAGGTCGGTGGACGGCCCCTCCGGCGCGCCGGCGGAGGGACTCGGCTCGGGCACGGAGGGGAATGGTATCGGCTGGACCGCCCGCTCCCGCCCCGTGCACCCGTGCCGGGTGGTCCGTCAGGCCGGAAGTCCGGCCGGGAGTCCGAATGCCTCGAGGCGGGCGGTGACCGCGTTGGCGAGCAGCCGGCCGCGCACGGTCAGCACCGCCCGGCCGCCGCGGCGGTCGACGAGGCCGGCGAGCGCATCGTCCTCGGGGAGCGCGTCCTCGGGGACGCCGGCCGGTGTGCGGAGCCCGAGCGCGAGGGCCTCGAAGGCACGCTGCTCCACCGTGAGGACCTCCTCGCCCGCGGTCGCGGGACGACCCTCGCCGATCCGCGCCACGTACCGCTCGGGGGTGCGCACGTTCCACCATCGCCGGCCGGCGCGGTGGGAGTGCGCGGCCGAGCCGAAGCCGCGGTACTCGCCCTGCGCCCAGTAGAGGCGGTTGTGCCGGCACCCGTGCCCCGGGCGGGCCCAGTTCGAGATCTCCTCCCACCGGAACCCGGCGGCGTCGAGGACCGCGTCGGCCATCTCGTACCGGTCGGCCAGCACGTCGTCGGCCGGGTGGCGGTCGGGATCGGCCGCGAGCGGGGTCCCGGGCTCCACGGTGAGGGCATAGGCGCTCACGTGCGGCGGCCCGAGGGCGAGCACGTCGTGGAGGGTCCGCGCCCAGTCGGCGTCGGTCTCGCCCGCACCGCCGAGGATCAGATCGACGTTCCACGAGTCGAACCCCGCGTCGGCGACGGCTGCGGCCGCCCGCGCGACCTGCTCCGCCCCGTGGCGGCGCCCGAGCCCGTCGAGCACGTGTGGCACGGTCGACTGCACGCCGAGCGAGATGCGCGTCACGCCGACCGAACGGTAGGCCTCGAGCCGACACGCGTCCACGTCCTCGGGGTTGCACTCCACGGTCACCTCGCAGTCGTCGGAGCGCGGCACCGCCTGGATGACCAGTGCGAGCAGCTCGGGTGGGAGGCGCGACGGCGTCCCGCCTCCCACGAAGACCGACGTGGCGGGCGGGACGTCCTCCTCGGCCGAGGCCCTGGCGATCTCGGCCGTGCACGCGGCCACGTACGCCTCCGTCAGCTCGTCCCGGTCGGTGAAGGTCGCGAACGCGCAGTAGTCGCACCGCGCCCGGCAGAAGGGAACGTGCACGTAGACCCCGAACGCCGGGTCCGCCCGCGCGCCGGACGACGGTGGTGCCCCGGCCGACGGTGGTGCCCCGGCCATCACGCCGCGCTCACGCGAGCGGCCCGGCGCGCACCGAGCGCAGCCGCCGGTCGAGGTGGACCTCCATCGCCTCGGTCGCGAGGCTCGCGACCTCGTCGGTCGTGGCCGACCGTGGCTCGGCGAGGACACCGGCCAGGCCGCCCCCGAGCGTGCGACGCAGCAGTTGGAGGGCGTCCGACGAGAGCGGCCGGCCGCGCCGGCAGCTTCGGCAGAGCACCCCACCCTCGACGAGGTCGAAGGCGACGAGCAGGTCGGGGTCGTCCTCGCCACAGGAGACGCAGGCGTCGAGCATCGGCGCGGAGCCCTCGAGCGCGAGGACCTTGAGGAAGAAGGCCGGGGCCACCATCGGGGAGTGCTCGGCCTCGAGCGCTCGCACCGCGCCGACAAGCATCTCGTAGAGCCGAGGGTTGGCGTGCCGTTCCTGGCCGATCTGGTCCACGACCTCGAGCATCGAGAGGGCCGCGGCCATCCGGTCGAGGTCCCCGCGCACGGTGCGGAAGGTCTCGATCACCTCGACCTGGTTGACGGTGTCGAGGTCGCCGCGCCCCTGCCAGCCGAGGAGGTGCACGTGGCTGAGGGGCTCGAGCCGAGATCCGAACTTCGAGGTGGTGCGGCGGACCCCCTTGGCCACCGCCCGCACCTTGCCGTGGTGCTCGGTCATGAGGGTGACGATCCGGTCCGCCTCGCCGAGCCGGATCGTGCGCAGCACCATCCCCCGGTCCCGGAACTGGGTCATCGCGGCGCGCCGGCCTCCTCGTCCGGTGGCGCGGGACGCTCCCTGCCGGTTCCGCGGCGCCCGAGCAGGTTGTTGGCGGCCATCATCCCGAGCACCACCGGAGGGAGCACGACGAGCGGCACGGCGGCGGAGAACCCGGCGATCGCGGTCGCCACGATCCCGGCGTAGAGCAGTGCACCGAGGAGGACGCCCGTCACGATCCAGACGCCACCGTCGTCGTCGCGCAGGGCGCACCGGTGCCGTCGCCCCATCCGCGCCGTCACGTCACACCCCCGTAGCGGCGCTGGCGCTGCTGGTAGTCGTGGACCGCCGCGAAGAGGTGGTCCCGGCGGAAGTCCGGCCACAACACGTCGTCGAAGCGGAGCTCCGAGTAGGCGAGCTGCCAGAGGAGGAAGTTGGAGATCCTGTGCTCCCCGGAGGTCCGGATGACCAGGTCGGGGTCGGGCTGGTCCGGGAAGTAGAGGCGCGCCCGGATCGCCTTCTCGTCCACCTTGTCCGCGGCGACCCCGTCGACCACCAGCCGCCGGACGGCGTCGACGATCTCGGCGCGGCCCCCGTAGTTGAAGGCCATCGTGAGCGTCATCCGCCGGTTGCCGGCGGTGAGCTCGGTCGATTCGTCCATCCGGCGCAGCACCCGCTTGGGCACCCGCCAGTCGCGCCGGCCGGCGAACCGGATCCGCACGCCCTTCTCGTCGAGCTCGTCCCGCCGGCGGACGAGGAGGCTCTCGTTGAACCCCATGAGGAAGCGCACCTCGTCGGCGGGACGCCGCCAGTTCTCGGTCGAGAACGCGTACATCGTCATCCACTTGACCCCGAGCTCGAGCCCGCCCTCGACCGCGTCGAGCAGCGCGGCCTCGCCCGCCGAGTGGCCCTCGGTGCGCGGCAGGCCGCGCCGGGCCGCCCATCGGCCGTTCCCGTCCATCACGCACGCGACGTGGACCGGGATGGGACCGCCGACGAGGTCCGCCGCGGCCACCACTGCCCCGTGCCCCCCGTCCGCGCCCGTTCGTCCACCCTGTTCCACCCTTGGAACCTATCCCCTGGGCCGGACCGGCCGTGCCGGTTGCCGAGGGCCGCGCGGACAGCCGGGGCGACGGCGCGCGAGAGGTGCGCACGGGCGTCGAACAGGCGCGATGGTTGAGCGGCCCTGTCCGAGGCGAGTAGACCCTCCCCATGTCTCCGCTGGCCGCGCTTGCGATCTTCGCGGCCGGCCTCGGCGCGGGCACCGTCAACGTGATCGTCGGCTCCGGCTCGCTGCTCACGTTCCCCACGCTTCTCGCGCTCGGCTACCCGCCGGTGCTCGCCAACGTCTCGAACACGGTCGGTCTCGTCCCCGGCAGCGTGAGCGCGACCGTCGCGTACCGTCGCGAGCTCTCGGGCCAGCGGACGCGTCTCGTGACCCTCGGGACGGCATCGCTGCTCGGAGCCTCGACCGGCGCGGTGCTCCTGCTCGCGCTGCCGCACAGTGTCTTCAAGGCGGTCGTGCCGGTGCTCGTCGGGTTCGCCGCCGTGCTCATGGCCGTGCAGCCGGCGGTCACCGCACGCCTCGAGGCCCGCGGTGACCGGCACCCCCACGGCGGTCCCCCCCTGTTCGTCGGCACCTACGTGGTCGGCGTCTACGGCGGCTACTTCGGCGCGGCGTTCGGCGTCATCACCATCGCGCTGCTCGCGATCTTCGTCGACGACGACCTCCAGCGGTTGAACGGCACCAAGAACGCGCTCGCGCTGGTCGCCAACCTCGTCGCCGCGCTCTGGTTCACGGCGAGCACCGAGATCTCGTGGTCGGTTGCCGCGCTCATCGCCGCCGGGTCCGCCATCGGCGGCCAGGTCGGCGGCCACTTCGGCCGGCGCCTCCCCGCCCCCGCGCTCCGGGCGGTGATCGTGGTCGTCGGATTTGGGGTCGCGATCACGTTGGCGGTCGTCTGGCGCTGAGACGCCGCACGCGGTGCCGGTAGGGTCGGCAGATGGCCGATGACGTGCGCAGGTCGCTCGCGCGTGCCACCGCGGCGCTGCCCGGGGGCGGTGAGCCCCGCAGTGGACAGGCCGAGATGGCCGACGCGGTCGCCGGCGCGATCGCGGACGCGCGGCACCTCGTCGTGCAGGCCGGCACGGGTACCGGCAAGTCCCTCGCGTATCTGGTGCCCACCGTCCTCTCCGGCCGTCGCGTCGTCGTCGCGACCGCGACCAAGGCCCTCCAGGACCAGCTCGCGACCAAGGACCTCCCCTCCCTCGTCGAGTCGACCGGCGTGACGTTCACCTTCGCGGTGTTGAAGGGACGGAGCAACTACCTCTGCCGCCAGCGGGTGGTCGAGCTCGGCGGTCGCGGGCATCAGCTCACCCTCCAACCCGGCTCGGCGGACCCGCCCGACGCCGACGACCCCCTCCAGGGCGCCGTGGAGGAGGAGACCGACGATCCCGCCACCTTCGGCGACCAGGTGCGGCGGCTCGCGCGGTGGGCGGACGAGACCGTGAGCGGCGACCGCGCCGAGCTCGCCTTCGAGCCGCATCCGCGTGCGTGGGCGGTGGTCTCGACGACGGCCCGGGAGTGCCCCGGGGGCTACCGCTGCCCGTCGGGCCACGAGTGCTTCGCCGAGTCCGCCCGTGCGAGGGCCGCCGAGTCCGACGTCGTCGTGGTCAACACCCATCTCTACGGTGCGCACCTCGCGAGCGGCGGCGCGGTGCTCCCCGCCCACGAGGTGGTCGTCTTCGACGAGGCGCACGAGGTCGAGGACGTGATGACCACCAGCCTCGGCGTCGAGATCGGGCCCGGCCGCTTCCGCGCGCTCGCCGCGGCCGCCCGTCCGGTCCTCGACGGCGCCGCTGCCGCGGGGACGGTCGACGGTGTGGCCGAGCTGGCCGACCGCCTCCTCACCGCGCTGCGACCGTGGACCGACCGCCGGATCCCGCGGGGCGACCTCGTCGTCGGGGACGGACCCGGTCCCGACGCCGCCGACGGCGCCGGGGAGCCCCGGGCACTCGAGCTCGGCCTCGGGCCGGCGGCGGGTGGACGGGAGGCGGTCGCCCACGGAGGGCGCGCCGCTCCCACCGGGACACTCGCGCAGGCCGTCGTGCTCGCGAGCGGCCGCGTTGCCCGCCTGGTCGAGGAGCTGCGGCGGGCCGGACGGGAGGGTGGGGACGGCGGTGAGCGCGCCCGCTCCCGGCTCGACCGCGTCCTGCTCGCGGCCGGGCACCTGGCGAGCGACCTCGCGCGGCTCGAGGCACTCACTGACGACGAGGTCGCCTGGGTGGAGGGCGGCCGGCGAGCGCCGAGCCTCCGCGTCTCGCCCATCGACGTGGCTCCGATCCTCGCCGACCGCCTCTGGGAGTCGGTGACCGCCGTCCTCACGTCCGCCACGGTCCCGGTGGGCCTCGTCGAGCGGCTCGGTCTGCCACCGGAGCGGACCGACGTCCTCGACGTGGGCAGCCCGTTCGACTACCCGGCCCACGCGCTCCTCTACGTCGCGGCGTCCCTGCCCGACCGGCGGCGCCCCGAGTCGGAGCCGGCCCTCCACGACGAGCTCGAGCTCCTCGTCCGCGCCGCGGGCGGCCGCACGCTCGCGCTCTTCACGAGCTGGCGCGCGATGCGGGCAGCGCACGAGGCCCTGCGCGAACGGCTCGACGTCCCGCTGCTCGCCCAGTCCGACCTACCGAAGCCAGCGCTCGTCGACGCGTTCCGCCGCGACGAGTCGGCCTGCATCTTCGCGACGCTCGGCTTCTGGCAGGGGGTCGACCTCCCGGGCCGCACCCTCTCGCTCGTGACGATCGACCGGATCCCCTTCCCCCGCCCGGACGACCCAGTGCTCGAAGCACGGCGCGAGCGCGCGGGCGACGGCGCCTTCTTCGCGGTCGACCTCCCGCGCGCGGGCACCCTCCTCGCCCAGGGCGCCGGCCGGCTCATCCGCTCCTCCACCGACCGTGGCGTCGTCGCGGTGCTCGACAGCCGACTCGCGACCGCCCGGTATCGCGGCACACTGCTCGCCCGGGTGCCGCCGATGCGGCGCACGATCGACCGCGACGAGGTGGTCGCATTCCTTCAGGCGCTCGCTGCCGAAGCGTCGCCGCCGTCCTGATCGCGGACCGCGGCGACGTGCGTCAGAGACCGAGCCGGTCGAGCGCGTCCTCGCGCTGCTGCCACCTCCGCTCGACCCGGACGAAGAGCTCGAGGTACGCCCCGGGTGGCAGCTGCTTGCGCACGGCCGTGCCGACCGCCTTCAGGACCGAACCGCCCTTCCCGATCACGATGCCCTTCTGCGAGTCGCGCTCGACCAGGATCTCGCAGCGGATCCGCGGCCACTCCCACTCGGTCACCCGGCAGGCGATCGAGTGTGGCAGCTCGTCGTCGACGCGGTGCAGGAGGTCCTCCCGGACGAGGTCGGCCACCCAGAAGGCCTCGGCGACGTCGGTGACCATGCCCTCGGGGTAGTACCGCGGGCCATCGGGCAAGCAGGCGGCGACCAGGCCGGCGAGCAGGTCGACCCCCTCGCCCGTCGTCGCGGAGACCGGCACGTACTCGGCCGGCACCGGCCGGCCCCCGCCATCGGCGTCGCTCTCGGCGACCGCGGCGGACGCGTCGGCGAGGTGGGCGAGGACCGCGTCGCGCCCGACGAGGTCGATCTTGTTCACGGCGACGACGAGTGTGGGGCGCCCCGCGGCCGGATCGTCCCCAGCGGCCGCGGCCGCCCGCCGGACCCGCTGGGCCGACTGGTCGAGGACGCGACGGTCCCCCGGGCCGACCGCCCCGGTCGCGTCGAGGACCGCCACGACCGCGTCGACGTCGTCGAGCGACGCGGTCGCCGAGTCGTTGAGCCGCGTCCCGAGCGGTGTGCGCGGCCGGTGCATGCCGGGCGTGTCGACGAACACCACCTGGGCGTCACCGCGGTTGAGCACCCCGCGGACCTGGACCCGGGTGGTGTTCGGCCTCGGCGAGGTGATCGTCACCTTGGCGCCCACGATGCGGTTCACGAGGGTCGACTTGCCGACGTTGGGACGGCCGACCACGGCCGCGAACCCCGAGCGGAAGCCGCTCACCCGCCGGCCTCGGCGAGCGGCTCGGGCCGGCCGACGATGCGGACCCGCTCGATCCGCCGCCCGTTGACCCGGTCGACGACCAGCCGGAGCCCGTCGACGGTGACCGACTCGCCCGCCTCGGGCACGTGGCCGAGCAGGTCGAAGACGAGCCCCCCCACGGTGTCCCACGCACCGGTGGGCAGTGTCGCGTCGATGAGCTCGTTGACCTCGTCGATCGCGAGGCGAGCGCTGACCCGGAGCTCCGCAGGCCCGAGCCGTTCGACCTGCGCCTCCTCGACGTCGAACTCGTCGACGATCTCGCCGACGAGTTCCTCGATGAGGTCCTCGAGGGTCACGAGGCCCGCGGTCCCGCCGTACTCGTTGACCACCATCGCGAGGTGGAACTTCTCGGCCTGCATCTCGCGCATGAGGGCGGAGACACGTTTGGTCTCGGGGACGAAGCGGGCCACCCGCAGGTGCGCGCCGATCGGGTCGGATCCCTCACCCGAACGGACCGTCCGCATCATGTCCTTCGTGAACGCGATGCCGACCACGTCGTCCGCCTGCTCGCCGATGGCCGGGATCCGGCTGAACCCCGCCTCGAGCGCACGCTCGAGGGCCGACTCGACGGTCTCGTCCGCGCCGACGGTGACCATGTCGGTCCGCGGCACCATCACTTCGCGCACCACCGTGTCCCCGAACTCGATGATCGAGTGGATGAGCGCGCGCTCCTCGGTCTCGATGACGTCCTCGTCGAGCGCGACGTCCGCGAGGGCCAGCAGCTCGGACTCGGTCACGTGCGAGCCGAGGTAGCCGCCCTCCTCGCCGATGAGCCGGTTGGCGAGCCCGATGAGCCCTTTCGAGAGCATGCGCACCGGCCAGAAGCCGACCACGGCGGAGATCAGGGGCGCCGAAAAGAGTGCGGCGCGCTCGGGGTGGCGTACCGCCCAGTTCTTCGGCACCGCCTCGCCCAGCACGAAGATGATCACGATCTCGAAGACGGTCGCGGCGACGACTCCCCAGGCGCCGAACCAGTGGGCCGCGAGGATCCCGACGAGGGTGGCGACGACCAGTTGGCAGACGAGGACGAGCAGGAGCAGCGGGTTGAGGAAGCCCTGCGGGTTCTCGGTGAGGCGCACCAGCACCTTCGCGCCCCGACGGCCGTCATCGGCGAGGGCGAGGGCCTTCGCCCGCGAGGTCCGCACGAGGCTCGTCTCGGCGAGCGCGAGGACCGCCGATGCCGCGAGCAGCACGACGATCACCACCAGGAGCGCGGCGTCGGTGGCGTGGAACGTCGCGGCGACCGGTCCGGCGGTGGCCAGGGTCATGAAGCGACGCGGTAGAAGCGGCCGAGCAGCTGCTGCTCCCGGCGCTCCATCCGCTCGGCCTCATCGTCGGTCTCGTGATCCATGCCGAGCAGGTGGAGGATCCCGTGGACCACGAGCAGCGCGATCTCGTCATCGAAGGTGACGCCGTGCTCCACGGCGTGGCGCGCGGCGACCGCCGGGCAGATCACGACGTCGCCGAGGAGGAGCGGCTCGGGGAAGCTCTCCTCGTTGGACGCGGGGCCGGTGCCGCCCTCGTCGGGCGAGCGACCCGCGGGACCGAGCTCGTCCTCGATGGGAAAGGCCAGCACGTCGGTCGGGCCGGTGACGTCGCAGAAGCGCTCGTTGAGCGCCGCGATGGCCACCTCGTCGACGAAGAGCAGCGAGACCTCGGTGTCGTGGACCATGCCTTCGGCCTCGAGTACCGACCGGGCGAGCGACGACCAGCGCTCGATCGCGACGGGGTGCTCCGACTGCTCGTCGGCGGCGTAGACGTCAAGGGTCACGGCGCTCGTCCGCGGACGCGGGCCGCTCGTAGGCGGCGACGATGTCGGACACGATCCGGTGGCGGACGACGTCGCGGTGGGTGAGGTGCACGAACGCGAGGTCGGGCACGCCCGCCAGCAACCCGTCGAGGCCGACCAGCCCCGAGCGCGCACCCGGGACGTCGATCTGGGTCACGTCACCCGTGACCACCACCTTCGACCCGAATCCGATGCGGGTGAGAAACATCTTCATCTGCTCGGGCGTCGTGTTCTGCGCCTCGTCGAGGATGATGAAGCTGTTGTTGAGGGTGCGCCCGCGCATGAAGGCGAGCGGGGCGACCTCCACCGCGCCGCGGTCGATGAGCCGTTGCGCGCCCTCGGGCTCGAGGAGGTCGTGGAGCGCGTCGTAGAGGGGACGGAGGTAGGGGTCGACCTTGGCCATCAAGTCGCCGGGCAGGAAGCCGAGCCGCTCGCCGGCCTCGACGGCCGGGCGGGTGAGGATGATCCGGTTGACCTCCCGCGCTTGCAGCGCCTGGACCGCGAGGGCGACCGCCAGGTACGACTTGCCGGTCCCGGCCGGCCCGATGCCGAACGTCACGATGTTGGACGCGATCGCGTCGGCGTAGCGCTTCTGGCCGCCGGTCTTCGGCCGGACGCTGCGACCCCGTGCGGCGCGCAGCAGCTCGGAGGTCAGCACCTCGGAGGGGCGGACCTCGTCGTGCATCATGTCGATCGTGCGGTTGACCTGGACCGCGTCGAGCCCCTGACCCGACTCGAGGAGGACGATGAGCTCCTCGAAGAGCGCCGCCACCCGCTCGGCACCGTCGCCCTCGATCGAGATCTCGTTGCCCTGCACCGAGATGTGCGCGCCGTCGAACGCACCCTCGATGACCCGGAGCAGCTCGTCGCGCTGGCCGAGGAGGCCCGCCATGAGGTGGTTGCCGGGAACGAGGATCTTGACCTGGGTGCCTGCCACGAGCGTTCGCCGCGACCCTACCAGCGGTCGGCCCCCGCCGATCCCATGCCCGTGGCGGGGCCGAGGCGCGTCCGGGTCCCCGCGGGACGACCCGCCGCGGCGCTCAGCCTGGCGGCCACGCCATCCCGCGCCCGCCGAGCAGGTGGACGTGGAGGTGCGGCACCGAGTTGAGGGCGTCGGGCCCGACGTTGAGCACGAGTCGGTAGCCGTGGTCCTCACCCCCGATCCCCTCGGCGTCGGCCACTGCCTTCGCCGCGAGGAGGAGGGCCGCGACCACGTCCGCGTCCTCGGGCAACACCGTCGACGCGTTCACGATGTGGCGGCGCGGCACGATGAGGACGTGGACCGCGGCCTGCGGGTTGACGTCGCGGAACGCAACGGTGTGCTCGTCGGACCGCACGATGTCCGCCGGCACGTCGCCCGCGACGATGCCGCAGAAGAGGCAGTCCGCCACCGCGGTCAGCCCGCAGCGGACGACGGCATGCCGTGTGGCGGCAGGTGGGCCCGCCCGTTCCCCTTGACCTCGGGGTAGAGGTGCTCGAGGCTGCCGGGCGGGATCCGGCTCGCCTCGATGAACCGGTCGACGTCCACCTGCTGCAGGCGGATCACCCGACCGAACTTGTAGGCCACGAGGTCACCCTCGTCGATGAAGCGGTAGAGGCTGCGCAGCGTGACGCCCAGCCGCTCGGCCGCCTCCTTCGTGCTCAGCCACGTGATCTGCTCGGTCACGCCGGACGCTCCCCGGTCACGACGCGTCGACGAGCAGCCCGAGCTCGTCGAGACGGGCACCCATCGAGTCGGGGGTCACGCCGAAGAGGCAGGCGATCGCACGGACGTCCTCGGCCCGGATGGTGATCATCCGACCGTTGAAGTCCTGCCGGTGGACCTGGATCATGCTGAGGAAGCGGCGCAGGAGGTCGCGCTCGGGACCGCTCACCGTGTGGAGCTTGGTGAGGTCGATCGCGACCCGCTCGGCCCCCGCACCGGCCTGGATCGCGCGCCGGGCCGCGAGCGGCACCACGTCCTCGCTCGCCCCGCCGTTGCCCCACCGGGCGACCGCCGCCTCGTCGGGCGGCAGCAGCTGGTCGACCGGCACGTCGTAGAGCTTGGCGAGGCGCTGGAGCCGGGGGACCGAGATCGCCCGTTCTCCGCGCTCGTAGGCGCCGAGCACCGAGGCCTTGAACTCCTGCTCGGACATGGCCTCGACGGCCTGCAGCGAGAGGCGCATCTGCTTGCGCATCGCCCGCAGCCGCGACCCCACGGCCCGGGCGTACGCGATCCTGGCAGCCTCTTCCTGCTCGTCCTCTTCGATGACGTCGAGACTCTTGTCGATCACCGACATGTCAACCTCCGCTGCTCCCCACCGATCGCCCCCCGAGCTCCGGTGCTCCCTCACTGTCGGAGGCGCACGTCCGGTCCCTCCGTGCTGACAGCCGGTCCGACCGGTCTTCCCGGCCGTCTGGCTGCCACTGTCCTGCTCATCAGGACGCCCTGCCTCTCTGTGTAGTCTTGCTCACGGAGCGTGGTTATGCAAGCGGACCCACCACTCCGCTCCGGAGCGCGCCGAGCAGGGCGCCGGCCGTCACCGCGGCCGTCTCGGCCCGCAGGACCGTGGGTCCGAGCCCCACGGTCCCTGGATATCGGTCCAGCTCAGCCTCTTCCCAGCCGCCTTCGGGCCCGATCACGACGACCGGCGCGGCGAGTGAGGGGGGAGGTCCGCCCGGGTGTGCGAGACACGGCTCGACACCGACCGCTTCACCGAGTCCGTCGAAGGTGGCGACCGGGTCGACCTCGGGCAGACGGACCCGCCGGCACTGGGCCGCCGCCTCTCTCGCCACTCGCCGCAGCCGCTCGACGGCGCGGCGCGCGCGCTCGCCTTCCCAACGCACGACCGAGCGTGCGCAGGTGACGGGCACGATGCGGTCGATCCCGAGCTCGGTGAGCTTCTGGACCACCCACTCGGGGCGGTCACCCTTGGCCGGCGCGAAAGCCACGGTGAGGGCGGGCTCGAGCCGACGCTCGGTCACGGGCTCGCCGTCGACGACGAGGACCTCGGCGGGATCGGGGCCGCGACCCGTCGCCGTGGCGGGACCGATCCGGCACGGCACCCACCACCCGGCGCCGTCGGACGCCACGACCGCCTCCCCCGGACGGAGACGGAGCACGTCGAGCAGGTGGTGGGTGTCGGCCGCCGAGAGCACCGGTTCGGCCGCGTCGTCGACGAAGACCATCGCCGCGGCCGCGACGAGGCGGGGGTCGGGTCCGCCGGGTGCCGCACCGCCGGGGTGGGCGGCCACGCTCAGCTCAGGGCCGTGCGGATCTTGGAGAGGAAGCCCTCGGGCTGCGGCGCCGCGCCGAGCTCCTCGCCGCGGCTCGCGGCGAGCTCGGCGAGCAGCGCCTTCTGGTGGTCGTCGAGCCCGGTCGGTGTGTCGACCTGCACGTGGACGAAGAGGTCGCCGCGGCCCCGGCCCTTGAGCTTCGGGACGCCGAGGCCCTTGAGCTGGAGGACCGCGCCCGACTGGGTGCCCGCGGCGATCGCAAGGTCGCGCGGCTCGTCCACGGTCTCGAAGGCGATGGAGCCCCCGAGGGCGGCGAGCGAGACGGGGACGTGGGCGACGGCGTGGAGGTCCACGCCCGAGCGCTCGAAGACCGGGTCCGGTGCGACGGTGATGTGCACGAAGAGCGCGCCGTTCGGTCCGCCGCGGAAGCCGGCCGGACCGTGCCCCGCGAGCCGCAGGGTCGACCCGTCGTCGACGCCCGCGGGGATCTCGACGGTCAGGGTGCGGTCCTCGGCGCGCCGGCCCTCGCCGCCGCAGTCGGGGCAGGGGCTCTCGATCGACTGGCCGGTCCCCTGGCACCGCGTGCAGGGCACCGCCGTGATGACCTGGCCGAGGATCGACTGGCGAACGCGGCGCAGCTCACCGGTGCCCCCGCACTCGGCGCAGCGCACAGCGGCGGTTCCCGGCCTGGCCCCGGACCCCTCGCAGGTGTCGCAGTGGACCGGGGTGCGGACGTCGACCTGCCGGTGGACGCCGAAGACGGCCTCGCGGAAGGTGAGTCGGAGCACCAGCTCGGCGTCTGGTCCCGGGACCGGGCCGCTGCGCCGGCTCCGGCCCGCGTTCGCGCCGGCCCCGCCGAAGAAGGCCTCGAAGAGGTCGCCGAGCCCGCCGCCGAACGGATCGCCGGGCGCGCCGCCGGCCGCAGGGCCGAAGACCCCCTCAGGACCGAAGCGGTCGTAGCGGGCCCGTCGCTCGGGGTCTCGCAGCACCTCGTAGGCGAGGCTCACCTCCTTGAACTGCTCGCTGGTCTCGCTCCCCTCTTCGCTCGTGTCGGGGTGGAACTCACGCGCCTTCGCGCGATAGGCGCGCTTGAGCTCCTCGTCGGAGGCGTCGCGGCGCACCCCGAGGATCTCGTAGAGGTCGGCCGTCGTCATCGGGCGGATCCTCCCGCGCTCACCGGTTCGCCTCGGTCAGGCGCTCGGTCAGGCGATCGCCGACCACCTTGGCGGCGGCGAGCGCGAGCGGGTAGTTCATCCGGGTCGGGCCGAGGAGCCCGATCGTGCCGGCGCCCTCCCCCTCCGCCGAGAAGGGCATCACCACAATCGCGCACGAGGCGAGCGGCTCGACGCCGTGCTCGGCGCCGATCGCGACCGAGAGTCCGGTGTCGAGGACGTCGCGCAGAAGGGTCACCACGACGAGCTGCTGCTCGAGGATGGTCAGCACCGATCGCACGGTCTCCACCGCGTCGAAGGCGGCTGCCATGCGCGACGACCCGCCGACGAATACCTGTTCGACCGCGTCGGCACTGCCGAGCGTCCGCAGCGCCCCGACACCGGCCGCGAGCACCCCGTCGACGGCCGGGTCGCCCGACGGAGCCGCCGCTGCCGGCACCGAGCTGAGCGGCCTGCCGAGCACGTGGGCCGCGAGCCGTGCGCCCGCGTCGGCGAGGCGCTCGTCGTCGACCTCGTCGGCGAGCTCGATCGACTGCTTCTGGACGGCGCCGTCGGCGAGCACCACCACGAGCAGGGCGTGGCGCGCGCCGAGCGCGACGAGCTGCACCGACCGGACGGCGGCGGACTCGTGGGACGGCCCCATGATCATCGCCGCGCAGTCGGTCAGGTCCGCGAGGAGGCCCGAGGTCCGCTCGAGCATGAGCTCGATCTCGCCGTGAGCGGCGTCGAAGAAGGTGCGGACCTGCTGGCGGCCGACGGGGTCGAGCGTGCCGGGTCCGGCCAGGTGGTCGACGAAGAAGCGGTAGCCCTTGTCGGTCGGGATGCGACCGGCGGAGGTGTGCGGCTGCATGAGAAAGCCGTCGCGCTCGAGGGACGCCATGTCGGAGCGGACGGTCGCGGACGAGACACTGACGCCCGGGGCGCCGGCCACGTGCTGCGAGCCGACGGGCTGTGCCGTCCCGATGTACTCGTGGACGATCGCGTTGAGGACCGCGGCCTTGCGGGCGTCGAGCTCCGAAGCGCCCGGAGACAGCGCATGGTCGCCCGGCTCGTCCCTGACGGGCCGGTTCCTCCCCGGACCCTCCCTGCTCGGCGTGTCTCTGCTCGGCGTGTCTCTGCTCGGCGTGTCTCTGCTCGGCGTGTCCCTGGTCGGCGTGTCCTTGGTCGGCGTGTCCTTGGTCGGCATGGTCCCTCGCGCCACGTCCCGGCTCCGCGGAGCGCCGCCGGCGGCGGCGCGCGGTCGGGCGTGCTGGCACTCCACTCTAGTGAGTGCTGAGCCGATCGGGACTGGCATGCGGCGCATCGGGACGCCGTTCGGGCTGCTCAGGCGAGGGCGACGAAGAGCTGCTCGGTCATGGCCGGACCGATCGCGATGGTGCCCTCCTCCACCACGAGGGTCATCGTGCCGTCGGGCGCACGCGCCTGGATGAGCGCGGTGATCCCGGGGGTGAGGCCGTGGTCGCCGAGGTAGGTGAGGGAGGCGGCGTCGTGCTCGACGCTCTCGGTGATGCGCTCGAGGCGGACGTGCTCGCCGGGCTGGGCCTCGGCGAGCCGCCGCTGGGCGGGCGGCACGGCGTCCGCGCCCGGGATCGGGTTGCCGTGCGGGCAGGTCGTGGGATTGCCCAGCAGGACGACGAGGCGCTCCTCGACGTCGTCGGAGATCACGTGCTCCCACCGCCCGGCCTCGACGTGGGCCTTGTCCCAGTCGAGACCGATGATGTCGACGAGGAGGCGCTCGGCCAGCCGGTGCTTGCGCACGACCGCCTCGGCCAGCCGCGGCGCCCGCCGGTGTCATCGCGATCCGCCGGTCGGAGCGGGTGATCAGGCCGTCGGCCTCGAGCCGGTCGAGCATCTCGGAGACCGAGGGCGCCGCCTTGCCGAGCCGCTCGGCGAGGCGGGCCTGGATCACCGGGATCCCCTCCTCCTCGAGGGCGAAGATCGTCTCGAGATACTCCTCGACCGGCGGGTGGAAGCGGTCAAGCACGCGCCGATCCTACGGCGTCGGGCATCCGCGAGTTTCACCGCCGGCGGTACCGTAGAGCCGGTGGCAGACGAGCCGACAGACGGTGAGGGCATCGACGACCGGTCCCGACCGGGTCGTGACACCGGGGATCCGGACGGTCCGGCGGCCGAGGGCCGGTCGGACGACCCCGAGGACGAGGAACCCGGCGATCCGCTGCGGTTCGACACCTGGCGCCGCCGGTCCGCGACCGGCGCCGTGCTGACCGGCATCGCGCTCGGCCTGCAGCAGGCGCTCACCGACGTCAAGGACCCTCCGGCGATCGTGCTTGAGGCGTCGGGCGAGCCCGAGGACCCGGACGCGCCGATCGACCTCCGGTTCGACCCGGACGATCCCGCGGGGACCGTCGCGATCATCCGCGACCCGGCACGCGGGCGCGAGGACGGACCGGGAGCGAGCTGACCCACCAGGCGAGCGCGTCGGCGACGAGCACCGTGCCGACCCCGAGGGCGAGGCCGGCCAGCGCGTCGGTCGGGAAGTGCCAGCGCAGCGCGGTGACGGCGACCGTCATCCAGAGCGCGTATGCGGTTGCAACCACCGCGACCGGAACGCGGGCGGCGGCGGGCGCCGCGAGGACGGCGGCACAGCCCAGCGCGGCCGCGCCGACGGTCGAGCCCGAGGGATAGGAGAGCGCGGCGCCGAGGGTTCGGCCGACCAGCGGCTTCGCGACCTCCTCGCAGACGGCCATCGCGACGACCGGACCAGCCACGCAGGCGAGCGCGCGCGGGCGGTCACGGCGCCAGACCAGGGCGCCGCACACCACCGAGCCCGCGACCACGACCCAGGGCGACCGCAGGTGGGTGACGGCGGTGTACGCGCGACTGTGCGAACCCGCGACGACGTCGAAGAGCCATCCGTCGACGGCACCGGCCGACGGGCGGAACGCGAGGTAGAGCCCGAGGCACACGACCGACACGAGGAGGGATCCGCCGACGGTCGCCTCGACCACCGCGGCCCGGGCCCGATGCCCGTACCCGCGGTCTCCCGCGCCGCCAACCATCACCCGGTCACGGTACCGGCCTCGGTGCCGGATCGGCCCGCGGCCCGGGCCACGCGAACGGTGAACGGTAACGTGGCCCATGCGCACCCGCCTCGCGCTCGTCTCGCTCGCGTCCGGGGAGCCGATGGGCCAGCAGGTCTACGAGCGCGAGCTCGCACGTCGGGCCGCCGGCGAGCTCGGCGGAGGGTGGCGGGTCGACCGGATCGAGGTCCGCACGCTCCGCTCCCCGCTCGCGGGCACGGCGCGGGTGCCCTCGCGGCTCCTCGTCGGGACGTCGCCTGCACTGCGCCGCGCCGCCGGCCGCGTCCTCTACCGCGGCCACGACGTGGTGCACCGGCTCGACCTCCGGCTGCCACCGGCTCCGGCGCCCGAAGTGCTCACCGTCCACGACGTGGTGCCCTGGCGGTTCCCCGACGAGGGACGCCCGCCGGCCGACGCGGTGCCGACGGCTCGCAGGGCTGCCGCGGTGGTCTGTCCGTCGCGCTTCGCGGCCGCCGAGGTCGCCGAATGCCTCGGGATCCCGGCACCGGTCGCCATCCCGAACGGCGTCGACCCTGCGTTCTTCGACGCGGCGCCGCTGCCGGAGGAGGAGCTCGCATCCCTCGGCATCACGCGTCCCTTCGTGCTGCACACGGGCGGCTGCACGCGGCGGAAGAACCTCGCCGGCCTGGCGGCGGCCTGGCCGAGGGTGCTGGCCGCGCATCCCGACGCGCTCCTCGTGCTGCTCGGCCCACCGCGACGAGCGACGCGACCGGCTCTTCGCACCGCTCCCCGGCACCGTGCGTATCGGGCGGGTCGACGACTCGACGGTGCGCGGCGTCATGGCCGCGGCCTCGTGCGTGGTGGTCCCCTCGCTCTACGAGGGGTTCGGCCTGCCGGCGCTCGAGGGGATGGCCGCCGGGGTGCCGGTGGTCGCCGCGGACCGGAGCTCGCTCCCCGAGGTCTGCGGGGACGCCGCCCTCCTCGTCGAACCCGACGCCGAGGGCCTGGCCGCCGGAGTGGCGGCCGCGCTCGACCGCGGCTCGGCGATCGAGGCGATGGTCGGCCGTGCCGCGGCGCGGGCCGCGACGTTCACCTGGGAGGTGAGCGTCGCCGCGCACGCCGAGCTCTGGCGGGTGCACGCGGCATGATCGGGAACAGGCGAGCCGGCGCGGCACGGGTGCGGGGATGAGGATCGTCACCAACGTGCACGGCACGGGCCCGACCGGCGGGGTCGAGCTCCACGTCCTGCAGGTCACCCGCGAGCTCGTCGGCGCGGGGGCACGCCCTCGACCTCCTCCACGTCGAGACCGGCGCCTTCGACGGGGAGTACCGCCGGATCTGCCACTCGGTCACGAAGGTGCCGACCGTCGACTACTGGTTCCCCGAGGGCCGGCGCGGCAGGCTCCGCGGGGCAGTGTCCCTCGTGCCTGCGGTGTGGGCCGCGGCCCGGCGCCGGCCCGACGTGCTCTACGGCAACCGCGTCTTCTCGACCGGGTGGACGGTGCCCGCCGGCGCGCTCTGCCGCGCGCCCGTCGTCTGCCACCTCCACGGCCACACCGACCTCTCCACGGCACGCGTCGCCAGGCTCAACCGCACCGTCGACCGCTTCCTCGTGATCTCACGGTTCGTCGCCGACGAGTGGTTCGCCTCGGGGCTCGACCCCGCCCGGACCGACGTCGTCTTCAACGGCATCGACCCCGCCGAGTACCCACGCGGGGGAGCCCACGAACGCGCCGCGGCGCGCCGGGCGCTGGGCCTGCCCGATGGCGCGTTCGTGGTGACCACGGTCGGCCGGCTCGACCGCGAGAAGGGCGCCGACGTGCTCTTGCGTGCGTGGCGCCGGCTCGGGACGGCGCCCGGCGACGGCCGCCTGCTCGTGGTCGGCTCGTCGATGGTCGACCACGACCGCGGCGCCTACCGGGCCGAGCTCGAAGCGCTCGCCACCCCGTCGGTCGACTTCCTCGACGCGCGCCCCGACGTGGTGACCCCCCTGCACGCCGCCGACCTCGTCGTCGTGCCCTCGACCTGGGACGAGCCGTTCGGACGGACGGTCATCGAGGGGCTCGCGACCGGCCGGCCGGTCCTCGCGTCGCGGGTGGGCGGCATCCCCGAGATCCTCGACGGCCCGTTCGAGCGCTTCCTCTTCGAGCGCGGCGACGACGCGGGACTCGCTGCACTCCTCGAGCGGCACGCCCGCTGGCGGGAGGACGAGCCGGCACTCGCCGACCGCTGCGTCGCGCAGGTCGAGGGGCGCTTCACCCTCGCCGCGATGGTCGACGGGATCGAGGGCGCACTTGGTGCGGTGCGCTGAGGGGAGACGACGACTGCTGCGAACCGGACCCGCTGCCGGCGCGGGTCAGCCCCGCCGGTCCCGCCGCTCGGTCACGATCCCGGTCCACACGCCGGACGCGGTCGCCGCGAGCACGATCCCGGTCCGAGCGACCGCGCCGTAGGCGGCGCGCAGAGCGCCCGTGACGTCGCGGCTGCGGCCACGCGCCGCGACGCGGCCGAGCCGCTCGGCGGCGTCCGCGACGGCGTCGCGGAGGGATGTCGCGACGTAACGCCGGAGCACCGGCGCCGCGGGCCCGAAGTTCCGGGCGAGGAGGACCAGGTGGTTCTTCTGGGCCCAGTACGCGTACCGCAGGTCGAAGCGCTCCCCTTTCGCGTACGGGGCGGCCACGTGTTCGACGACGGCGTCGGGCAGGTAGACGAGCCGGTAGCCGGCGGCGCCCACTCGCAGGCAGAGGTCGGTCTCCTCCCGGATGCATGTCCCCTCGTACCCGTCGCGTATCCCCCCGAGCCCGTCGAGCACCGAACGGCGGAACGCCATGTTCGCTCCGAGCAGGTGATCGACGTCGACCGGGTGGCCGGGATCCGCGGCGAAGTTCCCGGTCAGGGTCCCGTCGTCGCGGAACCGGCCGATCTCGTCGAGCCCCTCGGTGCGCTCCCCGGGCTGTCCCCGGATCTGACGCCCGCCCGCGGCCCCGACCGTCGGGTCGTCGAACGCGGGCATGAGCCGTTCGAGCCACTCCGGCTCGGCGAACGCGTCGTCGTCGACGAACGCGACCACGTCACCGGTGGCGAGGCCGTAGGCGATGTTGCGCGCCGTCGCCGTCGCACCGCGGCCGGCAACGTTGACCTCGTAGCGGACCGAGGGGAACCGATCGGCCACCAGGCGGGCCGTCTCACCGCTCTCGGAGGAGTCGACGACGATGATCTCGGACGGAGGGCTCCGCTGCGCGAGGAGGTGCTCGAGGCAGCGCGCGAGGAAGGCCGGTCGCTCGTAGGTCACGACGGCCACCGAGGCCGTGCGCCCGGTCATCGCGTGACGGCGGTCACGCGTAGTGGGACGCGGGTGGTCCGGAGCCAGGTCGGGCCGCCCACGATCGACGGGGCGCGTCGGACAGGGGTGAGCAGGGTGGTCATCCGCGGGTGGCGGCAACGGGCGACCCAGCGGTCGATCTCCGCGCCCCAGTCGAACTCGTCGGAGTGGCCGGAGATGACGGCCTTCGCGCGCATTTCGGCCTCGGACCGGACCCACGAGAAGTGCCAGATCCCCTCATCCGACCGGATCCGCTCGTCGACGGGGGTGCCGCGTGGATGAGCCGGGTCGGTGTTGCGGGCGCGGAAGTCGACCCGCCAGGTCCGTACGTCGCACTGCCGGGCGAGCCGCAGAGCGGTGCCCGCGCGCACCGCGACCGGTCCGGGGAACCCCGCCGAGATCCCCCAGGTGCGCCGGCAGCGCTCGAGATAGCGGTCGCCGCCGACGTGGCCGTAGAGCCAACGCGCCGGGTACTCGAGCGCGTCGCACCCGGCCGCCTGGGCGTGCTCGATCGACGCGACGAAGCGCGCCGGATCGCCGAGCACCTCGTCGGTGTCGATCTGGAGCACCCAGTCCACGCGGCTCCCGAACGCGGCGATCCCCGCGTTGCGCTCGGTCGTCTCGAGCTCGAGCGGCGCGCGCCGGGCGTGGTGGAAGTTGCCCGGCACGTAGCGGACCTTGCGGTGGGTGTCGAGACGTTCGACGACCGCGAGACAGCGTTCGATCGGCAGCGGCCGGCCGTTCCAGCTCACGGCGCGCTCGTCGTAGATGGCCACGATGTCGGCGACGTGGTCGTAGTACGAGCGAATGCTCTGCTCGAGAAACGCCAGGTCCGCGAGCAGCACGTATGCTCCGAGTCGCAGCGAGCCGACGGTCGGGGACGCGAGGTCGGGGGAGGAGGTCGGCGGTGACAGCATCTCGCGCATCGCGCCACAGACGGTACACGGCCGTCCGCCCGCACCCCCGGTCCGTCGCCCGGCGCACGACGGCGCGCCCGCGACGCCGGAGCGCCGCCGACCCGAGGTGACCGCGACACCCACCTGGTTCGGCCCCGACGAGCGACCGTTGTTCGGCTTGGTCCACCTGCCGGCGGACGGCCGGACCACCGGCGCCGCGGTGCTCTGCCCACCCGTCGGGCACGAGGAGGCCAACGCGAACTGGGCCCTGCAGGAGACGGGCGCGCGCCTCGCCGCCCACGGCATCGCGACCGTCCGCTTCGCTTACGACGGCACGGGGGACTCCGCCGGGGCGCTCGACGAGCCCGGGCGTGTCCCGGCCTGGCTCGCAAGCATCGGCGACGCCGTCGCACTGGCCCGCAGCGTCGGAGGCGGCCCGGTCGTGCTCTGCGGGATGCGGATCGGCGCCCTGCTCGCCGGCGCGGCGGTCGACGGGGGTCTCGAAGTCGACGGACTCCTCCTCTGGGACCCCTACGCGTCGGGACGTGCGTTCCTCCGGGTGGAGCAGACGCTCCTCGCCGCCGGGTACGGCACCCCGCAGCCGGAGGGCGGCGCGGTCGCCGGGCCTGCGTTCGTCTATCCGGCCGAGACCGCGGCGGCCCTGCGGGAGCTCGCCCTCGTTCCGAGCCCCGGCGCCGTTCCCACGCTCATCCTCGCGCGCGCCGGTGACCGCGCGGTCGCCGCTGCCCGCGCGGTTCGACGGTGCACCCGTCGAATGGTCGGAGATCACCGGGCAGGCCGAGCTCCTCGACGTGCCGCCCGACAGCACCGCGCTGCCAGAGGCCGCCATCGACGAGGCGACCCGGTGGATCGCCAAGCTCCTCGCCGGACCGGCAGGACCGTGCCGGTTCGAGCCGGTCGCCCGTGCGACGATCCCCTGCGAGGGGACGGATGCCGCGGTCGTCGAGGAGCCGCGCCGGCTCGGTCCGCACCATCTCTTCGCGATGACGAGCCGGCCCGTGGCGGGCCCGTCGCCCGGGACGCCGACGCTCGTGTTCCTCTCGGCCGGCGCGCTGGACCACACCGGACCGGGGCGGCTCTGGACCGAGCTCGCGCGCCGGTTCGGCGCGCGCGGGCTGTGCTCGGTCCGCGTCGACCTCGACGGCATCGGCGAGACGTTCGGCCGACCGGGGCAGGCGCGCAACATCCCGAAGCCGCCCGAGGCCATCGACGACCTCGCCGACCTCGCCGCTGCGCTCGGCGCGCCCGGCGGCTCGGGCCTCGTCTTCATCGGGCTCTCGTCGGGCGCCTACCACTCGATCGAGGCCGGCCTCCACCTCCGGCCGGAGGGGGTCGCCGCGATCAACCCCGGGCTGGCGAGCTGGGTCCCCGAGATCGACGAGGGTCGGGTCGACCCGCGACGCCGCGCCTACCGCCCGATGCCCGCGCCGCTGCGCCGTCTTTCGGTCGCGCACGCCCGCATCGCACGCTGGCTCTGGCGGGCCCTGCTCCAGGTCTGGCCGCCGGGCTCACCGACCACCCCGCTCGCCGACGCGGCCGCGCGGTGCCACCGTGCTGCTCGTCGTCAACGAGGCCGACGCCGACCAGTTCGTCCCGACCGGATACTGGTGGCTCCGGCGGCGCCGGCTCGCGCGTCGCGGCCGGCTCACCGTCGAGGTCGTCCCGGGCGACGACCACTCGCTCTACACGACCGACGGGCGCCGACGCGGGGAGCAGCTGCTCGTCGACTGGGTGCTCTCGACCTTCGCCCTCGAACCCGCAGGCACCTGAGCCCGTCAGATCACGTCGGCGAACCCGCGCTCCATCTGCTCGAAGACGATCGAGCCGCCGAGGAAGACCACGATCGGCACCACGATCGAGAGGGCGATCATCCACCCCGGCGGCGCGGGCTGGTGCAGGAAGGACCAGCGGAACTCCTCGAGCAGCCAGGTGAGCGGATTGAGGTTGTAGATCGTCTGGTAGTGCTTGGGCACGGCATAGGCGACCGGGCTCGCATAGAGCAGGAACTGCAGCACGAAGGGCACGACGTACGCGATGTCGCGGTAGCGCACCTGTAGCGCGGCGGCCACCAGGCCGAGCCCGCTCGCCAGCAGGATGACCATGACCGCCCAGACCGGGCTCAGCAGCACGGCGACCCCGGGCCGGACCGAGTAGATCACCAGCAGGACGATCATGAAGCCGACCGACACGAAGAAGTCGGTGATGGTCGAGACCGACGTCGAGAGCGGGACGAGCATCCGTGGGAAGAAGACCTTGGAGACGAGGTCGCGGTTGGAGACGAGCGAGGTCGAGGCACGGGTGATGATGCCGCTGAACAGGTTCCAGGCCAGGAGGCCGGCGAAGGCGAAGATCAGGTAGGGAACCCCACCGCTCGGCAGCTTGGCCACCCTGCCGAAGACGACGGCGAAGATGAACGCGGTGAGCAGAGGCTGGAGGAGCACCCAGACGACGCCGAGCAGCGTCTGGCGGTAGCGGAGCGTGACGTCGCGCGCGCCGAACCGGTAGAGGACCTCTCGGGCCTCCCACAGCTGGCTCACGCTCGGGATCGAGAACCGGCCCGGCGGGGTGATCACGATGTCGGCCATGGCGCCTCAGATCTGGGAGTAGTCGAAATCGGGGAAGACGATCCCGTGGTCGGTCCCGTCGGGGGTCGTCGGGTGGTGGTACGGGCTGACCGGGAGCACCTGGAAGTGGCAGGCCTGCTCCCAGAGGTCGGTCGCATGGCCGCCGGCCCGGATCGAGAGGTCGACGGTGTACGCGCCGGGCTTGAGCCAGGGGGTCCGGATCGTGAGCCGTCCGGTCGCGTCGGTCGACGGGTCCAGCCAGAAGTCGACGACACGCGAATCGCACTGCGCGATGACCATGCCGTCCTCGTTGTTGACGAAGCACGAGACGTGGTAGCGGTTGCCGAAGCCGGGGTTCGCGCCGATGGTGAACTCGACGGCCACGTCCTGCCCGGGCCTCGTGATGTCGTCGGCGACCTTCACCTCGAGGAAGCGGAGCTCGCCCGTGCCGGGGCGGAACGCGGCGTCCTTGAGGAGCGGTGCGGTCCGGGTGAAGCTGCGCTTGTACTCCTCCATCGCCTCTTCGACCGTGCCGTAGAGGACGAGTCGACCCTGGTCGAGGTAGAGGGCGGCGCTGCAGAGGTCGGAGACCGTCTGGAGCTGGTGGCTCACCACGAGCACGGTCCGGCCGTCGCGGGCCACCTCACGCATCTTGCGCAGGCACTTCGCCTGAAAGTCCGAGTCCCCCACCGCGAGCACCTCGTCGACGAGGAGGATCTCGCTGTCGAGGTGGGCGGCGACTGCGAAGGCGAGCCGGATGTACATGCCGGTCGAGTACCGCTTGACCTGGGTGTCGAGGAAGCGCTCGGTGCCGGCGAACTCGACGATCGCGTCGAAGCGCTCCTTGATCTCCTTGCGACGCATCCCGAGGAGGGTGCCGTTCAGGTAGACGTTCTCCCTCCCGGTGAGCTCGGGGTGGAAGCCGGTCCCGACCTCGAGGAGGCTGCCCACCCGCCCGCCGAGCTCGATCCGGCCCTTCGACGGCGCCGTGATCCGGTTGATGACCTTGAGCAGGGTGCTCTTGCCGGCGCCGTTGCGCCCGATGACGCCGACCACCTCGCCCCAGGGGACGTCGAAGCTCACGTCGTGGAGGGCGTTGAACTGTTCGGCCTTCTTCGACCCGCGGCGGCGGAGCCTCTTGAGCAGTGCCTCGGCCGCATAGGTCTCCTGGTCCTCGCGCCGGAGGATCCGGTACGTCTTGGAGAGATGGGAGACGGAGATACACGTGCCGCCCGACATCGCCGCCACGTTAGACGCCCGCTCCGGGCCCGCTGCTCGATGCTCGGCGCGCGCCGGCGCCGGTTGGAGTGTCCGCCTTGTCAGTCCTCGAGCCGGAGCGCGGAGACGAACGCCTCCTGTGGCACCTCCACCCGCCCGATGTTCTTCATCTTCTTCTTGCCTTCCTTCTGCTTTTCGAGCAGCTTGCGCTTGCGCGTGATGTCGCCGCCGTAGCACTTTGCGAGGACGTCCTTGCGCCGCGCCTTGACCGTCTCGCGCGCCAGCACCCGACCGCCGATCGCCGCCTGGATCGGCACGTCGAAGAGCTGCCGGGGGATGAGCTCGCGGAGCTTCTCGGTCATCCGCCGGCCGTACGTCTCGGCCTGGGTGCGGTGGACGATGGTCGAGAACGCATCGACCGGCGTGTGGTTGATGAGGAGGTCGACCTTCACCAGCTCCGCCGTCGCGTACCCCTCGGGCTCGTAGTCGAGGCTCGCGTAGCCGCGGGTCCGGCTCTTCAGCTGGTCGAAGAAGTTCACCACCACCTCGGCGAGGGGGATGGAGTAGACGAACTCGACCCGCTCCGGCGAGAGGTACTGCATCTCGACCAGCTCGCCGCGCCGGGTCTGGCAGAGGTCGATGACCGTGCCGGTGTACTCGGCGGGAGTGAGGATGGTGGCCCGGAGGATCGGCTCGTCGACGTGGTCGAGCAGGCTCGGCTCGGGCAGCTCGCTCGGGTTGTCGACGTCGACCTCGGACCCGTTCGAAAGGAACGCCCGGTAGGCGACCGACGGTGCGGTCGCGATGAGTGAGAGGTCGAACTCGCGCTCAAGGCGCTCGCGGACGATCTCCATGTGGAGCAGGCCGAGGAAGCCGCAGCGGAAGCCGAAGCCGAGCGCGCGCGACGACTCCGGCTCGTAGGTGAAGCTCGCGTCGTTCAGCCGGAGCTTCTCGAGCGCGTCACGCAGGTCGGGCAGCTCGTCGCCGTCGATCGGGAAGAGCCCGCAGAACACCATCGGCTTCGGATCGCGGTAGCCGGCGAGGGGCTCGGCGGCCGGGCGGCGCGCGCTGGTCACCGTCTCGCCGGACCGGGCGCCGCCCACGTCCTTGATCCCCGCGATCAGGTAGCCGACCTCGCCCGGTCCGAGCTCGTCGACCGGCACGGTCTGCGGGGTGCGGATCCCGATCTCCTCGACGTCGTGGTCGGCGTCGGCCTGCAGGAAACGGAGCTTCTCGGTGCTCCTCATCGTGCCGTCCACCACCCGGACCGAGCTCACCACCCCGCGATACTGGTCGTACGCCGAGTCGAAGATGAGCGCGCGCAGCGGTGCCTCGGGGTCGGCGGTCGGCGGGGGAACCCGCTCGATCACCGCGTCGAGGAGCTCGGGGACCCCTTCGCCGGTCTTCGCCGAGATGCGGAGGATCCCGGTCGCGTCGAGCCCGAGGACCTGCTCGATCTCGGCCGCGCACCGCTCGGGGTCGGCCGCAGGGAGGTCGATCTTGTTGAGCACCGCCACGATCTCGAGGTCGCCCTCGAGCGCCTGGTAGCAGTTGGCGAGGGTCTGCGCCTGGATGCCCTGGGACGCGTCGACGAGGAGGACGGCCCCCTCGCACGCCGCAAGCGACCGGCTGACCTCGTACCCGAAGTCCACGTGCCCGGGGGTGTCGATGAGGTGGAGCGTGTGCTCCTTCCAGCGCACGCGGACGTTCTGGGCCTTGATGGTGATCCCCCGCTCGCGCTCGATGTCCATCGAGTCGAGGTACTGCTCGCGCATCAGGCGGGGGTCGACCGCCCCGGTCAGCTCGAGGATCCGGTCCGACAGGGTCGACTTGCCGTGGTCGACGTGGCTGATGATGGAGAAGTTGCGGATCGATGCGGCGCCGGGCACGGGCCGACCAGCGTACCTAAGCTGCGGCCGTGCTCCTCCGCCGCTCGAGCCGGTTCGAACGGCGGGATCGTGAGGCTCCGTGCCCGCAGTGACCGCCGTCGGCGTGCTGGTGGCCGTGATCGTGGCGCTCGTCGTCCTCACGCTGGTGGGCTGGATCGTGCTCGCGCTGCTCATGCGCCGCGGCCGCACCAAGCGCGACCAGCGGCTCGCGGCCCACCCGGACGCCTACCCCCCGACCGCCGACGAGCAGGGGTGGGACGGCCGTCAGGCCTGAGGCACGACCGGCGGGCCCGACCGCCTGGCTGCTACCATGGCTCCTCTCCGGCGGACGGCCCGCTTCCGGGCTCCCGGAGGACGCCTCCATGCACGGCGCGGACGGAACGGCGCGCCGGTGCGACGACCCGAGCACCAGAAGGACCCGACGTGGCCAACATCAGGAGCCAGATCAAGCGGAACCGCCAGACGGTCAAGCGGCACGCCCGCAACAAGGCGGTCCGCTCGGAGCTCCGCACCCGCTCCAAGCGGGCGATCACGGCCGTCGACGAAGGCGGCGAGGACAGCGCGGAGGCGCTCCGGCTCGCCGTCAAGCGGATCGACAAGGCGGCGGCGAAGGGCGTGATCCACAAGAACCAGGCCGCCAACCGCAAGTCCCGCCTCATGAAGCGGGCCGCGTCGGCCGAGGGCTGACCGCCCCGGCGGGTCCGCTCCCACCGGCGGAAGCCACCCGGGCCGGACACGGCTCCGCCCGCTCCTTCTCCTACGAGGACTTCTCCGAGGACGCGTAGTAGTAGGGCTGGTCGCAGCGGTAGCCGTGGGTCGACCCGCTCGTCGGCGGGTCGTCGGTGCGCACGAACTGTCCGTTGGACACCCTGCCGATGATGTAGCAGTTGCCCGGGACCTTGTCGGCCGGGTTGGCGGTCGCCAGGATGTTGTCGCCGGAGTACGAGGTGATCGACCGCAGTGCCTTCAGGACGGAGCCGCGGGTCGGATCGCTCCCGGCGGCCCGCAGGGCCTGGCCGAAGAGCTCCGCGGACACCCAGCCGAAGAGCGTGAACAGGTCGGCCTTGAAGCCCGGGGACACGTTCTGTACCCAGGTGAGGAAGGTGTTGACCGCCGGGATCGCGGCTGCATCCTCGCCGAGGTAGAGCGCGGTGTTCTGCTCGAGGTAGGCGCCGTCGATCGCCGAGGGACCACCGGCGTCGGGCACCAGCTGCGTGCTGTACGTCGACGCGCCGAGCACGACGATCGGGTGGTAGTTCTGCAGGGTCATCGCCCGGAACACCGCGGCGGCGTAGTTCTGGGGCATCTGCTCGATGAAGAGGATCTTCACGCCCGCGTTGCGCATCGCGACGACGTACTGGTTGAAGTCGGTCGTCGTGATGTCGAACTGCGGGTCGTAGACGACGTGGTAGCCGAGGTGATGCATCGCGGCGAGCTCACCGTTCCACTTGGTGATCGCCGAGGGCTGGTCCGCGACGAGCGCGCCGGCGTGGAGGACCTGGCTCGGGAAGAGCTTCTGGAAGTAGACGAGCGGTCCGAGCTGCCAGCCGTTGGCCGCAGGCGCGGGGCTGAAGCTGTTCGGCAGATTGGCCGTCGCGGGGTCGAGCGAGACCGTCACGTTGGGGACGCTCGGGTTGGCGGCGAGGACCGCACCGCCGAAGTTGTCCTGCAGCGAGAAGCTCCCGACCATCGCGAAGTCCTTGGCGACGGCGGCCTGGGTGTACTGCCGGTTCGGAGCGCCTTCGAAGTTGTCGTCGGCGCCGTCGACCACGAGCTTCCGCCCGTTGATCCCACCTTGTGAATTCACGTAGGCGGCGTACGCGCGCGTCCCGACGACCGCCCCCTCGAAGAGCCCGCCGACCAGCGTCGAGACGTTGCCGATCGAGACCGACGTCGCGGTGATCCCGGTCCGGTCGGAGAACGCGGCCGGCGGGACGGTCGACTTCGTGCTGGCCGACACGGTCGCGCTCGGTGTCTGCGTCGACGAGCAGGCGGTCAACGCGGCGGCGGCGACGACACCGCTCAGCAGTGCGGCGGCGACGCCCCGCCGCGAGTAGCTCCGGCGATCAGGTGTGGTACGCATCGACGACCTCCCCCAGTGGTTGCGCGAACGGATCGCACGAGCCGCTCGGCGTTCGTTCCCCCCGGCCGCGCTCGCGCTCACGACTCTAGAGAACCCCGGCTGTCCGTGCCCGGCGTGCCGGCACCGCTGCGCCGGTGCATGGCCTCGATGCGCGCCCGGTCGAGATTGACGAACTCGCCCCGGGCTTCGACGGTGACCACGTCGCCCTGCAGCAGGCGTCCCTCGCTCACGGTGCGGCGGCCGTCGATGGAGGTGACCCACGCCTCGAAGACGGCCTCCTCGGCGATGACGGTCGGCTTCCGGTAGCGGAGGGTGAGGGTGACCGTCGGTCCGGCCGCATCGGCGAGCACGTTTGCCGCCGTGAGCATGATGTCGAAGGCCGCGGCGATCGCGGCGCCGTGCACGCAGCCGGGCGCACCCTCGAAGTGCGTCGCGAACCGGGTCCGGCCGATCGCGCGCGGCGGGTCGAATTCGATCTCGATCGGGGGTGCGACCGGATTGCACCGCCCGACGATCATGTCGAACGGCATCGCCTCGGCGAGCCCCGCCACCGCCTCCGAGCGGACGGTCTCCTCGGCGAAGCGGGTCACCGGAGCGGGACCGGCCGCGTGGACGAAGGGCTCGAGCTCGTCGGCGAGCGCCTCCGCCCGGTGCGCCGCGGCCTGCACGACCTCGGGCGGGGCCGACGAGGTCACGGTCAGGGTCATGAGCCGTCGTACCGCGGCGGCCAGCTCCTCGCGCCCGCCGCCGCTCCACGGCTTGCTCGGTGACGGCTCGGTCGTGCCCGGCTCAGGCACGGTCGGCTCCGAAGCGCTCGAGGAAGCCTGCGTGGGCGTCGAGCACTGCGAGCATCTCGTCGGCCGGGCCCGAGGGCACCCGGAACACGACCTCGGTCACGCCGAGGCCGCACAGGTGGTCCAGCTTCGCGTCGGTCGGTACGGTCCCGAAGGGGACCACCCGCACCTCCCCGGGGTCGCGGCCAATTCGCTCGCATGCGGCGCGCAGCGCAGGGAGCGCGGTCGCGAGGCCTGCGCCGCCGACCGGCAGCCAGCCGTCCCCGTACTCGGCGACCGCCTCGAAGACGCGCGGGGTCGCACCGCCGCCCACGAGCACCGGCACACGGTCGCGGCCGAAGGGCTTCGGCCAGCTCCAGCACGCGTCGAAGGAGACATGCTCCCCGTGGAAGGAGGCCTCCTCGTCGCGCCAGAGGGTCTGCATGCAGCGCACGTGCTCGCGGGCGACCTCGCGGCGCCGTCCGAAGTCGACGCCGTGGTCGGCAGCCTCCGTCCGGTTCCAGCCGAAGCCGACCCCGAGCACCACCCGCCCGCCGCTCACCTGGTCGAGGGTGGCGAGCTGCTTCGCGAGGACGATCGGGTCGTGCTGCGCGACGAGCAGCACGCCGGTGCCGAGCTCGATCCGCTCGGTGACCGCGGCGGCCGCGGCGAGCGCGACGAGCGGGTCGAGGCTCCGCCGGTAGTCGTCGAGGTGGACCCCCTCGACGAGCGCCGGCGGCTGCGCATCGCGGACGGGCAGATGGGTGTGCTCGGGGAGGTAGAGCGAGTGGAAGCCCCGCTCCTCCACGGCTCGGGCGAGCGCAACGGGGGCCATCGCCCGGTCGGTGAGGAACGCGGTGATCCCGATGCGCACGGCGTCAGTGGTCGAGGCCGGCGGCGAGGTGGGAGCCGGGGTTGCGGTCGGGGTCGGCGAAGAGTGCGGCGAACGCGTCCTCCTCGCGGGCGCGGGCGGCGCCCACCGCGACCGCCCGGTCGACGGCCATGAGTCGCTTGATGGTGCGGGTCGCGTGTGGTGGGTACGACGCGATCCGGGTGGCGATCGCCATGGTCTCCTCGAGCACCGCGCCGGCGGGGCTGACCCTCAGCGCGAGGCCGGCCTCGACGGCCTGGTGGGCGTCGAGCCACTCGGACGCGAGGAGGACCGCAGCCGCGCGCTGCCACCCCATCCGGGCGGGGAAGAGGAGGCTGCTCGCCCCTTCGGGGGGCACGCCCATCTCGGCGAAGGGCGCACGCAGACGCGTGCCCGCCTCGACCAGCGCGAGGTCGACGTGCCCGAGCATGGTGCACCCGAGGCCGATCGCGACACCGTGGACGGCGGCGAGCAGCGGCTTGTCGAATCCGACCAATGTGTCGAGGAGCCGTCGGAAGCCGGTGCCGGCCTCGTCGCCGCCCGCGCCCGTCGCGATCGCGGCCATCTCGCGGAGGTCCTGGCCGGCGCTGAACGCCTTGCCCCGCCCGGTCACCACCACGACATGCACGCCGTCGTCCTCGAGCGAGCTCCGCAGCGCGCCGTCGACCGCGTCGTACATCGCGAGGTCGAACGCGTTGCGCACCTCGGGGCGGTCGAAGGCGACGACCCGGACCCCGTCCCGGTCCTCGATCTCGACGCGCTCCTCGCTCATCGTGCACCCCGCCCGCTCACGGACGGAAGACCTGGCCACCGTCGGCGTTGAAGACGTGGCCCGTGATCCACGAGGCACGGTCCGACAACAGGAACAGGCAGAGCCCCACCAGGTCGTCCGGCTGACCCTGGCGCTTGATGACCAGCGAGTCGAGGATCGGCTTGAGTAAGGCGTCGGGCACGACGGTGCGCGACGCCTCGGTGTCGATCGGGCCGGGCGCGATCGCGTTCACCCGGATCCCCATGCCGCCGAGCTCGGTGGCGAGCTGCTGGGTCAGCGAGTTGACCCCGGCCTTGGCGAGGCCGTAGAAGCCCGCGTAGAGGTAAGCCGCCGTCGAGGACTGGTTGACGACCGCGCCGCCGCCCGCGCGCAGGGCCGGCAAGCAGGCGCGCACGCAGTTGAGCGCGCCGAGGAGGTTGACCGCGAGGAACCGGTTGAGGTACTCCCAGTCGACCGACACCAGCAGGTCGAGCTGCATGCCGCCGAAGATCGCCGCGTTGTTGACCAGGTAGTCGATCCCGCCGAACGCGCCGACGGCGGCCTCGGCCATCGCGGCCCCCGACGCCGGATCGGCGACGTCCACCCGGCACGCCTCGGCTGCGCCGCCCGTGGCCCGAATGCCCTGCGCGACGTCGCCGGCCTTCGCCTCGTCGATGTCGGCGACCACGACCGACGCCCCCGCGCCCGCCAGCGCCTCCGCGTAGGCCCGGCCGATCCCCCCGCCCGCGCCGGTCACGATCGCGACCTTGCCCCCGAAGTCGAACGTGACCATCGGCGGCGTCGCCGACGCCGTGCTCACGCTCCCTCCGTCCGGCGCCGCCTGGCGATCACCCGCTCGGCCACCTCGTTGACCCCGGTCGACAGCGGCCACCCGATGTAGTGGGCGAGGTGGAGGACGACCTCCCGCACCTGCTCCTCGGTGAGCTCGCCGCGCTCGAGAGCGGACGAGAACTGGATCTCGACGAGCTGGGACTGGCCGAGCGCTGCGAGGACGCCGATCGTGAGCAGCCGCCGGTCGCGGATGTCGAGCGCGGCCCGGGTCCAGATCTCGCCGAAGAGATGGTCGACCGTGCAGTCCACGTAGGGACCCTCGATCTGGTCGGGATCGACCGAGAAGCCGTAGACCTCCTGCATCTTGGCGATGCCCTTCGCATGGGGCGATCCCGAGGCGGCCGCGTCCGGCGACCCCCCACCCCCTCCGTCCTCAACCATCGACGTCCACCCGGATCACCCTCCTGCCGGCTCGGCGAGCGCCTTCGTCTCGAGGTACTCCTCGAACCCCGCGACCCCCGACTCGCGCCCGATGCCCGACTGTTTATAGCCGCCGAAGGGAACGTCGGGACTGAACCAGAGCCCGCCGTTGATGCCGACGGTGCCGGTCCGGATGCGGTTGGCCGCGGCGACCGCGCGCTCGCGGTCCCCGGACCACACCGAGCCGGACAGCCCGTACGGCGAGTCGTTGGCGAGGGCGACCGCGTCGTCGTCACCGTCGTGGGGGATGACCACGAGGACCGGTCCGAAGATCTCCTCGCGCGCGACGCGCGCGTCGTTGCCGAGCCCGACGAGCAGCGTCGGCTCGACGAAGTAGCCGCGCTCGAACCCGTCGGGCCGCCCACCGCCGAGCACCGCGGTCGCGCCCTCGTCGGCGGCGAGGCGGAGGTACCCCTCGACCCGCTCGCGCTGTCTGGCGCTGATCAGCGGTCCGCAGATGGTGCCGGGATCGGTCGGGTCGCCGGCCGGCAGCTTGCCCATCACCCCGGCCGTCGCCTCGAGGGCCTCGTCGAAGCGCGCACGCGGGACGAGGAGCCGGGTGGTGATCGCGCAGCCCTGCCCGGCGTGGGTGCAGACGGTGAACGCCGCCGTCGCGCACGCCCCGCGGAGGTCGGCGTCGTCGAGCACCACGAAGGCCGACTTCCCGCCGAGCTCGAGGAAGACCCTCTTGAGGCTCGCCGCGGCCGCCGTCATCACCTTGCGGCCCGTCGCGGTCGAGCCGGTGAAGCTCACCTGGTCGACGCGAGGATCCTCGGCGAGGATCGCACCGAGCGCGTGGTCCGACGAGGGGACGACGTTGACCACGCCGGGCGGGATGTCGGTCTCCTCGGCGATCATCCGGCCGAGCGCCGTCGCGCACCACGGGGTGTCCGGGGCGGGCTTGAGCACGACCGTGTTGCCCGCCGCGAGCGCCGGGCCGAGCTTGGCGAGATTGATCTGGTGGGGCACGTTCCACGGCGTGATCGCGCCCACCACGCCGGTGGCCTCGCGCCGGACCCACCGGTGCGACGGCATCCCGAGCGGGGCCGCATCACCGAGGTCGGCCTCCCAGCGGTACCCCTCTGCGAGGTCAGCGACCCAGCCGAGCGAGTCGACCGGCGCGTCGAGCTGCGCCGAGTGGGTGAACGAGACCGGCGATCCCGTCTCGGCGACGGTCATCGCGCGGAGCTCCTCGTCGTGTGCGCGGAAGGCCGCCTCGAGCTGCCGGAGGCAGGCGACCCGGAAGGCCACGTCGGTCGACCAGCCCGTCGTGTCGAACGCGGTGCGGGCCGCCGCGATCGCATCGTCCATGTCCTCGGGGCCGCCGTCGGCGACGAGTCCGAGGACTTCCTCGGTCGCGGGGTTGGCGGTCTCGAACATGCGGCCGCTCCTCGCCGCGCGGAGCTCCCCGCCGACGAAGAGGCGCTCCTCGCCGAACCCGACGCTCACGACCGCGCCCCGGCGACTCCGAACAGCGCGTCGCACCGGTCGTCGGTCATGGCGGCGAGCGGGAGGGCGACCCCGAGCGACGCCCCGAGGTCGAGCGCGGCCCGAAGGTCCTTGTGGGCGAGGAGGGACGCGGAGCGCATCGCGCCGACCAGCCCGGCGTCGTCGGCGTCGGTGAAGGGCGCGGCGGTCGTGCGGAACATGAGGGTCGACGCGCCGCCGATGCGCTCATCGCTCGCACGGATGACCTGGGCGAGCTTGAGCAGCTCGACGCCGGCGGCCTCGGCGAGCACCTGGGCCTCGTAGGCCGCGAGCCACGACGCGTACTGCACCAGGTTGCGGGCGAGCTTCGCCGCGAGCCCGGTCCCGAAGGCACCCATCGGGACCGTGAGGGAGCCCATCGCGTCGAGCACCGGGCCGACCCGCTCGATCGCCGCCGCGTCGCCGCCCACCATGCAGACGAGCTCACCGGAGGCCGCCGCGCTCGGCCCGCCGCTCACTCCGCAGTCGAGCACTGCGATCCCGTGCTCGGCCGCCTCCGTGCCGATCGCCTCGACGCACGCGGTGGTGATCGTGCTCACGACGAGGACCACCGTGTCCGGGCCGGCTGCGGCCAGCGCACCCGTCGGCCCCGAGAGGACCGCGTGGACCTGCGCGTCGTCGACGACGGCGACCACGACCACGTCCGCACGGCGAGCAAGCTCGGCCGGGGAGTCGGCGACCGTCGCGCTCGCCCGGAAGGGCTCGGTGGCCTCCGCCCGCACGTCGCAGACGACGAGCGGCAGGCCCGCGCGCTCGACGTTGCGGGCCACACCGTCACCGATCGCTCCGAGGCCGACCACCCCGACCACGGGGTGCTCGACGCGTGCGTCTCCGGGCTCCTCGCCGGCCATGGGCGCTCCCTCCTCGGTCCTCCGCCCCGCGTGCGCGGGCTTTTGCTGGACAAGTGTCCAGACTATAGTTCAGACATATGACCGACACCGAGGCGACAGCACCCGGCGGGGACGACGGTGGCGGCAACGTCGGCGCCGGGCTCCCGGACTACAGCGGACCCTTCCAGACGGACTTCCGCTACGAGGACCTCTCGAAGGACGCGCTCGTGCGGCTCGTCCGCGAGTTCGCGCAGATCGTGCACATCCTCGACCGGTCGATGTGCGGTGCGATCGGGATCAGCCACGGCGGCGCGGAGGTGCAGCGGCTCGCGATCGAGGAGTGGCGGGGCGCGAGCCCCGTCTACGGCGAGCGCCTGCGGCGCATCATGCACATCACCGGCGACACCGTCGAGGACATCTTCAAGGTGCTCCAGCTCGACCCCGGCTTCCCGCACCACTACCTCGACGTCCGCTACGAGGTCGTGGACGAGAAGCACGGCTTCTTCGAGCTCGCCTACTGCGGCGCACTCATGGACGCGGAGCCCTGGGGCGACAAGATGGTCACCGGCATGTGCCACCACATCGAGGACGGCACCTTCGACTACACCGCACAGGCGGTCAACCCCAAGGCGCACATCCGGCACGTGCACCGTCCGCCGCGCGTGCCGAGCGACCGCGTCCCCCACTGCCGCTGGGAGGTCGTCATCGACGACGACAACGAGACCCTGCCCGAGCCGGACATCACGAAGATCGTGCGCGGCACGACCGCGGCGACCTTCGAGTACCCGCCGATGCGGGACGGCACACCGCACGTCCCGCCCGCGCCCGCCCACCCGGCGGCGGGCTGAGCCGTGGCCCAGCCGCTCGCCCACGAGGCCCCGCGCCGCTGGCTCACCGAGCGGCAGGCCGGGGCGGTCGACCAGCTGGTCGGCGCGGCCGAGGCCGAAGTCGAGGCCAGCGGGTACGACGGCCTGTCGGTGCGGGCGATCGCGCGGCGCGCGGGCGTCGCGCCCGCGACCGCCTACACGTACTTCTCGTCGAAGGACCACGTCCTCGCCGAGCTGCTCTGGCGCCGCGTGCAGTCGGTGCCGGCGCCGGACGCCGAGGGCGACCTGCCGGTCGCCGAGCGGATCGCGGCGGCGGTGCGCGACCTCGGCACCATCGTCTCCGGCAGCCCGGTGGTCGTCGCCGCGGCGACCCAGGCGCTGCTCAGCTCCAACCCCGACGTGAAGGGTCTGCGCGACCGGATCGGCGCGGACATCCACCGCCGGCTCGCGACCGCGGCCGGACCCGGATGCGAGCCGTCGGTCGTGCAGGTGCTCGTGAGCACCTACTTCGGCGCGCTCCTGACCGCCGGCATGGGCCACATGGAGTTCGCCGCGGTGCCGGAGTTCGTCGCCGAGGCGGCGCGCCTCATGACCGCGGGGGACGGCACGGCCGGCACCCGCCGACCGCGGCTCCAGCGGGTGGTCCGGTGAACGTCGCCGCGGACGTGCCGGTGCCCTTCAGCCCCTACGACTACGACTTCCACGAGGACCCGTACCCGACCTACGCGACGCTGCGGCGCGACGCTCCCGTCTACCGCAGCGAGGAGTTCGACTTCTGGGCGTTCGCCCGCCACGAGGACGTGCTCGGCGCCTTCCGCAACGCCGATGCCTACTCGAACGCGAACGGCGTCTCCCTCGAGCCGTCCGCGTACGGACCCGGCGCCCACCGCACCATGTCGTTCCTCGCCATGGACCCGCCCCGCCACACCCGCATGCGCTCCCTCGTCGGCAAGGGGTTCACCCCTCGCACCGTCGCAGGTTTCGAGGACCGCATCCGCGAGATCGCCGTCGAGCACCTCGAGCCCGCGATCGAGCGCGGCACCTTCGACTTCATCGCGGACGTCGCCGGCCGGCTGCCGATGGACGTGGTCTCCGAGCTCATGGGCGTGCCCCGCGGGGACCGGGCCGAGCTGCGCCGCCTCTCGGATCTCGTGCTCCACCGCGAGGACGGGGTCTTCGACGTCCCGCCCTCGGGCATGGAGGCCGCCCTCGAGCTCGTGGGCTACTACGGCGACATGGTCACCGAACGGCGGGCGCGCCGGCGCGACGACCTCACCTCCGAGCTGCTCGACGCGGAGATCGACGGCGACCGGCTCACCGATGACGAGATCATCGCCTTCCTCTTCCTCATGGTGGTGGCCGGCAACGAGACCACCACCAAACTGCTCGGCAACGCGGTCTACTGGGGATGGCGGTACCCCGACGAGCGGGCGAAGGCCTTCGGTGATCGGGGACGCATCCCCGACTGGGTCGACGAGACGCTGCGCTTCGACGGCTCGACCCAGATGGTGGTCCGCACCGTGCGCGAGCCGGTCGAGGTGCGCGGGACGGCGATCGGGGCCGGCGAGCGGGTCCTCCTCCTCATCGGGTCGGCCAACCGCGACGCGGAGGTCTTCCCGGCGGCGGACACCTACGACCTCGACCGCGACACGACCAGGTTGGTCAGCTTCGGCAGCGGCCGCCACTTCTGCATGGGCGCCCCGCTCGCCCGGCTCGAGGCGCGGGTCGCGCTCGAGGAGCTGGCGTCGCGCGTCTCGGACTACGGGATCGACGAGGCCGGCGCCGAGCGCGTCCACTCGATCAACGTCCGCGGCTACGCGGCCCTGCCGGTCGCGGTCACGCCACGCTGATGCCGCGCCTCGCGCCCCATCCCGCCCGACGTCCCGCGCTCGTCACCGGGGCGTCGTCGGGCATCGGGCGCGCGGCGGCCGAGGTGCTCGCGGCCGCGGGCTATCCGGTGGTCCTCGGCGCGCGCCGGGTCGAGCAGTGCGAGGAGCTCGCGGTCGCCATCCGGGAGACGGGTGGCGAGGCCCACGCCTTCCACCTCGACCTCGCCGAGCCGGACTCGCCCGCCCGCTTCGCCGCGGAGGCCGAGCAGGCGGTCGGTGCGATCGAGATCGTCGTCTCCAACGCCGCGCTCAACCGGTCCGGCGCGGTACTCGACACGAGCGACGACCTGCTCGGCGGCACGATCGACGTGAACGTCAAGGGCACCCACCGCCTCGTGCGGGCGCTCCTGCCCGGGATGATCGAGCGCCGTCGCGGCGATCTCCTCTTCGTGACCTCTGACGTCGCGGTGCGGCCCCGGCCGTCGATGGCCGCGTACGTGACCTCCAAGTGGGCGCTCGAAGGGTACGTGCGCGCCCTCCAGATGGAGCTCGAGGGGACGGGCGTGCGCGCGACCGTCTTCCGGCCCGGGCCGACCCAGACGGGGATGGGCATGGACTGGGACCCGGACACGACCGCCGAGATCATCAACCAGTGGGCGTCGTGGGGGCTCGCGCGCCACGGGAGCTTCATGCGACCGGAGGGCGTGGCCGAGGCCGTGCTCGCGGTGGTCGGCATGCCGCGGGGCATCCACGTGACGACCATCGAGCTGCAACCCGAAGCACCGATCATCGAGGAGGACCGATGACGACCTCAGTGGATCTGCGCGAGCCGCCGCGGGTGTCCGGGGGCGAGCTCCCCGACGGGCATCTCGAGGAGCTGCGGACCGACCCGATCGCGCTGCTCGAGCGGGTGCGCGCGGAGTGCGGCGACGTCGGGGTCTTCCGCCTCGCGGAGCGCGACGTGGTGCTGCTCTCCGGCGCCGAGGCCAACGAGCTCTTCTTCCGCGCGCCCGAGGAGGTGCTCGACCAGGCCGAGGCCTACCCGTTCATGACCCCCGTCTTCGGCGAAGGCGTGGTCTTCGACGCGCCCCCGGAGCGGCGCCGCGAGATGCTCCACAACCAGGCGCTGCGCGACAAGTTCATGCGCGGGCACGCGGCCACCATCGCGGGCGAGGTCGAGGGGATGGTCGCGCACCTCGACGACGAGGGCGAGCTCGACCTGCTCGACTGGTTCGCCGAGCTCACCATCTACACCTCGTCGTCCTGTCTCATCGGGAAGCGCTTCCGCGACCAGCTCGACGGCCGGTTCGCCGAGCTCTACCACGACCTCGAGCGCGGCACCGACGCGCTCGCCTACGTCGACCCGTACGCGCCGATCGAGAGCTTCGCGAAGCGCGACGCGTCGCGGCAAGAGCTCGTGCGCCTCGTGCAGGGGATCATGGACGGGCGTGAGGCGGAGGCCGCGCCCGGGGCCGATGAGCGGGACCTGCTCGACGTGCTCATGTCGATCCGCGACGAGGACGGCACGTCGCGGTTCGGCGCGGACCAGATCACCGGCATCTTCATCTCGATGATGTTCGCCGGTCACCACACGACGTCGACGACCGCGTCGTGGATGGTGATCGAGCTGCTCAAGCACCCCGACGCGCTCGAGCGGGTCGTGCAGGAGCTCGACGAGCTCTACGCGGGCGGCGCGGAGGTGAGCTATCAGGCCTTGCGCGAGATGCCCTGGCTCGAGGCATCGCTGAAGGAGACCCTCCGGCTGCACCCGCCGCTCATCCTGCTCCTGCGTGTGGCCAAGGAGGACCTCACCTTCCGCGACGTGGCGATCCGCAAGGGGCAGATGGTCGGTGCGTCCCCGTGGGTGTCCAACCGCATCCCCGAGGACTTCGACGACGCCGGCCGCTTCGACCCGACCCGGTACCTCGCGCCGCGCGACGAGGAGAAGGCGAACCCCTGGACGTGGATCCCGTTCGGCGCGGGCCGTCACCGCTGCGTCGGTGCGGCGTTCGCACTCATGCAGCTCAAGGCCATCTTCTCGGTCCTGCTGCTCGACTGGACCTTCGAGCTCGCGCAGCCGCCAGACACCTACCGGGCCGACCTCTCGAAGATGGTCATCCAGCTCCAGCAGCCCGTGATGGTGCGCTACCGGCGCCGGGCGGCGGCGAGCTGATGCGGGTCGCCGTCGACGCCGACCTCTGCCAGGGTCACGGCGTCTGCGAGTCCGAGGCGCCGTCGGTCTTCGAATTGGGCAAGGATCCCCCGGTCGTCATCGTCGACGAGCATCCGGGCGTCGAAGCGCGCGCCGCGGTCGAAGCCGCGGTGCGGTACTGCCCGACCACCGCACTACGGATCATCGAGGAGGAGTAGGACCATGCCGTCATTCGCGCGCAGCGAGCTCGAAGAGATGATGCAGCGCTGGGTCGACCTCAATCGACGCTGCGAGGAGCAGCTCGACTGGAAGCCCATGGCCGAGATGTACACCGAGGACGCGACCTACGGCTGGAACGTCGGACCGCACGACGAGTTCATGGCCGTCGGGCGCGACGAGATCCGCGAGTTCGCGCTCGGCTACGAGATGGAGGGGCTCGGCGGGTGGAGCTATCCGTACCAGGCCGTGCTCATCGACGACCGGCGGGGCGAGATCCTCGGGCTGTGGAAGCAGCTCGCCGACGCGAAGCGCCCCGACGGTCGCCCCTACGAGATCGCGGGGCTCGGCGGGAGCTGGTTCCGCTACGCCGGCGACTTCCGGTGGGGCTGGCAGCGCGACTTCTTCGACGTGGGCAACGCGACCGCGACCTACGTCGAGATGATCGGCGCGGGCGTGCTGAGCGAGGGGATGCGCTCCCGCATCGAGCGGGCGTCGGCGGGCCGCCCGCCCGGGCACTACCGGCCTGGCGACGCGCCGGTCGGGCTCTGGGACGGCGTCGGGCCCTGAACGTGGAGCAGGGCGCCCGCGACGGGACGCCCTGCTCCGAATGCTTGCTGAGATAGGCACCGGGGTTCCTGTACGGCGCCGGATGGGACCTGTTCCGGCTGGGTGACCCGGTGGGTGTCTGGCTGGGATTCGCCAGATGGCACAGCGAGCCGCCTCAGCGACCAGCCACCTCCAGGGTCCCGAATCGTTGACTGCTCAGTTGGACCACCTCCTTTCTCTGGTGCGCACATGTTAGCGAGCACCCCGCGTGGATCGCGTGAGGCCCGGGACGGTCCGCGCCGGGTCACGCGACCCGGCTGACAGGCCGGCCGGCAGCCCTGGCGACGGCTCCGCGGAGGGCCCGACGAAGCGTCGGCGGGGGTCCGCTGAGGTCGGCGGAGCCCCCTGGGCACACCCGCCGCGGGAGCGGTAGTGTCGAACGTATGTTCGTCTCCCCGCCCGACCAGGCGGTCGCCCCGGACGAGGGCCCGGCCCGGGACCCCGCGCCTCCGCTGCGCCGGCGGCCGGCGGACCCGCTCGCGCTGCTGGCCGAACGGACCCGGCCCGTCTCCTCCAGCCGGACCCGCCTCCTGCCGGTCCTCCCCCCGCTGCGCGACCTGCTGCCCGACGGCGGCCTCCGCCGCGGGAGCACGCTCGTGGTCACCGACCTCACGGGCCGCGGGCCCGACCTGCACGCCGGTGGTGGGGTCGCCCTCGCGCTGGCCCTCTGCGCGGCCGCCTCCGGCGCCGGCTCGTGGTGCGCGTTCGTCGGGCTCACCGGCTTCGGTGCGGTCGCCGCGCGCGACCTCGGCGTCGACCTCGAGCGCGCGGCGGTCGTCCCCCGGCCGGGGGTCGCGTGGGCCGAGGTGACCGCCGTGCTCCTCGACGGCGTCGACCTGGTGGTGCTCTGCCCGCCCTTCCCGCCCCGTCCCGCCATGGTCCGGCGGCTGGTGGCCCGGGTCCGCCGTCACCGCTCGGTGCTCCTGGTCGTGGCGGGGCGGGCCGGGTGGCCCGAGCACCCCGACGTCCGTCTCGGTGTGCGCGAGCTCTGCTGGGACGGCGCCGGGGACGGCGCGGGCCACCTCCGCCGGCGCCGGATGGCGGTGGTGACCACCGCCCGGCACGCCGCGACGCGTGCCGGCTGTCACCGGTTGTGGCTCCCCTCGGCGGACGGCACGGTGGCGGGCTGACGTGGAGCGCCTGCTCGTCCTGCGCTGTCCCGACCTCCTCGAGGAGGACGAGGACGGAGCCGCGGTGCGCTCGTTCGTCGAGGTGACCGCCGCGGTGGAGGCCTACTGCCCCTGGGTCGCCACCGTCGCGCCGGGCATCTGCTCGCTCCCGGCCCGCGGACCGGCGCGCTACTTCGGCGGCGAGGACGCGCTCGTCGCGTCGATCGCGGCGGCCGTGTCGCCGCGCACCCTGGTCGAGGTCGGCGTGGCCGACGGGCTGTTCGCCGCGGTGCTCGCCGCGCGCCAGGGCCTGGTCGTCCCGCCGGGCGGGACCCCCGGCTTCCTCGCCCCCTTCCCGGTGGACGCCCTCTGCGGCCCCGACCTCGCGGCGATCCTCTCCCGGCTGGGCGTCCGCACCCTCGGCGAGCTCGCCGCCCTCCCCGCGTCCCACGTGCTCGGCCGCTTCGGCAGCGAGGGGGTCGTCTGCCACCAGGTGGCGGGCGGGCGGCACGGTGAGGCCGACGGGCTGCGCGACCCGTCGGCCGCGCGGCGGATCGACGAAGCGCGCCGGCGGCATCGCCACGGCGCGCCGTCCGGGGAGGCGGCCCGCGCGACCGGCTTCTGGGGCGGGGCGAGCGACGAGGACGCCCGCGCCGCCGGGTCGCTCGCCGCGGTGCAGGACCTGCTCGGTCCCGACGGCGTGCTCACCGCCCGTCTGCAGGGCGGGCGGGGCCCGGCCCAGCAGGCCCGCTTCGTGACCTGGAACGCGGGCGACGCCGGTCGCGACCGCGCGTCCGAGGCCCCCTGGCCCGGTCGGATCCCTCCGCCGGCCCCGGCGGTCGTCCACCCCTCCCCCCGGCCGGCCGAGCTCGCGGACGCCCGCGGGGAGCCGGTGCGCGTCTCGGGGCGGGGACTCGCCACCGCGGCCCCCGATCGTCTCTCGGTCGAGCAGCATCCCTGGACGGCGGTGACCGCGTGGGCCGGCCCGTGGCCGTCGGACGAGCGCTGGTGGTCGCGCTCGCGACGGCGGAGCGCGCGGCATGCAGGTGGTCGCCGGCGCGGAGGCCCACCTCCTCCTGCTCGAGCGGGGCAGGTGGTGGGTCGAGGCGACCTACGGATGACCGGGGGTCCGAGATGGCCTACGCCGAGCTCCACGCGCACTCCAACTTCTCCTTCCTCGACGGCGCGAGCCACCCCGAGGAGCTGGCCGGCGAGGCGGTCCGGCTCGGCCTCGCCGCGCTCGCGCTGACCGACCACGACGGCCTCTACGGCGTGGTCCGCTTCGCCGAGGCGGCACGCGCCTTCGGCCTGCCCACCGTCTTCGGCGCCGAGCTCACCATCACCGGCGCGGGCACCTCCCCGGTCCGGACCGGCATGCCCGACCCCGAGGGGAGCCACCTGATCGTGCTCGCCCGCGACCCGGAGGGCTACGCGCGCCTGAGCCGGGCCCTCGCCGAGGCCCACCTGGCCGGCGGGGAGAAGGGCCGGCCGCTCCTCTCCCTCGAGGACCTGGCCGGCCGTGCCGGCGGCCACTGGCAGGTGCTCACCGGGTGCCGCAAGGGCGCGCTCGCGGCCGCGCTCACCACCGACGGCCCGGCGGCCGCGGCGCGCACCCTCGACCGGCTCGTCGGCCACTTCGGCCGCGACCACCTCGCGGTCGAGCTCTGGGACCACGGCGATCCGGTCGACGCGACCCGCAACGACGCGCTGGCCCTGCTCGCGACCGGGCGCGGGGTCTCGCCGGTCGCGACCAACAACGTGCACTACGCCACCCCGGCACGCTTCCCCCTCGCCACCGCGCTGGCCGCGGTGCGCGCGCGCCGACCGCTCGAGGAGCTCGAGGGGTGGCTGCCCCCGTCGGGCACCGCCTGCCTGCGCGGGGAGGCCGAGCAGCGTCGCCGGTTCGCCCGCTGGCCCGGGGTGGTCGAGCGCGCAGCCGAGATCGCCGCCGCGTGCGCGTTCGACCTCCGCCTCGTCGCCCCGCGCCTGCCCGACTTCCCGGTGCCGGCGGACCACACCGAGCAGAGCTGGCTGGTCGAGCTGGTGCGCCGCGGCGCGACCGAGCGGTACGGGCCGCGGGACGACGAGCGGGTGGCCGGGGCGTGGTCGCAGCTCGACCACGAGCTCGCGGTCATCGGCGAGCTCGGGTTCGCGGGCTACTTCCTCACCGTCTGGGACATCGTGGCGTTCTGCCGGCGCGAGGACATCCTCTGCCAGGGGCGCGGCTCGGCGGCCACCTCGGCGGTCTGCTACGCGCTCGGCATCACCAACGTCGACGCGGTCTCCCTCGGCCTGCTCTTCGAGCGGTTCCTCTCCCCCGCGCGCGACGGTCCCCCGGACATCGACGTCGACATCGAGTCGGGGCGCCGCGAGGAGGTCATCCAGTACGTCTACGAGCGCTACGGCCGGCTGCACGCGGCCCAGGTGGCCAACGTGATCACCTACCGGTCACGCTCCGCGCTGCGCGACGTGGGCAAGGCCCTCGGCCACAGCGTGGAGGAGGTCGACGCCTGGTCCAAGTCGGTCGACCGGGGCGAGCCGTTCGCGACCCGGGAGGACCTCCCGCCGCTCGTGCGGACGCTCGCGGGGGAGGTCGTCGACTTCCCGCGGCATCTCGGCATCCACTCCGGCGGCATGGTCATCTGCGACCGGCCGGTCGTCGAGGTCTGCCCGGTCGAGTGGGGGCGGATGCCCGGACGCAGCGTGCTCCAGTGGGACAAGGACGACTGCGCGGCGGCCGGCCTGGTCAAGTTCGACCTCCTCGGGCTCGGCATGCTGACCGCGTTGCACCACATGGTCGACCTGGTCGCCGAGTTCCACCGGGTCGAGGTCGACCTGGCCAGGCTCGACCAGGAGCCCGAGGTCTACGACCTCCTCTGCCGGGCCGACACCGTGGGGGTCTTCCAGGTCGAGTCCCGCGCCCAGATGAACACGCTGCCCCGCGTCCAGCCGCGGTGCTTCTACGACCTGGCCATCGAGGTCGCCCTCATCCGGCCCGGCCCCATCCAGGGGCACGCCGTCCACCCCTACATCCGGCGCCGCAACGGGACCGAGCCGGTCGCCTACCTCCACCCGCTGCTCAAGCCCGCGCTCGAGCGGACGCTCGGGGTGCCCCTCTTCCAGGAGCAGCTCATGCAGATCGCGATCGACGTGGCGGGCTTCACCCCGACCGAGGCGGACGAGCTGCGCCAGGCGATGAGCGCCAAGCGCTCGGGCGAGCGGATGGCCCGCCTGCGCGACCGGCTCTTCGCGGGGATGGCCGCCCGGCAGGTCCCGCCCGACGTCTCCGAGCAGGTCTACGCCGCCCTCGCCGCCTTCGCCAACTTCGGCTTCCCCGAGAGCCACTCGGTGGCCTTCGCCCACCTCGTCTACTCGACCGCCTGGTGCAAGGTCCACTACCCCGCCGCGTTCACCGCCGGGCTGCTCAACGCGCAGCCCATGGGGTTCTGGTCCCCCCAGAGCCTGGTCGCCGACGCCAAGCGCCACGGGGTGACCGTCCGCCGGCCCGACGTCACCCTCGGCCGGGCCGCCGCCTCCCTCGAGCCCGAGGGGCCGGCCGAGCCCGAAGGCGGCGAGGCCCGGGCCGCGATCCGGCTCGGGCTCGCCTCGGTGCGCGGCGTCGGGGAGGAGACCGCGGCGCGGATCGAGGCCGGCCGCCCGTGGTCGAGCATGGAGGACCTGGTGCGCCGCGCCGGGGTCACCCGGGCCCAGCTCGAGGCGCTGGCCACCGCCGGCGCGCTCGACGACCTCGCGCCCGGTCGGGCCTCGCGGCGCGCGGCGGGCGGGCGCGGCCCGAACCGGCGCGCGCTCCTGTGGGGGGCGGGCGCGGCCGCGCAGGCCACGCCGGACCGGCTCGCCGGGATCGTCACCGGCTCGGACCCGCCGCCCCTGCCGTTCCCGACCGGGTGGGAGGCGGTCGCCGACGACCTGTGGTCGCTCGGGATGGCACTCGACACCACCGCGATGGAGCTCGCCCGCGAGGAGCTCGACCGGCGGGGCGTGCTCGCCGCGGCCGCGCTGGCCGGCCGGCCGGCCGGCCAGCGGGTCACCGTCGGCGGGGTGGTCACCCACCGCCAGCAGCCCGAGAGCGCCAACGGCGCGGTCTTCTTGAACCTCGAGGACGAGACCGGGATGGTCAACATCGTCTGCTCGCGGGGCGCCTGGGTCCGGTGGAAGCCGGTGGCGCGCACCTGCCCGGCGCTCGTCGTCCGCGGCCGGATCGAGCGCTCCGAAGGATCGATGACCCTGGTCGCAGAGGTGTTCGAGCCGCTCGAGCTCGGGCCGGTGCCCTCGTCACGTGACTTTCGGTGACGACCCCTTGACTACGAGGAGTGCTATCGACAACACTGATAGTGATGATTCAGTGCCACAGCAACGCCGATGATTTCCATACCGCACCGAGTCATTGAGCCCCGGGGGCACCGGCCCACGGAGCGCATCCATACGCCGACGACACCACCGGACACCCCGCCGATCGGACGGGCCCCGCGACGGTGCCGGCTCCATCCCGTGCAGATGGGAACCAGGCGACACCCGTAGTACCGGCAGCACCGCAACACCCGCAGGACCAACCATCGGCGCACACAGGAGGCTGTGGCACATGACCGGAGCAATCGGCAGTACCAGTATCTTCTCCCTCGAATTGGTGGGGGTCATCGTCGCGGTCTCGGTGATCGCAGGCGCGGTCGACCTCATCCGCCAACCGGGGTGGGCGTGGAAGAGCGCCGAGGAGTCGAAGGTCGCCTATCTGGTGCTCGTCGCGCTCCTCCCCCTCGTGGGACTCGGCATGTACCTCTTCGGCGCACGACCCAAGGTGACCCGCATCGCCGCGGCCGGGCGCGCGGCGAGCCTTCCCTTCGAGCGGTTCGGCGAGGAGGGCCGGCCGGCCGCGGCCGCCGCGCCGGCGACCGGGCTCGGCAGCTTCGGCGAGGTCTTCGACACCTCGATCCTCGCGGACGGCGTGCCGGCCATGGAGCCGGTCGGCGTCGGCGGTGGCGGCGGCGCTCTCCTCGAGGCCGGCGGGACGGCCACGGCCACCGCGACCATGACCGCCGGACCCCGCCTCACCCAGGCGCGACCCTACCGACCCAAGCAGCGTTCGAGCCTCCTCGCCGCGGAGGCGACCACCCGGACCGTGCCGGCGGGATGGAAGGCCGACCCCACCGGGCGCCACCAATTCCGCTACTGGGACGGCGCGGCCTGGACCGAGAACGTCGCCGACAAGGGCGTCCAGGCGAGGGACACCGCCAGCTCGTAGCCCGCTGCCCCCCCAGTCGGCCGTGCCGCTACCCCCCTTGGCGGACGAGCCGGCTGAGCCGGGCGACGAGCACCTCCAGCACCAGCTCCCCTCGAAGCGCGGTCGAACCCCGAAGGTCGAGGTCGGCAGCGGCCAGGAGCTGTATGGCCCGGGCGATGCGGGATGTCCCCAACCGCTTCGCCTGGGCCAGTGCTTTCCTCGCCGGGTAGGCGCTGCGCAGCCCGAGCAGCTGCGCCGCCTGCTCCGGCGAGGTGACGCCGGCGCCGTCGAGGCGCAGCATCCGGCGGAAGTGGCGGGTCAGCATCGTGAGCACGACGAGCGGGTGGGTCTCCCCCGCGTGCTCCATGCGCCGCAGGACGCCGAGCGCGGCGGCCGTGTCGCCCGCGTCGACTGCGTCGGTCAGGTCCCACGGGGCGAGCGCGCCGGCCTCCCCGAGGAACGGCTCGAGGTCCTCCGGCGTGACGGTGGCCCCGGGCCCGTACGCGGCGGCGAGGGTGTCGAGCAGGCCGCGCAGCCGGCCCATGTCCTCGCCCAGGTGCTCGGCGAGCCGTGCCGACGCCGCCGGCTCGAGGCGGACCGGCCCGTCGCGTACGTGCTCGGCGAGCCACTGCGACCGGGCCCGCCCGGTGCCGACCTGGGTGTCGACGACCTGCCCGACCGAGGCGACCGCCTTGGCCAGGGAGGCGGGGACCGTGCCCCCGCCTGCGACGAGAACGAGGGCGGTGCTCGCCAGCGGGTCGCCGAGGTACGAGACGAGGCGCTTGGCGTCGGCCGCACCGAGCTGGCCCGCGTCGCGGACGACGACGACGCGCCGGTCGACGAGGAACGGTGGCGTGGTGCACGCGTCGACGATCGCCCCGATGTCCACCTGCTCGGCGCCGGGACCGCCGAACTCCTCGGCGACCATGGTCGGGTCCGCGTCCCCGACGAGCGACAGGACGAGCGTGTGCGCGGCCTGCGCCACGAGCGAAGGGTCGTCCCCCTTCACGAGATAGGCGGGCGCCCCCGCCTGCGCGCCACGCGCGCGCCCGGTGCCGGCGTCGGTGCGCGTGCTCACGCGCCGGTCACCGCCGCCGGGGCGGTCGGGCGGGCGGCCGCGTCCCGATCGTGCCCGTCGCGGCGCGCGCGCAACACGGCCTCGAGTGCCCGGCAGGCCTGCACGTTGGTCGCGACCTCGTGCACGCGCACGATGCGGCAGCCGAGGGTGACCCCGAGCGCCGTCGCCACGAGTGAGGCCTCGCGCCGCTCGCCGATCTCGAGCCCGAGCACGACGCCGAGGAACGTCTTGTTCGACGCCGAGAGCAGGAGCGGATAGCCGAGGCCTGCGAGCCGGTCCGACGCCGCGAAGCAGGGTGAGCGACTGCTCGGCCGTCTTGCCGAGGTCGAGGCCCGCGTCGAGGACGATGCGGTCGGAGGTGAGCCCGGCCGCGGCCGCACGTGCGGCGCGGTCGAGGAGGAAGGACTCGACCGCTGCGACCACGTCGTCGTAGGCGGGCTCGGGATCGGGGATGCGCGGCCCGAGCCGGATGTGGGTGGCGACCACCGTCGCCCCGGCCGCGGCAGCGACGTCGAGGTACTCCGGATCGGCGAAGCCGCTGATGTCGTTGCCCACCACCGCGCCGGCCGCGTAGGCCTCCTTCGCGACCGAGGCGCGCCAGGTGTCGACCGAAAGGGGGACGTCGAGACGGTCGTGCAGCGCGGCGATGGCCGGTACCACCCGGTCGAGCTCCTCCCCCACGCCGACCTCGGGCCCTGGACCGGCCTTCACGCCGCCGACGTCGAGGAGGTCGGCCCCCTCGGAGGCGAGCACCTCGGCGCGGCGCACGAGGTCGTCGAGCGCGTAGGTCGCGCCTCTGTCGTAGAAGGAGTCGGGTGTGCGGTTGAGGATGCCCATCACGAGGGCACGCTCCGTGATGTCGTAGGTCCGCCCACCGATCGTGACCCCGGTCGCCTGCACGCTTCCTGACGCTACCGCCCGACGCCGGCGGGCTCGCCCGGCCCGCGGGATGCGGCACGGGACCGCCCGGACGGTTCAGAAGAGGCGCGCGGCGAGGGCCTTGCGGTACCCGCTCGTGCGCGGGTCGTCCGCGCCGAGGGTCTCGAGGAGGTCGAGGAACTCCTGACGTGCGGCAGGGTCGTCACGCACCCGCTCGAGGAGTCCGTCGAGGAGCGCGCCGACGTCGGTGTCCCCGACGTCGACCTCCTGCGCGGCGAGGCGCGCCTCGGCGAGGCGGAGTCGGGTCTCGGGCGTCTCGGGGATCCGCCCGAGCAGCGCGATCGCCTCGTCGGTCTTCCCCTGGGCGATGAGGACGCCCGCGAGCGCGTCGATCCCTCGGGGATGGTCCGGCTGGAGCTCGAGCGCACGCCGGAGCGTCTCCTCGTCCCCGGTCCCGATCCCCTCCTCCACGAGGAGGTCCGCCTCGGAGGGGGCCGGCGCGAGTCGCTGCACGAACTCGGCGACCGCGGCTTCGGGGAGCGCGCCGATGAACTGGTCGACGATCCGACCGTCCTTGAGGGCGAAGACGGCCGGGATCGACTGCACGCGGAAGCTCGCCGCGATGGTCGGATTCTCGTCGACGTTGACCTTGGCGAGGACGACTTTGCCGTCGGTCGCCTCGACCACCTGCTCGAGGATGGGGCCGAGGGTTCGGCACGGCCCGCACCAGGGCGCCCAGAGGTCGACCACGACGGGCACTTCCGACGACCGGGTGAGGATCTCCTCCTCGAAGGTGGCGTCGGTGACGTCGAGCATCACACCGACCCTACCGAACCGGGCCGCCAGTTCCGTCATGACGCGCCCACGGTGCGGCCCTCCGGGAGGCCGGGACAGGGGTGTCGCCACTGTTAGCGTCGTGCGCATGCAGGCCGGGACATCCCGCGCGGACACCCCCGTGGAGGGCATCGACGACGAGTCCGTCTCCGCGTGGCTCACCTCGACCGTGGAGGGGGCCGCGCCCCCGTACACGTTCGAGCTCATCGCCGGCGGCCGCTCGAACCTGACCTACCGGGTCACCGACGCCGACGGGACGAGCTACGCGCTCCGCCGGCCCCCGCTCAGCCATGTGCTCCCGACCGCCCACGACATGCGGCGCGAGCACACGGTGATCAGCGCGCTCGGCGGGACGGGCGTGCCGGTCCCCCGCACACTCGGCCTCTGCACGGACGAGTCGGTGAACGGCGCACCCTTCTACGTGATGTCGTTCGTCGACGGGCACATCCTGCGCGACGAGCGGGCGGCATCGGAGCTGTCGGAGACCGCCCGCCGCCATGCGGGCGAGTCGCTGATCGACACGCTCGCCGCGCTGCACACGGTCGACGTCGACGCGGTCGGCCTCGCCGACTTCGCCCGCCGTGACGGCTACATCGCCCGTCAGCTCAAGCGGTGGCACGGCCAGTTCACCCAGTCGACGGTCGACGGGCAGCCCGGACCGGCCGTCGTCGACCGGGTCCACGAGCTCCTCTCGGCGCAGATCCCGGAGCAGCAGGGGGTCGCGATCGTCCACGGCGATTACCGCCTCGACAACACCGTCCTCGACGATGACGGCGAGGTGCTCGCGATCCTCGACTGGGAGATCTGCACGCTCGGCGATCCGCTCGCCGACCTCGGCCTGCTGATGGTGTACTGGGCGGAACCCGAGGACGGCGAGGCCGCGCTGCTCGGCGTCGCGCCGACGACGCTGCCGGGGTTCGCGCGAACGCGCGGAGCTGCAGGAGCGGTACGCGGCGGCCTCCGGGCGCGACGTCTCGTCCCTGCCCTACTACCGGGCGTTCGGGTTCTGGAAACTCGCCTGTATCCTCCAGGGTGTCCACGTGCGCTACGTCGGCGGGGCGGCCGCCGGCGATCGCTCGGGTGTCGACCAGTTCGCAGCCCATGTCGGGCGGCTCGGGGAGCGCGCGCTGGCCGAAGTGGAGACCCTGTGAGCGAGCACGACGCACGATCCCTCTACCACTACGACCCCGAGTGGGGTGAGCCCCACTCGCTGCGGCTCGACCGTCCGGTGCTCGTCGTCGCGCTCGAGGGCTGGGTCGACGCCGGCATGGGCGCGTCCGCAGCCGTCGCCGAGCTGGTGACCGCCTCCCCGCTCGCCGAAGTGGTCTCCTTCGACACCGAGCCGCTCATCGACCAGCGGGCACGGCGCCCGATCGTCCGCCTCGAGGACGGGGTGACCGTGGAGGTGACCTGGCCGACCATCCGACTGCTGGCGGGCAAGGACCGGGTCGGTGCCGATCTCCTCTTCCTCACCGGTCCCGAGCCCGACTTCCGCTGGGCCACCTTCATCGAGGCGGCGGTCGGCCTCGTCCGCGAGCTCGAGGTCCGCACCGTGGTCGGCCTCGGCGCGTTCCCCGCACCGACCCCGCACACCCGCCCGGTGCGACTCGCGTCGACGGTGCCCCCTGAGTCCGCCGACCTCGCCAACCGGATCGGAACGGTCCGGGGGACCCTCGAGGTGCCGGCCGGCATCCAGGCGACCCTCGAGGTCGCGCTCGGCCGCGCCGGTGTGCCGACGATCGGGCTGTGGGCGCGGGTACCGCACTACGTCTCGGCGATGCCGTACCCCGAGGCGAGCGCCGCGCTCGTCGAAGGGCTCTGCGCGGTCACCGGTCTCGTCCTCGACTCCTCGTCGTTGCGCAGCGCCGGCGAGTCGACCCGCTACCAGGTCGACGAGCTGATCGGCGCCAACGCCGAGCACCTCGAGATGGTGCGCCGGCTCGAGACGGCGCTCGACTCCGAGGAGTCCAACCCGCTCGGGATCGACGCGGAGATGCCGAGCGGCGACGAGATCGCGGCGGAGCTCGAGCGGTTCCTCAGAGGCGAAGGGCACTGACCGCGCGCGGCGGCCCGGCGCCGCCGGCGTGGTGCTTGGCCAGGTGCTGGATCTCGACCGCGAGGAACACGAGCGAGACGGTCACGACCACCACGAGCAGCGCGAGCGCGATCCACCTCGAGCGGCCCTTCCCACCTTGCGCCTCGTCCGCCGGTCGCGGCCGGCCCCACGCGCGGATCGACGGTTGCACGGCGGGTGCGGTGAACGCGGGCAGGTCGGCCACGATCCGCCGCAACTCGTCGACGGTGTCGGCCACCGCGAGATCGCGGAGGCGCGCCTCGTACTCGTAGGAGGTCAACAGGCCGCGCTCGGCCGCGCTGTCGAGCAGCGCGCCGAACCGGTTGCGCTCCTCGTCGGTCACCTGCACTGCCGCCACCCCGACGCCCTGTCCTCCGCCGTGCCCGCTGCCGTGCCCGCCGCCGTGGTCGGCCGCGCGATCGTCCACCAGCTCGGGGATGGGAAGGGGCGACGGTGTTGCCCGGTGCCCGTTGGTGGACGCGGTGGGTCCATGGGATTCGTCGGCCACGGTCGAATTGTGGGCCACCGGCGGAGGTGGGGCAAGGATTCGGGATGCTCGGTGACCCACGGATACGGTGGCGCATGCGCGTCGACGGACTCCTCGGGTTCGATCCGAGCGGGGTGATCGAAGCGGCGCGTTCGGCCGAGGCCGTCGGCTACGACGGGATCTGGTCGGCCGAGACGAGCCACGACCCGTTCATCCCGCTGGCCCTCGCCGCCGAGCACACCGAGCGCCTCGAGCTCGGCACCGGCATCGCGGTGGCCTTCGCCCGCAACCCGATGACCCTCGCGACGATCGCCAACGACCTCCAGACCATGTCGGAGGGCCGATTCCTGCTCGGGCTGGGGTCGCAGATCAAACCCCACATCGAGAAGCGGTTCTCGATGCAGTGGTCGCACCCGGCCCCGCGGATGCGCGAGCTCATCCTCGCCATGCGGGCCATCTGGGCGAGCTGGGCCGACGGCAGCCGGCTCGCCTTCCGCGGCGAGTTCTACCGGCACACCCTGATGACACCGATGTTCGACCCGGGTCCCAATCCGTTCGGCAACCCGCGCGTCTTCCTCGCCGCTGTCGGCGCACGGATGACCGAGGTGGTGGGCGAGGTCGCGGACGGGATGATCGTGCACGGGTTCACCACCGAGCGCTACCTGCGCGAGGTAACGCTCCCGGCCCTCGAGCGCGGGCTCGCCCGCATTGGGCGCACCCGCGGCGACCTCCAGCTCTCCTACCCAGGGATGGTGGTCAGCGCGCCCGACGAGGCGGCCTTCGAGGCGGCCAGGCGCGCGACCAAGGAGCAGCTCGCGTTCTACTCGTCGACCCCTGCGTACCGCCCGGTCCTCGAGCTGCACGGGTGGGGCGATCTCCAGCCGAAGCTCAACACCCTCTCGAAGCGGGGGGCGTGGCGGGAGATGGCCGACCTCATCTCCGACGAGATGCTCGAGACGTTCGCGGTCGTCGGCGAGCTCGACGAGATCGCGCCCGCGATCCTCCGTCGCTACGGCGACCTGGTCGACCGGTTCAACATCTACGCGCCCTACCGTGTCGACCCCGACCGCTGGGCCGGGGTGCTCGCCTCGCTGAAGGCCGGTCCACCGGTCGGGTGAGCCGCCGTCGACCCCGACCGCGGGCGACTGAGGCCCGGCGCGGCTCGTTCAGACGACGACGTTGACCAGCTTGGGCGGCTTCGCGATGACGCGCCGGGGCGCGCCACCGTCGAGCGCGGCGACCACGGCCGGCGAGGCGAGGGCCAGTCGTTCGGCCTCGCTCTCGGCCAGGTCGAGCGCGACCTCGAGCCGGTCGCGTACTTTGCCGTTGACCTGGACGACCATCGTCGTCGTCTCCTGCGCGACGAGCTCCGGATCCGCGATCGGCCACGGGCGCGCGTGCACGTGGTCGCCGTGGCGGCACTCCCACGCCTCCGCCGCGACGTGCGGCGTCATCGGCGCGAGCAGGAGGAGGAGCGTGTCGACCGCTTCGTCGAGCACGCCGCGGTGCCCGCCGTCGCGTGCGTAGGGGGAGACCAGGTTCACGAACTCCATGCAGGCCGCGACCGCCGTGTTGTACGACCAGCGCTCGAAGTCGCGGGTGACCCGGTCGATCAGGCGGTGGGTGGCGCGCCGCACCTCGAGGTCGGACGGCTCGAGCGGCGCGTCGGTCTCTCCTGCGGTCCCCGCCGCGACCGTCTCGGTCAGTCGCCACACTCGGTCGAGGAACCGTCCGCACCCCTCGATCACCGAGTCGGTCTGGTCGGACCAGTCGACGTCGTCGGCCGGCGGTCCGACGAAGAGGTGGAAGAGCCGGAGCGCGTCGGCGCCGACCGTCGAGAGGTACGTCTCGGGCGCGACCAGGTTCCCCTTCGACTTCGACATCTTCTTGCCGTCCATCCGGATCATCCCCTGGGTGAACAGCCGCGAGAACGGCTCGCGCACCTCGGCGGGCGAGAGCCCGAGGTCGGCGAGCGCCTTCGTGTAGAAGCGCGCGTAGAGGAGATGGAGGATCGCGTGCTCGATGCCGCCGATGTACTGGTCGACCGGCATCCACCGCCGCGCGATCTCCGGATCGAACGGCTTGTCGGGCGTCCAGGGGTCGGTGAAGCGCAGGAAGTACCACGACGAGTCGACGAAGGTGTCCATCGTGTCGGTCTCGCGCCTGGCCGGCTTCCCGCAGCGGGGACAGGTCGTGTCCCGGAATGCCGGATTGGTCGCGAGCGGCGACTCGCCGGTCGGCAGGAACTCGACGTCGTCGGGTGCGAGCACCGGCAGCTCGTCGAGCGGGACGGGGACGATCCCGTCGTCGTCGCAGTGCACGACGGGGATCGGGCAGCCCCAGAAGCGCTGGCGCGAGACGAGCCAGTCGCGCAGGCGGTAGTTGACGGTGCGGGTGCCGAGCCCGCCCTCCTCGAGCCAGGCGATGGCCCGCTCCTTGGCGGTCGGGATGTCGAGACCGTCGAGCCACGCGCTGTTGATTTTGGTGCCGGCGCCCGTGTACGCGCGACCCGGTCCGCCGTCTGGCCCGCCGTGCTCCTCCCACCCCTCGGGTGGCTGCACCGTGCGGACGACCGGGAGGCCGTAGGCCTCGGCGAAGTCCCAGTCACGCTGGTCCTCGGCGGGGACCGCCATGATGGCACCGGTGCCGTAGCCCATGAGCACATAGTCCGCGACGTAGACCGGGACCTGCTGGTCGGTGAAAGGGTTGCGGACCGTCGACCCGGTGAACGCCCCGCGTTTCGCGAGGCTGGCCGCGCCGGATTCGCTGAGGCGCTCGACGTCGGTGCTCGCGGCGGCCCGGGCGCGCAGCTCTTCGACGGCCGCCCGGTGATCGGCCGTGGTGAGCTCGTCCACCATCGGGTGCTCGGGAGCGACCACGGCGTAGGTCATCCCGAAGGAGGTGTCCGGCCGGGTCGTGAAGATGCGGAGTGCGAGCGGAGGTCGGCCGTCGGAGCCGTCGCGGCCCTCGACGACCAGGTCGTACTCGGCGCCCTCGGAGCGCCCGATCCAGTTGCGCTGCATGGTCTTGACCCGCTCGGGCCACTCGAGCTCGTCGAGCCCGGCGAGGAGCTCGTCGGCGTACCTGGTGATCGCGAAGAACCACTGCTCGAGGTCACGCTTGACGACCGTGTCGCCGGAGCGCTCACAGGTCCCGTCCGCGAGCACCTGCTCGTTGGCGAGCACGGTCTGGCAGCCGGGGCACCAGTTGACCGGTGCGTTGGCGCGGTAGGCGAGCCCGGCCTCGAGGAAAGCGAGGAAGAGTACCTGGTTCCACTTGATGTACACGGGGTCGTGGCTGCGGATCTCGCGCCGCCAGTCGTAGACCGCGCCGATCGAGGTGATGGAGGACTTGAGCTCCACGATCCGCGCCTCGGTGAAGAGGCGCGGGTGGGTCCCGGTCTTGATGGCGGCGTTCTCGGCCGGCAGCCCGAACGAGTCGAAGCCGAAGGGCGAGAGCACGGCCTGGCCGAGCATGGTCCGGTGGCGGACCAGCAGGTCGCCGAAGGTGTAGTTGCGCACGTGGCCCATGTGGGCCGGCCCCGAGGGATAGGGGTACATGGTGAGCACGTAGGCGTGCGGGCGCGGGTCGTCGGCGTCGACCTCGTAGGTGCCGTCGTCGGACCAGCGCCGCTGCCACTTCTTCTCGACCTCGTGGACGTCGTAGGCGCGGGCCATGGACGACGATGGTATCGGCAGGCCGGTGCCGGCCCGTGCAGTCGACGATCGCGAGCGCACCGACCGTCGGGCGTCTGCTCAGGTGCGTCCGGCACGCACGATGGAGACCGGCGGTGTGCCTTCGCGATGACGCGCCGGGGTGTTCTCAGAGCCGGGCGGCCACCGCCGAGACCATGCTCCCCACCCGGTCGGCCGCGCCGTGGAGCCCGGCGAGGATCGTCGAGCCCGACGCGACCGAGGCGGCCGGTGGCACCGTCGCGGTGACCGGCGCGCCGTAGCCCGAGAGCCCGACGGTGACCTCGATCGCCGCGGCATTGGACACGGTCGATGACGCCGGGCTGCCGAAGAGCGCGGTCGCCGCGGTGGCGGTGAACCCGAGGGAGAACCGCAGCTGGTGCACCTTGCCGTCCCCACCCACCCAGACGGTGACCGGCACGGTGGTCGCGTCGAGCCGGCGCAGCGCAGCGGACGCAGCAGTAGGCACACCGGAGCCGGCAGCAGTCGAGCCGGTTGCGCCGTGGTGCGCGAGCCCGAGCACGGTGGCGACCGGCAGGCCGACCGAGTACTCGGTGGCAGGTGCGCCCTGCAGCTGGACAGCGCCGTGGTCGGTGACGTGCGCACCCGTGGTCGCCACGAGGTCGAGCAGGGCACCGGGCTCGGCCAGTGCGGCCGAAGCCAGGGCCATCGCCGTCGGGGATCCGAGCGACGACGCGCGCGCGACGGACGTCTTGAACCACGTCCTTCCACCGAGCAGCGGGGACAAGGCCGGCACCGCGACGTAGACGGTGCCGCCCTGCGTCACGACGGTGAGCGCTCCCGCAGCACGTGTGCCGAGCAAGGCGGTCAGGGCCGGAATGCCCGCTGTCGTGCGCGCCACGCCGCTGACGAGATCGACGGAGCCGCGCCCCGAGACGAGGGTGACCGTCGACTCGTCGCCGGCGAGGGCGGCAGAGTACGTGTACGAGGCGGTCTTCGCCGCGACGGACTGCGATGCGGCGACGAGGAGTCCTGCGGGGACCTGGTGACCGGGCGGGAGCGCGCCCGTCCCGTACCCGGTGGTCCCGGACACGAGCGCGGCGGTCAGCGCCCCGAGCGCGAGCACGGTGGATCCGACCACCGCGGCAACCGTGCGGCGCGAGCGTCGGCTTCGACGGGCCTGGGTCCAGTGGGCTGGGTGGATGACCGTACCGGTCGTGCCCGGGTCGACGTCGAGGTCGTCCCGCGCCTTCGGCACCAGCGCTCCGCTGGGAGCGCGGCCGACGGGCAGGTGGTGGCGGAACGGGACGATGGCGCCGACCTCCTCGTCTGCCGTCTGCTTCATCGCTCGGACCTCATGGGTTGCTCGCTCGTCATTCGGACCTCGGGCGTCCTGACCAGACCCTGCACATCCTCTCTTCGGGCACCCGAGGAGTCTGCGGTGCGACACGGGGCCGGATCACGTGCGGCACGGGCGCACCGGTTGCGCAGGTGGACGATCGACTCTCGAGCCCCGGACCTCGAGCGCCGATGGTAGTGACGACCCGGTGGGAAGTCCGGTCGGGGTCCGTCGCTCCCACCTCACGTCACACTGGCAAGCGACCTGCCCGGCGACGGCTCGACCGCTCCCACACGCGCGGCACGCCGCTCGGCGAGGCACCAGGTCGTGAGCGTCACGAACGTCAGGACCGGTAAGACGTCGGCCAGCAGGACACCGGCTGCACCGGTCGACGACCACCAGTACGGGGCAAGGACGGCGAGGGCGACCAGCGCCCAGAGCATCGAGCGGACCGGTCGTGTCACCTGACGGCGACCCTCGCCCATCAGCGCCGGTGGGATGACGAGCAGCCAGATCCAGTGGTGCGACCACGAGATGGGAGACACGAGCAGGCCCATGAGGGCCACGGCGATGAGCGCGAGGACGTGGCGCCCCGAGTCCACGCACCGCTTGGCGACGAAGAGGGAGACGACGACCGTCACCAGGCAGAGCGCAAGCCAGATGGCGGTCGGGGCGTGCGCGGCGAACGGGGCCCGATGCACCACGGCGTACCAGGATTGATTGCCGCTGTAGGTGACCGATCCTGTTCTCGACGCCACGAAGGCCTCGTGCAACCAGTAGGTCGAGGAGAGCGATGGCATCACGATCCAGGTGAGCAGCCCGCACCCGACGAAGGTGGCGCCAGTCCTCCCGACGGCCTTCCAGTCCCGGCCGAGCACGAAGAGCAGCACGAAGACCAACGGGGTGAGCTTGATCGCAGCGGCGACCCCGATGGCGAGGCCCCGGTACCTCGGCGGCACGACCAGGACGTCGGCCACGACGAGGAAGAGCAGGAGGAACTCGATCTGGCCGTAGTCCATGCCGCTCCGTGCCGGCTCGAGGAGCAGCATCGCAACGCACACCCAGGCCAGCGACGACGGCCACAGCTGCGGGCTCCATCTCCTCCCTTGGCGGTTGGCCACGATCGCCACCGCACACGTCGAGGCGACGATGCTCGCGATCCACAGGAACCAGCGCGCTCCGACGGCAGGCAGCGCGGTCGTCCACGAGAGCGCGGCAAGGGCCAGCGGCGGGTACGTGAACGGCAGGTGATGCACGGTGAAGGACGACGCATAGGGGTCGTGGCCGACGAGCCACCAGCGCGATGCGTCCCGGTAGACGGCGAAGTCCAACCCGTAGTGGGGCCCCCAGAGGGCGAGGTAGCAAAGGAGCGCAGCCGTCGTGAGAACCGCCGCGGCGAGGGGCCACGCCCACTCCGGCCTTGCTGAGCTCCGCACGAGGAGAGGCTACGTCCCGCGGATGTGGTCCCTGCCAGTCCGTTCGAGAACGTGTCCCACAGGACCTGTTGCCTCACGTCAAATCCTCCGGGAACGCTGATTCGTTGCCTCACGTAAAACCTCCGGATGGCGGGACTCGTTGAAGCTCCGGTTGACCCGGGGCTTGACCGGCGCCGGGGCCTTGGTCAGAGCCAGTCGCTCGAGCCGTGTGGTGAGGTCTCCGATGGATCGGGACAACTCGCCTGGATGGACGGATCGCATCGTTCGCTTGAGGCGTGCCCGGTCCCGATCGGCGAGTGCTGGATGGTGGATCGCTCGCTCGGCGGGCGTCGTCGCCCGGTCGTGGCGCTTGATGACCTTGGCGCCATGGCGCTCCTTCGAGACCAGCTTCTGTTGGGGGAGGAGGTAGTTGGTGAAGGCCCGGTCGAGCTCCCAGATCGCGTTCAGCACCTCGAGCTCGGCGTCGGTGTCGAAGCGGAGGTAGCCGACCAGCCCTCGCACATGGGTCCAGTTCTTCTGTTCGACGTGGGCACCGTCGTTCTTGTTGCCCGACCGGGACCGGGTGAAGGTGACGTGATTCTCCTTGCAGTAGTTGAACAGATGGGCGTTGATGAACTCCGAGCCGTTGTCGGAGTCGATGCCGAGGACCGGGAACGGGAACACCTCGATCACGTGCTGGAGGGCGTCGAACACCCAGACGGCCGCCTTGTTCTTGACCGACCGGTTGACCGTCCAACCAGTCGCGATGTCGGTCACGGTGAGGGTGCAGCAGAACTCACCGGTCGAGTTGCCGCCCTCGTGACCGACGAGGTCGATCTCGACGAAGCCCGGCCGGTTCTCGTCCCACTCGGCCCAGGTCCGGATCGGGATCTGGGACTTGAGGAGGGAGCCGGGCTTGGTGTGGGAACGTCCGCGGCTGCCGAGCGCACGGCGAGCGGGACCGAGGTGTCGGTCGATCGTGGCCGCGCTCATGGTGGTGAGCAGGTCCGCCACCCCGTCGGTGCAGCGGAGGTCGCCGTCCCGCCGGAGGAGGGGGACGACGGTCGGGAGCACGGGGGCGAGACGCTTGCCGGCCGGGCACCGGAGCAGGGTCCACGCTTGGACCAGGGCGTCGACGACCGCCGGGCCGTAGGTCGGTCGGCGCGGCTTCCTCGAGACGACCGGCTTGAGGGTGCCGGCTGCCCGAAGGGCCGCCCTCGCGTGGTCTCGGTGCCACCCGGTCAGAGCGACCAGCTCGTCCAACACGACGGTCTTTTCCGCCCTGGTGGCACGCTTGTAGCGGAGGGCCAGCTTCTTCGTGACGGCCTTGCGTTCACTCATCGAGAGCTCCATGGACGAGGGCGTAACGGCCACGGAGCTGGACGAGTGGGATCCCCTACGAAGCGGAGATTCCTATTTGAGGCAACGTAGACGTCTACGCGGAGACTTCTCGTGAGTCAATGCGCAGGATCCGGCACCTGCGGCCCGCACGACTAGGATCAGCGCTTCCGAGGTGTGAGCTCCACAAGGGCTCCCGCCCGGCAGTAACTTTTGGCATCACGCTCGGAGCGGACCCCGTCCCGAGCAGCTACGGGGGCGTAGCTCAGCTGGTAGAGCGCTTGACTGGCAGTCAAGAGGTTCGAGGGTTCGAGTCCCTTCGCCTCCACCCGTTGTCGGAATTACAACGTTTTCCCTGGTCAGAGCCGGTATTTCACTGGATCCTCCGAACCAAGGCAAACGGCGATGTTCGAACCCCTCCCTGAACTAGGGGAACGTCCGATTCGGGTCGGCTGTCCGGTCGAGCGGGCCAGGCCCCGGCCGACCTTGGGGCCGTGGAAGCCTTGGTGCCACTCGCACGTGGCACCCGTTCTCTTCGAAGAGCATTCAGAGCGCTTTGGCTCCCAAGGCGATGTCGAAGCCGGCGCCGCTGCGTGCCACACCGACTAGGAGGACGCCGGCCCATTCAAGGACGTGAGCCATTTCGAGACCTCCTGCGTCAAGGGGCCGCATGTCCAAGCTCTCCAGAAACGCTGCGACCCGTGCCTTCGCCTCGGCGCTGTCGCCGGCGAAGAACACGTCCACGGGCTTGTCTTCAGCAAGAACGCCCTGAAGGATGGTATTGAATGCTTTCACGACGTGCGTGTCCTCGGGGGCGGCGGCCTCGATCTGCTGGGACACCGAGTCGCCCGGGGTAGTCACGAGTCCGGTGACGTCGGCGTTGAACGGGTTGGTGATGTCGACGACGATCTTGCCGGACAGCGCATCGCCGTAGTGCGTTACCACTTCAACCGCGCCGGTGTACAGGACGGCGACGATGACGATGTCGCCCGCCGGCCTCGCCCCAAACGTGCCGACGGTGGCTCCGTTGCCGATCTGGTCGGCAAGCGCTTGGGCCTTGGCGGTGTTGCGGCTCATGAACTCGATGGTGTGGCCGTGCTTCGCTGCCCGGGTGCCGATGGTGGTGGCCATGTTGCCCGAGCCGATGATGCTGATGGTGGTCATAACGGATGCTCCTTCGTGGTGTCTGGATCGGTTAGTCGTGAGGGCCTTGCTGACGTGATGGCCTGGCGCGTCGGAAGATTGCCCACGCCGGCAACGCGTTCAGATCACTGTGGTGCCGCCGTCGGCCACCAACTCCATGCCGTTGACGTAGCTCGAGTCGTCCGAGGCGAGGAACAACGCGACCGACGCGATCTCCTCAGGGCGCCCCATCACTCGCCTCGGAATCACGGATTCGAACTGCACCTTCATCTCCGGCGACATCACCTCCTCCAACATTGGCGAGGCGATCTGGCCGGGGGTCAGCACATTCACCCGGATCTTCCTATCCCTCAGCTCTGCCACCCACACCCACGCGTAGGCGGGTAGGACCGCCTTGCTCGCCGCGTACACGCTCCAATCGGGGTAACCCCGGAGCGACGCGTTCGACCCGGTCATGAAGATCGAGCCTCCATCGTTGAATAGTGGAAGTGCCTTTTGGACCGTGAACAGCGTGCCCCGCGCGTTCAGCGAGAAGGCGGCATCGAACTGCTCCTCGGTGATCTCGCCGAGCCCGCCCTGTTCGCCCACTCCGGCACTTGCCCACAACGCGTCGATTGAGCCCTTTGTCTCCTTGACCGCCTCGAACAGGCGGTCCAGGTCGCCGAGGTCGGCCGAATCAGCCTGTACGCCGGTCACGTTCCGACCGATCAGATTGACGGCCTCGTCTAGCGCGTCCTTCCGACGGCCCGTGATGAAAACATGCGCTCCCTCATCAACGAACAGCTGGGCACCGGCCAGTGCCATGCCGCTCGTCCCGCCTGTAATCACCGCGATCTTGCCATCGAGCTTTCCCATGAGTCCTCCGTCAGCTCTGTTGCCGGTGTTATGTACACCGATCTGATTGCTTAACGTAGCAGAGGATGCGGGCTATGTACACCGGTCGGTACCCACCGGGACTAAGCTGGGCTTATGACCGAGTTGGAGAAGGGACCGCGGGGACTGCGCCGCGGCAGGGGCGCACGGGAGCGCATCCTCAGTGCTTCACGGCAGCTGTTCCGAGATCAGGGCATCAACCGCACGGGCATCGACCAGATCTGCGCCGTTGCCGAGGTGTCCAAGCACACGCTGTACCAGCACTTCACCGGTAAGGACGATCTGATCGCCGAATGCCTCCGCCGATTCGACCCCGACGTCCTGCCTGAAATATTCGAGCGTGGCGACCTCACACCCCGGCAACGACTCCTCGCCGTCTTCGACATCCACTCGCCTCTGTGCCCGTTCATCGCAGCGGCCGTGGAAATAGCCGATCCGGACCACTCGGCGCGCGTTTACGCCCGCAAGTACAAAGAAGCCATTGCCTCGCGGCTCACCGATACCGCCCGCGAGGCTGGCGCCACTCACCCCGAACAGCTCGGCGAACAACTGGCGTTGCTGCTGGATGGTGCCTCGGCCCGCAGCCGAGTCCTCGACGCTGAGACCCTCGCCACCGCCGCCGCCATCGCGGCCATCCTCGTCGACAACGCCATCCCTACTTCAGCGGTACCGCAGAAGTGAGGGGGACTGCATGTGTTGTTTATCGGACGGCCTTGGCGAAGGATCTACGGGAAGAGAGGGCGGGCATTGGTCGTTGGATGCAGTGTGCCAATCAAACTGATCAACCCAGAAGGACTGCCGAAGGTTGCTGTCCATCGGCAGGTGTCGCTCGCTACCGGTTCGAAGCTGGTGTTCATGGCCGGCCAAGTTGCATGGGATGCTGACGGAGCCCTGGTCGGCGAAGGCGACCTCGCCGCGCAGGTCGAGCGGTGCTACCTCAACGTCGGCGCCGCCGTTGCCGCCGTTGGCGGCTCGTTCGACAACGTCGCCAAGTTGACCACCTATGTCGTTGACTGGACCGGCGACAAGAGCTCCCCGCTGAACGAAGGCCGCGCACGGGCTTTCGCAAAGCTCGGGGTTAGCCCGCAAGCACCGGGCACACTTATCGGCGTCGCGGCTCTCTATACGCCTGACCTTCTCGTCGAGATCGAGGCCATTGCCGTTCTCGACTGAAGGGTGTGTTTCCGGATCCAGATGTGAGACCACGAGCTCCATTGACTGGACCGTTGATTCCCCGCTAGCCGAGGCCGGACCCGGGTTTTCGTTGTCCCGATGGCTTCCCGTTCGCCGAGCCCGAGCACAGAACGCTCACCTGGAACGTTCCCCTGACCGCCGACGACCTCATAGGACTGCTGGGGACCCTCAGTTGGATCATCACGATGTCAGATGATCGGAGAGCCCATGTCATCGCTGAGGCCCGGCCGGTCCTCCGTGACGGGCTCGGGGTCGCTGGTGATCCGACGGTGGATGTTGAGTATCGCTCCGAGGTGTGGCGGACTCAGTTGCCCAATGGCCGCGCTCAACTCTGGCGTCCGCTGACGTTTCTCGATCCGTCGACGCGTGGACGACCATTCGCCGTCAGTGGACGGCCACTGGCGGGAGCGTCTCCGGTCGCATCGCTACTCCCGAAGTGGACGTGACTGTTCACCACTGAAGAGCCGGCTTCAGACTCAGTTGCCATGCGCGGGTTCAGCGCCAGCCAAGGCAGCTGCGATCCGGTCAAGGTGACGCTCCCAGAGTTGCGGATAGAAGGCCGCATCCTCAGCACCCAGACCGGAGAACTCCACCTCTACCTTTGTGCCGCCATCTGTCGGTGTCAGTGTGATCTCAATGAACGTAGGTTCCGAAGTCGCCCTGTCGGTTCCTCGGCGGTCCCATCTCAGCAGCATGCGGTGCGGGGGATCTACTTCGATAAAGCGGCCAGCAAATTCCGTACCATCGAGGTCGAAGTGAAACCTCTCCCCCACGAACGGAGCTGTCACAAGGTCCCGATCATCTTGACGAGGCCAGCCGACATCCAAGGGCCGTGAAACGACCACTCTGATGGCAGAGATCGAGCCCGGCTTGGGCTCATCTGACCATCGCAAGGGCGAGAAGGGTATTGACGGCAGTCTCGAACGGAAGGGGACTCTGCCGCACCTGGGCGAGTAGAAGTCCCCCTTGGAGCGTGGCGAGCAGAGTCACGGCGAGGTCGTCAGGGTCGACACCCGACGGAAGTTTCCCTTCAGCATGAAGGGATCCGAGTCCATCGCTGATGGCGGCTGCCCACTGGTCGAAACCTTCCGCGATGAGCGCTCGGGCCTCGGGGTCACTTTCGGCGAGTTGCCCGACGAGCGAGCCAAGTTGGCAGCCCCCCTTGGCTTTGGTGCGCCTCGCTGCGGTGATCACCATCTTCCGCCAGGCTTCGACTCCGTTCGCGCTGCTGAGCGCGTGCCGCTGCCGATCGACGATGGTCTCGGCCTGGTAGTCGATGACCGCCTGTACGAGGTCTTCCTTGTCGGGAAAGTAGTGGTACATCTGCGAGCCGCTGACTCCGGCCGCCACCTTGACGTCTTCCAAGGTGGTGCCCGCCACTCCGCGCTCATGGATCAGTGTTGCGGCATTCTCCACTATTCGTGCCCGGGTGCGTGCTCCCTTGGGGGTGAGCTTCGGCCGGTCACTCGTTTCATTGACCATGCTCCAATGCTAACAGGATTTCTGGGTTTGACAACCCAGTCTTCAACCGTCATAGTGAGTTGTACCACCCATTTTCGAGGAGAGGAAAACGGCGCATGACTGATCTGAGCGGCAAGACAGCACTGGTAACGGGCTCGACGAGCGGAATCGGCAAGGCCACGGCCACCGCCTTGGCCGCCCGGGGCGCTCAGGTACTGATCGTCGGACGCAACGAACAACGAGCCAAAGACGTAGTCGCCGAGATCGAGGGAAGCGGTGGTAGCGCATCGTTCAAACTCACGACGTTGAACGGCCTGCAATCAGCCCAGGACCTAGTCAAGTGGGCCACTGAGGCAAGCGACGGCCACGTCGACATCCTCATCAACAACGCTGGCGCCGCCTTAATGGGTCCAAGCAGCGAAGCGACCGAAGCGGCGTTCGACGAGAGCTTCGCGGTCAACGTCAAGGTTCCGTTCTTCCTCGTCGCGGCCCTGGCACCGGCCATGGCCGAACGCGGATGGGGTTCGATCGTCAACGTCTCCACGATGGTCGCCAGCTTCGGACAGCCGGGCATGGCTCTGTACGGAGCCAGCCGAGCAGCCCTCGAACTCTTGACCAAGGCTTGGGCCGCCGAATACGGCCCGAGTGGCGTTCGGGTCAACGCTGTTGCACCCGGCCCAACGCGCACTCGCATGATGGAAGCAGCCCCCGCCGAGGTAGTGAATGCGCATGCAGCACTGGCACCAGCAGGTCGGGTTGCTGCGCCCGAAGAACTCGCTGCGGCGATCGTCTTCCTCGCCAGTGAAGATGCCAGTTTCGTCCATGGGGTCACGCTTGCGGTCGATGGGGGCCGGGCCGCGACGTAAATCCCGTCGTACGGCGGCGACGCCTGAGCATGAAGACCCAGAACACAGATCACAACTAACAACGAAGGAGTTTCGACATGAGTGCATACGTAATTGTCGAATTCACAGTCAAGGACCCGGAAACGTACAAGGAGAAGTACGCCCCCATTGCTGGGCAGACAGCCAAGAAGCACGGAGGCGAGCCTCTCGCCGGCGGCAACTGGGAAGTCCTGCACGGCGATGGCTCGCTCACGTCGGGAGCACTCGTGCGCTTTACCGACCGCGAGACGGCCCTCGGATGGTACAACTCGCCGGAATATCAGCAGCTGATTGAAATCCGAGGTGTGGCGATGGATGCCCGTTTTAGCTTGCTCGACGGCCTCCCTACGCCCACAGAGGATCAGCGGGACTCCGAATGAGCGCGCTCCCCGGAAAGACGGCTCTCATTACGGGCGCCAACGTCGGGATCGGCAAGGAGGTGGCCCGCCAACTGGCAGTACGTCCCGAGTTCGTGCGGATCTACCTGGCGTGCCGGAACCAAGATCGGGCGACACAGGCCAAAGCCGACCTCGAAGCTGTGACCGGTCGAGACATCTTTGACATCATTCTCATGGACGTTACCGATCTCGGCTCGGTTCGCGCTGGACTAGCGGCTGTCAGCGGATCACTCGACGCGCTGGTCATGAACGCTGGTGTGATCGGCAACAAGGCAGTGATGGAACTGACTTCTGACGGGGTCACCAAACTGTTCGCAACGAACGTTCTCGGTCACGCCGTTCTCCTCGAAGGGCTCCTGGCCGAGAACCGACTTGGCGAGGTGGCGGTGTTCGCCGCAAGTGAAGCCGCCAGGGGAATTCCGAAGTTGGGGTTCAAACGGCCAACCTTCGTCTCAACCTCTACCGATGAACTAACTACCGTCATCGACGGCAGCTACTTCGCCGGCAGAAAATTTGATCAGAACCTCGCCTTCGGTCAGGTCAAATACATCGGGGCCTTGTGGATGGCCCACCTGGCGCGCCAATACCCCGACCTACGCTTTGTCACTGTGAGCCCCGGCAACACCACGGGCACCGAAGCCGCCTCCGGCGCGGCGCCACCGCTTCGCTTTGCGGCCAAACACATCATGCCCCGCATCGGAATTTCCCACGAACTTGCCGTGGGCTCGAAGCGACTCGTCGACGGTGTCACCGACCCAGCGCTCTCAAGTGGCGTGTTCTACGCCAGCGCGGCCGGCAAGTTGAAGGGTCCCATCGTCGACCAAACGGACATCTTCCCTGATTTGGCCAACCCGACGTATCAGGACCACGCCAACGAGGCTATCCACCGCTTCATAACCTAGCGACGCTTGCGCGAGATCGACGCGGACTCAGTTCAGGGCCGTCCCCTTCCGGCAGGGGTTCGAACATAGTCCCATAACCTCCACTCATATGAAACTGCCGGAGATGCTTGACACTCCGGGCCTCTGATCCCTAGGAGAGTGGGTAGACAGAGGCACAGATCGCGCGCGGGCGGTTCGATCTTCGACCCTGAGTGATGGCACTTCGAGCATCGAGCGGCGCAGCTGACGCGGGCCGAGCTGTCGGGACCGAGGTCGGTCAAGTCCGTCGGACTACGACATCCCGACCATCGGCGCGTGCAGGTGCACGCCACCCATGGATCCGAAGAACTGAGCGTCGCCGAATGCAAAGATGCCGCCGTCCGAGGCGACCTCCCAGTAGCCGCCCCCGTCGGCTGCGTCCATGCCCACGATCGGAGCGTTCAGGGTCTGTCCACCCTCGGAGCCGTAGAAGGTGGCGTCGCCGAAGGCGAAGATGCCGCCGTCCGCGGCGACCTCCCAGTAGCCGCCCCCGTCGGCTGCGTCCATGCCCACGACCGGGGAGTTGAGCGGCTGACCACCCTCGGAGCCGAAGAAGGTGGCGTCGCCGAATGCAAAGATGCCGCCGTCCGAGGCGACCTCCCGGTAGCCGTGCCCGTCGGGGGTTGCCGCCATGCCCACGATCGGAGCGTTCAGGGTCTGTCCACCCTCGGAGCCGTAGAAGGTGGCGTCGCCGAAGGCGAAGATGCCGCCGTCCGAGGCGACCTCCCAGTAGCCGTGCCCGTCGGGGGTTGCCGCCATGCCCACGATCGGAGCGTTCAGGGTCTGTCCACCCTCGGAGCCGTAGAAAGTGGCGTCGCCGAAGGCGAAGATGCCGCCGTCCGCGGCGACCTCCCAGTAGCCGCCCCCATCGGGGGTGGCCGCCATGCCCACGACCGGAGAGTTGAGCGGATGACCACCCTCGGAGCCGTAGAAGGTGGCGTCGCCGAAGGCGAAGATGCCGCCGTCCGCGGCGACCTCCCAGTAGCCCGATCCTGTCTCGCGCTCAGCCAGAGTCTGTTGCGTGCCGCCGCTTCCGCTTGCGGCCTCCCCGACCGACCAGCAGTCCGAGCCGGCGAGGCAAGACACGCTGGCCAGTCCGTTGACCTCGGACACGCTGGTGTTGGCGGTGGGGACGATGGACCACGCCGTGCCGTTCCAGCGCTCAGCCAGCGTCTGCTGGGTCCCTGTACCGCTGACGGCATTACCGACCATCCAACAGTCGGCGGAGTTGACACAGGACACACTCGCCGCGTCGTTGCTGAGCGACGAGCTGGTGTTGGCGGTGGGGACGATGGACCACGCCGTGCCGTTCCAGTGCTCGGCCAGGGTCTGACCGGTTCCACCCCCGCCGCTGTCTGCCACTCCCACAGCCCAACAGTCCCCGCCGGTGATACAGGACACATCCGCAAGCGAGTTGCCTTCGGTAGCGCTGGTATCGGGAGTCGTGACGACCGACCAGGTGCTGCCGTTCCAGTGCTCGGCCAGGGTCTGCCGGGTAGCGGTGAGGTCCAGTGCATCACCTACCGCCCAGCAGTCCGACGTACCGGCACATGACACGCTGCCAAGTTCACCGCCCGTGGCCGAAAGTGCCGGCGTGGTGACAACCGTCCAGGCACTGCCGTTCCAGTGCTCGGCCAATGTCCCACTACCCACCTCGTCGTGCCCGACCGTCCAGCAATCCGAGCTGGCGACGCAGGTGACTCCTCCGAGGATGCTGACGGCCGAGGGGTTCGGTGTCGGGACGATGGACCACGCCGCGCCGTTCCAGTGCTCGGCCAGGGTCTGGTCGGTGGTGCTGGTGCCGTTCCCTATGCCCGTCGCCCAACAGTCCGAGCCGCTCACGCATGTGACACCGTTGAAGGCGTTGAACGTTGAAGCGCTGGGGTTCGGTGTCGGGACGATGGACCACGCCGTGCCGTTCCAGTGCTCGGCCAGGGACTCCAAGTTGTACGGGCCCATTGACACGTCGCCCACTGCCCAGCAATCCGAGCTGCCGACACAACTCAGCCCGAAGAGCGAGTTCGGCACGGTCGGGTCCGTGTTGGGTGTGGGGACGATCGTCCAGCGGGTGACCGCAGCACCTGCGGGCATGGCCGTCGTGACGATGAGGCCCGTGACGAGTGCCAAGAGCATGACCAGAGTGCGACGGATCCGAGAAGCGGGGACAAGGTTCCTCAACATGCGCACTCCTCGTTCAAGACGCTTGGCACCCGGCCGGCCCACTGGAACGGTCGCACCCGAGTTGCACTCACGGCCTGCGGGCCGTATCAGGACTGGATGCACTGTTTTGATTGGCTCTTATGATTGGCTCTCCGAGGCGTTCACGGTCTGGGTCTGCTGGATCGCACCGAAGGGGCCGACTCTCAGCATGACCGCCAGGTCGTGAGCTGGCAATCGAATGTCACCCCGAGTCTCCGGCGATCGCTCTTCCGTGAGTCCCGCCGGTGCAGCGGGCCATGAAGTATGCAAACGTAGTCGCACAACCTCCGCCGCGGCGCAGCAGGACCGGATCTTCACCCGACTGGTGATGGCACCGACGGCCAGGGCGACGGTTGCCAGGGCGAGCACCGAACCGATCACGTACTGCATCAGGGCTTCGGCTCGGTGACGAGCTCGGCCACGAACGCGGTGAGACGCTCCACCTGTCGCGGTGTCGGCAGTTGCGCCCTGGACGCCAGCGCACGCTTGACCTCGCGGTAGGACTCGGCGTCGAGTCCACAGCGCCGACACTCGTCGAGGTGGCTGGCCACCTGGGCCGCCGCCCGCTCGTCGAGCTGATCGTCGAGGTACCGCTGGAGGATGCGCGCCACCTGGAGGCAGTTCACGCCGCCTTTCTTGCGGAACATCTCGAGATGGAGCATGGGCTTCACCTTCACGTTGTACCCCCTCCGAAATCGGCGTGATGTGCGAGGCGGTCGCGGACTCGACGTCGGGCACGATGCAGCCGGCTCATCACGGTGCCTGATGGAATTCCAAGGACTACGGCCGCCTCGTCGTAGGTGAGCCCGTCGACGTCGACCAGCTCCATCACCCGGCGCAGACGTGGCGCAAGCCCGTCCACGGCCGCGTCGATCCGGACATCGACCCACGATTCAGAGACGACGTCCTCGGCGCTCGGAGCGACGGGCGATCTGGAGTCGGAGCGGTCGCTCCCGTCGTGGTCACGGAGGAGCACCGGCCGCTGTCGACGGTGGCTGTTGATGTTGGCGTTGCGCATGACGGTGAGCAGCCACGCCCGCGGGTGCTCACCGTCGAAGGTCGTCATGCCCCGGAAGGCACGCAGGAGTGTCTCCTGGACCAGATCTTCCGCATCGTCGGCGTCCCCGGTGATCGAACGGGCCACCCGGTAGAGGACATCGATCTCTGGCAACACGACGGCCTCGAACCGGACAGCTGCCACTTGGGAAGACCGCGTTGCGGCCAGGGGTGATGGGTCAGGCACGCTCGCCCTCTCAGGCTGGCGGCGGCGCAGAGGCGTCCTGTCTTGCCGGGCCGACCTGCACTCCCTGCCAGAAGGACACATGGTTCTTGATCCTCCGAGCGAAGGGACTCGGATGTCGATACGTCCAGGCAGCGTTGTGGTTCACGTTGCCGCGGATCGAGATGTCGTAGTAGCTGGCGATCCCCTTCCAGGGACAGAGGGTGTGCGTCCTCGTCGCGTTGAGGATCCCCGGCCGGACGGAATCGAGTGGGAAGTAGATGTTTCCTTCGACGCTCACCGTGTCGTCACTCTCGGCGATGACGGTGCCATTCCACAGCGCCTGCATCGGACTGCGTTCGTTCGTCATGGTGGGGAAACCCGCTCCACGACCCGATCCTTCCACCTTTGTCGCCCGATCCGCGCACTGAACAATTCGGAAGGAACCGCACCTCCCGCCGGGTTCTCCTCCTGCCAGACGATCGGCCTGGCGGTGACCACAGGAGGCTCCCATGTCCACGACCGAGCGAACGTCCGCCATCCCGCTCCTGATCCGAGGTGCGAACTACGGCATGGTTGCCGCCATGGCGATGGCGATGTTCGCCATGGTCGCTTCGGTGACGTATCAGCACCACGGGTTCTTCACGCCGCTGTTCCACATCTCTGCACTCGTCGGCTCGCCTGACGCGATGATGACGTCGGTCAACCAGGCAATGGCCGGCCACCACTTCTGGTTCGCCGCCGGCCCTGCCGTGCTCGGGCTCATGATCCACATGGTGACCGGCGCCGCGTACGGCATGGTCTTCGTGCTCATCACCCAGCGGCTTCGTCGGAGCATGGTGATCCCGGCCGGGATGGCCTACGGCCTGGCTGTGTTCGGAGTGTCCAGCTTCATCGGCCTCCCGATCGCCGCCAAACTCACCGGTGCGGGGCCGGTCATCACCAACATGGCAGCGATGGTCGGGCGGTCTACCTTCGCGGTCGAGCATCTGATGTTCGGCACGGTGCTCGGACTGCTCACGTTCGCGCTCAGCCGCAGTGGCAGCACCGAGGCCCACGTCGAGTTCCGCTCGACCGTGCCGGCCTGACGGTGGCGATCTTCCGTCAGTCGTCCCCGCGTGCACCCCCACGGCCGCTCCTCGGGTCCCGACGATTGGGGAAGCATTCGCGCCGGCCCACTGGCCGGCGGAGTCCGTAAGCGATTCTGGTGGAGGATGTCCGAATGATGGTGCAGCTGCTCTACTTCGACGGGTGCCCGCACTGGACCGTCATGGATGAACGCCTGCGCCAGGCGCTGGCACGTGCGGGTATCCCCGCGACAGTCGAATATCGACTCGTCGAAACTCCCGAAGCCGCCGAGGAGCTCCGGTTCACCGGATCCCCATCGATCCGCCTCGACGGACGGGACCCGTTCCCGGCTCCGTCCAGCGAGTTCCGGTTGACATGTCGGGTCTACGCCACGCCCGACGGACCTGCAGGCGCGCCGACGCTGGAGCAGCTGATGGCCGCCGTACGCGAAGCACCCGCTGAATGATCGTCGGGCGAAGTCGCGTTGCCCCCGACCGGTCTGGAGATCCAGAGCCGCTGTCGGGACACCGGTGCTTCGCGATCCCCCCGCCTCCGTCGGCTACTCCCCTCGGCCGTACTCGGCGTCGGCGACGTGGTCGCCCCAGGTGGCGGGACCGTGGGTGATGGAGATGTGCGTCATGAAGTGATCGTGGGCGGCGCCGTGCCAGTGCTGCCGACCGTCGGGAGTGCGATGCACGTCTCCGGGCCGGAGCTCGACGATGCCCTCGCCCCGCGCCTGGACCAGACCGCGACCTTCGGTCACATAGAGGGTCTGGCCGCCTTCGTGAGCGTGCCAGGCGGTGATGGTGAAGCCGCTAGCCGGTGACGGTGAGGCAGCCGGCACAGCTCGCCGAGCTGTGATCGGGATTGGACAGGACCACGGTGTACGCGCCGTCAGCGGTCCCCGCGGTCACCGTGACCTTCGTGGTGGCCGTCCCCCCGGTCCCCGAGAGTTTGGTGAAGCGGATCTCGGACTGGCTTCCCTGGGTGTGGACGGTTGCGCCAGCCTCGATGCCGCTCCCGGTCAGAGTGAGGGAGGTCGCGGATCCCGCTGCCACGCTGGACGGGCTGACACTGACCAGGGTCGGGGGCGGGGCAACGGTGAAACACGCCAGACAGTGCGTCGATCCTGCCGCGTCCGTGGCCGTCAGGTTCCGGGGTCCCGTGGTTGCCAACGCCCTCGTGGTGGCGACGACGTCGATCGTCGTGGCGCTGACCACGGTGACCGAGCTCAGCTGCACGCCGCCCCCCGACGGAAACAACTGCATGCCTGCCACGAAGTTGACACCGGTGAGAACGAGCGGGACGTTCGACGAGCCTGCGACCAGCGAGGAGGGGCTGACCGCCGTGACCCTGGGCGCGAGCGGTCTCGGGACGACGGGCTTCGATGGAGCGGAGGGCGGACCCGTGCCGACGGCGTTGGTGGCGACGACGGTGAACGTGTAGGAGTCGCCGTTGGTGAGACCGGTCACCACCAGGGGGCTCTGGGGATCGCTCGCCGTCTGACCACCGTTCGCCGAGTTGGTCGTGTCGGTCGCTGTCACCGTGTAGGTCGTGACGGGCGCGCCCCCGTCCGAGACCGGGCGCGTGAACGTGACCGTCGCCTGGGCGTTCCCGGGCACTGCCGAGCTGATGACCGGGGCGCCGGGAACGGTTGCCGCCACGAAGACGTCGACCGCTCCGGTGTTGGACCTCGCCCCGTAGGGCGCGACCAATGCGGTCGTGCCGTCGGCGGACAAGGCGACCGCCCCTCCCAGCAGGTCGAGCGGCCGACCGGCGGCATCGGTCAGGACCGCGGTCGGAACCGAAGTCGTGGCCCACGACGTCTCCGAGGGGACGGCGAACACGTCGGCGGCGCCCGACCCACCGACGTTGTCCGCGCCGAGCAGCGCGGTGCTTCCGTTGGCCGACAGGGCGACGGCGATCCCGAGGCGGTCGCCGGCCGCGCCGCTCGCGTTGGTGAGAACCGCTGTCGGCGTGGCGGTCGTGGCCCACGTGGTCCCAGAGGGAGCAGTGAACACGTCCGCCTGCCCGGCTGCACCGGACGCGCCCCAGGCGCCGACCAGCGCCGTCGTGCCGTCCGCGGAGAGCGAGACCGATTCGCCGAGGTTCTCTCCGGCGACGGCGTGCCCGTCGGTGAGCACAGCGCTGGGGACGGCGGTCGTTGCCCACGCGGTCTCGGATGGTGCCGTGAAGACTTCGGCCGACCCACGGCTGCCGTCGGTGCCGAACGATCCGACGAGGGCGGTCCTTCCGTCGCCCGAGAGCGAGACGGCGTAGCCCATGAACCCGTTCGCCGAGCTCGACGCGTCGCCGAGCACCGCCGCCGGAACCGAGGTGCTCGTCCAGGCGCTCTTGGACGGTGCAGAGAAGACCTCGGCGGACCCCAGTCCGCTGCTGACACCGAACGCACCCACCAGCGCCGTCGTTCCGTCGGCGGAGACGGCCACCGCCGAGCCGAGGTAGGCATCGACGCCGGCTGCGCTGTCGGTGAGAACCGCCGCCGGTGTCGACGTGGTGACCCAACTGTTCTCGGAGGGGACGGTGAAGACGTCGACGGCTCCCTGGTCGGTGTCGGCTCCGTCAGCTCCGACGACGGCGGTCGTCCCGTCAGGAGAGAGGGACACCGAGACGCCGAGACGGTCGCCCGTCGCACCGGCCGCATTGGTGAGGACGGCGGTCGGCGTGGACGAGTACACCCACGGGCCGCCGGCGGGCTCTTGGAAGACGTACGCCGCGCCGGTCGAGGCGTTGGCTCCGTAGGCACCGACCAGCGCGGTGGTGCCGTCTGCGGAGAGCGAGACGGCAAAGCCGAGGTAGTCACCGGGGCGACCGGTGCTCGTCGTGAGGCTGGCGCGCGGTATGGAGACGGTCACCCAGGTGGGGTCGACGGTGATCGGGAAGCGAGCGCCCGTTGTCGCGACGACGATCGCGGGGCCTCCCGGACCCGAAACGAAGTGGGACGGGAGCCTCCGCCCGGATCGGTCGGTCGTCAGCAGGTCGCCGTAGACGAGTCGGCTGTCCGCACCCTGCGTCGACAGTGCGGTACCGCCCCCGTCGACGGACCACCGGGTGCGCGAGCCGAAGGAGACGGTGAGCGAGGGTGCCCGGGGGTCGAGGGAACGGGGGATCTCGAATCGCTGCTCGAGGCCGGTCCGGGTCGTCTGGTAGCTGGAGCTCATGATGCCGTACCGCTGGGTCAGCGTTCCGCCCTGCAGCGAGCTCGAAGGCGGCCCGAGGGCTCGGCGAGCAGACCCGGCGGCGAGCGAGATCGGCATCAGCGATGCCTGCGACCGTCCCGCACCCCACACACGCGCGGTACCCGACCGGGTGAGCTCCGCCCTGATCGAAGCCGACGGGACCTGGGCGGCCCAGCCGGAGGCCGCGGCGGTGATGGTCGGAGCCGTCGGGGCCGTTCCGAGCCCGACCGGCCCGGGGCCGAGCAGACGGTGGATCGTGTGGACGAGGCCGGCGGGTACCCCGGCCACCGCGGAGGGCACCTGGGACACTGCGCTCCGACCCACGGGGACGACCGCGGTGGCGACCGTGAGGGCGGCGACCAGCGTGGCGGCGAAGGCGACGCGGACCCGCCGGTCGGCGACCCGGTGTGCCTCTCCTCGGGAGCGAAGCCTCGGTGGAGCGCTCGCGGCCGCCCCGAGTGCGGGCACAGCCAGGCAGAGCCTGCTGCGTGGACCGGTGAGGGCGGCGAAGGTTGGCACGGGAGCTCCGATCACGTGATAGTCAAGAGGTCGGCGGTCGCACGGCCGTTACCGCCGTCCGCATCGTTGGCGACCTTCACCTGCAGCAGGCTCCCCGCAGCTGCGTCCTTTGCGACGCTCAGGTTGGCGTCGATGGTGTCCGGTCCCACCACGGAGACGCCGGTGAAGTTCGTACCGGCCGGCCCGGTCACGCTCGCGCCGGCGGCAAAGCCGGTGCCGGAGAGAACGACCGCGACCATCTGCCCCGGGGAGACACTGGAGGGGGCGATCGCGGTGACCGTCGGTGCGGCGAGGACGGTGAGACAACCCGGACACGTCGCGGTCGAGTGATCGGGATTGGTCAGCACGATCGAGTAGGTGCCGGTCGTTGCGTTCATCGCGACGGTCGCCTTGGCGGTGAGCGAGGTGCTCGACGCCACGACGACATCGCGCAAGGCGACCTGTGTACCCGAGCTGCCCGCGATCCGGAGCGTGGCTCCGGGTTCGATCCTGCTCCCACTGAACTGGATCGATGTCTCCGCACCCTGGGCGATCTCGCCAGGCGTCATCCCGAGGAGCTCCGGGGCGGACGACACCGCGACGCAGTCGTCGCACGTGGCGGAGCCCTCGGGGGTGTCGACCACGACGTTCCTCGGCCCGGTTGCGGCCGACGGGCTCACCGTCGCAGTGGCTTCGATGGTGAGCGGGCTGACCACGGCGAGATGGGAGAGGGTGACGCCGCCTCCGGTCACCCGCGCGGTCGCTCCGGTCGGGAAGTTGCTCCCGACGACTAGGAGGGTCACTTGGTCGGAGCCTTGGGGGACGGGCCCTCCGACGACCGCGGACACGGTGGGTGGAGGCGGGTCCGGCACGACGGAAGCGGACGGTGCCGACGAGGGTCCGGTCCCGGCCGCGTTCGTCGCCGTCACCGTGAAGGTGTACGTGTCGCCGTCAGTGAGGCCGTTCACGGCCACGGGACTCGCTTGCCCCGACGCCGTCTGACCTCCGTTGGCCGGGTCGGTCACATCGTCGGCGGTGACCGTGTACGCGGTGACGGGAGAGCTGCCACCGTAGGCGGGGGCGTCGAACGACACGCTGGCCCCACCTTCGACCCCCACCGCCGTGGTGACGACCGGCGGATCGGGCGTATCGGCGATGCTGATACCTCCTGCGCCGAGCGTGACGGTCCCCGACACGAGGGTGACGACCGCGTTCGCGGAGGTGCCGTTGACCGCGACGGTGCCACCGAGACCGGTCACCGCCACCACGCCTTGAGGCTGGCCCGCGATCTGGGCGACCGGGTACCGCAGGACGTGCAACAGGCTCGGGAGGAGCTCGGCCAGGAGCGTGGGTTGACCTCCTCCGGGTACCACCGTCGACGTCCACACGCCCTCACCGTTGATGCCCGCTCCCTCCTGTGGTTGCCACTGCATCCCGACCGAGGCACCACTGGCCGCCATGTCCACCAATGCCCCGACGCGCGCGGCCGTGGCCAGCTGTCCGGGGTTGATGACGCCCACCGGACCTTCGAGCCACCACATCGGGAGCGCGGTCTGCGCCCGGATCCACTGATCGATGGCCGCGAACTTCTCGTCCGAGGTCACCGGATCGGTCAGCAGCCCCTTGTCCTTGGTGTAGTTGGGGGCATCGAGCGCCAGGAAGTCGATCCCCACGGCGTGCGCGAGGAAGTAGGGGATCGTCTGCAACATGCCCCAGTCGGCATAGCCCCACGGTCCCTCGGGCCGCGGCCCCGGGTAACCGTGCTGCGTTGACCACGAAACCAGTGGCGTATACGGCCCTCCCACCATCGCGTCCGGCCTGACGGCCTTGATCGCCGCGTCGACGTCGTTGTACATGGTCGTGTACGAGGCGATGTCGTAGCTGCCGGTGGCTTTGATCCAGAAGCCCTGGAGCTCCTTCCACACCACGAAGTACTTGACCTGCGGGTAGCGCAAGGCGACGGTGGCCGCGAGATCGGCGAAGTCCTGGTAGTACTGCGGGAGCGGAGCGACGTTCTGCAGTGCCCAGTTGGTGGTGCCCGCAGGCTGTCCCTTCATCCAGTCGGGAGCACCGAAGAGCACCATCACCGGGGTTCCACCGGTCGACGTGATGAGGTGGATGCCGCGGTCGACACCGCCGAAGGCGTAGACGCCGGGGGATGCCTCCGGGTTGCCGACACCCGAGCCCATCAGCTGCTGGGCCTCGACCATCGGCGCCGACGCCATCACGGCGCGAGCGGACGCCACGGCGCCGGGGTCGTTTCCCGGGAGCTGGTACGGCCCCTGCTTGGCCAGGTCGAAGCCGTAGGAGAACGTGGGAAGGGCGCCACTCTGGGCTGTTGCCGCACCGGGAGCTGCCGACGATCCTGCGGGAGCGGACCACGGCACGGTGACGGCAACCGACGCGGCCAGCGTCGCGACGACTGCCACTACCAACGGCAGGACACCCGTGTGCCCGCCGCGCCGACAGACTTCCATGGCTAGCCCCCCGCCACCGAACAACCCGCAGATACTAGCTCGGGTCGTCGCGCCTTTCATCTTCGTCGGCGCAACCACGGTTGAACGACGTCCGGCGCGTCACCGTCGCTGCCCTACCGACCGGATCCCGATCGCAGGGCCATCTGATGACCTGGTCAACCCGCGATGTGTGCCGATGTATCTGATGACTGATGATGGCTGAACCGACCACCGATCGAGTCCGTGCCCTCACGTCGCGAGGTTCCCGTCGCTGGGCGGTCCTCGACGATGGACGTCCCCGCGTACCGCGAAGTCCGACTCTGCGTCGCTCTGTGGTCACACCGTCGTTGTCATCTGCCCACCGATAGCGCGCCTTCGGATGAGAATCCTCTCATCTTCCTTGCATTCGGGCCGGCCGATGTTACGGTCCGAACGGGGCATCGTCGACGGACTCCGTTCGGATCGCAACGAGGTGAAGCACATGACGGGACCTGTTCTCCGAAGGACCATCTCGTTCGCGAGTGCCGCGGCGCTCGTGGCTGGGCTCGCCCTCGCCGGCGCAGCACTGCCGGCATCGGCGGCGCCGGTGCTCTCGTTGACGGTCGACACGACCGCGGACCTGCCCGCGGTGAATCCGTCGAGCGGTGTCTGCACCGACAGCGCCGGGCTCTGCAGCCTGCGGGCAGCGATCCAGGTCTCCGACGCGCAGGTGGCGGGGTCGGTGACCGACGTGGCCGTGCCGGCAGGGACCTATGTCCTGAGTCACGGCATCCTGCCGATCACCAAGAACTCGATCGCCGTGACCGGAGCCGGCTCGTCCGCGACGGTCGTGAAGAACTCGAAGGCTGCGAAGCACGAGCTGGTGAGCGTCGCCGCCAAGGCGACTGCCGGCCTGTCGACGCTCGAGCTGACCGGCGGGACCGCAGGCACGAAGGGAGGCGGTGCACTGGTCAACTCGGGCACCGCCTCGCTCGACTCGGTGCTCGTGACCGCCAACTCGGCGGCGTCGGGGGGCGGTCTGACCAACGCCAGCGGTGCGACCCTCACGCTGACCGGCACGACCGTCTCGAACAACACCGCGCTCGCCGCCGCGGTCGACAGCGCCCCCGGCGGCTCCGGCGGCGGCATCGTGAACGCCGGGCACCTGCAGCTCAACGGCAGCACCGTCTCGGGCAACATGGCCGGGCAGGGCGGCTTCGGCGGCTCCGACACGGCGGGCCGCGGCGGCAACGGCGGCGGCATCGTGAACACGGGCACCTTGACCGTCGGCTCGAGCACGATCAGCGGCAACCAGGCCGGCACCGGCGGCGTCGGGCTCTCGAACAGCGAGCTCTCCGGCACAGGCGGGGACGGCGGCGGCATCTACTCGCCCGGCTCACTGACCGTGACCGACAGCACCGTCTCGGGCAATGTCTCGGGCTACACCGGACCGCTCGGCGAGGCGCCCTTCCCGAGGGCCGGCAACGGCGGCGGCATCTGGAGCTCGGGACCGCTCCACGTGAGCGGGACCGCGTTCACCTCCGACACGAACTCCGAGCCGAACGGCACGTCCTTCGCCGAGCCGGGCGCGGGCGGCAGCGGCGGCGCGATCTTCGCCTCGGGCAACACGACGGTGACCTCGTCGACCTTCGTGGGCGACGCAGCCGGCCAGGGTGAGGCACAGGGAGCCGGCGCCGGTGGCGACGGGGGCGCCATCGCGAGCACCGGGACGCTGACGCTTACCGGTTCGACCCTCTCCGGCGACTCGGCGGGCAACGGTGGCGGTAGCGCGAACGGGGCGGACGGCGGCGGCCTCTATGTCGGCGGGGGCACCGCGACGGTGACAGGCGACACATTCTCGACCGACTCCAGCGGTGCCGGTGGCAACGCGATCCCGGTCGATCCCGGCTGCGCTCCGGCCGGCGTCGGCGGGGACGGGGGCGCGATCTACTCCTCGGCATCCCTCGCGGTGACCGACGCCACTCTCTCGGGCAACTCGGTCGGTGCGGGCGGCTTCCTGAGTCCCCCTTGCGCCGGTCAGGCTGCCGGCGGGGTCGGTGCCGGTCTCGCCGTCGGCAGCGGAACCGCGACCGTGTCGTGGGCGACGATCGCCGACAACGCGGACGGCATCGCCAATCTGGGTGGCACGGTGACCCTGACGGGGACGATCGTCGCCGACAGCACGAACGCGAACTGCTCGGGCACGATCTCCGAGACGGCCGGGTTCAACCTCGACAGCGGGACCACGTGCGGCTTCTCGGTCTCCTCGGACCTCAACGGTACGGAGCCACTGCTCGGACCGCTCGCCGCCAACGGCGGACCGACCGAGACCCAGGCGCTGCAGACCGGAAGCCCGGCGGTCGACGCCGGTGGCACGGCGACGGCCGGTTGTCCGTCGACCGACCAACGCGGCGATGCGCGACCGGACGAGGTTGCGGACAGCGGCGCCTGCGACATCGGCGCCTACGAATCGCAAGGTCTCGCCTAGCCGGCACTGCCTCGCCGGCACATCGGTTCCGGCAGCTCCGGCGAGGTCAGCGCGGGGGCTCGGTCCGCCAGGCCTCCATGACCCGCATGCACGCGAGTCCGTCGGCGAACGACGTCCCGCGCGGCTCGCCGGTGACCAGCGATTCGCAGATGACGGACGTCCAGGCCACCATCGCCTCGGTGTGCGGGGCGCCCGGTGGCGGAGCGAACGACCACTGCTCCGTCGTACCGTCCTGCCGCTTGAGGGAGACGCGTGCGTCGCCGACGTTCTCGACCGCGCCCTCCGATCCGAGCACGACGATGCGCGGGGTCACCGGCGCGCCCGACGCGAAGGACGAGTCGACCGTCGCCCGCGCGCCCGACGCGACCTCGATCCACCCGGTGAACGCGTCCTCCGCATCGCAGGGGTGGAGCGTCCCGTCGCCATCGGGCCGTTCGGGCACCGTCACCCACGTCGTCGCGCCGGCCCGGACGGCCTCGCCGAGGAGCCATCGCACCAGATCGATCGCGTGCGACCCGAAGGCGCCGATCCAGCCGCCCCCGAGCGAACGGTCGAAGAGCCACCCCCACGGACGGAGGGGCGCCCGCGATCCCGAGGTGTAGGCGGTGTACGCGAGGTGCTCGGGCCGTCCGATCGCACCGGACGCGACGAGCGACGCCAGCGCGAGCCGTGCCGGCTGGTGTCGGAACTCGAAGTTGACGAAGTTGGCGACCCCGGCCGCCGAGGCGGCCTCGGTCATCCGGCCCGCCTCTTCCACCGAGCGACCGAAGGGCTTGTCGCAGAGGACCGCGCGACCCGCGTCGATCGCCCGGGTGACGTGCTCCTCGTGCAGGAACGGCGGGGAGTGCACCGCTACGAGGTCGACCGTCGACCGGCAGAGCGCGCGGACAGCTGCGGATCGCGCGCGCTCACCACGTCGACCACGGTGCAGCCGACCGCACGGAAGGCCGGCGCGACGACCCGCGCGCCGAACCCGGTGCCGACGACGCCGACCCGCGGCGCGGTGCCGTCCGGCGTCATCGGTCGCGCTCCAGCCGTTTCCCGAGGCTCACCGCCGCGTCCTCCGCGAACCCGAGGTGCCGGTAGAACTCGACCGCGCGCCGGTTGGAGGTGCGGACCTGCAGGTTGATCTTGGCGCACCCCATCCCGCGGAGGATCGCCTCGGCGGCGTCCATCAGATGCCGGCCGCACCCCCGACCACGGTGGTCGGGATGCACGGCGAGGTAGTTGATCCACCCCCGATGTCCGTCGTAGCCGACCATGGCGCTCCCGACCACGGTGCCGCCGTCGACGAGCACCAACAGGTGCTCGGGATCGTGGGCCAGCTTCCGCTCGATGTCACGACGGGAATCGTTCCACGGACGCACCAGGTCGCACGACTCCCACAGGGTGACCGTCCCGTCGAGGTCCCCCCACTCGAACGGACGGATCGTCGGCGCCATCCTCGCAGGTCTAGCAAACCGCTCTGCGAACCTTTTCGGCTCCCCCTGCGTCACTCTTGCTGGAGGAAGGACGTGCCGATGATCCGACGGAGGGGGTGAGACGGATGGCCGGAGGCGCCGAGCTGGCGGGCCTCGAGCGTTGGCTCGAGGAGAGCTATGCACCGTCCTTCCGCACGGCCTGCCTCATCCTCGGCAACCGGAGCGACGCCGAGGAGGCCGTCCAGGAGGCGTTCCTCCGCGCCTGGCGGTTCCGCGACTCGCTCGCCGACGGCGCCGACGTTCGGCCGTGGCTCTACCGGGTCGTGGTCAACACGTGCAACTCGAAGCTGCGCACCGAGATCCCGCATCGCGACCACCGCGCCGCGGACCGCGACCTCGTCGACGTCGCCACGTCCGGGGACGAGTCCGCGACGACCATGACGACCCACGACCTCACCACCGCGCTCCGCGACCTCCCGCTCCATCTCCGGGTGGTCGTCGTCCTCCGCTACTACGCCGACCTGTCCGAGCGCGAGATCGCGACCGCGATCGGCCGCCGGCCCGGCACGGTCAAGTCGCGGCTCCACGAGGCCCGGCGCCTGCTCGCCGCGCATCCCGCCCTCTCCGACCGACAGGATCTGGAGCGGGCACCCGAACCCGAGGTGCAACGATGACCATGCTCGACGACGACCGGCTCTCTGCACTGCTCGGCGAGGTGGCCGCCGGGATCGACGTCCCCGGGGACGGTCCGCGCCGCATCCTCGACGCGGCCGCCGAGTCGGTCCGCGCGGAGCGGCGCGTGCGCCCCCTCGTCCCGCGCACGAGGAAGGCACGCGTGCTGGGGATCGCAGCGGCCGTCCTGGTGGTGGCCGGTGCGGTGACCGCCGTGGAGGGGGGCCCCGGCACGACGATCCACTCGACCGCCTCGGGTCCGACCGTGCCGGCACCGCACGCATCGACGGGTCCGGTGGCGCAAGGACGGTCGAAGGTGGCGGGCACCCCGAACGCTCTCGGATCGGCCGGCGTCGCGGTGAGCCCGCCCGCCAACTCGCCGTCCGCATCCGGCCCCCAGGCGGGAACCGGCTCGGCGAGCCCGTCCCCGGTCGCACCGCCGCTCCCGACCGGTTCGGTCGGCCAGTCGGCGAAGGTCGAGATGACCGGCAGCGTCGATCTCGCGATCGGGAACGGCTCGCTGAGCACCGTCGTCGACAAGCTGACCGGTGCGGCGACCGGCGCCGGCGGTTTCGTGGCCAGCTCCAACCTGCAGTCGGGGAGCGGTGGGAACGGGCCGCAGTCCTACGGGACCCTCGTCCTCCAGGTGCCCCAGCCGTCCTTCGGCGGAGTCCTCACCCAGGTCGAGGGTGTCGCAAAGGTCACCTCGGTGAACACGACCTCGACCGATGTGACCGGGCAGTACGTCGACCTGCAGGCGCGGATCAGCGCGCTCGAGGCGAGCCGGCAGCAGTACCTCACGATCCTGTCCAAGGCCACCTCGATCGGCGACATCCTGGCGGTCCAGAGCCAGCTCGACACCATCCAGAGCCAGATCGAGCAGCTCCAGGGGCAGCTCAACGTCCTCGACAGCCAGACAAGCTACGGGACGCTCACCGTCTCGCTCTCGTCGACGGGCCACCGCCCCGTGCCGCCACCGGCGCCCGCGTCGGGGCTGCGGACCGCCTGGCACGACTCGGTCGGCGGCTTCGTGGCCGGCATCGAGTGGCTGGTCCGGATCGCCGGTCCGACGCTCTTCGTGCTGCTCGTCGTGGGCACTCTGGCGGTGGTCGGTCGGTTCGCCTGGCGTGCCGCGCGGCGCCGGCTCCTCTGAGCTGGGCGAACGGTCACCTCGCGCCGGAGGCCACCGTCGGCCCTGCCGCGACCCGGTCGCCGGGGCCGGCGCCGTGCAACCGGTGTTCTCCCTGCTCGCGGGCGTGGTCGGCTCAAGGTCGCCCGCGAACTGGTCGATCTCCGAGCATGGCACTGGGGGGGTTGCGCCGGTACGTGTCCGCCGAAGTACTCGGCGGGAACTTCGCCGCGATCCTCTTCATGGGGCCGATCGCCGCGGTCGCCATCATGGGGCTCGGCGCGCTCCACCTGGTCGCCCCGACCCCCATCTGGCTGGTCCCCGTCATCCTGGTCGGCGGCCAGCTCCTCACCGCCGCGACCGGAACGCTCTGGAATCAAGCCCGCACCCGGGCGAGGCTCCACCTCTGGATCGCGACCCAGTCGGTCGTGGTCACCGCCACGATCTACGCGATCGGATGGGGTCCCGCCCTCTCGATCGGTCTCGTCCTCATCGGCCAGAACACCCTCGTCCGTGCCGGCTCCGACTCCGAGCGGGCGATCCTCGGGTGGACCCTGGCGTGCCTCGCCGCCGGAGAGCTCTGCATCGCCCTCGGGTGGGCGCCTTCCCTCATCCCGGTCCCGCAGGTGCACGGGCTCGCCGTCCTGATGGCGATCGGCATCGCGTTCTCCTACCGCTCCCTCCGCCTTGCGGTCATCGAGCAGGAGGAGGCGGCCGCGCTCACCGAGAGCCGCGAGCGGCGGTTCCGTGCTCTCGTGCAGAGCTCCTCCGACCTTGTCTTCGTCGTCGACACGACCGGCGCCGTGACGTACGCGAGCCCCTCGTGCCGCAAAGTGCTCGGCTATGAGCCCGAGCTGCTCCTCGGGTCCGACGCCGGGGAGCTGGTCCACGGGGACGACATCGAGGCGCTCCGGTCCGGACTCGTCCGGGCCGCGGAGATCGCGAACGGCTCGGCCGAGTTCCTCATCCGGGTCCGGCACCAGGAGGGCCGCTGGATATGGCTCGAAGGCCTGGCCACCAACCTCTTCGACGATCCCTCCGTCGAAGGGATGGTCGTCAACGCGCGCGACGTGACCGAGCGCACCCAGCGGCTCGAGCGGCAGACGGCCATCTCGGAGATGGGCCGCGAGCTCCTCCGCGCGACGACGCTCGAGGAGACCGTGACCGTGGCGACCGCAGCCATCGGACGGGTGGTCGAGGCCGCGCGCTGCCGGATCGTGGAAGCGTCCGCCGAGCCTTCGTCCCCTGATCCCCCGGTCGGGTCCGGCGCCGACGACGCCGCGGACGTCCCGAGCCTCCGCGTGCCGATCGGCGACCCGAACCGGCCGCTCGCCCACATCGAGGTGTCGGGTGCCGACGTCGCGAACCTCGAGAACGCCCAGTTCGTCGGCAGCGTCGCGAGCATCGTGTCCTCCGCGATGGTCCGTATCCGCGCCGAGGACGCGATCCGGCACCAGGCGATGCACGACCCGCTGACCGGGCTGCCCAACCGGGCGCTCTTCAACGACCGGCTCACCCAGGCGCTCGGCCGGCTCGGTCGCAGCGGCGGGTTCGCGGCGGTGATGATCGTCGACCTCGACGGCTTCAAGACCGTGAACGACAGTCTCGGCCACCTCGCCGGTGACGCACTGCTCATGTCGGTGGCAGACCGGTTCGGCGCACGGCTGCGCGGGTTCGACACCATCGCGCGCCTCGGCGGCGACGAGTTCGCGCTCCTCTTCGACGGCCTCGACGCGCCCGCGCAGGCCGGCGTGCTCGCCCAGCGGGTGCTCGACGCCCTGGTCGTCCCCCTCCCGCTTCCCGACCGCGACGTCGCGATCGGCGCGAGCGTCGGGATCGCCTGCACCGCCGACGCGTCGACCGACGCCGACCGCCTCCTGGCGGACGCGGACGCGGCCATGTACCTCGCCAAGCGGGAGGGCAAGGGCTGCTACCGCATCTTCGAGTCGGCGATGCACACCGCCGCGGTCGAGCGGATGAACCTCGAGCAGGAGCTCCGTCTGGCGGTGCGCAACCGAGCGCTCACCGTCTTCTACCAACCCATCGTCGACACCGCGACCGGCCGGGTCACGTCGTTCGAGGCGCTCGCCCGTTGGAACCACCCGACGAGGGGATTCGTGCCGCCGGACACGTTCATCCCGGTCGCCGAGGAGGCCGGTCTCATCGTCGACCTCGGGCGCGACATCCTCACCGAGGCGTGCCGGCAGGCGAGCGAGTGGCACGCACGGCTCCCTGACCGCCGGCCGAGCGTCTCGGTCAACGCCTCCCGCCTCCAGCTCGCGAATCCGACCTTCGTGGAGCACGTGACCGACGCGCTCGCCCGCACCGGACTCGAGCCCTCCGCCCTCATCGTCGAAGTGACCGAGTCGATCCTCGCCTCGGAGTCGCGCCAGGTCATCGCCACCCTCGACGAGCTCCGCCGGCACGGGGTGCGTGTCGCGATCGACGACTTCGGGACCGGCTACTCGTCGTTCGCCGCGCTCGCCGAGCTCCCGATCGACATCCTGAAGATCGACAAGCGCTTCATCGACAACCTGACCGACCACGACCAGGGCCGTGGATTCGTCACTGCGATCCTCCACCTCGCGGACACCCTTCGCCTCGAGACGACCGCCGAGGGGGTCGAGCGGGTCGACCAGCGCGAGGCGCTCGCGGACCTCGGATGCACCCACATCCAGGGCTACCTCTTCTCGCCGCCGATGACCGGCGACAGGACCCACGAGTACCTGGCGAGCGACCGCAGCATCGACGAGGCGAGCCTGGCGCTGCGCTAAACCGCGAAGCGTTCAGGACGCGTCGCCGACCGCTCGGTCCGGCTTCGGACCGGGTGCGACGAGCTCGATCGCCAGCCCGTCGGGGTCGCGCAACTGCAGCGAGGGGTTGCCGTTCTCCGGCGTCACGCCGTCGTGGGCGATGCCGAGCTCGGTCAGCCGTTCGGCCCACACCTCGAGCGATCGGCCGTCCGGCACCGCGAACGCGAGGTGGTCGAGCCGTGCACCGCAAACTGCGACGGGGGGCGCTCCGTCGACCGCCCGGTCACCGTGCGGCGTGAGCACGACGACGACCCCCGAGGCGCGGTGGCGCAGCGCCACGAAACCGAGGGCTTCGTCGGCCGCATACGGCTCGAGCCCGAGCGCGGTCGTGTACCACGAGGCGCTCGCGGTCACGTCGCCGACGAGCAGCTGCACGTGCGACAGCCCGGTGATCGGCGCGGTGCCGGACTCGGCGCGGCGCGCGCCACCCTCGCTCAACCCGACGATCCCCCCGTCGTGCCCGTGCGGACGCGGGTCACGCCGAGCGCACCGTGGCGCGTTCCTGGGTCGGCATCCGCTGCACGGCCGGCAGAGGGTACGGAGGCTGGTCGGTCCCGATCTCCAGGAGGTCGGTCGTGGTGCAGCCCTTCGCCGCGATGTACGACGGGTCGTTGCGTGTGGGCGGCAGGGACGGGAGCGCGGTGTCGTGGTGGGCCGTGTCGATCGTCGCGGTCAGGTCCCCGACCTTCGTGCGTCGCCACGCGGAGAGGTTCGGCGCCCGCACCCCGAACCGCTCCTCGAGGAAGCGGAGCTGCGAGGTGTGGTCGAAGGTCTCCGAGCAGATCCGACCGCCGCGGCTGAACGGCGAGAGGACGAGCATCGGCACCCGGAACCCGAGCCCGATCGGTCCGGCGATGCCGTGCGCGTCGTCGGGCAACGGGTCGACGGTCACGTACTCGCCTGGCGTGCCGGCCGGTGCGACCAGGGGTGCGACGTGGTCGAAGAAGCCGTCGTTCTCGTCGTACATGTGGAACAGGACCGTCTTCGACCACACCGCGGGGTTCGAGACGAGTGCGCGGAGGACCTGATCGGTGAACCACTCCCCGAGGAAGGAGGGCGCGGGCGGGTGTTCGTCGTAGCCGATGGGCGCGCTGATCCAGCTCACGGACGGCAGCGTGCCGGCGCGCACGTCGGCCGTGAACTCGTCTGGGAAGGTCGGCAGGAACGCCTTCTGGTAGAGGATCGAAGAGGGGTCCTCGTACTGCGAGAAGTACGGCAGCACGCTGTCGGTGGTGAGGCCGAGGGTCCGCATGGTCTCGATGGAGTAGAGGGTCCCGGCCGGGTTGTAGTGCTTCCAGGTGATCCCCGCGTCCTCGAGCACCTCGGGCATGGTGTCCCAGTGGACGCTGAAGAGCGCGGAGGGCGACTGGTTGGTCATGAGCACCGGACCTCCCGCGGCGCCCGCCGGGTCGAGGGTGCCCGACATCTGCATCAGACGGTTCGGATGGGTCGGTCCGAGCACCGAACAGTGGTAGGCGTCGCAGAGGGTGAAGGCGTCCGCGAGCGCGTAGTAGTAGGGGATGTCCGCTCGGGTGTAGTAGCCCATGGTGAGCGTTCCCTGCGCGGGACCCTCGTTGTCGGGGCGCGTGTGGACCTCGACGAACGCATCCATCTTCCCGCCGCTGCGGCACTGGTGCTGCGGTCCCCAGTCGTGGGTGAGGTCGAACGTGCAGTCGGCCTCGTCCGTGTGCACGGTGTCGAGGTGGAAGGGAAGGAGACGCCCGGCCGGCGCGCTGTGGGTGTTGGCGGGATAGGGCTGGGCGAACGGTCCGAGGCCGCCGCCCGGTCGGTCGTCGAAGCCGCGCACGCCCGGGTAGGTCCCGTAGTAGTGGTCGAACGACCGGTTCTCCATCATGAGGAAGATCACGTGCTCGACGGCGCCAAGGTCCGAACCGGACGGAGGGACCGACGACGCGTGTGCGACCGTCGCGGTCGACGGTCCACTGCTGCAGGCGCTCGCGAACGCGCCCATCCCGGCAGCGGCTCCGGCTGCGAGCAGCTGACGACGGGTCAGCCGCACGTGCTCGTCGTGTCGTCGAATGCTTCCCACCGTGGACCCCGTCGATCGTGTCGGACGCGTCGGTCACGTCGCCGGCGAAACCGTAGCCAACCAACCTCCGGCGTGCGCTGGAACCCGGAACGAACCAACGGCTTGTGGGGGCCCGACGTAAGGTGACCGCTCGATGCCGATCCGTCCTCGGAACCCGACCCGGCTGCGGGTCGCCTCCTGGTTGCTCGCCGCGCTCGTCGCGGTGGCCACGCTCGCCGCGATTCCGCTCGCGTCCGGTGCGGCCGCGGCCACCGGGTCGTCGAGCGGCACGGGTTCGTTCGTCCTGGCCGCGACCTCCACCGGCGCAGGCTATGCGCCGACCTTCACCGGCAACGGGCTCCTCGGCGTCCGGGTCCCGCCCTCGGGTCAGGGCGCGGCCGCCGGCACGGTCCCTGCCGAGGCCGAGCTCGCCGGCTACTACGCGCAAGCGCCCGGCGGTGTGCAGCAGCGGGTGGCCATCCCCGACTGGTCGGGCCTCGCCTTCGCCGACCGCGGTGCGGCCTTCGACCCGGCGGTCGGGCACGTCGAGCACTGGCGCCAGTCGATCGACCTGCACACCGGGATCGTCACGACGACCGCGGACTGGACCGATCCGAGCGGGCACCGCACCCACCTCCGGTACGACGTGCTGACCGACCGCGCTCGGGCCTCCGTCGCGCTCGTCCGGCTCGAGGTGACGCCCGCGTGGTCGGGGTCGGCCACCGTCACCGACACGATCGACGGCGCGACCGCCACCGCGGTGACGGCGGTCGCTTCGGGACGGACGGGCGCCACCGGCGCCGACTGGGTCACCGTGCAGGCCGTCGGCACCGGTGCGGCGGCGGCGGTCGCGAGCGCGCTCGTGCCATCGGCCGACGCCCACGCGTCCGACACGCCGGTCGACCCGGCGCCGGTCCGCGGCGTCGGACGGCAGATCGCCTTCGCCGTGGCGGCCGGCAGGACGTACACCTTCACCAAGTACGTCGGTGTCGCGACCGCACCGCCGGGGGGCGACCCTGCCGACGCCGCGGTCGCGGCGTCGCACGGTGCGGAGACGGCGGGGTTCGCGTCGCTGGTCGCGGCCAACGACGCCGCTTGGGCGTCGCTCTGGTCGGGGCGGATCGACGTGCTCGGCGACCCGGCGCTCGCGACCGACGTCGACGCGAGCGAGTTCTACCTCTGGGCGAGCCTCCGCGACGGGGTCGACTGGAGCATCTCCCCCGCCGGCCTCTCGTCCGACGGCTACAACGGCCACGTCTTTTGGGACGCGGAGACCTGGATGGAGCCGGCGCTCCTCGCGCAGCACCCGGACCTCGCGGTCTCCCTCAACCGGTACCGCTTCGACCGGCTCGGGGCGGCCGAACAGCACGCCTCGGCATCCGGCGACGCAGGTGCGCGCTTCCCGTGGGAGAGCGCACTCGACGGGACCGAGCAGATCCCGCCCCCGGCGTCGCTCTTCAGCGAGGGCCTCTACGAGCAGCACATCACCGCGGACGTGGCACTCGCCCAGTGGCAGTACTTCCTCGCCACCGGCGACACCCACTGGCTGGCGGCCCAGGGCTGGCCGGTCATCGCCGGTGCCGCGACCTTCTGGGCTTCGAGGGTCACCGTCGGACCAGGAGGGACCGTGCACGTCGACGGGGTCACCGGCCCCGACGAGGAGCACGCGAACGTCGACAACGAGGCCTACACCGTGGCGGCGGCCGCGCAGACGCTGACCGATGCGACCCGGGCCGCGCACATCCTCGGCACGCCGGCACCGGCCACCTGGGGGTCGCTCGCCCGGGCGCTCACGGTGGCCGTCGACCCGACGACCGGCACGCACCCCGAGTTCGCCGGCTACGACGGCAGCATGGTCAAGCAGGCGGACGTGACGCTCCTCCAGTACCCGCTCGGGGTCGCGATGTCGCCGGAGACCGCAGCCGGCGATCTCGCCACCTACGTACCGCGCACCGACCCGAACGGTCCGTCGATGAGCGATGCGGTCAACGCGATCGACGCCGGAGCGCTCGCGTCCTCGGGCTGCTCGAGCGACGTCTACCTGCTCCGCAGCGTCCAGCCCTACATCCGCGACGTGTTCCACCAGTTCTCCGAGACGAGCACCGGTGGCACGTTCACCTTCATGACGGGGATCGGCGGCTTCCTCCAAACGTTCCTCTACGGCACGGCCGGGCTGCGGTTCGGAACCGGCGCACTGGGAGTGGCCCCGGTCCTCACCGGCCAGCTCGGGGGCGTCGTCCTCCACGGGATCCGCTGGCACCATCGGACCCTCACCGTCGCGGTCGGCCCGAACCGGACGACGGTCACCCTGGACCACGGCTCGCCGATGACCGTGGACACACCCCACGGGCCGGAGCATCTGGTCACCGGGAGCCCGATCGACCTCGCCACCCGGCGACCGGACCGGATGCGGACGACCGACCTCGCGCGGTGCGGCGCGGTCTCCGCGACCTCTTCGGTCCCGGGCGGGCCACCGCTCGCCGCGGTCGACGGCAGTGGGGCGACCGGCTGGCAGCCCGGTTCGCTGCCCGCCACGCTGACCGTGCACGTCGCCGGCGGCCCGCGACCCATCCATGCCGTCACCCTGCAGTGGGGCCGGCAGTGGCCGGAGCCACCGGCACCGAACCTCGCGCCGGCGCCCGGTCCGGTCGTGACCCGTCGTCCCGCCGGTGCGGTCGTCTCGGTCTCGACCGACGGGCGCCGCTGGCACGCGGTCGCCACGCTCGCCGGCTCCGGCGCGACGACCACCGACCGGCTCACCTTTCCGGCCGTGCAGGCGGCGGACGTCTCGGTCCGCCTCGTGGCGCCTGTGACGGGAGCAGCACCGGTCCTCGACGAGCTGACGGTGAGCTGAGCTCCGACCGAGCAGCGCGTTGGCGCGCGCACGACGTGCGGTTCCCTCGCGCGCGAAAGCGCCCGTCCTACGAAGTCCTCGAGGATCGGGCGCTCTACTTCTGTTGTGCTCCGAGGTCCGGACTGCTGCGGGGGGTGGCGCTCAGCGGAGCCTTCGGGCCCCTTGCCGTTGCAACGCTCCCACTCCGAGCTGCTTGCCTTTACCTGATGTCTGAGCCGTTCAGCAACCTCTGCTGAACAGTCCCCTGCAATCCGGCCTCGAGATGGAGTTCATTCCGCAATCCTGCTCGCCACCTCCTTCCGGATCCACCCTCGGGACCCACTGAATTCAACGTCTTCGCAGGTGCTTCTGTTCCCCATCGTGATCCTTTCCGCCCGCGATGACAAGAGTCTTTCGGTCCCGATTCGCGCGCCGTTCTCGGCACGGCACCGCGGCAACGGCGGTCAGTGCTCGCGTCCCGGACCGAGCCCGCCGGGCGCGGTGACGTCGAGCACGATGAGACCTTTCGGCACGTCGACGGGCGCGGGTGGCGCGGTCAGCAACGGCAGTCTCGTGGTCCGCAGCAGACGCTCGCGCACGCCACGACCGGACAGGCGACCCAGGCGGCGCAGTCGTCGCGATCCGAGCACGATCGCGTCGCAGCGCCACGCGTCGGCCTCGTCGGCGATGCGGCGTGCCACGAAGTCCTCACGGGCCGAGCAGACTCGGCCCTCGGCACCCGCGCCGGCGACCCGCAGGCGGAGGACGGCCTCATCGACGAGTCGCTCGGCATCGCGCAGTGTCTCGAGCGGGAGCGCCCGCGTGAAGGGGGAGAGCTCGCGCACGTGCAGGACGCGGACTTCGCTTCCACACCCTCCCGCGATCGACTCGGTGAGGTGGAGTGCACTCGCTCCCGATTCGTACTGATCGAGAGCCAGCAGCAATCGGTTCCACATGTCGCACCTCCCGTACCATCACCACGGTGCATCCTCATTCTGCCGGATCCGGCCCCGCCGCACCGCACGCAGGAGCATCGGGGACGTGACCCCCTTGCCGTCCCTGGTCGGTGACCCGGAAGGCGTCTCGGCCGGGCCCGGGCACGACCCACCGGTCGGAGCTCAGGAGCTCCCGGCGTAGGTGGGCATTGCCCGGGCGACCGCGAGCGGGTCGAGGGACGGGTCGATGAGCGCCTGGACACCCGCGACCGTGAGGTGGATGTTGTCGGGGGTGCGCGCGAGCACCCCTTGGACCACCGGCGTGTACGCGCCGCCGGGGCAGAGGAGCCGGTTCACGTCGAAGATCGTCACGAACGACGGGTTCGCGGCGGCGACGCGCCCGACGAGCGCGTTGTAGTCGTCGGTGGCCCACGGGGGCGTGCCGTCACCAAAGTAGGGCGAGGTCTCGAGCAGCACCGCCGCACCGTCGTTGTGGAGGATGTCGAGCGCCTGTTGCACGTCGTCCTGGACAGCGCTCGCGAAGGACGGATCGCCGAGGTTGGTGAAGGAGCCGTCGAAGAGCCGGTTCTGCTCCTCCCAGTAGCCGACCTGGAGCACGACGGCATCGGGGTGGAATCGCTGGGTCACCCACTGCAGCTGCGCCGCCCAAGCGTCACAGGCGCCGACGACCGCCTCGGCGACACCGGGTGCCGACCACCGCTCGACCGGTGCCGCTCCGCTGATGCCGCATCCCGGGATCGCGCCGTTGTCGAGCACGAAACCCGGGCTCCCGAGTGCGGTGTAGAACGCCTCGAATCCGGCGAGCGAGTCCCCGACGAACGCCACGCGCACCCCGCCGCCGTGGGCCGCCTGCGGACCGGTCGGCAGCGCGAGCAATGCGACCGCCGGAGGTATCGCAGTCACCGACTGCGGATAGAAGGGCGGGTGCATCGGCGAGGCCGCACCACCGGTGTAGACCGCGTCCCCGAACGCGTAGATCGAGTCGTCGCGGCCCACCATCCAGTAGCCGCCCCCGTCGGGCGACGTGGTGACTGCCGCGATCGGGGACCCGGGCGGATCACCGCCCAGCGAGCCGTGGAACGCGGCGTCGCCGAACGAGAAGACGCCGCCGTCCGAGGCGACCAGCCAGTAGCCGCCGCCGTCGGAGGTCGCCGCCATCCCGACGACCGGTTGATCGAGGGTCATCACACCGGTCGATCCGAAGAAGCCCGCGTCGCCGTAGGCGAACACGCCGCCGTCCGAGGCGACCAGCCAGTAGCCGCCGCCGTCAGGGGTCGCCGCCATGCCGACGACCGGCTGGTTGAGCGCCATCGCACCGGTCGATCCGAAGAAGCCGGCGTCGCCGAAGGCGAACACGCCGCCGTCCGAGGCGACCAGCCAGTAGCCGCCGCCGTCGGGGGTTGCCGCCATCCCGACGATCGGGCGGTTGAGGGCCCGGCCACCCATCGATCCGAGGAAGCCGGCCCTGCCGAACGCGAAGACCCCGCCGTCGCCCGCGCAGAGCCAGTAGCCACCGTCACGGCCGGCGGCCGCGCCGGTCACCGGGGCGTTGAGCGACGTGGTGAGCAGGTCGCCGGCGAAGGCCGCCCTGCCGTAGGTGATCACGCCGCCCGCGGCGTCGACGACCGCGTAGGACCCGTCGGTGTGTGCGCCGAGTGCGGGCGCCCCGAGTTGTGCGGTGGCACCCGAGGCCCGTCCGGGCAGCCCCCACGTGACCACGACCGCCACCAGCACCGCGATGAGCCGGGACGCGCGTACGACCCGCCGTTCGCGCCGTCGGCCGGCACCGGTCGTCGCCTCCCCCCTCTGCATGTCCGCACCTCCCTAGCACGGCGGCGGTGGCCGGGCGAGTCGAACGGACGGCGCCGAGGTGCGTCGGCGTTGCCGCCCGAGTCCCTCGACGGACGAGTGCTCGAACGGCGGCACGACGCCGCGATGCCTGCGGGATCCCGGTGACCGTGTGGCACACTTCGTCCATGGCTGTCGATGCGGAGGGTCCGACGCGCACGGTGCTCGACGCAATCGGCGACACACCCCTGCTCGAGCTCGAAGGGGTGTGGGCGAAACTCGAATTCCTCAATCCGTCAGGATCGATCAAGGCTCGGATCGCGTCGTGGATCGTCGATCGGGCCGAGCGCGAGGGCCTGCTGCGACCCGGCGACACGATCGTCGAGGCGAGCACCGGCAACACCGGCAACGCCTTCGCGATGGTCGCGGCGGTCAAGGGCTACCGGATGGTCGTCGTGATGCCGGAGGGTCTGAGCCGGGAGCGCACGGTGATGTCGACGGCGTACGGAGCGACGGTCGAGTTCGTCGGCCAGTTCCACGCGCACGAGGCCGAGCACCGGGCGATCGAGCTCGGGGAGCAGCCGGGATGGTTCTGCCCCCGTCAGTTCGACTCCGAGTGGAACATCGACGAGAACGAGCAGTGGCTCGGGCGGGAGATCCTCCAGCAGCTCCCGTCGCACCTCTTTCCGGTCGCGATCGTGGCCGGGGTCGGGACCGGCGGGACCCTGATCGGCCTCGCCCACGCGATGCGACGGGTCAATCACGACGTCCTCACCATCGCGGTCGAACCGGAGGAGTCCTGCACGATCTCCCGCGGCGTCGTCGGCTACCACGCCATCGAGGGGATCGCCGACGGCTTCGTGCCGGGAATCATCGACCGCAACATCGGCACGATCGACGAGGTGATCACGGTCGCGAGCGAGCAGGCGCTCGAGGAGATGCAGCGGCTCGCGGCCGTCTACGGCCTGCTCGTCGGTCCGAGCTCGGGCGCGAATCTCATCGCGGCCAAGCTGATCCGCGACCGGTTGGGCGACGACGGAGCCGTCATCACGGTCTTCAGCGACGAAGGGGAGAAGTACCTCTCGCAGTACTGGGCACCACCCCCGCCACCTGACGACTCACTCGTCCGCTGAGTGCCGGAGCTCGTGTCGCCACGCCGAGCCGGTCGCCGCACTCGCATGCGACCGGCCGCGGCGGGCTGACGCTCAGGCCTCCTGCTCGCCCCCGTACACCGCGAGGGCGTAGATCACCAGCAGTGCGATCACGATGTAGACGAATCCCCACACGGGATAGAACGGCATCCACCAGATCGCATCGATCGCGGCGATGGCTGCGGCCACGATGCCGATCCAGCGCCCGACCGGCATGTTCGCGAGGACCGCGAACGCGCAGAGGATGAGGATCGCCGCAACGACAACGTCGACCCAGCCGTACGTCTTGAGGTTGTGGCCGAGCACAGCTCCTTGGAGGTTGACCACGACGACGCCGTGGTACGAGAACGCCCAGATGGCGTCGAAGATCTTCATGACGCCGGCGAGCATCAAGATCACGCCCGCGAAGACGATCCAGCCCTCACCCCGGTTCTCCATGTGTCGGCCTCCTTGCTCAGGCAGCACGACCCGGTCGGCACCCCTCGCCATGCGACGCCGTCACGAATTGTACGCCCCGCAATCGCCTGTGACCAGGATCGATGACACCGCACCGTCCAACAGGCCCACACGGTCACACCCGGACGCCGACTCGTCGGTCGCACCGGGGCCGGAGTCGGGCGCGCTCCCGGGATCGCCCACGGCCGAGACGTACCATGCACGCATCTGCACGTCGACGAGCGCGCGTCGCGCCCGGTGAGCGCGATGGCGCGTCGAGGAACCGTTGCCGCAACGGGCGGCCGCCGGCCGGGAGCGCGGCGCGCCGTCGCGCCGATGGTCGTGGTCGGCATCCCCTACGCGTGGTGGGCGAGTGGCCTCACCCCCTTCACGACGCGTGCGTACGTCGCGGTGGCGATCCCCGTCGCCGTGGTTGTGGTCGCCTCGTTCCTGCACTTCCCGGGAAGGAACCTCCCGACCGGGTTCGGCGCCGAGCGGCGGATCACGGTGGCGGGCGCGTGGCCGTGGCTCGCGCTCGGGGTTGCTGCGGTCGCGCTCGAGATCGCCGGCCTCGCCCTCGGGGGCCGTTCACCGGCTGTCCCGACCCTGAGCACGGTGGTCGACCACGCGCTCCGGCGGCACGCGGTCCGGTTCCTCCTCTTCGGGGCGTGGCTGGCCATCGGCGCCGTCCCCGTCCTCCGTGTGCGTCGCACCCCGGTGCGACCGGTCACCTGAGATGGCGGTGACCGCCATCTGGCTGGTGCTCTTCGGCCTCGCGGTCGCCTGGGAGGCCCGGTGCCACCTCGGAGCGAACCCGCCGCCCGGACTGACGAACCTGGCCGGCGCCGCCTGGCGGCACCCGGCTGGACGAGTGGTCCTCCTCGCGGCGTGGGCGTTCGCGGGCTGGCACGTCTTCGCCCGGTACACCCTGCCGACGTGACCGCCACCGTCTCGCCGCTCGGCTACTGGTCGTCGGTCGCGGTCGCCGCGGTCACGTGCACCGTGCTCTGCGTCGCCGCACGGCGCCGACCCGGCGCCTGGACGCGCCGCGCCGCCGCGGGTGATCGCCGCCGTGTTGCTCGCCGACGCCGCCAGCTACACCGTCTCACTCGTCCACAACGGCACCTGGTCGTGGAAGAGCTCGCTGCCCCTCGCCCTCTGCAACGTCGGCGTGCTGGTCGCCGCGGCCGCGTGCTGGTGGCTGTCCCCCCTGCTCGTCGAGCTCACCTACTTCTGGGGACTCGCGGGCACCCTCCAGGCGATCGTCACGCCCGATCTCAACGTGACCTTCCCCCACCTCGTGTTCTTCGAGTACGTCGCCGGTCACACCGGGATCGTCCTCGCCGCGCTCTTCCTGGTGGTCGGCATGGGCATCCACCCTCGCCGCCGCGCGGTGCCCCGCGTGCTCGTGATCACCGCCGCGTACACGGCATTCGTCGGCCTCGTCGACGGTCTCACCGGAGCCGACTACATGTTCCTTCGCGAGCCACCCGCGGAGTGGACGCTGCTCCGACTCCTCGGTCCGTGGCCCTGGTACGTCCTGAGCGCGACGGCGGTCGCCCTCGTCGTGTTCACCGCCCTCGACGCGCCGTTCTGGGTCGAGCGGCGCCATCCCCCGCCCGACCGGCCGGATGCCGGACCGGTCGCGGCCGCATCGCCGGTGGGCCCGTGAGCGGTGAGACCGAGCTCGGGCCGCCCGAGGCGACACCGCCTGGGAGCGCACCGCCGCTCCGGCTCCACCGCTGGCTCGACCGTCGGGTCGTCGCCCTCGCACTCGCCGCGCTGGCGGCGGGCTTCGGCCAGTTCGGCTTGGTGGCCGCGCTCGGCGACGTCGCCCGCGGCTTCGGCCAGGTGACCGCGGGACGATCCATCGCCGACCAGGTCGGACTCTCCGGGACCGAGCTCGGTGCCGGCCTCGCCGTCATCAGGCTGGCCTCGCTCGGGAGCCTGCCCCTCGTCGGTGCCGCCGACCGCGTCGGACGACGACGCATGCTGCTGTGGTCGGTGACCGTCGGCCTCCTGCTCACGGTCGGGGCGTCGGCGAGCCCCGGGTACTGGTGGTTCGTCGCCGTCTTCGCGCTCGGCCGGCCCCTGCTCAGCACCACCAACGCGCTCGCGCAGGTCGCTGCCGCCGAGCAGACCGCGGCACCGGACCGTGCCGCCGCGGTCGCCCTCGCTGCCGCCGGGTACGGCGTCGGTGCCGGGCTCATCGCGATCATCCACTCGCTGGCGTCGGGCACCCTCGGCTTCCGCGGCATGTTCGCCCTCGCGGTGGTGCCGTTGGCGCTCGTGCCGCTGCTCCGCCGCTGGGTCGAGGAGCCCGACCGGTACCGCGTCGCGGCCGCGGCGACCGATCACCCGCTGCCGGTGCTCGGTCCGGTCGGGCGACCCTTCCGCCGGCGCCTCGCGGTCGTCGTCGTGGTCGGCTTCGCGATCGCGGTCATCTCGGGGCCGGCGACCAGCTTCGCCTATCTCTACGCGCAGAACGTCGTGCACCAGCGCGGCGTGGTCACCGCTGCCATGGTCGTCGCGGCCGGCGCCGCAGGGCTGGTCGGGCTCCTCGCGGGCCGGTGGCTCGCCGACCATGTCGGCCGGCGCGCGACCGCCGCGTCCGGCATCGTCGGTCTCGCGCTCTTCGGCGCCCTCACCTACTCGGGCTCGGGTGGGGCCCTCTTCGTCGGCTATGTCCTCGGCGTGCTGGCCGGCTCGGTGATCGCGCCGCCGACCGGCGCGCTGCTCGCCGAGCTCTTCCCCACCTCGGTGCGTGCGTCGGCGACCGGCTGGTGGGTCGCCGCGAGCGTCGTCGGGGCCGGCGTCGGGCTCGTCGCGTTCGGCGCGGTGGCCGACGTCGGCAACCGGTTCGCGACGGCGGCGGTCGCCACCTTCCTGCCGGCCGCCGCGGGGGCGCTCTTCCTCTGGCTGGTCCCCGAGACGCGTGGTCGCGAGCCCGAGGACCTCTGGCCGGTGCAGTGACCACGCCGCTCCCGGACCGACCGCGCCGATCGTCGCCCCGGGGTCAGGTCGTGTAGAGCGTCTCGATCGGGAGCGGCTCGCGGTTGAACGCGGGGAACTTCGGCCTCGCGAGCTCGCGGTAGCGCGAGGTCGAGACGACCGGGTCACGGTCGAGCTCGGGGATCACGTGCGCGCCGAAGGTCTCGAGGAGCTCGATGGCCTCCTCGTGGGACGTGGCGTCACCGGGCAGCCCGAAGCAGACCTGGTCGGCGCCGTAGTCGACGAATGGCTGCAGCTGCTCGCAGATCTCCTCGGGGGCGCCGCACAGCAGGTAGCCCCCGGCGATGAGCTCGTCGAGCTGGTCCTCGGTCGGCGGGGTGGGCGGCTTCGGCCAGCGGGACCCGCCGGGTCCGGGCATCGTGTCGTGGTAGAGGGAGACCATCGAGGGCAGGTAGCCGTTCCCGACCCGGGTCGCCTGCTCGCCGGCGAGCGCCCGGTCGCTCGAGCAGCGCACCGCCGTGGTGATCATCGCGTTGTCGTTCACGTACTCCCCGACCGGGTCGGTGCATTCGCTGATGCCCTTCTTGTACGACTCGATCCAAGGAGCGACGGTGTGCACCGACGAGAAGGTGAACCCGAGGGCACCCTGGCCGAGCCGACCGGCCTTCTCCCAGGTGGACGGCGAGCCCACGGCGAGCCAGAACGCCGGGTGCCCCGGCCCCCACGGCTTGGGCAGCACGTTGTGCGGGACGTCCATGTCCCAGTGCGTGCCGTGGTACGTGAAGTCCTTCTGCTCCCACATCCGGCAGAGCTCGTAGATCACGTCGTCGTAGTCGGCCCGCGTGGACTCCTTGTCGTGGATGTTCATGGTGCCGATCTCGTGGGAGCCCGCGCCTCGCCCGGTCCCGAACTCGAAGCGGCGCTTCGTGAGGTGGTCGAGGGTCGCGACGCGCTCGGCCGTCCGGACGGGGTGGTTGACCCGGGGCGAGATGTTGAAGATCCCCGAGCCGATGTGGATGCGCTCGGTCGTCGCGGCGAGGTAGCCCGCGTCGACCTCCGGAGCCGACCGGTGGGAGTACTCGTTGAGCCCGTGGTGCTCGGTCAGCCAGACGAATTTGAAGCCCTTGCGGTCCGCGACCTGGGCGAGCTCGAGCTCACGGAGCAGCGCGGCGTGCTCGGCCTCGGTGTCGTGCGCCTGCGGACCGGGCAGGTAGCCCTGCAGGAAGATCCCGAACTCCATGGTCAGCTCCTCCCCTTCGGCGGGCATGGCGCCCGGCATCGCCACGGTAGGCAGGTCGCGCCATGGACCACCAGGGCCGAAAGTCCCGAAACTGGAACGTGTTCTCGCGCCTCGAATTCATCCCGCCGGCAGGCGACGCGAGAAGATCGCTGGTCATCGAACGCGTCCGCCGAAAAGCATGGACAGGGTCTGCAACGCGTTCTAACGTGAGGCCCGCACTGACGACGGGACGCCCGCACGGTGGGCGCGCCCAGGGAGGGACACCCGATGGCCCCGACGACCGCCCGGCCCACGTGCGAGTTCGACGTCCTGGACCGCTCCTTCTACCAGGACCCGCACCCGGCCTACACCTGGATGCGGGCCAACCGGCCCATCTACTGGGACGAGAAGAACGAGATCTGGGTCGTGTCGCGGCACGCCGAGGTCTCCTACGTCTCGCTCCATCCCAACGAGTTCTGCTCGGGCCAGGGCGTCCGGCCGAAGGAGGAGGCGAGCCTCTCCCTCATCGGACTCGACGGCGAGCGCCACGTCCGGCAGCGTCGCCTCCTCAACCAGGGCTTCTCCCCCAAGATGATGCGGATCATGGAGCCCCGGGTGCGCCAGGTGGTGACCGAGGTCCTCGACGAGCTCGAGGGTCGGTCGTCGTGCGACTTCGTGAACGACGTGGCCATCCCGGTCCCGCTCGTGATCATCGCCGAGCTCATGGGGCTCCCGATCGAGGACCGGGTCCAGCTCGGCAGGTGGTCCGACCGGATGATGGCCGGTGAGGGGCGGAGCAGCCTCGACGATCCCGTGATGGCCGATGCGGGCGCGGCGTTCGGGGAGTACCTCGCGTACCTGACGGAGATGGTCGACGACCGCCGCAGCCGCATCCGGAGCGGGGATCCGGTCCCCGACGACGCGGTGAGCGTGCTGGTCGGTGCCGACGAGGACGGGGTGCTCGTCTCCAACGAGGAGCTCGAGCACGACGAGCTCACCATGTTCCTCGTGGTTCTCCTCGTCGCCGGCAACGAGACCACGCGCAATGCGATCTCCGGCGGCATGTGGGCGTTCCACCGCTTCCCCGCCGAGTGGCAGCGGCTCCGCGACCACCCCGAGCACTTCGCGACGATGGCCGACGAGATCACCCGCTTCGTGAGCCCGGTGCTCAGCTTCTGCCGGACCGCGACCTCCGACACCGAACTCCTCGGCCAGCGGATCGAGCAGGGGGAGAAGGTGCTCCTCCTCTACCAGTCGGCCAACCGCGACGAGGACGTCTTCGAGGACCCCGACGCGCTGCGCGTCGACCGGAGCCCGAACCCGCACCTCGGCTTCGGGGTCGGACCCCACGTCTGCATGGGCATCAACCTCGCGCGACTCGAGATCCGGGTCCTCTTCGAGGAGCTCCTCAGGCGGTATCCCGACATCGACGTCGCTCCGGGTGTCCGCCCGGTCTACGGCGAGCACACGCTGGTGCACGCGATCGAGACGCTTCCGGTCACCTTCACCGTCGCCTGACCCCGGAGCCGGTCAGGCGACGAGCGCGTCGCGGACCACCTCGCCGATCTGGTCGATCTCGAGGAGGAAGCCGTCGTGGCCCGAAGGTGATTCGACGACGGTGACCGTCGGCCGTCCCGGGAGCAGGCGCGCGAGCTCGAGCTGGAGGTCGAGCGGGTAGAGCCGGTCCGAGGAGATGCCCACGACGGCCACCGCGGCACGCACCCCGCCGAGCGCCGCCTCGACACCGCCGCGGCCACGCCCGACGTCGTGGAGGTTCATCGCCTCCGACAGGACGATGTAGGTGTTGGGGTCGAACCGGGCTCCGAGCTTCTCGCCGTGGTGCTGGAGGTAGGACTCGACCGCGAACCGCCCGCCCTTCATCGGGTCCTCGGCGGACTGCCCCCGTCGACCGAAGCGCGCCTCGAGCTCGCGCTCGGTCCGGTAGCCCACCTGGCCGATGCCCCGGGCCAGCGCCATCCCGTCGGTCGGCCGCGCCCCGGTCGCGTAGTAGTCGCCCCCGGCGAATCGCGGGTCGGCGCGGACGGCCCGGACCTGCAACGAGCAGAGCGCGATCTGCTCCGCCGTCGCGGCGGCGCCGACCGCGAGCACCACCGCGCGCTCGACCCGCCCGGGTCGGCCGACGCACCACTCGAGGACGCGCATCCCGCCCATCGAACCGCCGACCACGCCGAACCAACGCTCGATCCCGAGGTGGTCGGCCAACCCCGCCTCGACGTCGACCTGGTCGCGGATGGTCACGATCGGGAAGCGCGGGCCGAAGGGCCGGCCGCCCGGTCCCGGTGAGGCGGGGCCTGTCGTCCCCTGGCATCCGCCGAGCACGTTGGGGCAGACGACGAAGAACCGGTCGGTGTCGATCGCCCGCCCGGGGCCGATCAGGCCGTCCCACCAGCCGGGCGACGGGTGCCCACCGCCCGCGGGGCCCGCGGCGTGCGAGTCACCGGTCAGCGCGTGCAGCACGAGGACCGCGTTGCCCCGGCGCGCGTCGAGCTCGCCCCAGGTCTCGTAGGCGACGACCACTTCGGCCAGGGTGCCGCCTCCTTCGAGCCGCAGGCCGCCGTCGCCCGACATGCGTGCGAACCGCCGCCGTCCCGGGTCGCCGCCGGGCTGCCACACCCCGGGGACCGCGACCGTGGTCACGACCCCTTCGCGGCGCGGAATCCCGACTCGAGGTCGGCGAGGATGTCGGCGAGCGACTCGATCCCGACCGACAGCCGCACGAGGTCGGCGCTGACCCCGGTCGTGGTCTGCTCGGCCTCGGTGAGCTGCGAGTGGGTGGTCGAGGCCGGATGGATGGCGAGGCTGCGCACGTCGCCCACGTTGGCGAGGTGGCTGAAGAGCTCGAGGCCCTCGATGAACCGCATGCCCGCCTCCGCTCCCCCCTCGATCCCGAAGGAGAGGATGGCGCCACCGCCGTTCGGCAGGTAGCGCTGCTGGCGCTCGTGCCACCGGCTCGACTCGAGCCCGGGATAGGCGACCCACGCCACCTCGTCTCGCGCCTCGAGCCAGCTGGCGACGGCCGTCGCGTTCTCGACGTGGCGCTCCATCCGGAGGCTCAGCGTCTCGACGCCCTGGAGGAAGAGGAACGAATTGAGCGGCGCGACAGCGGGTCCGAGGTCGCGGAGGTACTGGAGCCGCACCTTGAGCACGAAGCGCGCCGCGAAGAGCGCCTCGGGCAGCTCGCCGAAGACGAGACCGTGGTAGCTCGGATCGGGTTCGGTGAACGCGGGGAACCGCCCGCTCCCCTCGTAGTCGAAGGCACCGCCGTCGACGATCACCCCGCCGATCGAGGTCCCGTGCCCGCCGAGGAACTTGGTCGCCGAGTGCACGATGACGTCGGCGCCGTGACGGAGCGGCTGGCAAAGGTAGGGCGTCGCCAGGGTGTTGTCGACGACGAGGGGAATGCCGTGTCCGTGCGCCACGGCGGCCACGCCTTCGAAGTCGAGGACATCTCCTTTGGGATTGCCGAGCGTCTCGGCGTAGAAGGCCTTGGTCGACGGGCGCACCGCGGCACGCCACGCGTCGAGGTCGTCCGGGTCGTCGACGAACGTGACCTCGATGCCCAGCTTCGGCAGCGTGTAGTGGAAGAGGTTGTAGGTGCCCCCGTAGAGCGACGCGGAGGAGACGATGTGCCCGCCGTTCTCGGCGAGGTTGAGGAGCGCGAGCGACTCGGCCGCCTGGCCGCTCGCGACCGCGAGGGCGGCGACCCCGCCCTCGAGCGCGGCGATGCGCTCCTCGAAGACGGCCTGGGTCGGGTTCATGATGCGGGTGTAGATGTTGCCGAGCTCCTGGAGCCCGAAGAGCGCGGCCGCATGCGCGGTGTCGCGGAACGTGTAGCTGGTGGTCTGGTAGATGGGCACCGCACGCGCCCCGGTGGTCGGGTCGGGCTGGGCACCGGCGTGGATCTGACGGGTCTCGAAGCCCCAGTCGGACATGGCTCTTGCCTCCTCGCACCGGGCCCGCCGGACGGGGCGCCGGGCTGCGGACTCAATCCTGGCAATGCTGACGGTATTGGTCAACAAGTCGACGGCCCGCCGCGGCCACCGCCGCAGGTCAACGCTATCCCCACCTGGGCCGACGGGACCCGGTCGGGCCGCTCCGGGCAGTCGGTGACCCTGAGCTGCCGGCTCCGCTCGGTATGTTTGGCCGCTGCGTGGACCGAACGACCGACTCATCGCCGCACGGGCGACCCGCCCGGACGAGGAGCGTCCGTTCCACCGTCTGGCTCTCGACCCTGGTCGGCGCCGCGTTCGTCGCCGTCGTGCTGCTCGTCGCCCGCAGCCCGGTCCCCGACTACCTCGTCGACGTCACGGCCGGCAACGCGGGCGGCGCCCAGGCCACGCCCCCCGCCGCGATCGTGACCAGCACCGACGTCACGCAGTGCCCGTGGCTCGAGTCGGCCATCGACCGGCACGAGTCGCCCGCCGCGCTCGCGGCGCTCGTGGTCGGCCGGATGACGCTCACCGAAAAGATCGGCGAGATCGTCCTCACCCGGGTCGGACCGTACGAGAACGCAGACGCGGGCGTCGCGCGCCTCTGCATCCCCTCGCTCACGCTGCAGGACGGACCGCAGGGGCTCGCGGCCGGTGCGACGCACGTGACGCAGCTCCCCGCGCCACTCGGGATCGCCGCCACGTTCGACCCCTCGGTCGCCAACGACTACGGCCAGGTGCTCGGAGAGGAGGCGAGCGGCCAGGGGTTCGACGTCGTGCAGGGACCGACCCTCAACGTGCTCCGGGTTCCCGAGACCGGACGCGCGTACGAGGGGTACGGCGAGGACCCACTGCTGGTCTCCGCGATGGGCGTGGCGGACATCCGGGGCATCCAGTCCGAGGGCGTCATGGCACAGGCCAAGCACTTCGCCGCCTACTCCCAGGAGACCGATCGCGGCGAGCTCGACGACGTGGTCCCGCCACAGGCGCTCAACGAGCTCTACCTGCCACCGTTCCTCGCCGCGGTGAGCCAAGCGCACGTTGCGTCGGTGATGTGCGCGTACCCGCAGCTGAACGGCACCTTCCAGTGCCAGGACGGTCAGCTCCTCGGGCTCCTCGGCACCTGGGGCTTCGGGGGGTTCGTGCGCTCCGACCTCGGCGCGGTGCACGACCCGGTCGCGGCGCTCACCGCAGGCACCGACCTCATCAAGCCGGCCAGCCAGGCCAAGCTCATCAGGTTGGCCCGGGCCGGCCACCTGCCGGTCCGTGTCGTCGACACGGCGGTCCGCCAGGTGCTCGCCCAGATGTTCGCCTACGGCGTGGTCGGCCGCACGCCCGCCGGTGCTCCGGGCACGCCCGTCGACACCGCCGCACACGCGGACTTCGCACTGCGCGCGGCCGAGCGGTCGGCGGTGCTGCTCAAGAACACGGGACCCGTCCTCCCGCTCGACGCCTCGCGCCTTCGCTCCCTCGCGGTGATCGGCGCCGACGCCAAGTCCGCGCCGGTGACGACCGGCTTCGGGAGCTCCCGCGTGCTCGCGCCCTTCACGTCCTCACCGCTCTCGGCGATCCGCCGGCGCGCCGGCGGCGGCGTCGCGGTGACGTACTCGGACGGCGGCTCGACCACCGCCCCGCTCCCGCCCGTTCCCTCGGCGTACCTCACGCCCGCGTCGGGCTCCGGCCACGGCCTCACGCTCACACTGACCCAGACCGACGTCGACACCGGGCCGCAGTCGATCCAGACCGTCCAGCCAACCGTCGACGTCGGGATCAGCCCCCACCCGGCGGGCCAGCTCCTCCCGACGCCGGGACCGCACGCGCCGCCGGTCGTGCCGGGGTCGGCCAATCTCGCGCGCGGGCCGCTCTCGCTCGGCCGCCGCGCGTTCGCGCAGGCGGTCGCCCCGTCCGAACGGTCCCGGATCGTGCTGCCCGCAGGGTGGTCGGACGTCTCCGCCGCGTGGAGCGGCACGCTCACCCCGCCCCGCAGCGGGCTCTACACCCTCTCGCTGCAGGGCTCGGGCGGCGCGAGCCTCACACTCGACGGCGCGACCGTGGTGTCCGACACACTGAGCCACGCCGGAGGGCGGTGGTCCCAGACGGTCCCGCTCGTCGGCGGCCACTCCTACAAGGTGCGGCTCAGCTGGGAGCCCTTCGACTCGCTCACCCCGTCCGGGGAGAACGCGACCACGGCCGGATCCTTCTCGCTCGGCTGGCAGTACGCGAGCGACGCGATCGACGCAGCCGCGGCGGCCGCGCGCCACGCACAGGTCGCGGTCGTGTTCGCTGGCGACTACAACGCCGAGGCATTCGACCGGCCGTCGCTCGCTCTCCCCAGCGACGAGAACGCGCTCATCGCGGCGGTGGCTGCCGCCAATCCGCGCACGGTCGTAGTGCTCAACACCGGCGGTCCCGTGCTCATGCCGTGGCTCCCGAAGGTGGCTGGCGTCGTCGAGGCCTGGTATCCGGGCGAAGAGGACGGCGCGTCGATCTCGGCCCTCCTCTTCGGGGACGTCGACCCGTCCGGCCGGCTGCCGGTGACCTTCCCCACGTCGGACGCCGCGACGGCGGTCTCCTCGCCGAGCCAGTGGCCGGGGGTGAACCTCACCGCCACCTACTCGGAGGGCCTGGACATCGGCTACCGGTACAACCATGCGACAGGCGTGCAGCCACTCTTCCCCTTCGGCTTCGGACTTGCCTACACCACCTTCGCGCTCTCGGGCCTGACCGCGACCACCTCGGCGGCGGGTGTCACTCTCAGCTTCGTGGTGTCCGACACGGGGACGAACCCGGGCGTGGCGGTGCCACAGGCCTACATCACGATGCCGTCCGCCGCGGGCCAGCCGCCCTCGCAGCTCGCCGCCTTCACGACGGTCGACCTCACGCCGGGCCAGTCGACGACCGTCGACCTCACGGTCCCGTCAAGCGCATTCCAGTCGTACGTCGGAAGCTCGTGGACGACGGTGCCGGGCACCTACACCCTGTCGGTCGGCCAGTCGTCCGCCGACCTCCCGCTGTCGGTGCCGGTCCAGGTGCCCTGAGCCGCACCGGCCGGGACCCGGCACGTCAGATCGGGTTCCCGTTCGAGCACCAGGCGTTGGCCGGCACGCCGTCACACGGGTTGGGCATGGACGGCAGCCCGCTCGGGAGCGGGTGCATGACCACCCCGGTGTTCTGCGGATAGACCTGCCCGGCGGCGCACGCCGAGAACCCGGTGTCGCACAGGACCTGGCCGAGCAGCGCGCCGCCCGTATTGGCCGCGGTGGTCAGCGGTCCGCATGTCGGCTGCGTCTTCTCGAGGTCTGCCGGCACGCTCCCGTCCGGGGCGGTGTTGCCCGAGTAGCAGTTCTGCGGCTGGCCGCCGTTGAAGACGATCTGGCCGTAGTCGGCGTTCGTCGGGTTCCCGAACGAGCCGTTGTGGTTGAAGTGGTTGTTGAGCAGCGCGTTGCCCATCGGGTCGTAGACGCAGCCGAGGCCCGAGACCTGCACCCCACCCGTCCCGGAGCACGACTGGTTGTACTCGGGCGTGTTGTTGTCGGGATACGGGACCATCAGGAAGCCCCACGCGCCGTTGTTCGAGAACGTGTTGTCCATGACGGTGTCGTTGCGACCGCCCGAGAGCGTCATACCCGTGCCGGTCGGCCCGTTGCCCGCGTTGCCGGTCTCGGGCACGTCGGGATTGTTGTTGTCGTGCGAGTTGTTGTGCATGAAGACCCAGCAGGAGTGGGTGTGGGTGATCGGGCTGGTGCCGCCGTTCGGGCACGCGCCGTTCTGCGGCGCCGGCGGGTCGCCGTTGATCTGCGTGTTGGTGTCGAAGCCGTCCTTGTTGTTGTCGAACTGCGAGTTCTCCACGACGAGCGAGCCGCCCGAGTTGGTCCCCGAGTAGCCGAGGGCGCTGTACTCCATCCACGCGTGGTTGATCGTCATGCCGCAGACCTGCTTGCACGCGCCGACGTACATGCCCGAGTCGGAGAAGTTCGACGCGTAGATCTGGTTCCAGACGCCGGGCCCCTCCGAGTTGCCCGAGAAGATCCCGTACTGCGCCGCGGTGGACTGTCCCCCGTAGTAGGTGGAGGTCGCGGTCAGGTAGCTCCCCGAGTACCCGTGGAGGCCGATCTTGGCGCTGTCGGCTCCCCCGTTCCACCAGATCTCGTTGCCCGAGTCGCCGGAGCCGGCGAGGAAGTTGCAGGCCGTGAGGTTGTCGACGCTGACGTCGTTCGCCTTCCACACCACGATGCCGTTGCGACCGACGGTCTTGCCGTCCTGGCCGACCGCGCCGAAGTCCTGCTCGGCCGCGTCAGGGCTGCAGGCCGGCGCACCGGGCTTCGTCCCGTCCACGATGACCGACGAGCGGTCCATCCCCCGCAGGTGGATCCCCGAGGTCGTGACGAGCACGCCACCGGCGTACCCGTGCGCCGGATCGACCGATCCGCCGGTCTCGTCCGCGCGCTCGTGGTAGTCGCCGGGCGCGACGAGGATCCAGTCGCCGGACTTCGCCGCGTCGACGGCGGCCTGGATCGTCGAGTACTGACCGGCGTGCCCGTGGAAGGTCCCCACCAGCAGCACCGTGCCCGTGGACGCGGGCGTCGAGGACGAGGAGCTGCACGCGGTGAGCACCCCACCGCCGAGCACGCACGCGGCGGCCACCAGCCCCAGCCGCCGGGGAGCGCACCGGCCCCATCGGATCCGCCCCGTTCCGTGCGCCGAACCGGCGCCGGCTGCTGCCCGGCCACTCGTCACGATGTCTCCCCTTCTCCCACCGGTCCACCCGCGCCGTTCGCATGTCGGCGCGTCCAGGGGACCGCGTGTCCGCGACGGATCGTAACAGGGCGTTCCCCGCGCCTCCCGGCCCGCGCACCGCCCGCACGGGACCGGACCGGGCCTCGCCGGAGTGCACGGGGAGGGAGCCGCCGGACGGCGTGGGATAGGATCGTGCGGTCGTGTACCCGGGCGCTCCCGGGGCGTCCACCGCCGGTTCGGCCGGGCACGACGAGGGGCAGTGCGACCGCGTGCCATCGGCACCGGCCGCCCGTCCGCAGCCGGCGAGCATGAAGGAGCGACCATGTCCAGCGAGCAGCGCCGACCCGAGTTCAAGGTGGCCGATCTCTCGCTCGCCGAGTTCGGGCGCAAGGAGATCGAGATGGCCGAGCACGAGATGCCCGGCCTCATGGCCATGCGGCGCGAGCACGCCGCGGAGCAGCCCCTGCGAGGTTCCCGCATCACGGGCTCCCTGCACATGACCATCCAGACCGCCGTGCTCATCGAGACCCTGACCGCGCTGGGCGCCGAGGTCCGCTGGGCCAGCTGCAACATCTTCTCGACGCAGGACCATGCGGCGGCGGCGGTCGCAGTCGGGCCGACGGGCAGCGCGGACGCGCCCGACGGGGTGCCCGTCTTCGCGTGGAAGGGCGAGTCGCTCGAGGAGTACTGGTGGTGCACCGAGCAGGCACTCTGCTGGCCGGACGCCGGACCGACGATGATCCTCGACGACGGCGGCGACGCGACGCTCCTCGTCCACAAGGGCGTCGAGTTCGAGAAGGCCGGCGCGGTACCCGATCCGTCGACGGCCGACTCCGAGGAGTTCGGCGTCGTGCTCCAACTGCTCGCGAAGGGCCTCGATGAGGATCCGACCCGCTGGACCACGATCTCCGGCTCGATCCGGGGCGTCTCCGAGGAGACGACGACCGGCGTGCACCGCCTCAACGAGATGGAGCAGAGCGGCGAGCTCCTCTTTACGGCCATCAACGTGAACGACGCCGTGACCAAGTCGAAGTTCGACAACAAGTACGGCTGTCGCCACTCGCTGGTCGACGGCATCAACCGCGCCACCGACGTGCTCGTCGGCGGCAAGGTCGCGGTCGTCTGCGGCTTCGGCGACGTGGGGAAGGGCTGCGCCGACTCCCTGCGCGGCCAGGGCGCCCGGGTGGTCGTCACCGAGATCGACCCGATCTGCGCGCTGCAGGCGGCGATGGAGGGCTACCAGGTCGCCCGGCTCGAGGACGTCGTGGAGACCGCCGACATCTTCGTGACGGCGACCGGCAACAAGGACGTGATCACGGCCGACCACATGCGCCGCATGAAGCACCAGGCGATCGTCGGCAACATCGGGCACTTCGACAACGAGATCGACATGACCGGTCTGGCCAAGCTCGAGGGCATCACCAGGATCAACGTGAAGCCGCAGGTCGACAAGTGGGTGTTCGCCGACGGCCACGCGATCGTCGTGCTCTCCGAAGGGCGCCTGCTCAACCTCGGCAACGCCACGGGCCACCCGAGCTTCGTGATGTCCAACTCCTTCACCAACCAGACGATGGCCCAGATGGAGCTGTACACCAACGCGGACAAGTACGAGAACAAGGTCTACGTCCTGCCCAAGCACCTCGACGAGAAGGTCGCCCGCCTGCACCTCGACGCACTCGGTGTGCGGCTGACCACCCTCTCCGAGGAGCAGGCCGACTACATCAACGTGCCGGTCGGCGGGCCCTACAAGCCCGACACCTACCGGTACTGATCGCTCCCCGCTGCTGACCGGGCCGGTGCCCGAGGACGCACTCGAGGCGACGCGCTACCAGGTCGCCGAGCGAGTCGCGACCATCACCTTGCACCGTCCGGAGCGGCTCAACGCCTGGACGGCGCAGATGAACGCCGAGTACCGCTCGCTGCTCCAGCGCGCCGTGGGCGATCCCGGCGTGCGGGTCATCGTGGTCACCGGCGCTGGCCGCGGCTTCTGCGCGGGTGCCGAGTCGGACGACCTCGCCGGCCACGCTGAGCGAGGCGCGTACGACCCCGGCACCGTCGGCGAGCTCGCCCGCCCGGGCTACGGGATCGATCCGGCCTTCGATGCCGAGCTCGCCTACCACTTCGGGATCCCGAAGCCGGTGCTCGCCGCGGTCAACGGGCCGGTGGCCGGCATCGGCTTCGCGCTCGCCTGCTACTGCGACCTGCGCTACGCCGCGGCCGGCGCGACCTTCACCACCGCACACGGGCGGCTCGGTCTCCCCTGCGCTTTCGGGCTCGCCTGGCTCCTGCCGAAGCTGCTCGGGCTCCCCCGCGCCATGGACCTCATCCTCTCGAGCCGCACCTTCACGTCCGAGGACGCGTTGGCGATGGGTCTCGTGACCGAGGTCTTCGGTCCCGGCGAGCTCGAAGCCGGCGTGGCGGAGCGCGCACGGACCCTCGCCACGACGGTCTCGCCGGCGTCGCTCGCCGCCTCCAAACGCCAGGTCTACGAGGCCTTCCACCAGAGCGCCGCCGAGTCGGTGCGGACGGCCGAGGCCATGCTCAGCCCCATGATGGCCGGACCCGACTTCCGCGAAGGCGTGGCGGCCCTGCGCGAGCGGCGCCCTCCCGTCTTCGCCGACCCGTCCGCCGTCGAGCCGGGTCCGTAGCACGCCGCCGGGACCCGACCCGCCGCAGAGCGCCGCCGGGCCGGAACGTGACGGCACATGAATGCACAGGACGGGCCCCACGGCGGCACTCGATCGGTCCGGCGTGCCGACCGGCGTGACCCTAGAGTTGGCTTCCATGCGAGACGCCGTGACCGTCCACATGGAAGCCACGCCGGAGCAGGTCTGGGACCTGGTGAGCGATGTGACCAAGATTGGGCGGTACAGCCCCGAGACGTTCGAGGCGGAGTGGGTCGACGGCGCGACGGGTCCTGCGGTCGGCGCCAAGTTCCGCGGCCACGTGAAGCGCAACGGCTGGGGACCCGTCTACTGGACCACCTGCACGGTCGTGGATTGCGAGCCGGGTCGTGCGTTCGCGTTCGGCGTCGGCTCGAGCGACAAGCCACTCAACACGTGGCGGTACGTCCTGAGCCCCGCAGGCGACGGCACCGACGTGACGGAGTCCTTCGAGCTCGCCAACACCGCCCTGTTGCGTCTCTACTGGGCGCTCCTCGGGTGGTCGCGCGGCAAGACCAACCGGAACGACATGCGGACCACCCTCGAGCGGATCAAGGCCGAGGTCGAGGAGGACGGCGTCAGCCGCTGACCACCCGCACCGCGTCGTGCCGGGCGATGGTCCCCGGAGTGCGGACGCGCGCATTGCGACCGCGCAGGTTGAGCTCGATCCCTGCGCCGGTGTTCACGAACCGGAGTGCCTCCTTGCCGAAACGCGCGGCGAACTTCGCGCAGCCGCGGTGCGGCTTGGCGGTCACCTCGAGCACCGCGTCGCCGATCGCGAGGAGCGTGCCCGCGGGGAGGTCGGCCTCGCCGAGACGCAGGTCGACGTAGAGCTGGTCGCCGGCGAGCGGCCAGCGCTCGACGGGCCCGGCCACGAGTGCTGCGGCCCGGGCGTTCATGAGCGTGAGCTGCCCGTCGGGGTGGGCGCTCCCGTCCGGGGTCGACGAGCTGCCGCGGCTGCGCCAGCTGTCGCCGACGAGACCGACCTCCAGGTCGAGCACGCCCTCGTCGAGCACCCGACGCTCGTCGACGTCGGGCCGGCAGACGATGAGCTCCAGCGTGCCGACCCCTGGCGGGGAGCTCCGGACGTGCTCGAGGCCGGCTTCGAGGTCGTCGGTCGTGCGGTGGTCCATCACCCCATTCTCGCCGCGTCTCGCCGCCGTCGCTACGAGACGAGCGGGCGGACCTCGTCTTCGAGGAAGGCGACGACCGCGTCGGAGAAGACGTCGTTGCGGTCCCCGGCGATCATGTGGGCGGCGCCTGCGACGTCCACGACGTTCGCCCCGGGGATCCTCGACAGGAGGTCGTCGACGCCCTCCTGGGTCACCACGTCGCTCAGCAGGCCGCGCACCAGCAGGGTGGGGACGGCGATGTTGGCCAACGCCACGTCGAGCAGCCCGACGAGGTGGTCGGGGACGACCTCGGTCCGGCCGTGGTTGATCACGCCGGGATCCCAGTGCCAGTACCAGCGGCCGTCACGCTCCCGGAGGACCTTGCGGAGACCGTCGGGGTTCACCTGTCGCCGACGCTGGGGGGTGTATGCCGCGATCGCCTGCGCCGCCTCGTCGAGCGAGTCGAAGCCGTCGATCCCCGAGCGCATGAAGCGCGTGATCCGCTGGATCCCCTCGGGATTCGTCTTGGGCGTGATGTCGACGAGCACGAGCCCGCTCGAGACCGTCCGGTCGCTCGTCCCCTCGGCGAGCATCGCGGCCATGCCGCCGAGCGACGCGCCCACCAGCACGGGCGGGCGGCCGAGCGCGTCGACCACCGCGATGCAGTCGGCGCAGAACGCAGTGAAGGAGTAGTCGCCGTTCGGCGCCCACTGGCTGTCACCGTGCCCGCGCAGATCGAGGGCGACCGTTCGCCACCCGTCCGCGGCGACGCGCTCGGCCGTGGAACCCCAGGCGTGCCGGGTCTGACCGCCGCCGTGCATGAAGAGCACCGGCCACGCGTCGGCCGCGCCGCGCACGTCGGCGACGAGCTGCACGCCTTCGAAGCCGGTGAAGGTCGTCCGTTCGACATCCATCGGCACCATCGTCACACAGGTGGCCGGACCTGCAGCATTCCGGGCACCCCAACCCGGCCCACGACCCGATGCGGGACCGTGGCCGGTACCCTCGGACGGGTGACCAGCTCCACCGGTCCGCTGCTCGTCTACGACGGCGACTGCGGCTTCTGCACGGCGTCGGCGGCGTGGATCTCGCGGCGGTGGTCGGACGGGACGCCCGCGGCGGCCGTCCCGTCGCAGGCGCTCGACGAAGGGGACCTCGTGCGACTCGGTCTCTCGGGTGACGACGTCGCGCGGTCGGCCTGGTGGGTCGAGGGGGACCGTCGCCTGGGTGGGCATCGGGCGGTCGCCGCCGCCCTCGCCGCGGCCGACGGCTGGTGGAGCGTCGCCGGGCGCCTGCTCGCCGTCCCACCGCTGTCGTGGCCCGGCGCAGTCGCGTACCGGATCGTCGCGCGGTACCGCCACCGCCTTCCGGGGGCGACCCCGAGCTGCTCGGCCACCCCCAGCTGAGCGCCCGGCGGCCGCCGTCAGTCGCCGAAGCAGATGTCGAGGCGGACCGACATCGACCCGAGGATCGAGACCCCGTGCCGCCCGCCGTTGGTCGACCACTCGGTCACGACGACACCGTGGCCGCTGCGTGTCCCCGGCGGTGCGAGCCCCTTCGCGATCGCCGACGGCAGGAAGCCGACGCGGAAGCCGCCGCCGATGACCGCCAGCGCGTCACGGTCGGTGGGGTTGCCCGGCTCGGGTTTGATCTGGATCCGGCTCCCCGCGCCGAAGTGACGGAGCGGGATCACGTCGTCGTGGAAGTCGACGCCGTCGACCCGCGTGAAGAAGACGCCCGGCAGGACCGGGGTGAGCTCGTCCTCGCTGAGCTCGACCGTGCACTCCCGGTCGAGGTACGGCCGGTAACCGATACCGACCAGCTCGCCGTCCGGGCCCTCGATCGAGACCTGCCACGGCGCCAGGAAGACCGCGAGGCTCACCTCATCGTTCGCGCGACGCCGCAGGCTGCCGGTCACCGCGGCCGACCTCCCGCCGTGCGGGTCGTTCGGGACTCCTGTCGGCGCATCCTCTCTCCTGGTCTCCGTGCTCCGTCGCTCAACCCGATGCCGGTCGTCCCCGCCGGCAGGACGCCGTCGTCCACGGGCTCGACTGCGGGGCCGGGCCAGGAGCCTGCCTCTCACCGGGCCCGGCACCAATTGCATCGACCGCTGCGGGTCCGAGCTTGAGGAGCGCGCGGCAACGTCCGTCAGGCGGTCGGGTGTCCGGCGTCGGCCGGAACGACGGCCGGGCCCGGACCGGTGTCGGTGCCCGACACCGCGTCGGGTCCGCCCTCCTCGCACTCGCGGAGCCACGCCGGCACGTGGCGCGCCGCCCACGCCGTGGAGATCCGGCCGGTGACCATGGAGCGCAGCGCGTCACGGTGGGCGAGGGCGAGGACGACGTGGACCGCGACGACGGCGAAGACCGCGAACGCGCACGCGTCGTGGACGAAAGTGGCACCGGTCCGCCAGGAGACGGGCACCGCGCCGAACCAGTGCATGACGGCGCCGCTCGCCAGCATGACGACGATCACACCACCGGTGAAGGCCACGTTGAGCTTCTGCCCCGGGTTGAACTTGTCGGCGTCGAGCGTGGACGTGCCGGCACTCCGGATCCAGCGCACCTCCTCGCGGGTCCAGAGGTTGCACCGCCGGATGTCCCGTCGCATGCGCACGCCCCAGGGTCCGAGCAGTGAGACCACGAGTGGCAACGGCAGGGCGAGTCCCGCCCAGAGGTGGATCTCGGCGAGCAGGTGGCGGCGGCCGACCAGGCCGCCGAGCGATCCGAGATAGAGCGGCAGAGCGGTCGCCATGAGGACGGCGAAGAGCAGCGCGTTGGCCCAGTGGGCGGCGCGTTGCACCTCGTCGAACCGGAGCAGCCTGCGCACGGGCTGCGACGGCGTCCCGATCGGCGTCCCGGCGTCGGGATCGAGACGAAGGCCCATCAGGTCGTGACACCCGGGTCGGTCGGACCGGTCGACCCGTCGAGCCAACCGTTGACCGGGTAGCCGTTCTGCTCCCAGTAGCCGGGCACCACCTGGTCCATGACGCGGATCGCCGAGAGCCACTTGATCGACTTGTAGCCGAACATCGGCGCGACGTAGAGACGGACCGGGCCACCGTGCTCGGTCGTGACCGGCGCGCCGAGCATCCGGTACGCGACGAGGACGTCGGGCAGCTGTGCCTGCTCGAGGGTCAGGCTCTCGGCGTCGGTCTGGTCGTAGGACTCGAAGGCGAGCGCGACCGCACCGGGACGCAGGCCAGCCGCGTCCAACAGCTCGGTGAGCCGCACGCCCTCCCAGTGGACCTGGGGCACCCGCCAGCCCGTCACGCACTGGAAGTCACGGACCAGCGACGTGCGCGGCATGGCTTCGAGCTCCGCGAGCGAGTACGTCTTCGGTCGCTCGACGAGCCCGGTCACCTCGAGCCGGTAGTCGGCGGGTGCGATCGACGGGTAGTCCCCGCTCACCGAGTAGATGCGGAAGCGGTCCGAGCCGGGGAGGAGGCCCCCGAGTCCCGAGCCGAGCGCGTCACCGATGGCCGCCTGCACCCGACCACCGAACGCGATGCCCGCGGCACCGAGCCCCGCCATGCCGAGGAAGAGCCTCCGCCCGACCGCAACCCGCCGGGGCGGCGCAGGAGCGGTTGGCCCGTCCGGCACATCGACCACACGGGTCAGCATAGGAGGGCCGCCGGCGGCGGCGGCTTCGCGACCAGACCGTGTGCGCCGCGAACCGGGGATCGCGGACGGGTCCGTGCTAGGAAGGACCCATGCGGCGTGCGGGCCGGTGGCGAACCCTCGTGACGGCGGCGGTCGGCGGGCTCGCGGTCACCGCCGCGGCGTGCGGTTCGAGCGCACCGGCCTCGACGGGCTCGGGGAGCACGGCCTCCCAGCCGCTTGCGATCACCTGGATGCCGGGCACGGCCGCGCCCGGCACACCCGCCCGGCTGGACAAGGTCGGCGTCATCAAGGTCGGGCCCGCGGCAGCGAAGAACGTGCTCGTCCTCGAACCGGGCACCTCCGCGGCGGCCGCGTACTTCGTCCCGCTCGCCCAGTGGATCGTCTCGAAGGTCCCGGGCTGGCAGGTCTGGGCCGTCGAGCGCCGGGAGAGCCTGCTCGAGGACCAGTCGGTCCTCACCCTCTACAAGGAGCACAAGGTCTCGACCACCGAGCTCTACGACTACTACCTCGGCTTCCTCAAGGACACGAGCATCACCCACCACTACCAGATCGTGCAGAACTCCACGGTCGAGTACGCGAAGCAGTGGGGCATGGCCGTCGCCGTCGGCGACCTGCACATCGTGATCGGCGCGGCCGAACGGCTCGGGGGCAAGGTCGTGCTCGGCGGGCACTCGCTGGGCGGATCGGTGGTCACCGCGTACGCCACATGGGACTTCGGGGGGCACGCCGGCGCCGACGGCCTGGCCGGGCTCGTGTACATCGACGGCGGGAGCAGCCCGACCCCTATTTCGGCGACGACCGCCACGCAGACCCTCGCCGCGCTCGAGGCGCCCGACGTCTCGCCGTGGCTCACCTTCGGAGGGTTCCCGGCGCCCCTGGCCGGCCTCTTCAACGCGACCGGCTCGGCGACCGCGCTGCTCGACCCCGACGCGCCCTCGCTCGGCCAGAGCTCGGGCCTCCTGCCGTCGGAGCTGATCCCGCCGGTGCCGGTCTCGAACATCGGCCAGTACGGGTACGCGCTCAACGTCGCCACGTCGCCCCCGAGCCTCGAGGCGGCGCAGGCACACCTCGGCACGGGGATCGCGTCGACGGGTCCGGTGCACGGGTGGGACGGCACCGGCGCGCTCACCCCGATCGCACGGTTCGCCACGATGTTCTCCGGCGCGGGGATCAAGGATGCGGACGGGACCGAGTGGTACTTCCCCCAGCGCCTGACCGACGACACGGCGGTCGTCGCCAACGGGAACGCCAACCCCGCCCAAGCCGTCCTCGGTGTCCAGGCGACCATGGGGCACGAGCTCCCGAAGCACCTGCTGCTCTACGCATTCGCGACGTCGCTGGGCAAGTCCGCGGTCTTGCAGGCGGCGAGCGGTCTCGCGGCGCAGTCGGGGATCCCCTCCTCGAACGTCACACTCGTCGACCGGCAGACCACCTACGCGCACAACGATCCGGCGGGCGCCTACCCCGACAACGCCTTCTTCGACGCACTCGTCCCCTTCCTCGAGAAGGCCGCACAGGGCTGAGCGGCATGATCCCGGGGGTCCGCCGGTGACGCTGCTCGCGACCCCGTGGTCCACCGCCCTCGGGCTGCGCGCCCCGATCCTCAACGCGCCGATGGGCGGCGTGGCGGGCGGCGACCTCGCGACGGCGGTGTCCCGCGCCGGCGGGCTCGGCATGATCGGCATCGGCAGCGCGGGCTCGGTCGCACTCGTCGAACGCGAGACCGCCCCACCGCAGCAGGCCGGCGTGCGCTTCGGCGTCGGACTCCTGGCATGGAAGCTCGCCGCCGATCCCGCGCTGCTCGACGCCGCGCTCGAGGCGGGGCCGACCCTCGCCTCCGTGAGCTTCGGCGAGACGTGGACGTGGGTGCACCGGGTGCACGGCGCCGGTGCGCTCGCAGTGGCCCAGGTCGCGGACGTCGACAGCGCGCGTCGTGCCGCGGACGCCGGCGCGGACGCGGTCGTCGCACGCGGTGCCGAGGGGGGCGGCCACGGCGCCCCGACGGTGGGCACGCTGCCGCTGCTCGAAGGCGTGCTCGAGTCGGTCACCGTCCCGGTCCTTGCCGCCGGCGGGATCTCCTCCCCCCGGGGCCTCGCCGCGGTGCTTGCTGCCGGCGCCTCGGCCGCGTGGCTCGGGACCGCGTTCGCCGCCTGCCCGGAGTCGCTCGCCTCCGACGGGACCCGCAGGGCCCTGCTCGAGGCGACCGAGACCGACACGGTGACCACCCGCGCGTTCGATGTCGGTCTCGGCTACGCGTGGCCCGTCGAGTACCCCGAGAGGGTGCTCGCCAACCGGTTCTCGGTGGAGTGGTGCGGACGTGAAGACTCCCTCGCGGAGGACGACCGCGCCCGGGGACGGCTCCGGGACGCGATCGAGGCGGACGACCGGCGGATCGCACAGGTCGATGCCGGACAGGGCGTGCGGCTCGTGACCGAGGTCCGTTCGGCCGCACGCGTGATCGAGCAGCTGTGCGAGGGCGCGCACGCACTGCTTTCGTCGTGGGGCACGCCGAACGCCGCCAATTCCTGATCGCCGACGGGAGACGTGCCGTGCGTGTCTCGCGTGACGCGAGGATGAACGTTGTGCGACGCCGATTGACCCGGCGTCTCCACCTCAATACCGTGGATTCGGAGGGGCGCTCGTGGAGGGGCGTGGCGACCGTCGTCGGCCCGAGCAGGCGGCGGTGGAAAAGTGCAAGGAGGCGCTGCCATGATCCGGCGTTCCGTTCTCGCTGTCTCCCTCGTGGTCCTCGGTACGGAGTTCCTCGCGACAGGTGTGGGTGGCGCGGCCGTCCATCCGAAGGTCGGCCCGCACCAGTACTTCGACGGCTCGGTCAACGGTTCGACCGGCGTGACCTCGCCCGCGGTGATCAAGGTGATCTGCCCGGGACCGGTCGGGACGACGGGTCACCCGCTCGCCGGCCAGGTGGTCGAAGTCAACCTCGCCGTCGCGGTCCTCGCCGACTCCGGCTACACGGGGAACAACGCGACCTCGATCGGTGTCTTCTTCGGCGCTCCGCCGCCGGCCGCCGGACCCGGCCAGGTGAACTTCACGAGGTACGGCGTCCGGAAGGCGATCCCGACCTCGCTCAACCTGCCCTGCGGCGGGAGCGGGGTGGTGACCTTCGTGCCGTTCCCGCAGAGTCCACCGACCTCGCACGCCGCGACGGTGCCCGTGCTCTTCGCCAACATCGCGGCGTGACACCCGGCACCTGACCGATCGTCCGGTCCACCCCGAGGACGCTCGGGCAATGTCCGGCTGCACCCGGGCGCCTGCGGAGCGCGACCAGACCCGGCCGCGCGACGAACGGCGGCGCAACGAGCCGCCGTTCGTCCGCGTCTCTGCCACTGTCGGTTCTAGGAGGCCGCCCGACTGGCCGAGTTGATGGCGAAGATCCCCTGGTTCAGTGGTTGGCCGCCCATCGAGCCGAGGAAGGGTGCGCCGCCGAGGGCGAACACGCCGCCGTCGCCCGCAGACAGCCAGTAGCCGCCGGCCGGGTCGGCGGCGATTCCCGACACCGGGCTCACCAGTGTCACGCCGCCCATCGAGCCGCCGAAGACCGCGTCTCCGAAGGCGAAGACGCCGCCATCGCTCGCGACCAACCAGTAGCCGGCTCCGTCGGGGGTCGCGGCGATGCCGACCACGCCGCCGTTGAGGTGGGTGCCGCCCATCGATCCGTGGTATCCGGCGTCACCGAAGGCGAACACCCCGCCGTCGGACTCGACGATCCAGTAGCCCTTGCCGTCCGGTGTGGCCGCAATCCCCACGGGCAGACCGAGATGGGCGGGGCTGCCGGAGATGGTGGTCGCGTCGCCCTCGAACGTCGCGTCGCCGTAGGGCACGACCTTGGCGACGCCCCGTGGAGGTAGCTCGAGGACCCAGTAGCCCTTGCCGTCCGGTGTGGCCGCAATGCCGAGGAACGTCGGGAGGAGGTCCCGCGGCGTGCCGGCGAGCGACGCCTGTGGACTCCCGTACGAACCCGCGTCACCGAACGGCACGATCGCACCGGTCGAGGCGTTGAGGATCCAATACCCGTTGGTGTCCGGCGTCGTCGCCATCGACCAGCAGCTGCCGTCGGGCATGATGCGGTCGGCGGTCACCGGTGGGCAGGCGGCCAGATCGGCACCGGTCGAACCGTAGAACGGCACGCCGTAGTCGAAGATCCCGCCGTCCCCGCCCAGGAGCCGGTATCCCTGGGTGCCGGCCGGACCAGCGGTGAAGCAGTGGACGGCGACCGGCACCGATCCGAGCTGCCCGCCGCTGCTCGTGTCGACGAAGTTCACGTCGAAGTTCCCGTCGATCGCGCTGCCGTCGCCCTTCAGCGTGAGCTCGAAGCTCGCGGTCCCGCCGGGTGAGACGTTGTCGACCGTGCTCGGGCTCGGGGTCACCGACGTCACGCCCGCCGGCAGTGCCGACGTCGAGATGCCGACGTCGACCGGGCGGGTCGCCGACTCCTCGACGGTGTTGACGATCGCGGTGGCGAGGTCGCTCGGCGAGCCGGAGGTGCTGAAGACGAGCGGCGTGCCGCTGGAGTCCGTCGCGCCGGTCAGGCGCGCGACGCTCGACATCCAGACGGACTCGCTGCCCGAAGGGCCGCCCTCACTGGTGGGTGCCGCGCCGGGTCCCATTCCCAACACCCGGATTCCGAGCTTGTTGAGTGCGGCGATCGTCCCCTGCACCGTGGCCGCGCCTGCAGGTGCGACCGCTCCCTCCACCGTGTTGGTCGCCGGATCGGTGGTGTCGGCCACGTAGCCAAACCGGTTGGATCCCGGGTTGGTCGAGGTCGAGGCGAAGTTGGCCACTGGCTCGCTGTCGCCGTTGATCGACGTGATCGTCGAGGGGATCGCCGCGCTCGACGCGAAGGCCGCAACCGTGCCGGTGTCCGTCGCGACGATCACGAGGTGGAGTGCGCCCGGCCGCCAGCCGATGCCGCCCAGTGTCCCGCTCGTCAGCGCCACGTTGGAGGAGAAGGGCGGGACGTCGCCGCTCACGCCGGGGTTCTCCTGCGTGGCGAGCGCGCCGGCCGGCCCGCTGTCGAGCGTCGAGCCGTTGCCGTTGCCGTCGAGTCCCGTACCGGTCGCGAGCTGCGAGAGACCTTCGAGGTCGGTCTCTGGTCCGTCGCCCCCGGAGCCCGGCAGCTGGTCGGCCAGCCCCACCGCGTTCGAGACGAGCGTCCCGAGCGCGCTCGTGCCACCGGCGGTCGCGGCGGTCACGATCGGCTGATCGAGGATGAACGGCCGCGACGTGTTCGTGTCGCCGTCCTGCGCGGACCAGGCACCGCCGTAGTCCTTGAACATCGAGACGCCGAAGCCGAGGCTCGTCGTCGGCAGCGCGGTCTGGAGCTGGTCGACCACCGAGGTGAAGGTCGACGCGACGCTCGACCACTGCCCGGAGAAGCTTCCCGTGTCATCGAGGAGCAGGGCGACGTCGACCTTGTCGTTGACTGACGACGACGGGAGGGTGATCGACACCGGTTCGCTCTGTCCCGGCGCGGCACCGGTACAGAGCGGCCCGCTCGTGATCGAGATGCCTCCCGGAGGACTGATCGTCTGGGCTCCCGCGGCGCCTGGGAGGAGGCTCCAACCGGCGGCGGCCACAACGGTGACCGCGGCGACCTTCACGAACCGGATCGTCCTCATCGACAGGCTCCTTTGCATCTCGCGCGACGCATTGCGGTGCGATGGTCGGGCAACCCATCCTCTCGACCGGCGGGGGGTCTCCGGCACTTCGAGGTCGCTCCGCCATCATGCGGTGGACTCGCACGGTCCGGTAGGGACCAAGGTCCCGTCGATCGCAACGTGCGTTGCGCGCAATGCGCCGTCTCAGGTACGCAGTGCGCGCGGTGCGCGCGGCGTCGGGTGCGCGCCGCGTGCGGTGTCAAGTGCGCAGCGCGCGCGGGACATGCGTGGCGCGCGGCCGGCGCACGAGATGAGTTGCGCGCCGCGCGGCGTCAGCGGTCCGAGGTCTCGAGCTCGAGCAGCCTGGCGAAGCGCTCCTTCGCCTCGGCCCGCCGGGTCGGGACGTGCTCCGTCGGGACATCCACCGGCGCATAGCCCTTCAGGGTGCGGCGGGCGACGGTCACCTTGTGGACCTCGTCGGGGCCGTCGTAGATCCTGGCGGCACGGGCGTGCCGGTACATGGACTCGAGCGGGAGGTCGGTCGAGAAGCCGAGCGCGCCGTGCACCTGGATGGCCCGGTCGATGACGTTGTAGAGAACGCCGGCGCCGTAGTACTTGATCATGGCGATCTCGATCCGGGCGGCGGATGCCCCCTCCCGGTCCATCTTCCACGCCGCGTACAGGGTCATGAGCCGGGCGGCGGTCATCTCGGCGAGGGAGTCGGACACCCAGTTCTGGACCGTCTGCTTGTCCGCGAGGAGTGAGCCGTGGGTCGTGCGCGACACCGCGCGCTCGCAGAGCATGTCGAAGGCCCGCTTCGACTGGCCGAGCCACCGCATGCAGTGGTGGATGCGTCCCGGACCCAAGCGGTGCTGGGCGAGGACGAAGCCCTCCCCTTCGTTGCCGACGAGATGGTCGTAGGGGACGCGGACCTCGCGGTAGACGATCTCGGCATGTCCCCCGAAGGTGCCGAAGCGCTCGACCGGGTCCTCCATCGTCGCCACGTCACGGACGATGTCCACCCCGGGGGTGTCCACCGGCACCACGATCATCGAGCAGCCCTGATAGGGATGGATGTCGGGGTTGGTGACCGCCATCACGATCAGGAAGTCGGCGACCGAGCCGTTGCTCGTGAACCACTTGTGCCCGTTGATCACCCATTCGTCGCCGTCGCGCACCGCCGACGTGGTGATCATGGTGGGATCCGCGCCCGCGCCGGGCTCCGTCATCGAGAATCCGCTCCGCAGGTCGCCGTCGAGGAGTGGCTGAAGCCACCGCTCGCGCTGCTCGGTGCGTCCCGAGTGCTCGATGCCGATGGCCAGCAGCTCCGCGTTGCCCGAGTCGGGGGCGTTGTTCCCGAAGACGACCGGGCCGTACGGGGTCTGGCCGAGGATCTCGTGCATGAGGCCCAGGCGGACCTGCCCGAACCCTCCGCCGCCAAGCTCCGGCGGGAGGTGTGCGGCCCACAGCCCGCGCCGCTTGACCTCGTCCTGCAGCGGTCGGACCGCACGCAGCATCGTCTCGTGATCGAGGTCGAGCGTCTCGAGCGGAAAGATCTCGTCGCGCACGAACGTCCGCATCCAGGCGAGCTGCTCCTCGAATTCGGGCTCGGTCGAAAAGTCCCATGCCACGGTGGTCCCCCGTTCGTCCATTTCTGCCGGTGGCGCCGTGCCCACTACCGTGGCGGCATGTCCGGCGACGCCTCTGCGACCCCCATCCGTACCACCGTCGAACTCACGCTGCCCAACCGGGGCCTCACCGCGTCCGAGCCGTTGCGCGCCGACGTCGACCAGCAGACCGCCCGAACGCTCATCCGGTCGGCGGAGCAGGCACTCCTCGACGAGCGGCGACCGCTCGCCGCGGAGGAGCTCGCCTCGCTCGCCGCGCTGCCCGACCGGTGGGTCACCTCGCTCGCCGCACTCGCCCACCAGGTGCGCCTCGCGTGGTGTGGCCCCGAGGTCGAGGTCGAGGGCATCCTCTCGGCGAAGACCGGCGGCTGCCCGGAGGACTGCCACTTCTGCGCGCAGTCGTCCCGATTCGACACCCCGGTCAAGGCCACTCCGTTCCTCGACACCGAGGAGGTGCTGCGCGCCGCAGAGGAGACGAAGGCGGCCGGCGCCTCGGAGTTCTGCATCGTCCTCGCCGTCAAGGGCCCCGACGAGCGGACCATGGGTCGGATCCTCGAGCTGGTCCCGCTCGTGCACGAGCGGACCGGGCTCAACGTCGCGGTGAGCGCGGGCCTGCTCACCGAGGAGCAGGCGCGGCGGCTGGCCGAGGGCGGCGTCCACCGGTACAACCACAACCTCGAGACGTCCCGTTCGTTCTTTTCGGAGGTCGTGACCTCGCACTCGTGGGAGGAGCGCCGCGAGACGTGCCTGACCGTCCGGGCCCACGGCATGGAGCTGTGCTGCGGCGCGCTGATCGGCATGGGTGAGTCTGACGCGCAGCGGATCGAGCTCATCTGCCAGCTCCAGGAGCTCGGCCCCACCGAGGTCCCGCTCAACTTCCTCAATCCGCGACCGGGGACGCCGCTCGGCTCGCAACGTCCCGTCGCGGCTTGGGAGGCCATCCGCTGGATCGCCCTCTTCCGCCTGGGGCTGCCGGGCGTCATCCTCCGCTACGCCGGCGGGCGCGAGGTCACGCTCGGCGAGCTCCAGTCGATGGGGATGACCGCAGGCATCAACGCGCTCATCGTGGGGAACTACCTGACCACGCTCGGCCGGTCGGCCGACGAGGACCTGCAGATGCTCGCCGACCTGCGCATGCCGGTCGGCGCATTGAGCGGCGTCCTCTGAGCGTCGCCCTCTGAGCGGACCGGTCCGATGGACGACGCTCGATCGACCGGCGCGTCCACGGCGGCGCGCGCCAGGAGCGCGGGGTTCTGCACGGGCTGCGGACGTGCCTCGACGGCGTGCGCCGGCTGCGGCCGCCCGCTCGACCCACCCCGGTTCTGTCCTGACTGCGGCCGTCGGTTGACCGTGGCGGTGCACCCCGCCGGCTACCGGGCGCACTGCCGGCACCACGGGGACGTCGACACCGGCAGGTGACCGCTCGCCGGCGGCCGATCGACCCTGCCACCACCGGCCACCGATAGCTTGCAGGCGTGGCCTCGCTGCTCACGTCGGTGCTCCCCCTCGCGCTCGGCGCGGCGGTCAGCCCGACCCTGCTCGCGCTCGAGCTCCTCGTGCTCTCCGGGTCCACCGACCGGCTCGCACGCGCGTGGGCCCTCGCCGCCGGCGCCGCGGTGGTGCTCGCGGCGTACTCGGTGCTGGGCGTCACCGTGCTCAACCGCGTCCATCCGGCGGCGTCCACGCACCATGCCGTTCGGGACGCGGTGATCGACTTCGGCGCGGCCGCCCTGCTCGCCCTGCTCGCCCTGCGATCGATCGTCCGCCGGCCGACGTCGGCCGAGCAGCACGAACGACGCACCGCGAGCCACCTGGACGATGCCTCGCCGGTCTTCTTCCTCGGGGTCGGCGCAGTGGGCATGCTGGCGAACTTCTCCACCCTGGTCCTCTACCTGCCCGCGCTCCACGAGATCGCGCGATCGACGGTGTCGACCGCCGGCCGTGCCCTGGTCTTCGTCGTCCTCTACGTCATCACCCTGCTTCCGGTCCTCGTGCCCGTCGCGTCGGTCACGGTGCTCGGCCACCGAGCGGACCCGGCCCTCGACCTCGCGCACCGCTTCGTCGGCCGCAACATGCGGCGCATCGGCATCACGGTCGAGATCGTGTTCGCCGCCTACCTCACGTGGAAGGGGATCCGCACGCTCCCTTGACCCCTGCGCCCGAACTCCCGCCGGCACCTCGTCGTCCGGATCGCTCGCCCGGAACGCTCGCCCGGTCGGCGGACGTCCGATCGGCTCACCGGGCAGGACTACCCCGCCGGCACCCTCCAACCTCGGGACTCCGCGATCTCGCGGCAGGTGGGGCAGATCGGGTAGCGCTTGGGGTCGCGACCCGGCACCCAGATCTTCCCGCACAGCGCCTTGACCGCCGTGCCCTGGACCATGCCTTCGACGACCGACGTCCCCGCCGGGACGAAGTCGCCCTCCTCGGGCCGGAAGCCCTCGAGGACGATGTGGGTCATCCGTTCGTGATCGCCGTCGAGCTGGGGGTCGACCTGCGTGGGTGCGACGGTGATGCCGGTGTCCGTCATGTGGACAGGATCGCGCGCCTCGGCGTCGGTCGCGCCGCGCGGCTCCGCCGGTCCAGACCTCTACGCTTGGACCGTGGCAGCCCGAACGCTCGTCCTCGCCTCGGGCTCCCCTGCGCGGCTCCGCCTGCTTCGGGACGCCGGCTTCGACCCGAAGGTCGACGTCAGCGGCGTGCCCGAGGACGTCGGGGCGGGCGAGCCGGTCGACGCGCTCGTCGTCCGCCTCGCCGAGCGCAAGGCGGACGCGGTGGCGACGCGATCGGGCGATGCGGTCGTCGTCGGCTGCGACTCGATGCTCGAGTTCGGAGGTGCCCGGTACGGCAAACCGGTGTCGGTCGACGAGGCGCGGGGTTGGCTGCGCTCGATGCGCGGCCGGACCGGCACGCTCACCACCGGGCACTGCGTGATCGACGGCGCGACCGGCCGGCGTGCGACCGGCGCCGCCCGCACGCTGGTGCGGTTCGGACAGACCACCGACGAGGAGCTGGAGGAGTATCTCGCAACCGGCGAGGCCCTCGCCGTCGCGGGAGCCTTCACGCTCGACGGCCGCTCCGCTCCGTTCGTCGACGGGGTCGACGGGGACCCGAGCAACGTCATCGGGCTCTCCCTGCCGCTCTTCCGGACGCTGCTCGCGCAGCTCGGCATCCCGCTCACCGAGCTCTGGGTCACGGGACCGGCGTGACCGTCCAGACCGCTCCGCCCCCCGCCGACCGACGATCCGGCGACCCCGGTGCACCGACGCACCGGACCGGTCCTCATCTCCCGGCCCTCCGGCTCGGGCCGCTCACCGTCGATCCGCCGGTGGTGCTCGCCCCGATGGCCGGCGTGACAAACGTCGCCTACCGCCGCCTCTGCCGTGCCTACGGCGCCGGCCTGACCGTGAGCGAGATGGTCACCGCCCGCGCCCTCGTCGAGGGGAACGCGAAGACGGTCGCAATGGCATCCTTCGCCGTGGACGAGCCCGTCCGCAGCGTGCAGCTCTGCGGCGTGGATCCCGCGGTGATGGGAGCCGCTGTGCGCCGACTCGTCGACGAGGTCGGCGTCGACCATGTCGACCTCAACTTCGGGTGCCCGGCGGCGAAGGTCACCCGGCTTGGCGGCGGCGCCGCGCTGCCCGCGCATCCACGGCTGTTCGCCGCGATCGTGCGCGCCGCTGTCACCGAGGCGGGCGCCGTGCCGGTCACCGTCAAGCTGCGCATCGGCATCGACGACGCGCACCGCACGTTCCTCGACGCGGGCTCGATCGCCGAGTCGGAGGGGGCGGCCGCGATCTCGCTGCACGCGCGCACCGCCGAGCAGCACTACGCCGGCGATGCCGACTGGGCCGCGATCGCCGAGCTCAAGGCCGTGGTCACGACGGTGCCCGTGCTCGGAAACGGCGACCTCTGGGAGGGCGGCGACGCGGTCGCGATGACCGAGGCGACCGGGTGCGACGGCGTCGTGGTCGGCCGCGGCTGCCTCGGACGACCCTGGCTCTTCCGTGACCTGGCCGATGCGCTGGCCGGGCGGGGGGTCGCCGACCCGCCCGCCCTCGGAGAGGTCGTGGCCATGCTCCGTCGGCACGCCCGGCTCCTCTGCGACGCCTTCGGTGAGCCTCTCGGGATACGCCAGCTCCGGAAGCACACCGGCTGGTACCTCACCGGCTTCCCGGTCGGTTCTGCCGTACGTCGCGCACTCGGCCTCGCGAGCTCCATCGCCGAAGTCGACGAGATCGTCGCGGCCCTCGACCCGGCACTCCCCTTCCCCACCGAAGCAGTGCGGGTCCCCCGCGGTCATACGAGCGGTCCCCGACCGGTGCGCCTCCCCGAGCGATGGCTCGAGCGATCCGACGATCCGACGCCGCCCGCCGGGGGCGACGTCCTGGTGTCGGGCGGCTAGCGAACGCCCCGCTCGGGCGGTTCGGCCGGCACCACCGTTCAGCCGGTCGGCTGGGCGGCCCGACCGTTGCCGGCCACATCGCCCTCGGCGGGGCTACCCGCGCCGCGCATCGCTTCGACCAGTACCTGCGCCGCACCGACCAGGCCCGCCGCCTCGTAGGGGACGACGACCTTCGAGTTGTCCGACGCGGCCACTGCCTGGAGGGCGCGCAGCTGCATGACCGCGAGCGTGTTCGGCTTGATGACCGCTTCGTCGATCGCCTCGAGCGCGCCCGCCTCACCCTCGCCGCGGAGCCGAGTGGCCGCCTTCTCCCCCTCGGCGCGCAGCTCGAGCGAGCGCCTCTGCGCCTCGGCGCTGAGGATCACGGCCTGCTTCTGTCCTTCCGCGTCGAGGATCGCGGCCTGCTTGCGCCCCTGCGCGCTGTTGATCGCCGACTGCTGGTCGCCCTCGGACTTGAGGATGGCCGCGCGCTTGTGCTGCTCGGCCTCCTTCTGTTCGGACATCGCCTGGAGGACGTTGTTGGGTGGCGTGATGTCGAGGATCTCGATGCGGTTGAGGCGGACGCCCCACTTGAGGGTGGCCTCGGCCATGTGGTCCTGCATCTTGGTGTTGATCGTCTCGCGTTCGGACAGCGACTGGTCGAGGGTGAGCTCGCCGAAGACCGCGCGCAACGCGGTCCGGGCCATCTGGTCGATGGCGAGCCCGAAGTCGTTGACCTCGAAGAGGGCGAGCTTCACGTCGGTCACCTGGCAGAAGATCGTGGCGCTGACCCACAGCGAGACGTTGTCCTTGGTGATGACCGCCTGTTGATCGCCGGTCCGGGGGAACTCCCGGATGTCGACCTTGTCCATGCGGTCGGCCAGCGGCAGGAGCACGTGCAGCCCGGGCTGGTGGATGGTGCGGAACTCACCGAAGCGCTTCACGACGCCGACGCAGCCCTGCTGGACGACCTTGAGCGACGACTTCAGAAAGACGACGATGAGGGCGAAGATCGCGAACCCCACCACCGCCACGCCGATCGCCGCCGCCACCGAACCGATGATCATGGCGACCACCTCCTCGCACCCAACTGTAGGCACCCAGGCGCCGGAGGGTGCGCCGCGGCGTCGGCCGGCTCAGGCCTCGTCGGTCGGATAGACCACGAGGAGCCCCCGTTCCACGTCGGCGACGACGACCGTGGTCCCCTCGGGGATGGTCTGACCGGGAAACAGGGAGACCGCATACCACTCCTCCCCTCGGGTGAGGACGGCGCCCGGCTGGTGGCGGTCGCTCACCGTCTTGGTGACGACCGCGGTCTCACCGACCATGCCCGGCACACCGTTCAGCATCGTCGACTCCTGCTTCCGACTCCGATCGCGCATCCGCACGGTCATGCGCCCTCCCGACAGCACTATACGACGTCGCCCGCGCGACCGGTCCGTGCCCGGCCGGATCGGATTGTGGCAGTGCCCGACACCGGCCGCGACCGGCGGGGTCGATGCCGCGCCGCCGGGTTACGGTTGGCCATGCACTCGAGCCGGCCTCCGACTTCGGCCACTTCGCCGCTCATCGCGCGCAAGACGTGGCGCACCGTCGAGCCGCTCCACGGGATGATCTACTTCGCCCCCGAGGCGGCCGACTCCTACCGACGGCTCGGGCTCCGGGGCGATAGCGGGTACTTCGCCTCCCGTGCCGCGCCGATGGGCGCTGTCACGGCTGCGACGGTCGTCGCGACCTTCTTCAACTTCCGTCCCGACCTGGTGCGCCGGGCCATGGACGACGTGTGGGAGTCCGCGACGCCGGCGGCGGTGCTCGCGGCACGGGCCGAGGCGGCCGACCTCGCGCTTCGGCGCATGCTCGGGGAGGGGGTCGACGCGCCCGAGCTCGCGAGGGCCGCGGCGCTCGCGCGAACAGCCGCACGGCGCGCGTCAGAGCGGTGCGACGGCCGACCGCTCTTCGCCGGCCACGCCGGGCTCGAGTGGCCCGACGCGCCGCACCTCGTTCTCTGGCACGCACAGACCCTGCTGCGCGAGTACCGGGGCGACGGGCACGTCGCCGCGCTCGTCACCCGCGGCATCACGCCCCTCGAGGCGCTGGTCATGCACGTCGCCTCCGGTGAGGTCCCGCAGGCCTTCCTCCGCGAGACGCGGGGATGGGGCGAGGAGGAGTGGAGAGCGACCGTCGACGCGCTGCGATCCCGCGGGTGGCTCGACGCGCACGACGGCGCCCGCCCGTACGCGCTGAGTGAGGAGGGGACTGCGGTGCGCCAGGCGATCGAGGACGACACCGACCGGCTGTCCGTCCTGCCCTATGGGGCGATCGGCGAGGAGGGTTGCGCGGAGCTCCGGGTCCTCGCTCGTCCTTACAGCCGGACCATCGTCGAGGCGGCCGGCTACGGAGCGTGACGCGCCCGTCGATCGGCGTCTCCGGCAGGGTAGCGGTAGGGTCGGCGCATGGATCACGCGTCACCGACGGGTGCCGCGGCCGGGGGGCTCGACTTCGTGCCGGACCCTGCCGCGAAGCAGCTCGCCCTCGAGCAGTTCGCGACCTACCTGAATCCGCAGAAGGTGCGGGTGCTGCGCGCCGCCGGCCTCGACCTCGTCGAAGCGGAGCGGTCCGGTCCGTGGGTGTGGGACCTCGACGGCCGTCGCTTCCTCGACTGCTTCACCTCCGCGGGCTCCTTCAACGTCGGCCGCCGCAACCCGCGCATCGTCGAGGCCGCCCACGCGGCGATCGACCATCTCGACCACGGCAACTTCCTCCTCTGCTCGAGGGAGAAGGCCGAGCTCGCGGCAAAGCTCGCCGAGATCACGCCGGGAGCGCTGTCCTGCACGATGTTCGGGACCGGCGGCGGCGAGGCCATCGACTTCGCCCTCAAGCTCGCCCGGGGGGCCACCGGGCGTGCGGGAGTCGTCTCCGCGGTCAACGGCTACCACGGCCACACCGGGTTCGCCCTCTCCGCCGCCGGGCGCGACGCGTTCCGCCGCCCGTTCGAACCGCTCATGCCGGACTTCACAATGGTGCCCTTCGGCGATGCCGAGGCCCTCGCATCGGCCGTCGACGAGCGGACGGCGGCGCTCCTGCTCGAGCCGGTCCAGGGTGAGGGCGGCATCGTCGTGCCCCCGCCCGAGTACCTCGCGGCCGCCCGGGCGGCGTGCGACCGGACCGGCGCGCTCCTCGTACTCGACGAGATCCAGACGGGCCTCGGGCGAACCGGACGGTGGTGGGCGAGCGAGCACTTCGGGGTGGTCCCGGACGTGCTGACGACCGCCAAGTCGCTCGGCGGCTCCCTCGTGCCGATCTCGGCGACGGTCTTCACCGAGGAGCTGCGGGAGTTCCTGATCCCGAACCCCTTCATCCACCTTTCGACGTTCGGCGGTTCGGACGTCGCCTGCGCGGTCGCGCTCGAGGTCCTCGAGGAGATCGAGGAGGCCGGGCTCGTGGAGAACGCGGCGGTGATGGGCGACCGGCTGGTCGCAGGGCTGCGCGGCATCGCCGACGACCATCCTGCGGTGATCGCGGAGGTCCGGGGGCTCGGCCTCATGCTCGGCGTCGAGTACACGGAGGACTCGATGGGACCGAGGATGTCCTACCACCTCGCGAACCACGGCGTGCTCGCGATCTACAGCGGCAACCAGCCGGCCGTCATGCGGTTCATGCCGACCCTGGTGATCGGCGAGGCCGAAGTCGACTTCCTGCTCGGAGCCGTCGACGCGGCCATCCGCGACCTCGAGTCCGGAGCAGGTCCCGAGGACGTCGCCCCCTCCCGGCCCAGGCGTCGTCCCCAGCGTGCTGCCGGCGCCGCCGCCGGCTGAGCCGAGGCCCCGATGGCGAACTGGGAGGAGCTTGCCGAGTCCCTCGCGGACTACACCGTGAGCTGCAACGAGAACGAGCGGCTGCGCAAGATGCAGCGGGACTGGTCGAGGACGCTGCACTTCATCTGCTCCGACACCGGCACGGCGTTCTCCATGCTCGTGGAGAAGGGCGAGATCCTCTCGACGCCTGAGGGGCACGTCGGTATCCCCGACATCGTCGTGACCACCACGTCGGAGACGTTCTGCGACATGTTCTGGGGGGACCTCAACCCGGTCCAGAAGTACCTCCGCGGTGAGATCACGGTAAAGGGGTCACAAGAGGACGTCATGCGACTCGACGCCATCAGCTACGTGATCTGGCCGGACGTCTGATGGCGGACGACGGCGTCGCGTCACCGGCCACGGTGACGCTGCGGCGGTCGGTCAACGCGGTCACCGCGACCGCGACATCTGCCGGTCTCGCATTCGCCGCGATCGACTACCTCGGCGTCGTCTCGATCCTCGCCTACGCACCGGGCGCGTCCGCGGCACTCGCCATCGCCATCGGTGGCGTCATCGTGCTGTTGGTGGCCGGCATCTTCTCGGAGCTCAACGGGCTCTACCCCTCGGCTGCCGGCATGCGCCTCTACCTCAGCCGCGCGGTCGGCAACCGGACGGCCCTGTCGGTCACCTTCACCTACATGACCACGGTCGTCCTCGTCATCGCCGCGGACGCCTTCCTCATCGGCGCCGCGGTCCGCCACGTCCTGCACGAGCCGGCGGCGCTCGCGTACCTCTGGATCGCCGTGCTGCTCGGTGCCGCGATGACCGCCAACCTCTTCGGCGTCCGCCTGGCCGGCTGGGTCCAGACCATCGTGACCTACACGGTGCTCGGCGGGACGACGGTGCTGTCGGTCGTCGCGATCTTCCACGCCGGCGGGGCGTTCCGGCGGCCACTCGACCTCTTCGGCGGCGGCTCGTTCTCCGGCGTCCAGGCGATCGCCTTCGCGCTCTTCCTCTACGCGGCCTTCGAGTGGGTGACCACCACCGCCGAGGAGGCGAGGACGCCTTCGGTCATCACCCGGGCGCTCTTCGTCGCGCCGGTGCTCATCTGGCTCGTGTCGACGCTGTTCGCGCTCGCCCTCGTCCACCTCGTGCCGTTCTCGACGCTGCACGGGAGCGCCTACCCGCAACTCCTCCTCGGCCAGGCGGCGCTCGGCACGGTGGGCGAGCTGTGGATGCTCGCCCTCACGGTGCTCACCGCGCTCAACACCTTCAACGGCGGCTTCCTCGTCGCCTCGCGCTTCATCTACGCGGCGGCGAGGGAGGACAACCTGCCGCGGGCCTTCGCCCGTCTCAACCTGCACGCGGTCCCGTGGCTGGCGGTCACCGCGCTCACCGTCGTCTCGGCGGCGGTCGCCGCGGTCGTCTTCGCGACGGGGCAGTGGCTGCTGCTGGTCGCGGTCGGGGCGACGATCGAGGCCGGCATCTACGCGATCGCCTCGCTCTGTGTGCTCGTCCTCCGACGGCGGGACACCCGCGCCCGACCGTTCCGCCTCGTGGCCGGACGCCCCCTCGCGACGGTCGGTGTCGTGCTCTTCGCGATCCTCTTCGTCGCGACCGGCTTCTCCGACCCCAAGGATGCGCACCACCTCTCGCTCGCCCCGATCGGCGTGATCGCGGTGCTCGGGGCGCTCTCGACCGCCTACGTGCTGCTGGTCGTCCCCAAGCTGCAGGCCGCGGCCGCGGCTCGGGCCGCAACGGCCCGCCCGAGACGTCGCCCGCAGCGGCAGGCTGCGGGAGCCCCGACTCCGTCGTCAGCGGGAGCCGACCAGGATGTCGCAGACGGGGACGGTGCGATCGCGACCTGAGCGGACGACCCGCCGTCAGGGGCGCGGCTCCGCCCGAGGGCCGAGCGCGGCATCGGCGAGGAGTGGCTCCTCGCCGGGCAGGGCCACGACGCGCAGCCGATCGCGCTCGACCAGCCAGCTGCGGTTCCGCAGGTGGAGCTCGTCCCTGCCGTCGTAGCGGTTGAGCACCACGACCGTCGTGTCGCCCGGGTGCCCCGCGCCGGCGAGCGCACCGAGCGTGAGCCGCACCCCGTTGATCGTCCCGAGTCCCGCGTCCGCGACGACCAGCACCAGGTCGGGCGCGAGGACCGCCGCGAGGTCCGTCGCGTCCCCGTCGTCCGCCTGCGGGGAGCGGACGCCGCCGGCGGTCTCGACGACACCGACGTCGACCGGTGTCGCAGGCCAGATGAGCTCCGCGCAGAGCTCGGCGACGGTGAAGCCGGGCAGTCCCAGCGACGCCGCAGCCATCGGTGGCGCCATCGCACGCCGGTAGCTGCGGCCGCGTGGGCAGACCTCGTCGACCGCCTCACCGGACGCGCCGGCGAGCACCTCGGCGTCGGTCGGCCCACCGACCGTGGCACCGGACGGGTCGACGTCGAAGGACTGCGCGGGCTTGCGAGCGGCCACCGTGCACCCGCGGGCACGCAGCTCGAGCAGCAGCCGCTCGGCGACCCAGGTCTTGCCGATCTCCGTCCCGGTGCCGCAGACCAGGACCAGCCGGTCAGGACGCAACGGGGTGCACGCGGGTCGACCGTCCGGACGCCGTGCGTCGTCGGTCGCGGAGCACGCCGAGCCCGCGGAGGCCGTCGAGGAGACGGTCGACGTCGCGGTCGGTGTGGATCGCCGAGAGCGTGACGCGGAGTCGCGAGGTACCCGGTGCGACCGTGGGCGGCCGGATCGCAGGCACCCACAGTCCGGCCTCGAGCAGCCGCTCGGACGCAGCGACCGCGTCGGCCTCGGTACCGATCACGACCGGCACGATCGGCGACGGGTGCGGGGCGAGCCCCAACGGCACCGTGACGCGGGCCACCAGGCCGGCCAGCCGCTCGAGCAGCGCCGCGCCCTCGCCGGAGCGCAGCACGTCGAGTGCCGCCAGCGCGGCGGCGGCATCCGCCGGCGTCGGCGCCGTCGTGAAGATGTAGGGGCGCGCCCGGTTCACGAGGAGCTCGACGGCGCGCCTCGGGCCGCCGACGAAGCCGCCGAGCGAACCGAGCGTCTTGGAGAGGGTGCCCACCCTGAGCAGCAGGGGCCCCCTCCCCGAACTCGCCGCCCCGCCGGCCGGAGCCGCGGACGGTTCGGGACCGAGCACCGCGTGGGCCTCGTCCAGCACGAGGAGGGCGTCGTGACGGGCGGCGACCTCGGTGAGCCCGTCGAGGTCGACGGCGTCACCGTCCATCGAGAAGACCGTGTCCGTCACGACGAGCGGGCGCCCCGTCGCGTCCCCCAGTGCTGCGTCGAGGGCGTCGAGATCCGCGTGCGGACAGATCGTGACCGCTGCCTTCGCGAGTCGGCACCCGTCGACGATGGAGGCATGGTTGAGCTCGTCCGAAAACACGTGCACATCCGCGCCGCCGAGGACCGAGAGCACCGAGAGGTTGGCGGCGAATCCGGTGGGGAAGAGCACCGCCTCCTCGCACCCCTTCCACTCGGCGAGCGCGACTTCGAGCGCGCGATGGACCGGGCGTGAGCCGGTCACGAGACGCGACGCGCCCGAGCCACTCCCCCACCGCTCGAGTGCCCCACGGGCTGCGGCGATCACGGCCGGGTGCGCCGAGAGCCCGAGGTAGTCGTTCGACGCGAACGAGACGACCGGCCGCGTCGCCGCGACGTCCCCGGTCGGGTCGCCGAGCAGGCCCCACGGCCCACGTGCGTCGAAGGTGCGCGGCGCCCGCCAGCGGCCCGCCGCCTCGACGGCGGCGCACGAGTGCTCCAGCCATCCGTCCCAGGTGTCGATGGCGGACGGTGCGCCCTCGTCGGTTCGCAGGTCGTCGCCGGCCCGTGTGGCGTCGCCGGAGCGCGGCGCCGCGCTCATCCGGCGTCCTCGGCGTGGACCGCACGGATCGAGTCGGCGAGCACGTCGACCACCCGGTCGATCTCGTCGGCGGTCGTGGTGAGCGGAGGCATGACCACGACGACGTCGCCGAGCGGGCGGAGGAGCACCCCGCGGGACACGGCGGCCGCGCAGACCCGACGGCCCCACCGGCTCGCGCCGGGGGGCGGGGCGAGCTCGACGCCGCACATGAGCCCGCGCCGCCGAACGGCGCCGACCCCCGCGAGCGGGGCGACGTCTGCGTCGAGCCGCTCGCCCAGCCGGGAGGCGACCGCGGTCACCTGGTCGAGGACGTCCCACTCGTCGAGGAGTCGCAGGTGGCGGAGCGCGACCGCGCAGGCCAACGCGTTCCCGCCGTAGGAGTGGCCGTGGTAGAAGGTCGCCTCCCCGAGGTCGGCCCCGGCGAAGGCGTCGAAGACCCGTCCCGAGCAGACCGTCGCCGACAGGGGCAGGTAGCCCCCGGTGATCCCCTTGCCGAGGCAGAGGAGGTCGGGCCGGAAGTCCGGACCGGCCCACTCGCTCGCGAAGAGGCGGCCGGTCCTCCCGAAGCCGGTGGCCACCTCGTCGCAGACCAGCAGCACGCCGAGCTCGCGGCAGGCTTCGCCCACACGCGCGAGGTCCTCGCCGTCCGCAACCAGCATCCCGGACGCACCCTGGACGATCGGTTCGAGTACCACGGCCGCCAAGGAGCGCGCCTCGGACTCGACGCAGCCGATGAGCTTGTCCGCCCAGTCGGGCGACGCGTAGCCGGGCGTGCGGACCACCGGGAAGCGGAGCGGATCGAAGAGGGTGGTGCCGAACCCGCCGTCACCGAGGGAGAGCGCGCCGACGGTGTCGCCGTGATACGCGCCGCCGAGGGCGACGAACCGGTCGTGGCCCGGCTCCCCTCCGTTGACCCAGTACTGGAAGGCGACCTTGAGCGCCTGCTCGACCGCCACGGCGCCGTCGGATCCGAACAGCACGTGCGGGTCGTCGACCGGGACGACACCGGCGAGCGCTTCGGCGAACTCGATCGACGCCCGGCTCCCGTTGCCGAGCAGTGTTGCGTGGGCGACCCGCCCGAGCTGCTCGGTGACCGCGGCGTCGAGCTCGGGCACCCGGTGCCCGAGCGTGGTCACCCACAGCGAGGAGATCGCGTCGAAGTACCGGTTGCCGTGCACGTCGACGAGCTCACGGCCCTCGGCGCGGTCGACGATGACCGGCGCATTGTCGGGGAACGCCTCCATCTGGGTGAAGCCGTGCCAGACGACGGCCGCGTCCGCGCGCGATCCAGGCATCCGGCTCGGCGGCGCGGTCCGGCTCTCGCATCGGACGGAGTCTTGTCCACGGGACCGGTGGTGGCGAACCGGCTGATCGCCCCGTTCGGGTTCGCCATGGACCTGCGGCGCGGAAGGCCCGGTAGGCTCGCCCGCATGGACCGGATCGGAGTGGTCGACACCATGTTCGCCCGGTACGACATGGGCGCGGAGGCCGTCGACGAGCTCGAGTCGTGCCCCGGTCACGGGTCGACCTTCGAGATCGTCCGGCGGACCGTGCCCGGCTTCAAGGACCTCGGCGTCGCCTGCAAGCGCCTCGTCGAGCAGGAGGGCTGCGCGATCGTCGTGGCGCTCGCGATGCCCGGGAAGGCCGCGATCGACCAGGTCTGTGCGCACGAGGCCTCCCAGGGGATCATGCTCGCCCAGCTGATGACCTCCACCCACATCCTCGAGGTCTTCGTCCACGAGAACGAGGAGGAGGACCCGGTCCGGCTCGCGGACGTGTGTACGAACCGTGCGAGGAAGCACGCGCGCAACGCCTACTGGATGCTCTACGAGCCCGAGCAGCTCACCCGCCGGGCCGGCCGGGGCATCCGCCAGGGCTACGAGGACGCAGGACCGATCCTCGCATAGGCGGATCCCGGCTCGGCGCGGCTCCGGCTCCCGGTCAGCCCTCCGGATCGTGGGGCAGTCCGAGGGTGCGCTCGGAGATGATGTTGCGCTGCACCTCGGCCGTCCCGCCACCGATGGTGAGCGCAGGGGCGAAGAGGAAGCCGTAGCTCCAGAACGCGTCGGGCCACGGATCGCCGCTCCCCGCTGCAGCCGATCGGGCGACGCGCTCCCCGGCACGTGCGCCCGGACCGGCTTCCGCGAGCATCCCGCGTGCACCGGCCAGGTCGCGGGCGACGGCCATCACGTGCTGCCCGTGCTCGTCGGCGATCGCCTTGCGCACCGACGCTTCCGGCCCGGGCGGCGCCCCCGCCACCGCGGCGGAGACCAGGCGGAGCCGGAGCAGGCGGAGCACCTCGCCCTCGGCCCACACCGCGGCGACCCGCTGGCGGAGCAGCGGGTCGCGCACGCCCCCGTGTCGCCGGACCTCCTCGACCAGGTCGGCGGCGGTCGGACCCATCCCCCAGAGCGATCCCGAGCCCGAGAGCGAGACCCGTTCGTTGCCGAGGGTGACCTTGGCGAGCGACCACCCGTCGCCTTCGGTCCCGACCAGGTGGCCGCGCGTGAGGCGGACGCCGTCGAGGAAGACCTCGTTGAACGTGTGGGTGCCGGTCATGTCCGTGAGCGGCCGGACGGTCACGCCGGGTGCGTCCATCGGGCAGACGAAGTACGAGATGCCCCGGTGCCGAGGGGCCGCCGGGTCGGTGCGGGCCAGCAGGATGCCGAAGCGCGCCGTGTGCGCATAGGAGGTCCAGACCTTCTGCCCGTCGACCACCCACTCGTCGCCGTCGCGCACTCCGCGGGTGCTGAGCGAAGCGAGGTCGGAGCCGGCCCCCGGCTCGCTGAAGAGCTGGCACCAGAGCTCCTCCCCGGCGAGCAGGGGCAGCAGATAGCGCGCCTTCTGCTCGTCGGTCCCCGCATGGAGGATGGTCGGGCCGGCCCAGCCGATCCCGATCATGTTGTCCGGGCGCCGGACCCCCGCCCGCCGGAGCTCCTCGTCGATCGCGAGCTGCAACGACGGGTCCGCGGCGAGACCCCACGGCTCGGGCCAGTGCGGTGCCACGAGCCCGCGCTCGGCGAGCGCGCGTCCGCTGGGGGCCGGGTGCTCGACGAGCCACTCGCGGACCGCGGCCACCCGGGGGTCCGGGTGCTGCGGTGCACGGGTCACGGGCGCCAGCGTAGGCTGCTCCGATCCGACCGGCTGGGGGGGCGCCCGGGCGATCGGTCGGTGCGGCGGAGCTGGATCGGAGCCGGAGCCGCGAGGGGGCCGGGGGGATGAGGAGCGAGCCGTGAGCACGTGGAACTTCGCAGACGTCTGGGACGCGGTCGCCGCGCAGCTGCCCGACGCTCCCGCCGTAACGCACGGCGACCGCACCCTCAGCTGGCGGGTCTTCGACGACCGGTCCGAGAACGTGGCGCGCTGGCTGGTCGGGGCGGACGTGGCCCGCCAGGACAAGGTCGCGATCTACCTCTACAACTGCTCCGAGTACCTCGAGGCGACCTTCGCCTGTCTCAAGATCGCCCTCGTCCCGATCAACACCAACTACCGCTACGCCGACGACGAGCTCGTCTACCTGTGGGACAACGCGGACGCGGTGGCCGTCGTCTTCCACGGCGCGTTCGTCGAGCGCATCGAGGGGATCCTCGACCGGCTGCCCAAGGTGCGCAGCTGGCTCTGGGTCGACGACGGCACCGCATCGTGCCCGCCGTGGGCGGTGCCGTTCGAGGAGGCCGCCGGCACGACCGGCTTCGCGCCAGACGGCACGGGGCCCGAGCGGGTCGCGCCGCCCTGGGGCCGCAGCCCCGACGACCTCTACATGCTCTACACCGGCGGGACGACCGGCATGCCGAAGGGCGTGATGTGGCGCCAGGACGACCTCTTCGCCCGACTCAACAGCGGCGGCTTCCGCCGCTACCCCGAGGGCGGCGGTCCCGACGACGTGCGCGCCGAGCTCGCCCGGAGCGGGCCCGGCATGACCCTCCTTCCGGCCTGCCCCCTGATGCACGGCACGGGCGGCTTCACCGCCCTCGAGTGCCTGAGCGAGGGCGGCCGCGTCGTGACGCTGACCTCCCGGCGATTCGACCCGGTCGAGCTGCTCGACACGATCGAGCGCGAGCGGGTCAACGGGCTGATCATCGTCGGCGACGCGTTCGCCAAGCCGATCCTCGCCGCGCTCGACGCCGAGCCGGAGCGGTGGGACGTCTCGAGCCTGGTCGGGATCATCTCGTCGGGCGTCATGTGGAGCGAGCAGTCCAAGCAGGGGCTGCTCCGGCACCACCCCGGCATGCTCCTCGTCGACGTCTTCTCCTCCTCGGAGGCGCTCGGCATGGGGAACTCCGTCTCGTCGGGGGCGGCGGCGGCCCGCACCGCCGAGTTCACCCTCGGCCCGGAGGTCCGGGTCATCGACGCGGACGGGAAGGACGTCGAGCCGGGGTCGGGCGGCACCGGCGTGCTCGCGCTCGGCGGACGCATCCCGGTCGGCTACTACAAGGACGAACAGAAGTCCGCCGCGACGTTCCGGGTCATCGACGGCGTGCGCTACTCGGTCCCCGGCGACTATGCGCAGGTCGGCGAGGACGGCTCCATCCACCTGCTCGGGCGCGGCTCGGTGTGCATCAACACCGGCGGTGAGAAGGTCTACCCCGAGGAGGTCGAAGAGGTCGTCAAGACCGCGGAGGACGTGGCCGACGCGGTCGTCGTCGGCATACCCGACGAGCGCTTCGGCGAGGTGATCGTGGCCGTGGTCGAGCTGCGGCCCGGGGCGGCAGGGGACGTCGCGCCCCAGGTCCTCATCGACCACGTGCGGGGACGGCTCGCCGCGTACAAGGCGCCGCGGCAGGTGCGCTTCGTCGACACCATCGGCCGGGCACCCTCGGGCAAGGTCGATTACGGCCGGCACCGCTCCGAGACGGCCGAGTGGCTCGGGGTCGCCCTCTCCTGAGCGACGACGGCGCTGCTCCGGGCGACCCGTGCCGTCCGCGCCGGTTCAGCCCTTGTTGGCGCCGTGGAGGCGGACGAAGTCGTTGACCGCGTAGTACGCGTCGATCGACTCACCCGCATCGCCCCAGAACCCCTCGAGGACGTCGTAGTCCATCGTGCCCTGCGCGATGTAGTGGTTGTTGACGTCGGTGATCTCGAGCTCGCCACGGCCCGACGGGACGAGGCTCGGGATGACGTCGAAGACCTCGGGGTCGTAGCAGTAGATGCCGGTGACGCCGAACTTCGAGGCGGGCTGTTCGGGCTTCTCGGTGATGCCGATCACCCGCCCGTCCTCGTCGAAGGTCGGTACACCGAGGTGCCGGAGGTGCTCGATCTCGTCGACCGGCGTGAGGAGGATGCGTGCACCCCGTGGCGCGGCGTGGAACGCGTCGACCATCGGCTTGATCGAACGCTCGACGATGTTGTCCGCGAGCATCACGAGCACCGGGTCGCCGTCGACGAAGCGGGCGGCGAGCCCGAGCGCTTCGGCGATGCCGCCCGGCTTCTCCTGGTAGCCGTAGCTGAGCCGGTCGATGCCGAACTCGTGGCCGTTGCCGAGCAGCCGGAGGAACTCGCCGGCGTGGGTCCCGCCGGTGATCAGCATGATCTCGGTGATGCCGGCGTTGACCAGCGCCTCGATGCCCCAGTTGATCATCGGGCGGTCGTAGATCGGCAGGAGGTGCTTGTTGGTGATCCGGGTGAGCGGATGGAGACGCGACCCGGTTCCGCCGGCGAGGATGACGCCCTTCACCGCGCGCAGCCTAGGCGAGCAGGTCCGCGCCCCGCCGTCCCGCCCAGGCCAGCACGTCGTCGGCGAGCCCCGGCCAGCTCCTCGCCGCCCAGGGGCCGAAGGGCCGGTCGCTCAGCGCGGCGAGCGCGAGCCCGGCGTCGGGGTCCACCCAGCAGAAGCCGCCTGCGCGACCGAAGTGGCCGAAGGTCGCGGGCGAGTTGGCGGTGCCCGTCCAGTGCGGCCGTTTGTTCCCCCGCAGCTCCGGACCGAGCCCCCAGTCGCACGGGTCGAAGCGCCGGTAGCCGGGCAGCACGCCCGCCAGTCCGCCGAACTGCACGGTCACCATGGCGCGGTGAGTCTCGCTACTCAGCAGCGTCGGCGCGAGCAGCTCGCCGGCGAGGGCGAGCAGGTCGCGCACGGGACCGGCGAGGCCGGTCGCCGGTGCCATCGGTCCGGGCCCCTCGAGCCGGGTGCCGTCCATGCCGAGCGGCTCCAACACGCCGGCACGGAGATACTCGCCGAACGGCATCCCCGCGCGCGCCTCGAGGACCGCACCGAGCTCTGCGTAGCCGGCGTTCGAGTAGACGCGCTCGGTCGCGGGCGGAGCGACCGGTGGGCCGGGTTCGGCTCCGAGGCCCGACGCGTGCGCGAGGAGGTGGCGCACCGTCGATCCCGGCGGCCCCGCAGGATCGTCGAGCGCGAGCGTGCCCTCCTCGCTCGCGAGGAGCACCGCGAGCGCCGTGGCCAGCTTGGTGACCGAGGCCCACCCGAACCGGTGGTCGAGCGGTCCTACCGCATGGACGACCGACACGGAGTCGGGAGTCGTCCCGGCAGTCGCGCCTCGCCCCGCGGCATTCGTCGCGGTCGCACGCGCCACCACCCCGCAGGCGGCGGTGCCCACCGGCCACTCCGCGAGCGAGGCGAGGGGGTCCATCCCGGACCGAGCGTAGATGACCGTTCTGCCGCAGCGTCCTGGCTACTGTGATGGCCGACGGGCGCCGTCACGGGGACAGCGTGGAGAGCGATCGCTTGGGGAGAGGGCTGGACCGCCGGCGCTGCATGGTCGCTGTGCGCCGGCGGACGGGCGCGCTGGCGGGAATCGCTTCCCTCACCCTCCTCGCCGCATGCGGATCGGCCTCCTTCGGTGCCTCCCCCGTCCACCAGGCGCCCGACGCCGGCACCACGTCACCCGTCTTCTACCGGGCGCCCGCACCGCTCCCGCTCGAGCCTCCGGGCTCGGTCATCCGTGCGCAGGCGCTGGCCGCGGGAGCGGGACTGCCCGCGGGGGCGACCGCGTACCGCGTGCTCTACCACTCGCAGACGCTGAGCGGCGGCGACGTCGCGGTCTCCGGAATGGTCGTCGTGCCGGGTGGGAGGCGGCCCGTGGGCGGGTTCCCGATCCTCGCGTGGGCCCACGGGACGACAGGCACCGCCGCAGGGTGCGCACCGTCCCTCGAGGGGATCGCCTCGCTCCCCGCGCTCGGGACGATGCTCGGCGACGGTTTCATCGTCGCGGCGACCGACTACCAGGGGCTCGGTGTGGACGACGGCACGAGCCCCTACCTGATCGGCACGGCCGAGGCACAGGACGTGCTCGACGGGGCACGCGCCGCGCGCGAGCTCGTCGGCCAGGCCGCGTCCAACGAGGTCGTCGTGCTCGGCCACTCCCAGGGAGGGCAGGCGGCGCTCTTCGCGGGCCAGATCGCCCCCTCCTACGCACCCGAGCTCTTCGTGGCCGGGGTGGTCGCGGCGGCGCCGGTCACCTCGATCTTCGAGCTCGCGCCGCGGTCCACAGAGCAGCCGGCCGGGGACGGAGCGGCCTACCTGGTGATGGCGCTCGACTCGTGGGAGGCCGCCTACGGCAACCTTCCCGACGGGGGTCTGCTCACTGCGTCGGGCGAGGAGCGTCTCCGTGCCGCGGCCGTCGGATGCGAGCCGGCCGTCGCCACGGCGTTCGCAGGGGAGCCCGCCGCATCGTTCCTCGCACCCGGCTGGCGGTCGGACCCGGCCCTGCTCGCGGACGCGGCGCTCAACCGGCCCGGTCAGGCGCCGATCGCCGCGCCGCTGCTCGTGGTGCAGGGCACCGCCGATCGTCTGGTCCCCGCGGCGACGACCGCTGCCTTCGTGCGCGATCAGCTCTGCGGGGCAGCCGGTGACGACGTGGAGGAGCTCGTCGAGCACGGCGCTGACCACACCGACATCCTGGGCGCGGCGCTGCCCGCGGTCCTCCAGTGGTTCGAACAGCGCCTGTTCGGGGTTGCTGCGGCACCCGGCTGCCCCGGCCCGGCGGTGCGCTGAGCTGCGGTCCGCGCCGCCGCGCCAGCGCGAACGGTCAGACGTCGAGGAACCGGCGCACGGCGAGCGCGGAGCCGATCACGCCGACACCGACGCCGACCAGGCCGACAACCAGACAGATGCCCACGACCTCCCAGCCCGGGATCGACATCTGCACGAAGATGTCCTGCTGGTTCGCGGCGGTCCTGGTGGCGTCGAGCCCGAGACCGAGGTAGAGGGCGACGACCACCAACACGGCGACGGCCGCGCCGAGCAACCCCTGCACCATGCCCTCGGCCATGAACGGCAGCCGGATGAACCAGTTGGTCGCACCGACCAGCTTCATGACCGAGACCTCGCGACGACGGGCGAAGATCGCCATGCGGATCGTGTTGAGGATGAGCACGGCCGCGGAGAGGAGGAGGACGACCGCGATGGCGACGAAGGCGATCTGGAGCCAGTGGATGACGGTCTGCATCGTCTTGATCTGCTGGCCGGGATACTTCACGTCGAAGATGCCCGGCTTGCCGTAGAACGCCTGGTAGACCGCGGTGGCCTCCGAGGGATCGTTGAGCACGCAGCGGTACGACGACGGATAGTCGCTCAGCTGGGTGGCGTTGAACTCGTCGGCGGGCTCGATCGCGCGCGCCTCGTTGAAGTCGTACGCCTGGCTCCGGTAGGTGCAGGTCTTCACGTACGGGTTCTGGGTGAGCTGGCTGCCGACCGAGGTGATCAGGGACGGGCTGGCGTTCGGGTTCACGAAGACGATGGTCTGGACGCCGTTCTGCCACTGGAGGGCGGCCTTCGAGGCGCCCTGGCGGAGCAGGAGGGTCGAGCCGACGAGGGCGAGCGAGACGGCGACCGTGAGGACGGCCGCAACCGTCATGAGACGGTTGCGCCACAGGTTCGTCGCGGCTTCCCGCGACACGTACCGGGCGGAGATGGCCATCAGGTGCGGGCTGCCACGCTTCCGGGGCGGGGGGCGGGCGGTGCCTCGTTCGGCGGATCGCCGACGGGCGCGATCTCGGACGGCGCGGCTTCGGCCACCGCGCCGGTCGGCGAACCGGCTCCCGCCGCCGCGGTCGCGCTGTCGATGCCGTAGACGCCGTGTGCCTGGTCCCGAACGAGCACGCCGCGGTCGAGCTCGATGACCCGCCGTCGCATCTGGTCGACCATGCCCGCGTCGTGGGTGGCGATGATCACCGTCGTGCCGGTCCGGTTGATCCGGTCGAGCAGCCGCATGATGCCGAGGCTGGTCGCCGGGTCGAGGTTGCCGGTCGGCTCGTCGGCCAGCAGGATCAGCGGCCGGTTCACGAAGGCGCGGGCGACGGCGACACGCTGCTGCTCGCCGCCGGAGAGCTCGTGCGGCAGGTTGTCACGCTTCTTCGCGAGTCCCACCAGGTCGAGCACCTGGGGGACCTGCGAGGCGATCACGTGCTTCGGCCGGCCGATGACCTCGAGGGCGAAGGCGACGTTTTCGAAGACGGACTTGTTGGGCAGCAGGCGGAAGTCCTGAAAGACGCAGCCGATGTTGCGGCGGAGGTAGGGGATGCGCCACTTCGCGAGGTGGCCGATCTCCTTGCCCGCCTCCCAGATCCGCCCCGTGTCGGGCATCTCCTCGCGCAACAGGAGACGGATGAACGTCGTCTTGCCCGAGCCCGACGGTCCGACGAGGAAGACGAACTCCCCCTTGTCGATCTCGACCGAGCAGTCGTGGAGCGCGACAGTCGAGCCCTTGTACGTCTTGGTGACGTGTTCGAACTTGATCATGAAGGGAAGGTCACGTGAGAGCGGGGGCGTGCGTTGCCGGGGACTGCCACGCCCCAACACACTACCCCTCGAGTCGCGCGGAGTGAAAGCACGCTGTCTGACCTCGCCTTGTGCGCGGCGCGACCCGCTGCCCGTCGTCGATCCGCGGGTCGTCAGCCTTCGTCGCGTCGCTGTGTCGCGCGCCGCCGGAGCTCTGCCTCGATGAACTGGTCGAGGTCGCCGTCGAGGACCGCATCCACGTTGCCGGCCTCCGCGTTGGTGCGGAGGTCCTTCACCAATTGGTACGGCGCGAGCACGTAGGAACGTATCTGGTTCCCCCATGCGTTCTCCGTGCGCTCGCCCGAGAGCTCCTCGAGCGTCGCCTGGTGCTCCGCGCGCTGCAGCTCGGCGAGCTTGGCCGCCAGCACCTGCAGAGCCTTCGCCTTGTTCTGGTGCTGGCTCCGTTGGTTCTGGCACGACACCACGATCCCGGTCGGGAGGTGGGTGATGCGCACCGCCGAGTCGGTCTTGTTGACGTGCTGTCCGCCCGCGCCCGACGAGCGGTACGTGTCGATCCGGAGGTCCTTCTCGTCGATCTCGACCTCGTCGGAGACGTCCTCGAGGAACGGCACGACGTCGAGCGATGCGAAGCTGGTCTGCCTGCGCCGGTTCGCGTCGAACGGCGAGATGCGGACCAGGCGGTGCACGCCGCGCTCGGCGGAGAGCAGACCGAATGCGTTCCGTCCGCGCACGAGGAACGTGGCCGACAGCAGACCCGCCTCCTGCCCGGGCGTCGCCTCCTCGACCTCGACCTCGAAGCCGCGACGCTCCGCCCACCGCTGGTACATGCGCAGCAGCATCTCCGCCCAGTCCTGCGCGTCGGTCCCGCCGGCGCCGGCGTGGATCTCGGCGATCGCGTCTGCGCCGTCGTACTCCCCCGCGAAGAGCGCGCGCAGCTCGAGCGCGCCGAGCCGCCGGTCGAGGTCGTCGACGGCTTCGTCGATCTCGGGGCGGAGGGAGTCGTCCGCTTCCTCCACGAGGAGCTCGTGGAGCGTCTCGGCGTCCGAGAGTCGCCGGTCGAGGTCGGCCACGAGGTCGAGGTCCTCGTTGACGAGTCCCAGCTCACGGGTGATGTCTCGGGCGCGCTCGGGGTCGTCCCAGAGGTCGGGGTCCGAGACGGCCTTCTCGAGCTCGGCGCGGCGCTCCTCGAGCCGGGTGGTGCCCACGATGCCGGCGGCGTCGGCCAGCCGACGTCGGAGCGCGGCGAGTTGGGCGTCGAGATCGCCCTCCTCGGCCCCGCCGGCCCCGCCGGTCGTTCGCGCCACCGACGGTGACCTCAGTTGGCGCCGTGGCAGAGCTTGAACTTCTTGCCGCTCCCGCAGTAGCAAGGTTCGTTGCGGCCGATCTTCTCGCGCTCCGACTTCACGATCGGGACCTGCGACTCGCCGTCCTCCGCGAAGCGGTTGGTCACCCCTGGCTGGCTGCCGGCGAACCCCCCGCTGGCCGAGTTCCCCCCGAGCCCGTTCCCCTCGGCGAGCTCGTCGGGCGGCGCGGCGGCGAACGCGGCGCTGATCGCGCTGTCACCCTGCACCGGGTCGTCGGCCGCGACGTAGCTCGCGCGAGCGAGATCGGGCTCTGCGGCCGGCTCGGTGAGGACCTGGACGTGGAAGATGTACCGCAGGTAGTCGTCGTTGATCGCGTCCATCAGCTTCGAGAACATCGCGAAGCCGTCGCGCTGCCAGGCGACGAGCGGGTCCTGGTTGCCCATCGCGCGCAGGTTGATCCCCTCGCGGAGGTAGTCCATCTCGGCGAGGTGGTCCTGCCACCGCTGGTCGATGATCTGCAGCATGATGTCGCGCTCGAGCTGGCGGGCCGTCTCCTCGCCGCCCGGGATCGTCTCGTCCCGCTCCTGGTACAGGTCGAGGGCCTCGGTGATCACGCTCTCGGTGATCTGCCCGACCGTCGACGCGCCGGAGATGTCGTCGGCGACGAACTTCGTCGGGTAGTACTGGGTGAGGTCGGTGATCAGCCGCGGCAGGTCCCACTCCTCGGGGAACTCGGAGGGGCACGAGTCGGCCACCACGGCGGTCAGGGTCGTCTCGAGCAGCGCGACGGTGTCCTCGCGCAGGTCCTCGCCCTCGATGACCTGGTACCGGCGCCCGTAGATCACCTTGCGCTGCTCGTTCATGACGTCGTCGTACTTGAGGACGTCCTTGCGCATCTCCGCGTTGCGGCCCTCGACGGTGTTCTGCGCGCGCTCGATGGCCTTCGTCACCATCTTCGCCTCGATGGGGACGTCGTCGGGCAGTGCGCGACCCATCACCCAGTTCATCGCACCGGTGGCGAAGAGGCGCATGAGGTCGTCCTCGAGCGAGAGGAAGAACCGGCTCTCGCCCGGGTCACCCTGCCGACCGGACCGGCCGCGCAGCTGGTTGTCGATCCGGCGGCTCTCGTGACGCTCGCTCCCGAGTACGTAGAGCCCGCCGAGCGACCGGACCTGCTCGCCCTCGGCGGTGCACACGGCCTCGAACTCCTTGGTCAGCTGCTCGAGGGTCGCCCGCCCCTCGTCGCTCGCGAGATCGAGCCCGCGCGAGCTCGCCTCGCGATGTGCGAGCCCCTCGGGGTTGCCCCCGAGGATGATGTCGACGCCGCGCCCCGCCATGTTGGTGGCGACGGTGACCGCGCCGACCCGGCCGGCCTGCGCCACGATCTCCGCCTCCCGGAAGTGCTGCTTGGCGTTGAGTACCTCGTGGGGGATGCCGCGCTTGTCGAGGAGCCGCGAGAGCTGCTCCGACTTGGAGACCGACGCCGTCCCGACCAGCACCGGCTGGCCGGCGGTGTGCCGCTCGACGATGTCCTCGACGACCGCGGCGAACTTGGCGTCCTCAGACTTGTAGATGAGGTCCGCGTTGTCGGCGCGGACCATCGGCATGTTGGTCGGGATCGGGACGACCGGCAGCTCGTAGGTGTTCGCGAACTCCGACGCCTCGGTCTCCGCGGTGCCGGTCATGCCGGCGAGCTTGTCGTAGAGGCGGAAGTAGTTCTGGAGGGTCACCGTCGCCCAGGTGTGGTTCTCCTCCTTGATGCGGACCCGCTCCTTCGCCTCGACCGCCTGGTGCAGACCGTCGGACCACCGGCGACCGTCGAGCGTGCGTCCGGTGAACTCGTCGACGATCTTCACCTCGCCCTGGGCGACCAGATAGTCCTTGTCGCGGTGGTAGAGCTCCTTGGCGAGGAGCGCCTGGGTGAGGTGGTGCACGTAGCCCACCGCCACCGCGTCGTAGAGGTTGTCGACGCCGAGCTGCCGCTCGACCTTGTCGATGCCTTCCTCCGTCGGGACGACCGCGCGCTTCTCCTCGTCCACCTCGTAGTCGTCGCCGTCGCGAAGGGTCCGGACGATGCCGGCGAACTGGTAGTAGAGCTGCGCGGACTCGGCCGCGGGCCCCGAGATGATGAGGGGCGTCCGTGCTTCGTCGATGAGGATGGAGTCGACCTCGTCGACGATCGCGAAGTGGTGGCCGCGCTGGACCATCGTCTCCTTCGACCGGGCCATGTTGTCGCGGAGGTAGTCGAAGCCGAACTCGGTGTTGGTCCCGTAGGTCACGTCCGACCAGTAGGCGTCGCGCTTGGCCTGGCTGTCGTCGATGTCCGGCCCGACCCGTCCCACCGTCAGTCCGAGGAACCGGTGGACCCGGCCCATCCACTCCGCGTCACGAGTGGCCAGGTAGTCGTTGACCGTCACCACATGGACCCCGTCGCCGGCCAGCGCGTTGAGGTAGACGGGGAGGGTCGACACGAGGGTCTTGCCCTCGCCGGTCTTCATCTCGGCGATCCAGCCGAAGTGGAGGGCCATCCCGCCCATCAGCTGCACGTCGAAGTGGCGCTGGCCGATCACCCGCCAGGCGCTCTCGCGGACCAGCGCGAACGCCTCGACCAGCAGGTCCTCGAGGCTCTCCCCGCGCTCGAGCCGCTCCTTGAAGACCGTGGTCAGTGCCCGCAGCTCGTCGTCCGAGCGCGACTCCATTTCGGGCTCGAGCGCGTTGACGAGCGGCACGAGCTCCGCGAGGCGGCGGACCTTCTTGCCCTCGCCCGCGCGGAGGACTTTGGTGAGGACGCTCATGGACCACTCACTCTACTGCCGGGGCCGTCGCGGGCCGCCGGCGCGCGACGGCCGAGCGGGCGGACCCGGCGGTGCGCCGGAGGTCGCCCGCGGTCGACCGCAGGTCGAGCGGAGCGGCTCGGAGCCCGCCTCAGGCCGTACGCGCCCGCTGGTAGAGCGCGGGCATCGCCTTCGCCACGCGGTGGCGTGGCTGCGAGCGGCCGATGAGCCGGCCCTTGTTCTTCTCGAGCTGGTGCTCGAGCTTCTCCACCACCAGGTCGACCGCCTCGAGCGGCAGCCGGGCCGAGGCGCGGGCACGGATGGTGTGGCCGTGGCCGTGCATGATGACCTCGCACCGCTCCCGAGCGGAGATGCGCGGGTTGCGCTCCTCACTGAAGTGGATCACGGCCCGGTCCAGCCCGGGACAGAGGCGACCCAGCCGGCCGACCTTGTCCTCGGTGAGGGCCCTCTCCTCGTCGGTCACGATCTTCCTGCCATGCGCGATGACCACGTCCACGTTGCTGCCTCCTCGGCTGTGCGTCGGGTGCTTCCTGCCGGTGGTGCCGCTCCCTTCCGTCGCTCGTCCCTACCGATGCTCGACTGCCTTCGTCCTGCGCTTCCGCTGCGCCCGTCCGACATCATCGGCCGATCGGGGCGGGAAGTGAATTGCCTGTGAACTACCTGCGGCTGACCTGGTCTTTGACCCCACACTCGCCTGCAGGGGAAGTAGCGGTCCGGGCCCGGCGGCGCCGACCACGTTCGGTCGGATGCCCTTCGGGTCCACTGGACGACCGCGTCGTCCCCTCTCCGCGTACCCCCGACGGCCGGGAGCTGCGCGGGCAGGACTTACTCCTAAGCCGCACCATGCTCAGCAACCACGAGTTGCCTTACGTGGGTCGTTTCGCCTGCGACTGGCATCGACTTGCAACCACAGACCCGCAGCCAGCTCACGGAGGAAAGTCTACGCCCGGGAACCCGTCGCGTCCCCTGGGACGCGACGAGTTCATGACGTTGTGACCCGGTCGACACGCGACGGCAACAGAGGCGCACGGCGCGGAGAGGCCGGGCCGCCTGCCCGACCGGGCGGCTCCGGTCAGCCGGCGCCCTCGGCCAGCATCCGCTTGAGGTCGTCGAGGACCGGGATCGGTCCCGGGTCGATCCCCTCGTTGCCCGCCAGATGGAGGGAGACGAAGTCGCCGATCAGGGCCAGGTCGAAGAGCTGGGCGAGGTCGCCCTCGCCGGCGGCGCGCACCTCCACGACGTCCGCCACCACCTCCCGCAGGACCTCGGCGACCAGGTCGAAGCGCCGGGAGACCTGGGGGTGCTCGGCGTCGTGCCGGAGGTTGACCAGGGTGATGAGCTGCCGGGTCGCGTCCCCGTGCTGGCCCCAGCCTGCCAGCTCGTTGTGGCAGAGCTCCGGATAGACGTTGCAGAAGGCGGGACACTTGGCGTTCTCGTTGACCTGCGCCTTCCAGCGCAGAGCCGCCGCGGCGCCGAGCGCTTGGGAGCTGTGGACGAGCGGGATGGTGCGGCCGATCTGCCTGGCGATCGTCTCGGCCCGGTTGCCCGGCCGCACGAGCTCGTCACGTCGGCGCCGGAGCTGGTCGACCGCCTGGTCGACCCACTGTGCCGCACCGGGGAAGAGCCCGACCTGCTCGAGCAGGATCAGCGGGGGCACCGCCATCGCCCCGAGCGCGGCGCGGGGTTGCGGGATCGTGGTGGGCACGGGGACGACCGGCACCTCCCAGTCGGCGGCCAGGCGCACGAGCTCGCCGCCTCCCGCGACCACCACCAGGGAGGCGCCCGCCTCGTAGGCGCCGGCCGACGCCTCGAGCGTCTCCTCGGTGTTGCCCGAGAACGACATCGCGAACACGAGCGTCCCGGTGCCGACGAAGTCGGGCGGTTCGTACCCCTTGACCACGGTGACCGGCACCGGCATGAACGGCGCCGCCACCGCGACGAGCACGTCGCCCGCGATCCCGCTCCCGCCCATGCCGAGGACGACCACGTGCTCGATCTGCTGGCGCGGCGGCAGGCCCCCGACGTCGCGCGCGGCCGCCGCGGCCGTAGCCACCTGCTCGGGAAGGTCGGCGGTCGCCCCCCACATGTCGAGGGAGTCCACCGGCAGCGGCGAGAGCCCCGCCACCTCGGCCACCGCCTCGTCCCGCCCGGACGCGCTCACTCCCCCGCCGCCCCGCCGGTCTGCTGCGCGCCGCCCGCTTCCGACTTCGCCATCAGCCGGTCGTGCTCGGCGTCCCCCACGGACGTGGCCTCGTCGATGAGCATCACCGGGATCCCGTCGCGGACCGCGTAGCGGCGGTGGAGGCGCGGGTTGTAGAGCAGGTCCTCGTCGGCGAAGTACAGGAGCGGGCCCTTGTCGTCCGGGCACGCCAAGACGTCGATGAGCAGGGGGTCGAGCGTCACGTTGCCTTCCTCTCTCGTGGGTTCATGATGCCTCGCCGGGCGCCGACCGGTCAGTCGGCGAGCAGTCGTGCGATCGCGGCCTGGACCTCGCCGACATGGCGTGCGCACGACGCTTCGTCGGGAGCCTCGACGTTGAGGCGGAGCAGCGGCTCGGTGTTCGACGGCCGCAGGTTGTACCACCAATCCCCGCGGTCGACGGTGAGGCCGTCGAGCCGGTCGGCCGTGCCGAGCGTCCCGCCGGCCTCCTCGACCTCCTTGGCGAGCAGCTCGACCGCGCCGGGCGGATCGTCGACGGTCGTGTTGATCTCGCCCGAGTCCGCGTAGCGCCTGAAGGGCTCGAGCAGCTCGGAGAGCGGCCGGCCCGAGACGCTCATCAGCTCGAGCACGACCACGGCTGCGATGATGCCGGAGTCGGCCCGGTAGTTCTCGCGGAAGTAGTAGTGGCCGGAGTGCTCGCCGCCGAAGACAGCCCCTGTTTCGGCCATGACCTCCTTGATGAAGCTGTGGCCGACCTTCGTGCGCACGCCCACGCCGCCCTGCTCGGCGATGACCTCGGGGACCACCCGCGAGCAGATGCAGTTGTAGAGGACCGTCGCACCCGGATGCTTCTCGAGCATCGACGACGCCACGAGCGCGGTGGTCAGCGAGCCGGAGACCGGCTCGGTGCGCTCGTCGACGAGGAAGACCCGGTCGGCGTCGCCGTCGAATGCGAGCCCGACGTCGGCGCCGGTCTCGGCAACCACCCGGCGCAGCTCGGCGAGGTTCTCGGGTTGGATCGGGTCGGCGGGATGATTGGGGAACGTGCCGTCGAGCTCGGGGAAGAGGATCTCGACCTCGAAGGGGAGCCCGTCGAAGACCGCCGGCACGATGAGGCCGCCCATCCCGTTCGCGGTGTCCGCCACGACGCGCAGCGGCGCGAGCGCACCCACGTCGACGAAGGAGCGCACATGGTCCGCGTACTCGTCGAGGACCGACCGGTGCTCGAGCGATCCGAGGTGCGCCACGTCCGGCTCGGGCGGCTCCCCCTCGCCCCACGCGGTGAGCAGGGCCTCGGCGGTCGCCTCGATCTCGACGAGGCCGGTGTCCCGTCCGATCGGGCGCGCACCGGCCAGACAGAGCTTGAGCCCGTTGTACTGCGCGGGGTTGTGCGATGCCGTGAACATCGCGCCCGGCGCGTCGAGACTGCCCGCCGCGTAGTAGAGGAGGTCGGTCGATGCGAGCCCGAGATCCACGACGCCCACGCCCTCCGACCGCACCCCGTCGGCGAAGGCGGCGGCCAGTGCCTCGCCGGACGCGGCGCATGTCGCGGGCGACCAGCACGGTGGGAGCGCCGGCGAACTTCGCCACAGCCACGCCGATGGCCCGGAACTGCCGGGTGTTGAGCTGGTCCGGGACCACCCCTCGGATGTCGTAGGCCTTGAAGACGTCGGCGAGGCTGCGCATGGCCGGGCCATCCTACGTCAGCACCTCCGGCGTCCCCGGTGGACCACGACGTGCTCGACGAGGCGCGCCGTGGCGCGAGGTGTCCAGGCATCAGCGTGTCGACGTGGGCGCGGACGCGAGCCGGTTCGAGTCGGCGGTGTGGGAGGATCACGCGGTGACCCCGCGGCCGGCCACGACGCGTTTCCGGAGTGCGGTGACGGCGGCCGTGCTCACCGCCACCCTCGTGGTCGCTCTCCCGCCGCAACGGATGGCCGTCGCGGACTCGGCGTCGCCGACGAGCCTCCACGTGATCGTCGGCACCGCGACGGACCGGACGACCGGCGGATACTGGCTGGTCGCCTCCGACGGCGGGGTGTTCGCGTTCGGGGCGCCGTTCCTCGGCTCGACCGGTGCCCTCGCCCTCGTCCGGCCGATCGTGGGGATGGCGGCCACGCCGGACGGTCGGGGCTACTGGCTGGTCGCGTCCGACGGCGGGATCTTCGCGTTCGGCGATGCGGGTTTCTTCGGCTCGATGGGCGGCCACCCGCTCGACCAGCCGATCGTCGGAATGGCCGCCGCGCCGGACGGCAAGGGCTACTGGCTCGTCGCGTCCGACGGCGGGATCTTCGCGTTCGGCGATGCGGGCTTCTCCGGCTCGATGGGCGGCCACCCGCTCGACCAGCCGATCGTGGGCATGGCGGCGACCCCGGACGGCGCGGGCTACTGGTGCGCCGCGGCCGACGGAGGGGTCTTCGCATTCGGCGATGCGACCTTCGCCGGCTCGACCGGGGGGATGACCCTCGCGTCGCCGGTGGTGGCCGTCGACCCGGGGCCGACGGGCGACGGGTACTGGCTCCTTGCAGGCGACGGCGGGGTGTTCTCCTTCGGGGCGCCGTTCGAGGGTGCCGCCGTCGGCCAGCTCCGGCGCGCGGCGGTCGCGCTCGGGACGACCGGCGGTGCGGGCTACCGGGTCGTCGCCACGGACGGCGAGGTCCACGCGTTCGGCGACGCGGGCATGCTCGGGCAGGTGTCCGTGCCGCCGGTGGCGGGCGAGACGATCGCGATCGATCCCGGGCATGACGGCGGCAACGGAGCCGCGCCTTCCGTCATCGACCAACCGATCGACGGCGGCGGCATCATCGAGCCGTGCGACACCGTCGGGACGGAGACCCCCGACGGGTACCCCGAGCACGCGTTCAACTTCGACGTCGGTACGCGCCTCGCGTCGCTGCTCGCCGCGCAGGGGGCGACCGTCGTGTTGACGCGCACCACCGATGCCGGGGTCGGTCCGTGCGTCGACGTCCGCGCCGCCATCGCCAATCTGGTGCACGCCGCCGCCGCGGTGTCGATCCACGCGGACGGCGGTCCGGTCGGGGGTCGCGGCTTCGACGTGATTGCACCCGCGCCGGTGGTGAGCACGATCAGCGACAACACCGCGATCGTGCCCGCGTCCGACCAGCTCGCGGTCGCCGTCCGCAATTCGTTCTCCACCGACACCGGTGAGCCGCCCTCCGACTACGCGGGCACCGCGGGGATCGACGTGCGCGGGGATCTCGGCGGGCTCAACCTCTCGTCGGTCCCGAAGGTGCTCGTCGAGTGCGCCAACATGCAGAATCCCGCGGACGCGGCGCTGACCGAGAGCGCGACCTGGCGCCAGCAGGCCGCCCAGGGCCTGGCCGACGGGATCACCGCCTTCGTCTCGGCGGAGCAGGTGCCCTAACGCTCGCGTCCGCTCCGGGTGACGGCCACGGCCACACGGCGGCCGGCACCCGGCGTCACTCCCCGCCGAGCAGAGCGACGACGTCGGCCGCCCTCGCGTCACAGAGGTCGCCGAGTGCGGTGAGACGCTCCGCGAGGGAGTCGGTCACGAGGAGGCCCTGGAGGTCGAGCGTGCCGAGCGGGGCGAGGTCGCAGAGCTGCCAGCCGCGGTCCTCCGGCCGGTCGACCGGGCGCAGGTCGTGACGGATCGCCGGCACCGTGCCGAGCTCGGAGAGCAGTGCGCGGAGCCGGCGCACGGCGGCCTCGGCGACCGCGACCGCGGCGCCGTCCCCGTCGCCGTGCGCGCTGGGCGCGTCCGCGAGGTGCGCGACCGGGTACGGGTCGTCGGGGCACCATTCGTCGATCCGCACCCGACGCTCGCCGGTGGCCCGCACTGCGAGCCGGCCACCGCCGACCTCCGCGACGTCGGTGATGCGGGCGACCGTCCCGACGTCGAAGCGCTGGTCGCCACCGCCGACCTCAGACCCCCGGGCGATCAGCACGACGCCGAACAAGCCGTCCCCGCGGATGCACTCGGCCATCATCGCCTGGTAGCGCTCCTCGAAGACGTGGAGCGCGAGGGTGCCGCCGGGGAAGAGCACCGTCGAGAGGGGGAACATCGGGCTCGGTGCCGACACGCGGACGCGGACCTCAGTCGGTCGGGGGTGCGGGCGGCGGCTTCGGCCCCGACGGCGAAGCCGAAGCGGCTGCGAACCGCCGGTCCCGCCGCGCGCGCCGTGCCCGGCGCTCGACGACTGCGACGGCGACCGCCGCGGCGACCGCCAGCAGGGTGATCACCTGCCCGATGTCGTCCGCCGCCGAGCGGCCGTAGGTCAGGGTGACGTCGTGGCCCGTCGGCACCACCACCATGAGGTTGGGCGCGACGCGCCAGGGGCCGGCCGCGTTCGAGGCATGCCAGTTCGGGAAGTAGGAGACCTTGACCTCGACGGGCGTCCCGACCCGGTCGACGTGGAAGGAGATCGAGTTGTCGGACTGGGTCACCCGCGAGACGACCGTGGGCGGCTCGGGAACGGCACGCGGGGTGGTGTCCCCCGTCGAGATGCGCGTCCAGCTGGCCGGCCCGTCGGCCGCGGGCACCACGTTCCACCGTGCGGGGGAGTCGTACCAGGTGGCCGCGGGCCCGAGCCAGCTCGGCTGGCCCGGGCCGACCCCCTTCCAGACGACCGGTCGGTTGGCGAGCGGGACGACCATCGCCGTGTCGCTGATCCGGTAGACCTTCCACGTGGTGTCGAGCGCCTGGCCGTTGTAGCTGGTGCTCCACGGTCCGGTCTGCGCGACCAGGGTCGCGCTCGGATCGGCCGCGGCGGCCTGCTCGACGGTCGTCGACGCCGCGAGCAGATAGCGCACGCCGAGCTGCTGGAGGTGCTCGATGCCGAGCGGCACGTCGAGCCCCCCGTAGGTGAATCCCTGCGGGGTGACCGCGTCGGACGGGGCGACCGAAAGCTCGTTCTGGTTGATGAAGTGGAACGGCGTGGTGGACGCCGACTCGAACAGGAGGCCCTCCATCGAGTCGATGCACCCGTTGGTCCAGTAGGGCAGCAGCATGAGCGACATCGTCGTGCCGAACCGGTTCTCCGACTCGTCGTACTCCCACATCGCACGCCCGCAGCCCTGGGTCGCGCCGACCCTGGCCATCATCTGGACGACCGCGTGGTACTCGGGATAGTCGGGCTTGCCCTCGTAGCCGGAGTAGTTCCATGCCGCCCACGCGCTCGGCTGGTTCTGGCCGACGTTGATGCCGATGCTCGCGAGCGTCGACGCGGGCAGCACGAGCGGGGGCACCACCGCGACGCACGCTGCGGCGAGGGCGACGAGCGGCCCGGCGAACGCGCCGGGGGGTGTCGCGCCGTAAGCCGGGCGCCGGTAGCGGCTGATGCGGATGCCCGGGCGCCACGGGATCCCCTGGGCCGCGCCCAGTCGCTCCCGGATCACGAGCACCCACCGCTCGAGCCGCCGTCGACGGTTCCAGCGCGCGACCGCGGCGACGGTCTCGCCGAGCGCGTACCCCGCCAGCAGGTAGAGGCAGAGGAACCAGAACGGGAGGAACCGGACGTTGTAGAGCTTGCCGGCGGGGTCGAGACAGACCGTCGCGGCCGACATCGCGGCCATCACCACGAGGAAGAGGGCGATGCGGTTCCGCCGCACCACCATCGCGACGATCCCGACCGCGTCCGCGACGACCACCCACCGCGCGCCGCCCGGGAACAGCAGGTGGGGGAAGTCCCCGACGTTCGTGTACCCCATGTCCGTCGTGTACGACTGCTCGAGCGCGAAGGGCACGAGCCACCAGGCGGTGAGCCCCACCCCGATCGCGCCGGCCACCGCCGACCAGGCGACCCTCCCACCCCACCGGCGCCGGGCGACCGCGCCAACCGCGGTGCGCCGGACCGACCGTCGCAGGTCTGCGTCGAGGAGCAGCAGGACCACCGCCCCGGCCGCGACGAACATCGCGGGCAGCAGATGGCAGAGGAGCGTGGCCGCGAAGAGGACCGCGGCGAGCGCCCGGTGCCTCCCGGTACGGAGGCCGGTCGCGAGGAGGCCGAGGAAGACCAGCGCGATCGAGAGGGAGAGGGAGAAGGAGTACTCGCCGGCCAGCGTCGAGAGCAGGTTGCCCCCGTCGATCGAGTAGCTCGACTCGAAGAGGTAGGGCAGCGTGGCCGCCGCCAGGCAGGCGGGCAGCGGGTCGCGCAGGCCGGCGAGCCGACCGAACGCCCACGCGCAGAGGGGAAGGAGCAGCGTACCGAGGACGGTCACCAGCTTGAAGGCGACGTCGTAGGTGAACACGGCGTTGAGGACGACGACGAGCAGCCCGGGCAGCGGGAAGTAGAAGGTGTAGAGGGGGAAGCCGTCGTACCAGCCGGGATCCCAGCCGGTGAGCTGGCCGTGGGTGAGCAGATGCGCCTTCAAGAACGCGGGCAGGGCGACGTGGGCGCCCGTGTCGCCGCCGGCGGTGGTCGTCGACGTGAAGAGGAGCGAGGGGTGGAGCTGGGTGAACGCCACGACGGTCACCCCCACGATCACGAGCGCGTTCGCCCACGCGGGCCACGTCGAGCGTCGGGTCAGCCGGTGGAGCAGGCCCGCCGGTCGCGGTTCCTGCCCGTGCCGGAGGGCGGCCGGGGCGGCCTCGGACGCCGCGAGGTCGACCGCCATCTCAGAACGGAGGGCGCACGACGGTCATGACCGGCGCCACGACCGCGAGCAGGGCCATGCCGTTGAACGTCGCGTGGGCGACCATGTTCATGCCCAGCCGGCCGGTGCGGTAGGAGACGAACCCGAGGATCACCCCGAAGATCGCGAGCCCGAGGAGCTGGAGCGACTCGGCGTGGGCGAGGCCGAAGAGGATCCCGCTGACCGCGATGGCGAGCGCCGGGCCGACCCACCTGCCGATCGTGCCGAAGAGCCGTGCGAGCGCCCGCAGCAGGAGGCCCCGGAAGAAGAGCTCCTCGAAGAACGGCGCCCCGACCACGGTGCAGAGCACGACGAGCGCGTAGCCGAGCCCGTGCGACGCACCGGTGATCCGCTGGCCGGGGGCGTTGAAGCGCTGGTTGAAGTTGTGCACGTGGTCGGCGATCGGCAGGTAGACGATCCCGACGAGGATCTGCCCGCCGATGCCGATCGGGATCCCGATCAGGTCGATCACCCGGAACCGGAGGCCGAGGTCCCGGACGAGGCTGCCGGTCCCGCGGACGGCGCTCGCCAGCCACGAGGCGCCGAAGAAGCCGATCCAGAGCCCGAAGAGCGTCGAGACGATGTACCAGGTCGGCGGCTCGCTGAGCCGCGCGATCGCGCTCAGCGAGTGGACGTTGCCACTGGCCGCCGCGGTGATCGAGACGAAGACGACGGCGACGATCTGGCCACCGAGGAAGCCGAGCGCGGCGAAGAGCAGCCAGAGCCATGCGGCCGAGCGGGTCGCGGGGGCTGCGCCCGCGGCGAGCAGCTCGCCGAGCGAGTGCCACCAGGAGGCGGGACCCCGTTCCTCTCGTTCCACGCTCGCGGGAGATGGCGGTCCGGGCGGCGGTGGCGGTGGCATGGGTGGCGGCGCCCACGCCGGAGCCCCCGACCACCCGTGGGGCGGGGTCGCCGGTGGTGGAGGCAGCCAGTCCGCAGACGGGGTCGTCGTGCCCCCGTCAGGAGGGATCGCCCCGCCGGGAGGCACCGGCGTCCCCGCGGGGACGCTGTCGGCGGTCGCGGCGGAGTCGGATCCATGGTCGGACCGCTCGATCACCCTGCCCACGATACCGAGCAGGCTCGTGCCGACGGCGGCGGGGTCATGCATCCAGGCGTCGCGATGCGTCAGTTCTGGCCGGGCGCGCGTACCATGAAGAGGTGACTCCGCCAAATCCGAACCTGCCGAGCGCCCCGCCGCCCCCGGGCGAGCCCGGCCAGCAGGGAACGGGTCAGAACAGGAACCGCCTGGTCATCTACGCGGTCATCGTCCTCGCGATCCTCGCGGTGTTCGTGGTGCCGAGCCTCTTCACGAAGTCGGCGGCCACCCAGCTCTCCTACAACAACTTCGTCTCGCAGCTCGACGCCAAGCAGGTGAGGAACGCCACGGTCGACAATTCGACCGGGGTGATCACCGGCCAGCTCACCGATGGCACCAACTACACGGTCAACGGCCCCGTCCCGCCACCGGACTCGGAGGTCAGCGCGCTCAAGACCCTGGGCGACAACGCGAAGTTCGTGACCCCGTCGTCGAACACGCTGTTGACCTTCCTGCTGACGTGGATCCTGCCGTTCGCCCTGATCGGCGGCATCTTCTACTACATCAGCCGCAAAGCGCAGGGGCAGATGGGGTCGATCATGTCGATCGGGCGGTCCAAGGCGAAGCTGTACTCGACCGAGCGCCCGTCCACCACCTTCGACGACGTCGCCGGCTACGACGGGGTCAAGCTCGAGATCAGCGAGGTCGTCGACTTCCTCAAGACCCCGGCACGCTTCAAGGACATCGGGGCGCGGATCCCGAAGGGCATCCTGCTGGTCGGCCCACCCGGCACCGGCAAGACGCTCCTCGCCCGTGCGGTCGCCGGCGAGGCCGGCGTGCCCTTCATGTCGGTGAGCGGGTCGGACTTCATGGAGATGTTCGTCGGGGTCGGCGCCAGCCGGGTCCGCGACCTCTTCGCGACCGCCCGCAAGCAGGCGCCGGCCATCGTCTTCATCGACGAGATCGACTCGATCGGGCGCAAGCGCGGCGCCGGACTGGGCGGGGGCCACGACGAGCGTGAGCAGACCCTCAACCAGATGCTCTCCGAGATGGACGGCTTCGACCCCACCGAGGGCATCGTGGTCATGGCCGCCACCAACCGACCGGACATCCTCGACGCGGCCATCCTGCGTCCGGGCCGCTTCGACCGTCAGATCGTGGTGCCGCTCCCCGACCTCGACGAGCGGCTGCCGATCCTGCAGGTGCACTGCAAGGACAAGCGGATCGACCCGACGGTCGACCTCGGCAAGGTCGCACGTGGCACCCCCGGCATGAGCGGCGCGGACCTCGCCAACCTGGTCAACGAGGCCGCGCTCCATGCGGTCCGCCGTGGCTCCACGGTCATCCAGAACGAGGACTTCGAGGCTTCCCGCGACCGCGTGCTCATGGGCCAGCGCCGCGAGAGCCTCGTGCTCTCCGGACCCGAGAAGGAGCGCGTGGCCTTCCACGAGGCCGGCCACGCCGTCCTCGCGTACGTGCTGGCCGAAGCCGACCCCGTCCACAAGGTCACGATCCTGCCGACGGGCCTCGCGCTCGGCGTGACCATGCAGCTCCCGATGGAGGAGCGCCACATCCACCCGCGCCAGCACATCGAGGACACCCTCGCGGTGCGCATGGGCGGCCGGGCGGCCGAGCTCCTCGTCTACGGCGATCTCTCGACCGGAGCCAGCAACGACCTGGTCGGCAACACGGAGCTCGCCCGCAAGATGGTGCGGGAGTGGGGTATGAGCGACCGCATCGGGCCGATGGCGTGGGGCTCCCAGGGACAGGTCTTCCTCGGGGAGGACCTCATGCACACCCGCGACTACTCGGAGCACACCAGCCAGACGATCGACGACGAGGTCGAGCTCATCCTCCGCGCGCAGGAGCAGCGGGCCCTCGAGGTCCTCGCCCGTCACCGTGGCGGGCTCGACGCGCTCGCACGGGCCCTCCTCGACGAGGAGACCGTCTCCGGCGAGGTGGTCGGCCAGCTGGTCGACACCGCCTACGGCCGGCCGGTGCACGAGCCCGGTGCGAAGACGGTCCCACCGATCTTCGTGGCCGCGCAGCACGGGCCGAGCGGGAACGGCGACGCGGACGCTCCACCCGCCGAGTCAGACGGCGCGGCGGGCGGACCGGCTCCTGTCCCGGCAGAGGCCCCGGCCCCGGCCGGCAACGGCAACGAGCCGCCCGTCACCGCGGAGAGCGGGGTGTCGAGCGCGGCGCCGGCAGATGCAGCTCCGGCGTCCGAGCCTCCGGCAGGGGCGCCACCGGCACCGTCCGCTCCGGGTCACTGGCCGCAGGCCCCGTCCCCGTGGCCACCGCCTCCGCCCCAGCAGACTCCCGGTCACTGGCCGAAGCAGGCGCCCTGGCCCCCGCCCCCGCCCCCGCCCGCCTCGCGCTGAGGGAAGCGACGCCGGGAGACGGGCGATCAGCCGCCGGGGACGGGGAACCCGGCTGAGGAGACGATCCCCGGGCCGCCGCTCGGGCCGTTGTCCGTCTCGACCACCACCGGCCGGTCGGCGCGCACGAGGAAGGCGCCGAGGCCACTGTCCACGGCCGCGACCCGCGGGCCGAGCACGAGCAGTGAGCCGGGGGCGACCGACATCGTCGCGAGCGGCCGGCTCCTCCCGAGCACGGTCACCGTCACGGACGCCGCCGACGGACCCGGATTCGCGACGGCGAGCGTTCGGAGCGCGGCCCCGGTGACGCCGGGCGCGTTCGGCACACCGGGACCGGTCACGAGCCACGAGGTGGTCGCGGTCACGGTGCCGGAGGACGCGCCGACCAGCGGTGCGGTGCCGCTCTGGGCCCCGACGACCGAGCGGCCGACGACGATCGGGGCTGATGCGTCGACGCGCACCGAGTAGGGGATCCGCGTCGGCCACCCCGCAGCCGTCGACGCGTCGAGCGCGGCCGTGGACTCCGGCGGCACGTTCACCGAGACCGGGTTCGCGGACGCCGTCGACAGCCCGAGGGTGAACTTGGCCGAGACCGCGGCATTCGCAGGGTTGGCGAGGGTGAAGCTCACCTTCGAGCCGGCCGCCGCGGTGGTCTGGCCGAAGTACCAGGTGGTCGAGAGGTTGGGCGATCCGAGTCGCAGCGAGAGCCCGCCCGCCGACGCGGACGACCACTGCTGGAGCTCGTCGGCCACCAGCGCCCCCGACTCGGTGGTGATCAGGGTCGCGATGTTCGACTGGTTCTGCACGAAGTCACCGACGTTCTCGACCACGAGCTGGCCCGGCGGCACCGTGAGGCCCTGGTAGGCCTGGGGCGTGATCATGCCGCCGTCGGTGAGGAACGAGACGTTGACCACCGCCTGGGCGGCCGCCGGGTCGTAGAGCAGCAACGTCAGGGTGTCGCCCGAGACGGTGGCGCCTCCCGCGAAGTTCCACTGCCCCTGGACCGACGACGCGCAGGGCGCGGTGCTCCAACCGGTCGGCCCGGATGCGACCTGGTCGACCGCGACACCACCCCCGCCGAAGGCGAACGACGATGCGGTCGGACCGGCCGGCAGTCCCGTCCCTGGGTCGACCGCGGCCGTCCCGAGGGCCGGCACGGTGACGGTGCGTTGCGTCGTCGGCGGGCTCCCGCTGCTGCCTGCGGGCGCCACGGTCGTCATCGTCCCACGCACCGGCGTCGACGCCGAATTGGTGAGGTAGACGGTGCTCCCGTAGGTGCCGGGTGCGCCGGCCGAGCAGAACCACGACGTCGCGGTCGCATCCACGGGGGCGATCGTGACCCCGTCGTCCGCGGCGGGAGCGGGCGTCGGGGGCGGAGGCGGCGCGAGGGCGGCGACGAGCGCGACGCCGGCGATCGCGGCGAGCACCGCGGCGAGCGTGATCCACCGACCGCCGGCGGGCGCGTGGGCGCGTCGCCGCGGCGGGGGGCCATGACAGGGCGCCCGTCCCCGGCTGCGGACGCACCCCCGGCTGCGGACGCACCTTCGGTGGCGGACGGGTCGAGCGCATCGTCCGGCGGGCCGGTCACGACGTCTCCTCCCAGAGGTCGAGCTGTTCGTCGCGCCGTGCGCGGTCACGCTCGCGCAGTCGACGCTCGGCCCGCAGCCGCGATGACGGCAGGAGCGGCCGCAGCGGCCCGAGCCGTCGCCGCCGGACCACGAGCGCCACCACGACGCCGAACCAGCCGAGCAGGGAGCAGAGCGCGGACAGCGGCGTCACGAGACCGCCGTCGAAGGCGAGGGTGGCCGAGCCGGCGGTCCCGACCCGGTAGGTCGCGGCCCAACCGAACGCGGTCGATCGCTCGACGCCACCGGACGGAGCCGCCCTGGTGGTCGTGGTCGCGTGGCCCGCCGGCGCGGCCGCGGGGGAGACGGCGAGACCCCAGCTGCCGGCCGGTGCGAGCGCCGCGACGACCGTGCCCGTCGCCACCGCGCCCGTGAAGCGTCGCGCCGCGACGGGGCCGGGGAGGACCGGCTGCGCACCGGCGAGCAGCGGCGCTCCGGGCGAGGTCGGTGCCTGCGAGACCGGCGCGGAGGGCACCGGGGTGCCGGGCGGCACCTCGGTCCGCTCGGGGACCCAGGCCGCGTTCCGCGTAGACCGTCATGCCGGTCGCGGAGAGCACGGGGGTGATGTCGAGCTGGCGCGCCAGGCCCGGCGCGAGGTCGGCGGGCACCGGGTACGACTCCGGGCTCTGCTCGCCCGGGATCTCGGGTGCGAGCGATGTGAGGACCACGACGTAACGGACACCGGCCGGCGCGAGGAGACTGCCGAGACGGTCGGTGCGCCCGGCCCACGCGAGATCGACCGCCTGTGCGAGTCCCGCTGCCGGTCCCGGGCCCGCGGGGTTCCAGAGCCAGCGGGCGTCGGGCGCGCCGCCCTCGGAGGTCGCGTAGGTGAGGCCTCCGCCAGCAGGCCAGCCCCCCTGGTTGAGCGAGCGGGTGTCACCGAGCCAGAGCACCCGGAACGCGCCGGTCGACGTCTTGGCGCCCATCCAGGCCACGGACTGGTTGAAGTCGGTCAACGGAAGGTCCCACCGTCCCGGCAGCGCCGACACGATCGTCGGGACCGAGCCGAGCACGAGCGCGCCGACCCCGACCACCATGGCGAGCTGCCGCCACCCGAACTCCGCGATGTGGACGTCCTCCTCGAACGTGATCACGGCGAGGCCGATGAGCCCGGCGACCGCGACGGCGGCAGGACCGAGGAGGACCAGGGGATCGATCGCAAGCTTGCCGGTCCACCCGCGCCCGACGATCCAGTCGGCGAGCCATGCGACGAGCGCGACCGACCAGAGGCGTCCGACCCACCGGAACCGCCCAGGGCGCGCCATGACCAACGGGACGAGCGCGGCCACCACGAAGCCCCAGGCGAGCGGGGACGAACCGATCGGCCCCACCGAGAAGCGCAGGAGCGCGCTCCACGAGGCCGCCCCCGATGCTGGCGTCGGGGTGCCGAAGACCGAGAGCATGCCCCGGCCCGCTGAGAGGGTCCCGACGACCCAGGGCAGGAGGATCACGCCGGCGACCACCGTCGACCCGAGGGCGAGTCCGAGGGCTCGGCCGGTCGACCGCCAGTCCCGGTAGACGAACGACGAGGCCACCACCGCGAGTGCGGTGAGCACGACCATGATGGCGGCCGCCGGCACGAAGGCGACCATGACCGCCTCGAGGAGTCCGAGGGCGACGATCGAACCGGCCGGGCCGCCGAGCGGCGAGCGCGCCGTCACCGGAACGGTCGGAGGGGACTCGGCCTGCGCTGTCGGTCCGACCGTGCCGGGCCCGGCGCGGAGCGCACCGTGCCGGTCGTCGTAGGGCGCGGTCCGGGTCGCACGGAAGAGGCGACCCATGACCCACGGCATCCCCGCGTAGACGACGAGCGCACCCCAGCGACCGAGCGCGATCGCGTCGTACGCCAGTGCCATCGCGAGGTACGAGAGCCCCGCGACGAGCGACGCCCGCTGCGACCCGAAGGGTCGCAGCAGCCGGACGGTCCCCCAGACACCGAGCGGGACGCAGGCGAACACGAGCACCTTCTGGGTCAGGCCCATGGCGCCGAGCAGGACGGTGCCCACGAGGCCGGAGAGAAGCAGTGCGGGCGTGGCGGGCGCGGTCGTGCCCACGCCGGAGGGGTGCCACCCGGTGAAGAACTGCGAAAGCGTCGAGCCCCAGCTCGGGAACGGCACGAACTGTCCGACCGCAGGCAGGGATCCGGTCAGCAGGTTCCTCGAGCCCACGACGACGACCAGGGCCGCGGCCAGCCATGTCGCGAGCCGGACCTGACGGGTGACCCGGCCACGCGGGCGGACCTCGTCCGCCGCTGCCGGACCGGTCGGTACGGGACCGACCGCGTCCGCGGGGGAGACGGTCAGCGGCACCCCGGCCCCTTCGACCTCGCGTGAGGTCGCGATCCCCGCCTCCGCCGCCGCGAGCTCGTCGGCGTGCGCGCCCTGGAAGCCGTACTGGAAGAGCCGGCGGCCGTAGGCGGCGAGCCGGGCACTGCCCCGCACCTGGAGCGCCCGGATGTCCTTGTCGGGAAGGCGACGGTGCCGCCGGAGCTCGGCGCGCTGGCCGCGGATCGTCGAGAGCCGTCGCAGGTTCCATCGCCAGGCGCGGACGACCGCGCGGGCGCGCTGTCGGTTGCCGGCGAGCTCGGCCACGACGACCTCCCCCGCCGCGAGCAGCGCGACCTGGGGCAGGACCCGTGCGAGGTGGAAGCGGCCGTAGCACTTGAGGACCGCGAGCAGCTCGTGTCGGCGCTGGAGCTCCTGGACGGTCACGGGCGCGTCGGGCGGGTCCTCGCCGGAGGACGCCGCGAGCCCGGGATCGAGTGCCCGGTGTGCGCCGGCCAGCTCCTCGAGGTGCCGCACGCGGGCGTCCGGGGCGACGATGATCCGCGCGCCGGCCACGTGCGCCCGCCAGCAGAGGTCGAGATCCTCGCCCATCGCGACGATCGCCGGGTCGTACCCGCCGAGCTCCCCGAAGAGGTCGGCGCGCACGAGGGTGCAGCCGCCGGGCACCATGAAGACGTCGCGCACCGCGTCGTGCTGGCCGTGGTCGATCTCGTTCGGGTGGACCCGGTCGACGACCGAGCCGGCCTTGTCCACGGTCATCCCGACGTGGAGGAGGCGCTGGGGGTCCGTCCAGGTCACCTCCTTGGGTGCCACGATGCCGGCGTTCGAGCGGAACGACTCTTCGACGAGCAGGTGGGTCGTCTCGGGGAAGAGGGCGACGTCGTCGTGGCAGAGCAGGTAGTAGGCGGCCCCCTCGACCATCGAGCGGACCTCGTTGACCGCGGTGCCGTACCCCCGGTTCTCGTCGAGGCGCCGCACGTAGGCGGCGGGCAGCACCGACGCCACCCTTGCGGTCGGATCCTCGGTGCTCGCACAGTCGAGCACCAGGACGGCGAGCTCCGGATAGTCCTGGGCGGCGATCGAAGCGAGGGACTCCTCGAACCAGGCGCCCGGATCGTGGGTGACGACGACAGCGACGACCGGCGGGGCCACTGCTTCCATCAGGGGGCAGAGGCTATCGGCCGGTGGTTCCCGTTTGGTGATCTTCCAGGTCGCAGGCGTCGCCGCCACGCCACTGTCCGGGCAGCGCATCGCACGGGGCCGGGTGCCCACCCGGGTGCTTGCAACTGTTTAACACTTCAGATACACTTGTACCCACACAGGCGGCAACGGTGCCGTCGGCCGGCCGGTCCCGATCCGGTCGCACGAAGGAGCGAACAGTGCCTGAGATCAACACCGACATCACCAAGGCGGCGAAGGACGTGGTGGCCGTCGCGAAGGACGCCGCCTACGTCGTCATCGGGGCAGGCGTGCTCTGCTTCCAGCGGGCGCAGGTCCACCGCAACGACCTCCAGAAGCGCCTCACGGATCCCGAGACGGGGATCGAGCGCCGGGTCGCCGACCTCCGCGCCGACGTGAACGACCGCCTCGGCGACGTCGACGCCCACATCGACGAGCTCGCCGACCGGATCGAGGATCTCATCACCCGGATCGAGGAGTCCTTCGAGCCCTTCGAGGACCGCCTCCCCGTCCAGGCGCGTGACGCCGTGCGCCAGGCGCGGACCCAGGCGAAGGACGCCCGCACCCAGCTGCGCGGCATGATCCCCTCGGTCGCTGCCTGACCGGCGGGTCAGGTGCCGCCGGACAGCCGGCGGCCCGAAGATCGATCGGTGACAGGCCGGCTCGGGCGGTGGCTCAGCCGGCCTGCTCGCGCCAGTAGGCGAGCACGTCGGCAAGGGTCTGCTCGAGCGGGATCTCCGGCTTCCACCCGGTCGCGGCGGTGAGTCGCCCGGGGTCACCGCGGAGCACGGGCACCTCGACCGGTCGCAGGAGCGCCGGGTCGGGTACGAGGGTGAGCTCGGTGCCGGCCAGTCCGAGCAGCTGGTCGGCGATCTCGCTGATCGCAACGTCCCGCCCGGTGCAGATGTTGTAGGTCTCCCCCGGGCCACCGGACTCGACGAGCAGGCGGTAGGCGCGGACGACGTCCCGGACGTCGGTGAAGTCGCGCCGCGCCGAGAGGTTGCCGACCGGGATCGAGGTCGCTCCGCTCCGCTCGGCCTCGACGATGCGCTTGGCGAGCGCGGGCACGGCGAAGTTCGGGGTCTGCCCCGGACCGATGTGGTTGAAGGGTCGAACCGTCACGACGTGCTGCCCGTGGCCGAGGCACGCCTGCGCGATGAGCGCCTCCGCCGCCAGCTTGCTCGCCGCGTACGGCGTGAGCGGGGCGGTCGGTGAGCTCTCGCGGAGCGGGAGGCTGCTCGGGTCGGTTACCGCGCCGTAGACCTCGGCCGACGAGGTGACCAGGATGCGCGGGTCGGTGCCGCACTCCCTCGCCGCGGCGAGCAGCGCCGCCGTGCCGATGACGTTGACCTCGAAGACCGTGAGCGGCTCGTCCCACGACTTCCCGACGTGGGTCAGCGCGGCCAGGTGGTAGATCGCGTCTGGGGCGGCATCACGGACCGCGGCGAGCAGCGCGGACGGGTCGGTGATCTCGACCTCCTGGTCGATGGCGACGACGTCGTCCCCCATCTCCTCGAGATGGCGGGCGAGCCAGGTGCCCACGAAGCCGCGACCACCGGTGATCAGGGAACGCACGACGGGTCACCCTACCGGGTGGCCGCTGCGACCTTCACCCCCGGGGACGGCGACCGCTCCGGAGGGCCGAGCGGTACGCCTCGAGGTGCACGGCGGCGCTGGCGGCCCACGTGTGGCGAGCCGCGATCTCGAGCCCGCGCCGTCGCCGCTCGTCGGCACCCGAGCCGTCTTCTCCCGGCGGTCGCGGAGCGTCCAGTGCGGCGTCGAGCGCGTCGGCCAGACCCGCGCCGTCATGCGGCGCGACGAGCACCGCGGCCTCCCCGGCGACTTCTTCCATCGCGGTGCCCGCCGTCGTGACCAGCGGCGCGCCGCAGGCGAGAGCCTCGAGTGCGGGAAGGCCGAAGCCCTCGTACCGCGCGGGGTACGCGACGACGGCCGCCGAGCGCAGCAGCGCGGGGATCGCCGCATCCGGGACGTACCCGGTCCGGACCGTCCGCGTCCCGAGCCGCGTGCGTTCGATGGCCCGGTCGACGTCGTCGGCTCCCCAGCCACGGCCGCCGGCGAGGACCAGGAGCGCGTCGGGGTGGCTCGTCGCGATGCGGGCGAAGGCGTCGACCAGCGACGGCACGTCCTTGCGCGGCTCGAGGGTCCCGACGAACAGGACGAATGGCCGGTCGTCGACGAGCCGGTGGTCGAGGGCGCGGAGCGCCGCAGCGTCCGCACCGTGTCCCGGCTCGGTCGGACGGAAGCGGTCGGGGTCGACCCCGTGCGGCGCGACGAACACCTCGGCCTCGACGCGGCACCAGCGTGCGAGCTCGTCCGCGGTCACCCGGCTCGGGCAGACGACTGCGGCGGCCCGTCGTGCCGCGACGGCGGTCGCGCGTCGGAAGACCGGCACCTTCGTTCGCTCGTGCCAGCCCGGCGACTCGAAGAAGCTCAGATCGTGCACGGTGACCACCACCGGCACGTGCGCCCGTTCGGGCATCGTGTAGTGCGGACCGTGGTGGACCTCGACTCCCTTGCGGGCCAGCACTGCGGGCAGGCGGACCTGCTCCCAGACGAGGCGCACCGGCCGTGCTGCCGGCGCGGCGGCCACGAGGCGCGCACCGGGCGAGATCCCCCGCCAGCGCACCGCGTCGCGACGTCGGGTCACGAGGGTGAGGTCGACGTCCGCGCGGGAGGCGAGGGACCGGGCGAGCTCGACGGTGTAGTGGCCGGCGCCGACCGGCCGATCGGGCACGGCCGACACGTCGAGCGAGAGCGCGGGCCGGTCGTCAGTCATGCCGGTCCGCGGCGCGGGGGGCACCCGCGACGTCCCACACCGCGAGGTGCCGGTGCGCGATCGCCGACCAGGCGAGCTCCGAGGAGCGCGCGGTCCCGAGCTCGCGCAGTCGCGACCGCAGTGCTTCGTCGGTCGCGCCCGAGACGATCCCGGCCGCGATCGAGTCGGTGTCATGCGGGTCGACCTCCAACGCCGCGCCGCCGGTGCTCGGTATCGGGCTCGCCACGACCGGGGTGCCGAGGCGCATCGCCTCGACCGGTGGGAGACCGAAACCCTCGATCAACGGGACGTAGACGAGGAGGTGCGCCTGCGCGTAGAGCGCCGCGAGCACGGCCGGTGCGACCGATCCGACGGCAGCCACGCCGTCGGTCGGCGCGACCTCCCGGCCCCAGCCGGACGGCCCGACCAGCACGAGGGGCCACGGACCGGGGAGCTGCCCGCGCGCCCGCGTGTACGCCTCGACCATGCGGCGCTGGTTCTTGCGCGGCTCGATCGTCCCGACACTCAGGAGGAACGGGCCCCCGACCGACGCGGCGGCCAGCAGCCTCCGTGCGCCGTCGTGGTCGGGCTCGGGAAGGTGGTCCGAGCCCATCGGGATCACCTCCACGGAGTCGCGCGGCGCCCGCTCGGCAGAGATCGTCCGCGACCACCGCCGAGGGCACGACGAAACGGCTCGCCCGCTCGAGCGTGCGCCCGAGTGCCGCCTCGTGCCAGCGTCGCCCGTGCGCGGGGAAGGCGTCCGGCACGCGACGCCACAGCAGATCGTGGACCGTCACGACGAGGGCGGTGCCGCCGGGATCGGGCGTCGCGAGTGAGACCGCGTGGACCACGTCGAAACCGCGGGGCGCCCGCACGAGCCCGTGGTCCCAGGCGCGGGTGAGCAGCCGTCCCGGCAAGGGCGAGGTCCGGACCGTGCAACCGAACGCCTCGAGCGGATCCGGTCGGCCGCGCGGTGACCGGCTGGCGAGGAGCTCGACGTCGGGACGCTCGACCGGCTCGAGCTCGGCGAGACCCTGGAGCAGCCCTCGCACGTAGGTGCCGATCCCGCCCGGCGCCGCTCGCCGGAGCTGTTCGGCGAGGAGGAGAACCCGGAGCCGGTCCCTCATCGTGCCCGCGCCGCGCCCACGGCCGTCCTCATCGCCTCGCGGTAGAGCGAGACGAGGCCGTCCGCGCACGATGCCCAGGTGAACGTCGCGCTGCGCCGTCGGCCGCGTTCGACGAGCGCCTCGACGTCGAACCCCCCGCCGAGCACCGCGGCGAGCGCCGCGGCGAGCGCGTCGCGGTCCCCCACCGGCACGACCAGTGCGGCGTCGCCGACCACCTCGGGTACCGCGCCCGCACCCGTGGCGACGACCGGCACGCCTGCCGCCATCGCCTGCAGCGGGGGGAACCCGAACCCCTCGTAGCGCGAGGGATAGGCGAGCACCGTCGCCGAGCGAAGCACCGTCGCGAGGCCGGTCGCGTCGAGGTAGCCGGTGCGGACGATCCGGTCGCGCACGGGCGACACCTCCACCGCCGCGTCGAGCGCGGCGGCGCCCCACCCGTCCCCCCCGGCGATCACCAGCGCGACGTCGGGGTGATCGGCCGCCACCATGTCGAAGGCAGCGACGAGCAGCGGCAGGTCCTTGCGCGGCTCGACGGTCCCGACGGACAGCACGGAGCGCGCACACCCCGCGGGGAGCGCCGACGCCGCCGGGGGCCGGCTCCCGGCGCCGGTCATCGCTTCGGGCAGCTGCGGGACGCCGTGGTGCACGGCGCGCACCTGTGCCGGGTCGACGCCGAGCTCCGCGACGACCTCGTCGGCGACGTACTGCGACGGCGTGTGCACGAAGGCGCCCTCGGCGACGGCCCGCCGCACGAGGTCGGGGAACCGGAGCGTCGGAGGGTCGCAGAGCTCCGGATAGAGGACGACCGTGAGGTCGTGCACGGTGACCACGCGGGCGGCATGTGCGGTCGGGGGCACGACGAAGTTCGTGCCGTGCACGACGTCATGCCGACCGACGAACCACTCGAGCGGCGGGTACCGGCCGAGCCGCCACGCCCGGTGCAGCGGTCGGGCCGGCATGGGCCGCTGCACGGTCGAGACCCCAGGGGGCACGAGGCCCTCGATGCCGCGGCGCCGGCGCCAGCTCACCGCGTACGCGCCGGTCGAGACGTCCCCGCGTGCGGCGAGACCTCCGAGGGCGCCCGTGCAGAACGCACCCACGCCGGTCGGGGACCCGAGCAACGGCGTCGCGTCGAGCGTCACGGAAAGCCGATCGGCGACGAGGTCGGATGGGCGCGCCGTCGGCACCCAGCGAGCCTTGCACATCCCATCGCGGCGACCGGTGCCTGCTCGGCGCACGGCTAGCCTGCCGTGATGATCGTCCGGACCGCCGGCGGGCCCTCCGCCCGTGCTGCTCGCCGGCGCGTGTCCCGGCCGGTGCGGGCCGACCGGTGATCACGGCGCTGGCCGGCGGGGTCGGCGCCGCACGCCTCCTGCGGGGGATGGTCGAGGTGCTGCCCGCCGACGAGATCACCGCCGTGGTGAACACGGGAGACGACCTCGAGCTCCACGGGCTCCACGTCTCTCCCGACCTCGACACGGTGCTCTACACGCTCGCCGACGCGATCAACCCGACGACGGGGTGGGGCCTCGTCGGCGAGACGTGGCGGGTGATGGACGCTCTCGAGGAGCTCGGTGGGATCACCTGGTTCCGGCTCGGCGACCGCGACCTCGCGACCCACTGCTTCCGGTCCCAGCGGCTGGCCGAGGGCGCGTCGCTCGGCACGGTGACCGCAGAGCTCGCCGACTCGTGGGGGGTCGGCGTCCGTCTCCTGCCGGTCAGCGACGATCCCCTGCGCACCCGGCTCCAGCTCCGCGACGGGCCGGAGGTCGGCTTCCAGGACTACTTCGTCCGGCTCCGCCACGACGTGCCGGTCACCGCCGTCCGGTTCGAGGGAGCGGAGCAGGCCCGGCCGGGTCCGGGCGTGCTCGAAGCGATCCGATCGGCCGACACCGTCGTCGTCTGCCCCTCGAATCCGGTCGTGTCGATCGGGCCCCTCCTCTCGGTGCCCGGGGTCGGCGACGAGCTCGCCGCGCGCCGCGAGCGCGTGGTCGGCGTCTCGCCGATCATCGCGGGTGCGGCACTCAAGGGACCGGCCGACCGCCTGCTCGTCGAGCTCGGCTCGGAGTCGAGCGCCGTCGGTGTCGCGCGCTGGTACGCCCCGTGGATGGGCTGCCTCGTCGTCGACGAGGCCGACGCGGCGCTGGCCCCGGCCGTCGAGGCGGAGGGGGTCCGGTGCGTCGTCGCTCCGACGGTGATGTCCTCGGTCGAGCGGTCGGCAGCGCTGTGCCGGGTGGTGCTCGATGCCGCCGGCTGACCCGAGCGCCGCCGGTCCGCCGCCCGCCGCGACCGGGCCCGGTGCCCTCACGATCCTCCCGGTCCTCGGCGTCGGCGAGATCACCGCCGGCTGCGACCTCGCCGCCGTCCTGGCCGACGCGCTCGCGCTCCGCCCGGTCGACGTCGCAGGTGCCGATCGTGGCGCTGGTGCCGATCGCGGCACGGGTACCGGCGGCGGCCCGCCGGGCGGCGGGCTCCTCGACGGCGACGTCCTCGTGGTCACGCAGAAGGTGGTGTCCAAGGCGGAAGGCCGGCTCGTCCCCGTCGACCCGGACCGATCCGATGCGAAGGTCGCGCTGGTCGAACAGGAGGCGGTCCGCATCGTGCGCCGTCGCGGCGACCTGATCATCGCCGAGACGCGCCACGGGTTCGTGTGCGCGAACGCCGGCGTCGACCTCTCGAACGTCGAGTCCGGGACCGCTGCGCTGCTCCCCGTGGACGCCGACCGCTCGGCCCGTCGCATCCGCGAGGCGCTCGAGCACCGGTTCGGGGTCACCGCCGGCGTCGTGATCTCGGACACCTTCGGCCGGCCGTGGCGCAAGGGACTCACCGACGTGGCCATCGGCGTCGCGGGGATCGCCGCGGTCGTGGACCTCCGCGGCAGCGCCGACGCCGGAGGCCGTCCGCTCGAGGTGACCGAAGTGTGCGTGGCGGACGAGCTCGCGTCGGCGGCCGAGCTCGTCATGGGCAAGGACCGGGGCATCCCGGCGGCGGTGGTCCGGGGGATCGATCCCGCCTGGCTCCGGCCGTCGTCGGTGGCGGCCGAGATCGTGCGTTCGCCGGCAGAAGACCTCTTCCGCTGAGTGACCCGGTGCCGGCGCTCCGCCTATCCGGGTGGCCGCTCGGCTGACTCCTCGGCGAGCTTGGCTCGCACGAACTCGAGCACGGCCGCTGTGCCCGGCCCGAGCTCGGTCCAGGGGGCCCACCCGAGTTGGATCGAGGCGCGGCTCGGGTCGAGGCAGCTCCGGAGGAGCTCGCCGGGACGGAGCGGCTGGAAGACCGCGTCAGGCTCGACTCCCGCCTGCGCGGCCATCTCGCGGAACAGTTCGTTGACCGCGGTCTCCCGCCCGGTGCCCACGTTGCAGAGGAGCCCGCCGCCCTTGGTCGCCGCCCGGACGAAGGCGTCGACCACGTCGTCGACGTAGACGAAGTCGCGGGTCTGCTCGCCGTCGCCGAAGATGGTGACCGGCTGCCCGCGCACCAGCCGCTCGGCGAAGATCGCGACCACGCCGGCCTCGCCGTGCGGGTCCTGGCGCGGCCCGTAGACGTTGCCGAGCGCAAGCGCCGCGAACTCGAGTGCGTGCAGCTCCCGGTAGGCCACCAGGTAGTCGATGGCGGCCTTCTTCGAGACGCCGTACGGCGAGAGCGGTCGCTGCGGGAGCGACTCCTTGAGCGGCAGCTCCGAGACGTCGGGCTCGCCGTAGAGCGTCCCGCCGCTGGCGGCGAAGACCACCCGGGAGGCCCCGCATCGCCTCGCCCCCTCCAGGATGCGCAGCGTGCCGATGAGGTTCACGTCGGCGTCGAACACCGGATCGGCCACCGACACCCGCACGTCCGCCTGGGCGGCGAGGTGGAACACCACCTCCGGTCGCCGGTGCTCGACCAGCTCAGTCGCCTCGGGTGACCGGATGTCGAGATGGTGGAAGGAGAGCTCGTGGGCGGACGACGCGCGGGCCGCCGCCAGGTTGGCGAGCGAGCCGGTCGACAGGTCGTCGAGGACGTCGACGGCGTGCCCTTCCGCGAGCAGCCGGTCGACCAGGGTCGATCCGATGAATCCCGCGCCTCCGGTGACGAGCGCCCGCACGGTCAGACCGCCGGCACCCGCTCGCCGTCGACCACCGACCCCGACGCGGTCACCGCGCCCGCGCCGATCACCGAGAGGTGGCCGATCACGCACCGCTGGCCGATGATCGCGCCCGGTCCGACGATCGAGTGCTCGACGCTCGCCTTGGACGCGATCCGGGCACCCGGCAGCAGGACCGAGCCGGTCACGGTCGCGCCGTCCTCGACGATCGCGCCCGCGCCCACCACCGCGTCCTCGACGGTGCCACCCGCCGCGACCGACGCCCCGGAGCCGAGGAGGGAGCGCGTGACCGATGCCCCGTCCGCCTCGACCTCGCCGATCCGCCACGATCCCTGCCCGAGCTCGGGATCGAGGATCGCACCGGGAGCCGGTGGTCCCCCCGGCGGCCGGCCAGGAGGTCGCGGTGGGCGCGCAGGTACGCGTCCGGCGTGCCGGTGTCGAGCCAGTACGCGTCGGAGCGCAGCGCGTAGAGCGAACGGGTCTCGACGAGGGCGGGAAACGTCTGGCGCTCGATGGAGACCCGGATGTCCCGTTCGATGCGTCCGAGCACCGAGGGCTCGAGCACGTAGATGCCCGCGTTGATGAGGTTGGTCGGTGCCTCGTCACGCGGCGGCTTCTCGATGAACGCCTCGACCGCCCCGCGCTCGTCGGTCGGCACGACCCCGAACGCGCTCGGGTCCTCGACGGGGGTGAGGCTGATCGTGGCCTCGGCGCCGCTCGACGCGTGGAACCGGGCCAGCTCGGCGATGTCCGTGTCGGTCAGCACGTCGCCGTTGAGCACGACGAACGTCTCGTCGATCCCCGCGGCGTCCGCCGCGAACCGGATCGCACCCGCGGTGTCGAGCGGCATCGGCTCGACCGCATACGTGGCGCGAACACCGGCGATCACGCTGTCGGGGTAGGCGTCGATGAACGCGTCCGGCCGGTAACCGAGCGAGAGGACCGCGTCGTCGATGCCGTGCTTGGCGAGGTGGCCGAGCACGCGCTCGATCATCGGCTGCTCCACGATGGGGAGCATCTGCTTGGGCGTGGTGAGGGTGAGCGGGCGGAGCCGCGTTCCCACGCCGCCCACGAGGACGACGGCCCTCACTTCGACGATCCGCCGGACCCTGCCGTGGTGGCCGTGGTCGGTGCTGCGGTGGTCGGGGTGGTGGTGAGCGAGGGCGCGCTCGTCGTCGGCGTGACCAGCGGCGCCGTGGTGGCGGTGTTGTTGTTGGCCGCGCTCTGGGACACGGCGGTCAGCAGCGCCGTGATCACGCCGGCGGACGGCTTCGGCACGGTGTTGGCGACCGGGACGAATGCCATGGTGACGAGCTGCCCATTGGTGAAGAGCAGGTTCTGCGGCGCTCCGCTCGTCTCGGTCCCCTTGCCCTTCGCCTCGACGTTGGGCCAGCTGACCACGATCACGACGCCCGCCTTGCCGGCGTCCGGGGTGCCCTTCGGGCAGAGCTCACCGTTGGAGTAGCCGGGCTTGCCCGGATACTGCAGGGACGTCGAGGAGAGGCCGAGCCCCGGGTAACCGCTCACGAACTTGCCGAGGGTCGCGTTCTGGCCCGACTCGGAGGCGTTCTTCGGCGCGATCGAGAGGACGCCGTTGCCTTGCGCGGTGAGCCCGTACCGCGCCTTGTTGGGGCCCGCCGCGAGGTTCGGCTGCATCGCGCCGCAGAGGTCGACCCCGAGTCCCGCGTACCACTGCGCGCCCACCGCCGGCTGACCCGACGCCGAGGACGACGTGTGGGTGCGCTCGTACCGGCTGAACCAGATGAGCAGCAGACCGACGAGGCAGATGACGATCAAGCTCGCGTACCAGTTGACCGGCGCCTGGCCCCGGTACGTCCTCCCGCCGCCCGTGGTCGCGGCGCGTTTGACCCATCTGCCCGTCGAATCGCTCGCCATGATCGGTCGACACCCTACAACCTGGGCTCAGGCCGCCCCGATCGGAGGTCGGCGTCCCCGACCGGCGCGGAGCAGGCACGCCAGGGTCGCCCGGCAGGCGATCCCGACCGCGACCAGGGGGAGAAAGACCCGCCGCCAACCGCCCGATGTGCGGCCGGCGAAGCGGAGCAGCGACCGGTGGTGTTCGAGGATCATGCGGTACGGATGCCGATCGGTCGAGACCCCCTGGCGGTGGGTGACCTCGGCGGCCGGCCAGTACCGCACCGTCCAGCCCGCGCGGCCGAGCCGCCAGCAGAGGTCGACGTCCTCGACGTACATGAAGTACGACTCGTCGAACCCGCCGACCTCCTCGAATGCGGACCGGCGCACGGCGAAGCACGCCCCGGACACCCAGTCGACGGCGGTCGGCTCCTCCTCCGACCACGCCGGCCGGTCGAGCTGGTAGGTGCGGGTGAACCGGTTGCGGGGGGCGAGCAGGCCGAGCGCCGCGTGCCCCGCCGCGTCGAGCAGCGACGGGAACCGGCGCGCCGACGGGTAGCGGTCCCCGTCGACGGTCAGGATCCGCGGGCCCACCACCGCGCAGTCGGGATCCACGTCGAGGGCGCCCGCCATCGCGGCGAGCGCACCGCGGCCGACCACCAGGTCGGGATTGCAGACGACGACGACGGGCGAGCCGGTCGCGGCCACCCCACGGTTGGCGGCCGCGCCATACCCGAGGTTCCGCCCGCTCTCGACCACCGAGGCCTCGGGTACGAGCTGCCGGAGCGTTCCGAGGGAGCCGTCAGCGGAGCCGTTGTCGACAACCACGACTTCCGCGGCGCCGTCGTCGAGGAGGCTCTGGGCGCAGCGCGCGAGGGCGTCACCCGACTCGTAGTTGACGACGACCGCCGAGACGGCGCTCGACTCGGGCACGCCGCCGACCGGTGCCGTCGGGGAGGCGCCGCGAGCGACCCGCCCCTCAGGCGCACCGGCGCCCCGGCTCACGCGTCGAGCCGGGTGAACCGGTACTTGACCAGCGCCCTGAGCGCACCGAACCCGTCGCGCCAGGTGATCTTCTTCCCCTCGGTCATCTCGCGGCCCGCGTAGGAGATCGGGACCTCGTAGATGCGGAGCCCACGCCGCAGGATCTTCGCGGTGATCTCCGGCTCGAAGTCGAACCGGTTCGACTGGATGGTGATGCCTTCGAGGACTTGGCGGTCGAAGAGCTTGTAGCAGGTCTCCATGTCCGAGAGGGTCGACGAGTAGAGGACGTTGGTCAGGAGCGAGAGGAAGCGGTTGCCGATCCAGTGCAGCGGCAGCATGTTCTTGCGCTCGCCGGTGAAGCGGCTGCCGTAGACCACCCGTGCCTTCCCCCGCAGGATCGGGTCGAGCAGCTTCGGCCAGTCCTGGGGGTCGTACTCGAGGTCGGCGTCCTGCACGAGGACGAGGTCACCGCGGCAGACCGCCATCCCGGTTCGGATCGCCGCTCCCTTTCCGGCGTTCGCCGCGTGGGACAGGACGCGTACGGTCGAGTCCCCCAACGCGGCGAGCACCTTGTCGGTGCCGTCGGACGAGCCGTCGTCGACGACGACCACCTCGACGCCGACCGGAAGGTCGACCGCACGGATGCGCCGGATGACCTCTGCGACCGTCGACCGCTCGTTGAAGACCGGCACGATCACCGAGAGCAGCTCGTAGGAGCGGGGCACACCCTGCTCGCCGGTCACCTCAGCTCCTCCCGCCTCGGCCATCTGCCTGCTCCTCGTGGCGCCCCGCCGGTCGGGGCCGCCACACTCTCTAGCACCGTTCCGCCGGCCGACCCCACCCGGACGGGCGGGTGCCCCGACCCGCTCAACCCGCTCCGGGGAGGGCCACCCCGGCGTCCTCGGCCAGGTACGCCGCGGTCCTCCGGAGGCCCTCCTCGAGCGGCGTGGTCGGCTCCCACCCGAGCTCACGGCGCGCGACGGTGATGTCCGGCCGGCGCCGCGTGGGGTCGTCGGCGGGCAGGGGCCGGTGCTCGATCCCCGAGGTGGACCCGAAGAGCGAGCGCACCGTCTCGGCCAGCTCGAGGACGGTGTACTCGTCGGGGTTGCCGATGTTGACGGGGCCCCGCAGGTCGGAGTCGAAGAGGGCGACCAGGCCGCGCACCTCGTCCTCGACGTAGCAGAGGCTCCGGGTCTGGCTCCCGTCGCCGTAGACGGTGAGCGGTTCGCCACGCATCGCCTGGAGCAGAAAGTTGGAGACCACCCGTCCGTCGTCCGGCCGGAGGCGTGGCCCGTAGGTGTTGAAGATCCGTGCGATCCCGATGTCGGTGCCGTTGGTGCGATGGTGGGCCATCGTCAACGCCTCGGCGAACCGCTTCGCCTCGTCGTAGACGCTGCGCGGTCCCACCGGGTTGACGTTGCCCCAGTACGTCTCGGCCTGCGGGTGGACCGCGGGGTCGCCGTAGACCTCGCTCGTCGACGCGAGGAGGAACCGCGCACCGTGCTCGGCTGCGAGCTCCAGGCCGCGACGGGTCCCCTCGCTCCCCACGGCGAGCGTCTGGAGCGGGAGGGCGAGGTAGTCCGGCGGCGACGCGGGACTCGCGAGGTTGCACACCCCGCTCAGTGCGCCGTCGACCGGGAGCGACCGCGAGATGTCGGCCTCGACGAGGTCGAAGTGTTGGTGGTCGGCGAGGTGGGCCACGTTGGTCCGGCGGCCCGTCGAGAAGTCGTCGACGCAGACGACCTCGTCGCCGCGGCCGAGCAGGTGGTCGCAGAGGTGGGAGCCGAGGAAGCCACCGCCTCCGAGCACCACGATCCGGCCACTCATCGCCGCCCGATCCCCGTGTACGCGAAGCCGATGCGGCGCAGCTGCGCGGGATCGAGGAGGTTCCTCGCGTCGACGACCGACGGTGCCGCCATGCGCTGCTTGACCGCGGCGAAGTCGAGCCATCGGAACTCGTCCCACTCGGTGAGGACGACGACTGCGAGGGCGCCGTCGCAGGCCGTGTAGGCGTCGGGGTAGGCGAGCAGCGAGCCCGTCGACGGCGGGACGCGCCCGTCGGGGGTGAACCCGGGGAGCCCCGCAACCGGCACCGCCTTCCGACCGCTCGGGACCTCGATCGTCGGGTCGAAGGCCTGCACCGTCGCACCCCCCTCCACGAGTCGGCGCAGCACCTCGACCGCCGGCGAAGCGCGCAGGTCGTCGGTGCCCGCCTTGAAGGTGAGTCCCCAGGCCGCGACGACCGCCCCGGTCAGCTCGTCCCCGTCCCCCGCGCCGCGTCCGGTGTCGACCGCGATGCGGACCTTGGTGACGACCCGTTCGAACTGCTCGTCGTTCGTCCGGATCGCGCCACGCAGGAACGAGAAGTCGTACCCGGCCTGCTCGCCGATGCGGACCAGCGCCTTGGTGTCCTTCGGGAGGCAGCTTCCCCCCCAACCGGGTCCCGGCCGCAGGTACTCGAAGCCGATCCGGCGGTCGTAGCCGAGACCGAGGATCACGTCGCGCACGTCCGCGCCCACCGCCTCGCACAGCCCGGCGACCGCGTTGACGAAGCTGAGCTTCGTCGCGAGGAAGGCGTTGGACGCGTACTTGATCGTCTCGGCGGTCGCGGCGTCGGTGATGAGGAGCGGTGCGTGGGTGCCGGCGAAGAGGTCGCCCACCCGGGCGGCAGAGGACTGGTCGTCGGCGCCGACGACGATGCGTTCGGGGTGGAGGCTGTCGGCGACCGCGGTCCCCTCGCGGAGGAACTCCGGATTCGAGACGACGGCCACGTCGTGCCTGCCGAGCACGCGCTCGACGACGAGCGTCGAGCCCACGGGCACCGTCGACTTGTTCACGATGACGGCGCCGGGCGCCAGCACCGGACCGATCTCCTCGGCGACCGCCTCCACATAGGAGAGGTCGGCCGAGCCGTCCTCGGCCTGGGGCGTCGGGACGCAGAGGAAGACGAATTCGGCGCCGTCGACCGCCGCCGCGGCCCCCACGACGAATCGGAGCCGGCCGGCGGCCTGTCCCTCGCGCACCAGCTCCTCGAGGTGCTCCTCGACGATGGGCACCCGGCCCGACTGGAGCATCGCGACCTTGTCGGGATCCGCGTCGCCACAGGTCACCCGGTGGCCGAGGTGGGCGAGGGTGGCCGCGGTCGGCAGGCCGACGTACCCCACACCGATGACCGCGACCGTCCGCCCACGACCGTGGGGCAGGACGTGCACTGCCGCCCCGCCGTGCCCGAAGTAGGCGCCTGGCGCTCCGGGTTCCGCCGGGTCCGCGCCCGTGCCGCCCTCCGCACCCGCAGGCGCGCCCCGCCCCGCCGGGGTCATGACTGCGTCCCCGTCGTGGCGCTCGCCCCGTCCATGTCGGCTCCTGTTCATCGGCGTCCGCTCGTGCTCCCTCGTGCAGTGTCCGGTGCACAGTGTGCCCGACCGGCGCTCAGCCCTCCGTCGCAAGGGCGTCGACCAACCGTCCGAGCGCGTCCTCCCACTCGGGCAGCAGGGGCAGGCCGGACAGACGGAGCGCCGCGTTGTCCAGCCTCGAGTTGGCCGGTCGCGGCGCAGGCCGGGGCGGGTCGAGCTCCGATGTCGCGATGGGTGTGACCAGGTCGGGATCGAGGCCGCGTGCGGCGAGTGTCGCCCGGGCGAAGCCGAACCAGGTCGTCTCGCCCTGGTTGGTCACGTGGAACGTGCCGGGACGCCGGTCGAGGGCGAGTCGGACGATCGCACGCGCGAGATCCGCGGTGAAGGTCGGGGAGCCCCGCTGGTCGTCGACGAACCGGAGCGGACCGCCGGGTGCCGCCGCGCCGAGACGGAGGACCGTCTTGACCATGTTGGCACCGTGCGCGCCGGAGACCCACGCCGTCCTCACGACGGTCGCGTCGCCGACGATGGCGTGCACTTCGAGCTCACCGCCGAGCTTGCTCCTGCCGTAGACCGAACGTGGGTCGGGACCGTCCCACTCGTGGTAGGGCCGGTCGAGCGTGCCGTCGAAGACGTAGTCGGTCGAGACATAGAGGAGGTGTGCACCGACCGCGGCGGCGGCCTCGGCGACGTGGCGCGTGCCGAGCGCGTTGACCGCGAACGCCGTGTCGGGCTCTGACTCGCAGGCATCCACCGCGGTGTAGGCGCCGCCGTGGAGCACGATCTCCGGCCGGAACTGGGTGACGACCTCGCGCACCGCCGTCCGGTCGACGAGGTCGAGGGTGTCGATGTCGGTGGTGAGGACGTCGAAGGCGCCGGCTGCGACCGCGGGCAGGATGTCGCCCCGACCGGAGACGGTGCGGCCGCCCACGGGCACCGCGCCCGCCAGCACGTCGCGGAGGTCGCGGCCGAGCTGTCCGTTCCCACCGGTGACCAGCACCCGCCGTGGACGTGTCACGGGCCCGTGGTGCCGCCTGTTCCGGTGTCGGGAGGTCCGGCCACGGGAGCCCACGCGTCCTCGACCACCGGCGCCCGGTCGCGCAGGGGCTCCCACCAGCTGCGATTGGCCGCGTACCAGGCGACGGTCTCGCGCAGCCCCTCCGAGAAGTCGATCGTCGGCTCCCAACCGAGCGACGTGCGGATCTTGGTCGAGTCGAGCAGGTACCGGCGATCGTGGCTCGGCCGGTCGGGGACGATCTCCTTCAACGACGCGGGCTTGCCGGTCGCGTCGAGCACCGCGTCGGCGATCTGCTCGATGCTCGCCTCGACACCGCTCCCCACGTTGTACGTCTCGCCGACCTGCCCGTGCTGGAGGACGAGCTCCACCGCGCGGCAGTGGTCCTCGACGTGCAACCACTCGCGGCGGTTCTGGGTCGAGGCGTAGAGCGGGAGCGGGAGGTCGTCGAGTGCGCGGGCGGCGAAGAGCGGGATGACCTTCTCGGGGAACTGGTAGGGCCCGTAGTTGTTGCAGCAGTTGGTGATGGTGACGGGCAGGCCGAATGTCTCGGCGTACGCGCGGACCGCATGATCAGCGCCGGCTTTCGACGCGTTGTACGGGGTCCGCGGACGGTACGGCGTCTCCTCGGTGAAGCGTTCGTCCGAGTCGAGCGGAAGGTCCCCGTAGACCTCGCAGGTCGAGATGTGGTGGAACCGCGAGATCCCGTGGCGGCGCGCAGCCTCCGCGAGCGTCTGGGTGCCGAGCACGTTGGTACGGAAGAAGCGTCCGGGGTCGAGGACCGCGAGGCTGTTGTGCGACTCGGCGGCGAAGTGCACGATGACGTCGATCTGGTGCTCGGCCAGGGTCTTCGTGACCACCTCCAGATCGCCGATGTCGCCCTGGACGAAGGCGATCCGGTCCTCGACGTCCGCCAGGTTCGGACGGTTTCCCGCGTAGGTCAGCACGTCGAGGACGGCTACGCCGTCGCCGGGGTGCCGCTCGACCCAGTACCGCACGAAGTTCGATCCGATGAAGCCGGCGCCACCGGTCACGAGGAGCTGCATGACGGGCCGATGCTAGCCGTGGCATCCCGGACTTCCGGGTGCGCATGCGTGACGCGCGTCGCTCAGTCGGCAGGACGGAGGTGGACCACGTCACCGGCGACGACCTCGCGCATCGCGCCGCCGACGTCGACCTCGAGGTGTCCCTCGTCGGTCACGCCGGTCGCCGTGCCCTCGAACCGCTCGCCGGCGAGCTCCACGCGCACCCTGGTGCCGATCGTCGCGCAGCGTGCGCGGAGGTCCGCGGCCTGCCTTCTGCGACCGTCGGCGGTCGAGAGGTCCGCGACCCTCGGCTCGAGTGCCTCGAGGAGCGCGGCGAGCAGCGCGTCCCGTTCGACCGTCCTTCCGGTCAGCAGCCGGAGGGAGGTGGCCGTGCCGGCCAGGGCCTCGGGTAGATCGCCCTCGTCGGCCGGCCAGTTCACGTTGACCCCGATCCCGACCACGATCGGCGGGAGAGCGGCGGATGCGTCCGGTCGGGACCCGTTCGGCCCGGCGGGCTCCCGCGCCTCGGGGTCTGCTTCGGCGAGGTCCGCCTCGGCGAGCACGCCGGCCACTTTGCGCCCGTCGGGGCCGAGGAGGTCGTTCGGCCACTTGAGGTCGAGCCGGACCCCGGCAACGGTGTCGGCCGCGTCGAGCGCGGCCAGCGCGACGACGGCGGAAGCGAGATGACGGAGACCTGCCGGCAGCGCGGGTCGGAGGAGCACCGAGATGAGGAGGTTGGAGCCCGCCGGTGCCTCCCAGCTCCGTCCGAGGCGACCGCGTCCCGCGCTCTGGTGGTCGGCCACGGCGACCACGCCCTCCGCCGCTCCCGCGCGCCTCGTCGAGGAGGTAGCGGTTGGTGGAGTCGATCTCGTCGAAGCGCCGGACGTCGGAGAACCGGGTACCCGGCATGGCACATACCCTACGGGCCGTGACAGTGTGGAGGCGCCGGAGCGCCCCGCATGGTGGCACCGCCAGAGACCGTTCCGACTCGAAAGGCCCAGCGTGCTGAAGAAGGTTCTCATCGCCAACCGGGGGGAGATCGCGGTCCGGGTGATCCGGACGTGTCGCGAGCTCGGGGTGGCCACCGTCGCCGTCTACTCGGAGCTGGACCGCGACGCGATGCACGTTCGCCTTGCGGACGAGGCCCACGCGCTCGGCGGTCAGACCGCAGCCGAGAGCTATCTCAACACCGGGGCGATCCTCGACGTCGTACGCCGGAGTGGGGCCGATGCGGTGCACCCCGGGTACGGCTTCTTTTCGGAGAACACCGATTTCGCCCGTGCGATCACCGATCTCGGCGTCGTCTTCGTCGGTCCGCCGCCCGAGGCGATCGAGATCATGGGCGACAAGATCAGCGCGCGCCACGCCGCCGAGAAGGCGGGCGTCTCGGGCGTCCCGGGCCGGACCGAGGTGCTCCAGTCCGCCGACGAGATCGTCACCTTCGGCGAGGAGCACGGCTGGCCGGTCGCGATCAAGGCCGCCTACGGCGGTGGAGGCCGCGGGATGAAGGTGGTCGCCGGTCCGGACGACGCCACCGACGCGCTCGAGTCGGCCCGGCGCGAGTCCGCTGCGTACTTCGGGCGGGACGAGTGCTACGTCGAGCGCTACCTGGCCTGGCCGCGCCACATCGAGATGCAGGTCATCGCCGACGAGCACGGCAACACCCTCTGGCTCGGCGAGCGCGACTGCTCCGCACAGCGCCGCCACCAGAAGCTGGTCGAGGAGAGCCCGGCGCCCAACTTCCCCGACGACGTCCGGCACGCCATGGGTGAGGCGGCGGTCCGGGTGGCCGAGGCCTGCGGCTACCGGAACGCCGGTACGGTCGAGTTCCTCTTTCAGGACGGCGAGTTCTACTTCCTCGAGATGAACACGCGCCTCCAGGTGGAGCATCCGGTCACCGAGCTGGTCACCGGGCTCGACCTCGTCGAGTGGCAGCTGCGTGTCGCGGCCGGCGAGCCGCTGGGCTTCGGCCAGGAGGACGTCGAGCGGCGCGGGCATGCGATTGAGATCCGGATCAACGCGGAGGACCCGGCGGGCGGTGCGTTCGTCCCCTCGCCGGGGACGATCACCCGCTTCGTCCCGCCCGGCGGTCCCGGGGTCCGGCTCGACGCCGGCTACGGATCCGGTGACGCGGTCAGCCAGTTCTACGACAACCTCGTCGCCAAGCTCATCGTCTGGGGGCACGACCGCGAGGCCGCGCGCAACCGGATGCTGCGGGCGATCGACGAGACGCACATCGAGGGCGTCGCCACCACGCTGCCGGCGGACATCGCGATCCTCTCCCATCCCGACTTCGTGGCCGGCGAGCACTCGACCAACTGGGTCGAGCACTCGCTCGACCTCAGCGAGCTGCCCACCCGCGAGCCGGCGGCGCTCCCCCCCGAGCCGGCCGGCGACCACGTCCCGCGGGTGCTCCGCGACGTGACCGCGGAAGTCGACGGGCGGCGCTACCAGGTCAAGCTCTGGGTCCCCGACGTCGGCGACGTCGTCGCCCCGAACGGTCCCGGCGCCGCGGCGAAGGGCGCGGGCCCGAAGCGCCCAAAGGCCGCGGCCTCCGCTGCCGGATCCGGTACGGTGGCGGTCCCGATGCAGGGCACCATCGTGAAAGTGCTCGTCGCGGTCGGCGACTCGGTGGAGGTCGGGCAGACCGTCTGCGTGCTCGAGGCGATGAAGATGGAGAACAACGTCAACGCGGAGAAGGGCGGGACCGTCAAGGACGTCAAGGTCTCCGTCGGCGACTCGGTGGGTCCCGGTGACGTCATCGCCGTGATCGAGTAGCGAGGAGCCGGCGGTGTCGGTCGACGTCGGTTCGGTCGAGACGGCCAAGGAGACCGCGCTCGCGTCGATCGACGCAGCTCTTGCCGAGCTCGTCTCGCTCAGCCACCGCATCCACGACGCGCCCGAGCTCGCGTTCGAGGAGGAGCGCGCCGCCGCCTGGACCGCCGACCGGCTCGCGAGCGCCGGCTTCGACGTCGAGCGCGGGGTCGCCGGGATGCCCACGGCGTACCGCGCACGGACCGGATCCGGCCCGCTGGTCCTCGCGATCTGCGCGGAGTACGACGCGCTGCCGGGCATCGGACACGCCTGCGGGCACAACATCATCGCGGCGACCGCGGTCGGTGCGGGCCTCGGGCTGGTCGCGCTCGCCGACCAGCTCGGCATCACCGTCCAGGTGCTCGGGACGCCCGCCGAGGAGGGGGGCGGGGGCAAGGTGACCATGCTCGAGCACGGTCTCTTCGAGGGCGTCCACGCCGCGCTCATGGTCCATCCGTGGCCGGGCGACCGCCTCGAGGCGACCTGCCTCGCGGTCTCGCACTTCGACGCGACGTACCACGGGAAGGGGGCGCACGCGTCGGCGGCGCCCTGGGAGGGCGTCAACGCCGGTGACGCCATGGTCGTCGCACAGGTCGCCCTCGGGCTCCTCCGCCAGCAGCTCCCCCCGGGCGACCAGGTCCACGGCGTCGTCCTCGAAGGCGGCCGCGCGGCGAACGTCATCCCCGACGAGGTCGTGGGACGGTTCATGTGCCGGTCGCGGACGCTTGCCGGTCTCGAGGCCCTCGAACACCGGGTGCACGCCTGCTTCGACGCAGGCGCCACGGCGACGGGCACGTCGATCACGTACGCGTCGCTCGCGCCGGTCTACTCGCACATGGTGAGCGACCCCGATCTGCTCGCCGCCTATCGCGCCAACGCCGAGCGGCTCGGCCGCACTTTCGAGCTGGACGACGAGGGAGCCCCGCGGCCGACGCTCTCGACCGACATGGCCAACGTCTCGCTCGCGGTTCCCTCCATCCACCCGCTGCTCGGCATCGAGGCCGACGGGTCCGTCAACCACCAGCCGGAGTTCGCCGCTGCCTGCGTGACCGGGTCGGCGGACACCGCGGTGCGGGAGGGTGCCCTCGCGATGGCCTGGACGGCGATCGACGCGGCCGTCCCCGGCCCGCTCCGCGAGCGCCTGCTCGCGGGCTGATCGAGGTCGCGACCGCTACCCTTGACCCGTGGGTGTGGGAAGCCAGCGGCTGCCGGGTGGCGTGGTGCACCGGCTCCCTCCGGACCTGCGGACCACACTGCTCGAGCATCCGGCGGCGCTCGCCGCGTGGCGGGACATCACGCCGCTGGCCCGCAATGAGTTCATCTGCTGGGTCGAGGACGCGAAGCAGTCGACGACCCGTGAGCGCCGCATCCGCCGCACCAAGGAGGAGCTGGAGGACGGCATGCGCCGGCCGTGCTGCTGGCCCGGGTGCAGTCACCGGGAGCGCAACGGCCGGTAGTGCCCTGGGCGCCGCAGTTCGTCGGCGGCGGAGCTAACTCCCCGGTCGGAACTCGCCGAACACGCCGCGCAGCACGTCTGACACCTCGCCGAGCGTGGCCATCCGCGCGAGAGCGATCTTCATCGGGACGAGCAGGTTCTGCGACCCGCGTGCTGCGGCCCCGACGTCGGTCAGCGCCGCATCGACTGCTGCCTGGTCCCGATCCTTCTTGACCCTGGTCACCCGGTCGATCTGCGCCGCGCTGCAGCTCCGCGTCGATCGGGAAGACCTCGGACGGCTCGGTCTCCTCGTCGACGAACCGGTTCACCCCGACGACGACCTTGTCCTCGGTGTCGATCGCCTTCGCATAGGCGTACGCCGCCTGCTCGATCTCCTGCTGCATGTACTGAGCCTCGATGGCGTCGACCGCTCCGCCCATCGCGTCGATGCGCTCGAGATAGGACCACGCCCCCGCCTCGACCTCGTCGGTCAGCGACTCGACGAACCACGAGCCGGCGAGCGGGTCGACGGTGTCGGCGATCCCCGACTCGTACCCGACGATCTGCTGGGTGCGCAGGGCGATCTTGGCCGCCTTCTGGGTCGGCAGCCCGAGCGCCTCGTCGAAGCCGTTGGTGTGCAGGCTCTGCGTCCCGCCGAGTGCAGCGGCCATCGCCTGGACCGTGACCCGCACGATGTTGTTCTCCGGCTGCTGCGCGGTGAGCGTCGAACCGCCGGTCTGTGTGTGGAAGCGCAGGAGCAGCGAGCGCTCGTCTCTCGCCCCGAACCGCTCGCGCATGAGCTTGGCCCACATCCTCCTGGCCGCCCGGAACTTCGCGACCTCCTCGAAGAGGTTGTTGTGCGCGTTCCAGAAGAAGCTGAGCCGGGGCGCGAACGCATCGACGTCGAGTCCGGCGGCGATCGCCGCCTCGACGTAGGCGATCCCGTTCGCAATGGTGAACGCGATCTCCTGCACCGCGGTCGATCCGGCCTCACGGATGTGGTAGCCGGAGATCGAGATCGTGTTCCAGGCCGGCAGGTGCTCGGCACAGTAGGAGAACGTGTCGGTCACCAGCCGCATCGACTGCCGCGGCGGGTAGATGTACGTGCCGCGCGCCACGTACTCCTTCAGGATGTCGTTCTGGATCGTGCCCCCGAGCCCGTCCGGTGCGACCCCGTTCTCCTCGGCGACGAGCTGGTAGAGGAGGAGCAGGATCGCGGCTGTCGCGTTGATCGTCATCGACGTGGTGACCTTGTCGAGGGGGAGGTCGGCGAGCAGCAGTCGCATGTCGGCGAGCGAGTCGATGGCCACCCCGACCTTTCCGACCTCGCCCTCGGCCCGCGGGTGGTCGGAGTCGAATCCCATCTGCGTCGGGAGGTCGAAGGCGCACGAGAGGCCGGTCTGACCGGCGTCGAGCAGGAACTTGAACCGCTGGTTGGTCGACTCGGCCGTTCCGAACCCCGCGTACTGGCGCATCGTCCAGAGGCGTCCGCGGTACATGTCCTCGCGGATGCCCCTCGTGTAGGGGTAGTGGCCGGGATCGCCGAGGCGCTCGTCGGCGTCCCATTCCTTGAGGTCGCCGGGGCCGTAGACCCCCCGGACCTCGATGCCCGAGTCGGTCAGCCGCTCGCCCGCCGGACCGGGGGTGGTGCCGTGATTCGCCATACCGACAGGTTAGGAGGTCGGCGAGGTCGCTCCCGACGGCAGTGGGGCGGCGTGCGGCATGCACAGCTCGTCGTACTCGGCGATGACGATCTCGCCCGCGTCGGGACCGCACGCGGGGCACGCCGGGTCGCGGTGGACCTTGAAGGTCCGGAAGCTCTGCTCGAGCGCGTCGTACGAGAGCAACCGGCCCTGGAGCGTGTCGCCGATCCCGAGCAGCAGCTTGATGGCCTCTATGGCCTGGATCGAGCCGACGATGCCGGGGAGCACGCCGAGCACGCCGGCCTCCGCGCAGCTCGGGGCGAGCTCCGCAGGCGGCGGCTCGGGGATCATGCACCGGTAGCACGGTCCGACGTAGGGATTGAACACGGTTGCCTGACCCTCGAACCGGAAGATCGAGCCGTGCACGACAGGGATGCGCTTCAGCAGGGACGCGTCGTTCACCAGGTAGCGGGTCGGGAAGTTGTCGGTCCCGTCGACGATCACGTCGTACCCGTCGATGATGTCCAGGACGTTGTCGGCTCCGAGCCGGACGTCGTAGGTCACGACGTTGACGTCGGGGTTGATGAGCGTGATCGTCTTCTTCGCGGAGTCGACCTTGCGCTCGCCGATCCGGTCGGTGTTGTGCAGGATCTGGCGTTGGAGGTTCGAGGCGTCCACGACGTCCATGTCGATGATCCCGATGGTGCCGACGCCGGCGGCGGCGAGGTAGAGCGCCGCGGGCGATCCCAGCCCCCCGGCGCCCAGGAGCAGGACCTTCGAGTCGAGCAGTTTGAGCTGGCCCGCTTCGCTCACCTCGGGCAGCAGGAGGTGCCGCTGGTACCGGTTGCGCTGTTCAGCGGAGAGTGCCAGCGGCGTGGACCAGGCCCGACCTTCGTCCTTCCATCGGTTGAAACCGCCGATCACCGAGGTCACGTCGGCATAGCCCAGCTCTTGCATCGTGCGCGCGGCGAATGCCGAGCGGACGCCCGCAGCGCAGTAGACGAGGACGTGTGCCGACTTGTCGGGGATCCGGCCCTCCACCGAGGTCTCGAGGGTGCCCCGCGGGATGTGGATCGCCCCGGCGAGCGCGCCCTGCTCGTACTCGTCGGGCTCGCGCACGTCGAGCACGACGGCACCGTCGGCGATCTCCTGCTCGGCCTCGGCGGGATCCACCTCCCGAATGGTCGACTTGGCCTCAGCCAGCATCTCCCTGAACGTTGCCACGGCGATCACGTTCCTCCGTGGGCGGCGCCGCCCGCTCCCGGGACCCGGCGCGCCCTGCTCGATGGTCTGCTCGATGGTCTGCTCGAGTTTAAAACACTACCAGCGAGGTCAACATTCCCGGCAGGCGACCGGCGGCCGTTCGCGGACGGCGCCCGTCGGCGTGCCGTAGCGTCGGTGCCGTGGTGCGGTCGTGGAGCTGAGCGACGCCGTCCGACGTCGGCGCATGGTCCGCAATTTCTCGGACCGCCCGCTCCCGGAGGGGTCGGTCGACCGGCTCCTCGATGCCGCGCTCCGGGCCCCGTCGGCCGGCAACACGCAGGGCCGCGAGTTCGTCGTCCTCGAAGGACCTGCCGAGACGGCGCGGTACTGGGAGGCGACGACCGACGAGGCGTGGCGGACCCGGTCCCGCCGATTCGAGGGCCTGCGCCGGGCGCCCGTGGTCGTCCTGCCCTTCGCCGATCCCGACGCGTACGACGCCCGGTACGGCGAGCCGGACAAGGCCGGAACTGACCTGCTCGGCGGGACGGACGGGGCCGGGACTGACCGGCTCGGCCGGACGGACTGGGCCGGGACTGATCGGCTCGGCGGGACGGACGGGGCCGGGACTGACCGGCGCCCGGGCGCGGACGACGTGCCGTCCGTCGCATGGCCCGTTCCCTACTGGTTCGTCGACACCGGGTATGCGGTCATGTCGATGCTGCTCGTCGCCACCGACCTCGGGATCGGGGCCGCATTCCTCGGCAACTTCCGCGGGGAGGAGCCACTGCGTGTGGCACTCGGCGTCCCCGACTGCCTGCGGTGGTTCGGCGCGGTCCTCTTCGGGGAACCGGCGGAGCCGGACCCGGCGTCCTCGTCCCTCGGACGACCGAAGCGGACGCGCACGGACAGCGTGCACCGGGGAGCATGGTCGTTGCCCCGGACCTGACGCGGGCCTACCATCGCCCCGTCGAGCGGCCGTCACCTTCGACGGAGCCACCGCTCGGGGGATGTGTCGCCGCCATTCGGGGACGGCGACCGAGCAGCACCGAGGAGCGAGGTGTGCGGTGACGGACCTGGCAATCGACCTCGGATCGGCCCCACCTCCTGAAGGCGCCGGTCCACCGGCCGTCCCGGAGTTCTCGATCGTGCCCGTCCGCGGCCTCCCGATCGTCGCCGTAGTGCTCATCGGGCTCGTGGCGGCCATCGCGTCGAACTCCCTCTGGGCGCTGACCTTCTTCCACGTCGCCGGCGGGGGTCTGTGGACCGGGATCGACCTCTTCGTCGGCCTCGTCATCGGCCCGATCCTCGGTCGTCTGTCCATTCCGGCGCGGGTCGAGTTCTCCACGCGCTTCATGCCGAAGATGCTGCTCATCATGCCCACGCTGGTCTCCATGACCCTGGGCTCGGGCTTCCAGCTCGCCCGGCATCTGGGCAATCTCGACGCCGCCTATCCCCACCACGGGTGGCTGGTGGCCTCCTACGTCATCGTCGGGGTGATGGCGGTCATCGCGCTCGGCCTGCTCGAACCGGCGAACCTCGCGGTCCTCTTCGAGCTCAAGAAACCACGCCCGAACGGCGAGAGAATCGGGCGGTTGATGCGGATCTTCGTCTACACCGCCGGCATTACCGGCATCATGCAGATCGCGACCATCGTGATCATGACCTTCCTGGCGAGCCGGTGACCCAGACGGTGGACAGCGCGCCTGACGGAGGCGCGGGGCTCGGCCCCGACGAGATCGATCTCCGACAGGCGGACCTCCCGCCCGTGGCGGGGCTCGCAATGGCCGTCCTCGTCCTCATCGTCGCCGGCGGCATCTACATGGCGGCCCACGTCAACCACCCGGCGACTCTCATCCCCGCGGTCGTCCTCGCCGCGCTCGCCTCCGGCGTCCTCGTGGTCGACGTGGTCCTCCTCGCTCGGATCACGCCGTTCGCGTGGGACAAGTTCTTCCAGGTGAGCGGGTGGGCGCTCCTCGCCTACCTCGTGATCGCCGGGCTGCTCGAGTACGTGTTCGTCTACGACCACACGCCGGCGCGACAGCTCGCGCTCTTCACCTGGATGCTGGTGCTCTTCGCACTCGACATCCCGCTGATCCTCGGCTATTCGGTCGCCCGCTATCAGCCGGCGCCGGGCGACGCCGACGCGATCGCCTGACCTTCCCCCCGGGCTGAACTCCGACCGGGCTGAACTCCGACCGGGCCGATCTCGGGCCGGGCCGAGCTCCCGGCGGGCCGAGCACGGCGAGGTCCCCGGCCAGGTCGCGTGCAAACGGCCGTCGCGACGCTCGAGCGGTCACCCACCATCGGGCGACCGCACGGTCCGGACCGGGAGCCGCACGCGGTCGGCCGCCGAGCACGCCCGGAGGAAGCCATGCCCCCGACCACCGTCCTGCCGATCGACGAGGCCCCGCGCCGCGGGACGACCCTGCCGCGCCACGCAGCGGACGGGGACTCCCTCCACATCGTGCGCTGGCTGGATCCGATCGCAGATCCACACGGCGTGCACCCGTGCTCCCGCTACGTCGAGCTCTACTGGCTGGGCATCATCGGCCCTTCCACCTGCTGGCTGCTCCGTCGCCTCTCCTATGGACTCGAGGTGAGCCGCGACGGCTTCGACCTCGATCTCACCGAGACGGCGCGATCGCTCGGTCTCGGCGAACGGCTCGGGCGGAACTCGCCCTTTCGCCGGGCGCTGCAGCGGCTGTGCACCTTCGAGCTCGCCCGACCGCACGGGCCGGCGGGTCTCGCCGTCCGGACGAGCATCCCGCCGCTGCCGCTCCGGCATGTGAGCCGCCTGCCCGAGTCGCTCCAGCGCAGCCACCGGCGGTGGCTCAACGAGCAGCGCCTCTCCGGGCCCGAGCAGACACGACGGCACGGCGTACCGGCTCGCGGCCGGACTCGCCTCGGCAGGCCGCGACCGGGCCGACATCGAACGCCAACTCGGCACCTGGCAGTTCCACCCCACGCTCGCGTTCCAAGCGGCCGAGGCGGCGGTGCGTGCCAGGCGCGAGCGCGAGCAGCGGTGAGCAGCCGGGCCCTCGTCAGGTGAGCGGGTGCGCGACGAAGAACGACCACATGGTCGTATTCGCGCCGATCGCGTCCGACTGCGGTCCGAGGACCCGGGTGACCGCGGCCGGGAGGATCGGACCGCCCGGCCATTCGTGCCCCTCGCCGGCGATCGTGTAGAGCTCGACGCTCGCACCGCCGCTGCAACCGGTGTAGGTGCTCAAGGTGACGGTCGCGACCGGCCTGGACGTCGTGGCGGGCTGGGCACACCGGTTCTGCGTGGCCCACCCAGTGGCGGCCTCCGGGACCGAGTACGTCCAGTAGGCCTCGCCGTTGCCGCCGTAGGGATCGACCGGATCGGCGGTTCCGTGGAAGGCGATGACCGGCACGGCCCGCGTCGGATCGCACGGTGTGGGATGGCGCAACCCGCTCACGGCAGCGACCGCGGCGAAGGTCTGCGACGCGTCGCACGCGAGCTGGCTCGCAGTCCGCGCACCGCCGGAGAACCCGGTCGCATAGACCCGGGCGGGATCGACGCAGTACCGCTGCTCGAGACGATCGACGAGGTGCTGCAGGAAGGTGACGTCGTCCGCGGCGCCGGCCGGAACCGACTGCCCACCGAGCAGCGGCTCGCCCGGCACGTTCCAGTCGAACCCGGCGCCCGAGGGGATGAGCGCCTGCGGGTAGGCGACGATGAAGCCATTGGCGTCGGCGGTTGCATCCATCCCGCTCAGCGCCTCCTGCTGGCTCGCCGTGCTTCCACTCCCGTGGAGGTTGAGGACGAGCGGGGTCTTCGACGTGGCCACGTACCCGCTCGGCACGTGCACGATGACCGTCCGGGCGCGTCCGTTGATCGCGAAGGTGAAGGTTCCCGATGCCCTGGCGGTGATGCCACAGCCCGCCGAGGTGCTCGCGGCCGGACTCCCGTTCGACGAGGACGATGCACCCGGGGCCCCGGTCGTGCTGGGCGTGCCCGACGAACTCCCACAGGCAGCGAGGACGAATGCCGCAGCGAGCACGACGGCCGACGCGGACCGGCAGCCGTGGTCCCGCCGGGCACGCTCCGGAGCCTCGACCGGTGTGCCGCGCCTCCCTGACGTCATCGACCCGCTTCCCCGCATCGATCCAGACCAGATGACCGTACCTGCACCGGGCCGGCGGCAGACGCGCCGGAGCCGGTTCCGAGAGATGGGCTCTCCAGCGCTTACCGAGTCGGTCAATTGAGAGGTCCCGGCGCAATTAGGGCCGAAAGTCCCTATCGGGTGCCGACCGATCCGCCGATCGAACCAGAGGTAGGGGCGGATGGGAGGTCATTGGCCATGCACGTACTCGTGACCGGCGGGGCGGGGTTCATCGGGAGCCACCTGAGCGAGGCACTGCTCGGGCGTGGCGAGACGGTGACCGTCCTCGACGACCTCTCGACCGGATCCGAGCGCAACCTCACCGCCGTCCGCAACGACGACCGCTTCGAGCTGGTGGTCGGGTCGGTCCTCGACCAGGCACTCGTGACGCGCCTGGTCCATGCAGCGGACTCCGTCGTGCATCTCGCGTCGCCGGTCGGCGTCGGCCTCATCGTGGACGACCCCCTCGGTTCGATGCACACCATCATCCACGGCACCGAGACGGTGCTCGACGCCGCCACCGATGACTGCACCACGGTGCTCGTCGCGTCGACGTCGGAGGTCTACGGGAAGAACCCCGCCCTTCTCGACGAGGAGGCTGACCACGTCCTCGGCGCCACCTCGGTGCCGCGGTGGGTGTACGCCACAGCGAAGGCCATCGACGAGTACCTCGCCCTCTGCTACTGGAAGGTGCACCGGGTCCCCACCGTCGTGCTCCGCTTCTTCAACACGGTCGGCCCGCGGCAGACCGGTGCCTACGGCATGGTGCTCCCGCGCTTCGTGAGCCAGGCGCTCCTCGGCGAGGACCTCACCGTCTACGGCGACGGCACCCAGCGCCGGTGCTTCTGCCACGTCGCCGACACCGTGCGGGCGGTTCTCGCGCTCCACGACGACGTCCGGGCGGTCGGCGGCGTCTACAACGTGGCCTCGGACGAGGAGATCGCGATCGGCGACCTCGCACGACGGGTGATCGAGCGCACGGGTTCGGAGAGCGGGATCCGCCGCGTCACGTTCGAAGAACGGTACGGCGCACGCTTCGAGGACGTGGATCACCGTCGTCCGGACACCGGGCGCATCCGCGCGCTGACCGGGTGGTCGCCGCGCTTCCGCTTGGACGACACCATCGATGCCATCGTCACCTCCGTCGGCGCTATCGGACCCCGGGTGGTGCTCCCGGAGGCGGCATGACCGACGACCGCACGTCCCGGGAGCCGCGCACGACGCGCACCGCTCGACTGAGCGGCACCGACAACGGCTCCGTCTGGCGCCGGAGCGGCGAGGCCGTGTTCGGGCTCCTGACGTTCATCGTCCTCGTCAGCGAGGCCGTGATGCTCGGACTCCTCGTGTGGGCCCTGCTCTTCGAGCACGGCTCGTCGGCCCCGGGCGCGCTCGGCTTCGGCACCATCCTGGTCGGGGCGGTGAGCCTCACCGCCATCCTCATCGCGGTGGTCACCGTGTCGGTCGTCCTCGTCCGGTCGGCCTCGACACGTCGCGAGGAGCGGAGGACCCCGGCGATCGCCGCGTGGAGGAGCCGATGGGAGGACGTGCTCGCCGGCCGCACCGAGTGCCCAGAGCCGCCGCCGCCCCGTGAAGCCGTCGAGGCGCTCCTCCAGCTCCGCGAGGACGCGTCGGCCGCAGAGGCCGAACGGGTCGCCTCGCTCGTGGTCGCAAGTGGTGCGGGTGCGCTCCTCCTCGACAGCCTCGACGGTGTACGCGAGCAGCTCGCCCGGGCGTGGCCGCTCCGCCTGACCGGCCGGTCGCACCGCCTCGGCAACGCGCTGGACACGCTGGACGACCTCGCGAGGGCGCGGCTCCCCGAGGCCGTCGACCCGCTGCTCCCGCTCCTCGACAGCGAGGACCCGTCGATCCGGACGATGGCGCTCCGCGCAGTGGCCCGGAGCGTCGCGGCGGTCGACGTCGGGCCCGATCGAGACCACGCCACGGAACTGCTGCTCGAGCACCTCCGTCTGCTCGACGTCGACCGTGGCGCGCTCGAAGAAGCAATCCTCCTGCTCGAGGACGCCGCAGCGCCTCTCGTCTCGTCCGTACTGGCCTCCGCGGGCGAGACGACGGCGCTCACGGCGGCGAGCCTCGACGCCGCCGACCGGCTCCGCATCGACGTGGCTGGTGCGGTGCTCGCCGGCCTGCTTGCGCCCGATGAGCCGCTCGAGATCCGGGCGGCCGCCTTCCGGGTGCTCGGCGGGTTGCCGTCACTCCCGCCCGAGGCGGGACGGGCGCTGCGCGCCGGCTTGCACGACGAGCTCGACGCCGTTCGGATCCACGCCACCCGGGCGGCGCGGCTCCTGCCTCCGGACGAGGCGGTGCGGGCACTCGACACGCTGCTGGGTGATCCCTCGTGGTGGGTGCGACGAGCTGCGGCCGAGACCGTGCCGACGGTGCCCGAGCGGGGGCTCCCGGCGCTGCTCGAGGCGGCTCGCACGCACCCCGACCCCTATGGCCGGCAGATGGCCGCGCAGGTCGCACGCGACTGCGGTCTCGTCGTGGGTCAGGGCACCGTTCCCGAGAGGAGAACGGCATGAGCGTCGGCACGGCGATCCTCGAAGGCTTCGAGATCTTCATCCTCGTCTACTTCGCGATCCTCGCCCTGATCTACGCGGCATCGGCGCTCCTCGGGCTCCACTCCATCGTCGTCTACTCGCGGGAGCTCTCGCCGGTGGCGCTCCGGGACCTCGTCGAGCACGACTACTACAAGCCGGTGTCGATTCTCGTCCCCGCGTACAACGAGCAGGACTCGATCGTCGCCAACATCTCGTCGATGCTGAAGCTGCACTACCCGCGCTTCGAGATCGTCGTCTCCGTCGACGGCGCGACCGACGAGACCCTCGAGCGCCTGGTCCGCCACTTCGGGCTGGTGACCGAGCCGCTCGCGTTCCGACGGTCGGTCGAGACCCAGCCGATCCGTGCCGTCTACCGGGCACCCGACCGGTCCCAACTCCTCGTGGTCGAAAAGGAGAACGGCGGACGCGGCGACGCGATCAATGCCGCGCTCAACGTCGCGACCTACCCGTTGGTCTGCGTGGTCGACGCAGACAGCGTCCTCAGCCCCGAGTCCCTCGCCCGGGCATCGCGCATCTTCGTGGAGGACGACACCGCCGTCGCCGTCGGCGGCTCGCTCCGTCCGCTGAACGGCGCAGTCGTCGAGGACGGACAGGTCGTCGACGTGCGCGCACCGCGAACCTGGGTCGAGCGCATGCAGGTTCTCGAGTACGCACGGTCGTTCTTCATCGCACGCGCTGCCTGGAGCCGGCTCGGGTCGTTGATGATCATCTCCGGCGCCTTCGGCATCTTCCGCCGCGACGCCGCGATCGAGGCCGGCGGCTGGGCCCGCGGGCTGGTCGCGGACGACATGGAGATGGTCGTCCGGCTGCATCGTCGCTTCCGTGAGCTCGGCCAGCAGTACCGCATCGCCTTCATCCCCGATCCCGTCTGCTGGACGGAGGTCCCCAAGCGGTTCCGCGACCTCCGGGCCCAGCGCACGATGTGGGAGCGCGGGATCCTCGAAGTGCTCTGGCTCCACCGGCACATGCTGCTCAATCCCCGCTACGGCAGGGTCGGCATGGTCGGCGTCCCCTACCTCTGGTTCTTCGAGGCCGGTGCCACGTTCGTCGAAACGCTCGGCTATGTGACCATCGTCGTCACGGCAGCCCTCGGCATCCTGAACGTCCCCTTCGCCCTCCTCTTCTTCACCCTCGCCATCCTCTACGGCGTCCTCTTCTCCGAGCTCGGGATGAGCATCCAGACGATGCTGCTCGTCCGCCACAGCGGCGCACGGGACCGCTTCGTGCTCTTCGTGAGCGCGTTCGCCGAGTACTTCGGGATGCGCCAGATCATCGTCTTCAGCCGCGCCGGTGCGATCTTCCAGGTCCACCGCAAGAAGGGGCAGTACTGGCGGCCGAAGGCGCAGCAGGACGGCGCCGACGACACGGTTGGGGCGCTCGATGCCGCGGCGTGAGTGGATGCAGGAGGACGCGTACCGCGCGGAAGGTGGTCGACGATGAGGACTCCGAAGATGCCGAGACCGGTCGACCCCACCACGATGCCGACGAGGTCCGACGAGGACCGGCCCGATCCGCGCAAGCGGCGGGTCTGGATCGCGATCGCCGTGGTGGTGCTCGTGATCGGGTCGAGCGCGTCGATCCTGGCGGGGTTCTCCTGGGACCGCTACCAGCAGAACCAGAGCAGGAGCGCCTTCGCCGACACCGCGTCGACCGTGGCGACCGCGATCGGGACCGGCGTCATGCGGGACCTCGACTTCACCGCGGCCTTCAAGGGGATCGTGGTCGCTGCACCGCAGATGACCAACCAACAGGTGTCCGCCTGGACGGACACGATCGACGCCTCCGCGCGCTACCCCGGCAGCTTCGGGTATGGCTACGTCGAGCCGGTCCCCTTCGCCGAGCTCCCGGCCTTCATCCGCCAGATCCAGTCCGACCCGCCGGACGGCATCTCGGTCGTCCCTTACAGCGTGCAACCTCCCGGGCCCCGTCCGACCTACTGCCTGATCGCGCTCGGTGACGAGATGCGTCCCCTGCCCCTCCCGGCGGGTATCGACTTCTGCTACCCGAATGCCAGCTGGCTGGATTCGGTCGCGTCCTCGGGGAAGACCACCATTACCTCGGTCGTTGCGCTCGTCAACGGCGGGCTGGTCACGTCGGCGCTGCCGAAGTCGGTGACCCGGGCGCTCGAGGGCATCTACCTCTCGGTGACCCCCGTCTACCAGGGCACCACGACACCGTCCACGGCACAGGCCCGGCAAGTCGGGCTCCGTGGCTGGGTGATCGGCACGTTCAGCGCGAAGGCCCTGCTCTCCTCCGCCCTCGGGCAGTCCTCCGGCATCGGGGTGACCCTCCGCTACCAGGACCCCACCGGCCCTCCGGTCACGATCGGCAGCGGCGGTTCAGTGCCCGGCGGTGCGACCATCAGCGCGGTGCGCACGGTGAACGTCGGCGGGGGGACCAACCAGACCCTGTCGGTGGTCGTGGCGGGCCGTGCCACCTCGCAGGCGTTCGAGCAGGGACTCCTCGTCGCCCTCGGCGGGATCCTGCTCGCCTTGCTCCTCGCCGGCTTTCTCCTCTACCTCGCCCAGTCGCGTCGGCGGGCGCTCCGCCTGGTCGACGAGCGGACCGGTCTGCTCCGCTACCGCGCGCTTCACGACACGCTCACCGCGCTGCCCAACCGCGCGCTCATCCTCGACCGTGCGGAGCAGCTCCTGCTCCGCTCCGAACGCGAGCCCATCGTGATCGGGGCCCTCTACCTCGACATCGACAATTTCAAGGACATCAACGACACCTTCGGTCACCAGGTCGGCGACCGGCTCCTCTGCTCGGTGGCCGAACGGCTCCGTGACGCGCTCCGGGCGAGCGACACCGTGGGACGGCTCGGAGGCGACGAGTTCATCGTGCTGGTCGAGGCGGAGTCCCTCGATGTCGGTCCCGAGATGGTGGCCGAGCGCATCCAGGCCGTGATGACCGCACCGTTCGTCCTCGAGAGCGACCAGCCCGTCGAGATGACCGTGCAGTTGAGCATCGGCATCGCGATCGGGCGGCGCGAGTCGGCCGATGAGCTCCTCCGCGACGCGGACGTGGCGCTCTACGAGGCGAAGGCTGCCGGCAAGAACCGCGCCGTGGTCTTCCAACCGTCGATGCAGTCCGCACTGCGCGAGCGGCTCGACCTCGAACAGGACCTCCGGCGGGCACTCGCCGCGGACCAGCTCTTCGTCGTCTACCAGCCGATCTTCGACCTGCGCTCGGTCACCGCGAAGGGGGTCGAGGCGCTCCTCCGCTGGCAGCACCCCGAACGTGGCCTCGTCATGCCCGAGACGTTCATCCCGATGGCCGAGGAGACCGGCGCGATCGTCCCGATCGGCCGGTTCGTCCTCCAGACGGCCTGCCGGCAGGCGGCGGCCTGGCAGGAGCAAGGCCAGCCGATCGAGGTCGCGGTCAACGTCTCGGCCCGTCAGCTGATGAGCGGGAGCTTCATGGGGGACGTGCGCGCCGCGCTCGACGAGACGGGTCTCGACCCCGCCATGCTGACCCTCGAGATCACCGAGACGACGATCATGCGCGACACCGAGGCGAACACCCGTCTGCTCCGGCGCCTCAAGTCCCTCGGGGTGCGCATCGCCATCGACGACTTCGGCACGGGGTACTCGTCGCTCTCCTACCTCCGCCAGTTCCCGATCGACGCACTGAAGATCGACCGATCGTTCATCACGAGGGTGAGCGAGTCCGCCCAGTCCGGCGCGCTCATCCACACGCTGATCCAGCTCGGACAGGCCCTCGGGATCGAGACGCTCGCCGAAGGGATCGAGGAGCGTGCGCAGCTCGCGGAGCTGCAGCGCGAGCACTGCGACAGCGGCCAGGGCTACCTCTTCGCACGCCCGCTCGACTCCGACGCCATCATTCCGTTCTTCGAGAAGGAGGGCTCGGCCCACCGCGTGCCGCCGGAGCGATCCGCCAGCGTGTGAGCGTGGCCCGACCGCGGCGGCTAGCCGGGTTCGTCCTCCCGACCGGCGGGGGTGAGTCCCCAGTACGCGTCGATCGGTTCGATCTCCCCCTTGATCACGCCGTCGATCATCGTGCAGATCGGAAGGTCCAGACCGTGGCGCTCGGCGAGCTCCAGTGCGACGGCGGCGGTGCGCACCCCCTCGGCGACCATGTGCAACTCCGCGAGGATGTCCTCGAGGCGGCGACCCTTGCCGAGCTGTTCCCCCACCGCACGGTTCCGGCTGTGCGGGCTCATGCAGGTCGCGATGAGGTCCCCCATGCCGGCGAGTCCCATGAACGTGACCGGCTGCGCGCCCATCGCGACCCCGAGCCGGGTCAGCTCGGCGAGCCCACGCGACATCACCGCGGCCCGCGTGTTGTCGCCGACCCCCAGGCCCTCGCCGATGCCGGCGGCGATCGCGATGACGTTCTTGAGCGCCCCGCCCATCTCGCAGCCGACCACGTCCGCGTTGAGGTAGACGCGGAAGACACCGCGTGTCACCACCTTCTGGATCGCGCTCGCGACCTCGAGGTCCTCGGTCGCGACGACCGCGGCCGCTGCCTTGCCGGCCAGGATCTCGTTGGCGAGGTTCGGTCCGGTCAGTGCCGCGACGGGATGACCGGGCAGCACCTCCCTGATGACCTGTGTCATGCGGAGATGCGAACCGCGTTCGAGACCTTTGGCGAGGCTCACGACCGGAATCCACGGCCGCACGTAGTCCGCGGCGTCCTCGAGGACCCGGCGGAAGCCCGAGGTCGGGACGCCCATGATGAGGAGGTCCACGCGGCACACCGCCTCCTCCAGGTCGGCGGTCGCCCGGAGCTCCTGCGGGAGCTCGAATCCGTCGAGGTAGACCGGGTTCACGTGCTCCTCGTCGACCGCTTTCGCCACGTCGGGGTCCCGGGCCCAGAGCACCGTCTCGTGTCGCGGGGCGACGAGCGATGCCATCGTGGTCCCCCACTGGCCCGCGCCGAGCACCGCGATCCTCACGCCGGGCAACCTACTCCAGCCTTCGTCCGGATCGACGGGCCACACAGGCTCGGCCGACCGGCACGGGGCGGGTCCGGGACCTGTCCGCGCGCACTCGCTCCCGTTACGCCGACTGCAGCGTGACGAGTGAGCGGGCGAACTCGTCCGATGTGAGGAGCTCGACGAGCGTGCGCACGCCGAACCCGCTCCCCCCCTTCGTGAGATAGCGCACGTTCTCGTCGGAGCGGGCCGGTCCCGCGATGTCGAGATGCGCCCACGGGACGTCGCCGACGAACTCGCGCAGCAACAACGCGGCGGCGATGCTCCCGGCCTGGCCGGGTCGACCGACGTTGCGCATGTCGGCGACCTCGGACTCGATGTGGCTTCGGTAGTCGTCGGGCAGGGGAAGCGGCCAGGCGGGCTCCCCGGCCCGGTCCCCCGCTGCCTTGACCGCCTCGAGGAGCCGACCGTCGTTTCCGAGCAGTCCGGCGATCTCCTTGCCGAGCGCGACGACCGCCGCGCCGGTGAGCGTCGCGACGTCGACGATCGCGTCGGGATCGAGCTCGGCCGCGAGCGAGAGCGCGTCCGCCAGGACGAGGCGCCCCTCCGCGTCGGTGTTCAGCACCTCGATGGTCTTGCCGTTGCGCGTGGTGAGGACGTCGCCCGGCTTCGTGGCCGAGCCACCGGGCATGTTCTCGGTGAGGGGCGCAAATGCCGTGATCCTGAGCCGCGCCCCGAGCGCGGCGGCGGCATCGACGGCGCCGAGCACGGCAGCCGCGCCGCCCATGTCGGTCTTCATCGTCTCCATGCCGGTCGCCGTCTTGAGCGAGAGGCCGCCCGAATCGAAGGTGATCCCCTTGCCCACGAGCGCGACGTGCGGAACCCGGCCGTCGACACGCACCGGATCGGCCGGTTCGTACTCGATGCGGACCAGTCGCGGCGGCCGACTCGAGCCACGCGAGACGCCGAGCAGGCCACCGAGCCGCTCGGCGGCGATCCGGTCCTCGTCCCAGACCTCGACCGACACCGCGTCCACGCCGTCGAACCGATCGACGACGGCACCGGCGAACCGCTCCGGGGTCATCGCACTCGGTGGCTCGTTGACCAGGTCCCGAGCGAGACAGACCGACGCCGCGATCCGCGCGCCCCGGGCGGCGCCGGCTTCCAGCTCGGCCAGGCCGTCCGGGCCGGTGGAGTCTCCGGGTCCGGCCGCGCCGTCGGGTCCGGCCGTGCCGTCGGATCCGGCCGTGCCGTCGGATCCGGTCGCGCCGGGCGCCGCGAGCACGAGCTCCTCGAGCGGTTCGGACGCCTCCTCGGAGCGGTACCGGTCGAAGCGGTACGCGGCGAGCACGGCGCCAGTGCTCGCCGCTTCGACCGAACGGTCGGCGTCGCGTCGGGACGACGGGCCGATGAAGAGGACCGCGCGGGGACCGCCTCCGGCCGCCCGCACGAACGCCGCGGCCGCCCGACGGACGGCCTCGAGCACTGCGTCGCCCTCTGACGGAACGGGTACCCCGAGCCCGACGAGCAGCACCGGCCCGGCGGCGGCGGCGCTCCCCGCCTGCACCGTCAGGGTCTGCCCGACCGCGCCAGTGAATCCCCGCCGCTTGCACGCGCCCGCGTCGAGGGTCTCGGCGAGCCCGAGGTCGAGATCACCGACCGGGACGGCGTAGGCGGGGCCGTCGTCGCCGGAGTGGACCGGCACGCCGACGGCGACTGCCGCGTCAAGGTCCGGACGGCCCGAGACGGTCACCTTCACGATCGCTCCTCTCCCGTTCGATCCTCGTTCGCGCCACCGTCCCCGCTGCCGGAGGTGCCGCTGCCGGAAGTGCCGCTGCCGGAAGTGCCCCCGATCGAGGGATCGCCGGTCGTGGACGTCGCCGCCCTTCCGGTACGCGACCGGCGACCCCGTGGCGCGCTGCGCGCCAGGAGGTGCTCGTTGCCCTCGGTCCACCGTGCCATGGCCCAGAGGAGGTCCGAGAGGCGGTTGAGGTACGGACCGACCGACGATCCCTCGATCGGCGCGGCGACGTAGAGACGCTCTGCCCGGCGGACCACCGTCCGCGCGAGGTCCAGCGCGGCCGACGCGCGGTTCGCGCCCGGGATCACGAAGTCGCTCGGCATCTCGAACCGCGCGAGGAGCCGGTCGACCTGCGCCTCGAGAGCACCGACCATCTCGGCCGTGACGAGCGTCGTGCCTTCGACCAGCTTCGACCGGTGTGACGGATCGGTCGCCACCTCGGCCATGAGGACGTACAGCTCGCGCTCGAGCTGGGTGAGCACCGAGTCGAGCTCCGAGCCCGCCGCGGCCTCCGCCCGCGCGAGCCCCAGCCCCGCCTGCGCCTCGTCGACCGCGCCGGTGACCTGCATGACGTGCGAGTCCTTCGCCACGCGTCCCCCGTAGAGCAGTCCGGTGGTCCCGTCGTCACCCGTCTTCGTGTAGATCTTCACCACGGTGTCATCACCGGCCCGATGCTAAACGAGGCGACCGGCACCGCTTCGGGGACGGTGCTGGCGAGGGTGACGCGCGGGCCCCGGTAGCCTTGAGGCACGATGAGCGCCTCATCCGCCACTCCGAGCTACCTGCGGGCCGCGTCCGAGCGCGTGGTCGTCTTCGACGGCGCAATGGGAACCAACCTGCAGCTGGCCGGCCTGGTCGCCGACGACTTCGGCGGCGTCGACCTCGAGGGCTGCAACGAGCTCCTGGTCGTGACCCGCCCCGACGTCGTCGACCGGGTCCATCGCTCCTTCCTCGAGGTCGGCTGCGACGTGGTCGAGACCGACACCTTCGGCGCCTCGGCACCGGTGCTCGCCGAGTACGGGCAGGCCCACCGGGTGCGCGAGCTCAACCTCGCGGCCGCGGCCCTCGCCCGGGCGGCCGCCGACGACCACTCCACGACCGACCGCCCGCGGTGGGTGGCCGGCAGCATCGGTCCCGGGACCAAGTTCCCCACGCTGGGCCAGATCCGGTACGCGGCGCTGCGCGACGCATACGAGGAGCAGGCCGCGGCGCTGATCGAGGGCGGCGTCGACCTGCTGCTCGTCGAGACGGTCTTCGACCTCCTGCAGGCCAAGGCTGCCGTCAACGGCGCCAGGCGGGCGATGCGCTCCGCCGGTCGGCGACTGCCGCTACAGGCGCAGGTCACCATCGAGCTCACCGGGACGATGCTGCCCGGCACCGAGATCGGTGCGGCCCTCTGCGCCCTCCAGGCGATGGACGTCGACGCGATCGGGCTCAACTGCGCGACGGGCCCCGCCGAGATGTTCGAACCACTCCGGCATCTCGCCGCGCACGCCGCCATGCCCGTGTCGTGCATCCCGAACGCCGGGCTGCCGTCCGTCGTCGACGGGAAGATGCACTACGACCTCACCCCCGAGCAGCTCGCGGAGTTCCACCGCCAGTTCGTCGAGGAGCTCGGGATCGCAGTCGTCGGCGGCTGCTGCGGGACGACGCCGGACCACCTCGCGGCGGTCGTGAACGCGTGCCGCGATCTCGTCCCGGCCGCGCGTCAGGTCGAGGTCGAGCAGGGCGCGGCGTCCATCTACACCCAGGTCCCCTTCACGCAGGACACCTCGTTCCTGGTGATCGGTGAGCGGACCAACGCGAACGGATCGAAGAAGTTCCGCGAGGCGATGCTGGCCTCGGACTGGGACACCTGTGTCGCCATGGCACGCGAGCAGGTCGCCGAGGGCTCACACCTCATCGACGTCTGCGTCGACTACACGGGTGCCGACGGCGTCGCCGACATGGAGGCGGTCGCCTCGCGGTTCGCGACCCAGTCCACGGTCCCTCTCGTCGTCGACTCCACCGAGGCACCGGTCGTCGAGGCCGCGCTCTCCTACATCGGTGGGCGGGCGGTCATCAACTCGGTGAACCTCGAGGAGGGCGACGCACCAGGGACGCGGCTCGACTCCTTCCTGACGCTGGCCAAGGAGTTCGGCGCCGCCGTCGTGTGCACGTGCATCGACACCGAGGGCCAGGCCCGCACCGCCGACTGGAAGGTCAGGGCGGCCCGCGCGATCCACGACGTGGCGACCGAGCGGTACGGCCTGCGCCCCGAGGACCTCCTCTTCGATCCGCTCGCGCTCCCGCTCTCGACCGGGCTCGAGGAGAGCCGCAAGGACGGCATCGAGACGATCGAGGGGATCCGCAGGATCAAGTCCGAGCTTCCCGGCGTCTACACGGTGCTCGGGCTCTCGAACGTCTCATTCGGACTGAATCCGGCCGCACGCCAGGTCCTCAACTCGGTCTTCCTGCACGAATGCGTGGAGGCCGGCCTCGACGCGGCCATCGTGCACGCGTCGAAGATCCTCCCCCTCTCCAAGGTCGACGAGCGCGCACGAGAGGTCTGCCTCGATCTCGTCTACGACCGCCGGACCGACTCGTACGATCCGCTGACCGAGCTGCTCGGCCTGTTCGAAGGCGTGACGGCCACGACCTCGTCGGCGAGGGAGGACCGGTCGGGTTGGAGCGTCGAGCGCCGCCTCGAGCAGCGCATCGTCGACGGCGATCGCACGGGGATCGAGGACGACCTCGACGTGGCCATGGGAGGCGGGATGGCCCCGCTCGAGATCATCAACGCCGTGCTGCTCTCGGGAATGAAGACCGTGGGCGAGCTCTTCGCGTCCGGCGAGATGCAGCTTCCCTTCGTGCTCGGCTCCGCCGAGACGATGAAGACCGCGGTCGCGCACCTCGAACCACACATGGAGAAGTCCGACCAGGGCGGCAAGGGGGTGATGGTGCTCGCGACGGTGAAAGGCGACGTCCACGACATCGGCAAGAACCTCGTCGACATCATCCTCACCAACAACGGCTACACGGTGAAGAACCTCGGCATCAAGGTCGGCATCAACGAGATGGTCGCCGCCCTCGAGGACTCGCGCGCGGACGCGATCGGGATGAGCGGCCTGCTCGTGAAGTCGACGCTCATCATGCGGGACAATCTCGAGGAGCTCAATCGCCGCGGCCTTTCGCACATCCCGGTCATCCTCGGCGGCGCCGCCCTGACCCGCACCTACGTCGAGCGGGATCTCCGCCAGATCTACGAGGGTCGGCTGTTCTACGGGAAGGACGCCTTCGAGGGGCTCCGGACGATGGACCGGCTCGTCGAGCTCACGCGCTCCGGCGAACAGGACCCGGAGTTCGGCACCGCCATCGGAGGGCGCGACCTCGGTCCGCGCAAGAGCGAATTGCGCGCACAGGCCGCCGCCGACGCGCGTGCGCGGGGAGAGGGGCCTCCGTCGCGCTCGCCAGAGGTCGCTGCCGACAACGCACTCTTCTCTCCTCCATTCGTCGGGAGCCGGGTCGCGCGCGGGATCCCGATCGACGACATCGCCGAGTACCTCAACGAGACGGCCCTCTACCGCAACCAATGGGGTTACCGACCGGAGGAGAGCGAGGACGACGCGACGTTCAAGGCACGGGTGCGCCACCTGCTGCGCGAGCAGCTCGCAGGTGTGAAGGCCGAGCAGCTGCTGTTGCCTCAGGTCGTCTGGGGGCACTTCGCGGCCAATGCCGATGGAGACGACCTCGTGATCTACAAGGACGAGAGCCGCTCGTCGGAGTGGATGCGCTTCGCCTTCCCGCGCCAGGCCACCGAACCGTGGCTCTGCATCAGCGACTTCTTCCGCCCGGTCGAGTCGGGCGATCCCGACTTCGCCAGCTTGCAGGTCGTGACGATGGGTTCGAGGGTCTCGGAGGAGACGGCGCGGCTCTTCCGTGACAACGAGTACCAGCGCTACCTCTACCTTCACGGCCTCGGGGTCGAGATGGCCGAGGCACTCGCCGAGTACTGGCATCGGCGCATCCGCGAAGAGCTCGGCTTCGCGGGCGAGGACGGTCCCACGCTGACCGGCCTGTTCCGACAGAAGTACCGCGGCGGACGGTACTCGTGGGGCTATCCGGCCTGCCCGGACCTCGAGGACAACGCCAAGGTCGTCGAGCTGCTCGGCGCGGACCGCATCGGAGTCGAGGTGAGCGAGGGCTTCCAGCTCCACCCCGAGCAGTCGACGACGGCGATCGTCTGCCACCATCCCCAGGCCAAGTACTTCGTCGCCTGACCGGCGGGAGCACGGGCGGGGACCTCAAGTCGGGCGGGAACCTCAAGTCCTGCTCCGAACTGGTCGAATTCCTCCGTATGCCCGAAATTGGCGCAAAGCGTGACACGTCGTCGGGTCAGCTGGTCGAGGAACGGCCGGTCGACACGTCCGCTTCCGCGCCCGAGCCCGGGACCGCGGATCGGCCGGTCGCTGCAGCTGCGACTGCGGCTGCGGCTGCGGCTGCGGCTGCGGCTGCGGCCGGAACGATCCTTCGCCCGGTGCCGCCACGTCCGCACCTCATCGGCGGAGGCCGGGTCGAGCCGGGAGGAACGAAACGCGAGGTCGGGCCTCCGGAGTCGGCCGCCCATGTCGAGGACGGCGTGGACGCCGGAGCTGCGGCGCCCGACGAGGCTGCGGAGCTCGCACGCACACTGCTCGAGCTCGAGGACGGCGAGACCACGCTCTTCGAGGCGGCGATCGGCGCGTTCCATGCCGGCGAGTACCAGCGAGCGGAATCGCTCTTCTTGGAGGAGGCGGAGCGCACGATCGACGACGCGCCACAGCGCGCAGCCATCGCGTTCCGTCAGGCCGCGCTCGCGGCGCGCCAGGGCGGGAACGTCGACGGCTCCGACCACTGGATGCGGCTGGCCGGTCGCGAGTACCTGCGCGTCAGCGAGGACGACCGAACGCCCCTCCCCTTCATCCGCGAAGCGGCCGTCATGGCGGCGAAGTGCTTCCTCTCCGTCGAGAACCTGCACGTCGCAACCAAGGGGTTGCGCCGCGCGCAGGCGATCGAGACGGCGCTCAGCGCCGACGCGGACCTCATGGCGGACGTCCCGGGCATCCCGTTCCGTCACGGTCATGCTCCCGCCGCAGGCGCCGCCCCGGGCCGCACCGTGGGCACCGCAACCCCGCCCGCCGAGGCCCCGAGCGACGCCGGGCCACCGTCTCGCACAGACGGAACGCCCCGGGTGACCGGCGCCGCGTCGCAGTCCGGTACGACGACAGCCGGCGACCGTCCCGGCGACGGCCAGGCCGGGCATGCCGACGGACGCGCCGGTACCGTCGGCGCGCGCTCGGGCGCCCGACTCCGCAGGCGCCGGCACCTCCTGTCCGACCAGAGCATTCCCTGACCGCGCCGTGGACACGTCGCTCGTCCTGCCGCCCACCGAGCGTGTGCACCACGCCGAACCGGCGCGCCCGAACACGAGCATCACGTCGGACTCCCGGGCGGTCGACGTCCTCCTGACCACGGAGGGGACCTACCCGTTCGTGACCGGCGGGGTCAGCACCTGGGCCCATCAGCTGATCTCCGGATTGTCCGAGCGCCGGTTCGTCGTCTACTCGGTCGTCGCCAACACGTCGATGGCGGTCCGCTACGAGCCGCCACCCAACCTCGCCGAGGTCGTGCACGTCCCGCTCTGGGGCACGGAGGACAACGCCGAGTTCAACCCGCGACCGGGGTGGATCTCACGCCGACTCCGCAGGCCGGGCCGGCGGTTCGAGCGCGACTTCCTGCCGGCCTACGTCCAGCTGGTGGTGTCGGTCGCGCTGGGTGAAGGCGGACCTGACGATCTCGTCGAGGCCCTCTGCACCCTCGCCGAGTATGCCGAGCACTACAGCCTCAAGCTCGCGATGCGCGACGGCCGCACCTGGCGGGTCTTCCGGGACACGCTCGCCGCACACCCGCTCTTCCGGCGCCTCACCACCTTCGAGGCCATCGACCTCGCCCGCTCGGTCTACCGCTACCTCGCACCGCTCGACTACCCACCGGAGCTGCCCGGAGTGGTGCATGCGTCGGCCGCAGCGTTCTGCGCGATCCCCGCCGTGGTCCTCCGCGAACGGTGGGGCGTGCCGTTCCTGCTGACCGAGCACGGCGTCTACTACCGTGAACGGCTCCTCGCCCTGGGTCGCAACGACACGAGCAGCCCCTACCGGGCCTTCCTCTCCAACTTCTACGCGGCGGTCGTCGCGATGGCGTACTCGAGGGCCGACCTGGTCGCCCCGGTGGCCCGTTTCAACGCCTCCTGGGAGATGCGTCTCGGTGTCGAGGAGGAGAAGATCCGGCCCCTACCCAACGGCGTGGACCCGGACCGATTCCCGCTGGACCGGCCGGCCGGCAGCGGGACCGGTCCCCTCACCCTCGTGGCGATGGCCCGCCTCGAACGGCTCAAGGACATCCACACGATGCTCCGCGCGTTCTCGCTGGTCCGTGACCGCATCCCCGGCGTCCGGCTCCTCATCTACGGCCCGGAGAGTGACGCCGGATATGCGCGCTCGTGCTACGCCCTCGCCGAGCAGCTCGAGCTGGGCGCGTCGTGTGTCTTCAAGGGGCCGACCTCGGACGTGGGCACCGCGCTCAACGGCGGGGACATCGCCGTCCTCTCCAGCATCTCGGAGGGGTTCCCCTTCGCAGCGATCGAGGCGATGATGGCCGGCCGTCCGATGGTCGCGACGGACGTCGGCGGCGTCCCCGAAGTGGTGCGACCCCCGTACGGCCGCCTGGTCGGGCCCGGCAAGCCGGCCGACCTGGCCGACGCCATCTGTGGGATGGCCGCCCGTCGAGGCGACCTCGCCCGTCTCGGTGTGCTGGCGCGTCAGGCAATGATCGAGTCCTACACCCTCGAGGTCTTCCTCGAGGGTCACCGGGTGCTCTACGACGAGGTGCGTGCACGTGTTCACGGACACTGACACCTCCGCGACCAGTCACGTCGGCCAGGTGCCGCGCACGCTCGCCGACCTCCGCGACGAGCCCGCCGTCTATGACGACCTCCATGTCGAAGCGCGTCGGGTGCTCGACCGGAATCCGGAACCGCGCAACCTGCGCGACGTGACCGTCGCGCTCGAGTCCATGGGGTACACGACCTCGGGTGCGGAGGAGCTCGGGTTCGAAACCGTCTTCGACCTCGCCGTCGCCGTCTTCGACCTCACCTACCTGTACTACGTCCCCCGATCGCATACGCCGCCCGAGCGCCAGCGATCGTGGCGGCGATTCGTGGACGACTATCTCTCGGGCTCGTGGTACGGGGTCCCTTGGATCATGTCGATCGTGGTGCTCTTCGTCGGCCGGGTCGCACTCTGGTCCTCGCTCGACGCCACGCCTCAGGTCGCGGCCATGGTGTCGCTGGCGTTCTTCGTCGCCGCAGTGCTCTCGGGCGCTGCGTCGCAGATGCTCGCGCGAAAGGGAACCTTCTACTTCCTGCAGCGCAACTACGCGTTGGTCCGGTGGACCGTCGTGCGGTTCCTCGTCTACAGCATGGCCACCGCCGTGCTGGTGATCGCTGCGCTCTACGCCGGCTACGTGGTCCCGACGTACGGTCTCCACCTGGGCGAGGTCTTCGCCGAGTTCGCCGCGGCGATCTTCATCTTTCTGGTCAGCGCCGCACCCCTCTACATGCTGCGCCGCTTCTACACCCTCGCGCTTGCGACGGGCCTGGCTCTCGTCGTCACGCTCGCTTCCGCCCGGATCTTCAGCGGCGCATCGAGTGGGGTCCGCCACGCGCAGCTCCTCGGACTGGCGGTCGGCTCGGGTGCCATGGTGGTCATCGCGGCGAGCTACCTGGCCATGCGGTCGGACACGGGCTCCACGAGCTCCGATTCGCTCACAGTGGTCAAGCCCCCGGAGCTCCGCGTCGTGCTCTGGCACTCGGCACCGTACGCCGTGTACGGGTGCGCCTACTTCGTCATGATCCTGGTCAGCTCGGTGGTGGTCGGCTTCGCCTACGGGCGAGGCCTCGGCGTCTCGCAGTACGTCTACCCGTCGACGTTCGAGGGCTCCTTCGACCTCGCGCTCCTCGACCTGGTCATCCTGCTCGGGCTGGTGCACGCGTCGATCGAACGCTTCGGCCGGCGCCTCATCCCGCTGCTCGAGCACCACACCCTCGACCGGTGGGACCAGGCGAGGGTGGCCCTCCGGCGCGAGTGGAGCGCGAGCGTGACGGTGCTCCTCCTGGTCTCGGCGACCGTGGCGCTCGCGCTCCCCGGTCTGCTCCTGGTGCTGCTCCCGGCGTCGTTGACGGCCCCTGTTCGAGCGCCCGGAGGCTACGGCGCGCTGCTCGTGACCTCCCTCGGGTTCGCGATGGTGCCGATCGGCATGCTCTGCAGCCAGTACCTCTTCTTCCTCGGGCGTCCGCGCGCACCGGTCACCGCCGCAGTGGCCGGAGCAATCGTCAGTGCGATCGCCACCGCGGTGCTCGTGGCCGACGGTGACCTCAATCGCGGATCGTGGGGTCTTCTCGCAGGCACCGCCGTCTACGCCCTGGTGACCGGTGTCTCCTCCTACCGCGTGCTCTCGGCCGGAGAGGAGTCGTTCTATGCCTCCTTCTGAGCCTCCGATCGACGAACCCCGTCGCGGCCACGGGATGCTCGGGCCGACCAGAACGACCCCGACCGAAGCGGGGTCCGCCGGCGCGAGCCTCGGTGCCGCGGCGTCGCCTCCCGGCGCCTCGTGGGACCCCCTCGATGACGAGACGGCGGCCAGGCGCCCGAGGCCCACCCATTGGACGTGGCACAGCCGTCCGTCTTGGGGCCGCCGCGCCGTCACGGCGTTCCCCGTCGCGGCCGTCGTGGCGGCCGTCCTGCTGGTCGCGCAGTCGACCGCGGCGAGCCAACGCGTGATCGACCAGGTCCAGTCGGTCCCGGGCTCGGGTGGCGCGACGCTGCTGGTGAGCGGCGCGCCGCAATCGGGCAGCGCATCGGCCGGGAGCACGGGTCAGCCGTCGGACTACCACGGCGTGACGTTCACGACGCCGAGCTCGGCCGCGAGACCCATCCCCTACAGCACCTCGCTCTCGCTGCCGCCCTACGCCGGGTGGGAGGCGAACGGGAGCGCCGGCCCGAGCCTCGGCGAGGCGGTCGCTGCCGGCGGTCTGCTCCAGGTCGGCGTGTCGCGACCGACCACCGACTTCCGCGGCTGGTTCCTGACCGCGACCGCGCCGACACCGGCGAGCTGCACGTTCCAGTTCGTCGCGGAATCGCCACCAACCCTGTCCGCTACGCCCGAAGGCGCGACCGGCGAGCTCGTCATGGCGGTGCAGACGGCCGACACCGTCGCGACGGGTGACATCGATTACGTGGTCGTCGCCGAGATGGTCCACTCCGACGGTAGTCGGACGCTCACCGTCGGCTACTCGGTCGGGCACCTGCAGGACGCGACGGAGCACGTCCTGAAGGAGGCGCCCTGGTCGCCGGGTCCCCTCACGGTCTCGATCGAGACCAACGGCTCGGATCGCCTGGTGGTGTGGGTCGACGGGACACTGTTCTTCCACGCGACCGACCTGCGGATGGGCATCGCCCCGCCGTTCGAGCCCTACCTCGAGGTGCAGGCCCGTCAGACCGCGTACCGCGTCGCCTTCCGTGGCTACTCGAGCGCATGCCAGCCGGACCTGGTCGTCTCGAACGTGACCGACGGGACGCTCGCCACCCTCGGCGGGCAGCGCGTCCTGGCGCACGACGGCGTTGCCGTTTTCCGCTGGTCGGAGCACGCGGCACCGGTCACCGGAGCGCTCTCGCTCCTGATGCCCGGCGGCAGCCGGCCGACGACATTCTCCCCGCACACCTACTGGCCGGGCGACCGGCTCTCCTTCGAACCGGGCACCTGATCGGATCGGGCGGCGGATCGGCACCGCCGGCCACCCGCGTTCCGCGGCCACCCGTGCGGCGCTACGTTGCTGATGAGCACAGGTGCGCGGGCGCGATCGTGAGGATGCGCCACGGGAGCGGGATCGCGCCACCGGAAACGGAGTCGACCATGTGGTCTCGAGCCATCGTCGGGGCGGTCTGCTGTCTCACCGGAGTCGTCTGGATCCTGCAGGGGACCGACGTGATCAGCTCGTCGAGGGTGATGAGCGGTCACGGGAAGTACACGGCGTTCGGCATCGTGCTGGTGGTCATCGGGGCGGCGCTGTTCGTCTGGGCGGCGCGGATCCGCCAGGCCCGCGCCCGGGAGGGCGGGGTCGAGGCGGTCCACGTCCGGGCCAAGTCCGACGGGTAGCGAATCCGACGGTTTGCACGAGGGCCGGCCCTCGACGGGGCGCGGCTGCGTCGACGGCTCGCTGACCGGCGGGCCCGTGCCGGGGAGAAGTCGGTTCTGACCAGGAGTTCCGCGGGTGCGTCTACCCGAACCGGTCGGTACCATTGATGAGGATGCATCCGGTGACGTTCCACGCGGTCATGGCCACATCGTCCGGGAGCGGATCGATGCGATACGAGCTCTATCCCGTCGCCGCGGCGCTGCTCCTCCTCGTCGCACTCCTCGCGCTCAAGGCCAAGCGGACTCACGACCTGCGACGCAGGAAGGCAAGCGCCGTCGGGTACCACGACTTCGACGTCGCCCGCTACGGCGCCGGCCGTCCCGGGACGTCGCTCATCGACGCATCGGCCTCGGCCACAGCGCCGTCGCTCTCGCCGACCTTCGTCTCGCCGAGGCGCGGGTCATCGCGAAGGGGCGGCCGAGGCGCCGGAGCGGAGCCGTCCTTCGGCACCTCGGACCCGGTCTCCGATCTGCTGGTGCAGGCCTTCGACGTCGAGGAGGCACAGCGCATCCGCCCTCCCACGTCCGGCGCTCCTGTACCGATTCCCTCCGCCCCCGAACTGATCGGGACGGCACGGGCGGATGTCGCGGTGAGCAGTGCGGGAACCAGGCTGTCCGCGCCACCGTCGGCGCCACCGTCGGCATCGGTGTCGGCGCCGCCCTCGGCATCAGCGCCGGTGCCACCGGCGGCATCGGTGTCGGAGGGGCTGCCGGGTCTGGTCGTACCGCCTCCGCCACCACCCGGCACCTCGGTCTCGGTCGACCCCGGCGGTGACGGGGAGCCGCTCGCAGGCCTGCCACCGCTGCTTCCTCCACCACCGCCTGCGTAGACGTCCGGGGGCGTGAACCCCTCGAACCGTCCCGACCGCGGCGCGTCCCGGGTGGATCCGCTCGACCGTGGAAAGCTTGCCGAACCCGCATCCGCGGACCTCGCCGAACCTGATGACCCCGTCGACCACCGGACTGCACCGCCCGAACCTGGTCCATCGCCCGCCCGACCGGCGGCAGCGGCCCTGATCCGTGCCGCCCTACCGCCAGATCTCCGCCTTCTACGACGCAGTCATGGACGACCCGGGACCGCGGGCCGATCGGGTCAATGCCTGGATCGACCGCTTCCGACCCGGAGCCGCCTCCCTGCTCGAGCTGGGCTGCGGCACCGGCTCGATCCTCGAGCGCATCCTGGGCATCGACTCCCTGACCGGCCTCGACCGCTCGCCGGAGATGCTCGCCATGGCAAGGTCGAAGGTGCCCGCGGCCCGCTTCGTCGAAGGTGACATGGCGGACTTCTCCCTCGGGGAGACCTTCGACGTCGTCGTCAGCGTCTTCGACAGCATCAACCATCTGCTGACCTTCGAGGCCTGGCGCTCGATGTTCGACGCGGTGCACGACCATCTCGCCGAGGGGGGTCTCTTCATCTTCGACGTGAACACGGTCGGCGAGCTCCGTCGCCTCGGTGACGACCCGCCCTGGGTCTACGAGTTCGCCGGCGGCGTGATGATCATGGACGTCGCGTTCGCCGAGGACGCGCTCTCGAGCTGCCTGTTCGCGCTGGGATGTGAAGATCTTCGAGCACCTCGAAGGCGAGGCGTACCGACTGCACCACGAGGAGATCGACGAGCTCGGGGTCAACCTCTCGAAGATCCGCGATGCGCTCGCTCCCCGGTTCGTGCTCCTCAGGGAGAGCGACGAGCACGGTGATCCCCCGACGGACACCTCGGTCAAGGCCCACTTCGCGCTGGGCCGTCGACCGGGGCCTCCCGACGAGGCGGTCCATACGGCCGAGGGAGCGCCGAGATGACCGATCCGACGAGCGAAGGGGACACCGACGTGACCGATCCGACCACCGACGCCCTCCGGGCGGAGCACGCTGCGCTCGCCGAACTGCTCGACCGCCTGGACCCGGAGCGGTGGGACGCGCCCACCCGCTGCGCCGGGTGGGACGTGCACGATGTCGTGCTCCATCTCGCGCAGACCGACGAGATGGCGGTCGGCAGCGTCACCGGGCGGTTCGACGTGGTGCTGGCCGCCTTGACCGAGGGACTCGATCCGGCGTCGTCGGTCGACGAGGGCGTCGCGCTCATGGTCGCCAACGAGCAGCGGCGCGGGGCACGAGGCCGCCTCCGACCGTTGGCGTCGTGCGTCGCGGGAGCTCGACGACGTGCTGGAGACGATCGACCTCTCGACGCGGGTGCCCTGGGTGGCGGGCCCGATCTCCGCCCGCACGCTCACCACCACGCGTCTCGCCGAGACGTGGATCCACGCCGGGGACGTCGCGGCGGCGGTCGGGACGACTCTCACACCGAGCGCAGGGCTGCAGCTCATCGCGCGACTGGCCTGGCGCACCCTTCCGTACGCCTTCGCGCAGGCCGGCAGCACGCTGCACGGTCCGGTCGCGCTGCGGCTCTCGGCACCGGACGGCGAGCACTGGGCGTTCGAACCCGACGAGGCATCCGTCACCGTCATCGAAGGACCGGCACTCGACCTCTGCACGGTCGCGGCGCGGCGGATCCCGGCCTCGGACACCACACTGCGTGGCACGGGACCCGATGCCGACGAGGTCCTGTCGCTCATCCGCACCTACGCCTGATTCGGCCCGATGCGATGCCCGGCGCATGGCGGGCGGCCTGCCGGCCGGCATAGAAAAGACATGCCTTACCAGCTATATGCGAGAAGGCGTATACTCAAACGGTGGCAACCACCTTCGAGGTGCTGGCTGAACCCAGCCGGCGCCGGATCCTCGACCTCCTGCTCGACGGGGAGCGACCCGTCGGCGAGCTGGTCGAACGCACCGCACTCCGCCAGCCCACGGTCTCCAAGCACCTCCGGGTGCTTCGTGAGGCGGGGCTCGTCGAGGTGACCCGCGACGCCCAACGCCGCCTCTACCGGATCCGGCCGGAGCCTCTCAGGGACCTCGACACCTGGCTCGCCCCGTACCGGGCACTCTGGGCCTCCCGCCTCGACGCACTCGAGGCGCACCTCGACGCCGAGCTGGATCGCCGTTCGACCGGTTCTCCGACGGACCGCCGGACCTGGAGCACGAGAGGAGCACCATGACCGACGATCGAGTTCCCACCGAGGACGAGTTCGGGACGTTCGACCAGCGTGGTTCCCGGGTCACCCTCCGGTATGTTCGCCGGCTCCACCACCCCCGCGCCGCCGTGTGGCTCGCCCTCACCGAGCCCGATCAGCTCGCCGGCTGGTTCCCCACCACGATCGAGGGCGCCTTCGAGGCGGGTGCGTCGCTCCGCTTCGGCTTCCGCGAGGACGAGGGCGAGCCGTTCGACGGCCGGATGCTCGCGTGCGAGCCGCCGGGCCTCCTCGAGTTCGACTGGGCCGACGAGCACCTTCGCTTCGAGCTCGACGGCGACGGCGACGGCGACGGCGACGGCTGCACGCTGCGCTTCACCGCCTCGTTCGACCAGGTCGGCAAGGCCGCACGTGACGGTGCGGGTTGGCACTGCGCCCTGGACCTGCTCGACTCGGCCACCGCCGGCCGTCCGGCACCGGCGAGCGCCCCCGATCGGTGGCGGCAGATCCACCCGGAGTACGTGCGGCGGTACGGCCCCGAGGCTTCGGTCCTGGGCCCCCCGGAGGAGTGGGAGCGGGTCCACGGCGACTCTTCGGGATCTCCGCTGGAGAATTAGCCGATAAGCAGGGATTTCGTAGTTCGCCGCCCGTCAGGCGGCAGGTACGGTCGTGCCTGGATTGACTGGGCCGCGCTCGTGCCCGATTTCACAAGCCCCTCGGGAGCCGCTACGCTCCCCGACCTGAAGTCAGCGGTACCTGTTGGACCGCGGCTGGGAGACGAGGGGATTTCCTCCCACGCCGTCGCTGCGCGACGCACAGCGGTCCGACCGACGAGGAGCCACGCGACGTAACCACTTTCGAGATCCGGACGTAACCACCCGCTAGCACACCCAGCTCTCGGAGCAAGGCCGAACCACCCTTCCCGGTGCTCGGCTGGGGCACTGAATGCACAGACGTGGGGTCCACCCAACCAGAAGAGAGTCGACGCGCCCCCATCGCCGGGGACGGGTCGACCGACCAAGGAAAGGTCACCCACGTGTTTTCGGACACCCCACTTCGCCGTACCCATTGCCGTACCCGAACCGACTCCCGGACCGATTCCGGGAGTACCCCTACCCCACCGAGCGAGGGATTACACCTCAGTTCGGGCGCCCGCAAGACTCGGCTCCGCCGGAACCTGGCCGTCGGCCTCGGTGCCGTCGCCGCTTGCAGCGCAGCCGGCGCCTCGGTCCACATAGCCGGCGCCTCTCCGTCCCTCCCGACAGGGGCCGGCATGGTGCTCAATGCGCCCATCGTCGACGTCGCGGCGACCCCGGACGGGGGTGGCTACTGGGAAGGGTCCTCCGACGGTGGCGTCTTCGCCTTCGGTGACGCCCGGTACCTCGGGTCGACCGGAACGCTCCACCTCAACAAGCCGGTCGTCGGCATGGCGGCGACCCCGGACGGGGGTGGCTACTGGGAGGTCGCCTCGGACGGCGGCGTCTTCGCCTTCGGTGACGCCCGGTACTTCGGCTCCACCGGCACCCTCAGCCTCGACCAGCCCATCGTCGGGATCCAGCCCACGCCCGACGGCGGTGGCTACTGGATCGTCGCGAACGACGGCGGCGTCTTCGCCTTCGGCGACGCCTCGTACTACGGCTCGGCCGTCGGGCTCACTCCCAACAGTCCCGTCGTCGGCCTCGCCCCCACCCGCGACGGGCACGGGTACTGGGAGGCTGCCGCCAACGGTTCGGTCTACGCCTTCGGCGACGCCTCGTTCGCCGGCGACGCGCCGTCCGGCCAGCCCGTTGTCGGGATCAGCGGGAATGGCACCGGCTACCGCCTCGCCGCGATGGACGGCGCGATCTACGCCTTCGGTGGCGCATCCTTCGACGGATCGACCGGGGGTCAGCACCTCAATCGGCCGGTCATCGGCATCACGTCGACCACCAACGGCTACCTCACCGTCGGCTCCGACGGCGGCATCTTCGCCTTCGGCGGCGCCGGCTTCTACGGTTCGCTCGGCGGGAGCACCGTCTACAGCCCGCCCGCGCCGCCCGCGACGGCGGTCGACGGCATCACGCAGTTCCAGCGCGCCGCCTGGGACAAGGTCAACGTCTGCGAGGAAGGCGGAGTCTGGAACGTCGACGGCCCGGTCTTCAGCGGTGGGCTCGGCTTCTCCCACGCCAACTGGAACCGGTTCAACACCTTCGGCTTCCCGTCGGACGCCGCCTACGCCACGCCCGACCAGCAGATCAGGGTCGCCGTCGCGTTCGCGACCGCGTACTGGGGCAACCCGAACGCGGCCCCCGACCAGAACGGCTGCACCGGGGGGTACTGACCCGGGTCCGGGTTCTTCACCGTCGTCGGACACGGGGTCGATCCCGGCCTGCTCGACCGGCTCGACGCCGCGGCGCGAACGTTCTTCGCCCTTCCCGACGAGGAGAAGGCCGACGTCGCCATGGCGCGCGGTGGGCGGGCGTGGCGTGGGTGGTTCCCGCTCGGCCGTGAGCTGACCGACGGGGTGCCCGATCGGAAGGAAGGGCTCTACTTCGGCCGCGAGCTCGGCCCCGACGACCCCAGGGTGCGCGCCGGGCTTCCGCTGCACGGGTCCAACCTCTTCCCGCGACGCCCCCGAGAGCTCGCACCCGCGGTCGTCGCGTCCATGCGCGCCCTCGAGACAGCTGCACAGACCGTGCTCGCCGGGATCGGGCTCGGTCTCGGGCTCGGTCCCTCGTGGTTCGCCGAGCACCTGACGTTCGACCCCGTCGTCCTCTTCCGCACCTTCCGGTATCCCGCGCTCGAGGACGGCGGGACCTCGTCCTGGAGCGTCGGCGAACACACCGACTACGGGCTGCTCACGCTGCTGGCACAGGACGACCGGGGTGGGCTCCAGGTCCGCACCCGGGCCGGCTGGACTGACGTGCCGCCGATCGACGGGGGCCTCGTCTGCAATCTCGGTGACATGCTCGAGCGCCTCACCGGCGGTCGGTACCGCTCGACTCCGCACCGGGTCCGGAACGCCAGCGGCCACGACCGACTGTCGTTCCCGTTCTTCCTCGACCCCGCGTGGGAAGCGCCGGTCGGACGACTGCCGATCGTCGAGGAGCCGTTCGACGACCTCGCGGCAGAGCGCTGGGACCGGGCCAGTGTCCACGAGCTCGAGGGTCCCTACGGCGAGGACCTCCTCACCAAGGTCTCGAGGGTCTTCCCCGAGCTTGCCGCCGACGTGATCGGACAGTGCCGGGAGGGCTGAGCGCTACAGGGCAAGGGTCGCGCCACCGTCGACGACCAGGGCCGCACCGTTCACGAACTGTGCGTGCTCGGAGCAGAGAAAGGCGGCGATGCGCCCGAAGTCGGCGGGATCGCCCATGGGACCGTCGCCGCCGAGCTCGCGCATGCGGTCCGTTGCGTGCGGGCCCGGACAGAGCAGGTTCAAGGTGACGCCGGCCTCCTCGGCGGCCAGGTCGCGTGCCGCGGTCTTCGCCCACGCCCATAGCCCGGCTCGCGCCGTGTTGGAGAGCGCGAGGGCGGGCACAGGCTGGACGACCGAGTACGAGGTGATGCAGCAGATGCGGCCCCAGCCGCGCGTCCGCATGTGCGGGAGCGCCTCCCGGGTGAGCCGTACGGCGGAGAGCAGGTTCGCGTTGAGCGCCGCACCGAGCGCCACGTCGTCGAGGTCGAGCGCGCGCCCCGGCGGCGGTCCGCCTGCATTGGCGATGACGATGTCCACCGAACCGTAGGTCGCGACGGTCGCCTCGACGAGCCGGGCGGGCGCGTCGGGGTCGGTGATGTCGTCGGCGCGGGTGGACACCGAACCTCCCAAGCCGGCAAGTGCGGCCTGGGCCGCCGCGAGGCTGCCCTCGTCCCTCGAGGTCAGGAGCACGTCGACGCCCTCGCGGACGAGCGCGTCGGCGGTCGCCCTGCCGAGACCGCGTGAGCCCCCGACCACGAGTGCAGCCTTGCCGTTGATGCCGAGCTCCATCCGTTCCCCCTTCCGTTCGCCTCGTCCGAACTCCACCGGTCCACTCGCCGGCGGGCCCCGGTGCCACTGCGCCTCCACTGTGCCGGCGCGCCGTCCCACCCCCGCGGGCCGCCACGTGCGCGTCGCCGCTGACGCGACGCCGCTACGCCTCGACGACCACCAGCGCGTGGTCGACCGAGTTGAGCGGCTCGGGTCTTCCGTCGTCACCGACGAGCACGATGTCCTCGAGCCGCATGCCGAAGCGGCCCGGATGGTAGATCCCGGGTTCGACCGAGAAGGCGTGGCCCGGCCGGAGCCGCTCGCGGTTCCCGGCGACCAGGTAGGGGTCCTCGTGCTCCTCGATGCCGATGCCGTGCCCGGTCCGGTGGATGAAACGGTCGCCGAGCCCGGCGTCCTCGATGACGGCCCTCGTGACCCGGTCGACCTCTTCCGCCGTGACGTTCGCGCAGGCCGCCGAGACCCCGGCCTGCTGCGCCGCCGCCAGCACGGCGTAGTGCTCCTCGATCTCGCCGGACGGTTCACCGGTGACCACCGTCCGCGTGATGTCCGAGCAGTACCCGACGTCGCCGTCGAGGGACAGCGACCCACCGAAATCGCAGACGACCGTCTCGCCGTGACCGATCACCCGGTCGCCGGCGTCGTGGTGCGGACTCGCCGCGTTCGGACCGCTCCCCACGATCGCGAAGTTCACGTGCCGGTGCCCTTCGGCGAGCAGCCAGCGGCTGAGCTCGGCGGAGACGTCGGACTCGGTCCGGCCGATGAGGGGGATCGCGCCCCGCTGCAGCAGCACCGCGACCCGGTCGGCCGCCGCCCCCGCGGCGCGCAGTGCGTTGCGCTCGGTCTCGTCCTTGACCGCACGGATCGGACCGGTCACCGTCGACGCCTCCGTCCAGGTGGCTCCGGGCACGCGTCGCTGGAGCTCGAGCACCGTGGTGGCCCAGGCGCGGTCCGAGACGGCGAGCGTCCCGGCCGACCCGTCGGGTCGACCGAGGACCGACGTGACGATGGCGATCGGATCGTCGGTGTCCGACCAGGGTGCGAGCTCGAAGAGATCTCCGGCGTCCGGTACGCGGGGGGCCTCGAGCGCCGGGACCACCAGGACGGGGGTCCCCGAGCGGCGGAGCACGAGCAGCGTCGGTCGCTCGAGCGGCATGGCCTCGTAGCCGGTGAGCCAGGGGAGGTCGGCGCCGTGGGAGAGCAGGAGCGCGTCGATCCCCGTCTCCTCCATCCGCTCCCTGACCCGCAGGAAGCGGTCACGGCGCGCGTCGCGGGCCGGTTGGGCGAGCTCGGTCACGACCGCGTCACGACGCACGGGAGGCCGACAGCGGCTTCGACGTCAGGGCCACGGGGACGCCCTTGTGTGGGCGCACCGGCGAGGGGAGGTCGGCCGCACCCGCCGCCTCTCGCGCGTGGTAGCTCGACCGGGTGAGCGGCGACGCCTGGACGTGGGCAAAGCCCATCTCGAGGCCGGCGCGGTGGATCGCCTCGAACTCGTCCGGCGTCCACCACCGGGCGACCGGCAGCTGGCGGGTGCTCGGTCGGAGGTACTGGCCGACGGTGACGATCCCGACGCCGACCGCACGGAGGTCGGACAGGGTCGCGAGCACCTCGTCCTCGGTCTCGCCCATTCCGAGGATGAGCCCCGACTTCGTGCTCAGGCCGGCCTCGGCCCCTCGTGCGAGCACCGCGAGGCTGCGCGCGTACCCGGCCGACGGCCGCACCGCCCGCTGGAGTCGCGCCACCGTCTCGATGTTGTGGTTGAACACCTCCGGTCGGGCGTCGAGGATCGTGCGGAGGGACGTCTCGTCACCCTTGCAGTCGGAGACCAGCACCTCGACCGCGGTCGCCGGTGCGCGGCGCCGGACCGCTGCGATCGTGGCGGCGAAGGCACCCGCACCCCCGTCGTCGAGATCGTCACGCGCGACGCAGGTGATCACCGCGTGGGCGAGCCCCATCCGGGCGACCGCCTCGGCGACCCGCTCGGGCTCGTCGCCGTCGATCGGGAGCGGGCGACCCGTGTCGACCTGGCAGAAGCCACAGGCACGGGTGCAGCGCGACCCGTTGATCATGAACGTGGCCGTCCCGTCGGACCAGCACTCGTAGATGTTGGGGCAACCGGCCTCCTCGCACACGGTCACGAGCTGGAGGTCGCGGAGCTGGTGCTGCAGCCCGAGGTAGGGATCGGCCATCCGCGCCCGGACCCGGAGCCACGGCGGCTTGCGCTCGGCGATCGCCAGCCCGACGTCGGGGTCGACTCCCGAGCGCCGCAGTCGGCGGTCGAGGGGGCGATCGGTGGAGGTCGCCCTGCGGTCGGGGGCCGCGTCTCCGACGGTGTGCGCCGCCCGCTCCAGCAGCGGTGGCACGTCACGGCCCGGCCCGGTGACGCGCTGGACGTCGGAGACCGGGCCGAAGAGCGGGCCGGCTGCCTCGATGACCGCGTCGACGACCTCGTGCAGCGAAACCCCGACGCCTTCGGCGGCAAGCGACGTGACCGGCTTGTCCGCGATCCCACAGGGGACGATGTGCCCGAACATCGAGAGGTCGGTGTCGACGTTGAGCGCGAAGCCGTGCGTCGTCCGACCGCGCGACGTCCGTACCCCGACGGCACCGATCTTCCGTGGCGTCATGGAGTCACGAGCGGCGTCCGATCCTCCGTCCGTCGCGGATCGACCGGTCGTCGCGGTCTCAGTACCCGGTGCGAACCACACGCCCGGATAGCCGTCCAGGCGTCCGACTTCCCCTTCGCTGATTCCCAGCCGGAGGAGGGCGTCGATGACCAGCTGCTCGACGAGCCGCACGTGCGCCGGCCCCCGGTGCGGACCCGGCCCCACGGTCACGATCGGATAGCCGACGAGCTGACCCGGTCCGTGGAAGGTCACGTCTCCCCCGCGGTCGACCTTGACCAGCTCTGCACCCACATCGGCCGGATCGACGAGGACGTTGGCCTCGTCCGCGTTCGAGCCGAGCGTGTAGACGGGCGGATGCTCGAGCAGGAGGAGGTAGTCGTCGTCCGTCCGCCTGCTGATCGCGCGCTGGAGCGCCCAGGCCTCGCGATAGGGCACCCGCCCCAGCCACCGGACCTTCACCCGTAAACCCCGAGCGCCGTCGTCACCGCCGGGACTCTAGAGCTCCCCGGCCCAGTCCCGGTCGTCGAGGATCTCCGCGAGCCGTGACAGGAAGCGCGCGACGTAGGCCCCGTCGACGGCGCGGTGGTCGAAGTTCATCGCGACGAGACCCATGGAGTGGATGCCGATCGACTCGGTGCCGTCCGGTACCTCGACCACCACCGGTCTCCTCGTCACGCCGTCGGTCGAGAGGATCGCCACCTGGGGCTGGTTGATGATCGCGCCGGTGATGAGGGTCCCGAACGGTCCTGCGTTTGTGATCGAGAAGGTTCCGCCGCTGATGTCGTCGAGGCTCAGGCGCTTGCCGCGCGCGCGGTCGGCGACGTCTCGGATCCGCCTCGCCATCCCACGGAGGTTCAACTCCTCGGCGCGGTGGACGACCGGGACGATGAGCCCCTGGTTGTCGAGATCGACCGCGATCCCGAGGTTGACGTTGCGGTGCACGATGAGCGCATCGTCGCCGACCGAGGCGTTGAGGTGCGGGTACTCGGTCAGTGCCTCGACCGTCGCCGCGTGCGACGAACGGCAGGTAGGTGAGCGGGAAACCCTCCTCCGCGCGGAACCGCTCGCCTTCGCTCCGGCGCACCTGTTCGACGGACTCGTAGTCGATCTCCTTGACCATGAGCGTGTGCGGCGAGGTGGCCTTCGAGAGGACCATGTGCTCGGCCGTCCGCCGACGGATGTTGGTGAACGGGACCACCTCGTCCCGGTCGTCGGCGGCTCCGAGAGGCTCGCGAGCGCCGCGGGCCTCGGTCGGACGTGCTCCCGTCGGCTGTCCGGCGGGGACGGTCGGCGCCGCGACCGGGGCGGATCCGCGTGCCGTGGCCGCGGTCGGCGCCACGACCGGCGCGGCTCCGCGTGCCGTGGCCGCGGCCGGCGCCGGACCGCCCGCTGCGATACTCGGCACCGGCGACGGCTCCGAGTCCGGCTGCTCGGGGAGGTCGCCCGCGGCGATGCGCGCCTCCACGTCCTGCCGGGTGATCCGCCCCCCGAGCCCGGAGCCGGTCAGGGTCGCGGGGTCGATGTTGTGCTCCACGAGGAGCTTGCGCACGACCGGCGAGAGCACGAGACCGTTGCCCGAACGGTCCGGACCGCGCCCGCCGACGCCCGACCCCGCGACAGGGGCCGGTGCCGAGGCGCCAGGTGCCGCCTGGGGTGCAGGGGCGGATGGCGGAGAGGAGCGGTCCGTCGATGGACGCGGGGATTCGTCGGCGGGTCCGGGTGGCGCCGAAGCGGTGGACCGCGCAGGGGTCACCGGCGGCGGGGGTCCGCTGCAGGCGTGGACGGCGCGGGGTCCGCTGCAGGCGTGGACGGCGGGGGGGCCGCTGCAGCCGGAGATGCAGTCGGAGGAGCGAGGGGTGACCGTTTCGGTGCGAGCGCCGGCTCGTCGGGCAGCGCGGTCTCCATCCGTTGGACGACCGGCACGGTCCGCTCGGGCGCTGCCTCGGCGGCCGCGGTCGTTGCACCGTCGCCCGACGGCGATCCGGCGGTTGCGCCGTCCTCGCCGATGACGGCGAGGGTCACGCCGACGTCGACGGTGTCGCCCTCCTCGACGAGGATGGCGGTGAGCACGCCGGCGGCCGGTGACGGGACCTCGGAGTCGACCTTGTCGGTCGAGACCTCGAAGAGCGGCTCGTCGCGGTCGACGGTGTCGCCGACCGCCTTGTACCACTTCGTGATGGTTCCCTCGGTGACCGTCTCGCCGAGCTGGGGCATCGTGACGTCAGGCAAGGTGGATCCCCCTTCCCGCGAGCGCGAGAACGGTCTCGCCGAACGACTCGGACAGCGACGGGTGCGGTTGGATGAACTGCGCGATCTCGGCGGCGGTGGCCTCCCAGTTGACCGCCAGGTACCCCGCGCCGAGCTGTTCGGTCACCCACGGACCCACCATGTGGACACCGAGGAGCTTCCCGGTCGACCCGTCCGCGCGGCGTTCGGCGACGACCTTGACCATGCCGTCGATCTCCCCGATGATCCGGGCGCGACTGTTGCCGCCGAACGGATCCTTCTTCACGACCACGTCGTAGCCGGCATCGCGGGCCGCGGCCTCGGTCAGCCCGGCGAAGGCGACCTCCGGATGGCAGTAGATGGCCCACGGCACACGGTCGTAGTCCACCGGTGACACTGGCTCGCCGAGGATCCCCTTGATCGCCACGACCGCCTCGGCGAAGCCGACGTGCGCGAGCTGCGGTGTGGCGACGACGTCGCCCACCGCCCAGACACCGTCGGCCGCGGTTCGCATCGACGGATCCGCGACGACGTAGCCGCGGTCGTCCACCACGACGCCGGTGCCCTGGGCGAGCAGGCCCTCGGTCCGGGGCCGTCGCCCGACCGAGACCACGACGGCGTCGACGGCGAGCTTCCCTCCGTCGTCGTAGGAGACGACGGTTCCCCGACCCGAGGGATCGAGGGTGTGTCCACGAAGCTGGACGCCGACCTTCACGTCGATGCCCCGCTTCCGGAAGGACCGGGCCACCACACGGACGATGTCGTCGTCGCACCCGCTGAGGATGGTGGGGAGCGCCTCGAAGACCGTCACGGTCGAGCCGAGATCGCTGAGCATCGACGCGAACTCGCAGCCGATGGCCCCACCGCCGACGACGGCGACGGAGTGAGGGAGCTCCTCGAGTGCGAGGACCTCGTCGGACGTCATCACGACCGTGCCGTCGATGTCGAACCCGGGGATCGTCCGCGGCACGGAGCCGGCGGCGAGGATCACCTCACGTCCGACGATCTCCTCGGTGGACCCGTCGTTGCCCGTGATCCGCACCCGGTGGTCGGGGTGGAGCGTGCCGCTGCCGCTGAAGATCTCGATCCCGCGCCCCTTCATGAGTCCTGCCAGACCGGTGAAGAGCTGCTCGACGACCTGCTGCTTGCGCTGCTGGCTCACCGAGAAGTCGACGACCGGCCCCCGCCCGCCATCCGAGCTGATCCCGAACTGCTCGGACCCGGCCACCGTGCGGAAGACGGAGGCCGTCTCGAGGAACTCCTTGGCGGGAACGCAGCCCCGGTGGAGGCAGGTCCCGCCGACCTTGTCGAGCTCCACCACCGCGATCGAGAGGCCGGCCGAGGCGCCGTAGAGGGCGGCTGCATAGCCTCCCGGACCGCCGCCGATCACGACGACGTCGAAGGTCTTCCCGCCTCCCGACCCACCGTCGGCTCCCCCCGGTGCCGCTCGCTCCATTGTCACCTCGGGTGCCGTGGGAACCACCTCCATCGGGTTGCCTTCTCGACCGTGGGGAACGGTGCCAGCCTACCGTTCGCCGCTCGGGCTCCATGGCGTGCCGAGTGCCCGACCGGCCGCCTCGATCGCCGCTCCGGACCACTGTCGGACCCTCCGCGCGGCTGCCCGGCGCGGAGGTCGCACAACGCGGCGGGGTGGTGGAACGGGACGGACGGCGTGGATCGACGAATGGGGTCAGGAGAGGACCCGGCGACGGAAGTTGCGCAGTCCGACGCCGAGGAAGAGCGCGAAGAACCCGGTCAGCACCGGATAGACGATGTAGAGGTGCATGTGCGGTGCGTTGGTGAGCGCGGCCCGCATCCCCTCGTTCACGTAGATCAACGGGTTGATCAGGACCAACGTCTGCAGCCAGTGCCAGCCGCCCACCTCCACGGGGGCGAGGCGGGTCCACTGGTAGTAGGTGCCGCCGAGGAAGGTCACCGGCAGGATGATGAACCCGAACATGAGGCCGATGTTGCGCGGCTCGAAGCTCGTCCCGAGCAGCAGCCCGAGCGAGGCCATGGCGAGGCAGGCCAGCGGCGTGAGGGTGATGATGATCCACCAGTGCAGGTCGATCTGGGCCTCGACCCCCCGGGCGTGCACCACCGATGCGATGGGGAGGACGATCGCGGCGGAGATCAGGCCTTGCACGGCGCCGGAGAGCACCTTCGCCATGGCCACCAGCCAGATCGGGCACGGCGCCTGCACCCGGTCCTCGATCTCACGCGTGAACCCGAACTCCTGGGACATGGTGAGCGCGACCGACTGCACGCCCTGGAAGAGGATCGAGATGCCGACGACACCAGGCACCAGCACCGTCGCGAACGCGGACTCGGCCCCCGGGTTGGACGCGCCTCCGATGCTCTGGCCGATCTTGGGAAAGACGTAGAGGAAGACGAAACAGAGGAGGAACGGCTGCACGAGTGTGCGCACCACGAACTCGAAGAGGTGCTTCCGGAGCACGACGAGGTCGCGCAGGATCAGTGCCCAGAGCGCAGTCCGGCTCGCCCTCGTCGCCGACCTCGTCGGCCGTGTGCCGACCGGGTGAGCAGGAGCGTGGAGCTCGGCGACGCCCATCAGTCGCGGAGCTCCTTGCCGGTGAGTGAGATGAAGACCGTCTCGAGCGTCGGCTCCGACACCGAGAGATCGAGGACCGGGAAGCCGGCCGCCTCAGCCGCCGAGACCACTGTGGGTAACAGCCGGTCCGCCCCCTTCACGTGCAGCTCGACCCCGCCGTCGATCGCCCGTGTCCGCGTCACGCCGGGCAGGGCGGCGTTCAGCACCCGGATCAGCGCCTCCCGGTCTCCCTCTGCCGTGACGGTCACGATGGTGTCCGCATCGACGGCCTGCTTGAGTGCGGTCGGCGTGTCGAGCGCCAGGATCCTGCCGCGGTCCATGATCGCGACCCGTTCGCAGAGCTGGTCGGCCTCCTCCATGTAGTGCGTGGTGAGGAGGATCGTCTGTCCCTCGGCGTTGAGCTGGCCGAGGAGCTCCCAGAGCGCGAGCCGGCTCTGCGGGTCGAGCCCCGCGGTCGGTTCGTCGAGGAAGAGCACCGCGGGCCGATGGAAGATCGCTCGCGCCACCATGAGCCGCTGGGCCATCCCGCCCGAGAGCGCGTACACCGACGCATCGGCCCACTTCTCGAGCTGGAACTGCGCCAGCAACTCGGCGGTCGTGCGGTGTGACTCCTTCGCCGAGATGCCGAAGAGCCGACCGTGGAAGTAGAGGTTCTCGGCGACGGTCAGCTGTCGGTCGAGCGTGTTCTGCTGGCTCACGATCCCGATGATCTGCTTCGCCAGTGCGGGGTGCGCGACGACGTCGATGCCGCCAACGAAGGCGTGGCCGGCGGTCGGGACGACCCGCGTGGTGAGCATGCCCGCCGTCGTGGTCTTGCCGGCGCCGTTGGGTCCGAGGAGCCCGAAGATCTCCCCCGTCCGGACGACCAGGTCCAGGCTGTCGACCGCCCGGAAGTCGGTGCCCAGGTAGACCTTGGTGAGCTCGCTGGTGCGGATGATCGCCCCGCCGTCGGCGGCGGTGTCGATCCCCGCTCGTTGCACGGTCGTGGTCATCGTCCTGGTTTCGACGTTACCGCGGTGCCGTCCCGGCCTCAGGGCGACGGCCGTCGTCGAGCGTGCCCGACCGGTGCGAGCTGGTGCGAGCCGGTGTGGGCTGGTGTGGGCCTGTGCGGTCCGGTGCGGTCCGGTGCGGTCCGGTGCGCCAGACCCCTACTTCGGCGGCATCCTGATGCCGCCGTCGAGCCGGATCACCTCGGCGTTGAGATACGAGTTGCGCGCGATGTGCGCGACCAGCTCACCGAACTCCCTCGGCTCGCCGAGCCGCTTCGGGAAGTTCACCGACTCACCGAGGGCGTTGCGCGCCTCGTCGGGCAGCATCGCGAGGAGCGGGGTGTCGAAGAGGCCGGGCGCGATGGCGAGGACGCGGATCCCGACGACGGCCAGATCGCGCGCCGCGGGCAGCGTCATCCCGACGATGGCACCCTTCGATGCCGAGTACGCGAGCTGGCCGATCTGCCCGTCGAAGGCGGCGACCGATGCGGTATTGACGATCACCCCGCGCTCGCCGCCGGCCTGCGGCTCGACCGTCGAGATGACCGACGCGGCCTTGGTCATCACGTTGAAGGTGCCGATGACGTTGAGGTTCTGGATGAACTGGAACGGCTGGAGGTCGTGCGGCGAGCCGTCGCGGTTGATGACCCGACCGACCCAACCTGTGCCCGCGCAGTTGACGGCGATCCGGAGGCTGCCGCCTTCGGCCGCCTGGTCGACGGCGCGCTGGCAGTCGTCGGGTTCGGTGACGTCGCCGCCGATGAAATTGGCCGAGGCGCCGATCTCGGCGACGACCTCCTTGCCGCGCTCCTCGTTGCGGTCGAAGACGGTGACACGCACGCCTTCTGCCGCAAGCTTGCGCGCCGTGGCCTCGCCGAGCCCCGAGGCGCCACCGGTGATGATTGCTGAGCTTCCCTTGATCTCCATGCCAGCAGGTTACGGGAGCACGTATCGCGAGCCAAGACGGTGTCGACCGCCGACCGTCCCCGCCGTCGCCGGGCTGCGCCGGACCGGTGCGGGGGTCAGATCGACTGCGCCGCCGCGGCCTGGGTCGCCAGGGAGTCGACGAGGTCGTTCATCCGGTCGCCGGAGTGGCCCTTCACCCACTCGAAGGTCACCCGCCGGCCGGGGTCGAGCGCGAGCTCGAGCAGCAGCTCCCACAGATCGCGGTTGGCGACGGGCTTGCCCTGGGAGTTGCGCCACCCCCGACGATGCCACCCCGCCCACCACCGCTGGGTGAAGCAACTCACCACGTAGGTCGAGTCGCTCACCACGTGGACGCTCCCGGTGAGGCTCTGGAGGGCCTTCACCACCGCGGTCACCTCCATCCGCTGGTTGGTGGTGTGCGGGTCGCCGCCGCTGTCGGAGGCGCCACCGTCGACCGCCCACGCCCAGCCGCCCGGCCCAGGATTCCCGAGACAGGAGCCGTCGGTGTAGACGACCGTCGCCGCGCCGTCGTCCGCCGAGTCGTCCATCGGGACAGCTTGCCCGCTGGCGCCGGGACCGGGCGGCATGCCGCGGACCGGTTGCGCCGATGACTTCCGCCCGGACGTCGTCCGGTGGGAGCATGGAGGACGTGCTCTTCGATGGCGTGAGCCAGCAGCTGCCCGATGTCGATCCCGAGGAGACGCTCGAGTGGCTCGACGCCTTCGACGACATCGTGGACGTCCACGGTCGAAACCGGGCCAGGTACCTCCTGATGCGGCTGCTCGAGCGGGCGAGCAGGAAGTCGGTCGACTTCCCGGCGACCGTCTCGACCCCGTACGTGAACACCATCGCCTCGGACGAGGAGCCCGAGTTCCCCGGAGACGAGTACCTCGAGCGCCGGATCCGCGCCTTCATCCGCTGGAACGCGGCGGTGATGGTGGTCCGTGCCAACATCCGGTCCGAGGCGATCGGTGGCCACCTCTCGACGTACGCGAGCTCCGCCGCCCTCTACGAGGTGGGGTTCAACCACTTCTTCCGCGGGAAGGACGGCGGCCGGCCAGGGGACCAAGTCTACTTCCAGGGCCACGCCTCCCCGGGCATCTACGCCCGTGCCTTCGTCGAAGGTCGGCTCTCCGAGGAGCAGCTCGACAACTTCCGCTTCGAGATCGGTGGCGACGGGCTCTCCTCCTACCCCCACCCGCGGCTCATGCCGGAGTTCTGGGAGTACCCGACGGTGTCGATGGGCCTCGGACCGATCAATGCGATCGGGCAGGCGCACGTGAGCCGCTACCTGCATGCGCGCGGTCTGGTGGACACGTCGGGCAGCCGGGTGTGGTGCTTCGTCGGCGACGGCGAGTTCGACGAGCCGGAGACCGTCGGCGCGCTCGGGATGGCCGGAAGGGAGCACCTCGACAACCTGACCTTCGTGGTCAATTGCAACCTGCAGCGACTCGACGGTCCGGTCCGGGGGAACGGCAAGGTCATCCAGGAGTTCGAAGCGCTCTTCCGCGGCGCCGGCTGGAACGTCATCAAGGTGATCTGGGGCCGCACCTGGGACACGCTCCTGGCGAAGGACGTGGACGGCGTGCTGCTCAACAAGATGAACTCGACGGTCGACGGCGAGTTCCAGAAGTACGCGACGGAGTCGGGCGCCTACATCCGTGAGCACTTCTTCGGCCCCGATCCGCGGCTGCGTGCCCTCGTCGAGCACCTGTCCGACGAAGAGCTCCAGTCCCTCCCCCGGGGCGGCCACGACTACCGCAAGCTCTATGCGGCCTACAAGGCGGCGACCGAGCACATCGGCGCTCCGACCGCGATCCTGGCGAAGACCGTCAAGGGATGGACCCTCGGACCCGAGATCGAAGCTCGCAATTCGACCCACCAGATCAAGAAGATGACCAAGGCGCAGCTGCTCACGCTGCGCAACCGGCTCTTCCTCCACGACGAGATCCCCGAGCACGCGCTCGACGCCGACCTCCCGCCGTACTACCGGCCCGGACCCGACGAGCCGGCCGCCCGCTACCTCGCAGAACGTCGTCGGGTCCTCGGCGGCCACCTCCCGAGCCGGATCGTCCGGCCGAAGCCCCTGCCTCCGCCCGATCCGTCGGCCTTCGCCGACCTGCAGGCCGGCTCCGGGCGCCAGGCCGTCTCCACGACGATGGCCTTCGCGCGCCTGCTCCGCTCGCTCGTCCGCGACCCGACGATCGGCCCCCGCATCGTCCCGATCGTCGCCGACGAGGCGCGCACCTTCGGCCTCGAGTCGCTGATCAGCGAGGTCCAGATCTACGCGCCCGACGGGCAGCGCTACACGCCGGTCGACGCCGACCTCGCGCTCCACTACGCCGAAAGCGCGTCGGGCCAGGTGCTCCAGGAGGGCATCTCGGAGGCCGGCGCGACCGCCGCCTTCACCGCGGCCGCGACGGCGTACGCGACCTGGGGAGAACCGATGCTCCCCGTCTACCTCTTCTATTCGATGTTCGGGTTCCAGCGGGTCGGCGACCTCCTCTGGGCACTCGGCGACTGCCGGGGACGTGGTTTCCTGCTCGGCTGCACGGCGGGCCGCACGACGCTGAACGGCGAGGGACTCCAGCACCAGGACGGGCACTCGCTCCTCCTCGCGTCCGCCGTGCCGAGCGTGGCCGCCTACGACCCGTCGTTCGCCTACGAGGTCGCGGCGATCGTCGAGGACGGCATCCGGCGCATGACCGGGCCCGAGCCCGAGGACCGGTACTGGTACCTCACCCTCTACAACGAGAACTACCCGATGGCGGCGCTCCCCTCCGACCCGGTCGAGGCGGAGCGGGTCACGGCCGGAGCAGTTCGTGGGCTCTACCGGTTCGCCGGCCCGCCCGCCGAGGATCAGGTCGCGACCGGGAGTGCGGGTGAGGTACCCGAGCTCGAGCCGTCCGACGCCGCGGTGCTCGACGCCGCACCCGACGGCGCCGCACCCGTCGGTGTCGCTACCGTCGGCCCCGCACGGGACGACGATCCACCCGCGCACGGCAAGCACGGGGGCAAGGGCGGGAAGTCCGGCAAGCACCACGACGACGGGCACCGGAGGAAGCACGCCGCTGACACGTCGATGCTCGGCGACGACGGCGGTGGAAGGCACGCGACCCTCCTCTTCTCCGGGACGGCCTGGCAGGCGGTGACCGCGGCGCAGCGTCTCCTGGCCGCCGATTGGGACGTGCGGGCCGACGCATGGTCCGTGACGTCGTACAAGTCCCTCCGGGAAGAGGCCCTCTCCGTCGATCGGTGGAACCGGCTCCACCCGGAGGAGGCCGAGCGGGTGCCCTACGTGACCCGGGAGCTGCAGCGCTCGTCGGGACCGATCGTCGCGGTCACCGACTTCCTGCGCTCGGTACCCGACCAGGTCGCGCGGTGGATGCCGCGTCGGTTCGTCTCACTCGGCACCGACGGCTTCGGTCGGTCGGACACGCGCGACGTCCTGCGCCGGTACTTCGAGACCGACGCAGCCCACGTCGTCGTCGCCACGCTGCATGCCCTCGCCGAAGACGGTGTGGTCTCCCCGCGCTCGGTCACCGAAGCGATCGCCCGTTACAACATCGACCCGTCGTCGGGCGACCCCTGGGCCGTCTGAGTATCGTCCGGACCATGTGCTCGCACCTCGAGGAGAACGGCCCTACCGCCGCGCCCGTGCCGCCAGGACCTCCCGGCGGATCACACGTCCAGGCCGCGCCATGACCCTCGAGAACGTCGGCGACACCATCGACCTGCCGGTCGAGCAGGTCCCGGAGTGGGACGCACTCGTCGTGGACGGGGAGCGCTACACCTACGCGGAGCTCGAGGTGCTGGTCCGTCGGGCGGCCGCCGCGCTCGCCGCGTCAGGCGTCGCCCCCGGGGACCGGGTGGCCCTGGTCAACGTCGGCAGCGCCCTCTCGGTCGCGACGATCTTTGCCGCGGCACGTCTCGGTGCCGCGGCGGCGCAGATGAACGCCTACCTCAGGTCGGGAGAGCTCGAGCAGCTCGCCGAGCTGGTGGGCGCCGAGGTCGGCGTCGCCGGAAGCCGCTTCGCACCCTCGCTCCGCGAGGCGATCGCCGGCCCCGTGCTCGACGAGTCGGACGTCTTCGGTGCCGAATCCTCGGACCATTCCCCTGAGCGCTCGGTGGGAGGTGGCGAGGACACCGCCCTCGTGCTCTTCACCAGCGGCACGACCGGCCTGCCCAAGCCCATCTCCATCAGCCACCGGGTCGTCGCCGACCGCCTTGCGTTCTACGGGAAGCCGATCGACCCGGCGGAGCCGCAGTCGGTCGATCTCATGTCGGCGCCGATCTTCCACATCGGCGGGACCCTCGGACTCCTCGTCTCCCTCCGCCAGGGGAAGAAGATGGTCCTCCTCCCCCGGTTCGAAGCCGGCCAGTGGCTCTCGCTGGTCGAGGAGGAAGGGGTGAACCAGACCTTCGTGGTCCCGACGATGCTCCGTAGGATCCTCGACCACCCCCGGTTCCCCGAGACCGATCTCCGCTCGCTCCGCTCGCTCAACTACGGCGCGGCCGCTGCACCCGTCGACCTCGTGCGCGAGGCACTCGCGGCGATGCCCGACGTCGGCTTCACCAACACGTTCGGCCAGACCGAGACGCTCGGCGCCTACGCGGCCCTCACCCCCGAGGACCACCGGCGGGACGACCGCCTCGGCTCGGTCGGTCGACCGCTCGCGGGCGTGGAGGTGCGGATCGTCGACACCGCGTCCGGCGAGGTGGTCGCACCCGGAGCGGTCGGTGAGTTTACGGTGCGCGCCACCCAGAACACCACGTCCGAGTGGCTGCACACCGGCGACTCGGGATGGCAGGACGACGAGGGGTATCTGTTCCTCACCGGACGCCTGTCGGACACGATCAACCGCGGCGGAGAGAAATTCGGCCCGATCGAGGTCGAGGAGGTGTTGCGCACGCACCCACTCGTGGCCGACGTCGGCGTCGTCGGGATTACCGACGCGGAGCTCGGCGAGCGGGTCGGGGCTGTCGTGGTGACGTCCGGTTCCGTCACCGCCGAAGTGCTCGTCGAGCACTGCACGACCCGGCTCGCCACCTACAAGGTCCCCGAGTACCTCCGCGTGGCCGACGAGCTTCCCTTCACCGTGCTCGGCAAGCTCGACCGCAAGGCGCTACGGACGCTCCTCGACGGGGCGCCACGGCTCGACCGCCCGGTGAGGCGCTGAGCGCCGGTCACCGACACAAGTCGGGGCGCTGACGCGTACGCTCATCCGGTCGCCGGAGCAGTGAGCCGTCCGCGACGGAGCGGCGGGAGCGTCGGCGGTGGCTGGCGGCGCGGCGGGAGGTCGGCGAGGAGCCGCTCGGTGGCCTCGGTCACGGCACGCACGGCGCGCTCGAATGCCGCCTCCGTCGCCGCGGACGTCGACTGGACGCCACTGACCTTCCGGACGTACTGCCTGGCGGCCGCCTCGACTTCCTCTGCGGTCGCTCTCGGGTCCAGCCCTCGCAATGTCGTGATGTTGCGGCACATGACATCGAGGTTACGTGTCGCCGCCCGAAGGCGTGTCGGTGCTCGACTCCGTGTTGCGGTTTCGCCTTGCGCCTGAGCGGGACGACCTGTGCAGCAAGATTCTGCGCCGGAAGGCCGTCGTAGACTCGCCGCGATGATCGACTGGTCGACCGTCGCGTCGTTCGCCACGGCGGTCGGGACGTTGGTCCTCGCCATCGCGACGTTCTGGTCGGTGCGCTCGGCGAACCGGTCCGCCCGGATCGCCGAGCGGGCGTTCCAGATCGGGCTCCGCCCGATCCTTGCCCCGTCACGGCTGGACGATCCACCCCAGCGCGTCATGTTCGGCGACCACCACTGGGTCGACCTCGAAGGCGGCCGGGCGGCCGTCGAGGACATCGACGGGATCATCTACCTGGCGATGCCGGTTCGGAACGTCGGAAACGGCATGGCGGTCATCGAGTCATGGGACCCGCATCCGGGACGGCTCGGTCCCGCCGACGGCTGGGGGTCGCCCGACAGCTTCCGCCAGCAGATCCGAGCGCTGTGGGTGCCACCGGGAGACGTCGCGTTCTGGCAGGGCGCGCTGCGAGACGAGCACGACCCGCTCATCGGGCCGATGCACGAGGCGATCGCCGCCGGCTTGGTCTCCGTCGACCTGCACTACCGCGACCACGAAGATGGGCAGCACACGATCAGCCGGTTCCTGATGATCCGCCGTGACGAAGACGACGACGAACGGAGCGGTTGGTGGAGCTCGCTGTCCATGCACCGCTCACTCGATCCGAGCTGACGGGAGCCGCGGGTCCGGGCCGTCGTCCGACCGGTCAGGTCCGTCGACTCCGCGATGCCCGTCCTGGGCGCCTCGGGCCGTCGGCCGGCGTCAGTGTGGAGTCCGACGGCCGACGACGCCACGGGCATCGCCGTCCCCGTCCTCGACGACGTCGAGCTCGGAGAATCCCGATGCTTCGAAGAGGGCGGTTCCGGCGTCGATCTGATCGCTGCCGACCTCGAGGAGGAGCCAGCCGCCCGGTCGCAGCCACCCGCTGCTGCGCCGAACCGCTCTCGCGACGAGCTCCAGACCGTCGCGTCCGCCGTCCAACGCCTGCTGCGGCTCGTACTCACGGACATCACGTGGCAAGAGGTCCAGTGCGTCGTGCGGCACGTAGGGCAGCACACCGACCATGACGTCGACCCTGACGGCGAGCTCTCGCGGCAACGCCTCGTCGAGGTCACCTACGAAGACGGTGGCGCCGTTGCGGCGTGCGCAGCCCGCAGCAACCGGATCGAGCTCGGTGCCGACGACGACCGCTCCCGGACGCGCCTCGTGCAGGACGCAGGCGATCGCCCCGGTGCCGGTGCCGAGGTCGACGGCCGCGCCGTCGTCGGGCAGGAGCTTCACGGCCCGGCGGACGAGAGCCTCGGACTGCCAGCGCGGGACGTAGACACCGGGCTCCACGAGGATGTCAAGGCCGCAGAAGCGGACCCGTCCGACGATCCAGGCGAGCGGCTCGCCGGCGAGCCTCCGACGGACCATCGCTGCGAGCTCCGCGTCCGATCCGCCGCACGAGAGCAGCTCGTCCGCTTCGTCGTCGGGCGCCACACAGCCCGCCTCGGCGAGCGAACGGATCAGGGATGCTCGATCGGACGCTGTCTCCACAGGCCCATGTTGGTCGGCGCGGGCTGTGTTCGTCGGCGCGGCCCGTGTTCGTCGTCGCGGCCCGTGTTCGTCGTCGCGGCCCGTGTTCGTCGTCGGTGCGCCGCGGCGACGCGGATTGCGAAGCACCGGCTCCGGATGTGTCCGGCCCTCCGGGCACCGGCCGCGGGCGTCTGCTCAGGAGTTGGTGGCTCCGGAGTCGAGATAGCGGGCGCCGGCACCGTCACGGCCTGCCACGTCCCCGGGATTTGCCAGCGCACATCGGTCGAGCGAGAGGCAGCCGCAGCCGATGCAACCCGTCAGTCGGTCCCGCAGATCGACGAGCTGCGCGATGCGGAGGTCGAGATCGTGTCGCCATGCTCTGGACAGGCGCTGCCAGTCACTCCGGCTCGGCGTGCGGTCGCCGCCGAGTTCGTCCAGCGCGTCATGGATGGCGCGGAGCGGGATGCCGACGCGCTGCGACGCCCGGATGAAGGCGACCCGGCGGAGGGTGTCCCGGGAGAATCTGCGCTGGTTGCCTGCGGTGCGCCGGCTGGAGATCAGACCCTCGGACTCGTAGAAGCGCAGCGCAGAGACCGCGACCCCGCTCCGTGCCGCGAGCTGCCCCACCGTCAGCTCGTGCGCGCCGGTTGGGATCTGCTCGGTCATGTCGTGCTCGCACCCCCTTGACCTCAAGCTTACTTGAGGTCTTATCGTGTGCAGTACGGGCCGGTTGGACAGTTCCCGACCACGCAGAGGACCCGGACCACGAGGCAGATCGCGAGCCAGGTGCAGATCCCGAGCGGAGCCCACCGACCGGACGCCGACGAGAGACGAGGAACCGAGATGCAGCCAGCGACGACCGCCGTTGCGACACCGACCCTGGACGAAGCGTTCGAGCGGATGGGTTCGCTCGACTTCGAGCTGCCCAACGGATTCGTCAATCACGGTCCGATGGCCTGTGAGGCTCTCGCGGCACTCGGCTTCGACGACGAGGTGGACCGATGGTCACGGCGGTTCGTCCGCTCGCTCGGGGAGGGGCCGGTCCCCGTCCGACCGCGATCGCCAGAGCCGTTCGACTCGCTCGACGCGTTGGGCGACTACGCGTTCCTCCCCGAGTGGATCGGTTACTTCGGCGCGGCGATCGACGCCGACGGTTGGCGGGCGGTCGTGGCCAGATGGATCCCCCGCCTGGCTCCGGGCCTCGTCACGGCCTTGTTCCACGGGATCATCAGGACCGCGCAGGCGGTGCGGGCGATCGATGCAATCGACACGCCCCAGCGGCGTGCGGAGCTCGCACGGTCCCTCGGCTACTGGTCGGCCCGCTTCCATCCCGGGCGGCCGGTCGCATCGATCGACCCGATCGGCGACGGGCGCCTCGCCGTCCTTGGTGCAAGCGCCGCCGCCTCCCGTCGTTTCCTCGTCGAGCCGACGATCTTCGTCCTCCACGGCGTGACCGGGGCGATGGCGCTCGACCTCCTGCTCGATCACGTCGACGCATCGACGGCCACCTCGGCGATCGGGCAACTCCGGGCGGAGCACGCATCGATGCGCATCGAGACCGATGTCGGACGGCCCCTGCCGACCGCTCGCACTTGGGACGACGCTGTCGCCGTCCGTGCGAGCCAGAGCCGCGACGTCCACCAGGTCAAGCTCGTGGAAGCGTGCCGGCGGGGATTCGAGGCCACCCGAGTCGACGAGTTCGCCGAAGCGGCCGAGCGCGTCGGATCGCGGTCCTGAAGCGTGTCTCGGGAGTTCGGCACGGCTCGGACGAAACACCGACGCTGACCCCGGGGACATCTCCTCAGAGATCCTCCCGCAACAACCCGTAGACGTAGCTGTCCCGCCACGATCCGTCCCGGAAGACAGCTTGGCGGAGGTGTCCCTCACGCCGGAAGCCGACCTTCTCCAGCGATCGCTGCTCGGCGTGGTTCTCGCTCTGCGTGCCCGCCCAGAGTCGGTGCACCGCAGTCGTGGAGAACAGGTGGTCGACGAGGAGGCGCTGTGCGGCCGTGCCGATCCCCTTTCCGCGGTGCTCGGGGAGGAGCACGATGCCGATCTCCCCAACACCAGGCTCCGTTCCGAGATCGCCCTGTCGCCACACGACCCACCCGACACCGGGCGCAATCGCGCCGATCGTGCCGGCCGTGCCGATCGTGCCGGCCGTGCCAAGAACGTGGTCACCGACTGCAACCGCGACTGCGAGGTAGCGCGGGTCTTTCCCGAGGAATCCGTCCTCGAGCCAACGCCGGCGGAATGCCTCCGGGGACCGGTAGCCGAACCACTCGTACGGTTGGGAGACCGACGGCTCGGTCGAGAAGCGAACCAACAGCTCGAGGTCGCCCTCGCAGAACGGTCGGAGGTGCACGTCGAGGTCGCCCATCGCCCGATCATCTCATAGCGGCAGGAGCACGTTCGCTGTCGATTCGGCGAGCACACGTGCGGGTTCGGTGCAGCGGCGGCCGCCTACGATCGGCCCATGTCCATGGGATGCGCACTGCTCGACGGATTGTCGCACCGCAGCTTCGACGTCGGTGATGACCACATCGTCGAGCTGGAGATCACCCCGGAGATCAGGGGCCCGAGCGGTGCAGTCCACGGTGGCCTGATCGCGAGTCTGGTCGATCGCGCCGGCGCCTACTCCGCGCACGCCGCGAGCAACCGGACCGTCGCGACGTCGACGCTTTCGATGAGCTACCTCGCAGCCGCGACCCACGGTCCCCTCCGCGCGGTCGCAACGAACCTTCGGATCGGCCGACAGCAGGGTGTCGTCGAGGTACGGGTGCACGACGCCGGCCGCGACGACGTGCTCGTCGCGACGGCCCTGGTCACGCTCAGATTCTTGACCGACCACCTGTCCGGCGCCGCGAACGGCGAGGACGGCAGAGCGTCGACGCACACACGCTCCACGACCGGGCCGCGGGAAAGTGCGGGCGACGGCCATGGTCCCGGCGATTCGGACGTTTCGGCCACTTCGGGAGCCGTGGGCGCGCACGATGGCGACGCCTAGCTTCGAGGAGCTGGTCGGCGAAGGAGAGCGTGCGCCCGTCGACGGGTGGAGCTTCGCGTGGCTCGACGGGCGTGCGACGGAGGAGCGTCCGCCCTGGGGCTACCTCGGCCTTGCGACGGCGGCTCTGACGAATGCAGTCGCGCTCCTCGACGTGCAGACCGGTGGCGGTGAGGTGCTCGCAGAGGCGCTCGGTGCTGCGAAGAAGCCACCCGATCGGATCGACGCGACCGAGTCCTGGCCGCCGAACGTCGTGCTGGCAAGAGAACGGCTCGGCAAGTTCGGCGGCAGCGTCGTCGAGGCGGCCGACGCAGCAGCGTTGCCCTCTGGCGATTGCGCATTCGACCTCGTGCTCAGTCGACATCCCACCGTGACGCTCTGGAGCGAGATCGCGCGCGTGCTGCAGCCGGGTGGACGCTACCTGTCCCAACAGGTCGGGCCAGGATCGAACCGCGAGCTCACCGATTTCCTCATGGGTCCCCAACCCGTGGGCGACCGTCGGAGTCCCGAGCGTTCGATCGCGCAGGCGGAAGCGGTCGGTCTCACGGTGGTCGATGTTCGACGGGCCACCCTCGAGGTCGCGTTCTCGGATATCGGTGCGGTGGTCTACTTCCTCCGCAAGGTGATCTGGACCGTGCCGGGTTTCACGGTCGACCGGTATCGAGACCGGCTGCGGGCCCTCGGCGCGGTGATCCGTCGAGACGGCCGATTCACCTGCCACGCGGAGCGGTTCCTCATCGAGGCCGTGCGAACAGCCTGATCGTCCTGCAGACCCCTGTGGAGAGTGGCGCTCGGCGCAGAGACACCGTGGCCCGACCGGTTGCGTGGAGTCGGCTCGACGCGGCCGGAGAGCGTGTCCGATTCGGCTCTTCGCTGCCCGGGGGCGCTGCCGGCCCCGCTCTCCGCTAGAGCGCGGTGGGCTGCGGTGTCGCGGGTTGGGACGCGACCGACCCGGAGCGCCGCGACCGCAGGACCACGCGTGGGCCGATCAGGGCGATGCCCACCGAGACGACCACGATGACCCCGGCGGCGAGCATGCGATTGTCCGTCGCCGTCTGGCACTCCTGCACAAACGCCTCCCACTGGTGCCGATTGGAGACCTGGGTCACGGGCGGCTCCTTGCCGGCGCCGATCGAGGCCGGGTTGACGAGCGCCACGACCGGGGACTCCGAGGAGGTCCCAGGACCACACGTTCCGCCGGCAGCCGGCGTCGGGAGAGGGGCGATCATTCCGGCGACGGCGAACGCGATGCCGAAGAGTCCGATGAACGCGAAGGCCACTCTGACCCACAGCCGGACCGATGCGTGCTCCACAGACCTACCCTCCGATCGCGTTCGACCAGCGCAATCGTAGACAAGCCCCTCCCATGGCCGACGTCGCCCGACGAAGACATGGAGCTCCGACAGGGTAATGGACCAGGTCGGACTCCCCGGCGGCGCAAGCACCGACGCCCGGCTGCCCGCGGGCAGATGGCGCGCCGGGCCCGAAGGAGGAGGCGCTCCCGCCCGGTCCGCTCGACCACTCAAGGCAGTCCGAATACGCTCTTCCACGTGCTCAGCATCACCGGCGACCCCGCTGCCGACGAGCTCCTCACGGAGAACCCGCTGGCCCTCCTCATCGGCATGGTTCTGGACCAGCAGGTGCCGCTCGAGCGCGCCTTCAAGGCGCCGGTCGACCTCCGTGCCAGGCTCGGCGGGAAGCTCGATGCAGGCACGGTCGCCTCGATGGATCCCGATGCCCTTGCCGCGATCTTCTCGGAGAAGCCGGCGCTCCACCGGTTCCCGAAGTCCATGGCCGGCCGCGTCCAGCAGGTTTGCACGGCCGTCGTCGACACCTACGGCGGGGACGCCGCTGCCATCTGGACATCCGCAGCGACCGGCAAGGAGCTGCTCGCCAATCTCAAGGCCCTGCCCGGATTCGGTGACCAGAAGGCGAAGATCTTCCTCGCCCTCCTCGGCAAGCAGCTCGCCGTCCGGCCGACCGGCTGGCAGGCTGCCGCCGGGCCCTACGGCAAGGCCGGCTCCCACTGCTCGGTCGCGGACATCGACTCGCCGGAGGCGCTGAACAAGGTGCGGCAGTACAAGCAGAAGATGAAGGCCGAGGCGCGGGCCAAGGCCTCGTCACACGCTTGACCACCGGCCCGCACCGGCCACGTCGCTCGACGCTCGCCGCCCGCCGGCTCTATCTCTGCACACCCGACCGTCCGGACCTCGTGTCGTTCGTCGACGCGTGCATCGACGGCGGGGTCGACGTGGTCCAACTTCGGGAGAAGCATCTGGACGACCGGACCCTGGTGCGGCGTGGTGTCCTGCTCGGCCGGCACTGCACCGAGCGTGACGTTCCGTTCATCCTGAACGACCGACCCGACCTCGCGGTGGAGGCCGGTGCGGACGGCGTCCACGTAGGACAGGACGACGCGAGCGCGAACGAGGCTCGTGCCGCAGTCGGAGACGACGCGATCGTCGGTCTGTCGACGCACAGCCGGACGGAGCTCGACGATGCGATCGGCGTGATCTCCCAAGTGCACTCGTCTGGCGGCGCGGCAGTCGTGCACGGTGACCGGCCCCGCCAGGCTCCGGTCGACTACGTCTCGGCCGGACCCGTCGTCCCCACCCCGACCAAACCGGGACGGACCGGCACCGGACTCGGCTACGTGCGCGAGGCGGTGCGGTTCTCGCAGTGGCCGGTCTGGATCACCGGCGGCGTCGATCCCGAGACCGTCGTGCCGATGCTGGAGGCAGGGGCGCGCCACTTCGTCGTCGTCCGCTGGCTCACCGAGTCCGACGATCCGCGTGCCGACGCGCGTGCCCTGCGCGACGTCATCGATCGGTGGATCGCGACGGAGGGAGGCCTCGAGACTGGGGCGTCGGGATGAGGGCGGGGTCCGGGCGACCGGATCGCATTGAACCGACGCTGCGTCGGCCGGTTGGCCTGAGGCCGACGGCCGGGTCGCAGGCGATTCAGCCGGCGCTGCTTCCGGTCGTCGGAATGCCCGCGACCTTCGCCCCTGCCGGCAGCGAGACGGACGGCGACGATCCGACGTCGGTGACGATCAGGTGCACCGCCTGGCCAGGTGCGGTGGCGTCGAGAGCCGAAACGTACTGACCGCTGACCGTGTAGACGAAGGTCGCGGTGACGCCGCCCTGTGAGATGGTCATGGTCGTCACCCCGTTCGAAGTCTTCTTGTTCGCACCTCGGGAGGCCGGCTGAAGATAGACGGCAACGCCGTCGGCCTGTGCCGTTCCCGGCGGAATGCTCTGGCGGTAGAAGTGCAGCCGGTTCGTCGGGGTGCCGGCCGGTACCGTGATCGCCCGGTAGCCCGAAGTCCCGATGATGTAGACGTAGGACCGCAGCCGCCCGCTCTGCACGTAACCGCCGAGCCGGTCCGGCGCTTGGTAGACGAAGTGGAGGGTCTGGCTTCCCTGCGGGGTCGACTCCGACACGTCCTCCGTGTAGCTCGAGGCGTTGAGCGTGTTGGTGACGGCCTTGTCGAGGCTCACGTTCTTCGGCGGCGCCTGCGATGCGCCGAGCACCGCGGCACCTCCGCCGACCACGGCCAGCATGACCAGCAGGAGCCAACTGATCGTCGCGCGCGTTCCGTCCATCGGGGAGACGCTACGCCAGTCCGTGGGCGACGTCGGTCACCTGCGCTCAGATCCCGATGCGCTGGGCGAGCAGCTCGCGGTGGTACGAGGGGTCGCCGAGCATGAGCTCGGACGACTTCGCGCGCTTGAAGTAGAGGTGCGCAGGGTGCTCCCAGGTGAAGCCGATCCCACCGTGGATCTGGATCGTCTCGGCCGCCGCGTGGAAGTAGGCCTCCGAGCAGTACGACTTGGCGAGGCTCGCGACCACAGGAAGCTCGTCGGAGTCCTCGGCGGCAGCCCAACCGGCGTAGTAGGCCGCGGACTTCGCGGACTCGACCTCGAGCAACATGTCGGCGCACTTGTGCTTGATGGCCTGGAAGCTGCCGATCGGCCGCCCGAACTGGATGCGGGACTTCGCGTACTCGACAGAGGTGTCGAGGCACCGCTGCGCTCCACCGACCTGCTCGGCCGCGAGCGCGACGGCGGCGAGGTCGAGCGTCTTGCTGAGTCCCGCTTCCGCGCCGCCCTCGGTTCCGATGAGCCAGGCGGACGTATTGGAGAATTCGAGCCGCGCCTGCTTACGGGTCTGGTCCATGGTCGCGAGCGGAGTCTTGGTGAGTCCCTCGGTGTCGCCCGTCACGCCGAAGAGTGAGAGGCCGGACGGCGTGCGTCCCACGACGAGGACGAGGCCGGCGGTGTGTCCGTCGATCACGAACGACTTGTGACCGTTGAGGACCCAACCCTCACCCGACTTTGAGGCTTCGAGCGTGATCCCGTCGGCATCCCACCGACCGCTGTCCTCGGTGAACGCGAGCGTCCCGATCGTCTCCCCGGAGGCAATGCCCGGAAGGAGGTACTCCTGGGCCTTCTTGTCACCGGAAGTGAGGATCGCGTTCGCGGCGAGCGCGACCGTCGAGAAGAACGGTGCGCAGAGGAGCGCCGCACCCATCTCCTCGAGGACCACGATGAGCTCGACGTAGGTAAAGCCGGCACCGCCGAACTCCTCGGGGATGATCAGCGACTGCAGCCCGAGCTGCTCGGCCATCTGGGACCAGACCGCGGCGTCGTACCCTTCGGTGGTCTCCATGAGCCGTCGGACCTCGGTCTCGGGCGACTTGTCCTCGAGGAACCGACGCACCGACTTGCGGAGCTCGTCCTGCTCCTCGCTGAAAGCGAAGTTCATCTCGGTTCACCATCCCCTTGGCGGTCCCCGGATCGAGGACGACGTGACCGTTTGTCTACCAGAAGCCCGAACGAGTTGACCAACAGGTCAAGTCCGACAAGTACGCTGATCCGGGACGGTTTTCTCGAGCCGGGCAGGTCTGGAACCACCAGCTCGGGACCGTTGACGGGACCGGGCGCACCGCCCACCGTCCGCCCCACGCGAGGAGGGAGCACCGCCGTGCCGGACACCATCGTCGACTACCAGGACGGGCTGGTCGAGGTGCACCGGGTCGTCGTCGGACCGGTCGACAACAACGTCTACATCGTCCGCTCGAAGGCGACCGGCGAGTCGCTCCTCATCGATGCGGCTAACGAGCACGATCTCCTCCTCGACCTCTGCAGAGCGCTGAACGTCCGGCGCGTCGTCGAGACGCACGGGCACTGGGACCACATCCAGGCGGTCGAGGCGGTCCGCGACGCCGGCATCGACGTCGCCGTCACCAAGGAGGACGCGTCGATGCTCCCCTCGTACGACCAGCTCCTGGAGGACCGGTCGGTGCTCGAGATCGGGGACCTGCGGATCGCGACGATCGCGACACCCGGGCACACCCCTGGCTCCATGTGCTTCACCGTCGAGGGGACGCCGCTTCTCTTCACCGGTGACACGCTGTTTCCCGGAGGCCCGGGCAACACCTCCTTCGAGCACTCCGACTTCACGACGATCATCGAGTCGATCGAAGACCGACTCTTCGCCGCATTCCGTCCTCAGACGATCGTGCTGCCCGGACACGGGGCCGGGACGACGATCGGCGCGGAGTCGCCGCATCTCGGCGAGTGGGTCGAGCGCGGTTGGTGAGCAGCTCCGGGCCGGTGGGGCGATGCGCCGTCGTCAGACTGGCGGCGGAGCGATGCGCCGTGGTCAGACCGCGGTCGACGGGCGCCGCGGCTCGCTGATCAGCTCGATCTCCGGCGGGAGCCCGTCGACGACGACGCCCCCGGGCACCTCGCTGCCGACCTCGATGGTCACTCGCGAACCGGCGAGCGGGATCCCCTCGACCTTCAGGTAGCCGATCTCCTCGGGCAGGTTCGGGCACAGCCACGTCTTGCCGTAGGGCACCCACGGATCGAGCCGCAGGAGGGTGCGAAGGCAGAGCAGCGGTGAGGCCGCTGCCCAGGCCTGTGGCGAACACGACGTCGGGTAGCCCACCGGGACCCCGAGCTCGCTGCGGTCGAGACCGCTGAAGAGCTCGGGGAGCCGACCGCCCTGGGCCGCAGCCGCGTCGAGCAGGGCAAAGATGAGCTTTTGCGCGGCGCCGTCGAACCCGTACCGGGCGAGCCCGGCCGCGACGATCGCCGTGTCGTGCGGCCACACCGAGCCGCAGTGGTAGCTGATCGGGTTGTACCCACCGCTGTCGGCGGAGAGGGTCCTGACTCCCCAGCCCGAGAACATGCCGGGTGAGAGCAGCGCCTCTGCCACTCGTTTCGCCTTGTCCTCGTCGACGATGCCGGTCCACAGGCAGTGGCCGATGTTCGAGGTGAGCGAGTCGATCGGCTGCTTGTTCCCGTCGAGCCCGACGGCGAACCACCCCTTGTCCTCGAGCCAGAAGTCGCGGTTGAACGCCGCCTTGAGCTGCTTGGCCTTCGCCCGGAACCGCTCGTACGTCACCCGGTCCCCCGCCTCGTTGGCGAAGTGCGCGCTCGCCAGGAACGCGCCGTACGTATAGGCCTGGACCTCGCAGAGCGCGATCGGCGCCTGGGCCACCCGTCCGTCTGCGTAGCGGATCCCGTCCCAGCTGTCCTTCCAGCCCTGGTTTGCGAGGCCGCGGTCGGTCGCCCGGTGGTACTCGACGTACCCGTCCCCGTCGGCGTCGCCGAACTGCTCGATCCACTCGATCGCTCGCTCCGCGTTGGGCAGGAGCTCGTCGACCAGCTCGCGGGCAACTCCCCACCGTCGCATCTCGCCGAGGAGCATTACGAAGAGAGGCGTGGCATCGGCGGTGCCGTAGTAGATGCTCCCGCCACCGAGCGAGAGCGAGCCCGCATCGCCGAATCGCATCTCGTGGAGGATGCGCCCGGGCTCCTCCTCGTGACGGGGATCGACCTCCTTCCCCTGGAAGCGTGCGAGGGTCTGGAGGACGCCGCGCGCGAGATCGGGATCGACCAGGAGGGCCATCCACGCCGTGAGCAGCGAGTCGCGCCCGAACACGGTCATGAACCACGGAGCGCCGGCGGCCACCACGACACGTTCGGGGTAGTCGGGGTCGAAGATGCGGAGTGCGCCGAGGTCCTCTGCGCTCCGGGCGATGACCTCCTTCAGCCCGGGATGGTCGGTCTCGACCTGAGGCACCCGGCGTCGCCACTGGGCGAGCCGCTCGGTCGGCGTCGCGCGCTCGACGGGCTCCCCGCACCGGTACTTGGGCGCGATCGAGGCGCCGTCGATGACCGGTGAGACCTCGATGCACGTCGTCCACTGCCCGCGTGCGGGCACGATGACCTCGTAGGTGACGAGGTCGGGACTGAGTGCGGCCACCTCGTGAAACCGGATCTCGACCCCCCGTGACACCCCGCCCCGACGGTAGGCGTAGGTGACCGTGGCGTCCCCGATGGTGCCGTTCCCGGACAGCTGCCGGTTCGCGGCGTCCGGATACGTCACCGCGGAGATCTCGCCGGTGTGGGTCTCCGAACCCGCCGCGTCCTTCCTTGACCGCGAAGAGGTCGGCGAAGTCGGCGCCGACGAAGACCTCCACCGTGCAGGAGGTGGCCTCGTCCGCGAAGTTGCGGAGCGTCAGCTCCTCCCGCATGCCCTGGCCCACGTGACGGGAGCGGAAGACCATGAGCGTCGAGTCCGCCCTGCCGGCGCTCGGCATGCAGCGCGAGACGAACGTGGTCGAGAACGGGTCTCCGGCGACCGAGGTGAGCGGTTCGGTCCTGGACCCGTCGATGAGGACCTCGAACCGGGAAAGGATCCGGGTGTCCCGGACGAACAGCCCCTGGGCTGCCCCGAGAGACATGTCACCGCTACTGCCACTAAGGACGAATGTCGACTCGTCGACCAGGGTGACCACGCCCGCCCCGGAGTTGAGCTGTGCAACCGGACCGTCGAAGCTCCACGGGTCGGGCATGGCGCTACCGTACCGGCTGACCTCGTTGCCGGAGCAAGTTCCGGAAGAACTCCCAGGCCCCGATGATTCTTCCTATCCTCATAGGAGAAATATCGGAGGTCGGGTACACTCGGCTGCGTGGCCCGCGCAGTCCCTGTCACAGCACCCGAGCGCACCGACGCCGTGAGGCAACCGTCCGACGAAACGCCGCTGCTCGAGATCGAGGGTCTCCACGTCTCGGTCGACGGGCAGCCGATCCTCCGGGGCGTCGATCTCACCGTCGAGTCGGGCAGGGTCCACGCCCTCATGGGTCCCAACGGCTCGGGGAAGTCCACGCTCGCGAACGTCCTGCTCGGAAACCCGGCCTTCGACGTCACCTCGGGGACGGTGCGCTTCCGTGGCGAGGACATCACGACCTGGCCGACCGACGTCCGGGGCAAGGCCGGCATGTTCCTCGCGTTCCAGGACCCCGAGGCCATCGGCGGCGTGCCGGTGATCCAGTTCCTCCGCCAGGCGCTCTCCGCACGCCGGGGGATGGACCTGTCGGTCCTCGAGGTCCGGCTCCTCATGATGGAGTGGATGGAGAAGCTCGGTATGGATCCGGCCTTCGGTGAGCGTCACATCAACGAGGGATTCTCCGGCGGCGAGAAGAAGCGCAACGAGATCCTCCAGATGGCGATCCTCGAACCGGAGCTCGCCGTGCTCGACGAGACCGACTCGGGGCTCGACGTCGACGCGCTGCGCGTCGTCGCACGCGGGGTCGGCACGGTACGCGAAGCACGACCTGCGCTCGGGGTGCTCGTGATCACCCACTACGTGCGCATGCTCGACGAGCTCGCCGCGGACCGCGTGCACCTGCTCGTCGACGGTGTCATCGTCGCCGAGGGCGGGCCCGAGCTCGCGCGACGGCTCGAAGCCGAAGGCTACGACGCATGGCGGACGTGACTGGTCCGCCACTGGCGCTCGACGTCGCGACCGTCCGCAAGGACTTCCCGCTCCTCGCGCGCGAGGTCAACGGGTACCCGATCACCTACCTCGACTCTGCTGCGTCGTCGCAACGACCGACACGGGTGCTCGACGCGATGCGCGAGTACGACGAGACGACGCACGCGAACGTGCACCGCGGGGTGTACAGCATCGCCGAGGAGGCGACCCGCCGGTTCGAGGCGGCACGGGTCAACGTCGGACGGTTCATCGGGGCCCCGGACCCCGCGCACGAGATCGTCTTCGCCAAAAACGCGACCGAGGGACTCAACCTCGTCGCGCACTCGTGGGGTCGAACACATCTCCGGCCCGGTGACACGATCGTCCTCACCGAAATGGAGCATCACGCGAACATCGTGCCCTGGCAGATGCTCGCCGCCGAGCGTGGGCTCACCCTGCGTTGGATCCCTGTCGACGACGAAGGGCTCCTCGTCCTCGACGACCTCGAGGCCGTGGTGGACGGCGCGAAGCTCGTCGCGGTCACCTGCATGTCGAACGTTCTCGGGACCCTCAATCCCGTCGAGCGCATCGCAGAGGTGGCCCATGCAGCCGGTGCGGTCGTCGTCGCCGACGGTGCCCAGTCCGTGCCGCACCTCCCGACCGACGTCTCGTCGCTCGGTGCGGACTTCCTCGCCTTCAGCGCGCACAAGATGGTCGGTCCGACTGGCATCGGAGTGCTCTGGGGGAGAGGCGAGCTGCTCGCCGAGCTGCCGCCGTTCCTCGGCGGCGGCGAGATGATCCTCGACGTGCGCAAGGAGGGCTTCGTCCCGAACGAGATCCCCTGGCGGTTCGAGGCGGGAACGCCCCCGATCACCGAGGCTGTCGGATTGGGGGCGGCGGTCGACTACCTCCGTGCGATCGGGATGGAGACGATCCGGCGGCACGAGGTGAGCCTGGTCCGGTACGCACTCGACCACCTGCAGGAGCGATTCGGCGAGGACATCCGGATCTACGGGCCCAGCGACCCCGAGGCACGAGGTGGCGTCGTGTCCTTCGCCTTCCGCGACCTCCACCCGCACGACGTCTCCCAGATCCTCGACGAATACGGAGTGTGCGTCCGCGCCGGTCACCACTGCGCCAAGCCGCTCATGCGGAGGCTCGGGGTCAGTGCGACGGCCCGGGCTTCCTTCGCCCTCTACAACGACGAGTCCGACGTGCATGCCCTCGCCGATGCACTCGGAGCCGCCGCGACCTTCTTCGGATGACGCCCCTCGCCGGACGCCGGGCACCTGCCGATCGCAGGGCGGGAGCGGCCCGGTACGCTGAGGCCGTGCCGACCTGCCGACCGTCGCTGCATCGCGTTCCGGTGGACCTCCCCGGAAGCGAGGCCCGGATGGCCGCCCTGGTCGGTCGTCATCCGAGCTTCCCGGAGCGCCCCGCCGGGCCAGATGGAAGGGCGGCCGTCGGCGAATGGAAGCGCAGGTGACCGGGCTCGAGGACCTCTACCGGGAGATCATCCTCGACCACTACCGCTCTCCGCGGAACCGCGGCGAGCTGGCGTCACCCCCGGCACGACGGGTGGAGGGCTTCAACCCGCTCTGCGGCGACGAGGTCGTCGTGACGCTCGAGGTGGCCGACGGTGCGGTCTCGGACATCAAGATCGCCGGCACCGGGTGCTCCATCAGCCAGTCGTCCGCATCGCTGATGTCGGCGGCGGTGATGGGAAAACCCGTCTCCGAAGTACGCGACCTCATCCGCACCTTCAAGGGAATGATGTCCATCCACGAGTCGACGCTGCCCTCGTCGAACGGGGACGGAGGCGAGGAGGCCGACGACTCGGCCGAGCCGGTGGAGCCGGACGCCGTCGACCTCGACTCGCTCGGTGAGCTCGCCGCGCTGCAAGGCGTCGTGAAGTTCCCGGTGCGCATCAAGTGCGCCACTCTGAGCTGGAACACTCTGGCGCAGGGACTCGACGAGATCGAAGCTTCCGTCTGATCGACGTCGGCGCGAGCGCGCCGACCACCGGACTCCGGTTCGGGACACGCGACCGGAGTGAGCTGTCGCGATCAGATCGAGCAGAGGCGACCGGACAGGCACACGCGACCGGACCGGCACACGCGACCGGATGTGGCATACGCGACCGGACTCAGCAGGGCGTGGGGTCGTAGTCGGTCTCGATCGTCGTCGTCGTGTTCGTTGACGCCGGCGTCGGTGGCGTCGTGCTGCCGTTGGAGGCGATGGTCGGCGGTGGGGTCGTCGTGGTCGTCGTCGGCACGACTCCATACGGACCCGGAGGCGGTGTGAGCGCAGATTCCGGCGGACCTCCGAGGAACTGGGTGATGACCTGCTGCGCCTGTGGCTGTTGCACGTAGAGGACCGCGCCCAGATAGCCGAAGTCCGAGGAGCCGGAGGAGTACGTCGGAAGGGTCGCCGTCGCCAGGGTCGACGACGAGAACGTGTGGAACTCCCGCGCGAGCGAGGTCAGCTCGGCGAGTGTGAAGGTCGAGTCCACGGTCACGCCCTGGACGACGGATCCGATGAACGCGTTGAGGGTCAACGGGTTGTACTGGTGCTCCGCCTGATTGATGAGCGCCTTGAGGAATGCGTTCTGCCGTTGGATCCGGCCGAAGTCGCTCGTCGGATCGTACTGCCAGTAGCCGTTCTTGAAGTACTCGTAGTGGCGGCTCCGCGCCACTGCGAGCGAGTACCCGCCGTTCAGGTGCTGGCAGCCCGCCTGGACGTTGAGCCCCGTGTAGGTGTCGCGGGCGGGGTACGGGAAGTCGAGGTTGATGCCGCCGATGGCGTCGACTGCTCCCCGGAACCCTTCGAAGTTGATCTGGACCACGTGCTCGATGGGAATGCCGAAATTCGCCTCGATCGACTGCACGAGCTGATCCGGTCCCGAGCCGTAGGTCGCATTGATGCGGTTGAACTTGCCCGTGAACTGCGTGTCGCCCGCGACGGCGATCATCGTGTCGCGGGGGATCGACAGGACGCTCGCCTGTCCGGTCGCGGGCACGATGTGCACGATCTTCACGACGTCGCTCCGCTGACCGCCGTTGCTCGCGGCGGTGCCGAAGTGCGCCGCGTCAGAGGGATTCACGAAGGCTCGGGTGTCCGACCCGATCACGAGGACGTTGAAGGGCTGCCCGACCGGTGCGCGGGTCAGGTGCTTGACGGTGACCTTGTGAACCTGGTCGAACCGGTACTGCAGGTAGGCGTAGCCGGAGCCGACGGCGAACAGTGCGAGCGCCACCGCGATCACCGCTGCGAGGAGCGCTCGATCGAGCCAGCTGCGCTTCGCCTTCTTCCCCTTCTTCTTCGTACGCTTCGCCGCCTTCCTCCCGTTGGAGCCGCGGCGCCTCTTCCCGCCCGTGGTGTCCGCTGATGCCGTCACCGCCGCCGCCACGCCCGGTACCTCACCGAATGCGTCCTGGTCGGTGCCGCCGCCACCGGCGGGCTCCGGTGGAACGGCTGCCACACCAGGCGGCATCGGTGGCTCGTGAACTGGTGCCTCGGACGTCTCAAAGGACTGCGAGGTCCTGTCCGTCTCGCCCGACGCGGTGTCACCGAACGAGGTGGGGCCTGCATCTGCCGGGGGCTTGGACGCAACGGCAGGATCCGCGGCCGCATCGGGCGGTGGACCCCACTCCGAGAGGATGTCGGCGCCCGACAGCCCCGCGGCGGCCGAGGCCGGTGGTGCAGCCGGTTCCGCCGAGGCCGGTGGTGCAGCCGGTTCCGCCGAGGCCGGTGGTGCAGCCGGTTCCGCCGAGGCCGGCGATGTGGATTCGTCTGCTGGCGGTGATTCTCCGGGCGTCGAGGATTCTCCGCGAGGCGGAGATGAGCCGAGCTGAGTCTGCGGGATCGCCGGGGCCGCGCCGCGCTTCGAGCGTCGACCACCTCCTCGCGGCGCACTGTGGGCTCCTCGACGCCGACGGTCACGACGGGCCACGCGAAGAACGCTACCAACGGTCCATCGGAGGGAGGTGTCCTTCTCGCCGCATTTCGATCAGCGAACGATGGATCGGACACCCGCCCGTGCGTCGACATCACAGCACAGCGTTCCCTTCCGTTCCGGCGATGCGTACGCGGGCGACCTCAGGCGCGTCTGCGCGGAGGGGCCGGACGAATCGTCCGCGGACCGGTGTCCGACCATTCCGTCCTCGGGTGACCCTCGCTCACGCGTAGGTGGCGTAGCCGGATCGGTCGACTGCGTCGGCCAGTTCGCTGCCGCCGGTCGCGACCACACGGCCGTCGGTGAGGACGTGAACCACGTCGGGTCGCAGCACGTCGAGCAGCCGCTTGAAGTGCGTGATGGCGAGCACGCCCATGTTCCACTCCGATGCGGCCTCCTGGACCCTGCCTCCCACCGCGGCGAGCGCGTCGAAATCGAGCCCGGAGTCGATCTCGTCGAGCACGGCGAACCGCGGCTTCAGAACACTCAGCTGGAGGATCTCGTTCCGTTTGCGCTCCCCACCCGAGAGGTCGACGTTGAGCGGGCGGGTCAGGAACCGCACGTCGAAGCCGATCCGCCCGGCTTCGACGTGCAGGGACCTCTCGACGACGTCACCGTCGCCGCCCGACGGGCTCTTCGAGGAGTCCCGGTCGCCGTTCCCATCGGGAACGCGCTGGCGGGCGGCGGTGAGCGAGGCGAGCAACGAGACACCCGGCACCTCGATCGGGTGCTGCATGCCGAGGAAGAGGCCGGCGCGTGCCCGCTGCCACGTCGGGAGCGAGAGCAGATCGATCCCGTCGAGGGTGACCGAGCCGTCCAGCACCTCGTAACCGGGACGACCCATGAGCACGTGGGCGAGCGTGCTCTTCCCTGATCCGTTCGGTCCCATCACCGCATGGACCTCGCCGCTCCTGACGGTCAGGGTCAGACCGCGGAGGATCTCGCGCCCGGGCACGCCGGCCCGGAGCCCCTCGATGACGAGCTCGCCGGTGCTCATGGGACCACCATCGAGACGTCGTCCCCGTCGACGACGAGGTCGTAGACGGGCACTGGTCGGGTCGCGGGGAGCGAGCAGGGCTCACCGGTCCGCAGGTCGAACGTCGATCCGTGCTTCGCGCACTCGAGCTCGCACTCCTCGGGCCAGACCTCACCGTCTGCGAGCGAGTAGTCCTCATGACTGCACCGGTCGCCGATCGCGTAGAAGTCGGCGCCGATCCGCACCAGGGCGATACGGAGGCCTGCCACGTCGAACCTGCGGGCCTCACCGTCGGCGAGGTCGCCCCGTCCGCAGATCCGGACGGTCCGGGTAGCACCCGACGTCAGGGCGTCGGCGAGCTCGCGCTCAGCCATGCACGGCTCCGATCCGCTCGGCGAGTGCCGCGCCCGACCAGAGGTCGGGTGGCATCGATGGGCACCCGGTCGGCGATGCTCTCGAAGAAGCCGGCAACGATGAGGTGCTCGGCCCGTTCGGGCGCGACGCCCCTCGACTCGAGGTAGTAGCGCTGGTCCTCGTCGACCGGCCCGACCGTCGAGGCGTGACTGCACTGCACGTCGTTCTCCTCGATGTCGAGGTTCGGGACCGAGTCGGCGTGGGCGCCTTCGTCGAGCACGAGGTTGTGATTGGTCTGCATGGCGTTGGCCCGGACGGCACCCCGACGGACGCGGATCAGACCGCTGTACACGGAGTGCGAGTGCTCGGCGACCGCCCCCATGAACAGCAGGTCGCTCACTGTCCGGGGTGCGGCATGATCCTGCAGCGTCCGGAAGTCGAGCATCTGGTCGCCGCGACCGACGTAGGCCGCGCGCAGTCTGCTCGTGCCACCCGTCCCGTGCAGCTCGGAGTCGGTCCGCAGGCGGGCATACCCGCCACCGAGCGCGACCGCGAAGCTCGACAGCGTCGCCTGCTCCCCGATCGTGCTGGCGTGATGTGCGAGCTGCCAGGTCGCCTGGCCCAACGACTGGATGCTGACGTACGACAGGGCCGCCTCGTCTGCGACGCGGAGCTCGGTGACCGGGACGACGAGGCGCTCGACGGGGATCTTCGGTGCGATGACCCCGTTCGGCGACTGGTCCACCAACAGGCCGATATCGGCTTCGACCGTCAGCTCGACGACGTCCGCTCTCGAGCCGGCGCCCGAGCGCACGATCGTCCGCGGGAAGGTCGCAGTGCCCTGACCACCCGTGAGGACGTGGACGACGACGATCGGCTCCTCGACCACCGCGCCAGGCCGCACGTCGACGAGGACCGGATCCACGAGAAACGCGTCGTTGAGCAGGAGGAAGTCGCGCGGTTCGGTCGCGACGCTGCCCAGGATCTCTTCGAGCTCGCCGTGATCGGCCGCTCGGCCGAGCGCAAGCCGGTCCTCGCCGACCGTCGTCGCGACCGTTGCGACCACCCCGTCCACCGTGACCACCAGTCCGGCACGTGCCCCGAGGCGGCTCACGAGCGTGTGGATCCGATCGGACGTCGACGGCCCGGGGTCCGCGGCCGCCGGCGCCGAGGTCGAGCCGCCCGGGCGGAAGCGATCCAGATCGAGCTCGTCGATCCTGCTGTACCGCCAGACCTCGTCCTTCTCGGTCGGGAGCGGTAGGGACGAGAAGGCCTCTGCCGCGTCCGAACGGCGCTGCCGGAGCCAGTCGGGTCCGGGGAGCTCGGCCGTTGCTGCAGGGGTGAACGTGGACAGGGACCGGTTCCTCTCGCGGGACGAGGCCTGATGCACAGGCCTCGTCCTCATGTTACCGGGCCCCGGTCGCTGCCCGACCCGTCGCTCACGCCGGGGCGCCGAGTCGGCGAGACGACACGGTCGGGTCCGGAGACGGCGCAGTCGAGCCCGGAGGCGACACGGTCAGGCCCGGGAGATGGCGCAGTCGAGCCCGGAGGCGGCGCGGTCGAGACAGCGGATCCGGCGACATACGCTCTGGCCATGACTGCGCCCACCATCGACGCCTTCGCCTCCGACGTCCTCACCATCGAGGTCAAGGACCATGTGGCCACGCTCTGGCTGGACCGTCCCGAGAAGCGCAACGCGCTCGGGCCGGCCTTCTGGGAGGACCTGCCGATCGCGATGGAGGCTCTCGGAGCCGACGAGGGGGTCCGAGCGGTGGTGCTCGCTGCGAAGGGTCCTCACTTCACGGTCGGGCTCGACCTCGTCGCGATGTCCGGGCTCCTCTCGGGATCCGGCGGCGGCGACACGCGCCCTTCGATGGCCGCACGAGCAAAGACCGGCCGCGCCGCGATACTCCGGATGCAGGCATCGGTCACTTCGATCGAGGAGTGCCCGGTGCCGGTCGTCGCCGCCATCCATGGGTACTGCATCGGCGGCGGCGTCGACCTCGCGGCGGCGTGCGACATCCGACTCGCGAGCGCGGACGCCGTCTTCTCGGTGCGCGAGACGAAGATCGCCATCGTGGCCGATCTCGGCAGCCTCCAGCGCCTGCCTCCCATCATCGGGAAGGGACACGTTGCCGAGCTCGCCTACACCGGGAAGGACATCGACGCGGAGCGCGCTGCGGCGATCGGACTCGTCAACTCGGTCAGCACCGATGCCGACGGCGTCCTCACCGACGCGCGTGCGCTCACCGCGGAGATCGCCGCGAACTCGCCGCTCGCCGTGCAGGGCACGAAGGCCGTTCTCCGTGCGAGCGAAGGACGGTCGACCGCGGAGGGCCTCGAGTACGTCGCCGCGTGGAACGCCGGCGCGCTCGGGTCCGACGACCTGACCGAGGCGATCACCGCCTTCATGGAGAAGCGCCCGGCAATGTTCACCGGTCGGTAGCCGTCGGCGCAAGCTCTCGGCGAGGGGTGCTCAGGGCACGGCGGGGAGGTGCCGCGAAGGGTTGGTAATGAGGCCGACCGGCAGGTTGAGGCGGATGCCCACCGGCGGCTCGATGGGGAGGCCGACTGGCGGGTCGATGCGGACGCGCCTCGGCTGCGGATGTTCAGTGAGCGGGCGTCAGCGTTTCCGCCGCCACCAGCGGTTCCCCTTCCGCTGTGTCCGTTCGTCCTCTTTGCGAGCCTCCTCGAGCGCCTCCGGGGCGATCGCGTTGACGATCTCCTCCGCCTGGCCGAGGATGGTCGCCGCCTCTTCCTCCGGCACGTCCGGCATCGATTCGACCTTTGGCTCGACCAGGGAGCCGTGCGTCCAGCCGACGTCCGCGAGGCGCGGCGAGTAGGACGGGCAGTCGTCAGGGCACTTCCACGGGGCGTCCGGTGCAAGATCGAGGATGCAGAACCTCGCCACCTCGCCGGAGTCGTAAGTCCGGCTCTGGAAGTGCTTGCACTCCTCCCTCATCGGCATGACGTCATTCTGCCTTTCCCCGACGCCGGCCGTGCCGTCACCCCGCCCTCGGCGGAGGGGCCGTCACCCGGCCTTCGGCGGAGGAGCCGTCACCCGGCCCGCGGTCTGCGCTCCCACCATCGCTTCGACCCCTGCGTCCAGTCACCGGGGCCGGGGTGGCCGTGCGGTCAGCGATCGCCTGCGGAGGAGGACTCCGGGGCGACCGCTGCCGGGGCCACTGCCGGCTCAGCCGACGGATCCCTCCATCTGGAGCTCGATGAGTCGACTCCACTCGACCGCATACTCCATCGGAAGGGTCCGGGTGATGGGCTCGATGAACCCGTTCACGATCATCCCCATCGCCTGCGTCTCCGACAGCCCGCGGCTCATCAGGTAGAAGAGCTGGTCGTCACCGACCTTGGAGACGGTGGCCTCGTGGCCGATGGCGGCGTCGCGCTCGGCGACCTCCATGTAGGGCTTCGTCTCGGAGACGGCGGTGTCATCGAGCAGGAGCGCGTCGCACCGGACGAAGCTCTTGGCGTGCTTCGCACCCTCGTCCACGTGGACGAGGCCTCGGTAGGTCGTGATACCGGTGTCCTTGGAGATCGACTTCGACACGATCGTCGAGGTCGTCTCGGGAGCGGCATGGATCATCTTTGCACCGGCGTCCTGGTGCTGTCCTGCGCCCGCATAGGCCACGGACAGCACCTCGCCCGACGCCTTCGGACCCATCAGGTAGACGGACGGGTACTTCATGGTGAGGCGCGAGCCGATGTTGCCGTCGATCCACTCGACGTGCGCTTCGGCCTCCGCCCTCGCCCGTTTGGTGACCAGGTTGTAGACGTTGTTCGACCAGTTCTGGATGGTCGTGTACGTGATCCGCGATCCCTCGAGCGCAATGAGCTCGACGACCGCCGAGTGCAGCGAGTCGGTCGTGTAGACAGGCGCGGAACAGCCCTCGATGTAGTGGACCTGCGCGCCCACGTCGGCGATGATCAGCGTCCGCTCGAACTGGCCCATGTTTTCGGCGTTGATCCGGAAGTAGGCCTGCAGGGGCTGGTCGACAACGACGCCCGGCGGCACGTAGATGAACGAGCCGCCCGACCAGACAGCCGAGTTGAGCGCCGCGAACTTGTTGTCGTTCGGCGGGATCACGGTCCCGAAGTACTTGCGGACCAGGTCCGGATACTCGCGCACCGCGGTGTCCATGTCGCAGAAGAGGACGCCAAGTGCCTCGAGGTCCTCGCGGTTGCGGTGGAAGACCACCTCGGACTCGTACTGGGCGGTGACCCCGGCCAAGTACTTCCGCTCCGCCTCGGGGATGCCGAGCTTCTCGTAGGTGTTCTTGATGGCGTCGGGGAGGTCGTTCCAATCCTCGACCTGTCCAGACGTCGGCTTGATGTAGTAGTAGATGTCGTCGAAGTCGAGGTCCGGCATGTTGACGGCGAACCACGCGGCCATCGGCTTGCGCTCGAACCGCTGGAGCGCCCGGAGCCGGAAGCTCCGCATCCAGTCGGGCTCGTGCTTCATTTCCGACATCTCGCGGACGATGGACTCGCTCAGGCCCTTCTTGGGCTTGAAGACGTAGTCCTCCTCATCGGACCATCCGAGCTTGTACTTGCCGAGATCGAGGTCAGTAGTGGTCATCAGGTGGCTCCCGGCTCGCCGCCCGGACGGGCAGCAATTTCTCCTATCTAGATAGTAACAACCCCATCCACCGGTTACGACGTCCGTGGTCAAGGCCTCCGGCGGTCCACGTCCGGCGGGACCGGGAGCACCGTCCGGCGTGCCATCCTGAGCCGATGCCCGACCCTGATCCGACGCCTGACGCCCTCCCCCTGCCCCCGGTCGCCGAAGCCCGCCCGGTCGAGCTCGTCGCCCACGGCGACGTGCGGGTCGACAGCTGGCACTGGCTCCGCGACAAGGACGATCCCGCGGTCATCGCCCATCTCGAAGCCGAGAACGCCTACACCGCGGCGGTCATGACCGGCACCGCAGCGCTGCAGTCGACGCTCTTCGACGAGATCGTGGCTCGCATCCAGGAGACGGACCTCTCGGTCCCGGTGCGCAATGGTCCCTGGCTCTACTACAGCCGGACGGTCGAAGGCAGCAGCTACGGGATCCACTGCCGCCGTCGGGTGGACGGTGACGGCAGCGGCGGCTCAGGTGACCGTGGAGATGGGCGGGACAGCGGAGATGGGACGGACAGTGGAGGTGGGACGGACGGTGGAGGTGAGCCGGACGCGGGCGGTGCGGGCGTTGGCGTGGCCCGCACCCGGGACGGCGGGTCGATGGAGGAAGCCGGAGGCACCGAGCGGACCGGGTCTCCTGCGGAGGAGGTCCCCGTCGGAGAGCAGGTGCTCATCGACGAGAACGAGATGGCAGAGGGTCACGAGTACTTCGCGTTGGGGAACTTCGCAGTGAGCCCCGACCACCGCTGGCTCGCGTACTCCACGGACACCACCGGCGGCGAGCGGTACAGCATGCGATTCCGCGACCTCTCGACCGGCGTGGAGTCGCCCGAGTCCCTCGAGGACACCTCCTACAGCGTCGCTTGGGCCAACGACAACCGCACCGTCTTCTATGTGCGCGTCGACGAGGCCATGCGCCCCTACCGGCTCTGGCGGCACACCGTCGGGACCGACCCGGCGGGGGACGAGCTGGTGTACGAGGAAGAGGACGAGCGGTTCTATCTCGGAGTGGGCCGGACCAAGGACGACCGGTACGTCCTCTGCGGGCTCGAGTCCAAGATCACCACCGAGGTGCGCATGCTCCCGGCCGACGATCCGCTCGGCGAGCTCGCGGTGGTCGAGCCGCGCCGGCAGGGCGTCGAGTACAGCGTCGAGCACGACCGTGGCGACGAGGGCGCCGGTCGCGCCGCCCGCCTCCTCATCGTCACCAACGACGGCGCAGAGGACTTCCGGCTGATGGCGGCTCCCGACGAGGCGCCAGACCGCGCGAACTGGGTGGAGGTGATCGGCGCACGCTCCGGCGTTCGGCTCGACGGCGTCGACCCGTTCGCCGGCCACCTCGCGGTCTTCGAGCGCGAGGGCGGCGAGACCCGGCTCCGCGTGATCGACCAGTCGACCGGCGAGTCGATCCCGATCGAGCAGCCGGACTCCCCCTCGACCGTCTGGGGCGGGCAGAACCCCGAGTACGACTCGACCACTTTGCGCTACGAGTACACGTCGCTGGTGACGCCGCGCTCGGTCTACGACCTCGATCTCACCGGCGGCAGCCGGACATTGCGGAAGCGCCAGCCGGTGCTCGGGGGTTACGAGCCCTCCGACTACCGGACCGAGCGTCGTTGGGCGGTCGCCGACGACGGGACCCGGATCCCGATCTCGCTCGTCTACCGGCCCGACCTCGTCGAGATGCCGGGGGACGGGGTTGCGGGTGGCGGAGTTGCGGGTGGCCGGGTTTCGGGTGGCGGGGTTGCGGGTGGCGTGGCTCCCTCGCCGTGCCTCCTCTACGGGTACGGCTCCTACGAGGCCTCGATGGACCCCACGTTCTCCACCTTGCGGCTGAGCCTCCTCGACCGCGGACTGATCTTCGCGATCGCGCACGTCCGTGGCGGCGGCGAGATGGGTCGCCACTGGTACGAGGACGGGAAATTCGCGGCGAAGCCCAACACCTTCACCGACTTCATCGCGTGCGCCCGGTCGCTGGTCGCCGAGGGCTGGACGACGCCGGATCAGCTCGTGGCCCGCGGCGGGAGTGCAGGTGGCCTGCTGATGGGCGCCGTCGCCAATCTCGCACCCGACCTCTTCGCCGCCATCGTCGCCGAGGTGCCCTTCGTCGACTGCCTCACGACCATCCTCGACGAGTCGCTCCCTCTCACCATCCTCGAGTGGGAGGAGTGGGGCAATCCGGTCGCGGACGCCGAGATGTACTCGGTCATCAAGTCCTACTCCCCCTACGACAACGTGCGCTCGGTCGACGGGTCCGGGTCGTCGGTGCGCTATCCGAGGATTCTGGCGACGGCCGGGCTCAGCGACCCGCGGGTCGGGTTCTGGGAGCCCGCCAAGTGGGTGGCGAAGCTGCGCGCCGCGAACCCGGAGAACCGGGTCCTGCTCAAGACCGAGCTCGGTGCGGGGCACAGCGGTCCCTCCGGTCGGTACGACGCCTGGCGGGACGAGGCGTTCGTCTATGCGTTCATCCTCGACTCACTCGGTCTCGGTGCGCGGGCGCCGGTGCCCGTCCCGGATCGGTCTGCGGAGCGGGCCGGGTGAGCGCGCCGGGTGAGCGATTCTGGGTGAGCGATTCTGGGTGAGCGGGCCGGGTGAGCGGGCCGGGTGAGCAGGCCGGGTGAGCAGGCCGGGTGTGGCGTGCCGACAGGGGCCGCGTCGGTCAGCCGGCGGCTGCGCCAGACGCGCCGGTCGTGGCGGTTGCACCGGATGTTGGAGGAACGGTTGTCGTCGTCACGGCCCCTGCCGGCGTCGGCGGTTCGAAGGTCGCGACGAACGGCGTGTGCATCGTCGTCGGGAAGACGACCGGCACGCTGTCGACGCTCAGCGTCGTCGAGGTCGAACCCAGCTCCACCGCCGTGGCGCCGTTGGCCTGGATGAGCTGTTGATCCCCCGCCTGCAGCGTCCCAGTCCACAGCACGGCACCTGACGAGACGGTCGTGACGTCCACCCAGCACGCGCCGGTGGCGGTCAGCTGGATGTTGTACGCCGAGTTGATGACCGGATAGGTCGCGGTCGTCGCGGTCGTGGTCGATGCGACGAATTGGCTCGGCAGCGTGGTCCGGGTCGTGACCGGCTTGTGGTGCACCGTCGTCGTCGTGTGCCCACCTTGATGGGCGCTCGAAGGCAAGGTCGAATGTGTGGTCACCGCCTGCGTCGTCACCGTCGCCGTCGTGCGGTGCTGAGGGCCGGCGTGCCGACTCCCGACGACGGCGAGCACCGTGAACACCACCACCACCACGGTCGCGATGACGGCAGTCGACATCCGGCGCGGCCGCCGATTCATCGAGTGCAGCGCCATCCGTTGGGCCCGCGACGTGCGGAAGCCCGCCGGGGTGCCGCCCGGTGCGGCCGCGACGGTCCGATCGCGGGGCCGGGCGTCGTCGAAGACGAGCGGTGTCTCGGGATCGGGGAATTCACCGGAGTCGCGGACGGGCACCGGCGGGACACGGCCCGTGTCGGTGGGGCGGGTGACAGCGGACGCACCCGGCCCGCCCACCGAGCTCGCACCACCGTCGTTGCCGCCGAGGTCGTGCAGGCCGGCGGTCATTCCGAGGTCGAGGAGGCCGGCGCCCCTGTCGTGGTCGTGGACGTGGCTGCTCGTGCCGGCGTCGTCGAAGACGAGGCTCCCGCCCCCCGCCGGGCCTGCCGCCCCGCCCGGCGCCGGCATCCTCGCAGCAGTATCGGCCCCGCTCGAAGCCGCCGGCTGCACCCTCGACGAGACCGGACGGTCCGAGATGTGCTCGAGCGTGCCGAGGGCAGAGTGATAGTTCCGCACGGAGTGCAGGTCGTCACTGCGCGGCCGCCGGACCAGGATGACCACCAGGGCGGCGACGGCGATGACCACCAAGATCGTCAGCTCGATCCACATCGGGACTATTCAACTCCGTACGGCTCCCCCGGAGGACGGCGGGAGCGGAAGCCGGCGTGACGCGCCGTTGCGGTGGACCGGTCGAGGCGCGGAGCAGCCGCCGATCGAGCGGGAACGAGGGAAAGGGATCAGCAGGGGAAGAGCGCCGGTTGCAGTGCGTTCGGCGACCTGTGGGCCCGCAGAGGGTGAGCAGTCGGCGGCGGACCGTGGTCGATCGCATCATCTTCGGCTGGGGCGGCTCCGAGAGCCCCAGGTGGCGGGAGTGGCCGGATCCGGTCTCGTCGGATTCGGCCGGTCCCGGTGACAGGTCGGGTCCGGCCGGCCGTCAGATCGCCGTGACCGGTGCGGGCCGGCCGTCAGATCGCCGTGACCGGTGCGGGCCGGCCGTCAGATCGCCGTGACCGAGGTCAGCCCCCCGTCGACGGTGAGGTGGGCCCCGGTGATGAACGACGCCTCGTTCGAGAGTAGGAAGCGAATCGGTCGTGCGATCTCGTCGGGGGACGCCAGGCGCCGCATCGGCGTCCGTTCCTCGAGCTGGTCCCGTAGTCCGGGCAGTTCGAGCGCCGGCTGGAGCATCGGGGTCTCGACCGCGCCAGGGCAGACCGCATTGACCCGGACGCCGTCCTCGGCGAATCGCTGGCCGAGGGACCGCATGACCCCGAGGACGCCACCCTTCGATGCGCAGTAGGCGGTGAGGATCGCATTGCCGAAGAGACCCTCGATCGACGAGATGAGCACGATCGCGGAGCCGGGACCTGCGGCACGGAGCGGCCGCACGAGCTCGCGGGTGATCATGACCGCGCTCCGGAGGTTCACGTTGAGCGTGGCGTCCCAGAGCTCGTCGTCGATGTCGTCGACCGCCATCGGTCCCGCGACGCCGGCCGCGTGCACGAAGCCTCCGAGCGAGCCGAGTGCGGAGAGCGCGTCAGGAACCGCCGTCGCGATCGCCGCCGTGTCCGCCACGTCGACGACGCTCCAGGCAGCGGTGACGCCATGGTCGCGCTCGCAGATCTCGGCGGTCTCACGCGCGCCGTCGCCGTTCACGTCCCAGATCGCGACCGGCCTGCCCACCTCCGCGAGGGCGATCGCCGTCGAGCGCCCGATGCCCGAACCGCCCCCGGTCACGAGGACGCCGGTCCCCGGCGAACCCAGGGGGTGCCGCCGTGCACCGTCGGCGTTCGACGATGCGCGGGATGCGTCGGGTGCAGGATCCGGGGAGGAGGGCGGGGTCATCGTTCGATCAGGTGCGCAGTCCCGTGCGCGGTCGCACCGCGGGTGGGATCTCGGAACGAAGGGGGTTGGCGCGGTCGCGGTCGGAGAGCACGGGATCCTCCACGCCCCAGTCCGCGCCGATCGCAGGGTCGTCCCAGGCCACGCCCAGCTCGTCCGCCGGGTTGTAGTAGCCGTCCACCAGGTACCAGAGCGTGAGGTCGGTGAGGGAAGCGAAGCCGTGCGCGACGCCGGGCGGGATGAACACTCCCCGGTCGTGTTCGCCGTCGAGCTCGAGGCAGAGCGTGGCGCCGTCTGTCGGCGAGCCCTCCCGCAGGTCGTGGAGCACGACGCGGGCGGTCCCCCGGAGGACGTACCAGTAGTCGGCCTGGTGCAGGTGGTAGTGGAGGCCGACGACGGCACCTGCCTGCTTCTCGGAGCGGTTGGCCTGGGTCATCTCGCGGCCGAGCGGGAACCAGCTCCGCCGGTACGTCTCGACGAACTTGCCGCGCTCGTCTCCGTGCACCGTCGGTTCGACGATGATCACATCGGCGATGACGTCAGAATCGACGAGCTCGGGCACCGGCTACTCCTTGCCGTCCAGCTCGCGCAGTGTCGCGAATGTCCGCCGGTAGAAGAGGAGCGGGAGCCCCTCGCCCGTCCCGAGGTCGTGGACCTTCCCCATGATGAGCTCATGGTCACCCGCGTCGTGCACGAGGTCGACCTCGCAGTCCACCCAGGCGAGGCACCCCTCGATGAGCGGCGAGCCGGTCACCGGCGCCGGTCGCCACTCGACCCCATCGAACTTCTTCCCGCCGGACACTGCGAATCCCGCGCAGAGCTCCTTTTGGTGTGCGCCGAGCACGTTGACGCAGAAGCTCCCGGCGCGTGCGATGCGCGGCCAGCTCGTCGATGTCCGCGCCGGAGCGACCGCGACGAACGGCGGATCGATGGAGAGCGAGACGAAGCTCTGGCAGCTGAAACCGACCGGCTCCTCGCCGTCCATGCCCGTCACGATCGTGATGCCGGTCGCGAACCGGCTCATCGCGTCCTTGAACGCTGCAACGTCGAACGCCATCGTCACGAGTCCCTCAAGCACGCCCGAGCTCGACCGACGAACCTTCGGCCGCAGCGGTCACCACGAGACTGTGATCCGCCGCAAGGCGCCGCGCCTGGTCGAGCATCTGATCGATCTCCTTGTCGGTGTGGGACGGATCGTGATGGAAGAGTGCGAGCGCCCTCACGCCCGCCTCCGCGGCGACGTGCACCGCGTAGGACGGCGTCGAGTGGCCCCAGTCTGACAGGACCACGTACTCGTCCTCGGTGTACTGGGCGTCATGGATGAGCAGGTCGGCCGAGTCGCAGAGCTCGAGGACCGCCGGATGGACCCCGCGGCGGTCGAGCGGCGCCTGGTGGTCGGGGAGGTAGACGAGCGAATGGCCGTCCGCCTCGATCCGGAACCCGAGTGTGTGCCCGAGGTGTGGAACGGTCCTCGCAACGACCTTGATCGCCCCGAAGCCGATCGACGAGGAGTCCTCCACGTCGTGGAAGCGGGTCTCGCCCCGGAAGTCCGCCATGTGCACCGGAAAGAAGGGCGGCTGCACGATCCCCTCCATCACGTCGTGCAGTGACGATCCCTCCTGCGACGGCCCGTAGACGTCGAGGGACGCGCCGGGGTCCCGCATCGGGGCGAAGAACGGCAGGCCCAACACGTGGTCGTAGTGGAGATGCGAGAGGAGGGCGCATGCCTGGAGCGGGAGACCCGCAGCGCGGAGCGGTCCGTCGAGGTGGTCGCCGACCGCCCGGAGCCCCGTCCCGAGATCGAGGATCAGGGGAGGCTCCCCCTGCACCTCCACCAGCACGCACGAGGTGTTGCCCCCGTAGCGGTGATGACGGTCCGAGGAGCAGGGGCACGAGCCCCGCACACCGAAATACGTGATCCTCACCGAGGCGCAGGCTAGCCGCACCCGAACGGGCCGCTTCCGGGAGCGGTCTCCCCGGTCGGTGCGGGCTACCCTCCCGCACATGGACACCGCCTCCGTGACCGCGAACGGCGTCGACTTCGCCTACTTCCACGACGGACCCGTGCGCGGCCCACTCGCCCTGTGCCTACACGGGTTCCCGGATACGGCGCACACGTGGCGCCACCTCCTTCCGCGGCTCGCGGAGGCGGGCTTCCACGCGGTCGCTCCGTTCCTTCGCGGGTACGCGCCGTCGTCGATCCCGACGGACGGACAGTACGACACCGGCACGCTCGCGCTCGACGCGTGCGCGCTGCACGAGGCGCTCGGCGGCGGATCCGACGCGGTCATCGTCGGACACGACTGGGGCGCATTCGCCACCTACGGCGCCACCGCAGTCGAGCCCGACCGCTGGTCGAGGGCCGTCGCGGCGGCCGTCGCCCCGCAGGCCTCGATGGCGGACCGGTTCTTCGGCTTCGACCAGCTCCGCCGCAGCTGGTACGTCTTCTTCTTTCAGACACCGTTCGCGGAGTACGCCGTCGGGCTGGACGAACTCAGGTTCATCGACCGGTTGTGGGCCGACTGGTCTCCTGGTTACGACGGGACCTGGGACGCCGCCCGCGTCAAGGAGGCGCTCGCCGAGCCCGCGCATCTCAGCGCGGCGATCGGCTACTACCGGGCGATGTTCTCGGGCCCTCCGGACGACCCCGCGGCGGCTGCCGCTCAGGCTGCCACCGCATCGGCCACACCGCAGCCGACGCTCTACCTGCACGGTGCGGACGACGGCTGCATGGGGATCGACACGATCGGGCCGGTGCTCGACCATCTCGCGCCCGGCTCGGAGATGGTCGTGGTCGACGGCGCCGGCCACTTCCTGCACCTCGAGGACCCGGAGACGGTGAACGGCCACATCGTGCGGTTCCTCACGTCGTAGGCGCGGGGGCTTCGGGGAGCGGTCGGCAAGGCCTGGGGCGGTCGGCGAGTCCGAGGGCGGACCGTGAAGCCGGGGGCGGTCGGCGAGGCCGGGGGCGGTCGGCGGATCAGACGTTGCTCCGACAGCTCCGGTCGGCTCAGGGCAGGTGCAGCCTCCCGGTGGCGTCGCGGCAGACCAGTCCCTCCCCGATGAGCGCGTCGACGACCCGGCCGGAGCGGCCTGCATCACCGGCCCAACCCATGACGTCCGCTGCGTCACACGCGTGGACGGCGCCGGCACGCAATGCGTCGATGAGCCGTCCCCGCCCTTGACGGTCCGATCCCTCGAAGGCGGTCTGTCCGACGGAGACGCCCGCCGAACCGATCGCCGGATCCGGCTGCGGTCGACCGGCCCGACCCCACCGACATCGGCGGTGGAGCGGGCAGTCGTCACACCGCGGTGTCCGCTTGTCGCACACCGTCGCGCCGAGATCGAGCAGCGCCTGGCCGAAGGCCCAGGCCTCGCCCGCCGGCACCATCGCGTCGACGACCTCCTGGGCCTCGGTCGGACGGAGCGACCGACCCGCAACCGCGCGCGCCGCCACCCGACCCGCGTTGGTGTCCACGACACCGACGTCGACCTCGAAAGCGAACGCCAGGACCGCCCTCGCCGTGTATCCGCCGACGCCGGGAAGCGCCATAAGGTCCTCGAGGCGCTCCGGCACCCGACCGCCGTGCTCAATCACGATCACCTCGGCAGCGCGATGCAGGTTGCGTGCCCGCCGGTTGTAGCCGAGTCCGCGCCAGGCGCGGACCACGTCACCGAGCGGCGCCGCGGCGCACGCCCGGGGCGTCGGATACGCCGTGAGGAACCGTCGGTAGACCGGGACGACACGAGCGACCTGTGTCTGCTGGGCCATCACCTCACTGACCAGCACCGCCCAGGGATCTCTGGTCTCCCGCCACGGGAGCTCGGGGCGCCGCGAGCCGTGGCCGAGCCCGGTCCCCCAGTCGGTCACGACTCGCCCGAGCGCACGCACCCGGGAGACGGAGAGCTCGCCCGGCATGGACAGACCGGCCGGCCGGTGGACCGCCTGACGCACCCCCCGCGTCACTCCCAGACGTCTTCTCCGTACGGGCGCCTGCGCGGTGGGGCAGAGGCGCGCTTCCAGACCATCACCTTGCGGCGGAAGAAGCAGACCTCCTCGCCACGCTGGTTGAAGGCCTTGGTCTCGACGGTCACGATGCCACGGTCGTCCCGCGACTTGGACTCCGCCTTCGAGATCACCTTCGTCTCGGCGTAGATCGTGTCGCCGTGGAACGTCGGAGCCCGGTGGATCAGCGACTCCACTTCGAGATTGGCGATCGCCGATCCGCTCACGTCTGGCACGCTCATGCCGAGTGCGAGCGAGTAGACGAGGTTTCCGACCACCACGTTCTTCCCCTGCACCGTCTCGTTCTCGGCGAACCAGCTGTTGGTGTGCAACGGATGGTGGTTCATCGTGAGCATGCAGAAGAAGTGATCGTCCGCCTCGGTGATCGTCTTCCCCGGCCAGTGACGGTAGACGTCTCCGGGCTCGAAGTCCTCGAAGTGGCGGCCGAACGGGCGGTCGATGATGGTCATGCCGGCTGGTGTAGTACGGGCCCGTGGTCGTCGTCCAACGATGGGGACCCCATGTCCGGAGCGGGCCGGTGGGTCAGTCGCGGACGAGCGTCGGACGGGTCGTGAACCCGAGGACCCAGTCCGTGTGCGACTCGCCGTCGATCGCCATGCGCCACGTGTAGCGGGTGCCGGGCGTCAGGGGCAGCGGCCCGAGGTTGACGGCCAGCGCCACGTCGATGGGCGATCCCTCCGGCACGCCCGGGGGACGCCCGACCGTGAACTCGCCACGGACCTCGACGGGGTGCTCGCCGTCCGGCGTGTCCACCAGGACGGGACGCCCGTCGGCATCCTCGAGGAAGAGCTCCCAGTGATGCGCGGCCTCCGCCTCGTGCCACCCGACGTCGATCTTGAGTGCGATCGCGGACGGGACCGGGTCCGGGCCCGTCATCGACCAGCCGCCGCCGAGCACATAGAGCTTTCCGTCGGAGACCTGTGCGGAGTCGCACAGCATCATGGTGACCTTCACAACCGACGAGAATACCGGCTCCGACCTGCCGGGAGATTCCACCGGGGCGACTCGACGATCGACCGCGACGCCTCGACGGCCGATGTGACCGACCGGGTGGGACCGACGATCCGCACCGTGAGCGGGCCGCGGTCGACCGGTAACGTGACGCCGTGGAACTGCGGACGCTCCGGGACGACGTCTACCGTCGCCCACTCGCCACCGCGCTCGACCGGCTCGGCATCGGACCGGGATGGATCTGCGTGGACGTGGGCGCCGGGGGCGGGGACGTCTCGGTCGCCCTCGCGGAGATCGTCGGGCAGGACGGACGGGTCTACGCGGTCGACAGCGATCCGAAGGCGCGGGACGAGGTGGCGGCCGCTGCCGCGGCACACAGCCAGGTGCTGGCGGTCACCCAGGCCGGAGAGGACCTCCGACTCCCCGAACCGGTCGACCTCGCGTTCTGTCGATTCCTCCTGCTCCACGTCGTGGACCCGGCGGTCGTCCTCGACCGGATGGCGCGGGCGGTTCGACCGGGAGGCTGGGTCGTCGCGCAGGAGCCGATCACCTCGGCCGGCAGGATCGGCGGCGCACCGTTCTCCATGCCCGAGGCGCGCCACCCCGACATCGGCGCGATGCTCCCGTCCCTCGTCCGTGAGGCAGGACTTGCGATCGTCGACGCGTGGGCGGAAGCACCGGCCGGCGCGGGCCCGGGACCCGTCGCCGAGTACCTGCGTGCGCTGACCGAGGTCGACCCGGGTGACGATCCGGTGGTCCTGCCGCCTCTCGTGACCGTCGTCGCGCAGGTCGCCGGACGCTGACCCCGAACGTCGGCGGGCGCCGCGTCGGCTCGACGACGACATCGTGTCGCCGCGACTGATCGCCGGGAGACCGGCACCGGTCGTCTTCCGCGGCGCTCGGTAGTCTGTCGCCGTGACACCTGACCAGACCACCGCGCACGACCTCACCGCGGCAGCCGATGCGCTCGCCGTCGCCGACAGGGTGGTCGACGCGGGGATCGACGCGATGGGCGAAGCGGGCGGTCCCGACGTCGCGCAGGTGCTCGCCTACGACGTCGCCCACGCTGCCGCTGGGGTCCGGGTCGCCGAGGCGGTCCTCGACTACGGGTCGCGGGGCTCCGTCGAGTCGCGGATCTCGTGCGCCTTCGCCGCGGACGCGGTGGCCGATGTCGGTGCGCGCACGTTGGGCAGGGGCTCGCTCTGGGGGGTCGGTCCGGACTGGATCGCCCCTGTCGAGGAGTTCGTCTCCGCGTACCGTGACCCCGCCTATCTTGCGGCCCTGGCCGAGACCGAAGGGCCACGCCACCTCGACGCCGACTTCGACCTCGTGCGGGAGACCTTTCACCGGTTCGCCGAGGAGCAGATCCGCCCCCGCGCCGAGCACATCCACCGCGCCAACACCGACATCCCCGAGGAGATCATCTCGGGCATGGCGGAGATGGGCGGGTTCGGCATGTCGGTTCCCGAGGAGTACGGAGGCTTCGCGACCGGCGGCGAGGCGGACTATCTCGGGATGGTCGTCGCGACCGAGGAGCTCGCCTGGGGTTCGCTCGGTGCCGGCGGTTCGCTCATCACCCGGCCGGAGATCCTCACGAGGGCCATCGTGCACGGCGGCACCGAGGAGCAGAAACGCGAGTGGCTGCCGAAGCTCGCCTCGGCGGAGGTGATGGGCGCGGTGGCGGTGACCGAACCCGACTTCGGGTCCGACGTCGCCGGCGTCGTGACGTCCGCGACACCGGTGCCCGGTGGCTGGCTCGTCAACGGGGTGAAGACGTGGTGCACCTTCGCCGCCCGCGCCGACGTCCTCATGCTGCTCGCGCGCACCGATCCCGACCGATCGAAGGCCCACCGCGGCCTCTCCCTGTTCCTCGTCGAGAAGGACCAGGCCGACGGCCACGGCTTCCTCTTCACCCAGGATCCGGGATCAGACGGGCGCCCCACCGACACCTCCGGACGGATGGAAGGCCGCGCGATCGACACCCTCGGCTACCGCGGGATGCACTCCTACGAGGTGGCCTTCGAGAACTGGTTCGTCCCCGACGCCAACCTGGTCGGGCGCGAGGAGGGTCTCGGCAAGGGGTTCTACCTCCAGATGCAGGGATTCGAGAACGGCCGCCTGCAGACAGCGGCCCGGGCGATCGGCGTGATGCAGGCCTCCTACGAGTCTGCGCTCGAGTACGCGCGCAACCGAGTGGTCTTCGGCTCGCCGATCATCGACTTCCAGCTCACCCAGGCGAAGCTCGGGAGGATGGCCGTCCTTATCCAGGCGTGCCGCCAGTTCACCTACGACGTCGCGCGCATGATGTCGAAGGGTGAGGGCACCCTCGAGGCCTCGATGATCAAGGCGTACGTGTGCCGGGCGGCCGAGTGGGTCACGCGGGAGGCTCTCCAGATCCACGGCGGCATGGGGTACGCGGAGGAGTTCCCGGTCAGCCGCTACTTCGTCGACGCTCGGGTCCTGTCGATCTTCGAGGGCGCCGACGAGACGCTTGCGCTCAAGGTGATCGCACGGCGTCTGCTCGCAGGTCGGAGCTGAGCTGTACGACGTACGGAGGTGAGCTGTACGACGTACGGAGGTGAGCTGTACGACGTACGGAGGTGAGCTGTACGACGTACGGAGGTGAGCTGTACGACGTACGGAGGTGAGCTGTACGACGTACGGAGGTGAGCTGTACGACGTACGGAGGTGAGCTCGCGCAGGTCGGCTTCGACCTGTTTGTGGGTCTCACTTGCTGACCGACGGTGCCTGATTCGGAGGATGCGACCAGGTCGATCCGCTGCGGATTGGGCGAAGAGATTGAGCCGTCGGCACCCAATGATTGGCTCGAAGGCCGGATCGTCGAAGCTGGAGGAGTGACGATGTTGGATGCAGCAGCGCACGTGGCCCACGTTCGTGACGAGGGGGCGCTACTCGTCGCCGCGGTCGCCGACGGTCCGTCGACCGCTCCGGTCCCCACCTGCCCGGGATGGAGCGTCCATGAGCTCGCCGCCCATGTCGGAGCGTTCTGCGGCTTCTGGTCCCACATCCTGTGCGAAGGAACGGGACGTCCGAAAGCCACCTTCGAGGAGGCGCCGAACGACGCAGGACTCACCGGGTGGCTCGACGCCCTCGTCTCGACCTTCGTCTCGGAGCTCGACGCCACTCCTGCCGAGACGGCGGTCTGGACGTGGTTCGATCCCGACCAGTCCGCGGGGTTCGTCGCCCGGCGCGGCGCCCATGAGCTCGCGATCCACCGATACGACGCGCAGTCGGCGCGGGGCGAGACCCAGGCGATCGACGCGCTGCTCGCGACCGACGGACTCGACGAGCTCCTCGGCCCACTGCTCGTGACACGCGATCACCCGGGATCCGGTTCGGGCCGGGCGATGGCACTCGAGTGCACGGACACCGGCGCGAGGTGGATCGTCTCCCTCGGCCCCGACCGCATCTCGGTGACCCGTCCCGACGCCGGCTCAAACGTCGGCGACCACCTCGGTCAGCGAACGCCTGATCTCGCCGTCCAGGGCACCGCATCCGATCTCGAGCTCCTGCTCTATGCACGGCCGCCGTTGGGGACGCCCGAACAGATCGGCGATTCCTCGGTGCTCGAGGAGTGGTACCGCGACTTCACCTTCTGACGCGGATCGTCACGTTTCCCCGGGGGGGCGCGTCGTCGAGTCGATCTGCCGGTTGGCGTGGCAGCGGGCCGCGCGACGAGTAGACGTGCAGGCGGGCGTGGTAGCGGGCCGGGCGACGAGTAGACGTGCCGGCAGGTGGACGGGCGTGGTGCTGAGCGAGCGATCAGGTGGTTCAGCGCCCGGGCGATTCAGACGTTCGACCGGGTCAGACCTGCGCGCTCGCCTCTGCTCACGAACTTGATCGCCATCTTGCGCGAAGCCTCGTCGATCATCTCGTCGCCGAACATCACCGCTCCCGCCCGATCGTCCTCGGTGGCCTTCTGATAGGCGTCGAGGATGTCCCATGCGCGGTCGAACTGCTCCTGGGTCGGCGAGTACACCTCGTTCAGCACGCCGACCTGATCGGGGGTGAGCGCCCATTTCCCGTCGTAGCCGAGCACCCGGGTGCGCTGGGAGAACTCGCGGAGGCTGTCCAGCTCCCGCACCTTCAGGAACGGACCGTCGATCACCTGCAACCCGTTGGCACGGCCGGCCATGAGGATCTTGGAGAAGACGTAGTTGAAATGGTCGCCGGGGTACTCGGGGATCGCCACGCCGCCGGTGAGCACGGGCATCTCCATGGAGGCCGCGAAGTCGGCCGGCCCGAAGATGATCGTCTCGAGGCGCGGGGACGCCGCGCAGATCTCCTCGACGTTGATCAATCCGGTGGTCGTCTCGATTTGCGCCTCGATGCCGATGTGGCCGACCGGCAGGTTGCACTTGCGCTCGACCTGTGAGAGCAGGAGGTCGAGTGCGACGACCTCGGACGCGTTCTGCACCTTGGGCAGCATGAGCTCGTCCAGCCGCTCACCGGCGTTGGAGACCACCGAGATGACGTCCTCGTACGTCCATTCGGTGTCCCATGCATTGACACGGACGCACAGCACCCGGTCGTCCCACGGCAGGTTCTTGATGGCGTCCGCCACCTTGGCCCGGGCCGCCTCCTTCTCGAGCGGCGCGACCGAGTCCTCGAGGTCGAGGAAGCTCATGTCCGCCGGGACGGTCGGGGCCTTGGCGAGGAAGCGTTCGTTCGATCCCGGCGAGGACATGCAGGACCGACGGGGGAGGTTGCGTGAGCGCTCTGACATGCCGTGATCGTACGGCCGGAGCCGAGCGTCCCCCAAATGGGGTCTGCGGTGGGCTCGGTCGCTGCGAGGCGTGGTGGCCGGACGGCTCGGACGCCTCTCACGTCCAGGAGATCCGATGGATCCCGGATATCCGAGTGCCTCCGGTGGCTACGGCGTGGTGTCGAGCTCGATCTGCGCCAGGAGGTCGTCCGGCGTCAGCTGCTCCGAGAGCAGGCGCTCGAACCGGGTCGGATCGCCGTGCACGAACGAACGGCAGAGCGGGAGCCCCTCCACGTAGCAGGTCAGGTACGCCCGCCAGGTGGGATGGGTCAGGAACTCGACGGCCTTGGCCGCGCGGTCGCGTGAGAGCAGACCCCAGCGGGCGACGTCGTCGGTCACGACGTCGGGTTCGGCACCGTCCTCGTGGAGCCGGAACGCGGCGTTCTGCCGGACCGCGCCGAGTGCCTCGCCTGCTTCAGCCGTCGCCGCAACGACGTCTGCGTCATAGGGGATGCCGAGCGGACGGAGGTGCTCTTCGACCATCGACTCGGGACGACGGCCGACGACCACCTCGAGACCGAGGTCCGCGAGCCCTTCGGCGAGAAGGCACTGCGGGGTGCCCACCAAGAAGATGGACTCCTCCCACCACTTCCTGTGGCGGACCAGCCCGACCTCTTTGCGCGTGTGCTCCGTGTGGTGCCCGGGATAGGCCTCGTGCGCGACGAGGTGAGCCAGGCCGGTCGAGAGCACGGGGAGATCCGTGTTGACCGCGACGCGACTGTGGAGATCTCCGAGGTAGTAGTTGAAGCCCGACCACGGTTGATCGGTCACCAGCTCGAAATCGATCCGCTCGCCGTCGGGCAGCCCGAACAGCGAGCGCGTGCGGTCGCGCAGATCCTCGGCGAGCGACTCGATGGCGGCCCCGAGGCGTTCGACGGGAATGGCATGGGACTCACGCCAGGCGACGAGTCGCTCTGGGAGCGCTCCTGAGCCAGGGAGCACGTCGTCGAGCCGCCGGTGCGCTTCTTCGAATACTTCTTCGTCGACACGGGATGGGCGCACGCCGTAACAAGCCTCGACTTCGTCCGCGTACCCGATCGGCTCACCGTCCAGGCGCCTCGCCGTTGTCAGCAGCCCGACGACCTGAGCCCGCAGCCAGTGCCGGCGGGCCGGGGCTGCGCCGTCGTCCCCCGACGAGCCCGACCTGAGCGGGTCGAGCGGGGTGCCCGCGTCGATCGCCGCAAGGAGCTGCCTTGCAACCTCGACGAGCCGGTCCGGAGGGTGCACGGGCTCTGCCCCGACCAGGGCGGCCCGCTCGGAGGGTCCGTAGTACGCGTCGACCAGCCCGTCGATGTGCTTCCCGAGGCGAAGGCCCAGGGTCAGGTAGTCCTCGACGAGCCCGGCCGCGGCCACGTGATCAGTCCTCTGCGTCCCGGTCCGCTTCGCACATGGCGCGCCTGGCTCTCTCCGACCTCCGGCTTCCGGATCAGCCGAGCCGCTCGCGGAGGAATCCGACCGAGCGCTCCCAGAGGAGTGCGGCCGCTTCCGCGTTGTAGACCTCGGGCCGGTCCTCGTTGAAGAACGCGTGATCGGCGTTTTCGTAGAGGTGGAAGACCGCCTCCTTCCCGAGCGCCTCGAGGTCCGTCTCGAACTGTCGCGCTGCGTCGGGCGTGAAGTACTCGTCTTTACCAGCCACGTGCACGAGGACCGACGCATCGAGCTTCGAGTAGTCGGGCTGCGCGTCCGGCCAGGGGACCAAGCCGTAGGCGGGGACGACCGCCTTCACCGCGTCGGGGCGCTGCGTCGCGAGCACCAACGCCAAGCCGCCACCCATGCAGAACCCGATCGCGCCCACCGACTCGCGACCGGTCCTTCGCCGCAGCTCGTCGACCGCGCCGCTGAGCTCCTTCGCGGTCGTCCCCATCTTCAGTGCCATCATCTGCTTGCCCGCTTCGTCGGGCTCGGTGAGTGGGACTTTCGTGCCGTGGTAGAGGTCGGGCGCGAGCGCGGTGAAACCGGCCTCGGCGAACCGGTCGCAAGTGTGCGTGATCTGGTCGACGAGTCCCCACCACTCTTGGAGAACGACGACTCCCGCACTTCCCGTCGCGCCTTGTTTCGGGATCGCGATATAGCCGCGACCGCTCGAACCATTGCTCGGAAATTCAATCAATTCACCCATGGGATGCGACCCTACCTCGCGCCCGTCAGAGGGATCGGGGCGGTGGCGCGTCGAACCGGGCACGTCGCTCGGTGACGGATGCGTGACACGGTCGCGCGAACCAAATCTCGCACGAATTGCCAGCTCAGCCCCACTCACTCGCTTACGGTGCTTGTGGTCGCGAACCGGGTGGACTAAAAAGTGGGAGGTATGACTCACGCCGAGCTGTCCTCGACGTCAGAGCCAGGTGCCCGCCCCGCCCAACGGAAGAAGCCTCGCAATCGGGTATTTGCGGCGCTCGCACTGGCCACCACATTTGCGGCCACACCTCTCCTGATTTCCCTCTCGGTGCCGGCGTCCGCGGACCAAATCTCGGACGCGAAGGCCCAGGCCGCAGCGATCACCGCCAAGCTCCAGGCCACGCAAGCACAGATCGCGAGCCTGACGGGACAGGTCAACGCCGCCGACTACCAGCTCGCCCAGCTGCAATCGCAGATCGCGGCCAGCCAGGCGCAGATCGCCAAGGATCAGGCCGAGGTGAGCAAGGACCAGTCCCAGCTCCGTACCCAGGCGATCGCCGACTACACCAACAGCGGCACGAGCAACCAAGTCACGCAGATGTTCACCTCGAACATCAACACCAGTGGCATCCGCTCCGAGTACTCCTCGATCGCCACCGGCAACGTGACCACCACGATCGATCACCTGCACACCGCCCAAGCGCAGCTGCAGGCGACGCAGAACGCGCTCGTCCAGCAACAGAGCCAGGCGACCGCAACGCGCGACTCGCTGGTGAGCGAGCAGAGCCAAGCCACGTCCCTCGCCAGCCAGGACCAGGCGACGCTCGACAGCGTCAACTCGCAGATCCAGCAGCTCGTCGCCCAGCAGCAGGCAGCGGCACAGGCGGCGGCGGCGGCACAGGCGGCGGCGGCGTTCAACGCGAAGGTCCAAGCAGCACAGGCGCAGCAGGCCGCACAACAGACCGCGACGACGGGCGGTTCGAATAGCTCGGGCGGCGGCTCGGGAACCACGTCGGCACCCCCGCCGGCACCACTACCGCCGCTGGCACCGGGGGCCGCCGGCGCAGTCCAGGCTGCCGAGAGCATGGTCGGCGTCCCTTATTTGTGGGGCGGAACGAGCCCGGCCGGATTCGACTGCTCGGGACTTGTCATGTGGTCCTATGCGCAGGTCGGAATCAGCCTCCCCCACTACTCAGGCGACCAGTACGACGCCACGACGCACATCCCGCTCGCGGACATCCAGCCAGGAGACCTTCTTTTCTATGGACCCGGGGGTTCCCACCACGTTGCGATGTACGTGGGTGGTGGTCAGATGATCGAGGCCCCGTACCCAGGTGCGAGCGTCTGGATCACCGGCGTGCGGACCGGTGCCGATTTCGCTGGTGTTGGGCGGGTTGTCTGACCGACGGCGGGTCGCGACGCTAGTGAATATGCGAGCGCGTCGCTGAGAAGCTCAGCGGCCGACAATCAGGATCGAGCCCAGCCAATCCGCAATCCGGCAGACTGTCGGCGCTTCGGATCTGATGGCGGCGGAGGGTCCCCCGTCGCGGTGAAGGTGGCTGCCAGCGTGGCTTGATGCCCTCAAGTCCGAGTCTGCCCGCCCACGTCGAAACCGATCAGGTGGCGGTGAGTGAGATGTTGGTCGGGCTGTCCGGGGTGGTTGTACTCGTGACCGCCGTGTCCGTCGACGAGCTCGGGATACACGTGATGCACGACGCGCCGAGGGTGGCGTGCTCTTCCAGCGGCGTGCCCGCTCGCTTCAAGGGCTAGCGAACGGTGGTGTTGCGGATTCGACCCTTCGGATACCGGACGGCGGCAGTGCTCTGGCACAAGTGTCGATAGCGCTGTGTGGACGTCGACTGCGCGCACGGCGGGCGGACCGAACCGGACGACCGGATCGCCCACCCCCGGATGAAGCTGACCCGACGTGCCGCCCTCCAAGCCAGCGACGACGTTGGTCGCAAGGGCCGCACCGTCAACGAGGTAGCCGAGGAGCTCGGGTGCGACTGGCCCACGGTCAACGACACGGTCGTCGCCGAGGGCACCGCCCTCGTCGACCACCCCGAACGATTCGTCGAGGTCGATGCCCTCGGCCTAGACGAGACCGCGTTCGTGCGGGAGGCTCCCACCTACCGCGCCGACTTCGTCTCCCCGATCTTCGACGTGGGCCGGGGACAGCTCCTCGATCTCGTCCCCGGCCGTGGCGGGGAGGCACCCAGGCGATGGTTATTGGAGCTGGACCAGCGGTGGTGCGACGGGGTCACCTGGGCCAGGTTGGACCTCTCCGAAGCCCAATTGGACTCTTCAACGCGGTGCTCCACGACGCCACCCAGGTCGCCGACAAGTTCCATGTCATCAAGCTCGACAATTAGCCGGCCCTCGTGATCGGAGCCATTGCGTCATCGACCTGGGTCTTTGTCTGCCTGTCTTCGAAGGTGCCTCTCGAGACTCTCGATCACACGCTCATGGCGTCGGACTTCGGATGTCCATCCGCGCCGCTGGGCATCGTCTCGCAGCACGCTGATGTCGTGGAGCTGCGCTTCGAGTGCCGGGGCGAACTCAGGGGTGGTCACGAAGTTGGGGCATGTCTCGCACACGTTGGCATAGGGGCATGCATCCGCGGCCAGCTCTCGGGCGCAGAACCCGTGCGCGACCCGGGTCTTGAGCATCTCAGCGGAAAGCCACGCGACGCGGTCGGGGATGGCCGGTTGGCCGGCCGGTGCCACAGGAATGCGCGGCGCCACCTTGCCGAGCGCTTGGTCATAGGCGGCTCGCAACGTGGGCGACGACAAGCGCGCGTAGCGGATCGTCATCTCTGGGGTGCGGTGCCCGAGCAGAGCCATGAGTGCCTGGAGCGACATCCCCGCGTTCACCAGCTCGGTGGCCCAGGTATGGCGGAGCTGATGGGCAACCACGCGGCGTGGCTTGCCGTCGGAGCCGAGGAGCCCGGCCGCCTCGACGGCACGGGACAGACCGCGCTGGATCCTTGTCGGCCCGAGCCGTCGGCCGCGTTCGACGAAGACAAAGTCGCGCAACCGACCGTCACGTTGATGAGGGAGCGCACGCTGGGGGGCGCGCTGGCTCAGCCACTCCTCGATGGCCGCGATGGCAGAGCCGTCGAGCGGGACGGCCCGCTCGTCATGGAGCTTGCCGAGTGGCACGCGCAGCCACGTGCCACTCGGGCCATAGTCCATGATGCAGTCCACTTCGAGGTCGAGGAGCTCGCCCATCCGCAGTCCGGTGTGCCGGAGCACGGTGATGCCAACCTTGGCGAAGAGGTCATCGAGGTCGCCGACCGCAGCCATAAGGGCTCTGTCGACATCTGGTGGGAGGCCCCGAGGCAGGATCTCGGGTTGGCGAGGGATGTCGGTCGAGAACACGAGACGACGCGTAGGTGCCTCGGCCCAGCCCCACGCCGCGATGTCGTCCAAGAAGTTGCGCAAGGTGAAGGCTGCATGGGCCGGGACGAAGGGGCCGACCTGGCGAGCGCCGTCCTGGGGTCGCCGACAGACGCGGGTCGAGGTCCACGTCAAGAAGGCCTCGACGTGGTGGCGTTCGAGCGTGCTGAGTGAGTCAAGCTCGGGAAAGTGCTCGCCGATGAACTCACCAAAGATGGCGAGCGCACTGGTGAGCTTGTCGAGGGTCTTCGGGCGGACGACGGCGGACCGCGCTTCCAAGTAGGCGAGGATGCTGTGGCGCACTCCGGCGGAGGGCACCGCCGAGAGCCGCTGGGCTCGAGTCGCCGGCCCACCTTCTCGCCGACGCGGCGGCGGGTCCTCGGTCATGTCCGCCTGGAAGAGAAGCTGGCGCAGCCGGAACAACTGGCTGTGACGGCCCCGCCGCATCGCCGCGGTCAGGCGCGGGCTGCTCTCGGTGAAGGCCACGAGAGCCTCGAGGTCGTCCACACGTAGTGCGCTGGGAGGGACGGCGAAGTGGGCGATGGCCAGGGGGATCACACCCCCGAGCAGGTTGTTGAATGACGCATCGCTGTGGCCGATTCGCCTTGCGGCGTCACGCAGGCGGGTGACGTCGCTCGGATAGAGCGCGGCGACCGTGCGCCCACCGGTGTGGCCGAACTTCTTGGCCACCAAGAAGTCGAGATCGCCCCGGCACCGTCCGCTCAAGAGCGCGAAGAAGACGAAGGGCCATGAGTTCGTCCGCCGGCTGAGTTCGACCAGGCGGGCGTCGACAGGGCGGGTCATCCACTCGCCGAGGTCCGGATGGTCGGCCTGGAAGGTCTCCGCAGCCCGGATGTAGCCCCGCAGCTGTCCAGGACTGGGGGCCATCACTGCACAGTCCGCGATGTAGGCCTCCAGCAGGTCGTCAGTTGGCGTGTTGAGGGCGGCAAGCGTCACCGGCCGATGGCCTCTCGTGCCGCGGCGAACTCGGCCGCCAGGGTGTCCGCTGACAGATGGACGTAGCGCGCCGTCGTCTCGGGTGAAACATGCCCCATGAGTTCACGCAGCACCAAGAGATCCACATCGGCGCTCGCCAACTCGGTGCCATATGTGTGTCGCAGACGGTGCGGGCGAACTCGGATCGCCCCTGAGCGAGCCCGGTGCGTCCGAAACACCTTTCGGAGCCCGTCCTCGCTGAGCGGTGCTCCCGACGTCGGGCCCCGCAGGACCACGAAGCACTCGGGCGTTGGGCACCCTGATGGACGCTCGGTCCGCACGTACGCGGCACATTCACTGAAGAAGGCACGATCCACGGGGACGGTGCGTTCACGACCGCCCTTTCCCACGACGCGGACTCTGGAGAGACCCATGTCCACGTCGGCCAGGCGCAGGCTGCGCACCTCGGCTGCCCGCAGGCCCCCGAAGACCATGGCGAGCACGATGGCGCGATCGCGGTGGGTCTCGAGATCGCCGAGGAACGCGGCGACGTCGCTCGTGTCCAAGCTCTCGGGCAGCCGTTGCGGCTGACGGACGAGCTGGCCCCCGCCGCGGGGCCGTCCCGACGAGATGTGACCCAGCAGACCACGGCGCGCTGAGCGCAGTCCGCTCGACCGCCGGGCGGCTGGCACCGGGTTGTCATCCCGGCTGCCCTCGATCACCATGTGCTCGAACAGGCCGCGCACCGAAGCGATGCGGCGGTTCATCGTGGCCGGGGCCACTCGCGTCGAGCCGATCGGCACGACCTTGGCGGTGGTCTTCCGGCGCATGCCTTGCTGCCAGTCCAAATAGTCGAATAGATCGGTGGGCCGGACCTCGTCGAGCCCGAGAGAGCGCGCGTCAAGGAAGAGCGTGAAGTTCGACAGGTCGAAGGCGTACGCCCGAATGGTCGAAGGCGAGTAGTTCCGGGTTTCGAGGTGTCCGAGGAACCGGTTGATCGCCCCGGACGTGGCGTCGGTGCCGGTGAGCCTGTGCCCTCGTTCGACTCGGACCACCGAAGCGCCCATGTGACTCCCTCACCGCCAAGTATCCACCCCGTCTGCTTCGAAGTGGTGCTCCATCTCCGGTTGCCCAACCAACGTCAGCCAGAGCCGGTTAACGGATAGGAGCAACTGCGCATAGCGATCCGCACCAAGGGCGTGCTCGCCCTGACCATCCTCGACGAATGGCTGGTCTGGGCCCAGCGCTGCCGCATCGAGGCCTTCGTCGAGCTCGGGCGCAAGATCAAAAAGAACCTCGCCGGCATCGAGGCGGCCATGCTCCACCACGTGTCGAACGCGCTCATCGAGAGCACGAACACGAAGCTGCGCGTCCTGCACCGCATGGCCTTCGGGTTCCGCCAGCCCGAGCACCTCATCGCCCTCGCCCTCCTCGACCGCGGCGGCTACTGCCCGCCGTTGCCCGGACGCGGCGACGCGTCAACGGCGACGCTTGCGGCGCTTGGCTGAAACGGTGTTGGGTCGCGTCCCCGGCGCGGTGACGCGCCCCGTCGATGGCGGTCGTGGGGGATGGCCCGGGCCCCGGCCCAAGATGGCCTCGCGTTCAGCCCTCGGCCGGGCGTTGAAGTCGGCCAGGAAGGCCTCGACCGAGGCCTGATCGTCCATGCGCACCCCTTCGGCCTGCCGCGCTCGTCCACAATCGCTTGCCGAAGCTGTAACGCGAGGTATCGGCCATGTTCTTGCGGAACCGGCCATCGATGGCGTCGAGATGCTCGACCAGGACGTCGGCCGGATCGCCTTCGGGGTCGAGCAGTCCGGTCTCGTCCAAGAAGCGGACGAAGGCCTTGGCCTCATCGAGCACGTCGTCGAGGTCCTCCTCGTCGACCATCACCTTGGCCGGGTGCAGCTCGAGATAGACCTCGTCGAGGTCCTCGCACCTCCAACGGGTCAGGTGGCCGTCGACATAGGCCCACTTGTAGTGGATGGGCGCCTCTCCGGCATCTTTCTCGGCCTTGAGGCCAGCGGCGGCACGCCACTGTGCGAAGCGCTTCTTCAGCTCGACGCGGGCAACCTCGTAGTCCTCGCCTTCCTCGGGCCACCAGTCGGGGTCGCGACGCGCCATGCCCCATCTTCGTCTGCCCGACGCGAACGGCAAGTTGCCAGCCGCTCAGCTGGCCAAATCGACCCACGGATCAGTCAGGAGAGCCCAATTTCACCGGGTCGCGTTCCACGACCCTGGCAAGTCTTGCCCACCGCCACAGCGGAGGCTTCAGCGCTCTGTCACCGGCCCCCGGAAATCCGAAGCCCCAGATTGGCGAGTGCGGGCCGAGTGAGCGAAGTACGAACAGGCGCAATTCGAATGCGATTGGACAACGATTGGACAGGCATTGGACGTCGTGATGATTCGCTGGCGTCGTGAGGCGGGCCGCGCTACATCGGCGAACCCTTCACTGAAGGGATAGCGAGTTTTCAAATCGGATTGTGTGCATGACCGCGCTGCGAGCATCCGTTTGTGGCGAGGCCGTACAGCACGAGCGAGGGCGGTACGAATGGCAACACCAAGGTGCTTCCGGCCTGTGGGCCGTCCTTTCGTCGATGGACTCCACCAGACGAGTTTCTGAACCACCGATTCCTACGGATTCAACCCGAGACGGTACGAGTGATCGAAGTTAGGAGAAGGGCCTGCCATGCACCTGCGTAGAGTGCTTCTGTCCTTATGTATGTCCGTTCTACTGATCACCGGCCTCTTCACGGTGGTCGCACAGCGTGCGGACGCGGAGAGTCCTCAGCCATCACCCGCTTCCGTTGTCGGGGTGCATGCCAGAATGGGGTTGCTCGCATCCAGCCGCCTGGCATCGAGGCACGTGTCCGTGCCGCTCGGCCGCTATGGGTCGCACGTGGCGTGGGGAACCTATGCGAATGGTGGCCTCATCCATTCAACCGCGGTGGCCGCGAGCTCGTGTCCGTGGCCTCCGGCGTCGGACTCGCCACCATCGTCGTTGATCTCACCGCCTGACGGAGCCACGATCGCAACGACTACTCCGGAGTTGTCGGCTGTGTCGATTCTGACCGCCGGCACGCCGCTGTACGAGGACTGTTACCCGACGGCGTATGACTTCAAGGTGATGACCGCGGCAGGGGGCGGGCAGACGGTCGCTGATTCGGGTTGGCTTTACAATCCTTTTGTCCTGGCGGACATCACGAACTGGGCGGTCCCGGAGGGCGCGCTTCGTGATGGTGAGACTTACTATGTGGCAGTCCAAACCGACGATTCCGAACTGCTCCTCAGTCCACTACCTGCGACGACGATCACCGAGTTCACGGTCAATCTGCGAAAAGGCGCCGGCGGTCCGTCTCCGACCGACACCGTAGGGTCGACCCCGTCGGGGACGACAACCCCGGCCCAGGGGTCGCCGACTCCAGGTCTGTCGCCAGCCTCGGAAACGGTGAACTTGCTGACGGGGGACCTGGCGTTGACGGCAGGCACGCACTCACTGCAGACCGTGTCGGGGTCAGCAGGAGTTTCGTTGAGTTACAACTCACTCGACGCTGACCTGTATGGACTCGATGCCCGGTACTACGTGGACACCGGTGATCACAGCTTCTCAGCGGCAGACACGCTGATCGGTCAAAAGGTCGATCCGATGATCGACTTCAACTGGGATCAGCCCTCGATCGGGAGCTTGCCATTGTCAGGTGCGACGGGATTCCTGGTCCGTTGGACGGGGACGATCTACGTGCCCGTGGGTTCGCCCACCACGCAGGCAGGGAATTGGCAGTTCGGCGTCCAGGCCGGCGGGGGAATGCTGGTCTGCATTGATCAAACGAGCAGCGTGTGGAGCATCGAACGCCGCTGTGGACTCGTGGACCGCCGGTGCGTCGTCGTCGAACCCTGTATTTGGCCCGACTCTGAGCAACCTGGTGGCGGGTCCCCACGCAATCACTGCGGAGACCTGGGTTCCGGCGGGACGCAGCGTCCCGACCGTGTTGTGGGTCCAGAACGACACACCGTCCGCTCCCAATCCGTCGACGTTCGTTGTGCCGTCGAGCTGGCTCTCAAGCACCCCGGCGTCATTGCCTGCCGGTTGGTCGTTGTCGGCCGAATCGTACAACGCGGCGTGGACCGGTCTGGTCGATGACGGCAGCCAGGTGGTTCTGACATCGTCAGGCGGGTCGACCGCTGACTTTCTGGGGTCGGGGACAGGGCAGGCGGAGACATTCCAGCCACCGGCAGGCGACACGGACTTGCTCACGCGGAACGCGGACGGCACGCTCCAACTGACCAGTCGCGCCGGCGACGTCTACTCGTTCAACTCTAATGGTTTGGTTTCGTCGATCACGACCGCACAAGACGCAATCGGCACGCCTGGTACGACGCCGGCTGAGCTGCAGTACACCTATTCGGGTGACCCCCTGCAGCTGACCGCAATCACGGACCCGGTGTCGGGACTGTCGATCACGCTGAACTACAACGGGAACGGGACCTGCCCAGTGGACGGGTCAACCGGCGTAGCCCTGAACGCGCCGGTGGACATGCTCTGCGCCATCTCATACTGGGACGGAACCCAGACCACCTTTGCCTACAACGCCCAAGGGGAACTGGCCGAAGTGGACAATCCGGGAGGCGTGTCGCGTTTCGCGTATGACAGCGCCGGCCGTCTCGATGACCTTCAAGACCCCCTGGCGTTCGCGGCGATTCAGGCCGGTCAACGTTCTGATTGTCCTGCCTCAGCATCGAGTACTCCGACATGTGATACGACCATCGGCTACTTGGTGAACGCATCGTCGTGTGCGGCGAGCTTCACCCCGAGCTGCGCCCAGGTGGCGACCGTGACCCAACCGGCCCCGACGGTCGGCGCGGCCCAGCCGTCGCGCAGCTACTGCTATGCGGACTCTCCCGCCGCCGGCACCTGCGCTCCGACTGTGTCGACGACGACCGTCTCGATCACGGGATTCGCTCCCGCCGCCGGATTCGAGAACAAAGTGGTGTACAACGCCGACGGGGAGATCGTCTCTGAGACCGACCCGACCGGGGCAACCAAGACGATCGTCTGGGACTCCGCGGAGCAGCCGGTAGTGATCATCGGAACAAACGGTATGCAGACCACCAACGTCTACAACAGCGGCGGCGAGGTGACCGACACGTACGGACCCGCTCCCACCGCATGCTTCTCGACCACCGCTCCCTACCTGCCGCTAGCGGACCTGTCTGGGTGCGGAGTGAGCGCCGTGCCGCACACGCAGAACGGCTACGACGAAGGGATCACCGGCCCGGCCACCGGCATCTGGTCGAACAGCACTTTGAGTGTCAGCCGTCACGGAATTCCCTATTTGAGGCGCTTTTCCGTCAAGTAATTCCCTAACCCGCCGTCACGGAATTCCCTGGCCTCCCGTCACGGAATTCCCTGGTGGGTTGGGATCCCTCGCTCCGGCCACGTATCCGTTGAGCATCCCCTCGTCGACGAGGCGAGGAGGACGAGTGGCAAGGAGAGCGATCAGAGTGATCGATGTAGTCGAACTGTTCCAGCACTGGCATGCCGGGCGCGGGATCGGCGAGCTGAGCTCGTCGCTCGGCATGGACCCAAAGACCGTGCGCAAGTACATCCAGCCAGCCAGAGATGCCAGCATCGTCCCGGGCGGTCCCCCGTTGAGCGCCGAACAGTGGGCCCAGCTCGCCGAGGGCTGGTTTCCAGAAATGGCGGATCGATCCCGGCGCCAGACCACGTGGCCCGAGATCGCCCCGCACCACGACCGCATCAAGGACTGGATCGGGGTGGTGACCATCGCCACCATGCACCAGCGCCTGCGCCACGACCACAAACTAGAGCGCGTCCGAGTCGTCACTGCGTCGCTACATCTGGGCCAACTTCGAAGAAGAGGTCGCCCGAGCAGCGGTGCGGGTTCTGCGCGACACGCCACCGGCCGGCGAGGAAGCACAGGTGGACTATGGGTTGCTCGGGCGTTGGTTCGACCCGGCCGCCGAACGCTGGCGTCGGGTGCAGGGCTTCATCATGGTGCTCTCGTTCAGCCGCCTCCTGTTCTTGCGGCCGGTGCTCTCGATGGACGAACAGTCCTGGGTCGAGAGCCACGTCCTGGCGTTCGAGTTCTTCGGCGGCGCAGTCCAGCGCGTCGTTCCGGACAATCTGAAGACCGGGGTGATCAAGGCCGACCTCTATGACCCGCTCATCAACAAGTCCTTCGGTGAGTTCGCCGCCCACTACGGCACGTTGGTGGACCCCGCTCGTTTGCAAAAGCCTCGGGACAAGGCTCGGGTCGAACGCCCCGTGCCCTATTGCCGAGACTCGTTCTTCGCCGGGCGCGAGAGCGAGTTCAGCGATCTCGCGTTCATGCAGTCCGACGCGCTGCGGTGGTGCGTGCAGGTGGCCAACCAACGCCAGCACCGAGGCATCGACCGCATCGCCCCTCAGGTCCTCTTCGAGGCAGAGGAGAAGGCTCTGCTGCTCCCGTTGCCGCGTTCGCCCTTCGAACTGGCGAAGTGGTCGACGCCCAAGGTCCCGCCCGACATCCACGTCAAGGTGGGCCGGGCCCTCTACAGCGTGCCGTGGATCCACATCGGAAAGGTGGTCGAGGCTCGGCAGAGCGCACGCACCGTCGAGATCTACTTGGAAGGCACCCTGGTCGCCACCCACGTGCGCATCGAGCGGGGCAAGCAGACCAACTACGACCACTACCCGCCCGAGAAGATCGCCTTCATGATGCGCACCCCGGCGTGGTGCCGCCGGCGAGCGGGCCAGCTCGGTGACGCCGTGGCCCAGGTGGTGGCCGCAATCATGGAGGTGAACGCCCTCTATCGCCTGCGCCAGGCCCAGGGCGTGGTGGGACTGGCCGACAAGTACGACGCCCAGCGTCTCGACGCCGCCTGCCAGAAGGCCCTGGTTGCTGGGGATCCGTCCTACAAGACGGTCAAAGGCATCCTGTCCGCCGGCGTCGAGCTCGACGAGGAACACGAGACCCAGGCCCCGCCGGCCGCGCCGGCCCACCTGCACGGGCCCGAGCGCCTCTTCGACATCGGGGAGGCGGCCCGATGAAGCCCCACCACTTGGAAGAGACGATGTCCAAGCTCAAGCTCTTCGGCATGCTCGACACGCTCGAGACCCGTCTGGCTCAGGCGACCGCCGGCGAGCTCGGCCACGTCGAGCTGCTCCAGAGCCTGTGCGAGGACGAGGCCGCCCGGCGCGACGCGGCGGGGATCGAGCGCCGGGTGAAGTCGGCGCGCTTCGAACAGACCGCGACGGTCGAGGACTACGACTTCTCGTTCAACCCGAAGATCCCCGCCACCCAGATCCGCGACCTCGCCACGTTGCGCTTCGTCGAGGCCGGAGAATCGGTCATCCTGCACGGCCCGGTCGGCGTCGGAAAGTCCATGATTGCTCAGGCGCTCGGCCACCAGGCCTGTCGACGGGGCTACACGGTCGTCTTCACCAAGACCTCCCGGCTGTTGGCCGATCTGGCCGGCGGCCACGCCGACCGCAGCTTCGAACAGCGCCTGCTGCGATGGAGCCGGCCGCAGATCATCGTCTTCGACGACTTCGCCATGCGTGACTTCACCCTCGCCCAGGCCGACGACCTCTATGAGTTGGTGACGGCCCGGGTGCATAAGACCTCGATCTTCACGGCCAACCGGCAGGCCTCGGACTGGTACACGCTGTTTCCGAACCCGGTGGTCGCCGAGTCGATCCTCGACCGCATCGTGAACTCGGCGCACCACGTGCACATGGACGGCAAGTCCTATCGGCCCAACAAACGCCCCGGCGCACCATCGAAAGGAGCGCCACAGTGAGCGCGGGGATCTGCGCCCGCGAGGGCTGCGACAAACCGGTGCCGCGTCGCCGTCCGGGTCAGGTGGGTCGCCCGCCCATCTACTGCTCTCCGGGCTGTCGCCCCTCGTGGGTCCGACCGCCAGTGCTCGTCGAGGTCGACCGCTGCGAGGACAACGACGGCTTCATCACGGGCGAGTGGATAGTCCGCCTCCGGCATGGCCACCGGGTCGTGGTCGTCGGCAGTGGGTTGGGCCGCTTCAGCGCCGACATGCTCGCCAACGAGCTGCGTGCGTTCCTCGATGGCGGTTCTGTCGGAGTGGCGTCATGACGAGCGTTCTCCGCCATCCGATGCCTCCGACCTCGACCGGCGAGCGGGGGGAGGTGCATGACAGACACGAACACACACGGGACGAGGAGGAGGAGCGGGGAGGGGGAATTTGAGCGGCCCACCGTGTCAGGACAGCACCGGTCTTGCAGGCGATACCGGCCTGTCACACGTGTGGGGCACCACCGTCCCGGCCTGCGCGAGCAGTGGTGGAGCGTGGTCGCTGCAGATGACCGGACTGATCGACCTCCCAACCACCGGCACATGGACTTTCCAGCTGGCTTCACAATCCGCTCTGGCAGTCTCATTGAACGGCTCCCCCCTCGGCCAGGCCACTGGTTACGGCACCTGGGGAACGCCTGCGATCGAAACGCTTGACGTGACGAATCCGGGCTGGCAGCAGATCGCGATCGACTATGTCCCCATAGAGAACCCGACCGGCACGCAGAGCAACGGATTCAGCGTCTCCTACCAGGCGCCCGGTGGCGCTTTGGCGGTCGTCCCTTACAGCGCGATCGACCCCGGGTACGGGCTGAAGACCTCGACCGTCGACCCCGACGGGATGGTGACGATCACCAGGTACGCGGACCCGACCGGTGGGATCGACCCTATTGACGGTCTCACCACCCAGACGGTCAAGGACCCGTCCAGTGCGATGGTGGCCGCAGACGGGCTACCGCCAAGCCTGGGTGACGCATCGGGACTGTCGTTGACCACCACCACCAACTACGAGCCGCCAGGCCCGGGGGCTTACTTCCGCAAGACCGCCACCATCCTGCCCGCCGGTGGTGCAACGACGTACTCGTACTACTCGGGTACGCAAGGCCCCATTGCTGCAGTCTGTGGAGTGAGCGCCACCACCCCGCAAGGCGGTCGGCTCGAGCAACAAACGGATCCGGCTCCCAGCGCCAGTGCGGCAACAAGTGCCCGGACCCAGGAGTTCGTGTACAACGAACAAGGCCAGCAAGTCGGGGTGCGCGTGAGCAACGTGAAGTCGATCGCCAGCGCACCTTGGCAGTGCACGTCTTACGACGGCCAGGGTAGTCTGTCCACGCAGACGTGGCCCGCCTTGGGCACAAAGCTAGCTCGCACCGTTCTCTACTCCTATGCCGTCGGTGGTGATCCGCTGGTGAACTCGGTGAATGACACGACCGGCACTATCACGGCGACAGTCGATCTTGAAGGCCGAGTGGTGTCCTATACCGACGCTTCCGGCCAGACCACGTCAACCACCTACGACCAAGCCGGCCAGGAGATCCAGACCTCTAGCACGGTGAACGGCATCATCACAACGATTTACGACCCGAACAGTGGGCAGCCGACACTAGTTGCTCCGGCGACATTGCCGGCCGCTGAGGCGACCTACTACCCGGCAACCGCGGGAGTCAATGCCGGACAACTCAGCACCGTCAACTTCGGAAACGGCGTCGAGGCTTCGTACACCTACAACGACTACGGAGCCGAGTCCGGGGTCAGCTACGCCAACAGCACCACAGGTGCCCCGATCGCTTCCGAGAACGTGCAGTTCACACTGGCTGGCCGGGAGCTGACTGACGGCTACAACGGAGCGACGTCATCCAATCCCAATGGCGGGCCCGACTTCACTTACGACGCCGCCGGTCGGCTGACCCTTGCGTACGTTCCCGGCGAGGAGGTCTACAACAACTACGGCTCGATTGGCTGTGCCCAACCCAACCTCGGGCTCGACACCAATGTGTCCGAAACGATCACCGTACCTACCAGTGGGTCCGCCACGGCAGTGCAGTCCTGTTACAACGGGTCCGATCGGCTGACGGGGACCACCACGATCGACCTCGGGACAGGGACCTCTACCCCGAGTACTGCATACTCATATGACGCTCTGGGTAACCAGCTGAAAGACGGTCCGAACACCTATACGTGGGATTCGTCTGGTCGAGTGGCGACGGTCAATTCTGCGTCCGGGAAGGAAACGTACACCTTCGATGCGCTCGATCGCCTCATCAAGAAAGTGGTCGGCACGACCAAGGTTCGGTATGCCTACTGCGGATTGGCCAGTAGTCCATGCGGCACGATAAGTACCACTGGGGCGGTCGTGTCCGGTTACGTGACCCTCCTGGGCGGAGTGATGCTAACGGTAGTCGCAGGCTCTGGATCATCAGATGAATGGTCGCTTCCTGACGTGCACGGCGACTTCATGATGACCACGTCGCAGGCCGGTACGCCCAGCGGATTGGCCACCTACACGCCCTACGGAGCACCCGCTGTTGGGTCTTCAGGTGCCCTCGCCAACTCAGGTAACGCCGGCTCGACGCTGGGGGCGTTTGGAACTGCTGGAAAGGTCACCGATACTGTCCCCGTCGATCCCGTGGTACTTCTCGGCGCCCGGCTGTATAACCCGACTGAAGGGCGCTTCCTCAGCGTGGATCCGATCGAGGGTGGGTGCGCAAATGCCTACGTCTATGTCAGGGGCGATCCGCTCAGTCACGAAGATCTGAGCGGAATGGGTGGCTGTCAGAGCAATGACGGCTTTAGTGCGAGCTGTGATGTCTGGTCGCTGAGTTGCGCAGCCAGCTTCGGAAACGACATTCTCCAATCGGTGGCAGGGGACATTACGTCGGCGGAAGGGGGCGCCATTGCCGGTGCCATTGGCACAATAGTCGGCGCCGCAATTTGCGCCCCACTCAACGGCATTGTAATCCTCGGAACGGCAATGGATGGTGCCTGCGCCGTGGCTTTTGGTGCCTTATTTGGCGCTGCAATGAACACCTTCATTACACAATTGCAATTCGCTGCGTCGAATGGTGAGTCCTTGGTCATATCAATTTCATTGGAATCTGACCTCACGTATCAATTCGTTGCCCCGAGAGGCTGTACGTGAAGCAGACCCGGAAGTTGGACCGCCTTGCTAGCGCGTTCGTAGCGCGGTGAACGGACCCAGACGAAGAATGGGACTGTCGAGGCTCCTCATGTCTTGGTTATTGACGGTCGCAGTATTAGCTGTCGTATACATACCATTTGCCATATTCATATACATAATGAGCGGCTGGAAAGCGACCTTTGCAATCGGTATAGGTATAGCGATTGGACTATTCATTTGGAACCTTGTGTTCCGCAAGAGGCGTCCGATCTAGAGGGCTGCTCGTCGACGATCGCGCTATCCCGCAGCTCGAAGTTCAGGTGATTCCACCAGTAACGCCGCATAGTCGCGGACCCGCGTAATCGGGCGAGCTGGGGTGGGTGGACCGGGCTCATCGTCGGGCCGCCGCCTTGAGCGCTGCGTAGTCGGCCCAGTCCATTCCCGAGAGCAGCGCCCGGGCTGCAGTGGTGTCGAAGGAGTAGCCGCTGGCCCTTGCGACGCCGGGAGCCGGGGCCTCGCTGCCGAGGTGGGTGGGCGCTCCTTGGCGCTCGACCTGGGTGATCCCCAGCCTATTGAGGCGCCCGGTGAGCTGGGCGGCTGTGATCTGCGCGCCAGGGCGACCGCCTGGGAAGGCGAAGTCCCTTTCTGTGTTCGTGGTGCGTTCGTGGTGCCCGTGTTCGACCGGTGGGCAAGGTGGCGCGCGACAACAGCGGCGACGGGCATGGGAAGCGGGACTGGGTCCCGGCCGAGTGCGACGGCGAGTGAGCCGTCAACCTGGCTGAAGTCGTTCACGCGGTGAGACGCCACGTGCTTCACTCGCTGGGCGAACAACAAGACGAGGAGCCCGGCTGCGCGGTCGGCAATGGCAAGTGAATCGTCGTCGAGGAGCTGTCGCACGACGTCGTTGATCCGGGCAAGCGGGCTGCCGGGCGAAGAGGTCCGGCACCCAGGGGGAAGCTGAAGCCGCTCACAGCGACGGTGCGCCATTGCGAAGGTGAGGAAGTTGAGCGCGCCGGCGGAGTTCGATGCTTCGGTGAAGCACACATAGACGTCCTCCAGGCGGAGCTCGGCCAAGAGGCGACCGCGCTCGGACGTGAATCGAAGGAACTCGAGCAACTTCACCGGGTCGCGTCCCGTCACCCCGGCAAGTCTTGCCCGCCACCGCACCGGAAGATTCAGCGCGCTGTCACAGGCCCCTGGAGGTCCGAAGTCCCAGATTGGCGGCGTCACGCCTGGTCGTGCGCGGCCAGCTCGGTCGGCGGCATCTGCCCCACCGTGCCGCCGGCCCGCGGACCCGGTGGACGTCCGAACCGGAACGGGAGTGCCTCCCGGCCCGCCTGGATCACCATCGCGTCGCCAGACCTTTCGCCTTGCATGCAATCGACAACCGCCTGAGAGACGTCCTCGACGTCGATCAGTGGGAAGCCGCTCGACTTGAGGAGCTCACGGGCATCGTCGATCAACGGTGTGTCGACGATGCTCGGGCAGATGGCGTTGATGGTGATGTTCCGCTCACCGAGCTGGGGTTCGAGTGACCGGACCAGGCCCACCACTGCGTGTTTGGCGAGGCAGTAGATGGGATCTGGTGAGTAGCCGATGAGTCCTGCGAGAGACGCCGTCACCACGATCGCCCCGCCGCCGCGCGCTGTCAGTGCCGGCACCGCGGCACGCACACCGAACACGACCCCGTCGATGTTGACCCCCACCGCTCGGCGATAGGTCTCGTCGGTGATCTGGGTGATGTCGGCCTCGCCCGTGATGATCCCGGCATTGAGATGCGCGAGGTCGACGCCCCCGAATCGCTCGGTCACCGCGGCGATGATGCCGGGCCACACGTCCGATCGCCCGACGTCCCCCTGGACTCCGATTCCGTCGAATTCGGCGGCTGCACGCTCTGCAGGCGCGCCGTCGAGATCGACGAGGGCGACCGAGGCTCCCGCACCGGCCAACCGCCGCGCCGTCGACAGTCCGATGCCCGAAGCGCCGCCGGTCACGATCGCCACCTTCCCCGAAAGCGATCTCATCTGCTCCCCCTTCGTCGTCGTGGTCGTGTCGGCGTGACATCGGTCGAGCGCCACTTCGGACCTCACGGGCGGCATCCGGCCCACGTGCCGCCCCGAGTATGCACCCTTGCGCCGCACCGGTGGCCAGGGACTCCCAAGTCGGGGCCCCGCAGGTTCGGACCTGAACGCCCGTTGTCCGCCCAGGAAGCCGCTAAGGCATACTGAGACGGCGCCGATCGCGCCACCGCCGCCACGACCGTCGGCGGTCCATCGGGCACCCACCTTATGACACCGATTCCCGTTGCGTTCCACATCTGGTTCCTCGAGGTCCACACCTACGGCATCGGCCTCGCTCTGACCTTCTGGTTCGGCCTCCGGTACACGGAGCGCCGGCTCCGCAAGGCCGGCTATCCCTGGCAGTGGGTCACCGGGATGTTCCTGTGGGTGGTCGTCGCCGCGATCTTCGGCGCGCGGGCGCTCCACGTCCTCTCCAACCCCTCGACCTACGTACACCATCCCGGGCAGATCTTCGCGATCTGGCAGGGTGGACTCTCCTCGTTCGGCGGGCTGCTCTTCGCGGTGCCGGTGGCGATCGTCATCTCGAGGCGGCGTTGCCCGGAGTTGTCGACGATGCGGTTCGCCGACCTCATGGCACCCGTGCTCATGGCGTGCTGGGGGATCGGCCGTCTCCTCGGTCCGCAGCTCATGTACGCGGGCGGCGGACATCCGACCAACCAGTGGTTCGGGATGTACTACGCGGGGCAGGCAGGCAAGCGGATCCCGGTGCCGATCATCCAATCGATCGAGGACTTCTCGATCTTCGCCGTCCTGATCCTCCTCGAGCATTGGCTGCGTTCGATCGCGCCGACGCGGCTTCCATCCGGCGTCGCGGCAGACGCGAGCGGCGCGGGCGATGGTGTGGCCGACATGGCCGGAGGTGTCGATGGAACGGCGAGCGCAGCGGCACCCCTCGAGACCGACGAGGTGCGCACGACTGCCGTCGCCACCTCACCCGTCGACGCCGGTGCGGATCCCTCCGGGCAAGCCGGGAGTGATTCGACCGGCTCCGGGGGCGCCGACCGCGTGATCGTCCGACCGCCGTCAGGAATCATCGTCGGGGTCGGGATGGTCCTCTGGGGAATCGAGCGATTCCTCGACGAGCACCTCTGGCTCGGAGAGGACGGACGGGTCGGCTCGCTGCTCGTCCAGGGCGCAGGGATCCTGCTCGCGATCGCCGGCATCACCCTTTTGGTCTCGCGGCTCGGACCCTTCCAGCGGTGGCGTCGCGGCGAATACGACCCCGAGGCCGACGAGCGAGCGCCGACGCACGACGACGAATCGGAGTCGGAGCACTCGGAGGGCATTGCCTTCGATCCGGTGCTCGTGCGGGCGAACACGGGCGACCAGGCTTCGGACACCGGGGACGCGCTGCCGACCGAAGGCTGAGACGAGGCACCCTTCGCCGATCCCTCCTCCGGGGGGCGCTACTGGACGGGGCGATTTCTCCTGTGGCGGCGCGGTGTGGGTGGTTCGGACTGGGCGCCGAGCGCGAACTGGTGCAGCGATTCCGGATCGCGTCTCGACCAGATCCGCTGCGGCCGGCGTCAGGGCACGTGCGCAGCCGTTCGTTCGAGATCCTGGCGATCGTCGGCTTCGTGCCCGCGCCGCAGATCGGCAGTCGTCCGGGCACCTCTGCGCTCGTGCGTCCGCCTCGAACGGTCGAAAGCCGCTGTCCCGACCACGACCGCCACCGCGCACGCGCAGACGATTCCGGCGACGCTGCTCACACCGGAGAGCGACCAGACGAGCAGTGTGATGATCGCCGCCGCGACGAGCTCGGCGACAACGACGGCCCTGGCGGCAGTGCGCTCCCGTGCGGCGAACCGGCGGTGGAAGGCGAGGAGCTCGGCGGAGCCCGACACGTTCCGGGTCAGGAACACGGCAAGCCCGCGCACGGCGCCGAACAGTGTGCCAACGACGATCGCGATAGTCGGTGACGCCGAGAGGGCCGCCAGGACGATCATGAGGTAGACGCCGGCTGTCGTGATATAGGTCGCCAGTCCGCACCCGATCTGCCAGCCGAACCCTGCGCCGTAGACCCACGACCGGTACTGGTCGAGCCACCGTTCGTTGACCTGACGTCCGTGGAAGGGCAGTCGCCGTCCGACGGTTCCGAGGTCGGAGGTCGCCGCGACCAGGGCCGCGACGACACCCACGCTGCCGAGGATGGTCGGCCCCACGTTGAGCCAGCGCACGATCCAGGCGAGTCCACCCGCGAGGGCGCCCACCGACGCCCCACCGACCGTGGCGCCGAGGGTGAACCACGTCGCGGTCCACCGATAGGTGTTGCCCTTGGCCCGCTCGCTGACCGGGGTGATGGTCGACAGCATCGAGAGCCCGCAGGGAGACCAGGTGGAGCGCACCGCGGCAGCGATCGCGACGAGCAGCGCCGAAGCGGTCAGCGTGGCGAGTTCGGCAGTGTCGGTCCACATGGGCGACGCCATCCTTCCTGTCGGGGTGGAGCTCCCTGTGCGGGCTGGGTGCCCAGTGGGGTCAAGGTACCCGGCGCGGGCTGCATGCCCGGTGGGGGCCGGGTGCCCGGTGGGGTCCGGGTGCCCGCATACTCCTGCTGCCGGTCGTGCGATGCGTTCGCCGTGCTTCGGGCACGGGCGGAGTCGTGCCTGCAATCCGATTTCGTGACGCGCCGCCGGCCGGTCGCGTCGAAGTGGGTGGGCACCCCGTCGGCGAATGCGCGGGACCGGATCATGCCGGCGAACCGAGGAATGGCACATTGAACGAGAAGATCCCCCCGTCCTGCGCGACGAACCAGTAGCCCTCGGCGTTCGGCGTGGCCGCCATGCCGACGATCGGACGATTGAGATGTGCTCCACCCATCGAGCCGTAGAACTGCGCGTCCCCGAAGGAGAAGATTCCGCCGTCGGACGCCACCGTCCAGTAGCCGTTGCCGGACGGGGTCGGCGCCATCCCGACCATCGGGGCGTTGAGCGACCGTCCGCCCATCGATCCGTGGAAGCCCGCGTCGCCGAACGAGAAGATCCCGCCGTCGGAGGCGACGAACCAGTACCCCTGCCCACTCGGCGTCGGCGCCATACCGACGATCGGTTTGTTGAGGGGATGGCCTCCCATCGAGCCGAAGAACGGCGCGTCCCCGAAGGAGAAGATCCCACCGTCGGCCGCCACCGTCCAGTAGCCGCTTCCCGACGGTGTCGCCGCCATCCCGACCATCGGCTCGTTGAGGGGATGGCCGCCCATCGAGCCGAAGAACGGCGCACCGCCGAAGGCGAAGATGCCTCCGTCGGCGGCAACGAAGTAGTACCCGCCACCGCTGTGCGTCGCGATGCTGACGATCGGACGGACGAGCGTCGCCGATGACTCGTCGCCGTTCTGCGGATAGTCGCCGAACGCGAAGAGCCGACCGAATGCGGTCACGATCCCGTACCCACGGCCGTCGGAGCTTGGGGACATGCCGACGACTTCGCACTGGGTCAGCGGCGAAGCACATGGCGGCGGCGGGGGTGCCGGTGGTGCCGGGGTCCAGCAAGCCTCGTTCTGCTCCGCTGTGCTGTTGTCGGTGGCGAGCGTCGTCGAGCACGATGGGTCGACCTGCCACGGCGGGATGCACGCGACGACCCGGCAGAGGATCCGACCGACACACGCGATCTGCTGGTTGCACTGACCGTAACGGAACTGGAAGCAACCCGTCGCGAACGAGTCGCAGCCGTTCGGTCCGCATCCGCAGTTCGTTCCGTCGCAGCCCGGTTCGCAGAACCCCCAGCCGCCGCCGCATCCGGTGTCGCACTGGCAGGCCGCGTGGCAGTCCATGTAGTAGCGGGGCCCGTTGCAGTACGTGGAGTTGTCGGCTTTCCACCAGCCTCCGAGGATCGACCCGGTCGGGCAGTAGTTGTACCCACCGTTGATCGAGCAGCAGAACTCCGAGAATCCCGAGCAGCACGTGGTCCCACAGCCACAGCTCGAGTTCCCGCACGAGCAGACGAAGCCGTAGGCGGTCCCGGGTTTGAGGACGAGGTCGAGGCCGGCACCTGCGGCCACCGCGCTGCCGACGACGGCGGAGCGGTTGATGAAGCTCCGACGCGAGAGGCGTGACTCGAGGAAGTGCGAGGCCCGGCGGACCACCGCGGTCGTCCGCGTCTCGGAGATGGCCGCGGTCACCGGTCGATCCGGAGCATTCGCCGAGCGCCCTCCAACTCGGAGAACACCGAGATCGTGAGGTAGACGAGCCAGGCGGACACCGCGCTTGCGATCACCACGAGCGCGCCGACCACCGGGTGGACGGTGACGTACACCCTGATCGACCCGACCCGCCCCGCCTGGTTGGTCGACGACGCGGCGAGGGCCACACCGGCCGCGGCAACGGACAGCCCGAGGTCGACGAGCACGTGGAGGAGGGTCGCAGGCGTCTCGGGCCGGCCGAAGCAGCCGCAGGTCGCGAGCGGACCGCCCCGCCTGCGAACGGCGAGGACGACGACGGCGAAGGCCGCATACGACGCGGCGACGAATGATGCAACGGCCATCGCAGCGACATCGGCGTCAGTCCAGACGACGGCGAGGCCGGCGACACCGAGCACGGCTTCGAATGCGGCGCCAGCCCGGAGCGCGCGACGAAGGGAGCTGAACGGCGCTCTGAGCGTGCCGGCGAACGCGCGAGCCGTGTCGTCCGGTCGGGCGACCTTGGCGACACCCGCTGCCACGAGCAGTGCGCATGCAGCGAGATACGGACCGATCAGCGCCATCTCGTCAGGCGGGTGACACCGGTCGAGGGCCGGTGACAGGTCCCGGTGGAGCAGACCGATTCAGTTCCACCCGGCACCCGCAGTCTGGTGAGCACCCACTGTCGGCGTGACGGCAAGCTTTCGGAGCAGATCGTTGACCCGGGGGACGAGGATCCTCCGGCGGGCATGGCTTCCGAGTACGACGTAGAGCGTGAACGGTCGCCCCCCCTCAGTGAAGAACCACTGCGAGCCGGACTGACCGCCGAGCCCGCGCCGCAGCACGTACGGCTTGAAGTTGTCGGTCGACAGGCTCTTCGGCATCCCCTGGTGGGAGAAGAGGCGCGTACCGACGCTGTCGATGCCGTACTCGAAGAGGGTCATGAAGATGTCGTCGACGCCCATCAGGGTCACGGCTCCGCCGCCGAAGTCGCCGACCTCCGCCGGCAGCGCGAAGGTTGCGAACTGCGCGACGGGACACGCCACCTCGTCGCCGACCGGAGCACGGACGAAGATGCGGCCCTCGAACCCGCTTGGCAGCGGCGCTTCGATCCCGTATGCGCGGAGGGTCGGCGGCTGCGCCATCGCCTCAGCCCGCCCGCGCGGCCGGCACGGCCGGCGTCTCCTCGGCCCGCACCGCTCGGTGACCCGGCCCAACGATCGCCTCGAGCGAGGTGGGGTAGAGGCTCGGATCGCCGGGCAGGATCCCGGCGTCGAGTAGCTCCTGGTCGTTCGCACGCTCGCGTTCGGGGCCGTCGAGGCCGGTCGGGTGGTGCGACGGCGCGGCGATCCCGAGCGAGCCGGAGCCTCCGGTTCTACTCGCTTCGGCGTCGAGATGGGCGCGGCGAACCAACTCGGCGACCTGCGAGAAGTGGTTGGCGACGCCTTCGCCGATCCGGCGCCCCGAACGCCCATCGACGAGGACGAAGAAGGGCGAGCCCGGCACTTCGTAGTCGCCCCAGGCGTCGGTGGACATCACCACCACGAGGCCGGGAGTCGCCCGGGCCGCCACCTCCGCCGGGATCTCGAATTCGGGGCCCTTCGTCACGACTGCCAGGCGCGTACCCGCGGGGAGTCCGAGGTCGTCGGCGTGGTCGAAGGCCTGCCAGAAGCCCGCACACGAGGCGCAGCCCGACGAGAGGAAGGCGAGCAGGGTCAACTGTCCCGAGCCTGCCGGTGCAAGCGCGAGCGCGTCACCGGACGGCGTGACGCCCGCGATCGTCGGCGCCGACGAGGAGCTCCGCTCGGCCGGCAGCGGAGGTCCGATGGTGAGCGGTACCTGCTGGCGGACGGGCGTCGGTCCGTCGGTCCCGATGCGGTCGCCCGTGTTGACGATGTCGTCGGTGTCAGCGGGCACTGCAGGATCGCCGACGCCGACGCCGAGGTCGTGCAGAGCCTTCAGAATGTCGGCGTGACTCCGCAGCAGGCCGGCCACGAGGATCGCCAGCAGCACGACAATGACGATCAAGACCACGACCAGAGCGATCACGGAAACCTCCAGGCGCTCGAGTGGTCGGGGCGTCTGCGGAAGGACACCGCTCGACCACATTCCATGCTACGGAGTGCCGCACCGCGAGCGGTGGCTTTCCGCGCCACGCGCCACGCGCCGCGCGTATTCGCGGAACTCGAAGCACCAAGGACGTGGGAGGGAAGTGGGGGTCAAGCCCTCCTGGAAGCGCGCCGGCTCACGCGCTGCGCTGCTACTCCTCGAGGGTGCACCGCGGAACGTCCGTCGTCGACCCGGGTCCGGACCAGGTCCACCGTCCGGGACCGCCACCGAGCTGGAACCCTTTGTGCGTCCGCAGGTAGTGGTGGTGGGAGCAGAGCCGGGCGAGGTTCTCGAGCGAGGCGGGGCCACCTTCGGCGAAAGGGACCATCCAGTGGTCGAACTCGAGGCCGTGCGCCACGTCGCACCCGGGGACGACGCAGTGCTGGTCGCGGACCATGAGCGCCGTCTTGAGGGGTGCGGGGATCGACCGGCCGACGTGGCAGACCGTCGTGACGTCGACCCCGTCGGTGATCACGAGATCGGTGATCGCGTCGCCCATGAGGGATCGGGCGGTCTCGACGGCGACCGGACCCACGCCGGGGATCTCGCACCGCTCGTGCTCGCCCACCTCGCCGCGCCGGAGCGCCCCGAGGTCCACGAGCACGTGGATGGTGGCTTTGGGGTCGGGTGCCCGCACCGGGCCGTCGGCGCCCGCCGGTGCGCTCCCCTGGCCGGTCACGAGGGCCACCAGGGCGTCGGCCGCATAGGCGTCGCGCGACTCGTGGGCCCCGCTCGCCCGCGCGCGCTCGAAGACCCGGTTCGACTCGGCGTCGAGCGCGGTGAGGAGGGCCGCGCCCGCGTCGGGCGTGAGGCGGGCCTCGAGGCGGAAGGCGCCGTCGGTGTCGCTCCAGGTCCGACAGGAGCGCGACCGTCGGATGGCGTCGTAGGCCTCGGCCGCGTCCTTTTTGCTCCTGCCCTGGGCCTTCGCCCGCAGGCACCGGTCGCGCAGCTGCGAGAGGGAGTCGTACTCGGCGTAGGCGAGGAGCTCCTCTTCGCAGTAGGGGTTGACCGCGACCGCCCCGGCGACGGCCTTGGCCCCGGCCGGGGAGAGCTTGCCCTGGCGGTAGGCGTCGCCGACCATCGGATGGGCCTCGATCGCGTCGCCGAGATCGAGCACCCCGATCGCGTTGCCGACCGACTCCCCGGTGATCCCGGCCAACCAGTGCGCAGGGGTCCGCTTGCCGGTCTCGAGGTGGCAGTTGGCCGCAGCCGCCCGGGTGGCCGCCAGGGTCTTGCCGGCGGCGCCGAACCGCTCGACCCTGGTGAACAGGGCCACCATCGTCGCCGCGTCGGCACCGGAGTAGGTCGCCGGCTCGAAGCACGAGACGAAGCGGCCCACGACGTCGACCGCGTCGGCGAGCTCGCCGGCGGTCGGTGGGGTGACCTCACGAGTGTCTGCAACGAGTGTCACGGGACCAATGGTCGCAGACGGGTGTGACGCGCACGAGGGTGCGCGGAGGGCGGTGCGGGGTGAACAGAGGGCGGTGCGGGGTGAACAGAGGGCGGTGCGGGGTGAACAGAGGGCGGTGCGGGGTGAACAGAGGGCGGTGCGCGGTGAGGATCCGCGTGTCCTGCCGCCGTCGTCCACTCGAACGCACCTCGTGGCCGACGTTGGAGACCCGACCGACCGCGGATGCGCGCGTCGTCGCAGTCTGTGACGGCCCTGAGGGAGGAGGAGGGCGGACGCGGGCGCGAACGAGGGCTCCGGTGTGGAACGGCGGGGTGCTGCAGGTGGGGGTTGGTGGAGCGGTGGACCGCGGACTACGAGCCCGAGTCGCCCCCGCCCGCCGCGGCCTCCGCAGCAGCCTTCGCCTCGGCCGCCTTCCGATAGGCCTCGAGCTGGTCGAGCAGCTGCATCCGCTCCTGGCCAACGGTCGAGTCGAGCCGGACCGCGATCTCCTCCGGTGTCCAGCGGCCGTCCGTGTACATGGCGCGGACCTCACGCGGCTGGTTCCAGACGGCGATCTTGGGACCGACCGCCGTGTAGACCTGCCCGGTCACGTGCTTGGCCTTGTCCGAGAGGAGGTAGACGACGAGGGGCGCCACGTCCTCGGGGTCGCCGTTCTCGGCGAGCTCCATCGGCACGTTCGCCGACATCCGCGTCCGGGCAACCGGAGCGATGGCATTGGCGGTGATCCCGTACCGGCCGAGCGCCGCCGCAGCCGAGTGGACGAGGGAGACGATCCCGCCCTTGGCCGCCGAGTAGTTGGCCTGGGCCACGCTCCCGGCGAAGGCGCCCGACGTGAACGCGACAAGGGCGCCGCCCCCCTCCTGCTTCCGCATGATCGCCGACGCGGCGCGGAAGACCGTGAAGTGGCCCTTGAGGTGTGTCTCGATGACCGCGTCCCACTCGTCTTCGGACATGTTGAAGAGCATCCGCTCCCGCAGGATCCCTGCGACGGCGACCACCCCGTCGATCCGGCCCCAGCGCTCGACGCCGGTCCCGACGATCCGCTCCCCACCGGCGAGGGTGGTCACGCTCTCGGCGACGGAGACTGCTTCGCCGCCAGCCGACTCGATCTCGGCGACGACCTTCTCGGCGACCTCGCTGGTCGGGTTCTCGCCGGCCATCGACACCCCGATGTCGGCGACGACCACCTTCGCCCCCTCGGCCGCCGCCGCCAGTGCGATCGCACGCCCGATGCCGCCCCCTGCACCGGTGATCGCGACGACCTTGCCCTCGAGAAATCCGCTCATGCCTGGTTGCTCACCTTCTTCGTCGTCCTGGCCCGATCGCCGTGGTCCTGGGCAGATTGCCCTTGTCCGGGCCCGATCGCTCTGCTTACGGCACGAGGGCACCGGCGGCGACCGAAGCCGGCGCGCACCACGCGGAACCGCCACCGCGCGGCCCGCGACGGTTGACCGAATATGAGAACCTGTTCTAGCGTCCCAGCCGGACCGGCGCCAGCCCGCTCCGCGCCGCCGGGCCGTCCGGCCACACCGTCCCGACGGCATCCGCAAGGAGCGGGACGGACGACGAGCACGACCGGGCGCTCCGACCGGACCAGCACCGGGCCGACCGGTCGGGCAGGACCGACGGGGGCGCCCGCACCACCGAGACACAGAGCCGGCCACGGACGCCGGATGGCCAGGGAGAGCAACGATGGGCGATTTCGGATTCTGGGCACTGGCGCACGAGGACCCCGGGCACCTGGCGCTCGTCGATCCCGACGGCGTCGAGTACACGGCCGGCGAGCTCCTCGGGCGCGTGAACCAGGTGGTGCACGGCCTGCGCGGCCTCAACCTCAAGCCCGGCGACGTGGTCGCCACGCTCCTCCCGAACTGCGTCGAGATGTTCGAGCTCTACCTCGCCGCCCTGCAGGCCGGGTGGTACCTGGTGCCGATCAACCACCACCTGGTCGGTCCCGAGGTCGCCTACATCCTCAAGGACTCGGGCGCCAAGGTCTTCGTCGCCCACGAGCGGTTCGAGGAGGCGGCACTCGACGCCGCGGAGGAGGCCGAGCTCCCCTCGTCGGTCTGCTTCTCGGTCGGCGAGATCGTCGGATTCGGCTCCTTCTCCCGCCTGCGCGACTCGCAGCCGACCGACGACCCGGCCGACCGCACCATCGGCGACGTCATGAACTACACCTCGGGCACCACCGGGAACCCGAAGGGCGTCTACCGCCCCCTCAGTGGCGCCTCACCCGAGGAGGCGGCGCTCGGCATGTCCGGCATCCTCTTCCTCTTCGGCCTGCAGCCCCGCGACGACAACGTGCACATCGTCGGCTCGCCCCTCTACCACACGGCCGTCCTCCGATTCTCGGGCGCGTCGACCCATCTCGGCCACACGGTGGTCCTCATGGACAAGTGGCTGCCCGAAGAGATGCTCCGCCTCATCGAGCAGTACCGCGTCACGAGCTCGCACATGGTGCCGACCCAGTTCCACCGGCTCCTCGGACTCCCGGAGGAGACGAGGGCCAAGTACGACGTGAGCTCGCTGCGCCACATGATCCACGCCGCGGCGCCCTGCCCGGTCGACGTCAAGCACCAGATGATCGAGTGGTGGGGCGACGCGATCGACGAGTACTACGCGGCCTCCGAAGGCGGCGGCACGCTCGTCACGGCCCAGGAGTGGCTGCAGAAGCCCGGCACCGTGGGAAGGCCCTGGCCGATCTCGGAGATCGCGATCTTCGACGACGCGGGCAACAGGATCGAGGAGCCCAACGTCATCGGCACCGTCTACATGTCGATGCAGACCGGCGACTTCGCGTACCACAAGGACGAGAAGAAGACGAAGAGCAACCGCATCGGCAAGTACTTCACGGTCGGGGACGTCGGCCTCATCGACGAGGACGGCTACCTCTTCCTGCGCGACCGCAAGATCGACATGATCATCTCGGGCGGCGCGAACATCTACCCGGCCGAGATCGAGAACGTCATCCTCGGACACCCGGCCGTCGGCGACGTCGCGGTGTTCGGCATCCCGAACGAGGACTGGGGCGAGGAGATCAAAGCGGTGATCGAGCCGGCCGAGGGGTACGAGGCGTCACCCGAGCTCGCCGACGAGATCATCGAGTACTGCAAGACCCGCCTCGCGAAGTTCAAGACGCCCAAGTCGATCGACTTCACCGACGAGATGCCCCGGGACCCGAACGGCAAGCTCTACAAGCGCAAGCTGCGCGATCCCTACTGGGAGGGGCGCCAGAAGATCTAGGCGCTCAGCGGGTGTCGGGCTCCGCAGACTGCGCGGTCTCCGAGGGCTCCACAGACTGCGCGGTCTCCGAGGGCTCCGAGGGCTCCGAGGGCTCCGAGGGCTGCGTGCCCGCTCCCCCGCCGTCCCCGACGTCCTCGCCGTCGAGCTCGATCTCCTGGACCTCGAACGAGCCCTGCAGATCGGCTGCCGCGCCCTTGCGCGCGGCTTCGGCCCGCATCGCGGCGAGCAGCATCGGATCGGCGTGGTCGACGTTGCCCTCGGCGATCGTCACGAACTGCGCGGGCCGCACCAGGACGAAGAGACCCTCGGCCTCCGCGGTCAGCACGTCGCCGTGCCACATCCCCGCCCAGGCCTTGACCTTCCGCCCGTTCCGGTGCAGGCAGCGCGCCTCGAGCCGAAGGTCGGACCGGAGCGGCGTCGGCTTCCGGTACTTGACGGTCAGGGTGCCGGTCATCCCCGGGAGTCCCGCGACGATGACCGCCGCGCCGAGCACCTCGTCGAACGTCTCGGCGATGACCCCGCCGTGCACGCAGGTGGGAGGACCCTCGTACTGGTAGTCGAAGTTGGCCTCCGCCCGGATCTCGCGGAACCCGCCCTCCGAGCCCTCGGGGGCGTCGACCACGTGCACGCGGACCGGGGGCGAGACCGGGTTCGCGAGGCCGATGATCGGGCTGGTGGGGAAGAACTCCTGGGCGGGCCGCCTCGTGTCGGGCACGCTCCGTGGCCGCTTGCCGGGCTCGGCGGTCGCCGCGAGCCGAGCCGTGAGTGCCTCGAGGGTGGCGGCGGCCTCCTCGACGACCGCGGGATCGAGCTGCCCGGCGACCGTGAGGGACACGATGGGGCGTATCGCGGCGGCCAGCCGCTCGTAGGGCTCGTCCGCGGCGCCCGCATCCCCGCCGTTGCCGGTGCTCCCGGTCGCGCCGTCGCTCACGTGCGCCGGTAGACCGGGGTGCGCTTCTCGGCGAAGGCCTTCTGCCCTTCCTTGGCGTCCTCGGTCCCGAAGATCGGCCAGCCGATCTCCAGCTCGATCTTGAGCGCCTCCTCCTCGGGGATCCCCTCGGTCGCGCGGACCGAGTGCTTGATCGCCTCGACCGCGAGCGGGCCGTTCGCGCCGATGACCTCGGCGATCTCGAGCGCGGTCTCGAGGGCCGTGCCGTCGGGAACGACGCGGCCGATCAGCCCGATCTCCTTCGCCTCCTGCGCCGAGACCTCCCGCGCGGTCAACAGGAGGTCCATGGCCACGGTGAAGGGGATCTGCCGGCGGAGACGCACCGTCGACCCGCCGAGCGGGAACAGCCCCCGGCGCGCCTCGAACACGCCGAACTTGGCGCTCTCGCCCGCGACGCGGATGTCCGTCGCCTGGAGTATCTCGGTGCCGCCGGCGACCGCCCACCCCTCGACCGCCGCGATGAGCGGCTTCTTGAGCGAGTAGTGACGCAGGAGCGCCTTCCAGTGGAGGTCCGGGTCCTCGGCCATGCGCTTCGAGACCTCTTCGTTGCCCGGTCCGGACATCGACTTGAGGTCCATGCCCGCGCAGAACGTGCCGCCGGCGCCCGTGAGGATCGCGCAGCGGATCTCGTCGTTGGCATCGATCTCCATCCACGCGTCGGTCATGCCGACGAGCATCGGGCCGGAGAGCGCGTTTTTGGCCTCGGGCCGGTTCATGGTCACGATCGCCGTCGAGCCCACGCGCTCGTAGGTGAGGTGTTCGGTGCCGATCACGGTGTCCGGTGCTCCTTCTTCGTCGGGTTGCTCGGTTTCCTCGGAACTCTCGGCTGCCGGTGCGGCACCCGACGAGCGAGCGAAGTAGAACGCATTCTACTTTCGGACCGGGCGCCCGGGTCCCGGCGGTGACGGCCGCTCAGGGGAGACGGAGGCCCCGGCGGTGACGGCCGCTGAAGGGAGGGAGGCCACGGCCGGCCACACGGCCGCTCAGGGGACGTCACGGCCGATCACACGGCCGGTCGGGGGACGTCTCACGGCCGGTCAGGGGACGTAGGCCGCCTCGGCGACCCCGACGACCGGGCGGCTCAACGTGAGGCCGCCGGTCGAGCCCTCGAAGGCCGCATCGCCGAACGCGAAGACCCCGCCGTCCGAGGCGACGAGCCAGTACCCGTTGCCGGTCGGCGTCGCGGCCATCCCCACCACGGGCCGGACCAGCGAGAGCGCGCCGGTCGAGCCGAGGAAGCCCGCTCCGCCGAAGGCGAAGATCCCGCCGTCGGAGGCGACCAGCCAGTAACCCGGTTCGGTCGGATCGGCCGCCAACCCCACCACCGGCCGGTTGAGGGCGATGCCGCCCGTCGAGCCCTCGAACGTCGCGTCCCCGAACGAGAAGACCCCGCCGTCGGAGGCGACGAGCCAGTACCCGTTGCCGTCGTGGGTGGCCGCGATGCCGACGACCGGGCGGTTGAGCGGCATCCCGCCGGTCGAGCCGAAGTAGCCGGCATCGCCGAAGGCGAAGACCCCGCCGTCCGACGCGACGAGCCAGTAGCCGCGCCCGTCCGGCGTGGCGGCCATCCCGACGATCGGCTGGTTGAGCGTGAGCCCGCCGGTCGAGCCGTAGAAGCCCGCGTCGCCGAAGGCGAAGATCCCGCCGTCCGAGGCGACGAGCCAGTAGCCCTGGTGGTCCGGGGTCGAGGCCATGCCGACGACCGGCCGGTCGAGGACGAGCGCACCGGTCGAGCCGTAGAAGTTGGCCCCACCGAAGCTGAAGACGCCTCCGTCGGACGCGACGAGCCAGTAGCCCGACCGGGGCGGGGGCGGGCTCGGCGGTCCCGGAAGACCGGCCGGTCCGTCGAACGCGTGGACCTGGTCGGTGGTCGGAGCGAGGACGAGGCCGTCGGCGGCGGCCGGCGAGGGGAAGGAGGTGGTGATCGACCCGAGGTCGAAGTGCTGCACCTCGTGACCGTTCGAGGCGTTCAGCGCGTACAGGGTCCCGCCTCCGATCGACCAGACGAGGCCGCCCGCGACGATCGGCGACGAGTGCGCGCCGCTGCCGGTCTGCCACGAGATGGTGGGCGTACCCGACGTCGGTGTGACCGCGGCGATCCCGCCGCTGCACGGGACGTAGAGCGTGCCGTTGCTGTCGGCCGAGCCGCCGTCCGCGAAGCAGAACGACGGGTTGCTCGCGACCTGCCCGCCGACACCGCCGAGGTGCGACTGGTCGAGGACGTAGCCGACGGTCGACTTGCCCACCTGGAAGACGAGCCCGTTCGGCAGGAGGGCCGGCGCGGTCGAGCCCAGGTCCGAGTCGGAGCCGTTGTCGTTGTACCAGGCGGTGGGCGCGAAGTATTGGAGGAGCTGCATGGTCGGGCTGAGCTCGAGCACCCCGTCGCTGTCGTCATAAGTGTCGGACGAGCTCGAGAAGGCCCCGTTGCCGGTCGCGACCCAGACGTTGCCCGCTGCGTCGACGGTGGGTGCCGCGCCACCCATCCAGACCGCGCCCTGCGAGTCGCCGGGTTGGTTCGAGACGACGAAGGTCGAGGGAGGCGAGCCGTCCTCGGGCGCCGAGACGACGAGACCGTGGTAGGGACCGCAGTCCCCGGCGTTGCCGCCGAAGCCCGCGATCACGCGGCCGTCGTCGAGGGCGAGCGACGCGCGCTGGAGCTGGTACGGGGGCGACGTGCCGGGCGGGTCGATGACCTCGTCGAGGAGGACGACGCCGGAGTAGAGGTCGAGGCCGATCAGGTGGTGTGCGGCGCCTCCGGGAGCGGCCTCCGCCGCGACGACGAAGAGCTCACCGCGCGCGGTGTCGACGACCGGGGTCGAGGTGATGCCGACCGTGGGGCCGATGTCACCGCAGAGTCCCGCCACCGTCGAAGGGTCGAACGCCGTCCCCACGTGGGTCGACCAGAGGACCTCGCCCGAGTCGGCGGCGAGCGCGTAGACCGTGTCGTTCTCCGTCGCGACGAAGACCCGGCCGGTCGCGACGAGCGGCTGGCCGTAGAGCTGTCCGTCGAGAGTCGGCGACGTCCAGGCGGCCGACGCCGGCGTGAAGGAGTTGCCCGACGCGTCGACGCCCGTCCGCATCGGGTTCTGGTCGAAGGTCGTCCAGTCCGACGCGGTGGCGACGTCGGGGCCGACGTGCGCGGTGGGACCGGGAGCGGCTGCGGCCGGTCGGCCCACGGCGCCCGCGCTCCCGCCGACGATGAGCCCGAACAGCGCGGCGACGGCGATCACGACCACGAGAACGCACCGCGTCGGGGCGAGGCGGTGCCGGGCCATCCCCTACTTCTATCCGAACGGCGCGCCGGACCGCCAGGGTCCGTTCGGCGGACGACGCCGCCGGGTCAGCCCGGATCGGCTCCGATCAGAGGCGCTCGATGATGGTGCCGGTCGCGAGCCCGCCGCCGCAGCACATCGAGATGAGGGCGAGGTTGCCGTCCGTGCGCTCGAGCTCGTGCAACGCGGTCGTGATGAGCCGCGCGCCGGTCGAGCCGACCGGGTGGCCGAGCGCGATCGCGCCGCCGTTCACGTTGACCTTGTCCCAGTCGACCTCGTGGACCCTGCCCCACGAGACGACGACCGAGGCGAAGGCCTCGTTGACCTCGAAGAGGTCGATGTCGGCCATGGTCATACCCGCCTTGCGCAGGACGCCGGCGGTCGCGGCGATCGGGCCGTCGAGGTGGTAGTAGGGGTCGGAGCCGATGAGCGTCTGGGCGATCAACCGCGCCCGGGGACGCAGACCGGCCTCGGTGGCCCGGGTCTCGGACATCCAGAGCACCGCGGCCGCGCCGTCGGAGATCTGCGAGCTGTTGCCCGCGGTGTGCATGCCGTCGGGCAGGACCGGCTTGAGCGCTGCGAGCCCTTCACGGGTCGTCTCGCGGGGGCCCTGGTCCTTGGTCACGAGGGTCTTCTCGCCGGTCGGCCCGTCCGGACCCATCACCGGGACCTCGAGGGGCGCGATCTCGCGGTCGAACCGGCCCTCGGCGACGGCCTGCGCGGCCTTGCGCTGCGACTCGAAGCCGAGCCAGTCGACGTCGTCGCGGGTGATCCCGTACTTTCCGGCGATGCGCTCGGCCGCACCGAACTGGTCGGGCATGTCCCACGGGAAGTTCTCGGGGCGCGAGCGGCCCGGACCGTTGAACGCGTTCGCTCCGAGGCCGACCCTGCTCATCGCCTCGACGCCGCAGGCGATGCCCACGTCGATGGCGTCCGCGCGCACGAGGTTGGCGATGAAGTGGTTGGCCTGCTGGGCGGAGCCGCACTGGCAGTCGACCGTGGTCGCGGCGACCTCGTAGGGGAGGCCCTGGCTCAGCCACGCGGTGCGGGTCACGTTGGAGGCCTGCTCGCCGGCCTGCGTCACACAGCCGCCGACGATCTGCTCGACATCCCCCGGATCGACGCCGGCCCGCTTCACGAGCTCGACCTGTGTGTTCCCGAGGAGCTCGGCCGCGTGGAAGCCGGACATCCACCCGTTCCGCTTCCCGATCGGCGTGCGCACTGCTTCGACGATGACCGGTTGGGCCATGGTGGCTCCTCCTCGGAGGGACAGGTCCGTTGGACGCGTGACTGGTTGGCGTGCCCGGGCGAGGCCGGCGCTGCGCCGCCCGTCAAGTATAGAACCGGTTCTAGTGGGTGCGGCCTGGCAGACCCGCTTGCCCGACAGACCCGGCGGCCTGCCGGGCCGGGAGGGCCTGGGCGGGGAACGCAGGCACGACCCGGTCGACGTCCCGGCCGGCGAGCCAGCACAATGGAGCCGATGGCCGGCAAACGCTCCGGCCCGCCGGACCTCACGGTCCTGGCGGTGCCCGTGTACTTCGCCACGATGGGCGCCGAGTACGTCTGGCTGCGCCGACGCTCGGCGAGGTCGGGGGTCACCGCGGGCGACTACGAGCGCAACGACACGGTCGCGAGCCTCGCCATGGGGGTCGGGAGCCTCGTCGCACCCCTCGTCCTTCCGCGACTGCTCCGGCCGTTCACGCCCGGGCGCGGCCGTCTCGGCAAGCCGCTCGTGCTCTTCGCGCTCGGCGCGGCGGCTGCCACCACGGCGGCCGACGCGATCGTGGCCCGTGCCGAGCGTGCCCGCCTCCCGTCGGCGGCCGGGGGCTCGGACGTGGCGGGGGGATCCGACGAGGATCCACGCACCGGGCCGCCACCCCGTCTGGTGACCTCGGCCCGCCGGATCGCTTCGGTGGGCGGTGTCGCCTCGGTGGTCGCGGGCGGCATCGCGCTCACGACGACGTGGGCCACGCGAACCACCCCAGCGCGTCTCTGGCGGCGCCGGCTCGTGCCGTCGCTCGGCACAGGGCCACTCGCGCTGGCTCTCGCCGTCGTCGGCTGGGACTTCGTCTACTACTGGAACCACCGGTTCATGCACGAGAGCCGCTACATGTGGGCGGTCCACGTCGTGCACCACTCGAGCGAGCGCTACAACCTCTCGACCGCGCTGCGCCAGCCGGTCGCCGACGAGCTCGGGACCTCGATCCCCTACGGCCTGCTCTGCCTCGTCGGGCTCTCCCCCGAGCTCGTCGCGACCGCACGCGGGGTGAACCTCCTCTACCAGTACTGGATCCACACCGAGACGATCCGGACGATCGGTCGGCCCGAGGCCGTGCTCAACACGCCGTCGCATCACCGCGTGCACCACGGATCGAACCGGCAGTACCTGGACCGCAACCACGGGAGCATCCTCATCGTCTGGGACAAGGTGTTCGGGACGTTCGAACCCGAGCGCGAGCACGTCGTCTACGGGCTGACCGCAAACATCGACACGTTCAACGTCGGCAGGATCGCCACCCACGAGTACGCGGACCTCCTGCGCGACGTCGCCCGGTCGACGAGCTGGCGCGAGCGCCTCTCGAACGTCGTGCGCGGGCCGGGATGGGCGAAGCGCAACCGTGAGGCACGGCTCGCCCGCGAGCTATCGGTCGGCGCCTCGGGACTGAACGGGGCCGTCGCGGGCGGCCGACGTGGCCGTCCCGACGCTGCAGCCGCTCGGCGGTGAGACCGACGGACCCGACGGGGTCCCGAACGGCGCCGCGAGCCACGGTCGCGCCGGGGCCGCGCGCCGGCGGCCGGCTGACGGCCTCCGGGCCTGCCGGCACACACACCGCACGCACCGCACTCACCGCACTCACCGCACGCACCGCACTCACCGACGGCGATGCCCTGCAGTGGAGCACTTCGCTGTCATAATGACTGCCAGAACGCTACGGCGGCAGCGGGAGGGATCCGGTCATGGAGGTCATCGTCCTGGGCAGCGGGAGCCCTCTCCCCGATCAGAACCGGGCCGGACCCTCCACCCTCGTCCGCACCTCGGCGGGCGACCTCCTCTTCGACTGCGGGCGCGGAGTGCTCATGCGCATGGCCGCGGCGGGTTCGGCCGCCGCGATGGCGCGGGCGCTCTTCCTCACCCACCTCCACAGCGACCACCTCACCGATCTCAACGACGTGGTGACCACACGCTGGATCTCGTCGTTCGAGGCGCGGCCGCTCACCGTCATCGGCCCTGTCGGCACCGCCGCAGTCGTCGCCGCGACCGAGCAGATGCTCGATCCCGACATCGGCTACCGGCTCGACCACCACGAGGACCTGCAGTGGCGGCCCGACACCGCCGTCACCGAGGTCGAGCGTGGAGTCGTGCTCGAGGCTGACGGGGTGCGGGTCACCGCGGCACCGACCGAGCACGCGCCGGTCCGGCCGACCGTCGGGTACCGCGTCGAGGAGGGCGGTCGGACGGTGGTCGTCGCCGGCGACACCGTGCCCTGCGCGGGCCTCGACGAGCTCTGCACGGGGGCCGACGTGCTCGTCCACACCGTGATCCGGCGCGACCTCATCGAACAGTTCGGGCTGCCGAGGCTCACCGACGTGCTCGGCTACCACTCCACGGTCGAGGACGCGGCCCGGACCGCCGAGTCCAACGGCGTGCGCACCCTGGTGCTCACCCACATGGTCCCGGCGCCCATGCCGGGCGACGAGCAGGACTGGATCGACCTGGCCCGCGAGCACTTCGGCGGCTGGATCGTGCTCGCCGAGGACCTTACCTCGGTCGATCCGGCGAACTGAGCCGGCTGCGCCCGTCCGGGCGCCACCCCCGCCCACGTCCTCCCAGGCCAGGACCGTCGGACGCCCCCGCCCGACCCGGAGCCAGGACCGGCTCAAGGTGGCCGGTCGAGTGGTCGATCTTCTCCATATCCGGTTCGCGCCGCGTGCGGTGCGTGTTCGGGCATTCCATACGGCAGAGAGCAGTGGAGGACCTTCGATGAGTGACAAGCCAGAGGGGCCAGGCTGGTGGGTCGCGAGTGACGGCAAGTGGTACCCGCCGGAGCTGCACCCGTCGGCGCGGGACGACCGGGCCGCCCAGGCGACCTCGGGCGGGACTCCGCAGAGCGTGCCGCACCGGTGGCAGAGCCAGTCCGCCCCGGCCGAGCACGTGGGTCCGCAGTTCCCCGACCTCTTCCAGAAGGCGATGCAGGAGAACCACGTGGCCGACCTCGTCTCGGTGAAGTACGACGGCGACGACGAGCGCAACGCGGCGATCGCGTCGCATCCGTCGCGCGCGTCGCTCGCGGCCCCGAAGAGCGCCGCGCCCACCGTGGTGAGCTCGGGTTCGGTCGGGTCCTTCAGCGGTGCGGCGGCGACGAAGCGTCGCTGGCGCCGCGGTCACTGACGCAGTCGCAGCCTCAGCTCGCCCCGGCGAGGTGCTCGAGCAGCAGGCGGCTGAGCTCGTCCGGGACGGCCTCGGGGATCCAGTGGCTGACCCCTTCCAGCTCGACGAACCGGTACGGGCCCGTCACCCACTGCGCGGTCCCTTCCGCCACGCTGCGCCCGAGCGCGACGTCGTCGGTCGACCAGACGTACATGGTGGGCACCGTGCACGGCCCGAGGTGCGTGTAGGAGGCGAGGTCGTTCGCCCGGTACCAGTTGAGCGCGGCGGTCATCGCTCCCGGTCGGGTCAGCACCGCCACGTACTCGGCCGTCGCTTCGCCCTCGAGTCCGGAGGCCGCGTACAGCTGGGCGAGCCCCGTCCCTGAGCCGTCCTCGCCGAGCAGCAGCGCCTCGGGCACCTCGGGCTGCCGGAAGAGGTGCATGTACGACGATCGCTCGGCCTGCTCGGGATCGCCGCCCCGCAGGCCCGCCGCGAGCGCTCGGGGATGCGGCGTCGAGACGGCGGTGAGCGTGCGGATCCGCTCGGGGTGCAGGCAGGCGGTCGCCCACGCCACGAGCCCACCCCAGTCGTGGCCGACCAGGTCGAACGCGGCCATCCCGGACGCGTCGGCGATGGCGAGGACGTCCGCGACGAGCTCGGTGACCCGGTACGCCTCGACCGCCTCGGGGCGCGCACCCGGCGAGTAGCCGCGCTGGTCCGGGGCGACCACGCGGAAGCCGGCGGCGGCGAGTGCGCCGACCTGCGCGGCGAAGCACCGCGACGTCTCGGGGAAGCCGTGCAGGAGGAGGACCGGACGGCCATCCGAGGGCCCGGCGGTCCGGGCGGTGAACCGCCAGCCGTTGGCGTCGATGTCGACGGTGGGCTTCTCCGTCATGTCGTCAGGCCGGCATGCCGGTCACGCCGTCACGCCCGGGCCGAGGTCCCGCCGACACAGCCGCCGTGCCGCCGACACGCCCGTAGCTCGACGGTGTCAGGCCGGATCCGGGAGCGCGAGCAGCTCGCGCCACTGGTCGATCCGCGTCGCGACCGCCTCGGGCGTGAGCGCGAGCGTCGGCTCGAAGACGGCGTCGGCCAGCTGGCGCCGTGCGTGGTAGTGGTGTGACGCCGAACGGAAGAGCGAGGTCCGGGCGGCGACCAGGTCGGCGGGCGCGTCGCCGAGAAAGCCGAAGAGAGTGAAAGCGAAGGCGAGGTCGTGCACGGTCGGCGCCCGCCCGAAGCGCGCCGCGCGGCGCATGGCGACGGCGGTGCATCCGGCGATCGCGTCGTCCGCCGTCTCCCCTTCTGCGAGGACGAGCCGATCCTCGAAGCGGCGGGCCAGTTTGAGGGCGTACCCCTGATCGGGTCCGGGCTTGCCGAGCGCGGTCCCGGCCGGCTGGGACGTCCCGAGCAGTTCGGAGGGGCGCGACTGGGTCCAGATGCTCGGCACCTGCAGCTGATAGGTGCGCCGCACCTGGTCGGCCTCGACGATCGGGACGAAGCTGGGCTGGGTCACGGTGGTGCTCCTCGTGGCCGGCTGGGTTCAGCCACTGATCGGCTTACCGACCACGGGCTTACCGGCGTGGAGGAGACCGTAGACGATCGAGTCGGCGAGGGCCTGCCACGAGGCCGCGATGATGTTCTCGGAGACGCCGATCGTCGTCCAGGTGCGGTTGCCGTCGGTCGAGTCGATGAGCACCCGGGTCACCGACGCGGTGCCCTTGCCGGAATCGAGGACGCGGACCCGGTAGTCGACGAGGTGCATCTCGGCGAGGGCGGGGTACCGCGAGCCCATGGCCCGTCGCACCGCGCCGTCGAGTGCGTTGACCGGGCCGTTCCCCTCCGCCGTCGCGACGACCCGCTCGCCGCCGACGACGATCTTGACGGTCGCCTCGGTCGACTGCTCGCGATTCTGGTCGGCGATGACCCGGTACGACTCGAGCTCGAAGAAGTCCTGCTCCCAGCCGGTCGCCTGCCGCAGCAGCAGCTCGAGCGAGCCGTCGGCGACCTCGAAGTGGTACCCCTCGTACTCGAGCTGCTTGAGCGAGTCGAGGACGCTCGTCATCGCCTGCGAGTCGAGCTCGAGACCGAGCTCGGCCGCCTTCATCGACAGCGTCGACCTTCCGGCCATCTCGGAGACGACGAACCGGGTGCCGTTGCCGACCAGCTCGGGCGAGATGTGCTCGTAGGCGTCCGACCGGCGGGCGATGGCCGAGGTGTGCAGGCCGGCCTTGTGGGCGAAGACCGACGCGCCGACATAGGGCTGCTGCGGATCGGGCGCGATGTTGACCAGCTCGGCGATGTGGTGCGAGACCGGCGTGAGCAGCTCGAGTCGGTCCGACGGGATCGTGTTGACCCGCAGCTTGAGCGCGAGGTCGGGGATGGCCGCCGAGAGGTCGGCGTTGCCCGCCCGCTCGCCGTAGCCGTTCACGCACCCCTGCACGTGGGTCGCTCCGACCCCGACCGCGGCCAGCGAGTTGGCGACCGCGCAGCCACCGTCGTTGTGGAAGTGGACCCCGACCTGCGTCTCGAAGCCAGACAGCACGTCCACCACGATCCGCTCGACCTCGACGGGGAGCGTCCCGCCGTTGGTGTCGCAGAGGACGAGCGCCTCGGCGCCGGCCTCCTCCGCGGCGCGGAGGATCCGCGTCGTGAACTCGGGGTTGGCCTTGTACCCGTCGAAGAAGTGCTCGGCGTCGAGGAAGACCCGCAGGTCGTGTGCGCGCAAGAACTCGACCGAGTCCGCCACCATGGCGACCGCCTCGTCGAGTGTCGTGCGGAGCGCGTCGACCACGTGCACCTCCGACGCCTTCGCGACGATGCAGACGGCCTCGGTCTGCGCGTCGACCAGATGACGGAGGGTCTCGTCCTTGTCGGCCTCGACCCCGGCGCGGCGCGTCGATCCGAACGCGACCAGCGTCGAGCGGACGAGCGAGAGCTCCTTCGGGGCCCGTGCGAAGAACTCGGCGTCCTTCGGGTTCGCGCCCGGCCAGCCGCCCTCGATGAAGGTGACCCCGAGGTGGTCCAGCTGCTCGGCGACGCGAAGCTTGTCGTCGACCGTGAGCGAGAGCCCCTCCTGCTGCGAGCCGTCCCGCAGCGTCGTGTCGAAGACGTCGACCGCGTCGGGGAGCGCGGGCAGGTCGAAGTCGTGCCCGGCAGGGGACCGCGTCGCGTGGGTGTGCGCGAGCTGGCCCGGCGTCAGCGGGTGCGAGTGGGCCGGCCCCCGGCCGTGGGAGTGCGTGTGCCCCATCGCCGGGCTGCCCGGTCGGCGGGGGTCGTCGTTGAGGGTGGGCCCGTCACTCGACATAGTCCAACCAGTCCTTGTACTGATCGACCTCGCCGCGCACGGTCGCGAAGTAGGTCTGCTGGATCTGCTGGGTGATCGGGCCGGGCTTGCCGGTCCCGACCTGGCGGTCGTCGACCGCGCGGATCGGGACGACCTCGGCGGCCGTCCCGGTGAGGAAGGCCTCGTCCGCGGTGTAGAGGTCGGTGCGGATGAGCTGCTGGTGGGTGACCTCGAGACCGACGTCGGCCGCGATCGTCTCGACCGACTGCTGGGTGATGCCGTCGAGGGCGCCGGCGTCCGACGTGGGTGGCGTGAAGAGCCGGCCGTCGCGCACGATGAAGATGTTCTCGCCGGTGCACTCCGAGATGTTGCCGTCGGGTGCCAGGAGGATCGCCTCGTCGTAGCCGGCCTTGATCGCCTCGACCTTGGCGAGCGACGAGTTCGCGTACATGCCGGTCCCCTTGGCCGCGGTCGGGACCACGTTGGGGTCGTGCCGGCGCCACGAGCTGATCTTCATCGACACGCCGTTGGCCACGCCTTCGTCGCCGAGGTAGGTGCCCCACGGCCACGCCGCGATGGCGACGCTGACCGGGCACGGGATCGGGTTGAGGCCCATCTCGCCGTAGCCGAGGTAGACGAGCGGTCGGATGTAGCAGCCGTCGTCGAGACCGTTGACCCGGACGACCGTTCGCGTCGCGTCGACCAGGTCGTCGACCGTGAAGGGGATGTCGATCAGGAAGATCTTCGCCGAGACGAACAGCCGGTTGATGTGGTCACGCAGGCGGAAGACCGCCACGCCCCGATCGGTCGGGTAGGCGCGGATGCCCTCGAAGACGCCCGATCCGTAGTGCATGGTGTGCGTGAGCACGTGGACGGTCGCGTCGGCCCAATCGACGAGCTCACCGTCCATCCAGATCTTCTCAGTGGGGGTCAGGGGCATGGCTCACAGCCTTTCTGCAATGGCGTCGCCGATGGCGGTCGTCGACATCGACGAATCGGGTTCGGAGGCGATGTAGTCGGCCACCGCATGGTGCACCTTGGAGGCAGCAGAGGCCTCGCCGAGGTGATCGAGCATGAGGGCGGCCGAGCGGATCGCGGCGGTCGGATTGGCCCGACCGGTGCCCGCGATGTCGTGCGCGGCGCCGTGGACCGGCTCGAAGAGGGACGGTCCCGTCCGGTCCGGATTGAGGTTGGCCGAGGCGGCGTAGCCGATCCCGCCGGCGACCGCGCCCGCCAGGTCGGTGATGATGTCTCCGAAGAGGTTGTCGGTCACGATCACGTCATAGCGGGTGGGCTGCTCGACCAGGTAGATGCAGGTCGCGTCCACGTGGTTGTAGTCACGGCTGACCGACGGGAAGTCGGCGGCCACCTCGTCGACCGTGCGTTGCCAGAGGTCGCCCGCGAAGGTGAGCACGTTGGTCTTGTGGACCAGGGTGAGCCGGTGCCCCGGTCGTTCGGCCGCGAGCCCGAAGGCGAAGCGCGCGCAGCGCTCGACGCCGTGGCGGGTGTTGACCGATCCCTGCGTCGCGATCTCGAAGGGGGTGCCCTTGCGGAGGAAGCCGCCCTCCCCCGCGTAGGTCCCCTCGGTGTTCTCGCGGACGACCACGAAGTCGCAGTCGGGTGCGAGGGAGCCCGGCACGCCGGTGAACGGGCGCAGGTTCACGTAGAGGTCGAGCTCGAACCGGAGACGGAGCAGCAGGCCGCGCTCGAGCGTCCCGGGAGGCACGGTGTGGGAGCCGACGGGAGGTCCGACCGCACCGAGCAGGATCGCGTCGAGCGTTCGAAGCTCGTCGAGCACGCCGTCGGGTAGGACGTCGCCGGTGCGGACGTAGCGGTCCGCACCGAGGTCGTACTCGGTCGTCGTGAGGGTCACGCCCGCAGCCGCGACGACCTTGAGGGCCTCGGCGATCACCTCGGGGCCGATGCCGTCGCCTCCGATGACTCCCACGTCGTAGCTCGTCACGTTCGTGCTCTTCCTCGTCGTCCTCGCCGGTCCGGGTCGTCCGAACCCGGATCCGGAATTGAAAAACCGTCCACCAAGTGGACGGTCGAAGGGCGCATACCGGTTCGGTATGCGCCTAGTCGATGATGATTACGGGTGCGGTCGTCGGGCGCGGCAGCGTCATCAGGACTCCAGTTTCCCCTGCCGACCGTGGCACCGTCAAGGCACCGGGATCCGTCCGGCGGCCCGGCGGCCCGGGCCGGCCACTCCTCACGCCCACCCGTCGACCACCTCCGACCAGGCGATCGCGCCCTCGCGGAGGCAGACCGGCCGCTCCCCGAGGCACGACACGACGGTCGACGGCGGAGCGGCACAGGTGCCCCCGTCGACGACGAGCGCGACGAGGTCCGACCCGCCGAGCACGCGCACGACGTCGGCTGCGGTCGTCGCCGGTGTGTCGCCGTGCGCGTTGGCGCTCGTGACCGCGAGCGGGCCGGCTCGACGGCAGAGCGCCGCCACGAGCGCGTGGTCCGGCCAGCGGATGCCGACGGTCCGACGCGGTGTCGACCGGTCCGCCGAGGTCGAGCACCACCTCCTGCCGGCGCGGCACGACGAGGGTGAGCGGGCCCGGCCAGAGGCGCTTGGCGAGGCGGTTGGCTCCGGACGGCAGCGGGTGTCCGAGCTCCCCGGCCTGGCCGAGCCCGCCGATCAGCAGGGGGATCGCGACGTCGCGGGGCCGGCCCTTCGCCTCGAAGAGCCGGTCGATCGCACCGGCGACGAACGGATCCACTGCGAGCCCGTAGACCGTGTCGGTCGGTAACGCGACGACGGATCCGGCGGCGAGCGCCTCGACGACCCGGTCGAGCACACCGGGCTCGTCCCCCGGCAGCAACGTCGCGGTCACGATGCCCTCGCGACCAGCGCGCGTGGGCGGCCGGCGAGATCGGGCTCGACCCGGACCTCGTGCAACCCTGCGGCGCCCGCACACGCGACCGCGTCCGCCGCCTGGTGAGGTGCGAGCTCGACGACCAGTACCCCGCCGTCGCGCAGCCACACCGGGGCACCGCGCACGATCGTCTCGACGGCTTCGAACCCGTCGATGCCGTTGCGGCCGGGCCCCGCGACCAACGCACGGTGCGGCTCCCACGAGCGGACGACCGGCTCCAAGGTCGCGAGCTCGTCTGCAGCGACATAGGGCGGGTTCGAGACGAGCAGATCGACGTGTCCCTCGAGGTCGGCGGGGACCGCCTCGAACCACGAGCCGGCGTGCAGCTCCACGCGAGCGGCCGCCGCCGGGTCGGTGGCCGCGAGGCGCGTGCGGTTGGTGCGCGCGACCTCGAGCGCGTCCGCTGCGTCGTCGGTCGCGCAGACGCGCACGCCGGTCAGGCCCGGCTCGAGCTCCGCCGCGAGCGAGAGCGCGATCGCGCCCGATCCGGTCCCGAGGTCCACGCAGACCGGTGGCGCTCCGCCGGGGGCGATCGCCGTGCGACGACTCCGACGCATCTCGTCGAGCGCGACCCCTACGACCTGCTCGGTCTCGGGGCGCGGGACGAGCACCCGCCGATCCAGCACGAGCTCGAGGGTGCGGAACGGCCACCGGCCGAGGACGTACTGGAGGGGTTCGCCGGCTGCACGCCGCGCCGCGAGCGCGTGCGCCCGCTCCTCGACGGCCGAATCGGCCGCTCCGTCTCCGCAGACCGCCAGATCGGCCTCGACCGTCTCGACGATCCAGCGCGCCTCGCGCTCGGAGCCGAGGAGGCGGGTGAGCGAGGTGACCAGCGCAGCGCGCCGACCGGTCGCCACCGCGGCCCGGACGCCCGGCGCAGCCGTCACCCGGCGACCCCGGTCGCCAGCTGTCGGGCGCGCTTGTCCGCCATGAGTGCGTCGGTGATCTCGTCGAGGTCGCCGGCGAGGACGCGGTCGAGCTTGTGGAGGGTCAACTTGATCCGATGGTCGGTGACGCGGTTCTCCTTGAAATTGTAGGTGCGGATCTTTTCGGAGCGACCGCCGCCGCCCACCTGGCTCCGCCGCTGCTCCGACTGCTCCGCGGCCTGGCGGTCCTGCTCGGCCTTCAGGAGTCGCGAGCGCAGCACGACCATCGCCTTCGCCCGGTTCTGGATCTGGCTCTTCTCGTCCTGCATCGCGACGACGATGCCGGTCGGGAGGTGGGTGATCCGCACCGCGGAGTCGGTCGTGTTGACCGACTGCCCACCGGGTCCGGTCGAGCGGTAGACGTCGACCTTGAGGTCGTTGGGGTCGACCGCGATGTCGACCTCCTCGGCCTCGGGCAGCACGGCGACCGCTGCCGAGGAGGTGTGGATCCGTCCCTGCGACTCGGTGACCGGTACCCGCTGGACCCGGTGCGGTCCACCCTCGTGCTCGAGGCGCTGCCATGCGTCCTCGCCCTTGACCACGAAGGTGACCTCGTTGAGCCCGTCGCGTTCGGACGGGCTGGAGGACAGCACCTCGAGCTTCCATCCCTTCGTCGCGGCGTAGCGCGAGTACATCTCGAAGAGGTCCTTGGCGAAGATGTTCGCCTCCTCACCGCCCTCCGCGCCCCGGATCTCCACGATCACGTTCCGCCCGGCGTTGGGATCGCTCGGGAGCAGCTGGAGTCGGAGCTCCTCCTCGAGCCGTTCGATGTCGGCCTCGGCCTGGGCGATCTCCGACTGCGCGAGCTCGCGCTCGTCGCCGGAGGCGTACGACAGCATCTCGCGTGCGACCCCCAGGTCGGACTCGGCCGCCTGCAGCGCGCGCCAGGTGCCGACCACCTCCTCGAGCTCGCGGTGCCGCCGCGAGACGTCGCGCAGGCGCCGTGGGTCGGACGCGATCGAGGGATCGCTGAGCTCGGCGACGACCGCGTCGTACTCGGCTTCGAGCTCGGGGAGTCGGTCGGTCAGCACTGTCCAACGTTACCGTCGGCCGTCACGACGGCCCCCGGTCCGGGTCGCGGCCGTCGTGTGGACGGTCCGGCCCGCCGCAGGTCAGGACTGGGTGGGTGTGGCCCGCTTCTTGCGCGAGCCGGACTTCGCATACCGGCGCTCGAACCGCTCGACCCGGCCACCGGAGTCGACGAGCTTCTGCTTGCCGGTGAAGAAGGGGTGGCACTCGTTGCACAGCTCGAGGTGGATCTCGGACTTGGTCGATCGGGTGGTGAAGGTGTTGCCGCACGAGCAGCGCACCTGGGCCTCGACGTAGTTGGGGTGGATGTCAGCCTTCATCAGTCTCTCCCGTCGTGCCGGCCGGTCGCCCGGTCTGCGCAGGCGCCGCGGCCGAATGAGTGTAACGGAACGGTCCCGCGAGCCGGACGGCGCCGAGTGCCGTTCGGCACCGTGGCTCAGGTGGCGGGACCCTTCGCGATCTCGGCGAGGAACTCGTCGTTGCTCTTGGTCGTGCGGATCTTGTCCATGAGGAGCTCGAGCCCGGCGGCCGCCGACCCTTCGTTGGCCAGGGCATTGAGCACCCGCCGCAGCTTCCAGACCTGTTGGAGCTGGGAACGGTCGAAGAGGAGCTCCTCGTGGCGGGTCGAGCTCGCGTTGACGTCGATCGACGGGTAGAGCCGCCGCTCGGCGAGGCGACGGTCGAGCCGGAGCTCCATGTTGCCGGTTCCCTTGAACTCCTCGAAGATGACCTCGTCCATCTTCGAGCCCGTCTCGACGAGCGCGGTCGCCAGGATGGTGAGCGAACCGCCCTCTTCGATGTTTCGGGCGGCGCCGAAGAACTTCTTCGGCGGGTAGAGGGCGCCGGAGTCGACGCCGCCGGACATGATCCGGCCGGTCGCCGGCTGGGCGAGGTTGTACGCACGGGCGAGCCGGGTGATGCCGTCGAGAATGATGACGACGTCGCGGCCGGACTCCACGAGGCGCTTCGCCCGCTCGATCGCGAGCTCGGCGACCGCGGTGTGCTCCTCGGCCGGGCGGTCGAACGTCGACGCGACGACTTCGCCGTTGACCGAGCGCCGCATGTCGGTGACCTCTTCGGGACGCTCGTCGACGAGGAGGACCATGAGGTGCACGTCGGGGTTGTTGGCCTCGATCGAGTGCGCGATGTGCTTCATGACCGTCGTCTTGCCGGCCTTGGGCGGCGAGACGATGAGCCCGCGCTGACCCTTGCCGATCGGGGAGAGGAGGTCGACGATCCGCGTCGTCATGTTCTCCTTCTCACCGGGCATCTCGAGAGCGAGCTTCTGATCGGGGAAGAGCGGGGTGAGGTCCTCGAAGCGCGGGCGGAGCCGCGCGACCTCGGGATCGAGCGCGGAGACCTTGTCGACCTGGAGCAGCGCCGGGAACTTTTCGGTGTTGGACGCCGGTCGGCAGGAGCCTTCGATGCTGTCGCCCTTGCGGAGCTGCAGCCGGCGGGCCTGGCTGATCGAGACGTAGACGTCCTTGGAGGACGGGAGGTAGCCCTCGCAGCGGAGGAAGCCGTACCCCTCGTCGCGCAGGTCGAGGAGCCCACGCACCGGGATGAGCTCACCCTGGTACTGCTGGTCCTGGCCCCCGGAGCCCTGCAGGTCGCCGCCGTCGCCGCCCTGGCGTTCGCGCCCGCGGCGGCGCCGGTTGCTCCGGCGGTTCCCCAGGTCGTCGCTGCCACCGCCCTGCTTGTTGCGGTTGCCCTGGTTGTTGCGGTTGCCCTGGTTGTTGCGGTTGCCCTGGTTGTTGCGGTTGCCCTGGTTGCCTCCGTACTGGCTCTGGTGCCCGCCGCCGTGCTGCCCGCCGCCCTGCCCGGGTCCCTGCTGGCCGCCGGAGCCGCCGTCGGTGTCGGACACGGTCGAGGACGTCTCCACGACCGCCGCCAGCGCGCCGATCTCGTCGTCGAGGTCGGAGGTCGGGTCGGTGGTGTGGGCGTCGTCGGACGGACCGAAGGACTGGGCGGCCGCCTTGGGCCGGGCCGCGCTCCGCCCCGTGGGCGACGCCGAGCCGTTGGTGGCCGTGCCGCCGCCTTCGGCCCCGTCGCCGTTGGAGGCGCCGTGCTGACCGTCGACCGGGACACCGGCGGCCTTCAGGATGCCGTCGATGATGTCGGCCTTCTTCGTCCTGGTGTTGGTCTTCACAGACAGGGCCTGTGCGATCGCATGGAGCTCATCGCGCTCCTTGCTCTCCAACACCGAGCGCTCGAGCTGCTGTTCCGCAGTCATCGGCCTCCTCGTTTCGGGGTCTCCTCGTCGGCGGATGGATGGCCACCTGCCGAGGTGTCAAGGGTGGGGAGTCGAAGTCACCGAGATCGCCTCACGGAGACGACTCCCCCCGTCGCCAAGGTGCGGGCTGGTCGCGTGAAGGAGTCCTGCGAACCAGAAGGCCCCGCCCACAGGCCCGAACGGGCGACATGTGGAGGCGAAGGTGTGCCCATACTACAGGGAGCCGGTGCGGGCGGCAACAACCCCCCCCTGACCCCCACTCCGCGTGGCCGTTGCGCGCTCTCCTAGAGGGACAGCTGCTCCAGCACCGCGCCGAGCTCCGCGTCGATCACGGTGGGCACCGAGATCTGGCTGATCGCGATGTCGGGGTCCTTGAGCCCGTGCCCGGTGAGGACGCACACCACCGTCGACGACGGTCCGACGCCGTCCGGCAGGCCGAACTTGAGGAGACCGGCGACGGATGCGGCCGACGCGGGCTCGCAGAAGACCGACTCCTCGGCCGCGAGGAACTTGTACGCGTCGAGGATCTCGTCGTCGGTGACGGCTGCGATGCCACCACCGGACTCGGACGCGGCCGAGGTCGCCCCGTACCAGCTCGCCGGATTGCCGATCCGGATCGCGGTCGCCACCGTGTCGGGGTGCTCGATCGGGTGGCCCTCGACGATCGGGGCGGCTCCCGCGGCCTGGAAGCCCAGCATGCGCGGCAGACGGGTCGACCGCCCCACCTCCTTGAACTCGAGGTACCCCTTCCAGTAGGCGGTGATGTTGCCGGCGTTGCCGACCGGGATGCAGTGGACGTCCGGGGCGTCGCCGAGGCGGTCGACGATCTCGAACGCCCCGGACTTCTGCCCCTCGATGCGGAACGGGTTCACCGAGTTCACGACCGTCACCGGCGCCCGCTCGCCGAGCTCGCGGACGATGGCGAGCGACTGGTCGAAGTTGCCGCGCACCTGCAGCACGAGTGCGCCGTGCACGAGCGCCTGCGCGAGCTTCCCGAGCGCGATGTGCCCCTCGGGGATGAGCACCGCGCAGGTGAGCCCGGCGCGCGACGCGAACGCGGCCGCGGAGGCCGAGGTGTTGCCGGTCGATGCGCAGACGACGGCCTTCGCGCCTTCCTCTGCCGCCTTCGAGATCGCGACGGTCATGCCGCGGTCCTTGAAGGAGCCGGTCGGGTTGGACCCTTCGACCTTGAGCAGCACGCGCGCGCCGACGCGCGCGGAGAGGCGCGGTGCGGGGAGCAACGGCGTCCCTCCTTCGAGGAGGGTGACGACCGGCGTGTCGGCGGTCACCGGGAGGAACTCGCGGTACTCCTCGATGACCCCGCGCCAGCCGACGGCGGTCGGCCCGCTCATTCGCCGTTCCCGATGATGCGGATCACGCCGCCGATCCGCCGCACGGACTCGAGCGCGTCGAGCCGCGCGAGCGTCGCGCGCACGTCCCCCTCGCGCGCGACGTGGGTGGTGAGCAGGAGGCGCGCCTCGTTCCCGAGCCCCTCCTGCTCCATCGAGCGGATCGAGACGTTGTGGTCGCCGAAGACGGTCGTGACCGCGGCGAGGACGCCCGGTCGGTCGGCGACGTCGAGGCTCACGTAGTAGCGGGTCACCAGCTCCGCGTCGGGCTGCAGGCGGGCGGGCAGCCGCTCGGGCGTCGGCGCGGTCGTCCCGGCGAGCAGGTTGCGGGTCGCGTCGATGAGGTCGCCGACCACCGCGCTCGCGGTGGGCAGCCCGCCGGCCCCCTGCCCGTACAGCATGAGCTCGCCTGCGGCCTCGCCCTCGATGAAGACTGCGTTGAACGCGTCGCGGACCGAGGCCAACGGGTGCTCGTTCGGGATCATCGCCGGGTGCACGCGGACCGAGAGCGAGTCGTTGCCGAGGCGCTCGACGATCGCGAGGAGCTTGACCGCGTAGCCGAGACGCCTCGCGAACTCGACGTCCACCACCCGGATGGCGGTGATCCCCTCGCAGAGCACGTCGGCGGCGGCGACGTCGTAGCCGAAGGCCACCCCGGCGAGAATGGCCGCCTTCGCGGCCGCATCGTGGCCCTCGACGTCCGCGGTCGGGTCGCGTTCGGCCAGCCCCAGGTCCTGGGCTTCGGCGAGGACGTCCTCGTAGTCGGCGCCCTGCTCGCTCATCTTGGTGAGGATGTAGTTGGTCGTCCCGTTCACGATCCCCATGACCCGCCGGATCCGCTCACCCGTCAGCGACTCGCGCAGCGCCCGGACGAGGGGGATCGCGCCGGCGACGGCGGCCTCGTAGAGGAGGTCGACTCCGCGCTCTCTGGCGAGGCTCCGGAGCTTGACCCCCTCCGGGGAGGCGAGGAGCGCCTTGTTCCCGGTGACGACCGACTTCCCGGCGTCGAGCGCTGCCCGGACGAACCCGTCGGCCGGCGAGATACCGCCGACGAGCTCGATGACGACGTCGACCGTCGGGTCCGCGACGAGGCCCGCCGCGTCGGTGGTGAGCAGCTCGGCCGGGACGTTCGGCGGCCGGGGCTTCCGCAAGTCGCTCACCGCGATCCCGACGACCTCGAAGCGCGCCCCCGACTGGACCACGAGGTCATCGGCACGGTCCTGGAGGATGCCGACCAGCGCACCCCCCACGTTGCCGCAGCCGAGCAGGGCGATCCGCACCACGCGTTCGGAAGGGCTCGCCACGGTCACCCGGTCAACCTACCGCCTGGTGATCGGCGGATGGCGTGTCCGGGTGGGACTCAGACGTCGAGTCGCACCAGGTCGTCGACGGTCTCGCGCCGGACCACCACGCGGGCCCTGCCGTCGGCGACGAAGAGGACCGGCGGCCGGGGGACCTTGTTGTAGTTGGAGGCCATCGAGTGCCCGTATGCGCCGGTGACCGGTGTGGCCAGCACGTCGCCGACCGCGAGGTCGGCCGGCACGTACCCCTCGGAGACGATGACGTCGCCGGTCTCGCAGTGCTTCCCCACCACCCGGACCGCGAGCGGTCGTGGCGCGGTCGGCCTCACGGGGCAGGAACGCCTCGTACCCGCTGCCATAGAGGACCGGGCGCGGGTTGTCGCTCATCCCGCCGTCGACCGCGACGTAGGTGCGGTGACCGGGAACGTCCTTGAGGGTGCCGACCCGGTAGAGGGTGATGCCGGCGGTCGCGACGATCGAGCGGCCCGGTTCGGCGGTGACCCGCACCCCGTCGTGGAGGCCGGCTGCATGGCACGCGTCGCGCACCGAGCCGGCCCATTCGGTCATCGTCGGCGCCTCCTCACCGTTCACGTAGGCGACGCCGAGCCCGCCCCCGACGACGAGCTCGGGCAGGCCGAGCGGCGCGACGAAGCCGGTGAGCACCTCGATCGCCTGCACGAACGGCCCGATCGCGAAGACCTGGCTCCCGAGATGCGCATGCACCCCCACGAAGGAGATCGAGCCCTGCGCGTCGAGCTCGCCGAGTCGCTTGACCGCCTCGGCGGCGGCCCCCGACGAGACGCCGAAGCCGAACTTCGAGTCCTCCTGGCCGGTCCGCACGAACTCGTGGGTGTGGACCTCGACGCCCGGGGTGATCCGTGCGAGCACCTTCGGACGCACGTCGCGGTCGACGAGGAGGTGCTCGAGTCGGTCGAGCTCGTCGAACGAGTCCACGACGATCCGGCCGACGCCGACCTCGAGCGCGCTCGCGAGCTCCTCGGCCGACTTGTTGTTGCCGTGGAGGACGAGCCGTTCGGGAGGCACGCCGGCGACGAGCGCGACGTGCAGCTCACCACCGGTCGAGACGTCGAGACACATGCCCTCCTCGTGGGCGAGCTTGGCCATCGCCACGCAGAGGAAGGCCTTCGTCGCGTAGGCCACGCCGTCACCCCATGCCTCGACCGCTTCGCGGCAGGCCGCGCGCAGGTGGGCCTCGTCGTAGACGAAGAGCGGGGTGCCGTGCTCGATCGCGAGGTCGACGAGGTCGACGCCGCCGACGCGGAGCCGCCCGTCGACGGTGACCGAGGCGGTCATCGGCACCAGCCGGTCGACGGGCGGTCCGGTCGGATCGGCCTCGAGGGGGAGGCCCAAGTGTCCGCGCTCCGTGTTCACATCGACTCCGGCGCAGCGACGCCGAGCAGGCCGAGCCCGATGGTGAGCCCGATGCGTGACCCCTCGACGAGCCAGAGGCGCGCCTGGCGGAGTGCAGGGTCGACGTCGTCGGCCAGGATCGGGCAGTCGTGGTAGAAGCCGTGGAAGCAGGTCGCGAGCCGGCGGACCCACGAGGTGATCTTGGTCGGGGCGCGGTCGACCGCCGCCTCCGCGACGGTCTCGGGGAGCTCCTCGAGACAGCGGATGAGCTCGAGCTCGCGCTCGTGACGGAGCAGGGAGAGGTCGACCTCGGCGAGAGGAGCGCGGACGATGTTGCGCTCGGCGGCCTTGCGGGCGACTCCGCCGATGCGCGCGGTGGCCATCTGCACGTAGAAGACCGGGTTCTCGACCGACTGCCGGCGCACCGCCGCGAGGTCGAAGGTCGTCGCCTGGTCGAGCGAGCTCATGAGCGAGAGGATCCGCGTCGCGTCCGGCCCGATGTCGGCGACGAGCGAGTCGAGCGAGATCGCGTTGCCGGCGCGCTTGCCCATTTTGACCGCCTCGTCACCGTCGACGAGGGAGACCATCTGCCCGAGCTTGACCTCGAGGCGGGAGGGGTCGACGCCGAGGGCCTGGACGCCGGCGACGAGGCTCGCCACCTGACCGTGGTGGTCGGCGCCGAAGACGTCGATGACCCGGTCGAAGCCGCGCACGAGGAACTTGTCGCGGTGGTAGGCGATGTCGCCGGCGAGGTAGGTCGCATCGCCATTGGACTTGCGCAGCACTCGGTCGCGGCTGTCGCCGAGCTCCGTCGCGCGGAACCACGTCGCGCCGTCCTCCTCGAAGACGAGGCCCTTCGCCGCGAGCAGGGCGATGGTCTCGTCCACCGCGCCGCTCTCCTCGATGGAGGCCTGGCTGTACCACTCGTCGAACTCGATCCCGACTGACGAGAGGGTCGAGCGGATGAGGTCGAGGATGTGCTCGGCGGCCCAGCGCCCGGCCGCGGTCACGTCGTCGGGGCCGTCGTAGGTGCCGGCGAGCTCGGTCACGTACTCGCCCTGGTAGCCGCCCTCGGGCACCTCCTCGCCGCGGCGGCGGGCGAGAAGGCTTTCGCCGAGGGTGCGGATCTGCCCGCCGGTGTCGTTCACGTAGTACTCGCGGCTGACCTCGTGGCCAGCCCGCGCGAGGACGCGGGCGAGTGCGTCGCCGTAGCTCCCCCACCAGCCGTTGCCTACGTGGATCGGACCGGTCGGATTGGCCGAGATGAACTCGACCTGGACCCGCTCGCCGTGGCCGACGTCAGGCCGGGCGTAGTGCTCCTCGCCTTCGTCGAGGAGCTCGGCGAGGGCGTCGTGGAGCCAGCCGTCGTCGAGGCGGAAGTTCACGAAGCCCGGGCCTGCGACCTCCACCGCCGTCACGTGGGGTGGGCGCTCGGCGGTGAGAACTTCGGTGAGCAAGGCGGCCAGCGCCCTCGGATTGGTGCCGGCGGCCTTGGCTGTGACCAGGGCGACGTTGGTCGACCAGTCCCCGTGCTCGCGCTTCGCGGGCCGTTCGAGGTGGACGTCCGCGGACTCCACCTTGACGTCGAGACCGTCGCGGGAGGCGACCGCGACGAGCGCACCGCTGACCGCGGCGGCGAGCTGGTCGTGGGCGGACATGATCCTGCGAGACTACGTGGTCAGGGGGTGTGTGGCGTCGTGGCGGGTGCTCTCGGGAGCCCCTTGGCCTGGTCCTCGCCGGGTGGCCGCCGGATCCGGACTGCGTCAAGTGGGAGCCGGTCAGGGTCGCAGTAGAGTTGTTCCTCCAACAGGTGGCGCACCTTCGGCGACGGCGTTCCGACCCGTTTCCGCCAAACCGTTGCCCTCGTAGCTCAGCGGATAGAGCATCGGCCTCCGGAGCCGTGAGCGCAGGTTCGAGTCCTGCCGAGGGCGCCATTGCCGAGGGCGCCAACCAGTCCTCCGCACGAACCTGTGTGGCGGACTGGGCTGTCTCGCTGCCGCGATCGTAGAGGGTGACTGCGACGTCGAGCGCGCTGTCGCCCGGTTGGTAGACGACGTCGAGCTGCAGCGCATCGAAAAGAGCCCTCAGCTCGCCCTGGGGCGCCGTGTCGAGCGAGGTGGCAAGGAGTGGCAGCCGGTCGAGCAACGGGGCGACGTCGGCCAACTTCGCCAGCGGTCAGGCCGCCAGCGACCGCCTGCACCGCCATGTTCAGGTCGGGACGGCGAGCCTCGATCCGGCGCACGGCGCGGTTGACCTCTTCGGCGCTCATGAGCGACCACCGCCCGGACTCTCGACGACGCGGAGCCTCGGCGGCGGGACGCGCTTCTCGTCGCTGATGTCGACGCCGGTAAGCGTCCGGCAGCGTCGGCGCAAGTGCTCCTGATGAAAGCCGGGACGATCCGCCGCCCGGAAGACCTCAAGCGCCAGCTCCCGACGTCCCGACCGCAGTGCGGATTCGGCCATGGCCTCGATGGGCATCCAATGTTCGCTGCCGAGCCGGTTCGCCGCCTCGACGTACCGGGTGAATCGCCGGCCAGCGACGGCGAGCCAGGCGAGCTGCTGGAGTGCTTCCTCTGCCTGGTAGTCGAGGTAGTCAGATGCGCACTCGGTGGCCAGGCTTACGAGATATGCCTCGATCAGCTCGGTCTCGTCGCCAGGGACGTGTCGCCAGGGGAGCGTCTCCTCCTTGTAGTCCAACGCGTAGGGCTCGAAGACGACGAGGTCGCACACGTCGGCCCAGTAGTCCTCGCCCCGTATTCCCGCTGCCTGCCAGTCGATCCCCAGGTAGGTGTGCCACGCGCCGACACGTAGCTGTCCGACGTTGCCGTGGGAGTCGTCGGTCCGGTCGGCCAGCTCCAACCCCGCGGTGTGGAAGGCCCGGTACAGCGCCAGCCGCTGCGCCGCACTCAGGGACGGCTGGTCGAGGCTGCGCAACCGCTCTTCGACCCGGTCGACGGCGGCGAAGCTCTTGTACTTAGAGATGTGGTCCTTCACCTCGACATGGCGACGGAAGGACCTGTAGTAGAGGCCTGGATCGACCGGGAAGGCGCTCCAACGGCCGTACCGGGAGCGCCGCACGAGACGCACCCGAGGCGTCTCGACCATGGCGGGCGTCATGGCCCGTCCCACCACCCAGCGGTCGCTCACCTTCTTCCTCGCCTTGACCAGCACCCGTTTGTCGGAGAGCATCACCGACGTGGCGAGGTCCGCCGGCGTGAGACCGGCTTCTTCGATCCTGGAGCGCAGGTCGGCCAGATGGCTGAGCTTCGATTCGGCGCCCTGCCGGCCGTCGACGTGACTCCGCAGCTCGCCTACGAGATGTGCTTCGAGGTCGTCCAGGCTGTCGGCAAAGTCAGCGACAGCAACGGCGGCGAACCACAGGTCCCAGTAGCTCCAGGACCGCCCGGCTAGCTCCGACCACCGCTCCGGTCCGAACACGGGCGGCTTCCGAGGCGTGCCGGTGGTCATCGCTTGTCGCCTGTGCGCTCGGCCCGGAAGCCCGAATCATCGCCAAGGTGGAAGAAGAGGTGGCCTCGAAGCGTGCCATCATCTTCGACGGTCGCCCACCCCCGACCGGTGGTGTGGTCACCCTCGTCGAAGCCCTCCCAAGAGAACTCCACACCGGGGTGTCTGTCACGAGGTGCGTCGCGCCAGTCGATCCCACCTTGGACCGCAATGAACCCGAGACTGCCCATGTGGTCCGGTTCGAACTCGATGAACCCAGGAGCGACGAGGTCGACGTCCTCTTGGGCCCAGAGGTCCATCTCTACTATCCGCCACCTTGCCACAAGGGATGATGTGACTCGTCGTGACTTTCCTGCCACCGCTTCAGCCTCCCTTTCGTACAGATCAGCGAGCATCAGGCACCGACGACCACACGCCGCTCGCCGGATCCCATGCGAGGGCTGCTGCCGTGTCGGTGATAACGGGATCCGCGAAGGAGACAACCGCCGAGACGACCTCGGCGAATTGATCGGGGACGCGGTCTTCTAGCTGCTGCTTTCTCCTCCAGGCTGCCCATCGCGCCTGTCCGATCTCGCCGTAGCCGTCGAGAACCCGGGCGAGAGGAAGCAGCTCGACCTGCCGGTGGCGGGCCACCTGGCGGACCGAGTCGGTGAGATCCGCTCCGATCAGTGGATGACGGCGGCTCAGAAGATAGACATCGGCGAAGTCCGTCCAGCGGATGTTTGACTGTTCCGCGGGCCACGGCAGTGACGATCTTCTCGGCGTGCACCATCACGAGCGGATACCCCCGTACCACCACCTCACCGCCGAGGAGGCGTGGAAGGTGCAGCTCCTGGGGTGCGGGAGTGATCGGGTCACCCACGTTGACGTCGACATGGAAGTGGGGACGGGCCGTTGCCAGCTCGGCGTTCATCGTGACCCGAACACCGCTGTAGGCGTCCTCATCGCGAATCACCGCTGCGGTCGCTCCGTCCACGTCGAACGCGGCGCCGTCGTCGAGGCGAAGGTTCGCCACCTCGCAGATGACGGTCCGGACGTTGTCCGCGTCGTTGTCGAGCGCCTCGGCTCGGAGATCGACGTCTCGGGTCGGCCGGCGTTCCCCGAAGGCGGCCAGGAGCACCCCGCCTTTCAGGACGAGCTGGTCGGCGAAGCGCGACTCGGCCAAGCGGGCGAGGAACGACTCCACTATGTAGAGCTGCAACAGCTCGTCGACCGGGCGGCGGTCGCCACGAGCCTTGGCCCGAAGGTCGAGGTAGGCCCGACCCGCCGAGGTGGCTCGGGAGGGAGCGGTCACAGCAAGACTTCCAAAGCTCGGCGCAGTGCGGGCTCGGTGCGGGGGAATCTCTGGGCCAGCTCGATCAGCTGGGCTGGGCTGCGGCCCGGGCGGCCGAGCCAGCGCCGCAGGGCCTCCCAGGCGACCTCGCTGCCTTCGAGGTGGCGAAGGCGGACGACATCGACCAGGGACCGTTCTGCCGAGTACAGCCCGATGGGCCGACGGGCACCGACGTTCAGCTCTTCGCGCCCCAGGTCGAAGGTGCGGGGGTCGAACTGGTGGATGCGAGACGGCGCCTGGAGCGCTGGGCGAGTGCTTCCTCGGGGGATGGCGATGTCGATGGCGGCCGGAATGGCGTCGATCAGGCCGTGGCGAGCGAGCGCGGTCTCCAGGCACAGCGTGGCGTGCGGGACTCGCTCGGCGATCTCGATCAGGTCGGAGTCGGCGGGCGGCGCGTCGGCCCAGCGGTAGACGCCACCGCCGAGCGAGATGATCTCTCCGCTGTCGCGCAAGGCGTACAGACGCCTGTCACCGACACCTGCCTGCTTGGCCTCGCCGTAGGTGAACGTGTCACCCAGCTGCTCTCGGAGATCGGGGGTGCCATTCGTCCTCATGAAGGAAATCATACCCACATCCGGGCTATATGGGTAGGATTTCCTTCAAGCGACCCTGCTGCTGACCTCGGCTGATGTGGACGGTCAAAGCGCGATCAGGGTGTTTCCGCAGCTTCGCGGGCGACTGGCCGGCGCGGCAATGAAGTGCGGCCCACGTCGTCTCGCGGTCAAACGGCGGGGATTACGCCACCTCGTTGAACAGTTCGGGCTGGACGCTGAGCGACGCCAGGTCAGCCGCCAGCGTTCCCGCCAACCAGCCCTCCCGGTCGGTAGCACGAGAACCCCGGTGGCCGAGATTCGGGAACAGTTCGGCGATCGCGTCGTCGGCTGCGTGCTCACGGGATGCCAGGATGGGCACGAGCGCGGTGCCGTGCGTCTCCGTAGCTGCAGAGACAGTGGCCTCTCCCGCCGCCTGCAGACGATGGCCGATTCGGATGGCGAAGAGCCCGTCCGCGGCGAATCGAACGGGCTACATCTCCGCAGTTCCCCATCGAAGTACTCCGCCTTCCCGATGGCCGACACAGATCCCGGTCAGTCTCGTCTGAGCCAGCACCATTCGCAACTGGGAACTCGCTGCCACTCTCAGGTAGTGCTGCTCTTCGCATCCCGAAGCGCCAGGAACCCGATCTCGTCTGCTGCGATGGCCCGGAAGAAGGAGCCGCGACTGCAAAGAGGCCAGTCGTCTGCGCGAGTCATTGCGTGTCGATGAGCGACCCTCACCACACGTAGGGCACGAGGCGCTTCCGCGTCGATGCGTAGGCCACGTACCGGTCGCCGAGCTCGTCGACGAGCGCCGCCTCCTCCACCCGGATGCGGTAGACGATCCCGCACGCCACTGCCGTCGTGAGACAGACGAGCGAGAGCCAGTTGCCGATGAAGATCCCGAGTCCGACGACGGCGAGGAGGACCCCGCTGTAGCTGGGATGGCGGAGGATCCGGTACGGGCCGTCCATGATGACCGGCTGGTCCGCGCTCGTCTGCACAGTGAACGTGAAGTACCTCCCGAGCGTGCGGAAGCTCCACAGCCGGAGTCCGATGCCGCACCACAGCGTGGCGAGCCCGATCCAGACCCAAACCCCTTCGGTCGGGAAGTTCGCCGCCGGCGCGACGTGCGACATGACGATCGCGAGGATCACGCCGACGACCGTCGCGATCCGGATGACCGACCGGCTCCCGCCGTCCGCCGATATCCCCTCGTCGCGGCGGTTCATCCCCTGGCGGAGCTCCGCCGCCAACCAGATCACCGCGGTCGCGATCAGGATCCCTCGGGCGAGCGGAGGGAGCGCCACCTGCGCCTCGGTGCCGACAGCGCCGAAAGTGCCGAAAGTGCCGAGCATCAGCACCACGAGCGCGCTCCCGGCGCCGAACCGATCGGTGACCCCTCGGCGCGCGTCAGGATCGCGTCAGCGTCACGACGGGGATCGTTCGGGCTCCCGCCTTCTCCTGGTACTCGACGAAATTGGGGAACCGCTCGCCCTGTCTGGTGTAGATCTCGTCGCGCCGCGCACCGGTGATGGGTGTGGCGGTCGCGGTGAACGTCTCCGTGCCGAACTCGACGGTGACTTCGGGATGCGCGACCAGGTTGTGGTACCAGTCGGGATTGGTGGGCGCGCCGGCCTTCGAGGCGAAGACGTAGAGGGTCCCGTCGTCGCCCTGCTGGCAGACGACGGGATTGGTACGCACCGCACCGGTCTTCGCGCCGGTGGTCGTGAGCAGCAGCAAGGGCGCTCCCTCGAACGCACCGCCGACCTTTCCCCCGTTGCTCCGGAACTCGTCGATGATCTGCTGGTTGAAGTCCCGCATCTCGGACATGGCCCACCTCTCCTCTCGCTCTTCCACGCACTGTAGGTGGGTCGTCGCGATCCTCCGCCGCGCCCCGACACGAGCGGGAGCAGCCGAAACGACTGCGGCCACACCGGCACAGCCGACTCGGCCTCAGTCGGTCAGGAACCCCTTCGCCAGCTTCGGTGGGGCACACGCCAACCACGCGTCGGTGATCGCATCGCGTAGCTCGCCGGCGCGAACCGATTGCAGATGGATGAGGACCGCAGCGAAGCCGTCGAAGTGCGGGATCGTGAAGATCGAAGGCGAGCTCGAGGTGAGCACGGCCTCCTTCTCGATGAGGTCCGCGACCCGGACCGCGACGATCGGGCCGTCGGGCGGCGTCTCGTCGCCGTACCGCTTCCGGTCCGCCTTGGTGAACGGACGGTCCCACGCGAACGCCTTCTCTCGCACGTACCAGGTCAGGCTGCGTCGGCGCTCCCCCTCGGTCACCTCCGGCAGCGCAGCGGCAAGGCGTGCGACGTCTTCGATCGTCGCCATGGACCGACCCTACTTTCCGCCACCCGCCGTGCGGCAGGGGCCGGTGGAGGGGACTCCCCTACGCTGACCGCCGTGGAGTCGGCCGACGTGGTGATCATCGGCGGCGGTCTCGTCGGCACATCGGCCGCCTATGAGCTCGCCTGCCTCGGGGCAGACGTCGTGCTCGTCGACGCGGCACATCCGGGACGCGCGTCGGACGCCGGCGCCGGCATCGTCTCCCCGCAGACCTGGCGTGACGAGGACGACGCCTGGTGGGAATTCGGCTGTGACGCGGCCGCGCACCTGACCGGACTCGTGACCCGCCTCGGTGAGGAGGGGTGCGATCCCGGCGCGGCGGCGTTCGCCCGCTGCGGCTCGCTCGTGGTCGCGCTGGCCGAGCACGAGGACCCATGGTTCGAGGAGTCCCTGCGCACCATCCGGCGCCGCAGCCCGGGCGTCGTCGAGATCCCGGGCGACGAGGCCGTCGAGCGCTTCCCTCCGCTCGCGACGCCCTGGCGTGCGCTGCACAACCCGGAGGCGGCACGCGTCGACGGCCGTCGGTTGACCGGCGCACTCCGCGAGGCGATCGCAGCGAGGAAGGTGCGGGTCGTCGCCGAGCAGGCGACCGGCATCGCCGCCGACGGCGATCGCGCCGTCGCCGTCGAGCTCCCATCGGGGCCGGTGGCCTGCGACGCGGTTGTCGTCGCCGCCGGCGCGTGGTCCGGGACCTGGGAGGAGGTGCTCGGGACCCCCATGCCGGTCACACCACTGAAAGGGCAGATCGTCCACGTCACCTCAGACGGCGACGACTCGGACCGGTGGTCGATCGTGCAGCCGATCCTCAACTTCTACCTGGTGCCGTGGCCCGGAGGGCGCGTGGCATGCGGTGGGACCTTCGAGCACGACGCGGGCTTCGACACCCGCCCCACCGCGGCGGGAGTGCGAGACCTCCTGCGCGAGTGCGTGACGATCGCGCCCGGACTCGGTGAGGCCACCTTCACGGAGGTCCGGGTCGGCCTCCGACCCCGGAGCACCGACGACCGGCCCCTTCTGGGGGCGGTGCCCGGCTGGTCCAACGTGCTCCTCTGCACCGGACACGGCGCCGAGGGTCTCCTGCTCGGGCCCTACTCGGCGGCGCTCGTCGCCCGTGCCGCGACCGGCGAGGCCCCAAGGGCGCTCGCACCGTTCGCGCCTGCACGGTTCATGAGCGGCGCACCGGCCTGACGACCGCGGGTGCCGATGCGCACCTGAGCCCGACGATGGTCAAGCGATAGTCGGTGGCTGCGTCGCGATGGAGTCGAACGGGACGGCGCCCTGCGGTGGCACCGGGGCGACACGCTCCCCCCAGCGGGAGAAGGTCACGACCGTCTGCTCCGAACCGGGAGTCCGGTCGATCGTCCCGGTGAGCTGCAGCGAGTAGGCACTCGGAAGGTTGGTTCCGTCCGCGAAGGTGAGCCTCGAGGTCCCCGCGACGTCGAATGCGGGATTCGAGGTGCTGTTGTGGTTCGAGTAGACGATGGACCGCACCGTTCGGCCGTGAGACGTCGATAGATCGGTGACGCCGAGCGGTGTCTGGTGGATCGGACCAGCCGGCGCCTGACCGGCGGCGCCCCAGAGGCTGCCGGTGGTCGTACCGTCGACGACCGCCGCGTACGCGCTGTCCTGCGGGGTGAAGGAGATCCATCGGCCGGCGAGGCTCGAGGCTTGCGCCTGCGAGAGGCCGAGCGCCGAGCTGTACCACGTCGGATCGGCCCTGAGGTAGGCGGCCGACCCCGTGGCGATGACCGACGCATTCCCGAGGTCGCCCGACATCGACTGCACGCCTCCGTGCCTGCCGACGTCGGTGACGGACGTCTCGCGGACGGTCGTGGCACCGAGCTTCGTGACGTCCGAGACGGCGTAGTGGAGGGTTCCGGAGGCCATCGCCGCCGCATAGACCTTCTGGCTCGTCTGCGCCGGGGACACGGTGGGCGCGAGCTGACCGTGTCCGAGGGCGAGGAAGGTGACCGCCGTCGCACCGAGGACCATCGCAATGACCACGACCATCAGGATCGAAGCCCACGCCTGGCGTCGCTCGCCCACCGGTGGGGATGCGTCCGCCGCGCCGATGTGGGTGCCGGGGGGCGATGCGTTGAACGGCGGGGAAGCCGCAGTCGGAAACATCTCGAGCAGCGGAAGACTCGGGACCGGCACCGGCATGGCTGCGGAGGCTCGGACCTGCCTCGCTGACGACCAGTCACGCCTTCCGGTGCTCCCCGCTCCGAACTCCTGCGTCGGCATCGTCCTCCGTCCAGCCACGTCGCCACTGTCCGGCGAGGGTCTCGGGATCGGGGTCGTCGGGGATCGGATGTCCGCCCGCCGGTGGTCGGGATCCCCCAGGTCTCCTCGGCGATATCGACGCGCCGGTCCGTTTCCTTGAGCCGGCCTGCGCAGAGCGCTCCGGAGGAGTCAGACGCTCTGACAGAGCCGAGCTGACCTAGCCGGAGACGCCCGGAGGTCCGGCGCCGGCAAGGACGCGGAGCACGATGCGGCCGCGCCGGCGGGGCCGCGCAGCGAAAGGGGACGCTCGAGGAAGGCGCGGGCGCTAGACGATGTGTCCGCGGCGCTCGCCGCCACTCGACGGTCCGAGCCCGGTCCGCTCGCGTAGGATCGTCTCGACGCGAGCGGGATCGTCGGGGGTGATGAACGGCCGGACGCGGCGACCGACGTCGAGGACGAGACCGGAGCTTTTTTTGGGGCGGTCAGGATCGAGATTGGCCCAGTAGCGCGGATTGGCGGTTCCCCAGATGCGCGCCCGGCCGGTGAACGTGCCGACGTCGACCGCCTCGATCCCTCGGATGGACGCGTACGGGATGTGCTTGGTGCCCCAGGGGAAGTAGTAGCCGCGGATGCGCATGCCGTCGGGTCCACAATGGATCCACCGGTCGCGGTACTCGGACTCCTCAGTCACGTCACCCGTCCCGCGGCGATCGCGCGATCACACTCGGCATCGAACTGAGCCTACCGAAGCGTGGCCCGACCGGGTCCCCTACCCGTTCGACGACGGCCCGCGCCGCGACCTGTGGCGCCGGCCCGTCCGACGAGCCGCGGGACGTCGTGGTTGCAGGCACTCGCGCCCGCCTGCAAGATGATCCGGTGCCGAACGAGCTCATCGACCACGACGAGGTCGCCGCCGCCTTCTTCGCCGGCACCGCCCGCCGCGTCTTCACGCTGTGAGACCGGCCCCTCGGGCGCTCGACCGCGGCCTCGACCGCGGCCTGGACTGCGCCCGACCGGTTCCATGAGCCCACAGCGTCCCGCCGACGTCCCGCCGGTCGAACGGTGGGACCGCCTCCTCGACGGGCGGGTCGCGGTCGTGACGGGTGGCGGCGACGGGATCGGCGGAGCGATCGCCAGGCTCTTCGGCGAGCACGGTGCGCTCGTCGAGATCGCCGAGATCGACGTCGATCGCGCGGCGCGCACGGTCGAGGCGATCCGGGACGGCGGCGGGACGGCCGCCGCGCACGCCTGCGACGTGACCGAGGCGGCGGACGTGGAGCGGCTGGCGTCCGAGGTGCTCGGCACGCACGGCCGGGTCGACGTGCTCGTGAACAACGTCGGCGACTACCGGCCGCTCGTGCGGTTCGAGGACTCGACGCCCGAGAGCTGGATGTCCATGTACGACGTCAATCTCCTCCACGTCCTCGCCGTCACCCGCGCCTTCCTCGGCTCGATGACCGGGCGGGGATCGGGGTCGATCGTGAACGTCCACTCGGTCGAAGGGCTCCGCGGCTTCCCGGGGGAGCCGGTCTACGCGGCGATGAAGGCGGCGGTCGCGCACTTCACGACCAGCCTCGCGGTGCGGGTCGGCCGGCTCGGTGTGCGGGTCAACGGCATCGGCCCCGACCTGACCCAGTCGCCCCAGGTCGACTACGTGCGCGGCTCGGAGGAGCACGACGACCTCTGGCCGTCGTGGGCGCCGGTCGGTCGGCTCGGATGGCCGGAGGACCAGGCCCGCGTGGTGCTCTTCCTCGCCTCGGATCTCTCGAGCTTCGTGACCGGCACCAACATCCCGGTCGACGGTGGGACCAAGGCCGGGGGCGGCTGGTTCTACTCGCCCGCCGCCGGGCGGTTCGTGAACCGGCCGACCGGTCTGTAGCCGGCGCGGCTCAGCGGCGCGCCGGCGGGATCGGGACCGGTTCGGCCCCTTCGACGACCTCGAGCGTCATCGCACCGAGCTGTTCGACCTCGACGGTCACCGTGTCCCCCGGTCGGAGCGCCGGGTGGCGCTCGAGCCCCTCGAGACCCTGGCGGCCCCACGCCTCGACGAGGCAGCCGCCCCCGCAGGTGCCCGAACCGAGGACGTCGCCGGGCCTCACCTCGGTCCCCCGGCTCGCATAGGCGACGAGCTCGCCGAAGGTCCACGCCATCGAGTCGAGCCGGTCCTCGCCGAGGAGCTCCCCGTTGACGCTCGCCCGCATCGCCAGCCCAAATGCGGCGCCCGAGCGGTAGGGCTCGAGCTCGTCGGCGGTCACCAGGTAGGGACCCATCGTCGTCGCGGTGTCCTTCGCCTTGGCCGGCCCGAGCCCGACCTGCATCTCGTCGTACTGGAGGTCGCGTGCCGACCAGTCGACGAAGATCGTGTAGCCGACGACGTGCGACTCACCCGCCTCGGGTGCGACGTCGCGCCCGGCACGGCCGACGACCGCGGCGACCTCGAGCTCGAGGTCGAAGAGCCGGCTGCCGGGACTGATCGGCACCACGTCCGACGGGCCGAGCACCGCGTACGGGTTGGTGAAGTAGAAGGCCGGCGCGCCGTACCACTGCTCGGGGATCGGGTTGTCGAGGCCGCGTGCGCCCGCGAAGTGCGACTCGAAGGTCATGAAGTCCCGTACCGTCGGCGGTGAGGGGATCGGCGCGACCAGGTGCACCTCGGCCAGCGGGTGCATCTCGCCCGAGTCCGCGAGCGCCAGCGCGCCGGCCTCGCGCAGGCGGGTGCCGTCGTCGCCCAGCAGGTCGAGCAGGCGCACGCCCGGCGGGAGCGGGTGGACGAGGTCGGTCTCGAGGACCCCGCAGCGCTGGTCGTCGCCGTCGCGGTAGCTCAGGAACCTCACGAAGCGCAGCAGACGTGGGTGGTCATCACCCCGCCGTTCCACGTGATCGCGTCCGTGAAGGCACTCGTCATGTCGAACGCGCGCACCCCCGCCTCGGCGTACGCACGATGGAGGTTGAGCACGAACCGTTCGGCGTCGGACCACGTTGCGTACTCGCCGAGCGACGCCTGCTCGGCCGCCTCGAGCGGTTGGAGCCCGTCGCGGATGCCGGTGGCGGCCACCTCCGAGATGAACCGGTAGTAGCGCTCGTGGTCGCCGAGGACCGACGCGAGCTCACCGGCGGCGACGACCGGACCGTGCCCGGGCACCAGGTACGCGGGCTCGAAGGAGGCGAGCCAGTCGAGGGAGCGCAGGGCACCGTCGACCGAGCCGGCGCTGACCAGCGGGGTGAGCCCGTGGAAGACGAGATCGCCCGAGAAGAGGACCCGCTCCTCGGGCAGCCAGGCGACGAGGTCGCCGGTCGTGTGCGCGTCGTACCCGGGGTGCAGCAGGTCGATGCGTCGGCGGCCCGCATGGATCGTGAGGTCGCTTCGCGTGACGATCGATGGCACCCGCCGGATCACCGCGCCCCACTCGGGCACCGGGTCCCATGCCGGTGGGCACCCGTCGATCACCGGGTCGGCGAGGAGCTGCTCCCGCATGCGCTCGTGCCCGATGAGCGCGGTCTCCTCCGGCAGGAAGCAGTTGCCGTAGGTGTGGTCGCCGTGTTCGTGGGTGTTGGCCGCCCACCGGATCGGCGAGCCCCCTGTCGCGGCCCGCAGCGCGTCGAGGAACCGCCTCGTGCGCGCCTCGGTCGCGCAGGTGTCGAGCACGAAGGTCCCGTCCTCACTTCGCACCCCGCCCGCGTTGTTGACCCACCACGAGCCGTCGGGCTGGACCCAGGCGAAGACACCGTCGGCGAGCTCCTCGAGATGCGCGGCCCCGATGGTCGAATCCGGCTCGTGCACGTGCAGGGAACCCACGATCCCTCACCCCCCTCCTGACCGTCGGACGACCGTGCGTGCATGGCGCGATCGGACCGCGGCGCGGGCACCATGGCGACCGGCCTCGTCCCGCGACGGGAGCGGTCGCACCGCGGCGGCGCCACGTCGCGCCCGCTGGTCCGAACCGTCGAGGGATTTGTTGTCAGTCACACTGCCAACCTACTCGCACCCTGGTCCACCGTCCGGGTACTCCCTCACCAACATCCCGGCCCGAACTCCAGTGTCCCACGACCGCGCGCACGTGCGTGCACGGCGCGGCGCACACGTGTTGTCGAATACCCCATGGGGGTATACTGCGCGGGGAGGAAAGATGCGACAGGGCTACAGCGACGACAAGGCGGCGGTGGGCAGGCGGCTCCGGCGGATCGAGGGACAGGTGCGCGGCATCGAGCGGATGGTCGAGGAGGACCGGTACTGCATCGACGTGCTCGAGCAGGTCGCCGCGGCGACCCGCGCGCTGCAGGCCGTCGCGCTGCAGCTCCTCGACGACCACCTCGCGCACTGCGTCGCCGACGCGGTCAAGCTCGGGGGCAGGGACGCGGCGGACAAGCTCGACGAAGCCTCGACCGCGATCGCGCGCCTCGTCCGCTCATGAGCAGGCGCCGGCGCCACGGAGCCGGCCGGCCGTGCGGAGAACCTCGATGACACTGCTCGCCGCCACGCTGCCGGGGTGGCTCGACGCGATCGGGCGCAGCCTGCGCGAAGCCTTCTTCATGTTCTGGGTCACGCTGTGGCCGCTGATCCTCGGCTTCGGCCTCTCGGGTGCCGTCCAGGCCTTCGTGAGCCGCGGGTCGATCGAGAGAAGGCTCGGGGACCATCGGCCGGCCGCGGTCACCCGCGCCTCCCTCTACGGGATGGCGTCGTCGTCGTGCTCGTACGCCGCGACGGCGATGGCGAAGTCGCTCTTCGTGCGTGGCGCCGACTTCCTCGCCGCATCGGTCTTCATGTTCGCCTCGACCAATCTCGTGCTCGAGCTCGGGCTCGTCCTGGTCGTGCTCATGGGCTGGCAGTTCGCAGCGAGTGAGTACGTGGGAGGCGTGGTCATGATCGTCCTCCTCTCGGCGGTCGGCGGCCTCTGGTTGCGCGGCCGGCAGATCGACGCGGCCCGGGCCCGGCTCGCTGCGGACGACGGGAGCGACGACCACGGGCACGATCACGCACACGAGGGCCACGGCGCCGGCCATGACATCGACGGCGATCCTGCCGACACAGGACCGGCGCTCCAGCGCCTCCCCTGGCGCAGGCGGCTCCGTTCACCGGCCGGCTGGGCCGATGCGGCGACCTACACGATCAGCGACCTCACCATGCTGCGACGCGAGCTCGTGATCGGGTACACGGTGGCGGGATTCCTCGCGGTGACCGTTCCCGCACAGGCGTGGAGCGCGCTGTTCGTCCAGGGCCACGGTTTCTGGACGAGCCTCGAGAACGCCCTGGTGGGCCCGCTCATCGCGATCGTGAGCTTCGTCTGCTCGATCGGGAACGTGCCGCTCGCCGCAGCCCTCTGGCACGGGGGGATCGCCTTCGGCGGCGTGATCTCGTTCCTCTTCGCCGACCTCATCACCTTCCCCCTCCTCCTCATCTACCGCCGGTACTACGGGACCCGGCTCATGCTCCGGATGCTCGCGATCTTCTGGGCCGTGATGTCGACCGCCGGATTGGCCACCGAAGGGATCTTCCATCTCGCCGGTCTCGTTCCCACCGACCGCTCGACCGTGGTGACCTCCGAGCACATCTCCTTCAACTACACGACCATCCTCAACGTCGTCTTCCTGGTCCTCTTCGGGCTCCTCTACTGGACCTACCGCCACCGGGACCGGTTCGGCGGCGGGAGGACGACCGCGATCGACCCGCTCTGCGGGATGCAGGTCGAGATCGCCGCCGCACCGGCTTCACTCCGCGGGCCGGACGGCCGCCTCTACTTCTGCTCCGACCACTGCCGGGACCGGTACGCGGCGGCGAGCGGGGAAACCACCGGACACGACCACGCCGCGAGGGGCGACGGCTGACCGGAATCGGTCGTGGCCCTGCATCGTTCGACGCGGGGACGTCAGCGCTCCCCGCCCTCTGCCGCGTCCGTGAGCCCCGACTGCCGCATCGTCACGTTGCACCGCCCGCCCGGTTCGCCCACGTCGGCGACACCCGTGCCGGGTTCGACCTTCGGCACCCCGTGGTGCGCGAGGCGGGCCGGACCGCCGAAGACGAAGGCGTCGCCCGACTCGAGCACGACGTCGGTCCACGGTCGGCCGCGACCGTGCGCCGAGCCGAACCGGAAGGTCGCCGTGTCACCCACGCTCAGGGACACGACCGGCGCGAGGCACTCCTCGTCGCGGTCCTGGTGCATCCCCATCCGGGCGCCGGGTCCGTACCAGTTCACGATCGCGATGTCCGGCTCGAACGACGCCGGCGGGAGGGACCTGCCGTCGGGCAGCCCGAGGACCTCGCTGTCGACGTCCGCCGCGGCCGCGGCCGCCGCGCGCGAGGTCGCCGAGCCACGTCGGAAACGGCGCCACGGCCCGCCCGTCGCCGTCGTCGACCGTGCGCGAGTAGCGGTACGGGTACCAGTGCCATCCGAGGCAGACCATGCCGACCGACATCGAGGACCCGTTCGGCATCCGCGGCACGTGCCACCCGCCCGCCTCCTCGGCCCAGCGTCGGCACGACGTGAGCAGACGGCGGCGCGCCCCATGGTCGAGCCACTCGGGGAGGTGCACCGCGCCCGGCACGACCACCGACGGCTCGCGGGAGATCAGGCGCTCCATCGACCTCCACACTCGCGCAGCGGCGGGCTCACGACGCCGACGCGTCCTGCCTCGCGAGCCAGCGGAGCCGCGCCGCCCGTGCGTCCCACGAGTAGACGACCACGGTGCGGGCGAACCGGTCGTGGAGCGCGTGCCGGTCGCGGTTGAGGAGGATCCCGATGAAGCCGAGACCGAGGAGGAGGAAGCTGAGCGGCAGCGTGACCGTCCGCACGACGGCCCGGCGCCACCCGATCGGTGATCCGTCGGTTGCAACGACCTTGATCCCGAGCACGGCCATCCCGATCGTCCGCCCACCGAACGACCACTGGTAGGAGAAGTAGAGGAACTCCCACACCACGAGGGCGACGAGCGACGCGATCTGGTAGTCGCCGATCGCGAAGTTCTGGCCGGAGACCAGCTGGATCGAGAAGGTGAGCGCTGCCGCGCCGAGCGTGAACAGTCCCCACGACGCCCCGACGTCGGCGGCGAAGGCGACGAGGCGCGAGACCGCCCCCGCATAGTGGCCCTGGCGCCCTTCGACCGGCTTGACCTTCGGGCCGACCAGCGTCATCCGGGCTCCCCGGTCGAGTCGCCCTCCGACGGCCGGGCGGCGGTGGTGACGGCGGCGCCGCGGACCAGTGCGGCCGGCCCCGGCGCGAGGTCGTCGACCGACCGATGCAGGACGCGGTTGACCCAGCGGGCGAAGAAGTCATCGAGGCCGACCGCCTGCGCCCGGACCACGTCCAGCACCTCCGAGGCCACGCCGGTCGTCGACCGGGCGATGATCGAGCCGAGCTCCGTCTGCTCGAGGAGTGCGTCGATGTCGACCCGCTCGATGATCCTCTCGACATCCACACGTTCGATGATCTTCTCGACGTCCACCCGTTCGATGATCTTCTCGACGTCCACCCGGTCGACGAGGCCGTCGACGTCGACCCGCTGCACGATGGCGTCGACGTCGATCCGGGCGAGTATCGCGTTCACGTCGATCGCGTCCATCACGAGCGTGACGACGCGCTCCGCAACGGCCTGCGAGAGCTGCTCGAGCCGGCCTGCGCCGGGCATCAGCGGCGCCGCGGGTCGAACGGCGATAGGCGTGGCACGCCGACATTCTCCCATCGGCGCGAGCGCGGGTCGGGGACGGTGAGAGGCGTTCCGCCGCGCCGTCGCAGCGCGAATCGGGGGAGCGCCGGGCCCGTCAGGCCGTCGCGTGCTCCTTCAGGATCGCGAGCGCGCGGTCCGCGTGCAGGTTCATCCGCACCTCGCTGCGGACCACGTCGATGATCCGGAGGTCGGGCCCGATCACGAACGTGGCGCGCTTGGTGGGTGTGAGCTTGGTGAACTTGCGCCGCACCCCGAACTGGGTCGCGACCACGCCGTCGGGGTCGGCGAGGAGCGGGTAGTCGAAGGCATGCTTCTCCGAGAAGCGCTTCTGTTTCTCGACCTGGTCGGCGCTGATCCCGACCCGTTGGGCACCGACGGCCTCGAACTCCGCTTTCATGTCGCGGAAGTGGCAGCTCTCGATCGTGCAGCCATAGGTCATCGCGGCCGGGTAGAAGAAGAGCACGACCGGCCCGTTCGCCGCGAGCTCACTCAGTTTGCGCGGGACGCCGTCCTCGTCCGGCAGCTCGAAGTCGGCGACGGCGTCTCCCTTGTCCATGCCGGCAGGATACCCAAGGCCCTCCGCGGGTGCTCGGGCGAGCCGGGGCGCGCGGCACCGGTGACCTGGTCTGTCGGACACGTCGACGGTCGCCGTACAATGCGGTGGCGACGGTTCCCGATCGGTGCTGCGGGCACGTCCGTCACGCCGTCAGGGGTCCGGTCGCCCGGGCGCCCGACGACCTCCCTCCTCCAGAACGGGACGAACGCCGATGCAGTACGCCATCGAAGCCGACCGGCTCGCGAAGACCTTCACCGGCAAGCGGGAGGTCCGCGCCCTCGACGGGGTGAGCTTCGCCGTTCCCGAGGGCATCGTGTTCGGCCTCCTCGGTCCGAACGGCTCGGGCAAGACGACCGCTGTGCGGATCCTCACCACCATCCTCCGGCCGGACAGCGGGGCGGCCCGCGTCCTCGGCAACGACGTCACGAAGAAGCCCGCGCTGGTCCGCAGCCTCATCGGCCTGGCCGGCCAGTACGCGGCGGTGGACGAGAACCTGACCGGCCGCGAGAACCTCACCATGGTCGGCAGCCTCAACCACCTCGACCGCACCGTCGTCTCGAGCCGGGCGCAGGAGCTCCTCGCCCAGTTCGACCTCGTCGACGCGGCCGACCGCCCGCTCAAGACGTACTCCGGCGGCATGCGCCGGCGACTCGACCTCGCGGCCGCACTCGTCGCGCACCCGACGGTCCTCTTCCTCGACGAGCCGACCACCGGGCTCGACCCCCAGAGCCGCAACGACCTCTGGGAGGTCATCGAGGGGCTGGTCGGACGCGGCACCACGGTCCTCCTCACCACCCAGTACCTCGAGGAGGCGGACCGCCTCGCGAGCACGCTCGCGGTGCTCGACCACGGGCACGTGATCGCGGAGGGCACGCCGGCGGAGCTCAAGGCCGATCTCGGCGCCACGGTGCTCGAGGTCGGGCTCATCGGTCTCGACGAGGCACAGCGCACCGGCACCGTCCTCGCGACGATCGGCCCGCACCACCCGGTGGTCAACGGGACCGTCGTCGAGGTGACCGTGGACAACGGCCCGCAGGCCGCGATGCTCGGGCTCCGCGCCCTCGACGCCGAAGGGATCGTACCCACCGCGTTCACCCTGCGCGAGCCGAGCCTCGACGACGTCTTCCTCTCACTGACCGGCCACCGCACGGTCGACGAGCCGCCGCCCGGTGAGGACGGGGACGGCCGGACGGGACGGCGTCGGCGGCGGCGGATGCGCGCGGCGGAGCAGGCCATGCCGGTCGCGACCGGGGAGCTCGCGTGACGACCGCGGTGGCGACGACGGTCGCCCGGACCCCACCGGCCGAAGGGCCCGCCGGCAAGCTGCGCTGGTTCGTCTCGGACACCCTCACCATCACGCGGCGCAATCTGCTCGCGGTCACCCGGATCCCCGAGGCGCTCTTCTTCTCGACGGTGCAGCCGATCATGTTCGTGCTGCTCTTCCGGTACGTCTTCGGCGGGGCGATCGCGACCCCGGGCACCGACTACGTGAACTACCTGATGCCGGGCATCTTCGTGCAGACCGTCGCGTTCGGTGCGGTGAGCACGAGCATCGGCCTCGCCGAGGACCTCCAGAAGGGCATCATCGAGCGGTTCCGCGCGCTCCCGATGGCCCGCGCCGCCGTGCTGACCGGGCGCACGACGGCGGACCTGGTCCGCAACGTCTTCGTGGTGGTCATCATCACCCTGGTCGGCCTGATGGTCGGGTTCCGGCCGACGACCGGCCCTGTCGCCTACATCGCGGCACTCCTACTCATCCTGCTGTTCGCCTACGCGCTCTCGTGGGGATTCGCCGTCGTCGGGCTGTCCGCGCCCAACAGCGAGACCGCCCAGGTCATGTCGTTCCCCATCCTCTTCCCGCTCACCTTCGTCTCCTCCGCGTTCGTCCCGGTCTCGTCGATGCCGAGCTGGATGCAGGGCTTCGCGACCTACCAGCCGGTCAGCGTCGTCGTGACCGCCTGCCGCGCGCTCATGATCGGCGGTCCGACCGCCACGTGGGTGATCCAGTCGCTCGCCTGGACGATCGGGATCGTCGTCGTGCTCATGCCGATCGCCATCCGCAAGTACCGCACCCGGACCTGACCGGACCGCTTCCGGCGTGCGGCCGACCCGTGGCGCTCCGGCGAGGCCGGAGACCCCGGTCGGACGCGGGCGGCCGACGCGGCAGAATGGGCCCATGGCAGACACCCCCAGCGACGGCGCCCACCCCGACTCCTTCGGCGCCCGCGGACGGCTGGCCGTCGGCGGCACCGAGTACGAGATCTTCCGCGTCGGTGTGCTCGCAAACCGCTACGACGTCGGCCGGCTGCCGTACTCGATCCGGGTCATCCTCGAGAACCTCCTCCGCCACGAGGACGGTGTTGCGGTGCGGGCCGCCGACATCGAAGCCGTCGCCGCGTGGGGCGAGCATCCGGAGCGTCACGGGCTCGGAAGCGGCACGGAGATCGCGCTGACCCCCGAGCGCGTCCTCATGCAGGACTTCACCGGCGTCCCGGGCGTCGTCGACCTCGCGGCGATGCGCGACGCGCTCGCCGAGCTCGGCGGTGACCCGTCCAGGGTGAACCCCCTCGTCCCGGTCGAGCTGGTCATCGACCACTCGGTGATCGCGGAGGCGTCGGGCACACCCGCCGCGTACGACACGAACGTCGACGTCGAGTACCAGCGCAACCTCGAGCGCTACCAGGTGCTTCGCTGGGCGCAGCAGGCCTTCGACGGCGTCCGGGTCGTCCCCCCGGGCACCGGCATCTGCCACCAGGTCAACCTCGAGTACCTCTCGCGGGTCGTCTTCGAGACCGACGACCGCCGCGCGTACTTCGACACGCTCGTCGGCACCGACTCGCATACGACGATGGTCAACGGCCTCGGCGTGCTCGGCTGGGGCGTGGGCGGGATCGAAGCGGAGGCCGCCATGCTCGGCCAGCCCCTCTCGATGCTCCTCCCGCCGGTCGTCGGCTTCCGCCTGAACGGCGAGCAGCCGCCCGGCACGACCGCGACCGACCTCGTGCTCACCATCACCAACCTGCTGCGGCAGCACGGGGTGGTCGGCAAGTTCGTCGAGTTCACCGGGCCCGGCCTCGCCTCGGTCGCGCTCGCCAACCGGGCGACCATCGGCAACATGTCGCCCGAGTACGGCGCGACGTGCGCGATCTTCCCGATCGACGACGTGACCCTCGACTACCTCCGCTTCACCGGGCGGTCCGAGGAGCACGTCGCCCTCGTCGAGGCGTACGCGAAGGAGCAGGGCGTCTACCGCACGGCGGACACGCCGGAGCCGGTCTTCTCAGAGCTCGTGGAGCTCGACCTCTCGACGGTGGTGCCGAGCATCGCCGGCCCGTCGCGGCCGCAGGACCTCGTCACCCTCGCCGACGCCGCGCAGACCTTCCGCACCGCCCTCGACCGCGCCCCGCGCGCGCTGGAGGCCGCGCTCGAGGGCGGCCCGGCCACCGTCGAGGACGGCCACGTGGTGGTCGCGGCGATCACGAGCTGCACGAACACGTCGAACCCACAGGTGATGGTCGCGGCCGGCCTCGTCGCACGCAACGCGGTCGCCCGCGGGCTGACCGCGAAGCCGTGGGTGAAGACGACCCTCGCGCCCGGCTCGCGGGTCGTGATGGACTACCTCGACCGCGCCGGGCTGACCGAGCCGCTCGCCGCCATCGGCTTCGACCTGGTCGGTTTCGGCTGCACGACCTGCATCGGCAACTCGGGTCCCCTGCTCCCGGGCGTCGCCGAAGCGGTCCACGAGGCCGATCTCTCGGTCGCCTCCGTCCTGTCGGGGAACCGCAACTTCGAGGGCCGGATCCATCCCGACGTGCGGATGAACTTCCTCGCATCGCCGCCGCTCGTGGTCGCCTACGCCCTCGCCGGATCGATGGCGGTCGACCTCACGACCGAGCCCCTCGGGACGGGCAGCGACGGCGCGCCGGTTCTCCTCGCCGACCTCTGGCCCGCGCCCGAGGAGATCACCGAAGCCATCCGAACGTCGCTGACCTCCGAGATGTTCCGCGAGCGCTACGCGTCGGTCTTCGACGGCGACGAGCGCTGGCGGGCGGTCACGACCGCGACCGGCGACACGTTCGCCTGGGACCAGCGGTCGACCTACGTGCTGCGGCCGACCTTCCTCGAAGGCATCCGGCGCGAGCCGCCGCCCGTCACCGACGTGATCGGGGCTCGCGTGCTCGCCCTGCTCGGCGACAGCGTGACGACCGACCACATCTCGCCCGCCGGGAGCATCGGACCGTCCACACCGGCCGGCGCCTATCTCGCCGAGCGCGGCGTCGAACGGGCGGACTTCAACTCCTACGGCGCCCGCCGCGGCAACCACGAGGTGATGGTGCGGGGCACCTTCGCCAACGTGCGCCTCCGCAACCGGCTCGCGCCGGGCACCGAGGGCGGCTTCACCGTCCACCTGCCCGATGGTGGGGAGACCACGATCTTCGATGCCTCCGAGCGCTACCGCAGCGAAGGCGTGCCGCTCGTCGTGCTGGCCGGCAAGGAGTACGGGACGGGCTCGTCCCGCGACTGGGCGGCCAAGGGCACCGCGCTGCTCGGCGTGCGGGCCGTCATCGCCGAGAGCTTCGAGCGGATCCACCGCTCCAACCTCATCGGGATGGGCGTCCTGCCCCTGCAGTTCGCCGACGGGCAGAGCGTCGAGTCGCTCGGGCTCGCCGGCCACGAAGTCTTCTCGGTCACGGGACTCGCCTCCCTCGACGAGGGGACGAGTCCGAAGACGGTGGCGGTCCGGGCGGAGGACGGCGACCGCGTCGTCGAGTTCGAGGCGCGGCTCCGGATCGACACCCCGATGGAGGCGCAGTACTACCGCAACGGCGGAATCCTGCCCTACATGCTCCGCCAGATGGCGAGCTGAGCCGGCCGGACGACGCCGCGCCGCCGGACGACGCCGCGCCGCCGCACGACGCCGCGCCGCCGCACACCGCCGCACACCGCCGCACTGCCGGAGCGCGTCCGTCAGCCGGCGAGCGGGAGGACGAACCACGCGATGACCACGAAGTGGCACGCGGCGCCCACGATCGTGCAGGCGTGGAAGACCTCGTGGTACCCGAGGACGCCGGGTACCGGGTTCGGACGCTTGGCCGCGTAGGCCGCCGCACCGAGTGAGTAGGCGAGGCCGCCGAGCAGCAGGAGCGTGAAGCCGACCGCTCCGAGGACGTGGAAGAGCTCGGGTAGGACCGCGAGCGCGGCCCAGCCGACCACGATGTAGGGCAGCGCCACCACCCACTTGGGTGCGTCGAGCCACACCTGGCGGAGCACGATGCCGACCACGGCGCCGCCCCAGACGACGGTGAGGAGCACGACCCGCGGCCATCCGGAGAGCGCGATCCCGCCGACCGCGGTGTACGAGCCCGCGATGGCGAGGAAGATCGTCGAGTGGTCGGCACGGCGCATCCGTCGGCGGCCGGCCGGTCCCCACGTCCGGCGATGGAAGAGCGCGCTGACCCCGAAGAGCGCCGACATCGAGAGCGCGTAGACGACCATCACGACCTTCGTGCCGGCAGTCGGCGCGGCGACGATCAGCGCGGTGCCGCCGACGAGCCAGACGAAGAAGGCCGCCTGGTGGAAGACGCCGCGCAGCTTCGGCTTGACCGGACCCTCGGCGTCGTCGTCGGGGCCGCGGCCGGGACCGAGGGCCACGTCGCCCGGGTGCGCGCTCACCCGGCCCCGCCCACCGTGGCGGTCGCAGCCCCTGTCGCGACGCCACGGGTCGCGACGGCCACGAACCGTTGCAGGACGCGACTGCCCACCACCTCGACACGGGCCAGGTCGGACGCGGCGAAGGGCGCGCCCTCCCGCAGCAGCGGCCGCCAACCGTCGGCGAGAGCGCTGTCGACCTCGACGTGGAACTGCAGCCCGTAGGCACGCTCGCCGACCCGGAACGCCTGGTGCGGGAAGCTCGGTGTCGCCGCCAGGTGGACCGCGCCGTCGGGCAGGGTGAAGGTCTCGCGGTGCCAGTGCACGCACGGCAGACCGGTCCCGGCGAGCCCGCTGTGCTCCGGACCGAGGACCGGGTCGCGCCGGCCCGGACCGGTGAGCTCGACCCATCCGGTGCCGACCTCTTCCTCGGGTCCGGGCGCGACCTCGGCCCCGAGCGCGGCCGCGAGCTGCTGCGCGCCGAGGCAGATCCCGAGCACGGGCAGACCGGCTCCGACGGCGTCCGCGAGCAGGGCGCGTTCGGGGGCGAGCCACGGGTCGACGTCGTGGACGCTCATCGGCCCGCCCATGACGACGAGGCCGTCGATCGAACCGATCGCCGGCACCGGCTCACCGAGATCGAGCCGGACGACCTCGACCGAGCAGCCGGCAGAACGCAGTGCGGGCTCGACGAGGCCGGGGCCTTCGTGTCCCACATGCTGGAGGACGGCCCACCGCAGTGCCCCTGCCGGCGACGGGCCGGCGCTCACGTCGGGATCTCGACCACGTGGAAGGCCTCGGCGAGCCGGCCCTCGGGCAGACCGGCGGCGAGCGCGGTGCCCGACATCCACCCGGTCAGCAGGTCGTGCAGGTGCTCACCGTCCCCCACCTGGCTGCGGTGCGAGCGCAGGGCGGCGAGCTTGCGCTCGAACACGTCCGTGGTGTCGACCGCCCGGTCGGCCCGCTCGGTCGCCATGAGCCAGAGCTCGCCGACCGAGTGCGGCTCGAGCCCCTCGTCGAGCAGCTCGGGGAACGCGAAGGGGTTGCGCGCGTCGGGGTAGACGGCGCAGACCGTGGCCTCGCCGGCGGCCAGGTGGTCGGGGTGGCTCGCGTAGATGCGGTCCCAGTTGCGCTCGGGCGACTGCGCCACGACCCGCTGCGGCCGCACCGAGCGGATCACCCGGGCGACGGCTTTGCGGAGCTCGAGGTCGGCCGCGAGCTGCCCGTCGGGGAAGCCGAGGAAGTGCACGTCGGACACGCCGACCGACCTGGCGGCCGCGCGCTGCTCGTCGCGGCGGACGGCGGCCATCTCGGTCCGGCTCATCGAGCGATCGGAGCCGCCTGCATCGCCGTCGGTCACGATGCAGTACGTGACGTCGACTCCGGAGTCGGTCCAGACCGCCACCGAACCCGCCACGCCGAAGTCGACGTCGTCGGGGTGCGCGGTGACCACCAGGATGCGCTCGATCCCCTCGGTAGCGGGACCGACTGCGAGGCGAGCGACCTCCGCGCCGTCGCTCACGCCGCCGCTCCGGAGGAGCCGGACGCGTGTGCCGGCCGCGCGCGGGTGCGGGTGGGGCTCAGGACTTCTCGGGCCGCCACGACATCAGGTCGGCCAGTCTCGGGTCGTTGGAGAAGACCTCGACGACGGGGAGCTTGAGACCGATGCGGGCCTGGATGCGCTCGACCTCGAGGATCTGGTTCCACTGCACGAGGGTGACGACCACGCCGGCCTCGCCGGCGCGGGCGGTCCTGCCCGACCGGTGGAGGTAGGCCTTGTGGTCCTCCGGCGGATCGAAGTGGATGACCACGTCGACCGCGTCGATGTCGAGCCCGCGCGCCGCCACGTCGGTCGCCACCAGCACGGGGAGCGATCCCTCCCCGAACAAGCGCAGCGTGCGCTCGCGGTTGGCCTGGCGGAGATCGCCGTGGATCGCGCCGGCCTTCACGCCCTCCTTGCGGAGCTGCTCGACGAGGCGGTCGGCACCGTGCTTGGTGCGCACGAAGACGAGGGTCTTGGCCGAGCCGCGGCAGACCGCTGCGCAGACCTTCACCCGGTCCATCTGGTGGACCTCGAGAAAGCGGTGCTCCATCGCGTCGACGGTCGTGCTCGGCGAAGCGACCTCGTGGAGCACCGGGTCCGTGAGGTAGCGGCTCACCAGCCGGTCGACGGCGCCGTCGAGCGTCGCCGAGAAGAGCAGCGTCTGGTGGTCGCGCTCGAGGCGGCGAAGCACCCACTCGACCTGTGGCATGAAGCCCATGTCGGCCATACGGTCGGCCTCGTCGAGGACGAGCGACTCGATGTCCGCGACGGAGATCTCCCCGCGGTCCCCGAGGTCGATGAGGCGGCCCGGCGTTGCGATCACGACGTCGACGCCGCGTCGGACCTTCTTGATCTGGCGCTCGATGTCCGCGCCGCCGTAGACGGCGACGATGTGCAGGCCCACCGCGTGGGCAAGGGGCTCGAGGACCTCGCTCACCTGAACGGCGAGCTCGCGGGTCGGTACGAGCACGAGGCCGCGGGGTCGGCCCGGTGTTGCCGACGGCGACGCCATCGTCCGCTGCAGGAGCGGAATGCCGAACGCGAGGGTCTTTCCGGAGCCGGTCTTGGCCTTGCCGCAGACGTCACGGCCGGCCAGTCCGTCGGCGACCGTCATGGCCTGGATGGCGAAGGGGGTCGTGATCCCCTGGACGGCGAGGGCCTCCACGAGGGCCGGTGCCACGCCGAGCGACGCGAAGGTCGTCTCGTCGGCCCGATCGAGGACGTGATCGGGCGGATCGGTCAGGGTTGTCATGATGTCGGGGTACTCGCTCTCGTCTGTCCGGTGACGGCCGGAGGCCGTCGACGCCCATGCTTCGCACGGACGCTCTGGGCCCGCCTCGGGCCATCACCGCGACCTCGCGAGAGGTCCGGTGCACCGGATGAGGAAGACCCCGGTGGCGGGCACTCGCCCGTCCACGGGGACCAGTGTACCGTCCGGAGCCCGCGACCTGGTCAATTGCCGCGGAGCGTGGCCGCGCCACGCCGCGGATCAGGCGGAAGTCGCCTCGCGGTAGACCTCGCCGCCGGCCTCCCGGAACTCGGCGGCCTTCTCCTTGAGCCCCAACTCGACGGCGGTCACCACATCGGTCCCCCGGGCGTCGGCGAAGTCGCGGATGTCCTGGCTGATCCGCATCGAGCAGAACTTCGGCCCGCACATCGAGCAGAAGTGGGCCGTCTTGGCGGGCGCGGCCGGCAGCGTCTCGTCGTGGTACGAGCGGGCGATCTCGGGGTCCATCGCGAGATTGAACTGATCCTCCCACCGGAACTCGAACCGGGCGGTGGAGAGCGCGTCGTCCCATGCCTGCGCGCCCGGGTGCCCCTTCGCGAGGTCGGCGGCGTGCGCGGCGATCTTGTAGGCGATCATCCCCTGCTTCACGTCGTCGAGGTTTGGGAGGCCGAGGTGCTCCTTCGGCGTCACGTAGCAGAGCATCGCGGTGCCGTGCATGCCGATCACGGCCGCGCCGATCGCGGACGTGATGTGGTCGTACCCCGGCGCCACGTCGGTCGTGAGCGGCCCGAGCGTGTAGAAGGGCGCCTCGTGGCAGACCTCCCGCTGGAGCGTGACGTTCTCCTCGATGCGGTGGAGCGGCACGTGCCCGGGGCCCTCGATCATGACCTGGACGTCGTGACGCCACGCGATCTCGGTGAGCTCCCCGAGGGTCCGCAACTCGGCGAACTGCGCTTCGTCGTTGGCGTCGGCGATCGACCCCGGGCGGAGGCCGTCGCCGAGGGAGAAGGCCACGTCGTACGCGGCCATGATCTCGCACATCTCCTCGAAGTGCGTGTAGAGGAAGCTCTCGGTGTGGTGCGCGAGGCACCACGCGGCCATGATCGACCCGCCGCGGCTCACGATCCCCGTCGTGCGGCGCGCGGTGAGTGGGACGTAGCGGAGCAGGACGCCCGCGTGGATGGTGAAGTAGTCGACGCCCTGCTCGGCCTGCTCGACGAGAGTGTCACGGTAGAGGTCCCAGGTGAGCTCCTCGGGCGCCCCGTCCACCTTCTCGAGGGCCTGGTAGATCGGGACCGTCCCGATCGGCACCGGCGCATTGCGCAGGATCCACTCGCGTGTGGTGTGGATGTCGGCGCCGGTCGAGAGGTCCATGACCGTGTCCGCGCCCCAGCGGGTCGCCCAGGTGAGCTTCTCGACCTCCTCCTCGATCGACGAGGTGACCGCCGAGTTGCCGATGTTGGCGTTGACCTTCACGAGGAAGCGGCGTCCGATGACCATCGGTTCGGACTCGGGATGGTTCACGTTGGCCGGCAGGATCGCCCGCCCCGCGGCGATCTCGTCGCGCACGAGCTCGGCCGGGACGTCCTCGCGCAAGGCCACGAACGACATCTCGGGGGTGATCTCACCGCGCCGGGCGTAGTGGAGCTGGGTCACGGGACCCCCGGTCGAACAGCGGGGCCGACGCCCCCCGCCGGGATGGGGCGCGGCACCGGGTGCCGCGTCCCCGCGACGCAGCGCCGCTCGCCCGTCGTCGCGGCGGTTGACCGGCCGCCCCTCGTACTCCTCGACGTCGCCTCGGGCGGTGATCCACGGGAGCCGGAGCGACGTCAGACCCTCGGTCGGGACGGATCCCGGCCCGGACGTGTCGTAGAGACGGACCGGCGGGTTGGGGCGGGTGCCGTCGCGGCCCGGCGAGTCGCCGAGCGCGACCTCGGCGAAGGGGACCCGGATCCCGTCCGGGCCCTCCACGTGGACCTTCCGCCGGGCGCTCCCACCGTCCGGCGTCCCGCGTCTCGTCGCCTCCGCGCTCGTCGTCTCAGCCATGGTCTCGTCCCTTCGAAACGCAGGTGCCGCCATCGGGCGGCGTACACGGCGAGTCTTTCACGACGGCTCCGCCGACGGAACCGGGAGTGTGCCATCGTGTGCGTCGCGGGCACGACCTGCCGCACGCGGGCCCGACCCGCGCCGATCCGACACCGAAAGGACCGAGACATGGGGAAGCTCGCCACCGGCGCCAAGGCGCCCGCGTTCACACTTCCCGACCAGGACGGCAAGCCGGTCTCCCTCAAGGACTTCGCCGGCCAGCCCGTAGTCGTCTACTTCTACCCGAGGGACGACACGCCGGGCTGCACCAAGGAGGCCTGCCAATTCAACGACAACCTCACCGCGTTCAAGCGGGCGAAGGTTCCCGTCCTCGGCATCTCGGCGGACGCCGCCGCGAAGCACCAGGCGTTCCGGGCGAAGTACGGACTCAAGTTCCCCCTCCTCACGGACGCGGACCACACGGTCGGCGAGAAGTACGGCGCCTGGGGTGAGAAGACCCTCTACGGCAAGAAGACGATCGGGGTCATCCGCTCGACGTTCCTGGTCGGCGCCAACGGGAGGATCGTCCGGGCCTGGTACAGCGTGAAGGCGGACGGCCACGCGGCCAAGGTGCTCGAGGAGGTCCGCGCCGGCTGACCGCCGTCGCGACGGCGGCGCGGGCCCGACGTTAGGGTGTGGCCGTGCCCCCCGAAAAGCCGCACTGGGCCGAGCTCTACACCGAGGTCGTGACCTCCGGACTCTGCACGGGGTGTGCCGCGTGCATCGTGGCCTGCCCGTACGACGTCCTCTCCTACGACGACACCGGTGGGCGGTACAAGCCGTTCCACATCGACGCGGAGGGCGGCGCCGAGAGCTGCACCCACGGGGTCAAGGGATGCACGATGTGCACGCGGGCCTGTCCGCGCTTCCGCCTCTGGGAGCCCGAGATCGAGCAGCACCTCTTCGGCCGCGAGCGGACCACCGAGGAGGTGGCGGGCATCTCGTCGGACGTGCTCCTCGTCCGGGCGACCGATCCCGAGGTCCACACGGCCGGCCAGGACGGCGGCCTGGTGAGCGCGCTGCTCATCTGGGCGCTCGAGAACGACGTGGTCGACGCAGCGCTCGTCTCGAACCTCGAGGGCGACGGCTCGACCTGGAAAGCGGTCCCCGGGGTGGCCACCACCCGGGCGGAGGTGCTCGCCGCGGCCGGATCCCGCTACACCTACTCGGCCAACCCCCTTGCCTACCCCCTCGCGATCGAGGCCGGTGCGGAGCGGATCGCCCTGGTGGGCATGGGTTGCCAGGCCTCGGCACCCCCGGTCATGGCCGCCCGCAAGGCCGGGAAGGTCGCCCGCCGCCTCTCGCTGACCATCGGGCTGCTCTGCTCGAAGACCTTCGACGACGCGATCTTCCCCGAGCTCTTCGAGGCGAAGTACGGGATCGCCCGGGCGGACATCGAGAAGATGAACATCAAGGGCGTCTTCCAGGTCTGGACGAAGGACGGCGGTTTCCACGAGATCCCCCTCAAGGAGGCCCATGCCTGGACGCGTGAGGGCTGCACCTCGTGCCCGGACTTCGCGGCCGAGCACGCGGACATCTCGACCGGCGGCATCGGGGCGTTCCACGACTGGACGCTGACCGTCGTGCGTACCGACAAGGGCCGTGAGCTCCTCGACGCGATGATCGCCGACGGCGCGGTCGAGACCCGTCCGGCCGACGACGACCCGGGGGCGGTCGCCCTCATGCACCGGCTGTCCCGGGTGAGCCGGCGCCGCTGGCCCGAGACCGCGGTGCCCATGCCGCGGCGGCTGCCCGCGAAGGCCGGAACGACACCCGCGTAAGAAACACCGAAATTTCATCAGGTTCTCGCCGGTGCTGCCGATACTGACAGCAATGCTGCACCTACACTGAACCGGACCTGCACCTGCCCTCCGGTCCGGGACACTCCGGTGTCCGCACTGGCGACGCAGTTGCACCCATCCGGTGGCGGCGCAGTCAGTCCAGGGGGGCTGGCGCACAGATCTTCCCTGGAGGACCCCGCGTGTTTGCCGCCTTGGGCCGTTTCGCCGTTCGGTACCGATGGTTGATCATCGCGGCCTGGATCGTGATCACGGCGGTCCTCACCGTCGCCCTCCCCCCGCTCTCGAGCGTGGAGAAGTCGAGCAACTCGGACTTCCTCCCGGCCAGCGCGCCGAGCGTGCAGGCCGCAGCGCTGGCCGCGCCGTTCACGTCGACGAGCCACTCGCAGGACACCTTCGTGGCCGCCACCACCGACGGGCAGCGGCTCGGGCCGGCCGACACGTCGGCCATCGCACGGGCCGAGGCCGCGATGCGCCGGGTCCCCGAGGTCAAGGCCGTCGTCGACCAGGGAGCATCGACGAACGGCCGAGCCAGGATCGCGCTCGTCGAGCTCGCGCTCCCCATGCACTCCTCGTCGAAGCTCGCGACGCACACCGTCGACGGGCTGCGGGCCGCCTTCGCACGCGCCGGCGCGCCACACGGGCTCGCCATGCACCTGACCGGCTCGGTGGCCAACTCGGTCGACCAGCAGAACCAGGCCAACCACACCCAGACGCTGACCGAGATCCTCTCGGTCGTCTTCATCGTCCTGCTACTCCTCCTCACCTTCCGCGCCGTGCTCGCCCCGATCGTGGCCCTGCTCCCCTCGGTGGTTGCGATGATCGCCGCGGGACCGGTCATCGCCGAGTCGACCCACCTCGGCGTCCAGGTGTCGGACCTCACCCCGATCCTGCTCACCGTGGTGCTGCTCGGCGCGGGGACCGACTACGGCCTCTTCCTCATCTTCCGGATGCGCGAGGAGCTCCGGCGCGGCCTCGACGTGGACGGCGCGGTCGCCGTCTCGGTCTGCAAGGTCGGCGAGTCGATCACCTTTTCGGGCCTCACGGTGATCGGTGCGCTCGCGACCGTGGTGGTCGCGAGCTTCGGCCTGTACACCGGCCTCGGGCCGGCACTCGCCATCGGGATCGCCGTGGCCCTCATCGCAAACCTCACCCTGCTGCCCGCGCTCCTCGCCGTGCTCGGGCGAAGCGTCTTCTGGCCCCGCATCCCGGAGGTCGGGCGCTCCCGGCGCGGCTGGTGGAGCCGGATCGCGTCCAAGGTCGTGGGTCGCCCCGTCGTGACCCTCACCATCGGGCTCGTCATCTTCGGGGGGCTCGCGGCCTCGATGCTCGCCTACGCGCCCGGCGGCTTCGGCGACCAGGGCGCGCCCGCCTCCTCGGACTCCGGCCGGGGCATGGCGCTCCTCGCCGCAGACTTCCCCGCGACCCAGCAGAACCCGACCGCGGTCCTCTTCCGGCTGCCGCGGCCGGTGTGGACCGACCCCTCGGTCCTCACGACCGCGCAGCAGGGACTCCAGCGCTCGGGCGCGTTCGGGCGGGTGGTCGGTCCGCTCGACCCGAACGGGACGGCGGTGGCGCCGGCCGAACTGGCGGCGGCCCACGCCGCGCTCGCCGGTGACGGCCCGGCCGCCAACCTCCCGCTCACTCCGCCCGCGGGCGTCGCGGTCCCGCCTGCCGCGTACGCCGCCTACCGAGCGTCGGCCGGCTTCGTGAGTCCTGACGGGCGCACCGTGCAGTTCCTCACCACCCTGTCCGCGGGCGGACCGATGAGCTCGGCGGCCGCGTCGGCCATTCCGCAGATCCGATCGACCGTGTCCGCGGTGGGTGCGACCGTCGGGGCGACCTCGACCGGCGTCAACGGCTATGCGGCGTCGGCCTCCGACGTCGGCGGGATCTCCGGGCACGACCTCGTGAAGATCATCCCGATCGTGATGCTCGTCCTCGGGCTGCTGCTCGCAATCGTGCTGCGCAGTCTCATCGCTCCCCTGTACCTGGTTGCGAGCGTCGCCCTCTCCTACCTCGCGTCGCTCGGGCTCGCCGTGCTCGTCTTCGTGATCATCGGCGGCCAGGACGGGATCAACTTCGTGCTCCCGTTCTTCATGTTCGTGTTCATCATGGCGCTCGGCCAGGACTACAACATCCTGGTCATGACCAGGATCCGCGAGGAGGCGCACCACACGCCGATCCGGGTCGCGGTGCGCCACGCGGTCGAGGCGACCGGCACGACGGTGACCTCGGCCGGTCTCATCCTCGCCGGCACGTTCGGCGTCCTCACTGCCACCGGCAACACGCAGGTGAAGGAGATCGGTCTCGGCCTCGCCGCCGGCATCCTGCTCGACACCTTCTTCGTCCGGACACTGCTCGTGCCTTCGGTCGTGGTCCTGCTCGGCCGGTGGAACTGGTGGCCGTCACACCTCTCGCACGAGGACCACAGCCACGACCCCGAGCTTCCCGATTGGGACGCGCCGGTCCTCACGCCACTTGTCGCCGCAACGGCCACGAACGGCACGGTGCCGGAGCGCACCACGATCGGCACGGTGCCGGAGCACGTGCCTGGCGCCGACGGTGTCGGGGGTGTCCGGAAAGCGAACGGTGCGGCGCACCCGCGGCACCTGCACGGCACCGCCGGGACGATCGGGCCCGAAGGAGGTCGGAGTACGGTGAACGGGCATGCCAACCCGACGGAGCAGGCCGAGCCGGCCCACCCTGATCCTGCTCGTCCGACACGGTCGGACCCCCACCACCGGCAAGGTCCTTCCCGGTCGCGCGCCGGGGCTGCACCTCTCGGCTGACGGGATCGCGCAGGCCGAGGCCGTCGCCGAGCGCATCGGCGCCCTCGACGGGAACGCCCCGGTGGCCATCTACGCCTCACCGCTCGAACGCACCACCGAGACGGCACGGCCCATCGCGCGCCGCCTCGGCCTCCGGGTCCGCTCCGAACGCGGACTGCTCGAGTGCGACTTCGGCGAGTGGACGGGTGCCCGCCTCTCGAACCTCCGCAAGAAGCCCGAGTGGGCGCAGGTCCAGCGCGCCCCGAGCGCCTTCCGCTTCCCGGGCGGCGAGTCCTTCCTCGAGATGCAGGCCCGGGTGGCCTCGACGATCGGCCGCCTCGCCCGACGCCACCCCGGCGAGACGATCGTCGCGGTCTCGCACGCCGACCCGATCAAGGCCGCGGTCGCGACGGCCGCGGGCACCCCGCTCGACCTCTTCCAGCGGCTGACCGTGTCGCCCTGCTCGGTGTCGGTCCTCGCCTCGTCCGACGCGGGCTCGCACGTGCTCTCGGTGAACTCGACTGCCTCGCTCGCCGAGCTGGCGATCCAGTGAGCGACGGGTACGACCTCAGCGCGGACCGGCTGACGGTCGGGGCGGTCGGGCCGGTCGGCCAGCGGCTCTTCCTGCTGCAGTGCCGGGAGGGCGAGGTCCTGCTCACCCTCAAGCTCGAGAAGCAGCAGGTCGCGGTCGTCGCCGACTACCTCGCGCGCATCGTGCGCGACCAGGAGCGACCGGGCCACCTCCCCGAGGAGCTCCCCATCGAGGAGCCCGCCGAGCCCGCGTGGGTGGTCGGCACGATCGGCGTCTCCTACGACGAGGCGGACGACCGGATCGTGATGGTCATCGAGGAGCTCGTGGCCGAGGAGGAGACCGGCGCGATCGCGCGGCTCTCCATCACCCGCGAGCAGGCGGCGGGGTTCGCGGTCCAGGCCACCAAGCTCGTCGAGGCGGGCCGTCCACCCTGCCCGCTCTGCGGCTCGCCGCTCGACCCCTCCGGACACGAGTGTCCCCGAACCAACGGCCACCGGCCACCGGCCACCTGATCGGCTGGCGGCCCGACGAGGGGCCCGCGCTCGAGGAGGCGCTCGAGCAGCTCGAGCGCTGCGCGTTCGAGGTCGAGGGCCGGCTCCCGTGGAGCTCGAACCTCACCTTCCTGGTCCGTCTCGAAGGGGGCGGAGGCGCGCCGCTCTTCGCGGTCTACAAGCCCGGCGGTGGCGAGCGGTCGCTCTGGGACTTCCCCGACGGCCTCTACCGGCGCGAGATCGCGGCGTACGTGCTGTCGGAGGCGCTCGGCTGGGGGCTCGTTCCACCGACGGTCGAGCGCACCGACGGACGTTTCGGTCCGGGCTCGCTCCAGCTCTTCGTCGAGGCCGACTACGAGCAGCACTACTTCACTCTGGTGGAGGAGGCCGACGACACGACCGGGCTCGAAACAGTCTGCGCGTTCGACGTCGTCGCGAACAATGCCGACCGCAAGTCCGGCCACGTGCTCCTCGCTCCAGACGGTCGGCTCTGGGCGATCGACCACGGGCTCTGCTTCCACGTCCAGCACAAGCTGCGCACGGTCATCTGGGAGTTCGCCGGCGAGCCGGTGCCGCCCGGGGTCGCCGCGGACCTCGCCCGGCTCGGCGACGATCTGCCCGAGGGACTCGACCGGCTGCTCACCGACGAGGAGCGTCGCGCGACTCGTCGAGCGGGTGCGAGCGCTGCTCGACGCCGGGGTCCTCCCCGACCCCGGCAACAGCCACCACCCCTATCCCTGGCCACTCGTCTGACCGGCGGTCGGCGGTCGGCGGACCGCGGTCGGCGGTCGGCGGTCGGCGGTCGGCGGTCGGCGAAAGTCGCAGCGCGGGCGATGGACCTGGCCCGATCCGACAGGGAGCCCGGCCTCAGTGCGGCAGGTCGATGTGGAGCGTCGTGCGCATCGTGCCGAGCACGGCCTGCGAGAGCAGCTCCCCGCCGCCCGGCGCGAGGTGGATGCCGTCGGGCGTCCGCACGTCGACCTCGGCGCCCGCCGCGTCGGCGCGGTACGCGGTGAAGTTGCCCTGCGCGTCACCGAGCACTTCCGTCGAGGAGAGAAAGGTCGCGCCGTGCCTCCGTTCCGCCACCGCGGTCTGCACGGCGGCGTTGACCACCTGGATCTCGCCGTTGAGCTGCGCGCCGGCCATCGGCGGGAGACCGACCCACAGGACGTTGGCGCCCGCCGCGTTGGCCTCGTCGATGAACGCACTGACCCGGTGGCTGTACATGGCGCTCCAGGCCGGCGTGCCGTACGACGTGGTGATCCCGCCGTCGACGAGGTCCTGGGGGTCGTTGGCGCCCATCATCACGATCACGAGCTGTGGCCGGAGGTTCGCGAGGTCGACCCCGAGCTCGGCCGGCCAGTCGAAGTAGTCCGGGCGTGAGAGGCCGGTGTCGATGCGCGCGTCGAGGGTCGGGTTCACCGCGCCGGTTGCGGCGAGGTCGTTGACGAGGGGTTGGCCGAGATCGATCCCGATCGAGTCGCCGAGGACGAGCACGCGCAGGGGGTTCGCCTCGGTCGGATGGGGGTCGAGCGGCGGCAGGGTCGTGGTCGTCGTGGTGGGTTGCGTGTCGACGTCTGCGCGCCGAGCGCCCGGGTGCTTCGACGGAGGTGCTGCGACTCTCGCGGCGAGCGCGGGTCCGCCACCCGGGGTGCGCCCGAGCGCCGCGTCGGTCCAACCGACCACGTTGGAGAGGCCGAGGGTTCGGCTCACGGCGGCGACGGGGCCGGTGACGTCCATCGAGACGGTGCGCCGCACGCCGACCGGCCCGATCTCGGCGGCGTGCTGGAGGCTCGGTGCGTCGAGGAGGAACCAGAGCGCGAAGCAGACGGCACCGACGACGAGCATCCGGGTCCAGCTCCCCCCCGGGAGGTGCTGTGGTCCACGCGGCGTCATCGTCAGAACCGGTAGTAGATGAACGGCGCCACCCCGGCCGGACCGAAGGTGGTGATGGCGAGGAGGACGAGCCCGAGGATGCCGCCCTGGACGACGGGCCGCCGGGCGGCGAATCCGGCCTGCACCCGCGCGAACCAGTCCTCGGGGACGTACTGGACGCCGATCCCGACCGCGATCGCGGCGACCGCGAGGGGCGTCACGAGCGGTGCCGTCCCCCAGCCGACGACGAGGCGGGTCAGCATCGCCCAGGCGTTCGCGAGGCTGTCCGCGCGGAAGAGCAGCCAGCCGAAGCAGACCAGCTGGAACGTCGCGAGGCGTGCGAGCGCGAGGCGGTTCGGCGTCGCGGGCTCGAGCGGCAGTCCGCGCGCCGCCCGCACGAGCCGCCGTCGCCGCCCGATGACCTGGCCGATCCCGTGGTACAGACCCCACGCCACGAACGTCCAGGCCGCACCGTGCCAGAGCCCGCCGAGCACCATCGTGAGCATGATGTTCGCCGAGATGCGCGCCTCGCTCCCGTGGTTGCCGCCGAGCGGGATGTAGAGGTAGTCGCGCAGCCAGAACGAAAGGGTGATGTGCCACCGGCGCCAGAAGTCCTGGAGCGAGATGGCCGTGTAGGGACGCCGGAAGTTCTCGGGAAAGCGGAAGCCGAGCAGGAGGGCGAGCCCGATCGCGATGTCGGTGTACCCACTGAAGTCGGCGTAGATCTGGACCGCGTAGCCCCAGACCGCGAAGAGCACCTCGGGGGCAGAGTGCTGCCGGGGGTCGGCGAAGACGGGGTCGACCACCGAGGTCGCGAGATACGACGAGAGGACGACCTTCTTCGCGAGGCCGGCTGCGATGAGCCAGCACGCCTCCACGTAGCGGACGTCGTTCGGATCGCGCTGGCGACGGATCTGCGGCAGCAGCTCGGTGCCGCGGACGATCGGACCGGCGATGAGGTGGGGGAAGAACGCGAGGTAGACGACGACGTCGATCCCCCGCGCCGGACGCAGCACGCCTCGGTGGATGTCGACCACGTAGCTGATCGCCATGAAGGTGAAGAAGGAGATCCCGACCGGCAAGGTGATCGCGACGAGCGGGAACGGCCGCCCGAGGCCGACCGAGTGGGCCACGTTGTCGACGTTGACCGCGACGAACCCGAAGTACTTGAACCACGCGAGGAGCGCGACCAGGCCGACCAACGTCGCGACCAGCGCGACGGTGTGCCGCCTTCCCTCGGTCTTCCCGACGAGGCGCCCGCCCACGGTCGCGATCGCGGTGGAGGCGGCGAGCAGGAAGACGAACCGCCAGTCCCACCACGCGTAGAACACGTAGCTCGCGCCCACCATGAACGCCTTCCAGGGACCGGCGTAGGGGTTGAGCAGCCACTGCACCGTGTAGACCACGGCGAAGAAGATCGCGAAGTCGATGGTGGGGAAGAGCACGGAACCGTCGCTCGGGCCGGATGCACCTGCTGGTCGCCGCACGCGCGCTGCGACGGTCCGGAGACTACCCGGTGGTCAGAACGGTTCTCGTGATGCAGGGCGCACCGCGGACACCGCGGCGCGGGCCCGCCCGCGGGTCAGCTGCGGGCTTTGAGCGCCTCGATGAGGTTCGGGAGCACCTTGTGCACGTCGCCCACGATGCCGAGGTCGGCGACCGAGAAGATCGGCGCGTCCTGGTCCTTGTTGATCGCGACGATGTTCTTGGAGTTCTTCATGCCGACCAGGTGCTGTGTCGCCCCGGAGATCCCGCACGCGAGGTAGACGGTCGGCTTCACCGTCTTGCCCGTCTGTCCCACCTGATGCGAGTAGGGCACCCACCCCGCGTCGACGATCGCGCGGCTCGCGCCGGCCGCGCCCTTGAGCAGCGTGGCGAGCTCCTCGATGAGCGCGTACGCGTCCTTCTCGCCGAGCCCGCGCCCGCCGGAGACGACCACGGCGGCCTCGTCGAGCTTCGGCCCGGTCCGCTCCTCCACGTGGCGGGCGACGATCCGCGCCGCGTTGGTCGCGCCGGTGTCGGGTGCGGGCGCCGCGACGACCTGTGCCGCAGCTCCGCCGGACGGTTCGGCGGCGAACGACTTCGCCCGGATCACGTAGATCCCCGGCCCCTCGCCGGTGAAGCGCGCGGCGAGCACCTGCGAGCCGCCGAAGATCGCGTGCTGCGTGACGAGGCCGCCGTCACCGGCGGTCAGATCGACGACGTTGGTGAGGACCGGCCGGTCGAGCTTGACCGAGAGCCTTCCAGCGATGTCGCGGCCGTCGTAGGTGGCCGGACAGAGGATCGCGTCGGGGCCGCCGCCGGCCTCCACCGCGGCCGCGATGGCTGCCGCGACCGGCACGCCGGGGAGCGCGCCCCCGAGGTCGCCGACGTCGTGGACGGTCGTCGCCCCGTACTCACCGAGGGTGCCGGCCACCGAGGCGGTCGCGTCGCCCCAGGCCACCGCCTCGACCGTGCTGGCGAGCGTGCGCGCCTGGCTCAGGAGCTCGAGTGACGTCGTGATGGGCGCCCCGTCGGCCACCTCGGCCAGGACCCAGATCTTGTCGAGTGACATCGTCAGTTGCTCTCCTACCCGGTCCTAGATGACTTTGAGTTGCTCGAGGAATGCGATGACCCGCTCGTGCCCGTCGCCCTCGTCGGTGACGATCTCGCCGGCCGCGCGGGCCTCGGCGTCGGCCACCTCGGTGATCTCCTGGCGGGCCCCGGCCGCGCCGACCTGCCCGGCGTCGAGACCCAGCTCGGCGACCGTGAGGGTCTCGACCGGCTTCGACTTCGCCGCCATGATCCCCTTGAAGGACGGGTAGCGCGGCTCGACGACGCCCGCGGTGACGGTCACCACGGCCGGTAGCGGGCTCGTGACCTCGTCGTAGCCAGCCTCGGTCTGGCGCTCGACCTTGACCGTCGAGCCGTCGATCTCGACCTTCTTGGCGAACGTGACCGACGGGAGGCCGAGCAGCTCGGCGACCTGGACGGGCGTCGTGCCGGTGTAACCGTCGGTCGACTCGGTCGCCGCGAGCACGAGGTCGGGCTCGGCACGCCGCACGGCGGCGGCCAGCACCTTGGCCGTGCCGAGCGCGTCGGTGCCGGCGAGGGCGTCGTCGCTCACCAGGATGGCCTTGGCGGCACCCATGGCGAGCGCCGTGCGCAGGCCGGAGGTCTCGCCGTTGGGAGCCATCGAGACGAGGGTGACCTCGCCACCCCCGGCGGCGTCGGCCAGCTGGAGGGCCATCTCGACGCCGTAGGCGTCGGAGTCGTCGAGGATGAGCTTGCCCTCCCTGACGAGGTTCTTCGTCCCCGGATCGAGCGCCGGCGGCGCCGCCGGATCGGGGATCTGCTTGACACAGACAACGACGTTCATGGCCGTGCATTGTTGACGAATTTCGTCTGGCCGACCAATCGGGGCCTGGTCCAGGGCCGGGAGTGGCCCGCCGGGCGCCGACTCGACGCAGGCCGGGTTCAGGCGGAGCCGGCCGCTCCGGGAGGGCCCAGGACGAACCGGGCGAGCGCCACGTCGTCCGTGATCACCGTGTCGACGCCGGCGTCCGCGGCGGCGAGCAGCCCCTCGCGGTCGCTGACCGTCCAGGTGGCCACCGAGAGCCCTCCCGCGTGGGCCTGGTCGACGAGCTCGATGGTCACCAGGCTCGCGTGCGGATGGATCGCGGCGCACCCGTGCGCGAGCGCCGCCGCCACGCAGCCCGAGGGGTCGAACCACGACGCGAGGAGCAGCCCGGTCGCAAGGCGCGGCTCGACCGCTCGCACCGCGTCGAGCGAGCCCGGCCAGAAGGACGAGACGACCACGCTCCCGACCCGCCCGGCCGACACGACGGTCTCGGCCACGAGCCCGGCGACCACGTCGGCGGGGTCGAAGCCGTCCTCGCCGGGGAGGTTCTTGACCTCGACGTTGACGCCCATCCCCTCGCAGGCGTCGAGCACCTCCGGGAGCATCGGCACCCACGGCGGCAGATCCGTGGAGGCGAGCTCGTGGACGGCGCCCACACCATCGATGATCGGGTCGTGGACGACCGCGAGGGCCCCGTCCGCGGCGAGCCGGACGTCGAGCTCGACCCCGTCGGCGCCGAGCCGGCGCGCACGGGCGAAGGCCTCGAGGGTGTTCTCGCGCACACCGGTCCCCGGATCGGGGCTGCCACGGTGTGCCTGGACCGCCGTCGGCACCATCGATGCGGACCCCTTCCTGACCGCGGGCTCGGCGAGGGCCGTCGGCCCGCCATCCCGGGCCCCACGGGCCGCCGGGAGGGGCGGGAGACCCCACCAAAACCCCTTGCAACCCGGAAAAGCGGTCGTTACTCTATGACCGAATCCTGAACGGCCGGTGACTTTTCGGCGCCGAGCTATGTGAAAATGATCACAAATCGGGATGCACGGCACGGAGCGGAGGATGAGCAGCGTGGCCCTGATGTGGAACCGCACGGTTGAGTGGGACGAGGGTGACTGGCGTCACCTGGCCGCCTGTCGGAGCACCGAGCCCGATCTCTTCTTCCCCATCGGCACGACCGGGCCCGCCGTCGACCAGATCGAGGCGGCCAAGCGGGTCTGCCGAGGCTGCGACGCCCAGGAGCCCTGCCTCGACTTCGCGCTGGCGACCAACCAGGAGTCAGGCGTGTGGGGAGGCACCTCCGAGGAGGAGCGCCGCAAGCTGCGCAAGGCCTGGCTCGCCGCGCGCCGCCGCGCCTCCTGATCGACCGCCTGACCCACCTCCGTCACACGTCCTGACCGATCGGGTCGCGGCCCGACACCGGCTCACTGACCGATCGAGCGGGCCTCGCGGGCGGGCAGCTCGATCACGACCATCGTCCCGTGCTGGCCGGGCTCGCGGTCGCTCCGGTCGCGCATCGAGATCGTCCCCTCGAGCTGCGTGCGCACCAGGTCGCGCACGATCGAGAGCCCGAGGCTCTGGGTCTCGTCGATCTCGAACCCCTCGGGCAGGCCGATGCCGTCGTCGACCACCTCGAGCCGGAGGATCGTGCCGTCGTTGACGAGGTGCACGCGGATCATCCCGGGCACGAGCGACGAGGGCGGCACGACCGCGTCCGCACCGTCACCGTCCTCGTACTCGAGGAAGGCGTGCTCGATCGCGTTCTGGACGAGCTCCGCGAGCACGACCGCGAGCGGTGTTGCGACGTCGGCCGGCACCTCGCCGAGCTCGCCGGTGACCTCGAAGCTCAATGGTCGCGAGATGAGGACCGAGTCCCGTGCCATCTGCACGAGGGAGTTGGCGATCTCGTCGAAGGGCACCTGGTCGCCCGCGTCCCGCGACAGGATCTCGTGGACGATGGCGATCGAGCGGACCCGTCGCTCGGCCTCGAAGAGCGCGACCCGGCCGCTCCCCGGAGGCAGGCGCCGCGCCTGGAGCCGGAGCAGCGCCGAGATGGTCTGGAGGTTGTTCTTGACGCGGTGGTGGACTTCGCGGATCGCGGCGTCCTTCGAGAGGAGGAGCCGGTCGAGCCGGCGCACGTCGGTCACGTCGCGCAGGAGCACGAGGCAGCCGGTGACCTGGTCCTGCTCGATGAGCGGGATGCAGTGGAGCAGGACGGTCACGTCCGGACGGCGTTCGACCTCCTCGACGACCGGCAGGCCGGAGGCGAGGGCCCACTCGATCGCCGACTCCTCGATGCCGAGGTCGCTGAGCGAACGTCCCTCGATCTGCGAGTACATCCCCATCCGGTGCAGCGCGTTGGTCGCGTTGGGCGACGCGTAGCGCACCCGGGCGACCTCGTCGACGAGCACGACACCGTCGCCCACGCGTGGCGCCTCCTCGGTCGCGACCTCCTCGCTCGGGAACGGGAACGTCGACTCGGCGAGCATGACCGCGAACCGGTTGAAGACGTCGCGGTAGGTGCGCTCGAGGTGCCCGGGCCGCCGACCTGCGCCGGCCGACAGGCGCGCGAGCACCGCGACGGTCGTTCCCTCGCACCGCACCGGCATGCAGTGGAGCCGGACCGGCTCGTCACCGCCCTCGAGGAGGACCTCGCCCCGCGACGAGTCTCCCGAGGTGAAGGTGAGCACCGCGTGCGGCCAGTCGGCGCTGCCTGCGGTGCGTCCGACCAGGTCGTCCTGGACGACGGTCGCGCTGTTGGACGGCCGCATCTGCCCGAGGACCACGAGCTCCTGCTCGTCGCCGTCGTGCACCGGCCGGCCGTCGTGTGCCATCGGAGCCATCAGCACGAGGTCGGAGAACGAGAGGTCGGCGAGGACGCCCCAGGTGCCGAGGAGCCGCTGGAGGTGGGCGAGCTGGACCTCGTCGAGGTCGGTGCGCTCGAACGCGAGATCGGCGGGGGTGGCCACGGTCAGCCCTCCCCCGCCGGCTCGACCGCCACCGCGTACGGCGTGCGCGAGCGGTAGGCACGGAGGGTGGTCACGCCGGCGGCGGCGAGGATCGCGCGCAGGTCGCCCGCGCGGTCGGCCACGTCGGGCAGGTCGTGCGCGTCCGACGCGGTGGTGAGCGGGACGCCCCGCTCGACGAACCGCCGCAGCAGGGGCGGCGCGGGGAACTCCTCGTCGACGGGCTTCCGCCAGCCGGCCGACGAGAGCTCGGCGGCCATGCCGGCGCGCGCCGCGGCCTCGGCGATGCGGTCGTAGTACTCGTCAGGCGCCGCGGGCACGAGACCCGCGACCTTCACGAGGTCCGGATGGGCGAAGACGTCGCAGACCCCCGAGGCGGCCAGCTCCTCCATCGCCACGGTGTACTCGTCCCAGACCGAGTCGAGGTCGCGCGCGGACCACTCGGCGGCCTCCACCGGATCGTCGAGCACGTCGTAGCGCCAGGCGCCGAGCCAGTGGATCGAGCCGAGGAGCACGTCGAAGGGGTAGCCCGCGAGGAGTGCCGCGACGTCGTCCATCCGGTCGCGGTAGTAGTCGACCTCGAGCCCGAGGACGACCGGCAGACCCTCCGCCTTCACCGCCTCGACGACGGCCACGTACTCGTCGAGGTCGACGCGCGCATGGTGGTCCCAGTACGCGGCCATCCCGGCGTGGTGGGCCGCGCCGGGGAGCACCTCCCAGAAGCGGCCGAGCCGATCGGCCGCCTGCCGGAAGCGGAAGAGGTGCTCGGTGATCGCGATCTCGGTGACCCCTGCCGCGGTGGCCCGCTCGCAGTACGCCACCACGCGCTCGACCGTCGCCTCCGCGTCGCGCTGGGAGTGCGGCCAGAGGTGGAGGTGGTAGTCGAGCACGGTCGTCGTCGGTCCTTTCGGCCCCGCAGCGAACCTGGCCGGTCCGGAGCGGTGGTGCGTCGCCCGCTAGGCCGCCCGTCGGACGAGGGTCACCCCGTCGCGGACCGTCGTCTGGACGACCACGACCCGCGGGTCGGCTGCCAGGTCGTCGTTGAAGCGGCGGAGCGCGACCGTGTCCTCGCTGCTGTCGGCAGGGTCGAGCAGGCGGCCGCTCCAGAGGGTGTTGTCGATCGCGATGATCCCGCGGGGCGCGAGCCTGGCGAGAGCAGCCTCGAAGTACGCTAGGTAGCCCGCCTTGTCCGCGTCGATGAAGACGAGGTCGAACGGGCCCTCGAGCCCCGCGATCGTCTCGATCGCGGGTCCCTCCAGCACCTCGATGCGGTCCGCGTAGGGGCTCTTCGCGATGTGGCGCCGGGCGAAGGCCGCGTGCTCCGGCGAGAGCTCGAGGGTGGTGATCGTCCCACCGGGTGCGAGACCCGCGGCCATCGAGAGCGCCGAGTAGCCGCCGAAGGTCCCGATCTCGAGGACCGAGGTCGCGTCCAGGGCGAAGGTGAGCAGCTCGAGGAAGCGGCCCTCGAGACGGCCGACCATCATGCCGGGGAACGTGAGGTTCGCCGTCACGTCGTCGGCGAGCGCCGCCAGGTGCGCGGGCGGCGCCGTCGTGTGCTCGCTCGCGTACGCCTCGAGCGCGGGGTCGACCACGTCCATGCATGCATCGTAAGCCAGCGGCCCCGGCCCGACGGCGGAAGCGGCCGGCGGGGTCACTCCCAGATCTGCTCGCCGAGGCGGAGCAGCCCGCCTAAGTCGTAGATGTCGGTGTCGAAGAAGGGGACGGTCGCGAGAACGTCGGGCACGACCGCGAGGGTCGACCGCTCCTCCATCTCGCGGAGCGCGACCACCTGGAAGTTGAGGTAGCTGTCGGCGACCTCGATGAGCACCCGCCCGATCTGGTCGGTGTCGGCGAGCGACGGGTCGATCGCGGCCAGACCGGACGAGAGACCCTCGGCGAGCTCTGCGGCGCGGTCCTTCATCGCCTCGGCGACTGCGGTGCCCGACGGGTCGCGCAGGTAGTCGGGCAGCACCTTGTTGAGCACGATCGCCCCGAGGTGCAGCCGGCGGGCGGTGAGCTGCTCCGCGAAGAACTCGGCCTCGCGAAGTGGCACCGCCTCGAGGGTCGAGACCACGACGAAGGTGGTCCGCCGGTCAGAGAGCAGACGTCCGACCGCTTCCGAGCGCTCGACGAACCCGTCGTACATCGACTGGAAGAGGATGAAGAACTCCGAGATGTCCGCGAGGAACTCGGTCCCGAGGATGCGGTCCGCGATCTGGTAGAAGGGCCGCGTCGCGACGTTCACGAACCGCGAGCGGTACGGGACGATGAGCCAGCGCAACAGGCGCGACGAGAAGAAGTCGGCCAGGCGTTTCGGCGCGTCGAGGAAGTCGAGCGCGTTTCGCGTCGGCGGGGTGTCCACCACGATGAGGTCGTAATCGCTCGACGAGTGGATCTCGTAGAGGCGTTCCATCGCGATGTAGTCGTGGCTCTGGACGAACCGCCCCGAGATGTTCTGGTAGAGCGGGTTGGCGAGGATCTCGTCGCGTGTCTGGCGGTCGGGTGCGTGCTGGCGGATGAGCGCGTCCCACGACTCCTTGGTGTCGAGCATCGCGGCCCAGAGCTGCCCCCTCGCCTTGACCCCCGCCGCTCGGAACGCCTCGTCGGGCACCCGGTGCTCGATGTTTCCAATGCCGTCGAGGCCGAGGGCGTCGGCGAGCCGCTTCGCGGGGTCGACGGTGAGGACCAGCACCTTGCTCCCGTGGCGGACCGCTGCCTGCACCGCGGCGGCGGCCGCGGTGGTCGTCTTGCCGACACCGCCCGGCCCGCAGGCGACCGCGATCTCCTTGGTCGCGAGCAGACCGTCCATGGTGCCGCTCCGTCGCCGCTCCGCTCCCCGTGGTGAGCGGCCCGCCGGCGCCCCGGCCGGCCGCCCTTCCGGCGACCGGGACGTCCGGCCCTGCGACGCGCGGCGTGCGACCATCAGGCGTCGAGCTCCTCGCCGAGGGAGGCTGCCACCTGCCGCGTGGTCCGCAGCCCGTGCGAGCGGGTGAAGAGGTAGGGAAGGTAGAGCATCGGGATCGACGCGTCGATCGCGTGGCGAAGCCGGTTGAGGTGGGTCGTGCGCGTGCGCCGCATGGTCACCGCGAGCCGGGCCGCGTCGAGTACCGGTCCGGGGTCGCCGCCTGCGAGCTCGCCGAGCCGGGGGCGGAGCTCGTCGCTCGAGAGGACGTCGAACACCTCCTCCTCCTGCCGTCCGAACAGCTCGGGCAGGACGCGGTTGACCACGACGGCCACCATCCGCACCGTCGTCTCGGCGGCCACCCGGTCGGCGAGCTCGATCGTCTCGGTGACCGGCATCTCCTCGGGCGTGCAGACCGTCACGAGCCCGGTGGCCGCGGGATCGGAGAGGATGTCGAGCATCCAGTCGGTCTGCGAACGGATGAGCCCGACCTTGACGAGGTTGTTGATCGACTGCGGTGCGGTGAGCTGGCCCACGATGTGCCCGGAGGCGGGCGCGTCGACCACGACGAGGTCGTAGTGGTCCTCGCGGACCTCGTAACAGAACTTGCCGACCGTGAGGATCTCGCGCACGCCGGGCGCCGCGGTCGCCACGAAGTCGAACGCCTTGGCCAGCGGACCGATCCGTCCGACGATCGGTATGCGGAGCTGGAGCTTCAGGTACTCGCGCAACGAGGCCTCGGTGTCCATCGTCATGGCGAAGAGCCCCGGCAGCACCTCGATCTCGTTGAAGCCGGTCGGTGGCGCCTCGTAGAAGCCGGACACGTCGCCCTTCGCGTCGACCTCGCAGATGAGGACGCGCTTGCCGCGCGAGGACGCGAGCAGCGCGAGCGCGGACGCCACGGTCGTCTTGCCCACCCCACCCTTGCCGGTCACGAAGACCAGCCGGAGGTCGAGGAGCCCGGTCATCGTCCGGTCGGCCCGTGCACCGCCGTTGACCGGTCCGGTGCGCCGGTCGGGCTCAGGAGATCCCGAAGCCGACCCGGCGGTCGGTGGACGGCGGGTCGACCTCGACGTAGGCGACCTTGCCGACCGGGACACCGACCTGACGGCCCTTGCGGTCGGTCAGCCAGAGGATCGTCCCGTCGTCGGAGAGCGCGGACTCGATGTCGGCGAGGACCTTGTCCCGCTCGGCGTCGTCGGGAAGCTCGATGTCCAGCTCCTTCATCGACTGCACGATCCCGATCCGCACGTCCACCTGGCACGCTCCTCGTCCCGTCGCCGGCACCACCGGCTGCCTCCGACCATACAAGGTCGCCGGCGGTGCACGGCCGGCGGTCGCGGCCGTGCGGCACACTGGGTCCGTGGAGCGGGAGACCGAGCGCAACCGCCGCTGGGCGGCGACGATGGCCGGCCACGGTCGAGAGGGCGTGACGTTCGCGCACGCCGACAGCCAGGCGGGGACGGGCACCGCCCTCCGCGATGCAGGCCGTGACCGCGCCGGGCGCGAGGCGCTCGAGGAGGCCGAGCTCGCCCCGGGGGCGACGCGGGCGCGGGGCGCGGGCGACCGCGCCCGTCCCGAGGAGCCCGATCGGTGGCGGACGTGCTTCGAGCGCGACCGCGACCGCATCCTCCACGCCACCGCGTTCCGCCGACTGGCCGGCAAGACCCAGGTCTTCGTCTTCCCCGATGACCACCAGCGGACGCGCCTCACCCACGCGCTCGAGGTCGCTCAGGTCGCGACCGGCATCGCGCGGGCCTGTCGGCTCAACGTGGCGCTCACCGAGGCGATCGCGCTCGGGCACGACTGTGGCCACGGCCCCGGTGGGCACGCGAGCGAGGATGCGCTCTCCCCCTACGTCGACGGCGGCTTCGACCACGCACCCTGGGGCGCGGACGTCTCGCTCGCACGGCTCAACCTGTGCGTCGAGACGCTCGACGGGATCCGGAACCACTCGTGGTCGCGCCCGGCCCCGTCGACCCCCGAGGGCGAGGTGGTGAGCTGGGCCGATCGCATCGCCTACGTCTGCCACGACTTCGAGGACGCGGTGAAGAGCGGGATCGTGACGCCGAGCGCGCTGCCACGGCTCGTCCTCGAGCGGTGCGGCGAGCGCCGGAGCCAGCAGCTCGGCACCTTCATCGACGCGATGGTCGCGACGATCCTCGCGACGGGGCTGATCGGCATGGACGACGACGCGGCCGCGGCGCTCGCGGCGTTCCGCGCGAGCAACTACGAGCACGTCTACCTCCGGCCGAGCTCGCTCGCGCAGGGGCGGGCGGTGATCTCGGTGCTGCGCGCCCTCGTCGACCACTTCGGGGACCGGCCCCACCTGATCCCCGACGGGGGCCACCCGGCGGCCGAGCTCGGCGGCGGCGAACCCGGGGCGGTCCGCGCCGCGGTCGCCTATGTCGCGGGCATGACCGACCGGTTCGCCTTCGGTCAGGCGGTTGCCCTTCTCGGGTGGGACCCTGACAAGCTCCCCGCGGGGATCGGCATGGCCCGCATGACCTGAGCGGCCTCGCCGCTCAGCCGGTGAAGGCGCGGGGGTCGTCGGTCGGGACGATGTCCTTGCCCAGCGGGGCGATCGCGACGGCGGCGAGCTTGAAGTCGGCGATGCCGAGCGGGATCCCGATGATGGTGAGGCAGAGCACGATGCCGGTGAGCACGTGGGCGATCGCCATCCAGAAGCCGGCCAGCACGAACCAGAGGACGTTGCCGATGACGGAGCCCGGGCCGGCGTCCGGCTTGCGGACCACGGTCCGCCCGAACGGCCAGACCACGAACGCGGCAAGCCGGAAGCAGGCGATCCCGAACGGGATGGTCACGATCAGCAGGCACATCACGACGCCGGCGACCAGGTAGCCGATCGCGAGCCAGAGGCCGCAGAGCACCAGCCAGATCACGTTGAGGACTGCCCGCACCGGCACAGTGTGGCAGGGACGACGCGGCTGCATCGAGGGCCGCGCCGGGCCGGTGGCGGCCGTAGCATCGGAGGTGGAGCGAACTGCAACGGACGAGGAGGTCGGCGATGACCACCGAGATCTCGAGCTCGACCCGCACCACCGAGGCGGCGCAGACCGGGCCGGCTCCCCCCACCGCGTCGGCGCCGGGATCGGGAGCCACCGGACCTCCGTTCGACGGTGCGACTCCGCCCGCAGGCAGACGCGGCGGCCGTTGTCGCCCCTCTCCTCACGGCGATGGTCGGCGAGGCGCCGGTCCGGTTCGAATTCTGGGACGGCAGCGTGATCGGCGCCGCGGACCCCGTGGGCACCGTGCGCGTCCGGTCGGCCGACGCGTTGCGCCGGATCCTCTGGTCCCCCGGCGAGCTCGGGGTCGCCCACGCGTACGTGGCGGGGGACCTCGCCGTCGACGGCGACCTCTTCGTGCTGCTGCGCACGTTGCACGACACGTCGCACGGTGGCCTCCGCTCGGTCGGATGGCGCGCGCTGCCGACCGCGCTCGATGCCGCGCGCCGCCTCGGTCTGCCCGCCGCTCCGCTCCGACCGCCGCCCGAGGAGTGCCGCCCGGTCGGTCGGCTCCACTCGCCGTCGCGCGACGCACGGGCGGTCAGCCACCACTACGACGTGGGCAACGACTTCTACCGGCTCGTCCTCGGGCCGTCGATGACCTACTCGTGCGCACGCTTCACGTCCCCGGCGACGACCCTCGAGGAGGCCCAGGACGCCAAGCACGAGCTCGTCTGCCGCAAGCTCGGCCTCGACCGCTTCGCCGGCGCGCGCCTGCTCGACGTCGGCTGCGGCTGGGGATCGATGGCGATCCATGCGGCCCGGCACCACGGCGCGCAGGTGGTCGGCGTCTCGCTCAGCCGCGAGCAGGTCCAGCTCGCCCGTCGGCGCGTCGACGAGGCGGGGATCGCCGACCGCGTCGAGATCAGGCTGCAGGACTACCGCGACCTGCGCGGCGAGCGGTTCGACGCGATCTCGTCGATCGGGATGTTCGAGCACGTGGGCACCGAGCGCATGGCCCGGTACTTCGCGACCCTGCGTGCGCTCCTCGGACCGGAGGGCCGGCTGCTCAACCACGCCATCTCGAGGGCCGGGGGCTCGCGGCTCGGGCCGCGCACCTTCATCGGGCGGTACGTCTTCCCGGACGGGGAGCTGCTCGACGTCGGGGAGGTCGTCCTCGGGATGGAGCGCGCGGGGTTCGAAGTCCGCGACGCGGAGTCGCTCCGCGAGCACTACTCACGCACGCTCCAGTGCTGGGTGGGCAACCTCGAGGCGCAGTGGGACGAGGCGGTCGGCCTCGTCGGACGGCCCCGCGCCGACGTGTGGCGGCTCTACATGGCGGGATCGGCCAACGGATTCGACGACGGCGGTCTCGCCGTCCACCAGGTGCTCGGCGTGGTGACCGGGCCCGACGGTGGGAGCGGCATGCCGCCGACGCGCTCGGGTTGGGGCTGAGCGGTCGGACGACCGGGCGTCCCCCCGGTCACCCGCCGATTGCCGCCGAGGACGCGGCGGCCGACTTGGCCGACGGCGTGCCGGTCAGGGTGGTGACCGGGTGGACCGGCAGGATCACCGGCGGACGCGGCGCCTGGCTGAAGTCGAAGTCGTTCACCAGGTTGCCGAGGATCGCCGCGTTCTCGCGGACGTCGGGTCGCGGGTCGGGGCGGCCGTCGGTGGCCGGATCGAGGCGCTGTCCGTGGAGGAAGTCGTCCTCGATGAACTTGTCGTAGGCGTCGAAGCTGAGCGTCTGGTGGTCGACGGCGCCCTTCTTCGCGTACGGGCTGATCACGATGCCCGGTACCCGGAGCCCGTAGCCGTTCTGGTCGACGGCCGGCGGGACGACGTGGTCGTAGAAGCCGCCCCAGTCGTCCCAGGCCAGGAAGATGGCCGAGGAGCTCCAGTCGGGGCTGTGCATCACCGCGTTGATCAGACTCGTCACGTACGACTGGCCGAAGCTCACCGGCGCGGGAGGGTGCTCGCTGACCTCGCCGGAGGGAACCACCCAGCTGACCGCGGGGAGCGTGCCGGCCTTCGCTGCGGCGTAGAACGTGTCGACCGAGCGGATGTTGCCGAGCTGGTGGTCGGCGCGGACCGTGTCGAACCACGGGAGCGGGTTCCAGATCCCCGGGGTGTTCGCGCTCTGGCTCACCGGCGCGCAGGTCAGGGCCGCGTCGTTCTCGCAGTCCGGCTCGGTCCCGCTCACCACGTAGTAACCCCACGAGACGTGGTCCTTGGCGAGCAGGTAGGTGAGGTCGGTCCACGCGTAGATGGGCTGGTTCGACGCGGCGGGCCGGTTGGTGTTTTTGGGACCGGTCTCGCCGCCGTAGACCGCCGGCGCGTTCTGCGGCCGCTCCGCCGGCCGGGTCTGCAGCGCGTTGACGCAGCTCGACGGATTGTCGACCTGCGTGCAGAACGCCGACCACTCCGAGACGAGGAAGAGGTGGGAGGGCAGGCTCCACGACGCGTTGGGCTCGAACAGGTGATCCTGCAGCACGAAGTCCTTCGCGTAGGTCCAGTAGTTCGGGATGTCGCTCTCGACGTGGTAGCCCATCACGTCCGGCGTGGCCGAGTTGGTACACGCGGGATCGGTCGGGACGAGGCATCCCTTGCGACCACTCTGCGCCTGGGCGATGAAGCCGTCCATCTTGCCGCCGTTCACGTCCGCGGTGGCATTGGACGCAGAGTGCGGTCCCCCGCCGTTCACGTCCGCGTGGTCGACGTAGGGCGCGACGCACTGGCCCGTCTGGGCATCGGGGACGCAGACCGTCGGCTTGCCGTCGGCCATCGGGATGCCGTCGGCGCCGGGGAACGTGCCGAAGTAGGAGTCGAAGGAGCGGTTCTCCTGCTGGATCACGATCACGTGCTTGATCTTGTGGATGCCCGGCGGGACGAGGTAGGTACCGGTCGGGCCGCCGCTCACCCGCTCGGAACCGGAGGGCACGGTCGATGTCGTGGTGGTCGACGGGGACGCCGACCCGCCGCCGCACGCCGCCGCGGTCAGCGTGAGCGCGCCGAGCACGATCGAGCCGACCGACCGGTGCCGGAGACGCGCGCCCCGGCGATCCCGTCGGCGCAGATGACCCATGGCGGCACACCCTAGAGTGCGCAGTCCCGCCGTTGACGTCAGCGGACCGTGAGCTCCGACCGGTAGACGCGCGACGGGCCGAGGTCGACGAGGGTGTGGGCGAGCGCGGCGAACGTCGCGGCGGCCTCGCCTTCCGGTTCGGCGACCAGGATCGGTACGCCGTCGTCCCCGCCCTCGCGCAACGTGGGCACGAGGGGGACCTGCGCGAGCAGCGGAACGCCGAGCTCGTCGGCGAGCTGTGTGCCACCGCCCGAGCCGAAGAGCTCGTAGCGCGTCCCGTCGTCCCCGGTGAACCAGCTCATGTTCTCGATCACCCCGCGGACCGCGAGCTTGAGCTTGCGCGCGGCGTAGGCCGAGCGCTGGGCCACCCGCTGTGCCGCGGGTTGCGGGGTCGTCACCACGTAGACCTCGGTGCGCGGCAGGTACTGCCCGAGCGAGAGGGTCACGTCACCGGTGCCCGGCGGCATGTCGATCAGCAGGAAGTCCGGCTCCCCCCAGTAGGCGTCGACGAGGAACTGCTCGAGCGCCTTGTGCAGCATCGGGCCGCGCCATATGACCGGTGTGTCGTCCGCGACGAAGAAGCCCATCGAGAGGCAGCGCACTCCGTGTGCGGTGGGCGGCACGACGAGGTCGCCGATGATGAGTGGATCGGCCGTGATCCCGAGCATGCGCGGCACCGAGAAGCCGTAGACGTCCGCGTCGAGGATCCCGACGTCGAGCCCGAGCTGCGCGAGCGCCACGGCGAGGTTGACCGTCACCGACGACTTGCCCACCCCGCCCTTGCCCGACGAGACGCCGACGATCCTCGTCTTCGAGCGGGGCAGCATGAAGCGGTTGGGGCGGCCCTCCTCGTGACCGAGACGGCCGCCGTGGTCGTGGTCGTGGTCCTCGCCGTGGGCATGGTCGTGATCGTGGTCGTCGTCGACCGGTTCGCCCCGCAGCAGCATCCGGAGACGGGCCCGGGGCTCCTCCTCCATGAGCCCGAGCCGGACCTCGACGGTCCGGGCGCCCGGCAGGGCGGCGACCGCCCGGCGGACCCGCTCCTCGAGCTCCTCGACCTGCGGGTAGTGGGCGACCGGCAGCGCGAGCTCGACGGTGGTCCGCCTCCGTCCCGCGTCGATCGCCCCGACCATCCCGAGGACGCCGAGCGGTTGGCGGAGCTCGGGATCGACGACCGTGGCGACGGCCTCTCTGACCTGCGATTCGTCGGTCGACACGCGAGCACTCCTCGGGGAAATTCGATCTCATCGGTAGACTAGGGGACGTGCAGGAAACGGTGGACAGCCCGGCCGCGGTCGTCACGCCGACCACGCGGGCACCCTCGACGCTGGGTAGGTCCGAGGGGGACGGCGCCGATCGGAACTTCGCCGCGGCGGTGGCGGCCGTCTCGTCGGCCTTCGGCGACCCGACCCGCCGCGAGATCTACCTCTACGTCCGGGCCAACCCCGGGACCACGGCCTCGGCGGTCGCCGCCGAGTTCTCCCTCCACCCGAACGTGGCCCGGCACCACCTCGAGCGGCTCGCCGCCGGCGGGTACGTCGAGGTGACCATGGAGCGGGCCGCCGGCCAGGGGGCGGGGCGACCCTCCAAACGGTTCCGGGCGGTCGGCGCGGACCCGACCCTCGAGTTCCTCACCCGCCGCGACGATCTGCTCGTCCTCCTCCTCCAGGAGGCCCTCCAGCTCCTCGGGCCGGAGGCGGCCGAGCGCATGGCCGAGCGGGTCGGCGAGGAGTACGGGCGGACCCTCGCCGGCCAGATGTCGCCCGGGGACAGCCAGCGGTCGCTCCGGACCGCGATGCACGCGATCGCGGAGACGCTGACCGCGCACGGCTTCGCGGCGCACGCCGAGGACCAGGGCACGAGCACCGCGGTCGTCGCCGACACCTGCCCCTTCGGGGACGCCGCCTCGCAGTACCCGGTGCTCTGCGCGGTCGACCGCGGGATGGTCAAGGGGCTGCTCGCCGGGCTCTGCGGTGGGACACCGGGGGCGGTCCCGGTGGTGGTCTCGTCGTCACGCGCCCGCGGCGACGACGCCTGCGCCGCGGTCGTCTGACCGCCGCCGGTGGCCCGCCACTACCTCGACCACGCCTCGACGACGCCGCTCCGGCCGGAGGCACGCGCCGCCTGGCGCGCGTTCGACGAGCACGCGGTCGACGCCGATCCCGGGCGGGTCCACACCGAGGGCCGCATCGTGCGGGCGATGCTCGAGGAGGCGCGTGAGCAGGTCGCCGCGCTCTTCTCGGTCCGCCCGCGGGAGGTCGTCCTCACCTCCGGGGGCACCGAGGCGGTCAACGCCGCGGTGTGGGGAGCGACCCGAGCCGGCCCCGGCCCCGTCGTGCTCGCCGCGGTCGAGCACTCCTCGGTCCTCGCCTCCTCCCGTCGTGCGGCCCCGGTGGTCTCGTTGCCCGTCGACCGCACGGGACGGATCGACCCGGACGGGGTCGACGACGCCGTCGCGCACTGCCGACGCGAACACGGCGGCCTCCCCTCGCTCGTGCACTGCCAGTGGGCCAACCACGAGGTCGGCACGGTCCAGCCGGTCGCCGAGGTCGTCGAACGGTGCCGCCGGCACGGTGTCCTGATCCACGTCGACGCCGTGGCCGCGGCGGGCCACCTCCCCTGCGACGTCGGTGCGCTCGGCGCAGACCTGGTGTCCGTGTCGGCACACAAGTTCGGCGGCCCACCGGGGATGGGTGCGCTGCTCGTGCGGCGCGGCCTGCGCCTCGACCCGCTGCTCGTCGGCGGGGACCAGGAGCGGGCACGGCGCGCGGGGTTCGAGAACGTGGGCGCCGCGATCGCCTTCGGCGCGGCCGCGTCCGCGCTGACCGAACCCGGACGGCTCGACGCCGAGGCGGAGGAGGCCGGACGGCACACGGCACGCCTGGCGGAGGCGGCGACCGCCGTCGAGGGCGTGGAGCTGCTCGGCGACCCGGTCGAGCGCCTCCCCCACCTGGTCTGCTGTTCGGTCGCCGGGGTCGGCGCCGAGCCGGTCCTCCTCGGGCTCGACCAGGCCGGGGTCGCGGCCCATTCGGGGTCGTCGTGCTCGTCCGAATCCCTCGAGCCCTCGCCGGTCCTCGCCGCGATGGGCGTGGACCCGGAGCGCTCGCTGCGGCTCTCGGTCGGCTGGTCGACGGTCGGGGCCGACGTCGACGCGTTCGTCGACGCGTTCGCAGCGGTGGTCGGGAGGCTGCGCGCGCTCGCGGGCGGGTAGCCTGGCCGGCCGCGGCACGGGGTACGACGGCTACCTTCTGCCCATGCGCGTCGTCGTCTGTCACGAGTTCGGTCCGCTCGACACCCTCGTCGTCGAGGAGCGCGAACCGCTCGTGGCCGGACCGGGCCAGGCCGTCGTCGCGGTACGTGCGGCGGGCGTCAACTACGTCGACGGCCTGCTCTGCCAGGGCCGGTACCAGCTCACACCACCGCTCCCCTTCGTACCCGGCGGGGAGGTCGCCGGCGAGGTCGTCGCCGTCGGCGACGGCGTCGAGGGGGTGCGCGCCGGCGACCGGGTCATCGCCTTCTGCGGCTTCGGCGGGTTCGGCGAGCAGGTCGCGCTGCCGGCGGTCACGCTGATCCCCGTGCCGGAGGTGCTCGACTTCGGCCGTGCCGCCGCGCTCGTGCAGAGCTACGCGACCGCGCTCTTCACCCTCTCCCGGCGCGCCTCGGTCGCGCCCGGCGAGTGGGTGCTGGTGCTCGGGGCGGGCGGCGGGGTCGGCCTCGCTACGGTCGACGTCGCGACCGCGCTCGGTGCCCGGGTGATCGCCGCGGCGTCGAACGAGGAGAAGCTCGCCGCGGCACGCGAGATGGGCGCCGAGGCCACCATCGCCTACGAGGAGGAGGACCTCAAGGTGCGCGCGAGGGAGCTCTCGGGCGGCGGCGTGGACGTCGTGGTCGACCCGGTCGGCGGTCGCCACAGCGAGCCTGCACTCCGGGCGACCGGACCGCTCGGCCGGTTCTGCGTGATCGGCTTCGCGTCCGGACCGATCGCCTCGGTCCCGCTCAACCTCGTGCTCCTCAACAACCGGACCGTGGTCGGTGTCGACTGGGGCGGTTGGAGCTTCCGCGACCCGGCGGGCAACCGCGCGCTCCTCGCCGAGCTGCTCGGGATGGTCGGCGAGGGTCGGCTCCACCCGTCGGCACCCGCCATCCGGCCGCTCGAGGACGCCGCCGCGGTCATGACCGGCCTGCTCGACCGCTCGATCGCCGGCAAGGTCGTCCTCGTTCCCTGACCGCGAGCGGACGCCCCCGGCCGATCGACGGCGCGCCCCACGGTTCCTCCGGCGCGGCGGACAGGTCGGGTCAGCCGGCGACCTGTGCGGGCACCGGCTGACCGGCCTTCTGGAACGCGGTGCGCACCACGGACGCGGCCTGGCTCTCCACCGACGCCGGAGGGCGGTCGGCCAGGAACGCGCGGAACTGGGCGACCGCACCGGCGGCGTTGCCGTCGTGCTGGAGGAGGAGGGTGCCGAGGTAGAGACGGGCGGCGAAGTCGCCCGGGGCGAGCGCCACGGCCCGCTCGAGCTTTGCCCGCCCGTCGGCCAGGAGCGACGCGCTGGCCCCCTCGGTGCCGGTCTCGACCTCGAGCCAGCCCAACTGGGCGAGTGCGGGCTCGTTGCCCGGCTGCGCGTCGAGCACGGACTGGTAGAGCTGGGCTGCTTCGCCGAGCTGACCCTGGTCTTCGGCGGTGGCGGCCTGAGCCAACGTCTGGGCGACCTGCCGGCTCTGGGACAGGCTCACCGTCCCCGTCGCGGTCTGGCCGGGCAGGCGGTGCGACGCCGCGATCGCGACCCCGACCACCGCGGCAGCGCCGAACGCCGCGACCGCTGCGGCGAGGAACCACCGGCTCCGCCGACGGTTCCGGCCCGCCACGGGAGCCGGCTCCCCGTGCTCCGCCGGCGCTGCCGGCTCCGCCGCGGGGTCGGGTCGCTCCGTCGTAGCGGGGGTGGGCGCATCCTCCGCGATCTCCGCGCCGCCGATGACGGGCGCGGTCGACGCGCGCTCGAGGAGGCCGACTTGCGCGCCGCTCGGTGCGTCTCCGGCGGATGCGCTGCGCAGCGCGGCGAGGCGGGTGAGGTCTCGCTGGCGGAGCGCGAGGTAGTCGCGGTCGGAGAGGTCGCCCGCGAGGTACTCGGCGTCGGCGTCGGCGAGCGACCGCTCGAGGAAGGCCGTGCGCTCGGCGCGCGTCATCTCGTCGAGGTCGTCGGCACCGGCCGCCGGCCCGGGGTCGTCCCCGTCGATGGTGCGTCGCCGGTAGAGCGCCAGCCCGAGCACCGCGACCGCAACCGCGCCGCCGACGACGGGCAGCAGCCAGACCAGCAGTGACCACCCGCTCGCCGGCGGGTCGAGCGCGATCGCCTGGCCGTAGCGCGCGGTCAGGTACGAGACGACCTGCTGGTCGCTCCGCCCCTCCTCGACGAGCCGCAGCACGGTCCCCCGTACGGCGACCGCGGTCGGCGCGCTCGAGTCCGCAACCGACAGGTCCTCGCAGCTCGGGCAGCGGATCGTGGCGTCGATGGCCTGGGCGCGCTGCGCGGGCGACTGCGGCGACGAGGAGAAGGCCCCGCTCCCGACGAGGAGGGCCACCACGGCGGCGACGCCGAGCAGCGTCCAGACCGGGACCGAGCGGCGGGTCACGCGTGGGTCGCCTTCGCGTCGGCGATGATCCGGTCGAGGTCGGCCGCAGTGACCGGCGCGACCACGTAGGCGACCACCCGGCCGTCGGGCGCGAGGACGAACGTGGACGGTGGTGCGCGCACGCCGAACGCGAGGGCGATCTGCCCCGACGGGTCCGCGAGGGTCGGCCACGTCGCGCCCAAGGTCTCCTGGTAGGTGCGGGCCGCGCTCGTCGTGTCGTCGAAGACCACGCTCAGCATCGACGCGTCACCGCTCCGCTGGTGCTCGAACGCGAACTGCACCAGCGATGGGCCCTCCTGCTGGCAGGGCGTGCACCAGCTCGCGAAGAAGTTGACGACCATGTACCGGCCCGGGGGGTGCGCGAGCGCGTAGGCGGCACCGGTCACGGTGGTGCCTGCGATCGGCGGCGTCACCCTCCCGACGAGCGGGCTCTGCACCTCCGTCGCGGTGGCCGGCGGCCGCGTCGCGAGCACGGCGATGAGCCCGGCCGCCGCGAGGAGCACGACGAGAGCCGCCCACCGCGCGGTGTGGCGGGCGCGGGCGGCGCGCCGGACGGCCGGCTCCCACCCTCCTCAGCGATCTGCGTGTCGGGCGCGCTCACTGCGGTTCACCTGCGCCGACCAGCGGCTCGGGTGCAGGGGCCCGGGGCACCGGGCCCGGAGGACCGGACTCCGTCGTCGGTCGCCCCCGTCCGCGTCGCCGGGGGCCACCGATCGAGGGCCCCGCCGAGACCGGATCGGTCGGGCGCCGCCGCCTGCCCGGGATCGCGGCGAGCACCGAGCCGGCCACGACGAGGGCCCCGCCGATCCAGAGCCAGACGACGAGCGGCTGGACGACGACGCCGAAGGTCCAGACACCGCCCCGGTCGGGGATCGAGTCGATCGTGAGGTAGACGTCGTCGCGCCAGCTCGAATCGATCGCCGGCGTGCCGACCGGGTCGGTTCCCGCGCCGAACTGGCTGATCGCCGGCGAGAACGTCCCGCCCCCGTCGACGCGCAGCGCGGCCTGCAGCTCGGAGTGGGAGGGCGACGTGACCGTCCTCGTCGTGACGAAGGTCACCGTGTGACCGTCGAAGGTCGCCGACCCACCCCGCGCGAGACGGACCTCCCCGCGCTGGCCGTACGCGGTCGCCGCGGCGAGACCGATGGCGAGCACGACCACCCCGATGTGGACGACCATCCCGCCGTTCGCCCGCCCGACCAGGCCGCGCCATCCCGCGAGCCACGCCGCGCCTCGGAGGTGCGCCCCCGGAACGCGCGTCGCGGTGGGCCGCCCGCACCGACAGGACGAGCGCGCGGCCCGCGGAGGCCGCGGCGAACGCGCCGAGCCCGAAGGCGAGGAGCGGCTCGGCACCGCGCAGCCCGCCCACCACGCAGGCGACGACCACGCCCACGCCGATCGCGGCGGGGACCGCGAGCCGGCTCCTGAGCACCGCGAGGTTCGTCTTGCGCCACGGGAGAGCGGGCGCGACGGCCATCAGGAAGAGCAGCGCGAGGGCGAGCGGGATCACGACGCGGTTGAAGTAGGGCGCGCCGACGGTCACCTGCTGACCGGCGTTGAGCGCCTCGTAGAGGAGGGGGAAGACGGTGCCGAGCAGGACGACGAAGGCGAAGGCGACGAAGAGGAGGTTGTTGGCGAGGAACGCACCCTCGCGGCTGATCGGCGAGTCGATGCCGCCCGGCGAGCGGAGCCGGTCGCCGCGCCAGGCGATGAGCCCGACGCCGCAGAGGAGCACCAGCCCGAAGAAGCCGAGCAGCAGCGGCCCGATCGTCGAGGAGGAGAACGAGTGGACCGACTGGATGACACCGGACCGGGTGAGGAAGGTGCCGAGGATGGTGAGGCTGAACGTCGCGACGACGAGGGAGAGGTTCCAGATCCGCAGCAGCCCACGACGCTGTTGGACCATCGCCGAGTGGAGGTACGCGGTGCCGACCAGCCAGGGCAGGAGCGACGCGTTCTCGACCGGGTCCCACGCCCAGAACCCGCCCCAGCCGAGGACCTGGTAGGACCACCACGCGCCGAGCACGATCCCGACCGAGAGGAACGTCCAGGCGAAGAGGGTCCACCGCCTGGTCTCGCCCTGCCAGTCCTCCTCGAGCCTTCCGGTGACCAGCGACGCGATCGCGAAGGCGAACGGCAGCGTGAAGCCCACCAGACCGAGGTAGAGCAGGGGCGGGTGGAAGAGGACGAGCGGGTTGTCCTGGAGGAGCACGTTCGGCCCGAGCCCGTTGGCCGGGATCGCGCCGCTCACGTGGGCGAACGGGTCGGCCGGGCCGAGCATGAGCCCGAAGAAGAACGCGGCGACCGCGTAGACCACCAGCGTCGCCCAGGCCACGATCGGGTCCGACGCGCGGCGCCGGAAGCGCCAGGCCATCGCGGTCGCGTAGCCGCCGAGGACGACGCCCCAGAGCAGGATCGAGCCGGCCAGCGCGGACCAGAGGCCGGTGATCGAGTAGAGCAGCGGCGTCGTCCGGCTGTTGTTGTCCGCGACGTAGGTGAGGGAGAAGTCGTGGGTGACCAGCGCATGCTCCATCGCCGCGACCGCGAGGAGCCCGCCGAGGAGGAGGACGGGCGCGTAGAGCGGTGCGCTGCGAAGCGTCGAGGCGCGCCCACGCACCAGACCCACCGTGACGACCACGATGCCGATCACCGCGGCCGCGAATCCGAGGAGGACGCCGGTATGGCCGAGCGCCCCGTTCACGACGCGTCGGGGGCGGGCGCCCCGGTCACCGCTTCGACCCGTTGGGCGCCGTCACCCGGCCGGGGTACTGCGCGATGTAGTTCGCCGAGTGCTTCACGAGGATCTGGTCGGAGACGAAGACCGGACCGTCGAAGTGGCCGACCGCGATGACCGGGATGCCCGACTGGAAGAGCTGCGGAGGACTGCCCGTGTTGTCCACCGCCAGGTGGGTGGCGCCGGCGGTCACCACGAAGTCCACCCCGACGGGTGTCGGATGGATCGAACCGGGCGCCACGACCCCCTCGAGGTTGAAGGTCCGGTTCCCGAGGCTCGCCTGCTGCGCGATGGCCTGGTCGGCGGGCAGGTAGAAGTCGAGGGCGGAGCCGAGGCCCTTCACCAGCAGGAAGACGAGCGATCCGACGAGCACCGCCCCGACCACCACGTAGCGGACACGGCGCGCGGCCCCGAGACCACGTTCGGGGGAGGGCGGCGCGGGTGTGGGTGCGGCCGCCGGCGGGGCCGGCGGTGCGGTCGTCACATCTCGCCTTCGGTCGGGCCGCCCCCGATTCGCTCCGCCCGGACGCGGGCGACCGCACGGGCGAGCCGCCGCTGCCGCCAGCCGAGGTGGACCGCGTAGAGGAAGAGGATGCCGAGCACGATCACGTAGCCGGCGACGATGTACCTCACGGGACGCTCTCGGTCACCGGCTCGCGGTGGAGGTCCTCCGGTGCCACCGCGCCGTCACCGACCGCCGGACCGGTCACCGTCGCGTCCGGCCCGGCCGGCTCGATGTCGGCCTCGGCGCGCCGCTCGAGGAGCGCGACCTCGAGCTCGCCGCCGCCGAGCCAGTCCTCGAGCGCCGCGTTGCGGTACCGGACGAGGAGCATCCAGACGAAGACGAGGGTGAGCGCGACGACCCCGAGCAGGAGGGTGTACGCCATCGACCCGTGGATCGTGGGGTTGAGCCCCGGGTTGAGCACCGTCGCGCCCTGGTGGAGGGTGCGCCACCAGAGCACCGAGAAGTGGACGATCGGCACGTCCACGACCGCGAAGAGCGCGACGATCGCGCTGCGCTTCGCCCGCACGTCGGGCTCGGCGGGTACGCGGCGCAGCGCGAGGTACCCGAGGAAGAGCACGAGCAGCACCGCCGTCGAGGTCAGGCGCGCGTCCCACGCCCACCAGACTCCCCAGGTGGGCTTGCCCCAGATCGACCCGGACACGAGCGTGCAGACGTTGAAGACGACCCCGACCTCGACCGCGGCGGCCGCGAGCCGGTCCCAGGCGAGCGAGCGGGTCCGGGGCCAGAGGTAGAGGAGGCTCGAGAGCGCGGCGAGCCCGAAGGCGAGGTAGAGGGCGACCCAGGCGACCCCCGGATGGAGGTAGACGAGGCGGACCAGGTCCCCCTGGGTCTTGTCGGGCGGCGTGACCCACAGTCCGAGCCACACGGTGAGCGCGGTGGTCACCGCCGCGCACACCCCGATCACACGCACCGTCCACCGCGCCAGTGGGGAGGCGAGCGGGGGCGTCCCGCGGCTCACGCCGACTCCTGGATCGGCCCGAAGGCCACGACCCCGATCGCGAGGTACGCCGCGTCGAAGACGACGAGGAGGCGGAGCCACGGCCAGCCGTCCGACGCGATCCCGCCGGCGAGGGCCGCCTGCCAGATCCGCGTCCCCGCGAGGAGGACCGGGGCGACGACCGGCAGCAGCAGGAAGGGAAGCAGCGTCTCGCGGACCTTCAGACCCGCCGAGAGCGCGCCGTACAAGGTGCCGGTGGCGGCGAGCCCGACGGTGCCGAGCGCGCACGAGGCGATGACGAGCCACGGAACCTCGACGTGCACGCCGTAGAGCAGGAGCACCCCGGCCGCGAGCAGGGCCTCGAGGACGAGCAGCTGCGCCCCGACCGCAGCCGCCTTGCCGAGGAAGAGGCCCGCTGGGTCGAGGCCCGAGAGTCGCAGTCCGTCGCGCGCGCCGTCCGCGGACTCGACAGCCACGCTGCGCTGGACGGCGAGCACCGTGCAGAAGAGCACCGCTACCCAAAAGAGCCCGGGCGCACCCCTGGCCATGAGCGTCCGGTCCGGGCCGAGCGCGAACGCGAAGAGGACGAGCGCGACCACGCCGAAGGGTGCGACCTGCGAGAGGGCGACCCGCGAGCGCGCCTCGATGCGGAGGTCCTTCCCCGCGACGAGGAGCGAGTCACGCCACATGGAAGACCTCGGCGACCCCGTCGACTCCGGCGACCACGTCGAGCGGTGCCCGTGTCCCGCCGTCGGTAGGGGCCGCGCTGTGCGACGCGGCCGGCGCGGCCGGCGCGAGCGTCCGCTCGGCGGTGATCCGACCGCCGGCCACTGTGACCGCGCGGCTCGCGAGGCGTGCCGCGACGGCGGACTCGTGCGAGGCGACGACGACCGTGACCCCGTTGCGTCCCGCGTCGGCGACGACGCCGTCGAGGACCGCGCGTGCTGTCGCGTCGAGGCCCGCGTGGGGCTCGTCGAGCAGCCAGAGGTCCGGCCATCGCGCGACGAGCACGGCGAGCGCCACCCGACGGCGCTGGCCCGCCGAGAGCTTCGCGGCACGGGTCCCGGCGAGGCGCCCGGTCAGGCCGAGGCGCTCGCAGGCCGGCTCGATGCGGGCACGGTCGGCGCCCGCCGCCCGGACCGCGAAGGCCACGTTCTCGCGCACCGTCAGGTCGTCGTAGAGGTGGTTGGCGTGGGAGAGCAGGCCGACCCGCCGCCGGAGCCGGGTGCGGTGCCGGACCGGGTCGAGCCCGAGGACGGTGGCCCGTCCCGAGGCGAGCGGCACCAGGCCCGCACAGACCCGCAGCAGGCTCGTCTTGCCCGCCCCGTTCGGCCCGTCGACGAGCACCGTCTCACCGGCCGCGACCTCGAGGTCGACGCCCGCGAGCAGGGGAAACCTGCCCGAAAGCGCGACGACGGCCTGCAGGGAAATCGCGGGGGAGGGAGCTGCCGGTGCCATAGGCGCGCACCATGCTACGGGCGCCCGTCCCGGGGAGCCAGGCGAGGAGCGGGCCCTGCGACCCGGTCGGGGCCTGCCCGAGGACGCCTCGGGCTCAGCTCACGGAGAGCCGGCTCAGGTGGAGGTCACGCAGCCAGGTGGAGATGTGGGCCGAGAGGACGTCGACGTTGCCCGTCACGAGCAGGAGCCCGAAGCCGATGAGCACGGCGCCGCCCACCAGGTCGACCAGGCGGAGGCGGCTCCGGAAGCGTGCGAGGAGATCGGTGGCCCGCCCGAAGGCGACACCGGTCACGAGGAACGGCACACCGAGGCCGAGGGAGTAGGCGGAGAGGAGGACGATCCCCCCGGTCGCGGACCCGCCGGTGCCCGCGGCGAGTGCGAGCACACTGCCGAGGACCGGTCCGATGCACGGCGTCCACGCGAAGGCGAAGGCCATCCCGAGGACGGGCGGCGCCCACATGCCGAGCCGGGAGGGCGCGACCGCGAACCGCCGCTCCCCCGCGAGCGCCCCCGGCAGCGGGACGCCGGCCGCGAGCGCGATGAGGACCGCCCCGAAGAGGACGATCAGGATCCCCGACGCGGTCTCGAGGGCCCGCTGGTGCGTGAGGAAGAGCCGGCCGAGCGCCGACGCGGACGCCCCGAGTATCACGAAGACGACCGTGAAGCCGGCGACGAAGGTGAGGATGCCGCGTACGAGGCGGGCCCGGTGGGCGCGGAGCTGCTCGTCGCTCGGCGACGCGGCGACGTCGGGCGCGGCCACCGGCCCCCCGGCACCGACCAGCACACGCTCGCGCCGCGGCGCCTCCCGCAACGCGCCGAGCTCGGCGGCCGACAGGCCGGAGACCATCGAGAGGTAGGCCGGCACGAGCGGTAGGACGCACGGAGAGAGGAACGAGAGCATCCCCGCGCCGAACGCGACCAGGATCCCGAGGGGGTCGGCGTGGATCGCGGCCGGCACGGGCGCCGTCGCTGCTCAGGTCAGCTGGCTCTTGACCAGCGCCAGGTCCGCCTCGACCATCATCTCGACGAGCCTCGGGAAGTCGATCTCGCGGTGCCACCCGAGGACGCGCTCTGCCTTCGAGGCGTCGCCGACCAGGAGGTCGACCTCGGCCGGGCGGAGGAACCGCTCGTCGATGATCACGTGCTGCTCCCAGTCGAGGTCCGCGGCCGAGAAGGCGAGCTCCACGAGCTCCTTCACCGAATGGGTCTCGCCTGTCGCGACCACGTAGTCCTCCGGCCGGTCCTGCTGGAGCATCAGCCACATGGCACGCACGTAGTCGGCCGCGTATCCCCAGTCGCGCTGCGCATCGAGGTTGCCGAGCGCGAGCTTGTCGTCGATGCCCGCCTTGATCCGGGCGACCCCGTGGGTCACCTTGCGGGTCACGAACTCGAGGCCGCGGCGTGGCGACTCGTGGTTGAAGAGGATCCCCGACGACGCGTGGAGGTCGTAGGACTCGCGGTAGTTGACCGTGATCCAGTGGCCGTAGACCTTGGCCACCCCGTAGGGGCTGCGCGGGTAGAACGGCGTGGCCTCCAACTGCGGGACCTCGAGGACCTTCCCGAACATCTCCGACGAGCTCGCCTGATAGAAGCGGATCTCCGGGTCGACCGTGCGGATCGCGTCGAGCACACGGGTCACCCCGAGCGCGGTGGTCTCGCCGGTCAGGACCGGCTGGTTCCACGACGTCTGCACGAAGGACTGCGCGGCGAGGTTGTAGACCTCGGTCGGCCGGTTGTCGCGCAGGATGTTGATCATCGAGACCTCGTCGAGCAGGTCGCCCTGGACGAGCGCGAGCCGGTCCTGGATGTGGGCGATCCGCTCGAAGTTGATCGTGCTGGACCGGCGGACCATCCCGCACACCTCGTACCCGCGGTCGAGCAGGAACTCGGCGAGGTAGGAGCCGTCCTGCCCGGTGACGCCGGTGATCAACGCTCGCTTGGCCATGGTGTGGGCTCCTCGGGTCAGTGGGGGTCGTCGGCCGCACCGCCGACGGCCGCGCGCCAGGCCGGTGGCCGCTTCTCGATGAAGGCGGCGATGCCCTCGGCCGCCTCGGCGGTCTGGCTGGTCACGGTCAGCATCGCATGGAGGTACGGAAGCGCCTCGGTCGCCGCTGAATCGACCACAGCGTAGAACGATTCGCGGCCGAGCCCCATCACGCCCGGCGGCTTCGCCGCGAGCACGGCGGCCAGCTCGGCCACCTCGGCGTCGAGGCGGTCGTGGGGCACGACCCGCGAGACGAAGCCGATCCGCTCGGCCTCCTCGGCACCGACCACGCGGGCCGTCATCATGAGCTCGAGCGCCTTTTTGGGGGGCATGGAGCGGAGCATCGGGACCGTCACCATGTAGGGCCAGAGCCCGACGTCGATCTCCGGGGCGCCGAAGCGGGCGCGCTCGGACGCGACGACGAGGTCGCAGGCGAGGGCGAGACCGAAGCCTCCCGCCATCGCCCACCCCTGGACTCGTGCGACGGTCGGCTTGCCCAGGTGCCAGAGCTCGCCGAAGAGCTCGGCGAGCCAGCCGCGTGCGTGGTGGTGGTCGCTGAAGCCGTCGCCGGTGCCCCCGGCCCCGCCCGGGATCATCCCCGAGAGGTCCGCCCCCGCGCAGAAGGCCTGGTCCCCGCTGCCGGCGAGGACCACGACCCGCACCGCCGGGTCGGCCTTGGCGGCCGCGACCTCGCGGCGGAGCCCGGCGATGACCTCCCAGGTCATGGCGTTGCGACGTTCGGGACGGTCGATGGTGAGGGTCAGGACCGGGCCGCTGCGATCGACGAGGAGGTCGCCGCCGTGCGGACCGGCGACAGGGGGCGGGACGTCGTCGGGCACCGCACGACGGTACTCCGGGTGCGGGTGCGTGGCCGCATGCCCCGCCGTGGTGCCGGAGCACCCCGCTACGGTGACGCCATCCCGACCGCGGCCCTGCTCTCCTTCCGTCTCGGCGGGTCCGACGGCGTGTCGGTCGAGGCGGCCAAATGGGCCGGAGCACTGGTCACCCTCGGCTACGCGGTCACGACCGTGGCCGGCAACGGTCCGGTCGACCGCCTCCTGCCCGGCCTCGCGATCGGCGCGACGGAGCCTCCGGACCGCGACGAGCTCGTCGAGGCCCTCGCCGACGCAGACCTCGTCGTGGTCGAGAACCTCTGCTCACTGCCGCTCAACCGGCCCGCCGCGGCGCTGGTGGCCGCGGTCCTCCGTGGCCGGCCCGCCGTCCTCCACCACCACGATCTGCCCTGGCAGCGCCCGCAGTTCGCCGCCGATCCGCCGCCGCCCGACGACCCGGCCTGGCGCCACGTGACCATCAACGAGCTGAGCCGCCTCGAGCTGGCCGAGCGCGGGATCGAGGCCGTGACCGTCTACAACGCGTTCGACCTCGGACACGGCCGCGACGGACGCCGCGGTGCGGCAGGCGAACGCCTGCGGCACGAGCTCGGGCTCGGCACCGGCGACCGCCTCGTCCTGCAGCCGACCCGCGCCATCCCCCGCAAGAACGTGCGCGGTGGCCTCGAGGTCGCCGCAGCGCTCGGCGCGACCTACTGGCTGCTCGGCCCCGCAGAGGACGGCTACGACGACGAGCTCGCCGAGCTCGTGGGGGCAGCGTCCTGCCCGGTCGTCCTCGGCGGTCCCGGCGGCGGCACCGTCGACGTGCACGACGCCTACCGCGCGTGCGACGTGGTCGCCCTCCCCTCGACCTGGGAGGGGTTCGGCAACCCGACGGTCGAGTCGGTCGTCCACCGCCGGCCGCTCGCGATCGGCCCCTACCCGGTCGCCCGGGAGCTCGCTGCCTACGGCTTCCGGTGGTTCGCCCTCGACGAGGTCGACCGGCTCGGAGCGTGGCTCGAGTCGCCGGACCCGACGCTCCTCGAGCACAACCTCGCCGTCGCGGCGGAGCGGTTCTCGCTCGACGACCTCCCGGCCCGCCTCGACGCGGCCCTGCCGCCGCACTGACCGGTGCCCGTGAGCTCCGGTGCTCCGGTGCTCCGGTGCTCCGGTGCTCCGAGGCTCCGAGGCTCCGAGGGGGTAATTCGCAGCCCCGGCTACCATGACCGCCATGGCCGCCGGGCTCGCCACCAACCGCGGTCCGGCCGGCCGCACCGGACGCCCCAACGGCGATGCGGGGTCGCGCCGGCTCACCGCGGACGCCAGGCGCCGCCAGCTTTTCGACGTGGCGCTCTCGCTCTTCGCCGAGCACGGCTTCGCGGCGACCACCATGGACGACATCGCGGAGGCCGCCGGGGTCACCAAGCCCCTCGTCTACCAGCACTTCGAGTCCAAGCGGGCGCTCTACCTCGAGCTCATGGACGTGTTCTCGCAGGAGCTCGTCGATCGCATCGTGGCGGCCACCGCCGACGCCGAGGGTCCGCGCCAGCAGGTGGAGTCGGGATTCGCGGCCTACTTCGAGCTCATGGTCGCCAACGTGCAGGCCTTCCGCCTCCTCTACGGCCGCGACGCTCCCGACGACCCCGAGCTCGGCGCTGCCCTCCGACGGGTCGAAGAGACCCTGGCGACCGCCATCGACCCCCTCATCGACGCCGGTCTCGAGCCGGGCCACCGCCTCCTGCTCGCGCACGCGGTGGTCGGCATGGCCGAAGGCGCAAGCCGCCACTGGCTCGACGTGCACCGTGCCGGGCCCGACGGGGGCGACCCCGCCAGCGAGCGCCGTGAGGCCGACGAGGCCGCCCGCCTCGCGACCCGGCTGGCCGACCTCGCGTGGGCCGGCCTCCGGCAGGTCCACCGCACCTGACCTGCGACGCCCCGTCCGGCGCCGCAGCGCGACCACCCGGCCGGACACCCGGGACGAAAACCCGACAAAAGCAGTAAGGTATTGCCGTGTTCTCCTTCCCGAACCCGGTCGACGAGTACGCGGCACGGACGGTCGCGACCGGGGTCTTCCTCCTCTGCGTGGCCACGATCGCTGCCGGGGCAGGCTGGCTCCTCGTCCCGCTCGCCTACGGCTTCTGGGCGCGGGTGCTCACCGGCCCGACGCTGAGTCCGCTCGGCCGGCTGGCCACCCGGGTCGTGGCGCCGAGGCTCCCCGGTCGGCCGCGCCTCGTGCCCGGGCCCCCGAAGCGCTTCGCGCAGGGCATCGGCGTCGCGTTCTCGACGACCGCGCTCCTCCTCTACTTCGGTGGCGGCTTCACGGCCGCTGCGTGGGTGGTCACCGGCCTGCTGGCGGCGGCGGCCTTCCTCGAGGCCGCCTTCGGCATCTGCCTCGGATGCACGGTCTTCGCGGGGCTCATGCGCGCCGGCGTGATCCCGGCGTCGGTCTGCGAGTCCTGCGCGGACGTGACGCGCCACCATCCGGAGCTCGCCGAGGCCGCCCGGGGCTGACCCGACGCCACGCCCCGGCGCCGTTCAGCGGAGCCGGGGCAGGAGCACCGCGCAGAGCCCGGCCAGCTCGCGGGCGCACGCGCGGTACGCCTCGTCCTCGCGACCGGCTGGATCGTCCACGTCCTCCCACGGCTCGATCGCCGTCCCCGCCAGGTCGAGGGCGGCGATCCGATCGGCGAGCGGCTCGGGACCGTCCGACAGGTCGCGGCAGAGCCGCTTGATCGTCGCGGTGCAGGCCGCCGCCTCCGGATGGATGCGCCGGATGTAGGCCACGTGCTCACCGGCCATCGCACAGATGAGACCCGCCCCGGCCACGTCGGCCTCGGTGAGCTGGTGGCTGCGGTGGCCGTCGGCACCCGCCCCGACCGCGAGCAGGGCGTCGCGCGTCCGGCGGCTCATCGGCTGTCCCTCGACCACGTGGGTCCCCGCGGTCACGATGCGCAGCGGCGCGGGCGCGAGCATCGCGCCGGCCATCACCGAGCGCGCCGCGTTGCCCGTACAGAGCGTGACCAGGCAGAACGGCGCGGGATCCCTCGCACCCTCGCCTCGCACCGGGGTCACGGTAGCCGACGACGCCCCCGACTCCACTCAAGGCCGGGCGGACTCCGGCCGATGCATGGATGAGCAGCGGTGTTCGCCGTCCGCACGGCGTGCCGCGCAGCGAAGGGACGCGCATGTCGAGACGGAGCCCGTGGGAGGTCCTCGGGGTCGAGGAGGGGGCTCCCTACGAGACGGTGCGGCGCGCGTTCCGCTGGCGCGTGAAGCAGACCCACCCCGACGCGGGCGGCGACGAAGCCGAGTTCGAGGCCGTGATCCGCGCGGTACCGGGTCGTGAGCCGCACGACGGTCCGGCGGGACGGCACCCCCGACCGACGCGCCGGGCGGCCACGGGCCGCGCGGGCGGCCACCCCGCCAGGCCCCACACCCCCGGCCGGCACCACCACGACGGGCGAGGAGCGTCCCGCCCGGTCGGACTTCTCGACGATCCTCGACGGGGAGATGTTCCGCGTCCGCCGCGCCGGGCGGGGCGAGGCGGTGCGATCCGCCGGCTGAGCGGGTACGGGTACGTGCAGGGTTGCACTCGACGGGCACGGGCGCGACAACGGAAGAGGACGGGGTGATGCCCATGACCGAAGAAGAGCTCGGCCGGACGGTCGACGAGGTGCTCGAGTCCGCGTGGTCCCGAGAGCGCCGGCGTGCCACCCGGCGTGCCGCGTGGTCGGACGCCGGACGGCTGGTCGCGGGACTCGGCGCCCTCGTCGGGCTCGGGCTCCTGATGCGGCTGCTCTTCGGCGTGGTCGTGCCGTGGACCTGCTTCGCCTTCGTCGGGGCGCTCTGCGTGATGGCCGTCCTGCACGCTGCAGGCAACCAGCCCCACCTCCGGCGCGGCCGGGTCGGTCCCGAGCGCTGATCAGCCGGGCCGGTCGGCGAGGAAGGCCGCCCGGTAGGCGGCGAACCGATCGTCGAGCGCAGCGAGCTGCCGACCCGTGCGGCGCTGTCAGCGGTCCTCGCGGCTGCGGCCGCACGCGGAGAGCCGTGCGGGGACGCCGACGCCGAGACCGTCTTCGACCTGCTGCGCGGGGCGACCATGGTGCGCGCTCTGACCGTCGGCGACGCGGACCTCGACGCGTTCGCGCGACGCCTCACCCCCGCGCTGGCCCGCCTCTGCCGGCGTGACGCCGGAGTTGGTGTCAGCGCGTCTGCTAGTTGATATGGACGCCCGACACCGCGCGGGCGATGATCAGCCGCTGGATCTCGGAGGTCCCCTCGAAGATGGTGAAGATCTTCGAGTCGCGGTGCCACCGTTCCACCGGGTGCTCGCGGATGTAGCCGTAGCCGCCCATGACCTGGATGGCCTCCTCGGTCACCCAGGTCGCGGTCTCGCCGGCGAAGAGCTTCGACATCGAGCCCTCGCCGGCCATGAAGTCCCGCCCGTTGCGGCCCATCCACGACGCCCGCCAGATCAACAGCCGTGAGGCGTCGATCCGCGTCTTCATGTCGGCGAACTTGAAGGCGATCCCCTGGTTCTCGATGATCCTGCGACCGAAGGCCTTGCGCTCCTTCGCGTAGTCGAGGGCGTACTCGTACGCGGCCCGTGCGATGCCGAGCGCCTGAGCGCCCACGGCCGGACGGGACGCCTCGAAGGTCTTCATCGCGGCCTGGCTCGCCGACCGCTTGCCCTCCTTCGCCCGGGCGATGCGCTCGTCGAGCTTCTCCTTGCCGCCGAGGAGGCAGCTGCCCGGCACCCGGACGTCGTCGAGGATCACCTCGGCCGTGTGCGAGGCGCGGATCCCCATCTTCTGGAACTTCTGGCCCTGGCTCAGGCCCGGGGTCTTCGGTGGCACGATGAAGCTGGCCTGCCCGCGGGCGCCGAGCTCGGGATCGACCGAGGCGACCACCACGTGGATGTCGGCGAGGCCGCCGTTGGTGATCCAGGTCTTCGTCCCGTTGATCACCCACTCGTCCTTGGCCTCGTCGTAGACGGCGCGCGTCCGCAGCGACGAGACGTCCGAGCCGGCGTCCGCCTCGGAGACCGCGAAGGCGGCCATCTGGATCTTCTCGGGGGTGCCGAAGCACTGCGGACCCCACTCGAGCAGCTGCTCGGTGGTGCCGTTCGATGCGATGCCGGCGAGGCCCAGCGTCGAGCCGAGGATGGCCAGGGTGATCCCGGCGTCGCCCCAGGAGAGCTCCTCGGCCGCGACCGGCAGGAGCAGGCCGCTCTCGTCGAAGAAGGCCTGGGAGATGAAGTCGAACGAGTACAGGCCGATCCGCGCGGCCTCCTCGATGATCGGCCAGGGGGTCTCCTCCCGCTCGTCCCACTCGTGGGCGGCAGGCCGGATCACGCTCTCCGCGAAGTCGTGGACCCACTTCTGGATCTGCAGCTGGTCCTCGGTGAGATCCAACGAGAACTCGGCCATGGCGGTCCCTCCGTTCTGGCCCGGACGGGCCGTTCGCCCAGGCGGCCCGCGCTCGGCGTCGGGCAGCCGCGCCGGCCCGCAGCGGGGCGCCCGGCGGGCGGGGCTGGTTACTCAATGGTAACCAAGAACGGACGCGCGCGCCAGCCACGCGGACCGGAGGGGAACCAGCGGCGCGGTCGGCACCGCCGCGGTTGGGAGGGCGGCCGCAAGGGCCGCGGGGAGGGTGCCCTAGGCCGGCTGCACCACGCGGACGTCGACTGCCTGGAGCCCCTTCGGGCCCTCCTGCAGGTCGAACTCGACCGCCTGGCCCTCTTCGAGCGAGCGGAAGCCGCTCATCTGGATCGCAGAGTGGTGCACGAAGACGTCGGCACCACCGTCAGGCTGTGAGATGAAGCCGAAGCCCTTCTCGGCGTTGAACCACTTGACTGTCCCGGAAGCCACGGTGGCATTCCCCTTTCCTTCACCAGCATTGGTGCACAGGTGCCCCCGGTTCGCTGCCCGGACCGCTCGGTGGAGCGGAGCCACGACCCCGACGTAGGAGTGCGCCTGCAGCGCAGACGCTAGCAGCCTGCCCGGGCGAAGCAACCGGAGATCGTCCGGCCACCTCGCTGTTCACGCAGCGTTCATCAACGATTCATCGGCGACGGATCCGCGTGCCGTCCGGACCGTCCTCGACGAGCCAGCCGGACGCTTCGAGCTCTGCGCGCAGCGCGTCGGCACGCGCCCAGTCGCGCTCGCCACGCGCGGTGTCGCGATCGCGCACGCGCGCCGCGGTCACGTCGTCGATCTGGGCCGTGTCACGCGTACCGAGCGCGAGCCCGAGCGCGCCGCAGAGCAGCCCGACGGTCGACGCGGCACGGTGGGCGCGCGCCGCGTCCCCCGCATCGGCCGCGGCGTTGGCTTCGCGCACGAGGTCGAAGACGACCGCGAGCGCGCCCGCGGTGTCGAGGTCGTCGTCCATCCGTCCGCGGAATCGCGTGATCGCGCGGGCGTCGAGCGCATCGTCCTCCGCGCCGGGAGCGGGACCGACCACGGGACCCGCACCGGTGAGGTCGGGAAGGTCGAAGCGACGGGCGAGCTCGTCGAGCCGTGCGAGTCCCGACTCGGCATCGCCCACCGTCTCGGGGGTGACCTCGATCGGTGAGCGATAGTGCGAGCGCAGGACGAGCAGCCGGTACGCGCGGGGGTCGCCCCTGGTCAACAGGTCTTCGAGCGAGGTGAAGTTGCCGAGCGACTTCGACATCTTCTCGCCGCCGGCCATCACCCACCCGTTGTGGACCCAGTGGTGGGCGAAGTCGCGCCCCGCGGCGACCGCCTGGGCCCGCTCGTTCTCGTGGTGAGGGAAGGCGAGGTCGAGCCCGCCTCCGTGCAGCTCGAATCCGTCGCCGAGCAGGTCGAGCGACATCACCACGCACTCGGTGTGCCACCCCGGCCGTCCCGGGCCCCACGGCGAGTCCCAGGTCGGCTCGCCCGGCTTGGCCTTCTTCCAGAGGGCGAAGTCGAGCGGGGAGCGCTTCTCCTCGGCGTGCTCGACCCGTGCCCCGGCACGGAGGGTGTCGAGCGGCTGGCGCGCGAGCAGGCCGTAGCCCGGCACCTGGTCGACGGCGAGGTAGACGCCGTCGGCGGTCTCGTACGCGACGCCGCGCTCGACCAGCTCGCCGATGAGCGCGACCATGCGATCGACGTACCCGGTCGCGTGCGGGGTCTCGTCGGGACGCAGCACGCCGAGGGCGTCCATCGCGTCCCACCAGACCGCCTCGTACGTCGCGGCGAGCGTCGCCTCGTCGGTCCCGCGCTCGGCCGCGCGCTCGATGATCTTGTCGTCGATGTCGGTGATGTTGGAGACGTAGGTGACCTCGAGCCCGCAGAAGAGGAGGTACCGCCGGAGGACGTCGAAGACGAGCGAGAAGCGGCCGTGGCCGAGATGGGGCGCGTCGTAGACGGTCGGGCCGCACACGTACATCGACACCGCGCCCGGCCGCCGCAGCTGCAGCGGTCGGACCTTGCCGGTCGCCGTGTCGTGGAGGGTGAGCACGCAGGGTACGGTAACCCGATCATGGAGGAGCAGCGCTCGACCCCGGCCGGCATCCCCGACAAGCCGGGCCTCGAGGGCCTCGAGGCCGCGTGGTCGGCGCGATGGGAGGCGGAGCGCACCTACGCCTTCGACCGCACGGCGGCGCGCGCCGACGTGTTCTCGATCGACACCCCGCCGCCGACCGTGTCCGGCTCGCTCCACATCGGCCACGTGTTCTCCTACACGCACACCGACGCGATCGCGCGCTTCCAGCGGATGCGCGGCCGTGCGGTCTTCTACCCGATGGGATGGGACGACAACGGGCTGCCGACCGAACGGCGCGTCCAGAACTACTTCGGCGTGCGGTGCGACCCCGGGCTCCCCTTCGACCCCGGGTTCGTGCCGCCGGAGGATCCCCCGAAGGTGCCCGTGTCGGTCTCGCGGCCGAACTTCGTGGCCCTCTGCCACCAGCTCACCGCCGAGGACGAGCAGGTCTTCGAGCACCTCTGGCGCACCCTCGGGCTGTCGGTCGACTGGTCGCACACCTACACGACGATCTCGCCGCGGGCCCAGCGGGTCTCCCAGCGCGGCTTCGTCCGGATGGCCGCCCGCGGCGAGGTCTACCAGCAGACGGCGCCCACCCTCTGGGACGTCGACTTCCGCACCGCGGTCTCGCAGGCCGAGCTCGAAGACCGCGAGCGTCCGGCCGCCTACCACCGACTGCACTTCCCCTCTTCGGACGGCGACGGCGGGGTCGACATCGAGACGACGCGACCCGAGCTCCTCCCTGCCTGCGTCGCCCTCGTCGCGCACCCCGACGACGGCCGCTACCGGGCGCTCGTCGGCACCGAGGTGCGCACGCCGCTCTTCGGGGTGGCGGTGCCGGTCGTCGCCCACGGGCTCGCCGACCCCGAGAAGGGCTCGGGCATCGCGATGATCTGCACCTTCGGCGACACCACCGACGTGCTCTGGTGGCGCGAGCTCGGCCTGCCGACCCGCACCGTCGTGGGGCGCGACGGCCGGCTCCTGCCGGTCGAGTGGGGGACGCCCGGCTGGGAGTCGGCCGACCCCGCGGCGGCGGCCGACCACTACGGCGAGCTCGCCGGCCGGACGGTCGCCCAGGCCCAGGCCCGCATCGTCGAGCAGCTCGAGGCCGCCGGCGCCCTGATCGGCGAGCCGCGCCCGATCACCCACCCGGTCAAGTTCTACGAGAAGGGCGAGCGGCCGCTCGAGATCGTCTCGTCGCGCCAGTGGTTCGTGCGCACGCTCCCCCGTCGCGACGAGCTCCTCGCCCGCGGCGAGGAGCTCGTCTGGCACCCGCCGTACATGGCGCACCGCTACCGCGCCTGGGTCGAGGGGCTCAACTCGGACTGGAACATCAGCCGCCAGCGCTTCTTCGGCGTGCCCTTCCCCGTGTGGTACCCGGTCGGTGCCGACGGTGGGCCCGACTACGGCGCCCCGATCGTCGCCTCCGAAGACCGTCTCCCGGTCGACCCGTCGACCGACGTCCCCGCGGGCTATCGGGAGGAGCAGCGCGGCCAGGCCGACGGGTTCGTCGGCGACCCCGACGTCATGGACACCTGGGCGACGTCGTCGCTCACCCCGCAGATCGCCGGCGGGTGGGAGGACGACCCGGACCTCTTCGCACGCGTCTTCCCGATGGACCTGCGCCCGCAGGCCCACGAGATCATCCGCACCTGGCTGTTCTCCACGATCGTGCGCTCCGACCTCGAGCACGCCTCGCTCCCCTGGTTCAACGCGGCGATCTCCGGCTGGGTCCTCGACCCCGATCGCAAGAAGATGTCGAAGTCGAAGGGTGACGTGGTCACCCCGCTGCCCCTGCTGGACCGGCACGGCGCCGACGCCGTGCGCTACTGGGCGGCCGCCGGCCGCCCGGGGACCGACACCGCGTTCGACGAGGGGCAGATGAAGGTCGGCCGGCGCCTCGCCATCAAGGTGCTCAACGCTTCACGCTTCGCCCTCGGTCGCCTGGTCGGCGAGCACGGGACGGTCAGCGTTCCCGGGCCAGACGCGGTGACCGCGCCCATCGACCTGGCGATGCTCGGCAGGCTCGCCTCCGTCGTCGAGGAGGCCACCGCCGCGTTCGACGAGTACGACTACGCACGCGCGCTCGAACGGACGGAGTCGTTCTTCTGGTCGTTCTGCGACGACTACCTCGAGTTGGTCAAAGGGCGCGCCTACGGCGACCCCGCGGAGGCCGGTCCGGCTTCCGCACAGGCGGCGCTCGCGCTCGCGCTCTCGTCCGTGCTGCGACTGCTCGCCCCGATCCTCCCCTTCGTGACCGAGGAGGTCTGGTCGTGGTGGCGGGCCGGCTCGATCCACCGCGCGTCGTGGCCCGAGGTCGCCGAGCTCGGTGCGGAGGTCGTCGACCCGATCCGTCGCGATGCGACCGTCCTCGACGTGGCGGCGGGCGTGCTCGGCGAGATCCGTCGCGCGAAGACGACCGCGAAGCGCTCGATGCGCTCGGAAGTGGCATCGCTCACCGTGTCGGACACCGGCGAACGCCTCGACGCGCTGCGCGCCGCCGAGGAGGACCTGCGCGCCGCGGGCGGCATCCGCTCGCTCGGGACGGTGGCCGTGACCGAAGCCGAGGCAGCGGTCGACGTCGTCCTCGCCGAGGACGAGCCTGCTCAGGCCAGGTAGACGCCGAGGGCGGCCTCGGCCATCTCCTCGGGCGTTCCCTCCTGTTCGATGTGGCCGTGCACCATGATCGCGGCCCGGTCGGCGACCGAGAGGGCCGTCGTGACGAACTGCTCGACGAGCAGGACGGTCATCCCGCGGCGGGCGAGGCCGCCGACCAGCTCGTAGAGCTCCGAGACCACGAGCGGGGCGAGCCCCATCGAGAGCTCGTCGAGGAGGAGGACCTCGGGATCGGTCACGAGGGCCCGCGAGATGGCGAGCATCTGCTGCTCGCCGCCGGAGAGGGTCCCGGCCATCTGGCGGCGCCGCTCCTTCAGCCGGGGGAAGGTGGCGAAGGTCCGCTCCTCGACCTCCCTCGCGTTGATCCCGCCGCGGTACGTCCAGATGCGCAGGTTCTCGCGGACCGTGAGGTTCGGGAAGACACCGCGTCCCTCGGGCACCGCGCAGAGCCCGGTGCGGACCAGCTTCTCAGTCGGGGTCTTGCCGACGACCCGGTCGCCGATGGCGACCTCGCCGGCGGTCGGGCGCATCCTGCCGCTCACGACCTTGAGCAGCGTGGACTTGCCCGCGCCGTTCGGACCGAGCAGTGCGAAGACGCTTCCCGGCGGTACGGCGAGGTCCACGCCGTGGAGGACCTCGATGCGCCCGTACGCCGCCTTCACCCCGCGGACGGTGATGCCCGGCAGGAACCGGACGGTCGTCGCGGCCGACCCGCCGGACGCGGCCTCCGTCGCCCCGCTCACTGGTCCACCATCCGCGTCCCGTCGGTGCTCGAGGCGCCGGGCCGTTCGCCGGCGGGCACGGCGCCGAGGTAGGCGGCCTGCACCGCGGGGTCGGTCCGGATCACGTCGGGCGCCCCCTGGGCGATGATGTCGCCGAAGTCGAGCACGTAGATGTAGTCGCAGATCCGCATGACGAGCTCCATGTCGTGCTCGACCAGCAGGACCGCCATCCCGCCCTCGGCGAGCTTGGTCAGCAGCTGGCCGAGGGCCTTCGACTCGCCCTCGTCGAGACCCGAGCCCGGCTCGTCGAGCAGGAGGAGCTTCGGGCCGATGGCGAGCGCGCGGGCGAGCTCGACCATGCGCGCGAGGCCGGTCGACATGGCGCTCGCCTGCTGGTGGCCGAGACCGGCGAGGCCGACGCCCTCGAGCAGGCGGTCCGAGGTCGCCGCCGCGAAGGACCCGGGTCCGGAGTGCTCGTCGTGGGTCGTGGCCGCCTGCCCGCCGCCGCGGCCGTTGGCCCGCCGGAACGGGACGGCGCGCTTCAGGTGGCGCCACTGCCACCACTTGACGGCGGACTCGAGGCCGACCTGGACGTTCTCCCCTGCGGACAGCGTCCCGAAGAGCTCGAGGCGTTGGAAGGTGCGCGCGAGGCCGAGACGGGCCCGCCGGTGCGGCTTCATCTCCGTCACGTCCGTGTCGAAGAGCCGCACCGTCCCGCGGTCGGGGGTCTGCAACCCGCTGATGACGTTGAAGAGGGTCGTCTTTCCTGCTCCGTTCGGGCCGATGAGCCCGGTCACCATGCCGGTCCGGACGGTCAGGCTGGCGTCGCGGAGCGCGGCGACGCCGCCGAAGTGGACCGCGACCTCCGACACCGTGAGCGCGGCGACCCCGCCGGTCGGGGCCTCAACCGGCGGCACGTGTCTCCCCCGCGGCGACCGCGCCCTGCAGCCGCGTCGGGACCGGCGTCTCCAGCAGCGCCCGCGACCGGCGCGTCCACGGCAGCGGGATCTGCAGCCAGTCGATGCCGAGGATGCCGCCGGCCGCCCGGCCGATGAGGATGATGCCGACGCCGGCGAAGAGCCCGAGCCCGTTGGGCCACAGCTGGTTGAGCACCACGTAGGTGACGGCGGCGAGGAACGCGCCGGTCACGGTGCGGATGCTCCAGATGGTCACGAAGAGGACGAAGATGATGCCGGCGAAGAAGTCGAAGTCCGACGTACCGACCGTCTGTTGGACGGTGCCGTAGAGCGCGCCGGCCAGACCCGCCATGCCCGCCGCGATCGCGAAGACCGCGACCTTGGTGAAGCCGATGTTGAGGCCGACCGTCGCGTACGCGGCCGGCGAGTCGTTGACCGCGACGAGGCGGCGGCCGAACAGGCTGCGACGGATCGCGAGCACCAGCCAGGCGCAGAGCACGAAGAACGCGGTCACGAGGAGGAACTCGGCCGCGTCGCCGCCGAAGGAGAGGCCGGGTAGCACGATGCGGCCCACGCTGACCCCCCCGCTCCCGTAGATGTGCGTGTCGGTGAAGAAGCCGTTGGCCACGGCGTCGGCGAACGCGAAGGTCGCGAGCGCGAGGTAGAGGTCGCGGAGCCGGATGGTCGGCAGGGCGATGAGCGCGCCGACGGCCGCGCAGACGGCGGTCGCGGCGAGCAGGCCGAAGAGCGAGCCCCCGCCGGCCACCTTCCCCATGATGAAGGCGCCGATCCCCATGAAGGAGAACTGGCAGAGGGAGACCTGGCCGGAGTAGCCGGTCACCAGCACGAGCGAGAGCCCGATGATGCCGAGGGTCATGATCACCCCGCCGAGCGTGAGGACCGTGGTGCCGCGGAACGCCGTGTTGTCGAAGACGAGCGCTGCGAGGACGGCCACCGCGAAGAACACCCCGCCGGCGATGAGGGACTCCCACCCGCTCGCCACCCGCGGGGCCCGCATGGTCGTGAGCCGGCCGACCGCCCGGAGCCGCACCGCGGGCACCGTGACGAGGGCGATGAAGAGGAAGACCATCGGCAGCGCGACGGTCACGTCCGGCTCGAGGCTCTGGGGGAGGTGCGGCAGGAGGTAGACGATCGTGTAGTTCTCGAGCAGCCCGATGCCGACGGCCGCGGCGAACGTGATCGGGATGCTCTTGAGCCGGCCGACGATCGCGGCCGCGTACCCGTTGACCACGAGCAGGGTCATGGCCGGGATGCTGAGCCCGGTCGTCTGGGTGGGCGCGAGGAGCACGCCAGCGAGGGCCGCCATCATGAACCCGAGCACCCAGCCGTACTGGCTCATCCGGTTGGGCGAGACCCCGGACATGGCGAGCAGCCCGGGATCGTCGACGACGGCGCGGAGCCCGTAGCCGGTGCGGGTGGAGTAGAAGAGGAACCGCAGCGCGACCGCGACGGCGAGGGCCACACCGATGATGAGGACCTGCTGGTAGGGGATGTTGATCCCGACCAGCCGGAACTGGCCACCGACCAGGTTCCCGACCGCCCGCTCCGTCGTCGGGCTCCAGACGATGGTGGCGAGCCCGGTGAGGATGACCATGAGCCCGAGCGTCACCATGACCGGCCGCTCGGCCGATGCGCCGTGGAGCCGCCGCATGAGCACACGCTCGACCAGCGCGCCGGCGATCGCCGCGCCGACCAGCAGGATGAGCACCAGCGCCACCAGCTCGGGCACGTGGTTGGCGACCGTGAGCTCCCAGTAGCAGAAGGCGGCGATCATCCCGACCGCCCCCTGGGCGAAGTTGAAGACGCCCGAGGTGGTGTAGGTGACGACCAGGCCGGTCGCGGCGATCGCGTACCCGGCACCGAGCATGACGCCGAACACGGTGTACTGGAGAAAGTTGCTCACCGCTCCGTCCTCATCCCCCCCGCGTCACCTCACGGGCCCCGGTGCTCCGCCCTTCGCTCAGGCCGACGGTGGCGTGATGTACTGGTAGTCGCAACGGTACCCGTTGGTGCTCGAGTTGACCGGTGGGTCGTCGAGCCGGGTCCAGGCGCCGTTCACGATCTGTCCGAGCAGATAACAGTTGGACAGGGTCTTCGCCACCGGGTTGGCCGGGGCGATGATGTGGTTCCCGTCGAAGGTCGTGATCTTGTTGAGTGCCTCCATCAGGGAGCCGCGGCTCGGATCGGAGCCCGCGTTCTGCAGGCCCTGCGAGAAGAGCTCGGCCGAGATCCAGCCGTAGAGGGTGAAGAGGTCGGGCTGGAAGCCGGGCTGCGCGACCTGGACCCAGTGGAGGAAGGTCGAGACGGCCGGCACCTGCGACGCGTCCTCGCCGAGGTAGAGCGACTGGTTCTGGTCGAGGTAGTAGCCGTTCACCGAGGACGGCCCGCCCGACGAGGGGATGAGGGTCGAGGTGTACGTCGCCGCGCCGAGGACCACGATCGGGTGGAAGTTCTGCTGCTGGAGGTTCTTGAGGAGCGAGGAGGCGTAGAGGGCGGCCATCTGGTCGACGAAGAGCATCTTCACCCCGGCGTTCTTCATCTGGATGACGTTCTGGGTGAAGTCGGTCTGGCTCACGCCGTACTGCTGGTCGTAGACGACCTTGTAGCCCACCTTCTCCATCGCGTACTTCTCGCCGTTCCAGTCGGTGATCGACGAGGGCTGGTTGGCGACGAGGGTCCCGACGGAGTTGATGTCGTTCGGGTACTTGGACTTGAAGTACTGGAGCGGCCCCTCCTGCCAGCCACCGGCGGCCGGCGCGGGGGTGTAGACGTTGGGGAGCTTCATCGTGTTGAGGTCGAGGGTGACCGAGACGTCGGGCATCTGCGGGTTCTGCGCGAGCACCTGCCCGCCGAAGCTGTCCTGCAACGAGAAGTTGCCGACCATGGCGAAGTCCGTATTGACCGAGTTCTGGGTCAGCTGCTTGTTGAGCGTCCCCTGGTAGTGGTCGTCGCCCGAGTCGACGGTGACCTTGCGCCCGTTGATCCCGCCCTGGCTGTTGACCATGTCGAAGTAGGCCTGGGCACCGATCGGCGCGCCGTTGAAGATCTGCAGCCACGACACGTTGCCGACCTTGATCGAGGTCGCGGTCACGCCGGTGTGGTCGCTCATCGCGCTCGCCGGCACGGACCCGCCGCCGCTCCCGCCCGAGGTGGTGGTGGTCGTCGCCGAGTTGGTGGAGCTGCACGCCACGGTGGCCACGGCCACCAGCACGACCAGTCCCAGCGCGGCCGTGCGTGTCTTGACGGTTGCAGAACCCAAGGCTCCCCCTTGCAGGTATTCGACGGATTGGCAGGTACGGCGGGTGCCGGCCCGGGGGCCGACACGAATATGTGACTCTACGTCAGAAACCTGGCCGGTTGTCCAGCATCCTGGGGTCTCAGTGGGGCGCCTGGACGGGGGGAGCGCCGGCCGGAGCCACCGGCTCCGTCCGGTCGCCCGGCCGGGGAGGTTCGGCCCCGTCGCCCGGCCGGGGAGGCGCGTCCCGGGCCGTCCGGGGGCGCACCGCGTCGAGGAAGCGCACCACCCCCATCGTGGTGTGGCGGCAGCGCACGGACACGAGCAGGTCGAACGCGTGCTGGGCGCGCGGCAGCTCGACCGCGGCGACCGGCGCGCCGGACACCGCACGGAGGCGCTCGACGAACCGGCGGGCCACCGGAAGGGGGACCAGGGTGTCATCGACGCCGTGCACCACGAACATCGGTGGCGCCTGCGCGCCGACCCGGCGGTCCGGCGAGGCCTGGTCGAACCTCTCGGGGTCGGCGGCACGGGTCGTCCGCATGACGGTGCGCTCGAGGAAGCGGAGGAAGCCCGGCCCGAGGATCCCCATCGCGTCCGGGTCGCCGGCCATGTCGTAGACGCCGTAGAGGGGGACGCACGCGTTCACCGAGGTGTCCGCATCCTCGAACCCGGGCTGCCACTCGGGGTCGCCGGGCGTCAGCGCGACCAGCGCGCTCAGGTGGCCGCCGGCCGAGCCGCCCGAGATCGCCACGAAGTCGGGGTCCCCGCCGAGCTCCTCGAGGTGCTCACGCACCCAGGCCACCGCCCGCTTGCAGTCGACGATCTGGGCCGGCCAGGCCGCACGCGTCCCGAGGCGGTAGTTGAGCGAGACGCAGACCCATCCCCGGGCCGCCAGCTCGTAGAGCATCGGCAGGCCCTGCGAGTCCTTGTTTCCCATGACCCACGCCCCGCCGTGCACGTAGACCATGACGGGTGCACGCGTGGGCGGGTCGCCGCGGCGGGTGATGACGTCGAGGCGGTGCCGCCGGATCCCGTCGCCCCAGTAGTCGTACGACCGGGCGCGGCGGATCGAACGGAACCGGAACGGCACCGCGAGCACGAGCCGCCAGCCGCGGAGCCAGACCGGCTGGGGCGGCGGCCCGTCCGCCCCGGCCAGCCCGTCGAGTGCCGCCGCGACGAGCGCACCGGACCGGTCCGCGGTCACCGCGAGGCCGACGAGCCCGGCCCACGCGAGCGCGGAGACCGCGAGACCGACCCACCACCGGACGCCGGCGGCTGAGGCGCCGGCTGCGCCGAGCGCGACGGTGGCCGCAACCGAGGCGACCACCAGGTGGACCGGCAGCTCGTCGGCGAGCCAGCCGGAGACGAAGCTGCCGATCCCGAGCGGACCGCGGCGGACCGGGAGGTAGGCGTTGACCACGAGGAGCCCGACGACCAAGCTGACGGCGAGGAACACCCAGCCCATCCCCCTATGAAACACCGGTACGGAGGACGGGGCACAACCGCGGCCCCGGGAGGGCACGGCAGGCGCGGTATCGGAAGGGAGCGGGATGGAACGGTTGAGCGGCCTCGACGCCAGCTTCCTCTACCTCGAGGCCCCCAACCTCCACATGCACCTCGCCATGGTGATGGTGCTCGACCCCACGACCGTGCCCGGCGGGTACTCGTTCGACCGCATGCAGGCCACCGTCGGCGAGCGGACCCGGCGGAACCCGGTGTTCCAGCGGCGCCTGGTCGAGGTCCCGTTCCGGCTCGGCCACCCGGTGTGGATCGACGATCCCGACTTCGACCTCGACTACCACGTCCGGCGCGCCGCGGTGCCGATGCCCGGGAGCCTGCGCGAGCTGTCCGAGCTGGCCGCCGAGATCGCGGGCCAGCAGCTCGACCGCACCAAGCCCCTCTGGGAATTCTGGGTGGTCGAGGGAGTGGCCGACGACCGGATCGCGATCGTGGTCAAGATGCACCACGCGACCGTCGACGGGGTCGCCGGGGCCGCGCTGCTCTCGGCCTTCTTCGACCTCGAGCCCGAGCCCGGTCCGGCGCGTCCCGCGCCGGACCGGCTCGAGGAGCGGCGCATCCCCTCCTCCCTCGAGCTGGTCTCCGAGGCCGTGCTCACCCACGCGATGCGCCCCTTCGAGCTCGCCACCGAGCTCGTGCGCACCGGCTACCGGCTCGCCGGCGTCGGGCGCATCCGGCGCCACCTCGCGCGGCACGGGACGCTCGCCACGGCCGCCCTCCCGCTCACCGCGCCGCGCATCTCCTGCAACACGGCGCTGACCCGGCGCCGGACGGTCGCCCTCACGCAGATCGGCCTCGACGAGGTCAAGCGCATCAAGGACGCGACGGGGACCACCGTCAACGACGTGGTGCTCGCGGTCGGCGCGGGTGCCTTGCGCCACTACCTGCAGGAGGGGGGCGAGCTCCCCGACCGGCCGCTCGTCGCGGTCGTCCCGGTCGCGGTGCGGCACGAGGACGCGGCGCCGCACGGGTCGAACCAGGTCTCGTCGATGTTCGTACAGCTGCCCACCAACCTCGTGGACCCGCTCGACCGGCTGCTCGCCGTGCGAGAGAGCACCAAGTCCGCGAAGGAGGAGCACGAGGTGCTCGGCGCGGACATGCTGCGCAACTGGGCCGAGTACGCGAGCCCGGTCCTCTTCGCGTACGCGGCGCGCTTCTACAGCTGGATGCGCCTCGCCGACCGCCACCGCCCGATCGCCAACCTGGTGGTGTCCAACGTGCCGGGGCCCGACCTGCCCTTCTACCTCGGCGGGGCGGAGCTCCTCGCGGGCTACCCCCTCGGGCCGGTCATCGACGGGATGGGGCTCAACATCACCATCATGAGCTACCGCAGGGTCCTCCACTGGGGGATCATCGCGGGCCGCGAGGCGATGCCCCGGGTGTGGGAACTCGCCGACGCGGTGCCCACCGCACTCGCCGAGCTCTCGGCCGCGGTCGCGACCGCGGAGCCGCCGTCTCAGGGCGCGGGCGCCACCGTCATCGACGACGCGCCCGTGCAGACCGTGACCGGGCGGCCGAACGTCGCGGAGACCGGGGAGTAGGGAAGGACCGCGTCGAGACCGTCGACGACGAAGACCCCGTACCGGCCGGGCACGGCCACGATGTCGGTCGGATGCCCCGTGCCCTGTCCCGACGTCCCACCGGTGCGTTGCGGAAGCCGGACCGGGGTCCCCGGGCTGTCGAACGTCGCGAGCGGGACCGGAACGACCCAGTCGTTGGCCGAGTCGACGACCTGCAGGGAGGACCCTTCGGTCGTGAGCGCGAGCGCGGCCGGGTCGGAGATCCCGAACCGGTCGAAGCCGGTGGTCCCCTCCTGGGCCCCGGTCGCGGTCGCCAGCGCGACCACCCGGCCGCCGAAGTCGGACCCTCCCTGGCCCGCGACGTAGATGGTGGCGCCGTCGCCCGTCACGACGATGCCGTGCGGGGAGGCGACCGACGACACCGCGAGCCCCGTCGGGATCGCGGCGCCGGCGGTCGCGTCGGCCGTGTCGACCGGCACCACCGCGCCGGGCACCAGTGCGAAGAGGATCGGGCTCCTCGGCTCGAAGGCCATCCCGTAGACGGTCCGTCCCGGTCCGAGGTCGAGCGGTGTGCCCACGTCGCGGGTGATCGCGTCGACCGGCACGACGGTCGTGCCGCTCGCCGCCAGGATGGTCCGGCCGTTGGCCATGAGCGCGACCGCGTGGGTCGGACCGCTGCCCGGAAGCACGATCGGTGCGAGAGCCTGCTGGCGCTGGAGATCGATCGGGATCACCACGTCGTGCACCCCGGCGCCGGAGCCGTGCGCGCCCGGCGCCGCCGTCGTCGACGCGCCGGTCGAGGACGTGCCGGTCGAGGACGTGCCGGCGGCGCCCGTCGGCGCCGGCGTCCCCGAGGAGGTCACCACGTAGGCCCACTTCCCGTCCGGCGAGGTGGTGATGGCGAAGTCACCGGGTGTCGGGCTCCCGGTGACCGGCAGGTGGATCGGGGGCTCCGCGACCCGGCTCGAGAGCTCGACCGGCGTCACCGCGTTCGGACAGGCGACGTACCCGACCAGACCCGGCGGCGCGAGCGAGGCGTCGTGGACCGGTGAGGGCTGCGGCGTCGCGAACACCGAGCAGCCGGCGAGGGCGACGGCGGCCGCGCCGATCGCGACCGCCGTACGCCCCGGTCGCGGGCGGGAGGGTCGCACCCGGGACGGTCCGATCGGCGGCATGGCTGGTGCCGACCATAGCGACGGCATCGGCACCGGGAGCGGGCACCCCGCAGTGCGTCGAGGGCCGATCAGGCGGCGTCGGTCCGAGCCGGCGCGGCCGCAGGCCGCGCTGCGGGTGATGCGTCCACCGCCGGATCCGCCCGGTTGGGAAGGAGCGCGACGACGGCGATCGCCGCGGCGCCGACCACGACCGCCCCGACGGTGACCGCGAGGCCCATCCCCTCGACGAACGCGTGGCGGGCGACCGCGGCGAGCGCCGCGCCCATCCCCCCGCCCACGTGGGACGCCACCGCGAGCGCGCCGCCGAGCGATCCGTCGATCACGGACCGGACCGACGCCGGGACGGAGGCGTGCGCGAGCGTCGGCGCGAGGAGGTCCTGGTACCGGGTGTTGAGGAGGCTCCCGAGCACGGCGACGCCCAGCGCGCCGCCCGTCTGCAGCGCCGCCCCGTTGGTCGCCGATCCCACCCCCGCCTGCTCGAGCGGGAGGGAGCCCATCACCGACTCGGTGCAGGGGGCGAACGCGAGGCCGGTCCCGGTTCCCATGAGGAAGAACGCCGGCAGGATCTCGAGGTAGGTGGTGTGGACGGTGACCCGTGAGAGGAGGGCCAGGCCGACCGCGATGAGCACCATGCCGGTCGCCACGACCGGCTTGGTCCCGATCGCGCGGACGGCGAGGGTCGAGAGTGGAGCCGCCACCAGGAGCACCGCGGCGATCGGGGCGACCCGCAGGCCGGTCTGGAGCGCGCTGTACCCGAGCGAGAACTGGAGGTACTGGGTGAGGAGGAAGAGACCGCCCATGAGGGCGAAGATGACCATCCCCATCGCGCCGATCGCGACGGAGAAGCGCCGCGAGCGGAAGAAGCGGAGCTCGAGCATCGGGTGGGTCGAGTGCCGCTCCCACAGGATGAAGCCGGTCAGGACGACGGCCGCGCCGCCGAGCGCGCCGAGCACGAGCGGCGAGCGGAAGGTCCGGCTCGGCGCCTCGATGATCCCCCACAGCAGGAGCCCCATCCCCACGATGGAGAGGACCGCGCCCAGCGGGTCCGGGCGCTTGGCGGCGGGGTTGCGCGAGTTGGGGACCAACCAGGCGACCGCGAGACAGCCGACGATCGCGATCGGCACGTTCACCAGGAAGACCGAGCCCCACCAGTAGTGCGCGAGCAGCCACCCGCCGGCGACGGGACCGATCGCGACCCCGAGCCCGGTCGTACCGGACCAGACCCCGATCGCGCGGGCACGCTCGTCCGGCTCGGTGAAGACGTTGGTCAGGATCGAGAGCGTGGACGGCATGATCGCCGCCGCGCCGATGCCCATGAAGGCCCGCGAGCCGATGAGGTGCGCGGGCGTGTCGGAGAACGCCGAGGCGGCCGACCCCGCGGCGAACACGGTGAGGCCGACCATCAGCACCCACTTGCGGCCGAGGCGGTCACCGAGGCTGCCGGCCACGAGCAACAGTCCGGCGAAGACGATCGCGTACGCGTCGACGATCCACTGCAGCTGGCTCGACGACGCGCCCATGTCGCGGACGATCGCCGGGAGCGCCACGTTGAGGATGGTGTTGTCGAGGCTCACGATGAGGAGGCTCACGCAGAGCACGCCGAGGACCGCCCACCGGTGCGTGGCCCGGCCCGGGGCACCGGCTGCGCCCGGAACGGCAACCTGGCGCCGGACCCCTCCCGCGTCGATCACGGCACCGGCACCAGGATCCGCCCGTCCCGCATCTCGACGGTCCGGTCCGCGGCCTCGGCCACCGTCCGGTCGTGGGTCACCAGCACGATCGTCTTCCCCTCGGCGTGGACCTTGCGGAAGAGCTCCACGACACGCTGTGAGGACGCCGAGTCGAGGCTGCCGGTCGGCTCGTCGGCGAGCAGGAGGTGCGGACCGTTCGCGAGGGCGCGGGCGATGGCGACCCGCTGGCGCTCGCCACCCGAGAGCTGGGTGGGCCGCCGCAGCTCGCGGCCTTCGAGGTCGACCTGGGCGAGGAGCTCGAGCGCGCGGGCGCGGCGCTGCTCTCGATGGAGCGGGCCGCCGAACATCGCGACCTCGATGTTGGCGAGCACCGGCTGCTGTGGGAGCAGGTTGTGGAGCTGGAACACGAGCCCCACCTCCTCGCGCCGGAAACGGCTCAGGTCGCGCAGCCGTCGCAGGTCGCGGCCGCCGACGAGCACGGTGCCCGAGGTCGGGACGTCGAGCGAAGCGATGAGGTGGAGCAGGGTCGATTTCCCGCAACCCGATGGACCGGTGATCGCGACGAACTCGCCACGTCCGACCACCAGGTCGACGCCGTCGAGCGCTCGGATGTTGCCTTCGAAGGTGCGCGAGACGCCGCGGACTTCGACCTCGGGTGCGACCGGGGGATCACTCACGGTTCAGCGCCTGGAGCGGTGTGAGGCGGGCCGCCCGCACGAGCGGATAGATCGCGCCGAGGAGGGTCATGCCGATCGCGGTGTAGAGGGCGCGCCAGAACGCGCCCGGGCTGTAGCTCGTGTGCAGGATCCCGGTGAGCGAAGGCAGGCGCTCGAGTCCCCAGGTCACGAGGAACGAGAGCCCGACCCCGACGACGGCGCCGACGAGCGCGAGGGTCAAGCTCTCGCCGAGGAGCAGACCGACGAGCCGGCTGCGGGACCAGCCGATGGCGCGGAGCAGCCCGAACTCGCGGATCCGTTCGAAGAGGGTGAGCAGCATCGTGTTGCCGACGATGACCGCCCCGATGATGATGGCGAGGACCGTCGAGCCGGTGACCGCCGCCTTGAGATAGACGAGATTGCGGTCGGCCCGTCCGAACTGCGCCGCGCTCTGGATGGTCGTGAGCTGCGGCTGGTTGTGCTCGATGCGTCCGGTGACCGTCGCGACCGGTGTCCCCGGGGTCACCTTCACGAAGGCCAGGGTCACGAGCCCCGGCACCCGGTTGTACCCCTGCACGGCCGGGAGCGGGAACATCGCCCCCGCGTCCCCGAACTCGTTGCCCGTCGAGTAGATGCCGACGACGGTGTTGGTCGTGCCGTTCGCCGTGAAGGTGTCGCCGACGTGCAGCCCGAGGTTGGCCGCTGCCCGCCAGCCGAGCATGACCTCCTTGGAGGCGGTCGGCGCGTACGCGTGACCCGACACGATCGACACCCCGAACGCCGCCAGGTCCCCCGGATTGATCCCGATCTCGATGAAGACCGGGTTGTCCGCGTTGATGTGCTCGATCTCGACGAGCACCCCGACCGCGGTGGCGACGCCTGGGGTGGCGGCGACCTTGGCGAGCTCGGTCTCGTCGATGGTGCTCGAGAGCACCTCGTTCACGCCCTTCTGCGCGACGGTGAAGTCGGCCTTGCCCACCGACATGATCGCGGCTGCCGACTGCTCGAGACCACTGCTGGTGACCGCGAGGGTCACCACGGTCATCACTGCGAAGGCGATGGCGAACGCGAGGCCGAACGAACGGCTCTTGCGCATCCAGAGGTTGCGGAGGGCGAACGCGGCGAAGTCCACGGCGGTCCTAGGCCGTGGCCCGCGAGGAGCGAGCGTCCGTCCGCGGGTCAGGTCGCCGGGACGACGTGCTGGCGCGGACGGTTTCGGCGGTGACGCCCACGGCGCCCTCCTTTCCTCTCCTGCCATCGTCGGGCCGCGCACGGTCACCCAGCTAGGGCCGAAGGTCACCGCCCCCGCGGCGCGAAGCCGCGGCGTCCGAACGGCACCTTCGACCTCGTGACGGCGGCATCCTCCCTGCGTACGATGGGTGCCCCATGCAGGAGAGCCCGCGGGCGCGGCACGCCCCGATCGACCACCGCCTGCTCGACGCCACCCGGGGCACCCGGCGCTTTCTGGCCGGAAGCGTCGCCGCCGGCGCGATCACCGCGGTGCTCGTGGTCGCCCAGGCCTGGTTCCTCTCGACCGTCGCCGCGGGTGCGTTCGTCGGACGGCACGACCTCGAGGCGCTCGCGGCGCCCGTCGTCGGCCTGCTCGCCGTCGTCGCCGGACGCTCGCTCCTGGCCTGGTGGACGGAGCGCGGCGCGGCTCGTGCCTCGGCCGCTGCGAAGTCCGATCTCCGCACCGCCCTCGTCGGGCATGCCGCGGCACTCGGTGGGGGGGACGGCGGTCCCGATGCCGCGCGCCTCACGGTGCTCGCGACGACCGGCATCGACGCGCTCGACGCCTACTTCTCGCGCTACCTGCCCCAGGTCTTCCTCGCGGTCATCGTGCCGCTCGGCGTGATCGCCGTGCTCGCCGGCAGCGACGTGCTGTCGGCGGTCATCGTGGCGCTCACGGTCCCGCTGATCCCGATCTTCGGCGCCCTGGTGGGCGCCGCGACCCGTGAGCACACCGCCCGGCAGCTCGCGACCCTCGACCGGCTGGCGAACCACTTCCTCGACGTCGTGACCGGCCTCCCGACGCTGAAGGTCTTCGGCCGGGCGAAGGCCCAGGCCGAGGCCGTGGCCGAGAGCTCGGAACAGTACCGCGAGGCGACCATGTCGAACCTGCGCATCTCCTTCCTCTCCGCCCTCGTCCTCGAGCTGCTCGCGACCGTGGCGGTCGCGCTCGTCGCGGTGGCGGTCGGGCTCCGCCTGCTCGGCGGGCACCTCGAGTTCCGCACCGCGCTGTTCGTGCTCGTGCTCGCGCCCGAGGCCTACCTCCCGCTCCGCCAGCTCGCCACGCACTACCACGCGTCTGCGGCGGGGTTGGAGGCCGCAGACGCGGTCTTCGGGGTGCTCGAACAGCCACTCCCGCACCAGGCCGTCGCAGGAACGACCGGCGACGTGCCGGACCTGTCGGCGGGCATCGTGGTCGAGTCCCTCTCCGTCGTCCGCCCGGGGAGGAGCGACCCCGCACCACGCGGTCTCTCCTTCGAGGTGGCCGCCGGAGAGACGGTCGCGCTCGTTGGGCCGAGCGGCAGCGGCAAGTCGACCGCACTCGCCGTGATGCTCGGCCTGGCGTCGCCAACGACCGGGCGGGTGCTCATCGGACACCGTGACCTCCGGATGCTCGACCTCGACGCCTGGCGCTCCCGGATCGCCTGGGTCCCACAGCGGCCGCACCTCTTCGCGAGCTCGATCGCGCAGAACGTCCGGCTCGGCCGACACGAAGCAGACGACGAGGAGGTGCGCGACGCCGTCGCCCGCGCGCACCTCGACGACGTCGTCGCCCGTCTGCCGGCGGGGCTCGCCACCCGGCTCGGTGAGGGTGGCGCCGGCCTCTCGCACGGTGAGCGCCAGCGGGTCGCCCTTGCACGCGCGTTCCTCCGCGACGCACCGGTCGTGCTCCTCGACGAGCCGACGGCCAACCTCGACGGGCGGACCGAAGAGCTCGTCCTCGACTCGGTGGCCGACCTCGTCAGGGGTCGGACCGCCGTGGTGGTCACCCACCGCCCGGCGCTACTCGTCCTCGCCGACCGTGTCGTCGTGCTCGCACCCGCGGAGCTCCCGGCGTGAGCCGCACCACGCCCCGGCGGGCCGCGCCCGACCGGCCCGAGCTCGCATCGACCGCACGCACCATCGCGCTGGTCCGGCCTGCTGCCGGCCGCCTCGCGCTGGCCACCCTCCTCGGTGCCGGTGCGGTCGCGGCCGCGATCGCGCTCCTCGTCACGTCGGCCTGGCTGCTGTCGCGCGCGGCCCAGCACCCCCCGGAGTCCGCACTCGCGATCGCCGTCGTGCTCGTGCAGTGCTTCGCGCTCTCACGTGGACTGCTGCGCTACGCCGAGCGACTGGTCGGCCACGATGCGGCCTTCGGGCTCCTCGCCGCCGTGCGGCGCCGGATCACGGCGCACCTCGAGCGTCTCGCGCCGACCGGGCTGCCCGCCTTCCGGAGCGGCGACCTCCTCACGCGGGTGGTGGCCGACGTCGACGGGCTCGACGACCTCGTGCTCCGCGTCGTCCAGCCGTTCGCCGTGGCGGCCGTCGTCGGCACCGCGACCGTGGCGTTCACCTGGTCGCTCCTCCCGGGCGCCGGGGCCGTCCTGCTCGTCACCCTCGTGCTCGGCTCGACGGCGGTGCCCTGGGTCACCGGCGCGCTCGCCCGCCGGCGCGAGGCGCGGCGAAGCGGGACTGCGCGGCGACCTCGGCGCGGCGGTCGTCGACCTGGTCGACGGCGCGGACGAGCTCGCCGTCTACGGCGCCCTCGGCGTGCAGGTCGAACGGGTCGCCGCGCTTGATCGCAGGCTCGCCACCGTCGCCCGGTCGGGCGCGACGACCGCCGGCGTGGGCCTCGGGCTCGCGACTCTGCTCTCGGGCCTCGCGACCTGGGGCGTACTCCTCGTCGCGGTCCCCGCCGTGCGCTCGGGTCATCTGGGCGGCGTCTGGCTCGCCTCGCTCGCACTGGTGCCGCTCGCCGCGTTCGAGCTCACCGCGGGTCTGCCCGTGGCCACGCGCTCGCTCCAGCATGCTCGGGCGGCTGCCGCCAGGCTGTTCGCCATCGTCGAGGCACCCGACGTGGTGTCCGACCCGCACGCCCCGACGCCGCCACCGGTGCCCCCCGTCGACCTCGCCGTCCGCGGGCTGGAGGTCACCTGGCCCGGCGCGCTCCATCCGGCGCTCCGCGACGTGGACCTCGGGCTTCCCGCGGGCGCACGCGTCGCCATCGTGGGACCGAGCGGCGCGGGGAAGAGCACCCTCGCCGCGGCGTTGGCGGGATTCCTGCCACTCGGGGCCGGCCAGGTCACCCTCGGGGGCGTCCCGATCACTCGGCTCGCCGGCGACGAGCTGCGCCGGCTCGTCGGGGTGGTGGGCCAGGACGCGCACCTCTTCGACACCACGCTCGCGGCGAACCTGTGCATCGGACGCGCCGACGCGGCCGATCCCGAGCTCGAGGCCGTGCTCGGACGGGTGGGACTCGCTCCCTGGCTCGCCACCCTGCCCGTCGGCCTCGCGACCGAAGTGGGCCGATTCGGAGCCCGCCTCTCGGGTGGGCAGCGCCAGCGCGTCGCCGTCGCCCGCGCGCTGCTCGCCGGTTTCCCGGTGCTCGTGCTCGACGAGCCGGCCGAGCACCTCGACGCCGACGCTGCCGACCTCCTCACCGCCGACCTGCTCGCCGCCACCGCGGACCGCTCGACCCTCTTCATCACCCACCGGTTGGCCGGGCTCGAGGCCGTCGACGAGATCCTCGTGCTCGCGGGCGGGCGGGTGGTCGAGCGCGGACGGCACGAGGAGCTCCTCGAGTCGGGCGCCGGCTATGCCGCGCTCTGGTGGCGGGAGGTCAATGCGGACCGCGGAGCGCCGCCGACACACCGGGTCGAGCCCGGCGCCGCGGAGCGTTCCGACGGGTCAGCCTGACGCGGTCGCGGCGTCGCGGGCGGCCTCGGCGCGGGCGTGTCGCGCGGCCACCGCGGACCGGTATGTCTCGTCCGGCTCGATCGGGAAGCGGATGGTCACGGTCCCTGACGCCGACGCGGCGGTCACCGCGAATCCCGAGTCGACGAAGACGCCGAGCATGTCGTGGTTTTCGGCGAGCGTCTGGGCCGCGAACGTCGAGACGCCGCGCTCCCAGCCGGCCGCTGCGAGGCATTCGAGCAGGAGGGTCCCGATCCCGTGGTGCTGGAAGTCGTCGGCCACGACGAAGGCGACCTCCGCCTCGTTCGTGCCCGGCGTGCGCTCGTAACGCCCGACCGCGACGAGGCGACCGCCGTCCTCCGCGACGATGGCGAGCCGGTCCACGTAGTCGACGGTCGTGAACCGCTCGACCTCCGGAGCCGAGAGTTTCGGGTGGACGAAGAAGAACCGTCGGTAGACCGAGCGCGTCGAGAGCCGCTCGTGGAAGTCGACGAGGCCCTCGGCGTCGCCGGGCCGGATCGGGCGGAGGTGGATCGGCGTGCCCGCCCTGGTCAGCCGCTCGGTCTCGAGCTCGGACGGGTACCGCGGGGCCCGCTCCCTGGCCGCTTCGGCGGGGCTCATCGCCGCCGATGCTACGGGCGTTCGGCGACCGGCGGACCTCCCCGGGTCATGCCGGGACCGCGAGCTCGGCGTCGTCGCGGTCCGCCCGGACCACGACGACCGGGCAGCGCGCGTGGTTCGCGCACTGCTGTGCGATCGAACCGAGCAGCAGGTCGCGGAAGGCGCCGTGTCCGCGGGCACCGACGACGAGCAGATCGGCGCGGTCGGACCCGTCCACCAGCGCGGGCACGGTCGCGTTCACGACGGAGATCGCGTCGAAGGCGACGGAGGGTTCGCGGTGTGCCGCGCGCACCGCGGCCGTCTCGGTGATGCGCCGGGCGTCCGACTCGTGCGCGGTCGACGGCCCGGCGAGGTAGGTGCCCACCGGTGGGTACTGCCACGCGAAGATCGCCTCGACCGGCGCGTCGCGTACCCGCGCCTCGGCGAGGGCCCAGTCGAGCGCGAGATCCGAGCCGGCGGAGCCGTCGAATCCGACGACGACCCGGCGACCCGTCGGCCGCGGCCCGGAGTCGTCGTTCGATCCGTGCACGACGGCGACCGGGCAGTGCGCGTGGTGGATGCACTGGTGGCTGACCGAGCCGAGCAGCAACCCGGTGAATCCACCGCTGCCGCGCGCACCGACGACGAGCAGGTCCGCGTCCCTGCTCGCGTCGATCAGCACGCGGGCACCGGTCCCCTCGTCCGTCTCGCCGTGGACCGCCATGCCCGGATGGCGGGTCGCGACCAGACCGACCGCGTCGTCGACGACCGCCTCGCCGGCGGAGAGTCGCGCCACCTCCTCCCCTTCGCCGTCCTCGTACCACCCCGGAAGACCCTTTGGGCGCCGGGCGCCGGCGAAGAGCACCCGGAGGCCGCAGCCTCGCAGCCTCGCCTCGTCGGCCGCCCACTTGAGCGCCAGCCGGGCGTGGTCCGAGCCGTCGACGCCCACCACGATGTCGCGTCCGGCGCCCCGCCCGGGCGCCGTCACGGTGTGGCGGCCCTGCTGTCGCCCCGCAGGGCCCTGATGTCGGCCGCGGTGAATGCGATGTCCTCGATGCAGTAGGGGTTGAGCGACGACTTCATCGATCGGCTCGCCTGCGGCACCGTCCGCTGCTCGGTCGTTCGGCGCACGGCATCCTCCTTCCGGCAGTTGCTCGCTTTCCTTCTGCGTCCAATTGCAGTCCGTCCGACGGCCGGGGCATAGGGCCGAAGGTCACCGCGGGAAATCTCGCCGCACCCCCTGTACGCGCCGCGAAAACCGGGCCATCATGGTGGTGCGGTCGACGCGGTCGTCCACCGGGTTCGCCGCACCGGCCACGGCGGTTGCGGCCGGGGGGTCGGGGCAAAGGAGAGGGCGATGGCACTGGAGGAACCACAGACCGCACCGGTCGACGACGGACCCCGGACCGACCGGCCCGTGGTGATGCAGGTGGCCGAACCCGCCCGCCGGCTCGACCGCCTGGCCCCGCTCATCCACGAGCTCATCGCCTGGGAGCTCGTGTTCCGGACCGAGTCGGGAACCTTCGTGCTCCACGACGACGTACAGGAACGGCTGGTCGCGCTCGCCGAGCTCCGACCGAATCCCGCGGCGCAGGTCTACGTCGGCCGGCTCTGCAACCGGTGCGGCACCGTGGGGGTCACCCGCCTCCTCGACGGCGTCCACGTCTGCGCGGCCTGCCGCACCGCCGAGCACGCCGAGCACGCCGGGCCGCCGGCCGATCCGCCCGCGCCGCCGGACAGGGAGCACCGCTCGCGCTGGCATCGCAAGGCGGGCTGAGCACCGCGCGGCCGATCGGCCGCGACCGCCCTCGTGACGTTCGGCCCTACCCCGGTCGGGGCAGGTGGCACACCGTGGACGGAGGGACCGTCTGGAAGGAGTCCACCATGCTCGAGACCGCACGAGAAGGCACGCACACCGAGCTCCGAGGGCAGAGCCGCGACGCGCGTCATGACGCCGTCGAGTCGCTCGGGCGGGCGCTCGACGGATGGCGCGCGCGGATCGACGGGGTACTGGTCCAGCTCGACCTCGCGAGCCTCGAGCTCCGCGACGAGCTCCACGCGGACATCGACGCCGCCGAACACGCCTACCTCACCGCGCGCCTGCGCGTTTCCGAGGCCCGTGAGGACGCGGACACGAACGTGGCGAATCTCCGCAAAGGGGTCGAGCGGCTCCTCGAGGACGTGCGCTCGGCCGTCGAGTCGGCCGAGCGTGCCGTCCGGGAGCGCGTGGTCCGCTAGCACGACCGGGCGGCACGGGTCGGGCCGGCGAGGAACGATCGAGGGAGCGAGGGCATGCCGAGCCACTCCATGTACACGAAGCTGATCGGCGCGGCCCTCGAGCACCCCGAGGTCGGCGAGGTTCCCTCGAACACGGGCGACGCCCTCGCCGAGCTCCTCCGGTGCCGCCGGCGCATGACGGCCACCCTTCCGGGCGGCAGCCAGTCGGGGTGGGCGGCCGCGGCCGTCGCCGACCAGGTCGCGTACGACGTCGCGCTCATCCGCATGGCACGCCAGCTCGGCATCGCCTGCGACCTCACCGAGTTCGACCCGCCCCAGCATGAGCGAGTCCGACTCGAGCAGCAGCTCGAGTTGCGCGGGATCCGGTTGGACGAGCTCGACACCGGGGCCGATGGCGGACCGACACCGCTCCGTCGCCCCAGCGGGCCCTGATCAGGTGCCGGTCGACTCGTTTCGGATCGACTGCGCGGTGCGCTCCGCGACGCGTGCGGCGTAGGTGGCGGCCTGGGTGCGACGCTCCATCCCGAGCTTCGCGAGCAGGTTCGACACGTAGTTCTTCACGGTCTTCTCCGCGAGGTACATCGAGTCGGCGATCTGGCGGTTGGTCTGCCCGTCGGCGATCAGGTCCAGGATCCTGCGCTCCTGCGGGGTCAGTCCGGCGAGGAGCGGATCCTCCTCGGGTCCGGCCCGCAGCCGCTCGAGCACCTGGTCGATGAGCGCCGGGTCGAGCAGCGACTGCCCGGACGCCACCTTCCGGACGTCCGCGACGAGGTCGGTGCCACCCACCTGCTTGAGCACGTAGCCAGAGGCGCCGGCCATGATCGACGCGAAGAGGGCCTCGTCGTCCGCGTACGAGGTGAGCATCAGGCAGGCGATCTCCGGCATCCGCGAGCGGATCTCGCGGCAGACCTCCACACCGCTTCCGTCCGGCAGACGCACGTCGAGGATGGCGACATCGGGCTTGGTGGGAGGGATGCGCGACAGTGCTTCCTCGACCGAGGCCGCCTCGCCCACCACCGTGAGGTCGTCGGCGGCCTCGAGCAACGACCGGAGGCCGGTGCGCACGACCTCGTGATCGTCGAGCAGGAACACGCCCACGCTCATCGGACCAACCTCCACTCTCGACCCCGCCACGGCGACGGATGGTCGGTCTGCACGACGGTCGCGCCCCGGTCGTGGCCCGTGTCCGGACGGGGGGATGCCTGTAGACGATGCGATCTGACCTGGCTATCCTAGCCAGTGATGCCATCTGGGGCGATGCACGACCCCGATTATGGGGACGCGGAGCGCAGCGTCCCGGCATACCGGCGGATCGAGGATCCCGTCCAGCTCCGGAGGGTGCTCGAGGCGACGCTCCTCCTCGAGGCCGACCTCGACCTCTCCACCCTGCTCCATCGCATCGTCGACGAGGCCTGCTCGATCACCACGGCGCGCTACGGCGCGCTGGGCGTGCTCGACGAGCAGCGGACGGCGCTCGCTGAGTTCATCGTCGTGGGTCTCGACGTCGAGGCGCAGCGCCGGATCGGGCCGTTGCCGACGGGCCTCGGGGTGCTCGGGCTGCTCATCAACGACCCGCAGCCGCTCCGCCTCGCCCGGCTCGCTGACCATCCATCGAGCGCCGGCTTCCCCGCGCACCATCCCGAGATGACCTCTTTCCTCGGCGTCCCGGTGATGGTGCGGGGCGAGGTGTACGGGAACCTCTACCTCACCAACAAGATCGGCTGGTCGGAGTTCAGCAGCGACGACCAGGCCCTCGTCGAGGCCCTGGCGGTCACCGCCGGCATCGCCATCGACAACGCCCGCCTGCACCAGCGGGTCCAGGAGATCGCCGTGCTCGAGGAGCGCGACCGCCTCGCCCGCGACCTCCACGACACCGTGATCCAACGGCTCTTCGCGATCGGTCTCTCGCTGCAGAGCCTGGCCGGCAGCCGCGATGCCGCCGGGGTGTCCCAGCAGCTGTCGGCGGCGATCGGCGACATCGACGAGACCATCCGGCAGGTCCGGACCAGCATCTTCGAGCTCAGCACGTCGGAGTTCGACCGCGGGACCCGGGCGAGCCTGGTCGCGCTCCTGCCGCGAGCTCAAAGCGGTCGTCGGCTTCGACGTCCACCTCACGATCGCAGGACCGATCGACTCCGCGGTACCCGACCAGGTGGCCGAGCACCTGCTCTCGACGGTCCGCGAGGGTCTGACCAACATCGGTCGCCACGCCGGTGCCTCCCGGGCGAGCGTGACCGTCGTCGTCGAAGAGGGCCGGTGCACCCTCGAGATCACCGACAACGGGCGCGGACTCGGCGGGGAGAGTACGCACGGCGGGGGGCTCGGCCTCCCCAACATGCGCCAACGCGCCGAAAAGCTCCACGGGACCTTCGAGATCGGGAGCCCGGAGGAGGGTGGCACCCTCCTCGTCTGGCGGGTCCCGGTCGGCAGCTAGCGCGACCGCGGCGCCGTCGCGCCTCCGACTGACGGGCTCGTCACAGGGGCGGGGACCGGCGGCGCGGTCACCGGCCGGAGCCGATCGGCCGGTCGACGCGCGCGACAGCGCTGACCAGGGTGACCTTCGGCCCTAGCCCGGCGCGGGCCGCGGATCCGAGACTGGAGGCAAGGACCCGAGCCGGCGCCGCCGGCCGACGACGGAGGGAGGCCCCGTGCGCACGACGGACCTCGACGAGGTGACGGCACGGCTCGCCGCGCTCGGACGCGGGGAGCCGCGTCTCGTCGTGTCCGGCAACTACGCCACTCCGGTCCCGCTGGTCGAAGCGGCGGGCCGAGCGTTCGAGCGGTGCCGCCTCTTCGCGCTCAACGCGCAGGCCCCCTGGCCGAGCGTGCCGGGTGCGGTCTGCGAGACCCCGTTCGTCGGGCCCGGCATGCGCCACGAACCGCACCTCGACTACCTCCCGATGCGCCTCTCCCTCGTCCCCCACCTCTTCGACTCGCTGCGTCCGGTCGACGCGGTACTCGTGCAGACTTCGCCGCCGCGGTACGGCAAGGTCTCACTCGGGATCGAGGTCGACATCGTGCCGGCGGCGATCGAGCGGACCCGCGCCCGCGGGGGGCTCGTGGTCGCCCAGGTCAACCGGTCGATGCCGTACACCTTCGGCGACGGCGAGCTCCCCGAGGAGTGGATCGACCTCGCGGTCGAGATCGACCAGCCACTCCCGTCCCCGGCCAGCCCGCCACCGACCGACGACGAGTCGGCGATCGGCCAGCACGTGGCACGCTTCGCCGAGGACGGCGCGACGCTCCAGCTCGGCATCGGCCAGATCCCCAACGTCGCGGCCGCGCAGCTCGCAGGACGTCGCCACCTCCGCGTCTGGTCCGAGATGATCAGCGACGGCGTCCTCTCCCTCGAACGGGCCGGCGCGCTCGACCTCGGCCATCCGATCGAGGCCTCGTTCCTCGTCGGTTCTGCGGAGCTCTACGCGTGGGCGGACACCAACCCGCGCCTCCGGATGCGGCGCACCGAGGTCATCAACGATCCCGCACGCATCGCTGCGAAGCCGGCGATGCTCTCGGTCAACATGGCCATGCAGGTCGACCTCTTCGCGCAGGCCAACGCGAGCTTCGTGCACGGCGTCGTCTACTCGGGCTTCGGCGGGCAGCCCGACTTCGTCGCAGGGGCGCTGCACTCGCCCGGGGGCCACGCCGTGGTCGCGCTCCACTCCTGGCACGCCAAGTCCGACACGTCGACGGTCCTGCCCGTGCTGACCAATCCGGTCACGTCGTACCAGCACTCGGCCATCGTGAGCGAGCAGGGCTGCGCGACCATCTTCGGGCAGTCGGAACGGGACCAGGCCGAGCTCATCGTCGAGCACGTCGCGCACCCGCGCGCCCGCGACCAGCTGTGCGTGGCCGTCTCGGAGCTGTTCGTCCGCGGCAGCCGCCGCACCGCCGAGGGGACCTCCTCGGCGACCGCCTCGGGGACGAGCGCGCGATGACGCTCTTCGCCGGCGCGGACCGGACCATCGCGGTGGGGTTCGACGGTGCCGCGTGCTCGGACGCGGCCCTCGAGTGGGCAGCGGGCCTCGCGTCGCTGACCGGCGCAACGGTCGTGGCGGTGACCGCGTGGGAGTGGCCGACCAGCTACGGCGTCGCGCTCTTCCTGCCGTCCGAGTACGACCCGGCGGTCGACGCCGAGCGCATGCTCCTCGCCGCGCTGACCGCGGTGCAGGCTCGCCATCCCGACGTGGCCTTCGAACCGCTCGTGGTCGAAGGCCATCCCGCTCCGGTCCTCGTCGACGCGTCGCGAGACGCCGACCTCCTCGTCGTCGGCAGCCGCGGCCACGGGGAGTTCACCGGGATGCTCATCGGCTCGGTCGGCGAGCACTGTGCGACGAACGCCCACTGCCCTGTCCTGATCGTCCGCGGCCGGGACTGACGCCGGAGGGCACGCTGGCACATCGCACGATGGACGTCTGGGCCGTCGGGCGGCCGGGTCCGGTCGACACCGGGCCCCTCCGTCGCGTCGAGCGCGACGTCCCGACGCCGGGACCTGGCCAGGTGCGCGTCGCGGTTTCGGTGTGCGGTGTCTGCCGCACCGACCTCCACCTCGCCGAAGGTGACCTGGCGCCACGGGCGCCCCTGGTCGTCCCCGGGCACGAGGTGGTCGGCACGGTGGACCTGGCCGGACCGGGGTGCCGGCGGTTCGCCCTGGGCGACCGGGTCGGCGTCCCGTGGCTCGCGAGCACGTGCGGCACCTGCCGGTACTGCCGCGACGGTCGCGAGAACCTGTGCCTCGCGCCACGGTTCACCGGCTGGGACCTCGACGGCGGCTACGCGCGCTACACGGTCGTCGACGAGGCGTACGCGTATGCGATCCCCGAACAGTTCGACGACGTGCAGGCGGCACCGCTCCTCTGCGCGGGGATCATCGGCTACCGGGCGCTCCGGCGCTCGAACCTCCCGCCGGGCGGGCGGCTCGGCATCTACGGCTTCGGCGGCTCGGCCCACCTGACCGCGCAGGTCGCGATCGCCGAGGGCGCGCGGGTCCACGTGCTGACCCGGGCACCCGAGGCGCGGGCGCTCGCGCTCGAGCTCGGGGCGGCGAGCGCCGGCGGTGCGGGCGATCCGCCGCCCGAGCCCCTCGACGCGGCCATCCTCTTCGCGCCGGTCGGGACGCTCGTGCCGCCGGCGCTCGAGGCGCTCGACCGTGGCGGCACGCTGGCCGTCGCCGGGATCTACCTCTCCGACGTCCCGCCGCTCGACTACCAGCGCCACCTCTTCTACGAGCGGTCGCTCTGCAGCGTGACCGCCAACACCCGGGCGGACGGCGCCGAGTTCCTCCGGACGGCGGCCGCGCTCGGCGTCCGTGCGACCACCACGCCCTACCCCTTCGACCTCGCCGACCGGGCCCTCGCCGACCTCGCCCACGACCGGATCAACGGTGCGGCCGTACTCGTCGTCGGCGACGGCGGCGGGTGACCGGATGATGCGGATGTTGCGGATGTGACCTTTGGCCCTAGTGGGCACCGCCCGGGTCGTGCAACCTGATCCGCGTGTCCGCCCTGGAGATCGAGGTCCTCGATCGAGCTGTGTGCCTCGACCTGCTGCGGTCGGCCCACGTCGGCCGGGTCGGCGCGAGCGTCGACGCACTGCCGGTGATCTTCCCCGTCAACTACGGGATGCTCGGTGAGTCGGTCGTGTTCCGCACGGTGCCCGGGACCCGGTTCGACGCGGCGACTGCCGGCGCGGTGGTGGCCTTCCAGGTCGACGAGTTCGGCGTGCACGACTCGGTCTCGTGGAGCGTGCTGCTCCAAGGCGTGGCCGGCGAGGTCACCGAACCCGACGAGGTCGCCCGGGTCAGTGTGGTGCCCCTGCCGGCATGGGACACAGGGCACAGAGCCGGGCGGTTCCTCCGGCTCGACCGCTACCAGCTGAGCGGGCGCCGGTTCCGAGGCGGCACCTGAGCCACAGCGGCCGCCCTCGTTCGTCGCGTCACGAGACCTTCACTACGGCGTACCAGATGCGGTGCGCGACGCCGTCGATCGCATCACCGAGGCGTGCGCTGCGCCGGTAGAGCTCCCGGCGTCCCGTCACCTCGCGCAGGTCGGTCTCGTCGAGCAGCGCGGACATCGCGCGCCGGTAGACGTGTTCGACGGCGCGCTGGTTCCGCACCGCCGCATCCGCGTGCTCCCCCGCGCGGTCCGGTGCGTCGACCAGCATGGGGAACGCGTCGACCAGGTTCCGCACACCGAGCGCGACCAGGTCCGCCATCTCGGCGAGGGCATCGTCGGGCGCCATGGCGAGGAGATCCGCCTCGCGGACGAGATCCTTCGCGTCGTTGAGCACCGTGTCGAGACGTTCCGAGAGCTCGTAGATGTCCTCGGGGCCGATGGGCGTGACGAATGCGTGGGTGACCGCGGTCAGGACCTCGCGACGCGCCCGGTCGGCCTCGTGCTCCTTGGCACGGACCGTCGCCTCGGCCGCCGCGTCCCCCCGGCACCACGCGCAGTACGCGTCGATCCCTTCAACGGTGACGTCGCCCTGGCGCGCGAGCAGCGCGAGGAGATCGGGCGTCTCGGGCAGGAACCACCGTCTCATGCGATCCACCTCCAGAGCGGTACGAACGCCGCGGCCAGCGCGGCGCACACGGGGAGGGTCACCAGCCAGGCGAGACCGATCTCGCCGGCGACCGCCCAGCGCACATGGTGCCACCGCTCCCCCGAGCCGACCCCGACCACCGCGGGGGCGACGACGTCGGTCGTGCTGATCGGCGCCCCGAGCAGCGATGCGCCGAGCACGATGAGACCGGAGGAGCCCTGGCTCACCATCCCGTCGAGCGATCGGAGGCGGTAGATGCGCTGCCCGAGCGTCCGCACGACCCGCCACCCGCCGAACAGCGTGCCGAGGGTGAGCAGCCCGGCCGAGACGAGCACCACCCAAAAAGGCACCGCGAACCTGTCGATGCGACCGGCGGCCACCAGTGCAGCCGTCATGACCCCCATCGTCTTCTGCGCGTCGTTCGACCCGTGCGCGAACGCGAGCCCGGCCGAGGCGACCAGCTCCCCCTGGCGGACCGGTCGCTCGACCGCACGCGTCGCACGGCGAAGGGTGCGCCGGGCGAGCCGGATGCCGGCGAAGGCCGCGCCGATCGCGAGCACCGACGAGAGCAGCAGCCAGGCGAGCGAGCCGAGGACGCCCACCGGGCGCAGACCGTGGAGGCCTCCCCACTGCACCGCCGAGAGACCACCTTCGGCCAGTGACGCGCCGGCGAGCGCGCCGACCAGGCAGTGCCCCGAGCTGCAGGGCAGACCCCACCAGAGGGTCAGGAGGTTCCACGCCACGGCCGCGAGCAGAGCCGAAGCGAGCACGACGAGCACCTCGTCCTTCGGGACGGCCACGATCCCGGCCACCGTCGCGGCGACGGCCGTCCCCAACACGAGCGCGCCGACCACGTGGAAGACCGCGGCGAGCACGACCGCCGGGCCCGGCCGCACCGCACCGGTGACGACGGGGGCGGCGATGGCGTTCCCCGCGTCGTGGACACCGTTGGCCAGGCCGAACGCGCCGGCCAGCACCACGACCACCACGAGCACGGGCCGATCCCTTCACTCGGGGGCGCGCTCCGCGCGGGCTCGGACCGGCCCCGACGACGTCGAGGCCCGGACTCTAACCCTCGGTCAACTCCCGAAGCTGACGCAACCGCTGCTCGAGGCTACGGAGCTCGTCGTCGAGGCGCTCGCGGGTCACCAGCGCGCCCTCGAGCACGGCCACTCGGCGCTCGAGGTCGTCGAGACGTTGGGCGTCCGTCCTGTCAGCTTCCGTCATCGCTCCCTCTCCTTCGGCCGTGACGGTGCGGATGGCCGCAAGTCCCGCGGCCGCACCGCCGCGCCTCCTCCCACGCCTCGGCGATCGAGGCGCCGCCGACCAGGCAGCCGAGCGCGGTCTGCACGGCGGCACTCGTCCGCTCGGGCTCGCCCTGTGGTTCGTCGACATCGGCGTCACGGACCGCGCCGACCAGCGCGAGCTCACACTCCATCGCAGCAGGCACCTCCTCTCACCTACCCCTTCCCTTGGACGATACGGCTGCAGGTGCGACCACCGGCAGGGGCGAAGGTCCCGAACACGGGGCGCGCCGATCGTCCGGTGCGGCGCCCGGCTGGTACCGTCGGGCCGCGATGACCAGGGGTGGACGCCGCCGGGCACGGCGAAGTGGGGCGCTCCCCGCCGCGGCCCTCGGCCTCGCCGCCGCACTCGCGCAGACGGTGCTGCCGGCGCTGCCGGTGACGGCCGCCGGAGCGAAGACGGCGCCCCGTCCTCCGGCGGCGCTCGACGCGGTGACCTGCCCATCGGCCTCGCGCTGCCTCGTCGTCGGCGGCGCCGGCGGAGTGCGGCTGAGCCGGAACGGTGGAGCCACATGGGCGCGGGTCGCCGTGCCCACCTCGCACTACCTCTACGGCATCGCCTGCACGGACGTCTCGCACTGCGTGGCGGTCGGCGATGCGGGCACCGCGCTCCACTCGACCGACGGGGGCAGGAGATGGTCGAGGGGCAGGACCGGCGTGGACGTCCCACTGTCGGGGGTGGCCTGCCCGGCGCGCGACCGATGCGTGGCGGTCGGCGACGGGAACACGGTGCTCACCAGTCGCGACGGCGGACGGCACTGGCATCGGGTCGACGCCGGGATCGGCGTCGCCGACGGCGTCGCGTGCTCGTCGGCGACGGTCTGCGCCGTGGTCACCGCCAACGCGACCGAGACGATCGAGACGATCAACGGTCGCACCTGGGCGGCCGGCACCGTCCCCTTCTCGCCGCTTGCCGCCCTCTCGCCCCTCGAGGCCGTCTCGTGCGCGGCGCCGACCTGCGTCGCGGTCGGGAGCAAGGGCCTCGTCGCGCGGTCGGTCGACGGTGGCGCGACCTGGTCGGCGGGGCAGGCGCCGACCACCGTCGACCTCGAGGCGGTCTCCTGCACGTCGAGCACGCGCTGCCTCGCGGCGGGCGCCGAAGGCGCCGTGCTGACGAGTGTGGACGGGGGCGCGACCTGGTCGGCGTCGGCGCTCCCGAACGGCGAGATGATCCTCGGCCTCGCCTGCCCGACCCCGTCCGCGTGCACTGCGGTGGGGAGCGGCGGGACGATCACGACCACGGCGGACGGTGGTGCACACTGGACTGTCCGCGCGGGTGCACCCGCACCGGCGTCCCCGCTGCCCGTCCTCGTCGTGGGCGACTCGTTCGCGCACACCCTCACACTCGGGCTCGCGCGCGACGCTCCCGCCTACGGGATCAGCCTCACCGACGGGTCGACCGACGGGTGCGGCGTCGCACGGGGCAGCCCGCTCCTGAGCGGCACCGCGTCGCTCACGGTGACCGGACCGTGCGCTCCGGACGGCCCGGGGTGGCCCGCCCTGTACGGAGGAGACATCGCCGCCGACCGGCCGGTGCTCACCGTGCTCGTCCTCGGCGCGTGGGACCAGTCGACGCGGCTGATCGGCGGCGCGTGGCTCGCGCCGGGACAGCCGGCCTACGACGCCTACGAGCGCCAGCAGCTCGCGAGCGCGGTCGGGATCCTCACCGCCGGCGGAGGGAAGGTCGTGCTCACCACCGCTCCCGCGCTCCTCGCGCTCCACGCCGAGCGCTGCGCGCCGCCGCCGGCGACCGTTGCCGGGTGCCCGACCGAGACGCAGCGGGTGGCCGCGCTCGATGCCGACGCCCGTGCGGTCGCCGCCTCGTTTCCCGGACAGGTGACGGTCGTCGACCTCGGAGGGAGAGTTGCACCGCACGGAACCTTCGCCGTCACGGTCGACCACGTCGTCGTGCGCACGTCGGACGGCGTGCACCTCACCGTCGCGGGCGGCGAGTGGCTGGGCCCGTGGCTCCTGCCGCGGCTGGTGGCGGCCGCACGCGGACCGGGCTGACCGCGTCGGCGGTCGTCAGCCGCCAGGGCCGCTCGCCGGAGCGAGGAAGAGCTCGTCGGCGAAGCACCACGCCCACTCCTCCGCCGGCTCGATCGACCGGATCACCGGGTGGGACGTCGCCTGCCAGTGGCCGGTCGCGTGCCGGCGCGGCGAGCTGTCACAGCAGCCCACGTGGCCGCAAGAGAGGCAGCGGCGGAGGTGGACCCACCGGCTGCCCTCGCGGAGGCACTCCTCGCACCCCGCCCCGCTGATCGGCTCGAGGTCCACGATGGCTGCGATGTGGCCGCAGGCCACCTCGGTGGGGCGACCCTCGGCATCGCTCTCCACCACGTACCTGGTCGAGGTCATGGCTCCTCCCTCCGGCTGGTCCGGATGCCACCCCGCGGCGCGGAGCTTACGGCGATCGCCGTGCTGTCGGGCCGTCGACGGGTCGCCCGGGCGAACTCACCTGGTCGGAGCGTCGTGCACGATCTTTTGGTGCAAGCTTGTAATCTTGTAATCATGCAAGCACCCTCCATTGCCGAATTCTTCGGGGCCAAGGTCCCGACCGACTGGTTCGACGGCCCGGCCGTCGTCGAGTCCGACGACGACGAGATCCTCTGCCTCGGCACCCTCCCTCCCGCGACCGCCGTCGAGGCATTCCGCGAGGCGACCCGCGACCGGCGCATCGAGATCGCGGCCGAGGCCGAGGCCTCCTTCCGGCGCAAGGTCTCCTGGGGCGTCGTGCACGACGGGGCCACGACGCTCTTCACCACCTTGAGCACGCCGGTCATGACCCGCCTGCGACTGCGCGAGCGCGCGGTGCTCGACACCCTCGTCGACGGCGGGGTGGCGCGCAGCCGCAGCGATGCGCTCGCCTGGTGCGTGAAGTTGGTCGGCCGGCACCAGGCGGAGTGGCTCGCCGAGCTACGCGAGGCGCTCACCGACGTCGAGCACGTCCGGGCCGAGGGACCGACCCTGCTGTGACCGGGCTGCTCGAAGACCAGGTCGTCGAGGACCGCGACGTCCTCGACGCCTACTCCGAGACGGTCATCGCCGTCGCCGAGCGCACGCTGCCCTCGGTCGTCGCGCTCCGGGTCGGGGGCGACCGGCGACAGGGCATGGGGAGCGGAGTCGTCCTCTCGACCGTCGGCGAGGTGCTCACCTCGGCCCACGTGGTGGCCGCCTCCGACCGGGGCACCGCCGTGCTCGCCGACAGCAGCGAGACGACGTTCGAGGTCGTCGGGCGCGATCCGCTCTCGGACCTCGCGGTCCTGCGGCTGACGGGCGCGGGGCTCGCCGCCATCGAGCTCGGCGACGCCGACCGGCTCCGCGTCGGCCAGCTGGTGGTCGCGGTCGGCAACCCCCACGGACTCGCCGGCTCGCTGACCGCCGGTGTCGTGAGCGCGCTCGGCCGCTCGCTCCCGTCCGGTGGTCGCATCGTCGAGAACGTGATCCAGACCGACGCCTCGCTCAACCCGGGCAACAGCGGCGGCGCGTTGGTCGACGGCCGCGGTCGCCTGGTCGGCGTCAACACGGCCGTCGCCGGGATCGGGCTCGGCCTCGCCGTGCCGGTCAACGCCACGACGCTCGACATCGTGGCCACACTGCTGCGCGACGGTGCCGTCCGTCGGGCCTATCTCGGGGTCGTCGGCGGCGGCCGACCCCTCGCGCCGCGACGTGCCGCAGTGCTCGGCCGGCGCGGCGGCGTCGGGGTGATCGAGGTCGCACCGGGGAGCCCCGCCGAGCGGAGCGGCCTCCGCCCGACCGACACGATCGTGGAGGTCGACGGGGCTCCCGTCCAGCACGCCGGCGACCTCCAGCGCCTCATGACCGCCGACGCGATCGGACGCGCTCTCCGGGTGCGGGTCCTGCGCGGCGACGAGGACCTCGAGCTCGCCGTCGTGCCGGTCGAGCTCACCTGAGGCGCTCGCTCCCGGCCAGCCCGCGCCGGTCGTCAGCCGGTCGCGCCGAACGCCTCGGCCACCCGGTCGACCGCGGCGAGATGGCGCGTCCGGTCCCCGTCGTCGAGCCACGACGCCTCGAAGGAGTCACGCGCCATTCGGACGAGCTCGGTCGGCGCGAGGTCGAACGCCAGTGCGACGGCGGTGAAGTTGTCGGCGACGTAGCCGCCGAAGTACGCGGGATCGTCCGAGTGCAAGGTCACGCGGAGCCCGCGGGCGAGCAGGCCCGGGAGGTTGTGGGCCTCGATCGAGGGGAAGACCCGGAGCCGCACGTTGGAGAGCGGGCAGACGGTCAGCGGTACCTGCTCGGCCACCAGCCGCTCGACGAGGCGATCGTCCTCGAGGCAGCGGACACCGTGGTCGATGCGCCGTGCGCCGAGGAGGTCGAGTGCCTCCCAGATGTACTCGGGCGGCCCCTCCTCGCCCGCGTGGGCGACCGCCTCGAGCCCTTCTGAGCGCGCGCGGTCGAAGACCGAGCGGAACTTCGACGGGGGATTTCCGCGCTCCGAGGAGTCGAGCCCCACCCCGGCGAACCGGTCGCGACGGGTGAGGACCTGGTCGAGGGTGGCCATCGCGGCCTCCTCGGGGAGATGGCGGAGGAAGCAGCAGATGAGGCGTGAGGTGATCCCGAGTCGGCGCTCGCCGTCCTCGAGCGCGGCAGCGATGCCGTCGACCACCGCGTCGAAGGCGACCCCGCGGTCGGTGTGCGACTGCGGGTCGACGAAGAGCTCCGCGTGCCGCACGCCCTCCGTGTGCGCCCGTTCGAGATAGGCGAGGGTGAGGTCGGTGAAGTCCTGCTCCGTCACGAGGACCGCGCACCCCGCGTAGTAGACGTCGAGGAACGACTGGAGGTCGAAGAAGACGTAGGCGCGGCGTGCGGCGTCGACGTCGGTGTAGGGAAGCTCGAGGCCGTTGCGCCGGGCGAGCACGAAGAGCAGCTCGGGCTCGAGGGTCCCTTCGAGATGCAGGTGGAGCTCGGCCTTCGGGAGGGCCCGGCAGAGCTCGGCCATGTCCGGTGCCGTCACGGTGCGTATCCTCGCCGCAGGGCGGCAGGGGACGCCAGTACGACTCGACTCCGGAGGCCATCGATGGCGCGGCTGCGGTACACGACGTTCCTGTCGATCGACGGCCGCACCGAAGACGCGTCAGGCGGCATCGGGTGGTCCGAGCCGGACGAGGAGATCCTCACCTTCGTCAACGGGATCGAAGGCGACGTGGGTACCTACCTCTACGGGCGTCGCATGTACGAGACCATGCGATTCTGGGAGACCGCGCTCGAGGATCCCGGTGTGACCGGCGCGAGCCGCGCCTTCGCGACGCTGTGGCTGGCTGCGGAGAAGATCGTCTACTCGTCGACGCTCGCGGCCACCGGCACCTCCCGAACCAGCCTCGAGCGGACGTTCGAACCCGGCGCGGTGCAGGAGCGGAAGGACCGCTCGGCGGTCGACCTCTCGGTCGGCGGCCCCGAGCTCGCCGGCGCAGCGCTCCGGGCCGGGCTCGTCGACGACGTCCACCTCCTCGTCGTGCCGGTCGTCCTCGGGGGCGGGAAGCCGGCATTCCCCGGCGGCACAGGCTGTCAACTGCAGCTCGCCGACCAGCGGCGGTTCGCCGGCGGTGTCGTCCACCTCCACTACCGCGTTGCACCCGGCTCCTGACCGGACGTCGGGTGGGCGCGCGGACCGTCGCCCGTGCCCGTCCACTCAGCTCGGCGATCGGTCGATCGACGGGGCGACTCGCCGCGCACATGCGACTGCACCGGTGTCCCTGCCAAGATCGCGCACGGTGACGACGCGATCGAGACGCCGGTATGCCCCGGTCCTGATGATGGTGGCGGTGGTCGCCGCCGGCTGTGGTTCCCCGGTGCACGGCGCCGCGGCAGCACGCGTCGCGCCGGCGGCGGACCACGCGTGCGTCGTGCCCGGCGGTCCTTTGCCGACGGTGGCCTGGACGCGGCTTCGCAACCCCGTCTACGGCCTTCCCGGCGCCGCGGCGAAGGACCAGGCGCTCGTCTGGGCGGATGGCCGGTGGCACCTGCTCTTCAGTTACGTGACCAACGACTCGCCGGTGCCGGGCCAGGAGCACTGGGACATCGCGACGTCGGTGAGCGCGGACCTCACGACGTGGTCGCCACCCGTCCCGTGGAGCGAGCAGCCGGGTGGCATGGCGTCGCCCGACCTCGTTCGAGCGCCGGACGGCACCTTCGTCGCGACGTACGACGCACCGCCCGGGGAGTCCGGACCGGTCCAGGCGAAGCTCTACTACCGGACTTCGACCGACCTCACGCACTGGTCGTCCCCCCACCTGCTCGCGCCGTCGCTCGCGCCGGCACCGTCAGACCGGCTCATCGACCCCGCACTCGCCTGGACGGGCAACGGCCTCATCCTCGCGACCAAGGCCGGGACGACGTCCGGCCAGCAGCACTTCGAGATCGCCTGGTCGCGCAGCGGCTCGCTCGCAGGACCGTGGAGCGTCGTGGGCCGACCCGCGATCAGCGCCTACGGCGACACCTTCGAGAACTACGAGCTCCTCACCGTCGGCGGCCGATGGCACCTCGTTGCCACGTCGAACACCTTCGACCAGCCGTGGATCTTCACCCTCGCCGGTGATCCCCTTCGTCCGTCGAGCTGGCTCCACTGGACCGGCGGCCGCGAGCTGCAGGTCCCCGCCGAGGCCTGGAACACCGGCACCGGCCTCTCGAGCGTGACCTTCGAGCACGCCAATTCCGCCTTCCTCTGCGAGGACACGACGGACGGCGAGGCGTACCTCACCTACGCCGGCAGCCAGGAGCTCACGCGTTTCGGGGGGTGGGGCCACGCCCAGATCGGCATCGCCCGCAGCACGGACCTCGTCCACTGGACGGTGCCCCCGGGCTGAGTCCGGTGCGTCACCCGGGCACGTCCTGTCCACGCGGGGCACACTGTGACGAGATCGACGCGGAGCCGAGCAAGGAGGCAGCCGATGCCCAGTGCCGACGGCCACGGGTGGCCGGCGCTGCCACTCGAAGCGTGGCGCGAGACGTGCGACACCCTCCATGCGCACACCCAGGTGCTCGGCAAGCTCGCCGTCGCCCTCGCACCCCCCGAACCGCAGCTGCAGCACGCCGCCCTCCGCCTCACCACCCGCGGCTGGGAGACCGCACCGCTGCCGGCGCCCGACGGCTCGGGATCGCTCGCCGTCGCCCTCGACCTCCGGAGTCACGACGCGGTCGTCGAACACAGTGACGGACGCGTGCGCCGCATTCCGCTCGCACCCGATCGACCGGTCGGCGACATCGCCCGCGCCGTTCTCAACACCGTCGGCGGCTGGGTCGGTCCGATCACGCTCAACCTGCATCCGCAGGAGGTCCCGTGGTCCGTCGAGCTCGACGCGGACACCGAGCACCACTCCTACGATCCCGGTGCCGTCGAGACCTACTTCGCATGCGCCACACGCGCCGCGCTCGCGCTCGCCGCGATCCGCGCGCCGTACCGTGGACGGTCGTCTCCGGTCAACGCGTGGTGGGGCACGTTCGACCTCGCCGTCAGCCTCTTCTCGGGTCTGCCGGCCGAGCCGCCGTCGGACGACTTCATCATGCGCAACTCCGCCGACGCCCAACAGATCGAGATCGGGTGGTGGCCCGGGGACGCCCGCTACCCCAAGGCGGCCTTCTTCGCGTTCGCCTCACCGGCACCCGATGGGCTCGAGCAGGTTCGCCTCTCACCGGAGGTGGCGCGGTGGGACACCACCCTCGGCGAGTTCCTGCTCGACTGGGACGACGTCGTCGCCGCGCAGGAGCCGATGGCAGCCGCCGTCTCCTTCGGCCGCTCCGCGATCGCCCACGCGTGTGCACTGTGCGGTTGGGACTCCGAGCTCTCGGGCAGCGCGCAGGGCCGGCCGCCGCCCCTGCACTGACCTGGACTCGGGGCCGGTGCGCGAACCAGTGCTCGCGCGCGTCGCCGAGCTCGTCGGCCCGATCGGGTCCAGCCACCCGCTCGGCGGTTCCGCATGGTGGGTCGAGACGGACGACGGGGCTGTCGTCGCGAAGACCGGACCCGGCGTCGGTGACGAGGCAGACGGTCTGCGACGGCTGGGCGCCGTGGAGAGCGCTCCACCGGTGCCCGCAGTCGTCTACGCCGATCCGGAGCTGCTGGTGACGGTGGCCGTCCCGTCGACAGCGAGATCCCTCGGGCACGACGAGTCGCTCGGCCGGTCCCTCGCCGCGCTGCATGCGCACCCGCATCCGAGTTGGGGTGGGGGTTCGTCGTGGATCGGCGCGTGCCGCGTCGACCCCGGGCAGGCGCAGGACGGCGCCTCGTTCTACGCGCGACGTCTGGGCGGTCTCGCAGCGCAGTGCGGCCTCGGAGCCGTCGTCGAGCGCGTCACCGCGCGCCTCCCCGACCTCCTCCCGCCGGGCGGTCCCGCGCTCCTCCACGGTGACCTCTGGTGGGGCAACGTCCTTGCGGGCGCCGACGGCCGATCCTGGCTCATCGACCCGTCCGTACACGGCGGTCACCCTGAGGAGGACCTCGCGATGCTCGCCCTCTTCGGCCCGGTGCCCGACCGCCTGCTCGCCGCGTACCGGGAGGTCACCCCCCTCGCCGCCGGGTGGGAGGAGCGGGTCGCGCTGTTCCAGCTCTACCCGCTCCTCGTCCACACGGTGCTCTTCGACGGCGGTTACCGCCGACAGGCCGAGTCGGCCGCCCGGCGCTACGCGTGAGGTGGGAAGCGACCGGGCCGGTCTGTCCCTACGACGCGGCCCCTACGACGCGGCGCCCTCGGAGCAGTTGAACATCCAGCGCACGCCGAAGCGGTCGAGCGTGCAGCCCCAGTACGCCCAGGGCATCTCCTGCATGCCGGTCGACTCGCTGCCTCCTTCGCTCAGCGCCGCGTAGAGACGGTCGGTGTCGGCCTTCGTGTCGGGCTCGAGGTTGACGGTCACGTTGTTGCCGATCCTGAGCTCGTGACCCATCGACTCGAGCATGTCGGTGCCCATGAGCACGTGACCTGCGAGGATCGGCAGTTCGATGTGTGCGACGAGCTCCTGCTCGGCGTCGGTGAGCTGTGGACCGTCCGGTCCCGACGGCATGTCGCCCATCCGAGCAGGCGGGCCGGTGAATTCGGTCCCGAAGACCGAGCGGTAGAACTCGAACGCCTCCTCGGTGTCTCCCATGAAGTTCAGGTACGTGCTGACCCGGCTCATCGCGACCTCCCGCTGCTCCTGTCCGGCGGTCGCCGGAACTTCACGGTCATCATCGTCGACGGACGCCGGCGTCGGGACCCATCGGTCGACGACCCGTCCGTCCATCGGACGGCGACCGGAACCGGGTCGCGGCCCTTGACTTGTAGCCGGGTGCAACCCGTACGGTGCCTGCATGGACCGATTGCAGGTGCGGCACAGCACCACGGACGTCGCGTGCGCGCTCGGCGCGGCCGAGCTCGACCCGAGGATCGCCGAGTGGGGTCGGCTCCGCTCGTCGGCGGAGTCCATCGAGCGGGTCGAGGAGGGGGCACGGCTCTGGCTCGGGAAGGCCGAGCGCGACAGGGCAGAGCGCCTCGTCCGGCAGGAGGCCGACTGCTGCGGATTCCTCGACTTCGACCTCGCGCTCGAGTCGGGGCGCCTCCGCCTCGACGTCACCTCCCCGGTCGCCGATGGACAGGCGGTCGCGAGGTCGCTCGCCGGCCTCGACACGCCGTAGAGCGCCCCGGGGCTCCGCGACCGCCCGGCGCGGTGGGTACAGACGTTGCCGCGGTACCCGTCGGCTCGGGGCCGTCCTCGCGCGGGAACCCCGCCCGGAGCACCGGACGGCACCCGGACAGCAAGCCGTCACGTCCTCCATTAGTTAGTTGACACTTACGTAAGGACTCGATTACAGTTGTGGGTGTGGATGCAGCCCTCAAGGCTCTCGCGGAGCCCCGCCGCAGAGAGATCCTGCGGCTCGTCTGGTCGCAGGAGCTCCCCGCGACCGACATCGCCGAGCGGTTCCGCGACGTCACCCGTCCGGCGATCTCCCAGCACCTCTCGGTGCTCAAGGACGCCGAGCTCGTGACCGAACGGCGGGACGGGACCCGGCGCCTCTACCGCGCGAACACCGGGACCGTGGCCGAGTTGCGCGACTTCCTCGACGAGTACTGGACGTCCGGTCTCGAGCGCCTGCGCGACGTGGCCGAGGCCGCCGAGGCGGGCAAGCGACGGGCCCATGCCCGGCCGAAGCGCTGAGCGGAACGCAGTCCCGCCGGCCGCCGCCCTCCGGGCACGAATCGACCGACGAACCCTGAACGTGACCGACCGAACGAGGAGGAGCACCCATGGCGAACCACCGAACCGGCACCCGTGAGGAGTGGCTGGCCGAGCGGCTCGAACTGCTCGCTGCCGAAAAGGAGATGACCCGTCGCAACGACGAGGTCGCGAAGCGACGGCGCGAGCTGCCGTGGGTCCGCATCGACGAGCCATACGCCTTCGACACCGAAGAGGGCGAGGCGACCCTCGCCGATCTCTTCCGCGGTCGCTCCCAGCTCGTGATCTACCACTTCATGTTCGGCCCCGACTGGGAGGAGGGCTGCCCGAGCTGCTCGTCGGTCGCCGACGGCTTCGACGAGACCCACCTCCACCTCCAGAACCACGACGTCGCATTCACTGCGGTCTCGCGCGCGCCCCTCGAGAAGCTGCTCGCCTACCGCGACCGCATGGGGTGGTCCTTTCCCTGGGCGTCCTCGGGGAGGAGTGCCTTCAACTTCGACTTCGACGTCTCCTTCACCGAGGAGTCCGTCGCGAAGGGCGGCTCCTACAACTTCCGGCCGCTCGAGGGGTCGCAGACCGACCCGGCGAGCCTGCCCTCCGAGCTCCCGGGCATGAGCTCGTTCGCCATGGAGGACGGCGCGGTCCATCACACGTACTCGTCGTACGCGCGAGGTCTCGATGCGCTCTGGACCATGTGGCAGTGGCTCGACCGCGCGCCACTCGGCCGGAACGAGGGCGACAATTCGTGGTTCCGCCGGCACGACCGCTACGAGCACAGCTACCGGTGACCGCCCGGCGGGCCCGGGGGGGCCGCGCTCGTGTCCGTCCCGGTCGACGTGTCGTCGATCGCGGATGCGTCAGTGCGCGAGGACCGCGATGCTGACGAGCACGGCGTCGTAGAGGAAGTGGGCGACGATCGGCCTCGTGAGCCGGCCGCGCTTCTGGAACGAGCGGGTGAGGAAGTAGGCGGCCGGGATCGTGGTCACCACGGCGATGCCGTAGTAGAGGTGGTAGCTCGTGCGCAGCGCCATGCCGAGGACGAGCGCCGAGCCCGGGGTCCAGCCCAGCTGAGTCAGGCGGGTCATGAGATACCCGTTCATGAGGACCTCCTCCGCGACCGCGGTGACCGCAGAGATCAGGAGTCCCCAGAGCACGTAGTAGTGCGGCACCGTCCCGACGGGAACGGGGTTGACCAGGCGGTTCTGCGCCCTGACGAACGGTGCGACCGGGATCACGACCGCGATGGCCGCTCCGAAGGAGGCCGCGGCGATGCCGATCGCCGGACCGACGTCGCTCCGCAGGCCCGGTCGCAGGAGGCCGAGCTGACCCGTGCGCTGGCCCGTGCGCCGGAGGAGCAGGAGGGCGAGCGGCACCATGCTCGCCGTCGCCAGGTAGGCGAACATCCCGAGGAGCATGTTCCCCAACGAGGAGTTGTCGATGAGGACGGGGAACCGCGTTTCGGTCGCGCTCCCCGTGAGGTGCTGAACGAGGAGCACGGCCGCCGAGGTGAACCCGGGGAGCACGAAGGCGACCATGACGAAGGCCGTCTCCCATCGGAGGCTCCGCCGCGTCGGCTCCGCCAGCTCGACCGTGGCGGCCCCCGGCCACACCATGGTGGACGGCAACGCCGCGGCGACAGAGGGCGGATTCACCGATCCGTAGCCGCCCGCGACGAATGTGTGCTCCGACCAACCGTGACCGCTCCAGTAGCGGTAGGTGTTCGGTGTGCCGGCCGGATCGAGGTACCAACCCTGTGGTGGCGTCGTCGTCACGATCCCATCACCGGGTGATCATCGCGCGGCCGGATCGGTCGGCCCGCGACCAGCGCTTTGGTCGACCTGTTGACAGCGACTGACATCACTCTCTACAGTGATGTCAGTCGCTGTCAACCGAAAGGACGTCCGCTCATGCGTGTCTTCGTCACCGGAGCGTCGGGTTGGATCGGATCCGCCGTCGTCCCAGACCTGCTCGAGGCCGGCCACGACGTCGTGGGGCTCGCCCGGTCGGACACCACGGCGGCGCGGCTCGACGCCGCGGGTGCCGTCGTACGCCGTGGGGATCTCGACGATCCCGACGACCTGGCCGACGCCGCTGACCATGCGGACGGCGTCATCCACCTCGCGTTCCAGCACGAGGTGGCGTGGTCGGGCGACTTCGCCACCGCCGCGGCCGCGGACCGCCGGGCGGTGGAGGCCATGGGTGCTGCGCTCGCCGGATCCGATCGACCGTTGGTGTCGGCCGGCGGGCTGCTCGGACTCGCTCCCGGTCGGATCGCCGTCGAGGACGACGGGCTCGTGCCCGGCGAGGCGATTCGCGCCACGCCGCTCGGCTTCCGGGCGGCGACCGCGCTCTACGTCCTCTCCCTCCGGGGAGTGGGCGTCCGGTCGTCGGTGCTGCGCTTCCCCCCGACGGTCCACGGCGACGGGGACCACGGGTTCCTCGCGACCCTGGTCGACGCGGCGCGCCGTCACGGTGTCGCCGGGTACGTCGACGACGGCGCCAACCGCTGGCCGGGTGTGCACCGCTCCGACGCAGCCCGACTCGCCCGCCTGGCGCTCGAATCCGCGCCCGCGGGCTCGGTCCTCCACGCGGTCGGCGACGAGGGCGTCCCCTTCAAACAGATCGCCGAGGTGATGGGACGCCACCTCGGCGTGCCGACGAAATCGATCCCGCCGGCCGAGGCCATCGAGCACTTCGGCCATCTCGGACCGGTGGTCTCGATCGACAGCCCGGCGACGGCAGTGACCACACACGCGCTGCTCGGATGGGAGCCGACCGGTCCGGGACTGCTCGACGACCTCGAAGCCGGCCACTACTTCCGTTCCTGACGCGGCGGCGATCTGCTCACGTCCCGACTGCGGCCGCGCCATCGCCGGCTGACGTGCCGCAGCTCGTGCGACGCGCTCGAGACACGCGACGCGCTCGGGAACGTGTGGCTCGCCGCCGATCACTCGGCGACGGCTTGCAGCGGGAACGTCACGTCGACCGCGAGGCCCCCGTCCTGCCTGGCCCGGATCCGGAGCTCCGCATGGTGCGCGTCGGCGACGGCCCGGACGATGGCGAGACCGAGCCCGTAACCGTCGGAGTGGAGCCGTCGCGTCCTCGCCGGCCGCATGAACGGCTCGCACAGGTGGCGCACGTCCTCGTCGTCCACGATCGGACCCGAGTTGCTCACGGCAACCGTCGAACCGCGACCGCTGTGCGACGTCCGGACCGTCGCCTGCCCACCCGCGACGTTGTGCCGGATCGCATTGTCGAGCAGGTTGCCGACCAGGATGGACACGAGGCGCCGGTCGCCGATGACGGGCGCAGGCACACAGGACGACTCGAGTCGTACCCCACGCAAGGAGGCTTCGTCCTCGCGGGAGTGGGCCGCCGCTCGCGCGACGGTCGAGAGGTCGAAGCGCTCCGGGTGCTCGACTCCTCCCTCGCTCTGCGCGAGCGTCAGGAGGTCGTCGATCAGTCGCTCCTGGTGTCCACCCAACTCCACGAGCTCCTCGCACACGGCGCGCAGCGATGCCACGGACGCGTGCTGGTCCGCCAGGGCGACCTGGAGCAGCGCCCGCTCGGCCGTCAGTGGGGTGCGCAGCTCGTGGGACGCGTTGGAGACGAAGTTGCGCTGCGAGGAGAACGACGCTTCGAGCCGGGTGAGGAGGTCGTCGAGCGTGGCGCCCAGCTCGTTGAGCTCGTCGTAGGGACCATCGATGGCCAGGCGGCGGTGGAGGTTGCTCGCCGAGATCTCCCGGGTCGTCGCCGTGATGTCGCGGATGGGACGCATCGTGCGTTCGGCGAGCAACCAGCCGAGCACCGCCGAGAGGGCGGCCAGCACAGCGAGCGCGATGACAGAGAGCACGAGCTGCTGGTGGAAGTCCGCGCCGCGCTGCGCAACCACGATGGCGCGCCCGGTCGGCAGGTCGACTCTCACGCCCAACGGGACGGCGACCGACCTCGACGACGCGCGACCGAGGGTATAGGGAATGGCGAGAACGACGAGTCCGAGGAGGAAGAAGATCACCCCGTAGGTCGCGGCCAGGCGCACCTGCAGTCTGCGGCGCGTGTGGCGGAGGCGCCCCGGACGGACCCGGCTCATCGGTCCGGTTCCGAGCCGGTAGCGATCCGATAGCCGCCCTCGCGCACGGTCTCGATGAGCGGTGGACGGCCCAGCTTGTTCCGGAGCCGGAGGACGGTCGTCTTGACCGTGGTGGTGAACGGGTCGACGGTGTCGTCCCAGACCCGTTCGAGGAGCTCCTCGCTCGAGACCACCCGGCCGTCTGCGGCGAGCAGGCACTCGAGGACGGCGAACTCCTTCGGACTCAGTGCCAGGGTGCGTCCGGCCCGGTTCGCCTGCCGGCGGGCCGGGTCGACGGCCAGGTCGCCGCATTCGAACACGACCGGTCTCACCGACGGGGCCCGTCGTCCGAGGGCGCGGACGCGCGCCACGAGCTCGGTGAAGTCGAAGGGCTTGGGCAGGTAGTCGTCGGCACCGAGCTCGAGGCCGCTCACCCGGTCTTCGACGGAGCCCGACGCGGTCAGCATGAGGACGCGCGCTTCGAGGCGCTGGTCGACCATCCGCCGGCACACCTCGTCCCCGTGCATGCGCGGCAGGTCGCGGTCGAGGATCACGACGTCGTAGGGGGTCACGGCCAGGCGGTCGAGCGCGTCGGCCCCGTCGAGGGCGACGTCGACAGCCATCCCCTCCCTCCGGAGCCCCACGCCGACGGTGCGGGCGAGCACCGCGTGGTCCTCGACGACGAGCACTCTCATCCGACCATGATCCCTGCCCCGGGGTGACAGCCAGGTGTCAGGGAGCGACCCGACCCGGGCCCCGGGGTACGGCTGAAACCGTACTGTCACCGGCCGACGTGTAGAGCTGTGTGCAAGAGGACGAACCGATCGCAGGAGGTTGCCGCTGATGAGCGTGCTCGCACCACCCGGACCCGCCGAGACGACAGACCCCGACGCCTGGGCGGTCGAGGTCCATGGTCTCTACAAGAGCTTCGGGTCGAACACCGCGGTCAACGGGGTCGAGCTGGTGGTCCCGCGGGGTTGCGCGTTCGGCTACCTCGGCCCGAACGGTGCCGGCAAGACGACGCTCATGCGGGTCCTCCTCGGGCTGACCCACGCCGACGCCGGGACCATGTCGATGCTCGGGCATCCTGTCCCGAAGGAGCGAGACCAGGCACTCGCACGCGTCGGGGCGATCGTCGACGAGCCGCGCTTCCACCAGCACCTGACCGGCCGCGAGAACCTTGCGATGCTGGCCAGCTCCCGCGAGCCCGAAGCGTTCGACCGCATCGATCCCAGCCTGGACCGGGTGGGTCTCGGCGGTCGGGCCGACGACAAGGTCGCGGGTTACTCGATGGGGATGCGCCAGCGCCTCGGTGTCGCAGCCTGCCTCCTCGGCGATCCCGAGTTGCTCATCCTCGACGAGCCGATGAACGGGCTCGACCCCGCGGGCATGAGCGACATGCGCGAGATGATCCTCTCGTTCGTCGACGAGGGTCGCACCGTCGTGCTGTCGTCGCATCTGCTCGACGAGGTGCAGCGGACCTGCGACTCGGTCGCCATCGTCGACCGCGGCACCGTCATCCGGCAGGGGCCGATCGCCGACCTGCTCGCCGGAACCTCGGTCGTGCTCGAGGTCGAGTGCTCCGAGCCGGAACGCGCGCAGGGCCTCCTCCGACAGGTCGCGCCTGGCGCCTCGGTGGACCTCGTGCCCTTCGGGCTGAGCGCCACCCTGCCGCCCGGCGCGAGTCGGGATCTCGTCGCCGAGGTCAACCGCGTCCTCGTGGAAGGAGGGGTCGCGGTCTACCGGATGCAGCCGTTGCAGGCGTCGCTCGAGTCGTGGTTCCTCGAGGTCACCAGCCGACTCGGAGCGGCACAGTGAGCGCGGCGACCGGAACCGTGACCGTCGCTCCCGGGAGGGTGCCCCGGACGGGAGCGACCAACGACCGCCGCGGCTCGTGGGTGCCGACGTGGCACATGATCGCCGCACGATTCCACGAGCTGCGCAGGCGGCGCGGTCTCATGGTCCTCCTGGCCGGCGTGACCGTCGCCCTCCCGACCGTCTACCTCGGCATCCGGCTCATCCTCCACGCGGCGGCGCCGAACACCTACGGGACCGCGGGCAGCTACGACCAGTTCGTCGGGCTGGTGGCCGGCGTGCTCTACGTGTTCGGATTCATCGTCGCCGCCACGCTCGGGGCCACCGCCGGCTCGGTCGACCTGACCGAGGGCATGTTCCGCCACCACGTCGTCACCGGCCGCTCCCGGCTCGCGCTCTACCTGGCGCGCATCCCAGCAGGGCTCGGCATCATCCTGCCCCTGGTGGCGATCGGCTTCACCGTGGTCTGCGCGGTGTGCGTCTTCGCCGCGCCGAGCACGTTCAACTACGACGGCGCCACGCTGCCCGCGCAGATGTCACGGACGTCCCTGGTGCAGTGGGCCGAAGCGCACCCGAACGAGGTCGTGAACAACTTCCCGATCCGGATCGACCCAAACTCGCTCCCGAATTCGGCCTGCCTGCCCGGGCCGGGCGGGCCTGGCGGGCCGGGCTCGTTCAAGGCGTTCCCCCAGCCGAACACGGGGCCGTGCACGCCCGCGCAGCTCCGGGCGCTGGCGGTCACCGTCGCCGAGACAGGACTACGCGGACTACTCGCGGATGTTCCTGTCGCCCTCGGTGTCGCTCATGGTCAAGACCGGGCTGTGGATCGAGCTCGAGGCCGCCCTCGCCTTCCTCGTGGCACTGGGGCTCTCGTCGCTCCTCGGGCAGCGGACGGTGGCGGTGGTCCTCATGATCGTCCTCGAGATCATCCTGACCCCGCTCGCGCTCCGGGCCCACCTGCCGCACATGGTCAACCTCCAGCGGGGTGTGATCGGCGCGGCCATGGCGCACATCGAACCGGGCGGCCTCCCGACACCCTTCGGCGGGGGCAGCGCGACCGACCAGTCCCTCATCGTCCACGAGTCGACCGCGGTCGCGATCTGCGTGATCGTCGGCTGGATCGTGGTGTGGACCGCACTCGGGGCGTGGCGAATGGCGACCCGCGATACGTGAGCCGGTCCGACCGGCGGACGCGCCCGCCTGCGCCGGGCGCGTCCGTCCGCGGGCCACGGATCGACGCTCACTAGGGTGAGCCGACATGGCAACCGGGAGAACGGCGCGGCGACCACTGCGTGCACACCGCCGGGTCCTGCCGTCCGTCGTCGGAGCCGTGGGATTGGGCGTCGCACTCGCCGCCTGTGGTTCGCCGGGTCGCTCCACCGCCTCGACGACCATTTCGGCTCCGGCCTCGGCGGCCCCGACGACCGCGCCACCTCCGATGACCGGCACGACGCAGGCGGTCGAATCCCCGGCGTCCACGTCCGTACCGACCGGAACGTTCATTCCGGCCACCACCCCCGTGTTCGAGTTCTACTCGCCATCACAGAACATCAGCTGCGAGATCGACTATGCGGTCACCGGCACGCCGACGGAATCGGTCTACTGCGAGACGGGGACACCGGCACAGTCTGTCGTGATGGCTTCCGACGGATCGCTGAAGACGTGCTCCGGGATGCAGTGCGAGAGCAATGCCGGCGTCGACACTCCGACATTGGCCTATGGCGACTCCACCGGCGTCGGGCCGTTCCGGTGCACCTCGACCGTGGAGGCCATGGTCTGCACGGCGACGGGCGGCAAGGGCTTCAGCATCTCGCGGTCCGGGATCACGCCCATCGGCGGTTGACCGGATCCGCCGTCGGGCCCCACGTCACGCCCGCGCGGCCTCCAGCTCGAGAACGGCGAGAGTCGCAGGATCGGCGACGATCTCGATGGCGACCACCCGCCCGGCACGGACGGTGAAGCCGAAGACGACCGTCGGGCGGCCGCCGAACGAGACCACTGCTCCCGCCAGGCCGTCGACCGTGGTCAGCCTGGCGGCCTTCGCACCGCCGGCGAAGACCTGTGCGACGGCATCGATGCCGCGCATCTCCTCGCGGAGATCCGGAGCACCGGCGCTCGCCCTGCCGGCAGCCATCTCCACCGCCACCGCGTCGGCGCGCAGGACGACGTCGGGATCGAGGAGTCGCAGCAGCTTGTCGAACTCGCCGTGTCGCGCGGCGGCGAGGAACGCCCCGACCACCTCGCGTTGCGCGGCGGCCGTGGCGTCGGGGACCGCCCGGTCCGACTGCACCCTCCGCCGCGCCCGGCTGGCCAGCTGACGGGCCGCGACCGGCGTCCGCCCGACGATCGGTGCGATCTCCTCGAAGGGGACCGCGAACAGGTCGTGCAGCACGAACGCGAGCCGCTCGGGCGGCTCCAACGTGTCGAGGACCACCAGCAGCGCCACTCCGACCGAGTCGGCGAGGAGCGCCTCGTCCTCGGGTGACGTCGCGGCGGGGGGTTCGGGGGACGACTCGGGCGTGACCTCCTGCTTCCTCGCCTTCGAGCGCAGCGTGTCCAGGCAGATCCTGGCCACCACCGTCGTCAGCCATCCGCCGAGGTTGTCGACGGCGTCCGCGTCCGACCGGCTGAGGCGGAGCCAGGCCTCCTGGACGGCGTCGTCGGCCTCGTGGCCCGAGCCCAGCATCCGGACCGCCACCGCACGGAGGTGGTCCCGGTGGGTTTGGAATTGCGCTGCGAGCAGGTCTGCATCGGTCACGGTCACGTCCTCGGGTTCGTGGTCGTCATTCAACTTGACGACATCAACCGGGTCGATGTGACCCACGGAACCAGGAGTGACCATGCCCAGCAATTCCAACGAGGGAATCAAGACCGTCCTCGCACCCCGTCTCCGACCTCGAGCAGGCCAAAGCCGTCTACACCGCCCTCCTCGGCCTGCCGCCGCAGACCGACGGGCCGTACTACGTCGGCTACGACGTCGCCGGCCAGCACATCGGTCTGGTGCCCGGCGGGGGCCCGCAGCAGCTCACCTCGCCGGTGGCCTACTGGCACGTGGCCGACATCGCGTCGACGCTCGCCGACCTGACCGCCGCGGGCGCCGTGGTGAAGGACGCCGCCAACGACGTCGGAAACGGTCGGCTCGTCGCCACCGTCACCGACCCCGACGGCAACGTGCTCGGTCTGCTCCAGGACGGGTGAACGCCGGCGATCCGAACGACCGGCTGTCCGCACCGTCCCACCGTCGCGACAGCTCTCCTGTCGCATCCGAACAGAGGCGGCGCCACGTCGCCGCTCGAAAGGAACTCCCATGACCTCGATTCGATCGATCTCCCTCGACGTCCCCGAACCCACGGCGGCCGCCGCGTTCTACGCCGACGCGTTCGAACTCCACGACCAGCTGCGCTTCCGACCGTCGGACGTGCCGACCGGCGGGTTCCGCGGGTTCACCCTCTCGCTCGTCGTGTCCCAGCCCGCGACGGTCGACGCGCTGGTCGGTGCCGCACTCGACGCGGGCGCCACCACGTTGAAGGCCCCCTCCAAGTCGCTCTGGGGGTACGGCGGCGTCGTCCGGGCGCCGGACGGCGCCATCTGGAAGGTCGCTTCGTCGTCGAAGAAGAACACCGGTCCCGCGACCCGGACCATCGATCAGATCGTGCTCCTTGTCGGGGCCGCAGACGTCGCGGCGAGCCGACAGTTCTACGTCGAGCAGAGCTTCACGGTGGCGAAGAGCTACGGCCGCAGGTACGTGCAGTTCGACGGGACGCCGGACGAGATCACGCTCGCGCTCTACGGACGCAAGGCGCTCGCGAAGGACGCCGGCGTCTCTCCCGACGGCAACGGATCCCACGGGATCGTCATCGGGAACACGACCGGGGCGTTCGTCGATCCGGACGGCTTCACGTGGGAGGCCGCGTGAGGCATCGGCGGCGCGCCGGATCGCGACTCCCGGGCGAGAGGCCCGCTACACGCGCTCGATGATCGTGCCGGTCGCGAGCGCCCCGCCGCAGCACATCGAGACGAGCGCCGTCGACCGGTCCCGCCGTTCGAGCTCGTGGAGGGCGGTGGTGATCAGGCGGCTCCCGGTCGCCCCGACCGGATGCCCGAGCGCGATGGCCCCGCCGTTCACGTTCACCCTGTCCATGTCCGCGTCGTGGGTCCTGGCCCAGCTCATGACGACCGAGGCGAAGGCCTCGTTCACCTCGAAGAGGTCGATGTCCGCCATGGTCATGCCGGCCTTCGCGAGGACTTTGGCGGTGGCGGCGATCGGGCCGTCGAGGTGGTAGTAGGGATCGGAGCCGACGAGCACCTGCGCGACGATCCTCGCGCGGGGCGTGAGGCCGTCGGCCCGGGCCCGGGCCTCCGACATCCAGAGCACCGCGGCGGCGCCGTCGGAGATCTGCGACGAGTTGCCCGCGGTGTGCATCCCGTCGGGCAGGACCGGACGCAGTCGCGCGAGGCCATCCGCCGACGTCTCCCGCGGTCCCTGGTCCTTCGCGACGACGGCCCGTTCACCCCGGTGGGCTCCCCGCGGACCCTCGTCGCCGACGACCGGGGCCTCGACCGGCACGATCTCGCGGGCGAACCGGTCCTCGGCGACGGCCGTGGCGGCCTTCTGCTGCGAGACCAGGCCGAGCCAGTCGACGTCGGCGCGGCTGATGCCGTCGCGCTCGGCGATCCGTTCGGCGGCGTGGAACTGATCGGGGAGATCCCAGGGGAGGTCGTCGGGGATGGGACGGCCGATCCCGTCCCCGATGTTGGCACCGAGCGGAACCCGACTCATGGCCTCGACGCCGCACGCGATGCCGACGTCGATGGCACCGACGCCGATCAGGTTGTTCAGGAAGTGGTTGGCCTGCTGCGACGAGCCGCACTGGCAGTCGACGGTCGTCGCCGCGACCTCGTAAGGCAGGCCCTGGCCGAGCCACGCCATCCGTGTCACGTTGAAGCCTTGCTCTCCCGCCTGGGTGACGCAACCGCCGACCACCTGCTCGACGTGGGCGGGGTCGATGCCCGAGCGCTTGACGACCTCGACCTGGGCTGCGCCGAGCAGCTCGGCAGCGGAGAGTCCCGACAGCCATCCGTTGCGCTTGCCGATCGGGGTTCGCACCGCCTCGACGATCACGGGGTCGGACATGGAAGTTCCTTTCTCTTCTCGTTTCGTTCTCATCGTGTTCCGCTTCCGGCTCAGGCGGTACCGCTCCGCCGTCGCGGAGGTGGCTTCGGGCCCGTCGGCCGAGGAGGCGCCGTCGCCTCCATCTGCTCCAGGAGCAGCCGGGTCTCGGCCAGCGAGGACGTGATGATCCGCTTGGCCACGTCGAGCAGCTCGAACAGCTTGGGGTCCCCGACCGAGTAGTAGACGTTGGAGCCGACCTTGCGCGATTGGATGATGCCCGCCCTCCGCATCACGCCGAGCTGCTGGGAGAGATGGGAGGCCTCGATGCCCACCTCGGGGATCAACTCGCTGACCGGCCGCTCACCGGCCTGGAGCACCTCGAGGACCCGGATGCGTGCCGGGTGTGCGAGCGTGCGGAAGAATTCGGCCTTCACCTGGTAGATGGGGGCGGTCATGAGCGAGTCCCCGTCGGCCACTGCCACCGTGTGTGCCTCCCTTCCCGCGCGGCGCCGATCGGTGCCCCGGCGCCCGGCCGCCGCGCTGTCGCACGCGCAAGCCTAACGAATTGATCAACTCGACAATCGACCGACGGGCAGGACGACTCACAGGTCGTTCCCGGCATAGGAGAGGTTGAAGCTCTTGTTGGCGAGCGGGAAGTCGGGGACGATCGTGTCCGCCAGCGACACGGGGAGCGCCGGCCAATTCAAGAAGGAGGGGTCCACCACCTTCACCCGCGACAGGTGACCGCTCCTCTCGGCCTCGATCCGGTGCACCACCACGCCGCGCCAGGCCTCGGCGATGCCCACGCCGCTCCGGATCGCCGCGTCACCTGACGGCTCGGTCGGCCGCGCCACGTCGACGAGCGGGCCGACTGCGCCGTCGACGGCGGCCAGCAGGTGGAGCGACGAACGCACTTCGTCGACACGCACCCCGAAGCGGGCGAGCACGTCGCCGTCACCGTGGAGCGCAGGTCGCACAGCCTGGTCGCTGGGCGCGTACGGGTGCGCGACGCGGGCGTCGAAGGCGAGCCCCGAGGCGCGGCCTGCGACACCGACCACGCCCAACTCGGCCGCATTCGACTGGTGGAGGACGGCTGCGCCGGCGAAGCGGTCCATGACCAACGCGCTCGAGGTGGCCAGCTCCACCAGGCGATCGAACCGCTCGCCGACCTCGGACAGCTCGAATGCGGTCGGCAGTCGCCGGACCCCCGCCCCACCGACCACGACACCGCCCCGCAGGAGGCGGTGGCCGGTCACGTCACGGTTCAGCCGGAGGAGGCGCTCACGGAGGTCGAGCGCCCAGGCATGGGCGAGTCCGAAGCCGACGTCGTTGCAGAGGGCGCCGATGTCCGCGACGTGGTTGTAGAGGCGCTCCAATTCGAGCAGCGCGGCACGGAGGATCTCGGCGTTCGGTGTCACCGCGTTCCCGAGCGCGTCTTCGACCGCCCGGCAGTAGCCGAGGGCGTGACCGACGGCGGTGTCGCCGGAGATGCGCTCGGCGAGGGCGAGACCGTCCGGGGCGGTTCGTCCCTGGAAGTGGCGTTCGATCCCCTTGTGCACGAACCAGAGCCGGGCCTTCATGCGCAGGATGGTCTCCCCCACCACCCAGAAGCGGAAGTGGCCCGGTTCGATCAATCCTGCGTGGACGGGTCCGACCGGGATCTCGTAGACCCCGTGCCCCTCGACGGGGACGAAGGGGAAGGAGCGCCCGTCGGGGGTGATCGGCGGCGGCTCGCCGGCGTCGCGGCGCAGCGGATGCCAGCCATCCGGCCAGTGCTGATGCAGCACGAGGCGTCGCGGTTGGGGATGGCCGTCCGGCACGATACCGAAGAGGTCGGCCACCTCCCGCTCGAATCGGCCGGCCGCGAACGACAGGCCCGCGAGTGTGGGCACTGCGGGTCGATCGCGATCGACCGGCACGTGCAGCTCGACCCGTCGGTCGGGTGGTCCGGCGGTGAAGAGGTAGGTGACGCGCAGCTCGGTGCCGTCGTCGTGCCCGGAGACGAGGGCGAGGCGCATCCCATCGTCGAGGAGTGACCCTGCGACCTCGAGCAGATCGGACCGTGCCACACGGGTCGCGACGCGCCGGTGACCGACAGGCACCGCGTCGATTGCGAGCGCGTCGGTGGGCCCCCTCACAACGACACCGCACGGGCCGCAGCGTCGAGCAGGTTGCTCAACGGCCAGGCGAAGACGCCGATGGCCGCACACAGCGCGAGCCCGGCGAGCAACGGCGCGAGCGTGAGTCGCGGGGTGGGCGCGGCCGCCGGCGGGTCACCGGGGCCGAGGAGCATGTGGCGGGCGTGGCCCGCCACGGCGATGAAGATCACGACCATCGCCACCACGGCTGCGACGGCCGCCCAACCGAGGCCCACCTGGAACTCGGCGCGGATCATGCCGAGCTCGCTCGCGAAGAGACTGAAGGGCGGGAAGCCGAGCAGGGCCAGCAGCCCGACGCCGAAGACGCCACCCAGTGCCGGGCGCCGAGCCAACAGGGCCCGGACCCCGTCGATCTGACTGGTGCCCTCGGTGGCCATGATCTCGCCGGACGTGAGGAACAGGACGCTCTTGGCGAGACCGTGGCCGAGGATGTGCAGCAGCACCGCGGCGATCGCGAGCGGGATGCCGGCCGCGGCACCGAGCGCGATGAGTCCCATGTGCTCGATGCTGTGGTAGGCGAGCATGCGCTTGTAGTCGCGTTGGGTGAGGAGCAGCGATGCGGCGACGGCGAGTGAGAGCAGGGCCACGATGACGAGCAGGGTGCGCGCGAACCCGGGGCCCACTGCAAGGTCGCAGACGGCCTTGCACCGGAGGATGGCGTAGAACGCGACGGTGAGCAGCACCCCGGACATGAGCGCCGAGATCGGTGCGGGTGCCTGGCTGTGGGCGTCGGGCAGCCAGCTGTGCATCGGAGCGAGACCGACCTTGGTGCCGTACCCGAGGACGACCAGCGCGAATGCCAGCCGCGTCACCGACGGATCGAGGTGGCGGGCGTTCGCCATGAGCGACGTCCAGTCGAGCGCGTGCGCGGAATGGCCGCCGGCGTGGAGCGCGGCGAGCGAGTAGAGCACGGTGCCGAGGAAGGCGAGCGCGATCCCGACCGAGCAGATGACGATGTACTTCCACGACGCCTCGAGCGACCCCTTGGTGCGGCGGTGGCCGACCAGAAAGGTGGTCGCCACGGTGGTCGCCTCGACCCCGACCCAGAGCACGCCGAGGTTGGCGGCGAACACCGCGAGCACCATGGTGGCGACGAAGACCTGCACCAGGACGCCGTAGAGCGTGGCCCGCCGCTCGGTGGTCCGGTGCGCGGCCAGCTCCGCAGCGATCATGCGGACGCCGAGCCACGTGGCCAGCACCGCGATGGCGCCGATGACCACCACCATGAAGGCACTGAGGGCGTCGGCGCGCAGTACCCCCCACAGCGAGCCGACCGTGCCGTGCCGGACCACCCGGACCGACAGGGCGATCCCGGCACCGAGCATGGCCGCGTTCGCCCCGACCGCGATCCAGGCGGCCCAGGGCCGCCAGCGGGACGCCGCGAGGACGGCCCCGCCGAGGAGCGGCAGGACGAGGATGGCCACGAGCGCCATCAGTCGTGCAGCTCCCGGAGCTCGTCGAGGTCGACGTCCCCGAACTCGTGGCGCAGGCGTTGTGCGAGGACCATCAGGACGACGATGCCCAAGAGCACGTCGAGGGTGACGCCCAGCTCGATGAGGAAGGGAACACCTGCGGTGACGAGGAACGCCACCAGGGCGATGCCGTTGTCCGACGAGCAGTAGCCCGACGATCTGGAAGATCGGTCGCCGGCGGGCGACCAGCACGAAGAAGCCGACCAGCAGCGTGGCGAAGCCGACCGGCACGAGGGAGCCCGGTGTCCCGCCGACCACCCGCGCGAGGGCTCGGGTCGAGGCGAAGGCGAGCAGGACGAGGGCGGCCGCCACGACGAGGGAGGCGGGGACGTTCACCAGCGGTCGCTGCTCACGGGCGGTGGCCGCCCCGGAGCCGATCCGCCGGAGGAGCAGGGGGATGACCACCGCCTTGCTCCCAATGACCACCGCGGCGGTGGCGACGAGGGCGGCGTCGTGCGACGTGGACGCCGAGCGTCGCGGCCACTGCACCGAGGGCCGCTCCCTGGAAGGCGAGGACCCGCACCACGGCACGCACCGCAGAGAGCCACAGGGCCGCCACCGCGCAGACCAGCACCGCTCCGGCGAACAGGGTGAGCGTCGGGTCGACCGTGGGGCCGCTCATGCGATCGCCACCGAGATCACCGCAACCACCGAGAGGACGAACGCGCCGGCAAGCAGCTCGGGCACCCGGAAGAGCCGCAGCTTCGCGACCAGCACCTCGGCACCGGCCAGCACGGTCCCGACCGCCGCGACCTTGACCACCACCGTCGTCAGCCCGAGGGCGAGCCGGCCGGGACCCGGGGCAGTGGCGATGCCCCACGGGACGAAGAGACTGGACAACAGGGCGACGAGGAAGCCGAGGCGCATCGCCTCGGCAGCCTTGACCAGGGCGAGATCGGGACCGGCGTACTCGAGCACCATGGCCTCGTGGATCATGGTGAGCTCGAGGTGGGTGCTGGGGTTGTCGACCGGAAGGCGACCGCACTCGGCCACGATGACGATCACCAGGGCGACGACCAGCGCGAGAAGTCGCTGCGGGCTCGCGAGCCAGGCCGGGTGCGCGAGGGAACGGCTGACGATGGTGGGCAGGTTCGACGAGTGAGCCGGGATCGACAGCGCCAGGACGGCGACGAGGAGCGCGGGCTCGCTCACCGCACCGATGGTCATCGCCCGGCTCGCCCCCATGCCGCCGAACGCGGTGCCCGAGTCGAGCGCGCCGAGCGCGAGGGCGACCGAGCCGAGGAGGAGCAGGAACACCACGGCGAAGAGATCTGCCGAGGACCCGAACGCGGGCTCCGTGGCGAGCAGCGGGGTGACGGCGGCGGCGACCGTCACCGATGCCACCAGCACCAGCGGTGCGGCCGAGAAGACCCAACTGGCATGGTCGGGTCGGGTCCGTTCCTTGTACAGGAGCTTGCGGAGATCGAGGATCGGCTGGCGGACGGGCGGACCGGCCCGACCCTCGAGGCGACAGCGGACCTTGCGCATGAGGCCGACCAGGAGCGGACCACCGATCACCACCGCGGCGACCTGGAGCACGGAGACGGCGACGGCCGACGACGGGCGGCCACGGCGCGCTCATGCCACCACCGCGAGCACGACGACGAGCGCGGCGAGGCCGAAGCCGAGGTAGCGGTGCACGCTGCCGTTGGGAACCCGCCGGGCCAGCGCGCCCCAGCGGGTGAGTCCCTCGGCGAGGGGGTGATAGGCGTGGCGCTCGAAGGCGTCGCGGGTCGTGGTGTGGAAACGCGCCGATTCGACGTAGTGGCGCGACTCCGCGCTGTGGCTCACGTCGAGGTCGTGGGTGGGGGTGAGCACGTCGTCGAAGACGCGGACGAGCGGCTCGGCGAACGATGTCGCCGTGTACTGCATCCGGGCGGTCTGCAGCTCGCGCCCGCACCCCCAGGCCTCGGCCCGCCGCAGCGCGCCGCGCTGGGTGAGGCGCCGGACCCCGGCGGTGACGGCCACGGCGACGGCGAGCCCTGCCGCCAGGAGCCCGGGGGCGAGCAGCCCGCGGAAGCCGGTCAACCCGACGCTCCACCCGTGCGCCAGTGGATGTGCGGCGCCGTAGCCGAGCCCGCTGCGTGCGGCGTCCACCACGGCGGGGATCACGACGAACGGGGCGATGCCGAAGACCGCGCAGAGCACGGCCAGCACGCCGGCGCTGCCCCACATCGCGACGGGGACCTCACCTGCCGACGCCGCGGCGTCGCTGCGGGGCCGGCCCAACAGACCGATACCGATGGCCTTCACGAAGGTGGCCGCGGTGAGGCCGCCGGTGAGCGCGAGGACCGCGACGCCGAGAGGCATCGCCACCTCCACCGCGGTCCCGGCGGACGGCAGCCCGTGGAGGAGGCTCTGGAGCAGCAGCCACTCGCTCACGAAGCCGCACAGCGAAGGGAGGGCGCAGATCGCGAGGCCGGCCACAATGAACACCGGTGCGCTGTAGGGCATGCGGGCGACCACCCCGCCGAGGCGGTCGAGGTCGCGCAGGCCCGTCGCCTGCTGGAGCGAGCTCGCCGACAGGAACAGAGCACCCTTGAACACCGCGTGGAAGACCAGGTGCAAGAGCGCGGCGACGAGCGCGACGAGCGCGAGCGGACGGTGTCCGGTGGCGGCGAAGAGGCCCGACGCCCCCACCCCGAGCAGCACCAGGCCGACGTTGTCGGTTGTGGAGTAGGCGAGCAGGCGCTTGAGATCGGTGCTCGTCGAAGCGTGCAACGAGCCGAAGAGGGCGGAGAGCCCGCCGAGGACCATGACGAGCAGCCACCACCAGGCCGGTCCACCACCGAGGAGGACGTCACCCACGCGGATGATGCCGTAGACGCCGAGGTTGACCATGGCCGCCGACATGAGTGCGGACACCGGACCGGGCGCCTCGGGATGTGCGCGCGGCAGCCAGACGTGGAGCGGCACGGCTCCCGCCTTCGAGCCGAACCCGACGACCGCGAGGACGAACGCCGTCGAGCGCACCCAGGGTGCCAGGTGGGTGCCGTGCAGCGCGATGACGGCGAAGGACTGGCTCCGGGCGTGGGTGGCGAGCAGGACCAGGGCGAGCAGCACGGCCGCCGCGCCGAACTGGGTCATGACCCCGTACCACTGGCCGGCCTCTCGGACCTCGGGGCGTACACGGTGATCGGCCAGGACCAGCCAGAGCGAGGTCGCCGCCATCACCTCCCAGAGGAAGAGGAAGGTCCCGACAGCCGAGGCGGCCGGGACGAGCAACAGACTGGTCACGAACAGCGGCAGCACGCACGAGGCGCTGCGGCTGGCGAGGCCGTGCCCGCGATAGCCGAGGCGGAACACCATGGCGCACGCACCGATGCCGGCGGTCACGGCGACGAACAGCGCCCCCAGGCGGTCGAGGCGGAGGGAGAACCCGAGCAGCGGGAGCAGCCGGTCCGTGTGCGCGCTCGCCGCGTGTCCGGTGACGAGCACGTCGGCGGCCACCGCGAACCCGCAGATGCACGCCGCGACCGTGAGCCCCACCGACAGGCGGACACGCACGCGTGGCCCTGCGGCAGCGCCGACGACCGAGGCGGCCAGGCCGACGACGGCCATGGCCACGAGGAGGCCGGTCCTCACCTCCCGGACAGCCCTCGAAGCGCTGCGATGATGGCCTCGGGCTCAGGCGGACAGCCCGGGATCTCGACGTCCACCGGCACCACGTCGGACACCGCGCCGGCCACGCCGTAAGCGCCTCGGAACGCCCCGCAGTCCCGTGCGCAGTCCCCCACGGCGACCACGACTCTGGGCTCGGGCACCGCCTCGAAGGTCTTGCGCAGCGGATCGGCCATGTTGTGGGTGACCGGCCCGGTCACGAGGAGCCCGTCGGCGTGGCGCGGGGAGGCTTCGAGGCGGATCCCGAAGCGCTCGGCGTCGTAGACCGGCGAGAAGCACGACGCGATCTCGAGCTCGCAGCCGTTGCACGAGCCGGCGTCGACCTGGCGGAGCTGGAGAGAGCCCCGGCAGCGTTTCGCAGTCTGCTCGGCGGCGTCGGTGCGAGCCGGCGCGGCGAGATCGACGGGGCGTTGACCCAGCCGTCGAACGATCTCCCGGAACGTTCCCGACCCCATGTCCGGCCGCTCGACCCTCAGGCTTCCGCAGCCGGCCGCCCGCTGAGCGAGACGAGCGCGACGAGCCGTTCGCAGACGACGCCGGCACCCGCGTTCTCGGCGCGGCGCGTGAGCACGGCGGACAGGCGCGGACGTGCGCGGACGTCGACATCGATCGTCGAATGGGGCGACATGGGTGCTCCGGGCGCTCGGGGGGTCCGCTCGTGGGCGGCGGCCCGTGCAGGGTAGCTTGCCAATCGATCATCTGACGAATCGATCAATTGCTCATGCTGAGGTCACGGATCCACCGGCCGATTGCGCCGACCGTTCTCTAGTTGACACTTGATCAAGGAACTGCTTGAATACACTCTCGTGCCCGCCACGATCGAAGACGATCAGCTCGACGCCATGTTCGCGGCCCTCGCCGACCGCACCCGACGCGACATCGTGGCCCGGCTCAGCAAGGGCGAGGCCACCGTCAAGGAGCTCGCCCAGCCGTATTCGATGAGCCTGCAGGCGGTCTCCCAACACCTCGGGGTGCTCGAGCGGTGCGGGCTGGTGAGCCGACGCCGACACCGGCAGACCCGACCGTGCCGGCTGGAGCCGCAGTCCTTCGAGGCCGCGATGTCGTGGATCGAAGACAGCCGGCGGGCCTGGGCCGAGCGCATGGACCGGCTCGAGACGCACGTTGCGGAGCTGCAGGGGAGCCGTGAGCCATGAGCGTCGACGAACTCGTCTACCGGCGGGTTCTGCACGCGCCGCGTGAGCTGGTGTGGCGATGCCTGACCGAGCCGGCGGAGCTGACGCAGTTCTGGGGTCCGCGGGACATGACGACCCCCTTCGACGGCATCGTCGTCGAGCTCCATGTCGGTGGGCGATTCGAGACGCTGATGGTCGGCGACCACGGGAGTTACCGGATGGCCGCCACCTTCACCGAGGTCGTCCCACCCGAAAGGCTCTCCTGGATCGAAGAGGCCACCGGCGTGGACACGACCGGCACGCTGACCGACCTCGGCGACGGCACGACCGAGGTCGTGATCCAGCAACGACACGTGCCCGAGCCGATGCGATCGCCCGAGGCCAGGGCCGGCTTCCTCACCTCACTCGACAAGCTCGACGCGCACCTCGCCCGCTTGACCCGAAGGGAGCGACCATGACCGATCTGCAGGCCTTGGCAGGTCCGACCTACGAGAACCTCGCGGACCTGCTCGAGTCGTCACCGCCGGAGACGTGGGACATTCCGTCGTTGTGCGAGGGATGGCAGGTGCGTCACGTGATCGCGCACGTGACCATGCCGGCGAGGCTGACACCTGAACAGTTCGGCGCAGAGATGGCAGCAGCACGAGGGGACTTCGATGTGCTCTCCACTACCGTGGCCGCTCGCGACGCGTCGCTGCCTCTTGCCGATCAGCTGAACGCACTGCGCTCGGAGGCGTTGCGCGCCTGGCAACCGCCGGGCGGTGGCGCTGCAGGCGCCCTCAGTCACGCCGTCATCCACTCGCTCGACGTCACCATTGCGCTCGATCGTCCACCGGCTGCACCGGAAGCAGCCGTCGTGGCCATCCTCGACGAGCTCACCGCCGCACACGGGAGGTGGTTCGGTGTCCGGCTGACCGGCGTCCGCCTCGAGGCGACCGACACCGACTGGAGTTGGGGCAGCGGCGAGGCCGTACGGGAAACGAGCGGCGTGCTGGTGGCCCTGCTCAGCGGCCGCACTTCGCCAGGCGGCCGTGCCCTGCAACGCGTCGGGCCGAGCGAGCAGCCGTGACCCTCGCACGGACCGCACGGTACTGCGCGTGGTCGTCCGCCCGGTCGTGCGCGAGGACCGGAGCCTCAGCTCTCCCCGCGAAGTAGTTCGTCAAGCTTCTCGTAGCCTTCGCGCACACCGTGATCCATCCCGCTCGCGAGGATCGCTGCTCGCTCCTCGAACGAACCGACGAGCGAGGTCACCGTGAGCCGGGTCCGCCCGTGCGGCAACTCCTCGAACCGGGCCCGGTCGAGGGTGACGCCGTCGGGAACGCCCTCGAAGGTGAAGGTCTGCACGATGACCTCGTTCGGCCGCACTTCGTGGAAGCTGCCGTGGAAGCCGAACTCTTCGTCACCCCGCCGGTGCACGTAGCGGTACGCGCCCCCGGTGCGGCACTCGAAGGTGTCGATCGTCATCTCGAGGTCGCGTGGCCCGAGCCACCGGGCGAGCAGCTCGGGATCGGTGTGGGCTCGGAACACCATCGCGGGAGGTGCATCGAACTCTCGGGTGATGCGGATGACAGGGACCTTCTCGTCCACCGTGATCTGTGTCTCGTGGGTCGCGGTCGTCATGGCCTCGTCTCCTTCCTCGGTTTGCGTGTCACTGTCCTTGCTGATCGCTGCCGACCGTCGTCCGGCATCGAACGGAGCACCTCGTCGAGGCGGCGGTAGCGGTCCTCCGCTTGGCGGCGGTACCGCTCGATCCATATCGTCATGAGGTCGAACACCTCCGCTTCGAGATGGACGGGGCGGCGCTGGGCTTCGCGCCTGCGGCTGACCACGCCCGCGCTCTCGAGCACCTTGAGGTGCTTCGAGACCGCCTGGACGGTCACGTCGTACGGCTCGGCGAGCTCGTTGACGGTGGCGTCGCCGTCGGCGAGGCGGGCCACCATGTCCCGTCGGATCGGATCCGACAGGGCGCCGAACACCCTCGAGAGCGCATCCCCCGGCATCGTTCGTCTCGGCTCCTCTGATCAACCTTACGGTTGAATACACTACGACGGAGTCCTGATTTTGTCAACTGGATAGTTGAATACAGGCCTTGCCACGATGACAGCCGACCCGAGCGATCGCATCGCCGGTCGACGGGGGACTCTTCTAGGGTGGCGGCGCTGCCGGGGCTTGAAGCGACCGGGCGATGGGGGGACGATGCGCCACCACGGGACCGCAGCTCATCGAGGCGACCGACCGCAGCGCGTCCGGCGAAGCGCCCGTCCACTGCTCGGGGTGATGGCAGCGGCCCTGGTGCTGGGCGCGTGCGGGTCGTCGTCGGTGCAGGCGGTGTCGACAGCCCGGGACGCAGGACCCGTCGAGGTTCACGCGGCCGTGGTGAGCGCACCGGTCCGGCCCGGAGCTGCCGCGTACCTCATCGCCGGAGCCTGGGGTCGCTCGCTCGAAACCGCGGGCTCTACGCAGCGCGAGTACTTCGCCTCGGGAACCGCGTACTCCTACCGAGCCACCGGACCCGAGAGCAACGCCGGTACCTGGAAGGTCGTTCCGGCCGCGAGCGCGTCGTACCGTACACGGATCGTCGTGCGAACGCCGACCGACCCGGCGCGCTTCAACGGGACCGTCGTCGTGGAGTGGTTGAACGTGAGTGGCGGCGGGGATGGCGCCGTCGATTCCGTCTACCTCTCTCCCGAACTCGAACGGGCAGGGTACGCGTGGGTCGGCGTCTCGGCGCAGGCGGTAGGAGTCGACAACCTGCGGCAGGAGGACCCCGCGCGCTACGGGTCGTTGACCCACCCCGGTGACCAGTACTCCTACGACATCTATACGCAGGTCGGACGGGCCCTCGTTGCCGGCGGGAAGGCGAACCCACTTGCTCCGCTCCACCCGAGACGGTTGCTCGCCGTCGGGGAATCGCAGTCGGCCATCTATCTGACCACGTACGTCGACGCCGTGCAGCCGCTCTACCACGTGTTCGACGGCTTTTTGGTGCACAGTCGAGCCGGCGGCGCCGTTCCCATTCCTGGAGGTTCCCCGAGCGGCAGCATGCTCGGTGGCTCGGTGCGGATCCGCACAGACATCGGTGTGCCGGTCCTGATGATGATCACCGAGACGGATGAGATGTTCGGGAATTACTACCTTGCACGGCAGCCCGACACCCGGTTCATCAGGCTCTGGGACATCGCCGGTGCCTCCCACGCGGACTCCTTCATCGTGGCGCCCTCGGAGCTGCAGTCCCTCGGGTGCACGTCGATCGACGAGGCGCCCAGCCACTTCGTCTTCGAAGCTGCGCTGTCCGCCATCGATGCCTGGATGCGATCCGGCAAGCCGCCGCCGTCGGAGCCGCGGATGGACGTCCGTGAGGTCGACGGCGCGCCCGCGGTGCGCTACGCCGGCGACGGGACGGCCGTCGGTGGGATCCAGGGGCCGTGGGAGCAGGTTCCGGTGGCTGCGTATTCCGGTCAGGCGCCTGCCGGTTCGCCGGGCTTCTGCGTGCTCTTCGGAGCGACGCATCCTTTCAGCGCGACGGAGGTCGCTGCGCGCTACGGGTCGAAGTCGAACTACCTCAAGGCCTACACCAGGGCGACGGACCAGGACATCAAGAACGGTTCCCTCCTCCCGGCCGACAGGGCCCAGGTGCTCGCGTTCGCCGAACAGGTACCGTTTTCGGCACCCTGAGCCGGGACGGCGACACCATCTGCTGAACGATGGCGTCGGTCCACGACGCCGGTCGGGCGCAGCACCCTGCGACCTCGCAAGCAGTCGGAGGCGACGACGCTCACGTCGTCTTCGCTTTGGACTCGTTCACCTTCGCGGCTTCGACGACCAGTGCCCGGAGTGCCGCACCATCGATCCGCTCCTGATCGTGGAAGTCGACGGCACGCACCGTCTTGCTGTCGAGGCGAGTGTTGAACAGCATCGTGGGATCCTTCAGCTGAGCGCCGTTCGGAAAGGTCAGCCTCACGGCGCTCTTCAATACATCGGCAGTGCAGATGATCCCGCTGTGCGTCCACACCGGGACTCCCTCGGGTCGTGACGGCTTCTTCCACTTCACCTCTTCGACGACGCCAGGGTCGGCCTTCAGTACCAGCGCGCGCAGCAGCGAGAGGGTCTGGCCGCGCCAGTCACCCACCTTCTCGATGATCGCATCGATCTGTTTCGAAGCAGACGCTTCTGCCATCGGAACCCTCTCTGTCTTCGCCGAGCCGAACGATCACTCTTCGGGGAGCTCTGCGAACGTGTGCTTGGTCGTCCGGTACCAGCCCATTCCCGAGATCGGGCGTCTCCACCTCGCCTTCATCGCCTTGAGGGCGTCATCGTGGCTGTGGTCACCGGCGGCAACGGCTTCCTTCAGATGCTTGTCCTGTGCCTTGATGACCTCGTCGGCAGTGGCTCCGTGGTGAGCGAACTCACACGGACCACCCATCTCGCTGCACGTCATCCTCTTCATCGGTCCTCCTTCTCCAACAGTCGCAGGGCGCTGGTCCTGAGCGGTTCGCCGATACAGCCAATGAGACGGTCACCGATCGCAGTGGTCGAGGAGCGTCGGCGCTCACCCGGGGAACTCGCGACGGGAGCCACCCGGGCATCCACCGGTTGACGCTACCCAGAATCTCCACGATCGAAGGCATGAGCACCGGCCGGACGATCGATGCGTCGATGAGGATCGCAGTTGCCAGTCCGATGCCCGTCAGCTTCACGTGCGCAGGTCGACGAGCGCGACCGACAGAACGAGAGAACGACAGAACCACAAAAAAAACAGAAGGAACCACAGAACCACAGAACCACAGAACCACAGAACGACACAGACCAGGATGGCCACCGCCGGGGTGGTCACCCGAGCCGTGGAAACGGACCGACCGCGGAGCCACCGAGCCAGGCTCGGCTAGCGTGACACCAGCGCGCAACGCCGGCGTCCTGCCCGGACTCGCCGGCGATGACACGAGGGACCGCTTCGGGGCGGGAATGCCTGTCGTATCGATCCGCCCGGGCTTCGAGAGACGAGGGCGAATGCCCAGCAAGCGTGTCCAGCTGGCCGACGAGGACCTGGTCCGCTTGTACCTCGGTGAGATCGGTCGCTACCCACTGCTCACGAAGGACGACGAGGCCCGGCTGGCCCAGGCGGCCGAGGCGGGGCGCGAAGCTCGCGCCGAGTTGGCTGCTGACGGGGCCCGCAGCCCTGCTCGCGTCCGTCAGCTCCGCCGGGTCGTCCGGACGGGGGACGCCGCGGTGGAGACGTTCGTCAACGGCAACCTCCGACTCGTGGTGTCGATCGCAAAGAGATACCAGGGCTCCGATCTGCCCTTGCTCGACCTGGTCCAGGAAGGCAATCTCGGTCTCATCCACGCCGTCGAGAAGTTCGACTGGCGAAAGGGCTTCAAGTTCTCCACCTACGCGACCTGGTGGATCCGCCAGGCGATCACCCGGGGGATCGCCAACGGCGGCCGCACCATCCGGCTGCCGGTGCACGCCAGCGACCTCCTCAACCAGACCCTCAAGAGCCGGGTGCGGCTCGAGGCCAAGCTCGGTCGGCGACCGAACGTCTCCGAGTTGGCCGCGGACCTTGAGGTCAGCGCCGAGAGGATCGTCGACATCCTCCGCCACGTGGCGGCGCCTGGCTCGCTTTCTGCACCGATGGGCCACGACAGCGACGCCGAGCTCGGGGACCTGCTCGAAGACCGAGGTGCGATGTCGCCACCCGAGGCTGCAGAAGCCGCACTGCTGCCTGGCGAGGTGGCCAAGATGCTGGTCGCCCTCGATGATCGGGAACGAGAGATCATCAGGCTCAGGTTCGGCCTGGATCGCGCCGAGCCGTGCACGCTCGAGGAAGTCGGTGTCTGCTTCGGTGTCACACGCGAGCGAATCCGCCAGATCGAAGCCCGCGCAATGTCGAAGCTGCGCCACCCCACCGCCGGTGGAGACCTCCATGAACTGCTCAGCAGCGAGAGCAGCTGACCGGGGTACTGCAGTCAGCCGACGTCACAGGCCGGCGCTGCCGCTGCCCCCACCGTCTGAACGGCGCCCGCGCCTGGTAGAGTCAGGAGGTCGCTGGTCGTAGACAGCGTGGCCCGTTCGAGAGATCCCCGAGTCGGCCGGATCCGAACGGAGTCACTTATCATTCACTTTCAGGGCAAAGCCCTCAGGGGCACGCCCTCCTTTGCCGTGGCGGACTTGGCACTGCCCGAAACCTTCAGTGGTCGGGAACGGAGCGGTGCGGTGACGCCGAGGATCTCCCGGTGAGTAGCTCCGTTGGCAAGCGGCAGCGCGAGCGGCAGAAGCTGGAACGGGCTCAGGTTAAGGCGCAACGGAAAGCCGTCCGACGTGCCGCCGGCGCCGAGGACGAGGACATCGTCGGGCCCTCGGATCGAAGCGAGCCAGAGCTGATCGACGACTTGCGCGTGCTCCAGCGGGTCTTCGGAGACGGCGAGCTGTCGGCGGAAGACTTTGCGGAGCGACGCGCTCGGATCCAGGCGCAGCTCGAACGGCTCTCGTCGTGACCCGCCGGCCGATCGACCACAACGCCTCTCCTGGCCAGTTCGGAGACTGTCGTGCCTAGGCACACCCGCCCCAAGACGTCCCAGAGACGTTCGGGAGCTCCCGAACGGGAGAAGACCCCACGACGGCAACGCACGGCGAACCACGACGTGGACGCACAAGTGCTCGCGTTACGCGAGAGCGGGAACTCTTACTCCGCCATCGCTCGCAGGCTCGAGCTCCCCCGGGCGGTTGACGCCCACCGAAGCTTCCTGCGTGCCCTCGGTACGTACGCCGGCAACGATCGCCAGCAGCTCGTCGACGGCGAGGAGAAGCGCCTCGACCGACTCGAAGAACGGATCCGCACCCGGGATGCCGCGGACCCCGAGAAGCTCAAGCGCCGACTGACGGGCGTCGGCAAGCTCCGAGAGGCCCTCCAGCAGTGACGTCTGCAGCGGCGGTATCACCCTGCGTCCTCTGCGGTCAGCCCGCGACGGATGCGATCGACCCACCACGCCGAACGCTGGCTCGGGGCCTCGACCCGGGTGATCCGTCGTACTCGGTCACGGTGATCCTGCCGGACGTCACGCTCTGCGCCGAGCACTCGCTCGACGTCCGCCACGGGGAGCGACTTGTCGGATGGTGCGACGACCAGCGCTGCCGAACCTACGGAGCGCTCGGTGAGCCCTCCGCCTGCGGCCTCCCCTACGAGAAGTTGGGTCCGAAGAAACGGGCCTGATCTGCTTCCGCCGACAGCGATCGGCGTAGCAACAACACGAAGAAGACAAGAAGAAAAGGAACAAGGACAGACATGGCAACTGGAACAGTGAAGTTTTTCAACAGTGACAAGGGCTTCGGCTTCATCACCCCGACCAGCGGAGACAAGGACGTCTTCGTCCACTACTCCAACGTGGCAGGAGATGGGTACAAGACCCTCGAAGAAGGTCAGCAGGTCGAGTTCGACGTGGCCCAGGGCCGCAAGGGGCCGGAAGCCCAGAGCGTGCGGGTGCTCTAGGCCGCATCGCCTCTCGTTCGAGGCACCGCGCGCCGGGCGCGATGCCTTCTGGGGTAGGGCCCCGAAGCACACCCGTCACCTTCCTCATCGCCACTCCGAGGTGGCTCTCGTCACCGCACACCGCAAGGAGGACGCGTGGCCACGGACACCATGCCGGCCGCAAGTCCCAATTTTGCGACGTTGACCACGCAGGTCCGCGCCGCTGGGCTCCTTGATCTTCGGCTCGGTCGCTACTCGGTCATGATCGTCTGCACCCTCGGTGCGTTTGCCGCTGCGTGGACGGCGTTCATCGTCCTTGGGGCTTCGTGGGCCGCGCTCGGTATCGCAGCGGTGCTCGGCGTCGTCTCGACCCAGCTCGGCTTCCTCGGCCACGATGCCGGGCACCGGCAGATCTTCGCCTCCCGGCGAGCCAACCGGCTGCTGGGTCTGGTCATCGGCAATGGATTGATCGGACTGAGCTTCGGTTGGTGGGTTCCGAAGCACAACGCCCACCACGCCCACCCCAACGAGATCGACCGTGACCCGGACATCGGGGTCGGGCTGATCCGCGCCCCTGAAGGAGAGGACGGAGGAGCCCGCCATCTCGCGGAGTGGATGGCGCGACACCAGGCCGAGCTCTTCTTTCCGCTCATGCTGTTGCGCAGCACCGGCCTCTACGTCGCCGGCGTCCAGGACCTCATCCGTCGCCGGGATCGTGATGCTGTCACCGAGCGTGTCGTCCTCGCTGCCCACGCCGCGCTCTATCTCACGGTGATCTTCTGGGTGCTGTCACCGCTGCAGGGCGTCGCGTTCGTGGCAGTCCACCAGGCCCTCTTCTCGCTCTACCTCGGGTGCAGCTTCGCTCCCAACCACAAAGGCATGCCGCTCATCGAGCCGGACCACGGGATGGGATTCGCCCGGCGCCAGGTGATCACCGCGTGCAACCTCACGGGCGGCTCTTGGACCACGTTCGTCTTCGGCGGCCTCAACTACCAGATCGAGCACCACCTCTTCCCCGCCATGCCACGACCAAATCTCACACGAGCCCGCACCCTCGTCCACGCGTTCTGTGTCGAGAACGGCTTCGGCTACTGCGAGGAGGGTCCGATCGACTCATATCGACAGGTGCTGCGCCAGCTCCAACTCGCCGCGAACGTCGAAGCGCTTTCACTGGGTGACCGCCGACTGGTCCCATGATCAAGGGGTGAGGCGCTCGCCGGGGTCTGGTCTTCCGCGCCCGACCGTCGTTCCCTCCGGCCAAGTCGAGACCCTCTCGGAGCTGCACTCCTCGGGGTGCGACGCGACGAGCGATCTCGAGGCGACCCGCGAACAAGCGCGGTGATGCACGACGACCTCATGTACCAGGTGCGTGCGAGATCGGAAGCACTCGCCGCGGGAACCTTCGCCGCACCATCGTGCGACGTCGGGTTTCAGAACTCGCCGGAGATGCCGTTCAGCAGGGAGCGGAGCCCGTCGGTGAACTGCTGTGGGCTCGTGTAGGTCGCGAGCTCTCGTGCCAGCCCGTCGACGTCGTCCTCGGCGGGGGTCCATCCGGCACGGCCGGCCTCGAGGGCTGCGAATCCGAGCGTGTAGGTGTGGATGGCGGCGTATGCCCGGCGCGCGGATTCCTCGTCACCGAGACCAGTCCGGAGGACGTCCATCATGGCCGTCATCCGGGAGACCGCTGCCGGAGAGACGACAGGGTGGCCGAGGTAGACGTGGAGCGCCGCCGGCTGTGCCACGAGGAACCTGCGGAGCTTGTCCGCCGCCTGCGTGATCCAGACCCGCCAGTCGTCTCGGGAGACCACCGGCTTCCAGGCCTTGACCAGAAGTCGGTCGACAACTTCGTCGAGAAGGTCGTCCTTGTCCGCGACGTGGCGATAGAGCGACATCGGGGCGACCCCGAGATCGGAGGCAAGGCTGCTCATCGTGAGCTCGTCGTAACCTCCGGCGGCAACGACGTGGACGGCGGCTTCGACGACCTGCTCGCGGGAGATCGTTCCCCAGGCGGCACGGTGCCGTTGGGAGGACCCACCCTGCCCGGCCGTCCGCTTCGGAGTGGAGGTGCCTGCCACACCCTCAGTGTAGGCGGCATGTTGCGTAGGGATACGCGAGACGGGTACGATGCGTAGAGATACGCATGGGCAAGAACCGCGAGCAGATCGACGCGCCAGGGATCATCGAGGAGCCCCGGTTGGTCGATCGGGCGTCCGGCTGGTTTCGGAGTTCCCGTCTCGGGATTCTTGTGCTGGCAGGTGCCGTCGGTATCTGCGCCGGCTTCGGCGCCGTCGGCTTCCGGTGGCTCATCTTTGGCGTGACCTGGATCGCCACCGGCCACGAGCAGTTCGGGCAGGCCGGTCGCATCGGGAGCACGCATCTCCCCTGGCTCGGGATCTGGTTCCTTCTTCTCATCCCGGTCGTGGGGGGCCTTCTCTATGGGCCGCTCATTCAGCGCTTCGCCCGTGAGGCGCGCGGCCATGGCGTTCCGGAGGTCATGATCGCCGTCGCCGAGGACGGTGGTCGGATCCGTCCTCAGGTCACCGTGGTCAAGGCGGGCGCTTCGGCACTCTGCATCGGGATGGGTGGCTCGGTCGGCCGTGAGGGTCCGATCGTCCAGATCGGATCGGCGTTCGCCTCGACCATGGGCCAGATCGTCCGCATGTCCGAAGCGCGACTTCGGATCCTCGTCGCATGTGGGGCCGCGGGCGGTATCGCCGCCACCTTCAACGCTCCGCTCACGGGTGTGTTCTTCGGCTTCGAGCTGATTCTGCGCGAATTCTCGATCGACGCCCTCCTGCCGATCATCGTCTCGACCGTGCTGGCGGACATCGTGGGCCGGGCGTTCATCGGGTCCGGCCCGATCTTCGCTGAGATGCCCCACGGCCTCGTGCTCTCCCGCAGTCAGGACTATCTCCTGGTCGCAGTGCTCGGCCTGGCCGCCGCACTGATCGGCGTCGGGTTCAAAGCCGCGCTCTACCGCATCGAGGATCTCTGCGACCGTTTCTGGAACGGCCGTCCGGAATGGTGCCGTCCGGCTGTGGGCGGCGTCGTGCTCGGCGGGCTCCTTCTCGCCCTTCCCCAGCTCTACGGGGTCGGCTACCCCGTCATGACCAAGGCGGTTGCAGGCCAGTATGTGCTGTGGTTCCTGCTTTTCCTCGTCGTCGGCAAGATCGTCGCCGCAAGCCTCACGATCGGGATCGGGGGCTCGGGCGGCGTGTTCGCTCCGTCCTTGTTCGCCGGCGCAATGGCTGGCACCGCGTTCGGCGTCGTCGCGACACACATCTTCGGCTCTGCCGTCGGTTCCCCGGCGATCTACGGCGTGATCGCGATGGGTGCTGTGTTCGCCGCTGCCGCCCAGGCGCCGCTCACCGCCGTAGCGAGCGTGGTGGAGATGACTGCGAACTACGGGCTCATCCTTCCGGTCATGCTGGCAGTCGGCCTTGCCGCCGGGGTCTCGAGGCGGCTCAGCCACGGCACCATCTATACGACGAAACTCCTGCGACGCGGGACGGACATCGACCGACCCAAGCCGTCGTCGATGTTCCACATGCTGACGGTCGCCGACGTCATGCAGCCGCTCGACGCGCGCCACGGACCACGCGCGACTTCGCGACAGACCGGCCAGTGCGGACGGGCATCCGTCAGAAGCGTCATGGATGCCGCCTGACAGCGAGATCCTCGATCGCAGTGCGCCGCAGGCGCTCTTCGAAGACGAGAGTTTGGAGCAGGCGCTGAGCCAGCTCGTTTCCTACGGCCCTGCAGGGCTGCCCGTCGTCTCCACCGACCGACGCTCCATCATCGGATGGGTGACCAACCATGACGTCGTGCGCGCCATGGCAGACCGCATCGCGGCGGCCCACCACGAGGTCCCACAGGGACGCCTGGCCGCCGAGTTCGCTGCTCCGGACGCCAGCTCCGGGCTTCACTCCCCGTCCGATCCGCTCAAGGGATACGTCCTCGTCGAGGTCCACCTCCGCGCAGGTAGCGCCGGTGACGGTCGACATCTTGCCGACCTGAACCTCCCCGACGGAGCGATTGCGGCCGCCGTGACGAAAGAACGTCGCACTGCTGCCGTTCATGAGGACATGGTCCTCCACGCGGGTGACCGACTCCTCGTCCTCCTCCCTTCGCCGCAGCCCGAGACTCCCCCCGGGGATGCCGCGTGAGCGACGCGATCCGCACATACGGCCTGACCAAGACGTACGGCACGACCCAGGCCGTCGCCGACCTGAGCCTCGAGGTCGGGTCCGGTCAGGTCTTTGCCTTCCTCGGGCCGAATGGGGCCGGGAAGTCGACCACGATCCGGATGCTCCTGTCGCTCCAGCGCCCGACATCCGGTACCGCACGGATCTTCGGGCTCGACGTCGAACGCGATGCCGTCGACATCCATCGCCGGATCGGGTACCTCCCCGGTGACCTGGCGCTGTATCCCCGCATGACCGGGCAGCGTCACATCGACTGGTTCTCGCGTGCACGCTCCGGCGTCGACACGTCGTTCGTCTCGCAACTCGTGAAGCGCTTCGACGTCGTCCTCGACCGTCCGGTGCGAGAGCTGTCCAAGGGCAACCGCCAGAAGATCGGGCTGATCCTTGCCGTGATGCACCGTCCGGACCTTCTCGTCCTCGACGAGCCGACGAGCGGACTCGATCCTCTCATGCAGCACGAGTTCGAACGCCTCGTCCAGGAGACCGTCGCCGAAGGAAAGACGGTCTTCCTCTCGTCCCATGAGCTGAACGAGGTCCAACGGCTCGCCGACCGCGTCGCGATCGTCAAAGCGGGACGCCTTCTCGTCACCGACACGGTTGCCGGTCTCGCTCGCTCCGTGCCCCGCCGGATGGAGCTGCGTTTCACTGCCCCGGTCGACAGCTCGATCTTCGTCGCGCTCGACGGCGTCCGGGTCGTCGAGGCCGACGGCACGCGGTTGACGCTCGACGTGACCGGCCCCGTTGCACCGATCCTCCGGGTCATCGCCGAGCGGGAGCCCGTCGACCTCGTCTCCCGCCCCGCGAACCTCGACGAGCTGTTTCTCAACTTCTATCGGGATCCCGCCACCGGGGAGCACGGCGATGCGCACTGACCTCGTCTCCCTCGATCTCTCGCTCCGGCGACGGAGCCTCGCGGCGTACATCGTCGGGATGGCGGCCTACACCTTCGTGATCGTGGCGCTCTATCCCCAGTTTCGGAACACCACGAGCCTGAACAATCTGACGAAGGGCGGATCGACTGCTGCCGCACTCTTCGGGCTCACCGGTTCGCTGACGTCGCCCAGCGGATGGCTCAACGCGAACATCTACGAGAACTTCCTTCCGCTCATCATGCTTCTCCTGACCGTCGGGTACGGAGCTGCCGCCATCGCGGGCCAGGACGAGGACGGGACCCTTGCGCTTCTTGCCGTACTGCCGCAACGGCGAAGCGCTCTGCTCCTCCAGAAGGCGGCGGCGCTCGCCGTCCAGGCATTCGCCCTTGCAGCTGCTGTCGGGCTCCTCACGTTGTCCGGCCGGTCATTTCAGCTCGCCGTCCCGACGGACCACATCATCTCGGCCTCGGTGGCTGTGTTCCTCTTCGGACTCGACTTCGGCCTCGTCGCGCTTGCGATCGGGGCGGCGACGGGCCACCGGGGTTTCACCCTCGGAGTGACCACTGCGCTGGCCGCGGCGTCGTATCTCCTGAGCTCGCTCGCCCCCGTCGTCCACTGGATCCGACCGGCGCGGTATTTCTCGCTGCTGTACTGGTCGATCGGGAACGATCAGCTCGCCGAGGGCGTATCAGGTGCAGAGTTCCTGGTCCTGATCTGCTTCGGAGCGTGCGCACTCGGGGCTTCGATCCTGGCGTTCCGGAAGCTCGATCTCCACTGACCCCGCTGCAATCACGATGCCTGCTCCCAGGCCGGTCTTGCTCTTCTGTCGTCGCCGTCCGTCGCGCGTCCTGCAGTGGTGTGACCTCACCGCAGCGGTGCCGTCGACCTGTTGAGGGCGTCGCCACCGGGGCGGTTGCCTCGACGGGGCAGACGATCGCAATCCGAGCGGTACGGCTAGCCGAACCAAAGAGTCGGGTGCGTGCACCATCGATATCCGAGCTCTCCAAGACGATCCTGGAGAGATGAGCTCATCGGTCCCTCTGAGCGACATCGGAGACAGCGTCTCTCGACCCCGCACGCGATCGGGTCTTCGAGGATGGCTTCTGGTCTACATGATCGGTCTCGTCATACAGGCGCTGCACGGACTCGGGTTGACCGTGGGGGCCATCGTGATCTTCGCCGACCCTGAGCGAGCGGGTCTCAGGTCGTTCGTGCCGCTCGGCGCGTTGGTGTTCTACGTCATCACGAACACCGTCCTCGCGCTCTACACCGCCGTCGTGCTTCTGCTCATGATCCGACGGCGCAAGGCCGCGATCGTGAACAGCATCGTCCTCAACTGCCTCACCGTGCTGTTTCTCACCTTGTGGCACCTGCTGGGTGAGAAGTCACCGTTTGGCATGATCGTCGACTCCCTCCCAGGATTGGTTGGCCTCGCCTACATCCTTCGCTCGAAGAGAGTTCGCCGCACCTTCATCTGCTCGCGGACCGGGATGCCCGTACCGGCCGGCTCACACTCCCCGTGAGAAAGGTCATGGCCCGAACCTCTCGACGGGGCTCGGCAAGAATCGACTCGATGCCCGGCTCGCCGACTCCCCCGTTGCCCTCGTCAGCGGACGCCTCGCCCGGCCAGACCCCGTGGGCAGTGATCGTCGGCGCGCCGTTCACTCGCCGATCCTGGCGGGAGCTGCTCTACGCGTTGGTGGCGTTCCCGCTCGGCGTCTTCGGCTTCGCGTTCGTGGTGGCATCGTTGTTCTTCGGCGTCCTCCTGTCAGTCGTCGTGGTGGGCCTGGTCGTGCTCGCATTGTCCACGCTGGCCGTGCGCCAGCTTGGAGCGCTCAACCGAGGCCTTGTCCGAAGATTTCTCGACGAGGACGTTCCCCCGCCACCACCGTTCCAGCCAGAGCGAGGGGCTGTCGGCTGGGTGCGCTCGGGCATCGTCGACCGAGCGGGCTGGCGTGCCCGCGCCTATCTCGTCCTCAAGTTTCCCCTCGCACTTGCCAGCCTCATCGCGGTGATCGCATTGCGAGTCGCCACCCTGTGGTTCGTTCTGGCGCCGGCACAGTGGGCCGCCAACGTGGGCACCGAGAACTTGAAGGGCGACGGTGTCCCCCGCCACTACGTGATCAACTTCGGCTCCTTCTACTTCGACACGTGGCAGAGGACCCTGCTGCTCACGGCCATCGGTGCGACCGGCTGGTGGCTCGCACCGTGGGTGTTGCGGGCGATCTTGTACCTCGACCGCCACCTCCTCGCCGACTTGCTTGGACCGACGTCATTACCGTCCCGGGTCCGCCAACTCGAGCGGGCACGCGCCGGCGCGGTCGACGAGGCGTCGGCACGTCTGCGCCGCCTCGAGCGGGATCTCCACGACGGCGCCCAGGCCGAGCTGGTTGGGCTGGCCATGAAGCTGGGCCTGGCCCAAGAGAAGCTCACCCAGGCGCAGCAACAGCACGACGTCCCCGAGATCGCTCAAGCTCGCAGGCTCGTGGACGAGGCCCACGATCGCGCCGACGTCGCGCTCCGCCAGCTGCGCGACCTTGCCCGCGGCATCCATCCTTCAGAGTTGGAACAAGGCCTTCCGTCAGCTCTCGGCACGCTGGCGGCCCGGAGTCCACTCCCAGCTCGGGCTACCGTGACGCTCACCGAGCGACCGTCGCCGGCAATCGAGGAGATCGTCTACTTCTGTGCAGCTGAGCTGGTGGCCAACGCAGCCAAACACAGTGGTGGATCGGCCGTGTCGCTCCAGCTGTCCCAAGACGGCGATGTGCTGCGGCTGACGGTCGCTGACGATGGTGTCGGCGGCGTGTTGCTCGACGGCAACGGACTGAGCGGCCTGGTCGAGCGACTCTCGACCGTCGACGGTCAGGTCAGGGTCGCCAGCCCGCCCGGCGGTCCGACGGTGCTCACGGTGGAATTGCCCGTCAGGCCGTGAGCGCCGAGCCGGCACTGCGAGTGGTGGTCGCCGAAGACTCGGCAGTGGTCCGGGCCGGAATCGTCGAGGTCCTGATTGATCGCGGCCATGAAGTTCCCGCGGCGGTGGGAGACGCTGCCTCGCTGATCGAGGCCGTCGCCGAGCACCATCCGGACCTGGCCCTCATCGACGTCCGGATGCCACCAAGCCACACCGACGAAGGCCTACGCGCCGCGCTGATGCTCCGAGACACCCAGCCCGATCTCCCGGTGCTGGTCTTCTCCCAGTACGTCGAAACCCGACTGTTGGCCGAGCTCCTCGGCCGGCACGGGCCCCGAGGCGCCGCCGGCGTCGGCTACTTGCTCAAGGACCGGGTTGGCAACGTGGCCGAGTTCATCGACGCGCTCTGCAGAGTTGCCGCAGGTGGTACGGCTCTCGACCCTGAGGTCATCGCCGAACTGGTAGGGACGAGCGGTCGAGCAAAGGCGCTCGACACCCTGACCCCCAGGGAACGCGAAGTGCTCTCCCTCATGGCCGAAGGTCGGTCAAACGTCGCGATCGCCAGCCGTCTGGTGGTTTCCGAGAGAGCAATCGAAAAACACATCAGCAGCATCTTCCTCAAACTCGACCTGCCACCGTCCGACACCGACCACCGCCGGGTCCTCGCCGTGCTCGAGTACCTGAGGTCATGAGCGTCACACGAGCGGAGTTGCCGTCACTGCCCGGACAACTGGCGGCCTTTGCCACCACGTCCCTCGGACAGCCGCCATCTTGGTGAAGAGGACCGACTGGGACGTCGGGTACGACCCGAAGCTGACGACCCGGTGGAGGTCCACCCCATCGAGCGCGCGGTCCTTCTCCTGCGATCGACGACGACCGAGCAGTCCCGCGACAGGATCGACCAGAACGTCTCCAACGCCGAGGTAGGTTCGTCGGAGGTTGATCAACGGGCGGGCCCCGCTGGGCACGCAGGGCGGAGTCGAGGCCGGAAGATGATCGGACGACCCAGGAAGCTCGACCCTGCGACGCGATCCGCACCTCTCGGAGCCTGGCGAATCATCTACCCACGTGATGGGAGCAACGGAGTGGGAGGGTGTCGCGGTTTCGATTTGGTGCCGAACACTTCCGTGGGGACGTTCCAGGGCTCGTCGTTGGGGGTGACTCACTCTGGCCAGGGCGAGACCGCCATCGAGGTCTCCACGCGGACCAGGTCGGTTCAGCCAGGTAGGAAGCGCCTTCGAACCTGGGTGCCACGTACCACCGGGAGGGCAGGACACTTCGGCACCTGCAGCCGGTGGGGGGTAGCCTGACCTTCAAGCGGGTGACCTCGCCCGCCAGTCGGTATGTTGCGTCCCGATTTCGTTGTACACCGTCTTGGTGCTTCGCCCGATGCCCGACTTGCCTCGGGCCGTCCATGGACGTGCCACCCACGATCAGAGAGGCACGAAGATCGCTCAATCTCTGGACGAGCAGAATGGCTACGAAGGAGGACGACACTCGATGACCAAAAACACCAGCAGGGCACTTTGGGGAGTGACGGCCACCGTCATGATGACGCTCGGCCTCGCCACACCAGCTTTTGCGGCATCGAGGAACTGGACCACGATAGGCGGTGTGCACCACCAAGGCCGGGGAGCAAGCGGTTCAGGAAGATGCCAGGTGGAGCTCTACTACCAGTCCCACATTCCCAATCAAGGGACGCCAATCTATTCCGAGATCGACAACAGCAGCGGGCACGTTACATCTTTCACGGTGACAATCCCCGCCCGCGACAGTGGGAACATCATCAACTACACGACGATTGGCTGGACGAATCCGTCCGCAACGATTGCCACTTCAGGTGACTTTCAAGGAGCAAGTTGGAACGTGAGCAACACAGGTGATTCGGACCACTCGATCACGTGGGCGTTCAACCTACCTCCTGGCAAGGCTGGCGACGTTTACAACGTCGACTACGGGACGGCTCCGTATGGTCATGTATTGGTGCAGTTCTACGGAAATTTCTTCGACAATCACTGCTTCTTCGGGGAGTAATCACTAGCAGTACCCGACCCTGCGGCTCCTTCGAGGCATCAACATTGGTGAACGCGTTGCCACCGATCTGGCGGCGTTTCATCCGTACAGTCTTCGGAGTTCCGGAATCCGCTTCGGGGCAGACGGTGAAGGAAGGCTGATCTTTGCATCCGCCCGCGATCGCTGTGAGCCATCTCAGGGAGCATCTCCTCTGGCGAGGTCTCGTCGGTTCACATCGGCGCAGAATTCCAGTCCGAGCGGCTATCGGGTACGTCGCTCGCGGACACTACGAATTGCCCCGAACCGGCCACATGGCTGGACGTTGGATGACCGCGACAGCTTGGTCAGGTTCTCCAGAGGCGAAACGGAGAATTCGAATCCGGAATGTTCGCGGGATGTACAACTGCCTCTGCGCAGCGAGATCACCAGACAATTCGACAAACGCATCGTCGATCAACTGCGATCCGGCGCTCAGCGATAGGAGACCACGAGGCAGGCTCCGCTGCAGACCAGTCAGTGGCGTCAGCGAGCGAGGATCGTGGCGGCGGCGGTGCCGGGTGCTCCGTAGACCTGGGCATAGCCGACGCGCGGGTCGCCCTGGACCTGGCGTTCGCCGGCCTGGCCGCGGAGCTGGAGCACGAGCTCGTGGACCTGGCGGAGGCCGGAGGCTCCGATCGGCTCACCGTTGGCTATGAGGCCGCCGTCGGTGTTGATCGGCATGTGACCCGTGATCTCGGTCGCGCCATCGGCGAGAAGCTTCTCCTGGTCGCCGTCAGCACAGAAGCCGTTCTCCGCCATGTGGATGACCTCGGCGCCGGCATCGGTGTCCTGGACCTGAATGACGTCGACGTCCTCGGGCCCGATCCCGGCGTCTTCATAGGCGGCGCGGGACGTGTACACAGTGGGTGCGACGTCTTCCTCGACAGGGGACCACGTGGTGTTGACCTCGTACGAGCCGTAGTTGCGCGTGCGGATTGCAGTCGCCTTCACGTAGACCGGTGTGTCCGTGTAGCGATGAGCGATGTCGGCGCGGCAGAGAACCACTGCCGCAGCGCCCTCGTCGGGAGCGCAGAACATGTACGAAGTCAGCGGATAGTTGAGCATCGGCGAGCTGAGGATCTCCTCTTCGGTGATCGGCTTCCGACGGAATGCCTTTGGATTGAGGGCGCCGTTGCGGAAGTTCTTCGCCGCCACCTTGGCCAACGTCGCCTGAGAGACGCCATGGTCGTGCATGTACTTGTTGATCTTCATGCCAAAGAACTTGGTGGTCACGTACTGCCCGTTCTCGCCGTACCAGGCAGGGACGTTGGTCGTCGTCGGATCTCCTTTGAACGAGCCCCGCGCGTGCTTGTCCGTGCCGACGGCCACCACGATGTCACCGTTGCCGGCGCGAATGGCGTTTGCGGCCTGCTGGATCGTGGCCGCGCCGGTTGCGCACGCGCTGAACACGTGGATGAACGGAAGGCCCGTGAGCCCGACCAGGCCGGTGAGGGGGTCGGTCCAGACCCCCCAGCTCCCGCCGAAGGCGCACTGGACGTCGTTCCACGTCACGCCCGCGTCGGTCAACGCCAGCTCGACGGCGTCGGCGGCCATCTCGTACGCGGACTTGTCGCCGTGCCGGCCGAAGGGATGGAGACCGACACCGATGATCGCGACGTCGTCCATTCAGCCCTCCTCACTGTTCTGCGCGCCAACGGGCGCGAAGGCGAAGGTGATGACCTCGTTGCCGTCCTTGTCGACGTAGAACGGGAGGATCTTCAGTTCGACCTCCATGCCGAAGTCGAGCTTTGCGGGATCGCACTCAGTGAGCCGCGACTCGACCCGGACCACGTCGTCAAGTTGCACGAGCCCGACGCCATAAGGCTCGAAAGACCCACCCGTCGGATCGCCCCTGTAGTCGAAGCTGGGCGGGAACTCCTGAGTCGTCCAGGACACGAGGGTGCCGCGGCGGGGTAAGGGAAGTTCGGCCATGCTCTCGGTGCCGCAACGAGGGCACCGCGACTGCACCGGGAACGTGATCGCCGCGCAGCTCTCGCACCGACCACCGAGCAGTTGCGGATCGTCGGCCGGCCACGTGAATACGTTCGCGATCGGTTGCTGCATCAGTGCCCCTCCACCGTCAGCCTCACGCGATCACGCTAGCCAACGCTGGTGAGGACACGCAGATCGCAGATCGATGGCGCTTCTGGCCGTGACATCGAATGAGAGACATCACCAATTGCCGGCGCTCGGGCCACGCGGCCCGGCATTCCGTGCCTCCTGTCCACGCGTTCGGCCACCTGGCGAACGACGTGTCTTGCGAACAACGAATGAGTGGCGGGGGGAGGATTTGAACCTCCGACCTTCGGGTTATGAGCCCGACGAGCTACCAGACTGCTCCACCCCGCGTCGTGGGGGGCCACTGTATCAGCCAGCGGATCGCCGCGGATCAGGGTCGGAGCGGGAGCGTGGTGAACGCCGCGAGCGCAACTCCGACCCGGCTCGACCTGGTCGTCAGGTCAGTGCGTCGACGTGGCGGACGGTGCCGTCGTGGGTGAAGAGGACGTCGTTGTAGCCCTGGCCGGGGCCGACCAGCTCGATAGTGCGTGGCTGCACGAAGGAGAGGTAGAGGGCGCGGCGTCCGGCCGTGGACGGGTCCTGCGGCGGTGGAGCCGCGTGCAGCGTGTGGCCGAAGTGGACCGTCAGGTCGCCGGGCTCGGTGTCGAGCGCGACGACCGGCAGCCGCTCCGCTTCGCCGGCCGACGGTAGGCGTGACGTGCCGAGGTGGGAGCCCGCGATCATCTCGAGCCGGCCCGCCCCGCAGTTCGCCGCATCGAGCTGGATGCCGACGTTGAGCATCGGGCACTTGACCGGGTGGCCGCCCATCCCACAGTCGCGGTGCCACGGAAGGTCGGTGAGACCCTCGGACGCGCCGGGAACCTTGATGACCACGCCGTTGCCGTCGAGCCGGTCGAACGCGTCGACCAGCTCGACACCCGAGAGCGCGGCGATCCGACGGAACCGCGGGTCCTTCCCGAGCTCGGCGACGTCGGTGGACCGCTCGTTGAGGTAGTTGACCCGGCAGCAGCGCGCGACCCCGTCGACCGTCGTCCACCATGACTTCCTGTCGTCGGGTCGGGCGTCTGTGACCGCGGCGTCGACGACCGAATTGAGGGCCGACACTTCGCCGGCGTCGAGCACGCCGCGCAGGTGGAGGAAGCCGGCGCGCGCGAGGAAATCGGCGAGCTCGAGGTCGGCATCGTCGAGCGAGAAGGACCACGCGAGGTCGAGCGGCGCTCCCGAAGCATCGAGCAGCGGTGGCGGGTTCTCGAGGTCGTACCGGTCCTGCCCGTCGAAAGCGACCCGCAGCGGCGCCTCCCACCGCGTCAGCTGGCCGAATCCCCCACGGACGACCACGAGCCGCTCGGCGTAGAGGAGGGCGAAGCAGGTCTGGAGCTCCCAGCGGAAGTCGCGCCACGCATCGGCGTCGAGCTCGACGACCGTCGCGGCCGACGCGTCACCCTCGACGACCGCGAACGTCGCGCCGTCGGGCACGTACGTGTAGGCACGTCCGTCGGGTAGTCGGAAGGCGATCGGTCGGACCCGCGCCGCGTCGGAGGAGACGAAGACCGGGCCCCGATCGGCGAGGAGGGCCGGCAACTCGCGCCGGTGGAACTCGTCGAAGTCGCAGGGCGGAAGCGCCGAGTCGTCCACGCCGCCACCTTATCCGTGCCCGGGAGACACGGCAGGCCCGCGACCCGGTCCCCGGCACCTCCTACGGGCCGGACCCCGGCAAGGTGGTCGTGGTCGTCGTCGTGCTCGTTGACCCCTGCCCGCCCGTGAGCTGCTGCACTTCGAGCAGGATCGACTCGAGGCTGGTGATGTCGGTCTGGTACGCACCCAGGTTGCCGGCCTTGAGGTCGGTCTGGGACTGCTGGTACGCGGTCTGCGCCTCGTTGAGCAATGCGCGCACCTGTGGTGAGAGGGAACCCGTCTGCGTCGTCCCGCCGGTCGTCGCAGTCACCGGTGCCTGGAAGAGGCTGGTCAGCGCGTCCTGCAGCGTCTGGCCGATCGCCGCGGGCTGCTTGCCGTAGACCGCGATCATGTACTGCAGCTGCGGGATCGCGTTGCGCGAGGAGGCCACGTAGAGCGGCTGGATGTACAGGAGCGCGTTGGCGATCGGGATCATGAGCACGTTGCCGAGCAGCGCGGACGAGCCGTTGGTGTTGAGCAGCGTGAGCTCGTGGGAGACCGAGGGCGTGGCGTCGATCTGCGCGGCGACGATCGACGGGCCGCTCGCCGGATTGTCCCGTGGGGTCACGAACATCTGGATCTGCCCGTAGTGCCCCGGGTCCGAGCCCGCGATCATGAAGCCGGAGAGGGTCTGGATCTGGCTGCCCGCCGAGACCGGGACGAATGCGTCGAGCAGATTGAAGGACTGCAGCGCTTGGCCGGGTATCCGCATCTCCTGGTAGATCGGCGCCATGCGGACGAGCTGACCGGTCGAGACCTGCTGGCCCTGCGCGTTGGTGGTGAAGGTCGTCTGGAGCGCCTGGGTCGGCGATCCCGAGCCCGGCGACGGCGAAAGCGCCCACGCGTCCGCCGCGCTGTAGAAGCTCGAGGCAAGTTGGATGTGGTACTTGCCGTACATCGACGCCTGCACGGTGAAGATGTCCTCGGGGTAGCGCAGGTGGGCACGGAGCTCGGCGCTCATCTTGGAGGCCGGCGTGAACATGTGGGGGAAGGCCCTCTCGTACGTCTGGATGAGTGGATCGTGGGGGTCCATCACGTAGAAGGTCATGTGGCCGGTGTAGGCGTCGATGACCACCTTGACCGAGTTCCGCACGTAGTTGAACGTCTGGTTGAGTCCGCTGCCGGGCGCGACGGCCGACGTGTCCGCGTTCTGCGCGTAGGGGTAGTTGTCGGTGGTGGTGTACGCGTCCTGGATCCAGTCGATGTGACCGCCGATGAGCGCGGGGTACGGGTCCGAGTCGAGGCTCAGGAACGGCGCGGCCTTCGACACACGGGCCTGCACCCCGCGGTCGAACATGATCCGTGACTGGCTCGTGATGAGGTTCGAGATGAGCAGGTTCGGGTCGCCGAACCGCACCGCGAACATGAACTGCTTGAAGAGGGACGAGAGCTGGACGCCGCCGTTCCCCGTGTAGTGGGTCTCGACATTGGTGCCGTTGGTCAGCTGGTAGTCGATCTCCGGCTGTTTGGTGTTGGCCACGACGTAGCCGCTGTTGCTGAGCCCGAAGTAGACCGACGGCTGGGTGATCGACGGCAGTCCGCTGTTGGAGGTCGGCGGGACGTTGCCGACCGCGAAGACCGGGTAGCCGTCGGAAGTCGTCTGGTTGGAGGGCGAGACGATCATCCCGTAACCGTGCGTGTACTGCAGCGTCGTGTTGACCCACGACGTCGAGGGGAGGTCCGAATCGTTGATCTCGCGCACGCCGACGACGACCGGGCTCTCGGTGCCGTTCACCATGTAGCGGTCGATGCCGAGTCCGTTGAACTGGTAGTAGGAGCGGAGGTCCTGTTTCCGGTCGTAGGTGGGTTGGGTCTGCGTCGGGTCCCAGAGGCGGACGTTGCCGAGCGTGTCTCCCTCGAGCGAGAGCTGGGCCGCGGTGACGTTGGGCGACGCGGAGTAGGGGATGCTCTGCACGTTGGTGATCCCCATCGCGGCACGGGTCGCGTCGATGTTGCGCTGGATGTACGGCCGCTCGAGCGTGTTCTGCGCGGGGTTGACCTTGAGCGCCTGCACGATGGCCGGATAGATCGTGCCGGCGAAGAGCGCGACGAGGAACCAGAGTCCGACCCCGAGGATCGGCAGCGCCCAGCCACGACGACGGATGTTGTAGATGAGCAGCGCCGCGGAGGCGAGCGAGACGAGGATGAGGAGCTCGAGCGCGGGGATCCTCGCGTGCACGTCGGTGTAGCCGGAGCCCTGGACGTACCCGTTGCTCGAGAGGTCGAGGGCGAACCGGGCGAGCCAGTAGCCGACCGCCTTCACGATGGCCAGAACGCCGAGCAGCACCGAGATGTGGGCCTTGACCGCCGGACGGACCCTCGGTCGTGGACCCTGCACCCGGATCCCGCCGTTCAGGTAGTGGCTGAGCAGGGTGACCACCAGGACCACGAAGAGTGCGACGAGGAACCAGTGCACCAGAAACTGCTGGAACGGCAGGGTGCAGACGTAGTACCCGACATTGCGGTGGAACTGCGGGTCGGAGCTCGGGAACGGGCAGCCGTGGCTGTAGAGGATCCAGTTCTGCCACTGCCCGAGCGCCTGCGAGCCGATGATGAGCGAGAGGATCACCACCACCGTCGCCCGCAGCCAGCGCGAGTAGGGCCCGATCACCTCGCGGTACCGCTTGACGAACTCGTCCTCGGCGTCGAGCGACGGTCCCTTCGGTGCGAGCCGTTCCGCCACCATCAGGCTCGCGAGCAGCATCACGGCGAAGATCGCGGCGAACGCGAGCATGAGCCCGGCCTTGATCTCGAAGAGGCTCAGCCACACGCCGTGGAGCCCCTCAGAGGAAAACCAGAGCGCGTCGGTGTAGAAGACCGCGAACGTGTGGAGCGAGAGGATGAGCAGGATCACGACGACGACGGCGGCGATGATCAGCCTGCGGCGCCTCCGGATGGCCGGGCGCGTGATCCTGGGCATGTCGCTCGGCGGGCGCACGGGGGCAGCCTAGGATGCCGAGGCGACGAGGAGGCATCGACATCCCGGGTGCGCAGGGGGATGGTGATGCCCGGTGGGGAACGGCTCGCCCGGCTGCTGTGCGTCGCCCAGGCCGTTGTCCTCGCAATCGGGGCACGGCGCGTCGCCCGCATCCGCGACCGCGATCCACGCCAACCGACCTGACGGCGATCCGCCCACCGCGGCGAGCACGCCTGCCGAGAAGGACGCGATCACGTGGTCGGACGCCAGACGGTTGATCCGCTCGCCCTTCCACTCGCGGAACGCCGCGCCGACGTGTTCGACGACGATCGACTCCTCCGGCGGCTCGTCGCCGTTCGCCAGGCCCTCGTCCTGCGCGAGGCGGCGCCGGAGCGGTCCGACGACTGCGATCGCGAGCTCGTGTGCGATCCCGACGATCGCGTCCTGGTCGGGCCCGCCCTTCGCTCCCGCCTCGGTGAACGCGTAGCCCGCCTCGGCCGCCTCCTCCAACGCGGGGAGCGCCGCGGTGGAGAGGGAGTCGACCTGCTCGGTCTCGTCGGGCAGCAGCCCGGCCGACCAGGTGGTTCCCTTGGCGCGGAGCCGGTCGAGGAGGTCGTTCTGTTCGTCTTGGAGCGTTCGCTTCACCCTGCGGGCGAGCGCGGTCATGATCGGCTCGACGAGCTGGTCGCGACGGAGCACCCTCGGGTCCTGGTCGTCCGGCGGTCCCCCCTCGGCCTCGCCCTCGTCGGGAGCGACGGCGGACACCGGTGGCGCCTCCGGCTGGTTCGCCGGGGCCGCGGACGCGCCAGGTGCAGGTTCCACCACCGGAGTGGCGGGCTCGGTGTCCGCCTCCACCTCCGGCTCCGTCGCCGGCTCCGTCGCCGGCACCGTCGCCGGCTCGTCGTGGGCCGCGCGCAGGCGGGCGAAGATCGCGTCGACCGACTCCTGGGACCCCGTACCCGGTCCCGTCTCCTCGTCATCGTCGGGTGCCGATGCGTGCGCCGCGTCGGCGGCTGCGGCCTCCTCGGCGAGCAGCGCGGCGGCCTCGTCCTCCGGCGTTCCCTCGTCGGGACGGCGGAGCTGCTCGCGACCGGCTGCCTCGGCCGCGAGGCGCGCCGCGTCCTCTGCGCTGAAGAGCTCCTCCGCGATCCCGTCCACGGAGCTCCGCACGCCCTGGATCGTCTCGGCGAGTCGCTCGCGTCCGGCGCGCAGCTGCTCGATCTGCGCGTGCAGCGCCTTGCGCCGTTTCGAGAGGTCGGTCAGGACGCGCGACCGGAGCTGCTGCGCCTCGTCGAGCATCGACCGGCACTCCTCGCGCGCTCGCTCGAGCAACAGGTGCGCCTCGTGGCGCGCCGCTTCGAGCGCGTCGGCCACCTGCAGGTTGGTCCGCTCGCGCAGCTCGTCGATGGCGGCCTCCGCCGACGCGCTGCGCTCGGCGAGACGGGTCTCCGTCGCCGACGTGGTGCGGTCCGCGGTCTCGGTCGCATCGCTCACCAGGCGCTCCGCGGTCGCGGACGCCTCCGAGACGAGCCGCTCGGCCTCCGCTTCGGCCCGGGTCACCACGTCGCTCGCGACCTCGTGGGCGCTGTGGAGCACGCGAGCGGTCTCCTGGCCGACGGCCGCGGTGAGCGTCGGCTCGTCGAGGACCGGATTGGCGGCCCGGCGTTCGGCGTCCGCGAGCTCCTCGAGGAGCTGCCGCTCGCGTTCCGCGAGGCCACGCAGACCGATCGCGATCGACTCGAGGTAGTCGCGCACCTCGCTCGGATCGAACCCCCGTCGGACCGAGGCGAAAGTGTGCCGGGACACGTCGTCGGGAGTCAGGTGCGGGGAGGAGGTGATGGTCATCCGGTGCTCCTCGGGCATGCGCGAGAGCCTACGACCGCAGCCCGTCCGAACCCGTCATCCCGCGGGCACGGCCGGCGCCGTCGGCGGGGACGTCGCCTGCTGCGGAGGCACGGTGCCCCCGTGCGCCGCGAGCACCCTGAGCGCCTGGTCGAGCGTCGAGACGGCATAGATCGCGAGTCCCTTCCGATCTTTCGAGAGCGCCTCCTTGTACTCCTGGGGCGGTACGAGGAAGATCGACGCCCCGGCGTTCTCGACGGCGACCGTCTTCTGGGGGACCCCGCCCACGTCGCCCACGTCGCCCGCGCTGTCGATGGTGCCCGTCGCGGCGACCACCTGCTTGCCGGTGAGCGAGCCTGCGGTGAGCGCGTCGATCACCCCGAGGGTCATCGCGAGCCCCGCCGACGGACCGCCGATGTTGGTCACGTCGATGCTGACCTGGAAGGGATACGTGTCGTCGACCTGGTCCTCAGGCTCGATCCCGAGGTTGAGGCGGATCGGCGCCGGACCGCCCACGTCGACGAGCGTGCTCTTGAGCGTCACCACGACGGGCGTCGGTGGTGCGGTGCCCCCGCGGCGAACCGTCAGGGTGATCGTCTGACCGGAGTGGTACTGCGCGAGGGTGTGGGTGAGCGCGGCGGCCGTCGTGACCGCGGTGCCGTCGACCGCGGTGATGACGTCGCCGACCTGGAGCACGCCGTACGCCGGCGTGCCTTCGAACGTGCCCGCGACGACCGCGCCCGCGGGCGTCGCGACGACGTGGTAGCCGAGACGGGTCAGCGCGGCCGTCTTCGCCGCCGACTCGGCCTGCGACATCTCGAGCTGGCCCTGCGCGTCGAGCTCCGACGGCGAGGTCCCGCCCGTGACGGATTGGACCTGGAGCAGATCGGTGTCCGACTGGAGCCGGTAGTACCAGTACGTGAGGGCGCTCACCCGGCCCTCTTCCACATCGGTGAGCAGGACCGGTCGGACCACCGGGTGGTTGCGCGTCGGCGGCACGGTGATGAACTGCTGCACGGACTGTGCGGTCCCGGGCTGGATGAAGTAGTAGTCGAGGTTGATCCGCGAGGCGATCCCGATGGCTGCGATCACCACGATGAAGACCACCCACGGCCACCGGCGCCGCCGTCTCGGCGCACCCGCACGCTCGGCGGGGTCCGCTGCGTCCGCGCCTCCGGCCGGACCGGGGACCTCGCCACCCGCGGTCCCTGCTGCTCCGGCGAACGGTGGTGCCGTCCCCCAGCCCGGTCCGGTCGCAGGCGGGAGGGGATCGGTGGTGCCTCGATCGTCGGACATAGTGGTCGGGGTGAAGCCTGCCACGGAACCTCCAGATCGGACGGTCATCGACCGCCGGCGGGCCGTGGCCCTGGCCGGGCACACCGGGGACCGGGCCCTCGCGCGTCGGGCTCTCGGCGACGACGATCCGTCGGTCCGCGCATCCGCGCTCGCCGCGCTCGAACGCCTCGGCGACCTCGCGGACGACGAGCTGGGGGCGGCCCTCTCGGACGGCGCACCGTCGGTCCGGCGGCGCGCGTGCGAGCTCGCCGCGGGTCATCCTGCCGTCGACCTCACCGTGGCGTTGCGCGACGCGGACACCGGCGTCGTCGAGCGCGCGGCGTGGTGCGCGGGCGAGCGCGCCGACCCGTCGCTCGTCCCGATGCTCGCCGCGATCGCGGCGGGGCCGGGTGCGCACCGGGACCCGCTCTGCCGTGAGGCCGCCGTGGCTGCGCTCGGGGCGATCGGCGACCCGTCGGGACTGTCGGTGGTGCTCGACGCGCTCGGTGACAAGCCGGCGGTCCGGCGTCGCGCCGCGGTCGCACTCGCGGCCTTCGACGGTCCGCCGGTCGAGGAGGCGCTGCGCCGGTGCCTCAGCGACCGCGACTGGCAGGTGCGCCAGGTCGCGGAGGATCTCCTCGCCGGCGGGTGAGCCCTCCGGGGGCTCAGGAGTCGGCGGCGGCGAAGATCGGGCGCAGGCTGTCGAAGGAGGAGAGGCACCGCCCCGCGCCGAGGACCACGCACTCGAGCGGTGTCGCCACCAGATGGACCGGCACCTCGGTCTCGTCCGCCAACCGGTTGGCGAGTCCCCGCAGCATGGCGCCGCCGCCGACGAGGTGGATGCCCTCGTAGATGATGTCCTGGGCGAGCTCGGGCGGTGACTCGGCGAGGCAGCTGATGACCGTCGCGACGATGAGGTCGACCTGGTCGCGCAGCGCGTCGCGGAGCTCCTCGGGTGAGATGACCACCGTCTTCGGTTGGCCGGTGGTGATCTCGCGCCCCCTGACCTCGGCCTTCATCTCGTCGGCATAGGGCAGTGCCGAGCCGATGGCGAGTTTGAGCTCCTCCCCGGTGCGCTCGCCGATGGCGATCCCGTGCTCGTGGCGCACGTAACTCTGGATCGCGGCGTCCATGTCGAAGCCTCCGCAGCGGATGGCGTGCGAGGCGACGACGCCGCCGAGCGAGATCACTGCGGTCTCCGTCGTACCGCCGCCCACGTCCACCACCATGTTGCCCACGGGCTCGTGGATGTCGAGGCGGGCGCCGATGGCCGCGGCCATGGGCTGCTCGATGAGGTGCGCCGCCGACGCGCCGGCCCGCCGGGCCGCCTCCTTGACCGCACGGCGCTCGACCGAGGTGATCGCGGACGGGACGCAGATGAGGACGCGTGGACGGTTGAACTTGGTGACCCCGGCGCGCCGGAGCAGGAGGCGGATCATGCGCTCCGTGATGTCGAAGTCGGTGATCGCGCCCTCGCGTAGGGGACGGACCGCCACGATGTACCCGGGGGTGCGGCCGATCATCTGCCACGCCTCGTCGCCCACCGCCAGGACCTCGTGGGTCCGCGTGTTGAGGGCGATCACCGTCGGCTGGTTCAACACGATGCCCTGGCCCTTCGCGTACACCAGCGTGTTTGCAGTCCCAAGGTCGATCGCGAGATCCCGCGCCACCCCTCCATGGTAGGGCCAGCGTCACCGTGCGAGCGGTGGTGCGCCGAGCGCCGCTGCCTGCCTCTCCGCGCGCGTGCGCCGCGACGTCCGCTGCGGCGGTCTGCTCGGTAACCTCGCGTGGGTGGACGGAGACGATCGGAGGGGATCCCGGGGCGATCCTGACGACGACCCCGGGAACGAGGGCGGCCTGCGCGGCTGGATCCCGCCCGACGACCGACTCTGGCGCCATCCTTCCGAGCTCTCACCACAGCGACGTCCGACCCAAGCGACGGTCGGCGAGCGGTCAGCAGAGCCGCACCGGCGGACCGGTGGGCTGATCGTCGGGGGCACGACGGCCTGCCTGCTCCTTGCGATCGTCGCGGTCGGTCTCGCGATCGCCGCGACGAACTCCGCCGAGCCCGACGGGACGTCGGGCAGCGCGCGGACGGCCACGCTCACCGGTACGCCGACGACCGAGCCCGGCGCCAGCAGCCTCGCTGCCACCTCCCAGATCGACTCGATGGTCGCGGCCATCCGTCCCTCGACCGTGGCGGTCCGCGTCGACCGACCGCACGGCACGACGGTCACGACCGGTCTGGTCGCGGAGGCGGGCGGCATCGTCGTCGTCGCCTCCGAGGCACTGGCCGGCGCCCGCGCGCTGACGGTCGTCGAGCCGGACGGCACGGACCAGCCCGCGGAGCTCGTCGGATCCGACCAGCCGACCGGCCTCTCCGTCCTGCGGATCGGCGACGACCTCCCGGCCGCCGCCTTCGACGCCGCGAACCCGTCGGTCGGTGCGATGGCGGTCGCCGTCGCCATGGAGCCGGGCCGCCAGTCGGGCGACGCCCCCTCACCCCACGTCTACGGCGGTGCGGTCGTCTCGTCCGGCCGTTCGCTCGGAGGCGGCTCGGTGCCGGCGTCGTTCGCGGACACGTCGGTCGCCGCACCGCTCACCTCGCGCGATCTCGGGTGCCTCCTCCTCGACGAAAGCGGCAACGTTTCGGGGATGCTCGACGCCGTCGTGGGCACCGGATCCGCGACGAGGTCGATCTTCCTGCCCGGCGAGCTCGTCGCGGGCGTCGTCCGCCAGCTGGTCTCCTCCGGCGTCGTCGACCACGGATGGTTCGGCGTCGGCACGAGCGACGGGACGGCGCTGTCGACCGCGTCGACGGTCGCGGCGACCACGTCACAGGCAACGGGCGCGGCGGTCACCACCGTCGACGCGGACAGCCCCGCGGCCGCCTCCGGCATCGAGCCCGGCGATCTCATCATCGGCGTCGACGGCAACCGCGTCGCCTCGGCGGCGGACCTCGCGACGCGCCTCTACGCCGATCCGCCGGGCACCGCGCTCGCGGTGACCGTGGAACGGGCAGGCGCTACGTTCACCACACCGGTCGTCCTCACCGACACCGATGCCGACGCACCAGGAGGTGGAACCTCGCCGTAGCATGACGGCATGGCACCGCCGGACACCGGAGACTTCGGGAACCCCTTCCAGTCCCTGCTCGGCGACCTGATGAACATGCTCGGCACCAACGCTCCCGACCAGTGGGAGCTCACGCGTTCGTTCGCCCTGAACGTGTCGACGGGGGGCGCGGCCGAAGCGAACGTCGAGCCCGTCCATCGGATCCGTCTCGAACAGCTCGCCCGGGTCGCGGAGCTCAACGTGATCGAGACGACCGGCATGCCGGTCTCCCCCGACGGCCGCCGGCTCACCTGCGTACCGGTGACCCGCGGCGACTGGACCGCGAGGGCGCTCGAGTCGTGGCGCCCGCTCCTCACGGCCATGACACCCAAGGCGGTGCCGCCGCCCGCACCGCCCGCACCCACCGACGCGGGCCTCGACGACGACACCGGCGCCGGGCTGGCCGGCCTCCTCGGCCAGTGGGCCACCGCCATCGGGCCGATGTTCTTCGGGCTCCAGGTCGGCTCCGTCGTCGGCCACCTCTCCCAGCGCACCCTCGGCCAGTACCCGCTCGCGATCCCGTGGGCGCCCTCCGACGAGCTACTGCTGGTGACCGGGAACATCGAGTCCTTCGCGGGTGACTGGAGCCTGCCGGACGAGGAGGCACTGGTCTGGTTCTGCGCTCGCGAGCTCGCATCGAACTCCGTGCTCTCCCGGCCGGACGTCCGCGCCCGGTTCGAGGAGCTGCTGGGCGCGCTCGCCGCGTCGTCGGCAACCGCGCAGGAGAACCTCGTCGAGCGGCTCGGCGGGATGAGCCCAGGGGCCCTCGGCGGCGCGCCGGGGACCGACCTCGAGTCACTCCAGGGCCTGTTCGGCGATCCCGAGGCACTCCTCGGCGAACTGCTCACCCCCGAGTCGCGGCGGTCGTCGGATCAGCTCACCGCGCTGGCCGTCGTCGTCGACGCGTACGCCGACCACGTCGCGGATCTCGTCGGGCAACGGCTCATCGGCTCGCACCGCCAGGTCGCGGAGGCCTGGTACCGCAGGCGCATCGAACGAGGAAAGGGCGAGGAGGCAGCCGGCGCGCTCTTCGGCCTCGACCTCGATCAGGTGCAGGTCGACCGAGGGCGGTCGTTCGTGAGCGGCGTGGTCGAGCGCGCCGGCGAGTCGGGCCTCGCTCGGCTCTGGGCATCGGCTTCGAACCTCCCGACCCCCGCCGAAGTCGACGCCCCCGGGCTGTGGCTCGAGCGGATCAGCCTCCCCGAGCTCGACGAGCCGGCCGGGGGCTGAACTCCGGTCTCAGGCCTGGGGCGCGGCCTCGACTGGCGTCGTCTCCTCCTCGGGGATCCCGAGGTCCCAGTCGAGCAGGATGTTCTCGCGCTCGGCATCCCGGACGACCCGCTCGCGGTTCCGCCGGTACTGCGGGTCGTGCGGAGGCAGGAGCACGAGGCGAGCCATCGTGCGGCGACGGAACTCCTCGATGAGCGCCGGGTCGCCGAAGTCGGAACGGACCTCCCAGTGCGGAGCGACGGGACCGAGGTAGACGACGCGAACGTGGCCGACCGGCGGCTGGGGCTCTTCGTCTTCGTCGGGCGTCAGCGGCTCGTCGGTGACCGGGGACATGGCGTCGGATCCTCCTGGCGGTGGGCGGGCCACAGCCTACCCGGCGGTCAACGCCGTCCCCGGCGGGCCTTCCGCCACCCGGTGCGCGGGGCGCTTTCTAAGAAGGCCCAGGTGCCCCATAAGAATATTGTGAGGATTCCGTCAAGACTCGGCGATATCGCGCTGCTCCCCGTACTGAAATGCGACACTGGAAGGGCAACGGATCGCGGCGGCGGAAGGGTCTCCTGGGCAGGCAGACGAACCCCGCAGGATCCACGAGTTCGACGGAGGAACCATGGATGCCGATTGGATGAGCGTCGGAAAGTGCCGGGACCTCTCGCCGGCCATCTTCTTCCCCAGCGACGGCGTCGGCGTGCAGGCTGCCCAGCGGATCTGCGCCGAGTGCCCGGTGGCGGCCCAGTGCCTCGAGTATGCGCTCGAGGAGCGGGTCGATCACGGCGTGTGGGGTGGCACCTCCGAGCGTGAGCGCCGACGGATGCTGCGCCGCCGTCGCATCGGGCAGGTCGTCCCCGTCTGAACGGTCGCACCCCGGACGCCGTGCCGCTCGCCCCGGACACGGCCGAGTGCGTCGTCAACATCAGCGAAGGGCGTGAGGCGTCGCTCCTCGCGGCGGTCCGCCAGGCCGGCGGGGAGGCCGTCCTCGACCTCCACACCGATCCCGACCACCACCGCACGGTGCTCACGCTGGCGGGCAGCCTCGAGCAGGTCGAGGGCGCGGCGCGTGCCGTCGCGGCCGAGGCCGTGGCCCGCATCGACCTCCGCGCGCACCAGGGGGTCCACCCGCGGCTCGGTGCCGCGGACGTCGTGCCCTTCGTGCCGCTCGATCCGTCGGCATCCGACGCCGCCTTCGACGCCGCACTCGCCGCTCGGAACCGCTTCGCCGCGTGGGCCGGGGACGATCTGCACGTCCCGTGCTTCCTCTACGGACCCGAGCGCACCCTCCCCGAGGTGCGCCGCGACGCGTTCAGGGCGCTCGCCCCGGACACCGGACCCCCCGAGCCTCACGAGACGGCCGGCGCCATCGCGGTCGGCGTCCGGCCGGTGCTCGTGGCCTACAACGTCTGGCTCGTGGCCGAGCCCGGGCAACCCGGCATCGACGTGCTCGGCGTGGCCCGGACCGTCGCCGCATCGTTGCGAGGCCCCCACCTGCGGGCCCTCGGCCTGGCGGCCGGCCCCGGGGCGCAGGTCAGCATGAACCTGCTCGCGCCCGCGACCCTGACGGTCGCCGACGCCTATGACGCCGTCCGCGCCTCGGCCGGCGCCCAGGGCTGCCGGGTGCTGCGCGGGGAGCTCGTCGGGCTGCTGCCGGCTGGCACGCTCGCGGCGGTGCCGGCCGACCGGTGGTCGGCGCTCGACCTCGCCCCTGACCGCACCGTCGAGGACCGGCTCGCCGCCGCCCGTCGCTGACCCGCCCGGACCACACGTCCGGGCCCGGGTTCAGGAGGCGTCCGCCGCCCGCCGCTGCATCGCGCGCTGGCGGCGCAGCCGGCGGCGCTCACGCTCCGAGAGCCCGCCCCAGATGCCGAACTTCTCGCCGTTCGCCAGTGCGTACTCGAGGCAGTCCTCACGCACGACACACCCCCGGCAGACCTCTTTCGCCTCACGGGTGGACGCCCCGCGCTCCGGAAAGAACAGGTCCGGATCGACACCCATGCAGTTGGCTCGGGTCTGCCACGTGCGCTCTTGGGGTCCGTACATCAATGAAACCATGTCCATTGACCGACCTCCCTCCCACTCAGCTCCACGTGACCCCGGGCAGAATCGCGTGGCACGCATGTAACTACAGTTCTGTCATCCTTCCCGATTCTTCCGCGAAACGCAAGAAGAACCTGCTTGTGAACAGGTGCGCAAGCACCCACCGTTGCCCGGGCGCGCAGGCGGCAGGGCCCGGGACCGGCCCGATCGACCGCCGATCAGCGGCCGCGGAGAACCTCGTCGCAGTCGATGCCGATCGCCGGCGGGCGGGCGACGGGGCCGCTGCGCTCAGACGGCGCGGCGCCCGCGGGCGCGGAGCGTCCGCTTGTGCCGGAGGAAGTCGACGAGCACGTAGTCGCCGAGCTCGTCCGGCGAGGTCGCGAACGTGCGCCCCCGGTTGATGCGCGCGAGCTGCTCCACGAAGCCCTGGAGCCCGCGGTCCGGGTCGAGCAGGAAGGTGTTGATGGTGATGCCGGCCTTCGTGCAGCGCAGCACCTCGGCGAGAGTGACCTCGAGGGTCTCCGGGACCGGCGGGTAGTTGAAGAAGACGTCGTAGCCGATGCCGCCGTTGTAGGGCACGATGTGCGCGGTCGGCTCACCGTCGGTCACCAGGATGATCTGCTTGGTGCCCTGCTGGTGGGCGAGCATCTTGCGCGCCAGCATGAGCCCGTGCTGGAGGTTGGTCCCGTAGACGTAGTCCCACGAGACCGTCGGCAGGTCCTCGGGCTCGATCTCGCGGGCGACCTCCGAGAACCCGACCAGCCCGAGGTAGTCGCGTGGGAAGCGTGTCGCGATGAGAGTGTGGAGCGCGAGCGCCATCTTCTTCGCGGGGACGAAATTGTCGCGCATGGGCATCGACAATGAGAGGTCGAGGAGGAGGACGGTGGCCGAGCGGGTCAGCGACTCGGTCTCGACGACCTCGAAGTCGCCGGGCGCGAGCTTGACCGGCACGCCGCTGCCCGCTCGCCGGACCGCGTTGTGCACGGTGCGTGAGAGATCGAGGTTGAAGGGGTCGCCGAACTCGTAGGGCTTGGTGGTCTCCTCGCGGTCGTGGCCCGTCCCGATGAAGGTCGTCGCGTGGTTCCCGACGCGGTCCTTGGTCAGCTGTGAGAAGAGGTCCTCGAGCGCCTGGTGGCCGATCCGGCGGATGCCCTTCGGTGTGAGCTCGAACCTGCCTTCGTTCTGGTCGATGAGTCCTGCATCCGTGAGGCGCTTGGTGAGCTTGGCCAGCTGGTCGAGCGAGGAGGCCGCGTCGTCACCGAGATGGCGCCGGACCTTGTCGAGGTCGACCTCCGACAGTGCCGCCGGCGAGTTCGCGGTCCGAAGGAAGGCCTCGAGCTCCTCGAGGTCCTGCAGGCGCGCCGCGGCGTCGGTCGCGTCGCCGATGCCCATCGGCTGGTCGCCGCTGAAGCGGAATCGCTGCTGCCACCCGGCACCGGGGAACGCCCGCTGGAGGTTGTCCGCGAGCCGGTCGACCTGCCAGCGCAGATCGAGGTCCTCGAGCAGCGATTCTGCGAGACCCTGGAGCTGGGAGCGCTGCTCGGGCGACATCGAGTTCCACATCGCCTGCGCGGCGGCCATGCGTGCCGCGAGCTGCTCGAGCAGCTCGTCGAGATCGGCCGGATTGCCCGGGAAGAGGTCGCCGAACTGCTCCATGAAGGACTCGAAGGTCGGATCGAGCGGCTCCCCCGCCTCGCGCTGCTCGATCATGCGGTTGAGCGCGTCGAACGCCTGACGCATGTGCTCGAGCTGCTCGGGATCGGGATTCGAGAGCGCCTCGGACATCTGGTCGAAGTAGGTGCGGGCCACCTCCTCGCGCAGTCGCTCCATGAGCTCCTCGAAGTGCTGGCGCGCCTCGGACGAGACGAACTCGTAGTGCTGGAGGCCGCGCACCTGGCCGGCGAGATCGTTCGGGAGGAGGTCGAGCGCCATGCGCCGTTCGGTCGCGACCTCGTCGGTCACCTCTTGGCGGCGCTCGTCGCCCGACGCGTTCGCGTCCTCCACCAGCCTGTCGATGCCCCCCCGCTCCTCGGCGAGCACCTCTTGGAGCTCCTCGGCGATCTCGCGATAGGCGCCCCCGAGGTCACCACGCTCGAGCTCCTCCTCGCGCGCGGTCCGCAGCCGGTCCATGAGGTCGCGCAGTCCCTCGACCTGGCGCCCGTCGGCCGTCTGCCACCCGCGGTTGAGCATGCGCTGCAGCGCCTCGTGCAGGTCCCCGTTGGCCAACAGGTCGTCGGTGAGCTGTGCGAGGACCGCGTCGGCGTCGTCGACGGCAGCGTCCTGGGTGCCGTCCCACTGCCGGTACTCGTAGCGCCAGGTCATCCGCGACCCCGGTAGGTGGCGCGCGGCCCCGCGGCCTCCTTGTTGAGCCGCTTGGTCAGGTGCAGGCCCTCGAGGAGGAACTCGGTCGCGGACGCGATGACACCGGGGTCCTCCGAGCCGCCGGCGAGCGCGAGGACGGGGGCCGAGAGCGCCGGGAGGCGTGTGAGGATCGCGCCGTACTCGGCGGCCGGCAGATCGTCGCCGGCGTGGACCACGGTCTCCGCGTCGAACGACGCCACCACGGACTGCGGATCGGAGAGCACGACCCGGCGGCGGAAGACGAGCAGGACGGCGGCGGAGACCAGCTGCGAGAGGATGAACTCCTCCCGTCCCTCCTCGAGCGACTCGATCTCGACCTTGCCCTGGGTCGATGCGACGAGCGCCTGGAGGTCGGAGACGCGGGGCACCGCCTCGGTCTCGCCGTTGCGCAGCGCGCGCCGCGTCGCGTTGGCGACCAGCGTCTCGTAGTTCGCGATGGTGAGGCGCACCGACACGCCCGAGCGCTGGTTGAGGTGGGGGCTCTCGCGCGCGAGCTGGCTCAGCTCGGCGACGACCTCGGCCATGAAGTCGGGGACCTCGACGGCCGGATGGCCGGCGGAGCCGGTCGCCCCGTCCGCCGACGCCGCGCCGTCGCGTCCGGGCAGGACCGCCTCGAGCTCGGCGATGCGCAGCTCGGTGACGGCGTCGGGCGGGTAGTGGGTGCGGATCTGCGCGCCGAACCGGTCCTTGAGCGGGGTGATGATCCGGCCGCGGTTCGTGTAGTCCTCGGGGTTGGCCGTCGCGACGAGCACGATGTCGAGCGGCAGGCGCACCCGGTGCCCGCGGATCTGCACATCGCGCTCTTCGAGCACGTTGAGCAGGCCGACCTGGATCCGTTCGGCGAGATCGGGGAGCTCGTTGACCGCGAAGATCCCGCGGTTGAGGCGTGGCACCAGCCCGTAGTGGATGGTGAGCTCGTCGGAGAGGTAGCGGCCCTCCGCGACGCGGATCGGGTCGACCTCACCGATGAGGTCCGCGATGGAGGTGTCGGGCGTCGCGAGCTTCTCCCCGTATCGGTCGCTGCGATGGACCCATGCCACGGGAAGATCGTCGCCGGCCTCGGCGAGGAGGTCCTTTGCGAAGCGCGAGATCGGATGGAAGGCATCGTCGTTGATCTCCGAGTGCGCGACGACCGGCAGCCACTCGTCGAGCAGGGCGACGAGCGAGCGGATGATGCGGGTCTTCGCCTGTCCCCGCTCGCCCAGCAGGATGACGTCGTGACCTGCGAGGATCGCGTTCTCCAGCTGCGGGAGCACGGTGCGCTCGAAGCCGAGCACCCCGCTCACCAGCGGCTCGCCCGCCGCGATGCGCGCCGCGGCGTTGCGCCGGATCTCCTCGGCCACCGGGATCGAGGTCCATCCCGCCTGGCGCAGCCGTCCGAGCGTGGTGATGTCGGGCGGCGGAGTGAGGCGGGCGGTGACGTCGAATCCGCCGTGCGGACCCCCGTCGATGGCGGACGGTTCCGGGGTGTTCATGCGGTCGAGCCTATGCGGCCGATCCGGAGGCGGCGCATCGCGTCCGGCCCCGTCCCGACCAGCACCGTTGTTGCACAAGGGGGTCGTGAGGGTGGAAAGATGAGGGTCCTCAGCGATCCACAGGCGGGCGCCCGCGCGCCACGGCACCGGGTCGGGCAGACCGAGGGAGGACCGAGTTGACCACGTTGGAAGAGGCCACAGTCACACCGGTGGTGCTCGGTGAACCACGTGGCGGACCTGCAGCGCCCACACTGCGCGAGGACCGCTGGTGGGTCCAGCCGGTGGTGACGGTGACCGTCCTCACCGCCTTCGTCGCCTACGCGAGCTGGGCGGCCTTCGTGAACAAGGACTACTACGTCGGCGCGAGCATGCAGCGGGACCTCATCTCGCCCTTCTACTCGCCCTGCCTCGCGGCGAGCTGCGTGCCCGGAAGCCACCCTTCGACCGTGATCACGTGGTGGACAATCTCGCCCGCGCTGCTCATCCTCATCTTCCCGCTCGGCTTCCGTCTCACCTGCTACTACTACCGGCGGGCCTACTACCGGGCGTTCTGGCTCTCGCCGCCGGCCTGCGCGGTGTCGGACGCGCACGGCGGCTACACCGGCGAGTCGCGCTTCCCGCTCATCCTCCAGAACGTCCATCGCTACTTCTTCTACTTCGGCCTCGTCTTCAACGTGATCCTGACCATCGACGCAGTCGTCGCCTTCCGCCAGCCGGGGGTCGGCATCGGCATCAGCATCGGCACCGTCGTGCTGTGCGTGAACGCCGTCCTGCTCTGGCTCTACTCGCTCAGCTGCCACGCCTGCCGACACCTCTGCGGCGGCGGGGTCAAGCAGTTCTCCCGCTCGCCGGTCCGGCACAGGATCTGGAAGGCGCTGACCCCGCTCAACGGCAGGCACATGCTCTTCGCCTGGATGAGCCTCGTCTTCGTGGCCTTCACCGACTTCTACGTCCGGCTGGTGGCGAGCGGCACCATCCACGACTACGGCTTCCACTTCTGAGAGGGGTCGGACGACATGGCTGACTACGAGACCCACGACTTCGACGTCATCGTGATCGGAGCCGGCGGCGCGGGGCTGCGCGCGGCGATCGAGGCCAGGGCGATGGGCCAGCGCACCGCGCTGGTCTGCAAGTCGCTCCTCGGCAAGGCCCACACCGTCATGGCGGAGGGCGGGATCTCCGCGGCGCTCGGCAACGTCCAGAGCGAGGACAGCTGGCAGGTCCACTTCCGCGACACGATGCGCGGGGGGAAGATGCTCAACAACTGGCGGATGGCGCAGCTCCACGCCCAGGAGTCTCCCGACCGGGTGCGCGAGCTCGAGGAGTGGGGAGCGCTCTTCGACCGCACCGGCGACGGCCTCATCCTCCAGCGCGACTTCGGCGGCCACCGGTTCGCCCGCCTGGCCCACATCGGCGACCGGACCGGGCTCGAGCTCATCCGCACGCTCCAGCAGAAGGCCGTTGCCGACGGCATCGAGGTCTTCATGGAGCTCAAGGTCATCCGCCTGCTGCGCGACGCGGACGGCGCCGTGTCCGGGCTCGTCGGCTACTGGCGGCCCTCGGGCGAGTTCGTGGTCTTCACCGCGAAGGCGGTGGTGATGGCGACCGGTGGGATCGGCAAGTCGTGGATGTACACGTCGAACTCGTGGGAGTCGACCGGCGACGGCCATGCGATGTCCCTGTGGGCCGGGGCGGACCTCATCGACATGGAGTGCGTGCAGTTCCACCCCACCGGCATGGTGTGGCCGCTGTCGGTGCGCGGCCTCCTGGTCACCGAGGGGGTGCGCGGCGACGGCGGCGTGCTCCGCAACTCCGAGGGCAAGCGGTTCATGTTCGACTACGTCCCGCCCATGTTCCGCGACGAGACCGCGGACTCCGAGGACGAGGCGGACAAGTGGTACGACGACCACAGTGCCGGGCGCCGCCCACCCGAGCTGCTCCCCCGCGACGAGGTCGCCCGCTCGATCAACAGCGAGGTCAAGGCCGGCCGCGGCAGCCCGCACGGCGGGGTCTTCCTCGACATCGCGACCCGCCGCACGGCCGAGGACATCCGGCGCCGGCTCCCGTCGATGTACCACCAGTTCAAGGAGCTGGCGGGGGTCGACATCACCGTCGAGCCGATGGAGGTGGGTCCGACCTGCCACTACGTGATGGGCGGCGTGCGCGTGGACGCCGACACCGCGGCGACCGCCGTGGCGGGGCTCTTCGCCGCCGGTGAGGTCGCGGGCGGGATGCACGGCTCGAACCGCCTCGGTGGCAACTCCCTCTCGGACCTCGTGGTCTTCGGACGCCGTGCCGGGATCGGCGCGGCGGAGTTCGCCGCCGCCCGCACCGGCGCGGTCGCCGTCGACGAGGGGGAGGCGGCTGCAGCCATCGTCGCGGCGGTCGCACCCTTCGACCGCGAGGAGGGCGAGAACCCCTACGACCTCCAGCACGCGCTGCAGGAGACGATGCAGTCGCTGGTCGGCATCATCCGGACCGGAGCCGAGCTCGAGCAGGCCATCCGCAGGATCGACGAGCTCGAGGAGCGCGCCCGGCACGTCGCCCTGCGCGGCGATCCGCGGTACAACCCGGGATGGAACCTCACGACCGACCTCCCGTCGATGCTGAGCGTGTCGCGGTGCACCACCCTCGGTGCGATCAACCGGAGGGAGAGCCGTGGTGGCCACACCCGGGACGACTTCCCGAAGCCCGATCCGGAGATGGGCAAGGTCAACTTCGTCCAGCGCGCCGCACCGGGCGACACGGCCGGCGTCGGCGGAACGCCGTCGGTGGGGACGATCACGGTGACGCCGGAGGCCATCCCCGAGATGCCCGACGAGCTCAAGGCACTCATGGAGGAGGCGAGCTGATGGCCGACGTGGCGAACGGACCGATGCCGGACGAGGTCGTGATGTACGTCTGGCGCGGCGACCCGGGCGGCGGGGAGTTCGCCGAGTACACACTGCCCGCCCAGGAGGGCGAGGTCGTGCTCGACGTGGTCCACCGCATCCAGGCGACCCAGGCGCCGGACCTCGCGTGCCGCTGGAACTGCAAGGCGGGGAAGTGCGGCTCCTGCTCGGCCGAGATCAACGGCCGCCCGTCGCTCATGTGCATGACCCGGATGGACGAGCTCCCGCCCGGCCAGCCGGTCACCGTCACGCCGATGCGTGCGTTCCCGATCATCCGCGACCTGGTCACCGACGTCTCGTACAACTACGAGGTCGCCAAGCGGATCCCGCCGTTCAGCCCGCGCCCGAAGACCGACGACGAGCGCAGCGTCGGCGGCTACCGGATGCAGCAGGTCGACGTCGAGCGGAGCCAGGAGTTCCGCAAGTGCATCGAGTGCTACCTCTGCCAGGACGTGTGCCACGTGATCCGCGACCACGAGGAGAACAAGACCGCGTTCGCCGGGCCGCGCTTCTTCGCCCGGACGGCCGAGCTCGAGATGCACCCGCTCGACGACAACGACCGCCGCGAGCTGCTCCGCAGCGAGCAGGGTATCGGCAAGTGCAACATCACCAAGTGCTGCACCGAGGTCTGCCCCGAGCACATCAAGATCACCGACAACGCCATCATCCCGCTGAAGGAGCGGGTGGTCGACGCGTCGTACGACCCGATCGCCTGGCTCGGACGCAGGATCCTCCGTCGCCAGAAGCGGACGGCCGCCGAGGCCGCGGCGTACTCGCCGGCAACCGGGCCCGCGGCCGTGCAGCCCCAGTTCGAGGTACACGGCGTGCCGCTCGCGGGAGCTCCCGAGGGGCTGGACGGCGCCGCGAGCGCCGCCGGTGACGCGACCGGCTCTGTGGCCCCCTCGGTGACCGGTGCCGTGCCGGACGGCGACGGGCCGGGGACCGACACCGCCGCGCCGGACGACGTCACCACCGCGTGAACCCGCGGGCGCAGGGGTCGCCGTGCCGCGCTTCCTGAGCCCCGAGTGGATCGAGGCGTGCAACGACGCGTTCAGCCGGGTCGTGTTGCCCGACCCGGAACCCGACGCCGGCCTCTCGGTCGGCGAGGGGCGGTTCGTGATCGTCGAGGAGGTGCGCGGTTCCCCCGACGGCGACCTGCGGATCACGCTCACCGTCGCCGACCGGACGCTCCATCTCACTTGCGCACCACTCGGTGGGGGTCGCGACGTGGAGTCGAAGCCCGAGGTGACCGTCGCCCTCGACTACGCGGACGCGGCGGCGATGGCGAAAGGGGAGCTCGGGGTCGCCGACGCGCTCACCGCAGGACGGATCCGGGTGCGCGGCGACCTCTCGCTGCTCACCGCCGGCCAGGCGATGCTGGAGGCCGCACGCACCGCCACCGGCGAACTCCACGTGTCGACCTCCTACTGAGGGAGCGGCGATGGACGTCCTGAGCGCCCGGACCATCATCCACCCGACCGATCTCGAGCGGACGCTCGCCTTCTACGGAGAGCTCCTCGACCTGCCGGTCGCCCGCGAGTTCGGCGCAGGCGTCGGCCGCGGCGTGGTCTTCTTCGCCGGCGGTGGGTACCTCGAGGTGGTCGGCGAGCGGCCCGCGAAGGACCGAACCCGGGCGACGGAGCAGACCGCGCCGCCGTACGCGCTCTGGCTGCAGGTCCGCTCGGTCGGGGAGACCGTCGCCGAGCTCGAGCGCAAGGGTGTGGCGATCCTGCGCGAACCGGTCCTCGAGCCGTGGGGGCTGGTCGAGGCGTGGATCGACGACCCCGACGGGCTGCGGATCCACCTCGTCGAGGTCCCGCCCGAGCACCCCCTGCGTCGCGACCCGCGGACCATCGAGCGGTAGCGCCCGCGGCCGGACCGGCGGCCGGTAGCGTGGTGCCCGTCGTGGACACGCCCTTCCGCGTCGAGTCGATCGACCACGTCCAGCTCGCCATGCCGCCCGGCGTGGAGGCAGAATCCGCGGCGGAGGCGTTCTTCGCGGGGCTGCTCGGGATCCCACGTGTGGCCAAGCCGCCCGAGCTCGCGGTACGCGGCGGGTGCTGGTTCGAGCGCGACGGCCTGCGCATCCACCTCGGCATGGAAGAGGGGTTCCGGCCAGCCCGCAAGGCCCATCCCGCCCTGGTGGTCACCGGGCTCGAGCAGCTCTGCGCGCTGCTCGACCGGTCGGGACACCGGGTGCGGCGAGCCGAGGAGGTGCCCGGCATGCCGCAGTGGTACGTCGACGACCCCTTCGGCAACCGCATCGAGCTGGTCCCGTCGGAGCGCTCACCCCGCCCCGACGGCCGCTGACCTCCGCGCCTACCGCCTCACCGCCCGCCAGCAGCGCGAGCCCATCGGCACCGCCAGACGCTCACGATCCCGGAGCTCGGGATGGGTGGCGAGCACCCCGCGGATGCGCTCGAGCTCGGTCGACCGTTCGTCCTCCGAAAGGGTGATCATCGAGCTGTAGGTGCCGGCGATGCCCACGAGTTCGTCCGGGGTGAGCTCGCGCTGCCAGGTGAAGAAGCGGGTCTCGAGCTGTCCGAACGGCGCCCCGGGGGGTAGCTCGACGTGGTGGCGGCTGCCGGGGGCCGGCGGCTCGACCGGCGAGGGGTCGCGCGGACCGAGCACCTCGCCCACCCACCCGACGGAGCGGTCCGGTCCGTTCCAGAGCATGCCGAGCACACCGCCCGGTCGCAGGACACGGGCGACCTCGGCGACCGTGACCTCGGTCTCCATCCAGTGCCACGCCGAGGACGCGACGACCGCGTCGGCGACCCGGTCCGCGACCGGAAGCCGTTCCGCATACGAGCGCACCGCGGCGACCCCTGGTGACCGGGCGACGAGGACGGAGAGCATGCGCGGGTCGGGCTCGACCGCGACGATCTGCCCGACCCGCTCGGCGAGGCGGCGTGAGAGCGCGCCGGTCCCGGCACCGAGGTCGAGCGCGCGCCGGCAGGTGTCGGGGAGCATCCAGGCGACCGCCTCCCGCGGCGGCGACGGGCGGTAGCGGTCGTAGGAGGCGGCGACTCCGCCGAAGGAGTGTGCCTCTCCGCTCCGCCCGGACCCGGTCACGGAAGGATCGTATCCGTGGTGCCTGCCCGCGGTCCCGCGGTCGCGCGCCCTGTTCCGGGCGGCGAGGTTCAGGCCCGGGCCGACATGGTGACGAAGTCGCGTGCGTACGACGGGTCGAAGAACCGCGTCGTCCCGCCGGTCATCTGCGGGAGCAGGTCCGAGCCGTTGGCCGGGGAGGCGGGCGTGCCGGGCGCCGGTGTATAGAAGGTGAAGGTGTCCCAGGCCGGATTGATGTCGAGCTCCATCGCCCGCACCGCGCCCGCACGCACGAGCAGGTCGGCGAGCTGGACGACGTCGAGGCCCGGCCCGGAGACGTAGACCAGCGCGCCCGACGCGGTCTCGCCGAGGCCGGATCGCCAGACCTGCGGCACGAGGCCGAGCGTCGAGCCCCACGCGGAGGTGTCGGCGGGCGAGAGTCCCGTGACCGGCTGGCCGCCGTCGACGAGCAGGGTCAGGTTCTGGCGCACCGAGACGACGTCGGCCGTCATCGTCACGTCACGGCCCCACTCGCCGACCGAGGCGGTGCCGTCGGCGGTGATGACCAGCGACGCCGCACCGGCGACGAGCGGCGCGAACGTGCGGCCCTCGGTGTAGTAGCCGCCATGGGTGTCGGGGAGCTTGAACCCCCCGTTGAACGCGCAGACCAGGCCGGCCGCCGCGGCCGGCTGGACCGGTGCGGTGTAGAGCCACGGTCCCTGCCCCGGGCTGATGCTCCCCGAGTAGAGGGTCGCCCGCAGAAGTCGGGTGTCCATCCAGGCGACACCGGCGAACTGTGACGCCCCCTCGGCGCGGAGGGTCGTGACGTAGAGCGGTGCCCGACCGTCGACCGTCCGCGCGGCGGGGAGCCACTGGCCCTCGTCGCCGATCGGGGTGGCGAATGCGATGAGCGACACCGGCGGCGGGAGCCCGACGAGCCGGGGGGTCGTGGTCGTGGTCGTCGGCTCCGTGCGCGGCGTCCGGTCGACGGTCGGGCCTGCCGTCGTGCCCGTGCGGAGGGAACGGTGTGCCGTCCCCTGGGCGGAGGCAGTGCACCCGGCGACGGCGAGCGCGAGCAGCGCAGCCGCCATGGCTCCGGTCGCGGATCGTCGGTGTCGCAGGGCTCCAGCCTCGGGTCGGTGGCGCCCTCATTGTGCCAGCGCCGCCGGGACCGACGAGGTCGCCCCCGACCCGCCACGGTCCTCGACGCCGCTTTCGCCTCGCCCTTGCGGTGACCGCCCGCGCGACCTCCGAACCGATCTCCTAGGGAAGGAGGTCGGCGACCTCCTTGCGCTCGGCATCGAGCTCCTCGGTCGTGATCCGGATCCGCCCGGTCGCGAACTCGTCGTGGGTGAGCCCCTCGGCGACCGACCAGCCGCCGGCGGCGCTCGTCCGCACCGGAAATCCGAACTGCAGGCCCGCGGGAACCCCGTACTCGCCGTTCGACACGACGGCGAGTGAGGTCCACTCGTCGCCGGGCGTGCCGGTGTGGATGCTCCGCACCGAGTCGATCGCGGCGTTCGCGGCCGAGGCCGCCGACGAGAGACCGCGTGCCTCGATGATCGCCGCGCCCCGTTTCTGGACGGTGGTCAGGAAGTCGCCCTGCAGCCAGGCGGTGTCGTCGACGACTTCGGGAGCCGGCTTCCCTCCGATGGTCGCGTGTGCGACGTCGGGGAACTGGGTGGCCGAATGGTTGCCCCAGATGGCGAGGTTGGCGACCTGCGACACCGGCACACCGGCTCGCTGTGCGAGCTGGGTCTTCGCCCGGTTCTCGTCGAGGCGGGTCATCGCGAACCAGCGGTCGCTCGGCACCTCGGGCGCGTTGGAGCGGGCGATGAGGCAGTTGGTGTTGCAGGGGTTGCCGACGACCAGCACGCGGACGTCCGACGCCGCGCGCTCCTGGATGGCCCGGCCCTGCGGTCCGAAGATCCCGCCGTTGACGCTCAACAGGTCGCCCCGCTCCATCCCCGCCTTGCGGGGGATGGAGCCGACGAGGAGCGCCCAGGAGGTCCCGTCGAAGGCGGTCCTCAGGTCCGTGGTCGTCACGATGTCGGCGACGAGCGGGAACGCGCAGTCGTCGAGCTCCATCACCACGCCCTCGAGAGCCGTCATCGCGGGCTCGATCTCGAGGAGCCGAAGGACGACCGGCTGGTCGTGGCCGAGCAGCTGGCCGGAGGCGATGCGGAAGAGGAGGGCGTAGCCGATCTGGCCGGCCGCGCCCGTCACGGTCACGTGGAGAGGGGGCTTCTGAGGCATCGGTCGAGGCTAACCCGGCCGGTCGGGGCCGGTCGAACCTGGACCGACGCGCGAACGCTCTACAGCCGGTCGACGATCGCGGCCGCGAACTCCGAGCACTTGACCTCGGTCGCGCCGTCCATCAGGCGGGCGAAGTCGTAGGTCACGATCTTGTCGGCGATCGTCGCCTCGAGCGCGCGCACGATGTCGGCGGCGGCGGCGGTCCACCCGAGGTGCTCGTACATCATCACGCCGGAGAGCAGCACCGAGCCGGGGTTGACCTTGTCGAGCCCCGCGTACTTCGGGGCCGTCCCGTGGGTCGCCTCGAAGATCCCGTGGCCGGTCATGTAGTTGATGTTGCCGCCGGGTGCGATCCCGATGCCGCCGACCTGTGCGGCGAGCGCGTCGGAGAGGTAGTCGCCGTTCAGGTTGGTCGTGGCAATCACGTCGAACTCGTCGGCACGGGTCAGGACCTGCTGGAGGGTGATGTCCGCGATGCTGTCCTTCACGAGGAGCCGGTCGCCCGGTTTGCCGTCGCAGTCGTCCCACCCGACCGCGACGTCGGCGAACTCCTCGCGGACGAGCTCGTACCCCCAGTTGCGGAATGCGCCCTCGGTGAACTTCTGGATGTTCCCCTTGTGCACCAGGTTCACGCTCGTGCGGCCGTGCGCCAGCGCGTACGTGATCGCCGCCCGGATGAGCCGCTTCGAGCCGAATTCGGAGATCGGCTTGATCCCGATGCCGGAGCCCTCGCGGAGCTCCCACCCCATCTCGTCACGGAGGAAGGCCGACAGCTTGTCCGCCTCGGGAGTGTACGCCTCGGCCTCGAGACCTGCGTAGATGTCCTCGGTGTTCTCGCGGAAGATCACCATGTCGACCTTTTCGGGGTGGAGCACCGGAGACGGCACGCCCTGGAACCACCGGACCGGCCGCAGGCAGACGTAGAGGTCGAGGATCTGCCGGAGGGCGACGTTGAGCGAGCGGATGCCGCCGCCGATCGGTGTGGTCAGCGGCCCCTTGATCCCGATGAGGTGGGTGCGGAACGTCTCGACGGTCTCCTCGGGCAGCCAGTCGCCCGTCTCGTCGAATGCCTTCTGTCCCGCGAGGACCTCCTTCCAGGCGACCCGCTTCCCGTGCTTCTCCGCGGCCGCGTCGAGCACGAGCTTGGCCGCGGGCCAGATGTCGACGCCGGTGCCGTCGCCTTCGATGAAGGGGATGACCGGCTCGTCGGAGACGACGAGCCCGCCGTCGGGACCCTGGGTGATCAGTTCGGGCATGCGGAGCAGCCTACCGGCACCCGCCGGCGGCGCCGCGAGTCGGGTCGGGCGCATGCGCGGCTGTCGCGCGCGGGTCCGCGTCGACTCCGACGCGAGTGGTCAGGAGACGGCGAGACCGAGCGCGGCGTAGATCTCGCGGGTCGCGCTCGAGCGGTTGAGCGTGTAGAAGTGGAGCCCCGGCACGCCTGCGTCGAGCAGCTGCTCGCAGAGCTCGGTCGCGATGGCGACACCCTCGTGGCGCACGGCTTCCGCCCCGCCGCGCTCGTCGGCCGCGGTGAGCCGGTCGACCATCCATCCGGGCACGGCCGCGCCCATCGTCGCCATCCGCGGGATCGAGGTGAGGCTGGTGACCGGCATGATGCCCGGCAGGATCGGCTTGCTCACCCCGAGCGCCGCGAGCTCCGACACCAGGTTGGTGTACTCGCCGCTCTCGAAGAAGAACTGGGTCACCCCGAAGTCGGCGCGCTCGAGCTTGGCGGCCAGGTAGGCGCGGTCGGTCGGTCGGTCGGGCGAGCCCGGGTGACAGGCCGGCTGCGCGGCGACCCCGATCGAGAAGCCGTCGATCGCCCGGGCCAGGTCGACGAGCTCCGAGGCGTGGACGAGCTCACCCGGCCCGCCCTCGGGATCGGCCGGCGGGTCGCCGCCCAGTGCCATGAGATTCTCGACTCCCGCACGCCGGTAGGCCACCAGGATCTCTGCGAGCTCGAGGCGCGAGTGGGCCACGCAGATGAGGTGGGCCATCGGCACGAGGGTGGTCGTCCGAAGCATGCCGGTCACCAGGTCGAAGGTCCGCTGTCGTGACTCGGCACCGCCCCGGTAGGTCACCGACACGAACGAGGGTCCGAGCTGTTCGAGGTCGCGCAAGGTCCGGACCAGGGTCGCCTGCTCCGCGTCGTTCTTCGGAGGGAAGAACTCGAACGAGTACGTCCTCCCCTGCGCCAGAAGGTCGGCGATCCGGGTCATAGGCGTTCCAGCCTACTGCCGAGCTTGCGGTGCAGGCTTCCGCCGAACGATCGCAGACGCTCGGCCGTGAAGGCTCAACGGGTCCGTTCGGCCGCGCGGACGGCGTTGCGCAGGAGCATCGCCCGGGTCATCGGCCCCACCCCGCCGATGCGGGGGGTGATCCACCCGGCCACAGCCGCGACGCCGTCGTCGACGTCGGAGAGGAGCTTCCTCCCCTCCCACGAGGTGCCCGCGCCCACCACCGCCGCGCCCGGCTTGACCATGTCGGCGGTGACCAGCCCGGCGCGGCCGGCGGCCGCGACGACGACGTCGCCGGTGCGCACCAGGCCGGCGAGGTCCTTGACCCCGGTGTGGACGACGGTCACCGCCGCGTTGCACCCGGGGCGCTTGAGCGCGAGCAGGAGGGCGAGCGGTCGGCCGATCGTGAGCCCGCGCCCGATGACCACCACGTGCTGCCCCTCGACGGGGACGTCGTTCGCGGCGAGCAGCTCGACGATGCCCGCCGGTGTACACGGGAGCGGCCCGTCGGCGCCCATCACGAGGCGGCCGAGGTTGACCGGGTGGAGCCCGTCGACGTCCTTCGCCGGGTCGACGGCCAGCAGGACCCGCTCCTCGTCGAGCCCGGCGGGCAGGGGCAGCTGTACGAGGTACGCGTGGACCCCGGGGTCGGCGTTGAACCGCGCGACGACCGCCTCGAGCTCGTCCTGCGTGACGGTTGCCGGCAGGTGCTCGTGGACCGACCGGATGCCGACCTCTGCGCAGTCGGCGTGCTTCATCGCCACATAGCGAGCGCTCGGCCCGTCGTCGCCGACGAGGACGGTCCCGAGCCCGACTGTGACGCCTGCGGCCGTGAGCCGGGCCACACGGTCGGTGACCTCGGCCCGGATCCTCGCCGCGAGCACCTCGCCGTCGAGCAACGTCGCCGTCATGTCGCACTCCTCACGTGTCGAGCCTACGGCCGCGGCCGGCGCGCCGGACCGCTCAGTGCCGGAAGTGGCGCTCGCCGCCGGCGAGCACCATCGCGATCCCGGCCTCGTCGGCGGCCACGACCACCTCGTCGTCGCGGATCGACCCGCCCGGCTGGACGACCGCCGTGACCCCGGCGTCCGCGAGCACGAGCAGGCCGTCGGGGAACGGGAAGAACGCGTCGCTCGCCGCGGCCGCCCCCGCCGCGCGCTCGCCTGCCTTGGTGACCGCGAGGTCGGCGGCCACGACCCGCGACTGCTGGCCGGCTCCCACGCCGACCGCCTGGCCGTCACGCACGACCGCGATCGCGTTGGACGTGGTGCGCGCGCAGACCTTCCAGGCGAGGGCGAGGTCTCGCCAACCCGCCTCGTCCGGCTGCGCCTTCGTCGCGACCGTCCACTCGGCGGGGTCCGCACGGAGCTCGTCGGCGTCCTGCACGAGCACGCTCGCACCGAGGCTCCGGAGCTGCCTGGTGAGGGGCTCGGGCGACGGTGCGGAGAGCAGCCGGGTCGCCTTGCGCTTGGCGGTGAGCCGTTCGAGGGCGGTGCCGTCGTAGGTGGGGGCGATGATCACGTCGGCCTGCGGACCCTCGGCGATCGCGTCGGCGACCGCGGCGGTGACCGGACCGCCGATGGCGACGATGCCGCCGAAGGCCGACTGCGGGTCGCACTCGAGCGCCCGCACGTACGCACGGGTGAGCTCGGCGTCGACCGCTGCTCCGCACGGGTTGGCGTGCTTGATGATGGCGACCGCGACCTCGGCGCCACCCGGCGGCACGAGCTCGTGGACGAGCCGCCACGCCGCGTCGGCGTCGAAGACGTTGAGGTAGGAGAGCTCCTTGCCGCCGTGCTGGACGACCCGGTCCCACCACGACGCCTGGCCGGCGATGCGGTAGCGCGCGCCGTGCTGGTGGGGGTTCTCGCCGTAGCGCATCGAGCTCGCGCGCTCGAGCGAGAGGTGGATCGACGGCGGGAGCAGCAATGCGGTGTCGAACGCCTCCGCGACCTCCGCGACGTCGGTGGTCCCGCGCCGTGCCGCCTCCTGCTCGTCGAGCCACGCGACGATGGCCGCGTCGTAGCCGGCGGTGTGCGCGAACGCGCGGCGGGCGAGTCCCCGGCGGGTGTCGTCGGAGAGGGAGCCGTCACGCCGCAGCTCGGCGAGGATCGCCGGGTAGTCGCCAGGATCGACGACCACGCCCACGTGATCGTGGTTCTTCGCGGCCGCCCGCACCATGGTCGGTCCCCCCACGTCGATGAGCTCGACGGACGGGTCGGACGAGAACGGGTAGAGGTTGCAGACCACGAGGTCGATGAGGCCGATCCCGAGCCGCTCGAGGGCGTCGAGGTGGTCGGGCTTTGAGCGGTCGGCCAGGATCCCGCCGTGGATCGCCGGATGCAGCGTCTTGACCCGCCCGCCGAGCATCTCGGCGGCTCCCGTGAGGTCGGCCACCTCCACGTGGGAGACGCCCGCCGCGGCGAGCGCGGAGGACGTGCCCCCGCTCGAGACGAGCTCCCACCCGAGGTCCGAGAGCCCACGGGCGAGCTCCTCGAGCCCGGTCTTGTCGTAGACCGACAGCAGTGCCCTCATTCCGCGACCTCCCACCGTGATCCTCGCCCACGCGCCTCCCGGCCCGCCAGCTCGCCGAGGAACACGCGGATGGTCTCGGGATAGAGGGTGCGCTCGATCTCCTTGATGCGCTCGTGCAGGGTCGCCTCGGTGTCGCCGGGCAGGACCGGCACCCGCGCCTGGGCGAGGATCGGCCCGGCGTCCATCTCGAGGGTTGCGACATGGACGGTCGTGCCGGTCTCCTCGACACCGGCCGCGAGCGCCTCGGCGACCGCGTGCCACCCGGGGAAGGCGGGGAGGAGCGCGGGGTGCGTGTTGAGGATCCGCCCCGGGTAGGCCGTGTGCACGGCCTCGCCGAGGACCGTGCCGAAGCCGGCCATGACCACCACGTCGACGCCGGACCGGGCGAGCACCTTGGTCAACGCCTGCGTGTACCCCTCGCGGTCGAACCCCTTCCCGAAGCCGCCGAACGCCGCGCGGTCGAGGAGCTCGGCCTCGACTCCTGCGTCAGACGCGATCGCGACGCCGCGACACGGGCGATCGGCGACGACGAGGCGCACGGGCAGGTCCGCGGCGAGGATCGCCTCGAGGATCGTGCCGCTGCCCGAGACGAGCACCGCGAGCGACGCGTCGCGCCCCGCGGGAACCCCGTGCGAACCGTCGCCCACGACCGGGACGCTACCAGTGCCCGTTCGCGACGGATCCCGCTCACCCGTCGGGCGCGCGGGGTCTCCTGCTATGGTCGCCGACAACGGGACCCGGGCGACGCGGCCCGTCCGGCCTGCCTCCGGAACGGGCGCTGCGTCGCTCGGTCCCCCTGCCCAAGGGAATTGCCCCTCGTACCGCGAATATCGGCGCGCTGCGCAGCTATGTGTAGGGGAATCTTCCGAACGCCCGACCCGGCCGTGAGCGCTCAGCGACCGGGTGCGCCGAGCGGGCCGAACGTGCGCAGGGCCGCCTCGTCGAGCTCGGTGAGCGACGCGAGGCGCCGGTCGCAGAACCCCCAGCGGGGCGAGTCGAGCGTCGAAGGCTCGGGCACCACCACCACCCGCATGCGCGCCGCCTTCGCGGCGAGCGCACCGTTGAACGAGTCCTCGAGCGCGAGGCAGCCGACGGGATCGACGCCGAGCTTGGCCGCGGTCGAGAGATAGGCGCCGGGGTGCGGTTTGCCGAGCGGCTCCCACTCCGCGGAGTGCCACACGGCGACGTCCGACCCGATCCCGAGGCGTGCGATGGCGGCAACGACCACCGCCGCGTAGGAGCCCGAGCAGACCGCGACCGGGAGCGAGGACCGGCGACAGAGCGCCACGGCCTCGAGCGCGCCCGGCATCGGCACGCCCCGCTCGGTGACGAGCGCCGCCACCCGCGCGGTCACCGCCCGCTCGACCTCTGCGGGCGTCATCCCCGCCCAGGGATGGCGGTCCCACCAGTGCCGGACCGCGTCGTCGATGCGCAGCCCCATCGTCTTGCGGACCTGTGCCTCGGTCAGCTCGAGGCCGAGCGAGCCGAAGACCTCGATCTCGGCCTGGCGCCAGAGCGGCTCCGAGTCGACGAGCAGGCCGTCGAGGTCGAAGATGACCGCCTCGATCGGCCGGTCGACCTCCGAGACGGCGGAAGGCGGCTCGGTGCCCGGGCGGGCCGGCTCGGTGCTCAGTCGAGCTTCCGCACGATGTCGACCATCGCCTCGCCGGCCTCGGTCGGGTTGAGCGCGACGGTGACCCCGGCGCCGGCGAGCGCGTCCATCTTGGCCTGTGCGGTCCCCTTCGAGCCCGAGATGATCGCCCCGGCGTGCCCCATCTTGCGCCCCGGTGGCGCGGTCACGCCCGCGATATAGGAGACGACCGGCTTGGTCACCGACTCGGCGATGTACGCGGCGGCCTCCTCCTCGGCGGAGCCGCCGATCTCGCCGATCATCATGATGGCGCGGGTGTCGGCGTCGGCCTCGAAGGCGGCCAGGCAGTCGATGAAGCTCGTGCCGGGCACCGGGTCGCCTCCGATCCCGACGCAGGTGGTCTGGCCGACGCCCTGCTGCGAGAGCTCGTGCAGCGCCTGGTAGGTGAGCGTGCCGGAGCGGCTCACGATCCCGACCGGCCCGCCGGGCATCGCGATGTCGCCGGAGGTGATCCCGATGTTGCACTTGCCCGGCGAGATGACACCCGGGCAGTTGGGGCCGAGGAGACGGGTGGCCGGGAACTCGCGCACCAGGCGGTTGTACGCGACCGCCTCGTCGCGGGCCGGGATGCCCTCGGTGATGCAGACCACGAAGGGGATGCCGGCCGCGGCCGCCTCGACGATCGCGTCGGCGGCGAACGAGGGCGGCACCGAGATGAACGAGGCGTTGGCCCCGGTTGCCTCGACCGCTTCGGCGACCGTCGCGAAGATCGGGATGCCCTCGATCTCCTCGCCGCCGCGCTTGGGGTTGGTCCCCGCGACCACCTTGGTGCCGTAGGCCCGGTTGCGCAGGCCGTGGTAGAGGCCCTGGCTCGTGGGGCTGATGCCCTGGACGACGACGGTCGTCGACTCGTCGACGAAGATGCTCATGCCTTGCCTCCTGCGAATGCGACCGCGCGCCGTGCCGCGTCGAGCATGGTCGGCTCCGCGACCAACCGGTCGGAGAGATGGTCGGCGAGGATCGACCGGCCGAGGACCGCGTTGGTGCCGTCGAGCCGGAGCACGATCGGCGAGTCGATCTCGACCCGTCCGAGTGCCTCGAGCACGCCGTTGGCCACCTCGTCGACCCGGGTGATGCCTCCGAAGATGTTCACGAGGATCGAGCGCACCGCCGGGTCCGAGTTGATGACCTCGAGCGCCGCGGCCATCACGTCGGCGTTCGCGCCACCGCCGATGTCGAGGAAGTTGGCGGCCGCGCCGCCGCACTGGTTGACCACGTCGAGGGTGCTCATAGCCAGCCCGGCGCCGTTGGCGATGATCCCCACGGTGCCGTCGAGCCCGATGTAGTTGAGCCCGCGCTCCTTGGCACGTGCCTCCCGCTCGTCCTCGACCTCGGTGGCCGCGTACTCCTCCCACTCGGGGTGCCGGAACGCGGCGCTGTCGTCGAGGGTCACCTTGGCGTCGAGCGCGTGGACCCGGCCCTCCGGCGTGAGGATGAGCGGGTTGATCTCGGCCAGGTCGCAGTCGCCCTCGGTGTAGCAGGCGTAGAGCCGGACCAGCAGCTCGGCCGCCTGCTCCCGGGCCGCCTCGTCGAGGTCGGCGCGGGCGACCCACGCACGGGCCGCCTCGAGCGAGAGCCCGTCGACCGGGTCGACGTGGAGCAGGGCGATCGCGTCGGGGTTGGTGGCAGCGACGTCCTCGATCTCGACGCCGCCTTCGGCCGAGAGCATCCCGAGGTGCTTCTTGGCCCCGCGGTCGAGGGTGAAGCTGGCGTAGTACTCGCGCTCGATGTCGGACGCGTGCTCGACCCAGAGGCGCTTGACGACGTGGCCCTTGATGTCGAGGCCCAGGATGTTGCCGGCGTGGGTGCGGACCTCGTCCGCGTCCGCCGCCAGCTTGACCCCGCCGGCCTTCCCGCGGCCGCCGACCTTCACCTGGGCCTTCACCACGACCGGGTAACCCGCCGCCTCCGCCTGGGCCACCGCCTCGTCGACCGAATCGGCCACCCCGCCGGCCGAGATCGGGATGCCGAACCGTGCGAAGTACTGCTTCCCCTGGTACTCGAAGAGATCCACCCGAGCTGTTCCTCCATTGGTCGTCTGCCCCGACCGGCGCCGGTCCGCCCCCTCGGCGGCGCCGCGTCCGGTGGGTGCCAGGCGGCGGGCCCGGATGACGTTACCGGCTGAGGTGGTGAGGGTCCGAATCGGGCCCCCAGGCGGATCCCCGGGTGCCGACCGGAGGCCGCGGCGGGTCGACGCGCCCTACGCCCCGACTTCGGTCTCGCGGGCGTCGAGCGCGTCGGCGAGCCACGCCCCGATGGCCGGCAGCGGCGCACCCGGCGTGAAGACCTCGGCGACCCCGAGGTCCTTGAGCACGGGGATGTCGGCTTCGGGGATGATGCCGCCGACCAGGACCAGCACGTCGCCCCGCCCGTGCTCGCGGAGCTCGTCGACGACCCGTGGGACGAGGGTGAGGTGCGCACCCGACAGCAGGGAGAGGCCGACCGCGTCGGCGTCCTCCTGGACCACCGCCTGGACGACCTGCTCGGGCGTCTGGTGCAGGCCGGTGTAGATGACCTCGAATCCGGCGTCCCGCAGCGCACGGGCGATCACCTTCGCGCCGCGGTCGTGCCCGTCCAGCCCGGGCTTGGCCACGACGACTCGGTACGGGCGCTTCACGGGGCCAGATACTACGCACTCGGGGATCGGGTCCCCACGGCCGGTCACAGGCACGACCGGTCCCCCGGTGGCGGAATGGAGGCCCTACGCTTGGTGGATCGGTCGCGGACGGGCAGGGGCGGCGCGACCGGCGACCCGAACGACCCAGAGGACGCCTTGACCACTCCGGCCGAAGCGGTGGACGACGACGACGGACGGGCCGAGCGCCCGGCAGCTCCTGCCGCTTCCTCCCTGCCCGCCGGCCTGGTCCGGCTCGCGCGACCTCGCCAGTGGGTCAAGAACCTCCTGGTCTTCGTCGCCCCGGGCGCCGCCGGTGTGCTGCTCCACCGGACGGTCCTCTGGCACAGCGTCGCTGCCTTCGGCATCTACTGCCTCGCGGCCTCGGGCACCTACTTCGTCAACGACGTGATCGACGCCCCGGCCGACCGCCACCACCCGATCAAGCGGTACCGGCCGGTCGCTGCGGGCGTGGTGCCCGTCCGGGTCGCGCTCGCCGCCGGAGGCGTCCTGCTCGCGGCCGGCGTCGGCCTCGCCTTCCCTCTCGAGGGCTGGCACCTCGCGGTGGTCATGGGCTCCTACGAGGTGATCGCGATCGCCTACACCCTCCGCCTCAAGCACGAACCGATCCTCGACCTCGTCGCGGTCTCGGCCGGTTTCGTCCTGCGCGCGATCGCCGGCGGCGTGGCGACCGGCGTGCCGTTGTCGAACTGGTTCCTCATCGTGACCTCCTTCGGGTCCCTGCTCGTGGTGACCGGCAAACGCTCCGGCGAGCAGGAGCTCCTCGTCGAGCACCAGGCCGACCACGGGGTGATCCGCCAGACCCTCGGCGTCTACACGCCCTCGTTCCTTCGCTCGGTGCGCACGCTCTCGGCCGCGGTGACCGTGTCGGCGTACTGCCTCTGGGCGTTCGAGCGGGCGAGCCAGGTCCACCCCGGCCACGATCCGATCTGGTTCCAGCTCAGCATCGTGCCCTTCGTCGTCGCCCTCCTCCACGTGTTGCGCCTCCTCGACTCGGGGCGGGGCGCCGCGCCCGAGGAGCTCGCGCTGCAGGACCACCGGCTCCAGCTCTACGGGCTCTGCTGGGTCGGTCTCTTCGCCATCGGCGCCTACGCCCGGTGAGTGCGCCGACCGCCGCACGCTCCTTGCTGACCGGGTGGGGACGCACCGCCCCGACCGCGTCGACCGTCGTGCCGGCGGTGACCGCGCGGGTGGTCGAGGAGGCGATGGCAGAGGCGGCGGCCGCGCTGTCCTGCGGCAGGGGCCTCGTCGCCCGCGGCCTCGGCCGGAGCTACGGGGACGCCGCGGCAGAACGCAGGCGGGGTCGTCCTCGACGCGACCCTCCTCGACGCGCTGGTCGACGCCGACCTCGAGCACGGCGTCGTCACGGTCGGGGCGGGGATCAGCCTCGAGACCCTCATGGAGCGCCTGGTCCCGCTCGGTTGGTTCGTGCCGGTCACGCCCGGAACCCGTCAGGTCACCGTCGGCGGGGCGATCGCCGCGGACATCCACGGGAAGAACCACCATGTGGACGGCGCGTTCTGCGGGCACGTTCGCTCGATGACCCTCGTGACGCCGACCGGCACGGTGACCTGCTCGCCCACTGCGGACCCCGACCTCTTCTGGGCGACCGCCGGCGGCATGGGGCTCACCGGCGTGGTCACCGAGGCCACCCTCGAGCTCATCCCGGTCGAGACGAGCTACCTCCTCGTCGACACCGAGCGCGCGCCCGATCTCGACGCGGCGATGGCGATGCTCTCGACCGGCGACGACGCGTACCGGTACTCGGTCGCCTGGATCGACTGCCAGGCGACCGGTGCCCGGCTCGGCCGCTCGGTGCTCACCCGGGGCGACCACGCCCGCCTCGCCGACCTCCCCGACCGGCTCCGGCGCGACCCGCTCCGCGCCCGCGCCTTCGTGCCGCGCACCCTGGCCCGCGTGCCGCTGACCCCGCCGAGCGGCCTGCTCAACCCGGTCACGGTCGGGGCGTTCAACGAGCTCTGGTTCCGCAAGGCCCCCGTCCGCCAGCTCGGCAGGCCGCACCACATGACCGGCTTCTTCCACCCACTCGACGGCGTCGCGGCGTGGAACCGCCTCTACGGTGGCCGCGGATTCCTCCAGTACCAGTTCGTCGTCCCCGACGCCGAGGGGGAGACGGTCCGGCGGGTCATCGGGCAGCTGGCCGAGCTCCACGTCGCGTCGTTCCTCGCGGTGCTCAAGCGCTTCGGCCCCGGCGACCCCGGCCCGCTCTCCTTCCCGATGCCGGGATGGACGCTCGCCCTCGATCTCCCGATCGGCCATCCCGGGCTCGACACGCTCCTCGACGAGCTCGACGCGCAGGTGGTCGAGGCCGGCGGGCGCGTCTACCTCGCGAAGGACTCGCGCCTTTCGGGGGCCACGTTCCGCGCCATGTACCCGGAGGTCGACGAGTGGCTCGCCGTGCGGCGTCGCGTCGATCCCGACGGCGTGCTCCGCTCCGACCTCGGCCGGCGTCTCGGTCTCTGCGACGACCGCGGCCGACCCGATCCGACCCGCACCCCCAGAGAACGGAGCGCCCCATGATCGACGCGACCGGACGACCGCAGTCCCTCCTCGTCCTCGGCGGGGCCTCCGAGATCGCCGGCGAGGTGGTCGAGCGACTGGCGGCCGCACGTTGCTCGACGGTCGTGCTCGCGGGTCGCCCCTCGACCCGTCTCGACGAGGCCGCCGCACGGGCGAAGGCGAGCGGGGCCGACGTGGTCGAGACCGTCGCCTTCGACGCGTCGGACGTCGACGGCCACGCCGCCCTCGTCGACGACGTCTTCGACCGGTTCGGTGACATCGACGTGGTCCTGGTCGCCGCCGGCCTCCTCGGCGACCAGGAGGAGCTCGAGCACGACCCGGTGGCGGCCGCTGCACTGCTCACGACCAACTTCACCGGGCCCGCCGCCGCGATGCTCGCGGTCGCCGACCGCCTGAGGAGCCAGGGACACGGCAAGCTCGTCGTGCTCTCGTCGGTCGCAGGCGAGCGGGCGCGGCGTGCCAACTTCGTCTACGGATCGTCGAAGGCCGGACTCGACGCGTTCACAGAAGGCCTCGGCGACGCGCTGGTGGGCAGCGGTGCGACCGTGCTCGTCGTGCGCCCGGGCTTCGTCGTGGGGCGGATGACGGCGGGCATGGCGCCGGCGCCGTTCGCGACCTCGCCGGGCGCGGTGGCCGACGCAGTGGTGCGGGCCATCGCCTCGGGCACCTCGACCGTCTACGTCCCGCCGGTCCTGCGGTTCGTGTTCGCCGGCATGAAGCACGTGCCCCGAGCCCTCTGGCGCCGCCTGCCCGGATGACCGCCCGGACCATCGGATCCGCTCTCGGCACCGGGGTGGAGCAGGCTCCATCGGCGCCTCACGACAACAGCTCGACATAACCCTCGGTGCCGTGCACCCGGATCCGCTGCCCGTCCGGGATCAGCCGTGTGGCGTGCTCCACGCCCACCACCGTCGGGAGGCCGTACTCGCGGGCGATCACGGCGCCATGGGTCATCACTCCGCCGACCTCGGTCACCAGGCCCGCGATGGTCACGAACAACGGCGACCAGCTCGGGTCGGTGGACGCGGTGACCAGGATGTCGCCCATCTCGAGGTCGACCTGCTCCATGTCGACGATCACGCGGGCCCTTCCCTCGACCGTTCCGGCGGAGACCGGCAGGCCGACCAGCGCGCCCGCCGGCACGTCCCTGCCCCGGTAGGAGCCCGCGACCGCTTCGCCTTCGGAGGTGAGCACGCGCGGAGGTGTGAGCGCGTGGTAGGACGCGAACGCCTCTCTGCGCTGGCGGACGAGCTCGCCGTCCACCTCCTGCGTGCGCACGACGTCTGCGATTTCGGGGAAGGTGAGGAAGAACACGTCGTCCTGCTCGCGCAACACGCCGGCCTGCACCAGCCGGTCGGCCTCGCCGAGCAACGCCTGCTTGTAGGCGAAGTAGCGGCTGATGAAGCCGTACTTCGGATACTCGCGATAGCCGATGAAGGTCCGCAGCCGATCGATCATCTGCTTGGTCTCGCCGGCCTTGGCGGCGCCGTCGGGCAACGCGCGTAGGCGCTCGAGCACTTCGCGCTCCTTCGCCTCGGCCTCGACGCGCCCGCGCTCGAACCGTCGCCTCCCCTCACCTGCCTCGAAGTTCTCGATGTTGGCGAGGATCACCGGCACGAGCATGGTCGGCCGCTCGCTCCAGCGCTGTCGGGTGATGTCGATCTCGCCCACGCAGCGCATGCCGTACTCGTCGAGATAGGACCGGATCGCGGTCTGCGCCTGCGGGCCGCCCTCGATCGTCGACAGCTGGTCGAGGATGTCGTCATCGTCGACGCGTCGGAGGAACGCGATGACGTCGGGGTGCGGGCGGATCGCATCGGCGACGTCCAAGAGGGCCAGGCCCATCTGGGAGGTGACGTTGTGGGGGACGGACTGCGTGAGGGTGTCGGCCACGTTCTTCTCGCCGAGCCACTCCTCCAGGTGCTCGTTCAGCCACCCGGCGGCCTCCATCGCCAGCATGAAGACCTGATGGCTGCGTGGCTCGAACAGGAGCCGCTTCATCACCGGGATGTCCCCGAGGATGGCGTCGATCAGCGCCGGTCCGGTCTTCGACTCGATGTCCCGCCGCAGGGCTGCGACCGACGCACGGTTGGTGGTGATGAGCTCGTCGACGATCGCAGGATCGGTCTCGATCGGGTCGGGGGGCGCGAGGAACCGTGGCACCGGAGCGTCGTCGGGAACCAACGGGATGAATTCGCGGTCGACGATGGTGCGGAGCGCGTCACCGGTCAGCGGGTCGGAGTTCTGGAATCGGGCGACGAGGGCGTCGCGGTTGGTGGGCGACGCGAGGTGGTGGCTGACGTCGACGAACAGGCGACCACCGGCCGGGTGCATCGGCAGGGCGGCAGTGAGCTGCCAGAACGAGATCCCGAGGGGCCTCATGGGATCGGTCATCATCTGCTGGTGACCGACGGACACGTACACGCGGGATGCGTCGTCGGCCGCGGCGGGGATCGGGAACAACGTGGTGATCGGCCGGCTCTGCACGATGGAGAAGGCGTCGCCGACCAGACACCACTCGATGTCCTGCGGTCGTCCGAAGTGCGCCTCGATCCTCCGTCCCAGTCGCGCCAGCTCGACGACCTGTGCGTCGGTGAGCGCAGGGTCTGCCTGCCGCGCTGGATCGATCGCGATGCGCTGCGTGCCTCCTCCGGGGAGCGCCTCGATCGCGAGCTGCTTCGACACGACGATCCTCTGGACGATCTCGTCGTCGCGGACCTTGTATGCATCCGGGTTCACGAGGCCGGAGGCGAGCGTCTCACCCAGGCCGAAGCTGGCGTCCACCGACTCGATCCTCCGGTTGCCGTTGACCGGGTCGGCCGTGAACAGGACGCCGGACACCAGCGGGACAACCATCCGCTGCACGACCACGGCCATGTGCACCTGCCGCTGGTCGATGCCGTTGCGAAGGCGGTAGGAGACGGCGCGCTCGGTGAAGAGCGAGGCCCAGCAGCGCCTCACGTGTTCGAGGATCGAGGCCGATCCCACGACGTTCAAGAACGTGTCCTGCTGGCCGGCGGAGGATGCGGTGGCCAGGTCCTCCGCGGTCGCGCTCGACCGCGCCGCGTACGGAGCGTGCGCGTCGAGGCGCGCCACCGCGCCGGTGATCGCACCGGCCAGGCCGACGGGCAGTGCGACCGCTTCGATGGTCGTGCGGAGCGCCGCGGCCTGTGTGCAGATCCCGTTCCGGTCGTCGGGGTTCAGCTTCGTCAGTCGATCGAGCGCCTCATCGACCGCCGGGATGCTCGCAATGATCCGCCGGAATGCATCCGTCGTGACGCAGAAGCCGCTCGGCACCCGGATGCCGTCGATCCGCGCCAGCTCCCCGAGGCTCGCGCCCTTGCCCCCGACCAGCGCGACCTGCGTCAGGTCGATCTCCTCGAAACCCAACACGTCGATGCCCATCTGCGCCTTCCCTGGGCCACGCGACCCGCGACGTGCAGTGTGAGCACACGACCGCTCCTTGCAACAAGCCCCCGACCCTCGGGTACGCTGGAGCCGGCGGGGATGCGATCCGAGTCGGCAGTGGATGCGGCTCGTGGCGATGGAGTTCCCGGGCGTGTCCTGCTCGCCCGGCCCGCGGCTCAGTGCGCCTTGGTGGTGGACGTGGTCGACTTCGCCGGCGGCGCGATCAGGCTCGAGCGGACCGACACGGTGATGAAGTCGCGCGAGAGCGGGCTGAAGTAGCGGCTCGGGCTCGTCGCCTCGTCGTAGGTGAGGTCGGTGCCGTTGGCCGGCGACGCCGCCACGCCGAGCGGCGCGTTGAACGACGAGAAGTTGACCCAGTCGGTGTTGATGTCGAGCTCCATGGCGCGCACTGCGCCGGCACGGGCCAGCACGTTGGCCAGGTCCACGATCGAGAGGCCGGTGCCGGCCACGTAGACGAGCGCGCCGTCGGCGGTCACGCCCACACCTGACCGCCAGACCTGGACCGCGCCTCCGAGCGTGTTCCCCCACTGGTGGTTGTCGTTCGCGTTGAGGCCGGGGACCGGCGCACCGTCGTTCACGATCAGCGCGAGGTTCTGGCGCACCCCGGCGACCCCGCCGGACATCGAGGTGGCGGTCCACGTCTCGACGTTGGCGGTGCCGTCCTTCATGATCACGAACGACGCCGCGCCGGGCACCAGCGGGTAGCCGGCCGAGGTCAGCCCGTCGAGGTAGAAGCCGCCCCCCGAGTCCTGCATGCGGAAGCCCGAATTGAACGCCGCGGTCAGCGAGTCGAGGGCGGGACCCGCGAGGGGAGGCTGGTTGGGCCAGGCGGGACCGGGCGAAGGGATCATCGAGCCCGCGAAGAGCGACGTCGAGAGCAGTCTGGTGTCCATCCACGCCACGCCGGTCACCAGACTCGTATTGACCGCGTTGGGCCGGAGGTAGGCCGCGTACATGGTCGGGATCCCGTCGACGGTGCGACCGATCGGGTGCCACTGGCCCTCGCCGGGGGTCGGCGTGCTCACGAACGGCACGATGGACGCCGGCGCGGCGAGGTGCGGCGGCCCGGCGGCCACCGTCGTCGTGGTCGAGCCGGCGGCCGCGGGAATTGCGCCGGGCCTGGGCTTGCCGCCCTTCGGCGGCGCGTGCCACGTGTACCAGACGTTCTCCGCCCAGGTCACGATCGAGCCGCCCCCGTGGTCCCGCACCCACTCGGACAGACGCGAGCCGACGGTCGTCCCGAGGGCCGGGTTGGTCGCCGCCGAGCCGAGCGAGACCCACACCGGCGTGAGGAGGAGGACGATCACGAGGAGGATCGTCGACTTCGGATGGCGGCCGAAGACGGTCCGCCGCCGACGCAGCCGCTCACGCCGGAGCTGGCGCCGCTCACGCCGGGTCGGCTTCGGGACCGCGTGGGCGTGGCGCGTGCCGTTCCCGCTGCGATCGGTCGGCGTGGTGGTGACCAGGGGGATGCCCTCGTTCGGCTCGGGACCCTCGACGACGGCTGCTCCGCTCCGGGAGGCCGGGGCGGTCGCCCGGGCGGCGCCGGTCGGGCGCGAGCCGGATGCCGTCTCGTCCTGGTCGAAGATGATGTCGCCTCCCAAGGCCCTCTCCGTGCCACGTCCTCGGCCGAACGGGGCGCCAACCCGTCCGGACGCGGGACGGGAGCGCACGTGGGTGCGCCGCCAGCCCGACTCCCTCGGGTCCTGACCTCACAGTGAGGCAGACGGAGCTGACGAATCGATGAACTCCGGCGAGGTCTCGGTACCCCGCGGGCGGCCCGTCCATTCTCCCACGTCGGACCTGCCGACGCGGGGCGCCCCGCCCGTCCGAGCAGGTGCGGCGGTAGGACGGCGGCCCTGGTCAGGCCCGTTTGAGGGGCGCCATCCGGAGCAGGAGCTTCTTCCGGCCCACGCCCTCGAAGACGACGACCGCCTCGGCGTCGTCGCCGTGGCCCGCCGTCTCGGTGACGGTGCCCTCGCCCCAGGTGCCGTGCACGACCCGATCGCCGGTGACGAGCCCGAGCTGCTCGGCCCCATTCGAGGACGGCGCGCTACGCCGGCGCCCGTCGGCGCCGCGGGCCGGGATCGGCGGCGTCCCGCTCCCGAAGCTGCCGCGCCCCGGTGTGCCGCCGCTCCAGCCCGAGCCGGCGAGGGCCACCTCCGCGACGAGCTCGTCGGGGATCTCGCCGAGGAACCGGCTCGGGATGTTGGAGGACGAACTCCCCCACAGGAGGCGGCTCCAGGCGTGCGAGAGCGCGAGGTGGCGCTCCGCCCTGGTGATCCCCACGTAGCAGAGGCGTCGCTCCTCTTCGAGCTCGACCGGATCGCCGAGCGAGCGGAGGTGCGGGAAGATGCCGTCCTCCATCCCGACCATGAAGACCGCCTCGAACTCGAGGCCCTTCGCGATGTGGAGCGTCATGAGCGAGACCGCGGTGCCGTCGCCCTCGAGCTCGTCGGAGTCGGCGACGAGCGACGCCGCCTCGAGGAACTCGGCGAGGGTCGCGTACTCGCCGGCCACCCCGACCAGCTCGTCGACGTTCTCGACCCGTCCGAGCGCCTCGATCGATCCGTCGGCGAGCAGCTCGCTGCGGTAGCCGGTGCCCTCGACGACTGCGGTGACCAGCGCGGCCGGACCGAGCACTCCCTCTCCGTCGGGTGCACCGCCGGCGCCCGGATCCTCATCTGCCCGGCCGGAGGTCGCGTCCGCTCCGACCGCCGCGCTCCCGGCCTCCTCACCGTCCGCGGCGGCACCGAGCCCGTCGCCCCCGTCGTCGGCGGGGACCGCCATCCGGCCGCGCAGCGCGGTGAGCAACTCGTCGAGCGCGACGAGCGCCCGGCCGGCCTTCCCGCCCACGCCCGCGTCCTCCGGATGGGCCACCGCCTCGCCGAAGGAGACGCCCCGGCGGCCTGCCCAGCCGGCCAGCTTGGCGACCGAGGTCTCCCCGACGCCGCGCTTGGGGACGTTGACGATGCGGCGCCAGGAGATCTCGTCGTCGGGGTTGACCAGGACCTTGAGGTACGCCATCACGTCGCGCACCTCGCGGCGATCGTAGAAGCGGGTCCCGCCGACCACCTTGTAGGGGATCTCCCCGCGGACCATCGCCTCCTCGAGCGCTCGGCTCTGGGCGTTCGTCCGGTAGAAGACCGCGACGTCCCCCCAGCGGAGCCCCTCGTCGCCGCGCAACCGGACGATCTCGTGGGCGACCCACTCGGCCTCGTCGTGCTCGTCCTCCGCCCGGTACCGCGTGATGCGCTCCCCCGAGCCGATCTCGGTCCAGAGCGTCTTCGGCTTCCGCGACACGTTGTTGGCGATGACCGCGTTGGCCGCGTCGAGGATCGTCTGGGTCGACCGGAAGTTCTGCTCGAGCGTGACGACCGTCGCGTCGGGGAAGGCCGTCTCGAACTCGAGGATGTTGGAGATGTCCGCGCCCCGGAAGCGGTAGACCGACTGGTCGCTGTCGCCCACGACCGCGATGTTGCGGTGCTCGCCCGCCAGCATCGCCACGAGGGCGTTCTGGACCGCGTTGGTGTCCTGGAACTCGTCGACGAGGATCTGGGTGAAGCGTGCGCGGTAGTGCGCGAGCACGTCGGGGTGCTCGCTGAAGAGGCGGACCGCGTTCGAGAGGAGGTCGTCGAAGTCCATGGCGTTCGCCGCGACCATCCGGGCCTGGTACTCGTCGAAGACGTCGGCCACCCGGCGGTCGAAGATCGAGACCGCGGCGTCGCGGAACTCGACGGGGCCCTGCAGGCGCGACTTGGCCTGGCTGATCTGGCCGAGGATCGAGCGCGGGGAGAGCTTTTTGGTGTCGATGTCGAGCTCGCGGCTGACGATCTCGACGAGCCGGCGGGCGTCCGCGTCGTCGTAGATGGTGAACGAGCCCCGGTAGCCGAGACGGTCCCCGTGCGCGCGCAGGATGCGCACGCACGCCGAGTGGAACGTCGAGACCCACATGCGCTCCGCGGCGGGGCCGATCAGCTCGGCCACGCGACGCCGCATCTCGTCGGCCGCCTTGTTGGTGAACGTGATCGCGAGGATCTGCCAGGGCGCCGCATCGCCGGTCGCGATGAGGTGTGCGATGCGTCGGGTGAGCACGCGGGTCTTGCCCGAGCCCGCGCCGGCCACCACGAGGAGCGGTCCGCCCCGGTGGGTGACCGCGGCGCGCTGCGAGGGGGTGAGCCCGTCGAGGAGGGAGTCGGCCGCGGTGCGTTCCCCCGTTCCCGTCACTCCCATTCGATGGTGCCGGGCGGCTTGGACGTGATGTCGAGCGCCACCCGGTTGACCCCCTCGACCTCGTTGATGATCCGCGAGGAGATGCGCTCCAGCAGGTCGTAGGGGAGACGCGCCCAGTCCGCGGTCATCGCGTCGTCGCTCGTGACGGCCCGGATGACGATCGGGTACGCGTAGGTCCGGCCGTCCCCCATCACCCCGACCGTCCGCACGGCGGGTAGGACTGCGAAGCTCTGCCAGAGCTCACGGTAGAGGCCGGCGCGCCGCACCTCCTCGACCACGATGGCGTCGGCCGTCCGCAGGATCTCGGCGCGCTCGGGCGTGACCTCGCCGACGATGCGCACCGCGAGGCCCGGGCCGGGGAAGGGCTGGCGCCACACGATCTCGTGGGGAAGGCCGAGCTCCTCGCCGACCGCGCGCACCTCGTCCTTGAAGAGGAGGCGCAGGGGCTCGACGAGGTCGAAGGCCAGGTCGTCGGGGAGGCCGCCGACGTTGTGGTGGGACTTGATGGTGGCGGCCGCGTCGGAGCCCGACTCGATCACGTCGGGGTAGAGGGTGCCCTGCACGAGGTAGCCGGCCGCGTCGTGCCCACCGGCGGTCGCCGTGCCCGCGCCGTCTGCTGCCACACCACCGTCCGATGCCGGGTCGACCGTGAGCCGCTCCGCGACGAGGTCGCGCGCCACCTCCTCGAAGATCCGGATGAAGAGCTCGCCGATGATCTTGCGCTTGGCCTCGGGATCGGTGACGCCGGCCAGCGCCTCGAAGAACCGGTCGGCGGCCTTCACGTGGACGAGGTCGACGTGGAACTGCCGGCGGAAGGTCTCCTCGACCTGCTCGCTCTCGGCGGCGCGCATGAGGCCGGTGTCGACGTAGACGCAGGTGAGCTGCTCGCCCACGGCCTTGTGCACGAGGGCCGCGGCGACCGCGGAGTCGACGCCGCCCGAGAGCGCGCAGAGCACCGGCGACTCGCCGACCTGGGCCCGGACCGCCTCGACCTGCGACTCGATGATCGACGTGTGGGTCCACAGCGGCGGGCAGCGGCAGACGTCGTAGAGGAACCGCTCGAGGAGGTCACGCCCGCGCTCGGTGTGGACGACCTCGGGGTGGAACTGCACGCCGTAGATGGCCCGTGCCTCGTGGTGGAGGGCGGCCACCGGTGCGTCGGTGCTCGTCGCGGTCGCGACGAACCCCTCGGGCACCGCGGTGATCGCGTCGCCGTGGCTCATCCAGACCTCGGCCTGCTCGGGCCAGTCGACGAACAGCAGCGAGCTGCCGACGAGGGTGAGTGGGGTCCGCCCGTACTCGCCGCGGCCGGTGCGGGCGACCTCACCGCCGAGCTGCTGCACGAGCAGCTGCGCGCCGTAGCAGATGCCGAGGATCGGGATCCCGGTCTCGTAGACGGCCGGGTCGATGGTGGGTGCGGGCTGTTCGTTGACCGACTTGGGGCCGCCCGAGAGGATGATGCCCGACGGTCGGCGGGCGACGAGCTCGGCCGCGGTCGCGGTGTGCGGGACGATCTCCGAGTAGACGTGGGCCTCGCGGACCCGGCGCGCGATCAGCTGCGCGTACTGGGCACCGAAGTCGACGACGAGGACCGGACCCTCGGCCGGGTCACCGGTGCCGTGGGTCGGCAGGCTCAATGGCCCATGCCGACGCCCTGCGCGCGCTGCAGGTCCTTGCCTTCGGTCTGGAGTGCCGGGGCGACCATGACCTCCGCCTTCTGGAACTCCTTGACCGTCTCGTAGCCGCAGGTGGCCATCGCGGTGCGCAGTGCGCCGAAGAGGTTCATGCGCCCGTCGTTCTCGTGGGCGGGGCCGAGGAGGATCTCGCGGAGGGTGCCGCGGGTGGTCGTCGCGACCCGCGCGCCACGCGGCAGGGTCGGATGGAAGGTGGCCATGCCCCAGTGGTAGCCGCGAGCCGGCGCCTCGACGGCCGAGGACAGCGGCGAACCGAGCATCACCGCGTCTGCGCCGCACGCGACGGCCTTCGCGATGTCGCCCCCCTTGGACATGCCGCCGTCCGCGATCACATGGCAGTACACGCCCGTCTCGTCGAGGTGGCGCATCCGCGCGCCGGCCACGTCGGCGATGGCGGTCGCCTGCGGCACGCCGATCCCGAGGACGCCGCGCGTCGTGCACGCGTTGCCCGGACCGACGCCGACGAGGACCCCGACGGCTCCGGTCCGCATGAGGTGGAGTCCGGCCTGGTAGGAGGCGCAGCCGCCGACGATGACCGGGATCTCGTACTCGCGGATGAACCGCTTGAGGTTGAGGGGCTCGACCGACTTCGAGACGTGCTCGGCGGAGACGACCGTCCCCTGGATGACGAGCAGGTCGAGCTCGGCGGCGAGAAGGGTGGCGGCGTAGGCCTGGGTCCGCTGCGGGGTCACCGACGCGGCGGTGGTGATCCCGGCGGCCTTGAGCTCGCGGATCCGCTCGCCCACGAGCTCGAGCTTCACGGGCTCGGAGTACATCGCCTGCATACGGGCGGTCGCCTTCTCCGCGGGCAGCTCGCGGATCTCGTCGAACAGCGGGGTCGGGTCCTCGTAGCGGGTCCAGAGGCCCTCGAGGTTCAAGACCCCGAGGCCGCCGAGACGGCCGATCTCGATGGCCGTCTGCGGGCTCACCACCCCGTCCATCGCGGCGGCCATGAGCGGCAGCTCGAAGCGGTAGGCGTCGATCTCCCAGCTGATGTCGACGTCCTCGGGATCGCGGGTCCGGCGGCTCGGCACGATCGCGATGTCGTCGAACCCGTAGGCCCTCCGCCCCGCCTTGAAGATGCCGATTTCGATGTCAGCCACGTGTCAGCCTCCGTCCCGTTTGCGCCCTGTCGACTCCCCCTTGACCGGTCTCGGCTCCGACACTGCGACGATCGGCCATCCCACACGATACCGCCTGTGCCCCGTCCGACAGGCCCGGTTTCGGGCCGTCCGAGCTGCTGCCGCGGGCCGTCCGCGGGATCCTGTGCCGCCGCGCGTGCGGCCTGTCGGTCGAGCCGGCCGGACGCGCGGCGGCACCGGTCAGTGCGGCACGCGTCGGGCCGGGCTCGGTACCCCGAGGACGAGACAGAGCAGGTCGGTGAGGACGCGGGCGGTCGCGCCCCAGATCGTCTGGCCCCCGGCCGAGTAGAACCAGACCGGGAACTCCGCGCCCTCCACGCCGCCGGTGCCGATGCGGCCGGGCACCGCCCAGAGCTCCTCCGCGAAGACACCGTCGGCGACGAGCTCGCGGAGCGCGACGTCGAAGACCGCGGCGACCTCCGCCGGCGCCGGATCGACCGTCGGGCGGGCAGCGGCGACCGCGACGACGGGCACCATGAGGGTGTTCGACGAGACGGTCGGCATCGCGGTGAGCTGGCCGAGCACGGTGATCCCCGACCTGTCCAGGCCGACCTCCTCCCTCGCCTCCCGCAGCGCACCCTCGACGACGGTCTCCCCGGTGTCGAGCCGTCCTCCCGGGAAGGCGACCTCGCCCTGGTGGTACCGGAGCTCGGCCGAGCGCACGGTGAGCAGCACGCGGGCCTCGCCGTCCTCCTCGAAGAGGAGGACGAGGACCGCCGCGGGGCGCGCTCCCGGATCGACCGAGGCGAACGAGCGGACGAACTCGGCCACCTCGGCTGCGGTCGCCGTGTGGTCGTCCGTCGTGTCGCGCGCGGCGACGACCTTCTGCACGGCGGCGAGCGGGATCGACGCACGCTGCGCAGGGTCGAGCCCGGCCCATGGCGCGGGCCCGCCGGGCCGGTGGGCGGGCGGTCGGGGGATGACCTGCGGCCCGCGGCGGTGGAGGGGAAGGGTCGACATCGGTTCCGAGACTACGGGCCGGCCGTCCGCGCCGATGCGGCCGGGAGGAGACGCCGCAGACGCGCCCTCGTCGCTAGCATGCGGCCGGACGGCGCACGCGACGGGCGTAAGGCGATCCGGGAAGAGCGCGATGAGCGAGCCCGGGAGGAGCGCGATGAGCGAGCCCGAAGTGACCGGGGTGACCGAGTCGCAGTTTCCGATCACGACCGCACTCACCTTTCCCGGGTGGGAGGTCGAGCGCAGCCTCGGGATGGCTTTTGGTGTCGTGGTCCGCTCGACGGGCGCGGCCAAGGGATTCACCGCCGGTTTCCGCGCGCTCGCCGGGGGCGAGGTGACCCAGTACACCAAGCTCCTCGAGGACAGCCGGCGGCATGCGCTCGACCGCATGATCGAGAACGCCCGACTGATGGGGGCCAACGCGGTGATCCAGTTCCGATTCGACTCGTCGGAGATCGGTCAGTCCCTGACCGAGATCGTCGCCTACGGCACCGCGGTCGTCGTGGGCGAGCAGGCCTGACGGAGATCGAGCCCTCGTGCTCGCCGTCGTGATCGTGGTCGTGCTCGGCGTCGCCGTCGTGGTGGCGGTGGCGATCAGCCTCTTCGTGCGTCGGCACGGCGAGTCGGACGCACCCGGGGCCGGCTGGCGGCCGCCCGACGAGCGGTTCGTCGACCCGTCGACCGACCGCCACATGCGCGTCTGGCTCGACGCGGCCGGCGACCGCCACTACGTGGAGGACCACCCGGAGTCGCTGACATGAGCCGAACGGTCACGCCGGGCACCCCCGCACAGCACGATGGCCGGGCCCGAAGGCCCGGCCATCGCCATCAGGTCGTCGGACCTGACTACATCATCCCGCCCATGCCTCCCATACCGCCCATGCCGCCGCCCATCGCCGCAGCGGCCGCGGCGGCCGCGGCCGGATCCGGCTTCTCGGGCTTGTCGGCGACGAGCGCCTCGGTCGTAAGCAGCAGGCCCGCGATGGACGCCGCGTTCTGCAGCGCGGAGCGGGTGACCTTCGCCGGGTCGATGACACCGGCCTTCACCAGGTCGACCAGCTCGCCCGTGTTCGCGTCGAGCCCGATCGAGCCCGTCTCGGCCTCGACCTGACGAACGAAGACGGTGCCCTCGAGCCCCGCGTTGTCGGCGATCGACTTGAGCGGAGCGGAGAGCGCCTCGGCCACGATCGACGCACCGGTCGCCTCGTCGCCCTCGAGGCTGGCCACCATCTTGAGCGCGGCGTCGCGGGCCCGGATCAGCGCGGTCCCGCCGCCGGCCACGATGCCCTCTTCGACGGCGGCACGAGTTGCGGAGAGCGCGTCCTCGATGCGGTGCTTCTTCTCCTTGAGCTCGACCTCGGTGGCCGCGCCGACCTTCACGACCGCGACGCCGCCGGCCAGCTTGGCGAGCCGCTCCTGGAGCTTCTCGCGGTCCCAGTCGGAGTCGGTGTCCTCGATCTCGCGCTTGATCTGCGCGACCCGGCCCTTGACCTCGTCCTCGTCGCCACCACCCTCGACGATCGTCGTGTCGTCCTTGGTGATGATCACGCGGCGGGCCTTGCCGAGCAGGTCCACGGTGGTCGAATCGAGCTTGAGGCCGATCTCCTCGGAGATCACCTGCGCACCGGTGAGGACGGCCATGTCCTGGAGCATCGCCTTGCGGCGCTCGCCGAAGCCGGGGGCCTTGACAGCGACGGAGGTGAACGTGCCGCGGATCTTGTTGACCACCAGGGTGGCGAGGGCCTCGCCCTCGACGTCCTCGGCGATCACCAGCAGCGGCTTGCCCGTCTGCATGACCTTCTCGAGCACCGGCACGAGATCGTGGACGGCGCTGATCTTCTGGTTGGCGAAGAGGATGAGCGGCTCGTCGAGCACGGCTTCCTGCCGCTCGGCGTCGGTCACGAAGTACGGCGAGAGGAAGCCCTTGTCGAACTGCATGCCCTCGGTGAACTCGAGGTCGATGCCGAACGTGTTGGACTCCTCGACGGTGACCGTGCCGTCCTTGCCGACCCGGTCGATCGCGTCCGCGAGGACCTCGCCGATCGCAGGGTCGGCCGCCGAGATGGACGCGACCTGTGCGATCTCGGTCTTCGAGTCGATGTCCTTCGCCTGCTCCTGGATCGAGGCGACCGACGCGGCGACCGCTTTGTCGATCCCCTTGCGCAGGGACATCGGGTTCGCTCCGGCCGCGACGTTCCGCAGTCCCTGGCGGATGAGGGCCTGGGCGAGCACCGTGGCGGTGGTGGTCCCGTCACCGGCGACGTCGTTCGTCTTGGTGGCGACCTCCTTCACGAGCTGCGCGCCCATGTTCTCGAAGACGTCTTCGAGCTCGACCTCGCGGGCGATGGACACGCCGTCGTTGGTGATGGTCGGCGCACCGAACTTCTTCTCGATGACCACGTTGCGGCCCTTCGGGCCGAGGGTCACCTTGACGGTGTCGGCGAGCTTGTTGACCCCGGCCTCGAGGCCGCGGCGCGCCGCTTCGTCGAACTTGAGGATCTTGGGCATTACTTGGTCACCTTCGCCAGGACGTCACGGCTCGAGAGGATGAGCAGGTCCTCGCCGTCCGTGGTGATCTCCGTGCCGCCGTACTTCGAGTAGACGACGGTGTCCCCGACCTTCAGGTCGAGGGGGATGAGCTCGCCGGTGGCCTCGGCGCGGCGGCCGGGTCCGACGGCCAGGACCTCACCCTGCTGGGGCTTCTCCTTGGCCGTGTCGGGGATGACCAGGCCGGACGCGGTGGTCTCCTCGGACTCGCCGGGGCGGACGACGATGCGGTCGTCGAGGGGCTGCAGACTCATGGGATCGGCCTCCTGTGGCAGGGGTTTAGCAGTCGCGGTTTGAGAGTGCTAACGATACCGGTCCCCGCAGGGTTTGGCAACCGGGCCCGCCGAGTGCCAGCACCGCCCATCCGACCCCGGCTGCGTCCGCATCGCCCGGGCGGCGCTCATCGAGTCGTCGTGAGCGCGAGGTTGGGATCGGCCCCGAGGTCGGCCGGGCTCGGCCCGCCGTGGGTGAGCCGCCACCACCCCGCGGCCGCGACCATGGCCGCGTTGTCGGTGCAGAGGTCGCGGCCGGGAAGGTACGCATCGATCCCGTCCTCCGCACACACCTCGGCGATGCGGCGCCGCAGGAGGGCGTTGGCCGCCACGCCACCGGCCAGGCAGATCGCACGCGCTCCGACCTCCTCGGCGGCACGGCGCGCTCGGGCGACCAGCACGTCGACGACCGCCGCCCGGAACGACGCGGCCACGTCGTCGGTCGCGGACTCGGGGTGCTTGCGGACCGCGTGCACGACCGAGGTCTTGAGCCCGCTGAAGGAGAAGTCGTACCCGTCGCCCGGCAGCGAGCGCGGGAACGCGAAGGCGGTGGGATCGCCGTCCTCCGCGGCCCGGTCGATGGCCGGTCCCCCCGGGTAGCCGAGACCGAGGAAGCGCGCGACCTTGTCGAACGCCTCCCCGGCCGCGTCGTCGATCGTGCGGCCGAGCACGCGGTAGCTGCCTGGGGCGTCGACCTCCAGCAGGAGGGTGTGGCCACCGGAGACCAGCAGCACGACGAGCGGCCAGCCGCGGTCGCCCGGCTCGAGGAGCGAGGCGAAGAGGTGGGCCTCGAGATGGTTGACCCCGACGAGCGGCACCCCCCAGGCGAACGAGAGCGCCTTCGCCTCGGCGAGGCCGACCAGGAGCGAGCCGATGAGGCCCGGTCCGTGGGTCACCGCGACCGCGTCGATACCGGTGCCAGACGCATCGCTGCCGGCCTGCGCGAGGGCGTCTGCGAGCACCGGGGTCAGCAGCTCGAGGTGGGCGCGTCCGGCGAGCTCGGGGACGACGCCGCCGTAGCGCGCGTGCACGTCGATCTGGCTGCTCACGACCGAGGAGACGATCGAGACGCCGCCGTCGACGACCGCGGCCGCGGTCTCGTCGCAGGAGGTCTCGATCCCGAGGACGCGACGGACCGGTCGGGCGGGCGCGGCGGGCATCGTCGCCGACCCTACCGGAGGCCCCGGCACCGGCGACCGGGCACGACCTCGCGCCGCGTGCGACCGGGCACCACCGTTCCGGGCCACCGGAGCGGCGGTTCAGAGCCGGGTCTCGACCGCGTGGTCGACGGCGAGCGACGCCTCGATCGCGGAGAGGCGTTCGCCGTACTCGCCGCCGTCGATGTCGCGGGCCCACATGATGAGCGCGTCCTCGCCCCCGGGGTAGTACTGCGGACGCACCCCGACCGGCGCGAGCCCGAACTGCTCGTAGAGGGCGAGCGCGGCAGCATTCCCGACCCGGACCTCGAGGGTGAGGTGGCGCGCGCCGCGGGCGAGCGCGACGCGGGTGAGGTCGGCGACGAGCACGCTACCGAGCCCACGGCCCTGCCACCCGGGGTCGACCGCGATGTTGTTCACGTGGGCCTCGTCGTCGACGAACATCAGTCCGGCGAAGCCGACGAGACGACGGCCGACCCACGCCGCGCGGTACGCGCGGGAGCGCCGCTGCACGAGCTCCTCGCGGAAGAGCCGCAGCGACCACGGCTCGGGGAAGACCGCCCGTTCGATGCGGAGGACCGCGTCGAGGTCGCGGGCGCGCAGCGGCGCGACGACGACGGCGAGGCGATCGCTCCCGGGCGGCACCTCCCGGCTCACCCGGCAGCGCCGCCGGGGCGCTGCTCCCAGTGGATGCGGGCGTCGGCGTGGCGCCGGTAGTCGGGCACGAGGTCGGCGGCACCGGCCGGCGCCTCACCCGCCTCGAGGCGGGCGAGCGCGAGCCGTCCGAGCGCAGCGGGCGGTGGCGACGACAGCGTCGCGGCGATCGAGAGGTCCGCGCCGGGGACGGCGCCCAGCAGCTCGCGGTAGCGGACCGCCCCGTCCCCGACGAGCAGGACCGAGCCCGCCTCGTCCACCTCCTTGGCGAGCCATCCGGCGAGCGCCTCGGGCGCGAGCGGGTCGGCGCGGTCGTCGCGCACCACCGCCGGGTCGACCACCGACCGGCCGGTGTCGCCCCCGGGCGTGCCGTCGTCCTCGTCGAAGCGGTAGGCCGCGGCGAAGACCTCGCCACGGCGCGCGTCGACCACGGCGAGGACCCGCCGAGAGTGCTCGTCGCCGGCCCGCCCGAGGGCCGCGGCGGCGAGGGTGTCGAGGCTGCTCACACCCACGACGCCGATGCCGAGCGCGAATGCGAGGGCCTTGGCCGTCCCCACGCCCACCCGCAGTCCGGTGAAGAGCCCCGGCCCGACGTCGACCGCGACGGCCCCGAGATCGGACACCGTGCAGCCCGCGAGCGCGCAGACCTCTTCGATCGCCGGGAGGAGGAGCTCGGCATGGGCGCGGCCGCCCAGGTGGACGCGCTCGGCGGCGCCCGCGCCGTCGCGGATGAGCGCGGCGCCGACCGCGTCGGTCGCGGTCTCGATCGCGAGCAGGTTCACCGGTCGGCCGCCCATGGCGCGAGGGCGGCAGTGAGCGCCTGCCAACGCCCCTTCCAGATGGGTCCCGACGCCGACACCGTGACGGTGCGGCGATCGTCGTGGTCGCCCGGATCGAGGCGGACGGTGAGCGCGTCGCGGCCAATCACCGGCTCGGCGACGTCGCCCCACTCGACGAGCGCGACGCCACCGTCTTCGGCGAGCTCACCGAGCCCGAGGTCGACGACCTCCTGCAGCGAGTCGAGGCGGTAGACGTCGGCGTGCACGAGCACGCGCGGCCCGGCTCCGCGGCCGGGCAGCGGGTACTGGCGGACCAGGGTGAACGTCGGGCTCGTGACCGGCTCGTCGACGCCGAGCTCCCGCCCGGCACCCTGGGCGAAGGTCGTCTTGCCCGCGCCGAGACCGCCGACCAGGAGGACCACGTCGCCCGCGCGGCAGTGCGCGACCAGCGCCGCCGCAAGCGCCCTCGTCCCCTCGGCACCCTCGGTCGACGCCACGATCGGCGCGACGGTCCCCGTCCCGCTCACCCGCTCCATCCCATGAGCTGCTTCGCCCGGATCAGGTCGGCGCGCATCTCGGCGACGACCACGCCGCCCGAGCGGAGGGCCGCCGCGGGGTGGTAGGTCGGGACGAGGTGCCACTCGCCCATGTCGTAGGCGTGCCCGCGCACCGAGGTGATCCCGCGGTCGGTGTCGAGGAGGAGCTTGGTCGCGAAGTTCCCGAGGGTCACCACGACCTTCGGGCCGATGATCAGGAGCTGCGCGTCGAGGAAGGGCCGGCACGCCGCGATCTCCTCCGCACGGGGATCGCGGTTGTCGGGCGGGCGGCACTTGACGACGTTCGCGATGTAGCAGCGCGAACGGTCGATGCCGAGCTCTTCGAGCATGATCCGGTCGAGGAGCTTGCCCGAGCGGCCGACGAACGGCTCCCCCTGGAGGTCCTCCTCGCGGCCGGGACCCTCGCCCACGAAGACGAGCTCGGCATCGGGATCGCCGACGCCGAAGACGACCTGGGTCCGGCCCTCGGCCAGCGGGCACCTGGTGCACCCGGACGCGTCGCGGGCGAGCTCGGCCAGTTCGGCGCCGGATCCCACGGGCGCATGGTACCGGCCGGTCCTGCGACCGTCGGTTGGGGACCTGCGTCGATGCGGCGGTCAGCCGGCGCCCGATCGCGCGCCCCGAGGCAAGCCGGGCGCGGACCCGCGCACCGGACAGCGCGGGACGCGGGGACCGATGTCGCAGAGGACCTCGTAGCTGATGGTCCCGAGCAGCGCGGCCCACTCGTCCGCGGAGACCTCCTCGTCGCCCTGCCGCCCGAGGAGGACGACCTCGTCGCCCACCGCCGCGCCGCCCGCGCCGGCCGGGCCGCAGTCGACGACGATCTGGTCCATCGTCACCACCCCCGCAAGGGGCCGGCGGACCCCGCGCACGAGCACCTCGCCGCCCACGTCGAGGAGGCGCCGGGGCACGCCGTCGGCGTAGCCGACGGGCACCGTCGCGACCGTGGAGTCGACGGGCAGCGGCCGCACACGTCCGTAGGACGGGCGCTCCCCCGCCGGCAGGTCGCGGACCGAGGTCACCTGCGAGCGAAGGGAGAGCACCGGCACGAGCGCCTCACCCGTCGCCTCCCGCACGGCTCGGTCGAGCTCGGGCGTCGGGGCGACGCCGTACAGGGCGATCCCGCACCGCACCAGGTCGCGACGCGCCCCGGGGTACGCGATCGCGCCGGCCGAGTTGGCTGCATGGGTGAGGGGCACGTCGATCCCTGCCGCCGCCAGCGAGGCGAGGGACGCGTCGAACCGCTCGAGCTGCAGCCGGGTGAAGGCGCGGTCGTCCACCGAGCCACCGTCGGCGACCGCGAGGTGGGTCCAGACCGCGCCGAGCGCGAGGGAGGGCGACGCGGCGACGGTGCCGGCCAGCGCGACGACGTCGGTCGGGTCGGCGCCGACCCGGTGCATGCCGGTGTCGACCTTGAGGTGGACCCCGACCGGCGTCCGCGCGGAGGCGCCCGCGACCTCGGCGAGCGCGGCGACGCCGTCGTGCGTGTAGACGGTCGGCACGAGGCGGCGGCCGACCGCCTCTCCGAGCGCCTCGGAGGGCGGCTCCGACAGGAGGAGGACCGGCGCGTCGATCCCCGCGTCACGCAGGGCCACGCCCTCCTCGACGAGGGCGACCGCGAGCCAGGTCGCGCCGCCGGCCAGCGCGGCGCGCGCCACCTCGATCGCGCCGTGCCCGTACCCGTCGGCCTTCACGACCGCGCAGAGGGCGGCCGGACCGGCCATCGACGCGAGCATGCGGGCGTTGTGCTCGACCGCGTCGAGGTCCACGTCGGCCCGTGCCGGCCGCCACCGGTCAGCCACGGCGGCCCGGCTCAGGCACGTCGGCTCCGGTCGGGCGCGCCGAGCGCGGAGAGGACCGCGGAGACCGCGGTCGGAAGATCGCCCGCCACCAGGCCCTCGCGGGGACCGGCGGCCCCCGCGCGCCCGTGCACGTGCGCGGCGAGCGCGGCCGCCTGCTGCACGGGCACGCCGCGGGCGAGGAACGCACCGATGACCCCCGAGAGCACGTCACCCGTGCCGGCGGTGGCGAGCGCGGCCGTCCCGCTCGTCCCGAGCAGCACCCGCCCGCCCGGCGCGGCGACCGCGGTCGTCGGGCCCTTGAGGAGCGCGACCGCGCCGGTGGCCTCGGCGAGCCGTCGGGCGGCCGCCACCCGGTCCGCACCCGGGGCCTCGCCGAGCAGCCGTGCGTACTCGCCGTCGTGCGGGGTGAGCACGACGGGTGCACCCGCGCCGAGCGGGCCCTCGATCCGCCCGAGGGAGAAGAGCCCGTCGGCGTCGACCACGACGGGGACACGTGCCCCGTCGAGGAGCGTGCGGACCTCGCCGGCCGTCCCGGGGTCGCGCCCGATCCCGGGACCGACCACGATCGCCCTGCACCGCTCGGCGACCGACAGCGCGTCGGCGGCCCACCCGTCCTTCGGCAGGTCGACGCCGACCGCCTCGGCGACGGGGGTCGCGGCCGGTCCGGCTCCCGGCACGCCGAGGCGCACCATGCCCGCACCAGCGCGGTACGCACCGGTCGCGCAGAGCCCCGCCGCGCCGGTCATCCCCGGCGAGCCGGCGACGACCAGCACCGCGGACGCCCACTTGTTCGTGCCGTCGTGCCGGGGGGGCACGAGCGAGGTCACGTCGGCGTCCTCGACCAGCCAGACGGCGGGGTCGCCGGTCGCCAGCCCGATGTCGGCCACCGTGACGCGGCCCGCCAGCCGTGCGCCGTCGCCCTGCAGGAGGCCGGGCTTGTACGCGACGAAGGTCACGGTCCGGTCCGCCGCGAGCGGGGCGCCCGCCGCCTCGCCGGAGTCGCCCCGCACCCCCGAGGGGATGTCGACGGCGAGCACCGGGGTCCCGGGCGGCGGGAGCGGCGCACGGTACTCGCCGCGGAATCCCGTCCCGTACGCCGCGTCGACCACCAGATCGCACGCGTCGAGCGCGTCGGCGGTGCCGGCGTCGACGACGAGGGCGCGCGCGCCGCGGTCGGTGAGCAGCCGGGCGGCGACCCTCCCGTCGGCGCCGTTGTTCCCGCGGCCCGCGACGACGACCACCCGCCGGCCGTACGCGCCGCCGAGCAGCTCGAGCGCGGCGACGGCGACGGCACGGCCCGCGCGGCCGACCAGCACCTCGAGGGGGGTGGTCGCGGCCGCCGCGGCGTCGACCGCCTGCATCTCGGCGACGGTCAGGACCGGCTGCACGGTCCTCCGCGGTGACCGTCCTCCGCGGGCACCGCAGGCAGCGCCACTGCGACGGCGAGGGCGACCGTGTCGGTGTGGGTCAGTGTGAGGTGCCACCGCGCGACCTCCCGCCGCGAGGCCAGGGAGGCCGCCCGGCCGGAGAGCACCAGGTGTGGAGCGCCGAGTCCTACGCGCTCGACCTCGATTTCGGCGAATGCACAGGCGCCGAGGCCGACCCCGAGCGCCTTCAGCACGGCCTCCTTCGCCGCGAAGCGCGTCGCGGTGCGCGGGACGGGGTCCGGCACGGCCGCCGCGTACCGCCGCTCGTCCGGCGTGAGGAGCCGCGACGCGAGACCCGGCCGGCGGGTCAGGACCTGGCGGAACCGGCCGAGGTCGACCGCATCGATCCCCACGCCCACGATCCCGCCGGCGCCGGCGAGCACGGTCTCGAGCTCCGAGCGGACCGCGTCGAGCGCCGGCGCCAGGTCGACCGGCGCGCTCACTCGACGGTGACCACCTTGGCCAGGTTGCGCGGGCGGTCGACGTCGTGGCCGTGCAGGCGCGCGAGCCAGTAGGCGAAGAGCTGGAGAGGGACGACGTCGACGATCGGGGCGAAGAGGTACTCGGTCCTCGGCACCCAGAGCACCGAGTCGGCGTGGCGGGCCGTCTCCTCGTCCCCGTCGTTGGCCACGAGCACGACGGTCGCCCCGCGGCTCTTGACCTCGGCCACGTTGCTCATCATCTTCTCCCACACCGGCGTCCGGGTGGCCACGCCGATGACCACCGTGCCCGGCTCCACGAGCGCGATCGGGCCGTGCTTGAGCTCGCCCGCGGGGAAGCCCTCGGCGCGGAGGTAGGAGATCTCCTTGAGCTTGAGCGCCCCCTCGAGCGCGACCGGGTAGCCCACCTGCCGCCCGAGGAAGATGAAGGAGGGGCAGTCGCGGCACGAGCGCGCGACGGCTTCCACGTCGCCCGCCCGGTCGAGCGCCGTCGCGACCTTGTCGGGCAGGCTCCCCATCGCGGCGAGCATCGCCCCGGCGTCGGACACCGACAGCGTCCCGCGCACCTCCGCGAGGTAGAGGGCGAGGATCTCGAGCGCGGTGATTTGGGCGATGTGGGTTTTGGTGGCCGCGACCCCGATCTCCGGCCCGGCCCGCGTGTAGAGCACCGCGTCGGACTCGCGGGCCATCGACGAGTCGACCACGTTGGAGATCACCAGCACCTTCGCGCCCATGCGCGCGGCCTCGCGGATCGCCTGGAGCGTGTCGACCGTCTCGCCCGACTGGCTCACGCCGATCACCAGCGTGCGCGAGTCGAGGACCGGGTCCCGGTAGCGGAACTCGCTCGAGATGTCGATCTCGACCGGGAGCCGCGCCCAGTGCTCGATCGCGTACTTGGCCATGAGCCCCGCGTGGTAGCTCGAGCCGCAGGCGACGATGAAGACCTTGTCGACCGCGCGGAACTCGTCGGGGGTGAGGCGCACCTCGTCGAGCACGAGGGTGCCGTCGGGCAGGAGGCGGTCGAGCAGGGTGTCGGCGACGGCCTTCGGCTGCTCGTGCATCTCCTTGCTCATGAAGTCGTCGTACCCGTCCTTGCGGGCCGCGTCGAAGTCCCAGTCGACGCTGATCCGGGCCGGCTCCACCGGCGAGCCGTCGAGGTCGGTCACCGTCACCGACCCGGGACGCAGCTCGGCGATCTGGTCGTCGTCGAGCACGAAGAACTCGCGGGTGAGCCCGAGGATCGCGGGGATGTCCGACGCGAGGAAGGAGGCGCCGTCGCTCACACCCATCAGCAGGGGTGAGAGCCGCCGCGCGGCCACGATCCGGTCGGGATGGTCGGCGTGGACGACCGCGAGGGCGAAGGCCCCGCGGACCCGTCCGAGCGCGGTGCGCACCGCCCCGACCAGGCCCGCGTCGGGGTCGTCGGCGAGGGCGGCCTCGATCAGGTGGGCGAGCACCTCGGTGTCGGTCTCCGACTCGAGGCGGTGGCCGGCGGCGAGCAGCTCGTCGGCGAGCTCGACGTGGTTCTCGATGATCCCGTTGTGGATGAGGGCGAGGCGGCCGGTGCAGTCAACGTGGGGGTGGGCGTTCTCCTCGGACGGCCGCCCGTGGGTGGCCCACCGGGTGTGGCCGATGCCGGCCGTGGCGTCCTCCGGCGCGCCCTCGGTGCGCTTGACCAGGTCGTCGAGCGAGCGGGTCCCGTTGGCGGCCCGCGCCCGCCAGAGCGTGCCGTCGCCCGGCGCGCCGACCAGGGCGAGTCCGGCCGAGTCGTAGCCGCGGTACTCGAGGCGCGAGAGCCCCTCGAGGAGGACGTCGAGGACGCGTAGCTCGTCGTCTCCGGAGCCGTCACCCGGGACGACGGCCGCCCGGGTGATCCCGATGATGCCGCACATGGCTGCAAAGGCTACCGGTCGCGGGCCGGGCCGACGGGGGCGAGGTGGGCGGTGCCGCACCCCGTTGCGGGCGCGACCAGGGCCGTTACCCGAGTGCGGCGGCCGCGGACTGCAGCTCGAAGGAGACGAGGCTGCCGAGTCGCTCGGCGATGGCCTCGGCGACCCCGTCGCCGTCGGCCTCGACCATCACCCGGACCACCGGCTCGGTCCCGCTCGGCCGGAGCAGGACCCGCCCCGACTCGCCGAGCCGCGCCTGCTCCTCTTCGACCGCCGACCAGACCACCGCCGCGTCGGGCAGGAGCGCCACGCTCGGGACCGGCACGTTGACGAGCACCTGCGGGACCCGGACCACGAGGCCGTCGAGGAGCTCGCCGAGCGGTCGGCCGCTGCGCACCAGCAGGTCGGCGAGGACCAGCCCGGTCAGCAGTCCGTCGCCGGTAGTGGCGAGCCGGCGGAAGATGATGTGACCGGACTGCTCGCCGCCGAGGGCGAAGCCGTCCTTGTCGAGGGCGCCGAGCACGTGGCGGTCGCCGACCGGGGTCTCCTTCACGAGGATGCCCCGCTGCTCCATCGCGAGCCGGAAGCCGAGGTTGGTCATCACGGTCACCACGACCGAGTTGCCGGCGAGCTGGCCGCGCTCGGCGAGGTCGAGCGCGAAGAGCGCGAGCAGCTCGTCGCCGTCGACGACCGCGCCCGTCCGGTCGACCGCGAGCAGGCGGTCGGCGTCGCCGTCGAGGGCCAGCCCGAGATCGGCGCCGTGTTCGACCACCGCGGCCGCCAGCGTGTCGGTCGCGGTGGAGCCGTACCCCGCGTTGATGTTGGTGCCGTCGGGCTCGTTCCCGATCGCGGTGACGCTCGCACCGAGCTGCTCGTAGACCGACGCGGCGATGGCCGAGGCCGCGCCGTTCGCCGCGTCCACCACCATCGAGAGGCCGTCGAGCCGACGCCCGTCGAGCAGCGAGCCCAGGTGCTCGACGTAGCGCGCGCCCACGTCGGGCTCGGCGAGCATCCGTCCGATCCCGTGGCCCTCGAGCCGGCGCGGGCCCTTGACCTCGGGGTCGAGGGTTCGGGCGAGCTCCGCCTCGATCGAGGCCTCGACCTCGGCGGCGAGCTTGGCCCCGCCCGCGCCGAAGAGCTTGATCCCGTTGTCGGCGAAGGGGTTGTGCGACGCCGAGATGACCGCGGCGGGCAGGTCGCGCTCTGCCGAGAGCCAGGCCAGACCGGGGGTCGGGAGCACGCCGACGTCGACGACGTCGGCGCCCTCGCTCACCAGACCGGCCGAGAGCGCCGCCTGGAGCATCGGTCCGGAGCGCCGGGTGTCGCGGCCGACCACGAAGCCGGTCGCGGTGATGGTCCGGGCGATCGCGCGGCCGAGCGCGAGGACGAGCTCGGGGGAGAGCTCCACGTTCGCGACGCCCCGCACGCCGTCGGTGCCGAAGCGGGCGGTGAACACGGGGCTACCGCTTCGAGTACTGCGGAGCCTTGCGGGCCTTCTTGAGGCCGTACTTCTTCGACTCCTTCTCCCGTGCGTCGCGGGTCAGGAAGCCGGCCTTCTTGAGCGACGCGCGGAACTCGGGGTCGAGCTCGCAGAGCGCACGGGCGATGCCGAGCCGGAACGCGCCAGCCTGCCCGGAGACGCCGCCCCCGTCGATCGTCACGTCGATGTTCCACCGCTCGGTGGTGTCGGTCACACGGAGGGGCTCGGTGACGATCATCCGGTGGGTCGCCGAGGTGAAGTACTCGTCGAACGCACGCGAATTGACCGTGATGGTGCCCTGGCCGGGGCGGACCCGCACCCGCGCGACGGCGCGCTTGCGGCGCCCGGTGGTCTGGCAGAGGGGGACGGCATTGGCCACGGTTCGATCCTCGTGTTCGTGTCGGGTGGTCGCCTGGCCAGCGCTTACGCGCCGCTCCGGGTCGACGCCGTGCGGCGGGCGCCCGGGAGGTCCAGGGGTTCGGGTGACTGGGCGGCGTGGGGGTGGTCCGCGCCGGCGTAGACCTTGAGCTTGGTCGCCATCTGCCGCCCGAGCCGGTTCTTCGGGAGCATGCCGACCACTGCCTTGCGCACGACCTCGGCGGGGCGCTCCGCGAGGAGGTCGCTGTACCGGGTCGCGGTGAGCCCGCCCGGGTAGCCCGAGTGCCGGTAGGCGAACTTGCGGTCGGCCTTGTCCGAGGTCAGCACCACCTTGGCCGCGTTGACCACGATCACGTGGTCGCCGGTGTCGATGTGCGGGGCGAAGGTCGGCTTGTGCTTTCCGCGCAGCAGCGAGGCGACCTCGGTCGCGAGCCGGCCGAGCACGAGCCCGTCGGCGTCGACGACGTGCCAGGCACGGGTGATCTCGGCGGGCTTGGGGGTGTACGTGCGCACGCAGTTTCCTTCGTCGGCGGTGGCGGCCGGGCGGGGTTTTTCATCGTGCCTGGTCAGGGCGGTGGCTACCGGGGATTGCGCGCGGCGGCCTGCCCGACCGGGCGACCGACCACGATAGGCCGGATCGGGCCCGCCGGGCAAGCCGCTCACCCGCGGTCGCCGCCGTAGCGGACGGCCACCAGGCACAGGCCGTGGGGCGGGGCCGGCTGGCTCGCGTGGCGCCGGTCGGCCGATCGCAGGATCCAGACCAGGTCGCTCGGGCGCTTGCGGCCCCGGCCGACGTCGACCAGGGTGCCCACGAGCGAGCGGACCATCCGGTGGCAGAACGCGTTGGCCTCGATCTCGAACGCGAGCAGGTCCCCGCAGGCCGGCAGGAGCGGGAGGCCCGGGCGCTCGCCGCGCACCAGGTCCCAGCGGGCGTCGAGGACCCGCCGCGGGATCGGGACGTCGCCCGAGGTTCCGGGAACCCGCCGGCAGAACGCGCGGAAGTCGTGCTCGCCGAGGAGCGCGTCGGCCGCGGCGGCCATCGACCGCACGTCGAGCGGGTCCGAGACGTGCCAGGCCACGGCCGCGAGGAGCGGGTCGGCGACCGGGGCGTTGACCACCAGATAGCGGTAGCGGCGCGCGGTCGCCGAGCGGCGTGCGTCGAACCCGTCCGGCGCCGGACCCGCCTCGCGGACGACGACCGAGGGTCCGAGGAGGCGGTTGCAGGAGGCGAGCAGCGCGTCCGGCTCGAGCCGTGCGGCGGCCGACGCCGGCAGGTCGAAGTGGACGACCTGGTCGGTCGCGTGCACCCCCGCGTCGGTCCGCCCTGCGCAGGTCAGTGCGACCGGCACCCGGGCGACCGTGCCGAGCGTCTCGGCGAGCACGCCGGCAACGGTGCGCTGCCCGTCCTGGGCCGCGAACCCGTGAAAGGTCGCGCCCTGGTAGGCCAGCCGGAGGCGCCACCGCACCACCGGTTCGCCGTCACCCCCGGACCGGGGGTCGGGGCTCACGCCGTTAGCTCTCCACCAGTTCGATGCGGGCCATCGGAGCGCTGTCGCCCTGGCGCGTGCCGAGCTTGAGGATCCGCGTGTAGCCGCCCGGCCGGTCCGCGTAGCGCGGCCCGATCTCCTCGAAGAGCTTGTGGGCCATGTCCTTGTCGCGGATGAACGCGACCACGTGGCGCTGGCGGGCGAGGCCGCCCTTCGCCGCGGCGGTGATGACCTTTTCGGCGACCGGCCGGAGCGCCTTGGCCTTGGCCTCGGTCGTGACCAGGTACTCGGCTGCGATCAACGACGCGACCATGTTCCCCATCATGGCCTTCTGATGGGAGGCGCTGCCCCCGAACCGCTTACCCTTCCTCGGGGTCCCGAGCACGGTCCCGCTCAGTCCTTGACCCGCAGGGAGAGCCCGCGCTCGTCGAGCTTCTGGAGGACCTCGTCGAGCGACTTCTGCCCGAAGTTCGTGATGTTGAGCAGGTCGTCGAGGGTGCGGTCGACGAGCTCGCCGATCGTGTTGATCTGCGCGCGCTTGAGGCAGTTGCGCGGCCGCTCGGTGAGGTCGAGGTCCTCGATGCGCAGGTCGAGATCGGGCGAGCCGGTACCAACGGTGCCCACCTCGCCGAGCTCGAGCCCCATCGGCTCCTCCTCGAGGTCGGCCACCAGGCTCACCAGGGTCCGGAGCGTGTCGCCCGCCGAGGCGAGCGCCTCGCGCGGGTTGAGGGAGCCGTCGGTCTCGATGTCGAGGACCAGGCGGTCGAAGTCGGTCGACTGCTCGACGCGCACCGGCTCGACGGTGAACGCGACCCGACGGACAGGCGAGAAGATCGCGTCGACCGGGATGACGCCGATCGTGCTCGAGCGCTTGGACTTGTCGGCCGAGAGGTAGCCGCGGCCGCGCTCGACGGTGAGGTCGACCGCGAGGCGACCCTTGCCGTTGAGGGTCGCGATGTGCTGCGCGGGGTTGAGCACCTCGACGTCCACGCTGACCTGCAGGTCGCCGGCGGTCGCCTCACCCGGTCCGCGCTTGTCGAGGCGGACGGTGACCGGCTCGTCGCTGTGGACCCGGAGCAGGATGTCCTTGAGGTTCAAGATGAGGTCGGTCACGTCCTCCTTCACGCCCGGCAGGGTCGTGAACTCGTGGAGGGCGTCGTCGAAGCGGACCTGGGTGATCGACGCGCCCGGGATCGACGAGAGCAGGGTGCGGCGGAGGGAGTTGCCCAGGGTGTGGCCGAAGCCCGGGTCGAGCGGGCCGACCGCGAACCGTTGACGGTTGTCGGCCTCCTCGCCGATGGCTTCGACGGTGGGTCGCTGGATGATGAGCATGCTGATCGTGGCTCCTCGGCAGTCTCGTGCGCAGTGGGTTCGGGGTTACTTCGAGTAGAGCTCGACGATGAGCTGCTCTTGCACCGGCTCGTCGATGTGCTCGCGCAGCGGCAGCGAGAACACCCGGACCTCGAACCGGTCGCCGACCGTCTCGAGCCACGGGGGCAGCTGCCGATCGAGCGTGTCGAGGTTGCGGCGCACGTGGAACATCTCGCGCGACTTGGGCTTGAGCGCGATCACGTCGCCCTCACGGACCCGGTAGCTCGGGATGGTCACCCGCTTGCCGTTGACCAGGACGTGGCCGTGGCGGACGAACTGGCGCGCCTGTGCGCGGCTCGCGCCCCACCCCGCCCGGAATGCGACGTTGTCGAGCCGGAGCTCGAGCATCCGGAGCAGGTTCTCACCGGTGATGCCCGGCGCCCGCGACGCCTCGACGTAGAGGTTGTGGAACTGGCGCTCGAGCAGGCCGTAGATGCGGCGGGCCTTCTGCTTCTCGCGCAGCTGACCGAGGTACTCCGATCCCTGGCGCATGCGGTCGCGGCCGTGCTCGCCCGGCGGGTACGCGCGGCTGTGCCGGTCGGTCACCGCCTCGGAGACGGGACACTTCATCGAGTAGCAGCGCTCGCCCTTCAAGAAGAGCTTCGTGCGCTCGCGCCGGCAGAGCCGGCAGACGGGTCCGGTGTAGCGGGCCATCGGTCCCCCTAGACCCGGCGCCGCTTTTTGGGGCGGCAGCCGTTGTGCGGTATGGGGGTCACGTCCTTGATGCCGGCGACCTCGATGCCGGCCGCGGCGAGCGACCGGATGGCCGTCTCGCGCCCCGAGCCGGGACCGCGGACGAGCACGTCGACCCGGCGCACTCCGTGTTCCATCGCACGCTTCGCGCACTGCTCGGCGGCGAGCTGCGCGGCGAACGGCGTCGACTTGCGCGAGCCCTTGAAGCCCACGTTGCCCGCCGACGCCCAGGCGAGCACGTTGCCCTCGGGATCGGCGATCGAGACGATCGTGTTGTTGAACGAGCTCTTGATGTGGGCGACGCCGAAGGTGACGTTCTTGCGCTCGCGCTTGCGGGGCCTGCGGGCTCCGCCGGCCGGCTTCTGGGTCTTTGCCATCTACTTGCGAACCTTCTTCTTTCCGGCGACCGTCTTCTTCGGCCCCTTGCGCGTCCTCGCGTTGGTGTGGGTGCGCTGTCCGTGGACCGGCAGCCCCTTGCGATGGCGGATGCCCTGGTAGCAGCCGATCTCCATCTTGCGCTTGATGTCCTGGGAGACGTCGCGCCGCAGGTCGCCCTCGACCTGCAGGTTGGCGTCGATGTAGTTGCGGAGCCGGGTGACCTCCTCGTCGGTCAGGTCGCGCACCCGGGTGTCCCGGTGGGTCTCGGTCGCGGTGCAGACCTGCTGCGCGGTCGTCCGGCCGATGCCGAAGATGTAGGTGAGCGCGATCTCGAGTCGCTTCTCCCTCGGGATGTCCACACCTGAGATGCGTGCCATTCGCTCTCGCCTCGTTTCTCTACGCCTGCTCGGTCAGCCGCGCGGTCAACCCTGCCGCTGCTTGTGGCGTGGGTTCTCGCAGATGACCAGGACCCGCCGGTGGCGGCGGATCACCTTGCACTTCTCACACATCGGCTTGACACTCGGTCGTACCTTCACGTCCTCGTCCTTCTCGTCGCTGCCCGTCCCGCGCCGACCGGCACTGCCCGATCGGCGTCGCGCTACTTGTAGCGGTAGGTGATCCGCCCGCGCTGGAGGTCGTAGGGGGTGATCTCCACCTGGACCCGGTCGCCCGGCAGGATCCGGATGCGGTGCATCCGCATCTTCCCCGAGCTGTGGGCCAGCACCTTGTGCCCGTTCTCGAGCTCGACCCGGAACATGGCATTGGGCAACGGCTCGACGACCGTCCCCTCCAGCACGATGGCGTCTTCCTTCGGTTTGGGCAGGTTGAACTCCTCGATCGCGTTCTCGTCCTCGACCGGTCGGCGGGCGATCCGTCGCCAGCCGGCGGCCCGGTCAGGATCCGTCGGCTCCGCACGGGCGCACGCCACCGGCGCGCTGCTCCGAGCGGGGTCGGCGCGCCGTACGACGCTCGCGGCGAGCCGAAGGAACAGTCTAGCCCCCCGCCGGCCGGATGCCAGCCCGGCCTGGGCGGTCGTCCCTCTCCGGCCCCCCGAAGGCCGGTCGGGGAGCGGTCCGGCGACCGTCCGGGAGCCGGTCAGGGCACGGTGAAGACCTCCGGGCCCTCGTCGGTGACCGCGATGGTGTGCTCGAAGTGGGCCGAGAGCCGGCCGTCGGCCGTGACCACGCTCCAGCCGTCGTCGAGCAGGACCGTCCCCGGTCCCCCGGCGTTGACCATCGGCTCGATGGCGAAGACCATCCCGGTCTTGAGGGTGGGGCCTGGGGAGCCGGGCCAGTAGTTCGGGACCTGGGGCTCCTCGTGCATCGCGGTCCCGATCGCGTGGCCCACGTACTCGCGGACCACCGAGAAGCCGGCCGCCTCGGCCACCTCCTGGACCGCCCGCCCGACCTCGTGGAGGCGGTTGCCCGGGCGGAGCTCTTCGATGCCGGCCCAGAGGCTCGCCTCGGTGACCTCCATCAGTCGGACCGCGTCCTTGTCCACCTCACCCACGCCGGCCGTGTAGGCCGCGTCCCCGTGGTAGCCCTCGATGATCGCCCCGCAGTCGACCGAGATGATGTCGCCCTCCTCGAGCACCACCGACTCGGAGGGGATCCCGTGGACGATCATCGCATTGGGCGACGTGCACACGACCGCGGGGAAGCCGTGGTAGTTGAGGAAGTTCGAGGCCGCCCCCCGGCGCTCGAGGACGGCGCGGGCCACCCGGTCGATCGCCGCGGTGGTGACCCCCGGACGGATGGCCGCGCGGGTCTTCTCGTGCATCTCGGCGACGACCCGGCCGGCCCGGCGCATCTTGCCCAGCTCGTCGGCGGTCCGCCTCACGGGAGGAGACCCCCCTTGCGCTCGCGGCGCGCCTCGATGACCTTCACGATCCGCCGGGTGACCGCGTCCGGCGAGCCGGTCCCCGAGACGGTCTCGAGGAGGTTGCGCGTGCGGTACCACTCGATGAGCGGCGCGGTCTCGTGCTCGTAGAGCTCGAGGCGACGGGTGATGGCCGCCTCGGTGTCGTCCTCCCGTTGGATGACCTCCCCGCTGCAGAGGTCGCAGGTCCAGTTGAGCAGCGGCGGCGAGGAGAGCGAGTAGTTGGCACCGCAGTCGATGCAGACCCGCCGCGCGACCAGCCGGCGGAGGACCTGGTTGGTCGGGATCTCGATGTCGACGGCCAGGTCGAGGTCGAACGGGGCGAGGACGGCAGCCAGCTGCTCGGCCTGGGCGACCGTGCGGGGGCAGCCGTCGAGGACGAAGCCCCGGGCGCGCACGTCGCTCTCGCCGAGGCGGTCGGCCACCATGTCCATGATCAGGTCGTCGCCCAGCAGCTCGCCGCGGTCCATCTGGTCCTTGGCCTTCATCCCGATCGCGGTCCCCTGCTTGACGGCCGCGCGCAGCATGTCACCTGTCGAGACGTGGGGCACCACGTAGTGATGGGACAGACGAACGCACTGCGTCCCCTTTCCCGCCCCCTGTTTGCCGAGGACGACGAGCCTGGCTCCCGGTACCACCTACTTGAGGAAGCCCTCGTAGTTCCGCATCATGAGCTGGCTGTCGATCTGCTTCATGGTCTCGAGTGCCACACCCACTGCGATGAGAAGCGTTGTCCCGTAGAACGGGTAGCTGGTGATGTTCCACGCGGCCATCAGCAGCGAGGGGACGACGGCGACGCCGCCGAGGAAGAGCGCGCCGGGCCACGTGATCCGGTTGAGGATGTGCGCGAGGTACCGCTCGGTCGGCTGGCCGGGTCGGATGCCGGGGATGTAGCCGCCCTGCTTGCGGATGATGTCGGCCTGCTGATGCGGGTCGAAGGCCACGTACACGTAGAAGAACGTGAAGAGCAGGATGAAGACGAAGTAGGTGAGGATGTAGAAGGCGCTGGTCGGCGTCACGTTGTGGTTCACCCAGGTGCGGAAGGCCGTCGACGGGATGATGTTCGACAGCAGGACCGGGATGTAGAGCACCGAGCTCGCGAAGATGATCGGGATCACGCCCGCCTGGTTGACCTTGAGCGGGATGTAGGTGTTGGACCCGCCGTACATCTTGCGCCCGACCACCCGCTTGGCGAACGTGACCGGGATGCGCCGCTGCCCCTGGTCGACGAAGACGATGAGCACGAGCAGTGCGAGCGAGACGATGATGATCGTCGTGAACTTGACCCGGCCGCCCTCCTGCAGGACGGTGTTGAGGCCGGTCGGGATGCCCGCCACCACGTTGGCGAAGATGAGGATCGACATCCCCTGGCCGATGCCGCGCTGGGTGATGAGCTCGGCGAGCCACATCACGAACGCGGTCCCTGCGGTCAGGGTCAGCACGATGAAGGCCGCCCGCCAGATCGAGTAGTTGAGGATGAGGTCGATGTTCTGCCCGGTGCCGAGCAGCCCGCCGCCGCCCTTGTGGAAGAGGTAGACGAGGCCGGTCGACTGCATGAGGGCGAGCGCCACGGTCAGGTAGCGGGTGGTCTGGGTCAGCTTCTTCTGGCCAACCGCCCCCTGGTCGCGCCACTCCTCGAGCTTCGGGATGACCGTCGCGAGCAGCTGGATGATGATGCTCGAGGTGATGTACGGCATGATCCCGAGGCCGAAGACGGCCATGCGGGTGAGCGCCCCACCCGAGAAGAGGTTGAGGAAGCCGAGGACCCCGGAGGCCTTGGCCGCGGCCGAGAGCTGAGCGATCTTCGAGAAGTTGACGAACGGAACCGGGACGTTGGCCCCGAACTGGTAGATCGCGATGACGGTCAGCGTGAAGAGGACCTTCTTGCGAAGGTCGGGGATCCGGAAGATGTTGGCCAGACTGGCGAGCATGGGGCTCCTCGACGCCTCGTTCGGCCGATGCTACCGGTTGGTGAGGGCGTTGCCCCGGGCCGGTGGGCGCCCCGGACCACCGGGTCGCGGGACCACCGTGGCCGTGCCGCCGGCCGCCGTGATGGCCGCTTCCGCCGACTTCGAGAAGGCGTGGGCCGACACCCGGACCGCCCGGCGCAGCTGCCCGTCGCCGAGCACCTTGACGAGGTCGCCCTTGTGGGCGAGCCCGAGCTCGACCATCCCTTCGACGTCGACCTCGTCGCGGTCGCACGCCTCGAGCGCACCGACGTTGACGGGGGTGTACTCGACCCGGAAGGGGTTGGTGAAGCCGCGGAGCTTTGGGATCCGCTGCATGAGGGGGAGCTGGCCGCCCTCGAAGCCGAGCGGGATGGTGTCGCGGGCGCCCTGGCCCTTGGTGCCCCGGCCGGCGGTCTTGCCCCCCTTGCCCGCGATGCCGCGACCGACGCGGCGGCGACGCCGGGTGGACCCGGCAGGTGGGCGGAGATCGTGGACCTTCATGCGCGGCCTTTCTCGTCGTGCTCGTCGTGCGCGGCGGGGGTGACCTCCACCAGGTGCGGGACCCGCGCCAGCATTCCACGGATCTCGGGTCGGTCGGGCAGCACGTTGGTGCGACCGATCCCGCGAAGGCCGAGGGCGCGCAAGGTCCCGCGATGCTTGGGCTTGGTGCCGATCGCGGAGCGGATCTGGGTCACCCGCAGCCAGGCACCGTCACCCGACGGTGCGGAGCCCGCGGCCATCTCAGCTCACCTCCGTGAAGAGGTCGGCCTCGCGCCGGCGCTCGCGGTAGGCGCGGAGCAGTGCCGGAGGCGTGACCTCTTCGGCGCTCTTGCCGCGCAGGGCGGCGATCTCGTCGGGCCGCTTGAGGCTCTTCAGCCCCGCGATCGTCGCATGCGCAACGTTGATCCCGTTGGAGGAGCCGAGCGACTTGGACAGGATGTCGCGGATGCCGGCCATCTCGAGGATGGCCCGCGCCGCGCCGCCCGCGATCACCCCGGTGCCGGGAGCCGCTGGCTTGAGCATCACCCGGCCCGCACCGCTCTCGCCGATCACCGGGTGGGTGATCGTCGAGCCGGCGAGTGGCACCTCGAACATGTTCTTGCGCGCCTCCTCGATGCCCTTCTGCACCGCGAGGCCGGCCTCCTTGGCCTTGCCGTAGCCGAGGCCGACCCGGCCGTTGCCGTCGCCGACCACCATGAGGGCGGCGAAGGAGAAGCGGCGGCCGCCCTTGACGACTTTGGAGACCCGGTTGACCCGGATGGTCCGCTCCTCGAGCTGCTGATCGTTCATTGCCATCTCAGAACTCCAGTCCCTCGGCGCGGGCGGCCTCCGCCAGGGCGGCGACCCGCCCGTGGAAGGCGAACCCGCCGCGGTCGAAGACGACCGTGGTGATGCCCTGCTCCTTCGCCCGGGTCGCGACCAGGGCGCCGACTGCGCGGGCGGCCTCGGCGTTGCCGCCGCCGGCCTCGCGCAGCACCGGCTCGACCGACGTCGCGGCGGCCAAGGTCCGGCCGGCGTCGTCGTCGATGAGCTGGGCGGAGATGTGCTTGTTCGAACGGAAGACCGCGAGCCGGGGCCGGTCCGCGGAGCCGCGCACCTTCTTACGCACCCTGGCGTGGCGGCGGCGGCGGAGCTCGAGGGTGTGATCGGTGCGTGCCATCACTTGGCTGCCTTTCCGGCCTTGCGCACGACGCGCTCGTTGAGGTAGCGCACGCCCTTGCCCTTGTAGGGCTCGGGCTTGCGCAGCTTGCGGATGTCGGCGGCCACCTGGCCGACCTTCTCCTTGTCGATCCCGCGCACGATGACCCGGGTCGCACTCGGCACCTCGAAGGTGACCCCGTCGGGGGCGGTCACGTTGACCGGGTGGGAGAAGCCGAGCGCGAGCTCGAGGCCCGAGGGGCCCTTCGGGACCGCGCGGTACCCGACGCCCACGATCTCGAGCTCCTTGCTGAAGCCTTCGGTCACCCCGGTCACCATGTTGGCGACGAGCGACCGGGTCAGGCCGTGCAGCGCGCGGTTCTGGCGCTGGTCGTCCGGCCGCTCGACGACGAGGGTGTCGCCGTCCTGGCGAACCGACATGGCAGCGGGCACCGTGCGGGCGAGCTCGCCCTGCGGACCCTTGACCGTGACCACGTTGCCCTCGCCGACGCTCACCGTGACTCCCGACGGTACGGCGATCGGCGAGCGTCCGACCCGCGACATCAGCGACCACCCCCCGCAGGCCGGACCGTCCGGCCGTCCGTCTCACCAGACATAGCAGAGCACCTCGCCGCCCATGCGGCGCTTGCGCGCCTCTCGATCGGTCATGAGGCCCTTCGAGGTCGAGACCACCGCGACCCCGAGGCCGCCGAGGACGCGCGGGATCTTGTCGGCCCGCGCGTAGATGCGCAGGCCGGGCTTCGAGACCCGCTTGATGCCCGAGATGGTGCGCGCCCGGTCGGGGGCGTACTTCATCGTGATCTCGAGCGTCCTGCCCGGCTTGCCCGGCGTGTCGCTCACCTCGTACCCGGTGATGTACCCCTCGTCCACGAGGATGGCCGCAAGCGATTCCTTGAGCTTCGAGCCCGGCATGGAGACCGTGTCGAAGTGGGCGGTATTCGCGTTCCGGATGCGGGTGAGCATGTCGGCGATCGGGTCGGTCATCGTCACAGTCGTCGGCCTCCTCTCACCAGCTCGCCTTCGTGACGCCGGGGATCTCTCCGGCGTGGACCATCACCCGCAGACAGATCCGGCACAGGCCGAACTTGCGGTAGACCGACTTCGGCCTGCCGCACCGCCGGCACCGGGTGTACACGCGCACCTTGAATTTGGGGGTGCGCTGCTGCTTCTCGATCAGGGCCTTCTTCGCCATGGGGTTACTGGTTCTCCTGTCGGAACGGGAAGCCGAAGGCGGCCAGCAGGGCGCGCCCTTCGTCGTCGGTTCGGGCGGTGGTGACGATCGTGATGTCCATGCCCCGGGTCGTGTCGACCCGGTCGTAGTCGATCTCGGGGAAGATCAGCTGCTCGGTGACGCCGAACGTGTAGTTGCCGTGACCGTCGAAGGCCCGCGGCGAAAGGCCGCGGAAGTCGCGGATCCTCGGGACGGCCATCGAGAGCAGGCGGTCGAGGAACTCCCAGGCCCGGTCGCCCCGAAGGGTGACCTTCGCCCCGATCTCCTGGCCTTCGCGGAGCTTGAACGAGGCGATCGACTTCTTCGCGCGGGTGACCACCGGCTTCTGTCCGGCGATGATCTCGAGGTCGCGGACCGCGCCCTCGATGAGCGACCGCTGCTGGGTGGCACGGCCGACGCCCATGTTGATCACGATCTTCGAGAGGCGCGGCACCTCCATGATGTTGCCGAGCCCGAGTGAGTCCTTGAGCGCGGCGCGCACCTCGGTGTCGTAGCGGACCTTGAGCCGTGGCCTGGTCGCCACGGCCGCCTCCGCGGTCACAGGTCCGCCCCGCACTTGCGGCAGATCCGCAGCTTGCGGCCCTGCTCGTCGATCCGCATCCCGATGCGGGTGGGCCCTCCGCAGCTCGAGCAGACGATCGCCACCGACGAGACCGACAGCGGCATGAACTTGTCGATGACCCCGCCCTGCATGGTGGCGCGCGTCGGCTTGGCGTGGCGCTTGGCCACGTGGACGCCCTCGACGATGACCTTGCCCTCGGCCGGCATGGCGCGGGCCACGCTGGCCTGCTTGCCCTTGTCCTTGCCGGCCATCACCTGGACCTTGTCTCCCTTGCGAATACGCATCACAACACCTCCGGAGCGAGCGAGATGATCCGCATGAAGCGCTTGTCGCGCAGCTCCCGCCCGACGGGGCCGAAGATGCGCGTGCCGCGCGGCTGCTGCTGATCGTTGATGAGGACGGCCGCGTTCTCGTCGAAGCGGATGTAGCTGCCGTCGGGGCGACGCTTCTCCTTTTTGGTGCGGACGACGACGCACTTGACGACATCGCCCTTCTTGACCGCGGCCCCGGGGATGGCGTCCTTGACCGTTGCGACGAAGATGTCGCCGATCGACGCGTACCGCCGGCGCGAGCCGCCGAGCACCTTGATGCAGAGGACCTCCTTCGCACCCGAGTTGTCGGCCACCTTGAGGCGCGACTCCTGCTGGATCATCGGGCACGCTCCAACACCTCGGCGAGGCGCCACCGCTTGAGCTTGGAGATCGGCCGAGTCTCGACGACCCGCACCCGGTCGCCGACCTTCGCCGAGTTCTCGCCGTCGTGGACGTAGAGCCGCTTGGTCCGCTGCACGGTCTTGCCGTAGCGCGAGTGGCGCACCCGCTCGACGACCGCGACCACGACGGTCGAGTCCATGGCGTCCGAGACCACCAGGCCCTCGCGGACCTTGCGGCGGTTGTCCCGGGGCTCGGTGGCCCCGCTCGTCTGCTCGTCGGCGGCCATCAGCTCTTCTCCTCGTCCTCGGCGTCGGCGGCGTCGTCGGCGGCGTCCGTCACATCCGTGTCGTCCGACGCGGCCGACTCGTCGTCGTCCAGCTCGTCGTCGTCCAGCTCGTCGTCGTCGGGCGCGTCGTCCTGCTCGGCCTCGCGGGCGGCCGCGCGCCGCTCTGACGCGGTCGACTGGTCGCGGCCCAGGGCCTCGTCCTCGGTGCGACGGCGGACTGCGGCGCGGTGGCTCGGCAGCTCATCCATCGCCAAGCCCTCCGCCTCGGCGATCTCGCGGATGCGCAGCTCGGTCATCATCCGGGCCACGTCCTTCTTGACCTGTGAGATCCGTGTCACGTTGTCGAGCTGCCCGGTCGCGAGCTGGAAGCGGAGGTTGAACAGCTCGCGACGCGTCTCGCCGAGCTGGCGCTCGAGCTCCTCGGTGTCGTACTCGGTGATCTCCGACGCGGTGACCATCAGACCTGCACCTCGGGGGTGCCGTGCGTGCCCGGACGGACCACGAAGCGGGCCTTGAACGGCAGCTTCTGGATCGCCCGGTCCATCGCCTCCTTGGCGAGCGTGGGCTCGACACCGGCCAGCTCGAAGAGGATGCGTCCCGGCTTCACGACCGCGACCCAGTGCTCGGGATTGCCCTTTCCCGAGCCCATCCGGGTCTCGGCGGGCTTCTGGGTGACCGGCTTGTCGGGGAAGACCCGGATCCAGACCTTGCCGCCGCGCTTCACGTGACGGGTCATCGCGATACGGGCGGCCTCGATCTGCCGGGCGGTGAGCCAGGCCGGCTCCATCGCCTGGATGCCGAAGTCGCCGAAGGTCACGTCGGTCCCGCCCTTCGCGTGGCCTTCGAGGCGTCCGCGCTGCTGCTTGCGGTGCCGGACCTTGCGTGGCATCAACACGTCAGTCCACCTCCTTGCGGAAGTGGGGCGTCTCGTGGTGGTCGCGGGTGCGGCGCTCGATCTCCTCGTCCTCCGTGAGGGCCCGCTCCAGCTCGTCGGGGACCGCGGGCGGCGCGGCGATGTCGGCCGCGGCCCGGTCGGTCATGCCCTCGGGTACCTCCTCGACGACGGAGTCGTCGTCGACGGTGACGGCGGCACCGGGCTCGCCCTGCCCCGCACGCCGCCGACCGCCTCCCGCCGTGATCAGCTTGCGCGGTGCACCGTCCCCGCTCTGGCCCGACGTCTCGCCGACCGCCATGGCGGCCTCGCGGCTGATCTTGTCCTCGGTCGAGATCTTGTAGGGGAGGATGTCGCCCTTGTAGATCCAGACTTTGACCCCGATCCGGCCGAAGGTCGTCCGCGCCTCGCGGAAGCCGTAGTCGATGTCGGCCCGCAGGGTGTGGAGGGGCACCCGGCCCTCGCGGTAGGACTCCTTGCGCGACATCTCGGAGCCGCCGAGGCGGCCGGCGCACTGCACGCGCACGCCGAGGGCGCCCGCCTTCTGCACGGTCTGGATGGAGCGCTTCATCGCGCGGCGGAAGGCGACCCGGCGCGCGAGCTGGTCGCAGATGCCCTGGGCGATGAGGGCCGCGTCGAGCTCGGGCTGCTTGATCTCCTGGATGTTGAGCTGGATCCGGTTGTTGAGGCCGGTGATCTCCTCGATCTTCTTCTTGAGCCGGTCGGCCTCGGCGCCGCGCCGGCCGATGACGATGCCGGGACGCGCGGTGTGGATGTCCACGCGGAGCCGGTCACGGGTGCGTTCGATCTCGATGCGGCTGACGGCCGCGGACTCGAGCTGCGACATGAGGTAGTCGCGGATCTCCCAGTCTTCGATCACGCAGTTCTGGTAGTTGCGCTCCTCGAACCAGCGCGACTTCCAGTCGGTGGTGACCCCGAGCCGGAACCCGTAGGGGTTGACCTTCTGGCCCATCTACTCGCCCTTCTCCTCGTCGGCTCCGCCGTCCGCGTCCTCTTCTCCGCCGGTGGCCTCGTCGCTGACGTCGCCGTCGACGTCGGTGTCGACCTCGTCAGCGGTGTCCGCAGCCCCGGACTCGACGTCCTCGACAGCTGTCTCCTCGGTCACGGTCGGCACGGCCTCGGCCTGGCGGCGCCGGCGGGAACCGGCGACGCGGCGGGAGCGCTGCGTGCGGTTCGCGTTCTGCTGCGCCCGGCGCCGGGCGATGCGCTCGTCGGGCATCCGGCTCACGATGATGGTGATGTGCGACGTGCGCTTGCGGATGCGGGTCGCGCGGCCACGGGCCCGCGGGCGCCAGCGCTTGAGCGTGCTGCCCTCGTCCGCGTAGCAGGCCGAGACGTACAGGTCCTCGGCGTCCATGCCGTCGTTGTGGACCGCGTTGGCCACCGCCGAGGCGAGCACCTTGCCGACCGCCACCGCGGCTTCGCGGTCGGTCGACACGAGGATCTCGGCCGCTCGGTCGGCATCCTGGCCGCGGATGAGATCGAGCACCTGGCGGACCTTGTAGGCGGACATCCGGCTGTGGCGAAGCACCGCCCGGGTCCCCTCGCGCTCGTTGGTCTTGAGGCCGGGCACGTCAGCGCCTCCCCGAGCGCTCTTGGCCCGCGTGGAATTTGAAGGTCCGGGTGGGGGCGAACTCGCCGAGCTTGTGGCCGACCATCGACTCGGTCACGTAGACCGGGATGTGCTTCCGGCCGTCGTGCACCGCGATGGTGTGACCGACCATGTCCGGGATGATCGTCGAGCGCCGCGACCAGGTCTTGATGACACGCTTGTCGCCCGCAGCGTTGAGCGCGTCCACCTTCTTGAGCAGGTGGTCGTCGACGAACGGACCCTTCTTGAGGCTGCGGGGCATGCGGCTTCCCTCTGTCTTCCCTATCGCCGCGCACCGCGCGTGCGGCGCCGGCGGACGATCATCGCGTTGGACTTCTTGTTGCGGGCACGGGTGCGGCCTTCCGGCTTGCCCCACGGCGAGACCGGGTGTCGGCCACCGGACGACTTGCCCTCGCCGCCACCGAGCGGGTGGTCGACCGGGTTCATCGCGACGCCACGGGTCTGGGGCCGAACGCCCTTCCACCGGTTGCGGCCGGCCTTGCCGATCTTCACGAGCTCGGCCTCCGGATTGCCGACCGTGCCGAGGGTCGCGCGGCAGTCGATCGGGACCCGGCGCATCTCGGTCGAGGGCAGCCGCAGGGTCGCGAAGACACCCTCCTTCGCCACCAGCTGGATGCTCATGCCCGCCCCGCGTGCGAGCTTGCCGCCCCCGCCCGGACGCAGCTCGACATTGTGGACGGTCGAGCCCACCGGGATGAACCGGAGCGGCAGGGCGTTGCCGGGACGGATCTCCGCGCCGTGGCCGGACTGGAGCAGATCGCCGACCTGCACCTGCGAGGGGGCGAGGATGTAGCGCTTCTCGCCGTCGAGGTAGTGGAGCAGGGCGATCCGCGCGTTGCGGTTGGGGTCGTACTCGATCGCGGCCACCTTGGCGGGAACCCCGTCCTTGTCCCGCTTGAAGTCGATGATCCGGTACTGTTGCTTGTGACCGCCGCCGCGGTGCCGCGACGTCTTGCGGCCGTGGTTGTTGCGGCCGCCGCTCTGCGGCTTGGGTGCGAGGAGCGACCGCTCGGGGCGGTCGCGGGTGATCTCGGCGAAGTCCGAGACGGTCTGGAACCGCCGGCCGGCGCTGGTGGGCTTGCGTGAACGCAGTGGCATGGTCCGTCCCGCTCTCTCAGCTCTCGAAGAGGTCGATCGAGTCGCCCTCGGCGAGGGTGACGATGGCCCGCTTGGTGTCGGGGCGGTGGCCGATCGTGTTGTTCTTGCGGTTGCGCTTGGCCTTGCCCTTGCGGTTGAGCGTGTTCACGTTGGCCACGCGCACCCCGAAGGCGTCCTCGACCGCCTTGCGCACGTCGACCTTGGTCGCGCCCGGGTCGACCACGAAGACGTAGACGTTGCGGTCCATCAGGGAGTACGACTTCTCCGAGACGACCGGCCGGATGAGGACGTTGTGCGGATCCCTCATGACTCGCTCCCCTCGTCGCCGGCGTCCTCGTCGGGCGCCGCCGGGGCCGTCGCCGATCGGTCGGAGTCCGCCTCGGCCACCTCGGCCGCGCCACCCGCCTCGCGGCCTGCGCCGGGCAGGGTCTCGTCGGTGAAGACGATCCAGTCGTTGACCAGGATGTCGTATGCGTTGAGCTCCCCGACCTCGATGGTCTGCACGGCCGGGAGATTGCGGAACGAGAGGATGGCATCGCCGTCCTCGTCCGCGAGCACGACGAGGACCCGACCGCTGAGCCCGAGGGCGTCGAGTGCGGCGATCGCCCGCTTGGTGCTCGGGACGTCGAAGTCCCAGCGGTCGAGGACGGCCACCCGGCGCTGCGCTGCCCGGTCGGAGAGCGCCGAGCGGAGCGCGAGCTGGACCATCTTCTTCGGGGTCTTCTGCGCGTACGAACGCGGCTTCGGGCCGAGGGCGACGCCACCCCCGATCCACTGGGGTGCACGGGTCGAACCCTGCCGGCCACGACCGGTCCCCTTCTGGCGGAACGGCTTCGCGCCGCCGCCGCGGGTCTCGGCCCTGGTCTTCGTCGACTGCGTCCCCGAGCGGGCGGCCGCCAGCTGGGCCGTCACCACCTGGTGGAGGACCGCCTGGTGGGGCTCGATGCCGAACATGTCCGGATCGAGCGCGATCTCGCCGAGCTCGGAGCCGTCGGCGCTGCGCCGGGTGACCGAGCGTTCCGCCGGTGCGGGGCGCACCACCGCCCGACGGGTCCGTCCGGTCGCCTGGTCGGCCGTCACCGTGCTCATGACGCCTTCCCGCCCTTTACGAGCGGCGCCTTCACCGCGTCGCGCAGCAGCACCATCCCGCCACGAGGCCCGGGGACCGCACCCTTCACCAGCACGAGCTCTCGCTCCGAGTCGGACTGGACGATCTCGAGGTTGAGGGTCGTGACCTGCTGGCCGCCGAGACGACCTGCCATCCGGGTCCCCTTGAACACCCGGGACGGCGTGGCGCAGGCTCCGATCGAGCCGGGAGCCCGGTGCTTCTTGTGGTTGCCGTGCGATGCGCCCTGGCCCTTGAAGTTGTGGCGCTTCATGCCGCCGGCGAACCCCTTGCCCTTGGAGACGCCGACCGCGTCCACCCGCTCGCCGGGCTGGAGGAGGTCGGCGGTGAGCTCCTGGCCGACCTCGAAGTCGGCGATGTCGTCGATCCGCAGTTCGACGAGCCGGCGGCCGGGGTTGACCCCCGCCTTCGCGTAGTGGCCCTGCTCGGCCTTGGTCAGCGTCGTGGGCCGACGGTGGCCCCAGGTGACCTGCAGCGCGGAGTACCCCTCGTGCTCGGGTGTCTTGACCTGCACGATCCGGGCCGGCGAGACGCGCAGCACCGTCACCGGGATCGCCCGGTGGTCTTCGTCCCAGATCTGGGTCATCCCGACCTTCTCGCCCACGATCGCCTTGGTGGCCACTGGAGCTCTCCGTCTCGACTCTTCCGCTTCGACCGGCGCCGATGGGCGCCGTCTGTCTCTTTCCCGTGTGCGCTGTTCGTCCCTGCCCGATGGGCAGGTTCCGCCCGGCACGGCTGTGACCTGCACGCAGACGCTCCGCTCGGATCGTTCCGAGCGGAGCGCTCGCCTGGTCTGGTCCGAGGTCCCCGTCGGCAGGCCGGCAGGCGCTCGGACACGTCGCTTTCCACGTTTGCGGCCGGCAGCAGGCCGACCGAAGACTATATACCAGTGCGCCGGGACGTGCCCCGCCGGGTGGAGCCGTCAACACCGGCCGAAAATTGACCCCCCGTGTCACCGGTCAAGCAGCGTCGTCGATAGACACCCTCCCGAAGTCTCGGTCCTTCATGGAGACGACCTCGGCGTGGTGGACGAGTCGGTCGATCATCGCCGCGGCGACCACGTCGTAGCCGAACACCTCGCCCCAGCGCCCGAAGGGCTTGTCCGAGGTCACGATGACTCTGGCCCGCTCGTAGCGAGCGACGCCGGGCCGTGGGATTGGTGGGCTAGGCGGCCCTTCGGAAATGAGGCGGCCCTTCGGAAATGAGTCCCCATGGCCGAGTGACGGCCACCCGCGAGGAATGAAATGCTGGTGATCGGCCACCGGTAGCGGTCGCCGAACCCCGATTGCAGCCTTGAGCGCGGCAAATGAGTCTGGCGTGGGGACCCTGGGGGACCATCGATTGTCGCCACGAGCACGAACCCCAGCATCCGCTTCACCCGGTCCCTCATCCGGTGGCCTCCGAACTACCAGGAGGTGAGCGATGAAGCAGATCAGGGAGCGAGTGGCAGGACTCGACGTCCACCGAGACACCGTCGTGGCCTGTTGTCGGGTGCCAGGTGTCCGGCGGGACTTCAAGACCATCAAGCGGTCATTCCGCACCACATCGAACGAACTCGCTGAGCTCGCGCAGTGGCTGCTCGAGGCCGGGGTGACCACCGTGGCCATGGAGGCGACCGGCGTGTACTGGAAGCCGGTGTACTACTCCCTCGAAGGTCTTTTCGAGGAACTGTGGCTATGCAACGCCCAGCACGTGAAGAACGTCCCCGGCCGAAAGACCGATCTCACCGATGCCGAGTGGCTGGCCGACGTGGCGGCCCACGGCATGGTGCGACCAAGCTTCATCCCACCGGCCGAGATCAGAGCCATCCGCGAGATGACCCGCTATCGGAAGACCCAGGTCGACGCCCGCACCCAGGAGATCCAGCGTCTGGAGAAGGTCCTTCAGGATGCGGGGATCAAGCTGTCCTCGGTGGCGTCGGGCGTGTGGAGCAAGTCGTCGAAGGAGATCATCGAGGCGATGATTGCTGGGGAGCGTGACCCCAAGGTGCTGGCCCAGATGGCCAAGAGCCGCATGCGGGCCAAGATCCCACAGCTCGAAGAGGCGCTCTCGGGACATTTCGGCCCCCATCACGCGGTGGTCTGTCGGCAAGTGCTCGAGCACATCGACTTTCTCGACCAGTCCATCGCGGCCCTGACCGCCGAAATCGCCACGCTGCTCGTCCCTTTTGATGCCCCAATCACCATCATCTGCTCGATCACCGGCGTGTCGAGAACCACCGCCGAGATCATGGTGGCCGAGATGGGGGTCGACATGAGCCGCTTTCCAACCGCCGCGCATCTCTGCGCCTGGGCTGGTGTCGCTCCGGCCAGCCACGAGTCCGCCGGCAAGCGCCGACCATACGGCACGCGGCACGGTTCCACCTGGCTCCAGCGGGCCCTGATCGAGGCGGCCAGGGCGGCGGCACGAACCAAGGGGACCTACTTTTCGGCGCAGTACTCACGCATCGCTCGCCGACGTGGGCCCAACAGAGCGGCCGTTGCAGTTGCCCACTCCATCCTCAACGTCACCTGGCATCTCTTGACGACCGGCGCGTTCTACGAGGACCCTGGCGCCGACTACTTCCTCTTGCGGCACGACCCTGCGGTGGAGGCGAAGCGGCTACAGAAGCGCATCGAGGCCCTCGGCTTCGAAGTCACCATCGGCACCGCGGCCGCATAGTTCCGACACACCTCCAGCCGTCTTCATCTTTGGCGGGCGCCGTGAACAAGCGCGCTCCTCGACTTGCCTCAGGAAGGGGCATTTCACCCCGGCGGCGTCCAGCGCTCGCGAGAGAAGGCATCAAGCGCCCGTACGGACTACCAGGTGGCCGCCGAACCGGCGGCGTTATTGGGGCAGGCAGAACGACAATGGCGCAGCCTTTCCGGTCAGGGGTATGACCCCCACCACCTCTGTGATCACCGCCCTGACCATCATGATGGTCATGTGCGTCCTGGAACGACGACGGCCCACGTTCATTTTGGCGTTCGCCGTTGGCTGCGCGTCGTCGAGTACCTATGGCTTCTTTTCGGAAGTGTGGGCCTTCAAGGTGGCCGAGGCGATTTGGACGGTCTTCGCCTACACCCGTTCTGGGCGACCCACGGTGAGGTCCCCGTGTAGCCGCTGGCTACGTCGGGGTCCGGTCGGTCCGGAGCACCCGGTGGGTCGCTCAGTGCCGTCGTTGCAGGATGGGGCTTTCGACCCTGGTTCGCCAGCAGCGAGAGATCGACACTTGCCAATGTGAGCTCCCTTCGCGAGGCGCCAGAAAGACCCGTACCGCACGGACCGGTGGTCGGTCGGCTCTCCCTGCTCGACCGGTTCTTGCCAGTGTGGATTGGGGCCGCGATGGCATTGGGCATCGTGCTGGGCCGGCTGTTCCCTCACCTCGACACCTGGCTTTCGACCGCGAACCTGGCGGGTACGAGCCTCCCGATCGCCATAGGTCTGCTCGTGATGATGTATCCAGTGCTCGCAAAGGTTCGCTACAGCGAGCTTGGTCGGGTCACCTCCAACCGTCGGCTCATGGTGCCGTCGCTCGTTCTGAACTGGGTCATCGGTCCAGCGGTCATGTTTGCCTTGGCCTGGTTGATGCTTCCCGACCTGCCTGAGTATCGCACTGGCCTCATCATTGTCGGGATCGCCCGTTGCATCGCCATGGTGCTCATCTGGAACGACCTGGCCGGGGGGAACAGAGAAGCCGCCGCCGTGCTCGTTGCTCTGAACTCGCTTTTCCAGATCGTTGCCTTCGCGGCCCTCGCATATTTCTATCTGCACCTTCTGCCGGGTTGGCTGGGGCTGTCCACTGCCGCCGTACACGTCTCGATATGGGCCGTCGCAAAGAGCGTCCTCATCTTCCTCGGTATCCCGCTCGCCGCTGGCTGGGCAACACGGAGCCTCGGAGAGCACTACCGAGGTCGGCAGTGGTACGAAGAGCGCTTCATCCCCCGAATCGCACCGGTCGCCCTGTACGGCTTGCTATTCACCGTCGTGCTTCTCTTCGCTTTGCAGGGCAATGCGATCAGCAAGCACCCGGGCGACGTGGCCCGTATCGCCTTGCCGCTGCTTGCCTACTTCGCACTGATGTGGACCGGATCGTTCGCACTTGGCTATCGGATGCACCTCGGCTACCCATCTACCGCCACTTTGGCCTTTACCGCTGCCAGCAATAACTTCGAGCTGGCTATTGCGGTCGCGATCGGGGTCTTCGGCATCACCAGCGGACAAGCCCTTGCTGGTGTCGTCGGACCGCTCATCGAGGTTCCGGCGCTGGTGGGCTTGGTCTACGTCGCCTTGTGGGCCCGCCGCCGCTTCTATCGGACCGAGGAGGTCACCTCATGAACTGCTTCGACTGTGCTTCGCTCGGTCACTCCATGGAAGCGGTGGCAATGTGCGCCGATTGCGGTGCGGCAATATGTCACGACCACGCCCACGTCTCACCCCACTGGCTCAACCGCACCGCGGTGATCAATCGCACCGTGAGGGTCGAGCCACCTGCACGAACGATCCGTTGTGGCGTGTGCCAGGTAGCTGACGACGCCGCCCGTGCCACCCGCTACAGGGCCACAGCCTGATCACCACAGTCCTTGACGGGCGACGTCGGGCCGTGGAACCGGTGGGATAGGCGGCTCTTCGAAATTGAGGGGCGTCCAGCGCTCGTCAGCGCAAGCATCGAGCGCACTTTCGGACTACCAGCTGGCCGCCGAACCGGCACCGATGTGTGGGCCGAGCCCAGACGCGGGGTCAGAGCGAGAGATGAAGTCGTAACGCCTCATCCAAGGCCGCCACCACGTCCGGGGGCAGCTCTCCGAGCAGTTCTCCGATCCGCTCGACCGCCACCGCCCTGACCTGTTCGGCCTGAGCCTTCGAGTCCTGGCGCAGCCCGGTGCTCGATGCAGGCAGAAGCACCTGGAACGGATACACCCGATCGGTCCTCGAGGTCACCGGGACGACGGTGAGAACACCTCGCCCGAGGCGTTCGGCGGTGCTGTTCGCTCCGTCGTTGCTGACGATCACCGCCAGGCGTCGCTTGTTGGCCTCACTACCGCGCACGGGGTCCAAATCGACGACGCGCACCTCGCCTCGTCGCATCAGGTGAGACCATCGTCGACCGTCACGTTCCAGAGGTCGGCCTCGCCCTCAGTAGCCCAATCCTGCCAAGCATCCTCGTAGGCAGCACCGAGTCCTGAAGCGCGGAGGAGGCGCACCGCCTTGTGGAGTACGGCGGAGCGAGAGGCGAATCCCTGGGAATCGGCGTAGGCGTCGAGGAACTCGACGTCCTCTTCGGGGAGACTGACGCTGACTTTCATACTTTGATGCTACCGGTAGTGGTAATTCAACCGGACACCTTCGTGGCTGCGCTCGCCTCCCGGCGGCGGCGGTCGTGGAACCATGGCGAAACGCGGCCTGCCGGAACAGGTCACCAAGCTCCTCGACGTACTGGTCCCGGGTCTTCGGGTTGGGGTACCGCTCGGCGAACGCCGCAACCAGAACAGCCACCGATTCCGCCACTGACGGTGGTCCCCCAAGCGGGACCACCACGGAGGGCGTTAAACGGTCTGCATCTCAATTAGCCCCGCCTCTTCACGCCGCTCATTGAGCTGAACCCGCCGCGTCCGCGGAAACGCCCTTCCAGTAGGGGAAACTGTGGTTGTCGAGACCCAGCAATCCCCGAACCGAAGGGCACTTCCAAAGTGAACGGTAACAGCACTCGTCGCGTCGTGGTGGAACCCGGTGGGACCGGCGTGGTGGCCCACGTCGGACTCCACGCCCTTGGTCACTTTGCCGACCGATTGGGACTCGGTGATGCACTGTCTTCCCGGATCCCATGGAGTGGAAGCGGCTTCCCGGTTCACGACCGGGGCAAGGTCCTCGTGCAGACCGCACTCATGCTGGCCGGCGGTGGCGAGAGCTGTCTCGATATCGAACACCTGCGCATCGGAGGGGACCTGTTCGGCTCAGTGCCGTCGGACACCACGGTCGCGCGCACGTTCCACGAGATCACGCCGTCGACCCGTGCCGGCATCGCAGAAGCCATGGCTGAGATGCGAGCTGAGGTGTGGTCCCGATCGTCGGCGACGACGGGCACTGATCCCGTCCTCTTGGACATCGACGCCTCCCTGGTCGAGATCCACTCGGAGAACAAGGAGCAGACAGCCCCCACCTTCAAGGGCGGCTTCGGGTTCCATCCGCTGTTCTGTTTCGCAGATTGCACCGGTGAGACCCTGTCCGCCCTCCTGCGCCCGGGGAACGCCGGCTCCAACACCGTGGCCGATCACATCACCGTGCTCGACGGTGGCATCGTCCAGTTGCCCGCCGACATCGCTCGTGGACACCGTGCCGGCGACGATCCCGAGTTGGTCAACCGGGACGTCGTCATACGGGCCGACTCGGCCGGATGCACCGAGGACTTCCTGGCGGCCTGCCGGGCCCGCAACGTCGGCTTCTTCGTGTCCGCCCGATCGAATGCCCAGGTGACGGCCGCCATCTTCAACGCCATCGGGATCGAAGAGGTGTGGCTGGATGCCCTCGCCCAGGACGGGGAGATGAAGGAGGGGGCAGCGGTGGCCGAGCTCACCTCGCTCATCGACGGGAAGAAGTTCCCCTCGAGAACTCGGCTGATCATCCGACGCGAACCCCTCCACCCCGGAGCCCAGCGCAGCCTGTTCCCGAGTCTCGACTACCGCTACTGGGGCTTCTACACCGACCAGGACGGCGACCCGAGAGAGCTGGATGTCACCATGCGGGCCCATGCCCACGTCGAGTCCCACATTCAGCGCCTGAAGGACTCGGGGCTCTGTCGGTTCCCCTTCGCCGGCTTCGAAGCCAACACCAACTGGCTGATGACCGTGGCCATGGCCGCCGACCTCGTGCGGTGGTTCCAGCTGCTGTGTTTCGACGGGAGTTGGCGAGACGCCCGACCCAAGGCCCTCCGCTGGGGCATCTTCCACGCCCCGGGACGTCTCGTGCACCGGGCACGCCAGCGTGTCGTGCGCATCATCGACGGCTGGCCGACCGCCCAGGTACTCCTTGATGCCTACCAACGCATCGAACTCATTACCTGACCGACACCCGGGACCCCGTGAGACGGCACCAGCTTGACGACGCGCGCCCCGAAGCATGTCCCTGGTCACTTTCGACCCCGACAAATCGCACCATGACCGTCGTCGTCGTCACAACGGAGCCACAATCACCGGTCCGCACGCTCACCCCACCGGAATGACGACTTCACGCCACTCCAAAATGGCGGCGTGAAGAGGCGGGGTTAGTAGAGTGCGATGCCTGCACGCCCAGGTCGGACCGTGGTTTTGGTGAGCTAGACACGCTCCATGTGGTCGCCCCCTTGGCGGAGGTTGACGTGGGTCCTCGGGGTGTCCGTTGCGGTGACCCTGACGGCGTGCAGCAACTCTCCGGTCTCGTCACCTGTGCCGCCGGGTTGGAAGACCTACGTCGACGGGAACGTTTCCATCTCCGTTCCGAGCAGGTGGCTCGTCTATCGAAATGCGCCCTGTCCTGTGCAGACGAACGGAGGTGTCCTCTACCTCGGATCACCCAGCGGAGGCTGCACTCCCGACCCGATGAGCCGATCAGCGCCGCCGACGTCGGTGACACTCTCCCAAATCGCTGAGTCCGCGCTGACGTCGAGCACCTGTCCGTCGCCATCGCCGGTCAACGGACTCGGGGTGGTCGATCTGGGTCCGTGCACTTCGAGAACACCAGAAGCAGCGATCGCGTGGTACGTCCCTGGGCTCGGAACGGAGGCCGAGGCGATCGGTCCGGACCACGGCCTCCTGCAACGCGTGCTGCAGACGGTGCGTCGCTCGTAGTCGTACGAACGGAGCGATCCCTCCGATCGCACTTCGACCGGGCTGCACGACTCCTAGGTGCCCGGTCGTGTCGTTGTGCCCCCGACCCGGCGGTCGGTGCCACCTTGGGCCCGTCGACGTGAAGAACGCTGAGGGGCACTTCATGCCGCCGAGCCGGGGCTCAGACTAGAGCAGCAGTCGACCCTGCGTAGCGTTTGTAGCGTTTACGGGTAGAATGTGGCATATGGAATCGGCGAACTCCGAAGTGCTTTCCACCCCCAGGGCCGCTGCACTGCTGGGAGTGTCTCGCCAACACATGGCAACCCTCGGCGACCGTGGGGTGATCCCGTGTTGGCGAGTGGGCTCGCACCGTCGATACCGGCTCGAAGATCTCTTGGGCTACAAGGCCGGGCTGGAGCGAACCTGGTCTCCCGGTACCGCGCTCGGCACCATGAATCTGTCTAATCGCCGGAGCTTCGTCTTTGGGCTTCTCGTCGCCGCCAAGCTTGCGGCCGATCCTGATGCTGTCCTGGCCAGGGCCGCAAAGAACCTCCGTCGACTTCGGCGGATCCACTCTGACGGATCCGCAGATGCCCTCCTTGACCATTGGGAGGAATTGCTTGCTGGTCCGATCGAGCAGATCATTGCCGTTCTCTGTTCCTCGACCTCAAGCAGCATTGAACTGCGCCATGCTTCGCCGTTCGCCGGCGTTCTCACCGACGCCGAGCGCGCCTGGGTCATCCAGGCCACCCGAGCCGCCGCGTGAAGCGTTCTGACTTCGAGCACATCATCCGGGCTGCCGGCGACGTGCTGGGTGAGGACACTGTGATCATCGTCGGCAGCCAAGCCATCCTTGCATCCTTCCCTGAGGAGTCGCTGCCTGACGACGCCACGCGTTCACTCGAGGCCGACGTGCTGCCGCTGAACGATCCCGACGGCTCGAAGGCAGATCTCATCGATGGGGTCCTCGGGGAGCTCTCGAACTTTGACGAATCGTTCGGGATCCACGGCGATGGCGTCTCCTCCGAGACCGCCATTCTCCCCGAAGGGTGGCGGGACCGCGTCATCCCCTACAACAACGCCAACACGGACGGGATCACCGGACTGTGCCTCGAGCGACACGACCTGTGCGTGTCCAAGCTCGCCGCGTTCCGGGACAAGGATCGCCAATTCGTCCGCGCACTGATTCTCGCCGGCATCGTCGATCCCACAGTTTTGGCGGATCGTCTCGCCCGCACGAGAATTCCCCCAGGGCTGGAGGAACCGATCTTCGGGTTTCTCAAGGCCATCTCGAAAGGGACCGTCTCGCGAATCGAGCCGCCCGGCCGCTCGTTCCCCGAGCACCCTTCCTAGGGCCGGAGGTCCGTCAAACCCGAAGGTGCCGATCAGCCACGGTCCGGGGTGACCACTGACCACTCCCGGCGATGCGGGCGGGTGGCTTTGCTAACGCAACTGATCGGCGAGCCAGACCAAGTACGCCGTCTGCTGCACGGCCGTCAGATTTGTGCGACCAGCAAAGTCAAGTTGGTACATCCGGGCGATCGGGCTGCCCCAGGAGATCTCCCCGGCACCGCCGCCGGGCTTCTGCCGGCACACCACACGGGAGGAGGGGTCGCCGGAGCGGGGGCTGTTGGCCTCGTAGGCGTCGAGGTAGCGGCGGAGGAGGGCGAGCAGCTCGGGGCCGCAGACGATGCGCCGGACCCGCCGGGCCTTGCCGATCCAGGCGATCTGGGATGGGTGGCCGTCGAGGCCGAGGTCGCCGAGTCCCAGGGTGATGATCTCGGTCGCCCGCATGCCGGCCAGCCCGAGGCGGAGCACGAGCTCGTCGCGCATGCCGACCTCACCGTCAGCGGCACAGCTGCCGAGCAGCCGGCCGAAAGCCTCCTCGTGGGTCAGCCAGCGGGCGGGGTAGGTGCCCTGGACCTTGCCGTAGAGGCGGGGGATGCGCCGGAGCGGGTTGTCCCGGTCGGAGAGCGCCTCGACGAGGGCGGGGTCGGCCTTCCCCTGCCGGACGCACCACCGGAGGAACGTGGTCACCCGGGAGAGGCGGTTCCGGACGGTGTTGTTGGCGACCGGCCGGTCGAGCCCTGCGCACCAGCGGAAGACTTCGGCGTCGGTCAGCTCGGTGGGGTGCCGACGCCCGGTGACCCGGAAGAGACTGCCGAGCTCCGCGACGTACTGGTGGCGGGTCTTCGGGTTGGGGTACCGCTCGGCGAACGCCGCAACCAGATCGGCGACCGGAACCGCCACCGTCGGTGGTCCCTCGAGCGGGACCCCCACGGAGGGCGTTAAACGGTCTGTATCTTGATCTCGATGTCGACCCCGGCCGGCAGGTCGAGCCGCTGGAGCGAGTCGACCGTCTTCGGGGTGTGCTCCACGATGTCGACCAGCCGCTTGTGCACCCGCATCTCGAAGTGCTCGCGGCTGTCCTTGTACTTGTGGGGCGAGCGCACCACCGTGTAGCGGTGCTTCTCGGTGGGGAGGGGTACCGGACCCAGCACCTTGGCCTGGGTGCGCAGCACCGTCTGCACGATCTTCTCGGTCGACTGATCGAGGATCTCGTGGTCGTAGGCCTTGAGGCGGATTCTGATCTTCTGGCGTCGGCCTTCGGCGGCCATCGGTGCGGTCCTCTCGTCGTCGGAGTCGGTCGGGCCGCCGCTACTCGAGGATCTTCGTGACCCGGCCGGACGCCACGGTGCGGCCGCCCTCGCGGATGGCGAAACGCAGACCCTCGTCCATGGCGATCGGCTTGCCCAGCTCCACGGTCATCTCCGTGTTGTCGCCGGGCATGACCATCTCCGTGCCCTCGGGCAGGGTGATCGTGCCGGTCACGTCGGTCGTGCGGAAGTAGAACTGCGGGCGGTAGTTGGTGAAGAACGGCTTGTGCCGTCCACCCTCGTCCTTGTTGAGGACGTAGACTGTCGCCTCGAACTTGGTGTGCGGGGTGATCGAGCCGGGCTTGCAGAGCACCTGGCCGCGCTCGACCTCCTCCTTCTTCGTCCCGCGGAGCAGCGCGCCGATGTTGTCACCCGCACGACCCTCGTCGAGCAGCTTGCGGAACATCTCGATGCCGGTGACCGTCGTCTTCTGCGTCTCACGCAGGCCGACGATCTCGACCTCCTCGCCGACCTTGATGATGCCCTGCTCGATCTTGCCGGTCACCACGGTGCCACGGCCGGTGATCGACATCACGTCCTCGACCGACATGAGGAACGGCTTCTCGACGTCGCGCTCGGGCTCGGGGATGTAGGAGTCGACCGCGTCCATGAGCTCGGTGATCTTGGCGGCCCACTCGGCGTCGCCCTCGAGGGCCTTCAGGGCGCTCACCCGGATGATCGGGGTGTCGTCGCCGGGGAACTCGTACTCGTTGAGCAGCTCGCGCACCTCGAGCTCGACCAGGTCGAGGAGCTCCTCGTCGTCGACCGCGTCGGCCTTGTTGAGCGCGACCACGATGTAGGGGACGCCGACCTGGCGGGCGAGCAGCACGTGCTCGCGCGTCTGGGGCATCGGTCCGTCGGCCGCCGACACCACGAGGATGGCGCCGTCGACCTGCGCCGCGCCGGTGATCATGTTCTTGATGTAGTCGGCGTGGCCGGGCATGTCGACGTGCGCGTAGTGGCGGTTCGGCGTCTCGTACTCGACGTGGGCGATCGAGATGGTGATGCCGCGCTGCTTCTCCTCGGGCGCCTTGTCGATCTGGTCGAACGGCGTGAACGAGGTCGTCGGGTCGTTGTCGTGGAGCACCTTGGTGATGGCGGCCGTGAGCGTGGTCTTGCCGTGGTCGATGTGACCCATCGTCCCGACGTTCACGTGGGGCTTGGTGCGCTCAAACTTCTGCTTGGCCATTGTCGGAGTGGTGCTCCTATCTCGGGCGGTACCCCCTCGGGCCCGCCTCGACGGCGGCGGGTGCCGCCGTCCGTCTTCGTCGTCTTTTTGTGCTTGTTGCTGGGGTGCTGCGCTACTGACTGACCCGGTCCGCCCCTCGGCCGGCACGTCCGATCGGGGGATCGTGCACGCCGCCGGACCGGACGGTTGGGCCCCTTACTCTCCGCGCGCCTTGGCGATGATCTCCTTGGCGATCGACTCGGGAACCTCGTTGTACGAGTGGAACTGCATCGAGTACGTGGCTCGTCCCTGTGTGCGCGAACGCAGGTCGGTAGCGTAGCCGAACATGTCGCTGAGGGGTACCTGGGCTTTCACGATGTGGCTGTTGCCCCGCTGCTCCATCCCCTCGACCTTGCCCCGGCGGGCCGAGAGGTCGCCGATCACATCGCCCATGTAGTCCTCGGGGGTCGTGACCTCGACGGCCATGATCGGTTCGAGGAGGACCGGGTCGGCCATCGTGGCGGCCTTCTTGTAGGCCATCGAGCCGGCGATCTTGAAGGCCATCTCCGACGAGTCCACCTCGTGGTAAGAGCCGTCGGTGAGGGTCACCTTCAGGTCCACCGTCGGGTAGCCGGCGAGCACGCCGGAGGTCATCGACTCCACGATGCCCTGGTCGACCGAGGGGATGTACTCCTTCGGGATCGAACCACCGCGGATCTCGTCGTCGAACTCGTAACCGCCGCCCGGGCCAGTCGGCGTGAGGTCGATGACCACGTGGGCGAACTGGCCCTTGCCGCCGGTCTGGCGCACGTGGCGGTAGTCGACCTTGACGACCGGCTTGCGGATCGTCTCGCGGTAGGCGACCTGGGGCTTGCCCACGTTCGCGTCGACGTTGAACTCACGGAGCATGCGGTCGACGAGCACCTCGAGGTGGAGCTCGCCCATCCCCGAGATGACGGTCTGACCGGTCTCCTCGTCAGACTGGACACGGAAGGTCGGGTCCTCCTCCGACAGCGAGAAGAGGGCCTTCGAGAGCTTGTCCTGGTCGGCCTTGGTCTTCGGCTCGACCGCCACGTGGACGACCGGCTCGGGGAAGGTGAGCGACTCGAGCACGACCGGATTGTCGGGGTCGCAGAGGGTGTCGCCGGTCGTCGTCTGCTTGAGGCCGACGGCGGCGACGATGTCGCCCGCGAAGACCGCGTCGAGGTCGTCCCGCGAGTTGGCGTGCATCTGCAGGAGGCGGCCGATCCGCTCCTTGCGGTCCTTCGTCGAGTTGAGGACGCCCGAGCCCTTGGTGAGGGTGCCCGAGTACACGCGCAGGTAGGTCAGCTTGCCGACGTAGGGGTCGGTCATGATCTTGAAGGCGAGCGCGGCGAAGGGGGCCGAGTCGTCGGCAGGCCGCTCGACGGTCACCCCCTCCTTGCGGGGGACGGTGCCGATGGTCGCGGAGATGTCGAGCGGGCTCGGGAGGTAGTCGACGACCGCGTCGAGCATCGGCTGGACGCCCTTGTTCTTGAAGGCCGAACCGCAGAGCACGGGGACCGCGAACCCGCCGAGGGTCACGGTCCGCAGGCCGCGCCGTAGGTCCTTCGCGGTGATCTCCTCGTCGGCGAGATACTTCTCCATGATCGCGTCGTCGTGGTTGGAGACGATGTCCACCAGCTGGTGGTTGGCCTCCTCGGCGCGTGCCTTGAGCTCGGCGGGGATCTCCTCCTCGCTCCACTCCTCGCCCATGCCGTCGTCCCAGACGAGCGCGCGCATCCCGACCACGTCGACGACGCCCCGGAACCCCCCCTCCGCGCCGATCGGCAGCTGGATGACCGCGGGCGCCGCGTCGAGCCGATCGCGGATCATCTCGACCGACCGGTCGAAGTCGGCGCCGATCCGGTCCATCTTGTTGACGAAGCAGATCCGGGGCACCCCGTACTTGTCGGCCTGACGCCAGACCGTCTCGGTCTGGGGCTCGACGCCGGCGACCGCGTCGAAGACCGCGACCGCGCCGTCGAGGACGCGCAGCGACCGCTCGACCTCGACCGTGAAGTCGACGTGGCCGGGGGTGTCGATGATGTTGATGACCGTGTCGTCCCAGAGACAGGTGGTCGCGGCCGAGGTGATGGTGATCCCGCGCTCCTGCTCCTGGACCATCCAGTCCATGGTCGCCGCGCCCTCGTGGACCTCGCCGATCTTGTAGTTCTTGCCGGTGTAGTAGAGGATGCGCTCGGTCGTCGTGGTCTTGCCCGCGTCGATGTGCGCCATGATCCCGATGTTGCGGGTCTTGGCGAGTGGGTGGGTGCGCGTCGGTGTGTCAGCCATGGTCGGTTCGGTTCGCTTGGTTCGGTTCGCTCGGTTCGGTACGTTCGATTCGGTTCGGTCGTGGTTCGTCAGTGGGTCGGTGAGGCGGTTCGTGCGGTCGCGACGGGACCACCGTCCCCTGCCTGGTCGAGGCGGGGACTCCCTACCAGCGGTAGTGGGCGAAGGCCTTGTTCGACTCCGCCATCTTGTGGAGGTCCTCGCGGCGCTTGGCCGCAGCACCGATCCCGTTCGCCGCGTCGCGGATCTCGTTCGAGAGCCGCTCCGCCATGGTCTTCTCACGCCGTTGCTGCGCGTAGCCGACCAGCCAGCGGATGGAGAGCGTGGTGGCCCGGCGCGGCCGCACCTCGACGGGCACCTGATAGGTGGCACCGCCGACCCGCCGGCTCCGGACCTCGAGCTCGGGGCGGGTGTTCTCCACCGCCTTCTTGAGCACGGTGACCGGGTCGCCGCCGGACTTCTCCGCGACGTCGGAGAGGGCGTCGTAGACGATCTGCTCGGCGAGCGTGCGCTTGCCCCGGCTCAGCACCTTGTTGACCACCTGGGTCACCAGCACCGAGTGGTAGACCGGGTCCGGCACCAGCTCGCGCCGTTCAGCGGGTCCCTTGCGCGGCATCTCAGCCTTCCTTCTTCGCGCCGTAGCGGCTGCGGGCCTGGTTGCGCTCGCGCACGCCCGAGGCGTCGAGCGTGCCGCGGATGACCTTGTAGCGGACGCCGGGCAGGTCCTTCACGCGGCCGCCACGGACCAGCACGATCGAGTGCTCCTGGAGGTTGTGGCCCTCGCCGGGGATGTAGGCGGTGACCTCGAGCCCGCTGGTCAGGCGGACCCTCGCGACCTTGCGCAGCGCCGAGTTCGGCTTCTTCGGGGTGTGGGTGTAGACGCGGGTGCACACGCCCCGGCGCTGGGGGGCGCCCCGGAGGGCCGGGGTCTTCGACTTCGTCGCCTTGGTGGTCCGGCCCTTTCGGACCAGCTGGGAGATCGTGGGCACGCGTTTCTCCGGAATCGATGACTGCGGGGGTACTGCGGGACACTGCCGTCCGTCACGGGCGCCTGCGAGCAGGCACGTTGCACCGTGCGGCGTGCAGCCGGAAGCACTCCATGCTACGGCACCACCATGCTACGGGCAAGCGCGGGGCGGCCGAACGCGCCCACCCGACCCCCGGGCGGGTGAGACGCGCCACCACGGCCGAGGGAGGGGACGGCCGGGCCGCCCGCGCCCAGTGATCAGGCTCCGGCTTCGAGCGTCCCGTCCGCCGCTGGAGCGTCGGCCCCGGCGAAGTCGGGCGAGCCGCCGGCCAGGTCCTCGGCCGAGGGCACCGCGCCGAGCCAGCTGGCGTCGATGTCCGAGCCGAAGCCGCCGAGCGAAGCGTCGCCGCCCGTGTCGCGCAACCACGCGGCCAGGTCCTCGGTCCCCGCGTCCCCCTCCGAGCCGAGCGCCCAGAAGGGCAGCGCCTCGGCGCCGGGCATCTCGAGCTTGATGTCGCGGTAGCGCTCCATCCCCGAGCCGGCCGGGATCAGCTTGCCGATGATGATGTTCTCCTTGAGGCCGAAGAGCTGGTCCGACTTGCCCTCGATGGCCGCCTCGGTGAGCACCCGGGTGGTCTCCTGGAAGGAGGCCGCCGACAGCCAGCTGTCGGTCGCGAGCGAGGCCTTGGTGATCCCCATGAGCTCGGGCCTTCCCTCGGCCGGCCGCTGACCCTCCTGGACGAGCTGACGGTTGACCTCCGCGTAGATGCGGCTGTCGACGCGCTCGCCCGGGAGGAAGGTCGCGTCGCCCGGCTCGGCCACGAGCACGCGGCGGAGCATCTGGCGGACGATGAGCTCGATGTGCTTGTCGTGGATCGACACGCCCTGGTCGCGGTAGACCTTCTGGACCTCCTCGACCAGGTACTGCTGGGTCTCGCGGATCCCCTTGACCTCGAGGAGCTCCTTCGGGTCCTTCGGGCCCTCGACGAGCGCGTCGCCCGCGGCGACCTCCTGCCCGTCCGCGACCTCGAGGTGGGCACGCTGGGCGACGAGCACCGTGTGCTCCTCGCCGGTGTCGCCCACGACGGTGATGTGGCGGCCGGCCTCGTCCTCCTCGACCCGGACCACGCCCGAGTGGCGGGCGAGCACCGCGGCGCCCTTGGGCGTGCGTGCCTCGAAGAGCTCGACCACGCGGGGCAGACCGTGCGTGATGTCCTCGCCGACGATGCCGCCGGTGTGGAACGTCCGCATGGTGAGCTGCGTCCCCGGCTCGCCGATCGACTGGGCCGCGATGACCCCGACCGCCTCGCCGAGCTCGATCATCTCGCCGGTGGCGAGCGACTGGCCGTAGCAGGCCGCGCAGATCCCCTGCTCGGCCTCGCAGGTGAGCACCGAGCGCACCCGCACCCGGTCGACCCCGGGGTCGTCGCGGAGCCGGCTCACCAGCTCCTCGGTGAGGACGGTGCCGGTCTCGACCTTCGACTTGTCCGACAGGCTCACCGTCTCGGCGCAGATGCGGCCGTTGAGCCGCGTCTCGAGGTACGACCGGCTGCCGGCCGCGTCGGGCACCACGCCTTCGATCCAGATGCCGCGGGTCGACTCGCAGTCCTCCTCGCGGACGATGAGCTCCTGGGCCACGTCGACGAGGCGGCGGGTCAGGTAGCCGGAGTCCGCGGTGCGCAGGGCGGTGTCCGCGAGGCCCTTCCGGGCGCCGTGGGTCGAGATGAAGTACTCGAGCACCGAGAGGCCCTCACGGAACGAGGACTTGATCGGCCGGGGGATCATCTCGCCGCGCGGGTTGGAGACGAGCCCCTTCATGCCCGCGATCTGGCGGATCTGCTGGCTGTTCCCCCGCGCACCGGAGTCGACCATCATGTCGAGCGGGTTGAAGGCGATCGTGGAGAGCGAGGTCTCCATGGCCTTGCCCACCTCGGAGTTGGCGGACGTCCAGATCTCGATCTCCTTCTGGCGCCGCTCGTCGTCGGTGATGATCCCGCGCTTGAACTGCGCCTCGGCCTTCTCCGCCTCCTTCTCGTAGCGGTCGAGGATCGACTGTTTGTCCGGCGGGGTCCGCACGTCGTTGATCGAGATGGTGAGGCCCGACTGCGAGGCGTAGCGGAAGCCGAGCGCCTTGATCCGGTCGAGGCTGGCCGCGACCTCGTGCTTCGGGAAGTCGGCGGCCACCTCCTCGACGATCACCCCGATCGGCGTGTTCCGCTTGCCGACGATGTCGTTGATGTAGCGGTAGCCGTCGGGCAGCGCGGTGTTGAAGAAGAGGCGTCCGGGGGTCGTCTCGATCGAGAGCGCGCCGCCCGACTCCTCGTCGCCGCCCTCGGTCCCGACGCCGGCCTGTCCGTCGGCCGAACCGTTGGCCGCCGCACCGTTCGCGAGCGCGATCGACTCGGCCAGGTGGGAGCCGGCCTCCGGCCGGAGCACGATCTTCGCCTGGAGGTCGATGTCACCGTTGTCGAACGCCCGCTCCACCTCGAACGCGTGGCGGAACGTCCGGCCTTCGCCCTTCGCGCCGTCGACCTGGAGGGTCAGGTAGTAGATGCCGAAGACCATGTCCTGGGTCGGCACCGTGATCGGGCGGCCCGTCGCCGGCGAGAGGATGTTGTTCGCCGAGAGCATGAGGACGCGCGCCTCGGCCTGGGCCTCGGCGGAGAGCGGCAGGTGGACGGCCATCTGGTCGCCGTCGAAGTCCGCGTTGAACGCGGTGCACACCAGCGGGTGGACCTGGATCGCCTTGCCCTCGACGAGCACCGGCTCGAAGGCCTGGATGCCGAGGCGGTGGAGCGTGGGGGCGCGGTTGAGCAGCACCGGGTGCTCCTTGATCACGCCCTCGAGCACGTCCCACACCTGGGGCCGGCGGCGCTCCACCATCCGCTTGGCGGACTTGATGTTCTGCGCGTACTCGGCGTCGACCAGCCTCTTCATGACGAAGGGCTTGAACAGCTCGAGCGCCATCAGCTTGGGCAGACCGCACTGCTGGAGCTGGAGCGTCGGGCCGATCACGATGACCGACCGGCCCGAGTAGTCCACGCGCTTGCCGAGCAGGTTCTGGCGGAACCGGCCCTGCTTGCCCTTCAGCATGTCCGAGAGGCTCTTGAGCGGACGGTTGCCCGGACCGGTGACCGGGCGGCCGCGCCGGCCGTTGTCGAAGAGGGCGTCGACGGCCTCCTGCAGCATGCGCTTCTCGTTGTTGATGATGATTTCGGGCGCGCCGAGGTCGAGGAGGCGCTTCAGCCGGTTGTTGCGGTTGATGACCCGGCGGTAGAGGTCGTTGAGGTCGGAGGTCGCGAACCGGCCACCGTCCAGCTGGACCATCGGGCGCAGGTCGGGCGGGATGACCGGCACCGAGTCGAGGATCATCGCCTTCGGATCGTTGATCCGGCGGCCGTTCTCGTCGCGCCGGTTGAAGGCGGTCACGATCTTGAGCCGCTTGATGACCTTCTGGCGGCGCTGCGCGGAGAGCGGCTTGCGGCCGTCGGCCGCGTCGATCATCTCGCGGAGCTTCGTCTCCTCGGCGTCGAGGTCGATGCGCTCGATGAGGCGCGAGATGGTCTCCGCGCCCATGCCGCCCTCGAAGTAGTCCTCGTAGCGGATCCGCAGCTCGCGCCAGAGCAGCTCGTCCTCGAGGATCTTGCGCGAGTGGAGGCTCTTGAACTCGTCGAAGGAGCGCTGGGCGAGCTCGATCTCGCTCTGGTAGCGCTCGCGGACCGAGGCGATCTCCTTCTCGACGTTGCGCTGGCGCGCCTTCACCTCGGCGTCCTTCGCGCCGCCCTTCTCGAGCTCGGCGAGCTCCTTCTCGAGCTCCTTGAACCGGCGGTCGATCTCGAGGTCGCGCTTCTTCTCGATGTCGGCGATCTCGCTGCGGAGCTCCGCCTCGAGCTCGGGCAGGTCCTCGTGGCGCTTGGCCTCGTCGACCCAGGTGACCAGGTTGGCCGCGAAGTAGATGACCTTCTCGAGCTGCTTGGCCTTCAGCTCCTCACGGGCCTCGGTGCCCATGAGGAGGTACGCGAGCCAGCTGCGCGTGCCGCGCAGGTACCAGATGTGGACGACCGGCGCGGCGAGCTCGATGTGGCCCATCCGCTCGCGGCGGACCTTCGAGCGGGTGACCTCGACCCCGCAGCGCTCGCAGATGATGCCCCGGAAGCGCACCCGCTTGTACTTCCCGCAGTAGCACTCCCAGTCCTTGGTCGGGCCGAAGATCTTCTCGCAGAAGAGGCCGTCCTTTTCGGGGCGGAGCGTGCGGTAGTTGATGGTCTCGGGCTTCTTGACCTCGCCGTTGGACCACCCGCGGATCGAGTCGGCCGTCGCGAGACCGATCCGCAACTGGTCGAAGTCGTTGACGTCAAGCATCAGAAACCCCTTTCGGCGGCGCGGCGTGCGTCTTCCTCGTCCGAGCCCCGCTCCGGACGGCTGATGTCGATGCCGAGCTCCTCGGCGGTCCGGAAGACGTCCTCGTCCAGCTCGCGCATCTCGATCTCCTCGCCGCCGGGCGCGAGCACCTCGACGTCGAGACAGAGGGACTGCATCTCCTTGATGAGGACCTTGAAGCTCTCGGGGATGCCCGGCTCGGGGATGTTCTCCCCCTTCACGATCGCCTCGTAGACCTTCACCCGGCCGAGCACGTCGTCGGACTTGATGGTGAGCAGCTCCTGGAGCGCGTAGGCCGCGCCGAACGCCTCGAGCGCCCAGACCTCCATCTCACCGAAGCGCTGGCCGCCGAACTGGGCCTTCCCGCCGAGCGGCTGCTGGGTGATCATCGAGTACGGGCCGGTCGAGCGCGCGTGGATCTTGTCGTCCACCAGGTGGTGGAGCTTCAGGATGTACACGTAGCCGACCGAGATCGGGTTGTCGTAGGCCTGGCCGGTCCGGCCGTTGAACAGCCGGGCCTTGCCCTCGTCGGAGACCTGGACCTCGCCGTCGACCCCGTCGGGGTTGAGCTGGCGGAAGATCTGCTGGATCGTCGGGTGGCGACCGGCGTCGTGCTCCTCGTCCCAGTGGGCCCCGTCGAAGACCGGGGTCGACACCCAGACCGCGGGGTCGGTCCGCGGCCGGGTCTTCGTGTCGTTGCCGCGCCGGGTCACGACCGCGTCCTCGCCCGCGTCGCGCCAGCCCCACCGTGCGGCGTAGCCGAGGTGGGACTCGAGGACCTGGCCCACGTTCATCCGGCTCGGCACGCCGAGCGGGTTGAGGATGATGTCGACCGGTGTGCCGTCCGCGAGGAAGGGCATGTCCTCGATCGGCAGGATCTTCGAGATCACGCCCTTGTTGCCGTGGCGGCCGGCCAGCTTGTCGCCCTCGGAGATCTTCCGCTTCTGTGCCACGTAGACCCGGACCAGCTGCTCGACGCCGGGCGGCAGCTCGTGGGCGTCGTCACGTGAGAAGACGCGGACGTCGATGACCGTTCCCTGCTCGCCGTGGGGCACCTTGAGCGAGGTGTCGCGCACCTCGCGTGCCTTCTCGCCGAAGATCGCGGGAGCAGGCGCTCTTCGGGCGTCTGCTCGGTCTCGCCCTTCGGAGTGACCTTCCCGACCAGCACGTCACCGGGGCCGACCTCGGCACCGATGCGGATGATCCCGCGCTCGTCGAGGTCCGCGAGGATCTCCTCCGAGAGGTTCGGGATGTCGCGGGTGATCTCCTCCGCTCCGAGCTTGGTGTCGCGGGCGTCGACCTCGTGCTCCTCGATGTGGATGGAGGTGAGGACGTCGTCCTTGACCAGGCGCTCCGAGAGGATGATCGCGTCCTCGTAGTTGTAGCCCTCCCACGGCATGAACGCGACGAGCAGGTTCTTGCCGAGCGCGAGCTCGCCGTTGTGGGTCGCCGGGCCGTCGGCCAGGACGTCGCCTGCCGAGACCCGCTGGCCCTCCTCGACGATGACCTTCTGGTTGATGGCCGTGTTCTGGTTGGACCGGCGGAACTTGGCGAGCCGGTAGACCTTCTTGCCCAGGGTCGCGCCGTTGCGGTCCTTCTGGTCGGCCTTGTACTCGACCGTGATCTGGTCGCCCGAGACGTCGAAGACGGTGCCGTCGCCCTCGGCGAGGACCACGTCGCCCGCGTCGCGTGCGGCGCGGGCCTCGACACCGGTGCCGATGTAGGGGGCCTCGGGGACGACGAGGGGCACCGCCTGCTTCTGCATGTTGGCGCCCATGAGCGCCCGGTTGGCGTCGTCGTGCTCGACGAAGGGGATCAGAGCGGTCGACACCGAGACGATCTGCTTCGGCGACACGTCCATGAGGTCGACCTCCGCCGGCGAGACGAAGTCGATCTCGGAGGTGGTGCCGTAGGAGGTGGTCGCCGCGCCGACCCGGACGCCGGTCCCCTGCGGCCCGCGGCGCACGAGGACCTTCTCCTCGGTGAACCGGCCGGACTCGTCGAGCGCCGCGGAGGCCTGCGCGATGACGTGCTCCTCTTCCTCGTCCGCGGCGAGGTAGACGATCTCCTTGGTGACCTTGCCGCCGACCACCTTGCGATAGGGCGTCTCGATGAAGCCGTACTCGTTGACCCGCGCGTAGGTCGCGAGCGAGCCGATGAGGCCGATGTTCGGGCCTTCGGGAGTCTCGATCGGGCACATGCGGCCGTAGTGGGAGGTGTGCACGTCACGGACCTCGAACCCGGCACGCTCACGCGAGAGCCCGCCCGGCCCGAGCGCCGAGAGCCGGCGCTTGTGCGCCAGCCCCGAGAGCGGGTTGTTCTGGTCCATGAACTGGCTGAGCTGGCTGGTCCCGAAGAACTCCTTCACCGCGGCGACGACCGGCCGGATGTTGATGAGGGTCTGCGGGGTGATCGCCTCGACGTCCTGGGTCGTCATGCGCTCGCGCACGACCCGCTCCATGCGCGAGAGGCCTACCCGCACCTGGTTCTGGATGAGCTCGCCGACCGAGCGGATCCGCCGGTTGGCGAAGTGGTCCTGGTCGTCGATGCGGTACGTCGACTCGCCGTCGGCCATGTGCTTGGCCAGGTGGAGCATGTAGGTGGCGGCCGCGAGGATCTCGGAGGGGCTGAGCACGCCCTGAGTGGGCGAGGGCCGCTCCAGATCGATCTTGAAGAGCGTCGCGACGCGCTCGATCTCCGGGCCGAGCTTGCGGTTGAGCTTGTAGCGGCCGACCCGGGTGAGGTCGTACCGCTTCGGGTTGAAGAAGGCGTTCTCGAAGTACTGGCGGGCCGCCTCGACCGAGAGGGGCTCGCCGGGCCGGGCACGCTTGTAGATCTCGAGGAGGGCCTCCTCGCGCGACGGCGCGAGGTGCTGCTCCTTCTCCCACTGTCCCTCGAGGAAGTCGAAGTGGCGCACGAACCGCTCGAGGAAGGCCTGGTCCTCGTAGCCGAGCGCGCGCAGCAGCACGAAGAGCGAGAGCCGGCGCTTTCGGGCCACCCGGCAGCCGGCGGTCACGTCTTTCGAGGGCTTGGCCTCGACGTCGAATTCGATCCACTCGCCCCGGTAGGGATGGATGGTGCCGGTGAAGACCGTCTTCGCGTCACGGCCCGGCTGGAAGATGACGCCGGGCGAACGGACCAGCTGGCTCACCACCACGCGCTCGGTGCCGTTGACGATGAAGGTGCCTTTGTCGGTCATCACCGGGAAGTCCCCCATGAAGACCGTCTGCTCCTTGATCTCGCCGGTGCCCGCGTTCATGAACCGCGCGCGCACGAAGACCGGCGCCGCGTAGGTCATGTCCTTCTCCTTGCACTCCTCCACCGAGAACTTCGGCGGCGGGCGCAGGTCGGGATCGGTCGGGTCGAACTCGAGCTCGAGGCTCAGCTGCCCGGTGAAGTCCTCGATCGGGCTGATGTCGCCGAAGGTCTCCGCCAGGCCCCGGTCGAGGAACCACTGGAAGGAGTCCCGTTGGATGGCGACCAGGTCGGGGAGGGGCAGGGCCTCGTCGATGTTGGCAAACGAAAAGCGTTCCGGGCTATTGGACCGTGATGGCAACGGCCGACTCCTCCCAGTTGCAAAGCGGACGGGTCAGGGGTGGGGTACTGCGGGGGCACTGCGCGAGCTGGACGGTTCTGGATGCTCTCGAGGGTCGACGGCGGCCGCCGACGCGGTCGAAAGGGGTACCGGGGCGCGCGTCAACCCACCAGAACAGTGAGGGGGGCGACGGAGGCGGGCACGGCAACCAGTAATCATAACCGGAAGCGCAGCCGTCGACAACCCGCGAACCGGGAGACCCGGTCCGGGCTCTTTCAGGGTAGGAGACGCGCCGCCCCCAGTCAAGCCTTCCGGCGGTGCCGGGCCCCCGGCGCAACCGCAGTGCGCCGGGCCCCGTACCTGCGGTCTACTTGAGCTCGACCGTGGCGCCGGCTCCTTCGAGCTGCGCCTTCGCCTTGTCGGCGTCTTCCTTGTTGACCCGCTCGAGCACGGGCTTGGGCGCGCCGTCCACGAGGTCCTTGGCCTCCTTCAGCCCGAGGCTGGTGAGCGAGCGGACCTCTTTGATGACCTGGATCTTCTTGTCGCCGGCCCCGGTGAGGATGACGTCGAACTCGCTCTTCTCCTCCTCGGCGACCGCGGCCTCGCCCCCGCCTCCGGCGGCCGGCGCGGCTGCCACCGCGACCGGCGCGGCCGCGGTCACCCCGAAGCGCTCCTCGAACTCCTTGAGCAGCTCGCTCAGTTCCAGGACGGAGAGGGATGCGATGCCGTCGAGGATCTGGTCCTTGGTGAGAGTGCCTGCCATCGTCGTTGCTCCTTGTTGCTCGGTTTTCGGTCTCGGCTCGGTGTCTGCTGTTCGATCGGTCGTGGGCGGTCCGCGAAGTGCGCCGGCTACTCGGCCGGCGCCTCGGTGGCGGGTCCGTCGTCCGCCTCGGCTGTTTCCGCGGCGTCTGCGGCATCGCCCCCGGCGGCCGCGGCATCACCCCCGCCTTCGGCCTGCCGCTGGTCGAGCAGGGCCGACAGCCCGTAGGCGAGGTTGCGCGGCAGGGCCTCGATGAGGCCGGCCAGCTGCTGCATCGGCGCCGAGAACGCGCCGGCCAGCTGCGCGAGCAGCGTCGCCCGCGGCGGAAGGTCGGCGAGCTGCTGCACGTCGCCCGCCGAGAGCAGACCGGCACCCACGACGCCGCCCTTGAGCACGAGGTGGGGGTTCGCACGGGAGAAGTCGCGCAGCGCCTTCGCCACCGCGCTCACGTCGCCGTGGACGAAGGCGATCGCGGTCGGCCCGGTCAGCAGGTCGGCGATCGCCGCCTGGGGCCCGTCCGCGACGGCGAGGCGGACCAGCGTGTTCTTGTAGATCTTGTAGTCGGAGCCGGCGGCCTCGAGCTCGCGGCGGAGCGCGGCGATCTCGGCGACGGTGAGGCCGCGGTACTCGGTCAGCACCGCCCCGTCGGACGCGGCGAGGCGCTCGCGCACCTCGTCCACCACGGCGACCTTCTCGGCCCTCGGGTTGTCCATGGTCCCTCCACCGGGCGCTCGTCCCGGTCGTCGGGCCGCAGCCAGCGGTGAGGGTCCCGGCCGGACACGGTGGTCCGGCGTGCGACGCCTCGTCAGGTGGATCCCATCGGATCCCTTCGGTGCCGCTCTGCGGCACGCCGGAGGTCTGCGGCGGCTATTCGATCTGGAAGCGTGGAACTCTAGTCCACGCCGCTCCGCCCGGCCAAGCCGGGCGACGGTCAGCCGGTCGCGGCCAGCTCCTCGTCGGTCTTGCGCGCGAGGAGCGGGTCGATGTGCACCCCGGGGCCCATCGTCGACGACAGGGTCACGGCACGGACGTAGCGTCCCTTCGCCGAGGCGGGCTTCGCCCGGTGGATCTCGTCCATCACCGCGTGGAGGTTCTCGAGCAGCTTCGGCCGGTCGAACGAGGCCTTCCCGATCCGGAGGTGGACGTTGCCCACCTTGTCGGTCCGGTACTCGACCCGTCCGCCCTTGTACTCGATGACCGCCCGCTCGACGTCGTCGGTGACGGTGCCGGTCTTCGGGTTCGGCATGAGTCCACGGGGACCGAGGACACGCCCGAGGGTCCCGACCTGCCCCATCATGTCGGGGGTCGCGATCGCCACGTCGAACTCGAGGAAGCCCTCGTTTGCCACCCGGGCGACCAGGTCGTCGGCGCCGACCACGTCCGCGCCTGCCGCCCGCGCCTCGGCCGCCTTCTCGCCGGCCGCGAAGACCGCGACCCGGTTGGTCCGGCCGGTGCCCGACGGCAGCGAGAGCGTCCCCCGGACGATCTGGTCGGCCTTGCGCGGATCGACACCGAGGCGCACCGCGAGCTCGACGGTCTCGTCGAAGCCGGCCTTGGCGTTGGACTTCACCAGGTCGACGGCCTCCGAGGGCGAGTACAGGTGCTGGCGGTCGAAGCCCTCGAGGCTCGCCGTGTACTTCTTTCCCCTGGACATGACAGTTCTCCGTTTTCTCGTGCGCGTGGGGCTGCCGGCGTCAGCCGGCGACGGTGATCCCCATCGACCGGGCGGTGCCGGCCACCTGCTTCTTGGCCGCCTCGAGGTCGCTGGTGTTGAGGTCGGGCATCTTCACGTTCGCGATCTGCTCCAGCTGGGCGTCGGTCACCGTGCCCACCTGCTCGCGCCCGGTGGTCGAGGCCCCCTTCTCGAGCCCCGCGGCCTGCCGGAGCAGGGCCGGCGTCGGCGGGGTCTTGAGGATGAACGAGAACGTGCGGTCCTCGTAGATCGAGATCTCGACCGGGATGATCGACCCGCGTTGGTTCTCCGTCGCGGCGTTGTACTGCTTGCAGAAATCCATCGTCTGCACGCCGTGGGGGCCGAGCGCGGTCCCGACCGGGGGCGCGGGCGTCGCGCCGCCGGCCGGCAGCTGGATCTTCACGACCGTGATGACGCGCTTCTTCGGTGGCATGGACTGCCTCTCCCTCCGTGGACCGGCCGGCTATAACTTGGCGACTTGGCTGAACTCGAGCTCGACGGGCGTCTCGCGACCGAAGATGTTGACCAGCACCTTGAGCTTGAGCTGGTCCTCGTTGATCTCGGCGATCTGACCCGAGAAGTCGGCGAAGGGGCCTTCCTTGACCCGGACCGTCTCGCCGACCTCGTGCTCGAGGCGGGGACGGCTGCGCTTCGACGGTGCCTCCCCGCCCTCGATCTTCACCTGCAGGATCCCCTCGACCTCGCGTCGCGAACAGGGGCGTGGGCTTGGTGCCCGGCCCCACGAAGCCGGTCACGCCCGGCGTGTTGCGGATGACCGACCAGCTGTCGTCGTCGAGCTCGCAGCGACAGAGCAGGTAGCCGGGGAAGACCTTCTTCTGGACGACGACCTTCTTGCCGTTCTTGAACTCGACCACGTCCTCCATGGGGATGACCACCTCGTAGATGCGGTCTTCCATGTTCATCGACGCGGTCCGGCTGTGGAGGTTGGACTTGACCTTGTTCTCGTAGCCCGCATAGGTGTGCACGACGTACCAGCGGCCCGGCTGGTCGTAGGGGCTGACGACGAACGGCTCGTCCTCGTCCTCCTCGTCGTCGCTGAACTCGTCGTCGAGGTCCGCCGGCTCTGCGACGTCGGCCGTCTCGTCCCCTCCGTCGGCCGTGACGGTCGCCTCTGCGGCGTCCTCCGCGGTCGTCGAGGCATCGGACGGGGGCGCGTCGCCCACGACGGAGTCCGCTGCGGGCGCGTCGGACGGGGCCGGGCCGGGGAGGCCCTGCTCGTCGCCGCTCGAGGCGTTGGTGTCGTCGTGGGTCACAGTCATCGGGTTCACGTCTTGAAGAGCCAGAGGACGCCCTTCGCGAAGGCGTAGTTGAGGATGAAGATCAGGATCATCAACGTGACGAGCGTGACCAGGGTCACCGTCGTGTAGTTGATGACTTCCGACCGGTTCGGCCAGGCTACCTGCCGGAGCTCGGAGCGGACCTCGCGGAGGAACTGGCCGAAGCGGAAGGGCTCGCGTTTCGGCGCCCGGCGCGGCTGCTGGGCGGCACGGCGCGGCGGAGCCTCCCCCTCGGGGTCCTGGCCCTGCCGTTGCATCATTCGCTTCTGTTCTCGGTTCACGTGCCGCTTTCCTTCGACCGTTCCCACCGGTGGAGAGCAGGGCAGGAGGGACTCGAACCCCCAACCTTCGGTTTTGGAGACCGGTGCTCTGCCAGTTGAGCTACTGCCCTCTGCCGACCGCCGTGCCGCGAACGGCCAGCCGATCGCAGGGGCGGTCCATCAGGGTAGCACCGCGCCCCCCGGCGGTCCCATCCGGGACCGGGCCCTTCCGCCCCCGGTGACCTGGGCCTACCGTGTCTCCTTGTGCAGGGTGTGCTGCCGGTCGAAACGGCAGAATTTCTTCATCTCGATCCGCTCGCGGTCGTTCATCTTGTTCTTCGTGGTGATGTAGTTGCGCCGCTTGCAGACTTCGCAAGCGAGGGTCACCTGGACCCGCTTCTCGTTCTTCGCCACCGTGGCTCCCTTGTCCTCTCGTCGTCCCGTCCCGGCGCCCGCCGGTCCGACCCGTCTCCTGCTCCGTGTGCACGTCCTGGTAGCGGCGGCCGGACTCGAACCGGCGACCCCACGATTATGAGCCGTGTGCTCTAACCAACTGAGCTACGCCGCCACGGGCGAGCCCCCTGTCGGAATCGAACCGACGACACCAGCCTTACCATGGCTGTGCTCTGCCGACTGAGCTAAGGGGGCGGTGCGGCTCGACCGAGCAGCAGCCAACGAGCATACCGAATGGCGTGCCGTCCCAACAGACCGGCGACCGGGCGTGCCTCGCTACCATCGGCCGATGCAGGTTCGACTCGCCAGGCCGTCGGACGCCGAGGCCATCCGCACCATCTACAACGCCGAGGTGGTGGGCTCCACCGCGACCTTCGACCTCGTGCCGCGCACCGTCGGGGAGCAGGAAACCTGGATGGCCGAGCACGCCGGCCCGTACGCGGCGGTCGTGGCCGTCGACGAGGCAGGCACCGTTCTCGGCTTCGGCTCCCTCTCGGCCTTCCGAGACCGCCACGCGTATGCCACCACCGTCGAGAACTCGGTCTACGTGGACGGCGGGAGCCGGGGCAAGGGGATCGGTCGCCTGCTCCTCCAGGAGCTCGTGACCCTCGCCGCGCAGCACGGCTTCCACGCCGTGATCGCGCGGATCGGCGGCGACAACATGGCGTCGATCCGGCTCCACGAAGCGTGCGGCTTCACCATGGTCGGCGTCGAGCGCGAGATCGGCCGCAAGTTCAACCGCTGGCTCGACGTCTCGGTCCTCCAGCGCATGCTCTGAACGCGGCGGCCCTCTGTGGCGCTCCGCCGCGCGGCGCGAGCGAAGCGTGCGTCCCGGCGGTCCTCAGGCGGCTGCCGGTGCGGCGGCCGGCGCCGGTGCGGGGACCGCGGGCGTGCGGTCCCAGGTGGACAGCGGCACCGTGAGGACGACCAGCAGCCAGAGCAGCGTGAGCACGATCGACAGGGGATCGCCGGTCAGCAGGTGCGCGACCAGCTGGGTCGCGCCGGGGAGCTCGATGAAGGCGGTGACCATCGAGAGGACGATGAGTAGCGACCGGAGCCGGCCGAGCGCGACCGGGGCGAGGAGGAGCAGCCCCCACGAGAGGTACCAGGGCTGCACGACCGGGCCGAGCACCACGAAGAGCAGCAGGGTGATGCCGAGCGCCTTGAGCGTGCCGATGCGGTCGCTGTTGAGGAGGAGCCACACGCCGAGCACACCGGCGGCGAGCAGACCGAGCGCCCGAGCGCCCGCGAGGATCGCTCCCGACGAGATGCCGAGATGGACGAAGTGCACGAAGGAGGTCACGATCACCGCGAGGGAGGTGGTCGGCGCGGTCCACGAGCGGACCGCACCCGGCGTGCCGAGGATCGAGATCCACCCCCAGCCGAGCCCGCTCACGTAGGAGAAGAAGCCAAGGATGCCGGTGCCGATGAGCCCGGCCGTGAGGACCGGGCGGATCCGGTCGCGCACCGAGGCCTGTGGTCCGAGCCAGCTCCACCCGACGTAGAGGATCCCGAGCGCGGCCGGTGCCTTGATGGCCGTGGCGAGCGCGCAGAGCACGATGCCGAAGACCGGTCGCTTGTCCTTCGCCGCGGTGAGCCCCGCGATGAGCAGCCCCAGCATGAGCGCGTCGTTGTGCGCGCCGCCGATCAGGTGGAAGATCGTGACGGGGTTGAGCACCATGAGCGTGAAGAGCTCGGCACCGTCACGGTGGTAGAGGCGGGCGAGCTTCGGCACGCAGGCGGCCATGATCAGCACGCCCGCGAGCGCGAGGAGCCGGAGCAGGATGATCGTGGCGAGCTCGTTGTGGAAGGTGATCCGCGCGAAGAACCCGTCCAGCTGCAGGAAGAGCGGTCCGTACGGTGCGGGCGCATTGCCCCAGAGGCTGTCGACCGGGTTCGTGTACGAGTTGTTCCCGAGCTCGAAGGGCCCGTAGAGGTACGGGTTCATGTGATGGCTCACCATCTCGCCCTGCGCCGCGTACGAGTAGACGTCGCGGCTGAAGAGCGGTGCGATGACGAGCATCGGCAGGGACCAGAGCGCGAAGACCCACATCATCTGCCGGATGGGCACGCCGGGACGCGAGGAGTACAGGCGGGTCATCCCCCACCAGACCCGCATGAAGAGGAGCAGGCCCCCGTAGACGGCGGCGAGGGTGAAGTAGAGGCCCCACACGCTCCCCTTGTCGCTCGTCGGCTCGCCGAAGAACCAGACCCCGGGCATCTCGAGCTTGAACGGCGAGCTCGGGATCGACGCGCCGATGCTCACGGCGAGCACCGCCACGAACCCGAGCAGCGCGGGACGGAGCACCAGGCCGCGTGGCTCCGCCTCGCCGGGGCGTCCGGAGGCGGGATCGCCGGGCATTCCGCTCGGGCCGAGCAGCCGTTCGCGCAGCGCTCGCCCCGCACCGGTCGCATAGCGGAGCAGGTTGGCCGTCGCCGTCCCCTGTGCGGGCACTTCGGTGGCCGTGACCTCGAATGCCATCAGAGTGGGGGTCGTCTCCTCGGTCGTGCTGCCGGGATGCTCGGGCAGGCCCATCTGGCGGACGAGGAGGCCGACACCCTCCGCAGCGCCCACGGCCGCTCCGCCGGCGGAACCGGAGCTGGCCGCAGGGTCGTGACCGCTGTCATTTCGTAACGTCATTGTAACCAGCAGCCGGGGCCGGGCAAGTGGCGCGGTCGCCTTGCGGGCCGATCCGGGCGCGCGCCGTCCGGCGCGCCCTGTCACCACTCGTTGCGTCCGCCGTCCGGCGGTGTGTCATGCGGTGGGCCGGGAAGGATTCGAACCTTCGAAGGCAGAACCGGCAGATTTACAGTCTGCTCCCTTTGGCCACTCGGGCACCGACCCGCAGGCCGGAAGGATATCGCCTGGCGCAGCGGTACTGTTTTGCGATGCCCACCTTCGACGTCGTCTCCGAGGTCGATCTGCAGGAAGTGCGCAACGCGGTCGACCAGGCCAACCGCGAGGCGTCGACACGCTTCGACTTCAAGGGCACCGACTCCGTCATCGAATTCTCCGAGCAGGAGCTGCAGCTCTCCTCGTCGACCGAGGACCGGCTCCGCGCGCTGTACCAGGTGCTCCAGGAGAAGCTCGTGCGCCGCGAGGTCTCGCTCAAGTCGTTGGAGGCCGGCAAGATCGAAGAGGCGTCACGCGGCTCGGCCCGCCAGCGCCTCGCGATCAAGGCCGGCATCTCGTCGGACAACGCGAAGCGGATCAACAAGTTCATCAAGGACCTCGGCCTCAAGGGCGTGAGCTCGCAGACCCAGGGCGATCAACTGCGCGTGAACGGCAAGAAGCGCGACGACCTCCAGGCCGTCATCGCGGCGTGCAAGGCCGAAGATTTCGGGATCCCACTGCAGTTCACCAACTTCCGCGACTGAGCCGTCGGACGTCCCCGCGACTCCGCCGCCGGTCGGCTCGAGCCCTCAGGCTCTGCCCTTGCGGCACGCCTTCCACGCCGATCCGGCGAGAAGTGCGGCCACGAGCGTCGGGAGGAGCAGCGCGGCGACCGTCCGCAGCGAGTGATCGAGGCAGACCAGCGCGACGATCGCGATGGCCGCGACGGCTCCGACGAACAACTCGGGCGTGTCACCGATCAGGAACTCCCACCAGAACCGCCCGAATGCGGTGGCCCAGCGGACCGGGAGCGCGCGGGTCCGGCCGCGGCCGGCCGGCTCAGCCACCTGACGACTCCACGACGGGGACGACACCCGGAACCCGCTGGGTGACCTGGCGGCGCAGGAGGGTCACGAGTCCCCACGAGACGAGTCCGTAGCAGCCGACGAGGACCGGGATCGCGAGGTCGGAGCCCGGCCAGTGCACGCCGACGCCCTCTCCCGACCAGAAGGTGCCGAAGCTCACCAGCATGAGCCCGACCACCGTCTTCATGGCATTTTCGGGGACCGAGGAGAGTTGGCGCGCGACGACGAGCCCGACCGCGGCGACCAGGACGACCGCCGCCGCGGCCGCAGCTGCGGCGAGCCCGAGATCGTGCGAGGTCGACCCGAGGGTGATCACGATGACGACCACTTCGAGGCCCTCGAGGAAGACCCCTTTGAAGGCGACGACGAAGCCGGTCGTGTCGCGCCCGCCGGCGGCCGGCGTCGCCGACAGCTCCGCGACCTGCTCGGCGTAGATCGCGTCCTCGTCGTGGAGGGCCTTGTGCCCCGACGCGCGCAGCACCGCCTTCCGCAGCCACTGCAGCCCGAAGACCAGCAGCAGCCCGCCGACGACCAGGCGCAGCGCGCTGAGCGGCACGTAGTGGACGAGCGCCGGTCCGAGGATCACGACCAGCGCGGCCAGCGCGGCGGCGGCGACCGCGACGCCTTCGAGCGCCGAGCGCCACCCCCTCGTGACCCCGACCGCGAGGACGATGGTGAGCGCCTCGACCATCTCGACCGAGCTCGCGAGGAAGACGGCGATGACGAGGACCAGCGATCCGCTGCCCGTCACGGTTGCCGACATCCGACCTCCCTCACGTCCCTCCGCCCGACGCCAACGCTACCCGTGGAGCGGGGGCTCCCGGAGCGGCTCGCGTCCCGGCGGTCGGTACCCGGGAGGCCGCGGTGGACGGTGCGGTCAGGCGGCCTCGACGAGCTCGTCGAGCTCCTCGAGGGGGTGGACGCGGAAGAGCCGGTTGAAGACGAGGAACTTGAGGAACCAGAACACCCCGAAGGACATCACGTTGGCGAAGAGGACGAGCAGCGTCTTCTCGAAGTGGCTGAGGTCGTACTCGTTGCCGACGTGGCGCGCGATCGCCGCTCCGCCGATCGAGACGACGATACCGAGCGCAGACATGCACCAGAAGGGGATGACCTCCTTCACGAGGTGCGAGCGCCCGCCCTTGCCCCACACCCACATGCGGTTGAGGTAGTAGGACGGCACGGTGGCGACCACGTTGGCGAACACGGTGCTCGCGATCTCGCCCCACAGGCGGAGCACGCCGTAGACGATCGCGAGGACGGTGAAAGAGACGATGGTCGAGACGACCGAGACCATCGTGTAGCGGAAGAGTCGCTTCGCCTCGGGCGTGTGGCGCTTCTGCCAGAGGTGCTCCCCCCGCGCGAGGAGATTGCTCATCGTGGCCACCCTAGCCGTCATCAGTCCGTAACATTCGGCTCCCGCACACCCGCTCCGGCGCCTGCTCCGGCGCCGGTCGGACCGTGTCGCCAGCGTGGTGCGGATTCCTGACGGCCCGCGGAGTGCCACCTGTGAGGAACCTCAGAGCGCGTTGTCCTTCGCCACCGAGCCGAGCCAGGCGGCCGACGGCTTCGGACGGCGTTCGAAGGTCTCGCGGTCGACCGACACGATGCCGAACGTCGGCCCGTAGCCGAGGACCCACTCGAAGTTGTCGAGCAGGCTCCAGTAGAAGTAGCCCCGCACGTCGATGCCCTCAGCGAGGCAGCCGGCGAGTCCGCGGAGCGCGCCCGTCACGTACTCGATGCGCTGGTCGTCCTGTGCGGTGCCGATGCCGTTCTCGGTCACGTACACCGGGAGCCCGCCGGTCATCTCCCACGCCCGGCGGATGGTCCCGCCGAGCGCGTCGGGCCAGAACTCGTAGCCCATCTGGGTGGTCCGCACCCCCGTCTCCGGGCCGAGCGAGCCGTCGGGGCCGATCCGATCGCGTGTGTAGGTCTGTACGCCGACGAAGTCGTCGCCGGCGGTCGCTTCGAGGAAGACGTCCTCGTTCGGCCGGCGGATGCGCTCGAGCCACTCCTCGCCACCGGGCTGGAGCTGGTAGTCGGTCATCGAGAGGGTCAGCCCCACCGGGAAGTCGCCCGGACCCGAACGGATCGCGTCGACGCCCTTGCGGTGCGCCGCGACCAGCGCCTCGTTGACCACCCCGCGCCGGACGCGGTCGCGCACGCGGGGCGGGAAGATCCCGTGTCGCCACCCCATGGTGGCCACCACGTTGGGCTCGTTGAGCGTCCCCGCCATCCCGATGAGATCGCCGAGGTGCTCGGTGGCGCGCTCGCAGTACCGGGCGAACCGGTCGGGCGCGTGCAGCGCCTCCCAGGTCCCGGCGGCCGCCAGCCAGCGCGGGTGGGTGAAGTGGTGGTAGGTGACCACCGGAAGCAGCCCGTGCTCGTGACAGGTCGCGAGCATGCGCCGGTAGTGCTCGAGGGCGACCCGTGAGAACTCGCCCTCCTCCGGCTCGATGCGGCTCCACTCGAGGGAGAACCGGTACGACGTGAAGCCGAGGCTCTTGACGAGGGCGATGTCCTCGGGGAACCGGTGGTAGGAGTCGCACGCGTCGCCGCTCACGTCGACGCAGCCCGAGGCCGGGTCGTGCTCGAACGCCCACCAGTCGTTGTTCACGTTGCCGCCCTCGATCTGGTGGGCGGCGGTCGCCGTCCCCCAGACGAACCCGTCGGGGAAGGTGGTCGTCGGCATGGGCGGCCACCGTAGGCGGGCGCGGCAGGGGCGGCCAACTCGTCACCTGGCAGGATGGTGCGGTGAGCGACGCCCTCGAATTCCTCGTCGACCTCCTCGATCTCGAGCCCATCGAGGTCAACATCTTCCGCGGGGTCAACCCGAACGAGGACCGCCAGCGCGTCTTCGGCGGCCAGGTCGCGGCCCAGTCACTGATGGCGGCCGGTCGCACCGTGGACTCGGGCCGCGTCCACTCGCTGCACGCGTACTTCCTGCGCCCGGGCGACCCGAGCATCCCGATCCTCTACGAGGTCGACCGCATCCGCGACGGGCGCTCGTTCACCACCCGGCGGGTCGTCGCCATCCAGCACGGACGGGCCATCTTCAACATGTCGGCCTCGTTCCACGTCGACGAGGTCGGACTCGTCCACCAGGTCCCGATGCCGGAGGTTCCCGAGCCCGACACGCTCGAGACCCTGGCGTTCAGGCTCGAGCCCTACCGCGAGGCGCTCGAGGACTGGTTCGCGCGCCCCCACCCGATCGACCAGCGCCACATCGGCGCGCTGCCGTTCATGAAGGGGGCGAGCAAGGAGCCGGTCCAGCGGCTCTGGATCAGGGCCGACGGCACGCTCCCCGACGACCCACTGCTCCACGCCTGCATCGCGACCTACGCCTCGGACATGTCCCTCTTCGACACCATGCTCGCCCCCCACGACGTCGACTGGGACGACACCGACTTCATGGGAGCCAGCCTCGACCACTGCATGTGGTTCCACCGGCCGTTCCGCGCGGACGAGTGGCTCCTCTACGACATGGACAGCCCGATCGCCTCCGGTGCGCGGGGCCTCGCACGCGGGTTCCTCTTCACCCAGGCCGGCGAGTTGGTGGTCTCGATGGTCCAAGAGGGGCTCATGCGCACCCTCGACGGGCCGAAGGCCTGAGGGCCTGGCCCGGCCGCCGGCCGGTCAGCGGTCGGCGATCGCCACGTAGTCGCGTGCGCCGTCGCCGATGTAGAGCTGACGCGGGCGGGTGATCTTCGAGTCCTGGTCGAGCATCTCCTGCCAGTGCGCGAGCCAGCCGGCGGTGCGCGGGATGGCGAACAGGACCGGGAACATCTCGAGCGGGAAGCCCATCGCCTGGTAGATGAGGCCCGAGTAGAAGTCGACGTTCGGGTAGAGCTTGCGCGAGGTGAAGTACTCGTCGGAGAGGGCGATCTCCTCGAGCTTGAGCGCGATGTCGAGCAGCGGGTTCTTGCCGGTGATCTCGAAGACCTCGTCGGCGGTGCGCTTGATGATGCGCGCGCGGGTCGTAGCTCTTGTACACGCGGTGGCCGAAGCCCTGGAGCCGGCCGGCCGATCCCTCCTTCACCGACGCGATGAACGGCTCGACGTTCTCGAGCGAGCCGATGTCGGTCAGCATCCGGATCACCGCCTCGTTCGCGCCTCCGTGGCGGGGGCCGTAGAGGGCCGCGCACGCCGCCGCGCACGCCGAGTAGGGGTCGGCGTGCGACGAGCCGACCGTCCGCATCGCGGTCGTCGAGCAGTTCTGCTCGTGGTCGGCGTGGAGGATGAAGAGGATGTCGAGGGCCCGGGCGAGCGCGGGGTTCGCGTCGAACCTCGGCTCGGCCGTCTTCCACATCATCGAGAGGAAGTTGGCGCAGAAGTGGAGGGAGTTGTCCGGGTAGACGAAGGGCATCCCCACGCTGAACCGGTGTGCGGCCGCCGCCAGGGTCGGCATCTTGGCGATGAGCCGGATGATCTGCTTGTTGCGCAGCTCGATGTCGAAGATCTCCTTCGCGTCGAGGTAGAAGGTCGAGAGCGCGGCCACCGCGGAGACCAGCATCCCCATCGGGTGGGCGTCGTAGTGGAAGCCCTCGAGGAACCGCTTGCGTACGTTCTCGTGGATGAAGGTGTGGTGGGTGACCTCGTGCTGCCAGTGCTCGAACTCGGTCGCGGTCGGCAGTTCGCCGTTGAGGAGGAGGAACGCGACCTCGAGGTAGGTCGAGTCCTCGGCGAGCTGCTCGATCGGGTAGCCGCGGTAGCGGAGGATCCCCTCGTCGCCGTCGAGGTAGGTGATCGAGCTCTCGCACGCGGCGGTCGACACGAGACCCGGGTCGTAGAACCACACGCCCGGTAGGAGCTTCGTCCACTGGCTCGCCGAGATCCCACCGTTCTCGATCGGGATCTCCATCGACTCGCCGGTGCGGTTGTCGGTGATGGTGATGCTCTCGGCCACGGGCCTCAAACCCTCCGTCAGTCGTCGTCCCACTCGACGGTGGACTCGGCCGATCCTAGATCCTCGGGTCGCGACGTCATCCAATTCTCCCACACCGCATTTCGCCGTCGCCCGCGTGGTGCGGCCTCCCCGCGTCGACGACCGCAGCGAGCGATGGTGGCGGCTTCGGTCTCGCCGGCGCGTCCCCCTGCGCCCCTCACGCGGTGATCTGGAGGAAGAAGGTCTGCGTCGACCCGGCGGGACTCGCCTGGCTCGGCGGCGTGACCACCGCGATCGAGTAGCCGTAGAGGTGGCCCGAGGCGACCGTCAGCGGGGGCAGGGTGACCGCGGTCGAGCCGCCGGGACGGACCGAGGTGGCGGTGGCGCGGGTGCGGCCGCCGGTCGCGCCGGCGGGGGGCGGCGCGGTGCCCGGGGGGTCGGCCACCGCGAGCAGCGCCGTGACCACGACGTCTGTTTCGGGGACGGTGCCGCAGTTGGTCACCGTGACCTCGGCACTCACCGAGGCGGTCGGCGGGAGGACGGTCGGTGTGGCCGTGGGGACGGCCGTGACCGGCTGTGCGCAGGAGTCGGCGACGATCCCGATGCCGCCCGTCGCGACGGCCGGCGGGGTGAGGCCGACCGACGAGATGATCAGCTCGTGGAAGGGCACGAGCGACGCCGAGCCCGCGAGGGCTCCCGCGGCGTCGGCGAGGGCGACCGCGCTGAGCGGGGAACTCGTGTACGGCCGCGGGACCCACACCGATCGCGGGAGGCCGATCGGCGTCGGCTGCTGCCGGCCCAGGGCGGCGACCGACCGGTACTCGTCGTCCGATTGCTGGAAGAGGAGACCGACCGCCTCGAGCTGGCGCGCGGCCTGGTCGATGGAGAGCAGGGGCCCTGTCGCGGTCGTGGTCGTCGTCGCCGGCGCGCCCGCGATCGGCAGCGGCGACATGCCGAGCAGCTCGTCGACGGTGGTCCGCAGTTCCGCGACCCCCGTCGCCCGGTCGGCCATCACGTGCACGAACCCCGCGCCGACCGCGCCGGTCGGGAACGACGTCCCGACGGACGACGCCTGACTCGCCTGCGACGCGCTCGCCTCCACCGCGGTGTCGAGCGACTGCTCGAGCTCGGCGCGCGCTGTCGCGAAGTACGGGACGAGCTGGTTCGGCGTGGCCGGAGCCGCCGCCATCGCCGTGGCCAGCTCAGCGCCGGTCCGGCTCGACGCGGCCGCGATCCGCGAGGCCAGTGCGTCGAAGCCCGTCGCGGCCGAACGGCGGTAGCCGCTCGACTGCGCGTGGATCTCGGCCACCGAGCCGACGAGGAGCACGAGTGTGAGGGTCGCCGCCGCGGCGAGGACGACCGTCCGCCCCCAGTTGGTGCGTCCGGCGGGGTGCCGGCGACGGCGTCGAGCCCTGGGCATCCCGACGACGATACTGCCGGGCCGTGGTCGGACCCCGGCGCTGAGCAGGGCGATCGACGACCGCGCGCCGGGCGCCGTCAGGACGCGGTCAGCCGGCGGTCACCTGCTCGTCGGTCCCGCTCGTCTCGCCGACGCCCGGTGCGACAGGAGCGGCGCCCGAGGTCGGGAGGTCGCTCGCCGTGCTGCGCCACTCGACGGTCGGCCGGATCGCGGCCTCGTTCACGTGCGCCTTGTACTTGTCGGCCACCGTGAGGATCGACTGGAGCACCGACGAGGTGAGGAGGTGGGGGACGAGTCCGAGATCGAGCAGCTTGGTGTGGGCCGCACGGTAGTAGTGGTCCTCCTTCTCGACCCGCGGATCCGGCGAGTGCTCGATCACCGCGTCGCCCGCGTACTCCGCGACGACCATGTCGGCCATCTGCGCGACCGAGTAGGACTCCGTGAACTGGTTGAACACGCGGAACTCGCCGCGCTCGGCGGGGTGCTCGATCGCTAGCTCGACGCAGGCGAGCGTGTCGAGGATGTTGAGCATGCCCCGGGTCTGGCCGCCGGAGCCGTAGACCGTGAGCGCGTGCCCGGTGACGGCCTGCACGCAGAACCGGTTGAGGACGGTCCCGAAGACGCCGTCGTAGTCGAACCGGGTCGCGAGGTCGGGGTGGAGGCCGGTCTCCTCGGTCTCGGACCCGTAGACGATGCCCTGGTTGAGATCGGTTGCGCGCAGGCCCCAGATGCGGCAGGCGAACATGATGTTGTGGCTGTCGTGCACCTTCGAGAGGTGGTAGAAGGAGCCCGGCTGCTTCGGGTAGGGCAGGACGTCGGTCCGCCCGCGGTGGGTGATCTCGATGAAGCCCTCTTCGATGTCGATGTTGGGCGTGCCGTACTCGCCCATCGTCCCGAGCTTGACCAGATGGATGTCACGGTTCTGCTCGGCGATCGCGTAGAGCAGGTTGAGGGTGCCGGCGACGTTGTTGACCTGCGTGTAGACCGCGTGCTTCCGGTCGATCATCGAGTACGGGGCGGAGCGCTGCTCGGCGAAGTGCACCACGGCGTCCGGCTGGAACGACGAGACCGTGTCGACCACGAAGTGCGGATCGGTCAGATCGCCGACGAAGAGGTCGATCGTCAGGTCCGAGACGTCGTGCCAGCGGCGCACGCGCTGCTGCAGGCTCGCGATCGGCACCAGGCTGTCGACACCCATCTCGAGGTCGTATCCACGACGCGCGAAGTTGTCGACGATCCCGACGCGGTGGCCGCGTCGCGACAGATACAGCGCGGTCGGCCAACCGAGATAGCCATCACCACCGAGGACCAAGATGTTCACGATGTGCTCCCTCTCGCTCCCCCCGACAACGATGCTCGCCCTTCCAGCACCGCCTCCCGACCGAGCGGGTCGGGCCCGTATATTTACCACTCCCGACCTTGGAGGCGCCTGAGAATCAGCCGGAAATCACGGCGCACTCACAGAGAATTGACCAGTTCCTAACAATTGGTGAGGGCGGCGAGGCAGGCAATTCCCACCGAGCGTGGTCCTCTGTGCCGCTCCTCGGAGCACGGAGCGTGACGGCGTGATGCCGTGTGCCGGACCACTCAGGCGTGCTCGGCGTCCAGTCCCGCCTCGACGGGCACGTCGACGACCGGCGGCAGGGCCTCGCGCACCGGCTCGTCGGCGACGACGGCCCCGAGCTCGGGTGCCTGGATCGCCCGGGTGGCGGTGTCGACCGTCTGCGGTGAGGCGAGCTCCTTCTCGCCCGCGCCCACCACCCCCATCGACGAGAACTGCCGCGCCGTTACGAGCACCCGTCCCTCGAGCGATCCGACCGCGCTGTTGTACGCGGTGACGGCGCTCGTCAGACCCTTCCCGACCGTGGCGAGGTACCCGCCGAACGTCGAGAGCCGCTCGTAGAGGAGCTTGCCGAGCCGCTGCACGTCGCGTGCGCTCGTGGCCATCTCGTCCTGCTGCCACCCGTACGCGACCGCGCGCAGCAGGGCGATGAGCGACGTCGGCGTCGCGAGGAGGACGTGGTTCGCAACCGCGTGCTCCATGAGGCCGGGCTCGTGCTCGAGCGCGGCGGTGAGGAGCGGATCGCCGGGGATGAAGGCGACGACGAACTCGGGAGAGGGGTCGACCGACTTCCAGTACTCCTTCTTCGCGAGGGCGTCGACGTGCTGCTTGACCTGGCGGCCGTGGTTGGCGAGGTGGGCGCGGCGCCTGTCCTCGTCGTCGGCGTCGTTCGCGTCGAGGAAGGACTGCATCGGCACCTTGGCGTCGACCGCGACGTTCTTGCCCCCCGGGAGATGGACCACGAGGTCGGGCCGGACGCGGCCGCCCTCCCCGTCCGCGGTCACCTGCTCGTCGAAGTCGCAGTGTTCCAGCATCCCGGCCATCTCGACCACGCGACGGAGCTGGAGCTCGCCCCACCTGCCCCGGGTCTGCGGCGAGCGCAGCGCCGTCACCAGGTTGCGGGTCTCCTTCTCGAGCTTGCCGTGCGAGGTCGAGAGGTGCTGCATCTGCTCGGTGAGGGACGTGTAGGCCCGCTGACGCTCGACCTCGAGCTGCTGGATGCCCTTCTCGTACGCGCCGAGCTGCTCGCGGATGGGCTTGAGGAGCTGCTCGATGGCCTCCTGGCGTTTGGCGAGGTCGCCGTCCGCGGCGAGGCGGGTCTCCCCGAGCTTGGTGTCGGCCAACTGCAGGAACTGCTCGTTGTTCTTCGCGAGCGCCTCGGCCGAGAGGGTGGCGAAGGCCCCGGTGAGCTGCGAGCGGACCTCCTCGAAGTCGGCGGCCCTCTTCGCCGCGTCGTCGCGCTCGTGCTCGAGGGCGAGCTCGAGCCGGGCGGCCTCGGTGCGCAGCGCCTGGGCCGTGGCACGCTCCGCTTCGAGGCTCCCCCGGAGCCCCTCGACCTCGGCCGTGAGCCTGGCGCCCTGCTCCGCCGCGGCCGCGAGCCGCGCCTCGGCCGTCCGCGCGGCGGTCACCTGGCCGGACCGGGCCAGCAGGCCCACGACCAGGCCGACCACGGCTCCGACGAGCAGGCCGACGACGAGTCCGGTGATCATGGTGCGCCCTCCTCGGAGCGGAATGCAGGGCCGCAGCGGCCCGCGGCCAAGCGTACCGACCGGGTGTGCCGCTCCCGGGTGAGGAGGTCGACGCCGCCTGGCGCGGATACGGTGAGCGGGGTGGACAACCCGCTCGAGCAGATCGACCGGATGCTCATCCAGCTCTTCGCGATGGTGGGCGAGTCGGTCTCCGGCGCGACCCACGCGCTGCTCTCGGGCGACCGCGAGGCGGCCAAGGCACTGGCCGACCGTGACGAGGCGGTCGACACGCTGTACCACGACATCGAGCGCCTCACCCTCCAGCAGCTGACCGTCGGCGGGATCACCTCACCGAAGGACCTCCGCTTCCTGGTGACCGTCATCCGCATGCTGCCCGACCTCGAGCGCAACGGCGACCTCGCCGAGCACGTCGCCCGGCGCGCCGCCAGGGGCCTCGGCAGCGAGCTCTCGGCACGCAGCCGTGGTCTCGTCGAGCGGATGGGCGAGGTCGCCATCCACATGTGGCGGGCGACGACCGACGCCTACGCGGAGCGCATGCCGATGGCGGCCGCGGTCGTCGACTCGCTCGACGACGAGATGGACGACCTGCACGTGAGCCTCACCGTCGAGGTCGTCGCCGGGACGATGCCGCTGCCGGTCGCGGTCGAGCTCGCCATGGTGGCCCGCTTCTACGAGCGCTTCGGGGACCACGCGGTCAACCTCGCCAAGCGGGTCACCGGGCTCGCGCCGGCCGCCGCGCCCGTTCCCTGAAGGTCTGCGCCGGCCGCGACGGCGGACCGGACGGCGACTGCGGCTGACGGACCTCGCGGCCGGTGTGCGCGTTCAGGCCACGATGCTGCGGGCGACGAGCTCCTCGGCGATCTGCACCGCGTTGAGCGCCGCGCCCTTGCGCAGGTTGTCGCCGCTCACAAAGAGCGCGAGCGCGTGGCCGGCGCCGTCCGCCACGCGCACCCTGCCGACCAGCGTGGGATCGATCCCTGCGGCCTCGAGCGGGGTCGGCGCCTCCACCGGCCGCACGCCGGGGGCCGACGCGAGCAAATCGTTGGCCGTCTCGGGCAAGAGCGGCGCGGCGAACTCGGCGACGATCGCGAGCGAGTGACCGGTGAAGACCGGCACGCGCACGCAGGTGCAGGCAACCGCGAGGTCGGGGATCGCGAGGATCTTGCGGCTCTCGTCGCGGAATTTCTGCTCCTCGTTGGTCTCGCCCGACCCGTCGCCGACCAGGTGCCCGGCGATCGGCAGCACGTTGTGCGCGATCACGCCGGGGAACGTCGACGGTGCCGGATAGGGCACGCTGCCCCCGTCGAAGGTGAGCTCGGCCGCCCGGTCGACGGTCTTGACGAGCTGGCCCTCGAGCTCCGCCACACCGGCGAGCCCCGCGCCCGAGACCGCCTGGTAGGTCGAGACCACGAGCCGCCGGAGCCCCGCCGCGTCATGGAGCGGCTTGAGCACCGGCATCGCGACCATCGTCGTGCAGTTCGGGTTGGCGACGATCCCCTTGCCGATCGCGTCGAGGGCGTCGGCGTTGACCTCGGGGACCACGAGGGGCACGTCGGGGTCCATCCGCCACGCGGAGGAGTTGTCGATCACGATCGCGCCGGCAGCGACGAAGCGCGGGGCGAGCTCCCGCGAGGCGGTCGCGCCGCTCGAGAACAGGGCGACGTCCACCCCCGTGACGTCGGCCGTGGCGGCGTCCTCGACCACGAGCTCCTCGCCGCGGAAGGCGAGACGCCGGCCCGCCGAGCGGGACGACGCGAAGAGCCGGAGGTCGTCGAGGGGGAAGTCGCGCGTGTCGAGGACCGCCCGCATCACCGAACCCACCTGGCCGGTCGCGCCCACGACCCCGACTCGCATGGATGCAGTCTACGGCCGCCCCTCGCCGCCGGACCTCCGCCCGCGCGGTGCGTGCCCGCTCAGGCCAGCTCGAAGGCCTCGTGCAGCGCGCGGACCGCGACCTCGGCCGACGCGGCGCGCACCATGCAGGAGATGCGGATCGACGAGGTCGAGATCATCTCGATGTTGATGCCGGCCCCCGCCAGCGTCTCGAAGGTGAGCGCGGTCACGCCGGGGTGGGTCTTCATCCCGGCGCCGACGATCGAGACCCGCGCCACCTCCGCGTCGCTCGTGACCCCGGCGGCGCCGAGCTCGGGCACCGAGCGCGCTGCAGACCTCCGTGCTCACCGCGAGGTCGTCGGCGGGGATCGTGAAGGAGATGTCCGTCGTGCCGTGCAGCGAGGTGTTCTGCACGATCATGTCCACGTTGACGTTGCGCTCGGCGAGCCCGCGGAAGAGGCGGGCCGCCAGCCCGGGACGGTCCGGCACCCCGATCACGGTGACCTTCGCCTCCGACTCGTCGTGGGTGACGGCCGTGACCACTGCCTGTTCCATCGCGGGATCCTCCTCGTCGACCCAGGTCCCCGGCTCCCAGGTGAAGCTCGACCGTACATGGAGGGGGACGCGGTGGTTGCGGGCGAACTCGACCGAACGCAGGGCGAGGACCCGCCCGCCGGTCGCGGCGATCTCGAGCATCTCCTCGTAGCTGATGCGTGCCTGCTTGTGGGCCTCGGGCACCAGGCGCGGGTCGGCGCTGAACACGCCGGGCACGTCGGTGTAGATCTCGCAGACGTCGGCCTCGAGGACCGCGGCCAGCGCGACCGCAGTCGTGTCGGACCCACCGCGGCCGAGGGTCGTGATGTCGCGCTCCGACGAGACCCCCTGGAACCCGGCGACCACCGGGACGGCGCCGTTGCGCATCGCCTCGGTGAGGCGGTCTGCGCGGATCTCGAGGATCTTCGCCCTGGTGTGCGCCGTGTCGGTGATGATGCCGGCCTGGCTCCCGGTGAACGAGCTGGCCTCGACGTCGAGCTCCGCGAGCGCCATGCAGAGCAGCGCCATCGTGATGCGCTCCCCGGCGCTCAGCAGCATGTCGACCTCACGAGTCGGCTGGATCGGACTCACGTCGGCGGCCAATCGGATCAGCTCGTCGGTCGTCTTGCCCATGGCGCTCACCACGACGACGACGTCGTGGCCCGCGCGACGCGTGCGCGCCACGTGATCGGCCACCGCGCGGATGCGCTCCGCGTCCACGACCGAGGTGCCGCCATACTTCTGCACCAGCAGAGACATGGAGGTCAAGGCTACAGCGACCGGTTCGGCGCCCTCCGGGCCACGCGTTGTGCGCCACCGGCGACCGGCTACCCTGCTACCCCGTGCCCACCGAGAAGCGACAGCGGCAGAAGGAGGGGCGGCAGGCCCGTCGGGCCGCCGAGCAGAAGCGCGTGAAGCGTCGGCAGAACCTGCGGCGCGTGATCACCCTGGTCGTCGTGGCCGCGGTCGTCGTCGGCGTCTCTCTGCTCATCTTCCGGCCGGGGAGCAAGTCCGCCACCACCACGACGACCTCGACGACGCTCGCGGCCGCGCAGGTCGCCGCGGACAACGCATCGAAGGCGGCCGGCTGCCCCTCGAGCCCGACCGCCCAGCTCCCGAACCCGACCTACTCCGCGCCGTCGATGACGATCGACTCGTCGAAGACGTACGTGGCGACCATCAAGACCGATGTCGGGACCATCGTCGCCAACCTCGACGCGAAGACCGCCCCGGTCGCGGTCAACGACTTCGTCTTCCTCGCCGACAAGCACTATTACAATTGCCTCATCTTCCACCGGGTCATCCCCCAGTTCATGAACCAGACGGGGGATCCGACGGGGACCGGAACCGGCACGGTCGGCTACACCGTGCAAGGCGAGGTGCCCGCCACGGCGAACCCGCAGTACCCGATCGGGTCGCTCGCGATGGCCAAGACGTCCTCGGCGCCGAACGGCACCTCGAGCAACCAATTCTTCATCGTGGCCGGACCGAACGGCGAGTCGCTGCCGCCCGACTACGCCCTCTTCGGCCAGGTCGTGAGCGGGGAGAGCGTGGTGCAGGCCATCAACGCGGACGGCAACTCGAACCCCAGCGCGAACGGCACCCCGCCGAAGGTCACCCACCGCATGCTCAAGGTCACGATCACAGAGTCCTGAGCGCGGTCCGACGGGCGCAGCTGCGCCCAACCCCCGACGGCGACCACAAGGAGGCCACCATGGCAACACCCATCTCCGAGCCCGACGGCTCGAGCCCGAAGACCCAACGGTTCGACGATGCCCCGCCCATGGTCATCGACCCCGCCAAGCGTTACACGGCGGTGATGGCGACCTCCAAGGGCTCGATGACCATCGCCCTCGACCCGATCGCGGCACCGAGGACCGTCAACAACTTCGTCTACCTCGCGCGGTGGCACTACTACGACGGCATCGTCTTCCACCGGATCATCCCCGGCTTCATGTGCCAGGGCGGTGACCCCGAGGGCTCCGGTCGCGGCGGTCCCGGCTACCGGTTCGCCGACGAGCTCCCCGCACCCGGTCGCTACGAGATCGGCTCGGTGGCGATGGCCAACGCGGGACCCGACACCAACGGCAGCCAGTTCTTCATCGTCAGCGGGCCCGACGGCGTCGCCCTCCCGCCGAGCTACTCGCTCTTCGGCAAGGTGGTGCAGGGCACCGACGTGCTCCAGGCGATCGAGGCGGCCGGGAGCCGGTCGGGTGCACCCTCCGAGCAGGTGGTCATCGAGTCGGTCACGGTCACCGAGGCCGACTGAGCCGGACCGCGGCGTCCGGACGGGCCGAACCGCTCGTCCGGGTCGACCCGATCAGTCCGTTCCGGCCGGCAGGGCCCCGAGCCCGGCTGCGGCGGGCGCACCGTCGAGGAAGACCGCGACCGGAGCGGCGCCCTCGGCCCGCCACGTCCCGTCCGGATCGCGGAGCAGTGCCGAGCGCTCCGGGACGCCGACCAGCGGGGCGCCCCGCGGCGCCAGCAGGAGCGACCGGTGGAGCTTCTCGCCGTGCTCGTCCTCGTGCACGTCGCCGAAGTGGGGAACCACCGCGACCCCGGTCACCAGGCCCAGGCCGATGGTGAGTCCGCCGCCGCGGGCGTCCACCATCGGATCGGTGAGTGCCATGGCCGCCCCCGACGACCCCGCCACCACGCATCCGTCCCGCCAGGCGGCCACGAGCGCGTCCCAGACCTTGGAGTGCTTGAGCACGCTGCGGATGTGCATCGGCGAGCTGCCCGCCAGGTAGACGAACCTCGCGGTGCGCAGGCGCGCGGCGACACCGTCGTCCTCTGCGTCCGAGCGCGCGACCACCATGAGGCCCTCGACGGATGCGCCCATCGGTCCGAACCACTCGGACGCGCGCAGGACCACGCGCTCGGGTTGCTCGTAGGCCGCGGCGGTCGGGAGCACCATCACCCGGTCGGTCCCCGACCGGTCGAGCAGCTCGCGGTCGAAGATGCAGCCATCCTGCCACTCGCCGCCGCCGACGAGGGCCAGCAGCCCGGGTGCGCCTTCCATGCCGCCACATTAGAGGTAGCGGCGGCGCGCGGGTCCGACCGGAGCGCTACCCGTTCCGCGCGGCCGCGACCGTGCGGCGCATCAGCCGGCCCATCGCGTCGCAGACCTCCGTCGCGATCGCGAGCGAGTCGGGGATGAAGCCCATGCCGAAGAACCCGTGGACCTGGTCGTCGTAGCACCGCTCCTCGACCTCGACCCCTGCGGCGCGCAGCGCCGCCGCGTAGAGCGCGCCGTCGTCCCGCAGCGGGTCGAACCCCGCGGTCGCGACGAGCGCGGGTGCGAGCCCACGGTGGTCGGACGCGAGCAGTGGTGAGGCGCGCGGGTCGTCCCACTGCGCCCGGTCGGGCACGTACTTGGCCCGGAACCAGTCCATCTGGGCGGCGGTGAGGAGGAAGCCCTCGCCCAGGTCCCGTGCGGAGTCGGTCGCGAGGTGCATGTCGGTCGCCGGGTAGACGAGACCCTGCGCGATCGGCGCGGGTACGGCGGAGCGCCCGGAGCCGAGCCCGTCTCGGGCCTCGAGGGCGACCGCCGCCGCGAGGTTGCCGCCTGCGCTGTCGCCCATGACCCCGACCTGACCGGGCTCGACGCCGAGCCCCGCGGCGTGCTCCTGCACCCAGTGGTAGGCGGCGAGCGCGTCGTCGACGGCCGCGGGGAAGGGGTCCTCGGGCGCGAGGCGGTAGTCGACGGAGACGATCACGCACCCGGTGACCGCCGCCAGCAGGCGGCAGCTCGCGTCGTGCGAGGCGAGGCTGCCGGTGACCCAACCGCCGCCGTGGTAGTAGACGATCGCCGGCGGCCGACCCGACGTTCCGAGACCGACCCCGAACTGCCGGTAGACCCGCGCGGGCAGCGACGGCGTGCCGTCGTGGCCGGTCAGCATCCGGCCGGTCACGTGCACGTCGGTGCGCGACGGCATGGCGAGCTGGGCCATCTGGTCGAGCTGAACACGCATCTGTGCCGGGGAGACCGACGCGAGCTGCTCTGCGCTCGTGGTACCGCGACCCTCGAGGCGCGCGGCGAGCTCGACCGCGACCTGCACCCCGCGGTGGAGGACCCTGCCCCCGCGCTCGACCGGCGGCGGCGATCCGACCAGGGCGAGCAGTCGCTCCGGCCGGGCGAAGAGCGCCGCACCGATCCGGGTGGGCAGCGCCCAGTGCTCGGACATCCGCTGCAGGCGACGGTTGTAGAGCGCGCCGCTCCGTCGGCGGCCGAACTGCCCGCGGGCCCACGGCGGTCCGAGCCACGTGCCGTCGTCCGCGGCCGGCGGCTCCCCCGTCGCCGCTGCGGCGCTCGTGGACGCCGTACGACGTCGCGCCTTGGTGACGTTAGCGGCGGCCTTCGGCGCGGCCCGCTTGCGAGCGCCCGTCGCGCGCTCGGGGGCTGCAGCCGCTCGGCGCCCGGGTTCGGTGCCGTCCGCTGGGTTGCTCATCGCCACCATCGTGTCGGTAGGGTCGGAGAAAGGCAAGCGGCACGCCGCGAACGCAGGGGAGACGGCCATGGGCAGATCGAGCGGACGGGCGGCCGCGCAGCACGGGCCCTTCCTCGGACGGTCCGCGCTCGTGACCGGCGCCGCGTCGGGGATCGGCCGGGCGCTCGCCACGGCGCTCGTCGAGCGCGGGGCCACCGTGCTCGCGACGGACCTCGACGGCGATGGTGCGGCGACGGTCGCCGAGGAGCTCGGAGGGACGAAGCGGTCGGACGGCTCGGCACGTGCCGCGGCCCTCGACGTGAGCGACGCCGCCGCGTTCGAGGCGGTGGTCGGGCGGTTCGCGGACGAGGAGGGCGGCATCGACTTCCTCTTCAACAACGCGGGCATCCCGGTCGGCGGTGAGGTTCGCGACCTCACGGTCGACCACTGGCGGCGCGTGGTCGAGGTCAACCTCCTCGGCGTCGTCCACGGCGTCGCGGCCGCCTACCCGCGCATGCTCGCCCGCGGCCGCGGCCACCTGGTCAACACCGCGTCGCTCGCGGGACTCGTGCCGAGCCCGCTGCTCGTCCCCTACTCGACGACCAAGCACGCGGTGGTGGGGCTCAGCGTCGGGCTCCGGATGGAGGCTGCCCCCCACGGCGTGCGGGTGAGCGTCGTCTGTCCCGGAGTGATCGAGACGCCACTGCTCGACAGAGGGAACCCCGGCGACCTCGCGCCCGCGGCGTCGACGCCGGACATCCGCGCCATGCTCACCGCGGTGATGGGTCCGCCGTACCCGGCCGCGTCGCTCGCCCGCGACGTGCTCGACGGCGTTGCCCGCAACCGGCCGATCATCGTGACGCCGCGGCGAGCGCGCCTCGTCTGGTCCCTCTACCGTTTGGCGCCCACCCTCCTCACGGAACAGCGGCGGCGCACGATGCCCGCGCCGCGGCACCCGACCGCGGCCGGCTGATCCCGGTACGCGTGCGGGCCGGGCGACCCCCGCCCGGGCTGGGCGACCCCTGGACGGCGCCACTAGCATCGACGCCCATGTCCATTGCACGTGTCGGAATCGTCGGTTCGGGGATCATGGGGTCCGGCATCGCCGAGACCGCCGCGGTGAGCGGCTTCGAAGTGGTCCTCCGCTCTCGGAGCCAGTCGACGGCCGATGCCACCATCGCCGCCCTCGAGAAGTCGCTCAACCGCCAGGTCGAGAAAGGGAAGCGGACCGAGGAGGAGCGCAACATGGCGCTCTCACTCGTGACCGGTACCTCGGACCTCGGGGCACTCAAGGACGTGGACCTGGTCATCGAGTCGGTCGTCGAGGACCTCGCGGTCAAGAAGGAGCTCTTCAACGAGCTGGACCGGCTCACCGGCGACCAGGCGATCCTCGCGACCAACACCTCGACGCTGCCGGTGATCGAGCTCGCCATGCAGACCGGTCGACCCGACAAGGTCTGCGGCGTCCACTTCTTCAATCCGGCGCCGGTGATGTCGCTCGTCGAAGTGGTTCGGCCGCTCACGGCTTCTGACGAGACCGTCGCCGCGGCCCGCCAGTTCGCCGAGGCATGCGGCAAGACGCCGGTCGAGGTCAAGGACCAGGCGGGGTTCATCGTCAACGCGCTGCTCTTCCCGTACCTCAACAACGCGGTGCGCCTCTACGAGCAGGGGGTCGCGTCGATCGAGGACATCGACACGGCCATGAAGGGCGGGTGCGGCTTCCCGATGGGACCGTTCGCCCTGCTCGATCTGGTCGGGCTCGACACCTCGCTCGCCATCCTCGACGCCCTCTACGAGGAGTTCCGCGATCCCAACTACGCGGCCGTGCCGCTCCTGCGACGCATGGTGGCGGCCGAGCAGCTCGGGCGGAAGTCCGGCCGGGGCTTCCTCGACTACCACCGGTAGGCACGCTGCCCGAGGGCGGGTTCCTCCGACCGCTGCCCACGCAGGGCTTCTCGGGACGGCCCGGCGCGAGCAACAATAGGGAGATGAGCACCGTGCCGTCGCGCCCCGAGCGCGACACCCCGTGGGTGATGCGGACCTACTCGGGCCACTCGACGGCCAAGGCCTCCAACCACCTCTACCGGACCAACCTGGCGAAGGGGCAGACCGGCCTCTCGATCGCGTTCGACCTCCCGACCCAGATCGGATACGACCCCGACGCGCCCCAGGCCGCCGGCGAGGTGGGGAAGGTCGGTGTGCCGGTCGCCCACCTCGGCCACATGGCGGAGCTGCTCGACGGCATCCCGGTCGAGTCGATGAACACCTCGATGACGATCAACGCGACCGCCGCCTGGCTGCTCGCGCTCTACATCGCCAATGCGGGGGACCACGGTGTCGACCCCACGGTTCTTTCGGGGACGACGCAGAACGACATCGTGAAGGAGTACCTGTCGCGGGGGACGTTCATCTTCCCGCCGCTCCCGAGCCGCCGGCTCACGGTCGACACCATCGCCTACACGGTCCGGCACGTCCCGAGGTGGAACCCGATCAACGTCTGCAGCTACCACCTGCAGGAGGCAGGCGCGACCCCGGCGCAGGAGGTCGCCTACGCGCTCGCGACCGCGATCGGCGTCCTCGATGCGGTGCGCGACTCCGGCCAGGTCGGCCAGGACGAGTTCCCTGCGGTGGTCGGTCGCATCTCCTTCTTCGTGAACGCGGGCGTCCGGTTCGTCGAGGAGACCTGCAAGATGCGCGCGTTCACCGCGCTCTGGGACCGCATCTGCACCGAGCGGTACGGGGTCACCGACCCGAAGCTCCGACGGTTCCGCTACGGCGTCCAGGTCAACTCCCTCGGCCTGACCGAGGAGCAGCCGGAGAACAACGTGCCACGCATCGTCCTCGAGGCGCTCGGGGTGACCCTCTCCAAGGGTGCCCGCGCCCGCGCCCTCCAGCTCCCCGCGTGGAACGAGGCCCTCGGCCTGCCCCGCCCGTGGGACCAGCAGTGGTCGCTGCGCATCCAGCAGATCCTCGCGTTCGAGACCGACCTGCTCGAGTACGACGACATCTTCGACGGCTCGGTCGTGATCGAGCGCAAGACGTCGGAGGTGGCCGACGCGTCGTGGGCCGAGCTCGAGGAGATCCTCGCGCTGGGCGGGGCGTTCGAGACCATCGACGAGATCAAGGCGCGGCTGGTCGCGAGCCAGGCCGAGCGGGTCCGCCGCATCGAGGCGGGCGACCTGCAGGTCGTGGGGGTCAACAGCTTCACCGAGACGGCGGTCTCCCCGCTCTCGACCGGCGCCGATCCCGAAGGCGGCGGCTCGTATCTGCGGGTCGACCCGGCGGTCGAGAACGAGCTCCGTGCTGACGTGGCCGCCTGGCGCTCGTCGCGGGACGGCGCGGCGGTCACCCGTGCGCTCGACGACCTCCGCCGTGCGGCCGAGGGCGACGAGAACGTGATGCCCGCCACGATCGCGCTCGCCCACGCGGGGGGCACGACCGGCGAGTGGGCGGGCGCGCTGCGCGAGGTGTTCGGCGAGTACCGCGCCCCGACCGGCGTCAGCGGCGGGATCGGCGGCCGGACCGAGGGGTTCCGCCCGGTCGTGCAGCGCACGAAGGCGTTCGCCGACCGCACCGGCGGGCCGCCGAAGCTGCTCGTCGCGAAGCCGGGTCTCGACGGGCACTCGAACGGTGCGGAACAGATCGCGGTCGCCGCGCGGGACGCCGGGTTCGAGGTCGTGTATCAGGGGATCCGCCTCACGCCGGCCGAGATCGCGGCCGCCGCGCGTGACGAGGACGTCGACGTGGTCGGGATCTCGATCCTCTCCGGCAGCCACCTCGAGCTCGTCCCCGAGATCATCGACCGGCTCCGCGCGTCCGGCGTCGACGCGCCGGTCGTGGTCGGCGGGATCATCCCGCCCGAGGACGTCGACATCCTGGTCGGCAAGGGCGTGGCACGCGTCTACACCCCGAAGGACTTCCGCCTCACCGACATCATGGAGGACATGCTCGGCCTCGTCGAGCGCCACCGCGGCGTGGCCGCCTGAGCATCGGGATCGCCGTCGGATTCGAGGAGTGTGCTCTCGGCCCGTCGGGCGCGGAGGGCGAGGCGGTCCGGCTCAGCGCGAGGCGATGGGGCGCTCGCGACGCGTCGTCGCCGGCTGCGACCACCACCGTCCCGAGAACCGCCATGCCGGCGTCCGGTCGACCGGCATCGCGACCGCCCGGGGTCGTGGCCACGCCTGGTCGACCGCCGCGGCGATGACCGCGAGCACGACCGGATCGATCTCGTCGTGCCGGACCCCGATCACAGCGGCATGTTCCCGTGCTTGCGCTTCGGGAGCTCCTCGCGCTTGGAGACCAGCAGGTCGAGGCTGCGGACGAGGACGCGACGCGTGTCGGCCGGGTCGATGACGTCGTCGACGTACCCGCGCTCGGCCGCGGCGTAGGGGTTCGCGTACCGTTCGGTGTACTCCTCGACGAGCTCCTTGCGGCGCGCGACCGGGTCGGCGGCCTCGGCGAGATCGCGCCGGTAGACGATCTCGACCGCGCCCTCCGGACCCATCACCGCCAGCTCGGCCGACGGCCACGCGTAGGCGAGGTCCGCACCGATCGACTTCGAGTTCATGACCACGTACGCGCCGCCGTACGCCTTGCGGGTGATGATCTGCACGCGAGGCACCGTCGACTCGCAGTAGGCGTAGAGGAGCTTCGCACCGTGCCGGATGATGCCCCCGTACTCCTGGTCGGTGCCGGGCATGAAACCGGGCACGTCGACGAAGGTCACGAGCGGCACGTTGAACGCGTCGCAGGTCCGCACGAAGCGGGCGCCCTTTTCGGAGGCGTCGATGTTGAGCACGCCGGCGAGCATCTGGGGCTGGTTGCCCACGATGCCGACCGAGCGCCCGTCGATGCGGGCGAAGCCGCACACCAGGTTCATCGCCCAGTGGTGGTTGACCTCGAAGAATTCGCCGTCGTCGACGACCGCCTCGATGACCTTCTTCATGTCGTAGGGCTGGTTGGGAGAGGTCGGCATGAGCTCGGAGAGCTCGGGGGTGGCCCGCTCGGGGTCGTCGCCCGAGGAGACGATCGGTGCCTCCTCGAGGTTGTTCGACGGAAGGAACGAGAGCAGGTAGCGCACGTCGTCGAGGCAGGCCTTCTCGTCCGGCGCGATGAACGTCGCGACTCCCGACTTGCTCGCGTGGCTCATCGCGCCGCCGAGCTCCTCCAGGGTCACGTCCTCGCCGGTCACCGTCTTCACGACGTCGGGACCGGTGATGAACATGTGGCTCGTGCCCTGGACCATGAAGATGAAGTCGGTCATCGCCGGGCTGTAGACCGCACCGCCGGCGCACGGGCCGAGGATCACGCTGATCTGCGGGATCACCCCGGAGGCCTGCGCGTTGCGGTGGAAGATGCCGCCGTAGGCGTGGAGCGAGACCACGCCCTCTTGGATGCGGGCGCCCGCGCCGTCGTTGAGGCCGATCATCGGCACGCCGATGGAGCTCGCCAGGTCCATGACCTTGTGGATCTTTTCGGCGAAGACCTCGCCGAGCGCGCCGCCGAAGACCGTGAAGTCCTGGCTGAAGACACAAACCCGGCGCCCCTCGACGGTCCCGAAGCCGGTGATGACGCCGTCGGTGTAGGGGCGGTTCTCCTCGAGTCCCATGCCGTGGGCGCGGTGCCGGGCGAGCATGTCGAGCTCCTGGAACGAGCCGTCGTCGAGGAGGTAGTCGATCCGTTCGCGGGCGGTCATCTTGCCCTTGGCGTGGTGCTTCTCGACCGCCCGCGGGGAGCCCGCGTTGCGTGCCTGCTCGCGTCGTTCGGCCAGTTCCTCGAGGCGCTGGGTCATCGGGTGATCCATGGGCCCGAGGCTACCGGACCGGCTCTCGGGGCTTCGATATCCGAGCAGCCTCGCGGACGTTCGCCCTAGATTCCGCGGTGTGACCGCGGCGGACCTCGAGACCGAGCACCGGATCCGCTCCGCCGCCTTCGCGTTCCTCGACGGACTTGCCGCGAGTGGCACCCCGCTGGTGCGGCAGGCCGATCTCTCCGCCTTCTTCTTCGAGGGTCAGCCCGTCCGTCTGATGGCGACCCAACAGGGCATCTGGAAGCCGCGCTCGCTCGGTGCGGCGTTGAGCTTCCGCACCGTCTACGTGAGCGATCCCGCCAGGAGACCGTACGACGACGAACCAGGCGACGACGGTTTCCTGCGCTACAAGTGGCGCGGCGACGATCCCCACCACCCCGACAATCGGGCGCTTCGCGCAGCGATGAATGCCGGTCTCCCGCTCATCTGGTTCCAGGGCGTGGCGGCCGGAATCTACCTTCCCGTCTATCCGGTGTGGCTCGCCGCCGAAGAGGCAGTCGCCCAACAGTTCGTGGTCTCACTCGACCAGGAGTCAGACCGTGCGTGGCACGATCTCGCTGGTCGGGATCCAGAGCTGCTCCGGTCGTACGCCGAGCGGGTGGTCCTCGCGCGGCTGCACCAGCCCGTCTTCCGACAACGTGTCCTCGTCGCCTACGAGAATCAGTGTTCGATCTGCCGTTTGCGACATACCCGATTGCTCGATGCCGCACACGTTGTTTCGGACGCGCAAGGCGGCAAACCGATCGTGACCAACGGAATCGCCATGTGCAAGATCCATCACGCCGCCTACGACGCCGACATCTTCGGGATCGCGCCGAACTACGACGTGACCGTCCGGGACTCTGTCATGCAGGAGATCGACGGACCGACGCTCCGGTACACACTCCAGGCGATCAACGGAACGTCCATCACCCTTCCGAAGCGGCGCGCGGCCCGACCGGATCCTGAGCTGCTCGACGTCCGATGGAGACAGTTCCTTGCGGCGAGCTGAATTTGGGGCCGACATCGCCTTGTCCAACGCATCCGGTACCCCGCGACGACATCACGTAGTGAAACGTTACCAAATATGGTAACGTTTCACGATGACGAAGGTCCGCCGGTCGGGGTACATCTTCCTGATTGCGGAGCTCGTGGACGAAGGTCTGCTGTGAAGATCAGAAGCGTCACCGCGAACAATCGGCGTCGTGCCTTCGAGGTGCACGTTCGAGACGGCGTCATGCGGTTTCCCTACGCGAAAGTCGAGCCCGTGCCGACCTCATCCGATCGTATCGCCGAGGTATTCGTCGACCTCGAGCTCGGACGAGAGGGCTTCACGTTTCGACTGGAGTCTGGTGCGGAGGGGAGCGTTCACATCGACTCGGTGCTCGAATACAACGAGGATCCCTCGTATCTCGCCGAACTCACGCTTTATGGGCTGAGCACCGAAGCCGCTCGCCGGTTCGACGAGTCAGGTCTCTCGATTCGCGAGGTCGCAACCTCCCTCGGCACGTCACCGACGCAGCTCTACCGACTTCTCGATCCGACCAACTACTCGAAGTCGCTCGAACAATTGCTCGCACTCCTCCACCTGCTCGGAGCAGAGGTTGACTTCGAGGTGAGAGATGCTCCGAAGCGGCGCGCAAGCTGAGTTCCACGGCGCGACCACTGGCGCCGCCGATCCGTGCGCGGTTCAGCGGGCGGTGTTGACCCAGTGCGGCCCGCACCAGACGTAGGTGACGGGCTGGTTGCCACCGGGCGCCAGGTACGCCGCGACGCTCCGCCCGACGTAGCGGCTCTCGAGCTCGGGATCGGCCGCCCCGACGAACGACCAGCGATCCTCGTCGGCGGCGGGCTCCCACCCCTCGAGCCGGAAGACCGCGTCGACCACCACTCCGGCGACGATCACCGCCCAGCGCGGCGCGCGCGGTGACGTGGGGTCGGTCCATCGTGACCCGACCTGCCACGAGTGCCGGGCCGACTCGTAGGTGGGGTCGGCGTCCGGCCCGCCGACACGCAGGAGCACGACCTGGTGCGCACGGCGGAACTTGGCGCGCCTGGCCAGGAGCCCGCCGACTGCATCGACCGGACGCCGCTGTCTGCCAGCCTCGACATCGCCCGGCAGGCCGAGTGCGTCGACCACCGCCGCCTCGACGACGGCCGCCTCACCTGCGCCGAGCCCGTAGCGGACGAGCTCGATGCGGACCGGCCGGCCGGTCGACTCGGCCTCGCGGATCCGCTCGAGCAACGGGAACTTCGCAGTCGACTCCGTCGGCTCGGCGGGGCCGCGACGGGCGCGCTCGACGTGGCGGAAGCAGCGGTCACCACGCCCGTGCCCCGCGTAGAACGGGCGACCGGTCCGAGAGTCGACGAGCAAGTAGACGTAGGAACGGAGCCTCGCCGCGACGTCAGGCGCGAAGCCGAACGAAGACCCCTTCGCGTCCGGCCCATCCGGCGTCGTCGACCCCGACGTCGCCTCGATCGACGGGACCGGTTGCGCGGGGGGACCGGTGATCGACCCGGTGGGATCGGGCGGTCCGATGACCACCCGTGCGCGCGCCCGGGTCGGGGGCGCGTGCTCGGTCGGCACCCGCGCCTACTCCTCGACGAGCTCGATCAGGGTGCCGAACGCGCCCTTGGGGTGCACGAAGGCGACGGTCGTCCCACGCGATCCCGGCCGTGGCGCCTGGTCGATGACCTGTCCCCCGTGGTCTTTCACCGACTGGAGCGCATCTGCGCAGCTCGCCACCCGGTAGCCCACGTGGTGGATCCCCTCGCCCTTCTTCTCCAGGTACTTGGCGACCGGCGATTCGTCGGTCGTCGGGGTGAGGAGCTGGATGTAGCTGTCGGCGACCTTGAGGAGCGCCTCCTCGACCCCGTCCGAGTCGACCCGCTCGCGGTGCGCGACCGTCGCGCCGAAGGTGTCCGCGTAGTAGGCGATCGCCGCGTCGAGATCGCGCACGGCGATCGCGACGTGGTCGAGCTCGGTGAACATCGCCGCGGTCATGCGCCGTGCCGCCGGAACAGCGTGATCCGGTCCTCGCCGACCTTCTCCCGCAGCTCCGGATCGTCAATGCCTTGACCCTCCTCGGGGGCGAGGCAGAGCACACCGATCTTCCCTTCGTGCAGGTTCTGGTGGACCTGGAAGGCGGCGTCGCCGACCTCGTCGAGCGGGTGGACCACCGAGAGCGGTGGCAGGATCTTGCCTTCGCAGACCAGTTGGTTGGCGGCCCACGCCTCGCGGTAGTTGGCGAAGTGCGAGCCCTTGATGGTCTTGAGCTTCATCCAGAGATGTCGGTTGTCGTACTCGATCATGTAGCCCGACGTCGCCGCGCAGGTCACGATCGTGCCGCCGCGCTTCGCCGCGAACACCGACGCGCCCATCGTCTGGCGACCGGGATGCTCGAAGACGATGTCGACGTCGTCGCCCACCAGTGCGCGGATGTCCTTCCCGAGGCGCCGCCACTCGGCCTCGTCCTGGGTGTGCTCGTCCTTCCAGAAGCAGTAGCCCGCGACCTTTCGGTCGATGACGGCCTCGACGCCGAGGTCGTGGAGGAGCTCGACCTTCTGCGGCGAGGAGACCACCCCGACCGGCGTGCCGCCGCCGTTGATCACGTACTGGACCGCGTAGGCGCCGAGCCCGCCCGACGCGCCCCAGACGAGGACCTTGTCGCCCTGCTCCATGTGCGCGCCGTTGGGGGAGACCAGCATGCGGTACGAGGTCGAGTTGCAGAGCGCGTTGGCCGCGGACTCCTCCCACGAGAGATGGGCCGGCTTGGGCATGAGCTGGTTTGCCTTCACCACGGCGAGCTCGGCGAGTCCGCCGAAGTTGGTCTCGAACCCCCAGATCCGCTGGTTGTCGGCGAGGATCGAGTCGTCGTGGGCGCTCGGGCTCTGGTCGTCCACGTAGTTGCAGTGCACCGTGACCTTGTCACCCGGCTTCCATTTGCGCACCGCGGAGCCTGTTTGCAGCACGACTCCCGAGGCATCGGAGCCCACGACGTGGTAGTCGAGCGCGTGGCGGGCGCCCCAGCGGCTCTCCTTGCCGAGGCGGTCGAGGAAGCCGAAGGTCGGCAGCGGCTCGAAGATCGAGGTCCACACGGTGTTGAAGTTGATGGCGCTCGCCATCACCGCCAGGTAGACCTCGTCGGGCGCCAGCTCGGGCACCGCGACCTCTCCCACCTGCAGCGACTTGCGCGGGTCCTTGTCCGAGGTGTCGAGCCCCTCGAACATCGCGACGTCGCTCCGCCGGACGTACGCCGCCCGGTACGACTCGGGCAACGGCAGCGACGAGATCTCGTCGCCGGCTGCCCCCGCCTGCACGGCTGTGAGGATCTCCTGCATGGCACCGGAGGATAGTCGCGGCCACCTCGGCATCCCCGTGGCCCACCGGCCGGTGGTGGCCCACCGGAGCCCGCCGTATCATGGACCCCTGTCGTCGTGGCGGCCCGAGGGGGAACCGCCGCTTGAACTGGCCGAATGGCCGCGGAGGTCGCAATGTCCGGAACCGTCATCGTCGCAGGAGCACGCACCCCGATCGGCAAGCTCTCGGGGGCCCTCGGAGGTTTTGCGGCGACGGAGCTGGGCGGGTTCGCCATCGCCGGCGCGCTCGAGCGCGCGGGGATCACGCCCGAGCAGGTCGACTACGTCTTTATGGGGCAGGTGCTCCAGGCCGGCGCCGGACAGATCACCGCGCGACAGGCCGCGGCCAAGGCGGGCATCCCGCTGACGGTCTGCGCGACCACGGTCAACAAGGTCTGCCTCTCCGGCCTCAACGCCGTCTACCTCGCCGACCTGATGATCAACGCGGGCGAGGCCGAGATCGTGGTCGCCGGCGGCATGGAGTCGATGACCCAGGCGCCCTACCTCCTGCCCGGTGCCCGAGGGGGCTACCGGCTCGGCGACGGGACACTCGTCGACTCGATGATGTACGACGGGCTCTTCTGCGCCTTCGACCAGGTCGCGATGGGCCTCGGCACCGAGCGGTACAACGGGGCCGACGGCGTCTCGCGCGAGCGGCAGGACGCGTTCGCGGCCCTCTCCCACGAGCGCGCGCCGCGGCCGCGATCAAGAGCGGCAAGTTCGCCGAGGAGATCGTCCCGGTCAACGTGCCCCAGCGCAAGGGCGACCCCCTCGTGGTCGACACCGACGAGGGCGTCCGCCCCGAGACGACCGCCGAGTCGCTCGGCAAGCTGCGCCCGGCGTTCGACAAGGAGGGCACGATCACGGCCGGCAACGCGTCGCAGATCTCCGACGGGGCGGCCGCGGTCATCGTGATGTCGAGATCCAAGGCCGAGGAGCTCGGCGTCACCCCGCTCGGCGAGCTCGTGAGCTACGGCCAGGTGGCCGGCCCGAGCCCGTCGCTCCTCCACCAGCCCTCCCACGCGATTGAGGTCGCCCTCGGGAAGGCAGGGCTCGCGGTCAAGGACGTCGACCTCTTCGAGATCAACGAGGCGTTCGCGGCGGTGGGTCTCGCGTCCGCCGACGATCTGGGCATCACCGACGAGGTCACCAACGTGAACGGTGGCGCGATCGCCCTCGGTCACCCGGTCGGCATGTCCGGCACCCGCGTCGCGCTCACCTCGCTGCTCGAGCTCAAGCGCCGGGGTGGCGGCACCGCGGCGGTGAGCCTCTGCGGCGGCGGCGGCCAGGGCGACGCGGCGGTCCTCCGCACCCTCTGACCCTCGGCCGGACGTCCGGGTCCGGCACATCGGGTCCTCCGGCTCGGCTGTTGCATCACGACCGCGCGCGACGTGTGCGCGCGGTCAGAACGGCGGTGAGAACAGCCCGAGGAGCGACCCCGTCTCGGGTGCGACGTCCGCCCACGAGCTGACCGGCAGCGCGACGACAGCGACGGAGCAGGTCGGGAAGCCGCGACCCTCGATGGGTTCCCTCCCCGAAGCGCTTCCGGAGCGGACCTCGTCCGACTCCTCGTCGATGAGCTCCCAGGCGGTCCGGGCGATGGTCGGGTTGTGGCCGACGACGAGCGCCGCCTTGACCCCGTCGTCGATCTCGCGGACGTAGCGGAGCACGACCTCCGGCGTCGCGTCGTAGAGCGATCGGTAGGAGTCGACCGGGACCCGCCCGCCCATCGCCTTCGTCACGAGGTCCGCGGTCTGGCGCGTCCGCACCGCCGCCGAGCAGATCGCGAGCTCCGGCACGCGGACGGCCTCGAGGCCGAACGGATGACGTCCCGGTGCGAGCCGGATGCCGAGGGCGGTCGCTTCGCGGCGTCCCCGGGCGGTCAGCGGTCGTTCGCGGTCGCTCCCGCCCCACGGTGCGTCGGAGGCCGCCTTTCCGTGGCGGAGGAGCCAGAGGTGCCGGACCGGTCGCGGTTGCCCCTTCGGCATGCCCTCATCGTGCCCCACCCGGTGCGCGAGGTGCGGCGCCCCGGCGCGATGCCGTTCAGGCGTCGACCTCGCGGCGGCCTTCGAGCGCCCGTCCGAGGGTGAGCTCGTCCGCGTACTCGAGGTCGCCACCGACCGGCAGACCGCTCGCGATGCGGGTCACCATGAGGCCGAGCGGCTTGAGCAGGCGTGCGAGGTACATCGCGGTCGCCTCGCCCTCGAGGTTCGGGTTCGTGCAGAGGATGACCTCTTTGACCCCTTCCCCGTCGATCCGCGCGAGCAGCTCGCGGATGCGCAGCTGGTCGGGACCGATCCCCTCGATGGGGTTCAGCGCACCCTGCAGCACGTGGTAGGTGCCCGCGAACTCGCCCGTCCTCTCGACCGAGACGATGTCGCGCGGATCCTCGACGACGCAGACGACCGCGTGGTCGCGCCGGTCGTCTTCACAGAACGCACAGAGCCCGCCCTCGGCCACGTTGAAGCAACGGGTGCAGAGCGTGATGCGCTCCTTCACCGCGATGATCGCCTCGGCGAGCCGGACCGCATCCTCCGGCGCGACCTTGAGGAGATGGAAGGCGATGCGCTGCGCCGACTTCGGGCCTATGCCCGGCAGGCGGCCGAGCTCGTCGACGAGCGACTGGATCGGACCGGAGAACGCCGCCACCTACCCGACCTCTTCGGCGCCCGGAAAGGCCTGCAGCAGCCGCGCCTCGGCCGAGTTGTCGACGTCCGCCACCTCGAGGTGCTCGACGTCGTCGAGGTGCACGGCTTCGTCCTCGGGGTCGCCGTGGTCCACATGGTCGGGCGCCGCGTCGGGAGCGTCGGTCGTGGGTGGTTCGACGGCGGGACGACGGACCTTCGCACCGGACGGTGCACCGGACGCCTCCGGCAGGGACGAACCGGCGTCGACGACCAGCGAGAGGCCGACGCGGGTCCCGAAGTGCTCCGAGAGTGCGGCCTCGACCTCGGTGCGGAGCTCCTCGCAACGCCCACGGTGGGTGTCGTTCGGCAGGCCGAACTGCGCACGGTCGCCGTCGACCCCGACGAACCGGCCGGCCTGGTAGAGGGCCTTCGCCTTCGGACGCAGGCGGCCGATCACCTGATCGCCCCACGCCTGGACGAGCTCGTCGCGGGAGGGGAAGGTCCCGCCCGATTCGCGGGAGGCCTCGGCGGGTTCCACCGTCGCTTCGGGTGTCGGCGACGCAGCGGATTCGACGGCCGGAGCCCGGGCGGCCGGATCGTGCGCCGGTGAGGGCGGGTCCGCTGCCTCGTGCTCGGCGCGCTGCGCGGCGGCCTCCCGCCGGATCGCCCCGAGCGTCCGCCTGCTCGACGCGCGGTCGCCGGTCGGTGCGGACGGCTCCGACGATGCGGCCTCGGGCTCCGACGATGCCACCGGGACGGAGTCGTCCCTCGGCGTGCGATCAACCGGCGGGGCCGGTCGAGCCGGCCGTGGCGCCGTGGAGGGTGTCGGTGCCGGGACCTGACCCGGGGCCGCCGCGCCGTGCGCGAGCTCCGCCTCGAGCCGTTCGATCCTCGCGAGGATCGCCTCGGGGGAGTCGTCGGCCTCCGGATGGGCGAGTCGCACCAGCGCGACCTCGAGGTTGACCCGCGGATCGGGCGCCTCGCGCATGGTCACCTGCGCGCGACCGAGGACCTCCATCGCACGGACCAGCGCCGCGAGCCCGACCCGAGACGCCTCCTCGACGAGCTCGTCGCGCGCGGTCCCCGCAGGCGTGACGAGGTCCGGGGCGACGAGTGAGAGGAATCCCTGACGCAGGCGGTCGACGAGGTCACCGGCGAGCTGCTGGGGGCTGAAGCCGGACGAGACGAGGTGCGCGACGACCGCGAGCACGTGGCCCACGTCGCGCTCGGCGAGCGCGTCGACGATCTCGTCGAGCTCCGGGAGGTCGTCGTCGAACGACTCGGAGGCCAACACCTGGTCGAGGACGGAGAGGGCGTCGCGGGCCGAGCCCCGCCCACGGCGGGCGGCGAGATCGAGCGCCGCGTCGGGCAGCTCGAGGTGTGCGTCGCGCCGGACCTGGTCGAGCAGCCCACCGAGCACGTCGGGGCCGAGCAGGTGGAATTCGAAGTGCTGTGTCCGGCTCCGGATCGTCGGGAGGACCTTCTGCGGATCGGTCGTCGCGAGGACGAACACCACGTGTGGCGGTGGCTCCTCGAGGGTCTTGAGCAGGGCGTTCGAGGCCGCCGTCGAGAGCATGTGGACCTCGTCGACGATGTAGACCTTCTGACGACCGGGTGTGCCGAGCGCCGCGCGCGAGACGAGGTCGCGCATCGCCTCGACGCCGTTGTTGGACGCAGCGTCGAGCTCGTGGACGTCGAGCGAGGTGCCCCGGGCGATCTCGACGCAGGAGACGCACACCCCGCACGGCTCGCCGTCGTGCAGATCCGTGCAGTTGAGCGCCTTGGCCAGGATCCGTGCGGTCGACGTCTTGCCCGTCCCGCGCGGCCCGCTGAAGAGATAGGCATGGGCGACGCGCCCGTCACGGACCGAGTTGCGGAGCGCGAGGACGATGTGGTCCTGGCCCCGAACCTCGTCGAACGTGGACGGCCGGAACCTGCGGTAGAGCGACTGGTACGGCACGTCGGCGACGACCTCGGCCATGCGCCGGAGCCTATCGGTCGCCGACTCGGGTCTCCCCGGAGCAGAACCATCGGCGGCGCTCCGGTCGCACACTCCCCGGGACCCGGTGCGACGGCCAGATTGACTGCGGCACACGGCCTGACCCGCTGAGAGCTGCTGCCTTCCGACCCTGACTCGATTCACAGGGGGACGTTGCGCAGGACCCGGCCGTCGCACCCGATCCCGGGGCTCCGACGATGCTATCGCCGAGGCGCGGCGTCCCGGCTTCGACGCCGCGTTGCAGACCGGGGCGGACCGGCCATCGGGGAGGCGACAGGTCCCGGAGTAGCCTGACGGGGCTCCGGGCGGCGTGCATCGCAGGTCGCACCGGGTGCACGGAGGTGTGCGAGAGCGGCCGAATCGGCACGACTGGAAATCGTGTGTGGGGAGACTCACCGTGGGTTCAAATCCCACCGCCTCCGCCATGGGAGCAGACGATGGGGCCTGAGCCGGCGATCGGTTCCGGCCAAGCGCGTTCGGCGATCGGTGGGTCCGCCGGTCAGGTCACCTTCGATGCGGCTGGTGCGGTCGTGGTCGGTGCCGCGGTCGCAACCGACGAGGACGCCATGTCGCTCGCCCTGCGGGAGGCGGTGGGTGCGGTGGCACACGGCGACGTCCCGGTCGGCGCCGTGGTCGTGCGCGACGGCGCGGTGATCGCAGCCCGGCACAACGAACGCGAGCTGCAGGGCGACCCGACGGCCCACGCGGAGCTGCTGGCCCTGTCAGACGCGGCGTCAGCGCTCGGCACCTGGCGGCTCACCGACGCCACCCTCGTCGTCACTCTCGAGCCGTGCCCGATGTGCGCGGGCGCACTGGTCGCGAGCCGGCTCGGGCGCCTGGTCTTCGGCGCGGCGGACCCGAAGGCCGGCGCATGCGGCTCGCTGTACAACCTGTGCGCGGACCCGCGACTCAACCACGAGCTTCCGGTCGTCCACGGGGTGCGCGCCGAGGAGTCGGCATCGCTGCTCAGCGCGTTCTTCGCCGACCGCCGCGACGGCTAGCCTTTCGCCCGGAGGGATGCGAGAGTGGCCGAATCGGGCGGTCTCGAAAACCGTTGTGCCCTATGGGTACCGTGGGTTCGAATCCCACTCCCTCCGCTGTGTGGGCTCGATCTCATCGGTCGGACTGCATGTGTTGGCAGTGCAGCCAGGATGTGGGTCGGATGTCGTTCCTCGAATTCGCTCGACGCTAGGGACCTGAGAGCGCCGTCGTGGCGAACCGGTGAGCCGTCACCAGTGATCCTCGCTTCCTGCGCCCGGGTCTTCGACGCGTTGTAACATCACGGTCGCTTCGCACTTCGGCGTATCCGCCGAGGAGGGTCCGGGCCATCGCCCACGTTGCCAGGAGGGGGAACGATGCTTCGAAGGCTGAGCATTGCACTGAGCGCCACCGCGATCGCGCTGCTCGGAACGTTGGCGTTCGGGGGAGCCCAGGCTGTCGCCGCTCCGACGCCGATCTCGCTCGTCGTCCCGCAGGGAACCGCCTTCTCGGTGCTCGGGTACGACTGCGGAGGGATCAAGGAGCTGGCCTACCTCACCGGGTTCGACACCTCGATCGATCCCAGTGCCGGGTACCCGACCGGTTACGTCTATCTCACGACGACGTGCAGCGCCGGCAAAGGCACCAGTTTCACCGTCGATTCGTGGACCGCCGACACCTGGGACCTGACGGGGGCGCTGCTCTCCTACTCGGTGGCGACGCCGAATCCCAACCCACCGGGTCCCCTGTCGACGACGGATCCACTCACGGGCAATCAGGTCTACGACAGCGCCAGCCCCTGCCCCGGCCTCGGCGGGACGGGGAGCACCGAGTACGCGTGCTTGCAGTGGGCGAGTACGTTCACGCCGAGGCCGAGAGTCACCGGCGCGTCACCGGCGATCGGACCTGCGACGGGCGGCACGAGTGTGACCATCTCCGGTGACGGGTTCACCGCAGCCACGGGCGTGGACTTCGGTTCCACACCGGCCACGTTCACCGTCAACAGCGACAGCTCGATCACGGCCACCGCTCCTGCGTCGAACGCCGGCACCTTCGACATCACGGTCCTCTCCGCCGGGGGCACCAGCTTCACCAGCTCGATCGACCAGTTCACCTTCGTCGCCGCCCCGACGATCACCAGCTTGAGCCCGGACTCGGGTCCGGCCAGCGGCGGCACGGTGGTGACCATCACGGGCACCGGTCTGTCGCCCGTTACCAGCGTGGACTTCGGTGGCTCCCAGGTGGCCTTCGTGGTGAACAGCGATACCTCGATCACCGCGTACCCGCCGGGCATCGGCAGCAGCCCCGACAACGCGAGCGTCACCGTCACGTCGATCGGCGGCACGAGCGCCCCGGCGCAGTACACGTACATGGGCGCCTGTCCCGGTCCGTGCGCCTCGGTAGGTGATGCCTCGATCCTCGTCGGGAGGACGGCCACGCACACCATGACCTTCGACGTCACCCTCTCCCAGCCCGAGACGACCTCCGTCTCCGTCAAATACGCCGTGGTCTCGGGGACGGCGGTCGGGGGAACGGCTGCAGGTCCGGGTGTCGACTTCAAGCTGAAGACCGGGACGCTGACGTTCACACCGAGCTCGAAGACCGGTCTCACGCCGGTGACGAAGACGATTCCGGTGACGGTCTACTCCGACGCTGCAGCCGACCCGACCGAGACGTTCACGGTGGCGCTCTCCAACCCGACGGGCGGGCTCGCCCTCGGACGCGCGACCGGAACAGGAACGATCCTCGCTGACGACACGTCGGGTGGTACGACGCTCGGCATCGGCGACACCGGGGCCGTCGTCCTGGGCACCGGAAATGCATCGCTTTCGCTGCCGGTCACGCTCTCGGACCCGGCGTCCCAGACGATCTCCGTCAGCTACACGGTGACGCCCGGGACGGCCACCTACAGCTCGACCGCAGCAGGCGGCGGGAACTACGGCGGTAAGACGACGGGGACGGTGACCTTTGCCGCGGGCAGCTCGAGCAAGACCATCACCGTGCCGATCTGGCCGAACGCGAACCTCCAGAACGACGTGGGCTTCACAGTCTCGCTCTCCGGTCTCACCGGGTCAGGGGTGACACTCAACCGGCCGACCGGTACGGGGACGATCCTGGGGAGCGCTGTCGTCGGGCCGACGTAGTCCGTTCGAGGAGGTGCACGGCGCCGACGGTGCGGTGGTAGCCGGTCGAAGCACTTTGCACGAATCCCGCCGTGGCCGCAGCGAACAGCGGGCTCGCGCCGTTGGAGCGCCGGGCGACTCGCCCGGTGACGCCGTCGGTTCCGTGGTGACGCAGCACCCGTGAGACCGCGCCTGCCGCACCGGGCCAGGCGCAGACCGCCGGGGACCGTCATCACCTGGCCGGTGCTGGCGATGATGACCGTGGGCTCGGTCGGCTACCTGGGTTCGACGCCGGCATCGGCCGTCTACGGCCTCGCCTCGGTGTCGCTCTACGTCATCCCCGCCGTCGTCTTCCTGCTGCCAGTGTCGCTCGTCGCCGCCGAGCTCGCCTCCGGCTGGGACGGCGGTGTCTTCAACTGGGTACGGGAAGGCGTCTCCGCCCCGATGGGGCTGCTCGCAGTGTGGTGCGAGTTCGCCCAGACGATCTTCTACTACCCGGCGCTGCTCGCGTACGTCGGGAGCACCGTCGCCTACGTCGTCGACCCCGGCCTCGCCGGGAACGGGGTCTACACCGCCGTCGTGATCATCGTCCTGTTCTGGCTCAGCGTGCTCGTGACCTCGCGTGGCACGAGACTCATGGCCGAGCTCTCCTCCACGGGGACGGTCGTCGGCACGTTGATCCCCGGGGCCTTGCTCGTGATCTTCGGCGTGATCTACCTCCTCCAGGGCAACCACTCCGCCGCGCCGATGAACGTGCACCATCTCCTGCCCCAGTGGAGCGGTCTCGCGAGCATCGTCCTGGTGGTGAACAGCTTCTTCACCTACGCCGGCATCGAGGTGAACGCCGTCCACGTCGGGGCGATGCCGAACCCGGGTCGCGACTACCCGAAGTCGATGTTCCTCGCCACCGCCGTCGTGCTCGCCGTCTTCCTCCTCCCGACGCTCGTGATCTCCTGGGTGGTCCCCTCCCGGCAGATCAGCTTCACCGCAGGGGTCATGCAGGCCTTCGACTCCCTGCTCCACCACCTGGGCATCGGATTCGCCGTGCCGGTGATCGCCGTCGCGCTCGCGGTCGGCGCGCTGGCCGGGATGTTGTCCTGGCTCGGCGGTCCGTCGGAGGGGCTGCTACGGATCGGCCGCGAGCAGGGCTTCCTCCCGCCCTACTTCCAGAAGGTCAATGCCAACGGGATCGAGATGCACATCCTCACCGCCCAGGCCACTGTCATCACGGTCATCGCGCTGCTCTTCGCCTTCCTCCCGAGCGTCTCACACGCGTACTGGATCTTCGCCGCCATGGCCACCCAGGTGTATCTCGTCATGTACGTCCTCATGTTCGTTGCCGCTTTCCGGCTGCGCCGTTCGCAGCCCGATCGCCCGCGCGGCTATCGCGCGCCCCTCCTCGGGCTGCTCTGCACCCTCGGCGCCACGTCGTCGATCGCGGCACTCGTCATCGGATTCTTGCCGCCGTCGCAGTTCGGCAACCAGAACCCGGTGACCTACGTCGTCCTCATCCTCGCGGGGGTCCTCGTCGTCGGGATCCTCCCGCCCTTCCTGCTCGACCGCCTCCGGAAGCCGAGCTGGAAGGCCGACGCCGTGCAGGGACATCGAGGCTGAGACCCGAGGTCGGGCACGCGCCCCGGAGCCCTCACCCGGCGGGCGCGTCGCCGGCCAGTCCGTGCCGGTGCGCATACGCAACGGCCTGGGCCCGGTCGCGACTCTGCGTCTTGGCGAAGATCCGGTTGATGTGTGTCTTGACGGTCGTCTCTGCCACGTAGAGGCGCGTTCGCGATCTCGCCGTTCGAGAGGCCGCCGGCGAGCAGGGTCAGCACCTCGACCTCACGGTCGGTGAGACCGTCCGGCGGTATCGGAGTCGGCTGTCCGGGCGCATGCTGCGCAGCACTCAACAGCCTCGCCTGCACCGACGCGTCGAGCACGGTCTGTCCGGCGGCCGCACCCTCGAGCGCACGCCTGATGTCGTCCCGTGACGCGTCCTTCGTCAGGTAACCGGCGGCACCGGCGGTCAGCGCGGCGATGATCGAGTCGTCGTCCGCGTAGGTCGTGAGCACGACCACGGCCACGTCCGGACGGGCGGTGCGGATGGACCTGGTCGCTTCGACGCCGTCGAGGCGGGGCATCCGGAGGTCCATGAGCACGATGTCGGGCGAGGTCTCCTCGACGAGCTCGATCGCCTCGATGCCGTCGCCCGCCAACCCGACGACGTCGGTCTCCGGGAGCCCGCCGACGATGGTGGCGAGGCCTTCGCGCACCACCCGCTGGTCGTCGACGATGAGGACTCTCACGACGGCGCACCACTTTGCGCACCACTCGGCGCAGGGCTCGCCGACGTCGCCACCGGCACGGTGGCCGCCACCCGCCAGCCGCCCGCCGACGGTCCGACTTCGACCTGACCACCCAGCATCTCGAGGCGCTCGGTGATGCCGCGCAGGCCGTACCCGCCGCCACCATCCTGCGACGTCGAGTGCACGGCGCCACCGCGCTCGACGGCCTCGTTGTCGACCGTCACGAGCACCGCCGCCGGCTCGAAGCGGAGGACGACGGAGGTCGCAGCGCCGGCAGCGTGCTTCATCACATTGGTCAGCGCCTCCTGCACGACGCGGTACAGGTTCGAGACCACCGGGGGTGGGAGCGGTCGGGTCGCGCCCGACACCTCGAAGCGTGCGTGCTGCTGCGCGCAGAGCCTGGCCAGCTGCTCCTCGAGGGGTACCGGCGCCTCGCGGAGCGCGCGTACCGCGCCGCGCGCTTCGTCGAGCCCTTCGCGGACGAGCTGCCGGGTCCGCTCCAGCTGCTCCCGCACCGCCGGGCTCACACTCGCCTCCGCGTCGACCACCGTCGAGAACGCCTCCAGCTGGAGGGAGAGCGCAGCGAGCGTGTGCGCGAGGACGTCATGGAGCTCGCGGGCGAGATGGTTGCGCTCGCTCAGGACCTCTGCCCTGGCGCGTAGCACCTCGGCCCGGGCGGTCTCGAGCTCGACGCGTGCGTCCTGCGACGCCCGTTCGGCCACCTGGTGCCGTGAGCTCCCCACCATGAGCCCGGCGAAGATCGCGGCCAGGGTGCCCAGCGCGAGGCCCACGACATGGCCGGTGAGTGCGACACTCGCGAAGGCGGCGACCCCGCCCACCGCGCCGACGGCCAGGGCGATCGGGAAGCGCCACCGCATCGCCGCGCCGAGGGCGGCGACCGCCGGGAAGACGAGGGCCACCGGGGCGAACGGCACGAGGGCCCCGCCCGCGGCCGCCATCACCGCCAGCAGGGTGGCGAGCATCCCTTCGGACGGGGAGGGGGAGGACCGGAGCCACACCCACAGCGTCCAGCAGATGACCGCGATCGCGAGGAGCACCGACGCCACCGTCTGCGAGCGACCGTGGGCGAGGTGCTCGATCTCCGCCGCCGCTCCCCAGGTCAGCAGACCCAGGGAGGCGAGGTTGATGGCGTTCGGGATGACGACCCAGGCGGTCGGCGGGCGCTGGTGCTCAGACGGGCTGCTCACTGCGCTCCATGATGCTCCGCCCGGCCGGGAGCCGGGACGACTGCTCGGATCGCACCGTCGCGGGGACCCGGTCGGCCGATTCGGCCGCCGACACCGGCGCCTGCCGGCAGATGGCCTGGGCCCGGCACGCCAGCACGCCGGTCCGGAGGACCGCCTCCGAAAGCGCCATGAGGATGAGCGCGGACGTCCAGGCGGCGGCGCTGGTGATGCTGTTGGTGGCGCTGAAGTGCGCGATCGCCGGCCCGCCACCGTGCGTGGCGTACACCTGGAACGCGAGCCGACCTCCGGTGCCGAGGATCCAGAGCGCCGCGGCTGCGACGCCGGCCTTGGCGAAGGGCACGCCGTCCTCACCTGCAGAGACCGAGGTGAAGCGGCCTGCGAGGCCGCCGAGCGTGCCGCCCAGCACCGCGCACCCGACGATGAGGACGAGGTCGTTGCCGGACGTCGGGATGGTGTGCAGGTAGGAGTGCGCCACATACCCCACGATGCCGATCGGCAGCAGCAGGGAACGGACGGTCAGCCGTCGGCCGCGCACCTGGACGAGCACGATGCCGATGAGTGCGATGTCGATGAGGTAATCGGTAAGTGTCATACCTGCAGTGTCGGGAATTCGCCGGCCCGCGTCGTCCGTCCTCGGGTGGACCGCGGGTGGATTCCGGCGTCCACCCGGAGGTCGACCCGGCCCCCGACCTGCACAGATGCCGTGCTCACCCGGTCGGCCGTGCCACGCTGGGCGGGCCGTGGCCACCGACGACGCCCTCAACGCGACCAATCTCGTGGTCCTCGCCGCCTGCATCGTTGGCTGGGGGCTGGTCTCCGCCCGCTTCGAGCGGTGGCAGGTCACCGCGCCGATCGCCTTCGTGGCCCTCGGACTCGCGGTGAGCCACGGGCCCCTCGGCATCGTCCACCTGCAGCTCCACTCGAACACGATCCGGGACGTCGCGGAGCTCACGCTGGCACTCGTCCTCTTCGCCGACGCCTCCCGCGTCAACGCACGCACCCTGGTGGCCGACGTCGGGATCCCGGTCCGGCTCCTCGCCATCGGACTGCCCCTGACCATCGGCGCCGGGACGGCACTCGCCTTCGGGCTCTACTCGTCCTCGGGCATCTGGGTCGCGGCGCTCATCGGCGCGATCGTCGCCCCGACCGACGCGGCGCTCGGCGCGACGATCATGGCGGACGAGCGCATCCCCGCCCGGGTGCGCCGCGTCCTCAACGTCGAGAGCGGCCTGAACGACGGGATCGCCACGCCCTTCGTCAACCTCTTCCTCGCCGGCGCGCTGGCCAGCGAGGCGCTGAGCACGACCGGCGTCGCCAATGCCGCCGTCGAGCTCCTCGGCGGCGCGGCGATCGGCGCGGGCATCGGTGCTGGCGGGGCGCTCCTGCTCTCGCTCGCGACCCACGCAGGTTGGAGCGCACCCGGCTTCCGGCCCCTCGCGGTCGTGGCCCTGCCGGCGTGTGCGTACGCGGCTGCGCTCGTCGCCCAGACCAACGGCTTCGTCTCGGCGTTCGTGGCCGGCCTCGCGTTCGGGACCGTGCTCGGCGGGCACGAGGACGTCCTCGCCTTCACGGAGGAGACGGGGACCCTGCTCTCCCTCTTCGTCTGGTTCGCCTTCGGTTCGGTGATGCTCGTGCCCGGTATCCGGGAGGCGGGATGGCGAGATCTCGGATTCGCCGTCCTGGCCCTCACCGTCATGCGGATGGTCCCCGTCGCGCTCTCGCTCGCAGGCTCCGGCTTTGACCGGGCGACCGTCGCATTCGTCGGCTGGTTCGGCCCCCGGGGTCTGGCGTCGGTCGTCTTCGGACTCATCGCGGTCGACGGGCTCGCGCCTGCCGACGCGCAGGTCGTGCTCGGCGCGGTCGTGGTCACGGTCGCCCTCAGCGTCGTCGCGCACGGTGTGACCGCGTCGCCGCTCGCCCGCCGGTACGGGGAGCGCGCCGACCGGCTCCATCCCGAGCTCCCCGAGCACCACGACATGCCGGGTCTCGCGGTCCGGAGCCTGCGGGCGGACCGGCGCACGCGCGCTGCCGGCTGACGATCACGATCCGCCCCGGACCGTCGACGCCGCGCCCCACCCCCGGATCTCCGACGCGCGCGGTCAGGTGTCCCGCTGGGAGAACTGCTCGAGCGCCTCGTCGAGCGACGTGTCCTCGGTGACCCGGGGGAAGTCCTCCCGCGTGTTGAGGTGCGGGAACGGCTCGCTCGGGACGGCCGTGCCCAAGGCCTCGCAGAGCGGTGCCCATCCGAGGGCGGGCTTCCAGTCCACCAGCCGGTCGGCGGGAACGGAGGCCCTGACCTCCGCGTTGTGCCGGTCGTAGGCGTCGCGTGCCACATCCTCGTCCGTCCACCGCGGGGTGAACCGCGCGGTGGCCACGGCCCGCCACATCTCGTACCACTCCGCCATCTCGGGCGGCAGATCCGCACCGTCGATCGCGAAGATCGTCTGGCTGGCGCTCTCCCACCATGCCCGGGAGTCGCTCCGCGTCGAGAGCACGACGACGGCGTCGGGATTCGCCTCGAGGATCTCGGGCCAGAAGAGGCACGCGGGGAAGTCCGACGTCGCGCCGTACCCGTCGAGCAGCGCGCGCCAGTCGACCGCGCCCCCCTCCGCGGCCTCACGCCACACCCCGACGTGCTCCGGCCGGCCGAACACCTCGAGCATGTGGTAGCAGGGGTCGCCGAGCAGCTGCTCGAGCCCCGTCTTGAGCGAGAGCGTGCCGGTCCTCCCGACGCCCGCTCCGACCACCCGTACGGTGTCCATCAATTGCTCCTTCCGTTCGTCCCTCCGGACGCTCGTGATCCTCTCACTCCGTGACGACGCCGAACTGGTCCCGATCGACCGTGATGAACAGCGCCTCGGTCGTCGCGACGACCTCGTCTGCCGCGCGGCACTCACCGGCGACACGCAGTTTGCGCCCTTCCCGACCGGTGATGCGGAGCCGGAACTCGAGCGGCGACCCCATCGGGACCGGCCGGAGGTACCGGACGGTGAGCTCCCCGGTGTAGGCCGCCGTGCCGGCGAGCGGGAGGAGGAACCCCGCGAAGTCGTCGAAGAGGGCGGCCACCATGCCGCCGTGGGCACGACCGGGCGCCCCGCCGTAGGAGGCGCCGAGCAGGGTGCGGATCACGACCTCGCCGTCGCCGTACTCGAACTCGAAGTCGGCCGAGATCGGATTGGCCGGACCGCCAACGGCGCGGTCCATCATCGGGTTGCTCATGCCGGACCCTGTCGCGTCGGCACGGACCGCCGCGTCGGAACGGACGGCCGCGTCGGCCTCGAACATCTGGCCGACGTGCTCGGCGAGCCGCAGCGCGCGGTCCCGCGCCGGTGCAGAACGGAGCTCGGACGTCACCTCTCCTGCGAGCTCTGTGATCCGCTCGAGCAGCTCGACCTTGCCGTCGTGCGCGACGAACGCGTCGTTGAGGGCCCGGAGCGCCGCTGCCGCGGTCTGCCGTTCGTCCGCCGTCATCTCATCTCGCCCCCGACTCGGACTCGAAGAGGAACGCCATCCCCTCGCGCATCGCGGCGTCGACCAGCTCGATCCGCACACCGAGCAGGTCGTCACGGTGGTACGCGAACCCGGCCGGTGCCTCGCCTCCCGCACGGCCGCCGAGCTGGAGGGGGCAGCCGATCCCGGCAAGGCCTGCGCTGTCCGACGGGAGGGCGTCGCTCCAGAAGCCGATGTGGTGGAGGTTGCTCTGCTCGTTTCGGACCCAGACCGTGCCGGGCACCTCCTCGATGACCTCCAACGACGGGTGGCCCGTCGAGTAGCAGATCGTGCTCGGCAGGTCGAGGTCGGACCCGCTGCCGTCGCGCACCTGCGTCGCGTCGAGGTGGAGGACCGGACCCCAGGTGACCCCGAGCATCTCGGTGAGCCGCGCTCGGGCGGCCTCGATATCGGCGACCACGATGCCCACGTGGTAGTGGTCGACTGGCGTCTGCATCCCGGTCCCCCGCGCTCCTACCGTCCCAGCTCCGTCCCACCCGGCTCGCTCGAACCCGGCGCCTCCAGCTGCCGAAGCTGGTCGAGGAGCCACCCACGTTCCCAGAAGTTGGCCTCCCCGCCCAACTCGAGCAGGCGGCGATGTCCTTCGACGAGCACCGAGCGGGCACGAGGCTCCTCGGGCGCCGCGGCGGCGACCGCCTCGGCCAGGCGGATCGCCACGACGGGGTCGCCCCGACCGAGGGCTTCTTCGGCGCGTGCGAGCGAGGCCTCGACCCCCGCGGCCGCGACGAGCTCGCCGAGCGCGGCGTCCGACGGGTCGGGGTAGAGCTCGGTGGTCGATCGCATCCTGAACCAGCCCACGTAGCTCTCCCAGATCGTGCGCACCGCCCAGGCGACCTTGCCGTACCCCTGCCCGACGCGGAGCTCGGGAGGGAGGCGGATCTCCCGCATCAGCGTCCAGACGTCGACGCCCCCGTTGATCCCCTCGAGGGTGCGCCGGTGCACCCAGTCGACCGCGTCGTGGAGCCGCGCGAGCGAGGCGTCGACGAGCTCGGACCCGACGACGGGCTCGTGGCGCCCGGTGACCAGCAGCTCGGGCCGCAGCGCGCGCACCGTGCGCACGCTCTCCAGGTACGGCTCGACGAACCGGTAGCGGTCGCCGCGGATCGTGTTGAGGTTCGGGAAGTGCGGGAAGAGCGGGCCGAAGAGGTTGCTCACCAGGGCGGTGCTGTCATCGGGCAGCCAGACGACCGCGCTGTCGACCGTCTCGCCGACCGCCGCGTGCAGCTCGATCCGCACCCCGTCGACGTCGAGGTCGAGTCGGTCGTCGAAGGTGAGATCCGGGACCGGCTCCGACTGGTGCATCGACACCCCGGGGTTCTCCGCCGCGATCCGGCGTGCGTCGGTGCCGAGGGTGTCGAACCAGATGCCGGCGGTCCGCATCCGCATGGCACGGATGCGCGCGTCGTCCGCCTGGCATGCCGCGTTGTTGGCTTGCGCGACGTAACGGGTGCCCTCCTCCTTGAAGAGATCGACCCCGCCGAGGTGGTCGACGTGGCCCTGGGTCGTGATCACGTAGTGCGTCGGTCCCGGTCGGACCGCGTCGAAGACCCGCTTGTGGTGGGGCGCCTCGAACCCGAGGCCGGTGTTGACGACGACCCGGCCACCGTCGGTGAGCAATAGGTAGGCGGCCGTCGTCCCGCCGGACCGGTAGAGACGGTCGCCGATCCGGTGGGCCGGATCGTCGTAGACCGGGCGGAGGAGCTCCCGGCCGGGTCGGGTGTCGATGAGCCGGTCGACCTCCTCCTCGATCGTCACCGGACCTCCGTCGCGAGGTCGAAGCGGTCGAGATACGCGCCGAAGCGCGAGCGGACCTCGTCGGGGGTCGTGTCGAAGTCGGCCCGCAGGTCGTAGACGACCCGGCCCTCCCTGCCGCGGGGGTGGGCGTCGCGGAAGGCGTCGATCTCGGCGCGGGCACGGTCGGTGAGCTCGATGCCCGCGCAGGCGTAGACCCGCTCGAGGGTTGCCGTCTCGTCGGCCATGTACTCGTGGAAGAGGACGTCGAGGGTCCGCTCCTCGGGTAGGAGGTGGCGGTCCCGCAGTGACGCGTCGAGGAGCCGTCCGATGCGGTCGGTCCAGTAGTCGCGGTACCAGACCGGCATGGTCGTCCGGTACGTCGTCCTGGCGCCGTAGCAGGCCATGGTGATGGTCGACTGCACGACGGCGACGGGGTCGCGGTGGGTGACCACGACGGTCGCGTCCGGAAACGTCGTGAGCAATGGGCCGAGCTGCTCGAGGTGCTGCGGGGACTTGAGCACCCAACGCTCCTTCGGGCGCGTCCACTGCAGCACCTGCAGCACCGTCTTCATGTAGGCGTAGTGCGCGATCTGGTCGTGGCCGAGGTAGTGGTCGCGCCACCGGGCGCGCGGGCGACCCACTCGAGGGTGTAGCTCGAGAAGTCGGGGAGCTGGAGCTCGATCTCCTCGTGCACGTGGTCGGGGTCCATCGGGTGCATCGCGGCGACCAGCGGGGCCGCGGCCTGCATGGACTGCCACGCCTGGTCGCACCGGTTCCACCGCGGGTCGACGCCGTCGACCTCATCGGGCTCGGTCGGGTTCGGCACCGGCTCGTACGACTCCCAGAGCGGCATCGAGCGGAAGCGGCTGTCGGCGGCCAGCATGTTCACGAGGTGGGTGGTGCCCGAGCGCGGCAGCCCGACGACGATCACCGGACGCTCGATTCGGACCCCGCGGATCTCGGGATGGCGCCGGAGCAGGTCGTGGAGGAGGAGGCGGTTCGCCGCGTAGCGGGTGCAGTCGCCGAACATGAGCATCCGCCCGATGCCGGTCCGCTCCTCGTCGGCGTCCATCTCGGCGAGCTGGAGCCCGAGCCGCTCCTCGAAGTCGTCCGGGCCGAAGTCGTCGAGGCCGGTCCGGGCGACCGCGGCCTCGCAGACCGCGCCGACCGACAGGGTGGTCGCCTTCGACTCGCCGAACTCGATCGCCAGGCGCTGCACGTCGTTGAGGACCGGGGAGCCGAGATCGTCCACCCGGATCGCGTCGCCCATCGTGCCGCCTCAGCGCGCGAGGTAGCCGCCGTCGACGGCGAGCACGGACCCCGTGGTGAACGCGGCGGCCTCGCTCGAGAGATAGAGCACCGCCGCCGCGACCTCGTCGGGCGTGCCCATCCTGCCGAGCACCCCGCGGCCGACCTCCGCCTCGAGCAGCTCGGGGAAGGCGAGCATGGGCGCGGTCATCGGCGTGTCGATGAGCCCCGGCGCGACGGCGTTGACCCGGATGCCGTCCCCGGCCCAGTGCACCGCGAGGTTCCGGGTCAGCGTGAGGAGCGCGGCCTTGGCCGCGGCGTACCCGGGGACGATGGTCGTCGAGCGGAAGGCCGTCATCGAGACGAGGTTCACGATGCTCGCACCGCCGGCCATCGCACTGGCCGCGAGCGCGCCACGCGAGCCGACCGTGAGCCGCATCGCGCCCTCGACGTTGAGGTCGAGCGCCGCCGCGAAGCCGTCGGGGTCCCACTCGTCCCGACCGTCGGGGAAGTTCGCACCGGCGTTGTTCACGAGCACGTCGAGCGTCCCGAGGGATCCGGCGAGCGCATCGACCGCGGCGTGGTCGCGGACCTCGAGGCGGCGGTAGTCGAACGCAGCGAGGTCGGTGTCGTACTCGTCGGGGCCGTCGCGGGTGCCGGTCACCGTCACCTCCGCGCCGCTCGACGCGAAGGCGGAGGCGATCGCGAGGCCGATCCCGCTGGTCCCGCCGGTCACGAGCACCGAGGTGCCGTCGAAGTCGAACTGCAGTCGGTTGGTCATGCCGCACCGTCCATGGTGACGGTGACCTTGCCGCACTCCTTCGACCCCTCGAGGATGGCGAGGCCCTCCGCGAACTGTTCGAGTGGCACGGTGTGGGTGACGAGGAACGAGAGATCGCGCCTCGCGAGCAGCTCGATCGCGTCCTCGAAGCGCGGCGGGTACTCGAACGAGCCACGCACGGTGAACTCCTTCATGAGGACCATCGTGAAGTCGGTCGGCACCGGCCGGTAGTGGAGGGCCACGACCGAGAGCCGCCCTCCGGAGCGACCGTTGCGCAGGATGTCACCGATGACCTGCTCGGAGCCCGAGGCCTCGATGAAGGCGTCGGTGGCGGCGGTGGGCCCGAACAGGAACGGCGCCGTACCGTGGCGCCGGGCGAGCTCGTGCCAGACGTCGTCGGTTCCGGGGTCGAGGGTGGCGGCGGCACCCGCAGTACTGGCGAGCTCCCGACGCCGCGCACTCGGCTCGATCGCGACGACCTCGTCGACGCCCCGGTCGGCGAGGGCCGCGATGGCGAGGAGCCCGATCGGCCCGCACCCGAAGACGGCGACCGAGTCGCCCGGTGCAACATCGGCCTGGTCGGCCGCGTGGATGGCGACCGCGGTCGGCTCCGCGAGCGCCGCTGTGCGGAGCGGCATCCCGTCGGGCACCGCGAAGAGCCGGCGTCCCCTGGCAGCCTCCCGGACGAGGAGGAGCGGGGTCAGGCCGCCTTCGGACGCACCGCTGCCGAGCCGGCCGAGCTCCTCGTCGACCGGGTGGACGACGACACGGTCACCCACTGACACGTCGCGCACCTCCCGGCCGATCCACTCGACGACACCGGCCATCTCGTGCCCGAGGGCCATCGGCTTGCCGGTGATGCCGCCCATGTGGACGTAGGAGACGTCGGTCCCGCAGATGCCGCACGCCGCGATCCGGACCAGAGCGTCGCGCGGTCCGGGCTCCGGCGGTGCCACCTCGTCGAGACGGACGTCGTTCGGGCCGTGGACCCGGATCTGCTGCATCGTCCCTCGAGCTCCTCGACGGTCCCTGGGTGGTCTGCCGGTCCGGCCGCGCACCGAGCGCACCGGGCCGCATCATTGCAGGTCGGTCGGCGGGCGCGCCGTTGCGCCGCAGTGCCGGCCCGCAGGGCCCTACGCGTCCCCCCGGGTGACCATCACCGTGCACGGACTGTTGCGGACCACGTAGTCCGAGACCGAGCCGAGGACGGCCCGCTTGATGCCGCCGCGACCCCGGGTGCCGAGCACGATCACCTGGGCGGGGAGCTCGCCTGCGAGCGCGCAGATCGCCTCACCCGGCTCGCCGTCGAGCACCCGCGACTCGGTCGGCGCGATGCCGAGGCCCTTCGCCGCCCCCTCGAGGACCGATCGCGCCGAGCCGATCGCGCTGGCGTGCATCTCGTCGTACTGCTCCTGCGTCACCGACGCACCGGTGAACCCCGTGCCGCCGAGCAGGTCGGCGTCGGGCGTCTCTGCGACCGTGAGCAGCACGTAGCGGGTGTCCGGTCCCAACAGCCCGATGCCGGCGACGAGCGCGGCCTGTGCGAGCTCGGATCCGTCGGTGCAGAGCAACGCGGTGACCACCATGCGGCCAACACTAGTGAGGTGTCCCTCGCCGTCGCCCGGGCCGCAGGCGTTGCGGTCGGACCGCCCGGCGAGCAGACTCGTGGGAGGGCCCCGCCGGGGTCCCCCACGCGGAACGGAGCCGACCATGCCCTTCCACCACGTCGCCATCGCCGCCCGCGACATCGATGCGACCCATCGCTTCTACTCCGAGGCGATGGGCTTCGAGCTTGTCAACGTCGACGTGATCCCCTATCTCGAGCAGGGATGGGCCCGCCACCTCTTCTACGACACCGGGCGTGGTGGGATGCTCGCGATCTGGGACCTGCACGGTGACGAGGTCCCCGACTTCGACCCGGCGCTCTCGACCGGTCTCGGACTCCCCAACTTCGTCAACCACCTCGCGTTCGACGCGCCGACCCTCGAGGTCCTCGACGGGTGCCGCGATCGGTGGCTCGCCCACGGGCACGACGTCGTGCGCGTCGACCACGGGTGGTGCGTCTCGATCTACACCGACGACCCGGGCGGGACGATGGTCGAGTTCTGCTGCACGACGCGGCAGTTCGACCATCGCGACCGCGAGACCGCCCTCCGGCGCCTTGCCGCGGTCGAGCCCGAGGTCGACCGCACGGAGCCCCCGATCGACTTCTACGTCGCCGAGGGTGCCAATCAACCTGCCTGATCCGGCCGACCCGGGGCCGGGTGGCCGCGCTACCCGAGGACGGGGAAGCGCCGCTCCGCAGCGAGCCGGTCGAGCGTGGCCTGCATGGTCCCGACCAGCTCGTCGTAGCACTTGCGCACGACGACGTCGTCGTCGGCGGCGTCGGGGCCGAACTGCGCGGTCCAGTCGATCGCCGGTCCGAGCTCCACGGTGATCTTCGCGGGCAGCGGCCAGGTCGGGATGCCGCCGGGCACGACGCCGAACGGTGGCCCGAAGACCAGCGGCCAGACCTTGATGCGGAACCGGCGGTCGATGCCGGTCCACCGTGCCACCCGCTCACCGCGGGCGAGCACCACCAGCGTCTCGTGCGCGCCGACCGACACGGATGGCACGACGGGTACCTGCGCCCGGAGCGCGAGGCGCACGAAACCCAAGCGCTCACCGAATTCGATGCGGTTCCGCTCCCGCCACGGCCGGAAGACCTCCCAGTCGCCTCCGGGGTAGTCGATGAGGATCGCTCCGCTCCGCAGGACGGCCTCGGCTTCGTCACGGCCGGCCTCGATCGCGCCCGCGCGCCCGAGCGCGGCGCCGACGCCGGGGAACCCGAGCAGGAAGGAGTGGAACAGTGCGTAGACGTCCTCGTCCTCGCCGCGCTCGCGCCACCATGCGGTGAGCAGGACCGGCAGGTCGGGCGGCATCTGCCCGCCGGAGTGGTTGCCGACGACAAGAAAGGGACCTTCTCCGGGAAGCCGATCGAAGCCGCGCACCGTCGGGCGGAAGTAGGACGCGTAGCGCTCGAGGATCGGGCGCACCGAGCGGACGAAGGCCGGATCGCGGGCGGATCGGATCACGCTGCTCACAGCCTCGTCCCGACCGGTACGTCGAGCGCGTCCTCCAGCTCGCGGAGCGACTCGCCGAGCGCGTCGGCCAGCTTCCACGGGTCCGGAACGCTCGCCGGGCACCCGAGGATCGAGACGTGGAGCGTGCCCGCGTAGCTCCACGCCGTGATGTTCAGGCCGATCCCCTCGAGGATCGGGCCGACCGAGTAGAGCGCGTCGAGCCTGGCCTGACCGAGCTCGAGCCGCTCGCTCGGCCCCGGGACGTTCGAGAGGACCACGTTGAGCGGCGGGCGCAGCATGTTCGCGAGGTGGGAGCGGCCCCAGGTCCGCACCGTGAGCGCGTAGAGCTGCGGCGGGACGACGTCCGCCCGTCGCTCGAGGAGGTCGTTGCCGAGCACCGAACGCACGTCCTTGGACGCTGCGGTGACCTGCCGGATGTGGTCGAGCCGCTCGACCGGGTCCTCGACGTCGGTCGCGATCGAGACGTAGAGGTTGTCGACCCGGTTGCCTCCGAGGCGGTCCTCGCGACGGTCGGTCGAGACCGGCACGCTCGCGATCAGCGGTCGCCCCGGGAGCGCATCCATCGCCACGAGGTACCGGCGGAGTGCGCCGCTGCAGACCGCGAGGAAGACGTCGTTGAGGGTCGCACCCGCAGCCCGTCGGATCGCCTTCAGTTCCTCGAGCGGGAGCGTGGTCATCGCGAACGTCCGCGCCGGGGACAGCGAGACGTTGAAGGGCGTCTTCGGCGCGTCGAACGGGAGCGGCGGCCGGACGGCGGCCGCCTGCCGCCTCGTCTCCGACTCGCGCATCCCGCGGACCGAGCGGGACGCGAGCGCCGGAAGGTGGCGGAGGCGCTCCACGTGGGCGCGTCCGGCGATCCGGAGCAGCTCGCGCCTGGTCGGCAGCTCCTCGGGGGACCAGGTCGTCCTGCGCTCGGACTCGGTCGCCGGGCGCATCGCGTTCTGCAGGAGTGCGACCGTCGCCGCCCCGTCGGCGAGCGCGTGGTGCACCTTGGCGACCACGGCGACCTTGTCGCCCTCGAGCCCTTCGACCACCACCAGCTCCCAGAGCGGGCGGTCCCTCGGGAGGGGCGTGCTCGCCACCTCCGCGACCACCGCGGCGAGCTCGCGGTCGGCGCCGGGCGGTGCCACGCGCATCGACCGCACGTGGTTGCGCAGATCGAACTCGGGATCCTCCACCCAGACCGGGTGACCGAGCCCGAACGGGATCGGCACCGCTCGGCGACGGAAGGGCGGCAGGCGATCGAGGCGTCGACCGAACAGCTCGACGATCCGGTCGGCTGACGAGGCTTCGGGCAGCCCGGCGAGGTCGAAGACCGCGACCTTCAGGGTGTGCATGTGGGTGGCGCGGGTCTCGGAGTAGAGGAACTTCGCGTCGAGCCCGACCATCGGCTCCACGGGTCAGGCCCTGACGGCCGCCACCGGGACGCGCAGACCCGCGGAGGCGAGCGAGTCGCGGAGGAAGCCGGCCACCTGGCCGGACCAGAGGTAGCCGACGTGGTTCCCCGCGTACCAGTTGATCTCCGGTCGGCCCCAGTGCTCCCAGAGGAGGCGGGCCTGCTCGGGGAAGGCGAGGCGGTCGCCGTAGCCCGCGTAGATGAACCGGTTGTCGGGCGCGACGTTCGGCTCGAAGCTGAGCGGCGACACCACGCGGTAGACGTCCTCGGCGACGCCGCCGAGGATGCGATGTTCGATCGAGCGGGCGCGGATGTGCACCGGGCTGTGCTCGTGGAAGAGGGTCGGCAGATCGGCGACCGGGATGCCGGCCACGATCGCGTCGAACTTCTCGTCCTCCAGACCGGCGAGGAGCGAGATGACGTACGCACCGAGCGAGACGCCGTAGAGGGCGATCGAGGTCGCGCCCTGCGCCCGGATCCAGCCGATGAGTCGGCGCAGGTCCCAGACCGCCTGCGAGAGACCGTGCACCGTGTTCATGAGGTCGAACGAGAGGAACGGCTCGCCGCTCACCAGGGTGACCTTGCGCGGACCGTGCAGCGGGAGGACCGGCAGGGCGACGTTGAGCCCGAGCTCGTGGTGGAGCTTGGCGACGTGGAGGCCCACGATGTCCATGAAGGGGTAGCCCATACAGAAGCCGTGCACGCAGACGACCCAGGGCCGCTGCTCCCCCTGGTGGCGGACGATCGCGGCGGTCGCGTGCGCATTGGGCCCGTAGGCCATCCACCGCTCACCGCCGGGTTCACCCGGGCGCACGTCGAACCCGCTCTCCCAGGTGAGTCGCTGGTAGCCGAGACCCATCGCCCAGCCGTTGCTCCGCTCGATCGCGGAGGTCGGCAGGGGCGGAGGGCGGCGGTGGTACGAAGCCGGCCGTGCGAGCCAGCCGCGGCGCGAGAAGTGACGGCGGGCCTCGGCGAGCTCGGCGCCCACCCGGTCGAAGTCGCCCGGGCGGGGGAGGCGGTTGGGTGTCATGGCGACTGCGAGCAGGGCCTCGTCGATCGCGACCCCGGCGGCGAAGCCGAGCGAGAGGTCGGGGGCGGCCACGCCGTCGGAGACCTCCCCGCGGATCGCGGTGGTGCCCATGAAACGGAGCGTCCGGGGCACGGCCAGTGCGGCACGGGCGAGCGCGCGCTTTCCGAGGAACGAGGCGACTGCACGGTACGGCGCGACGACCCTGTCGAACAGTGACGGCCCCGCAGGCGGCTCCGGACCGTAGGCGCCTGCGGCCGCCCCCGCGGTCTCGCCCGATGACTCCGCTCCGTCGGCGGAGCATGGGGCGATGTCCATAGGCCTCCTCGGAACCCGCTCCGGCGTCAGCGCTGACCGACGGATCCTCTGTCCGCTCCCAATACTACGCCAGGGAGCATTGGCGCACCCCGCGTTCAGAGGTGGAAGAAGGTCCGAATGCCACCGAAGATGAGCTGGAAGCCGATGGTCGCGACCACCGCGTCGACCGCCTCGACGACCACCACGTCGACCGCCACGAGCGCGGCGAGCGCAGGGACGGCCCCGTGCCGCGTCGCAACCCGACGCGCTGATCGTGATGGCCGCGGTGATCGCGCCGGACCCGGCCATGAACGGGATCGCGGAGGGGACGTCGATCGAATCCTCGGCGCCGAGCGGCGCATGGTCGGACCACCCCGTCGCTGTGTGAACAGTCGATGAACAGCGACCGCATCGGGGGATTTCCCCCGCCTTCGTCGACGGCCACTGACCTAGGATTCGGGCCGCAATCGAGCCCAGTCGTCGAGCCCAGTAGTCGAGCCGAACTCGGATCCCCGGTGACGGCCGTCGAAGAGGGGAGGCAGTGTGCAAGAGCGGAGCGCAGCGGAGGTCGTCCGGCTGGCAGCCGACGAAGGGGTCGAGATCGTCGACCTGAGGTTCTGCGACCTCCCGGGCATCATGCAGCACTTCTCGGTGCCGGTTCACCAGCTCACCGAGGACGCGGTCGAAGAGGGCTACGGCTTCGACGGCTCGTCGATCCGTGGCTTCCAGGAGATCCACGAGTCCGACATGATCCTCTTTCCGGATACGGCCACCGCGGTCATCGACCCGTTCCGGACCCACAAGACGCTCAACCTCAACTGCTTCGTGCACGACCCGATCACGCTCGAGCCGTACTCGCGCGACCCGCGTCACATCGCTCGGAAGGCCGAGGCGTACCTGCAGAAGACCGGCATCGCGGACACGTCGTACTTCGGCCCCGAGGCGGAGTTCTTCATCTTCGACGACGTGCGGTTCTCGCAGGACCAGCACTCGGCGATGTACCACGTCGACTCGCGTGAGGGCATCTGGAACTCCGCGCGAAGAGGGACCCAACCTCGGGCACAAGCCGCGCCACAAGGAGGGGTACTTCCCGGTGCCCCCGATGGACCACTTCCAGGACCTGCGCTCCGAGATGATCCTGACCATGGAGAAGATCGGGATCGAGATCGAGGTCCAGCACCACGAGGTGGGCACCGCGGGCCAGGCCGAGATCGACATGCGCTTCGACACGCTCCTGCGCATGGCCGACAAGCTCATGCTCTACAAGTACGTGGTGAAGAGCGTGGCACTCGACGCCGGGCACACCGCCACCTTCATGCCGAAGCCGCTCTTCCAAGACAACGGCTCGGGCATGCACGTCCACCAGTCGCTCTGGAACAAGGGCGAGCCGCTCTTCTACGACGAGGCCGGGTACGGCGGGCTGTCCGACACCGGCCGCTGGTACGTCGGCGGGATCCTCGCCCACGCACGGTCGATCCTCGCGTTCGCCGCGCCGACCACCAACTCGTACAAGCGCCTCGTGCCGGGGTACGAGGCACCGGTCAATCTCGTCTACTCGCAGCGCAACCGATCGGCAGCCTGCCGGATCCCCCTCTACTCGAAGAGCCCGAAGGCCAAGCGCATCGAGTTCCGCTGCCCCGACCCGTCGTCGAACCCGTACATCGCCTTCTCGGCGATGCTCATGGCGGGGCTCGACGGGGTCATGAACAAGATCGAACCGCCCAATCCGGTCGACGAGGACCTCTTCGAGCTTGCACCCCAGGAGCTGGCCAAGATCGCGCAGGTGCCCGGCTCGCTCGAGGAGGCGCTCGACGCACTCGAGTCCGACCACGCGTACCTGACCAAGGACGACGTGTTCACCGACGACCTCATCGAGACGTGGATCGACTACAAGCGACTCAACGAGGTCGACGAGGTGCGGCTCCGCCCGCACCCGTGGGAGTTCATGCTCTACTACGACATCTGAGCAATCGCCCGCCTCCACCCGTCCTAGCGGCCGAGGGCATCCAGTCGTCGTGCGCTAGCGGGTAGGAGGCGGGTTCCATGAATCGGCGGTGTGGACGGCTCGGTGCTCTCCTCGCCCTCGGCGGGGTGTTCATCGCCCCGGCCTGTGGCAGCGCCACCGGCACGGCTCCTCCCGCGCATCCCCGCAACGCCTCGAATGCCCTTGCGGTGCCCTCGACGACGTCGACATCGACGGCGCCAGGGGGGACCTGGACGAGCCCGAGCGTGGTCATCACCCCGACGTCGCTCGGCGCCGTGACCCTCGGGATGTCCTCGGCACAGGCGGAGCAGGGAGCTGGCACCGCACTCGTCGTCTACGGCGACGGCTTCTCCGGGCCGGCGGACGGACTGCACGGCACGCCGCCCGGGACGACCACTCTCGAGACGCTCAGCTCGGCTGCAGGCGGCAGCAACGTCTCGTGCCTCACGGCCCGGTGCCGGAGGCACGACTCCTGTCGTCACCACTCCGGAGGGAGTGGGCCTCGGTGACACCGTCCAGAAGCTCACGGCGACCTACGGCGCATCGCTCCACTACTACCCGGCGAGAACCGGCGGCGGGTACTCGCCCGCACCTGGTTACGTCGCCACGACTCCCCGGGGGACGCTGTCGTTCTGGACGGACGGTGGGCTCATCGCCCAGATCTCCACGGGATCCGGAGCATCAGCGGGGAATCGCTACTGCTGATCACGTCGGTGACCAGCCCGATCGACCCGCGTCGACAGGCCTGCCGCGAGGCCGCTGACGACGACAGCTGATCCGGGGACGCGGGTCGCTCGCCCCCGGTCACTCCGCAACATCGACCTTCGCGACGATCCGGTTCGGTCGCACTCGCACGACCATCTCCGGGGCCACCGCGTTGCGACGGCCGTACTCATCGGCGAGTGCCGCACCCATGTAGCGGCCGGCGATCCGGGTCGCCCACTCGAGCAGCTCGTCGGGTTCGGTGCTCGTCGTCGCGGTTCCGGCGATCGTGAGGAAGCTGAAGGGCGGCCGCTCGTCGTCGATGCAGAGGGACACCCGCGGATCGCGGAGGATCGCCTTGCCCTTGATCGTCTCGGCGGAGGTCATGAAGACCACGTCGTCGCCGTCGAGGTCGAACCAGACCGGGGCGACGTGCGGGGCACCGTCGGCTCGGACGACGGCGAGTTTCGCCGTACGCGCCGGGAGGGCGAGCAGGAAACCACGCCACCAACCTTCCGGTGCGTCCGTGTAGCCCATCGCCATCGCACCGTACCGGGACTCGCGTCCGGCCGAGCCGGGCCGCCGGCCACGCCGGGGAAGCGGCTCAGATCGGGACGCTCACCCGGATGCAGAGGAGCTCGGCCTCGGTGACCCCGAGCACCCGCAGGGCGGCGAATGCTGCGTCGACGTCCTCGTCACTCCGGGCCATCTCGACGATGGCATCGATCGCAGCGAGACGGGCGGCCGTGAGACCCGGGTTCACGTGGCGACGGCTGAAACTGAAGCTCATCTCGATCCCCCATTTCGACACCGGTGCTGCCCACCGCCTCGGGATCACTCCCGTCAGCGGGGCCCACGCTAGCCAGCTTGGCGGGACGGAGAGTGCGATGCCCCTTCGGTTGCGGGCACAGACGCCCGGCCCCGATCGGGCGATCCGAAGCCGTCCCTGAGACCGTCGGAACAGCAGGGCTTCGGGGCGGACCCCGCGGCCACCCGGTGGGGCCCGACGCTCAGGCTCCCGCCTCGGGCCGCATGGTCGGGAAGAGGATCACGTCGCGGATGGAGTCGACCTCGGCGAGGACCATGACCAGCCGGTCGATGCCGAGACCGATGCCCGAGGTGGGTGGGAGGCCGTACTCGAGCGCGCGGAGGAACGCGAGGTCGGCCGGGTGAGCCTCGAGGTCGCCGTGGGCCGCGGCCTCGGCCTCGTGGCGGAACCGTTCCTGCTGCTCCTCGGGGATGTTCAGCTCGCTGTAGCCGTTCACGTACTCCTTGCCGTCCATGCAGAGCTCGAACCGATCGGCCATCGTCGGGTCGCCGTCACGGTGGCGGGCGAGGGGCGAGACCTCGACCGGGAAGCCGCACACGACGACGGGGTCGGTGGTCGAGGGGAGGAGCAGGTGGTCGTAGAGCTCGAAGATCAGCTTCCCGGAGCCCCATTCGTCGAGGAAGTCGATGCCGTGCGAGCGCAGGACGGCGCGGAGGTCCTCGACCGGATCGGCAGGGTGGAGGCGACGCCCGACGCGTTCCTCGAGCCAGTCGAGCAGCTCGCGCCGCGGCCACGGCGGTGTGAGGTCGATCGTGCGGTCACCGCCGACCGTGAAGGTCAGCCTCCCGGTGGCCTCCTTCGCCGCGCCGAGGACGAGTCGCTCCGCAAGGTCGATCCCGTCGGTGAAGTCCCCGAACGCCCGGTACGCCTCGAGCGTCGTGAACTCGGGGCTGTGGCGCGTGCTGATCCCCTCGTTGCGGAAGTTGCGCGAGATCTCGAAAACCCGCTCGTACCCGCCGACGACGAGCCGCTTGAGGAAGAGCTCGGGTGCGATGCGCAGGCGCAGCTCCATGTCGAGCGCGTTCGCGTAGGTGACGAACGGTCGGGCCAGCGCACCGCCGGCCTGTGACTGGAGGATCGGCGTCTCGACCTCGATGTAGCCGTCGGCCGCCATCTCGCGCCGCATGGCGGCGATCGCCCGGAAGCGGATGTCGAAGACGCGCCGTGAATCGGGGTTCGCGAGGAGGTCGACCTCGCGCTGGCGGTACCGGGTGTCCGTCTCGGTGAGCCCGTGCCACTTGTCCGGCAGGGGCCGGAGCGCCTTCGCCAGCATCCAGAGCTCGGTGACGTCGACGGAGAGCTCGCCGCGCCTGGAGGTCACGACCTCGCCCTCCGCCCCGATCCAGTCGCCGAGGTCGACCGCGCCGAGCACGGCGTTGGCCTGTTCGGAGAGATCGGCCGACCGGCACATGAGCTGGAGCTGCCCGGTCGCGTCGGTCAGGGTCGCGAAGGTGAGCTTGCCCTGGCCTCGGAAGCTCGTGACCCGTCCCGCCATCGTGACGGTGTGCCCTGTCCGCACATCGGGCTCCAGTTCGCCGTGGCGCTCGCGCACCTCCGCCGCGGTCGCGGTGCGGTCGAACCTGGCCGGATACGGGTCGATGCCCTGCTCGCGCAGCACGTCACGCTTCGCCCGTCGAACCGCACCGAGCTGCTCGAAGGTCGTTGCGCCCGCCCCGTCCTGACCCGCGTCCGACTCGGGCGGTGCGCTGGCGTCGGACTCGGGTGTCACGGTTGCGGCCTCTTCCTCGGGTGCCCGTGCACGATCGGCGCGGTGGTGATGGGCCATTGTACGCAGCGGTCATCGGCAGGCCCGGGGTGGATGGCGTGCGTCCGCGGCTGCCGCCCTCACGATCGTCGCGCTCACGATCCGGAATCGCGCGTGCGCCCCGGGGGACTCGAACCACCCAGCCTGCGGATTAAGGATCCGCTGCTCTACCGTTGAGCTAGGGGCGCCCGCGCAGCCTACGGGTGCGTCGCGAACGCGTCAACGACGCGCGTCGCGGCGTCGCCACTACGCGCCGGTCGACCGGCCCTCGTCGCGGAGCGTGAGCCACCGGCGCATACCTGCCGCGTTCGAATGCACGCCGTTCATGATCTCGAGCTTCTCGCGGTGCTCCTCGGCCACACCGTCGAGGTCGGACTCGAACGCCGCCGCGAGCGCGGCCGCGATGTCCTCACCGTCGCGGTACGCGGCCTCCGCGGTCGCAGCCCACCGACGAAGCGTGCCGTCGGCCTCGTCGAGGATCGCGGCCGGATCGGCGAGCAGTCCGTAGTGGGCCAGCGCGAGCGAGGTCGGTCGCCGCTCCGAAAACCGTGCGAGCGAGTGGAGCGCGAGGTCGAGGTCGAAGTCGGGCGGTGGCGTCGACGGCCGGAGCACCCCGCCGTCGGGGAGCTTGACCCCGACCGCGTCGCCGGCGAAGAGGACGCCGCTCAACGAGTCGTGGAGGGCCAGATGGTGCTTCGCGTGCCCGGGCGAGTCGACCGTGGTGAGCGTGCGGTTCGCGCCCACGTCGATCGTGTCGCCGTCCTCGAGGACGCGGATCCGCTCCGCGGGGGTCGGGTCGAGGCGGCCGTAGAGCGAGTCGAGGAGCGAGCCGTAGACGAGTGCGGCCGAGTCGACCAGCTTCGTCGGATCGGCGAGATGCCGGGCGCCCTTCGGGTGCACGTAGACGGTCGCCTTGGGGAAGGCGCGTGCGACGTCCCCTACCCCGCCCGCGTGGTCGAGGTGGATGTGGGTCACGACGACGCCAGCGAGGTCGTCGGCCGAGAGCCCGACGCGCTCCAACTGGGCGAGCAGGGTCGGCACCGAGCTCTGGCTGCCGGTCTCGACGAGGACCGGCGCGTCCCCCTCGATCAGGTAGCCGGCGGTGACCCGCTCCCACCCGCCGAGCAGCGTGTCGAGCTCGATGACCCCGTCGGCGACCTTCACACCGGCGGCCGGTGCCGCCCGGTCCGCCGGGTCGAAGGGGTGCGAGTGCCGGTGACCCGCGTGCGCGCCACCGCGGGCGCGGGTGCCGCTCACTGGTCCTTCGGGCGCGCGGTCCCGCTCTGCCGGCCGCCGCGCTTCGCGGCGCCCGAGGCCGGCTTCCCTTTCATCGTGCGGGTGCCGGAGGCTGCACGGGATCCACGGCCCGTCTTGGCGGCGGATCCGGCGCCCTGCTCGCCGGAGCGCTTCGTCGCGGCCTTCGCGCGGGTCCGCTTGGCGGGCGTGGCACCGGCGGGCGCGGCGTCGGCGGCCTCCGTGGGCGCGGCACCGGCGGGCGCGTCCGCCGCGAAGTCCGTGGTCGGGGTGAGTCCGGCATCCCCGACCGCGTCCTGGATCGCCCGCGAGACGCCCCCGCGCGCCCGTGCGTCGGCGCCACCCGCCAGGTTGTCCATGACCTTTCGGGCGAGCAGCCCCTCCATGTGGCGCGCCCGGCGGAACCCGCCCGTGCGACGCCCGGCCACCTGGCGCGCGATCCCGAGGCTCACGTGCTCGGAGGTCGGCTTCTGCTGACCGCTGATCTTGGAGGCGGAGTTCACCAGCGAGACGTGGGAGAAGGCCTGCGGGAAGTTGCCGACGAGCCGACCTGCGATCGGGTCGTACTCTTCCGAGAGCAGCCCGAGGTCGTTGCGGAGTCCGAGGAGCCGGTCGAAGAGCTCGCGCGCGTCGTGGGTCCGGCCGAGCAGCGCGAGGCAGTCGGCGAGCCAGAACGAGCAGGCGAGGAACGCGCCTTCGTGGCCGGTGAGCCCGTCGACGTCCCCCGTGTCGCTCGTGCGGTACCGGAGCACGAAGTCGCCCTCGACGAGCTCGCGCTCGATGGCCTCGATGGTGCCCCGCACCCGTGGGTCGGTGGCCGGCAGGAAGCCCATCAGCGGGATCATGAGCAGGCTCGCGTCGAGCTGGTCGGAGCCGTAGTACTGGGTGAAGGAGCCCTTCGAGACGTTGAAGCCCTCGTCGCAGACCTGCTGGTGGATCTCGGCGCGGACCGCCTTCCAGCGGTCGAGCGGACCCTCGGTGTGGCAGGTCTCGATCGTCTTGATCGCACGGTCCATGGCGACCCAGGCCATGACCTTCGAGTGGGTGAAGTGGCGCCTCGGTCCGCGGATCTCCCAGATCCCGTCGTCCGGTTCGCGCCATCCGGCCTCGAGGTACTCGATGAGTGCGAGCTGCAGCTCCCACGCGGCGTTCTCTCCCGCGGGCTCCTGGTGCGCGGACTCGTAGAGCGCGGACATGACCTCGCCGTAGACGTCGATCTGGAACTGGCCGGCCGCCGCGTTCCCGATGCGTACCGGTGCGGAGCCCTCGTACCCGGGCAGCCAGTCGACCTCCCACTCGTCGAGGCGGCGCTCGCCGGCCGCCCCGTACATGATCTGGAGCTGCGACGGGTCGCCGGCCGCCGCGCGGAGCAGCCAGGTGCGCCAGGCCATCGCCTCCTCGTAGTAGCCGCCCCGCATGAGCGACTCGAGGGTCAGCGTCGCGTCGCGCAGCCAGCAGTAGCGGTAGTCCCAGTTGCGCCCGCCGCCGAGCGTCTCCGGCAGCGAGGTCGTCGCGGCTGCCACGATCCCCCCGGTCGGCTCGTAGGTGAGCGCCTTGAGCGTGATGAGGGAGCGCACGACCGCTTCGCGGTGGTCGCCCTCGTAGGTGCAGCGCGACGCCCACTCGTTCCACCAGAGCTCGGTGTCCCCGATCGCGTAGACCGCGTCGGTCGGGCGGGGAGGCGTCTCGTTGGCCGGGTACCACGAGAGCGAGAAGGGGATCCGCTGCCCCTCGGCCACCGTGAACTCGGCCACCGTCGAGTAGTCGAAGCCCTCGGTCGGCACCGGCGTCCAGAGGGAGAGCGCATCCGGTCCCGCGATCGCGGTCAGCGTCCCGTCCATCTTGCGCACCCAGGGCACCACCTGGCCGTAGCCGAAGCGGATGGTGAGGTTCATCTCCATGGTGACCCGACCGCGCACCCCCTCGACGAGTCGCACGACCTCGGGGTGGCTCTCGCGGATCGGCATGCAGTCGGTCACCCGCACGGTGCCCTCGGGCGTGACGAACTCCGACTCGAGGACGAGGGAGTCCTCGCGGTAGTGGCGGTGCGTCGCACCGTCGGCTCCCTTCGGCGCGAGCCGCCACGAGCCGTGGGAGTCGTCGCCGAGCAGCTTGGCGAAACACGCGGCGGAGTCGAAGCGCGGGAGGCAGAGCCAGTCGATCGACCCGTCGCGCCCCACGAGCGCGACGGTGTGCAGGTCGCCGATGATGCCGTAGTCCTCGATGCGGAGGGCCATGCTTCCCATGTCTAGTCGCCGGTGGTGCCGCCGGACCGGAGGCCACGGGGCGGGGCGCGCCGGAAGGCAGTGCTACCCGGACGTGCAGGGACCGGTGCCGACCGGCGCCGTGCTCCCGCCGGTGTGCTGGACGCGGCCGAGCACGCCCGGCGAGGTCAGCGCGTACCCGATGTCGCTGTTGGTCGTCGACCGCGAGAAGACCACGCCGATCACCTGACCGTCGGGCTCGACGAGCGGACCGCCCGAGTTGCCCGGCCGGACCACCGACTGGATCTGGTAGACGTCACGGACCGTCAGCCCCTGCCCGTAGATGTCGCGGCCCTGCGCCTGGAAGTCGGCCATGACCCCGGCCGCGCTCACAGCGAACGGACCGCCGCCCGGGTAGCCGAGGACCGCGGCCTGCGTCCCGCGCGGGACGTCGGTCGCGTCGAGTGTGAGCGACGGCGCCGAGAGGCCGTCGACCCGCATGATCGCGAGGTCGTACGACGGGTCGAACGCGACCACCGTCGTCGCGTGCGGACCCGATCCGTCCTCGACCATCGGGTGGCTGATGCCCGCGATCACGTGCGCGTTGGTCACCACCTCGCCGGGCGCCACGACGAAGCCCGATCCCTCCTGGATCTGGCCGCAGCCGTCACCGATGACCTTGACCGTCGACGCGCCGGCCTGGGTGACCGCCTCCTGAAGCTGCGCGCCGCCCGGAAGGGTCACCGGTCCCGCCGCCGCCGGGGCGAGCTGCGCGAACACCGGGGGGAAGCCTTCGGCCGAGAGGAAGCTCTGCACCCGCGAGAAGACCGACGGCGGTGCGGGCAGCATGTCGTCGAGGGATCGGATGATCTTCGACTGCGCGATCGACGAGTTGAGGCTCATCGAGGTGGAGTTCGCGAGCGTCGAGGCGAGCAGCCACGCCGCGAGGAGCGTCGCGATCACCGCCACCACCAGCCCGAGCGCGGAGTCGATCGAGCCGAGGATCCCGTGGTGGACGGTCTTGAACGCGAGGTTGCCGACGACTCGTCCGGCCACGCCGCAGAAGACGGCCACCCCGACCATCGTGGCGAGGGCGAGGGCCGTCCGGGTCGACGGCTGGTGGACGCGTCCCACCGTCACCGAGGCGAGGATCGCGCCGAGGTAGAGGCCGAGCCAGAAGCCGCCGAAGGTGAGGACCTGCACGACGGCCCCGAGGCGGACGCCCTGGATCGCCGCGAGCACGACCACCACCACGACGACGACGTCGACGAGGTTCACCGCGCCGCTCCCCGGAGCCCGGTCGCCGCGTGCGGGGTGAGGGGAGTCGGGCGCACCGATCCGTACGGTAGACGGGTCCCGGCCCGGGCAACCGTCATCACCCTCCGCCCGACCCCGCACGTGGGAAGATCACCCGGCGACCGGACCGCAGGGGAACGCTGTGGCGCCGGCCGGACCCGGAGGGACCGGACGCTGCGATGACTGCCCGACGACCATCCCGCGCCGCACGGCGGCTCGCCCTCCGGCTCTTTGTCCACCGTGCATCGACCCGGTTGGTCGCCGCCACGCTGACCGGTTCGCTCCTCTTCCTCGCAGCGGCGTGCAGCTCCGGCGCGGCTCCGGGCGGCGTCTCCGCACCGTCGACGATCGCCTCCGGCTCACCCTGGAACGGCTCACTCGTCTCGGTGACCCTCCCGCCACCGGACAACTCGCTCCGCGCGGTGACCTGCGCGACCGCGAGGGCGTGCTGGGCGGTCGGTTCCAACGTAGGCGTCGGCGGAGCACCGAACGGGGCGATCGTGGTCGCGACGACCGACGGCGGTCGCACGTGGACCAACCAGACGGTGCCACCGACGGTCGCCTACCTCACCGACGTGGCCTGCGCGGACGCACGCCGCTGCGTCGCGGTCGGGCAGTCGGGAACGAGCTCGAGCGGTCCGGGCGCGGTCATCGCCACGACGGACGGCGGCACGATCTGGACGGCGCAGGTCCTGCCACCGGCCGCGACCGACGTGACCGCGGCCACCTGCCTCCCGACCAGGCAGTGCGTCGCCATCGCGACGACGGCCGGCGGCGCGGTCGCGCTCACGACCTCCGCACCGGGCGCCGCCTGGCGGCAGGCGGGTGCCCTCCCGACCGGCCAGACGGGCGCGACCTCGGTCTCCTGCCCCGACGCATCGCACTGCTGGGCGGCCGCCCGCACTCCGGTCACGGTCGACCGGTCGGCCGCCGCGGTGGCGGCGAGCAGCGACGGGGGGACGACGTGGACCGCGCTCACGATTCCCCCGGGGGTCGGTGCGCTCGACGCGCTCGCCTGCTTCGACACCGGCGACACGACCTCGACGACCACGACGGCCGCGTCGTCCGGCACGACGTCCGCGCCGGGCTCGCTTCCGGTCTGGTGCGCGGCCGTCGGCACGACCGACGGGGGTCTCACGAGCGTGCGGAGCGGCAAGGCGGTCGTGCTCACCACCGCGGACGGGGGCAGCGTCTGGACGCGGCAGCCCGTCTTCGCCCTCGTCGCGGGGCTCACCGGGCTCTCCTGCCTCGCGCCGGGCACCTGCGCGGCGGCGGGCACCGCCGGCACCCTCGTCCCGCAGGCCGGCATGGCGCTCTTCACCGATCCCTCCTCCTCGCCGTGGAAGAAGGCGGCGGTCGTCGCGACCGCACTCCCGCTCACCGGCATCAGCTGCGTCTCGACCTCGGCGTGCGTCGCGGTCGGCGAGTCGATCACCGAGCATCTCGCCGGCGGGTGAGGGAACCGCTGCCGGGATGTCGGAACCTGCCGCCGGGCAGGGACCCCGTCGCCGTCGCACCCGTTCCGTATGATCGGCCCATGGTGATCGATCCCCCTGGCAGCGCCCGTCGCGGTGCCGGGGCGCCCGGCTCGGTGTCATGAGCACGGTGGAGCCGATCGGATCGCCGCCATGAGCACGGTGGAGCCGATCGGATCGGCGCTCCGCAGGCGGTCGACCACGACCTCCGCCTTCGGCGTGGGGCGTCGAGAGGCGCACGATGCCTCCACCTTCTACGCGCGCTTCACTCCACCGCGCCTCTCCGACGACAGCAACGTCGCGCCGCACACGGCCGAGGACGAGCTCTGGGTCGGCGACGCACGACGGATGGACCGCGTCGGCCGGGTCGCCGACGACTCGGTCGCCCTCGTGGTGACCTCACCGCCGTACTTCGCGGGCAAGGAGTACGAAACGGCGCTCGGCGTCGGCCACGTGCCCGCCGACTACGAGACCTATCTCGACATGCTCTTCGACGTCTTCGAGCAGTGCTATGCGAAGCTCGAGCCCGGCGGGCGGATCGCGGTCAACGTGGCCAACCTCGGTCGCAAGCCGTACCGCTCGCTCGCCCGCGACGTGATCGACGTCCTCGAGCGGCTCGGCTACCTGCTGCGCGGCGAGATCGTCTGGCAGAAGAGCCAGGCGGCCGGCGGCTCCTGCGCCTGGGGCACCTACCAGCGGCCGGCCAATCCGGTCCTCCGCGACGTGACCGAGCGGGTGGTGGTCGCGTCCAAGGGGCGGTTCGACCGGGCGCTCACCCCGAGCCGGCGCGAGGAGCTCGGCCTGCCCTGCGAAGGGACGATGTCGATGGACGAGTTCGTCGACGCGACGATCGACCTCTGGGACCTCCCGAGCGAGTCGGCGACCCAGGTCGGCCACCCCGCGCCGTTCCCCGTCGAGCTGCCCCGCCGGCTCATCGAGCTCTACACCTACCGCGGCGATCTCGTCCTCGATCCCTTCATGGGCTCGGGCTCGACCGCGGTGGCCGCACTGCGGACCGAGCGCCACTACGTGGGCTTCGACACCGATCCCGAGTACGTGGCGCTCGCCGAGCGCAGGATCGCGGACGAGCGCGCCCGGCTTGCTGCCGGCGAGAGCGCCTCCCGTCGCCGCGTGACGGTGCCGCCGGGTCGGCCCACCCAGGAGTTCGAGCCGGGCGCGACGTCCGAGGCCGTTGGGGTCCGCGCCGGGCGGAAGGCCAGCGAGCTCGCGTACGGCGCTCTCGTCGCCGCGGGCTTCGCCTCGATCGAGCGCGGCGTCGCGGTGCGGGACCTCGGGGTGACCGTCGGCTTCCGCGCGCGCGACGCCGAAGGGCGGACCTGGCTCTTCGACCTCTCGGGGGCCTTTTCGGCCACCAGGCCGGGCCTGCGGCGGGCGGAGGTGCTCTGGCGCTCGCTCGGCGCCGCCGCGGTGCTGCATGCGGCACGCTCCGCCGACCCTTCCCGCACCGACATCGGTCCGCTGGTGCTTCTCACCACCGAACGCCCCGCACCGCGCAGCGCGGGCGACAAGGCGCTCGTGGCCGCGACGGGTGTGCACGGCCCGGTGCGGGACGTGGTCGAGCTGCTCGACCCGTCCGGCGTCGATCGACTCCGAACCCTCGCAGCCGGCGGCTGAGCCGGCGGTCGTCCAGACGCACCGTGCCCGACGACCGGACCACGATCACCGAGCTCGGCACCGCCCTCGGCACGCTGCCCTTTCCCGACGCACGGGTCGCGATCGCCGAGCGTCCCGCCGAGCTCCGGGTCGAGACGACCGTGTGGGAGACGCTCGACGCGATCGTGCGCAGCGGGCGCTACGCGGACGAGCTGCGCGGAGCGTTCGCCAACGGGAAGGCCTTCCTCGAGGCACCGGACGGTCTGCGGGGCCGCCTGCCGCAGACCATCGAGTGGACCGGGGGGCGACGGGCGCCCGGCGACGAGGTCGCCCCGATCGACCTGCGCATCGACCACGTCTTCCTCGTCTCCTGCAAGTACGAGTCGGACATCGTGGCCAACGTCTCGCCCGGCCGCCTCTTCGACGGGCTGCTGGCGACCACCGGGGCGTGGGAGCGCACCGACTGGTACGCGACCGTCGCCCCCGGCGAGCTCGCTGCGCTCTACCGCGCGTGTCTCGACGCCACCGGCCTCGACGACCTTCCGCACGACGCCGCCTCGTGCAGCCGCGAGGAGCTCCAGCGGCTCCGGACGGCGCTGCAGGGGCGCACCTACCCCGACGCCGGGTCGCAGGCGGCGTACCGCGAGCTGTGCCGCGTGGTGAGCGAGGCCTCCGCGGCAAAGTGGCGCGACTCGCTCGAGTCGTCGGGCGTCGCGACGGAGGTCGTGCTCTGGAGGCTCCTCCGGATCGGCAGCGCGCCCTACTACGTGCTCGGCCACGACCGTCGCACCGGCGCGCCGGCTCGCCTCCGCATCTCGAGCCCGTGGGACTGGCGCGACCGCTTCGAGCTCGAGGGCGCAGCGGTGCAGGCGGCCTCGGCGGGCCAGCCACGGGTCGACTGGGCGTTCACCTGCCGCGACCGCGAGGACGACCGGTGCCGGACCGTCGAGGGCCACGTCGAGATCCGCTGGAGCCACGGCCGGTTCGCCCAGCCGCCGGAGGCGAAGGTCTACCTCGACACCCCGATGGCCCAGCTGCCCGGGTACCACCTCCTCGACGGCGGTGAGGACCCCCAGCTCGCCCTCTGGCCCGCCACGTCGTGAGCGGCCGGGATCGGCGGCTGGGGCCGGACGCCGCCTGGGACGGGGAGCGCTACCAACGGCGCTTCGACGAGCTCGCGGCGAGCGGCGAAGACGTGCACGGCGAGGCAGACCTCGTCGCGGGCTTGCATCCCGCCACCGTGCTCGATGCCGGATGCGGGACCGGCCGCGTCGCGATCGAGCTCGCGCAGCGGGGGATCGAGGTGGTCGGGATCGACCGCGACCCCTCGATGCTGGCGGCCGCCGCACGCCTCGCACCCGAGCTCGCCTGGGTGGAGGCCGACGTCGCGACCGTCGAGCTCGGACGGACGTTCGACGTCGTCGTGATGGCCGGCAACGTTCCGCTCTTCACGCCGGAAGGCAGGCGGGCCGCGCTGGTGGCCGGCTGCGCGCGCCATGTCGCACCGGGCGGCCGTCTCGTCGCGGGCTTCCAGCTCGACGGCCGTTACCCGCTCGCCACCTACGACGCGGACTGTGCGCGGGTCGGGCTCGTGCTCGAGGACCGCTGGTCGACCTGGTCGCGCGAGCCGCTCGGCCCGGATGCGGCCTACGCGGTCTCGCTCCACCGCGCCACGGGCTGAGGGCGGACCGCCGGTCGGGCGGGGCTCGAACAGCGGGATGCGGCACCGACTCTGCGATCATGGTGCGTGCCCGGAGAGCGACCGACCGCGCGGAACCCGATGTTCGTCTACGACGAGCGCCTCACCGAACTCGTCTTCGAGTACTGCCGCTGGAGGCTGCAGCTCGACCCGGTGCCGCTCGACTTCGGCGGCGCGCAGGCCTCGAGCCTCGCGGCGAGTCTCGACGGCCTCATCACCGCGGACGGCACCGATCCGCGCAGGATCATGGAGCTCTTCGACCGGGAGCTCGCGACCGCGGTCATCTCGTGCGACAGCCCGCGCTTCCTCTCGTTCATCCCGGCCGCGCCGACCAAGGCGTCGCTCCTCTTCGACATGGTCGTGGCGTGCTCGTCGATGCAGGGGACCTCGTGGATGGAGGCGGCGGGCGCGGTCGCGGCCGAGAACCAGGCCCTCGGCGTGCTCGCCGGGCTCGCCGGCCTCCCCGACGGTGCGGGCGGCTGCTTCGTGTCGGGCGGCTCGGCGGGCAACCTCTCGGCACTGCTCGTCGCTCGCGACACCGCCGGCCACCGGCGAGGTGGCGACGCGCCGGCGCGCCCGCTCGTGGCGATCAGCGAGGAGGCCCACTCCTCGGTCGGCAAGGCGCTCCACGTGCTCGGGATCGAGCCCCTGCTGGTGCCGTGCACCGACCACCGGCTGACGGGCGAGGTCCTCGCGGCGACGCTCGCGGGCGACCCGCGCGGCGACGACGTGGTCGCGGTCGTGGCGACCGCAGGGACGACCAACGCGGGCATCGTCGACGACCTCGCGGGCATCGCGGCGGTCACCGGCGCCCGGTCGCTCTGGTTCCACGTCGACGCCGCGTACGGCGGCGCGGCGCTGTTCGCGCCCTCGGCGCGGGACCGCTTCCGCGGGGTCGAGGCGGCCGACTCCTTCGTCGTGGACCCGCACAAGTGGCTCTTCGCGCCCTTCGACTGCGCCGCGCTCCTCTACCGCGAGCCACACCTCGCGAAGGCCGTCCACACCCAGGACGCGTCGTACCTCGACGTCATCCACACCGACGATCCCGAGGTCTGGAACCCGAGCGACTACGCCTACCACCTCACGCGACGCGCACGTGGCCTGCCGCTCTGGTTCTCGCTTGCGGTCCACGGGACCGACGCGTACCGCGACGCGGTCGAGACGGTGCTCGCCAACGCGCAGGCCGTCGCCGACCTCGTCGACGAGACGCCCTACCTCGAGCTGGTCCGCCGGCCCGAGCTCTCGATCGTCCTCTTCCGCCGGACGGGCTGGGCGTGGGACGAGTACGAGGCGTGGTCCGCCCGGCTCCTCGACGACCAGGTCGGCTTCGTGACCCCGACCGTCTGGGAGGGGAGTGCCGCGGCGCGCTTCGCCCTCCTGCACCCGGACACGACCGTCGAGGTGATCGCGGAGATCCTCGCGACGATGGCCTGAGCGGCACCCGGGTCGGACCGGTGCTCGATCCGGGCCGGGACCCCGTTCAGGTGTAGCCCTGCATGATGTGCTCGATCCACCAGGCGGGCGCGGCGTTCATCAGCGTCTGGAGGTCCCAGTAGTCCCACCACCGCTCGATCACGCCGTCGCGCACCTCCTGGACGGACACGAACGGCAGCGTCACCTGCTCGCCGGTGTGCCAGTGCCAGGTCTCCGCGTGCTCCGTGACGACGACGTCGCCCTCGGCGACCAACGTGCGAAGCTCGTGCTCGTAGCCGGAGATGCGCTCGAGGCCGAGCCGCAGGCGCGCCACGATCTGCGCCGGCCCGTGGGCCACGTCGTCCTCGGGCGAGGGCACGTCGGTGTACTCGCTGCCCTCGCCGAAGAAGCCCGCGATGCGATCCCAGTCGCGCTCGTAGAGGGCGGCCCAGAACGACCCGACGAGCTCCTTGTTCTCAGTGCTTCCCACGGCGCCTCCCCGGCGGACGGTCCGGACGGGCCGGACGGTTCGAGGCGCCGATGATGGCACCTGGCGAGTGGTCGCGCCGGGGTCGGCGGCCGCTCCTCAGCCCGCGGCGAGGACGGTCACGAAGTCGCGGGTCCAGCCGACCTGGTACTGGTCGGCCGGTCGACTCTGGCCGGGCACCCCCGTGGCCAGCGCGCCGCCCGGAGCCGGTGCCCACGCGAGCTGCACCCACTCGGGGTTGATGTCGAGCTCCATGGCCGTGACGGTTCCCTCGCCGACGAGTGCCGCCGCGAGATCGCTCGGGAGCGCGTCCATGCTCCCCGCGTAGACCAGGTTGCCGGCGGCGTCCTCTCCGAGCGCGCTCCGCGCCACCACGCTGCCACCGCCGAGCGTCGCGCCCCACGCAGGGATGTCGCCCACCGCGCCGCTCGGCTGGCCGCCCACGACGAGGGGCGCGAGGTTCTGGCGGACGCTCTCGACCTGCTCGCCCGGGGCGGGGAACCCGCCGCCCCACACTCCGACGTGGCCCGTCCCGTTGGTGTCGATCACCAGGCTCGCCGTTCCGCCCTGCAGGGGGAGGAGCACCTGCCCGTTGAGCTCGAACCCGCCCGCGCCGGTCGACGCCTCGAACCCGCCGTTGAACGCGGCGAGCAGGACCGGTGTCTCGTCCGGCCCGATCGCCGACCCCGCGTCGCCCGCCACGGTGGCCGCACCCGTCGGGGGATCCGAGCTGCCGACGTGGAGGCCGAACCTCGTCACGCCGGAGCGGAAGCGGTAGAGGGTCACGACGTGCCCGTCGGGCTCGGTGACCGACTGCTGGTCGACCGCGATGCGTCCGCCGACGGACGAGTCGACCGTCCATCCCGGCTGCTCGGTCGTCGTGGTCGTCGGCGGGACCGTGGTCGTCGTGGTGCGCACCGCCGTGGACGGCGGGCTCGAGCCGCCCGCGTTCGAGGCCGACGAGCAGCCCGTCAGGAGGAGGGAGGCTCCGGCAAGGGCGGCTACGAAGGCCGCGGACGGCCTGGTGGGTCGGGGGAGCACGGCGCGGAAGCCTACGGCGGGCGGGCTGGTGGTCCGGGTCACCCAGGGGGACGATTGCGGCAGGTCAGCGCCGTTGGACAGGGATTGGACAGCCGAGGTGCACGCTGCAGCCACGGACACCGATGCCACACCGGGGTCCGTGCCAGACGGGCCCTCCCCCCACCCGTCGGCGCACACCTCGCCCCGATGACCATTCGAAGGCGGGAACCGGGTGGCCGTCGGTCCGAGGCGGATCGGGCCGGCGGCCACGAGCGCTGCCGGTCCCCCGGTGCGCACCGCGTCCGCTTCGGTGGGTCCGGCCCCGTCAGCCCACCTGCTCGAGCGCGGCACTCGTGCGGGCGACGAACGGTACCGCACGCATCACCTCGTGACGGGTGAGCGCGTGGGCGAGGTGCTCCCGCGCCGCGTCGGGACGGCCGGCCGTTCCGGCCAGGATCCCGAGGTAGTAGGAGGCGGCTCCGAGATAGGTCGAGAGCCCGACACGGGCGTTGTGATCGGCGAACGGCTCGACCAGCCCGTAGAGGAATGCCGCCCAGGAGACGTCCCCGAGCGCGCATGCGGTCTGGCTCAGCCCCGCCACCACGTACCACCAGTGATAGTTGCGATCCTCGACCGCGACCGTGTCGAAGCGGAGATCGGCGAGGGTCGAACGTGCGGTGTCCGTGTCCCCGGTCTCGCAGGCGGCCCAGGCGGCGAGGGCGAGCTCGGCGAGCGACCCGCGGCCGGTGCGGCCCGCCTCGAGGATCCGGGCGAACTCGTCCATCCGCCCGCGCAGCCAGAGGAGCGTGAGGCTCAATCCGACCGCGAGCTGGCGCACCTGGCGGTGGCCGCCCTGCCGGAAGATGGCGAGCGCCTCCTCCGCGCAGGCTTCCGCCTCGTCGAACTCGCCCCGAGCCCCGGCGACCAGGCTGTCCCACGTGAATCCGAGGCGGAGGTACTCGGGTTGGCGGATCCGGTCGGCGATGGACCGGATCGCAGCCGCCGACGCGCACGCCGCGTCGAACTCGCCGAGCTCGAGCTGCGCATTGAGCTCGCACCGAAGCCCGCGCACCACGACCTCGTCGTCCCCCTCGGCGCGGCCGATCGACTGGATCCGTCGCGCCGCGTCGAGCTGCCCATCGACCTCGTCGGGTCCGACGAGCGCCCAGTACCGGTGGTCGAGACACGACGCGAGCGTGCGCGGCTCGCCGAGACCGGTCCCGAGCTCGACCGACAGGTCCGCGAGGCGGCGGCGGACCGCCCGCGACTGCGAGAAGTGGTCCCACTGGGCGAGCCGGCCGAGCGCGAGCGCCCGCGCCGCGCTCACCCCGACCGGCAGCTCGAAGAGCGCCTCGGTGAGCAGTCGGTGCGCGGTCGGATCCGGCTCGACGCCCGCCGGCAGGACCCCGCCGTACCCGAGTGCGGCCGTCGCCATGCGATCGCTCCGGCCGAGCGTCCTCGCGAGCTCGAACGCCTCGGCGAACCGCTGGTCGGCATCGGCGAGGCGCCCCGACCTGCCCAGCGCGTCGGCGAGCGCGAGGAGCAGGTCGCAGCGCTCCTCGAGCTCCCCGCTCACGTGCGCGACATGGACCGCGAGCGCCTGCTCGAAGTGGTCGGCCGCGGTCTCGTACGCGATGGTCCGCAGCGACTCGCGGCCGGCGAGCTGCAGGAAGTGGACCGCGCGGTCGGCGGGCCCGACCGGGAGTGACTGGCGATAGTGGAGTGCAAGGGCCGCCGCGTGGGTGCGGTCGTCCCCGAACCGCTCCTCGAGGAGGCGCGCGGCGCGCAGGTGCAGCCTGGTCCGGCGCCCGGCGCCCAGGTCCGAGTAGAGGGCCTGGCGGACGACGTCGTGCGTGAAGCGGTAGCACCCCGGCCGGTCGCCGACCTCCGCGACGACGCCTGCCGCGCACGCCTCCTCGACGAGACCGACCGCCGCGGACTCGTCACCAAGCGCGATCGCTCCTACGACCGCCGTGTCGAACTCGAGCCCCATGATCGACGCCACACCGAGCAGCTCGACGCAGGAGGCCGACAGCTTGGCGAGACGCCAGTGCACGAGGTCGCGCAGGCGCTCGGTGATCGAGCGGTCGGGCGTGACCTCGGGCAGGGCTCCGGACCCGACTGTGTCGCGCGACCGGAGGTCGTAGGCCATCTCCTGGATGAAGAAGGGATTGCCCCCCGTGTACTCGCGTACCGAGCCCTCGTCGATCTCGAATGCGGTCGACTGCTCCCCGATCGCGGTCCGAAGCAGGGCGAGCGAGGTGGACGCCGACAGACCGCCGAGGTCGACGCGCTCCACCTCCGCCTCGCGCTGGAGGCCGACCAGCCCGTCGGTCAGCCAGCGGGTGTCGTCGGCGCCGGTGTCGCGGCAGGTCGCGAGCACGAGGAGCGGAGTGTCGACCGCCGTGCGCACGAGGTGCTCGAGGAGGTCGGTCGAGGCTCGGTCGGCCCACTGGACGTCCTCGAGCACGAGCACGACCGGTCGGGTGCGCGCCGCCTCGAGCACCAGAGACACCACCGCCTCGAAGGACGCGTACCGCTCCGCCTCGGACGTCGCCGGGCGCTCCTCGACCGTCGAGCCCAGCCATCCACGCGCCTCGGGCACGATCTCGACGATCGGTCCGGCCGACGGACCGAGCCGGTCGAGGCAGGCGCGACCGGCCTGGTCGGCGAGGAAGGTCGCGAGTGCGGCGCGGAAGCCCTCGAACGGCGCGAGTGCCTCTTCGTGCCACCGGCCGTAGAGCACGAGCTCGCCGGCGGCCGCCGCCGCGGCCGCGACCTCACCGGCGAGCCGCGTCTTGCCGATGCCGGGCTCGCCGGTCACCAGGACGAGGACCGGCCGCCCACGGACCGCCCGGCGCCGCGCACGACCGCAGGCCGCGAGCTCCGCCTCGCGACCGATGAAGGTCGGTGCGTCCTCCCCGGCGAGCCAGGTGAGGTCCGAACCGCCGCCCGGAGGACCGGCCGTCTCCGGTTCGGTGCCGGCGCCGCCGAACGGAGGTCCATCGAGCGAGGGATCGTGGAGCAAGATCGCCCGTTCGAGCGCGCAGGTCTCGGGGGAGGGCTCGAGTCCGAGCTCGTCGCGGAGGTGCTCGCGCAGGCGCTGGAAGGCGCGGAGCGCGTCGGCCTGGCGACCCCCGCGGTAGAGCGCGGTCATGAGCAGCTCCCAGAGCCGCTCGCGCAGAGGATGCTCACCGATGGTGGCCTCGGCGTCCGCGACCACCGCCGCCGCCTCGCCGAGGCGGAGGCGCGCCTCGAGCAACCCCTCGATCGCAGCGAGCCGCTCCTCGTCGAGGCGCGACGCCTCCGGGAGCGCCCAGGACGCACCTTCGGCATCGACGAGTGCCGAGCCCCGCCACCGCCCGAGCGCCGCGGCGAAGCTCCGCTCGGCGCCGGCCGCGTCACCGGCGCCCAGTGCGCGCCTCCCGTCGTCGCACGCCGAGCGGAACGCGGCGGCGTCGAGCTCGCCGGTGTGCACGGTGAGGGTGACCGAGCCGTGCTGGCTCCGCAGACGGTCGGCACCGACGATCTGGCGCAGCAGCGAGAGATGGCTGCGCAGCGTGGACGGCGACGCGGGCGCGTCCGACCCCTCCCAGAGGTCCTCGATCAGGCGACCGAGGGTGACCGGCCGGTTGTCCGCCAGGAGCAGACGGAGCAGGAGGGCCCGTCGCTTCGCGCCGGTGACCTCGAGGGCCGTGCCGTCCCGGACGACCTCGAGGGCTCCGAGCACCGAGAACGCGATCGGCGCGTCCGGCTCCGGCGGTCCCGACGCGAGCACCGTGCCGCCCTCGCCTGCTCCGGACGTCCGCTCGGACGGCTCTCGCCAGAGGACCTCGAGGAGGTCGTCGACCGACGGGTCACCGGGTACGGCGAACGGCGCGGTGGGCCACGGCCTTTCCCCGACCGCGACGGTTGCGGCGGCCACGATTCGACCGCGACCGGCGAGCCCGCAGAGCCGCTCGGCCTCGGGGCCCGCCCCGCCGGATCCGGCTCCGGCACGTACGCCCTCGCCGCTCGCGATCCCCACGCCGGGCACTTGAGCGTCGCCGCCGCGCTCGCCGAGCGCGCGCAGCGTCCCGACCGCGCACGCGACCGCGCTCGCCGGGTCGGTGAAGACCGACAGGACGCCGCCGGCCGGCTGGCCGACCTCGGTGCCGCCCGACGAGTCGATGAGGTGACGGACGATCGCGAGCTGCGTCTCGGGTGCGAGTCCGGGGCCGGCCGACGACGGAAGCGCGCCCGGACCCGGGCCCACGGGACCGGTGAACACCATGGTGACCGCTCGCGACGACGTCACGGGATCCGCCTCCTCGGAACGGTGAGCCTAGGCCACCGGACCCAGCCTGACCTGGTCGAACCGCACCCCGCCGGACGCCCGGCGGCTGACCCTCAGGCGATGAACGTCGAGGCGAACGCTCCGATCGCGTCGACGGCCTCCGCGCTCCGCTTCCACGGCCGGACGAAGAGCCGGTCGACGCCGGCCGCCGCGTAGCGCTCCACGTCGTCGGGCGTCGCGACGTCGCCGCCGAGGGTCACCTCGGTCCGGCCGTCCCGTCCCGCGGCCGCACGGAGCTCCGCGATGCGTGCGACCGACCCGGGCACCTCTTCGAGGGGGTGGTTCATCGGGGCCCAGCCGTCGCCCACGGTCGCCGCACGGCGCAGCGCGGCCGGCCCGTCCCCGCCGATGTGCAGGCGCGGCCCCGGCCGCTGCACCGGCTTGGGTTCGAACATGACGTCGTTGAAGTCGAAGAACCGGCCGTGATGCTCGACGACCGGCTCCGACCAGAGGCGGCGGCAGATCTCGATGCACTCGTCGACCCGGGCGCCCCGGCTGTCGAAGTCGAGTCCGACCGCGTCCCACTCCGCTCGCAGCCAGCTCGCTCCGATGCCGAGGTCGAGCCTGCCGTTCGAGACGATGTCGAGGGTCGCCGCCGCACGCGCGCTCACGAAGGGGTGGCGGAGCCCGATGTTGTACACCTGGGTCCCGAAGCGGATGCGCTCCGTCCGACCGGCGAGGTACGCGAGGTAGACGAGGGCGTCGAAGACCGGGAGCTCCGGCGGGATCGGCGGGTGGTCGGCGCCCTCGAACGGGCTGCCGCCCATGTCGACGGGGAGCACGAGATGCTCGGGCAGCCACACCGAGTCGAATCCGAGCCGGTCGGCCTCGTCGGTGACCGCGAGCCAGACGGCGGGGTTGAGCGTCCCGAGCGAGATCGCGTACTTCATGGTCCCCCAGTCCGGTAGGCGGCGCGCTCTGGCGCCGACGGCGCCGCCGGATTGCGGCCCCGCGGGATCCTAATGGTGGTCGATCGCACCGGTAGGGTGACGTCGGCACCGCGGTGTGCCGGTGACGCGCGACGCGCACGGCGCCGCGTGCACGAGCGACCGGAGGCCGTCCATGGGCTACCTCGAAGATCGGGCGGGACTCGACGGTCGCGTCGCGGTCCTCTTCGGCGGTGGCGGTGGGCTCGGGCGGGCGTGTGCGATCGATCTCGGCGGGGCGGGAGTCAAGCTCGCGATCAACGACCGCAACGAGGTGCTGCTCGAGGAGACCGCCTCCGACCTGCGGTGTACCGGTGCCGAGGTCATGACCGGCGCGTTCGACGGGCGCGAGCCCGAGCTGCAGGCCTCCTTTCTGGACGACGTCGACGATGCCTTCGGCGGTGTCGACATCCTCGTCAACGTCATCGGCGGCACGTTCCCGCAGCCGTTCGTGGACTCCACACCGCGGGGATGGGACGCGATCATCCGGACCAACTTCACCTGGCTGCTGAGTGCGATCCAGCTCGCGGTCCCGCGCATGGTCGCCCGCGGCGGGGGCAGCATCATCCAGCTCACGTCCATCGAGGGGCACCGCGCGGCGCCGGGCCACGCGGTCTACTCCGCGATGAAGTCGGCGGTGACCAATCTGAGTCGCACCCTCGCGGTCGAGCTCGGCCCGCAGGGAGTCCGCATCAACACGATCGCCCCGGACTTCGTGCCGACCGAGGGTCTCGCCGACATGGAGACGACGCTGCTGCTCGACGCGGACGACCCACGTGCGTCACTGGCCGACCGCATCTCGATCCCGATGGGGCGGCGGGGCGACTACGGCGACGTCGGTGGCTGCGCGCTCTTCCTCGCCTCGGATCTGTCACGCTTCGTGACGGGGACCACGCTCCATCCCGACGGTGGCGCGTGGGCGTCGTCGGGTTGGTACAACTGGCCCGACGCCGGATGGTCGCCGGGAGCACCCGGCTCGGTCGTCGCGTCGTACGTGCATGGTGGAGCAGGTGACGACGGGACGTCGGTGACTCCCTGAACGGACGCATCCGCCCGGACTCGAGCGGCATTCGATCGGACCCCCGGCGGGCGCTACTCTCCAACGAACGTTGGTTCCGCTGCGTCCGGCGGCGGGCCGCCCAAGGGGGAACGCATGGCCGAAGCCACCGACCTCGACGTGTCCGACCTGTTCTCCCAGGAGACGTCCGACGATCCGCACGACGCGTACGCGCGCCTTCGGGCCGAGTGCCCGGTCGCGCGCACGACGATGGGCGACCTCCCGCACGTGGTGGTCTCCAGCTACGAGGACGTGATCTGGGCGTTCCGCCACCCCGAGGTCTTCTCGTCGGCCGGCGGGACGGTCGCGCTCGGCCAGCAGCCGCTCCTCCCGCTCGAGGTCGATCCTCCACGGCACACCGCGTACCGGCGCCTCCTCAACCCGCAGTTCGTGCCGCGTGAGATCGAGCAGCTCGAGCCCGACGTGCGACGCATCGTGACCGAGCTGCTCGACTCGTTCGTGGCACGCGGCTCGTGCGACTTCCACGAGGAGTTCGCCACCCCGCTGCCGTCGGGCATCTTCCTCAGCCTCATGGGCCTGCCCAGCGAGGACCTGCCGCGGTTCCTGATCTGGCGCGACAACAGCATCCGGCCGGACGTCGAGCCCGGCGACTTCGAGGGCGCCGAAAAGATCCGCCTCGAGACGGCGAAGGAGATCAGCGACTACTTCCGCGTCGCGATCGAGCAGCGGCGGCACGCGCCGGACGACTCGCTCCTCTCACGCCTCGTGCAGTCGGAGATCGACGGGGTGCCGCTCACCGAGACCGAGCTGCTCGGGATGTCCCACCTGCTCCTCCTCGGGGGCCTCGACACGGTGACCGCGACGCTCGATTGCATGATCACCTATCTCGCCCGGCACCCCGACGAGCGCCGACGCGTCGTCGAGGACCCGACGGGCATCCCGTCTGCGGTCGAGGAGCTCCTCCGGGTGCTCACGCCCGTGATGGTCGTTCCCCGGTCGATCAACGAGGAGGTCGAGCTGGGCGGCGTCAACCTCGAGCACGGCGACCGCGTCATCCTCTGCCTCGGCGCCGCCAACGACGACGTGGAGTTCGGCGGCGAGGTGGACCTCGCACGGAACCCGAACCGCCACGTCGCCTTCGGCGCGGGCAACCACCTCTGCCTCGGCGCGCACCTGGCCCGACTCGAGCTGCGCGTCGCGCTCGAGGAGTTCCACCGTCGCATCCCCGATTACGACATCGCAGAAGGCGAGACGATCCACTTCTCGCCCGGCATCCGCCAGGCCGACCACCTGCCCATCGTGTGGCCGGTCGGTTGAGCGCACCTCCGGTGGGCCTGCGCGTCACCATCGACCGCGACCAGTGCATGGGTTCGGGCAACTGCTCCTACTGGGCGCCGGGCATCTTCGACCTCGACGAGGACGGCATCGCCGTCGTCTGCGGGGACACCGAGGGTGCGGACGAAGGGATCCGCCTGGCCGCCGAGCACTGTCCCACCCACGCGATCTCGGTCGACTGAACCCGGCCGGCCAACGGCGGCCCGGGCCATCCGTGCAGTCCCTGGAGGATCCGGGCGCCCGACGGTAGGCTCCGGACCGGTTCGGCGGGGTGCGGTCGCCGGATCGGTCGGGCGGAGAACGGACGGACGGACGGACGGCGGGAGCGGATCGATGGAACGCGGGGTCTCTTCGGAGCACGTGGCGGCCGTGGTGGCCATCGGCGATCGCGTCCTGCGGAACTACTGGGTGACCCAGACCTACGCGGACCTCTCGGCCGGCCTCGCCGCACTGCTCGGGACGGACACGACCAACTGGTGCACCTTCGCCACCTGGGCCTCGTGCACCGTCGGACGCAACATCCGCGGCGAGGACCTCCCGGAGTGGCTCCGTCGACGGATCGTGCTCGACGACGGCCTCATGGGCGTGGCGAAGCAGTCGAGCGACGACCTGCACGCCGGAGGGTGGCTCGAGCCCTGGCGGCGGATCCTCCCCGTCCACTGCTCCGAGCTCGTCCGCGAGCTCTTCGGCCAGAGCGCCCTCGCCCTGTCGGACGGCAACACCCTCGTGTTCGGTGAGATCGCGCCGCCCGCCGCCGTCTTCCTCGCGGAGTTCGGCGCACCAGACCACGACCCGGCCGCCGCGCGGACCCGCGTGCTCGATGCCTGCGACGGAGCGACGGCGTTCGACGGCAGGAACCGACTGGCCGCGGGCTACGCGCACTGGTGCGACGCGATGGCGGAAACCGGTCGCACCACCCGGGCGCAGCGCATCCTCGCCGGCTCGCTCGAGCTCGGCGACCACGAGCAGCACCACCTCCAGGCGGCGATCACCGCCAGCATGGAGTTCGGCGTCGAGGAGGTGCTCGACCGGCTCGCGACGCGGCTCGCGCACCACGAGCCGCTCCTCGCCGCTCCGGGGCGGGGCGTGCTCGGCGCGCTCCGCCCGGTCGGCGAGCGCACCCAGGCCCTGTGGTGCACGCTCATGACCGAGCTGCTCGGGACGATCGTGACGCCCGAGGGCACGCTGCGGTTCGACGAGGACGTCCCGCCGATTCCGGGAGTCGCGTTCACGCCGCCCGACCTCGACCCGGTCGCCGTCCCGGACCTTGCAACGCTGCTCACGACCTTTGACCGCGCCGATGCCGATGGCCGCGGGAGCAAGGCCGACGACTGGGACTCGCTCGCGGACCGGATGAACTTCATCGCCAACCTCTTCGTCTCGCGCCTGCACCGCGCGGAGCTGTTCGGCCCGCCGTTCGACGACGCGGTCGTCGCCGAGCTCGTGGCCGACCGGATCCCGGGTCACCCCGTGGGAGGCTCACCGGCGCTGCGCCGGGGCGGGCGCCGGCCGATCCCCGCGCCGCCGGCCTCGGTCGGCACCGCGCGCTTCACCGACGCGTTCGTCGAGCACCTGCGCTGGACGGGGGACGAGCCCGCGGACGCGGCCGTCGCCGAGTACTTCCGGGCGACCGGCGAACCGCACGACTCCCTCTACCACCGGATCGTCCGGACGGCGCCCGGCACGCTCGCGGGACCCGACGGCGGGCTCCCCGGCATCGGCATGTTCGCGCGGCACGTCGAGCCGTGGCCGGCGTGGGCCGATCCCGAGCTCGTGCGCGCCGGACAGGACGTGTTCGGCGAGTACGGGCCGCAGCTCGGCATGGGCCTCTTCATGGCGAGCCTCCCATCGGACTACGGCTTCCCCACGGGGGTCCAGGCGCTCTGGCGCACCTCACAGCTCACCGACGATCCGAAGCGCCGGTACGTCGAGACCGGCCAGATGATCGTCGACGTCATGACGCCGGGAGCGCTCGATCCGGGCAACACCGGCGAGCGCGTCGTCCGCCATGTGCGCCTCATGCACGCCGCGGTCCGCCACGTCCTCTCCCACCTCGACCAGATCACCCTGCCCCCCGGCGTGCAGGTCGCGCCCTGGCGCGAGGAGTTCGGCCTGCCCATCAGCCAGCTGCAGCTGCTCGGCACGCTCTTCTCCTTCGGGGTGATGGGCGTCGAATCGCTGGGTCGCGTCGGCGTGCGGCTCACCGACGAGCAGGCCGAGGCGTACATCCACGTCTGGAACCTCGTCGGCCACCAGATCGGCATCGTCGACGAGCTGCTCCCGCTCTCGTGGGACGACGCGCGGACGCTGTGGGACGAGCGGCGGGCGAAGGAGTACGGCCCCACGCCCGAGGGCAAGGCCCTCACCGCCGCGGCGATCGACGCCATGCACGAGCTCTTCGGCCTGCCCGGGCTCGGCGGTGTGCCGGCGACGGGCATCCGCCACTACCTCGGCGACACGGACGCACGCGGTCTCGGCGTACCGGACGCCGACTGGACGAAGGTGCTCTTCGAGGCGATGCGGCTCGGCGACCCCCTCTACCGGAAGTTCCTCCGACACCTCCCGCTCACCGATGCGCTCGCGACTCGGATGGGTCGGCAGATCTGGCGCGGGTTCGAGGCCTACGGGCGCGGCTCGGACCGTCCCGACTTCGCGGTCTCGACCGAGCTCAAACGCGCCTGGGGGATGTGACGCGCACCCCCGGCATCGCGCCACCGTTCGGGGCAGGGCGGTTGCAACCGGGAGTAGCGTGAGGCGGTCGGAACCGAGGGGGTCGATGACGATCGGACACTTGGTGAAAGGGACGCGCATCCCGCTCCCACCGCGCCTCGCCGCACGCCCGACGATCGGGGCCGAGGTCGTCGGGCGCGACGCGGAGCTCGCCGATCTCGACGAGGCGGTCGGCCGGGTCCTCGCGGGCGCCGGCCAGGAGGTGCTGCTCGTCTCCGGCGAGGCCGGCCAGGGCAAGACGACGCTCGTCTCGGAGGCCGCCCGCGCGGCCTTCGCACAGGGCGCGTGCGTCCTCTTCGGCCACTGCGAGGAGGACCTCGCGACCCCGTACCAGCTCTTCGCGGAGGCGTTCGGCCACTTCGTCGCCCACGCCGACGAGGGCCGGCTCCGGCGGGTCGTCGACGGTCGCGGCTCGGAGTGGGTGCGGCTCGTGCCGGCGCTCGCCGACCGGATGCCCGACCTGCCGCCTTCACGTGCGACCGATCCCGACACCGAGCGGTACCTCCTCTTCGCCTCCGCCCTCGAGATGATCGGTGCGCTGGCCGACGACCGACCGGTCGTCCTCGTCTTCGACGACCTCCAGTGGGCCGACAGCGGGAGCCTCGCCCTCCTCCGACACCTCATCGCCGCCGGTCGTGACCGGCGGGTCCTCGTGCTCGGGACCTTCCGCGACCACGAGCTCCCGCAGTTCCCCTCGGTGCGCGAGACCCTGGTTGCGCTCTGGCGGTACCCGGGGGTGTCACGGATCGAGCTCGACGGCCTCGGGCCCGCGGGCGTGCTCGCGCTGCTCGAAAGCGTGGCCGGGCACGAGCTCGAAGGATCGGGCCTCGACCTCGCGACCCGGGTCCGCACCGAGACGGACGGCAACGCCTTCTTCGTGACCGAGGTCCTCCGCCATCTGCGGGACACCGGCGTCGTCGAGCGCGCACCGGACGGCCGGTGGTCGGCGGTGCCCGCGCTCGACCTCGCGTCGTTGCCCGCGAGCGTGCGCGAGGTGGTCGGCGGACGGGTGGCCCGCCTCGGTCCGGACGCGCAGCACGTGCTCGCCACCGCGGCGGTCATCGGGCAGGACTTCGACCTCGGACTGCTCGAAAGCGCCTGCCAGGTCGATCCGGCCTCCCTGGTCGACGTGATCGAAGCCACGGCGGGAGCGTCCCTCGTGCACGACACCGGGGAGATCCCGGGACGGTGCCGCTTCGCCCACTCGCTCGTCCAACGGACCCTGTACGAGGAGCTCCGGCCGGCGCGCCGTGCGTCGCTGCACGAGCGGGTCGCCCGGGCGCTCGAACAGCATCCCGGGGACCGGCCCGGGATCCGCGCCGGCGAGCTCGCACGGCACTGGATCCACGCACCCCGGCCTGCCGGGCTCGCGCCGGCCATCCGCGCCTCGCGCGAAGCGGGCGACGACGCGCTCGCGTCCCTCGCCCCCGAGGACGCGCTGCCCCACTTCCGCACCGCGCTCGAGCTCTGTGACGAAGCGGGCGAGCGCGATCCGCTGCTCCTCGTCGATCTCGCCATCGGTCTCGGGACCGCGCAGGGCCAGTCCGGCGATCCCTCGTACCGTACGACGCTGCTGGCGGCGGCCAACGACGCGGCGAGGATCGGCGACGTCAACCGCATGGTCCGTGCCTGCCTGGCCAACGACCGCGGCTTCTACAGCGCGGTCGGCGCGACCGACCACGAGAAGGTGGAGGTCCTCGAGCTCACGCTCGAGCTGCTGCCGCCGTCGCACCCCGACCGTGCCCTCGTGCTCGCGACACTCTGCTCCGAGCTCGCCCACGGCAGCCCGCTCGAGCGGCGCCGGGCGCTCGCGGACGAAGCCATCGCGATCGCCGAGGCGACCGGCGACGACGCGGTGATCGTCCGCGTGCTCAGCCATCTGCACGTGCCCCTGCAGGTGCCGTCGATGCTCGAGACCACGGAGGCACGAGCTCACGAGGCCATCGTCCGTGCGGAACGGATCGGCGACCCGGTGCTCCAGTTCTGGGCGGCCCAGTGGTGCCTCCAGTGCGCGGCTCGGCGGGGGGACGTCGAAGAGGTGGACCGGTACATCGCCGTCCACGGTGAGCTCGCCGAGCAGCTGCGCCAGCCGGTTTTCACCTGGAGCCACTGCTTCGCCGAGTCGTTGCGGGCGCAGATCGCCGGTGACACCGATCTCGCCGAGCAGTTCGCCGGTGAAGCCCGCGCGATCGGGGTCGAGAGCGGGCAGCCCGACGCCACGACCATCTTCGGCGCGCAGTTCAACATCGTGTGCGGCCAGCGCGGGACGCAGAGCGAGCTCGCACCGCTCATCGAGGAGATGGCCGCCAACACCCCCGACATCCCCCGGACCTTCTTCCTCTCGCTGCTCGCCAAGGCGCACGTCGAGGGCGACCGCTTCGAGCAGGCCCTCCCCCTGCTGGCGGAGTTCGCGGACGCGAGCTACGAGCTCCCGCTCGACTACGTCTGGCTCACCGGCATGGTGGACTTCGCCGAGGCGGCCATCGAGTGCTGCGCCCCGGCCTATGCCGGCCCCCTGTTCGAACACCTCGAGCCGTGGGCCGACCAGCTCCCTGCGACCGGGGCATCCGCGCTCGGTCCGGTCAGCCACTACCTCGGCGGACTGGCCACCGTGCTCGGTCGCCTCGACGAGGCCGACACCTACTTCTCCCGTGCAGCCGCGATGAACCACCGGCTCGGTGCCGCGTTCTTCGGTGCGCGCACCGATCTCCTGTGGGCGCGGATGCTGCTCCAGCGTTCGGGCCCGGGGGACGCGGAGCGGGCGTGCGCGCTGCTCCGAGAAGCACACCGGGTGGCGGCCGCTCGCGGCTACGCCGTGGTGGAGCGGCGGGCTGCGGCGCTCCTCGAGCGGGTCGGGTGAGCGCGGGGCGCCGCGGCGCCCGCCACGCGTCCGGTCAGAGCCGCGCGTCGACCGCCATCGAGAGCGCCGCGCCATCGGTCTCGAACGCGCGGATCATGCCCTCCTGCCCGAACGACGCGAGCAGCGCGCCCTCCTCGGTGAAGATCTGACCCCGCACGTACGACATGCCCCCGCCGACCGAGGTGCTCTCGTGGTGGTAGAGGAGCCAGCCGTCCCAGACGACCGGTTCGTGGAAGTCGATCGTCACCGACATCACCGCGGTCGAGACCGTGTCGTGCGCCATCGAGGTGCCGATCCCCGCGTGCCCTCGCATCGTCGCCGAAATCGCGAGATGGCCGGTGAAGTGGGCGAGCAGCGCCTTCGCCAGATCGGGTCGCTGCGGGACCGGGTCGTAGCGGAGCCAGGCGTCGAGCACCGGCGGACCGACCTCGTCGGGGTCGTTGGGGTCGGCCACGTCGACCAGGCGGAGCTCGCGCCCGATCATCGGCATCGACACGGGGATCGCATCGGCAGGGCCGGCCACCTCTGGCATCGCCGCCACATGTCGGATCACGTCGGCGTGCACGACGTCGAGCAGGACGACGACGGTCGCGCACCTGCGGTCGCCCTGCCCGACCGAGACGACCGCGCTCGCGAACGTGCGGCCGCGGTGGAGGATCTCGACCTCGAACCCGAGGGTGTGCTCGTCGTCCACCGCGCGGGAGAAGAGCGTGTGCGCGGAGCGCACCGTGTGCTCCGGGAAGGTCTTCGACGCCGCGACGATCGCCTGGCCGAGGAGCTGGCTCCCGTCGACGACCCGACGCTCACCGCCGTCGCTCGTGCCGACGAAGGTCCCGCCGGGTCCGGGTGCGACGTCGAAGATCTCGAGCATCCACTCGACGCTCGAGTGCCGGGGTGCTGCCTCGGTCATCGGCCGGAGACGGCCGGGTACGCCTCGCCGATCCGGAGGTCGACCGCGTCCTGATAGAACGCCACGTACCCGGCGATGCGGGCGACCTCGGTGTGCGGGTGCTCGTAGCTCCATGCGAGCACCTCGCGGTCGGCGTCGCGCAGGCGGCGGTAGGTCGCGAGGCCCTTGAACGGGCAGACCGAGGTGCGGTCGTCGGGTTCGAAGCGTTCGAGATGGACGTCGTCGGGCGGGAAGTAGAAGACGATGCCATGGTCCTGCTCGTCGACGATGAGGCACCGTCTGCTGTCGGCGAGCTCGACACCGTCGACGGAGACCGTGACCCGGTTCCGCCGCGCGAGGACGTCGACCCGGTAGTCGGAACGGTCCGTGTAGCCCGACTGCTCCATCGTGTCCCTCCGGTCCTCGGCTCCCCGGTCCTGCGCGTGCAGGACATCGTAGTGTTGGCCCCCTGAGCGCCGATCGGGCCGGCGCGTCGGACGTGCGACCGGGAGGGGAGCATCGATGATCATCGTCGTGGCCACCATGGAGGTCGATCCGGCCGACCGCGAGCGCTACCTCGACTCGAAGCGCGACCAGGCCGCGGCGACGCGGCTCGAGCACGGCTGCCTCGACTACGCCTTCTCTGCCGACGCGGACGACCCCGGCACGGTGCGCCTCATCGAGCGGTGGGAGCGCATGGACGATCTCGAGGCCCACCTCGCGACCCTGAGCGCCGCGCCGGCTCCGGACGAGCCGCCGGTCCCCGTCCACGGGGGCGAGGCCGTCGTCTACGAGGCCGACGCGATCACCCCGCCGTGGGGGTGACGCCCGGACAGGCCGCCGCCGGCCCGGCGTGGGTGCGGCGCCCGCTGCCCGAGGAGCTCGAGCGGCGGTGGCTCGAGGTCGGCCACTGGGACGACGAGACCCTCGGCACCGCCCTCGACCGCGCGATGCGCACGCACCCCGACCAGGTCTTCCAGATCCACTCGACGGAGCGCCCATGGGCCGGCACCTTCGGCGAGCTCCGCGGCCGTGCCGCGCGGCTCGCCACAGCGCTCGCCGCCCGCGGGGTGCGCGCGGGCGACGCGGTCGCCTTCCAGCTGCCCAACTGGGTGGAGGCCGCGGTCACCTTCTACGCGGCCTCGTTCCTCGGCGCGGTCGTCGTGCCGATCGTCCACTTCTACGGCCCGAAGGAGGTCGGGTACATCCTCCGGCGGACCGACGTGCGGCTCCTCGTCACCGCGGCCCGGTTCGGCCATGCGAACTTCCTCGAGGGCCTCGAGCGGATGGGCGACGCGACCGCAGGGGTGCACACCGTCGCGGTCGTCGGTGCGGCGGGGACGCCGCTCGCCGAGGGGCTGCTCGACTTCGACGAGCTCGAGTCGTCCGCGACGGGGTCGGCGGCGCCGGTCGCGGTCGACCCGTCCGCTCCCGCGCTCGTCGCCTACACCTCGGGGACGACCGCCGACCCGAAGGGCGTGATCCACTCGCACCGCACGATCGGCTCGGAGGTCCGCCAGCTCGGCGCGATGCAGGCCAACGGCGGCCGGCCCGGGTTGACCGGGGCCCCGGTCGGTCACGCGATGGGGATGCTCGGCGCACTGCTCATCCCCGTCCTCAAGGGCGACCCGGTCCACCTGGTGGACGTCTGGGACCCACCGCGTCTCCTCGCCCTCATGGACGAGCACTCGCTCGCCTGCGGCTCCGGCGCGACCTACTTCCTCACCAGCCTGCTCGACCATCCCGACCGCACCGAGCGGCACACCGAGCTCATGCACTTCGTCGGCCTCGGTGGCGCGACCGTGCCCATCGCGGTCGCCGAGCGCGCGACGAACGAGGGCATCTCGATCGTCCGCATGTACGGCTCGACCGAGCACCCCTCGATCACCGGTTCGACCCACGACGATCCCGAGCGCGCCCGTCTCACCACCGACGGCCGCCCGCTCGCGGGTGTCGAGATCCGCCTCGTCGACGACGACGGGAGCCCGGTGCCGCCCGGGGAGCCGGGCGAGATCTGGTCCCGAGGGCCCGACTGCTGCATCGGCTACACCGATCCCGCGCTCACGGCTGCAGCGTTCGACGCCGACGGGTGGTACCGCACCGAGGACGTGGGCGTCCTCGACGAGGAGGGCTACCTCACCATCACCGACCGCAAGAAGGACGTGATCATCCGGGGCGGCGAGAACGTGAGCGCGGTCGAGGTCGAAGAGCTCCTGACCGCGATGCCCGCGGTCGCCGAGGCCGCCGTCGTCGCCGCGCCCCACCCACGGCTCGGCGAGCAGGTCTGCGCCTTCGTCCGCCTCGCGCCGGGCGCCGGGCACCTCGAGCTCGGCGACGTGCAGAACGCGCTCGACGGCGCGGGCCTCGCCCACCAGAAGTGGCCCGAGCAGCTGCGCTTGGTTACCGAACTACCTCGCACGCCGTCGGGCAAGGTCAAGAAGGTCGACCTTCGCCGGCAGCTGCGCGAGGAAGCCGCCGCGGGCTGAGCCGGCAACGGACGTACGACAACGGCACGTGCTACGAGGGCGCCTGCATCCGCGCCTTCGCCTCGGCCGCCATCTCCTTCGCTCGCTCGATGTTGCGCTTGGTCGCGTCGCGCGGCCGGAGCCCGGCGGTGAACACCTCGCGGATGTACTCCTTCACGTCGGTGGCCTGCGTCGCGACGGTCAGGAGGTCGTTGCTCTGCTGGAGGTGGTTGCGCAGGCCCATGAGCTCCCACGCCCGGCGGATGTTCGCCTTGGCGGCCATGAGCGTCGAGAGGGGCGCCTGCGCCACCAGGAACGCGAGCTCGAGTGTCTCGTCGTCGAGCCGGTCGCGTGGCACCACGCGGTTGACGAGGCCGATCTCCTTGGCCTGGGCCGCGCTGAGCTCCTGGCCCGTGTACATGTACTCCGAGGCGCGCTTGAAGTTCATGAACAGCCACGGCTCGATGCCGGTCTCCATCGTCGGCATCGCCATCCCCTGGAGCACCGGGAACTGGAAGTAGGCGTCGTCCGACGCGACCGTCATGTCGGTGAGGAGGCCCCACACGGTGCCCCCGCCGAGGCAGTAGCCGTGGACCTGGGCGATGGTGATCTTCGGGCAGTCCCAGAGCTTGAGGACCGGCGTGCCGTAGATGTCCCACTGGCCCTTCCACGGGCTGCCGAGCCTCTCGGTCGACTCGTCGATCTCGCGCATCTCGGTGCCCGCCGTGCCCCGCACGACGTGGCCCGCGCTGAAGCCGGGGCCGTTGGCCTTGATGATCACGACCTTCACGTCGTAGTCGCGGTCCGCGTCGTCGAGGCAGGTGTCGACGTCGAAGACCAGCGTCGAGGACTGGATGTTCGCCTTCTCGGCGTAGTCGAGGATGATGCGGGCGACCGGCCCGTCCTTCTCGTAGATGACCGAGTCCAGCTTTCGGCTCTCCATGCCCGGCTCCTGTCGCACGACGCCCGCCCCGTCCGGCAAGCTGCTTCGCGCAAGATAGCAAACCTCGTTCTCGCTCCACCGTGGCGGGCGGCGACCGCCGGTGCCGGCGACGAACCCCAGGTCGGACCCGCCCCTGGCGGCGCGGTCGGTGCCGACCCGTCGGTACGGTTGGGCCGGTGGACGATCCGGGACCCGTCGATCCCACCCGGTCGCCGGCCCGTCGAGCGTCCCCCCGACGGGCCGGCGCGTGGCTGGGTCCGGCCCTCGCCGTCACGGGCGCCGCCGCGGCACTGGTCGCCGTCTCGCTCCGGCCCTCCGAAGCCCGCGGCGCGGCCTCGCAGGTCTGGCCGCCCTTCGTCCTCGTGGTCGGCCTGCTCCTGGTCGGGCTGGTGGCCCATGCGGACGGGCTGTTCGAGACCACCGGCCGGCACCTGGCCCGGCGTGCGCGGTCCGGCGGCGTGATCTTCGCGGGCATGGCGGTCACAGTCGGAGCGGTGACCGCCATCCTCAACCTCGACACCGCGGTGGCGTTCCTCACCCCGGTCTTCGTGCACGTCGCGCGCAGCCGGGGCGAGGACGACGCGCCGCTCGTCATCGGGTGCGTCCTCCTGGCGAACGCGGGCTCGCTCTTCCTCCCCGGCTCGAACCTCACCAACCTCATCGTGCTGGGCCACCTGCACCTCACGGGCGGGACGTTCCTCGCGCACATGTGGGCGCCCGGTCTCGCCGGGGTCGCGGTGACCGCGCTCGTCGTCGCGTTCGTGCAGCGCCCGGCGCTCCGCGTCCACAACACCGTCGTCGAGGGCCCGGACGGCACGATGGTCGGCCTCGGGCTCGTCGCCGTGGCCCTCGTGACCGTCGTCGTGCTCCTCACGCGGAGCCCCGCGCTCCCGGTGCTGGCGGTGGGGGTGGTCGTGGTCGCGGTGCGGATCGCGTCCGGGACCCACCGACTCGGCGACGCGGTGCGCGCCCTCGGTCTCCCGGTCCTCGTCGGCCTCTTCGGGCTCGCGACGGCGTTCGGCACGCTCGGACGGGCGTGGAGCGGCCCGGCGGACCTCCTCGCACATCTGGGCATCTGGGCGACCGCCCCGGTTGCGGCGCTCTGCAGCATCGTCCTCAACAACCTGCCGGCCGCCGCCCTGCTCGCCGCGCACAGACCGCCGCACCCCTTCGCGCTGCTCATCGGGCTCAACCTCGGACCCAACCTCTTCGTCTCGGGGTCACTCGCCTGGTTCCTCTGGCTGCGCGCGGCGCGCTCGGCGGGGGCCGAACCGTCGCTCGCCCGGGCGACCCTGATGGGCGCCGCGACGGTCCCCTTCGCCCTCGCCGCAGCCGTGGGAGCCCTCGCGCTCGGCGCGGCGCACTGATCCGGTCAGCGGGTCGAGAGCCGCCGGAGCGCTGCGCGACCGATCCCTTCGACGTCCTCGGGAGTCGGCGGATCGCTGAGCGCGGTCAGCCGGAGGAGGCGGGCCGTCCGGGCCACGTGCTCGACGAGCTCGAGCTCGATGCGCCCGAGGCACCACGCACCGAGTCCGAGCGGCGCGGCCGGTAGCAACGCACCGACGTCGTCGAGCGTGTCCGGCTGGGTGAGCAGCGCGAGCAGGTCGGCGTAGTCGTCGGGGCCCTTGCGGGCCTTGTCCGCGCGCCGACGTGGCGCTGACTGCAGCTTCATCGCGACGAGTGCGGCCGGTCGTGCCACCGGACAGTGCACCGTCACGGCGGTGCCGCGGTCGACCGAGACCGCGGTCAGCACGGCCTCGTCGGCGGAGTCGAGCGCCCAGCGGTCCGCGAGCACGAAGGCCCGGTCGAGCTCGTCGTCGGGGAGGCTCGCGGGATCGAGGTCGGCGGCCGCCACCGGCCCGACGTCGATGCAGTCGACGGTCACCCCTTCGACCTGGTGCCGCCGTGCACCGGCGCCGACCAGGACCGCGAGGCGTGAGGGCCCCTCCCCGACGGTGGCCGCGGCCGCGTCGAGGTCGTTCGTCGCGCGGTGGACCCGCCCGAGCCGGGTCATCACGGCGAGCCCGCCGATGAGGGCGAAGTCGTCGGCCGGCAGCTCCTCGGTCAGCCGGCGGAGGGCCGCGACCAGGCGCGAGGCGACCGCGCCCGGGCCGTCGACGAGGAGGATCTCACCAGACGCGGGCACGCCCGACCGGCTCCCAGCCCTCGAGGATCTCGCGCCCGCGGCCGCGGTCCTGCGCGAGGTCGAGGGCGACGACGACGTGGTTGGCGACCGGAAGGCCGTCGGGCCCCGTCCCGGCCGCCAGCGACCAGCCGAAGCGCGAGGGGCAGACCGCGACGCGCGCGGCGATCGGTCCACCGACCGTCGCGCCGTACGTGCGAAGGAGCCCGCGCAGCACTTGCTCGTCCGGAGCGTAGAGCTCGGCCGGCCAGTCGGCGGTCGCCACGACCGGTGCGCCGTGCCAGACCGCGCCGAGCGTGCCGGAGAGCCGGAGCTCGTCGACCGCGTCGGTCGGAAGCACGCCGAGCGGCTGCCACCGCGGCTCCCAGGCGTCGGCCATCTCGTCGAAGAGATCGGGGAGTGCGGGCCGGCCCTCACGATCGGCGAGCCCACGATCGCGCAACCCGGCGAGCAGCTCCGAGACCCGCCCCGGCGAGCGGCCGATCCGGTGCGCGACCTCGACGGTCGGGTGCGGACGGTCCGGCTCGAGGAGGAGGGCGATGCCGACGTCGAGTCCGGTCGGCACGAACGGGTCGAGCACCCGCCCGGCCGGTGCGACGAGGAGCGGGGGCACGTCCGCGTCGACGATCACCGAGGATCCATGCAGCTGCAGATGCCCGCGCCGGTCGAGCCAGGCGACGCCTCCCTCGGCGAGCAGCCGCCCGGCCGCCTTCGAGATGCGGTCCGCGACGACCATCCCGCCGGCGAGCTTCGCGGCCAGGCCCGCGGCCTCGGTCTCGTTGACCCGGTGCCTCGAGAGCAGATCGATCGTGCGCCCGTCGACGTCGACCGACTCCTCCGACGCTGCCTTCGCCGGCACGGCGAGCGACGCGAGTGAGGAGACGACCTCCTCGGCAAGGGTGTTCGTGCTTCGTGGACCCACGAACAGAGAATAACAGGGATCGAACGAGAGGGCACAGGCGTGCCGTGCTCCGGCGGGACCGACCGGCCCGTGTGCTCTGATCTGGCCATGGAGTACGAGCCGCTCCCAGGGGCGCCGGACTGGTTCGTCGACGCCCTCGCCGTCCCCCAGGAAGACCTCGAGGTCGAGGTCGACGGGTGCACGATCCACGCCCTGACCTGCGGCGCCCCCGACACCCGTGGGCTGGTCTTCGTCCACGGTGGAGGCGCCCACGCGCACTGGTGGACCCATCTGGCGGCCACCTTCCACCGCGAGTACCGGGTGGTCGCCCTCGACCTCTCGGGCCACGGGGACTCGGGCCATCGGCCCGGCTACTCCCTCGAGCAGTGGACCGACGAGGTCATGGCCGTGGCCGGCGCCGGACGGATCGACGGGCCGCCGGTGATCGTCGGCCACTCGATGGGCGGCTTCGTGACCATCGGAACCGCCGCCCGCCACGGTGACCTGGTCTCCGGCGCGATCGTCTGCGACTCGCCGGTCACCGAGCCCGATCCCGAGATCGGCGCCTACCGCCTCCGCGAGGCGTTCGGCCGTCCCCGCGTCTACCCGAGCGTCGACGTCGCGGTCGAGCACTTCCGCACCGTGCCCTCCCAGGAGCACTACCTCGACTACGTGATCGACCATGTGGCGCGCCACTCGGTCCGCGCGGTCGAGGGCGGCTGGCAGTGGAAGTTCGACCGCGGGATCTTCGCCCAGTTCGGCGGCGGGATCCGCGGCATCGCGCTGCCCTACCTGTCCCGCGTCCGCAGCCGCTTCGCGCTCCTGCGCTCCGAGAACGGCCTCGTCACGGCCGACATCGGGCGCTCGATGTTCGAGGCGCTCGGCCGGGTCGCCCCGGTCATCGAGATCCCCGAAGCCGGGCACCACGCGATGCTCGACCAGCCGCTCATCCTGCTCACCGCGATCCGCACTCTGCTCGGCGACTGGGACCACTCCGAGCCGCACCGGCGCGGCGAGGCGGCGGCCCGCAGCTGATCCCGCGATCGGTCACGACCCGCCGGGCTCGATCCCCCGAGCTCCGGCCACTCAGGAGCTCAGCGGCTCGTGTCCGGTCCACCCGGCGCGTCGTGCGGTCGCCGGCGGATACCGCGGTACCCGGCGTAGGCGATGGCCGTGCCGGCCACGAGGCAGATCGGGTGGAGCACCGAGATCGAGCGGATGAAGGCGAGCTCGACGACGATCCACCCGACGAGGAGGACGCCGGCGCCGACTGCGACCACGTCGCCGTGGTCGCTCCCCGACCAGCTCAGCACCGCGGCGATCGCCATCGGGATCCCGACCACGAGGAGCAGCGCGACACCGCCGAAAACGAGGCTCCCGAACGGGAGACGGTGATCGATGGTGTCCCCGAAGTCGATCGCCCCGACCATCATGGCGACGGCACCGCCGATGGCGGCCACCGCACCGAGCCCTTCGCCGAGCGCGAGCAGTCGTCTCGGTCGCGGAGCGGACGGACCGTCGAGCCAGGTCAGCATCGCGTCATTCTCCGCGTGCGCCGGCACCCCGGCCGGAGACGAACGTCCCGGGCCGGCGGGGCAGTCCCGTCCCGACGGGGAAGTGGTGCACGCTCCACGCCGCGGCGAAGCCCTGACCGACGAGGAGCGCCACCACCGCTCCGGCGAAGACGACCGCTGCGACGAGGAGCACGCCGGCCGGCGGGATCGCGAGATCGAGCACGCGCCGTGCGAGGGGTACCGCGAGGAGGACGACGACGCCGGCGCCCATCGCGACGACGAGCGCGAGCCGGAAGGCGTTGAGGGGCCGGGCGACGAGCACGAGGACGACGAGCGCGACCGCGGTGAGCTCCAGCATCGCGGCGGTCCGCTGCTGCGTCGCGGTCGTGTGCGGGGCGAGGCGGGCGACGCCGTACACGACGAGGGTCGCGGCGGCCGCGACGGTCCCGGCGGGCACGGTGAAGGCGAGCACCTTGCGCACGAAGCCCGGCGTGGAGCGCGGCGCGCCCGCGGCGAGTGCGAGGAAGAACCCCGGCACCCCGATGGTCAGGGTGCTCACGATCGTGAGGTGGCGCGGGAAGAAGGGGAACGGGATCCCCGAGATGGCCACGACCACCGCGAGGAGCGCGGCGTAGACCGTCTTGGTCACGAAGAGGTTGGCCACGCGCTCGATGTTGGCGACGACCCGTCGCCCCTCGGCGAGGACCTGTGGCACCGCGGCGAACGAGTCGTCGAGCAGGACCATCCGCGCCACCGCACGGCACGACGGGCTCCCCGAGCCCATCGCGAGTCCGAGGTCTGCCTGCTTGAGCGCCTGCACGTCGTTGACCCCGTCGCCGATCATCGCGACGACGTGGCCGTCGGCCTGGAGGGCGCGCACTGCGGCGATCTTCTGCTCGGGACGGACCCGGCCGAAGACCGTCGCACCGTCGAGCGCCACACCGAGCGCGGCCTCGTCGCCGGCCAGCAGCGAAGCGTCGACGGGCTCGCCGACCGACGGGATGCCCGCCGCGGTCGCGACCGCGGCCACCGTCACCGGCGCGTCGCCGGAGAGCACGATGACGGTCACCCCTTGACTCCGGAGGTAGGCGATGGTCGGGACGGTCTCGGCGCGCAGCTGCTCGGTGAGGACCACCAGCGCCTCGGGCTCGACGTCGGTGAGCCCTGCCTCGGGGTCGGGCGGGACGGCGGACGAGGCGAGCAGCACCACGCGGTGACCGGCCGCCTCGTGGTCGGCCAGCGCACGGGAGAGCTCGGCGGGGAGCTCGGGAGCGACGAACGAGGGGGCGCCGAGCACCCAGGTGCCGTTGTCCTCGAAGGTGACCGAGCTCCACTTGCGCTCGGAGGAGAACGCGACCGACGCGGTCGACGCCCACCCCGGTGGGTCGCCGAACGCGTTGGCGACCGCACGCATGGTCGCATTGGGCGCGGCATCGGCGGCCGCGAGTGCTGCGAGTGAGCGCTTCACCTCGGCGCCGTCACGCCCGGGAGCGACGACGACCGAGTCGACGTCGACCTCGGGCGCGGTCAGCGTGCCCGTCTTGTCGACGCAGAGCACGTCGGTGCGCGCGAGGCCTTCGATCGCCGCGAGCTCCTGGACGAGGACCCGCCGACCGGCGAGCCGGATCGCGCCGACCGCGAAGGCGATCGACGTGAGCAGCACGAGCCCCTCGGGGACCATCGCTCCGACCCCGGCGACCGAGGCCCGCAGTGAGTCCGCGAGCGACTGGTTGCTCCGGAGCAACTGGCTCACGACGAGACCTGCGCCCGCCGGGATCATCACCCACGTCACCAGGCGGAGGATCGTGTTCGTCCCGGCCTGGAGCTCGGACCGGACCAGGCTGAACCGGGTCGCCAGCACCTGCAGCTGCGCCGCGTAGGAGGCGTCGCCGACGGCCGTTGCCTCGATGCGTCCGGATCCGCTCACGACGAAGCTCCCGGAGAAGACCTCGTCGCCGACGTCCTTCGCGACCGGTTCGGGCTCGCCGGTGAGGAGCGACTCGTCGATCTCGAGGCCCGCGCCCGTCCGGAGCACCCCGTCGACGGGCACCTGGTCGCCGGGACGGAGCTCGAGCACGTCGTCGAGGACGAGCGCCTCGACCGGGAGGTCGGTGGCCGTGCCGGGAACTCGTTCGCGGTCGGCGCTCCCCCTCCGCACGACGTGTGCCTTCGGGGCGGAGAGGATCGCGAGGCGGTCGAGCGTCCGCTTCGCGCGCACCTCCTGCGCGATGCCGATCGCGGTGTTGGTGACGAGCACGATCCCGAAGAGGCCGTCCTGCACCGGTCCGACGACGGCGACGACCACGAAGAGCGAGCCAAGGATCGCGTTGAAGCGGGTGAGCAGGTTCGCGCGGAGGATCTGTCCGACGGTCCGCCCGGGGGTCGGCGGCGCGACGTTGACGTCGCCGGCAGCGACCCGCGCCGCGACCTCCGAGTCGGTCAGCCCGACAGGGGCCGCTCCACCTGCACCGCCGCCGCCATCGGGACCGACGGACGATGCCGCGCCCGCGAGCCACCCCGGGGCCGCTCCGTCGGACACGTCACTCGGCGGCGGCCGAGTCCGGCGCAGGCTCGAGCCGCCCGAAGCGGAAGTAGTTGATCGGCCCGACGATGTTGACCGCGATCGCGAACGCCCAGAACAGCTTCGGGCCCCGAACCTGCGCCGCCGGCCGGCGGGCGAGATCGGTCCAGGCGGCGAGGGCGAGGGTGATCTCCACGGTGCCGATCGCGACGACCGCGGCCTGCTGGCGAGGCGAGAGGTCGCTCCACCGCCGCTTCTGTCGCCCTCGACTGCCCATGTCGCAATTCTCCTCCGCCCGGAGGCCCTGCCGACCAGGGCCGAAGGGCCCGTTCCGCCGCCGGCATGGACCGTTCGGCCCTACCCCCGCGGGCCGCTTCCCGCCACCATGGTCCCATGGTCGCCGACCGACGCCGTCCCGATCCCGCCCGGCTCCGCCGGCGCCTCCCCGTGCTCGTGCTCGCCCTCTCCCTGGTCGGCCTCGGGGTCGGGATCGCGCTGCACGTCGCGGGCGCCAGCGGCGCGGGCGACGCGGTCTGGATCGCGGTCGCGGCGTGCGGCGGCGTCTACTCGCTCCTCTCGATGGTCGACGGCCTCCGGCACGGCCGGCTGGGGGTCGACGTCATCGCGCTCCTGGCCGTGGTCGGTGCGATCGCGGTCGAGGAGTTTCTTGCGGCCGCGGTGATCGGGCTCATGATCACGAGCGGCCGGTCGCTCGAGACGTGGGCGGCCGGTCGGGCGCGGCGGAGCCTCCAGGCCCTCGTCGACCAGGCGCCGAGCCGGGCCCACCGCTACGGTCCGTCCGGCCTCGAGACGGTCGCGCTCGGGAGTGTCACCCCCGGCGATCGGCTGCTCGTCGGACCGGGCGAGCTCGTCCCGGTCGACGGGACGGTCACGTCGCCGAGCGCGGTCCTCGACGAGTCGACGCTGACCGGCGAGCCGCTCCCCGTCGAGCGCGCCGCCGGCGACGAGGTCCGCAGCGGCACGGTCAACGCGGGCGGTCCCTTCGACCTGCGCGCGACCACAACGGCCGAGTCGAGCTCGTACGCAGGTGTCGTGCGGCTCGTCGCGGAGGCGGAGGCGTCCGAAGCCCCGTTCGTGCGCCTCGCCGACCGGTACGCGCTCTGGTTCCTCGCCGGCACCCTCGCCGTGGCCGGCGCCGCGTGGGCGGTCGCAGGCGCGTCCCGCGCGGTCGCGGTCCTCGTCGTCGCGACCCCCTGCCCGCTCATCCTGGCCGCGCCGGTCGCTCTCGTCTCCGGCGTGGCGTGCGCGGCGAGGCGCGGGGTGATCGTGAAGGGCGGCGGCGTGCTCGAGCGCCTCGCACGCTGCACCTCCCTCCTCGTCGACAAGACGGGCACGCTCACCGGCGGCCGACCGACGCTGGCCCGGGTCGCCGCGAGCCCCGGGTGGAGCGACGCCGACCTGCTCACCCTGGCGGCCTCGCTCGACCAGGTCTCCCCGCACGTGCTGGCGAGCGCGGTCGTGCGCGCGGCGACCGAGCGCGGCTGCGCGCTGACCCTCCCCGAGGCCGTCGAGGAGGTCCCCGGGCAGGGGATCCGGGGCATGGTCGGCGGCCACGCGGTCACCGTCGGCAAGGCCGAGTGGGCGGGGATCGTCGGCAACCCGCACTGGGTGAAGCCGGCCCGTCGCAAGGCGCGCCTCGACGGCGCGCTCACCGTCTATGTCGCGGTCGACGGACAGCCAGCCGGCGTGCTCGTCCTCGACGACCCGCTCCGCCCGGACGCCGGCCGGACCGTGCGCGCGCTGCGACGGGCGGGCATCCGCAGGATCGTGATGGTCACCGGCGACCGTGCCGAGGTCGCCGAGTCGATCGGCGCGGTCATCGGGGTCGACGAGGTGCTCGCGGAGCGCACCCCCGCCGAGAAGCTCGACGCGGTCCGCCTCGAGAGCCGGCGGAGCCCGACGATCATGGTCGGGGACGGCATCAACGACGCCCCTGCCCTCGCGCTCGCCGACGTCGGCGTCGCGATGGGTGCACGCGGTGCCTCTGCGTCGTCCGACGCGGCCGACATGGTGCTCACGGTCGACCGGATCGACAGGATCGGTGACGCGATGCTCGTCGCGAAGCGCACGCGACGGATCGCAGTCCAGAGCGTGCTGGCCGGCATGGCGATGTCGGTCGCCGCGATGGGGGCGGCGGCCGCCGGGTACCTGCCGGCCGTGTGGGGCGCGCTCCTCCAGGAGGCGATCGACGCGGCGGTCATCGTCAACGCGCTGCGCGCCCTGCGGTCGGGCACGGTGGCGACCCACCTCAACGAGGACGACAGCGCGCTCGCCCGGCGGTTCCGCGACGAGCACCTGGGTATCCGGCTCGACCTCGACCAGCTGCGCGCCGCGGCCGACGCGCTCGGCACGGAGGACACCGCGGACTCCCTCGCCCGCATCCGGCACATCCACCGGATCCTCGTCGACGAGGTCGAGCCTCACGAGCGGGCCGAAGAGGAGCTCCTCTACCCCGCGCTCGACCGGGTCATCGGCGGCGAGGACCCGACCGGGGCGATGAGCAGGGCGCACGTCGAGATCGCCCACCAGATCCGCCGGCTCGGCCAGCTCCTCGACGACATCGACCCCGAGGGACCCGACGAGGTCGACGTGCTCGAGCTCCGGCGCCTCCTCTACGGGCTCCACGCGATCCTCCGGCTCCACACCATTCAGGAGGACGAGAACTACCTCTCGCTCGGGGACGAGCCGACCGGGCCGGCGGCGTCGCTGCCGTCCGCGCCCCCGCCGTCCGACGTGCCGAGGAGCGCCTGAGCCCACACCGATCGAGGCCCCTGACCCTCGTGGCAGCCGACGGCTCTCGTGCCATGGTGCGCCTCGGCGGCCGGGGCGCCAAGGGACGAAGGTCACCGCAAGCCGGCGCAGTCCAGCCGCGCGCTGCCGCGATTCCCACGAACGCTCGGTGGCCTGCGTTTACTTGAGCGCGGTGATGATCGCGGTGACACCGATGCCGAAAGCGACCAGCACGGGGATCACCCAGCTCAACCGCGACATGCTGCCTTCGAGGCGGGCGACACTCGTGTTCAGGTCGCCGACGTCTGCGGCGAGGGCCGTCAGCGACTTGACCATGCCGCCGAGCGTCGGGCTGTCCGGATGGGTCAGCTCTTCGATGTCGTCGGCACCGAGGCCGGTCTGTCCCTGGCGAGCACCCGCGTACGGCTTCGCAACGGCGTGCGTCAACTTGAAGAACTGCACGGAGAGGAACGGAGCCTCATAGGTCAGGGTGACCCGACGTGGCGCCAGATTGGTCACCCGCACGATGAGGACGCCGTGGAAGCCAGGGTCGATCTGCGGCCCCGAGAGGAGTACCAACCCCTGGCGCGCGTACTCGGAGTCGAGGCCGAGTTGGGCAGCGAACTGGGCGCCGCACGAGATGTGCTCACGGGTCGCGATCACCGCGAATTCGCCCGGTTCGAGGATCACGAGTCCGCGGTTGGCGACATCGGTCACCGAGTCCGTGCCGCTGATGAACGCTTGGTTGCCGACACGAAAGTCGTAGCTCGCCGGCTGGAGGCAGTCATCGAAGAACGGCTCGATCCCGAGACCACCATCGGTCAGTGCCTCCCTGATCTCCGCATCCGCAAGCACGTCGTCAACCTACCTTCCCGAACGCCTGTTCCCCGAGATGATGCGGCGGGGGTGTGACGTGCGGGACGGCGCCTGATCACCTCGTCGAGCCGGTCGACGACAGACCCCTCCGACCTGCAACCATGACGGCCATGGACGAACGCACCGTCAAGGTCGGCGACGTCGAGCTCGCGATCGCCGAGGCCGGGGTGGGACAGCGCCCCTTCCTCCTGCTGCACGGCTTCACCGGCGCGAAGGAGGACTTCGCCGAGTGGCTCGACCCGCTCGCCGCGACTGGTTGGCACGCGGTCGCGCCCGACCACCGCGGTCACGGGGCGAGCTCCAAGCCCGACGCGGAGGACGCCTACGCGTTCGAGATCCTGGCCGCGGACGCCCTCGGGCTCGCGGACGAGCTCGGGTGGGACCGTTTCGGTCTGCTCGGCCACTCGATGGGAGGCATGGTCGCGCAGTTCGTCGCGCTCGAAGCTCCCGAGCGGCTGGCCGCCCTCGTCCTGATGGACACCGGGCACGGCCCGGTCGCGAACCTCGATCCCGCGATGGTCGAGGCCGCGATCGGCATCGTCCGGACGCGGGGCATCGACGGGCTGGCCAACCTGCTCGCCGACGTGGACAGCCCGCTCGACACGCCCGCCAATCGACGCCTCGTCGCCGAGCAGCAGGGCTACGCCGAGTTCGGTGACCGCAAGTTCCGCGCCACCTCGCCCGCGCTCTACGCCGCGATGGCCCCGCGCATGACCTCGACCCCCGACCGCCTCGAGCAGCTCGAACGGCTCCCGGACACCCTGTCGACCCTCGTGATCGTCGGCGAGCAGGATCAGCCCTTCCTCGGGCCCTCGATGGCGATGGCCGAGGCGACCGGGGGGAAGCTCGAGATCATCCGCGACGCGGGGCACAGCCCGCAGTTCGAGAACCCCGACGAGTGGTGGAAGGCCCTCTCGGGCTTCCTCGGCACCCTGCCGACCTGACGCGCCCCGAGGACACGATGGCCGACGAGCTGCACGGATGGGGGCCGGCGCTGGAGGAGATCGCGCGCCGCAAGCGTGCCGCCGCGGGCATGGGCGGCGAGGAGCGGCTCCACCGCCAGCGCGAGCGCGGTCGGCTCAACGCGCGAGAGCGCCTCGAGCGGCTCTTCGACCCGGGCACGCTCTTCGAGATCGGCGCCCTCGTCGGCTCCCTCGACGACCCGCCGGCACCGGCCGACGGGCTCGTCGCCGCGGCCGGGAGGATCGACGGCCGGCCCGCGCTCGCGGGCGCGGAGGACGTGACCGTCCTCGGGGGATCGATCGGCTCGGGCAGCGCGGACAAGCGCTACCGCCTCTGCCAGCTCGCCCGCCAGGAGCGGGTCCCGCTCGTCATGCTCCTCGAGGGGGCCGGCCACCGCGTGACCGAGACGTCGACGGGTCGGCGGCCCGGGGACCTCATGGGTCTCGCCGAGCTGTCGGGCCTCGTCCCGACGGTCTGCCTCGTCGTGGGTGCCTCCGCCGGGCACGGCGCGCTCACCGCCCCGCTCTGCGACTTCGTCGCGATGACCGAGAGCGCGTCGATCTTCGCGGCCGGCCCGCCGCTCGTGCGCTCCGCGACCGGCGAGGAGGTCACGAAGGAGGTGCTCGGCGGCCCCGCGGTCGCGGCCGGCAGCGGTGGTGTCGTCCACAACGTCGTCGCCGACGACGAGGACGCGGTCGATCTCGCCCGCCGGTACCTCGGCCACTTCCCGGGCAGCGCGTGGGAGCCGCCCCCGACCCGCGACGGCGCGGACACCGTGCACCGCGCGCTCGACGTGCTCGGGCTCATCCCGCCCGACCCGCGCCAGCCCTACCCGATCCGCCCGGTCCTCGCCGAGCTCGTCGACGACGGTCTCCTCCTCGACGTGCAGCCCGACTTCGGACCGTCGATCGTGACCGCGCTCGCCTTCCTCGGCGGGCGCAGCGTCGGGATCGTGGCCAACGACCCGTCGGTGCTCGCGGGCACCATCGACCGCGACGCGGCCGACAAGGCCGCGCACTTCCTCGACGTGGCCGACGCGTTCGGCCTCCCCTGCGTCTTCCTCGCCGACAACCCCGGCGTGCTGGCCGGCACCGCCGCCGAGCGGAGCGGCATCCTGCGCCACGCGGCCCGCCTCTTCGCGGTCCAGCACCGCATGCGGGTCCCGAAGCTCCACGTGACGCTGCGCAAGGCGTTCGGCTTCGGCTCCTCGGTGATGGCGATGAACCCCTTCGACAACCAGACCCTGACCCTCGCGTTCCCCTCGATCACCCTCGGGGCCTTCCCGGCCGGCTCGGAGGCCAGCGCAATCGAGGACGCGGCCGAGCGCGAGCGGCTCGCCGCCGAGCAGGCGCGCGCCGCGGTGACCGCCGGGGCGCGGCTCTCCTACGACGACGTCATCGACCCCCGCGAGCTGCGCAACGCGCTCCTCGCCGGTCTCGCCCTCGCCGGCGGCCGGGCGGCGCGCCCGCCCGAGCCGCGGGCGGCGGGAATCCTGCCCTGAGCGGGCGCGCTCAGATCTTCCCGAGCTGCAGGCGGAGCATGTCCGTCGCACCCGCACCGTCAACGGCGATCACCTGCCCCGAAATGAACCGCGCCGCCGGCGAGCAGAGGAAGAGCGTGAGGTTCGCGATGTCGGCGCCGTGGCCGTGCAGGCCGAGCGGGTTGGTCGGCCGTTCGGTGCTGCCGGGGACCGCCTCTTCGAAGCGCCGCACTCCCTCGGTCGCCGCGATCGACCCCGGTGCGATCGCGTTGGCCCGGATGCCGTAGGGGCCCCACTCGACCGCGCAGGTCCGGGTCAACGAGTCGACGCCCGACTTCGCCGCGGCCACGTGGGCCTGCAGGGCCACCCCGCGCTGGTCGAAGGGCGCGGTGATGTTGACGATCGAGCCGCCGTGGCCGCGGAGCCAGGCGTCGAAGGCGGCGCGTGAGACGTTGTAGGTGCCGAGCAGGTCGATGTCGACGATGGCCTTGAAGCCGTTGGGCGAGATCTTCGACATGGGCGCGGGGAAGTTGCCGGCCGCGTCGTTGACCACGATGTCGAGCCGGCCGTGGCGTTCGACCGCCTCGGCCACCACCGACGAGACCGCATCGGCGTCGCGCACGTCGAAGACCCCGAAGCTCGCCTCGACGCCCTCGCCGCGCAGCTCCTCGACCGCGGCCTCGAGGTTCTCCTGCTTGCGGCTGGCCAGCACGACGCGTGCACCGTGCGCGCCGAGTGCCCGGCAGATCTCCTTGCCGATGCCGGTCGCACCGCCGGTCACGAAGGCGACCTGCCCGGCGAGCAGGTCCGGGGCGAAGCAGCTCGTCACGGTCTCCTGTGCGTTCCCCATCGTGCCTCCGATCCCCGACCGCACGAGGCGCGCGGTGGCGCACCTCGACTACCACAGCGGACCGGGCCCCGGCCACCGGCCGGTACGGTTCGGGCATGTGCCTCCTGGTCGTGGCCTGGCAGACCGTCGACAGCTGGCCGCTCGTGGTGGGCGCGAACCGTGACGAGTGGCTCGACCGACCGGCCACGCCGATGACCGTCCTGCAGCCGTCGGGACCGCGGATCCTCGGCGGCCGCGACGAGCGGGCCGGCGGCACCTGGCTCGCGGTCAACGAGCACGGCGTCGTCTGCGGGCTCACCAACCGACCGCTGCCCGACGGTCCCGACCCGACGAAGTCCTCGCGCGGCCGCCTCCCGTTGCTCGCCGCGCAGTACCCGAGCGCCGTCGAGGCCGCCGAGTCGCTGGCTGCGGAGATCCGCGCCAACCCGTACAACGCGGCGTGGCTGCTGGTCGGCGACCGGCGGAGCCTCTTCTCCGTCGCGGTCGACCCCGACCGCGCAACCGGACCCGAGGAGCTCGCTCCGGGCGTGCACGTCCTCGAGAACGCGCCGCTCGGCGACCAGTCCTTCAAGGTCGACCACGTTCGCGAGGCACTCGACGAGGCCGAGAGCGAGGGCGTCGCGATCTGGGACGCGCTGCCCCATCTGCTCCGCCTCCACTCCGACTCGATCCCGCCCGGCCACGTCCCCCACTTCCCCGACGGCCGCGAGCGCATGGCGGCCACGCTGGCCCCCTGCGTGCACGCCGAGGGGTACGGCACGCGGTCCTCGACGCTCCTCCGGGTCGACGACGACGGGGGCCGGCCGATCGAGCTGCTCGTCGCCGGAGGGCCGCCGTGTACGTCGCCCTACTCGGACGTGACCGGCTGCTGGACCGGCGAGGTCGACGGGTAGGCAACGGAGCGGCACCGCCCCGAGGCACGCCGGGAACGAGGTGGCCGGCGGCACCTGCCTTGTACCGCTGTGCCCGATCCCGCAGAATGGGCCGGCCCGGATCCGGAGGGGGGACGTGATGCGACGAATTGGTGCAGTTGCGGGGACGATCGCGGCCCTCGCGTTCGGCCTCGCCGCGTGCTCGAGCTCGAGCGCGACGTCGACCACCACGACGGCCGCGAGCTCGTCGTTCGTGGCGAAGGCCAACGAAGTGTGCCGCTCGACCAACACGAAGCTCGCCGCGATCCAGCCGCCGAACACGTTCTCCGGCCTGACTGCGGCCGAGCTCCCGGCGTGGGCGGCCTACATGGGCAAGGCAATCCCCGTCGCGCAGTCCGGGGTCGCGCAGCTCACCACCCTCACGCCGCCGGCAGCGCTGAAGGAGCCTTTCGCGACCCTGATCAGCGGCGACCAGGCACAGGTCGCCGACATCGAGGCCGCGATGCAGGCCGCTTCGAGCGGCAGCACCTCCGCGTTCCTGCAGGTGTGGCAGAAGATCCAGACGGACGGGAAGGCCGGTGGGGCGGGTGCCACGGCGGCCGGGCTGAAGGAGTGCGCCGGGGCGACCGGCTGATCGACGGCCGAGCGCCCGAGCGCATCGGTCCTCGTGCGGGCGGGCCCACCGGTCCTTGTGCACCCGCGCCCGCTCCCCCAGACTGGGCGGATCCGGGACGGTGAAGGGGACGCGATGCGACGAGGTGGAGCGGCGGCCGCGACGATCGGAGCACTCGCGTTGGCGCTGACCGCGTGCTCGAGCTCGAGCACGACGGCGACGACCTCCACGACGAGTGCGGCCCCGACGACCGACTTCGTCGCCAAGGCCAACGCGATCTGCCGCACGATCACCCAGAAGGTCGGCGCCGTGCAGCCGCCCAGCAGCTCGGGTCCGCCGACCGTGGCCGACCTCCCTGGGTACGCGGCCTACTTCCGCAAGACGATCCCGTATGCGCAGGCGGGGACTGCACAGCTCCTCGCCCTCACGCCGCCGGCGGCGATCAAGCAGCACGTCTCGACGCTCCTCAAGAGCGACCAGAACCAGATCGTCGATGCGGAGAACGCGCTTCGATCCGCGTCGAGCGGTGACCGCACCGGCTTCATCAGTGCAGTGCAGAAGCTCCAGACGGACTCGTCGCCCGGAAATGCGGCGGCCACCGCGGCGGGTCTCACCGACTGCGCGGGTTCGAGCGGCTGAGCCGGCGCGGCGAGGTGGGACCCGGCAGACCGGGCCCCACCTCCATCACCTCCAGTGCCGCGACGAGTCGCCATCGGGACACCGGGCGCGCCCGGTGCCGCGAGGACTGACTCAGGAGCCGAAGCTGCCCGGGATCCGACCGGTCGCCGCGAGCCCGAACGTCCCGGCCGGCAGCCCGCTCACGACCGGGGTGGACGCCTGGAGCGTGCCACCGGGGTTGATCGCGGACGCCGCGATCTGCGGCTGGACCGAGATGTAGAGCTGCGAGTTCGCGCCGACCGCGAGGTCGGTGTCGCCGGCGCCCGGGCTCGCCTGCACCGCCGGGTTCACCAGCGTGAGCGTGCCGCCAGCCGAGACGGTGTAGGACGAGACCGTGCCCGAGTGGGCGTTCGTGGTGAACGCCTCGTGGCCGCTCGCGGTGAGTGCCACCCAGCAGGCGGCGAGCTGCCCGTCGGCCACCTGGCTGACCTGGGTCAGGGTGCCGTCCGGATCGATCGTGAACGTCGCGAGGCCGCCGAACGCCGCCTCGGACACCACGGCGACGCCGCTCGGGGTGAAGGCGAAGCCGTAGGGGGCGGTGCCGGCGACCGTCGTGGTCACCGCCGGCTTGGCTGCGCCCGAGCGGTCGACCGCGAAGACGTCGATCGTGCTGCTCGCCTTCTCGGTGACCAGCAGGTGCCGGCCGTCGGGCGAGAAGCTGATCTGCTCGGGCGAGCTCGCCGCCGCGTTGAGCGGCTGGGTCGCGATCGGCAGGTTCACCGCGCGGCCACCGAAGAGATCGAAGCCCGCAATGCTCGCAGCCGTCGTCGAATTGCCGGCGTTGAGCACGTAGAGCCACAGCCCGTGCACGGTCACGCTGATCGGGTCGACGCCGCCGGACGGGATCGTCTCGAGCAGCACCGGGCGACCGGAGTCCGCGACGAAGAAGACCGACACGCTGTTCGAGCCGCCGTTCACGACGGCGAGAACCCGGTTCGCGTCGGCGAGGGTCACCCCGCCCTGCGAGCCGGCCGACGCACCTGTGCCGAGCCCCCCGGTCGGGAACGAGCCGATCGGCACCAGGCTGCCGTCGCTCTTCGCGTGGTAGGCGAGGACCGCGTTGCCGGCGCCCTGGTTCGTCTCGGTGTAGACGCTCGTGTTCGTTCCGCCGGCACTGCCACCTGAGCCGTCGCCGGGAGCGGATGCGCCGGCCGCACCGAACGGGACGAGGCTCGCCGCGGCGGCGAACCCGACACCTGCGGCGAGCGCGGCGAGGTGACCGGGTGCGTGCGCCCGCCGGGCGCGACGCGATGACGTGGGTCTGGACATGGGCAGTACACCTTTCCCTCGGGGCCGACCGATCGGCCCTTCGTGGTTCGGTCCCGTGGGAACGGTCCGCGTTACGGATCTCTCCCGACCGTGACGCGTCATAGCGGGCACCGTCACCCCCAAAGGCGGCCCGCACGCTCATCCGGAGCGCGCGGTCTGCCAACCGGTGCCCGGCTCTACGCTGCCATCCGTGGACGCCGACGACGAGCTGCTGGCGAGGCTGCGCCGCGGGGACGAGGACGCGTTCGCCGCGCTCGTCGAGCGTTACCACACCCGCATCGTGCGGCTCGCGTGCACCTTCGTCGGCGGCCATCACACGGCCGAGGACGTCGCGCAGGAGACGTGGCTCGCCGCGCTGCGCGGCCTCGACCGCTTCGAGGGACGCTCGTCGCTGCGGACGTGGCTCTTCCAGATCTGCGCCAACCGCGCCCGCACGGCGGGCGTCCGCGAGCACCGGGTGGTGCCGGTCGACGGCGGCGGACCGACCGTCGACCCCGGCCGGTTCGACACGCACGGCGCGTGGTCGACGCCCCCGGTGCTCCCGACCGACGCGGTCGACGACCGCCTGACCGCCGCGTCGCTGGCCGCGTGCGCGCTCCGGGCGATCGACGATCTCCCGCCCGCGCAACGACAGGTCGTAACGTTGCGCGACGCGGAGGGACTGACCAGCAAGGACGTGTGCGAGGTGCTCTCCATCAGCGAAGCGAACCAGCGGGTGCTCCTGCACCGGGGGCGGGCGCAGGTGCGCGCGGTGCTCGAGCGCACGCGGTGGGGGGCGTGACATGTCGCTCCTGACGAGGGACCTCGCCTGCCAGCAGGTGGTCGAGCTCATGACCGACTATCTCGAGGGCGCGCTCACCCGCCGGCAGCGGCGCCGGTTCGAGCGCCACTTACGGGGATGCCCGAACTGCACGGCCTACCTCGAGCAGTTGCGCGCCACGATCGCCTCGGTCGGACGGGTCGAGCCGGAGTCCCTCGACCAGCAGACCCGCGACGACCTCCTCGACCTGTTCCGTCGCTACCAGGAGGAGTGAGCCCGGAGCCCGGTTTGCCGGTGGGTGCACCGGTGCGACCGTGGGACTTTCGGCCCTAGGGGCCCGGCGGGCGCGAGCGTACGTTTGCCCGTATGGAGCCTCACGGTGACGTGACGTTCCTCGACCTCGGGGGTCTGGGGGACACGGAGCGCACGCTGCGGGACGAGGCGCACCGGGTCGCGGTCGAAGTCCTCCGACCGGCGAGCCGCGAGCTCGACCGGATGGAGCCGGGCGACCGCGTAGCGCCGGGCTCGCCGTTCTTCGAGGTCATGGCCACACTGAAGCGGCTCGGCTACCACCGCATGTTCCTCGCCGCCGACGCGGGTGGACCCGACGAACCGCTCTCCGCCGTCGCGCAGTCGGTCGTGCTCGAGGAGCTCGGCTGGGGGAGCCTCGGTCTCACCACCGCGTTCCTCGTCGACATGCTGCCGGTCATGGGCATCTCGGGGTTCGGCACCGACGACCTCAAGCGCGACCTCATGGTCCCCTGGGTCGAGGACGAGACCGGCGCCTTCCACGGCTGCTGGGCGATCACCGAACCCGACCACGGCAGCGACTACCTCGGCTTCCGGGACGACGACGCCCCGAGCTACGGCCGGGCCCAGCTCGTGGCCGAGCGCGCCGACGGCGGTTGGATCCTCCGCGGCCAGAAGTCGGCCTGGGTGAGCTCGGCCCCGATCGCCACCCACGCCGCGGTCCATGCGCAGGCCGGCCGGGACGGCGACCTCGCGCACTCCCTCTTCTGCGTGGTCGACCTGCGGGTGCCCGGCGTCCGCAAGGGTCCGCCCGCCGACATGCTCGGGGTGCGCGACGACCCGCAGGGCGAGCTCTTCTTCGATGAGGTCTTCGTCGCCGACGACCACGTGCTCGTCCCGCCGGGCCCGCTCTATGCGACCTTCGGCGACCAGCTCCTCTGCCTCACGAGCTCGGTCATCTCGAACGTCGCGGTGGGCGTCGCGCGGGCGGCCTTCGAAGAGGCACTCACCCACGCGCGGGTCCGCTCGCAGGGCGGGCGGCGGCTCGCCGACCACAAGAACATCCAGCTCACCCTCTACTCGATGTTCGAGAAGATCGAGGCCGCACGGACGTACGCGCGGGCCGTGCTCGCCCACACCAACGCGAACCTCCCCGGACGCACCGAGCTCGCGACGGGCGCCTCGCCCCGCCACGCGCGGGCCGCGCAGGTGCTCTGCAAGCGGGTCGCCTACGAGGTGGCCCACGACGCCGTGCAGGTCTTCGGCGCCTCCGGGCTCCACCGGGACTCGCTCGTCGAGAAGCTCTTCCGCGACGCGCGCTGCCTCATCATCGAGGACGGAACGCTCGAGGTGCTCGCCCTCGACGCGGCGAGGGACCTCGTCGCCAACTACGAGCACGAGACGTACGACCTCGAGGAGATGCTGGCCCGACCGTGAGGAGCTGACCCATGACGACCATCAAGTCCATGCCGCTCGACGCACCGCTCTATCAGATGGACGCCGAACGGGGCATCGAGTACTGGGGGTGCCGCGGGGTGATGGCCACCTTCACCACGACCCCGCGCGTCGCGCCGCTCGTCCCCGACGGGCTTCACCTCGGCGACCCGGCGATCGCCGCGCTGCTCGTGGCCGACTACGGCGCGAGCACCCTCGGCCCCTACCGCGAGTACGTCGCGCTGCTGCAGGTCACCGACGACGACGGCGTGGCCGGCATGTACATCCCCTACATCTACGTCACCAACGACGCGGCGATGGCCGCCGGGCGCGAGCTGCTCGGCGCGCCCAAGAAGCTCGCCGACATCACGGTCGACGTCGAGCCCGAGGCGGTCGTCGGCCGGCTCTCCCGACCGGCCTCGTGCCCGCTCGTCGAGGTCGTGGTCGCGCCGGCCGAGCGGGTCGGCGGGGACGTCCTCGACGCGTTGCTGCCTCCTGGCACACCGCTCTACTCGCTGCGGTCCCTGCCCGGTCCTCCCGGCTCGACCCAGGTCCACGAGCTGATCCGCTGGAGCTCGTCGCTCGCGGTGCGCTCCGACGCTTTCGGGGACGGCCTGCGCTTCACCGGTCCGACGTCGGTGCGGTACCCGTCGCAGACTGCGGTCGACCCGGTCCACCAGCTCGAGGTGGAGACGATGCTCGGCGGGGCCTACCTCGAGTTCGACATGCGGCTCACCGCGGGAAGCGTGGTCTGGTCGCGGACCGAGGTCGCGGCGGTTGCCCACGCCACCCAGCACGAGCCGGAGCCCGTCAGCAGCTAAACGGCCCCGGCCTCGTCGTCTACGCGCCGGGGCGCGCCTTGCCCGGTGCCACGGTCCTCGCGAGGATCCCGAGGGTCGCGCGCAGGGCGCCCTCCGAGATGACCGGGAAGATCCCGGCGTCCTTCCACTGCTGCTCGGCGGTCGACCAGTCGTAGTACGAGGTGGCGAGGGTTCCGCCCTCGACCGGCTCGAGCCGGTAGCCGTAGACGTGGCCGATGTTGAGCTGGCCCTCGACGACCCAGGCGATCTCGCGGTCCGGCTCGTACTCGACGATCCGGACGGTCACGTCGTAGAGGCCGAGCGGGTAGTCGTTGAGCGCCTCGCGGTCCATGTGCACGACGAAGGTGTCGTCGACCGCGGCGACCGGTGCGCCCTCGGCGCTCATGAGCATCCCCGAGCTGTCGATCGTCACGTGACCGTTTGGGTCGGCGAGGACCCCGAAGACGGCCGACGGCTCGGCGGCGATGGCCCGGCTCACCTCGATGCGTTCGTCCATGCGGCGATCATCGCACGGCCGTGCGACGGCTGCCCGGGCCGGGACGCCACCGGCCCGGGCGGTCCAGCCACCGGGATCAGGCCGGCACGGCTCCCACGATGTCCGAGACGTGGACCCCGAGACCGGGGAGTGAGCCCGTGAAGCCGGCGTCACCGAAGCTGAACACTCCGCCGTCGCGACCGATCAGGAGGTAGCCGAGGCCGTCGGAGGACGGCACGATGCCGACGATGTCCGAGACTGGTACGCCGAGCGCGGGGAGGTCGCCGTAGTTGCCCGCGTCGCCGAAGGTGGTGACGGTGCCGTCCGAGCCGACCACCCAGTAGCCGCCGCCGCTCGCGGTCGAGGTGATCGACGCGGCGCCCGGCGGGGCGTTGCCCGACCAGTGCGCGTCACCGAAGGCGTAGACGCTGCCGTCCGAGCCGACGAGGAAGTAGCCCTTGTCGTCCGCGGTCGCCGCGATCCCCACGACGTCGGTGACGTGGATCCCGATGCCCGGCAGAGACCCTTCGAAGGGCGCGTTGAAGCTGAAGACGCCACCGTCGCGCCCGACGAGGAAGTAGCCGCTGCCATCCGCGGTCGGCACGATGCCCACGATGTCGGAGACCGCGACGCCGGCCCCCGGCAGCGAGTTCACGAACGGCGCGTGGAAGGCGAACACGCCCCCGTCGGAGCCGACCAAGTAGTAGCCGGTGCGCGACGCGGTGGGCACGATGCCCGCGACGTCCGAGACGTGGACGCCGACACTCGGCAGCGAGCCGTAGAAGGCGCCGCCGAAGGCGAAGACGCCGCCGTCGGAGCCGACCAGGTCGTAGTTGCTCGTGACGTTCGTCGGCGGCGCGGCGTGCCAGAACCGCACGCCCACGATGAGGGGATAGCCCTCGCCGTTGCCGCCCGGCGCGTTATACACGATCGAGTGGAGCGCGACGACGTCACCCGTGTAGCGGGTGTCCCACACCATGCCGTTGCCCGCGTAGATGCCCGAGTGGACGTACTGGGTCACGTCGGTACCCGAGCCGAAGAAGACCGCGTCGCCGGGGAGGAGGTTCGCCTCGTTGGTGATGAACTGTTCGCCGTCGTTCGGGAAGGGCTGCCCGCCACCCGACGGCACGAGGTCGCCGGTCCCCTGGTAGACCGCGTACTGGGCGAAGCTCATGCAGTTGAAGCCCGGCGCCGAGCACCCGCCGCCGTTGGTCGGCCCGTTGATGTCGCCACCGCTCCCGCAGTAGGGGACGCCGGCCTGCGAGGCGGCGGCCTGCACGATGGCGTTCTCCTGGCTGACCGCGGCACGCACATGGGGCGCGGAGGCTGCCGCACCCGCCGGCGGCGAGAGCGCGAGGGCGAACGACGTGACGCTCGCCCCGGCGAGGACCAGTGCGACGAGAACCGCCTTCGCCGCAGACGTCCGAATCGACGTGACCATTGCAGACCCCCCTCCGCCGGCTGTTGGGCGCAGCCGTGCCCTTCGTCAGGGGTTAACGGCCTGATCGGCGCCGAACTTGAGGGTCTCGCACGTTGGCGGACCGGACCCGCCCGATCTCACGGCGGAAGTGATCGCGGGAGAGGAGCTGGACGCGCCCCGTTAGTCACGAGGACTCGTCGGCGGAACGTGCCTCCCGATCGGTGTCGTCGCCCAGCACCAGGTCAGCGGCACCGGACGTGATCGCCTCGTAGAGCCCGCGAAGCTGCTCGGCGATCCGGGTCGCGTCGGCGCCGAGGGGGGCAGGGTCGAGTTGGCGCAGGACGAGGTCCGGGGCGACGGCCAGGCGCGGCCTGGTCTCGACGGCCGCGATCTCGGCGTCGTCCCCCCACAGCCGTCTCGGGTCGGACGGCTCCACCGTCGCGGAGCGGTCGCGCTCGCCGACCGGCCAACCGAACAGTCCGGTCCCCGACGGTCCGGCCTCGACGGCCGTCCCGGGATCACCGTTCGAGGCCGATCCACGCCGCCGGGCCCGAAGGCCGGTGAGCAGCTCCTCTTTCGTCCGTCCGCGCCAGGCGAAGATCAGGAACGGGTCGGCGTCGAACGACTCCGCCAGCAGGTAGTAGACCGCAGCGATGTGCTTGCACGGGTTCTCCCAGTCCGGGCACGAACAGGCCGACTCGAGCTCGTCCGGCGACGTCGGGAACAGCGAGACGGACGAGTCGGCGAACGCCTCCTCGATCCCTTCGGGCATCTCGTCGGCCAGCAGCCTCGCCGCGAAGGCCGCGCTCGAGGCCATGACCGACTCGACCGCCTCCCACTCGGGCAGCGTGAGCACGGCCGTCTCGACGAACACCCGGTAGGGCTTGGACCGCGAGCCCTGCACCGAGGCCCTCACCTGGCCCGCGGTGACGTCCAAAGCCATCACCTGACCGGCGCGGGCATACCGCTTGCCACGCTGGAGGCGGCTGCCGATCCCGAACGTCTCGAGGACGGCGATGAAGCGCTGGGACCACCAGGTGTCGCCGATCCGTCCCCGCCGGCTCCGGGCCTGCAGGCCGCCCTCGACAGCGATCGGCGTGGACGGCGGTGGCCACCACCCCTCGGCGGGCGGACGGGAACGGCCGGTGGTTCGGCGCGGGGGCGGGCGACGCGACGCCATCACCCCTCCCCGACCGCGTCGGCCGAGAGGGCGACGACCTCGCGGAGCTGCTCGGTGGACAGTTCGGTGATCCAACCCTCGCCGGAGCCCACGATCCGGTCAGCCAGGGCACGCTTCGCCTCGATCATGGCGTCGATCCGCTCCTCGAGCGTCCCCCCGCACACGAACTTCCGCACCTGCACGTTGCGCTGCTGGCCGATCCGGAACGCCCGGTCCGTCGCCTGGTCCTCCACCGCCGGGTTCCACCACCGGTCGAAGTGCACGACGTTGGTCGCCGCCGTGAGGTTGAGGCCGGTGCCACCGGCCTTCAACGACAGCAGGAACACCGGTGCTCCCTCCGCGCCCTGGAACCGCTCGACCATCGCGTCCCGCGCCTTCTTCGGCACCCCGCCGTGGAGCCAGAGGACGTCACAGCCCAGCCGGAGCCGCAGGTGACGTTCGAGCAGGTCCCCCATCCGGGTGAACTGTGTGAAGACGAGGGTGCGGTCGCCCTCGGCAACCGCCTCCTCGAGCACCTCGACGAGACGCGACACCTTGCCGGACCGGCCCGCGACGGAGGAGCCGTCGCCCAGGAACTGCGCTGGGTGGTTGCAGACCTGCTTGAGCTTCAGCATCGTGGCGAGCACCAGCCCACGGCGTTCGATGCCCTCGGCCTCGGCGATGCGGGCGAGCATGTCGTCGACGACCGCCTGGTACAGCGAAGCCTGTTCGCGGGTGAGGTTGCAGAACTCCTTCATCTCGAGCTTGTCGGGCAGATCGGCGATGATCGATCGGTCGGTCTTGAGGCGGCGGAGGACGAACGGGCCCGTGATCCGTCGGAGGCGGGCCGCCGCCTCGTCGTCGCCATCGCGCTCGATGGGGAGGGCGAACCGCTCGCGGAAGGCCGTCTCGGAGCCGAGCATGCCCGGATTGAGGAACTGCATGATCGACCAGAGCTCCGAGAGGCGGTTCTCCACCGGCGTGCCGGTCATGGCGATCCGCCGCCCGGCCGGTATCGCCCGGACGCTCTGGGCGGTACGGGCCGCACTGTTCTTGATCTGCTGGGCCTCGTCGAGGACCACCCGCCGCCACGCCACCTTCGCCAGCAGCGGCTGGTCGCGGTTGGCCAGCCCGTAGGTGGAGAGCACCAGGTCCGAGGCGGCGGCGTGGCGAACGAAGGCCCTGCCGTCGAGGCGGTCGGAGCCGTGGTGGACGTAGACGGAGAGCTTCGGCGCGAACCGGCCGGCCTCGCGTTGCCAGTTGCCGACGAGTGACATCGGGCACAGGACCAGCGTGGGTCCCAGTCGGCCTGCCAGGGGCCCGCCGCTTGGGTCCGGTTGGCGGTCCCGCGCCGCGCCGGTGATGCAACTGCACGGCTCCGCTCGTCGACCAGCAGTGCGAGGAGCTGCGCCGTCTTCCCGAGCCCCATGTCGTCAGCGAGGCACGCCCCGAGGCCGAGCTCGTCCAGGAAGGAGAGCCAGCCGAGGCCGCGCTGCTGGTAGGGACGGAGCTCCCCGGCGAAGCCGTCCGGTGTCGGGATCGACCGCAGTCGCCGGTCGTCGGCGCCGGCGAGCAGGTCACCGAGCCACCCGTCCGCCTCCACCGCCGCGACCGGCAGACCACCCGTGGCCCCTTCGAGTCCGAGCGCCGTGCGCAGCACCTGCCCGGCCGGCAGTTGCTCCGCGGTCGCGCCCCTCCGTCCGACTGCGGTGATGGCAGCAGCGAGCTCCTCCTCGTGCAGCTCGACCCACTGGCCACGCAGCCGGACGAGAGGCTGTTTGAGCCGTGCCAGTTGACGGAGCTCGGTGAGGCTGAGCTTGTCGTCGCCGAGCAGCGCCTCCCACCGAACGTCGCAGAGACCTTCGAGCCCGATGGTGCCCGCCGAGCCGGCAGTCTTTGGGGACGTCCTCGCCTTCAGCCGCAGACCGAGACGTGCCTTCGGGGAACGCCACCATGGCGGCGCGAGCACACCGAACCCGGCCTCCTCCAGCACCGGGGCACCGTCGCGGAGGAAGGCGAGGATGCCGGTGGCGTCGGTCGTCTGGCCCGAAGGTGCCATGTCGGTCAGGGCCGGGCCGAGGGAAGGCACGAGCCGCGCGGCCCGACCGAGCCCGCGGAGCAGGTCCTCGTCGGGGTGCGCCACGTGTCGCTCGAGCGCGGTGAGCTCGGGACCGTCGGCCCATACGGTGTCGGCTGACACGAGCAGGCTCGGGTCGTCCACCGCCTGCAAGGCGAACTCGATCCGCCATCGATCGACGTCGTCAGGCCGGCGTGTGGTGCGCCGGCGCGCGTCCCGCTCACCGACGTCGGTGGTATGACCGGCGGGACCACCGGCGACCTCCTCCCCGTCGTCGGCGGGGGGAACGATCCGGAAGCACGTGCGCACCGGCTCGGCGAGCGTCGTCGCGGTTGCCTGCCACGCCTCCAGACGGCCGGAGAGCGCGGCGAGCTCGTCGTGGTCGGCCGTCACCGATCCGTCGGGTGAGACCAGCGCGGCCATCCACGCGTCGACCGGGCCTCCGGTCTGCGGCCGGCGCCGCCGCTCGGCCGGTTCACGGTCGGCGGCGAATCGGCGCGCCAGCGAGTCGGTGCAGCCCCACATGAAGTCGCGGAGGGCATCGCAGGGGGCCACCTGCTCGGGTTCGGAGCCGGCGGGATCCCGGCCGCCGGCGAGTCCCCCCTCGGCCAGGAACACGGAGGGGAGCGACCACGCCAGTCTCTCGATCCGACCACGGTCGGCACCGTCGACGAGCGGTCGCCACCGTGCCCGCCACCCTGCGGCGGTCAGCTCGAGCGACGGGAGGACGCGCCCCCGGGTCGTCAGCTCGAGGACCATCTCCACCGCGCGCGCCGCGAACCGGAAGTCGGCAGCCAGCGCGACGCCGCTCGCGTCACCGGCCGCGGCCCCGACCGTGTCCCCGGCCGCGGACACGAGCGTGGACAGCATGCCCGCGCAGTCCGTCCACTCGACGACCAGGCCCGGGACCGTCCACGCACGCGGCTCGGTTGCTTCCGGAGCTTCGTCCGGCGGGTCGGCGCCCTGCTCGTCGAGCCACGGGGAGGCGGTCGGCCCTTCGCCGGTGCCGGGCAGCCGGAGCTCCAGCTCGATCTCGTCCGGACCATCCGGCTCGCCGAACGTCGTCTCGGCGAGCCTGCCGACTGCCAGGAGGATGCCCCCGGCGTCGAGCGCGAAGGGGTGGGGCCGCGGACGGGGTCGCCGGGGCGGGCGGCCGCGACGGGCGGGAGCGTTGCGTGGCAGCCGATCGTCTTCTGCCCACAGGGCCAGGCGGCCGGCGGACGCCACCCAGGCCGCGTGGAGGACGAGCACGCAGGCATCGTGCACCGCGGGTGTGCCACTGTCCAGGTGCCCACGAAGCGGTCAGGGTGCGCGGACGACGACGGTCGGTCCGCCGATCCGATCAGCAGCGGTGACCCGGGACTCCGAGGCCGCTCCAACGCCGGACGTTTCGGAGGACGATTCCTTCTCTACGTGTCGCTAAGTATGTATATGCTATCTCGTTACTCGGCGTGATAGAGTCTGATCGTGGACCAGGTTGCGAATCCCTTTCGTCCCGGCGCCGGCCGCCGGCCCCCCCTGTTGGCAGGCCGGGGGGCCCTGCTCGACGACTTCGACGTGGTGCAACGACGGGCCCAGACACTCGGTGAGGGCGATCGGAGCTGGGTACTGAACGGACTGCGCGGCGTCGGCAAGACGGTGCTGCTCAGCGAGCTCCTGGGACGAGTGACCTCGGCGGGTTGGATCGCCGCCAAAGTCGAAGCCGGCGCGTCGAGCTCCCTGCCGGTGGCATTGAGCCGGGCGCTCGTGCGAAGCATGCGGACCGCAACGGGGCGTCATCCGGTTCCGCGCCTCCAACGGCTCTTGAGGGTCTTCAAGGCGTTCAGCCTCAAGATCGATCCGGGCGGGACGGTGTCACTCGGCGTCGACGTCGATCCTCTTCGGGGAATCGCCGATTCGGGACGTTTCGCGGACGACCTCGCCTCGCTCTTCGAGGTCCTCGGAGAGACGGCCCGCGACCTCGGGACCGGAGTGCTCATTCTGATCGACGAGCTCCAGGAGGCGTCAGGCGAAGAGCTCACCGCCGTCAACACCGCGATCCACGAGCTCGGTCAGGCGGACCGGCCGCTCCCTCTCGTGTTCGTCGGCGCGGGCCTTCCGTCCCTGCCTGCGCAGCTCGCCGACGCGACGAGTTATGCGGAGCGCCTCTACGACTATCGCCCGGTCGGCCTGCTCGGCGAGGCCGACGCGAAGGAGGCCCTCGTCCTCCCGACCAAGGAGCGCGGGGTCGAATGGGAAGCCGAATCCCTGAGGGCCGCACTGGACATTGCGCGCGGATACCCGTACTTCCTCCAGGCGATCGGAAAACACGTCTGGGACAACGCTCGCCGGAGCCCGATCGAGCTCGACGATGTCGAGGTCGGACTGCGAGAAGCCCGGAGTGAAGTCGATGACGGCCTCTACCGTTCACGCTGGGAGCGAGCCACACCGGCGCAGCGCGACGTGCTGAGGGCACTGGCGGAGTTGGGAGGTGACGACGGTGCCTCGGTCTCGGACATCGCCAAGTCACTGGGCAAGTCCAGAACGTCGGACATCTCGGTGGCACGCAACGAGCTGATCAAGAAGGGGCTCACGTACTCGCCGGAGCGAGGACTGTTGGCGTTCACCGTTCCGGGTATGCACGAATTCATCCGGCGACAGGCCTGATCCCGATCGGAGGGGTCCGTCTGCGTCATCGAGCACGTTCCTCCAACCGATACGCAGTCCGCGGAGTGCTCCGCCGCCAGGAGGACGATCTCCCGGCACCGGTAGGCTGGGTCCCACTCGTGGCGACCACCGATCCCACCCTCGAGGCCGATCCGGTCATGAGCGCCTTCCACCCCGCGGTCGCGGCCTGGTTCAATGCCCGCTTCCCGGGCGGGCCGACCGAGCCGCAGCGGCGCGCCTGGCCGCGCATCCGAGAGGGTGGCGACGTCCTCGTCGCCTCTCCCACCGGCACGGGCAAGACACTGTCCGCCTTTCTGGTGGCGATCGACGCCGCCTACCGCGCCCACGAGGAGCACCCGGCGGAAGCCGGCGGAGCCGACACAGCGCCGAGGGGCCCGGGCGTCGTCTACGTCTCACCGCTCCGCGCGCTCGCGGTCGACGTCCACGAGAACCTGCAGGTCCCCCTCGCCGGCATCGCCGAGGAGGCGGCACGGCTCGGCATCGACGGACCGGACCTGTCCGTGGCGGTACGCACGGGCGACACCCCGCAGGCCGAGCGGGCGGCGATGCGCAAGTCGCCGCCGGACCTCCTGGTGACGACCCCGGAGTCGCTCTACCTGCTGGTGACCGCGGCCTCGAGCAGGGCCGCCCTGGCAAACGTCCACACCGTCATCGTCGACGAGGTACACACCCTCGCCCGCGACAAGCGCGGCGCGCACCTCGCCCTCACCCTCGAGCGACTCACGTCACTCGTCGAAGCCAACGGCGGCCGGCTCCAGCGCATCGGCCTCTCGGCCACCCAGCGGCCGCTCGACGTGGTCGCCCGTCTCCTCTCCGGCGGCGACGCCGAGCAGCGACCGACCACGGTGATCGACTGCGGCCACCAGCGCGACCTCGACGTGGCCATCGAGCTGCCCGACAGCGAGCTCGAGTCGGTGGCGAGCGCGACCCAGCTCAAGAACGTGCTCGACCGCATCGCCGGCCACGTGCTCGAGCACCGCACCACCCTGGTTTTCGTCAACACCCGCAAGATGGCCGAGCGCATCGCCCACCTCCTCGGCGAACGCCTCGACGAGCTCACCCACGACGGCGCAGGTGGGCAAGGCAACGGCCACCGCGTCCACAGCCGCAGTGACGTCGCATCCGCCACGAGCGGATCGACCCCGGCCGGCGGCCCGATCGACCCGTCCCTCCAGGTGGCCGCGCACCACGGCAGCCTGTCGGCCGCGCGCCGCCGCATCGTCGAGCAGCGGCTGCGGGCCGGCGACCTCCGTGCCCTGGTCGCCACCGCGTCGCTCGAGCTCGGGATCGATGTCGGTCCGGTCGAGCTGGTCTGCCAGATCGGCTCGCCGCGGTCGATCGGCACCTTCCTCCAGCGGGTCGGTCGCGCCAACCACCAGCTCGAGGGGACGCCGGCCGGCGTGCTCTACCCGCTCACCCGCGACGAGCTCGTCGAGTGCACCGCGCTCCTCGCCGCGGTAAGGCGAGGCAACCTCGACCTGCTCGAGCCCCCGACCGCACCCCTCGACGTCCTCGCCCAGCAGATCGTGGCCGAGGTCGCCGCGGCCGACGAGTGCGGCACCACCGCGCTCTACGAGCAGCTGACCGCGGCTGCGCCCTACCGCGCCCTCGACCGCGCGACCTTCGACGAGGTCGTCGACCTCGTCTCGTGGGGGATCACGACCGGTCGCGGCCGGCGGGGCGCCCACCTCCACCACGACGCGGTCAACGGGCGGCTCCGTGCGCGACGCGGCGCGCGGCTCACCGCACTCACCAACGGCGGCGCCATCCCCGAGACGGGCGACTACCGGGTCGTGCTCGACCCCGACGGCACCACGGTCGGTTCGGTGCACGAGGACTTCGCGGTCGAGGCGACCGCGGGCGATGTCTTCCTCCTCGGCACCCACTCGTGGCGGGTGGTGAAGGTCGAGACCGGCACGGTCCGGGTCCACGATGCGGGGGACACCCCGCCCTCGATCCCCTTCTGGCTGGGCGAGGCGCCCGCCCGTACGGCAGAGCTCTCCGAGGAGGTGAGCCGGCTCCGCTCCGAGCTCGAACCGTTCATCGCCGCGGGCGACGCCGACGGGGCGCGGGCGCACGTCCGTGCGGCGGCCGGCGTCGGATCAGAGGTCGCCGACCAGGTCGTCGCCTACCTGGCCGCCGGCTACGCGGCGCTCGGCACGCTGCCGACCACCGACAGGCTGGTCATCGAGCGCGTCTTCGACGACTCCGAGGGGACGCAGCTCATCCTGCACTCGCCCCGCGGCGGCCGGATCAACCGCGCCCTCGGGCTCGCGCTGCGCAAGCGGTTCTGCGTCTCGTTCGACTTCGAGCTGCAGGCGGCCGCCGACGACGACACGGTGGTGCTCTCGCTCGGCCCGCAACACAGCTTCCCGCTCGGGGACGTCCCGAAGATGCTCTCGAGCGCGACGGCGGAGGAGACGCTGATCCAGGCGATCCTCCCCCACCCGATGCTCGGGGCGCGCTGGCGGTGGAACCTCAACCGCGCACTGGTGCTCCCGCGCCAGCGCGGCGGCACGCGGCGCCCCATCCACCTGCAGCGCATGGAGGCCGACGACCTCCTCGCCGCCGCGTGGCCCGCGCTCGCCGCCTGCCAGGACAACGCGGGTCCCGGCCCGGTCGCGGTCGCCGACCACGTCCTCGTGCGCCAGACGATCGACGACTGCCTCACCGAGCCGCTCGACCTCGCCGGGCTGCTCGAGCTCCTCCGCGACCTCGAGGAGGGGCGGATCGCGGCGCACTGCGTCGAGTCGGCCGAGCCCTCGCCGCTCTCCCACGGCATCCTCACCGGCAAGCCGTACACGTTTCTCGACGGTGCGCCGCTCGAGGAGCGGCGCACCCGGGCCGTCCCGGTGCCCCGCGGCCTGGCCGCCCCGGGCCCGAACGGCCTGCCGGTCGCACCCGACGAGCTCGGGCCGATCGACGAGGCCGCGACGCAGGACGTCCTCGAGCAGCTCCGACCGGAGCCGAGGAGCCCCGACGAGCTCCACGACCTCCTCCTCTCCCTCGTGCTTGCCCGACCGGTCGCCGAGTGGCGGCACCACTTCGACGCGCTGGTTGCCGACGGCCGGGCGCTCCTCGTCGGCGAGGCCTGGACGGCGACCGAACGGCGCGAGTGGGCCGAGGCGCTCGCGGGCTCGCTCGTCGACCCGACCGTCGAGGCCGACAGTCCGCTCGCCGAGTGCGTGGGCGGACACCTCGAGGTCGCCGGACCCGTCACGGTCGAGGCACTGGTGGCCGACGAGCCGCTGCCGACCGGGACGGTGCGCGGCGCCCCGTTGACCGAGGCCCGCGCGCGGACCGGCCTCGCGCGCCTCGAGGCGGCGGGATCGGCCATCGCGCTGCCCGACGGCCGCTGGTGCGCGCGCCACCTGCTGGTCCGGCTCTACGCCGCGAGCCGTCGCCAGCGGCGGGAGCGGGTCGAACCGGCGTCGATCAGCGAGTACGTGCGGTTCCTCGCGTGCTGGCAGCACGTCGCGGCCGGCACCCAGCTCGAGGGCCGCGCCGGCCTGCTCGAGGTCATCCACCAGCTCGGCGGCGTCGAGGTGGCCGCCGGCGAGTGGGAACGCCACGTGCTCGCCGCCCGGGTGGCGGGCTACGACCCGCGCTGGCTCGACGAGCTGTGCCTCTCGGGCGAGGTCGCCTGGGGACGGCTCACCCCGAGAGCGGAGAAGACGGTCGTCGCCGGGGGTGACGCGGACGGCACCGGTGCGGTGGCACCGCGCCGCGGCTCGGCGACCCCTCACCGGCGACGCCGCTCGCGCTCGTCGCACGCCAAGACCTCGGCTGGACGCTCGCCGCGGTGCGCGCCGGCACCGAGCTGTCCGAGCCCGCGCACGGTGCGGCCGCCGACGTGCTGGCACTGCTCCGGCAACGCGGCGCCTGCTTCCGCGCGGAGCTCGCGCCCGCGCTCGGCCGGCTCGCCGACGACGTGGACGAGGGGCTCTGGGACCTCGTCGCCCGCGGCTTCGTGACCGCGGACGCGTTCGCCGCGGTCCGCTCGCTCCTCGCCGAGCGCTCGCGCACCCGCTACCGGCGGGGTCGGAGCGGCACCCTCCGCCGGGCGGCGCTGCGGGCCCGGCGGACCGAGGTCGGGAGCGGCGTCGGCGAGGGACGCTGGTCGCTCATGCCCGAGCCGGCGGGCGAAGGTCTCGGAACGTGTGGACGCGACGCCCGGTGCGCCGAGCGTGCTCGCGCCGCCGGACGAGGAGCTCGCCGAGGCTCGTCGCCTGGCAGCTGCTCGACCGGTGGGGCGTCGTCTGCTGGGAGGTCTGGGGACGCGAGTCCTACCGCGTGCCGTGGCGCGAGGTGATCCGTGCACTCCGCCGGTTGGAGGCACGCGGCCAGGCCCTGGGCGGGCGGTTCGTCGCCGGCGTCTCCGGCGAGCAGTACGCATCGCACGAGGCCGCGGCGCTGATGCGCGAAGTGCGCCGCGACCCGAGCCGAGGAGCCGACGTGACCGTGGCCGGTGCCGATCCGCTCAACCTCACGGGAGGTCTGCTCGGCGGCGCGCGGGTGCCGTCGACCCGCCACCGGCAGGTGCGCTACCGGGCCGGCGTCGCCGAGCCGGCCGAAGCGCTCCTCCGCACGGCCGCGCTGGAGCGGTCGCGACAGCAGGAGCGCTGACCCACCACCGGCGCAGGTCCCCGAGGGTCGCTCGGGGATCGAGTCAGACCGGGCTCTTCGGGTTGGGCAGCGTCGCGGAGGTCCAGGCGAGGCCGACGCACATCTCGTCCGACGAGCCCTCGCCCCAGGTCACGAAGCGGGGAGGTAGCTTGCGCAGGATGGGCAGCTCCTGGGCGAGCCTCGGGTTGTAGGTGCAGTTGACCTGGAGCTTCTCGCCGGCGGTGACGCGGATCGGCTTCGCGAGGTTGTACGCCTTCTGGTAGTGGAAGTTGTAGTTCGGCACGCTCAGCACGGTCCGCGCCTGAGGCGTCCCCGGGTCGAGGACCATGGTGAAGCCTTGTCCGAGCAGGTGCATGTGGGCCTGGGCACGGACGATGTAGCCGCTCTTGACGACCGGCCAGGTGCACGACGCGGTGTCGCCGACCGGTGGGTTGGCGGGATCGTGCCCGCAGACCGCCTCGAGGCCGTAGACGAGCTCGGCCGACTGCGCGCCGAACCGCTGGATCTGGTTGGCGATCGCCGTGGCGCGGTCGCACAGCGGGCCGGTCACGCCCGTCGGGCACGGGATGTCCGGGGGAGCGATCTGCATGTCAAGGCTCAGCGGCAGCAGCGGCGTCGACTTCGCGACCGTGTCGAGGACTAGCGAGTTCCGGACCGGCTTGTCGCCGACGAGCAGGTTGTAGTGGACCTGCTCGATCACGAGGCTGCCGGCGGGAAGCGGCACACCGGTCCCCTTGGGCAGGGCGTCCGCACCGTGACCCGGTGCCCACACGCTCAGGAAGGGTGTGGTGAAGAACTGCGCGAGCGAAGCGTCGGGCAGGGCAGGCGCCCCGAAGCACGTCCATCCCTTGCCGCCCGTGCTCGCGTTCTCCGCGATCGCCTTGGCTGATTCCGACGGCGGGACGAGCGAGAGGACGGCGTGGTGGACCTCGAGGCTGCCGGGCTTGAACTGGCTCGAGACAACGTAGGAGTCCTTCGTGATGTGCGGGTTCATCAGCGTGCAGTGGTAGTCGTCCGTGCCGAAGGTCCCTTGCGGCTTGTAGGCCGGGGAGACGAGCGAGATCGTCTTGACGCCCGTTGCCGCGGACGCACCGGCGCTCGGCAGTGCGATCACCGTGACCGAACCGGCGACCACCGCGACGGCGGCGAGTGCAACGAGCGCGGCCGGCAATCGGAGGTACCGCCGCTTGCGGTCACTTGCGCGGGGCTCCCCCTGGGATCCCCCGCCGGCACGCCCCGGACCGTCGCGTTCGATCGGCTCTGTCATCGTTCCCCCACGGCCCGTGCAGAGGTCGGGGCCGTGGGCAGGCTAACCCACCGGAGGGTGAATCGCCCTGGTTGTGGCGGTGGGCCTACCCCGCCCGACCCGAAGTCCATCGGCGAAGGGAGCGTGCAAGGATCGCGAGGTGATCGAAGCACGCGGGCTGTCCAAGCGGTTCGGCGACGTGCTCGCGGTCGACGATCTCTCGTTCGACGTGCGTCCGGGGACGGTGACCGGCTTCCTCGGGCCGAACGGTTCGGGCAAGTCGACCACGATGCGCATGATCATGGGCCTCGACGCCCCGCTCGCGGGCACCGTCACCGTGCTCGGTCGTCGCTACCACGACCTGCCGTGGCCGCTCCGGGAGGTGGGCGGCCTCCTCGAGGCGAAGTCGATCCACCCCGGCCGCTCGGCCAGGGCGCACCTGCTGACCCTGGCCCGGAGCAACTCGATCCCGCGTGCGCGTGTCGACGAGGTGCTCGAGCTCGTGGGGCTCACGTCAGTTGCCGGCAAGCGGGTAGGCAAGTTCTCGCTCGGCATGGGCCAGCGCCTGGGCATCGCGGCCGCGCTGCTCGGCGACCCCGCGGTGCTGCTCTTCGACGAGCCGGTCAACGGACTCGATCCCGAAGGCATCCGCTGGGTGCGCACGCTGTGCAAGAAGCTGGCCGGCGAGGGTCGCACCGTGTTCGTGTCGAGCCACCTCATGGCCGAGATGGCCCTGACCGCCGACCACCTGGTGGTCATCGGAAAGGGCAAGATCATCGCCGAGACGTCGGTGGCCGACTTCGTCGCCCGCAGCTCGCGCCAGTCCGTGACGGTGCGCACACCGTCGCCGCACCAGCTGTCCGACGCGGTGACGAACGCGGGCGGGACCGTCATCGCCGATCCCGACGGGTCGATGGCCGTCACCGGCATGTCGGCACCGGAGGTCGGCGACCTGGCCGCGTCGATCGGTGTCTCCCTGCACGAACTGACCCCCGTCGCCTCGCTGGAGGACGCGTTCATGGAGCTGACCGAGGATGCCGTCGAGTTCCGGGGTGGATCGTGACCGCGGTGCTCGAGAGTCCGGCGCCGTTCGCGATCGAAGAGCGGCCGGGCCGCGTCGGCCTGCGCGGGGCGATCGCCGCCGAGTGGACCAAGTTCTGGACAGTCCGCTCGACCTGGTGGACACTCGTCGCCACGGGCGTGGCGGTACTCGGACTGTGCGCGCTGGGCACCGCCACCGTGAGCCCGACCGACATCATCGACGACCCGACCCGCCGGAGCCTGATCGGCATCTTCCTGGGCCAGCTCATCTTCGGGGTCCTCGGTGTGCTGGTCATGAGCGCCGAGTACGGCACCGGCACGATCCGCGCCTCATTGTCAGCAGTGCCGCGCCGGCCGGTCGTGCTGGGCGCCAAGGTCGTCGTCTTCGGGGCCGTCGCCGTGGTGGCGAGCGAGATCGTCGCCTTCAGTGCCTTCGCGATGGGTCAGGCCATCCTCTCGGCCAAGCACGTCGCCGGGCCCTCGGCCGCGATCGCGCAGCGTGCTGCGCAGCTCGGGGTGAAGGTCCCCCACGGCGTCGCCGTCGGCCTTGCGGGCGGCGGCTCCGCGTCGCTGGGACAGCCGGGCGTGCTGCGGGCTGTGTTCGGTGCAGGCCTCTATCTGGCGACGCTCGGGCTGCTGGCGCTGGGGCTCGCCACCATCATCCGGCACACCGCAGGTGCGATCTCGGCTTTCGTCGGGGTCGTACTCGTGCTACCGCTCATCGTCCAGGCGCTGCCGCTATCGATCGCCAACGCCGTGGCCCGGTACCTGCCAGCGAACATCGGGCTCGTCATGTTCTCCACCCGCGGCGTGCCCGACCGGGTCGGGCCGGCGTTCAGCCCGTGGGGAGGCTTCGGCCTGCTGGTGCTGTACACGGTGGTGGCGTTGGCCGTCGGGTGTTGGGTGTTGGTGCGTCGGGACGCGTAAGCACGAAAGGTTTGATGCCCCGGTCCTTCTGACCCTAGGGGCAGCCGGGGTGTCTTGCGTGCACGTTCCCGTCGTGTCCTGCGAGGTCAAGGTCCAGTCCTCGCCTCGCATCAGTTCCGCGGCCTTCTAAGTGGGTTATCTTCGGGCCTGGCTCGAGTATGAGGTGGGAGTCTTTGGCATTGGAGTACCTCGGTCACAAGCGGGCTTACCTGCCCGGGATCCTGCAAGCGATCGAGGGTAAGGGCCGACAGCTCTCCGTGCTGGACGCCTTCTGTGGAACAGCTTCGGTCGCCACCGCCCTGCGGCACCGCGGGCATCGCGTCCACGCCAATGACCATCTGGTGCTTGGGGCGACATGGGCCTGCGCCGCCCTATTCGTGCCCGCCATGCCGGGTTTCGAGGGCGTCCTCGACGATGTCGCATGCAGCCCGAGTTCGCCTTTCGAGCGGGTTGTCGCCCATCTCGACTCCCTCGATCCGCTGGAGGGTTTCTTCACGCGCCACTACTCGCCAAGCTCTAAGGGGCTGGACGGGGTGGAGCGGCGGTATTTCACGGTTGGCAATGCCGGTCGAATCGACGCCATCCGAAATCAGATCGACTGCTGGAGAGCGAAGTTAACTGAAGGCGAACACGCGCTGCTGCTGAGCACTCTTGTCGACGCCACGTTCGAGGTGAGCAATACGGCGGGGACGTATGGCTGTTACCTGAAGGCATGGAAGCCAAAGGCGCTTCGTGACCTGCAGCTGCAGGCGCGGCCGCTAACCCGCGGTTCCACGGCGGGCCACCGGGTGACTTGCGCAGACGCAGCGGTCATCGCCAGCGAAGTCGAGGCCGACGTCCTCTATGCCGATCCCCCTTACACGAAACGCCAGTACGCGGCCTACTACCATGTGCTTGAGACACTCGTCCGCAACGACAACCCGCCGCTGACTGGCACCACTGGCCTCCGGCCCTGGCACACCGAGGCGTCAGACTGGTGCTATCGCCGACACGCCCGAAGCGCACTTGACGCGCTCGTCACCAAGTCGTCGGCTCAACGTCTGGTGCTCTCGTACAACGACGACGGGCAGATTCCCCACGCCGACATTGTCACGATCCTCGGTGAACACGGAGAGGTGCGCTTCGACGAACTTCAGGTGCGGCGCTACCGGAGCAGTGGCCTACAGCACAAGGGCGCGAACGTCACTGAACGGCTCTACGTGCTGGACCGTCGATGAGAGTACCCGTCGAGGCCATCCTATTCGTGAAGGTCAACCAAACCAGCTGGCGGGCTATGAACGGTGAGTTGGCGGGTCAGTACGACCTTCGCATCGCGACTAAGCCGGAAATCGGCGCCTTCTTTGAGTCGATCCCCACAACTGAGACAACTGAGAAGGGTGGCTGGTTACGGTACGTGCCGATTCAAGCATTAGAGGGTCCCAATCCTATTCCGGCCCGCACGGTGCCCTTCCGGTACGGCGGACCGCTGAGCGAGCGCAAGGACTTCTACTTCCCCAGCCAGCAAGCCGGTGGCGAACGTGCCTACCCGCTGTGGAATCCGGAGCGAGTAGCGGGTGCCGTAGGTCGGCCATACGAGGAGATAGAAGGTGCGCTAGCTCTGATCGCGCGCGACGTGAACGGCGGTTTCCATGCCCGGTGGGTGCCCGCAGAGGCGGTTCACGACCTCCCGGCCGAGCTGCGGGAGCGCATCGTCCAGGAAGATGGAAAAGGGGTGTATGGAGTGCCTGACGGGACCGAACCTGTTTCGAAGCGTGCGAGCGAAGTGGTTGAGGCTCTCACGACCCATCACAACGTCCTGCTCTACGGCCCGCCTGGGACAGGCAAGACACACCTTCTCCAGGAAGTAATTCGCAGCTTCGGCGAGCTGACCGTTGACACCGAGGCCGAGAACGATTTTCTCGCCGCCGGGGATGGCCTCCACTGGTTGTGGGTCACCTTCCACCAGAGCTACTCCTACGAGGACTTCATCGTCGGCCTCCGGCCGGATCCGCTGCCCGACGGTGGCTTCACACTTGTACCGGTTGCAGGCACGCTCCTCGAGCTCAGCGAGTGGGTTAGGCAGCCCGGTCACCGCGGATTGCTGGTGATCGACGAGATCAACCGCGGCAACGTTTCCAGGATCTTCGGCGAGCTGATTACGCTGCTCGAGGTCGACAAGCGACTTGGTGCCGACGGGAGCAATCTGCCCACCACCGTGCAGGTCCGGCTACCGTACGTCGGGAGCGGCGCCGGCCTTTCGGTCGCGTTGCCAGATGGCTCTACGGCCCAAGCGCCGAACCCGTTCACACTTCCTCGTGACCTCTATGTGCTGGCCACGATGAACTCCGTCGACACGTCCGTGGCACCTCTCGATGCCGCGCTGCGCCGTCGGTTCACGATGGTGCACCTCACTCCCGACCTCGCCGAGATCGCCGACCATCTCGGTCTCGCCCAGCCGCTACCTACGCTGGAGCCGGCGCTGCCGGACCGCGAGGCGGTCTGTGTGCTGGCCCTCCTGGTCCTCGACCGTCTGAACCGGGGGATCGCCATGTTCCTGGGGCCCGAGTTCCAGTTCGGTCACTGGTACCTCCTTCCGCTGATCGGGACCGAGACGACAGAGGAGGCCTCCGCCGCACTGGCCGACATCTGGCGCAATGTGCTCCTGCCACAGCTCGTGGAACACTTCACGGGTCGAGCGGAACAGCTGCTCGCTGTACTCGGGGATCCGCCAATTCTCCCGCGCTTCGCGTGGAGACACCCGACGCCGCTTGGGGTGCGCTTGGCGCCGCGAGGCTGGTGGCCCCGCGGCCGACGGCCACTGACGCCGACGTCATCGACTTGCTGCGGGACATCGCCACGATCCCGTCGTGATCACCCTCCATGAGGGCGGCAAACCTGCGCCGCTCGTCGAACTCGATCCGTTCGTCGCCACGGATATCGAGGTGCGGGAGCGGTGGCGGATCGAGGTCGCGGCGCAAGGTCAGCGCCTTCAGGTTGCGCTGGGACTCCGCGACCTACCCCTTCGCGTGGTCAACGGAGGTGGAGGACTCGGCCTCCACACGGTAGGCATTGCTGGCACCGTGCGGATTGGTCGCCATGAATTCGACATCGCGCCCAAGCACGTCACCGATCCGACCTCGGAGTGGCGTCGCTCGCTCCTGACGATGATGGAGCGGGCCGCTCGGCGCCGGGTCGACTATACGGTCAGCGAGCGCCTTCGGCTCGTGCAGGGGACGTTCGTTGACTTCTTCGCCTTCACGTTCGCCGTGAGCCTAGAGCACGCCTCGCGCCGCGAGCAGGTGCGCCTGTATCGCTCGCAGCGCGAGGCGGCACCAGTTCTACGGGGACGACTTCTAGTCAGCGAGCAGTTGCGCTCGTCGCTCACGCTGTCCTCACCTTTTGGTGTGCGAGGTAGACCGCCTCGACGCAGACAATCCGGTGAACCAGCTCCTGTGCTGGGCCGGCAACCAGCTACTCCCAGCGGTCCAGGACGGCCGCGTCCGGCGCACACTGTCACACCAGCTCGACATACTCCCGAGTGTGAGCGCTACCCGACCACCGCTCCCATTCCGCACCCGGCTCCCCCAACAGTTCGCCCACTATGCAACCGCAGTGGACCTAGCTCTGGCCCTTGCTCGAGCGCTGGGACCGGAGGCACAGCGCGACTCGAATCCCGGTGGAGGTCTCGTGGTCGGAACCGAACGCCTTTTCGAGCAGTTCGTCGAACAGTCTCTAGCTGTGATCTCGCCAGGACGTCCGTGGACTGTGGATGCACAGCACCGCAAGCGATTCGCCGTGACCGTCCCGCCGAACGACGGTCGTGACTACTTCAGCCAGCCCGACAACATTGTCCACGCTGGCGGCCAGGGCACCCTCATCGTTGACGCCAAGTACAAGCGATTTGAGGACGCCAGCGAAGATGTAGGTGGGGATCGACCGACGAATGCCGACATCTATCAGATGACGGCCGCAGCGGTGGCTCATGGCTGCCGGCGAGCATTGCTGCTCTACCCGAAGCTCGGTCCCGGTGCCGAGCGCCCCACGCGATGGTGGGCTATTCAAGGGTGGCAGGAGCATCCGATCACGGTCGGAGTCGCCACCGTAGACCTCAACCAGCTGGGCGCTCCCGGAGGCATCCTTCAGTTCGACGCTTCGCTGGCCGATCGGATCGACGAGGCACTCCCTTGACAGCCCAAGAGCGCATTCAGCTTGCCGTCGGCGTCGGTGCGGCCGCGGTTCAGGGCCGCGTCCCAGCCAGTGAGGAGACGGTGTTTGGGTGGCTTGGCGTTGCTGCGTCCTTGTTCGACGGGGAGCTGCCGAGCTGGTTCCTGGAGAGGACTGATCCTGCAGTGGTCTATCTAGCGAGGGCCGCAGTGATCGAGGTTCTCGGTGCGATACCTCCGCCCGAGCTTGCACATGCCTTCGAGGGGCACCTTGCGGCGAGCGATTCTGGGACGCACGAGGGTCGGCGGCGCTCCGGGGCGTACTACACGCCTGCGACGCTGGTCGACCTAGTCGTCGAGCAAACGATTGGGCCGATTGCGGCAAGGGCTACGAGCACGGAGGAGCTGCTCGCCATCCGGATTTTCGATCCAGCGGTTGGATGCGGCGGCTTTCTTCTGGCGGCATTGCGACTGCTTGTGGCACGCGCTGTCGAGCTGTCTCGGGGTGCCCTTTCAACAGCGCAGGCCTCGCGGCTGATCGTCGAACGGTCCTTGTACGGGGTCGACGTGAACCCGTTGGCCGCCTTGGTGACGGCGGGCCTCCTCCGCCGGACCACGAATGCGAAGCGGGCTCCCCATCCGAACATCCAGTGGGCGGATACGCTCCTGGTGCACGATGTCGGGTTTCGCTCGGCGGCTGGGGTACCACCGATCGACGTGGCGGCCTGGCCAGATGGTGCTGGTCCCTTCGATGCTGTCATCGGGAATCCGCCGTGGGGGCCCGTGAAGCCGGCCATCCGGCAGTTCCTTGCCCATGCCGACCCGTCAGCCCTCACCCGGCAAGGCGCCGAACTATGGGACTCGGTCCGCTCCTCCTCGCCTGGCGTCGTCCAGCGCTGGGACGACCACGCGAAAAAGACGCGGGAGTATGCAGCTGCACTCCGGGCGAGCAGCGCCTACCGCCACCAGGGCCCAGGCGACGCCGACCTTTACAGGTACTTCGTCGAGCGGGCGCACGGGCTGATTGGCGAGGAGGGGCGGCTCGGGCTCCTCGTGCCCGGTGGGATTCTCCGGGCAGAGGGAACAGCGCCACTCCGACAGCTCCTCCTCCGCACCGGCACAATCGAGCTCGCCCTCGAGTTCATCAACACCAGTCGCCTCTTCGCCATACACCCGATGTTCCGCTTCGCAATGCTGGTGTGGCAGCGCGGGGTACGACGAGGGCTGCACCGGGTTGGATTCGGTCTGCGTGACGCCGAGGCCGCTCGCCGCGTACTGACGGAGCCGGCATTATCGATGACCGGGCCTTTCCTCGCCAGAGTCGGGGGCGAACGGCTGTCAATCCCTGACGTGCGGTCGAAGGAGGAGGTGAACCTTTTGGAGCGCCTCTACGCCGCCCATCCCCGCATGGACGAACACGTTGGCGCAAGATGGAACGTTAGGTTCGTCCGCGAGCTCGACATGACCAACGACAGCCGCCACTTCCGGAATGCGGCCGACCGTTCCCAGATGGACGATCCTGTCCCGCTCTACGAGGGTCGCCTAGTTCATCAGTTTGACGACCGGGCAAAGCGGTATCTATTGGGCGCTGGGCGCAAGGCGGTCTGGGAGACTCAAGGCCTTGGAGACCGTTCGATCGAGCCCCACTTCTACGTCGAGCGCAGTGTGGCCAAGGCTGTCGGAGCCGGCGCCGCCCGTCCGGGATTCTGCGATGTAACGGGACATGCCAACGAGCGTACGATGCTGGCTACACTCATTCCGGCCGACGCGGTGGCTGGAAACAAAGTCCCGACTGTGCGCTTCGACGTCGAAACGCCGGCACTTCCGTGCCTCTGGCTCGGGTTGTTCAACAGTCTCGTGCTCGACTGGGTGGCTCGGCGTCGGGTCGCAACGACGCTGAACTACTTCCAGCTGCTGCAGCTTCCCTTTCCTCGCCTTGACCCGACGTCGGCCCTCGGGACAGCGATCGCCGACGGGGCCCGCGATCTTTGCTCTAGCGTCGACCGGTGGACCCGTGATGTTCTCTCGATCCGCGCACAGCGTCGAGCGCGCATCGACGCCGCCGTGGCTATGGCATTCGAACTCGGTATGGACGACCTCGTACTTCTGCTAGCGGACTTCCCCCTCCTGGACCGTCACCAGCCGGAGCCGGAAGGTGCGCGGAGCACGGTAACGCGCGACCTGCTGCTCGCGACCTTCGCTGCGATTACTGGTGCCGAGGCTGTATCACTCACCGATTTGGGACTGCCCGTAGATTGCGGACCTAGGGTGCTTCTTGATCGCGTGCTCTGGGCGGAGGAGCAGGGCCAGTTGGCGTACATCCCCGGCGAACTGGCAAGGCAATTCTGGTGTCGGAAGGCCACGCGCTTGCGCCGGTGAGGGGTTAGCCCATAACTGGAGAGCAGACCCGATTAGCCAAAGGAGTGACTGAAGTGCGCAACTGGGCAGGCGAGCGATACCTGGCGGACCAGCTCATTGGTTTCTTGCATTTCCAGGAGGAGGGAGCGCCTTGGTTCATTCAGCACGTCGAAGGACTCGATCCGCTCCTCCGCCGATGCAGCTTAAAGATTGGAGCTCCGGCCTGCTCGTAACGCCTGAGCAATCCTGCCCTGGCTACCCGTGATCCACAGTCCTACGTCGAGCAATCGGAGGGTCGACACCAAATCGCTTAGGCCGGGTGGACGCAGTTCCTCCACTGTGGACCGCCTCGAGTCATCGGCGAGATACTCTCGAAACAGTTGCCAGTACGTGCCCTCTGGGGCATCAATCTGCTTATGTACCACCGAATCAATGATCGGAACCAAGCGAGGGCGCTTTCGACTGAGTAGCTTGCTGGCAGTCACCACATCCACCCGGTCTAATCGTCGTAATTCCTCGTAGAGTTGCGACACATCTCCAGTGGGGCTTAAGTCCGTCAGACCAACCCAAATATCCTCGTTGGCGGGAATTCGGCCAAGAAGACCGGTGACCAGACTCCGTGCATTCTCGTCAAATAGAAGGGTTCGGACCCCGCGAGGCCCAACACACACGTCGAGCAATGTGATCGCATATAAATCGGTGATCGTGAACTCGCTGGGGTTGTTGTCAGGAAGCGTGCTGAATAGCTCACCATCAAAGGGCCCGCTACGGTCAAAAAATGCTGCCACCCAGCTCTTCAACGTTGGCTGCCGAAGCACCGAATCGATTCGCCCTTTCTCAGCAGCGAAGCTGTAGTTCATAGTGTCAATCGTCGCCCTAGCATTTCCGCGCTCGGCAGGATTCGAACCCGCAACCTTCTGATCCGTAGTCAGATGCTCTAGTCCGTTGAGCTACGAGCGCTGGTTACTCCGGGACCCACGGCCCAGGCAAGCCCGTCCACGGACGGGTCCGGCCGTGCGTCGGAGCAGCCGCCCACTGTACTGGGACCCTTGCTGCCGACTCGCTCGCCGAATCAGCCATCCGACCCCCCCGGCCAACACGTCGTCCGCCCCGAGGCCTGATGATCCGTCAGAAGTAGGCTCACCGCAACCGCCCGGCCGATGCCGGACGCCTGACGCCCGGCGCCGAGTGCCGCGCCCTCGTCGCCCGCAGCGCCCCACCCAGGGACCACACCGACCCGACACACGACCCAAGGACCCATCTCCACCCATGCCCCCCGCCCCCCTCGCCGGCATCCGCATCCTCGAGTGCTCCGCCCTCGGTCCGGCGGCGATAACCATGCCGCTCGTCGACCTTGGAGCCGAGGTCGTCAAGGTGGAGCCCCCGAGCGGCGACTACATCCGCGAAATGACCTGGCCGATCGTCGAGGGCGTCTCCCTCATGCACCTCCACGTCAACCGGGGCAAGCGCTCGATCGTGATGGACCTCCGCCAGCCCGAGGACGTGGCCACCTTCAAGGAGCTCGCCGCCAAGTCCGACGTCGTCGTCGAGGCAATGCGACCGGGCGGGCTCGCACGAAGGGGCGTCGGGCTACGACGACCTCAAGGCGATCAACCCGCAGATCGTCTTCTGCACGATCTCCGGGTACGGCATGACCGGCCCCTACCGCGACCTCCCCGCCCACGGCATCGCCTTCGACACTTGGGCCGGCATCGTGACGCCGCAGGTCGACGGGGACGGGCTTCGCCTACCTCCCGGAGCACGCGTCGATGGGCATCCACGCAGGACCGCTGTTCGGCGCGCTCGGGATCCTCGCCGCGGTCCTCCGCGCCAAGACGACCGGCGAGGGCTCCTTCCTCGAGATCGCCCAGTCCGACGCCGCCGCCGCCATGGACTGGTACCGCTCGGAGACCTGGCGCGCCTACGAGCGACCCGAGTCCGAGGTCACCGGCAACAAGGCCGACGACTACGAGCGCCGCGCTCCTGGTACCGCCGGCATGGTCGAGGGCGTCCGCTACCAGGTCTACGCGACCAAGGACGACCGGTTCGTCCTCTTCATGGCATCCGAGCAGGCCTTCTGGAAGAACTTCTCCGCGGCGGTCGACCGGATGGACCTGTTCGAGCGCTGGCCCGGCTCGAAGTACGCCGACCACGCGCGCAACAACACCGAGATGCGCCGCGAGCTCCGCGACATCTTCGCCACGAAGACGGCCGCCGAGTGGATCGAGTTCGGCGTCGCCGAGGACGTCCCGATCGCACCGGTCAACTCGCCGAAGACGATCGCCGAGGACCCGCAGTTCGCCGACCGATTCCACTGGATCCTGCAGGAACGTCTCGGTGCGGACGAGCTCCCCACCCCGCTCAAGTTCGTCGACGAGGTCCTCCCGTTTCCCGAGCACGCGCCCACGGTGGGCCAGCACACCGACGAGGTCGTCCGCGACGTGCTCGGGTGGGACGACGCGCGCATCGCCGAGTCGCGGGCCCGGGGCGGCCTCGGTGGCGTTGCGGGAGAGGCCGAGGATGGCGGATGAGCATCGCGCGCAACGGTGAGGTGCAGCTCCACTACGAGTCGTTCGGCGACCCGGACGATCCGACACTGCTGCTGGTCAACGGCCTCGGATCCCAGAGCATCAACTACGCCGAACCGTGGTGCGGTCTTCTCGCCGACGAGGGGTTCCACGTCGTCCGCTTCGACAACCGCGACGTCGGGCTGTCCACCAAGCTCGAGGACATCGAGTACGCACTCGCCGACATGGCCGACGACGCCGTCGCGGTCCTCGACGCGGCGGGCGTGGACCGTGCGCACGTCATGGGCTGCTCGATGGGCGGGATGATCGTGCAGCGGCTCGCGATCGACCACGGCAACCGTCTGCTCTCGATGACGTCGGTCATGTCCCGCACCGGCGAGCCGGGATTCGGCGAAACCTCGGACGCGGCACTGGCCTTCGTGACGACGCCACCACCTGCGTCGCGGTCGGAGTACCTCGACCATCAGGTGGCCGCCCTGCACGTGTACGGATCGAAAAGCGAATGGCTGGACGACGAAGCGATCCGTGCGAGGGCCGCCGCAGCCTACGACCGGTGCTTCTGTCCGGAGGGGATCGTCCGCCAGATCCAGGCGATCCTGCGCGACGGCTCTCGGACCGAGCAACTCGCCGGGATCGACCTCCCAGTCCTGGTGATCCACGGAAGTCGGGACACGCTGATCGACCCCAGCGGGGGACGCCACACGGCGGCGACCATTCCCGGTGCCAGCTATCACGAGATCGAGGGCATGGGCCACGACTATCCCCCGCAGGTCTGGGGTGAGTGGGTCGGCGTCTGGTCCGAGTTCGTGCGTTCGAGCGTCACCGCCTGACGCTGTCGGACCTCGGTTCCTGACGCCCTTGGACTGGTCGCGTCGGCTCAGCGGAGGACGCGGCCGGGTTCGTTCCGGCAGGTGGACACTGCCCTCCTACCGCGTCGCGACGTCGTCGACCTCTGCCTTCTCCGCCGGCGTGAGCGTCCAGCCGCCCGCGGCCACGTTGGCCTTCACCTGCTCGGCCGTCGTCGCCCCGGCGATGACCGAGGCCACGACCGGCGTCGCGGCGAGCCAGGCGAACGCGAGGTCCGTGATCGTGTGGTCGTGGTTCCTCGCCCATGCGGTGAGCCGGTCGACGAGGTCGAAGTTCTCGTCGGTGAGCGACGCGTCGCCCCACGCCGCGAGCCGCGTGCCGGGCGCCGGCTTCTCGCCGCGGGTGTACTTGCCGGTCAGCAGGCCCGAGGCGAGCGGGAAGAACGGGAGGTAGGCGAGGCCGAGCTTCTCGCACGTCGGGAGCACCTCGGCCTCGTCGTCGCGGTGGAGCAGGTTGTACTGGTTCTGCACGCAGATGAACCGCGCCGCGCCCGGCGCGACGGCGGCCTCTGCCTCGCGGAGCTGCTCGGCCGAGAAGTTCGAGCACCCGAGCTCGCGGACCTTGCCCTCGGTGATGAGCTCGTTGAGCGCCCCGAGCGTGTCGGCGATCGGCGTCTCCGGGTCGGGGCGGTGGATTTGATAAAGGTCGAGGTGGTCGGTGCCGAGCTCGCGGAGGCTGCGCTCGACCGCGACCCGCACGTACTCGGGCTTGGCACCTCCCGTCCCGCCGTCGACCGGGCTCGCGAACTTGGTCGCGAGGACCACCTCGTCGCGGTGGCGGCCGAGCGCCTTACCGAGGCGCAGCTCTGACTCGCCGTACGAGTCGGAGGTGTCGAAGAGGGTGATCCCCGCGTCGAGCGCGGCCGCCACCACCGGGGGCACCGCGCGCTCCTCCATCATGAGGCCGAAGTTGTTGGTCCCGAGGCCGACCAGCGAGACCTCGAGCGATCCGATCGTGCGCGTCTCCATGCCGCATGACTACCACCGCTGCCACCACCGTCGCGAACTGCCGACCCGGCCACGCCGCACCGGTCGCCGCCGGCGCCCACCTCGGGGCCCGGATCTGACGGAGCGTTAGGATGCTCGCCGTGCCCGGCTCCACGTCCCCGGCGAAGACCCACGTCCCCGCGGTCGAGGGGTGGTTCACCCTCGACGACGGCGCCCCGGCCCTGCTCGGCTCGAAGTGCACGAGCTGCGGCAACTTCGCCTTCCCGAGGGAGACCTTCTTCTGCCGGAACCCCGCCTGCGCCGGGACCGAGTTCGACGAGGTCGAGCTCAGCCGCCGTGGGACGGTCTGGTCGTTCACGGACGCCCGCTACGAACCGCCGAAGCCGTACATGGCGGCCGACCCCCACGTCCCCTTCGTCATCGCCGCGGTCGAGCTCGCCGCCGAGCAGATGGTCGTGATGGGCCAGATGGTCGCCGGCGTCGAGGTCGGCGACCTCTCGATCGGCGACGAGGTCGAGCTCGTGCTCGACACCCTCTACGAGGACTTCGAGAACGAGTACCTGGTCTGGAAGTGGCGCCCGGTCGCGGCCGGCACGACCGGAGGCTCCGCCGGTGCCTGAGCGCAAGCAGGTCGCAGTCCTCGGGGCCGGCATGCACCCCTGGGGCAAGTGGGGCCGCAACTTCGTCGAGTACGGACTCGCCGCCGCGCAGGACGCCCTCGCCGAGGCGGGGCTCACCTGGCCGGAGATCCAGTTCGTCGCCGGGGCGGACACCATCCGCAACGGCTACCCCGGCTTCGTGGCCGGGGCGACCTTCGCCCAGGCGCTCGGGTGGACCGGCGCGCGGGTCTCCTCGTCGTACGCGGCGTGCGCCTCGGGTGCGCAGGCCATCAACAATGCGCGCGCCCAGATCCTCGCCGGTCTCTGCGACGTGGCCCTCGTGGTCGGCGCCGACACCACGCCCAAGGGGTTCTTCGCGCCGGTCGGCGGCGACCGGAAGGACGACCCGGACTGGCTCCGCTTCCACCTGCTCGGCGCGACCAACCCGACCTACTTCGCCCTCTACGCACGCCGCCGCATGGAGCTGCACGGCGCGACCGAGGCCGACTTCGCGGCGGTCAAGGTCAAGAACGCGCGCCACGGCCTCGCCAACCCCAACGCCCGCTACCGCAAGGAGGTCACCGCCGACGAGGTGCTCGCCTCCCCGATGGTCGCCGACCCGCTCCGCCTCCTCGAGATCTGCGCGACCTCCGACGGCGGCGCGGCCCTCGTGCTCTCGAGCCTCGAGTTCGCCGCGGCGCCACGGCGGCTCGGACGTCGTCACGATCGACGCGGTCTCGACGGTGACCCCGCGCTTCCCCCAGACGGTCATCGAGATGCCCAACTTCTCGACCGACTCGGCGGCGACCGCGGCCTCCCTCGGCCCGACCTTCAAGCAGTCGGTCGCGCTCGCCGCCTACGAGGAGGCCGGCATCGGCCCCGAGGATGTCGACCTCGCCGAGGTCTACGACCTCTCCTCCGCGCTCGAGCTCGACTGGTACGAGGACATCGGGCTCTGCAAGGAGGGCGAGGCCGAGCGCCTGCTGCGCGACGGGGACACCGCGCTCGGCGGCCGGGTGCCGGTCAACCCGAGCGGCGGCCTCTCCTGCTTCGGCGAAGCGATTCCGGCCCAGGCCATCGCGCAGGTCTGCGAGCTGGTCTGGCAGCTCCGCGGGCGGGCGACCGGACGGCAGGTCGAGGGCGCGAAGGTCGGGATCACCGCGAACCAGGGCCTCTTCGGCCACGGCTCTTCGGTGCTCGTCAGTCGCTGACGAGCACGACCTTCCCGAGCTTCCCGCCGACCGCGAACCGCTCGTAGGCGGCCTCGGCCTCCGCCATCGGGTAGGTCGCCGCGATCGGCACGGTGAGCGCGCCGCTTCCGAGGAGGGGCAGCGCGAACGACTCGACCGCGCGGGCGACCGCTGCCTTCTCGTCCGTCGGGCGCGCCCGCAGGGTCGAGCCCATGATCCGACCGCGCACTCCCATCAGGGTGAGCAGATTCAGCTCGACCTTCGCGCCTGCGCCGACCCCGATGACCACGATGCGCCCGCCGGTCGCGAGGTGAGGGAGGACCGCGACCGTCCCCTCCCCGCCGACCAGCTCGAGCGAGACGTCGTAGGGCCCGTGCTCTGCGACCTCGTCGGGGGTCACGACCACGTCCGCGCCGAGCCGGCGCACCTCGTCGTGGCGGTCGGCCGCGCGCACCGAGGCGACGACCTCGGCGCCGATGGCGTGCGCGAGCTGCACGGCCGCGGTGCCGACCCCGCCGGCCGCGCCGGTCACCAGCACCCGCTCACCGGCTGTGAGCCCGGCCTGGGTCGCGAGCGCGTCGTACGCGGTCGAGAACGCCTCGGGGAAGCCGCCGGCCGCGGGCCAGGCGACCCCGTCGGGGACCGGCAGGAGCGCGGACTCGGGGACCGCGATGTGGGTCGCCTGCCCGCCCCCGCCCGCGATTGCCATCACCCGGTCGCCGGGCGCGAACCGCTCAGCACCGGCGCCGTTCCCGACGACGGTGCCCGCGAACTCGAGGCCGGGGATGTCGGCCGGCCACCCTGGCGGGGCCGGATAGAAGCCGCGGCGCTGGAGGAGGTCGGCCGCGTTGATCCCGGCGGCCGCGATCTCGACGAGCACCTCGCCGGCCCCCGGTGTGGGGTCCTCGTGCTCACGCCAGGTGAGCGCACCCTCCTCGATGGTGACCGCGAACATCGGCCCAGCGTAGGGGGCGGTCCGTGGCGCCCGTTGCGCTCACACGGCGGACCGGCGACTCGTAGGCTGTCGCAAGGAGCACCTGGATGACCACCGACTCGACCACCGACGACCGGGCCCACACCCCGGCCGCGGCCAGCGACGACCCGCAGTTCCGTCGCGAGCTCGAGGCGGTGACCTCGGACATCACCGAGGAGCCGACCGCCGGCATGGTCCTCCACCGGGTCCTCGCGATGGCCGCGCGCACCTTCCTCCTGAACGACATGGGCGACGAGCTGCTCGACGAGACGAGCCGGGCCGGCACCGTCGACGCGCTGACCCTCCGGATGGGGACGCGGCCCCTCTGGGCGCAGTCGGCCGCCGAGGCGCTGGCCGGCACCGGGCGCCGCCAGACCCAGACCGAGCGCATCCACCAGAGCCGGGTCGCGCTGCGCCGCATCCGCTCGAACCTGCGCACCTTCCGCCTCGCGCTCGACCCGGCCTGGGGCACCGCGCTGCGCGCCGAGCTCGCCTGGTACGGCAACCGGCTCGGCGAGTCCCGCGACCTCCACATCCTCCACGAGATGCTGCTCGCCAAGGGACCCGACGCGATCGGGCCGGAGCAGGTCGCCCGCGTGGAGGAGGTCATCACCGCGCAGACGGCCGAGACCATCTCGGAGATCGCGACCGAGCGCGGCAAGGCCCGCCGCTTCCAGCTGACCGAACAGATGATGGTGCTCTGGGACGGGCCCGAGTGGAAGCCGAAGGCCCAACGACCGGCCACCGAGGTCCTCCCCCCGATGCTCAAGCGGGCATGGCACGACGCGAGCGGCGCGGCGAGGACCGCCCGCAAGGACCCCTCGGACGCGAACCTCCACCGGCTGCGCATCCGGGTGAAGGACCTCCGCTACGGCTGCGAGACGATCGCCCTCATCGAGGGCAGCCCGGCGCGCAAGACCGCGAAGGCGGCCGAGGCGCTCCAGGGCCGGCTCGGCGACGTGCACGACGTGGTCTTCTCGATCGCCTGGCTCGAGACACTCGCCGAGGACCGCCCCGACCTCGCCGAGCCGGTCGAGGACCTGATCCTGGTGCAGGAGGGCGCGGGCCGCGCCACGCGGAAGGGCTGGAAGAAGGGGATGAAGGAGATCGAGCGCCGCTGGCGGCGCTGGCACGCCTGAGCCGCCGGCTACCCCTCCGGCCCTTGGACGACCGGGTGGTCGGTCTCCCAGAGCTTGATCCCGCCGAGGATCCCCGCGGTGTTGTCGACGATCGTGACGTCTGCGGGCAGGTGGTTGCGAACCACCCGGCGCGAGTTGCCGCCCCCGACGTAGAGGTGGTCGAAGAACATGAGCGCGCGCAGATTCGCGATGGCCTTGAGCACGCGCTTGTTCCACCGGTCGTCGCCGATCTCCTTGCGGGTCGGCTCGCCGAGCTGCTCGTTGTACGTCTCGCCCTTGCGGAACGGCTGGTGCGCGATCTCAAGGTGGGGCAGGAGCTTCCCGTCGTAGAAGAGGCCGGTCCCGAAGCCGGTGCCGAGGGTGATGGTGAGCTCGAGCCCCTTTCCCGAGACGACGGCCGCGCCCTGGATGTCCGCGTCGTTCGCTACCCGGACCGGGATCCCGAACGCGTCGGCGAGGGCGGAGCGCAGGTCGAAGCGACTCCAACGGTTGGCGAGCGCCGAGTCGACCGGGCTGCCGGGGCCGCCCTTTGTCGAGAAGTGCGGGGCGGAGAGCACGAGGCCGCCGCGCACCATCCCCGGAAACCCGACCGAGGCCCGCTCTGCGGTCGGCAGCGGCGCGACGAGCTTGGTCAGCACCGACACGAGGTGGTCGGGCGGGAGCGGGTAGGGGGTCGCCGTCTTGACCCGGTCGGCCACCATCGCGCCCGCCGCGTCGAGCACCGATGCCTTCAGACCGGTCCCCCCGATGTCGACCGAGAGGGTGAAGGGGTGGCTCGGCTCCTGCCGCGGCACCTCGGGCACGCCGCCGGGCGTCGCGGGATCGCTCATGCGCCCACGCTAAACCGTGGCGGCCCCCGGCCCGCGCCACCGCCGGCGACGGGAGTGCGGCCCATCCGCTACCGTCGTCGGACGTGAGCGACGGACCCTGGCTCGGCGACGCCTGTTCGCTGGTCGACGCCTTCCGCGACAAGTCGATCAGCCCGGCCGAGGCCCTCGAGGCCACCGTCGCCGCGGTCGAGGCCTCCGGCCTCAACGCCTTCACCCACCTCGACCTCGACGCCGCGCGTGCCGCTGCTTCGACGTCCGACGTCTCGCTCCCCTTCGGCGGCGTGCCGGTCGGGATCAAGGAGCTCGAGACCGTCGACGGGTGGCCGTACACCGAGGGCTCCCTGGTCTTCGCCGACCGGATCGCCGACCACGACAGCACCCAGGTCGAGCGCCTCCGCGGCGCCGGGGCGGTGCTCGTCGGCCAGACCGCGGCCTCGGAGTTCGGCGGGATCAACTGCACCTCGACCAAGCTGCACGGCACGACGACCAACCCCTGGAACCGCGAGCGCACCCCGGGCGGCTCGTCGGGTGGCTCGGCGGCCGCGGTCGCGGGAGGCCTCCTGCCGATCGCTTCGGGCGGGGACGGCGGCGGCTCGATCCGCATCCCGGCCGGCTTCACCGGGCTCTTCGGACTCAAGTCGACCTTCGGACGGATCCCGAAGGGCCCCAACGCCCTCCAGCCGCCGCTCACCGTGGTGCTCGGGTGCGTCTCGCGCTCGGTGCGCGACACCGCGCGCTGGTTCGACGCCTGCAACGGCTTCGACCCCCGCGACACGCTGAGCCTCCCCCGCGTCGAGGGGTGGGAGGCGTCGCTCGGCTCCTTCGACCTCGCCGGCAAGCGCGCCGTGATCTCGATCGACCTCGGCGCGGCGATCGTCGAGCCGCGGATGGCGGCCCAGCTGACCGAGGTGGCCGAGGCGCTGGTCAAAGCCGCCGGCCTGCGCCGGGTCGATGTGGTCGTCGACCTGCCCCGTGGCGGGCTCGAGTGGGCGATGTCCAACCTGGTCGGCCTCGCCGGCGCACTCGGCGACCGCTACCCGAGCTGCAAGGACGACCTCACCCCCGAGATCCAACTCGGCATGGCGATCGCGACCTCGAGCCTCGACGTCCAGACCGCGGGCCGCACGGAGATGTTCCGCATCGAGGTCAACGAGAAGATGGCCGACCTCTTCGAACGGGTCGACTTCGTCTTCGCCGCGACCAACCCCGATGTCGCGTTCGACGCGGCCGGCCCGATGCCGACCACGGTCGGCGAGATCGACCTCATCGCGACCTACGGGCTCAACGAGGCGATCGGCAACAACGGGGCGCTCACCATCCCGGCCAACCTGACCGGCAACCCCGCGGTCTCCATCCCCGCCGGGACGGTCGACGGCCTACCGGTCGGCCTCCAGGTCATCGGCCGCCACCACGAGGAGCAGCTCCTGCTCGAGCTCGCGGCCATCGCCGAGGCCGAGCGACCCTGGCTGCTCGTCGCGCCCTCGGCGCCGGCCTGAGCCTGAGCCGCCTGCTCCGCCTTTACTGCCCGGCCAGCTCCGCCGACCCGCCTGCCCCGCCCGCCCGCCGAACCGCCTGCCCTGCCCACTCACCGACCCCGCCCGCTCCGAAGGACCGAACCCCGTGCGCATCGACCTCTGGCTCCCGACCGCCAACCCGTTCTGCACGCCCGAGCTGCTCGCGCTCGTCGCCGAGGAGGCCGAGGCGCGCGGGGTGGGCACCATCTGGGTCGGCGAGCACGTCGTCCTCTTCGACGAGTACCGCTCGTCGTACCCGTATGCGGCGGACGGAAAGCTCCCGACCGGCCCCGAGACAGGCCTGCTCGAGCCGCTCACCACGCTCTCGTTCCTCGCTGCCCACACCTCGACGGTGCGGCTCGGAACCGCGATGCTCCTCCTCCCGCAGCGCAACCCCGTCTACGTGGCGAAGGAGGTCGCGACCGTCGACTGGCTCTCTGGCGGGCGGGTCGACCTCGGGGTCGGCGTCGGGTGGCTCGCCGAGGAGTTCGCCGCGGTCGACGCACCCTGGCCGCAGCGCGGGAAGCGCACTGACGAGTACCTCGAGGTCCTGCGCTCCCTCTGGTGCGAGGACCCCTCCTCCTTCGAGGGGGAGTGCTACACGCTCGCGCCGTGCTCGATGTTCCCGAAGCCGGTCCAGTCGCCGCACCCGCCGATCGTGATCGGCGGCGAGAGCGACGCTGCGCTCGCCCGCGCGGCCCGGGTCGGGCAGGGGTGGCACACCTTCAACCGCACGCCCGACCAGCTGGCCGAGCCGCTCGGCAAGCTCGACGACCTCCTCGCCGGGCACGGCCGGAGCCGCAAGGACCTCACGGTGACCGTCTGCCCCTACATGCAGCCGCTCGACGCGGGGATCGCCGAGCGGTACAGCGAGGCCGGGGCCGACGCGGTCGCCGCGCTGCTGCTCGCGTTCGGGCCCGACGACGTGAAGGCGGGACTCGACGCGCTCGCCCCGGTCTTCGAGGTGGCCGCAGGCGCTGGCTGAGGGAGCGGTGGCCGCTGGTTGAGAGAGCGGTGGCCGAAGGGATCGCCTCGCTGAAAGGCTCACCCGATCCGGGGACTGTTACACCCTCGCGGAACACTTGACCCATGGCCGCACTCGCCGCCCCCGGCACCGCTTCCGGCTCCGGCACCGCCTCCGACCCCCTCCCTGCCAGCGCCAAGCAGTCTCCGCCGGCACCTGCCGCAATGACGCCGGACGCGCAGCAGGTGTCGGTCGCGATCGAGGTGCTCGCCGCCTTCGTCGGCTCCTTCGAGGCCGACCGCTACTCGGGCGCCGACGCGGTGCACCTGGCTTCGGAGTTCACCCGGGGAGAGCGCCTCTGTGCGGCCGGCAAGACGGTGGCGGCCGCACGGGCCGCAGCGGCCAACTGCCACTATGCGAGCGGCGAGCGTTCCCCCGCTCACTGGCTCGCGGGGGTCACCGGCGAGTCACTCGGCAACGCGATGGGCGTGCTCCGTCTCGGCGAGGCGCTGCGGGAGCACGCCGGCGTCGACGACGCCTACCGTGCCGGTCGGCTCTCCCCGTCGGGGGCGAAGGCCGTCGCCGGAGCGCTCGCGGTCAATCCCGCGAGCGAAGACGAGCTGCTCGAGGCCGCGGAGCGGGCAACCCTCCGCCAGCTGCGCGAGCGCTGCGAGCGGGCCAAGGCGGCAGGCCGCACCGAGGAGGACGCCAACGCCGCCTATGACCGGATCCGGGCGTCACGGCACTGCCGGACCTGGACCGACACCGACGGAGCGTTCCGCCTCGACGCGCGCCTCACCCCTGACGCCGGCGCGTCGCTCCTCGCGTCCCTGACGGCAGAGGCCGACCGCCACTTCGACTCGGCGCGGACGATGGGCCGCGACGAGCCGACCGAGGCCTACGCCGCCGATGCGCTGGTCGCACTCGTGACCGGCCAGGGTCTCCTCCGGGACCTCGACTTCCCGAGCGCGTCCGCCGGCGGTCAGGGGATCGATCCGAAGGCGATGGTGCTGGTCCGGGTCGACCTCGGCGCGCTGCGCCGCGGCACGGTCGCCGGCGGCGAGCTCTGCGAGATTCCCGGCGTCGGCCCGGTGCCGGTTGCGACCGCCCGCTCGTTGATGGGCGATGCCATCACCGACCTCGTGATCCAGGACGGTGTCGATGTCACGACGGTCTGCCATCTCGGCCGGTCGATTCCGGCGGCGCTCAAGACGGCGCTCATCGCACGGGATCCGACCTGCGTGGTGCCGAACTGCGACGTCGCAACCGGTCTCGAGTTCGACCACTGGTCGGTCCCGTTCGCTGCGGGCGGTCCGGCTTCACTCGAGAACCTGGTTCGCCTCTGCCGCCACCACCACTACCTGCGCACCCACAAGGGATTCGAGCTGAGCGGCGGCCCGGGCAGATGGCGGTGGACGCCACCGGCCGATTGCGGCGACAAGGACCCACCGTCCGGTTGACCCGGATCGGCGCAGGTCTGCTTCGACGCCCCGTTCGCTCCAGCGCGGACGTGCGCCCGGTTCCCGCACTCTGCAGGTGAACGAAGTCACGTGCTCCGGCCAAAGGAGCTCCCGCGCCAGGTGTTCACTGCCTCACGCGCGCGTCGCGCGGAAGGCGGGGGTCAAGCGCGGCCGAAGGCCGACGGAGTGCACGCTTGACGCCCGCCGCCCCGACCGATCCCGCCAGCCACAATGCCACCGGCCCCGGCGCTGCCGGGGCCTGGTCGCCAGCACACACCTGCAACTGCGCCCGCCCGCCTCGCTCCAGCCAGACCCGACACGGGACCGCTTCGTCGCCCGATCGAGTCCGCGGGTCCCGGCGGAGCCGAGCCGACTCCGCTCAGCTTCGGCCGCGAAGCAGCTCAGCGCGCGGCGACCTTCGGCCCGTCGCTCTTCGGCGCGGCACGCGAGTTGGCCTTGCGCGCCGCGTAGGCGGCCCAGGCCGAGTGGTCGCTCGCTGCCTCGCCGGCCTCGACGTTCTCGCGGCGGATCCGCTCGAGCACCTCGGAACGGTCGATGCGGACCTGGCGCGGCGCCTCGATCCCGAGGCGAACCCGTCCGTTCTCCGACACCGACACGACCGTGACGATGATGTCGTCGCCGATCACGATCTTCTCCCCGACCTCACGGGTGAGCGTCAGCACGCCGGTCGCCCTCCTTGGTCGTCGCCCCCCGTCGACGGGAGGGGGAGCGGTGTCCGCAACTGCCAACCTACCGCGTCCTCCGGCTGCGACGGCACGAACTGGTCGGCCATGCCGGTGCGTCGGTTGACCACGATCGGCGAGTAGAGGTTGACCGTCGAGAGCTCCATCGGCTCGCGCTGGGTCACGATCGCGAGCAGCGCCGCGTCGGTCGGCGAGGTGAGGTCGAGCGCGTCGGCGAACGACTCGTCGAGCTCGACCTCGAACTCCGGCCAGAGGAAGCCGGGCGGCGTCACGAGGAAGCGCAGGCTCGGCACCTCCGACCCGCCCGCGAAGTGCACGCGGTCCTTGCAGGTGAGCAGCGCGAACATGCCGACGTCGTCGTCGGCGAGCGGCTGCAGGGTGAAGTGCACCGCACCGAGCCAGCCGAGCATCTCGCGGCGGAAGGTGATCTCCATCTCGGAGACGGTGATGGGTCGGGTCAGGGTCGTCTCCACCGAGGTCCTCCTCGTCGACGTCGTGGCCGGCACGCGGGGCGCCACCACGGGAGTCCATCCTTACAGGAAGTGCACCAGGGTCTCGGGGATGGCCTGCGAGGCGGCCCACATGGCGGCCTGGTAGTTGGTCATCTGCGAGTTGAGCTGGGTGGTCACGGTCGCGACGTTCACGTTCTCGAGGCCCGACTGCGCGGTCTGCACCGTGGTGAGCTGCGTGACGAGGGAGCTGGACACCTGGGTCACCTGCTGGGAGTCGGTGCCGAGCTGGGCCGCGGCCTGCTCGGCGGTCGTGATGTTGGCGTCGAGCGCGGTGAGCGCGTTCTGGATCTGGGTCGCGGTCGGGGTGCCGGTCGCGAGCTGGGCCGCGACCGTGCTCAGCGTCGAGAAGACGTTGGCGGCGCCCGTGCCGAAAAGGGTGGTCCCCGTGACCGAGAGCGGCGTGGTCTGCCCGTTGCCCGTCCCCGGGCCGATCACGAGGGTCGGGAGGTCGTTGTTCCCGAGGTAGTTGCCGTTCGCGTCGTAGGCGGAGGGCGAAGCCGAGGTGCCGGCGAAGATCGGCCGGCCCCCGTAGTCGGTGTTGGCGACCGCGAGGAGGCTCTGCACGATGCCGGTCAGCTGGGTGGCGAGCCCCTGGTAGGTGGCCGGTGTCTGCGCGCCCTGGTTGGCGGCCTGCAGGAGGACGGTGCGTGCGGTCTGCATCTGGTTGAGCGCGGTGTTCGCCGAGTTGTTGGCGAGCCCGAGCCACGACGACGCGGTCTGCGTGTTGTCCTGCCAGGTCGTGAGCTGGCTCGCCTGGCTCGAGAGGCCGAGCACCTGGGTGACCGCCCCGGGGTTGTCCGAGGGGAGGTTGAGGACCCTGCCGGAGGAGAGCTGCTGCTCGAGCGTCGCGATCGAGCTCTCCTGCTGGTTGAGCTGGGCGATGATCGCCTGGGCGAGAGTGATGTCCGAGACGCGCATCGCTACACCGCCGCGAGCAGGGACTGGTAGGCGGTGTTGATGGCGTCGATCACCTTGGACGCCGCCTGGAAGGCGTTCTGGGCCGAGAGGATGTTGACCTCCTCTTGGTTCTGGTTGACACCGGACACCGTGGCGACGTTGTTGGAGGCGGTCGTGGCGAGGTTGCCGGCCGCGGTCGCCGCGTTGGTCGCGCCCGCCGACTGGGTGCCGAGCGCGCCAATCATCGACTGGTAGAGGGCGTCGGGCCCCGTCTGCGAGTTGGCGAGCGCGGCCATGGCCTGCGCGTTGGTGCCGTCGAGGGTCGGGGTGCCGATCGCGTTCGAGTTGCCCGGTCCGGGCGCCGACGCGGTCGCGATGAGCGACGGGTTGGCGAGGAACGCGGCCGACACCGTGATCGTCGCCGCGGCGTTGGGCGCCGCGGTGTACGTCGAGGACGATCCCTGGTCCACGAAGATGTTGGGGAGGATCGTCCCGCCGTACGCGCCGGCGATCGCGGAGCCCGGGTCTCCGTTCGCGTCCATGCCGTTCGCCTGCAGGGTGTTCATGTCGGTCGCGAGGGCGTTTGCCGTCCCGGAGAGCTGCGACTGGTAGGCGGGGAGCACCGTGTTGACCGCGGTGATGTTGGCGCCGACCGACCCGCCCGCGGTGACCTGTGCGCCGCTCGCGATCACGATCGCGAGGTTGGCATTCGCCGCCGACCCGGTCGACGAGAGGGTCTGCGCGACGTTGCCGGAGACCAGCTGCACGCCCCCGAGGTAGACGGTCTCCGCGCCGCTCGCGTCGGGCGAGGTCGTGACGCCGAGCAGGCCGGCGAGCGTGTCGACCGCGGCGCGGCGCTGGTCGATCAGCGCGTTCACGTTCTGGTTGGCCGCGGTGCCCGCGACGATCCCCTGGTTGAGCGTGGCGACCTGCTGGAGGAGCGAGTTGGCCTGGGCGAGGGTCCCCGCGCCTCCGCTGCCGGTGCCGACCTCCGACTGCAGCGAGGTCGCGAGCTGCGAGAGCTGCGTCGAGGTCGAGTTGAAGGTGTTGGCGAGCGTCTGCGCGTCCGCGGCGACGACCTGCTGCGCGCCCGGCTGGTTCGGTGTGCCGGCGAGCTTCGAGAGGTCGGACCAGAAGGTCGAGAGCTGGGCCGCGATCCCGTTCCCGTTCGGCTCCGGGAAGATCGCCTCGATCGAGGACATGACCTGGCTGGCCTGGTTGGCCCCGCCCTGGAGCCCCTGGGCCGAGACGTTGGCCGCGGCGTAGACCGCGTCGGTCAGCTCGGTGACCGACTGGATCATGACCCCCTGGCCCGACTGGAACATCGCGCCGGACACCCAGGGCGAGAGGTTGACCTGCTCGCGCGCGTAGCCGGGTGTGTTGATGTTGGCGAGGTTGTTGGATGCGGCGTCGAGGAGTGCCGAGTCCGCGAGCAGGCCGCTCGCCGCGATGTTGAGGTCGCTCATCGGGACCCCGCCGGTGTCACAGCGCCCCGCGGACGATCTGCGGGCGTGCCGCGACCGGGCGGCCGTAGGTCCCCGCGTGGTTCTCGCGGAGGAAGGCGAGGGCCTCCTCGGCGAGGGCCGAGCGCCGGCTCACTGCGGAGCTCGCCAGCTCGGTCACGTGCTTGAGGTGGGCCATGCCTTCGAGGAGCTGGCTCCGTCGGTCGTCGAGGAGCTCGCTCCAGCCGGCCGGCACCTCGCGGGCGATCTGCTCGAGACGCACGTCCCCGTCGAGGCCGCACGCCTCGGTGACGCCGTTGGTGGCGGCCGCTCGGCGTAGGTCGATGAGGCGGACCTGCTCGCTCGCGGCCTCGAGGTCGCTCACCGAGCGCGGGATCCACCGTCCCTGGTCGGCCGCGACGAGCGAGGCGAGGACCACCACCCGGTAGGTGAGGACGTCGAGCTGCTCGACCTCGACGTCGAGGATGTCGACCAGCTCAGCGAGGATTTCGTCGGAAGCCACCGAGAGAACAACGACCCGGTGGGAGGTGGAGTTGAGGGGTCAGCGCTCGATTTCTCGTTCGGCGGCGGCCCGTCGCCGGTTGGTCCGCTCGTTGGTCGCCTGGACCCGTGCGTAGTAGAGGATCACCCCGGTCACCGCCCACACCAACAGGCCGATGACGAGGAGCGCGAGGGCGAGCCTCCCGAGCAGCGTGACTGCTGACAGGTTGCCGGTCACCACCTCCCAGAAGGACGGGAGGATGCAGAGGGTCGCGAGGACCACGACCGCGAGCGGGCGGATCCGGCGGATGTCGGCCGCGAGCGCCTGGTGCTGGCGGACGTTCACCGGTCGGGTTCCATGGCCCGGCTGAGCAGGGTCACCGTCCACCCCATCGGGGAGCTCGCCTCGCCGTCGACGAACGCGATGGGCAGCGCGCCGAGGAGGTCTGCCGGGCTCACCGTCGAGTCGATCCCCCAGAGGGCGACCGCGTGGATGATCCCGAGGTCGCGGCTCCACTGCTCGAGGTCGGCCCGCTTGGTCCCCGCGCTCACCGCGCCGAGGACGTAGTCGGCCTGGATGCTCTCGAGCACGGTGCGCTCGCGGGGCCGGAGGACCGCGCCGGGCGGCGCCTCGATCGGCACCAGCGAGAGGTGGCCGGCCAGCCGGCGCATGGCCACGCGGCCCGCGACCTCGACCGGTTCACCGGTCTGCAGGACGTCGCCGAGCAGGTCGTCGACAGGCGGCTTCGCGCCGCCGTCCCAGACCGGGCGCGCCGGGTCGCGGCGTGCGCCGTGCCGGAACGGCGAGTCCCCGAGGAGGAGCCGGACCGTGCGGTCGATCGGCCCGGGGGTCCCGACGACGGCGACGACCGAGCCGAGCTCGGTCGGGAGCGGGGCGGCGGCCGGGAGGCGCGAGAGCGAGCGGACCAGCGCGTCGAGGGTCGGCCGGTTGCCGCGGGGCAGGTGGCGCTCGGGGACGCCGAGGTTGCGCAGCCGCTCGAAGAGGTCGGGGATGGGCCGGGGCGCGGGACCGGTCGGTGCCTTCGGTGCGGCCGGCGCGGCGGGGAGGGCGGCGGTGGCCGGCTTCGGCGCCGGTGCGGGTGCGGGCTTCGGTGGCGCTTGGGCTGCGGGCTTCGGTGCCGGCTTCGGGGCCGGAGCCGGGGGTGCCGGAGCCTTCGTGGCCTGCGGCTTCGCGGGCGGAGCCGTCGGCGCTGTGGGATTCGGTGCCGTGGCCTTCGGTGCGGCAGGCCTCGGCGCGGGCTTCGCTGCGGCCTTCGGCGTGGTCGGCGCCTTGGCGCGGGCCGGCTTGCGCCGCTGCCTCGCCTTGGCCGGCGTGACCGGAGGGGCGGCAGGTGCGGTCGGGGATCCGGACGTCGGTTCGGCGACGGCCTCGAGGGCGGTGCCTGCGCTCCCCGCCGCGCTGTCCGCCGGGCTCTCCACCGCGTTCTCCACCGCGTTCTCCGCCGCCGGCATTGCGGCAGCTGCGTCGTCGTGCCCGGCTGCCGGCTCTTCCGTCGATTCGTCGGGCGCACCGGTCGCGGGCGCTGCCGCGTCGTCGGGGTGATCAGCGATCGCGGCCTCCGCCTCGGCGAGGACCCGGTCGAACGTGTCGGGGTGGAGCGAGCCGAGATGCAGCGAGAGCTGGTCGTTGGTCTCCTCGACGAGCGAGGCGAGCGTGTCGGCGATGCCCGTGTCGACCGTATCGGGCGCCGACGTCGGTCCGACAGGCGGTGTCGTCGGCGCGGTCTTCGAGCCGTCGCGCACCGCCTCGTTCGCCTGAAAGGCGTGCACGCCCGTGCCGTGCCCGTTCGACGAGTTGGCCGCGTTGGCCGCCTGTTTCTGCGCGCGGCGCGCCTTGCGCGGGGTGCGCTCGGCACCCGCCGGCGGGGTCACCCCGGCGACGAAGACCTCGGTGGCGAAGAAGCCGGCCACCCCGCCACGGCGCGTCTTCCAGCACCGCAGCTCGGCCGTCTGGCCGAGCGCCTCGCGTGCCCGGGCGATCGCCTCCTCGGCCGTCCGGCCGAGGTACTCCCCGGGACCCTCCGCCAGCGCGGCGGCGTGATCAGGCCGCGACCACAGTGCCATCGGTCACACTCCCCATCGATTCGAGTCGCATCGTGGGGCCGACCTCCCCGGCACCGAGGACGGCGAGCCGTGGCAGGCTCGGCCGCAGCAGTCTGCGCAACGCCGGCCGCAGCCGCGTCGCGCACAGCACTACCGGGCTCTGCCCGCGTGCCTCGGCTTCCTGCGTGAGCCGGCCGACCTGGCGGACGACCGACTCGGCGAGGTCGGCGTCGATGGCCAGGGTCCGGCCCCGTTCCCCGAGCTGCAGCGCTCCGAGCAGCTGCTGTTCGAGCACGGGCGCGAGCGTCACGATGGCGAGCACACCGTCCACCGCGTAGAGCGAGCCGATCGTCGAGCCGAGCGAGATCCGGGCGGCCTCGAGCAGGCTGTCCTGGTCCTTCTGCTGGGTGCGCGCCTGCTCGGTGAGCGATTCGAGGATGCGCACGAGGTCGCGCACGGGGACCCCCTCCTCGAGCAGGCCGTGCAGGACGCCCTGCACGTCGCCGAGGGTGAGGTTGGCCGCGCTCATCTCCTCGAGCACGACCGGGTTCGACGCCTTGACCGCGTCGAGCAGGACCTTCGTGTCCTGTCGCGAGACGAGGTCACCCGCGTGCTCGCGCACGACCTCGGCGAGGTGGGTGGTCACGACCGCCGAGCGGTCGACGACCGTGATGCCGGAGACCGCCGCCTGGTGCGAGAGCTCGGCCCCGATCCACTTGGCCCGTCCGCCGAACGCGGGGTCGCGCGTCTCCACGCCGATCAGACTATCCAGATTGGGTCCGATCGCGAGGAGCTTTCCGCGGGGTGCCTCGCCGCGCGCGATCTCGACCCCATGGATCCGGATCGCGTAGGTCGCGGCCGGCAGGTCGAGGTTGTCGCGGGTGTGCACCTGGGGCATCACGATACCGAGCTCCATGGCCACGTTCCGCCGGAGCGCCTTCACCCGCTCGAGGAGGTCGCCGCCGCGCTCGGGCTGCACGAGGTCGATGAGCTCGAGGCCGAGCTCGAGGCCGAGCGGCTCGACCGCGAGCCCCGCGGCGAGCGCCTCGGGTGTCTCCGGCGTCGTCACCGCCGGGGCCTCCTCGGCCTCGACCTCCTCGATCGAGCGCTCGGAGGGCAGCCGCGAGCCGAGGAAGAAGACGACGCCTCCGACCAGCAGGAACGGGATCTTCGGCAGGCCGGGGATGATCGCGAGGCCGGCCATGACCAGACCGGTCATGCGCACGATCTGGCGGTAGCGGGAGAGCTGGTGGAGGACGCTGTGGCCGAGGTCCTGCTCGGTCGCCGCACGGGTCACGATGATGCCGGTCGAGAGCGACAGCAGGAGTGCGGGGATCTGCGAGACGAGGCCGTCCCCGACCGACAGCAGGCTGTAGGTGCTGATCGCCTCGGAGAACGACATGTGGTGCTGCACGATCCCGATGGTGAGCCCGCCCACCAGGTTCACCAGGGTGATCACCACCGCGGCGATCGCGTCGCCGCGGACGAACTTGGAGGCACCGTCCATCGCGCCGTAGAAGTCGGCCTCGTCGGCGACCTCCTGTCGCCGCGTCCGGGCCTGCTCCTCGTTGATCGAGCCGGCGTGCAGGTCGGCGTCGATGGCCATCTGCTTGCCCGGCATGCCGTCGAGCGTGAAGCGTGCCGCGACCTCGGCGACCCGGCCGGCCCCCGAGGTGATGACCACGAACTGGATGACGATGAGGATGAAGAAGACCACCAGGCCGACGAGGATCGAACCGCCGATCACGAAGTGGCCGAAGCTCTGGATGACCACGCCCGCGTAGCCGTTGAGCAGCACCAGCCGGGTGGCCGCGACGTTGAGCGCGAGACGGAACATGGTCGCGACGAGCACGAGGGTCGGGAAGACCGAGAAGTCGAGCGGCCGCTTCACCTGCATGGCCGTGAGCAGCACGAGGATCGCCCCCGTGATGTTGGCCGTGATCAGCAGGTCGATGACGAAGGTCGGCAGCGGCACGACCAGCACCACCACGACCGAGACGACCGAGAGGGGGACCGCGGTCGCGGCCAGCCGGCGCCACCGCTGCGCGCTCGCCTGCGCGAGGGGTCCGGCGAAGGTGTCAGCCACGGAGTCGGTCGCGGCGTCGTGCGGGCACGGGCGGGTCCTCGGGAAGGCGTTGTCGCTGCCGTCCGTCCGTGGACGCGGTCCGGCCGTCCTGGCCTGCCGGTACTACGACCCGTTCGCGTCCAGAGTTGAGGGGCGGGCGACGCATCCCGGGCGGTGGCCGCCTCATCCGGCCATGCGCAGCGACGGCGAGTCCATCCGGTGGACCGCGCCGAGCAGCTTGGCGGCCGGGGTGAGGGAGTAGACGAAGGCGAGGAGCTGGGCGACGGCTGCGTAGAGGACGGGCGGCACGAGGTCGTCGATCTCGCAGGACGAGTGGAGGGTCCGGGCGAGGACCGGGTTCTCGACGATCGGGACCCCGGCGGCCTCGCCCCGCTCGCGGATGCGCAGCGCCACGTGGTCGGCGCCCTTCGCCACGACGCGGGGGCGGCGTCCCGCTCGCGGTCGTAGGCGACGGCGACCGCGAAGTGGGTCGGGTTGGTCACGATCACGTCCGCGTCGGCGACCGCGGCCATCATCCGCATGCCGCTGAGCTGCCGGGCCTTGTTCCGCACCGCCCGGCGCATCTCGGGCGCGCCGTCGTTGCGGCGCATCTCGTCTCGCACTTCCTGCTTGGTCATGCGCATGTTCTGCTGGTAGGTGCGGCGCTGGAACGCGTAGTCGACCGCGGCGATGACGAGCCCGAGTCCCGCGATGTCGCGCAGCAGGCTCGAGACGGTCGAACCCGCCGCGGCGACCGTGGTCTGCAGGGGCAGGGTCGCCCCGCCGAGGACGGACAGCGCGAGCTGGTGGAGGAGGACGTAGCCCACGGCGGCGAGGACGGCCACCTTGCCGAGGGTCTTGGCGAGCGAGAAGAACCCCTGGGCCGACGCCATGCGGGAGAGCCCGGTCCGCGGGCTGATCCGCGAGAACCGGAACCCGACCGCCTTCGGCGTGAAGCGGAGCCCGACCTGGGCGAACGCACTGACCGTCCCGACGACCGTGCAGACCGCCACGATGGGGAGCGCGGCGAAGGCGAAGGTCGCGAGCCCCTTCGAGAGGACGCCGAGCGCGACGGTCGTCGACGGATCGGCGATCGCCTGCGCGACCTGCTGGGTGAACGCGTTGACCCGGCTCGCGGCGATCCCGCCGAGCCACGGGAGGGTGGCCGCGACGACGAGCAGGCTGAGCCACGAGCCGATCTCGGGCGAGCGCGCGACCATGCCCTTCTCCCGCTGCTCCTTCTTGTGCCGGACGGTGGGCTTCTCGGTCTTCTGGGACTTGTCGGCCACCTCAGGCCCCGAAGAGCTGGGTCATCGAACGACCGACCAGGTCCGTCACGTCGGAGGGCAGCGCGACGAGCGCCATGCCGACCGCCGCGAGCGCGACGAGGATCTGGAGCGGGAAGCCGAAGACGAAGACGTTCATCTGCGGTGCCGCCTTGGCGAGCAGCGCGAGCACGACCTGGGTCGCGAAGAGGACCACGATGACCGGTGCGGCGATCTCGACCGCGGCGGCGAAGAAGGTGGTGACGTCGTTGGTGATCACGCGGGCGACACTGCCGAGGGTCACGCCCTTCGGCAGTGTCGTGCCGACCGCCTTGAAGGAGCGGAGGAAGCCGTCGACGATCACGAGGACCGCTCCCGTCGTGAAGAGCAGCGCGGTCGCGATGAGGTTGTAGAACTGGCCGAGGATCGGCGACTGCTGCAGCGAGAGCGGATCGATCGAGGGGGGGAGGTTGAGCCCGGAGAAGAGGTCGATGAGGCTCCCGGCCGCGGCCACCGCCGAGACGAACATGGTCACCACGAAACCGAGCACCAGGCCGATCAGCGCCTGGATGACGACCTGGGTGATGACCTGCACGTCGGTGGTCGGGAGCGGCTCGTGCACGAGGGTGCCCGCCGCGACGAGGGCGAGGCCGAGGGCGAGGCCGATCTTCGCGTAGGAGGGGATCGCCTTCGAGGAGAACGGGGTGCAGAACACCACCCAGGTGGACGCACGCACCAGCGCGAGGAAGAACGCGACCGCGAACGCGGCCGAGAACTGGAAGCTCATCCGAGCCCGTTGACCATGTTCGGGATCGAGCGGTAGAGCTCCTCGGTATAGGAGACCGCGACTCCGAGCATCCAGTGGCCGAAGAAGAGGAGCACGATCCCGATGGCCACCACCTTCGGCAGGAAGGTGAGGGTGAACTCCTGGATGGAGGTGACCGCCTGGAAGAGCGCGACCACCAGGCCGACGACGAGGCTGACCACCAGCACCGGGCCGGCCAGCTCGATCATCAGGAGCATTGCCTGCGAGGCGAGGTGGAGGACGGTGGTGTCGCTCACGGCGCCCGTCGCACTCGTGCAGTGCTCCGCGGTCGTCCGGTCACGAGTGGAAGGACCGGATGAGCGAGGAGGCGACGAGCGTCCACCCGTCGACGAGGACGAATAGGAGGATCTTGAAGGGGAGCGAGATGAGCGTGGGCGGGAGCATGTACATGCCCATCGACATCATGATCGCCGAGACGACCAGGTCGATGACCATGAACGGGATGAACACCATGAACCCGATGAGGAACGCGGACTCGATCTCCGAGAGGATGAACGCGGGGATCACCGTCGTGAGCGGCAGCGACTGCGGGTTCTTCGTGTGCTCGCCCGCGGCGGAGGTGAAGAGGTTGAGCTCGTTGTTGCGCGTCTGGAGCAGCATCCAGTGCTCGAGCGGCACCTCGGCGCGGTGGATGGCCTCGCTCGCGGTGATCGAGCCCTTCTCGTAGGGCTGCACCGCGACGTGGTCGATCTGGTTGATGACGGGCGCCATGATGAACAGCGAGATGAAGAGGGCGAGGCCCGCGATCACCTGGTTGGGCGGCACGGTCTGCGTCCCGATCGCGTTGCGGGTGAGCACCAGGACGATGAAGACCCGGGTGAAACCCGTCATCAGGATCAGCACGGACGGCACGATGGCCAGCACCGTGATGACGATGATGATGAGGACGGCGGTCGACGGGCTCTTGAGCCCGCTGACGTTCACGTTCACGTTGGACGAGGCGGCGTACAACGCGGCTCGGCATGGGACCTCTGACTCTGGGACGTCGGGCACGACGGCCCGCACGGTGCGGCTCAGCTCAGCGCCGGACCGTCAGCTCCCGCAGGTTGTCGACGAAGGCATCCCATGCCCTCGGGGTCTCCGCCCCGTACTGCGGTGCCGTCCCTGGCACCATCTCCACGTTCCCCATCCCGAGGCGCGGACTTTCGCTCGGCCGGTAGCGCCGGCGGCCGACCAGGGCCGGCGCCGGCTCGTCCTCGAGCTCGAGGTCCTGCTCGTCGACCGTCGAGAGCACGGTGATCTGCTGGGGGGTCTGGCCGACGACCATCACCTTGCCGCCGACCCGCACGACCGCGACCGAGGTGTGCCGGCCGAGGGAGCGGCGCGAGAGCACCTCGATCTTGCCGCCGCCTCCGCTGCCGCCCATCATCCGGCCGAGCCGTCCGGCGGCGCGTCCCTGCTTGCTCCGCCCGATGCGGGTGCAGAGCCAGAGGAGCCCGAGCACGAAGGCCAGGGCGAGCAGCATCCGCCCGAACTGGACGGCGATCACGGCGGCCCCTACCCCGCCTCGTCGGAGACGATCTCGGTGATGCGGACCCCGTACTCGTCCCCGACGTCGACGACCTCACCGCGCGCGATCACGACCTCACGGTTGAGGACGACGTCGACCGGCGCGCCGACCGCGCGGTCGAGCTCGATGACCTCGCCGGGCCGGAGCTTCGCCAGGTCGCCGAAGGTCCGGCGGGTCTTGCCGATCCAGACCGACACCTCGACGGTCACGCTCCTGAACTGGGCCTCGCGGATTGCCAACCGCTCGCCGGTGTCGTGCCGGTCGCCGCCGGGGGCGTCGTCGGCCAGTGGGGCGACTTCGGGCATGGTCACGACAGGACCTCCTCGGTGATCGAACACGCTTTGCGCACCCCGGTCCGCCCGATGGTGGCGAGGGCGACGAGCAGCCCCTCAGCACGCAGCTCGAGCGGCCGGTCGGTCGGCAGCCCCAGGTGGAGCTCGTCGCCGACCGCGAGGTGCATCAGGCTGTCGGGGGTGGTGGTGAAACTCGGGAACTGGAGGATGAGGTCGACGGGCACCTCCTGGAGACGCCTGCGGACCGTGAGCGAGCTCACCGTCGCGCTCCCGCCTTCCGGCCGCGCCGGACCGCGCCGCATGGTCTCGACCAGATGGCGGACCATGAGGTAGGGGAAGCAGAGCAGGATCGAGCAGGCCGGCCGGCCCCCGACCGTGAAGGCGAAGCGTGCCGTCAGGCACATCTCGGTCCCCGAGGCGACGGACACGAACTGCGCGCTCGACTCGTGCACCCCGAGCTCCGGCACGGTCACCTGCAGGCGCGAGAGCGCCTTCGAGAGCTCGTCGAGCAGCCCCGCGACGACCGGGTTGAACAGCTCCTGCTCGATCTCGGTGAGGCCGCGGTCGGGGTAGTCGTCGTCCCCCGAGCCGGCGAGACGCAGGTCGACGAGGGCGAGCGCGTCGTTCGCCGGCACGGTCAGCACGGCGTGGCCGGGCAGCGGTGGCAGGGCGAAGGTGAGGAAGTGGTTGCCGTCCCCGAGCTGCTCGGCGAGGTCCTCCCACGTCGCCTGCTCCATCGACTCGAGCGCGAGGGTGCACTGCTCCCGCAGCATCGCGGTGAGCGCGGCGGCGCCCTGCTTCGCGAAGTTCTCGAAGACCGTGGTGACCGCGTGGTGGTGGCCACGCTCGAGCATCTCCGCGTGGCGGAAGTCGTGCGGCTGGACCGCCGGCTCGGCCTTGCTCACGCGGTCGACCCCTGGGTCGTCCCGCCGGGCGTCGCGCTCTGGCCGGACGGTTTGATGATGATGTTGACCCGGCGGTTCTGGGCCTGGTTGGTCGGCGACGAGTCGGGCACGATCGGGTGGTACTGGCCGTAGCCGAGCGAGACCACCTTGGTCGGATCGACCCCGTCGACGGTGGTGAGCCGCTCGACCACCGCGACCGAGCGCGCGGCCGAGAGCGCCCAGTTGTTCTGGTACGGCCCGCCGGTGATCGGCTGATTGTCGGTGTAGCCCGCGACGTCCACGCTGTTGCCGTACTTGGCGATGACCGTACCTGACGTGTCGATGATCGAGAGTCCCTGCGGGGAGAGCTGGGCGGAGTCGGTCACGAAGAAGGTCGAGTCGCTGACCAGCCCGATGACGAGACCCTGGGGCGTCTGTTTGAGGCTCACGCTGTGGAGGAGCCCGTGCTGGTTGAGGGCCTTGGTCAGCGCCTTCTCGATCTGCTTGAGCTGCGCCGGCAGCGGCGAGAGCGGGGCGGAGCCGAAGCTCGGGGTGGAACTGTTGCCGTTCACGACCGAGTCGCCGACGATCTTCGCGTTGTTGACCGACTGCACGAACTGGCGGTACTTGGCCTGGTTGATCTTGGAGAGGGCGAAGAGGACGATGAAGAGGACGAGCAGCAGCGTGATCATGTCCGCGTAGGTGAGCAGCCACCGTTCCGAGCTCGGTCCGCCGTGGCCGTGCCCGCCGCTGCCCGAGCCCCGGTCGCGGAAGGAGCGGCGGCCCGAGGTCATGCCCGGATTCGTGGAGCCGCTCATGCCGCGTCGGCCGTCTGGTCGCCCAGACCGGACGAGGTCGGCGACTCCTCGTCACGCTCGTTCGGCGGCAGGAATGCGAACAACCGGTCGCGCAGGTCGAGGGTCGAGACGTTGAGCTGCATGGTGAGCAGCCCCTCGATGACCATCTCCCGGTAGGCGATCTCCTCTTCGGACTTGCGCTGCAGCCGGTTGGAGATCGGGAGCCACACCGCGTTGGCGAGGAGCACGCCCCAGAGGGTCGCGGTGAACGCGGTGGCGATCGCCGGGCCGAGCTTGCCGGGATTGGCGATCTCGCCGAGCACCCCGATGAGCCCGATGACCGTCCCGAGGATGCCGAACGTCGGCGAGAAGCCCGACATGTCGGAGAAGAACTTGATGCCGGCCTGGTGACGATTGCGGAGGCTGTTGACCTCGGCCCCGAGGAGCTCGTGGACGCGCTCGGGGTCCGAGGTCGACGTGATCAGCTGGATGCCCTTGCGGAGAAAAGGGTCGTCGGTCTCCAGCTGGTCGAGGACGAGGGGGTTCTGGCGGACCTCCTTCGCGATCCCGAGCAGCATGTCGATGGTCCCCCGCATGTCGGGTCCCTTGCTCCCGAACATGACCCGCTTGAAGGCGCGGAAGACGACCCCGAGCTTCTTGCGGTCGAAGCCGGCCGCGGTCGCGCCCAGGCTGCCCCCGACCACGAGCAGGAGCGCGGGGATGTTGACCAGCGACATCGGCTTGCCGTGGTCCATGGTCATGGAGACCAGGACCGCCATGATCGCGATGAGGATCCCGACCGGGGTCACGTCCGGCGGTCCCTCCCGCTCGTGCTCCCGGCGACCGCGGTGAGGTTCGGACCCTCGTTGGCCGGACGGGAACCCGAGACGGCGCGCGCGAGGATGGTCACCTTCTCCGCGCGGATGCGCTCGTTGATGGCGTCGACGTCGTCGCGCACGACGAGGTACGTGCTGTTGGTGAGGTACACCACCGTGGTGGCGTCCCCTTCGATCCGCTCGATGAGGTCCTCGTTGACGAACATCGTGGAGCCGTCGAGCTTGGACAAGGCGATCAACCGCGGCTCCGTTCTCGAGAGCGTTCTCCCATCCGTCAATAACGGCGCGCGCGCCGACGGAGTTGAGGGTCTGGGCCCACGATCAGGACATCTGGACGAGGGACTGGAGGGCGACCGAGGTCGAGTCGACCACCTTGGTGTTGGCCTGGTAAGCGGTCTGGGCCTCGATGAGATCGGTCAGTTCGGTTGCCAGATTCACGTTCGAGCCCTCGAGGGCGCCGCCCTGCAGGGTGCCGAGGCCGCCGGAGCCCGGGGTGCCGAGCTGCGGGTTGCCCGACGCGGCGGACGGTGAGTAGTAGGTGTTGCCGACCGCGCTGAGCCCGCCCGGGTTCGCGAACTGGGCGAGTGCGATCGTGCCGAGCGCCTGGCTCTGGCCGTTCGAGTAGGTGCCGGTGATCGTGCCGCCCGCGCCGATCGAGTACGACTCGAGGGTGCCCGAGGTGTAGCCGTCCTGCGAGTTCACGACCGCGGTCTGCGCGCTCGCGAACTGGGTCATCGCGTTCTGCGAACCGACCGCGGGGAAGTCGAACTGCGGCGGGGCGCCCGACCACGAGTAGTTGGACGGCAGGACGCCGACCGGGAGCGACGTCTGCCCCGCGCCGACCGCGGCGCCGTTGACGGTCGCGAGGTCGCCGTTCGGGGTGAAGGTCAGGGTCTGCGGCGCGGCCCAGAGCGAGCTCGCCGCACCGGGCACCGTGCCCTGCAGCGACCAGCTGTTCGTCCCGGTCGGCGTGAAGGTGAGGGTCACCGGGACCGCGCTACCCTGCGCGTCGTAGATGGTGGTGGTCACCGTCACCGGGCCCGTCGCGTTGGCCGGGAGGTTGCCCCCGAGGTACGCGTTGCGGGTCTGGGCCGGCGGCTCGGCAGAGCCGGCGATGATGCTGAGCGGGCCCGGCGTCGCGTTCGACCCGGTCCCACCCGGCCAGCCGAGGACGAGGCCGCCGCTTTGGGTCGCGAGGTTGCCGTTGGCGTCGATCTGCAGATTGCCGTCCCTCGTGTAGTACGTCTGCCCGTTCTGGCTGATCACGAGGAAGCCGTTGCCCTCGATCGCCACGTCGGTGCTCACCCCGGTCTGGCTGACCGCGCCTTCCGAGAAGTTGGTCGAGATGGTCGACACCTCGGTGCCGGCACCGATGGACGACGGGTTCGTACTGGCGAGATTCGTTCCCGACGCCGCACCTGCCGGCTGCAGCTGCTCGGTCAACAGGTCCTGGAACTGTGCGGTCGTCGCCTTGAACCCGTTGGTCTCGGAGTTGGCGATGTCGTTGCCGATGACGTCGAGGTCGGTCTGCATGCTGTCGATGCCGGAGGCGGCTGCGCTGAGTGAACGGACGCTCATGGTGGGCTCCTTTGTTCGGTCGTGGTCGTGGTCGGTCGGTGGTCGGTGGTCGGTGTCGAGTGCTGTGTCGGTGTCGGTGTCGGGTGCCGGTTGGTGTCGGGTGCCGGTTGGTGTCGGGTGCCGGGTCGGTGTCGGGTGCGGGTCGGTGTCGGGTGCGGGTCGTGTCGGGTGCGGGTCGTGTCGGGTGCGGGTCGGTGTCGGATGCGGGTCAGCTGGTGATGGTCTGGACGTTGGAGAGGGAGACCGCGGTCCCGTTTACGTCGAGCAGCGGACCGCTCGTCCCGTTGATGACGCCCTGGACGGTGCCGTTTACGACGGTGCCGTCGGGCATGTTGGCCATGACCGTCTTGCCGATGAGCCCCACCGCCTCGCCCATCTGCGAGGAGGAGGACACGGTCTGGAGCTGCTCGACCTGCGAGAGCGTGGCGATCTGTGCCATGAAGTCCGCGGACGAGGTCGGGTTGAGCGGGTTCTGGTACTTGAGCTCGTCGACCAGCAGGTTCAAGAAGGTGGCGGGGTCCAGCATGCTGGCGGTCGTGTTGGCGGCCGGCGACGACTGGCCGGTCACCCCCGTGATGGGCATGGTCATCGGTGCTCCCTTCGGTGGGATCGGTGCGGCGGTCGTTCGGAAGGTCGGATCATCGGCTCAGAGCACCACGTGGATCCGCGCGTCGTGCAGGGTCGTCGGGGCGGTCGTCGGCGCTGCCGGCGTCGGATCGTTCGGCGCGGATCGGGTTGCAGCGTGTGCGGGACCCTGTGGGTCGCTCTGACTCCCCGCCTGCTCGCGGGGCTGCCCGAGGGTGACCGTGACCTCGACGCCGTTGCCGCCGAGTTGGTCGCGGAGCGACGGCAGTGCGGTGGCGAGCGCGTCGCGCCCGCTCTCCTGCTCGGGGACCAGGGTGACCTGGAGCTGCTCGCCGCGCAGGGTGAGGAGTGCGTGCACCCCACCGAGCTCGGGCGGGTGCAGGTCGATCGTGACCGAGTAGTCGCCGTTCCCCGCGGTCAGCGGGCGGGAGATCGACGCCGAGAGGCCGCGCAGGTCGAGCGGGGCGGTGGCCGCTGTCGCGGCGGTCGCGGCGGACGCGGCGGTGACGGTCGGTGCGGAGGGCATCGGGCGCAGGGGGGCGATCACGGGTGTGGCGGTCGCGCCTGTCGGCGGCGGCGCCGAGGTCGTCGTGGCGGGCGCCGCCGAGGTCGTCGGGCGGACGCTGTCGTGGTCGTCGGGGCGGACGCTGTCGTGGTCGTCGGTGCGGACGCTGTCGTGGTCGTCGGCGCGGTGCTGGCGGTCGAGGTGCCTGCGGCCCGCGTCGTCGGCGCCGCGTTCGGCCCTGCCGGCGGCACGGTCGGCGTCGCCGGTATCGGTCCGCGTGTCGTACTCGCCGTTGTCGGAGCAGACGTCGATGCGCGTGCCGGAGCGGCACTGACGGTCGTCGCAGGAGCGTTCGTCGGCGCTTCCGGCTGCCGCACGGTCGCCGTGGGTTGCGTGGTTGCAGATGCCGACGGTGCCGCGGCCGCGCTCGACGTCGTCGGTGTCAGCGTCCGGGCCGGTTCCGCGGCGGAGATCGTGATCGGCGCCGCCGGTTCCGCCCCGGCGGAGCCCCTCGGTGCGGTCGACGATGGGGACGCCGGCGAGGTTGTGAAGGTCGTCGCCCCGGCCGTGGATGCTGTGGCGATGGTCTGCTGCGCGGGCCCCGGTGGCACATCACCCCTCGTCAACGGGGCCGTTCCGGTGGGTACCGCCTCCTGGGAGGTCGGGGCGGGCGCTGTCGACGCGGCCGGCGGCAGCAGGGGCGCCGAGGGATCGGGCCCCGGCGCACCCGGGGGTGCCGGTGCGTCCGAGCCCGTGCTGATCGGCACGGTCGGAGCGCTTCCGGGACGCACCGCGCCGCGCTCGGCGGCGCCGATCGCGGGCCCGGCGTCGGATGCCGCCCCGCTCGTCGCGTCACTGGACGCCGTACCGGCGACCGGACCCGCGCCACCGGGTGCGACGCCGGGGGCTGCGACGCTCGCCGAGGTCTGAGCGACCGGCGTCGGAACGACCAGTGGCGGAACGACCGGTGGCACGACGATCGGCGGCGCGACGATCGGCGCGTCCACGGTGACCGCGGGCTCGACCGGTTCCGTGGCCGTGCTCGCCGAGGACGGCGGCTGTTCGGACTGACGGCGTCCGTGGTGGTCGTGTGCCTCCGTCCGCCCGCGAACGGAGGACGGCCCCGACGTCGATGTGCTCACGGGGTAGGCCTCGCCGGAGAGCACTGCGGCGAACGTCGGTCCCGTCTCGGGCGACGTCGTCGGCGCGACCGTCCCCGCCACCGCCGCACCCGCAGCCACGTCCCCCCCGCCCGACGAGGGCGCCACGGCCGGCGCCGTCGGGCTCATGCGCCCACCACCGGTGATCCGCTGAGGCCCGCGGACGCGAGCACCGCCGGGACGTACGCCTGGGTCTCCGCGTACGGTGGGATCCCGCCGTACTGCTCGACCGCACCCGGGCCTGCGTTGTAGGCCGCGAGCGCGTCGGCGTACGAGCCGAACTGGTTGGTGTAGCTGCCGAGCAGCTGGGCCGCGCCGTTGATCGCCTGGGTCGGGTCGAGCGGGTTGATGCCCATGCCGGCGGCGGTCGAGGGCATGAACTGCGCGATGCCTTCGGCTCCCGCCGAGCTCACCGCGTTCGGGTCGAAGTTCGACTCGTGCGAGAGCAGCGAGGCGAGCAGCGAGGCGGGGATGCCGTTGCCGGCTGCCGCCTGCTCGATGGTCCCGACGTACTGGTTGGGGACGCTGACCGAGCCGAGCATCGTCGACCCGGGACCGCTCGGTGCGACCGCAGCGGACTGCGGCGCGCTGTCGGGCAGCACGCGCCGGATCGCGACCACCTGGTCGGTGGGGACCTGCTGGATCTGGACCTGGGTGCCCGTGTAGGGCGCGTCGATCATCTGTCCGTTGCCGACGTAGATCCCCACGTGGCCGGGCGCGCTCGCCGTGCCGTCGGAGCCGGCGAAGAAGAGCAGGTCGCCGGGTTGCGCCGCCGACAGGCTCGAGACCGGGGTGCCGACGGTCGCCTGCTCCTCGCTCGTGCGAGGCAGCGAGATCCCGAGCTGGCCGTAGACGTACTGCACGAGTCCGGAGCAGTCGAAGCCCGACGGGCTCGAGCCGCCCCAGACGTACGGGACGCCGAGGTACTGCTCCGCCTGGGCGACGACCTGGTTCCCGGCCGAGGAGGCCGACGACGCCGGCGTGGCGGTCGCCGCGGTCGCCGCTCCGACCCCGGCCGTTCCCCCGCCGTTCATGGCCGCGAGGAGCAGCGCGGTGAGCTCGGACGTACCGCCCGTCGCGACCCCGAGCGAGCCGCCGAGGCCCCCCGTCGCGCCGCCCGAGCCGAGCGCGTCTGCGAAGAGCGTCGCGTTGGACGTGCCACTCGCGCCCGCGAGCGTGCTCGCGAAGTCGCTCGCGCCGAGCGACGTCGCACCGGCGGCCGTCGCACCGGCGGCCGTCGCGGGGTTGGCCGGGGCCTGCTGGAGCTCGGCGAGGGTCTGCTCGATGTCGGCGAGGGTGACCGCGTTCACGCTCATCGCGCACCTCCGCTCCGGACGAAGGCGACCGTCGCCACGTCGTCGAGCTCCTTCGTTTCGGCGCGGTCGAACGTGACCTGCCACTGCTCCCGTTGGCGGGCGTCGAGCCGCTCGAGCATGGCGCAGCGCTTCCGTGCCTCGCCCCAGGCCCGGCGGGCGTCATCGACCGCAGTGCTCGCCGCCGCGACCGCCTCGGCACGCCGGCGGCGGGTCTCGTCGAGTCGTTCCCCTTGGTCCTGGGTCCAGACGACCTGCGCACCGGTCGTCGAGCCCGACGGCGGGGACAGGGCCGCGAGCGCGGCGCGCGCCTCGACGAGCGCGCGCTCGGCACGGCGGAGGATCACCGTCGCCCCGGCGAGCGTGTGCGCGGCGAGCCGCTCCTGCAGCCCGCGGATGCGGGCGACGCCCTCGAGGCGGAACCGGTAGGCCTTCACGCCACGTCCTCCGTGTCGCTCGAGGCGAGCCCGAGGAGCGCGGCCCGCGTCGTGTGCAGGCCGGAGCTTTCGTGGATGGCCTGGCGGAGGAAGGTGTTGATCGCCGGTCGGAGCGCGACCGCGCGGTCGACGACCGGGTTGGTCCCCGCCACGTACGCGTCGATCTCGATGAGGTCGCGCGCGTCGCGCCAGGCGGCGAGCAGCTCGCGCACCGTCGCGGTCGCCTCCATGATCTCCGGCGGGGAGATTGCCGGCGCGACGCGCGAGATCGACCCGAGCACGTCGATCGCCGGGTAGTGGTTGGCCTCGGCGAGCGTCCGGGAGAGCTGGATGTGGCCGTCGAGGATCGACCGCGTCGCGTCGGCGATCGGCTCGTTGATGTCGTCGCCTTCGACCAGCACGGTGTAGAGGCCGGTGATCGAGCCCCGCTCGTCGCGCCCGCTCCGCTCGAGGAGGCGCGGGAGCAGTCCGAAGACGCTCGGCGGGTACCCGCGGGTCGCGGGCGGCTCCCCCGCCGCGAGCCCCACCTCGCGCTGGGCCATGGCGAAGCGGGTGACCGAGTCCATCATGAGGACGACGTCGTCCCCGCGGTCGCGGAACCACTCCGCGATCCGCGTCGCGGTGAATGCCGCGCGGATGCGAACCATGGCCGGCGCGTCGGAGGTGGCGACCACCACGACCGAGCGGGCCATCCCCTCGGGCCCGAGGTCGCGCTCGATGAACTCCGCGACTTCGCGACCGCGCTCGCCGATGAGCGCGACGACCGAGACGTCTGCCTCGGTGCCCCGGGCGATCATCGAGAGGAGCGAGGACTTCCCGACACCTGAGCCGGCGAAGATCCCGAGCCGCTGGCCCTTGCCGCAGGGGACCAGGCCGTCGAGCGCGCGCACCCCGAGCGGGAGCTGCTCCTCGACCAGCCCCCGCCGGAGCGGGTGCGGTGGCGTCCCGACGGTGCTGACCACGTCGCCGACGGGCGTCGGACGGCCGTCGATCGGCCGTCCCATGCCGTCGACCACGCGCCCGAGCAGGTCGGCACCGACCCGCAGCGGGATCGGCCCCCCGAGCGGCGTCGCCGGGCTGCCCGCGCGGAGTCCGTGGAGCTCGCCGAGGGCGACACAGATCGCGTGCCCGTTGCGGAGGGCGACGACCTCGGCCTCCACCGGGCCCCCGTCGGCACCGAGCAGCATGCCGTCGCCGACCGCCGCCGCCACGCCGGCGATCTCGATGGACATGCCGACCACCTGGTCCACCCGGCCTGAGAGCCGGGGCCGCGCCGCGGCCCGCGCCTCGTCCCGGACGGCGTCGAGCACGGCCGTCATCGTGCCTCTCCCGCGCCACCGTGCTCGACGAGGACCGCGCGGAGGCGTGCGAGCGCCTCGGAGAAGAGGCTGTCGATCGTGGTCTCACCGAGCTCGACCACTGCGCCCCCGGGTTCGACCGAGGGGTCCGCGACGACGGTCAACGTCCGCATGGCGGCGAGGTCCCCGAGCTCGCCGAGGGTGGCGACGTCGTCGGGATGGAGCCGCGCGACCGCGTCGCGGTCGGTGCCGTCGAGGACGAGCGCCCGGGCGATGGCCTCGCGGCCGGGGTCCTCGGCGAGGGCCGACTCGCGCCCGAGCAGGATCTCGAGGATCTCGAAGACGAATCCGGGCGCCTGCGCGTCGAGGGCGGTGCGGCGGTCCTCGTCCCCGCGCCGCGCGGCTTCGGTCGCCGCATCGGCGGCGGCGATCGCCCGTGCGACGGCGTCCCTGCGTGCTGCCTCCGACCGCTCGTGCTCGTTCGCCGCCTCGACGCGCCCCGCCTCGTAGCCCGCGGCGTAGCCGTCCGCGTACCCCTCGTCGGCCATCGACCGCTGCCCCCCGCCGAACGCGGCGTAGTCGATCGACCGGGCGGGCGCGTCCGGGCGCCGGGTCACCCGCATCACTCGATGACCTCCTCGTCGCTGCGGGCGATCACGATGACCCCCTCGGCATCGAGCTCGCGGGTGGTGCGCACGACCTCGGACTGTGCGGCGTCGACCTGGGAGGTCCGGACCGAGCCGAGCACCTCGAGCTCCTCGTCGAGGTTCTGCGCGGCGCGCTCGGTGAGGTTGGACCGGAGCCGCTCCATCGCCTCGGCGTCGAGCTGAGCGCCCTTGAGCGCGACGGCGAGCGTGGGGGGCGGCACCCGCCGGAAGATCTGCTGGAGCGCGCGCTCGTCGAGCGCGAGGACGTCGTCGAAGGTGAAGAGGTTGGCCCGGATCTGCTCGGCGAGCGCGGCGTCCTCCTGCTCGAGCTCGCCGAGGATCTGGCGCTCGGTCGAGCGGTCCGAGTGGTTGAGGATCTCGGCGATGGCCGTCGCCCCGCCGGCGACCGTGGTGGTGCTCACCGTGTGGAGGCTCTGGAGCTTGGCCTCGATGAGCGAGGTAGTCTGGCGCACGGCGGCGGGATCGACGCGCTCGAGCTGCGCGATCCGGCGCGCGACCTTGACCCGGAAGTCGCTCGGCAGTTCGGCCATGAGCCGCGCGGCGTCCTCGGGGCGCATGTACGCGAAGAGCACCGCGACCGTCTGGGGCTGCTGCTCGGCGAGGATGCCGACCACCTGGCGCGGGTCCGCATTGCTCATCGACGAGAGGGGGCCGACCGAGGTCTTCGACTCGAGCTTCTCGACGACCTCCTCGGCCCGCGCCTGGCCGAGCCGCTCCTCGAGGAACTCACGGGCCAGCTCGACACCACCCTGGTTCACGAGACTCGTCTCGCGGATCTTGGAGACGAACTCCGAGAGGACCGACACGACGGTGTCGGTGTCGAGCGAGGGCAGGTTGGCGATCTCGGTGGTGAGGGCGATCGCGTCGGCCTCTGACATCTCCTGCAGGATCGGGTTCGCGTTCTTGGGCCCGAGCTGGGCGATCACGATCGCGACCTTCTGCCGGTTGGTGAGCTGGACCGCGCCCCCGACGCGATGCCGGGGTCGGGCGACGAGGGCCCGTCGGTGATGGCGGTGTGCTCACGGGTCTCGGTGGTGGCGCTCGGGAGGTCGGCGGTCGTCGTCACGTGGAGAGGGCCTTGGCCGGCTCAGCGCCCTGGCGCTCCTCGGCCCACTGGCGCAGGAGGCGGGCGGCCTCGTTCGGCCGCTGCCCGATGAAGTCGTTGACCTGGGCGAGGACCGCGTCGGGGCCGATCTCGAGGACCGGCACGTTGCGGTAGGCGGGGAGCTCGCCCGTCGGGTCGTCGTCCACCAGCGGGATCATCGGCGGCATCCCGTTCGCGGTGAGCTCGCCGACCGGCACCTCCTGGTAGAGGGGCTGGCGCTTGCGCGACGCGCGGAGCATGAAGAAGAGCATCCCGACGATGAGGAGCAGGAGCCCCGCCGCCGACGCGACGTGCATCATCGAGCCGCTCGATGCGGCTCCTGCGGCCGAGGCGCCCGAGCCGGCGCCGCCGTTTGCCGCGAACGGCATCGAGGAGACGACCAGCTGGTCGCCGTTGGCCGGGTTGAGCCCGGCAGCCGCGGTCACCAGCGAGTTGACCTCGGAGGTGCTGACCTTTTTGGTCGCGGACGAGTTGAGCAGCACCGCCACCGAGGTTTTCTCGACCTGGCCGGGTGCCTGGTTGACGGTCTGGGTGACCTGCCCGACCGCGTTGGTGATCTGCGAGGTGTTCGACGAGTAGGTGCCGTTGGTTCCGGACGAGGTCGTCGGCTGGCTCGACCCGAGCACGCCCGACGGCGGTGTGCCGGTCCCGCTGAACGTGTTGGTCGAGGTACTCTGGCCGGTCGGTGCGGTGATCGGCTGACCCTGCGGGTTGGTCTGCAGGCCGCTCGTCGTCGTCTGGGTCTGGTTGAAGTTGAGCAGCGCGTGGACCTGCACGGCGGCGTTGCCCTCGCCGACCACCTTGGCGAGCAGCGCGGTGATCGAGCCGGCGAGCGCGCTGTCGTAGGTGTCGGTCTGCTCCGAGTTCGACGCGCCCGACGAGCCGTTGGCGTCGCCCGGTGCGGTGAGGACGTCCCCGTGGTTGTCGACGACCGTCACGTCGGACGCCGAGAGGCCAGGGGTGGAGGAGGCCGCGAGGTGGACGATGGCCGCGACCTGCCCCGAGGAGAGGACGGTCCCCTGTGAGAGGTTGACCAGCACCGATGCGGTCGTCGCCGGCTGGTTGCCGATCGCGAAGTCGCTCTGCTGGGGGACGACGAGGTTGACCTGGGCGGTCTGGACGCCCTGGATCGACTCGATCGTCTGGGCGAGCTGCCCCTCGAGCGCCTGCTGGTACTCGACCTGCTGGACGAACTGGCTCGTCGTGATCCCGCTCTTCTCGAGGTTCGAGAAGCCGACGTTGCCCGACTGGGGCAGCCCCTGCTGGGCGAGGGCGACCCGCTCCTGGTCGACCGCGGACGCTGGCACGAGCACCGTCGTGCCGCCGTCGGCGAGCTGGTAGGGGATCTTCTGGCTGGTGAGCTGCTGGGTGATCGCGCCCGCGTCGGCCGGCTGGAGGTTGGTGAAGAGCGGCTGGTAGCTCGGCGCGGACTCCGCGCCCATGAACCAGAACACGCCGACGACGAGGGCGATCGCCGCGATCGCGGTCATGACCTTCTGCCCGAGGGTGAACCCCGAGAGGATCGTGCCGATGTGCCCCCGGGCGGTCGTCAGGGAGTCGCGGGACGACGGCAGCAGCGCCACGCTCAGGCCTGCATGTTCATGATGGTCTGGAAGGCGGTGACCGCCTTGTCACGGACCGAGGTGACCAGCTGGGTCTGCAGGTCGGCCTCGGTCGAGGCCACCGTCACGTCCGCGATGTTGGCGTTGCCCGATGCCGCCTGCAGCGAGAGGTTGGTCGCCTGGTTCTGGACCGTGTTGAGCGAGTCGAGCGCGCCGCCGAGCATGTCGGCGAACGACCCCGACGAGCCGGTGGCGCCGGGCACCCCGCCCGCACCGGACGCGGAACCGGACGCGGAACCGGACGCGGCACCCGTCGTCGCGGACGACGCGGTGGCCGGGGCGGCCTGCGCGGCCGAGACGGCCGAGCCGACCGAGGGGATGGGCGGGATCGCGGGGATCGCGGCGATCACGTCAGGCCTTGATCGAGAGGATCGACTGGTAGGCGGTGGTCGCGTGCGACATCACCGCGGCGTTGGCCTGGTACGACGTCTGCGACTGGATCAGGTCGACCATCGCGCTCCCGAGGTCGACCACCGGGTAGGCGACGTCGCCCTGCGCGTTGGCCGCCGGGTTGCTCGGGTCGTAGCTGATCCGGCCCTGGGACGGGCCGAGCGCGATTCCCTGGACCTGCACCCCGAGGCCGGCGGTGTCCGGTGGGTTCCCGGGTTCGACCTGGGCCGACGCGTCGACGTACTGCGCCTGGTAGACGGGCTGACCGGGCGTGACCGCGTCGTTCATGTTGGCCACGTTCCCGCCGATGGTGTCGATCCAGGTCTGGGCGACGTTGGCGCCCGATCCGGCGATGTCGATCGCTTCCCACATGGCGTCTCCTATCCGGTGATGGCGTTCTGGAGGATGGCGAACTGGTCGTTGAGGCCGTTCACGACGGCCTGGTTCTGCAGGTCGTTCTCCTGCATGAGGGTCATCTCGGTCGGGAGCGAGACGTTGTTGCCGTTGGTGCCCGACGCGAGCCCCTCGGGGACGATGGCCGAGGACGCGCTGCCACCGTTCGCCAGCGCGTTGGCGAGCGAGGACTCGAACGTCACCTGATCGGCCTGGAAGCCGGGGGTGTTGACGTTCGCGATGTTGTTGGCGATGACCTGCTGCTGCTGGACGACGGAGTCCAGCGCGAACTGCAGGACACCGATCGCTTCGGTGGCGTCGGCCACGGCGCCCTCCTGGGATTCACCTGGGGCGGCCGTCCTGGCCGTACGCGAAGCAGTCCGTGCTCGACGACTACTACGTCCCCGGTCTCCTCAGAGTTGAGGGGGTGGCCGGTCGGGATTGCGCGACCCGCACGGGTCGTCCGGCGTCGCCGGTCGCGCGATCAGGCGTGGCGATCGACAAACCGTGCGTCGGGCCGGCCTGGCACATAGGGGCTCGGCCGGCTGCGCACGATCTCGGCCATCCGGTGCTCGACCTCGCGGGCCAGCTGGTCGTAGCCGGCACCGAGCTCGGCCGCCCGCCCGGCGAGCTCGCCGGGGAACGGCGCCGACGGCGAGGAGGGCGACGGCGGGATGGCCACCCCGGCGACGACGGCCTGCCGCGACGCGCGGAGGTGCTCCTCGGCCTCGGCCAGGTACTCAGCCCACCCGCGCGACGCCATCGATCCGATCGGGGGTCACGACCGCGGCGTGCCAGGCCTCGCGCAGCGGCGCGACGATCGTCCGGCACTCGCGGATCTTGGTCGGGTCCTTGGCGAGGTTGGCCTCGACGAGGGTGCGGAAGAGGAAGTCGTAGAGGGCGAGGAGCTCCTGGCCGCCGGTGAAACCGTCGGGCTGGAGGCTGTGGCGGAGCACCCCGACGATCTGCTGGGCACGCAGGATCGACGTGTTCGCGAGGTGGAAGTCGCGCGCCTCGATCGCTCCGTCGGCGACGTCGATGTCGGCCGCGAGCCGGTCGTAGAGCATGACGATGAGCTGCGGCCCGGCCGCCGTCTGGACGGCCTGGTTCTGGTACATCGTGGCAGGGTTGCGGGGGGGCACCGGTGACTCAGCCTCCCGGCGTGGTGGTGGCCGTGCCGGTGGTGCTCGGGCCGCCCGATGAGCCCTGCGACGACGTCGAGCCGGAGGCGGCGTTGCTCAGCGCGGTGAGGAAGGAGCTCTGGGCCTTCAGCTGGGAGAGCGTCGTCTCGAGGGCGGTGAACTCCGCGGTGAGGGCCGCCTGCTGGGTGGCGACCAGCTGCTGTTGCATCACGATCTCGCTGTTGACCTCGGTGAGCGTGCTCTGCAGGCCGGTGACGGTGAGCGGCACCATGCCGTTCGGTCCGAGCGCATTCACGCGGGACAGGTTGGCAAGGCTCTGGGCGAAGCCGGGCGCGTAGGTCACGGTGCCGAGGTTGGTCGATGCGGTGATCCCCGGAGTGGTGATCTGCAGCACGAGACCGCTGGCGGGGTCGCTCCCGCTGGGGAGGCTCAGGCTCTGGCCGGAGCCGGTCGCGGTCTGACCGTCGATGGTCCCGGCCACGTCGGTGCCGGTGAAGGTGGTGCCCGCGGCGGTGAGACCGAGCTGGTCCGCCCCTGACGCAGCCACGGTGAAGGTCGCGGCCGAGCCGTAGCCGGCGCTCGCGAGCTGGACCTGGTAGGCGCCGGCAGAGCCGACCAGCGCTGCCGACGTCGCGATGCCCGCGCCGGCCAGCGCGGTGTTGAGGCCGTTGATGACCGAGGACACGCTCTCACCGGCGGTCGCCGCGTAGGTCGCGGTGTTGGATCCGGACGTGACCGTGTAGGTCTCGGCCTGGGCGAGGGTCGTGGTGGTCGCGGCCCAGGTGGCCGATCCGGTGTCGACCGCCTGCGAGGCCGACTGCGAGATGGTCACCGCATAGGTCCCCGGAGTGGTGCCGTCGGTCGAGCCGGACACGTTGACCTGCCCGGCGTAGGTCGGTGACGCGGGCGCGAAGGTGCCCCCTTCGGTGAACATCGCCTGGACGGCGCTGGGGTTCTTCGCGTAGGCGGCGAGGAAGGCGGTCTGGTTGAAGGTGACCGTCCCCTGGCTGGTGATGGCGAGGCCCGCCGACTCACCGCTCGTCCCGTCACTGCCCGAGCCCGACGTGCCGACCGCATGGCCCACGATCGCGAGCACGTGCTGAGCGAGCGCACCGAGCTGCCAGCTGCCGTTGAGCGGGCCGGCCACGCCGGTCTGCGCGTTGTACGCGGTGTCGGTGGAGATCGTCGAGAGGACCTGGTTCGCGGCTGCCACCAGCGCCTGGACGTTGCTGACCACGCTGGTCGCGTCCGGGGTCACGCTGATGGTGACCGGCGTCGTGCTCACCTGCGCGAGGTTGACGGTGATCCCGGGGAGCAGCCCGGTGACCGCGTTGGACTGCGAGGTCACGAGGTAGCCGCCAGGGCCGCCGATCGAGACCTGCGCGTTCTGGGCAGCAGTGGTGGTGTTGAGGACGCCGAGCCCCGAGGTGGCGAACGCCTGGGTGTCGACGGTCGTCGCCCCTGCGGTGCCGGTCCCGTTGGAGGACAGGTCGAGCGCGTAGGAGTTGGTGCCGACGTTGAGCGCGTTGGCGGTGATCCCGAGCCCGGCTCCGTTGATGGCCGACACCACCGACGCGAGCGAGCCGTCGCCCACCGCGAGATTGGTGGCGGTCATCGACCCGAGGTTCAGCCCACCGGTCATGTTGGCGATGATCGTCCCGCCGCCGGCGGTCGCGAGGGTGACCGCGGTCGTCCCTGATCCTGCGATGTCCGTGACCGTGGTGGCGACCCCGTCCACACTCACGACGCCGTCGGTGCCGTTGACCACGCCGCCCGCGGCCAGTCCCAGCGCCCCGAGCGCCGAGCCGCCGGTCACCTGCAGGGAAGCGGTCGAGCCTTGTTCGGTGGTGGAGATCGAGAGGAGGCCGCCGGAGCCGACCTTTGCGGTCAGCGTGCCGCCGGCGGCCTGGGCGACGGCCTGCGCCAGCTCGGAGGCGGTGTAGGTCCCGAGCGCGAGGACGACCACCTGGGTGGTGCCGCCCACCGTCACGTTGAGCTGGTCGTTGGCCGAGGTGATGGTGACCGTCCCGGTGACCGGCGTACCCGCGGTCACCGTCGCACCGGTCGAGGCCTGGGTCACGTCGATGGTGTGCGCGCCGGCCGACAGTCCGGTGCTCCCGCCGAAGGAGGCGATGCCGAGCGCGGCACCACCCGTTCCGATGAGGAGGTCCCCCGAGGTCACCACGTCGCCGGTGGAGGCCACCGTGCCGGCGGAGATCTGGGTCGAGCCGGTCGCGAGCTGGTCGACCGCGAAGGTCACCGTGCCGGCCTGTGCGCCCGAGGTCACGCTGGCGCTCGCGACGGATGCGTCGGTCGAGGCCGTCGAGAAGGCCTGGTCGAATGCGCTGGGTGCCGACAGAAGGTCCGCCGCCTGCTGCAGGGCGAGGAGCTGGGTGTTGAGCGCCTGGTAGTCCGAGATCTGGCCGCTGACCGTCGACGCCTGGCTCTTGAGCGCGTTGAGCGGCTGCTCATAGACGGACATCTCGGCGTTGATGATCGCCTGGGTGTTGAGCCCTGAGACCAGGCCGTTGAAGCTGACGGGTCCGGTGATCGACATGGTGGCTCAGCTCCTCTCGTCGAATCGCCTCCGTCGGTTTGGATGCTCCCGGGCGGTTCGACCGCCCGGGAGCATCCGCCCCGGCGAATCACTCCTGTCACGTGCCCGGAGCGACCCGGGCACGGTCCGACTACGGCAGGAGCTTGAGTGCCAACGCTGGCAGTTGCTCGGCCTGGGCGAGGACTGCCACGCCCGACTGCTCGAGGATCTGCTGGCTGGTGTACGTGGCGGTCGCTTGCGCGACGTTGACGTCCACCAGGTTCGCATGCGCAGCCTGGATGTTCTGCTGCGCGGTGGTGAGGTTGGAGGCCAGAGCCTGAATCTGGTTCTGACTGGCACCGACGTTGGCGGCCATTCCGGCGACCGTCGTGATCGCGGCCTGCACCGCGGTCATGGCTGCCTCGGCTGCGGTGACCGTGCCGATGCTGGCCATGGTCGTACTGACACCGAGCGCGAGCGTCGTCGCGGTCGCAACCGCAACCACGACCTGGTCGGCTGCCGCGTTGTACGGACCGACCTGGAACGTGCCGGTGTACGTGCCGCCCAGCAACGGGGTGGTGCCGTACGTGGTGCTGGCGGCGATCTGGTCCAGCTCGGCCTGGAGGGAGGCGAACTCGGCCTGCGATGCCGCAGATGTGTTGGCGTCCTGCGTGCCTCCGTTGGCGGCCGCGGTTGCCAGGGTGTTCATGGTCTGGAGGATCGAAGCCTCCTGATTGAGCGCACCCTGCGCGGTCTGGAGCAGCGACACGGCGGTCTGGGAGTTGCTGATCGCTTGCCCGTACCCGTTGGCCTGCTCCTGCAGGAACTGACCAGCCACATAGCCGGCCGGGTTGTCAGCGGCCGTCTGGATCTGAAGACCCGACGACAGCTGCGACACGGCGTTGGCAACGGCGTTGCTGGTCGCGTTGAGGTTGTTGGTTGCCTGGGTGGCAATCAAGTTGTCGTTGATGAGAAGTCCCGACATTTCTTTGTCCTTCCTATGACAGTTGCCCGCTCAACTGGGAGCAGGGGAGCGTCCATGCTCCAACCCCCACTTACGACTCGTTGGGCCGCAAACTTTAGGGATAGACCCATTTTTCGGGTCCGCTCACCGGGGACACACGACGTACTCGCCGATCGAGCCGCATTGTTGGGGTGTCGACTGTGCACAAATCCCGTCCGGCGACATCGCGTTCCGTGCGACGGTCACGGTCCGCGACATGCGGATATCGTTGCAATTGGATATCCGCCCCGGTACATTCGCTCCGGATTACCTCGTTTGGCAGGCGCCGGACTTGGATCGGCGTGAACCAACGCAAGGGGAGGCGATGTCAGCGATCCGGGCGGATGTGTTTGACAAGCAAGACCCCGGGCCACGGTTGGACGAGGTATCGGACGCTGCGCACGAGCTCTGGATCGACTATTGGGCCGACCGGACGCGCGAGCGTCGGAACCGTCTCGTCGTCCACTACGCACCACTGGTGACCGTCGTCGCGAGACGCTTTGCACGGCGTGCACGTTCACGTGACGCCCTCGAGGAGCTGTGCTCGTTCGGCCGGTTCGGCCTGATCGACGCGGTCGAGCGATGGGACGGCTCGACGGGGTTCAAGTTCGCCACCTACGCGACCAAGCGGATCCAGGGCGCCATCATCGACGAGCTCCGCCGCGAGGACTTCCTGCCCAAGCGCCTGCGCGCCCGCGTGCAGATCTACCACGCGACCCGCGACGACCTGGTCGGCAGACTGGGGCGATCGCCGACCATTCGGGAACTGGCCGATGAGCTGGGCCTCGAGGTCACCGAAGCCATGGAGCTCCGCGACGAGGCGACCACGCTGACCCACCTGGTTCCGCTGGCAGAGGAGTCCGGTGCGTCCGAGGGCCGCGTGCTCGGCGCGTCTGCGGTCGCGCAGTCTCCGAGCGAGCGTGCCGAGTCCGGCGCCATGGCCGAATCGGTCAAGGCCGCGCTCCGGCGACTCACGGAACGGCAGCGCCAGGCCCTGGTGCTGACCTTCCTCGAAGGTCTTGCGAAGAGCGAAGTCGCAGACGTGCTCGGCGTCGGCAGGTCCCGGGTCACCCAGCTCGTGCAGCAGGGCCTCGAGAACCTGCGCACCGAGCTCGGGCTCGACGGTGTCGCCGATTCGGACGACATCGTGCCCGATTCGTCGAGGTGAGCTGATCGTCTGCTCACGCGCGTGCACGTGCTCGACCGTTGGGTGACCGATCGGCGCCCCCGTTCCCGTGGAGCCTGCCGTCGATGTCCGCCAACCGGCGGCTGACGAAGCGAGCCGCGTTCCGCTCCGAGTAGCGGCGAGTGGCCGCCGTCCTCGCGCGCCGGGCGACACGAGCGGTTGCGTCCACGTCGGCGACCACCGTCCGCATGAGCGCACCGGCATGCTCGAGGTCGGGCTCCGCCCAGCGCACGTCTCCGTTGCCCCCACCGGGACCTGCGTCGGCTGTGCAGACCACCGGCGTGCAGTCGACGAGGAAGCTGGTGCCGTCCGACAGGAAGTCTCGGGCGGCCTCGGTCGAGGTGGTGAGTGTCGGAGTACCCCAGGCCATCGCCTTTGCCACCCCTGCATGGGTGGTGTCGGCACGTCCGAGTGAGACGTAACAGTCCGAGACGGCGATCAGCGCATCACGTTCGGCGGGTGTCCTCCCGGTGACGACGGTGATGTCCGGTCGGCCGTCGGCCAGGCCGAGCAGTGCCGCGTGCTCGATCGGTGACCGCTCGGCGTGCACGGCATCGACCACCAGGTGGCACCCGTCCCCCGGGACGAACGCCGACGCGAAGGACGCCACCGCGGCTGCCGGGTTCTGCCGCTCGAACCCCTGGTCGTAGTCGACGACCGTCGAGAAGACGAATCCGGGCGGCAGGCCGAGCGCTGCTCGCTCCGAGATCGGGGTCGTGGTGGAGATCGGAAGCGCAATCGTGTGGAGCCGCCCCGCATTGATCGCTCGAAAGGCTGACACGGCCGCGCGCGAAGGCACCCAGACTTCGTGCACCGCGCGGGCAGCGTTGGTCAGCGATGCCGGCGGTGCCGGGAGGTCCCAGAGCCAGAGACCGACCACGTACCGTCCTTCGAACGAGGCGGGTCCGTTGTCGAGGACGAAGTCGGTCATCCGGTCGGGCGAGAGCACCAGGAGGTTGACCTCGTAGGGGAAGTCGCCCGCATCGCGATGGTCCCAACGCTCGGTGACGTCCCGGCGGTCCCAGTGGTACGAGGTCGTCGACACCGCCACCCGCTCGGCGCGGAGCGCCGTCACCAACCGGCGCGCCGCGTCCGATTCCGCGCTCGTCCCTTCGAACGGCGCGACGACATTGAGGCCGCCGCGCCGTGCCGTCGCCGCGACCTCCCACATGGCGATGTGCCTCGCCTGCGAGCGCGGGGCAGCGCCGCGCCGCTCCTCTGCGACCGCGACCGGAAGGGGGCTGATCGATGCGACTGGCGGCTCCGCCTCCGGTGCCTCCGGCACGACCCCACTGGCGAGCAATGCCGCGAGTCCGGGCGCGAGGCGCCCGATCTCCGCCACCGAGGCGGCTCGACGCTCGCCGTCCAGTTCGTCGAGGGCTTCGGACGCGGCGGTAACCACCCGCGGCTCCCCGAACGAGCCGTAGGCGGCGGCGGCGGCGCGAACCCGGAGCTCGGGCTCGAGCGCGGTGTTCGCGACGATCTGGACCAGGGGGCACGACGACACCAGGCCCCGGGCCCGCAACCGTGCCGACCAGATCAGTGCCCGCGCCACCGGGAGACCGACCGCCACCCGGGCGGCGGCGGCCAGCGGCTCGAGTCGGTCGGGAAAGCGCTCCCAAGCGCCGTTGAGGAGCACGTCCGCCAGCGCAGGAGGCTGGCGGAGCACACGTCCGAGCATGGGCACCAGGTCCTCCACCGCCAGGGCGGCGGTGATCTCCTCTGGCGAGCGCCCTGCCTCGAGCAGCCAGCGCACCAGCTCGCCGATGTCGGCCTCGAGCACGCCTTCCGACCGCACGGCCTCGAGCACCACGTCCGCCGCCTCGCCGAACCGTCCGATCGACGCGAGCGCTTCGCCACGGATCGCCGCCACCATGTGGGGCCCGTACTCCATGCCGTCGTCGTCACGACCCCGGGTCGGCACACGGGCGAGCAGCGCCAGGCCGTCGACCACCTCGCCCATCGCGATCAGCGTGCGTCCCTCCGCGATGTCGGCGGGGATCTGGCTCTGCGACAGACGCCGGAGCTCGTCGACGCGGGCGAGTGCGTCCTCGTGCCGTCCGAGCCGCCCGAGGATGTTGATGAGGTTGCTAACCGCCAGGCGCTTCGTGATCGGGTCCGGCGTGGTGGTGACCGCCTCGGAGAGGCGCTCGACCGCCTCCTCACTCCGGCCGGCCGTTTCGAGGGCCCGGCCGTAGTTCATCAGTGCGTACGGGTGGGACGGCCCGCCGTCTTCGACCGCGGCGAGGGCGAGGGCGAGATTGCGCTCCACCTTGTTGCGGTCGCCGAACACCTCGGCCGAGTAGCCGTGGTGGAGCAGCCGGGCAGCCGAGAGGTACCCGACGGCGAGTGCCCGGCCCGGGTCGTCCTTCGCTCCCACCTGCTCGTGGAGCCGGTGCCGCCAGGTGCACGCCGAGCGACGAAAGACCCGCAACGCGGTGTGGACCGATCTCGAATTGCCGGCTCCGTGGAGATTCTCGATCGGCACCAGAAATGCCTCGAGGCCGGAGCGCTGATCGGAGAGCTGGGACCGCAGCCCGGAGGGATTGGCGAGCAAGGTCTCGTCGGCGTCGATCGAGAGCACCCACTCGCCGCGAGCGTGCTCGAGGGCCGAGTTCCGGGCGATGGCGAACGAGTCCTCCCAGACACCTTCGAACACCTGCGCACCCGCGGCGCGTGCGAGCTCGACGGTGCGGTCGCTCGAGCCGGTGTCGTAGACGATGATCTCGTCGACCACGTCGCGGACGGACTCGAGGCAGGCGGGCAGCATCCGCTCCTCGTCCTTCACGATGAGGCACGCGCTCAACAGCGCTGGGGAACGGGCGGTGTCTGTGCCCCACTTCTCCTCGAACCGGGTGCGGTTCTCCTCCTGGAGCGCGAACCAGTCGATGCTGTTCGCCTCGAACGTCGCGTGGCTGTGGTGGTGGATGAAGGAGGCCTCCGCGACGACCAACCGGAGACCCAGCGCGGTGATCCGCCTGCAGAGGTCGTCGTCCTCGTACCCGCCGACCGCGTATCGCTCGTCGAACCCCCCGACCTGCTCGAACGCCGACCTCCGAACGGCGAGGCAGAAACCGACCAGGCGGGCGATGTCGGTGGTCCGGCCATGGTGTCGCCCGCCCCACTCCTGTGCGAACTCGAAGAGACCCGCGAGGTCGCCCGGGGCGTAGGGAACGTGCTCGACCTGCTGGGGGCCGGACACGTTGTCCGAACGAGGGCCGGTCGCACCCACCGCCGGATCGTCGAACGGCGCGAGGAGCTCGTCGAGCCAGCCCGCCGGCAGGACCGTATCGTTGTTGAGCAGGACCACCACGTCGCCGGTGGCGCGGGCCGCACCCTGGTTGCAGGCCCTCGCGAACCCCAGGTTCTGCTCGTTGACGACCACCTCGCACCACCGGTAGCCGGCGAGGCCGGCGCGGGTCCCGTCGGTCGACCCGTTGTCCACGACGACCACCTGGTCCCCCGGGGCGAGGGTGTTGCGGAGCGTCTGGAGGCAGCTCTCGGTGTGCTCCCAGGCGTTCCACACCGGGATGACGACGGTCGCCGTGAGCCGCCCCCGGGGGGGCGGTTCTGGCGACGGGCCGCCTGCTGCGTCTCTGCCCCGACCAGGCGCGACCGGTTTCGCAGGGGGCACGGAAGGAGTAACGTCCCGGCGACGGGTGGAGTTAAGGGGGCGGCGGTCACCATGGGTGATCCCAGTTCGGCCAGAGGAACTCGGGTTGGCACGGCGGTCACCCTGCTGGACATCGACAGGGTGCTCGACGCGACCTCGCACGCCTCCGCGACCGAGCCGGCCCAACGGGTGCGGGGCTGGCGCGACGACCTCGCCCACCTCTCCGTCCTGCTCGCGTATGCGCGCGACGTCCTCTCGGTCGACCTCGGGATCCTGCGAAGTGCCCAGAGTGGCGACGGTGACCTCGACGCCGTCGTCGACGGGCTGCCGCACATCCTCGCCGCGACCGTCGACGCCGAGCCGTCGGCGGCGGCCGAAGAGGTCACGACGGTCGCCCTCGAGGACCCGGCCGTGCTCGAGGGGGAGGCACAGGGCCTCCTCGAGGTCCACCGCGCGCTCGGGACCGTCGACCTCGGCTCGTCCGAGGCGGTCGACGACCTCATCGAGAGCGTCGAGACCCAGCGCGGGCAGGTTGCCGACCGGCGCGCGCTCGTCGAGTCGCGCCTGCGCGAGCTGCAGGCGGTCCTCCTCGAGCAGTACCGCTCGGGCGCGGCGACCGCCGACGACTGGCTGCGCTAGCCGGGGTCGGGCCGTCCGCCCGAGGAAGGACTCCGCCGGGTGACCCGCTCCCGCAGCACCGGATCCTCGAACCAGGGACGCAGCCGCAGCCGTGCGGGTGGGAGGTCGCGGTAGACGAGCACCCCCTCGCCGGGGCTGATCCGCCGCAGCGCGTCGGGCGGCGCGAGCCGTCGCATCGAGGGTGCGCGCGTCGTGCTCGGCGCCCCCCGGCCGCCCGAGGTGACCGACGGCAGGTAGAGCTCGTGGTCGCCGACGAGCTGGCTCGCGTAGTCGAGCGTCGACGGGTCGGAGATCCCCGAGAGGAAGAGCTTGGCCCGGTGGTTGTTGACGACGGTCGTCGCGCGGGCGCCATAGCGGGCCGTGATCTGCGCGAGGTCGTGCCAGACGGTCACCAGCTGCACGCCGTGTCCGGCCGCGGTCGCGGCCAACGCGTCGAGATCGGCCAGCGGCGCGATGTTGGCCGCCTCGTCGAGGACGACCAGGAGTGGCGGATCGAGCGGCCGCCCCGTCCGGGTGACCCGGTCGTAGACGTGCTCGACGACCTCGTGCACGACCGACGTGAAGAGCGGTGTGAGTCGCCGCTGCTCGTGCGCGGGCGCGCAGAGGTAGAGGGTGTGCGCGCCGTCGACCAGGTGGGCCACGTCGAGCACGGGTGCGTCGTCTCCGCCGTCCGCGAAGGGGCCGGTGACGGCGAACGGTTCGAGGACCGTCTCGGCCGTCGTCGCGATCGAGCTCCGTTGGCGATCCTCCTTGGCGAACGCGGAGCGCGCGGCGTCCCCGGCCTCGCGCACGCCGGCCACGTCGAGCAGGTCGAGCACCTCGCCCTCCTCGCCGGTCTCGACCCATCGGATCACCTCGGCCATCGACTGGCGACCGGTCGCCGCCGCGAAGAGCAGGGGCGCGAGCATCTTGGCCGCCGTCGCATACCAGAAGTCGCCGTCGCTCATCGTCCCGACCGAGGCCTTGGCGGCTTCGACCAATGACGAGGCGGCACGGCGTGCGCCCGGCCAGGTGCGCGCCCGCTCGAGCGGGGACCAGGTGACCGACGGACGGCCGGTCGAGCCGCTCGGGTCGAAGACGGAGACCGTTCCGAGCGCGGCGCGGTGTCCGATCGTGTGCTCGAGGAGGTCGCTCTTCACGCTCGCGGCGACGACCGGCCCCGCCCAGTCGAGTATCGCGGGCACCGCGAGACCGGAGGTCTTGCGCGACTGGGACGGACCGAAAACCAGGACCGACTGTGCCCGCTCCGCACACACCAGGTGGCGCCCGACCGATCCCAGTGGGACGCGACCCGGGTCCGGTCCATCGCCGCGTGCGCCGCGCGGCTGGAGCAGCGGCCGCAGGTCGGCGGGTGTCGCCCAGCGCGCGGTCGCAAGACGGTCGCGCCCGCGTTCGCCCGCCATGCCCACCCTGCCGAGGCGGGAGCGGACCCACTCGAGGGGTGGCACCCGGCGCTCGGGAGGGGGCAGGGTCGGGCGCCGGGTGCCGAAGGTGGGACCGGGCCCGCCACCCGGTCCGATACGGTCCGGGCCGAGGACGCCCGCACCGGCGAACGCGACGAGCCCGGCCGCGGCGGTGAGCCCGCTCAGGACGCTCACCGCGTCAGGCCGGCTCGGAGACCGGGTCGACCATGGCCGCGTCGGTGTCGGTGAGCCACCGCTCCGACGAGGCGAGGTGGTGCTCGACCAGGAAGGAACGCCGACCGACCTTCCAGAGGGCCGTGCCCCGCCGGAGCTGGGTCACCAGGTCGGCCTCGGTGTCGGTGAGCCCGAGCTGCTCGCCCATGCGGGCGACCTCGCCGGGCGACTGTGCGTAGACGACCCGCGTCTCGGAGTCGCCGAGCAGGCCCTCGGCGAGGCTCACCTGCTCGGACCCGCGGCTGCCGACCGCCCGGAGGTCGGAGAGGCGGTGGAGGACCGCGACGTTGGCGACCCCGAGGGCGCGCGAGAGCTTCCACGACGTCTGCAGCCAGCGGGCCACCCCGAGATTGCCGAGGATCGCCCACGCCTCGTCGATCACCACGATGATGCGGTTGCGATGAAGGGAGCGCACCGCGCTCTGCAGCCACGCGGCCGCGCAGGTCATGAGCACCCCGAGCGCGGGCGAGTGGTAGACCGCGGCGAGGTCGAGCACGACGAGCGGTGCGTCGAGCCGCAGGCCGGGTGTCGTCGGGCCGTCGAACATGCCGCAGAGGTCGCCGTGGACGAGGCGGCGCAGCTCGAGTGCGACGTCGCGGCCGTCCTCCATCAGGTCGGTGGTGCTCGTGCGCAGAGCCTCGGCGGCCCGGTGGTCGGGGTCGAAGAGCGCGTCGACCACCAGGGGCAGTGTCGGCACCCGGGTGCTGTCCGCCGCCGCGCGGCGTGCGGCCTGGGCGACCGCCGCGTCGACCGCCGCCCGCTCCCGCGGCAGGAGGTCCCGACCGAGGCACGCCATGGCGAGTGAGGCGGTGAGCCCGACCTGCTGTCGTCGCGGCGCGTCGCCGTCTGCCTCGTTGCCGGCCGTGCCGATGCCGGCCGTGCCGATGCCGGCCGTGCCGTCGCCCGCCGTGTCGAGCGGGTTGAGCCGGACCCGGCCGCCGGGGTGCAGCGCGATCGGCTGCACACCCCAGGCCCGCGCGAGCGGACCGTACTCGCCCTTCGGATCGACGACCCACGCGTTGCGGCCGAAGACTGCCTGTCGCCAGAGGTACGACTTGATCAGCGCGCTCTTGCCCCGGCCGATCTGCCCGAAGACCACCATGTTGGGGTTGGTCACCACCCCCTGGCGGTAGAGGGCGAACGGGTCGAAGACGAAGGAGCCCCCCAGCACGTCGCGCCCGATGAGCACGCCCTCGTGGCCGAGTCCGGCCTCGCTCACCAGCGGGTAGGCGGCACAGAGGTGCCGGGTCGTCGCCACGTGGGCGGGGACGCGCACCGCCGGCCACCTCACGCGAGCCCCCGACCGAGCGGGAGCGAGCAGGCGAACGCGGCGTCCTGCTCGCCGTAGAGGAGGCGGAGGTCGAGCCGGGCCTGGCCGGCGACCTGCTCGAGCGCGGCCGACGCGGCGGCGAGCTCGTCGCGGCTTCCGGCGGTGACCGTGACGTACCCGCTGTAGCGGAGCTGCGCGTGGCCGTCGGCCAGCTCGACGTCGCGCTCCTCGACGCTCTCCCGCTCGCGGGTGTGCCGCGCGGTCACGAGGAAGCCGGCCCGCCGGCGGAGCTCGCCGTCGGCGAGGTCGGCGGTCCGGGCCTGCGCGACCTGGCGCGCGGCGCGGCTCGGGCTGAGCGGCTGCATCACACAGGCGATCGAGCGGCGGAACGGCGCGAAGAGCAGCGGCCCGAGGAAGTCAGGCCGCACCTCGACGCGGGGCCACTCCGCGATCCAGTACGTCGCGTGCCAGGTTCCGTCGGTGTGCACCGCGTCCCACGTCGGCTCGATCGCCATCGGCCAGGGCCAGCACGTGCCGTCCTCCCGATCACCGTCGGGACCGGTCGAGGTGCGGCGAAGCCGGTCTCCCGGTGGGCGCCCGGCTGCGGCGAACGACGAGCGCAGGACCGCCGCGAGCGAGCCGGGACCGAGGACCCCTTCGACGGTGACGTCGGCCGCGTCGAGGGCGCGGTGGAGCGCGAGCACTTCGCGGAGGAGCACCGCGCCCGTGCCCTGACGCCCACCACCCGACGCCCGGATCGAACGCGCAGAGCGTGCGGTGTGCACCGAGAGCGCGAGCAGCGTCCGGTGCCGTCGGGTGACCGGGGAGGACTCGTCGACGAGCTGCCGGTACGAGCGCCCGGCCGGCGTCGAGCCGTCGAGAGCCGCATGATCGGCGACATGGCGCCGGACCGCGTGCCCGTCGTCGGGATGGCAGGTCTCGATCCACTGGAGCCGGTGCACGTCTGTCCCCTCGCGCGCGGTGCTCGCGAGCACCCGCGACCACGCGGCGATCCGTGCGTCCTGTTCGCCGGGGCCGAGGAGGGCGAAGCTGTGCCCCTGCACGACCAGCACCGCGGTTGCGGTGCGCGACGGGCGGTCGAGGACCACCCCGAACCGCTCCGACGGACCGCCACCGTCGGGCGCGACGCCGACGACCTCGACGCCCTCGAAGACCGACCGTCGGCCCCGCCGCGCCGCGGCGCCCCGCCACGGCCGCTCGCGGAGGGTGGTCCGGCCGTCCCGCCCGCCACCGGTCACGACCGCGACGACGCGCCCCGCACCCGGTCCAGTCGACGGCTGCACGGCGGAGCCCGTCACGGCGGCGCGGAGCCAGCGTGTGACGACGGGAAGCCACTGCTCGCCGGTCCGCCCGCGGATCGGCCACCAGGCGAACCCGACCGCGGCGCCGACCAGCGCGAGCGCGGCGATCACGCCGCCGACGGTCGGTCGCGACCGGAGTGCGAGCACGGCGAGGACCAGTCCCGTGGCGACCGAGGTGATCTGCCCACCGCGCAGACCGGCGATCACCCCGCGCCGCTCGAGCGGCGAGAAGCGGTAGCGGACCCGATCGGGCCGGCGCTCGCGGGCGCGGTCGCTCACGGTGCGGGCGGGTCGCTCTGCACGCCGCGCCCGGGCGCGCCGATGAATCGGATCCCGAGCCGGTCACGGCCCAGCGCGTCGGGGTGGTCGAGCCCGGTCTGGCGCGGGAGCGGAACGGTCGGGCCGTGGTCGAACGAGCTGCCCGCGCCGTCGAAGCCCGTGTCGGAGCCGTCGGGCACCGGCTCCTCACCCTCGGACGGTGGCAGGAAACCGTACCGGCGCATCACCGCGGTCGCCCCGGGGTGCGGCGGCCACATCGGGATGCTCGAGCCGGGAGGTGTCGCCGCCCCGACCCCCGCCTCCCGGGCAGTGCCGGAACCGCCGCCCGGCTTCGGACCCCGCCCTCCACCGGGTCCGCCCGATGACGAGCCCGCGCCCGGACCGCCCATCGGGCCGTCGCCCATCGAGCCGCCGCCCATCGAGCCGCCGCTCAGTGCGCCGCCGACGGCGCCGGCGGGACCGGCCATCGCGCCGGCGGCCGCCGAGCGCAGCGCGATCTGGGCGAGACCGCGCGCCGGTGCGCCGATGCCCTGCTGGGCACGTCGGCTGACCCCCTCGAGATGGGCGACCGCCCCGGCCTCGAAGAACGGCAGCAGTCGGAGGAGCGTCCACGGGCTCGCCGCCGCGAGGAGGAGCAGGGCGGCGCCCTCGACGACCGCGGTGAACCCGCCACCCCCGCCGGTTGTGCCGGTGGGCGTGGCGCCGCCCCCGCCGGCGAGCGCCGCGGCGGCGAGGCTCAGCACCGAGACGATCACGAACTTCCCGAGCACCAGGGCGATCAGGGTGTCGACCAGCCGGCGGCACCAGTGGGCGATCGCGGGGTAGGCCAAGCTCGCCAGCGCGAGCGGGAGGAAGAGCACCGCCACGTAGACCGCGGCCGAGCGGACGAGCAGCTCGACCCAGACCAGTACCGCGCCGACGACGACCGCGATGCCGCCGAGGAAGACGACGAAGGTCGGGGCACCCGGTTGGCCCGTCGCACCCGAGACCGAGAGCGCGCCCACGACGTTGCCCATGAAGTGCCCGGTGTCGAGGCCGGCACCCTGCGCGACGTCCGCGCTCATCGCGTCGGTCAGGGCGAGCCCGAGCTGGACCAGCTTGACGGCGACCGCGGTGAGCAGGAGTGCGAGGGGCACGTTGAGGAGGACCGAGCGGAGCAGCATCGAGAGGTCCTGGCGGACGACCGCCTGCACGACGCCGAGCAGGAGCAGCGGCATCACGACCACGCCGGCCAGCGCGGCCATAGCCTGGAAGTGGACGGTGAACCACGTCGCGCCGAGGTCGATGCCGGTCGTCGCGCCGAGCACGGTGCCGATCTGCCCGAGCAGCCACACGGCCCCTGCCGAGACCCAGCCCCCCAGCGCGTTGAGCACGCTGTCGACCCCGAAGCCCGCGACCTGCGAGGCGACCGAACCCACGACACCCGAGCCCGCGCCGACGACCTGGCAGACCGGTCCGAGCCCGGCCGCGCCGAGCGCGCCCGCGACCGGCGGGCAGGAGGGCACCGGGACGAGCGGGAGCCCGCCGAGCGAGGCCACGTCAGTGGACGCTCTGGCCGGTGGTGAAGAAGAAGTTGACGATGGCCGGGCCCGCGCCGATGAGGAGCGCGGCCAGTCCCGAGATCAGCACGGCCCGGCGACCCACGAATGTCTGCTGATAGTTCTGCGCGTGCGATCCGAGCGCCCACGCGGCCGCGCCGATGAGCAGCGCGACCAACGAGAGAGCGAGCGCCCAGCCCCCGATGCCGTTCATGAGGTGCTGGAGGACCTGGCCGCCGGGGAGCGCCGAGGGGTCCGGGCTCATGGTGACGTCGAGCAACCGGGCCGCGCCATGCGTCCCGCCCGGAGGTCGAGCCGATGCCGGTCCGGCGGCGAGCGAGGAGGCGAAGTGGCGCGCGTCACCCGGGTGGAGCAGTGGTGGGACGGCACCGGAGAGGGTCAGGTGGGCCATCGCCTCAGGCTAGAGCGCACTCCATGCATTATCAAGATGTTTCAGTATTTTTCATATCTTTTCCGTGCCTCCCAAGCCATCCCCGGATCGTGGCACGGGCCTGCCATGCTTAGGCGGTGACGCCGGTCGTGATCGGGTACGCCGTGCTGGCCGTCGTGGCGGTCGTCGCGGTCTTCGTCGCCGCCCGCATGGGACGGCGTGCCGGACGCCGCAACCTCACGCAGCGCCTCACCGCCCTGTCGAACCGGCTCGGCGTCGAGCCGCCGGACGAGGGCGGGGTCGAGCCGGTCCTCAGCCACCTCGAGCGGGTGACCGGCGACGCGGCGGAAGCGGTGACCGAGGCGAGCTCCGAGGCCATCCGCCTGCGTCGGGCCCTCGACACCCTGCCGCAGGGGGTCATCGTCTGCGACGAGAACGGCGAGGTGGCCTTCCGCAACACCCGGGCCGTCGCGCTGATGTCGAACCGGCACGGGGACGTGCTCGCCGCGCAGGCCGTCACCGAGCTCCTCGAGAACGCGTGGCAGGACGGCTCCGCCCAGCGCACGCTCGATCTCTACGGACCGCCGCGCCAGACCCTGACCGTGCGCACGCGGCTCATCGACGACGGACGGCGTCCGCTCGGGGTCATCGCGATCATCGAGGACGTCTCGGAGCGGCGCCGGCTCGAGGAGATCCGCCGCGACTTCGTGGCCAACGTGAGCCACGAGCTCAAGACCCCGATGGGCGCGCTCGGGCTGCTCGCCGAGACGCTCACCGTCGAGCCGGACCCCGCGGTCGCGCAACGCCTCGCCTCGCGCATCCACTCCGAGGCGTTCCGGGTGAGCCGGATCATCGACGACCTCCTCGACCTCAGTCGCATCGAGTCCGAGGAGGCACCGCCCCGCGAGCCGATCTACGTCAACCTGGTCATGGCCGAGGCGGTCGAACGCGTCAGGTCGGCCGCGGAACAGCGGCGCATTACCATCGAGCTCGATGAGCCCGATCCACCGGTGCACGTCCTCGGCGACCGCCGGCAACTGGTCTCCGCGATGCACAGCCTGCTCGAGAACGCCGTCACCTTCTCCTACGAGGACAGCGCGGTGAGCGTCTCGGGGTGCAGGAGCGACGGGGAGATCCGCCTGTCGGTCACCGACCACGGCGTGGGGATCCCCGCCCGCGACCTCGAGCGCATCTTCGAGCGCTTCTACCGGGTCGACCACGGACGGAGCCGCGAGACCGGCGGGACCGGCCTCGGCCTCTCGATCGTCCGCCACGTCGCGAGCAACCACCAGGGCCGGGTCGAGGTCGACTCCCGTGAAGGCGAGGGCTCGACGTTCACCCTGATCCTGCCCAGTCCCGGCGACTACTCCGAATGAGCAAGCGGCAGGAGACGGCGGACCCGACCCAGACGAAGGTCCTCCTCGCGGAGGACGACGAGTCGTTCATCGACGCGCTCGTGATCGGTCTCGCACGGGAGGGCTTCGACGTGACCGTCGCCCGTGACGGCAACGAGGCGCTCCGGCTCTTCGCGTCCGTCGAGCCCGACCTCGTGCTGCTCGATCTCATGCTCCCGAGGCTCTCGGGGATCGACGTCTGCCGTTCGATCCGGGCGCGCTCGCAGGTCCCGATCATCATGGTCACGGCCAAGGGCACCGAGATCGACACGGTGGTCGGGCTCGAGGTCGGCGCCGACGACTACGTCGCGAAGCCCTACCGGCTCCGCGAGCTCGTCGCGCGGATGCGGGCCGTGCTCCGGCGCACCCCCGCCGGCGAGCACACGCAGGCCGCCGCGGCGGTCGGCGGGAACGACCGCACACCGGCCGTCGGCCGGAACGAGGGGAGCGGCGTCCTCGAGGCCGGCGGCGTCCAGATCGACCCCGACCGCCACCTCGTCTTCATCCGCGGCAAGGACGTGCACCTCCGCCGCAAGGAGTTCGAGCTCCTCTCGCTCCTGATGGAGAACGCGGGGCGGCTGCTCACCCGCGACGTGCTCATCGACCGGGTGTGGGGGTCGGACTACTTCGGCGACACCAAGACGCTCGACGTGCACATCAAGCGCCTGCGCACCCACGTGGAGGAGGACCCCTCCTCACCCAAGCTGATCACGACGATCCGCGGCGTGGGCTACCGCTTCGACGCACCGCGCACCTGACCACGGTCCCGGCGGCAGGCCGCCGGTCGTACCTCGCCGCCGGCGGCGCGCCCCTCAGGTCATCGGACCGAGGACCAGGCTCCCGCCGAAGTAAGGACCGAGCGCCTCGGGGAGGACGACCGAGCCGTCCGACCGTCGCCCCGTCTCGACGAGCGCCGCCCAAATCCTCGCCCACGCGAGCGCCGAGCCGTTGAGGGTGTGCACGAAGGCCGGCGCGCCCCCGGCGGCCGGCCGGTAGCGGATGTTGCCGCGGCGCGCCTGGTAGTCGCCGAACCAGCTCACCGAGGAGACCTCGAGCCACTGGTCGACCCCCGGCGAGTACACCTCGAGATCGAAGGTCCGTGCCGACGAGCTGCCGAGGTCTCCCGCGCAGAGGTCGAGCACCCGGTACTGCAGCCCGAGCTCCTCGAGGAGGCCGGTCGCGCGGCGGACCATGTCGGCGTGCACCCCGTCGGCCTGTTCGGGCGTCGCGTAGGCGAAGAGCTCGACCTTGTCGAACTCGTGCACGCGCAACAGGCCCCGGGTGTCGCGCCCGGCCGAGCCCGCCTCGCGCCGGTAGCACGCGGTGCCCGCGGTCATCCGGAGTGGCAAGTCGGCCTCGTCGAGGATCTCGCCGCGCCACATCGAGGTGAGCGGCACCTCGGCGGTCGGGATGGCCCAGAGGTCGTCGCGCTCGAGATGGTAGGCGTCCTCTTCGAACTTGGGCAGCTGCCCGGTCGCGGTCATCGTGTCGGTCAGCACCATCGTCGGCGGACGGATCTCGACGAAGGCGTCGGCGTGGCGGTCGAGGGCGAAGGAGGTCAGTGCGCGCAGCAGGCGGGCACCCGCGCCGCGGTAGAGCGGGAACATCGATCCCGAGAGCTTCGCCCCGCGCTCCATGTCAAGGATGCCGAGCGCCGCGCCGGTCTCCCAGTGGGGGATGCGCTGGGACTCGCCGTAGGTGGGGGCGCGCTCTGGCCAGCTGCGCACCGTGACGTTGTCCTCGGGCCCGGCGCCGTCGGGCGCGTCGGGCGCGGGCAGGTTCGGGAGGAAGAGCAGGGCGCGCCGCACCTCCTCCTGGGCACGCTCGGCGACCTCGTTGAGCGAACGCTCCTCGTCGCCCGCACGGCGGCTCCGCTCCGTGAGCTCCTCGGCGAGCGCCGTGTCCTCGGCGCGCCGCGCCTGGCCCACCTGCTTGGACAGCGCTTTCACCTCGGCACGCAGTTCGTCGCGCAGCCCTGTCGCCGCGCGGGACTCGAGATCGAGCGCGAGGAGCCGGTCGACCTCGCCGGGATCGACCCCGCGGCGGGCGAGCGCGGCCTTGACCGCGTCGACGTCACTCCTCACCGCTCGGATGTCGATCATGCCGGCACAACGGTAGCCTGGCGCACCGTGACCGACGCCCACGTCCCCGGCGGCGTCGAACAGGGACGGACGCTGCCGAGTGCGTTCGGGGCAGCTGGCTCCGCGACCGCGGCGGCGGTGACCGCGCCGGCCGTCGTCTGCGATGAGCTCGTCGTCCGGTACGGCGCGCTCGTCGCGGTCGACCACCTCTCCTTCGCAGCCGCACGCGGCGAGGTCGTCGCCCTCCTCGGTCCGAACGGCGCGGGCAAGACCAGCACCGTCGAGGCGCTCGAGGGCTACCGCCCGGTCGCCGGTGGCACCGCCCGGGTGCTCGGCCTCGATCCTGTGCGCGACCACCGCGCGCTGGTCCCCCGCATCGGGGTCATGCTCCAGCGCGGCGGTGTCTACCCGATGCTCGGTCCCGCCCGCATCCTCGAGCTGTTCGCCGCCTACTACGACGACCCCGAGGACCCGGCCGCGCTCCTGCAGGCCGTGGGGCTCGCCCGGGCTGCCCGGACACCGTGGCGCCGGCTGTCCGGGGGGAGCAGCAGCGCCTCGCATTCGCGCTCGCGCTGGTCGGGAGGCCGGAGGTCCTCTTCCTCGACGAGCCGACCGCGGGGGTCGACCCGGAAGGACGACTGCTCGTGCGCGACCTCGTCGCCGCCCAGCGCGACCGCGGGGGCTGCGTCCTCCTCACCACGCACGAGCTCGCGGAGGCAGAGCGCCTCGCCGATCGGGTCGTCATCGTCGACCACGGTCGCAAGCTCGCGGACGGCACGCCGGCGTCGCTCGCCGCGGGCACGTCGGACGGGTCGATCCGCTTCACGAGCGAGCCGGGGCTCGACGCGGCCTCGCTGCTCGCCGCGGTCGGCGAAGGCGGCGCACTCGACGAGGAGCGGCCGGGCGCCTACCGCCTCCGCCCGCCCGCGGGGTCCACCACGCCGGCGATCGTGGCCGCGCTCGCCGGGTGGCTCTGGGCACACGACCGGGCGCTCGGAGACCTGCGCACCGGTCACTCCCTCGAGGACGCGTACCTCGCGATCACCGGCTCGACCGGCGGGCCCGAGCCCGACGACCCCAATGGCGCCGCCGGCGGCGGCGCAGCTTCCGGCGGCCGGCGGCGCGACCGCAGGGGCCGAGGGGACGCGGGCTGATGCGACCGCTCGCCGCGCAGCTGCGTGCCGAGGTGCGGATGCTCGCCGCCAACGGCGAGACCCTGCTCCTCACCCTCGGGATCCCGGTCCTCCTGCTCGTCTTCTTCGCCGAGGTGCACGCGCTCCCGACCGGCACCCCCCATCCGGTCGACTTCCTCGTCCCGGGGGTGCTCGCGCTCGCCGTAATGGCGACGTCGATGACCGCGCTCTCGATCGGGACCGGCTTCGAACGCGGTTACGGCGTGCTCAAGCGCCTCGGCACGACCCCGCTCGGGAGGCCGCGACTGCTCGCCGCCAAGATCACCGCGATCGTCGGCGTGGAGCTCGTCCAGTCGGTCGTCGTCGTCGCGGTCGGCGCGGCGCTCGGCTGGTCGCCGGGTGGACCGGGCGGTGCAGGCACCCTCGTCGGTGCGGCGATCGCCGCGATGGTGCTCGGCACGGTCGCCTTCGCAGGCATCGGCCTCCTCCTCGCCGGCCGGCTCGTGCCGTTGCTCAACCTCGCCGTCGTCAACACCCTCTTCGTCTTCGGCCTGCTGCTCGGCGGGATGCTCGTGCCACTCGGCAAGCTGCCCGGATGGCTCGAGGGGATCGCCAATGTGCTGCCCCCTGCCGCCCTCGCCGACGCCCTCCACCGCACGCTCGGCAGCGGCACCGCGCCACCGGCGCGGGACTGGATCGTGCTCGCCGTCTGGGCGGTCGCCGCACCCCTCGTCGCGGCGACGACGTTCCGCTGGGAGTGAGCCCGCCTACCCCGTGCCCGCGGTCAGGACGTGCAGCCAGTGGTCGAGGGCGGTCTGGTCCACCGCACCGATGACATGACCGACGACCGTCCCGGACGGGTCGACGAAGAAGGTGTTGGGCTCGCCGTCGAGGCCGTACAGACCGGCGGCCACCTGCAAGGATGTGTCGACCCCGACCGGGTAGATGATCCCTGAAGCGTGCACGAAGCCGACCGCGTCGGCATGCGGGTCGCCGACGTCGACGCCCACGAACTGGACCGGCGAGTGCTGTGCACGTGCCGTGCGCGCGGCCGCCGCGAGCCGTGGCGTCTCCTCCCGGCACGGGATGCACCACGACGCGAAGAAGTTGAGGACGACGGGCCGGTGACGGGCCGCGCCGATCTGACCGAGGTCGACCGGCGCGCCCCCGGACAGCGACGGGAGGGAGAAGGACGGCGCATGGTCGCCCACGCCCACCACCCCGCCGGTTCCCGAACCCGTACCCGAGCTCGACCCCAGTCCGAAGAAGAGCACGACCGCGAGGACCGCCGCGATCGCACTCCCGATGATGAGGGATCGCAGCCGCCGCGGACGGCGCGCCGGCACGGGCGCGGGCGTCTCGGCGGTGGTTCCCGGTGGACCGGGTGGCGGGGACGCGGGGCCGCCGTCAGCGGTCGGCCCGGAGTCGGTGGTCGGACCGGAGTCTGCGTTCGGACCGGAGTCGGTGGTCGGTCCGGTGCCCCTCGCCGGTCCGGTGCCCGTGTCCGTGGCGTTCACCGGGTGACGAAGACGTCGACCGCCATGCAGACGAAGAGCACCGTGAGGTAGGTGATCGAGTAGCCGAAGAGCCGCATCGCCGCCTTCGGCGTCGCGCGGTGCGCGAGGCGCAGCGCGAGCCCGATGAAGCCGGCACCCAGCAGCGCGGCGGCGGTGACGTAGAACGCACCGAGCGAGGCGACCGGCGCGAGCACCAGCGACACGGCGACCAGCACCACGCTGTACACGAGGATCTGTCGCGCCGTGCGCTCGAAGGTGGCGACCGCGGGCAGCATCGGCACGTGGGCCGCCTGGTAGTCGTCCCGGTACTTGACCGCGAGCGACCAGAAGTGCGGCGGCGTCCAGACGAAGATGAGGGCGAAGAGGACGAAGGGTGCCCAGCCGAGCGAGTCGGTGACCGCGGCCCAGCCGACCAGCACCGGCACCGCACCGGCCGCGCCCCCGATCACGATGTTCTGGCTGCTCGTCCGCTTGAGCCAGAGGGTGTAGACGAAGACGTAGAAGAGCGTCGCCGAGATCGCGAGCACCGCCGAGAGCAGGTTGACCGCCGCAGCGAGCTCCACGAAGGCGGCGACCTCGAGCGCGATCGCGAAGATCAGCGCGTTGCGGGGCGTGACCGCACCCGTGACCAGCGGGCGGTTGCGGGTCCGGTGCATGACCTTGTCGATGTCGCGGTCGACCACCATGTTGATCGCGTTGGCGCCGCCCGCGGCCAGCGCCCCGCCGACCAGGGTGGCCGCCATCAGCCAGACCGGCGGGAGCCCGCGCTGGGCCACGATCATCGTGGGCAGCGTGGTCACGAGCAGGAGCTCGATGATCCGGGGCTTGGTGAGCGCGACGTAGGCGCCGAGCCGGACGCTGAGGGAGGGGCGGCCGGACAGCGCCACCACCGAGAGAGCCATCGCACGATGGTAGTGCTCGGTGCTCCGGGGACCCAAAGTCGCCGGCAGGCGTCACGCGCCGGGGGGCCGGTACGATCGGAGACCGGTGTTCCCGCTGCGTATCGGGCCGCGCGCCTTCCTCCTCCTCTGCCGGATCACCCTGGTCACGCTGCTCCTCAACGTGGCGACCGGGGCTGCGGTCCGCCTCTCCGACTCCGGGCTCGGCTGCCCGCAGTGGCCGGACTGCTCGCGTGGAAGGCTCACCCCGCCGCTCCGGCTCCACCCGCTCCTCGAGTTCGGGAACCGGGTGGTCGTCTTCCTGCTGGTGGTCACCTGCATCGTGACTGCGGTCGCCGCCTTCCTCCGCCGGCCTACCCGCACCGACCTCCGGTGGCTGGCCGGGGGACTCATCCTCGGGGTCCTCGGGGAGTCGGTGCTCGGTGCCGTCGTGGTCTACAGCCACCTCAACCCCTACGTGGTGCTCTGTCACTTCATGATGGGGATGGCCTTGCTCACGGTCGGGGTCGTCCTCACCCTGCGGGCGAACCACGCACCGGGACGTGGGGAGCCGCTCGTGCCCGGACGGATCCTCTGGCTAACCCGGGGGCTGCTCGGGATGTTCGTGGTCGTGCTCGCCGCCGGTGCAGCGACCACCGGGGCCGGGCCCCACGCGGGCGGCAAGGGTGCGAAGCGGATCCCGATCGCGCTCGTCGACATGACCCGCATCCACTCCGAGGTCGTCCTCGCGACCGGGCTGCTCCTGCTCGTGATCCTCTTCCTGCTGTGGCGCACCGACGCGCCGGCATCCGTGCAGGACGCGGGACGCATCGTGCTCGCCGTCATGGCCGTGCAGGGCATCGTCGGCTACACCCAGTACTTCACCCGCCTCCCTGCGCTCCTCGTCGGCATCCACGTGCTCGGTGCCGCGCTCCTCTGGTCGACGGTGCTCTGGTTCCATCACGGGCTCTCGTCCCACCGGCAGGAGGACGACGAGGCGCCTTCCACCGACACGCCGATCGAGGGTGAGCATCCGGCAGACGACGGGGCCCACCGCGACGGGGCCGACCGCGACGGGGACGACCGCGACGGGGACGACCGCGACGGGACGCCGCGCACGCCCGCAGCGGTGCCGGAGCTCGCGTGACCCCGATGCGGCCCGCCGCGATCGCGACGGTTCCCGTCGAGACCGAGCCGGTCGGGACGGAGCAACCCGACACCGAGGACGAGGTCGGCACCGACCGGCCGTGGCTCGTGATCGTCTGGAACGACCCGATCAATCTCATGTCGTTCGTGACCTACGTGTTGCAGAAGCTCTTCGGCTACTCGAAGGAGAAGGCCACCAAGCTGATGCTCGACGTCCACCACAAGGGGCGGGCGGTGGTCTCGTCGGGGACGCGCGAGCGCGCCGAGCTCGACGTCTACCGGCTCCACGAGCACGGCCTCTGGGCCACGATGGAACCGTCCACGTGAGTGCGCCGATCCGGCGGCGCCGCGACGGTCGCTACGCAGTTCGGCTCGACGGGAACGTGCGGACCGTGCTGGCGAGCCTCGCCCAGCAGCTCGCACCGGCCGTCGAGCAGCACGACCCGATGACCCGACGGCTCTTCCCGCCCGCGTATCCCGGCGGCGCCGACGACGACGCCGAGCGGGCGTACCGCGAGCTCGTCGACACCGCGCTCGTGAACCACCACCGCGATGCGCTCCAGGTTCTCGTCGAGACATCCGGTGCGGAGACGCTCAGCGAGTCCGAGCTCCACGCCTGGCTCTCCGGGATCGAATCGTTGCGCCTCGTCCTCGGCACACGGCTCGACGTGAGCGAGGACATGACGCCGCCAGCGCCGGACGATCCGTCCGCGGCCGAGTACGGCCTCTACGAGTTCATGGGCGAGCTCCAAGACCTCATCGTCGAGACATTGGCGGCCGACCTGCCAGTTGATGGGCGCCCGGACGCGATCGAAGGACTCTGAGCCCGCGGGGCGGTGTCGCGACGGCCTAACGTCGCCGCGCAGTTCATGAACATTGCGCGCGCGGTAACGGACGCGCACCACATGCGTTGACGTATGAGGGGCCTTCGCGTGGAACGGCAATGCGCGGATCTCCTCGGCGACAAAGATCCAGCAAGCAAGGAACGAGCAACCAACACACCGGACGAGGGGCACCGAACACGAAGGAGAGATGAGCATGCAACGACGAACCCTCTTCGCAAGCCTGGTCGGCAGCTGCGCCGGGATCATCATGGCCTTCTCGCTCGCGGCGTCCACCGCACCGGCGGGTGCGGCCACGTCCGTGCCACCCGTCCTGCGCGTCGTCCCGAACAACGTGATGGTGAACATCACCGTGAAGGTGATCGGCAAGCACTTCACGCCGCACCAGTCCGTGGTGCTCTCGGAGTGCTCGCAGACCAACTGGGTGGTGCCGGCCAATCCCTGCGACACGAACAATATGGTCACCGCGACCGCAAACAAGTACGGCGCCTTCACAGCCAAGCTCAAGGCCGAGGCGTGCCCGGCGCCGGCGACCCCCGGCATCGCCGAACAGTGCTACGTCGGCGTGGCGACCCCCACCGGCATCGACACGATGGGCCTCCGGCCGTACGCGAGCCTCGTGGTCACCTTCCCGTAGGCGCGACGGCAGTCACCGGCGAGCGGGCCGGGTCGCGAACCCTCGACGGGTCGCGGTCCGGCCCGCCGTCGCGTCCGGACCGCAGCGATCACCACCCCTGTCGCAGCTCTCGGACCCTGAAGGGCCAGGCGGGGGCTCTGCTAACCTCTCAAAGCCCCGATCGGGACCGAGCCCCCATCGTCTAGCGGCCCAGGACGCCGCCCTTTCAAGGCGGTAACACGGGTTCGAATCCCGTTGGGGGTGCGCGGTGCCCCGGTGCTGTCGCTGTTCGGGGACCTGTGGTGCAGTTTGGAGTGCACGCCGGCCTGTCAAGCCGGAGGTCGCGGGTTCAAATCCCGTCAGGTCCGCCACCCTCGGTTCGCCGGGGCGGGGTCGGGTAGCTCAGTTGGTAGAGCGCGCGCCTGAAAAGCGTGAGGTCACCGGATCGATGCCGGTCCCGACCACAGGAAGCATGGCAGTCGGCCGGGGGAGCAGGTCCCCGCTGTCGTCGTGCCTCCGGGCCCTCGGAGGGTCTTCGATGACCGCGGCCAAGGGATCGTCCACACGGGTGGCCAGGTCCAGCCCCTCTCGAGCCTGTTCCGGGGTGACGGTGCGCGAGGCGAAGTCTCCGTACTGGGCGATGTTCCGGTCTCGCCGCCGCCCGTCGAGCGTCGGGTCGGTCTCGGCGATGACATCTGCCAATCGAAGATGCGCCCGGGCGCGAGTGATCAGCTCACCGGCCGCGCCCATACTGGGCTGGAGCCGTTGCAACCGGCCGGTGGCGACGGCTTCACTGATCCACGCATCGGCGGTCGACCTCTTGTCCCGTTCAGACAACGCGGCTTCCGGGCACGTCGACCTCGAAGACCGTTCGTAGACGCGGACCTCGACGACGCAGAGCAGGTCGCCTCGCGCTGCCCGACGCCGCCGGATCTCGCGATCGACCAGGTGTCGCTGCTCGTCGGTGAGGTCGGCGTTGCCGTCTCCCGGGGAGAAGGCGATCCAACCGCGGTCCACGTCCATGTGAGCCTCCTTCGCACCGGAGCTCCGGGTTCGAACGGCCGCCACGGCCGGTGGACGTGAGCTGGGCCGGCTAGGCCACGAGCACGGTGACGCAGGCGTTGGCACCCCGCCCGATGACGTGGGCCAGTCCGACCTTCGCGCCGTCGACCTGCCGATCGTTGGCGGTTCCCCGCAGCTGGCGCACGAGCTCGACCACCTGACCGAGTGCCGACGCGCCCAGCGGTTCGCCCTTCGACAGCAGTCCGCCCGACGGATTGACCGGGAGGCGACCGCCGACCTCGGCGTCCCCGGCCGCGAGCAGCGCGGCCTGCCCGCCGGGCCCGCACAGACCGAGCTCGGCCCAGGCCAGCAGCTCGCGGGCCGCGTCGGTGTCCTGGCACTCGACGACGTCGAGGTCCTCGGGGCCGAGCCCCGCCTGGGCGTACGCGTCCTGGGCGGCGAGCGTGGTCGGCGGGACGACGTCGGTGTCGTCGATGCCGCTCAACGGCGAGTCCTCGCCGAGGACGCTTCCCGGGAGGTGCGACCGCAGTGAGATCCCCGCCACCCGGACGCCCTTGGAGGACTTCTCGAGCACCACCGCAGCGGCACCCTCGTTCGGTGAGCACAGCATGAACAAGGTGAGCGGCGGGCAGATCATGCGGGAGGCGAGCACCTCCTCCGTGGAGACCGCCTTCTGGAACATCGCATCCGGGTTCGCGACGCCGTGCTTCCGGTTCTTGACGACGACCTGCGCCAGATGGTCGGCGGTCAGGCCCGTGTCGAGGAGCAGCCGCTGCGCCCGCAGTGCGAAGAACGCGGGTGCAGGGTTGAGCCCTGCCGCCTCCTGCCACGGCGCGAAGAACGACGAGCGGATGATCCCTTTCGGCATCTTCTCGACACCGAAGACGAGCACCCGGTCGTACCGGCCCGACGCGATGGACTCCGCACCGAGCTGCAGCGCCGCACCTCCGGAGGCACACCCCGCCTCCACGTCGTAGATCGGGATGCCGGTGCCGGCAAGGGCGGAGAGGACCCGGTGCCCGGAGGCCACGCCGCCGTAGGCGGTGCCGCAGTACGCGGCCTGTACGCCCTTGACGTCGACGTCGGCCTCGGCAATCGCAGCCCGGACCGCCTCGACCCCCATGTCGGTTGCGGTCAACTCGCCGAACCGCCCGAACGGATGGAGGCCCACACCGGTGATGCGGACGTCGCTCACGGGTGGAACACCCAGGTCACCGCCGGCTCCCCGTCGGGGCCGGGCACCTCCTCGCCGTCGAGGTGGACCGGCGTCCCGCGCTCGAGGTCCTCGCCGCTCAGCCGCGTCACGATCCGGAGCAACGGGTCGCCGTCGAGCTCGACGACGCCGAGCCCGTACGGCACGCGCCCCGAGTACCCCGGCGGAGCGACGTTGACCGTCGTCGCGAGCCACACGGTCCCCGACCGGGGCAGGTCGAGGGGCTCGACGTCGTCGGCACCCGTGAAGGGGCAGACCGGGCGAAGCGGGAAGTGCCGGAATCCGCTGCTCGGCGACCAACCGCCGAGCAGGGTCACGCCGTCGCGGTCGACGCGGAGGACCGCCGGTTCGATCGGGGGCGCGGACACGCCAGGACTATGGCACAGGTCGTCGAGAGCCGCCCCGCACGAAGCCGCGAGGATGCACCGTGGTTCGCCCCCCGGATCGACGAGCGTGCCGTCGGTAGGGTGGCGTCGGTGGGGATCTCTCCGTTCGTCCGAGGGCTGCGCGAGAAGGTCGGACCCGGTCTCCTCCTGCTGCCCTCGACGACCGTGCTGCCGCGTGACGACGACGGCCGGCTGCTCCTCGTGCGCCTGCGCGACTCGGGCCACTGGGCGACGATCGGCGGTGCGGTCGAACCCGACGAGTCGCCGAAGGAGTGCGCCGTCCACGAGGCGCGCGAGGAAGCCGGCGTCGAGATCGCCCTCGGTCCGGTGCTCGGCGTGTTCGGCGGCCCGGAGTACCGCGTGACCTATCCGAACGGGGACGAGACGGCGTACGTCGTCACGGTCTTCGACGCGACCGTGGTCTCCGGCGAACCGCGTCCTGACTGGGACGAGACCGTGGAGACCGGATGGTTCGACCCCGACGACCTGCCCCTCGACGAGACGGGGCAGCTCACCCGGGCACTGTTCCGCGATGCGGGACTCCTCCCTCCGACCGGCGACGAGTACCGGCCGACGCTCCTCGTCGTCACCGGACTCCCCGGAACGGGGAAGTCGACGACCGCCGGCGGCGCCGCGGACCTCCTGAACGCGGCGGTCGCCTCACACGACTGGATCATGAGCGGGGCCCGCCCCTTTCCCGAGCTCCAGCACACGCTCGACGCGATGAACCCCGCCGGTCACGGTCGCGTCGGTTGGTCCATCCTCGGCGCGTTCGCGCGGTCGACGCTGCGGCGAGGTCGCTCGGTCGTCCTCGACGGGGTCGCGCGTGCCCCTGACATCGACGCACTCCGTGCGGTCGCCCGCGAGGAACAGGCGCGCTTCCTCGTCGTGCTCACGACGTGCTCGGACGCCGACCTCCACCGGTCGACGATCGAAGGCAGGTCGCGCCGGATCCCGGATTGGTACGAGCTCTCCTGGTCGGACGTCGAGCAGTCGAAGTCCGACTGGGACCCCGACCTCGATGCCGACCTGCGCCTGGACGCCGCACAGCCCCGACAGCACAACCGATTCGACCTGTGGAGCCTCCTCCGAGGATGAGGGCTGGTCGCCGCCGGATCCGATCGCCGGCACGACCCATCGAGGTCCGGTGCGCTACCGGCCGGGCTTCGCGCTCCACACCAGCTGTGGGCTCCCGCGCTCCGGCAGCACGATGATCGCGGTCCTCGATGCGTACCCGTTCCCGTAGTCCGTGTCGAGGTAGACGGAGCCGTCCGACCCGACCGCGATCCCGTTGGGAGAGAAGCCATGGACGCCGAGGAGGGCCTGGGCGTCCGGTGGCGTCGTGAAGATCGTCTCGGCTCCGGTTCCGTTCCAGCGCAGGACCGCCAACGCGTCCATCGCCAGCACCGATCCGTCGGGTGCGCCCACGAGACCTCCGTTCCCACGCGGGTAGAGCTCGCCGAGCGTTCCGAGCGGATAGGTGACGGTGCCCGACGGCGACACCTCGAGCAGCACCTTGTCGGCGAAGCCGGCGACGAACAGATCGCCTCCGCCGTCGAACGCGAGTCCGTCGGCGTCGTCCACGTTGGTGCGCATGGCAGCGCTGCCGTCGACGAACGGGCCCAACGGAGATCCCGCGGGCACTCCGAGGACCCGGGTGAAGGTGCCGTCTGCGTCGAGGCGGAGCACCTCGTCCTGGTCCGAGACGAAGAGCTCGCCGGACGGCGAGAGCGCGACCGCGTTCGGCATCAACGGCACGTCGAGCGCACGCGTGCCGTCGCCGACCCAGCCGACCTGCCCGTCGCCGGCGACCGTGTGGACCCGTCCGTCGGGTGTCACGGCCCGTACCCGGTGGTTGCCGTCGTCGGCGAAGTAGAGCGTGCCATCGGCGGACACCGCCATGCCTTGTGGGCTGTCGATCTCGGCTTGCGACGCGGGACCGCCGTCACCGGCGAACCCGACGGTGCCGGTGCCGACGAGCACGGAGAAGCGACCGTTCGGGTGTCGCACGAGAATCTGGTTGCGGCCTTCGTCGGCGACGTAGAGGTCACCGTTCCGGGCGACGGCCAGTGGCCCGGGCAGCACGGGAACGACACCGATCGCACCGGCGTCGGATCCGCTCGGCCGCCCCCGCACCGCTACCGCCCGTGCCGGTGGGTGCCGTCCGACGCGTTCCCCGGCGGAGACGAGCACGACGAGTACCAGGGCGACGACCGACAACACGGCTCCACCGAGGAGCCGGCGGCGACGTCGGCGACGTCTCGCCTCGCGGAAGAGGACCTCGGGCGCGTCCGCCACGTCGTCGGCGATCGGCCGGGGACGCGGGCGAGGACAGCGGCCGGTCGATGACGATCATCGGACACCTTGCCGATCCCGGAACACAGATCTACTATGACTAGTACCATGTTCGAGGTCAAGGTCGACCGTTCCGAAGCCGTCCCCCTCCACGACCAGGTGGCCGCCGAGATCCGCCGTGCCATCGCCGAAGGTGAGGCCGGACCCGGCGAGCGGCTCCCGCTCGCGAAGGACATGGCCGCGGTGCTCGGCGTCAACAAGAACACGGTGCTGCGCGCCCTGCACCTCCTGCGCGAGGAGGGGCTGCTCGAGTTCCGGCGGGGGCGGGGCATCACCGTGGCCGGAACACCCGAGCAGAGCGCCGTGGTCAAGCAGCGTCCGCGAGCTGGTCGAGTACTGCCGCTCCCAGGGCTACCGGCGCGACGAGGTCATCGCGATGATCGAGAGCCTGCCGTGAGACGCAGCTCGGGACCCGGGCGCCGATGAGGGTCCTCGAGGGAGACCGGACGCGACCCGATCGGGGCGCCGAACTCGCCGCGGTCGATGCGGTCGACCCGGCGAAGGACCAGGCGCTGTTCGAGGAGGCACGGCGGCTGCGCCGGCGCAAGCGGCGACGCGCCGCACTGCTGATCACGACAGTCGCGTTGCTCGCGCTCACGCTCGCCATCCCGCTGCGTGCGCTCACGGCCGGGACGGTGTCGACCACGGGCGTGACCCGCCCCAATCCCGTTCCGCCCGGAACCGACGCACCGACCGAGCTCGTGGTCTGGCGCGGCTTCGACCTGCAGCTCGTGACGACCTCGGGTCGCACAGTCCGGACCCTCGCGAAGGGCATCGCGCTTCTTCCGAGGCGTTCCCGCACTCTCGGTCTCGAGCGGTGGGACGGTCTACTTCGACCGGGGAATCGAGCCCGTCCCGGGCCGGCCGATGGAGCAGGTGTGGAGCGTTCCCCTCTCCGGTGGGCCACCGACCGTGGTCGCCGCCGACGGGTACGACCCCGCGGTCAGCCCGGACGGGCGCGACCTCGCCTACCAGCTCGACACCGACATGAGCAGCGGCCCCGCGACCGTCGTGGTCCGCGACCTCCGCACGGGCGCATCCACGGTCCATGCGGTCTCGTCGAGTGCGGCCGCCATCGACTCGCTCACGTGGTCGCCGTCGTCGGCGACTCTGGCGGTCACGACCACGGAGCCGGCGCCCGACGGCCGCTCCGCGAGCGGCGCGACCTGGCTGGTCGACGTCCCCGCACCCAGCGGGCCGCTCGAGACCTTCCCTCACGTCCGGTTGCCGGCTTGTCCGCCCGGTCTCTGGGCGTTCCCGGGAGTCCCGACCGTGGCGGCGTGGGCCGGCTACGTCAGTGGGACCGAGGGTCTCGCGGTCTGCCCGCGCGCCGGACTCTCGTCCACGTCGTCGACGCTCGGATTCGCGGTGGTCGACGTCGCGACCGGGCGTACCGTGGGTGCGCTGCCCACGCTCCCCGGCCTGCTGGCGACCGGCAGCACGTTCGTCTTCGCAGGCGGGGCCGTCCAGATCGACGGAACGGGACGGCACCTCGCACTCGTGACGCCGGGGTCGGGCGACGGACTCCTCGAGGAGTGGTCGATCGGCACGAAGGCGCCTGGCACCGTCGGCCACCCGTCGGTCATCGCCCGCGGCGTCGCGAGCGCGGCCTGGGTTCCCGTCCGGGCCTGACCGTTCACCCCGGTCCGTCCGGCCGGACCGGCGTACGGGTCACCGAGCCCGGAGCGACGGGAACGGCGGGCATCTCGACGGCCCGGATCTCGCAGACACGCATGACGCTCGAGCGTCCGGTGGTCGACAGGTCGTCGACGTGGCGCATGCCGAGCTTCTCCATCACCCTCCCTGACGCCACGTTGGCGGGGTCGTACCTCGCGATGATCCGATCCAGGCCGATCACCTCGAAACCGTACGCAAGCGCACAACGCGCTCCTTCGGTCGCGATCCCCCGATCCCACCGGCTCCGGTCCACGAACCAGCCGACCTCGACCGCCGGCAGCAGCTCCTGCGGCTCCCACACCCGGGTGAGCCCGATCCATCCGACGAAGGCGCCGCCGTCCTTCTGTTCGGCGGCCCAGTGGCTGTAGCCCTCCTGCTCCCAGAGGGCGACGTGCCACTCGAGCCAGGTGTGGGTCTGCTCCGGGCCGTACGGTCCGCCGAAGAACCGCATCGACTCCCGGTCGGCCTGGAGCCGGTGGAGGTCGACCTCGTCGTCCATCGCGAGTGGTCGGAGGCGGAGGCGTTCCGTCTCGATCGGTTCCGACCAGTCATCCGGCACCAACAGACAGTGCCATCGGGAGGATGCGGCTGGCCATCGGGAGGATGCGGCTGCCTCCGGCAGCAGACCGGCGGTTGACAACGAACATGTTGCGATATATCGTGATCTGACGAGAGCGGTAACGATAACCAAGTGACCGTGCGTGACAGCCGTCCCGCAGCGGGCGGCCCCGCGAAACGGGTGACGGAGCCATACGCAAGAACGGCGCAGCCGTCCACGAGAACAGCGAGAAAGAGGTGCAGCCATGCACGGAAGTCGACGTCACGAGGAGGGCCCGGACACCACCGGGCTCCGCGATCATTTCGAAGGCGTGATGCGCGCCCGCGCCCGCGCTCGGCGCAAGGCGGACCGGATGGGCATGGGCTTCGGCCGGCACGGCGCCTGGCACGGCGGATTCGGCCCGGGCTTCGGCGGTCCGATGTTCGGGCGCGGCCCGAAGGTCGGCCGCGGCGACGTGCGCGCGGCGGTGCTCGCGCTGCTCGTCGAGGAGCCGATGCACGGCTACCAGATCATCACCGAGCTCACCGACCGGAGCGGCGGCGTCTGGCGTCCGAGCCCCGGCTCGGTCTACCCGACCCTCCAGGTCCTCGAGGACCAGGGACTCGTGACCGCGGACCGCAGCGAGGGACGTCGCGTCTTCCGCCTCACCGACGAAGGTCGTGCCGAAGCCGCGGCGGCCGAGGGGCCGGCACCGTGGGAGGACATGGCGGGGGCGCGCCGCGACCGCTCGTCAACCTCCGCAAGCTCTTCGGCGAGATCGCGGTCGCGATCTACCAGGTCGCGCAAGCCGGTGACGAGCGCCAGCTCGCGACGGCGGCCGACCTGCTGACCGACACGAAGCGCCGCCTCTACCTCCTGCTCGCGGAGGGGACCACCGACGAGGGCGAGCCCACCGAGGCCGCGGCCGACGCGGACTGAAGGAAGCGGTCAGGCGCCCTCGTACTCGAAGCCGAGGTCGGGTGCGGTCAGCAGCGCACGGAACGGCAGTCCCTCGACCGCGGCCATCGCTTCGACGGTGCCGCCGCGGTCCACGACGGCGACCAGCAGCACCGGCACCGCACCCGCGTCGCGCACCGCGTGCGCGGCCTCGAGGAGCGAGCTCCCCCGGGTGACGGTGTCCTCGGTGACGACCACCCGGTCACCCGGGTCGAGGGCGCCGGCGACGCGCCCGCCCGTGCCGTGGTCCTTCGCCTCCTTGCGCACGCTGAACGCCTTGAGCATCCGCCCGCGCGCCGCGGCGACCCCCGCCGTCACGAAGGCGACCGGGTCCGCGCCCATGGTCAGCCCGCCGATCGCGGTCGCGTCCTCGGGGACGAGCGAGAGCACCCCCTCGGCCACCGCGACCATCGCCTCGGGCCGGCAGACGGTCTGCTTCGAGTCGATGAACCACGAACTGTGGCGGCCCGACTTGAGCACGAAGTCGCCGCGCCGGACCGCGTGCGCGAGAAGGTGGTCGCGCAGCTCGGGGAAGCGAGTCGGCGGGAGCGTGGTACTCACGCAGCACCCCCGCCCGGCGCTCCCGGCGCTCCCGGCGCACTCGGCGCACCCGCCCCACCCGGCCCACCCGGCGCTCCCGAAGCCCATCGCGCCTCACCCGTGAGCTCGACACCGCTCGGACCCGCCTCGACCCGTCCGATCACCGCGGCCTCCACGCCGGCGCCGTGCAGCGCAACGAGCGCTGCGTCCGCGCTGCCGGCAGACGTGACGACCACCATCCCGATCCCGAGATTGAACACTCTCGCCATCTCGTCGTCGGCCACCTGGCCGAGACGCCGGATCTCGCCGAAGATGGCCGGGATCTCCCACGCGCCGCGGTCGAGGACCGCCCGCATCCCCTCGGGCAGCACCCGCGGGACGTTGCCGTCGAACCCTCCCCCGGTGATGTGCGCGACCGCGTGCACGCCGCCGGCCGCGATCGCCGCGCGCACCGCGGGTGTGTAGAGCACCGAGGGACGCAGGAGCTCGTCGGCGAGCGTCACGCCGGCACCCGGCCACGCCGGACCGCCGAGCGGGAGCCCGGCCCGTTCGAGCAGGACGTGGCGCGCGAGCGTGTACCCGTTGCACCGCAGCCCCGGCGAGGCGAGTCCGATGACCACGTCGCCCTCACGCACGCGCCCGGCGCCGAGGACCGCGTCGCGGTCGACGACGCCGACCGCGAAGCCGACCAGGTCGAACTCGCCCGGCTTCATGATCCCGGCGTGCTCGGCCATCTCGCCGCCGAGCAGCGTCGCGCCGACCTGCCGGCAGCCCTCCGCCACCCCGCCGACCAGCTCGGCCATCCGGTCGGGTTCGATCGCGCCGGTCGCCACGTAGTCGAGGACGAAGAGCGGCTCCGCGCCCTGGCAGACCAGGTCGTCGACGCACATCGCGACCAGGTCGATGCCGATCGTGTCGAACCGACCGACCGCCTGGGCGACCGTGCCCTTGGTCCCGACCCCGTCGGTCGACGCGACGAGCACCGGCTCGCGGTAGCGCCCGCTCGGCACGGCGAACAGCCCGCCGAAGCCACCGAGGTCGGAGAGGACCTCGGGTCGGAGGGTCGAGGCGACGAGCGGACGGATCCGGTCGACCGCGCGCTCGCCCGCGTCGATGTCGACACCTGCGGCGGCGTAGGTCGCGGGCGACGGCCTCGCCCCGGGATTCGGGGCTCCGAGAGCGGCGGGGTGGGTCGGGTCGGCGTGCGCGTCGGGTGCGGCGCCGCTCACGCCGTGGCCCCGGTGGCCGCGCCGCTGAGCGCGCGCTCCCCGCCGAGCTCGACCGCGACCGGCACCGGGTAGTGCCCGGTCAGGCAGGCGTCGCAGAAGCCAGCCTCCGGCACGCCGATGGCCTCCACCAGATGCTCGAGGGTCAGGTACTCGAGCGAGTCGACGTCGAGGTACTCGACGATCTCCTCGTGGGTCTTGACCGAGGCGAGCAGCTCGTTGCGGTCCGGGGTGTCGATCCCGTAGAAGCACGGCCAGCGGAACGGCGGCGAGGAGATGCGCAGGTGCACCTCGATCGCGCCCGCGTCGCGCAGCATTCGGACCATCGCCCGGGTGGTGGTCCCCCGCACGATCGAGTCGTCGACGACGATGAGGCGCTTCCCCTCGATGTTGTCGCGCAACGGGTTGAGCTTGCGACGCACACCGCTCACGCGCTCGGCCTGGGTCGGCGCGATGAAGGTGCGTCCGATGTACCGGTTCTTCACCAGCCCCTGGCCGTAGGGGATGGTCGACGCGACGGCGTACCCCTCCGCGGCCGGCACGCCGGAGTCGGGGACGCCCATCACCAGGTCTGCCGCGACCGGCGCCTGCGTGGCGAGCAGCTGGCCCATCCGGCGGCGCGCACCGTGGACCTCAGTGGCGTAGAGGCGCGTGTCCGGACGGGCGAAGTAGACGAACTCGAAGATGCAGAGCTTCGGGTCGTGCCGCGACTCGTCGAAGGGCTGCTCCGAGCGGACCTCCTTGCCGTCGATGACGACCATCTCACCCGGCTCGAGCTCGCGGACGAACGTCGCGCCGATCACGTCGAGCGCGGGCGACTCCGAGGCGAGGACCCAGCCGGTCTCGAGCTCCTCGGTGGGCTCGAGCCGTCCGAGACAGAGCGGCCGGAACCCGTTCGGATCTCGCACGCCGATGAGCCGGCCCGCGTCGAGGAGCACGAAGGAGAAGGCGCCCTCGACGAGCGGCAGCACCGACCGGAGGGCCTCCTCGAGGTCGTCGGCGTGCTCCTCGTCGGTCCGGTCGGGATCTTCGGGGGGGAAGGCCTGCCCGAGCAGCTCGGCGACGAGGTCGCTGTCCGAGGAGAACATGCCCGGCAGCATCCCGGCAGCGTCGCTGAGCGCCGCGGTGTTGGTCAGGTTTCCGTTGTGGGCGAGGCCGAAGCCGGCGCGGCCGCGGGGACGGTAGACGGGCTGGGCGTGGAGCCAGTCGCTCGAGCCGGCCGTCGAGTAGCGGGTGTGGCCGATGGCGAGGTGGCCGCGGAGGGCGGAGAGCTTGCGCTCGTCGAAGACGGTGGTGACGAGACCCATGTCCTTCATCACGGTGATCACGTCACCGTCGCTCACCGCCATCCCCGCCGACTCCTGCCCGCGGTGCTGGAGCGCGTAGAGCCCGTCGAAGACCAGGTGGGCGACGGAACGGCCCGGGGCGTAGACCCCGAACACCCCGCACGCCTCCCTCGCCTCCATCATCGGTTGGTCACCGTACACACCGGGTCTCGGGATCGTCGGCACGGCGGGCCGGCTGGCACCCGGACCGTTCGTGTCCATCCTAGTGCCCGAACTTGCGGAGCCGCCCGTGCCGGAGGCCCCGCCGAGGGCCCCGGGCGGGCACCGGGCGGGCACCGGCCGGGTCGGTGGCATGATCTCGGGGACCCGGCAGAGGGGCACCGCCCACCGGCCGGACGTCGGCAGTTGTCTCGGCGAAGGGGGAAGACGATGCGTCACCGTCGGCACCGGCGGTTCCGGAGCGGAGTGGTCCTCGGCCTCGCGCTGGCCTGCGCGACCGTCACGCCCGCGGTCCTCGCCGCCTCGCCGCCCGCCTCGGCCTCCGGTGGCTCGCTCGCCGGCAACGGCTCGGTCGACGAGGCCTGGCTGACCGGGGCGGGTCCGGGTGACTCGGTCACCCTGCTCCAGAACGGCAGCCCGGTCGCCGACCCGGCCAATCCGGGGACGGCCGACGCGCTCGGCTCGCTCATCATCCGGAACCTCACCCCGGGGACCGGCTACGCCTGGGACGACACGACGAGCGGCCAGACCACGCCGACCTTCTCGGTGCTCGCACCGGACGCGAACCCGTCGCAGAACGACCCGCTCTACACGGGCCAACCGATGCACGAGGGCATCAACTACGTCACGATGCGCGACGGCGTCCAGCTCGCGGCCACGGTGCGCTACCCCTACGGCGGCACCTGCAGCGCGACCGCCCCCTGCCCGACGGTCGTCGAGTACTCGGGGTACGCGACCGCCGGACCGACCGACCCGATCCCCTACCTCATCTCGCAGGCGACCGGCTCCCCGTGCACCGGGTGCGGTGACCCCAACCTCCTGCCGGACACCGCGACCGACGTCGGTGCGGTCCTCGCCCGCGTCTCGGGCTTCGCGACCGTGAGCCTCCAGATGCGCGGGACCGGGTGCTCGGGCGGTGCCTACGACCTCTTCGGCTACCCGTCCGACTACGACGCGTACGACGCGATCGAGATCGTCGCCCACCAGAGCTGGGTGGCCAACCACAAGGTCGGCATGGTCGGCATCAGCTATTCGGGCCTCTCGCAGTTCCCCTCGGCCGGGACGAACCCACCGGACCTCGCGGCAATCGCGCCGCTCAGCCCGACCGACGACCTCTTCTCGACCGGCTACCCCGGCGGGATCTTCAACGACGGCTTCGCGGCGAGCTGGATCCAGTCGCGGATCGACGACGCGGCGCCGGCCGCCACGCTCTCGGGTGGCCAGCTCGCACCGCTCGCGAGCACCCCGGTCTCCGGTGTCGGGCAGCCGTGGGTCTACTACGAGATCGACGCCGAGCTCGCCGCGAGCGGCGGCGCCTCGTCGCAGTGCCTCGCCGACCAGGCGCTCCACGGCCAGTCCGAGAGCCTCTCGTCACTGGTGGGCCCGCAGCTCGTCGCGCCCGGCACCGGCTCGGGGCGCGACCCCTCGCTCTTCGACCGCCGGTCGATGTCGGAGTGGGCGACCCGCATCACGGTGCCGGTCTTCGTGGCCGGCGCGATGCAGGACGAGCAGACCGGTCCCCAGTGGCCGGCCCTGCTCTCGGCGCTCCCGGCGTCGACCCCCGTCTACGCCAACCTGGTGAACGGCGGGCACATCGACTCGACCGATCCCCAGATCATCAGCCGGTGGCTCGAGTTCCTCGACATCTTCGTGGCCGACCGCGTCCCGACCCCGCCGAGCCTGCTCGCCTCGGCGATCCTCGACGGCTTCACCAGCTTCGCCTCGGGCACCTCCGCCCAGGCGCCACTCCCGCCGATCCGCTTCACCAACGCGAAGACGGTCGCCGCGGCGCAGGCCGCGTTCGCCCAGAAGACCGCGCGGGTCACCATCCTCTTCGACAACGGCGCAGGCCCGGTCGGCGCGGGCGATCCGCAGTCCACCTACTCGGCGCACTACACCCAGTGGCCGCCGGCCGGAAAGGTCGCGACCTACTACTTCGGCGCTGCAGGCGCACTTGCGACGGGGCGGCCGAAGTCCGCGGGCTCGGCGTCGCTCACCCTCGACCCGAGCCTCCGGCCCGCGACCAGCCTGCCCGCGGGGGCGAACGCCTGGGCGGCCGCGCCACCGTGGAACTGGACCGTCGTGCCCGCGGCCGACGGGATCGCGTTCCAGACCGCACCGTTCACGGTCGCCACGACCTTCGTGGGACCGGCGACCGTCGACCTCTGGGTCGAGTCCGCCACACCCGTCGAGGACTTCCAGGCGACGGTCACCGAGCTCCGGCCGGGCGCGTCGCAGGAGGAGTACGTGACCTCCGGCTTCCTGCGCAGCTCGAACCAGGTCGACACCGCCGCGTCGACGGCGCTCACCACGGTCCCGACCTACCTGGCTTCGGACGCGGGGACGCTCACGGCGTCCTCGTACACGCTGGTCCGGATCCCGGTCGACCCGATCGTCCACACCTTCCGGGCCGGCACCGAGCTCCGGATCGTCATCTCGGCTCCCGGTGGGGACCGGCCCTCGTGGGAGTTCGACACGGTCGACAGCGGCCAGTCGGCGACCGTCGGTATTGGCGGTGTGGCCGCGTCGGCCCTCGTGGCGGACCACGTGTCCGCACCGGCGACCGCGACGCTCCCGACCTGCGGGTCGCTGCGCGGTGAGCCGTGCCGGGCCTACCAACCAGAGGGGAACCAGCCCGGCGGCTGACGTGCGGGTGACCGGGCGCGTGACCTGCCGGTGGCCGGCGCGTGACCGGGCAGTGATCGGCGGGGGCGCACGGTCCGACCGGTAGCGTCGGCGCTGGTGATCGACCTCCACACCCACTCGACGGTCTCCGACGGGACCGACCCGCCGGAGCGGGTCGTGGAGCTCGCGTCCGAGGCGGCCTGCAGCGCGGTGGCCCTCACCGACCACGACTCGCTGGCGGGCGTGGGCGCCGCCCGGGCGCGCGCCGGCGAGCTCGGCATCACCTTCGTCGCGGGGTGCGAGATCTCGTGCACACCGGTCGGGCCCGGCGGAATGCACGTGCTCGTCTACTTCGTCGACGAGCGCGACGGGCCGCTCGGGGCCGAGCTCACCCGGCTCCGCGCCGACCGCAGGCAACGCAACCTCTCGCTCGTCGACCGCCTCGTCGAGCTCGGCGTCCCGGTCACCTACGAGCAGGTCCTCGCGCACGCCGGCAGCGAGGAGGGCATCGGCCGGCCGCACGTCGCCGCGGCGATGGTCGACGTCGGCGCAGCCGACTCGCTCGACGACGCGTTCGACCGCTACCTCTCGAACGGCCGTCCCGCGTTCGTCCCGAAGGCGCGTCTCAGCGCGCAGGACGTCGTGCGACTCGCCGCGGGGTCCGGCGGGGTCGCGGTCCTCGCCCACCCCTTCTCGACCGGCCTCGACCGCGGCGGGCTCGCACGGCTCGTCGAGGAGCTCGCCGAGGCCGGGCTCGCCGGGATCGAGGCGCGCTACGCCGCCTACGCCCCTCGCCAGCGCTCTGGGCTCCTCTCGCTCGCCCGTCGCTTCGACCTGGTCGCGACCGGCGGCTCCGACTACCACGGGACGATCAAGCCCGACCTCGCGGTCGGGAGCGGTCGTGGCGACCTGAAGGTGCCCGACCGCGTGCTCGCGGACCTCGAGGCACGCCGGCCGCGCGGGGCCGCCTGAGCCGCCCCTCCAGGAACGACGCTCAGTCCGCCGTCGCGGGAGCGAGGCCGTCGAGGAGCGCGGGGAGGCGGCCACGCCACGCAGCGACCGCGTCGTCGAGCGCGAGGTCGACGAGCCCCTCGACGACGATCCGGTCGCCGCCGGCCTCGCCGAGCACGCGGAAGCCCACGCCCGCGCCGGCGGCACGGGAGGCCAGCTCGGTCACGTCGGTGGTGCAGACGACCACCCGCGACGGTGCCTCGGTGAAGAGCATGTGGTGGTCGTCGACTCCCGCGACCCGGACCCCGATCCCTGAGTGGACCGCGAGCTCGGCGAGTGCAACGGCCAGCCCGCCCGCCGAGACGTCGTGGATCCCGCGGACGAGCGGCGTGCCACCCGCGACCGCGTCGCCGACCAGCCCCGCCACGAAGTCGACCAGCCGCCGGTGGCAGGCCAGGTCGAGCCCCGGCAGCGGCCCGTCGCGGTGGCCCCGGCACGTCACCGCCCACCGCGAGCCGCCGAGCGCGGGCCGGTGGTGCGGCTCACCGGCCGACCCGACGCTCTCGTCGAGCAGGACCAGGGTCGCGCCCTCGACGAGTGCGATCCCCGGCGGTCGCACCGCGAGCCGGTCGATGAGCCCGATCGCTCCCACCACCGGGGTCGGCAGGATGTCGCGGCCGCGGCTCTCGTTGTAGAGGCTCACGTTGCCGCCGACGACCGGGAGGTCGAGGGCGAGGCAGGCCTCGGCCATCCCGTCGATCGCGTCCGACAGCTGCCACATGACCTCGGGGTGCTCGGGGTTGCCGAGGTTGAGGCAGTTGACGACTGCGAGCGGCCGGGCGCCCGCGCACGCGAGGTTGAGCGCTGCCTCCGCCACGGTCGACGCGGTGCCGAGCCGCGGGTCGAGCGAGCACCAGTTCGGGTTCGAGTCGCAGGTGAGCGCCAACCCGCGGTCGGACGGCGGGAGGCCCGGTGCCGCGAGGCGGAGGACGGCCGCGTCGCCGCCGGGTGGGGTCGCCGTGTTGAGGAAGAGCTGGTGGTCGTACTGGCGGAAGACCCACGACGGGTCGCAGAGGAGCGCGAGCAGGTCGGCGCCGCAGTCGGCCGGGGCCGGCAGGTCGCCGGGGTCGTCGGCCGCCCGCGCGTCGTGGCCGCCCGGCCGCGCGATCGGCCGGTGGTAGAGCGGCGCGTCCTCGCTCAGGGCGGCGGCCGGGACGTCGCCGAGCACCTCGCCGTCGAAGCCGTCGAGGACCCGGAGCCGGCCGGCCTCCCCTGACAGTGGCTCGGTGACCCGGCCGACCACCGCTGCGCGCACCTCCCACCGACGGCAGACGTCCTCGACCTGTGGGAGGTCGCCGGGGGCGACGATGGCGAGCATCCGCTCCTGGCTCTCGGAGGTCATCACCTCGAAGGGCGCCATCCCCGGCTCGCGCCGCGGGACCGCGGTCACGTCGACGTCCATCCCGACGCCGCCGCGGGCGGCCGTCTCGGACGTCGCGCAGGCGAGCCCCGCGCCCCCCAGGTCCTGGATGCCGACGACCAGCTTCGCGTCGAGCAGCTCGAGGCAGGCCTCGATGAGCCGTTTCTCCTCGTAGGGGTCGCCGACCTGCACGCTCGGCCGCTTCGACGCGTCCTCCTCCCCCTCCGCGCCACCGAAGCCGGCCGACGCGAGCACGCTGACCCCGCCGATCCCGTCGCGGCCGGTCGCGGAACCGAGCAGGACCGCGAGGTTGCCCGGTCCCGAGGCCTGCCCGAGCACGAGTCGCTCGACCGGCAGCACCCCGAGGCAGAAGACGTTGACCAGGGGGTTCTGCGCGTAGCAGGGATCGAAGGTGAGCTCGCCGCCGACCGTCGGCACGCCGACCGAGTTGCCGTACGACGAGATCCCGCTGACGACGCCCTCGACGAGCCATCGCTGACGCGCCTCGGTCGGGTCGCCGAAGAAGAGCGGGTCCATCACGGCGATCGGGCGCGCACCCATCGTGAACACGTCGCGCAGGATGCCCCCCACCCCGGTCGCGGCGCCCTGGTGCGGCTCGATGGCCGAAGGGTGGTTGTGGCTCTCGATGCGCAGCGCCACCGCGATCCCGTCCCCGGCGTCGACGACGCCGGCGTTCTCGCCGGGTCCGACCAGCACCCGCGCGCCCTCGGTCGGGAGGCGTCGCAGGTGGACGCGCGACGACTTGTAGGAGCAGTGCTCGCTCCACATCACGGCGAAGAGCGCGAGCTCGAGGCGGTTGGGGATGCGCCCGAGGATCGTCTCGATCTCGTCGCGCTCCGCGTCGGTGAGGCCGAGGGCCCGGTGGAGCGGCTCCCCGACGTCGGTCACGAAGTCGTCCGACGCTGCCTCCGGCTCGCTCATCGGCCCGAGCGTACCCGGCGCCCCTGCGTCGACCCGCCGGGATCGGCGTCATTCGACCGTGGAACACCCACCCGCCTTTGGCCGATCTCGCCGGTCCCGACGGCGGTGCCTCGTCCCCCCGCGCGCCGAGGCCCGTGCACCGCGTAGCGCCCAGCGGTCACCGGGTCGACGGCGTTCCCGCGGCCACCACTCGGCCCATCGGCAGCAGGGCCCGATGTCCATTGCTCGCGGCGACCGGGTCGCCACCGGGTTGCGCCCGCCCGTTCCGGTGTGGACGGCTCCGCACCAGTGCACGGACTGACGCGTATCACCCCAAAACACGGGCGTGCGGGGCTCATCGAATTCGACCCGTCGGCACGTGCCGGAGAGGATAAATACCCCGCCGGACGACGATCAATCATGCGGTCGGAGAAGGGCAATTTGCCCAAAATGAAAGGCTCTGGAATGCTGTCGCCATGGCAGCAACCAGCACCAAGACCCGCAAGAAGACTCCGATGTCCGACACCCATAAGGCTGCGTTGGCAAAGGGCAGGGAAGAGGGGCGCATCGTGCGCCAGTATCTCGAGGCCCTCGAGTCCGCCAAGCCCCGACGGGGCCGCAAGCGGACGCCCGATTCGATCCGCCGCCGCCTGGCGACCATCGACAACTCCATGCCGACGGCCGACCCGCTCACCAAGCTCCACCTGGTGGAGGAGAAGCAGCGACTCGAGGCCGAGCTCTCCCACAGCGGTGACACGGTCGATCTCGCCGCCCTCGAGAAGAGCTTCGTGAAGGTGGCGAAGCCATACAGCCAACGGAAGGGCATCTCCTACTCCGCCTGGCGGACCGTCGGTGTGAGCGCCTCGGTCCTCCAGCAGGCGAAGATCCCGCGCACCCGCGGCTGAGTCGCGGCTGAGTCGCGCCCGGGGGCACTGCCGGCGGGCACTGCCGGAGATCACTGCCGGCGGGCGCCGCCGGAGCCGGTCAGGAGGCGACCGCTGGGATCCGCGAGCGCGCCACGCCGAGCAGCGCGCCGAGCAGGACGCACCCGTCGGTCGAGCCGAGCAGCGCGTCGGTCGCGCGCTCGGGGTGGGGCATGAGGCCGACCACGTTCCTGCCGGCGTTGCACACCCCTGCGATGTCGTCGACCGACCCGTTGGGGTTCGCGGTGTAGCGGAGGACGACGCGGTCCTCGCTGCGGAGCTCGTCGAGCGTCGCGGCGTCGCAGGTGTAGTTGCCCTCGAAGTGGTTGATCGGGATCCGGAGCTCGGTGCCCGGCGCGACGCCGGCGGTGAGCACCGAGTCGGGCGACTCGACGCGGACCGTTACCGTCGTGCAGAGGAAGCGCAGTCCCCGGTTCTTCTGGAGCGCACCGGGCAGGAGCCCGGCCTCGCAGAGCACCTGGAAGCCGTTGCAGATGCCGACGACCGGACCGCCGTCGCCGGCGAACCGGGCGACCGCCGCCATCACCGGCGAGAAGCGCGCGATCGCCCCGGGCCGCAGGTAGTCGCCGTGGGCGAAGCCTCCGGGCAGCACGAGGGCGTCGAACCCGTCGACCGACGCCTCCCCGTGCCAGACGATCTCGGCGGTCGCCCCTTGCCGCTCGAGCGCGACCACGACGTCCTGCTCGCAGTTGCTGCCGGGGAAGAGGACCACCCCGACCCGTGGCGCCATCAGACCCGCGCCCCGGTCCCGACGACGGTGACCGTCGACTCCTCGATGACCGGATTGGCGAGCAGGCGCTCGGCGACCTCGGTGGCGCGGTCGCGCGCCTCGGCCTCGTCGGCCGCCGCGACCTCGAAGCGGAACGCCTTCCCCGAGCGCATGCCGCTCACCCCGCCGAAGCCGAGCGCGGGTAGCGCCCGCTCGATGGTCGCACCCTGCGGATCGGCGATGCCGGCACGGAGGTGGACCTCCACCAGCACCGAGAAGCGCTCGTCGGCGGCCACGGTCAGGCACCGTACCAGTCGGTGAGCCGCCGCCCGCAGACGCGCTCGTACGCCGCGACGTACCGCGTCGAGGTGGCGGTCACGATCTCGTCGGGCAACGGCGGTGGTGGTGGCTGCTTGTCCCACGGCTGTCCCTCGAGCCAGTCGCGCAGCGGCTGCTTGTCGAACGAGGGTGGGTTCGTCCCCGGCGCGCAGTCGTCGGCCGGCCAGAAGCGCGAGGAGTCCGGTGTGAGGACCTCGTCGCAGATCGAGAGGCGTCCGTCGATGAAGCCGAGCTCGAACTTGGTGTCGCAGATGACGATCCCGTGCTCCTCCGCGCGCGACGCGGCCCGCGCGTACGCGGCGAGGCAGAGCTCGGACGCGGCCTCGGCGGCCTCCTTGCCCACGAGATCGACCGCCTCGTCCATGCCGATGTTGAGGTCGTGGCCCTCCGTGGCCTTCGTCGACGGCGTGAAGATCGGCTCTGGCAGCCGCTCGGCGCGGCGCAGGCCCGCGGGCATCGCCATGCCGTGCACCGTCCCGTTCCGCTCGTACTCCTTGTAGGCCGAGCCGGCGAGGTAGCCGCGGACGATGCACTCGATGGCGAGCATCTCGGCGCGCCGCACGAGCATCGAGCGACCCGCGAGCGCCTCGAGGCCTCCGGGGAGACCGGCCGCACCGGCCGGGAAGTCGGCGGTGTCGCAGCTCACCAGGTGGTTGGGCGCGAGGTCGGCGAGCTCCTCCAGCCAAGAGGCGGTCATCGCGGTGAGGACCCGCCCCTTGTCGGGGATCGGTTCGTCCATGATCACATCGAACGCCGAGATGCGGTCGGTCGCGACCATGAGCAGGCGGTCGTGGCCCGCGTCGTAGAGCTCGCGCACTTTCCCCGACTGGAGGAGGGTCAGTGGCTCGGCGAGCGGCGGGGTCACGGGTCGAGCCCTTCGAGGGCGTCCGCGAAGCGGTGGACGTGACGGAGGGTCCGACCGAGGTCGAACGCCTCGTCGAGGACGGCAGGGGACACGGTGACCTCCGGGTCGTCGTCGAGCACACTGCGGAAGGCTCTTCCCTCCTCCCAGGCGATCCGGGCGTCGCGCTGCACGATGCGGTAGGCCGCGTCGCGCTCGAGCCCGGCGCCCACCAGCGCGAGGAGCACCGACTGCGAGAAGACGAGTCCGTGGCTGCCCCCGGTGAGGGTGGCGAGGGCGCGCTCGGGATGGAGCACGAGACCTTTGACCAACCCGGTCGTCTTCTGGAGGAGGTAGAGGGCGAGCAGGCTCGCGTCGGGCAGCACGACCCGCTCGACCGAGCTGTGCGAGATGTCCCGCTCGTGCCAGAGCGCGACGTCCTCGAGCCCGGCGGAGAGATAGCCGCGGAGCACGCGGGCCAGGCCGCAGAGGCGCTCCGAGAGGATCGGATTGCGCTTGTGGGGCATCGCCGAGCTGCCCTTCTGCCCGGGCTTGAAGGGCTCCTCGACCTCACCGAGCTCGCTGCGGGCGAGGTGGCGGACCTCGGTCGCGATCGCCTCGACCGTCGCCCCGACCGAGGCACACGCCCAGAGGTACTCGGCGTGGCGGTCGCGGGCGACGACCTGGGTCGCGGGCACCGGTGTGAGGCCGAGTGCCGCGCAGACGTGGGCCTCGACCTGCGGATCGATGTTCGAGTAGGTCCCGACCGCACCCGAGAGCTTCCCGACCGCGACGCGGGAGCGCGCGGCGGCGAGGCGCTCGCGGTCGCGTTCGGCCTGGAGTGCCCAGAGCGCGAACTTGGCCCCGTACGTCGTCGGCTCGGCGTGCATGCCGTGGGTCCGCCCGGTCACGGGGACCTCGATGCTCCCGAGCGCGCGTGTCTTGAGCGCGCGGACGAGTCCGGCCGACGCGTCGAGCAGGAGGTCGACCGCTGCGGTGAGCGTCGAGCAGAGCGCCGTGTCGACCACGTCGGAGGAGGTGAGGCCGTAGTGGATCCACGACCCCTCCGGTTGGCCGATCGCGTCCTGCACGACGTCGACGAAGGCCGCGACGTCGTGGTCGGTGACCCGCTCGCGCTCGGCGACAGCCGCGACGAAGGCGCCGTCGACCTTGGGGCGCGCGCCCGGCAGGCGGCCGCGTCGTCGGACGGGACCGTGCCGATGGCCGCCCAGCCCTCGGTCGCGAGGAGCTCGACCTCGAGCCAGCGGCCGAAGCGCGCCTCGTCGGTGAAGAGCGATGCCATCTCCGGCGGTGCATAGCGCGGGATCATCCGGCCACGCCCTCGGGTGCGGGAAGCGGCGCACCGGCACGAGCGGGCGCGCCGGCGGCGGCCGCCGCGATGTCGGAGCGGTAGTGCATGCCCGGCCAGCCGATCGCGTCGACGCCGCGGTACGCGCGCCCGCGCGCCTCGGCGAGCGAGGGGGCGCACGCGGTGATCCCGATGACCCGGCCGCCCGCGGTCACGATCCGGCCGTCGCGCCGGGCGGTACCCGCGTGGAGCACCTCGACGCCGGGAAGCGCTGCCGCGACGTCGAGCCCCTCGATCGGGTCGCCGGTGCGGGGCGCCTCGGGGTAGCCCTCGGAGGCGAGCACCACGCAGACCGCGGCGTCGGGCGAGCAGCGCGGACGGGTCCGGAGCTCGCCGCCGGCGACCTCGGCCAGCAACGCGGTCACGTCGCCCTCGAGCCGGGCGAGGACCACCTGGCATTCGGGGTCCCCGAAGCGCACGTTGAACTCGAGGACCTTCGGACCCTCGGGGGTGAGCATGAGGCCCGCGTAGAGCACGCCGCGGTAGTCGACGCCCCGCGCGCGCAGCGCCTGGACGAGCGGGGCGACCGCACGGTCGACGAGCCCGTCGACCGTCCTCCCGTCGAGGAACGGGACAGGCGAGTACGCGCCCATCCCGCCGGTGTTCGGACCCTGGTCGAGGTCGCGGGCGCGCTTGAAGTCCTGCGCGGGGGCGAGCGCGGCGAGCCGCTCCCCGTCGCAGAGGACGAGCAGCGAGCACTCGGGACCGGTGAGCCCCTCCTCGATCACGACCTGCCGCCCGGCATCGCCGAACGCGCGGCCCGAGAGCTTGGCCTCGACGTCCGTGTCGGCCTCCTCGAGGGAGTCGGTCACGAGCACGCCTTTGCCCGCGGCGAGCCCGTCGGTCTTGACCACCCACGGGCCGGGCAGGGTGCGGAGGAACGCCTTCGCCTCGCCGACCCCGGTGCAGACAGCGAAGCGCGCGGTCGGCACGCCGGCCTCGGCGAGGAGCTCCTTCATCGCGGCCTTCGAGCCCTCGAGGTGCGCACCGTCCGCGCCGGGACCGAAGACGAGCTTCCCCCGCGCGCGGAGCCGGTCGGCGAGCCCGTCGACGAGCGGCGCCTCGGGGCCGATCACGTAGAGGTCGGCTCCGACCTCCTCCGGCGGGGTCGCGACGCTCGTCAGGGTGTGGCCCTCGGGCGTGGTGCCGGCGATCCCCGGATTGCCCGGCGTCGCGACGACGTCCGCGGTGCGGCCGAGCGCGAGGGCGAGCGCGTGCTCGCGACCGCCCGAGCCGACCAGGCAGACCGTCCGCACCGCCTGCTCGGGCGCGCCGGTGGCGCCGCTCATGCGGCGAATCGCACGAACTGGTCGCGTCCGGGGCCGACCCCGATGAGCCGGACCGGCACCCCGACCTGCTCCGCCAGGAACTGCACGTAGTCGCGGGCGGCCTGCGGCAGGTCGGCGACCTCGGTCGCGCCGCTGATGTCGAACTGCCACCCGGGCAGCTCCTCGTAGACCGGGGTCGCCTGGTGGAAGGTCGACTGGTGGTACGGCAGGTGGGTGAACCGCTTGCCGTCGGCCTCATAGGCCACGCAGACCTTCACCGTCTCGAAGGAGTCGAGCACGTCGAGCTTGGTGAGCGCGACCTCCGAGAGCGAGTTGACCCGGACCGCCTGGCGGAGCATGACCGCGTCGAACCACCCGGGGCGGCGGCGACGGCCGGTGTTGACCCCGTACTCGTGGCCGCGGTCGACGAGCGCGTCACCGACCTCGTCGGTCAGCTCGGTCGGGAACGGCCCGCTCCCGACCCGCGTCACGTACGCCTTCGCCACGCCGATGACCTCGTCGATCGCGCGCGGCCCGATGCCCGCACCGGTGCACGCGCCGCCCGCGACCGGGTTGGAGGACGTCACGAAGGGGTAGGTGCCGTGGTCGAGGTCGAGGAACGTTGCCTGCGCGCCTTCGAGGAGGACGTTGCCGCCGCGCTCGAGGACGTCGTGGACGATGCCGACCGTGTCGGCGACCATCGGGGCGACCCGCGGGGCGAGCTCGTCGAGGTAGTGGGCGCAGATGTCGTCGGCTTTGAGCGGGAGGCGGTTGTAGACCTTGGCGAGGATCGCGTTCTTCTCCTTGAGGACGACCTCGAGCTTCTGCCGGAAGATCTTGGGATCGAGCAGGTCCTGCACCCGCAGGCCCACCCGCGACGACTTGTCCGCGTAGGCGGGCCCGATGCCGCGCTTCGTCGTGCCGAGGCTGTTCTTGCCGAGGTAGCGCTCGGTGAGCCGGTCGAGCTCGTGGTGGTAGGGCATGATCAGGTGGGCGTTGCCGCTGACCAGGAGCCGCGAGGTGTCGACCCCCTTGGCCGTGAGGGTGTCGACCTCCTCGAGCAGGACGGTCGGGTCGACCACGACTCCGTTGCCGATGACCGGCGTGATGTGGTCGTAGAGGACGCCGCTCGGCACGAGCTGGAGGGCGAAGGTCTCGCCGCCCACCACGATCGTGTGGCCTGCGTTGTGGCCGCCCTGATAGCGGACGACCATCTCCATCTCTCGGGCCAGGAGGTCGGTCAGCTTGCCCTTGCCCTCATCACCCCATTGGGTCCCGACGACGACGGTTGCCGGCACGCGCCACTCCTCCGTTGCGAAAGCGGATTACGCACCAGTGTAGCCCGCACCCCCGTCCCGAGGGCTGGCCGACCGGCGCCTCCCCGGGGCCATCCCTCCTGCTCAGACGAGCACGATCGCGTCGTCGGCGACGTCGACCGTCACGCTCTCGCCGTCCGCGTAGCGGCCCTCGAGCAGCGCGAGCGCGAGCTGGTCCTCGACCTCGCGCTGGATGACCCGGCGGAGCGGCCGCGCCCCGAAGTCGGGGTCGAAGCCGGTCCGCCGCGAGCCATGCCTCGGCGGCCGGGGTGACGTCGAGGCCGAGCCGGCGCTCCGCCAGGCGCGCCCGGAGGTGGCCGAGCTGGATCGAGACGATGCGCGCGAGGTCGTCTTCCGACAGCGGGTGGAAGCGCACGATCTCGTCGATGCGGTTCACGAACTCGGGCTTGAAGTGCTCGATCGGCTCGCCGCGCAGGTTGGAGGTCATGATGAGCACGGTGTTGGTGAAGTCGACGGTCCGGCCCTGGCCGTCGGTGAGCCGACCGTCGTCGAGGACCTGCAGGAGGATGTTGAAGACGTCGGCGTGGGCCTTCTCGAGCTCGTCGAGGAGGACGACCGCGTACGGCCGCCGGCGGATCGCCTCGGTGAGCTGACCGCCCTCCTCGTAGCCGACATAGCCGGGGGGTGCCCCGACGAGGCGGGCCACCGAGTGGCGCTCCATGTACTCGCTCATATCGATGCGGACCGTCGCACGCTCGTCGTCGAAGAGGAACTCGGCGAGCGCCCGTGCGAGCTCGGTCTTGCCGACCCCGGTCGGGCCGAGGAAGAGGAACGACCCGATCGGGCGGTTCCGGTCGGAGAGGCCGGCCCGGCTCCGGCGGATCGCGTTGGCCACCGCCGAGACGGCCTCGTCCTGGCCGACCACCCGCGCGTGGAGCGCGTCCTCCATCCGGATGAGCTTCTCGACCTCGCCCTCGAGGAGCCGGCTGACCGGCACGCCGGTCGCCCGGCTCACGACCTCGGCCACGTCCTCGGCGTCGACCTCCTCCTTCAGGAACCGCTGGTGCTGCTGGAGCTCGTCGAGCTTGCCGGTCGCCTCCTCGATGCGCCGTTCGAGGTCGGGGATGCGCCCGTAGGTGATCTCGGAGGCCTCGGCGAGGCGCCCGTCGCGCGTGAGCCGATCGGCTTCGCCGCGCTGGTGCTCGAGCTCGCCCTTGAACGAGCGGATCGTGTCGATCGCATCCTTCTCCGACTGCCAGTGCGCGGTCATCGCGACCGACTCCTCGCGCAGGTTGGCCATCTCCTCGTCGAGGCGGGCCAGCCGGTCGGCCGACGCGGGATCGGTCTCCTTGGCGAGCGCCATCCGCTCGATCTCGAGCTGGCGCAGCCGCCGCATGACGACGTCGAGCTCGGTCGGCATCGAGTCGATCTCGATGCGGAGCCGGCTCGCCGCCTCGTCCATGAGGTCGATCGCCTTGTCCGGCAGGAACCGGCCGGTCACGTACCGGTCGGAGAGCACCGCGGCCGCCACGAGCGCGGCGTCCTGGATGCGGACTCCGTGGTGGACCTCGTACCGCTCCTTCAGCCCGCGGAGGATCGCGATGGTGTCCTCGACCGACGGCGGCGGTACGAAGACCTGCTGGAACCGGCGCTCGAGCGCGGCGTCCTTCTCGATGTACTTGCGGTACTCGTCGAGGGTGGTCGCACCGATCATGCGCAGCTCGCCGCGGGCGAGCATCGGCTTGATCATGTTGCCGGCGTCCATCGCCCCCTCCGCGCCGCCGCCGGCCCCGACCAGGGTGTGGAGCTCGTCGATGAAGGTGATGACCTCGCCCTCGGCGTCCGTGATCTCCTTCAGCACGGCCTTCAGCCGCTCCTCGAACTCGCCGCGGTACTTCGCGCCGGCGACCATCGAGCCGAGGTCGAGGCCGATCACCCGCTTGCCCTTGAGCCCCTCGGGGACGTCGCCCTCGACGATCCGCTGGGCCAGGCCCTCGACGATCGCCGTCTTGCCGACGCCCGGCTCGCCGATGAGCACCGGGTTGTTCTTCGTGCGGCGCGAGAGCACCTGGATGACCCGGCGCACCTCCTCGTCGCGCCCGATGACCGGGTCCATCTTCCCCTGGCGCGCGAGCTCGGTGAGGTCCCGCCCGTACCGCTCGAGCGCCTGGAAGGTCTCCTCGGGGTTCTGCGAGGTGACCCGGTGGCTGCCGCGCACCGCGCGCAGCGCGTTGAGCAGCTCGTCGCGGTCCGCGCCGATGCGGTCGGCCATGGCGAGCACCAGGTGCTCGACGGAGAGGTACTCGTCGCCCATCTCGCCGCGCGTCGCGTCCGCCGCGGCCAGCACGTCGCGGAGCGCGCGGTTGAGGCCGGGCTCCGCACCCCCGACCGCGCGCGGCTGGCGCTCGAGGTCCTTCGCCACCCGCTCGGCGACGAGGGCGGGCTCGATCCCGACCTTGGCGAGGATCGGCCTGGCCAGTCCCTCGGTCTGGGCGAGGATCGCCGCGAGCAGGTGGTCGGGCGTGACCTCGGCGTTGTGGCTGGCGCGCGCGGATTCGACCGCGGCCGAGAGCGCCTCTTGGACCTTGATCGTCCACCGGTCCGGGCTCAGCGTCATCCGTGTCCTCCGTTCGCACGCGCGCCGCGCCGGGGCGGGCGGGTCGGCACCGGCATCTGCCGGAGCGGCACCAGGTCGCGCCGGTAGAGGCGGTGGGTCAGCGCGACCGCCTCGCGCGCCTCGGCCCGGGCGGTCTCGATCTCGGCTTCGAGGCGCGCGACCTCGGCCTCGAGCGCGAGCACCCGGCGGACCCCCTCGAGGTTGAGCCCCGCGTTGGTCAGGCGCTGGATGTGGCGCAGGCGGTCGAGGTCCTCGTCGCTGAAGCGCCGGCTCCCGCCCCGGGTGCGGCTCGGGTCGAGGAGCCCTTTGCGCTCGTAGACGCGCAACGTCTGGGGGTGGACCCCGGTGAGCTCGGCGGCGACCGAGATCACGTAGACGGCGCGGGAGGTGCGGTCGTCGTCCATCTCAGACCCCCAGGCTGTCGCGCGCCGGCGGCTCGATGACCTTTGCCAGCTGCTCGACCGCGGCGCGCTGCTCGTCGGTGAGGGAGTGGGGCACGGCGACGTCGACCGAGACGAGCAGGTCGCCCGTCGTGCCCTTCTTGCCGGCCGGCACCCCGCGGCCCTTCACCCGGAAGGTGCGACCCGACGGCGTCCCCGGCGGCACACGCAGGGTGACCGGCCCGTCGAGGGTCGGGACGGTGACCGTCGTGCCGAGCGCGGCCTCGGCGTAGGAGACCGGCACCGTGAGAGTGAGGTTGCGGCCGCGCCGGCCGAAGATCCGGTGGGCGCCCACCCGCACGACGACGTAGAGGTCGCCGCTCGGCGCGTTGCCGCGGCCCGCGGCGCCGCGACCCTTCACCCGGATGCGCTGGCCGTCCTCGACACCCGGCGGGATGCGCACCTTGACCGAGCGGTTGCGGTGCTCGACCCCGCTCCCCGAGCAGGTCGGGCACGGGGTCGCCACGATGGTCCCGCGGCCGCCGCACTGGGGGCAGATCTGGCTGAGCGAGAAGAGGCCCTGGTTGTCCTGGAGGCTGCCGGCGCCGTTGCACCGCGGGCAGGTCATCGGCTGGGTGCCCGGTGCGGCGCCGGTTCCCTTGCAGGTGTGGCAGCGCGCATCGGTCGTCAGGTTGACCGACGTGGTGACCCCGTTGACCGCGTCCTCGAAGCTCAGGTGCAGCTCGGTCTCGACGTCGCTTCCGCGCTGGGGCTGCGCGCCGCCGCTTCCCCGCCGACGGCCGAAGAGGCCCCCGAAGAGGTCGCCGAGGTCGCCCACGTCCTCGACGCGGAAGGTGCCGCCGCCGCCGAAGCCGCCGGGCATCCCGCCCATGCCGGCCGGGCCCATCGCCCGGACCTCGTCGTACTCCTTGCGCCGATCGGCGTCACCGAGGACGTCGTAGGCCGCGCTGATCTCCTTGAACGCCTCCTCCTCGCCGGGATTCGCGTCCGGATGGTGCTTCTTCGCGAGCTTGCGGTAGGCGGAGGTGATCTCCTTGGCCGTGGCCGTGCTCGGGACGCCGAGGGCCTTGTAGTAGTCCTTCTCGAACCATTCGCGTTGCGGCGCCACCGTGTCCCGTTCCTCGTCCTTCTCCGCAGTGCCCGTGCCTCAGTGCCCGTGCGTCCTCTGTCCGTGTGCTCAGCCGCGCACCATCACCATCGCCGGCCGCACCACCGTCCCGTGCCACCGGTACCCCGGACGCATCACCTGGACGACGAGCGGGCCCGTCGTCGCCTCGTGTGCCGCACCCGGCTCGCCGGCCGCGGGCGCGCCGCCGGCGTCGCCCTCCTCGTCCGGCAGGTGGCCGACCGCCTCGTGCGTGGTCGGGTCGAACGCCTCGCCGACCGGATCGATGCGTTCGAGCCCCTCTTTGGCGAGCACGCCGTGGAGCAGGCTCGACGCCGCGACGAGCGCCTTCGCGTCGGCCGACTCGGCGTCTCCGAGGTGCTCGGCCGCGAGGTCGAGCGTGTCGAGCACCGGGAGCAGCTTGTCGATCAGCGACACGGCCGCGCGCGCGGCATGGTCGTTCTGCTGCTTCGCCACCCGCTTCCGGTAGTTCTCGAACTCGGCCTGCAGACGCCGGAGGGAGTCGAGGTACTCGTCACGTTGCGCGAGCGCGACCGCCAACGGGTCGTCGTCGACCGCCTCGGCGTCGAGGACCTCCGGGTGCGCGTCCGCAGGGGACGCGGAATCGACGACCTCCGCGTCGACGACCTCCGCGTCGGCGCGGGCGATCTCGTCCGCGTCGGGCAGCGCGCCGCCGACGCCTGTTCCGTTGCCCGAGCCGGGACCGGTCCCGGTGCCGGGCGATCGCCCGTAGCCCGACCCGGCGCCGGGCGCCCGGTCGGCGGGCTCGTGTGGGCCCGGCACCGGTCAGCCCTTCTCGTCGACGATCTCGGCGTCGACGACCTCGTCGTCGCCGGACTCCTCCTGGTCGACCTCGCCACCGGGGGCCGAGGCCTGCTCGCGGGAGGCCTCCTCGTAAAGGCGCTGGCTGAACGACTGGCTGGCGGTGAGGAGGGTCTCGGTCGAGGTCTTGATGCCCTCGACGTCCGTGCCGGCGAGGGCCTCCTTGAGACCGGTCAGCGCGGTCTCCACCTTCTCCTTCTCGTCGCCCTGGAACTTCTCGCCCTGGTCCTTCAGGAGCTTCTCGGTCTGGTACACGAGCGAGTCGGCGTTGTTGCGGACCTCGGCCTCCTCCTTGCGACGGCGGTCGTCCTCGGCGTGCGCCTCGGCGTCCTTCACCATGCGCTGGATGTCGTCCTTGTCGAGGGCGGACTGGCCGGTGATGGTCATCGACTGCTCCTTGCCCGTCGCCCGGTCCTTCGCCGAGACGTGCACGATCCCGTTCGCGTCGATGTCGAAGGTGACCTCGATCTGCGGGACGCCGCGCGGCGCGGGCGGAAGGTCGACGAGCTGGAACTTGCCGAGCGTCTTGTTGTACATCGCCATCTCGCGCTCGCCCTGGAGCACGTGGACCTCGACCGACGGCTGGTTGTCGTCCGCGGTCGTGAAGACCTCGCTCCGCTTGGTCGGGATCGTCGTGTTGCGCTCGATGAGGCGGTGCATGACCCCGCCCTTCGTCTCGATGCCGAGCGAGAGCGGCGTCACGTCGAGGAGCAGGACGTCCTTGACCTCACCCTTGAGCACGCCGGCCTGGACCGCCGCGCCGACTGCCACGACCTCGTCGGGGTTCACACCCTTGTGCGCTTCCTTGCCGGTCAGGCTCTGCACGAGCTCCTGCACGGCGGGGATCCGGGTCGAGCCGCCGACGAGCACCACGTGGTCGATGTCGGACTTCGAGAGTCCCGAGTCGGCGATCGCCTGGTCGAAGGGGCCCTTGCACGCCTCCACCAAGTCCGCGGTCAGCTCGTTGAACTGCGCGCGGGTGAGCTTCACGTCGAGGTGCTTCGGACCCTCGGACGTGGCGGTGATGAACGGCAGGTTGATCTGGGTCTCCTGGACGGAGGACAGCTCGATCTTGGCCTTCTCGGCGGCCTCCTTGAGGCGCTGGGTGGCCATCTTGTCGGCCGAGAGGTCGACCCCTTCGGTGTCCTTGAACGTCTTGACGAGCCAGTCGATGATCCGCTGGTCCCAGTCGTCCCCGCCGAGCTTCGAGTTGCCCGACGTCGACTTGACCTCGAAGACGCCGTCGCCGATCTCGAGCAGCGAGACGTCGAAGGTGCCACCGCCGAGGTCGAAGACGAGGACCGTCTGTTCGGCGCCTTCCTTGTCGAGCCCGTACGCGAGCGCGGCCGCGGTCGGCTCGTTGATGATGCGCAGCACCTCGAGGCCGGCGATCGCGCCGGCCTCCTTCGTCGCGGTGCGCTGCGCGTCGTCGAAGTACGCGGGGACGGTGACGACCGCCTGGGTCACCGTGTCGCCGAGGAAGGCCTCCGCGTCGCGCTTGAGCTTGCCGAGGATGCGGGCCGAGATCTCCTGTGCCGTGTAGTCCTTGCCGTCGATGTCGACCTTCCACGAGGTCCCCATGTGCCGCTTGACCGAGCGGATCGTCCGGTCGGGGTTGGTGATGGCCTGCCGCTTGGCCACCTCGCCGACGAGCACCTCGCCGGACTTCGCGAAACCGACCACCGAGGGGGTGGTCCGCCCGCCCTCCGCGTTCGGGATGACGACCGGCTCGCCGGCCTCCAGCACCGCGACCACCGAGTTGGTGGTCCCGAGATCGATTCCCACAGCCTTGGCCATTGCTTCGCCTCCTCCACCGGAGCCTCTCCCCGGCGTGCCGTCCTGTCGCGCTGTTCCCTCGTCGGATCGAGCGCTGTCGCTGGATGTCAGTATAGCAAAGGTGAGTGCCTCCCACTCAACTTTTCTGCATCTTCAGCGATCAGAACTGGAGGAGCGCGGGAGACCAGGGCCGGGATACGCTCGCACCATGCCTCAGCTGGTCCTTCTCCGTCACGGGCAGTCGGTCTGGAACGAGCAGAACCTCTTCACCGGCTGGCACGACGTCGATCTCTCGGCGCTCGGGGAGGCCGAGGCCGCCGCCTCGGGGCACCTCCTGGCGGAGGCCGGCATCGACCTGCGGGTCGTCCACACCTCCCTCCTCACCCGTGCCATCCGGACCGCCGAGCTCGCGCTCGCGCCGATGGGCCGGAGCTGGCTCCCGGTGCGGCGTCACTGGCGGCTCAACGAGCGCCACTACGGGGCGCTCCAGGGACTCGACAAGAAGGAGACCACGGCGCGCCACGGCGACGCGCAGGTAAAGGTGTGGCGGCGCAGCTACTCGACCCCGCCGCCCGCGCTCGAGCGGGGCAGCACCCACGACCCGGCCGGCGACCCGCGCTACCGCGACGTGCCTGCCGAAGCCCTCCCGCTGACCGAGTGCCTCGCGGACGTGGTGGCGCGCGTCGTCCCCTACTTCGAGGACGCGATCGTGCCAGACCTGCTCGCCGAAGGCGCGCGCGGCGGGGGGGTCATCGTCGTCGCCCACGGCAACTCGCTGCGCGGCCTGCGCAAGCACCTCGAGGGGATCGGCGACGACGAGATCGTCGACCTCGAGATCCCGACCGGCATCCCCTTCTGCTACGAGCTCGGCGCCGACCTCTCGGTCAGGTCGAGCACCTACCTCGGTGATCCCGAAGCCGCGCGTGCGGCCGCCGAGGCCGTCCGACACCAGGCCGGCTGAACGCAACCGGCCACGGCGACGGGCGCCGTGGCGACGGGCGCTGTGGCGGCTGTGGCGACGGACGCTGTGGGGATGGACACGGCGCCCGACGCGACAGAGGGCCGGCCCGGAGACCGACCCTCCCCCGCATGCTGTGCACCGTGCGGTGCCGACGGGCGCGCCGAGACCCGATCGGCGCGCCCACACTCAGAGGGCGTCGGCGCCCCGCTCCCCGGTCCGGACCCGGATGACCTCCTCGACCGGGAGCACCCAGACCTTCCCGTCACCGATCTTGCCGGTTCCTGCGGCGTCCACGACGGCCGTGATGACTTCGTCGACCTGGGCGTCGTCGACGAGGATCTCGAGCCGGATCTTCGGCACGAACTCGACCTCGTACTCCGCGCCCCGGTAGACCTCCGTGTGGCCGCGCTGGCGGCCGAAGCCCTGCGCCTCGGTGAGGGTCAGCCCGTTGACGCCGAGCCGCTTGAGTCCCTCTTTGACCTCGTCAAGCTTGAACGGCTTCAGCACCGCTACGATCAGCTTCACTCTCGATTCCTCCTTCTTCCGTTCGTAGTGGTCCTTTGTCAGCTGCTCGAATCGCCTGACGGTTCCAGTTCCTCCGGTCTACTCGACCCCTCAGTGCCACCCGACGGACGGTCGCCGGCCATCGCCATCGCACCGACCCGCTCGGCGAATGTCGCCTCGGGGAAGGCTTCCTCGCCGTGGATCGCGAGGTCGCCGACCTCCAGCGTCTCGTCCGAGTACCGGGCGCCACGCAGGATGAAGCCGATGATCTTCATGAGGATGAAGGTGATGACCGCGGACCAGAGGATCACGAAGATCGCCGCTCGGAACTGTTCCCAGAGCTGGTGGGCCGAGCCGGTGTAGAGCAGGCCGCTCACCGAGAAGGGCGTGCAGTGCGCGCTCGCCGCGATGTAGGTCGACTGTGACGTCGCGACCACCTGACCCGCGGCGTCGAGGTGGCCGCAGCCGTACTCGATCATCCCCGGATCACCGAATATCCCGAGCAGCAGACCTCCCAACAAGCCCGCGATGCCGTGCGTGTAGATGACGCCGAGCGCGTCGTCCACCCGGGAGAACGGGGGCACCTTGGAGAGGAAGTTCCAGGCGATCCAGACCACGCAGGAGCAGATCGCCCCGATGAAGATCGCACCCTGGCCGTTGACCCAGCCTGCGCACGGCGTGATGCCGACCAGGCCGCAGATCATGCCGTTCACGCCGCCGAGGAACGTGGGCTTTCGTTCCTTGGTCAGCCAGGCGTCCATCGCGATCCACACGAGCACGCCGGCCGCGGTGGCCAGGTTGGTGTTCACGACCGCAGCCGCCGCGTCGGCGCCCGCGTAGTACGGGTCGCCGCCGTTGAAGCCGTTCCAGCCGAGCCAGAGGATGCCCGCGCCGACCGCCGCCATCACCAGGTTGTTCGGTATGGCGTGCTGTCGGTCGCGCAGGAGTCTGGGCCCGAGCACCCAGGCCGCGACGAACCCGGAGACGCCGGCGGACATGTGGATCACGAAGCCGCCGGAGAAGTCGAGTGCACCCTCCTGGGCGAAGTAGCCACCACCCCACAGCAGGAACGCGTCGATCGAGTAGACGAACGTCGACCACAGCGGAACGAGGATGCACCAGGCGCTGAACTTGATGCGCCCGAGCACGCTTCCCATGAAGAGGAGCGGGGTGATCGCCGCGAACACGAACTGGAAGAACGCAAGCGAGGCGGTCGGGAAGTGGAAGGGGATCACCGTGTTCGCCGCGGAGATCGCCTGGTTCTGTTCGCCCTGCGGACTGGTGATCGGCCCCGGTTTCCCGACGAAGTTGTCGATGAAGTGCGTCCAGCCCCCGACTCCCGTGAGCTGGGTCTGCACCCCGTCCTTGACACCTCCTCCGAACGAGTTGGCGCCGAAGCCCATCTTGTAGGACCAGAGCCACCAGGCGATCATCACCAGCGAGAAGCCGGCGAACATCATGGCCACCACGTTGACCGCCCACTTCTTCTGGACGATCGACGCGTAGAGCACCGCGAGTGCCGGGAGGCTCATCAGGCCGACGAACGTGGCGGCAACGATCTGCCACGTGTTGTCTCCGGTGTTGAGCCAACTCGGATTCGGGACTTGGGTCAGTACGGCTAGCACGGGTCGGGTGCTCCTCTCCTGAGTTGCCTCGTGCGTCGACTTCCGACTTCCCGGCCCTCGTGCAGCACGGGTAGGCGGGCGAAGACACAGGCAGATTCGCTCTGCCGCCGCAAACAATGCAGGTTCGGAGTTTCAGCACGATCACGCGAGTGTTACCAACGCGTGAACTGGCCGGGTAGAGAGGACGGGCCAGTGCGCGACGGGGCCGTCCGGGGTGCGGGCGACTCGTCGTAGTGCCGTGCGGGCGGGCCGCTCAGCCGACGTGCGGCCGAACTGATGGGCCGCTCAGCGGCCGCGCGGACCGGCCGGCCGCTCAGCCGGCGCGGCGCTCGTCGCCGCCCTTCGCCCGCGGCGACTTGCCAGGCGGGGAGGTGGGCGGGGTGTACCGCTTCGACGGCCTCGGCGGCGCGCCCGGCGCCGACGTGGCCCGGGCGGCCTTGAGCTTCTGGTTGATCCGGTACGCGTGGACCAGGTACCAGGAGCCGAAGAGGAGGTAGGGGACCCCGAACCCCCAGAAGTGGAGGTTGAAGACGGTGAGGCCGTAGAGGGCCATCGTGATCCCGAGGTAGAGGCGTTTGCGCCACCAGGCGAACGCGAGCATGAGCGCCGCGAAGACGAGCGCCATGGTGCCGATGATCAGGTACTGCGAGGGGCTCACGTGGAGCTTGTCGACCTGGCCCGTGGCCGTCAACGCCTTCGGGTCGTTGGCGATGAGGCTGCTCGTGACCAGGATCCCGATCACGCCGGCGACCGGGGCGGCGAGCAGCCCGATGAGGCGCTCCTTGTCGTCGCAGCGGGCCGCGGCCTCCTCGAGCTCCTCGAGCGTGGTCGGGCCGTCGTCCTTCGGAGCGCTCTCCGGAGCGGGCTTGAGCATCGCCGCGGAGAGTCGGTCGGTCAACGACGGGCGGTCCGGATCGGGCGCCGGTCGGCTGAAGGCCGCGGTCATCCGCTGCCAGAGGGTGGGCTCGGGGGTGGCGCCGTTGTCCGCGGCGCCTGCCTCACGTCCGGGCATGCGACAGGGTAACCCGGTCCGTCGCGGGCGATCGACGCGGGTCGTGCGGTGTGGTGTGTGCGCACACGGCGGTCAACGCGCCCGGCGTCGGCGCGCCCGGCGTCGGCGCGCCCGTGCGACGAGCACACCGCCGAAGAGTGCGCAGCAGGCGAGCATGATCGCGGGTGCGAGGAAGACGGTCGCGGAGGGACGCTCCCCGGCGAGCACGCCCGGTGTCGTGAACAGCGCCGGGTCATCGACGGCGACGATCCCACGCACGACCGAACCGGGAGCGAGCAGCGCATTGCCCGGGATGCCCTCCAGGTGCACGTGCCCGCCGACCGTGTAGCGCGCGGTGCAGGCGTAGCCGGCCGCGTTCGAGCCGCTCCCGCCGAGAAGCCCCTGGCAGGTCACGACGGTGGCCCGGACCGGCACGCCCTGATGTTCCAAGGCCGTGACCTGGGCGTTCTTCTGGGCACCTGCGACGAGGAGGACGACGGCGACCACGGCGACCGTCACGAGCGCCACGATGGCCGCGATCGTTCCGACCCGTGCGGCGTCGACCTGGACCCCCGCGCCGCGCAGCCGGCCCACCGGCTCGGAACCGCGCGGCGCAGCGCTCATCGCGTCGCCGGAGGCCGCCGCTCCGTCCGCTGCGCTCGCGTGACGGGCCGTCGCTTGGGAGACGATCATGTCCACGTCCGTCCGCGGTGTCCTGCGCGCCGACCGACTGTCGGCGCGTCACCGGGGATCGGGAGATCGTAGCCGGTTCCCCCCTTCGGCGGACAGGGCCCGCATTGACTCACGAGAAGTCTCCGCGTAGACGTCTACGTTGCCTCAAATAGGAATCTCCGCTTCGTAGGGGATCCCACTCGTCCAGCTCCGTGGCCGTTACGCCCTCGTCCATGGAGCTCTCGATGAGTGAACGCAAGGCCGTCACGAAGAAGCTGGCCCTCCGCTACAAGCGTGCCACCAGGGCGGAAAAGACCGTCGTGTTGGACGAGCTGGTCGCTCTGACCGGGTGGCACCGAGACCACGCGAGGGCGGCCCTTCGGGCAGCCGGCACCCTCAAGCCGGTCGTCTCGAGGAAGCCGCGCCGACCGACCTACGGCCCGGCGGTCGTCGACGCCCTGGTCCAAGCGTGGACCCTGCTCCGGTGCCCGGCCGGCAAGCGTCTCGCCCCCGTGCTCCCGACCGTCGTCCCCCTCCTCCGGCGGGACGGCGACCTCCGCTGCACCGACGGGGTGGCGGACCTGCTCACCACCATGAGCGCGGCCACGATCGACCGACACCTCGGTCCCGCTCGCCGTGCGCTCGGCAGCCGCGGACGTTCCCACACCAAGCCCGGCTCCCTCCTCAAGTCCCAGATCCCGATCCGGACCTGGGCCGAGTGGGACGAGAACCGGCCGGGCTTCGTCGAGATCGACCTCGTCGGTCACGAGGGCGGCAACTCGACCGGTGAGTTCTGCTGCACCCTCACCGTGACCGACATCGCGACTGGTTGGACGGTCAACCGGTCGGTCAAGAACAAGGCGGCCGTCTGGGTGTTCGACGCCCTCCAGCACGTGATCGAGGTGTTCCCGTTCCCGGTCCTCGGCATCGACTCCGACAACGGCTCGGAGTTCATCAACGCCCATCTGTTCAACTACTGCAAGGAGAATCACATCACCTTCACCCGGTCCCGGTCGGGCAACAAGAACGACGGTGCCCACGTCGAACAGAAGAACTGGACCCATGTGCGAGGGCTGGTCGGCTACCTCCGCTTCGACACCGACGCCGAGCTCGAGGTGCTGAACGCGATCTGGGAGCTCGACCGGGCCTTCACCAACTACCTCCTCCCCCAACAGAAGCTGGTCTCGAAGGAGCGCCATGGCGCCAAGGTCATCAAGCGCCACGACCGGGCGACGACGCCCGCCGAGCGAGCGATCCACCATCCAGCACTCGCCGATCGGGACCGGGCACGCCTCAAGCGAACGATGCGATCCGTCCATCCAGGCGAGTTGTCCCGATCCATCGGAGACCTCACCACACGGCTCGAGCGACTGGCTCTGACCAAGGCCCCGGCGCCGGTCAAGCCCCGGGTCAACCGGAGCTTCAACGAGTCCCGCCATCCGGAGGTTTTACGTGAGGCAACGAATCAGCGTTCCCGGAGGATTTGACGTGAGGCAACAGGGGGCCGCGGTAGCCTCCTTCCCATGGCCACGAAGCCGAAAGCGCCCGACCTCAAGGCGATCTGGTTGTTCTCGAGCTGCACGACGGCCGAGCTGCGCAAGATCCGCAGCTCTCTCGACGAGGTGCACGTCCCTGCCGGAAAGATGCTCGTCGAAGAGGGGCGGATCGGGCTCGAGTTCTTCCTCATCGTGGACGGGACCGCGACGGTCACCCGCAACGGACGGAAGGTGGCGTCACTCGGTCCGGGCAGCCACTTCGGGGAGCTCGCCCTCATCGACCGCCGCCCGCGCTCGGCGTCGGTCACGTCCGACACGGAGATGGACGTGCTCGTCCTCTCCCAGCGGCAGTTCAACGGTCTGCTCGAGTCGGTGCCCACCATCTCGCGGAAGATGCTCGCGGCGATGGCCGACCGGCTGCGAGAGGCGGACGCGAAGGCCTTCGGCTGACGGGCTCGCCCGCACTGCGGGCGACGGCCGGATCAGGTCCGGGTCGGCTCCTGGTCAACCCTGTTCGGGTGCGTCCTCGGTCGCGGCGTCGGCGGCAGGAGCGGTGGCACCGACGGACGCCGGTTCGCCCAGCGACTCCTCTAACAGCTGCGAGAGGTCGAGGACGCGGACGTCGTCCTCCTTGGCGTGCGCCCGGACCGCGTCGTCCAGCATGATCATGCAGTAGGGGCAGGCCGTCGAGACGACGTCCGCACCCGTCGAGAGCGCCTCTTCGGTGCGCTCCATGTTGACCCGCTTGCCGAGATTCTCCTCGAGCCACATGCGCGCCCCGCCGGCGCCGCAGCAGAACCCCTTCTCGCGGCAGCGACGCATCTCGACCTGCGTCGCGCCGGGAATCGCGTCGATGACCGAGCGCGGCTCGTCGAAGACGCGGTTGTGCCTGCCGAGGTAGCACGGGTCGTGATAGGTGACCGTCCCCCGGTACCCGCTGCCGGGGGTCAGCTTGCCGGCGCGGACAAGGTGGTCGAGGAGCTGGCTGTGGTGGATGACCTCGAAGTCGCCGCCGAGCGCGGGGTACTCGTTCGCCAGAGAATTGAAGCAGTGCGGGCAGGTCGCGATGACCTTCTTCACCCCCGCCGTCTGCATGGTCTCGATGTTGCTGCGGGCCTGCTCCTGGTAGAGGTACTCGTTCCCCAGGCGGCGGACCGGGTCACCGGTGCAGCTCTCCTTCGGTCCGAGGATCGCGAACGTCACCCCGGCGCGGTGCAGCATGCGCGCGGTCGCCTGTGCGCCCTTGCGCGCGCGCTCGTCGAGCGCCCCGGCGCATCCCACCCAGTAGAGGTACTCGACGTCGTCGGGGATCGTGCCGGAGACGACCGGCACCTCGAAGTCGAGTGCCGCGGTCCAGTCGGTGCGCTTGGAGGAGCCGAGACCCCAGGGGTCGCCCTGGTTCTCGACGTTGCGGAGCATGAGGCCCGCCTCGGTCGGAAAGGACGATTCCATCAGGACCTCGTAGCGGCGCATGTCGATGATGGTGTCGATGTGTTCGATGTCGACCGGGCACTGCTCGACACAGGCGCCGCACGTCGTGCACGACCAGAGCACGTCGGGGTCGATCACGTTGGGGACCAGGTTGTCGACCTCCTGGCCGGCGGCGCGGTGCTTCGCCATGACCCGGTCCGCCGAGGCGAAGAGGTTGTCGCGGAGGTCCATGATGAGGAGCTTCGGCGAGAGCGGCTTGCCCGTGTTCCAGGCCGGGCACTGCGACTGGCAGCGGCCGCACTCCGTGCAGGTCGCCATGTCGAGCAGCTGCTTCCACGAGAAGTCCTCGATCCGCCCGGCGCCGAAGACGACCTCGTCCTCGTCGCCGACGTCCTCCATCGACATGTCCGGCGTCGACGCGAGCGCGCCGAGCGCGCGAGGTCGGCGTGAAGTCGCGACGTTGATCGGCGCGAGGAAGATGTGCAGGTGTTTCGAGTAGGAGACGAAGACGAGGAACCCGGTGATGATCGCGATGTTGAGGAGCAGGGCCACCGTCTCGATCACGCTGTTGACGCCGGTGCCGAGCGGCTTGAGCGCGTTGGCAAGACCGTGGGAGGCGAACGCCCACCAGCCGTACGGGAAGTTGCCGGTGTTGACCTGTGCCGCGCGGTAGACGAGGAGCGTCGCCATCACGCCGAAGATCATGAGCAGGACGAGCCATGCCGCTCCGGTGTGCGAGCCGAAGAAGCGCGACCTGCGTTCCTCGCGCGCCGGTGAGTGGATGATCCGGATGATCACGAAGGTGGCGAGCGAGACGACGACCGCGACGGCGAAGAAGTCCTCGAGGAAGCCGATGAACGCGGTCTGCCCGATGAGGGGGATGTGGAAGTTGCGCTGGAAGAGGCAGCCGTACGCCTCGATGATGGTGAGGAGCAGGATGGTGAAGCCCCACATCGTGAAGAAGTGGGCCATGCCGGGCACCGTCCACTGGAGCAGCTTCCGCTGCCCGGCGACCTCCACCACCTCGGCCTTGATCCGCTTGGGAACGTCCCTCACCCGGCTCGGGACCGCACGCTCGCCCGAGGAGATGAGCCGGTAGAGCCAGGCGAACCGGCGGCCGGCGATGGCGAACATCACGACCGTGATGCCGAGACCGAGGGCGAGTCTGAGGGGCACTACCTTCCTCCTACTTGGTTACTGCAGAGTAACGAACGGGGCGTCGGGGCACGTCATCGGTCCGAACCGCAGGTCACGACGTGAAATTGTCCGCGTAGCGGCTCGGGGTCGGGCCCCACTGGCCCTGGTACTTGGACCGCAGCCCCTCCGACCCGTAGGGGTGGTCGGCCGCGGTGGTCATCTGCAGGAAGCTGATCTGCCCGATCTTCATCCCCGGGTACACGGTGATCGGCAGGTTGGCGACGTTCGAGAGCTCGAGGGTCAGGTGGCCGTCCCACCCGGCGTCGACGAAGCCGGCCGTCGAGTGGATCAGCAGGCCGAGCCGGCCGAGCGAGGACTTCCCCTCGAGGCGTGCGACCAGGTCGTCCGGGAGGGTCACCTTCTCCTTGGTCGAGCCGAGGACGAACTCGCCGGGATGGAGGATGAGGGCGTCGTCGCCGATGTCCACGAGCTCGGTCAGGTCCTCCTGGTCCTCGCGCACGTCGATGACCCGGCTCGTGTGGTTCCGGAAGAGGCGGAAGTACTGGTCGACGTGGAGGTCGACGGACGAGGGCTGGACGCAGCTCTCGTCGAAGGGATCGATCGTGATGTGACCTGCCGCGATGGCCTCGCGGATCGAGCGGTCGGAGAGAACCATGACGCCCAGACCCTACTGTGACCGGTGCTCCCGGGCGTAGTTCCAGAACGGTGTCGCGACCGCTCCGAGTCGCGCGCCACGTGCCGGCGCGACACCGGTCCGTCACCTGGTGGCGTCCACGTGAGAGACTCGCAATCAAGAGTTGCAGAACGATGCAACTGTCAGTGATAATGACGGGAGTCGTGACGGGTGATCGCACGGCGAGGTCGGGCAGTCCGGACGGGCGGTCCCAGCGCCGCCGCTCGAACTGCCCCCGTTGGGACGGAGGGTCGCTTGGCACGATCCGGGCGGTCGGCGGACGGATGGATCGAGGCTCCGCCTCTCGGGGGCGGGAGGCAAACGGCGGTGGGCGAGCGGCGGGAGGCGGACCGATGCACATGACCGAGCGCGGCGCGGCGCGCGAGAGATCGACGGTGGAGTTGCGGGAGCGCGAGCCGACCCTGGAGTCGCTCGGACGTGAGGCGGCTCCGCACGGTGCCGGGGAGGCGCAGGCGTTCGTCGCTCCGGCGCTCGTCCTGCTCGCCGCCGTCTCGATCCTGCAGGGCTACCAGTGGTTGCACGTCGTCCCGAACGAGGGATGGCGTCCGCCCGCGCTCGTCGCGGTCGCGCTCATCCTCCCGCTCGCCCTCTTCCTCACGCACCCTGCCGGCGGTGCGCGGCGGTCGCCGACGCAGTGGCTCGTCGGCTGCTCGGCGTGGCTCCTCCTGGCAGCCTCGCTGGCCGTCGACGTCTTCGACAGCGCTCCCGTGAGGGACCTGCTCGGCGGGGCGGACCTGATCGTGGCCGGCACCTCGCTCGCGGCTGTCGCGTCACTCGAGCGACGGCGGTCCTGACGGGCACCGGCTGTTCGGGCACCGGCTGTTCGGGCACCGGCTGTTCGGGCGCCGGCTGCTCGGACACCGGCTGACCTCGTCACAACCACCCGGCGCTCCTGCCTGCGGCATGCTCTGGGCATGGAGCCGTCCGTCACCTACGAGGTCGCCGACCGCGTCGCAACCATCACCTACAACCGGCCCGACGCGCTCAACGCGATCGACGGTGGGATGCGGGTTGCCCTCAACGAGGCGTTCACCCGCTTCCGCGACGACGAGGACGCCTGGGTGGCGATCGTCACCGGCGCGGGGAGGGCGTTCTGCGCGGGCGGTGACTTGCGCGACGGCGCTGCGTCCGCCGGCACCTTCGCCGGAACCTTCTGGGAGAAGCCGACGGTCAACTCGTTCGAAAGCGGCTGGGAGATCTTCAAGCCGGTCATCGCCGCAGTCAACGGCTACTGCCTCGGCTACGGGCTCACGCTCGTGACCTGGTGCGATTTCGTCATTGCGAGCGACCGCGCCGAGTTCGGCTTCCCCGAGGTCCGCCTTGGGACGCCGACCATCGTGGGCGCGATCCGGCTGCCACAACGCGTCGGCTGGCAGTACGCGATGGAGCTGCTGCTCACCGGCGAGCGCATCGGCGCCGCGCGTGCCAAGGAGATCGGCCTTGCCGGGTGGGTCGTCCCCCACGACCACCTGCTCGAGGAGGCCTGGACGCTCGCCCGACGGTTGACCGCGGCGGCCCCGCTCGCCGCGCGCGCCACCAAGGAGGTGGCCGTGCGCGCCTCGTCACTGCCACCGGTCGAGGCGATCCGTTTCGGCGAGACGATGCGGCTGGTCGCCATGGCGACCGAGGACGCCACAGAGGGAGTCCGGGCCGCGGCCGAGAGCCGGGAGCCACGCTGGAAGGGTCGATGACCGGACGGCACGGAGCAGTCCGGCGGCGCTGACCGAACCGGACGCCCTACCCGGACCACTCGCCGGACCGCATGGTCCAACCCGGAGCGATCGCGGACCACTCCGCTACTGCTCGGACATGATGCGCTCGAACTCGACCATCGGGTTGACCGGGACGTGCGCGTCGAGGGTGACGGTCACCTCGTGGAGGGTCGCCGTGCACCGGAACGGCGCGTCGTAGTCGTCGCCGACGGCCGGACCGAGCTCGTACCCACAGGTGAGGCCCGCATTGGTGGCCGAGAAGGCCATGACGGTGAACCGCGGGATCGGCGCCTCCCCGACCGGCTCCCCGTCGAGCAGGAGGGTGCCGGTCCCCCCGAGCCCCTCATGCGCGTAGCGGTAGGTCGCCGTGTGCCGGCCGGGACCGACCGGCACCTCGGAGTCCACGACGTGGCACTCCTTGCCGTAGAGGTTGTGCACGTAGCGGAGCCGGCCCCGAACGAGGTGGAAGGAGAAGCCACCGAGGACCGAGCCCTGCGCGAGCAGGACCCCTTCGGACGGAGCGCCATCGCCGACGGTGAGCGTCGCCTCGATGGTGTGGCCGCGGTTCTTCACGTTGGCCGCCACCGTCTCGGGCACCGGCGAGGCGCCGGGGTGATAGGTCCAGGACAGTCGCGGCTGCCGGCGGTCGGGCTTCGGGTGGACGAGCGTGTGGAGCACCCTGTTGTCGAGTGGGAGCACCTGGTTGTCGCGTGCCTCGGCCCACCACCGTTGGACGAGCCCGGCGAGCCGCTCCGGCTGCGACGCGGCGAGGTCGTGGAGCTCGGTCGGGTCCACGGTCCGGTCGTAGAGCTCCCAGGCATCCTCGTCGAAGGAAGCGTTCCAGCTGAGCCCGTCGTCGTAGAGCGGGCCGATCGGCTTGTAGGTCACCGCCTTCCACCCGTCGTCGACGATGGCCCGGCTCCCGAACATCTCGAAGTACTGGGTTCGCCGGTGTGGCGGCGCGTCGCCGCCGTCAGGCGCGAGCAGCGCGGCGAAGCTCACCCCGTCGATCCGGCTCTGCGGAACGTATTCGATCGTCCCGGGTGGCTCGACGCCCACCAGGTCGAGCACGGTGGGCAGCACATCGATCGCGTGGGTGAACTGGCGGCGCACACCGCCATCCCCGTCGAAGCGCTCCGGCCAGCTCACGATGCACGGATCCGCGACACCGCCCTCGTGGACCTCGCGCTTCCACCGCTTGAAGGGTGTGTTGCCGGCCATCGTCCAACCCCACGGGTAGTTGTTGTGGGCGGTCGGACCGCCGATCTCGTCGATGCGAGCGGCGAGCTCGCTGACGCCCGCCGGGTCCACGTTCTGCAGCCGGTTGTCGTTGATCGAGCCGATCGCACCGCCCTCTGCGCTCGCCCCGTTGTCGGAGACGAGGACGACGAGGGTGTCGTCGAGGTCGCCGGTCCGATCGAGGAACGCAAGGAGCCGCCCGAGCTGCGCGTCGGTGTAGGAGAGGTAGGCCGCAAAGCACTCCATGAACCGGGCCGACACCTGTCGCTGTACCTCCGGCAACTCCGCCCAGGCCGGCACCCAGTGCGGACGCGGCGCCATCTCGGTGCCCGGCTCGAAGAATCCCATCTCGAGCTGGCGGCGGAACGCCCCCTCGCGCCAGGCGTCCCAGCCGTGGTCGAAGTGCCCGCGATAGCGCTCGATCCACTCGCGGGGGGCGTGGTGCGGCGAGTGACACGCCCCCGTGCAGAAGTAGAGGAAGAAGCGACGGTCGGGGTCGACCGCGCGGAGGTCGGCGAGCTGGGCGATCGCACGGTCGGCGAGGTCGGCGCTCAGGTGGTAGCCGTCTTCGGGGGCCGCGGGCGGCTCGACCGCGTGATTGTCGTGGTAGAGGGCCGGCACGAACTGGTGGGTCTCGCCGCCGTGGAACCCGTACCAACGGTCGAAGCCGCGGGCGAGCGGCCAGCTGTGGCGCGGCGCGGCCATGCTGGTCTCGTCGTCCGGGGTCAGATGCCACTTGCCGACGGCATAGGTCGCGTACCCGGCCTGCCGGAGGAGCTCGGAGAGGAACCCGTTCTCACGCGGGACCTCCCCGTTGTAGCCGGGGAAGCCCACCGCCAGGTCCGCCACGCGGCCGAGCCCGTTGCGGTGGTGGTTGCGACCGGTCAGCAGGCATGCGCGGGTGGGGCTGCAGAGCGCTGTGGTGTGGAAGTTGGTGAGACGGATCCCGCGACCAGCGAGCGCGTCGATGGTCGGGGTGTCGATGTCGGAGCCGTAGCAGCCGAGTTGGGCGAAACCCACGTCGTCGAGCACGACGAGCAGGACGTTCGGCGCGCCGACCGGGGGGACGACGGGCGCGGGCCACCACGGGGTCGACGTCCGCCAGTCGTCGCCGATCACTCCCTCGAAGGCGGGGGTCTCCATGGTTCGCGCTCCTCCTCGGCTCGTCCCCGGTTCGCGGCCGATCTCACGGGCACCGGTCACACGGCCGTCGGCGACACGGCGACGGCCGGTCGCGATCCTTGTCCAGATCGAACCGCTGGCGCGGGGTGACCGCTTCGGGTACGCCCCTGCGGCGGGGACGCCGCGGGGCGCTACGCTGTTGCCCCACGCGGGCGTAGTTCAGAGGCAGAACACGAGCTTCCCAAGCTCGGAACGCGGGTTCGATTCCCGTCGCCCGCTCTCACCGTCGCCCGCTCTCGACGACCCGCACCGTAGTGTGCGGTTCCGGCTCCTGTGTGACGGGGAGGATCGGATGGAACCGCAGCCGGGCTGGGACAGCGTGCTGGGACTGCAGATCGAGGAGCTGACCTCCACGCGTGTCGTGGCCACCGTCGACATCGACGAACGGCACCAACAGCCCTACGGCATCGTCCACGGAGGCGTCTGGGCGTCGCTGGTCGAGACAGTCGGCAGCCACGGCGCGGCGATGGCGGCCCACGAGATCACCGGTGAGATGGCCGTGGTCGGCGTTTCGAACACGACTGACTTCCTCCGGCCGCACCGGACCGGCCGGGTGCGCGCGACGGGCACACCGATCCACGCAGGGCGCACCCAGCAGCTCTGGCTGGTCGAGATCGCACGAGAGGACGACGGCAAGGTGGTGGCCCGCGGGCAGCTCCGCCTGCAGAATCTCGCTGCGCCACCTGAACGTCGCAGTTGAGCGATCCCTCGCCGTCACCCGGCCGCGCCGTCGACGACGACGCCGGCGGTCTCGTCGGGATGGCGGCGGAGCCAGCGACGCGCGAAGGGGCAGAGCGGCACGATGGTGAGCCCGTCGCGCGCAGCGCGCTCGACCGCGGCCGCGACCAGCCGACCGCCGATGCCCTGACCCTCGAGCTCCCCGGGCACCCCCGTGTGGACGAGGACCAATTGATCGCCCTGGACCTCGTAGACGAGCTCGGCGAGGTGCCCGTCGACGACGAGCTCGAACCTCCCGGCTTCTGTGTTGTCGACGACGTCGTCCATGAGCCCGTCCCGGATCACGGTGCGTCCCCGTACGGTCGTGGCCACCCGTGCGCTTTGATGGTACCCATGCGGGTCGGGTGACACGACCGATCCGCCCGGCGCGGGAAGGAGGGCGGCGGCGCACCCATGCTCGAGCGCAACCACGAGTCGGGCGGTGGCGGGTCACGCGTCACGATGCCGGTCCGTGCCGGGACGGCGACCGGCCGGTGGATCGTGGCGGCCACCGTGCTCGGTTCCAGCATGGCGGCGATCGACGCGACGGTCGTCGGCATCGCGCTCCCGACCATCGGGCGCGAGTTCCACGCCACCCTCGGCGCACTCGCGTGGGTGGTGACCGGATACACCCTGACCCTCGCCTCGCTCCTGCTGCTCGGCGGCTCGCTCGGCGACCACTTCGGGCGGCGACGGATCTTCTCGGTCGGCGTCGTGTGGTTCGCGCTCGCGTCGGCCGCGTGCGCGATCGCCCCCGGCACCACGGCGCTGATCGTCACGCGGGTCCTGCAGGGCGCGGGCGCCGCCCTGCTCACCCCGGGGAGCCTTGCGATCCTGCAGGCTTCCTTCGCGCCGGACGACCGGGGACGCGTGATCGGCGCCTGGTCGGGCCTCGGTGGCGTGGCCACCGCTGCGGGTCCCCTACTCGGCGGCTACCTCATCGCTGCGGCGTCGTGGCGCTGGATCTTCCTCATCAACCTCCCGGTCGGCGTCGCGGTCCTGCTCGTCACGCGCCGGCACGTCCCCGAGACCCGCGACCCGACCGCCACCGGGCCGATCGACGTCCGCGGCGCCGTCCTCGCGACCGTCGCCCTCACCGGCGTGACCTACGGGCTCATCGAGGGTCCGGTGCGCGGCTGGGGCGACGCCGTCGTGCTCGTCATGCTCCTCCTCGGCATCGCCTGCGCCGTGGCCTTCGTCGTCGCCGAGCGTTCGTCGAGCGCGCCGATGCTGCCGCTCGACCTCTTCCGGGTCCGCCAGTTCACGGTGACCAACACGGTCACCTTCATCGTCTATGCCGCACTCGGGGGAGCGCTCTTCCTCCTGCCGGTCCAGCTCCAGATCGGGGGCGGCTACACCGCCCTCGAGTCCGGTCTCGCACTCCTCCCACTCACCCTCGTGATGCTCGCGCTCTCGTCGCGCTCCGGACGCCTCGCCACCCGCATCGGACCGCGGCTGCAGATGGGCGTCGGCCCGATCGTGGTGGCCGGCGGCCTCGCCCTCCTCGCCCGGGTCGCGCACGACACCGACTACGTGACCGGTGTGCTGCCCGCGGTGCTCGTCTTCGGCCTCGGGCTCGCGATCACCGTGGCGCCGCTCACCGCGACGGCGCTCTCGAGCGTGGCCGACGAGCATTCGGGCCTCGCGTCCGCAGTCAACAATGCGGTCGCCCGCACCGGTGGGCTCGTCGCGGTCGCGGTCCTGCCGGCGGTCGCGGGGATCACGGGCACCTCGTACCTCGAACCGGCGGTCCTCGCATCCGGTTTCCGCACCGCGGTGCTCGTGGCGGCCGCGCTCTGCGCGCTCGGCGGGGTGGTCGCGGCGCTCGGGATCCGGAACCCGGCCCAGGTGCCGCCCCGGCCCGAGGCCGCACCGGCGAGTCGGCCGGTCGGGTGCAGTTACTGCGCGCTCGACGCCGCGCCGCTGGTCTCCGAGGCCTGACGGTGCGACGCGGTCCCTTCCGGCGGGCTCAGCCTGTCGGAGGCACGTAGTCGGGATCGGGCTCGAAGAACGTGGCGACCATCGTCTCGAGCCCGACGGCGAACATCGTCCACTCCTGCTCCTCGCCGCCCGGGCCGGTGGGACGGCGAACCGTGTCGCGCCGACCGCTGATCCGCTGCCGGAGCGAACAGCCCTCCGACAGCGCGGTCACCGTCGTCGTGAAGTCGCGGATGGTCCACGGGGATGCGACCCGGTAGCCGAGTGACGCGGCCAGCCCCAAGTACGCCTCGTCCCAGAAGACGGCGACTGTCTCATACCCCTCCGCGAGCGCCTCCTTGATCCGACGGCGTCGCTCGGGATCGCTCGTCGACTGCGCGACGGCGACCACGTTGATCCAGAGCGACCAGTTCGCGGACGCCGCGATCGCGTCGGTGCTGGCTGCACCGCCGACCCGGCAGACCTCGGTGAGGGCGCGTTGCCGGGCCTCGGGCTCGGAGAGACCGATACCGTTCAGCACCGAGGCGACGGCATCGACGGTGAGAGCCGCCTCCGGGCGCCCCACGTCGCGGGCGATCGTGACGAGCACGTCCGCCTGGTAGTCGGCCTGGTTCTCCCAGACGCGCCTGATCACCGACGCGTTGGTCACCCGGAGGTCGGACTCCTTCTCGACCCGCTCGAAGACCCGTTTGAAGGTGAGGTTGGCGCTCCCGGTTTCGAGCCCCTCCTCGCGGAGGATCTCGCGGCCCGCCTCCAGCAGCGTGGCGCGCAGCTCGTCGCGGGACTGCTTGCTCTGGCGTCTCGGTGGGGTGCTCATGGGTCACGCGACCGACACGCGGGCGCGCAATCGCCCGAAGTGCCCGCCATCTCCCCATCATGGGCCTGTCAACGCCTGTGGGCGAATCGGCCGACCGGTACCTGGCCCGAAGTCATCCCGGCGCGGCTGTACGCCCTGGTCAACGGTGGTCCCGAGCCGGCGCTCAAGCCGGCGCCTCCGACGGAGCCGAGTAATCACGAGTTGCAATCGGCCTCGGCCACACCCTGCTCTCCGCCGGGGCGGCGGACCCCGGGGGAACGGCGATGGCTGCGTCGTCGAGGCCCCGGAAGCTCAGGGTCTCAGGGGCTCGAAGGCTCGTGGAGTGGTCTGGGCTCTTCGATGCGCGCCGATTCCGCTCAGCGGGGGGTGCACCGGCCGCCGTAGCCCGCCGCGGCGAGGGAACGCCCGGTCGCGCCGTCCGATTCGAGGGCGAGCGAGTTGGCGACGGGCGCCACGGGCAGCGGTTCGAACCGCCCGTGCATCCGCGCCAGGCCCAGCAGATCGGCGAGGCCCGTCCCCTGATCGGTCGTGAGGCTGTTGCTCGCAGTCCACGCGAGCTCTTGCAGGCGGAGCGGGTCGAGTCCGATCCTCTGCGCCGCGTGCAGAACGGCCGAAAGAACCTGGCCCGCCCAGTTGGTGCGCCGTGCGGTGCCGCCGGGTGCGTCGACCCATGTCCCGTCGACCAGCCATTGCGGGTGGCGGGAGCGCACCAGCGCCAGGGCATCGACACCGTCGAGGTGGACTGTGCCGGATTTCGGCAGGTAGAGCGACGCCTCCTGATCGCGCGTCGGATGCGCGAGCTCGACCGTGACACCGCCAAGCCGGTTCACGATGTCGGCGAACCCGCGGAAGTCGACGATCACGAGGTGCTCCGCGGCGACGCCCAGGGTGCGGCAGAGCCCGTCGACCACCTGCTGTGGGCCGTCGCCCATCGCGAGGGTCAGCCGCTCGAAGGTGCCCGGCGACGGCGACACCAGGATGTCGCGCGGCACGGAGAGGAGCCATGTTCCGTGGTTCGTTCGGTGGACCACGAGTACCACGTCGGCCTGCTGGTCCGGCACCTGCTGGATCGTTCCGAAGGCCCCCTGCGGGACCCCCGTGGGGATCTCCGAACGGCTGTCCGAACCGATGATGACGGTCGTCGAACCCGACCCGCCCAGCGGGAAGGCCACCGTGACGTGTTGGATGTTCGTGTCGAGCAGCACGACGTCGACGACGGCCGCGACCACGACAACCGCGGTCATGATCGCGACGACGAGCGCCCAGCGGGGCGCGTGGACGATCCGTGCGAGCAGCCTCCGTGACGTAGCCGCCGCGCGGTCGTCGCCGGTCAGAGGCCCACCGGCCCCTTCCAGGTCACGCCCCCGTCGGTGCTCGCGTAGACGACCGAATCACTCGACGGGCTCTCGAAGACCGCGAGGCACTGGCTCGCCGTGCAGGTCAGATCGGTCGAGTACTCGCCGGCGTAGAAGGGGTAGCTCAGCGACCAGGTCTGCCCGCCATTCGTGGACGACGCGACGCCGTAGTAGGAGACCTCGAGACAGGCGGTCGACGAGGTGCACCAGACCGAGCCGCCGTAGAGGCCGCCGGTCGACGTCCAGAGGAGTCCGCCGTCGGAGGTGTAGTACGTCTCCGTGCCGAACCCGGCGTCGACACACGTCGTCGCAGTCGTGCAGACGAGGCGGTCCTCGCCGGAATTCGGTCCGGTCGGCTCGGTGCTCGGGAGCGCCGACCACGTCGACCCGCCGTTGCTCGACGCGAAGGTCCCGCCCCCCGACGAGTTGTTCGCCGTCGCGAGACAGGCGGTCGACGTCGGGCATGAGAGCGCGTCGAAGTTGTCGAGGGTGCCCGACGTCCCCGCGGTCCAAGAGGTGCCGCCGTTCGCCGTCGAGTACACCGCTCCCGCCGAGCCGACGACAACGCAGGTCGTCGCGCTGCGGCACTTGAGCACCGAGAAGGCCTGGCGCGCGATGGTGCCGTCCGCCTTCCACTTCGCGCCGCCGTTCACCGACTTCAGGACATGACCGGTGGATCCGACCGCGAGGCAGAGCGTCGATGACGGGCACGAGACGGTCGCGAGGTTCTCCGTGGTGACCGGGGTGACCCACTTCCAGGTCTGGCCGCCGTTCGTCGTGTACTCGGTCTGCCCGGCGTTGCCGACGAGCGTGCAGGCGGTCGCAGTCGGACACGAGACCGACACCGGCGTGAACGGTGCGGTCACGGTGAGCGAGACCGCCGCGGTCGAGGACGCGTAACTGCTGTCACCGGCGCCGTTGAAGACCAGGCCGACCGTCGTCGCCCCGAGTGTGGTGAAAGCGGCGGTCATCGAGGCGACCCCCTTACCGTTGGTGAGCGCCGCCTCCGCGCTGCCGTTCGGCAGGTCGAAGGTGACCGCGCGCCCGGACACCGCCGCCCCGCCAGAGGTCGCGGTCAGCTTGGCACTCAGCGTCGAGGGCGAGTACTCGCGGTACGAGGTGCTCCCCGACCAGTTGAGGGTGGTCGCCGCGAGCGCAGCACCGGCGGTGAACGCGACCGGTCCGGTCGACGAGGCGGCGAAGCCGCTCGTGCCGGCGAACGAGGCCGAGGCCGTCGTCGGGCCCGCCGCGGGAACGGTGACGAGCCCGCGCGCCACGCCGCCGGCGCTGGTCACCGCGGTCACGGTCGATGTGCCGAGGGAGAGCACGACCGGCATGCCGGCCACGCCGACGCCCCCGGCCTTGAGGCTCGCGGACAGTGTCGCGGCCGAGCCCGCGGGCCCGCTCGTCGGGCCGCGGTACTTGAGCACGGTCGCCGCGGGCGAGACCGGTGAGGGCTGCACCGAGAGGCTGATCGGCGCGTAGCTCTGCCCGCTCAGGTACTGGTCGCACGTCGCCGAGACCTGGAAGACGCCCGGTTGCGCGTTGGTCGGGACGGTGAGCGTCGCCGACCACGCGCCGGTTGCGAGTGGCACGACGGCGGCCACGTCGACGGGGATCGACTCGTCGTTGCTGAGGGTCGCGACGGCCGAGATCGGGCTGGTCGTCCCTGCCGGTGCGAAGCAGTTGCCGCCGGACACGGTCGTCGTGCCGCCGGGCGCCGCCGCATCGGGACTCAGCGTGAGCGCGTAGGCCGTCGCCGCGGTCACCGTGATCGTGACCGGCGTGTACGTGAACACCGGACCCTGCGCGCGGCATGACGCGGTGACCGAGTACGCCGCACCCGGCAACACAGTCGTCGGCACGGGAATCGAGCCGTACCAATCGCCGGCCGTGTCGTACGGGACGAGCACTGAGCTCGCGACCGTGTTCCCGACCGGCGAAACCACCGACGCCAGCACGGCCGACACCCCGGCAGGCCCGACGCACCCGGTGCCCTGCAGGGCGACGGGGTTGCCCGCGGTGACGCTCGACTGCGACACCTGAAGGGTGGGAGTCGGGGTCGTCGCACCTGCACTCCCGCCCCCTACCGCCGCTGCAACAGACGTGAGGCCGGCTCCCACGACACAGAGTGCCGCAAGCATGGCTCCCGCCTTCCGCCCGCGCGTCGATGCACGCACCTTCGACGACTGATCCGTCACCGCACTCCGCCTTTCGCCCCGGCCCCAGGCCGCCGACCCTCTCTTGGTGACCGGCACTCTACGCGAGGGCATGGTGCGCGCGTCGAGCTCCGAGCGGCGCGACCTCGGACGGTGACCGCGCGCCTACGACCGGTCGCCGCTGCGCGACGCATCGGCACGCGCCGACACGGTGTCGTCACCGGGCGTCGTCACCGGGTGTCGTCGGCGGGTGTCGGCGGCGGGTGTCGGCGGCGGCGCGAGCTGCTCCATGAACTCGAGCCGCATGCCGCCGGGTGCTTCGACGAAGGCGATGCGCCGCGTGCCGAACGCCCCCTCGACGACCGCCGGTCCCCACACAACACGGTGCCCCTCGAGCTCCGCGTCGAGGTCGTCGGTGAAGAGCGCGGGATGGAGGAACCCTTCGGCCGGGAGCGCGACCGCATCCTCGTAGATCGCCCGGGTGAACAACGTGATCCGGAGCGCGCCGAGTTCGACGTCGGCCCGCTCGGCCCCCTGCCAGACCATGCGGTCGCGGATCTCGCCGCCTGCGGCCTCGTAGAACCGACAGGCCTCGTCGAGGTCGGCCACCTTCACGGCGAGATTGGCGACACCCGTGACAGTCACGCGCCGCCGGGCTCCGAGGTGGTGTGCACCGACCGAGCGTACCCGTGGGATCGCACGGCGGCCCGGCCCCCTCGGCCTGGCATACTCGTGCCGTTGGGAGGTCCGCATGGAGATCGCGACCCGTCCAGACACGCTCTTGCCCGACCCCGCACCGCGCCCGGTGCGGTACACGGTCATCTCGGTCGACGACCACCTGGTCGAGCCGCCGGACATGTTCGAGGGTCGTGTGCCCTCGCGCTTCGCGGACCTGGCCCCGAAGATCGTCGAGACGTCGCGGGGCATCCAGCTCTGGGAGTTCGACGGCAAGCGCTACTCGCAGGTCGGGATGAACGCCGTTGCCGGGCGGCGGCCCGAATGCGTGACACTCGAGCCCACCCGCTTCGAGGACATGCGCCGCGGCTGCTGGCAGATCGACGCGCGGATCGCCGACATGGACCTCAACGGCGTCTGGGCATCGCTCAACTTCCCGTCGATGATCACCGGCTTCGCGGGACGGGTCTTCTCGGGGGTGAGCGATCCCGAGCTCGGGCTCGCGGTGACCCGAGCCTGGAACGACTGGCTCTACGAGGCGTGGTGGCAGCCCTACCCCGACCGCATCATCCCGTGCGGCATCACCTACCTCACCGATCCGGAGCTCGGAGCCACCGAGATCCGCCGGAACGCCGAGCGCGGATTCCGCTCGGTGACCCTCCCCGAGCGGCCGCACCGGCTCGACCTGCCGAGCCTCTTCTCCGACTTCTGGGAGCCGATCATCGCCGCGTGCGTCGAGACCGACACGGTCATCTCGCTCCACGTCGGCTCGTCCGGCATGCCGGACATGCCGGAGATGCCGATCGACGGTCCGGCGATCGCGCTCGGTGCGACGCTCTTCGGACAGATGTCGATGACCGCCTGCGCCGAGTGGCTCTGGTCGGGCATCCCGGTGCGACACCCCGACATCAAGATCGCGATGAGCGAGGGGGGCATCGGCTGGGTCGCGATGCTCCTCGACCGCCTCGACAACATCGTCGAGCGGTCGGGGTACGGCAAGGACTACGACGCATCGGGGATCCTCCCGGCCGAGGCGCTGGCCCGGAACTTCTGGTTCTGCACCATCGACGACCCCTCGACCATCGACACGCGGCACCGGATCGGGATCGACCACGTGATGGTGGAGGTCGACTACCCCCACGGCGACTCGACCTGGCCGGACACCCAGGAGGTCATCGAACGATGTTGGGGCCACCTTCCCGTCGATGACCTCCGGAAGCTGACCCACGAGAACGCGGCGCGCCTCTACCGCTGGCCGCTCCCGCCGAACCCGCTGCCGTGACCGCCGGGCCGTTCGCCGCGACGCCAGACGCGCTCCTCCCCGAGCTGTCGCCGCGGGAGGAGCTCGTGCTGCTCGCGCGCACGCTCTGGCGCGAGGGGTACGACGACCACCTCGCCGGGCACATCACCTACCGCCAGCCCGACGGCACCCTCCTCTGCAATCCATGGCTCCTCCTCTGGGAGGAGATCCGACCCGAGGACGTGCTCGTGATCGACACCGAGGGGAGACGGCTCGAGGGGCGGTGGCCGGTGCCGCTCGGGATCCCGCTCCACATCGAACTGCATGCCCAGCGCGACGACGTGGTCGTCGCGGTCCACCACCACCCGCGCTACGGCACGGTCTGGGCCGACCTCGGACGCGTCCCGCCCTGCCTCGACCAGAGCGCCGCGCTGGGCGGCGGCGAGATCGCGGTCGTCGACGAGTACGCAGGACCGGTCGACTCGCGAGAGAACGCTGCGAAGGCGATCGCCGCGATGGGCACCGCCGAGATGGCCCTGCTCGCCAACCACGGCGTGTTGGTCACGGCGGGCAGCATCCGCGCCGCGCACCAGCGGGCCGTCGCCCTCGAGCTGCGCAGCCGTCGAGCCTGGCAGGTCGAGGTGGTCGGGGTCGGCCGCGAGCTCCCCGACCCGGCCCGGTCGTTCTTCCGGCGCTCGGACGGCGAGGGGTTCCTCGGGTACTTCGAGGCGATGGCCCGCCGGGAGCTCCGACTCGATCCCACGCTGCTCAACGGATCTTGACGAACACGACCTCGCGGTACTCCTGGTCCGCGAGGAGCCGATCGTCGGGGCCGTAGAGCGGGTTCGGGCGGTCGGCCGACGGTCGGTCGCGCGTCGCGACCACGGCGAAGCGCTCCGAGACTCGCGTGTCACAGAAGCGGAAGTTGCTGTGCTCGATCACGAGCAGACCACCGACCCGCAGGGAGTCGGCGAGCCGGGCGACGGTCGCATCGAACGCCTCGAACGTGATCCGGTCCGCGCAGCTGGCCGGCGGACCGTTGCCGAGGTCACCGTGGCGGAAGACGGCCATCGCGAGCACGGCGTCGTACGTGTCGACCGGCTCGTGCTCGGCGGTGCCGGCGCGCACGAACGCCATCCGGTCGTCACCGCTCCGTCGCTGGCGACGGCGGCACTCGGCGATGTTGCCCCGGCTGATGTCGATGCCGGTGAGACGTGCCTCCGCGAAGTACCGGCGCAGGGTGAAGACCTCCTCGCCGGTCGAGCACCCGAACGAGAGGAGCCGCACCCCGGGACCGTCGCCGAGGCGTGCGCGCAGGAGGGCGAAGAGCTCCGGATACCGGTCCGACCCGGTGTCGTTGCCGGGTTGGAACAGGTTGTGCGGCTGCCGCACCCGGAGCCACCAGGCCCGCCGAATGCCGCGGTCCCGGGCGAGGTCGACCGCGAGCCTGCCCGCGCCGGCGAGCCTCCCGGGTGGTGCCACCGGGCGAGCGTACCGGTCGGCTTCGGTTGCTCTCCGGTCGGCTTGAGGCGCTTTCCGGTCGGCCGAGGGCGTCCGGACCGGGCGGTCGGCTGCTCAGATCTCCTCGACCTGGACCCAACCGCCGCCCGCGGCCGAGCGCCGTGCGGCGTCGACCACCGCGATGTCCGCGACCCCGTCGGCGAAGGTGGCCGCCCGTGGCTCCGGCGGCACCGGGTTCCCCTCGATGCGGTCGCGCAACACGCTCGCGAGCCGCGTGTAGGGGCCGAAGTCCATGCCGTGGCTGATCATCCGCTCGTACGCGGTCGAGACGACGCCGTCGGGCAGGGGCGGTCCGCCGCCGCTCGGCAGGTCGTCGGGGACCGGTAAGGCGCGCGTCCCCCGGGCGGTGGCGACGGTGACGGTCGCTCCGACCCCTTCGATCCACGCACTTCCCTCGCTTCCGACGACACGGGTGATGACGATCGGCGGCCCCCAGTCCCCCGACGTGCTCTGGAGCACTCCGACCGCCCCCGACCGCATCCGGAAGTGCACGAGGAAGGCGTCCTCGGCGCTCCACTCGGATCGCGCGATCTTCGGGAGCGAGGCACTCACAGCGTCGAACTCGCCGAGCGTCACGCGGAGCTGGTCGATGACCTGCGAGCCGTGCGCCCCGAGCCAGCCGCCTCCCTGCGAGGCGTCCGACCACCAGGCGGGCACCTCGGCCGACGGGGCGGCGAGCAGTGGGACATGGAGGAGGACCGTCGCCATCCTCGGTTCGCCGATCACCCCGGAAGCCACCGCACGGGCCAGTCCCGCCTGGCCCGCGTCCCAGCGGAACTCACATCCGAGCAGGTGGACGACCCCCGCGGCCTCGGCGGCTGCGAGCATCGTGCGGCCCTCGGCGGCGTCGCGGGCGAACGGCTTCTCACAGAGCACGTGCTTGCCCGCTTCGATCGCCGCCAGGACGATCGGCGCGTGCGCGTGGGGCGGGGTCGCGACCGTGACCGCGTCGAGACCGTCGAGCGCAAGGGCGTCGTCGACCGAGCTCAACGCGAGCGGCACGTCGAACCGGGACGCACGGTCCTTCGTCTTGTCGGGATCCTGCCCGACGAGCGCGACGACGTCGATGCCCGCCGCGCGCAGGGCGCGCACATGGGTGAAGCAGCCGAAGCCGGTCCCGAAGACGGCGGCACGGATCACGGTCCGTCCTCGAACAGTCGGCGCGTCGCCTCGGCGGCGATCGCGGCACCTTCCCCGGGATCGAGTGCGTGGAGCGCGTCGGAGAAGACCTCGACGCCGATCGGCGCGGTCGTCCCGGTCGCCCGGAGCGCGGCCACGATCCCCGCGAGGTCGAATTGCCCGTCGCCCGGCACGAGCCGCTCGTGCAGCGTCGCCTCCACGAGGTTCGCCTCGGCAGCGAGCGGGCCGTCGTCGAGCTGCACGCCGAGGATGCGATCGCCCGGGACCGCTCGCAGCGCGTCGAGTTCGTCCCCGGCGCGGACCAGGTGCCAGGCGTCCACGTTGAGCCCCCCGTTCGGGCGGTCGGCCAGCTCCACGATCGCCCGCGCGGTCGCGAGGTCGGGGATGCGCGACCAGGGGAGCCACTCGAGGTGCACGAGGAGCCCGTGCTTCGCAGCGCGGTCGCAGAGCCCCGCGAACGCCTCCGCGGCCTGCTCGGTGGTCCACGCGCCCCCGAAGACGTCGACGGCGTTGAGCGATCGGGCGCCGAGCCCGTCGGCGATGGCGAAGAGGTCGGCCTCCCGGAAGGAGAACACGTCCTCGGTGTCGAGGGACGCCGGGATCTCGACGTCGGATGCCCCGGGCAGCCACCACCAGGCAGGGTCGAGCTCGGCGACGGTGAGGCCCGCGTCGGCGAGCATGGCGGCGAGGTCGCCGTCCCCGTAGCCCTCCGCGCGTGCCGCGGCGTGGTCACGGCCCCAGAGGGAGATCGCCGCGTACCCCGCGGCGGACGCGGCCTGCACCCGCTCGGCGAAGGACACCCCGCGCCGCAAGGTGCCCGAGCAGAGCACGAGGTCGACCGCGGACATCAGTAGCCGACCGCCGTGTCGGTCGCGGACATCAGTAGCCGGCCGCCGTGTCGACGACACCCTGGAGCGGCCGGCCTGCCCGGTAGCGCGCGAGGTTCTCCGCGAAGAGCTCGAAGGTCCGACGCGGGGTCGACGGCGACGACCACGAGACGTGGGGCGAGAGCCGGATCTTCGGATGCGAATAGAAGGGGTGACCCTCGGGGAGCGGCTCCGGCTCGACCACGTCGAGCGAGGCTGCGGCGAGCACGCCCGAGTCGAGGGCCTCGAGGAGAGCGTCCTGGTCGACGAGCGATCCGCGCGCCACGTTCACCAGATGCGCGCCGCGCTTGCAGCGGGCGAAGGCGGCCGCGTCGAGGAGGTGGACGGTGGCCGCGGTGGCCGGCGCGGCCAGCACGACGTGGTCGGAACGGCCAAGCAGCTCTTCGAGGGACGCACAGAGCATGACCCCGGCGACCGGTGCGGGTCGCGTGCTGCGCCGGACCGCCACGACCTCCGTGTCGAACGCGAGGGCGCGCACCGCCACCGCGGTGCCGATCGCCCCGAGGCCGACGATGCCGACCGTGCGGCCGACGAGTCCGCCGAGCGTCGCCGTGTTCCACTCCTCGGGAGGCGACGAGATCCACGTCGCGGGGAGCCGCTTCTCGAACGCGAGGATCGCCGCAAGTACGAACTCGGCAATGGCCGGCGCTCCGGCACCTCGCGAGCAGGTCACGGTGCGATCGCCGACCGCCTCGAGGGGGAAGCCGTCGACACCCGCGCCGAGGACGTGGACCCAGCGAACCCCTTCGGTCATCGCCGCCGCGATGCGCTCGCTGTCGTCGCTCAACGTGGCGAGCACGTCCGCGCGTGCCGCCGCCTCGTGACTCCCTGCCGGCACGAATTCCGCGCCCGGGACCGTGAGCCGGAGTCCCTCGAGGAGCGCGTCACCGAACCGGCCGCCGTGGACCGCCACCGCGGGTTCGCTCACGGGGCGCCGGGTCCCTTGAGGACGCCGGGCGCATGGACGGCGCCGAGGTTCGCCTCGAGGTAGTCGGGCGCCTCCTCGGTCTCCACGAACCACCCGGTCGGGCACATGGTCAGGATCTCGACGAAGGAGAAGCCGTCGCCGGCGAGCTGCGTCTCGAATGCCGTCCGCAGATACCGGCGCGTGCGGGCGACGTTGCCGGCAGAGTTGACGGCCCCGCGCGCGACGAACGCAGCGCCGTCGACCTGCGCGAGGAGCGAGCTCATCAGGATCGGCCGGCCGTGGGTGCCGGCGTCGCGTCCGGCGAGGCTCGTCTTGGTCCGCTGCCCGAGCACGGTGGCGGCCGTCATGTGACCGCCGGTCTCGCCGAAGACACCGTTGTTGAGCATGATGCACGTCACGTTCTCGCCGCGAGCTGCGGTGTGCACGACCTCTTGGAGGCCCTCGCTCACCATGTCGCCGTCGCCCTGCACGGTGAAGACCACGGTGTCGGGCCGCGCGCGCTTGACCCCCGTCGCGAGTGACGGTGCCCGACCGTGCAGTGCCTGGAGCACTTCGACGTCGAGATTGTTGGCAAAGGCCGTGTAGCAGCCGATGCCGAAGACCGCGATCGCCCGGTCGGCGACGCCGAGCTCCTCGACGCACTCGAGCGCGGAGCGCATGGCGATCGGCTCCCCGCATCCCGGGCAGAGGTGGTGCTCCCCCACGTCGATCAGCGACGGGGTGAAGTCGTCGACCAGTTGCGCAGGCCGCTCCGGCGGGCCGTCGGTCGGGACGAAGGTCAAAGGAGCGCCTCGATCCGCGCCCGGAGGACGGCGACGTCGAGGTCGGGTGCGATCCCGAAGCCGGCAGGGTCCAGGCTCAGGCCGCCGATGAACTCGACCGGGGCGGCTCCGGACACGGAGAGCCGGACGTCGTCGACCATCTGCCCCTGGTTGTTCTCGTAGACGGCAACCACCTTCGCGCCGGCCGCCGCCTCGGCGACCTGGCGGGCCGGGAAGGGGACGAGGGTGATCGGCCGCACGTAGCCCACCGCGACCCCTTCCGCCCGGAGCTCCCCGACCGCGGCGCGGACGTACTTCCCCGGCGTGCCGACAGCGACCACGACGATCTCCGCGTCGTCGACGAATGCGGTCTCGGCAAGGGATTCGGTCCCCTCGAGCATCGCTCGAGTCGCCTCGGCGCAGGACGCATAGTGGACCGAGAGGTCGAAGCCGACTGCGTCACGTCGCTTGGTCGTCCCGAGGAAGGAGACGAGCTTCGCTGCGCCGGTCCCGCCGGTCGAGCCGTCGAGCGCCCACGAGGGGCGGACGCGCTGGGTCGGCTCCGGCAGGACGACCGAGCGCGCGGTGTGCGCGAGGTAGTAGTCGCCGAGCACGACCACCGGGTTCCGCCACCGCTCCGCGAGGTCGAACGCCAGGGCGACGAGCCCGACCGCCTCGGCCGCGTCGACCGGCGCCAGCACGAGGTGCCGGTAGTCACCGTGCCCGCCGCCACGGGTGGCCTGCCAGTAGTCGCCCTGGGCGCGCGCCATGTCGAGCACGACGAGCGGCAGTCGGGCGAGGGTGATCTCCGCGAGCGACTCCTGCATGAGCGAGAGTCCCTGACCGGTCGAGCCGGTCGCCGCGGGCGTGCCGGTGGCCGCCGCACCCCAGGCCATCCCGACGGCCTCGAGCTCGCTCTCCGCATTCATGCAGACCCCGCCGACCTCCGGCAGGCGCCGCGCCATGTGCTCGAGGACCTCGGTGAAGGGCGTCATCGGATACCCCGCGAAGAACCGGCAGCCCGCGGCGATCATCGCCTCCGCGATCACCTCGCTCCCCTCGAGCAGCCTCGGGCCCCGGTCGACTGCGGTCGCCCCGGTCATGCGGGCAGCTCCACCGGTGTGCCGTACTTGTAGACCTGGAAGACGAAGTCGGGGCAGATCTGCGAGCACGCACGGCACCCGGTGCACCCGGGGAGCAGACGCGGGTACCGGTACCCACGGGTGTTGACCTCGTCGGTCGTCATCTCGAGGACACGTGGCGGGCAGGCGTCGATACAGAGGTCGCACCCCTTGCACGCCTCCACGTCGATGACGAGGGTGCCGCGCGTCCGCACCGCAGGTGCGTCGCTCATGCGACCGCCTCCACGGCTCCGTCCCACGCCGGATGCGAGCCGGCGACCACGCTCGCAGCGCCGGCGCCGAGCGCCGCGTCGTTGACCTCGAGGTGGCGTGCCCGGTACTCGGGGAGCAGTGCCCGCGCGGCGGCGCGCAGCGACGCGAGCCCGACCAGCCCGGTCGCGGCCGCACACGCGCCGGCGAGCACCATCGATGCAGCCATGGGATTGCCGGCGCGCTGCGCAAGCTCGGTCGCGGGAACCTCCACGACCTCGATCCCGTCCGCCACCGTGACGTCGGGGACCACCGTGGTGTTGACGAAGACCAGGCCGCCCGGACGGAGGCGTCCGAGCACGCCTCCGGCGTGCTCGTGATGGAGGACGATCGCCGCCCACGCCGTCGCCACCGTCGGCGGCGAGACCACCGTCCCGTCCGCCATGATCACGGTCGCCTCGGTCGGACCACCACGCATCATCCCGCCGTAGCTGCCGAAGAGCTGGACGTCCCGCCCTTCTGCCGTCGCGGCGTGGGCCAGCGTGGCCGCGGCGAGCTGCACGCCCTGGCCGCCGATGCCGCTCATGAGCAGGGCCCGCTCCATAGATCGCCGATCCTATAAATAGAGAACAGTGTTTTGCAACCGTGTCACCCCGTCGTGAGCTGCTCCACGAGCAGCCGACGCTGGACCTGTCCGGTGGACGCGGTACGGGGGAGGTGGTCGACCAGGCGGAGTGCCCGCGGCCGCTTGAAGCTTGCGAGCCGGTCCGCGCAGTGCGCACGCAGCGCCTCGAGCGTCGGCGTCCCGCGGTTCGCGACCACGACTGCGCAGACGACTTCGCCCCAGGTCGGGTCCGGCAGTCCGACGACCGCGACGTCGCCGACACCGGGGGCACCCGCGAGCACTGCCTCCACCTCGGCGGGCACCACGGCCTCGCCGCCGGTGCGGATCACGTCGCCCACGCGGCCCACGATGGTGAGGTACCCGTCGGAGTCCTCCTCCGCGAGGTCCCCCGTCCGGTACCAGCCGTCCTCGAACGCCGCAGCCGTCGCCTCGGGGTCGTCGAGGTACCCGTCGAAGAGCGCGGTGCTCCGGACCTCGAGCTCGCCTTCGTCCGAGCACCGGACGGTCACGCCGGGCGCGGGTTGGCCGCAGCTGCCCGGCTTGCGGGTCAGGTCCGCGTGTTCGAGGCAGGCGACACTGCCTGCCTCGGTCGAGCCGTAGAAGACCCGGATCCGGGCGTCGGGTGCCGCCGCGGCGATCGCGGTGAGCAGTTCGACGGGTGTCGCCGACGTGCCGGTGTCGGCGAACCGGAGCGACCCGAGCGGGCCGGGGCCGCCACTGACACCCGCCACGTGGTCGAGGATCCGGTGCCAGACCGCGGGGATGCAGTTGAGCCGGGTCGCTGCGTGGCGTTCCACGGCCTCGCAGATCGCCCCGGCCGAAGTCGAGGAGAGGAGCACGACCGCGTCACGCGCCTGCCATTGCTGCAGGGCGATCGTCCAGGCGCCCATGTGGAAAAGGGGGTACGTGCAGACCATCGCGCCGCGGGGCTCGAGGAGGGCACCGGGGTGGCTGCGCAGCACGTTGGTCCGGTGCGAGAGCACCGCGCCCTTCGGTCCACCCGTGCTCCCGCTGGTGAAGAAGGCGACGTGGGGGTCGGTCTCGACGAGGGTCCGGTCCGGCAGGACGGCGGCGCCGGCCGACCCGCCGTCCCGTCCGCAGGTCGAACCGCCGGTCGACCCTCCGGTCGACCCTCCGGCGCCGAGCAGCTCGTCGATCGTGAGCGTGGGCAACGACGTCTCCGCGCGCGACCGGCCGGCACCGAGCACGACGAGTTCGGGTCGCGCGGCAGCGAGCAGCGGCGCGGCCTCCTCCTGGCCGAGCAGGCCGCTCATCGGGACGAGGAGCGCCCCGAGCTTCGCGAGCGCGGCGAAGACGGTGCACGCGCCGAGCTCGGTGCGGCACCAGAGCGCGACACGTGTCCCGACGCCGACCCCCCGAGATGCGAGGTCGGCGGCAACCCGCACCGCACCTGCTTCGAGCTCGCCGAAGGTCACCGCCTCCGCGTCGAGCGCGGCGGCCACGCGGTCGGGCGCCGCGCGCGCCGCGTTGGTGAAGATGTCGCCGATCAGGAGCGGTGCTGCGGCCATGCCCTGCGCCCTTCCCTGCTCTTGCCGTTCGAGAACGGTGATCTTAGAGTAGGGCAACGGCGTGCTCTCCACGGGAGCCGCCGACGACAGGCGGGCCGGGACCGGCCCGGTGCTCGATCCGGAAAGGCAGGGTGCACCGTCGGATGCCGCGCATGACCGAGACCCTCGCCCGCCGGGCCGTCGAACGGTCGGTCGCCGAGCGGCAGGACCGGTACGAACGCGAGATGCACCGCATCATGGAGGCGACGTACGAGCTCATCGAGCGCACCGGCACTCTCGACCCTTCGCTCCGCGACATCCTGGCGCAGGCCGAGCTCTCGACCCAGGGCTTCTACCGCTACTTCCGCTCGAAGGACGAGCTCATGCTCGTCCTCCTCGACGACGGCCGCCGCCTGCTCGTCGAGTACCTCCTCCACCGCATGGACGCGGTCGACGGCCCAGCCGCCAAGGTCCGCGCCTGGATCGAGGGCGTCCTCGCGCAGGCCGCGGACCCTCGCGCGGCCGCTCGTTCCCGGCCGTTCGTGGCCAACGAGGACCGGCTCGCCCAGCTCTACCCCGTCGAGCAGCAGGCTTCGGTCGACAAGCTGGTCGACCTCGTGGCCGTCGCGCTCGGGACCACGGATCATGCCGACGCCGGCCCGGTCCGCCGCGACGCCGAGGCCGTCTTCCGGCTCACCTTCGCGACGCTCCACGTCCACCTCATGCACGGCAGCCGTCCCTCCGCGGAGAGCGTCGACCACCTGACCCGCTTCTGCCTGCTCGGCGCGGGACTCGATCCGGGGGGCGGGGAGTGAGCGAGGATCGCGTCCTCGGCGACGTGGGGACGAAGCTCGTCTACGAGGACGACCGCGTCCGCGTCTGGCGGGTCCGCCTGGCGCCCGGCGAGAAGGGCCAGGTCCACCGGCACGAGCTCGACCATCTCCTCGTCCAGGTCGCCGGCGACCGGATCGCGGTCGTCCCGGAGCCGGACTCCGAGGGCCCGTTCCGCGAGTATCTCGAGGCCGACGTCGTACCGGGCGCGGTCGTGGCGGTGACGCGCGGCGGGATCGAGACCGCGCGGAACGTGGGCTCCGAGCCCTACCTCGAAGTCGTCGTCGAGCTCAAGGACCGCTGAACGACGGGCCCCGGTTCGCCTCCGAATCGGCACGCCCGCTACGGTGTCGGCGCAACGCCGGACGCGACTGACGATGGAAGTGGGGCGATGGCAGATCAGATCCCCCTGGTCGACTACCTGGTGCTCGGAGACGAGCCCCATCTGGTGGCCAACGAGTGCACGAGCTGTGGGGCGCGGTTCTTCGACCGTCGCAACGCCTGCGCGAGCTGCGGCAAGACCGGGTTCCGGAAGGTCGACGTCCCGACCAAGGGCGAAGTCCACGCCTTCACGATCGTCGCCTTCGCCGCGCCGGGGATCCCGGTCCCCTACGTCGCGGCGCTCGTCGACTGCGACGGAACGAGCGTCCGGGCGAACCTGATCAACGTCGAGCCCGACCCCGAGCATGTCACGCTCGGCATGCCGGTCCGGCTTGCCACGCAGGTGATCGGAACGGACGCCAACGGCACCGAGGCGGTCGGCTTCGGCTTCGAGCCCCTGGGAGGTTGACCATGGCATCGGACGACCTGTGGATCCTCGGGATCCACATGACCAAATTCGGCAAGCACCCCGATCTCGACATGGTCGACCTGGCCAGCGAGGCGGTGCTCGGCGCCCTCGACGACGGCGGCGTGACCATGCGAGACATGGGCGTGATCGGCGCTGGCAACCTGATGGCGGCGAACGCGGGCATCGGCCAGCAGCTGCAGAAGCAGCTCGGGCAGACCGGTATCCCCGTCTACAACGTCGCCAACGCGTGTGCGACCGGCGCCACCGCGCTCCGGGTCGCCTGCATGGCGGTCAAGTCCGGGGAGACCGACATGGGTCTCGCATTCGGTGTCGAGAAGCTGTCCGGCGCGGGCCTCCTGTCGGGCGGCTCGCGCAAGGACGACTCGGGCACCTGGGAGCCTTCCGGTCGCTACGGCGCGGTCGCAGCCGTCGACGGCCGCATCGGCACCGAGATCATGCCGGGCGTCTTCGCGCAGATCGGCATGGAGTACGGCCACCGGTACGGCGGCACGAGCTTCGAGCTCTTCGCCCGGATCAGCGAGAAGAACCACGCGCACTCGACGCTCAACCCGCTCGCCGCGTACACGAAGAAGATGACGCTCGAGGAGATCATGGGCGACGTGATGATCGCCTACCCGAACACGCGGCCGATGTGCTCGGCCAACTGCGACGGCGCGGCGGCCGCGGTCGTGGTGAGCGGCGCGAAGCTCAAGACGCTCTCGAAGGAGCAGCAGCGGCGTGCGGTCAAGATTTCGGCGTCGATCCTCACGACCGATCCCTGGGAGGAGGCCTGCCAGGTGCTGCCCGACGTCAACACGCTGACCCGCAATGCGGCCACCCAGGCCTACGAGCAGGCCGGCGTCTCGCCCGCCGACCTCGACCTCGTCGAGCTCCACGACTGCTTCGCGACCGCGGAGCTCGTGCACTACGACAACCTCATGCTCTGCGAGACCGGCGGCGCGGTCGACTTCTTCAACTCGGGCGCCACCTTCCGCGACGGTTCGACCCCGGTCAACGTCTCGGGCGGTCTCGAGTCGAAGGGCCACCCGATCGCCGCCACCGGGATCGCCAACGTCTGGGAGGTGGCGACCCACCTGCGCGGCGAGGCGGGCGACCGGCAGATCCCCGGTGCGAAGGTCGGACTCACCCACGTGATCGGCCTCGGCTCGGCCTGTGGGGTGCACATCCTCGAGAAGGCGGCCTGAGCGCCCGAGCGCCTCAACAGCTGCGGACCGCGCCGAGGCGCGATCCGGCGTCCGGACGCGGCGTCGACAGGTCGCCACCGCGTCCACCGACTGGCCCGACCAACGGCAGCGGCGACCACGGCGACCACCGACTACGGCGTCCCGGTCACCTCGTCGATCCAGGCGAGGTAGCCGGGGGCGCCCCCGACGAGCTCGATCACGACGACCTCGGGCGTCTCGTAGGGGTGGGCGGCCGTGACCGCGTCGACCACCGCGTCCGCGAGCGCCGTCGTCGTCTTGAGCACGACCGACCACTCCTCGGCGCGCTCGATCTCCCCCCGCCACCAGTACCGGCTCACGACCGGCCCGGTGCGCTGCCCGCAGGCGACGAGCCGGTCGCGCAGCAGGGCGTCGACGATCGCATCGGCTCTCGCCGCGTCGTCGATCGTGAAGTGGACCTGGACGGCCACCGGCGCGCTCCGGATCTGCCCGGTCAGTCGCCGCGCAGGCAGAGGCCCGGCGCCGGCCGCGACCTCACGGCCCGGGAGCGGATGGTGGTGGGAACGGGTAGCCGAGATGGGCCGCCCGCTGGGCGAACTCCTCCCACGTGATCTCGCCGCGCGCATAGCGCACCCGGAGCTCGGTGAGGGCCGGGTCCACCGGCGGAACGGACGGCGGCTGCCCGGTGGGTCCGACCGCGCCGCCCGAGGCGTGGCGCGGAACGGTGTGCCAATACCGCACGAGGGCGACGATGGCGACCACCACGAGGACGCCGAGGAACACGGCCAGCAGCACCCCGAGGACGGGGTGGGAGCCGGGATGGGAATAGCGGAACATGCTGCCTCCTCGGCGGCGGAGACTACCTGGTGGCAGCCTCATCGAGGCATCGCGGCACCTCGGTAGCCTGTCGTCGTCCCGCACATGTCGTGACGGTCGGGGAGGAGCCATGCCGAGCATCGAGGAGCTCGTGTCCGAGGTGGCGGCGCTGCGCCGCCGGATCGAGGCGAGCGAGTCGACCCTTGCGATTCACGCGCTCAAGGCGCGCTACGCGGCGCTCGTCGACCGTCGGTTCTCCAAGGGACGCGTGGTCGATCGGCCGACCCTCGACGCGGTGGCTGCGGAGGCCGCGCAGCTCTTCACGACCGACGCGGTCTGGGACGGCGGACCGGTGCTCGGTAGGGTGACGGGCCGCCCGGCGATCGCCGATCGGCTCGCCGCACCGACCCTCGCCTTCGCACGCCACTTCTTCGTGCAGCCACAACTCGAGGTGGACGGCGACACCGCCCGCGGACGGTGGGAGCTCCTCTCCCCGTGCCGGACTGCGGACGGCGTCTCCTCGTGGATGTTCGGCTACGAGGACGACGAGTACGCGTGCGTCGACGGGGTCTGGCTCCACCGCTCGATGACGCTCACCACGGTGGTCATGGCACCCGTCGCCGACGGCTGGGAGCGTGTGCTGGCGTAGCGCGTCCGCCGACGCCCCGTCCGGGCAGCGACGGCGCTGTCAGGGCTGCGAGAGGAACGACACCCGCACGACCGCCGGTCTCGACGAGGGCGGGAGCATCGGCAACGGCACGAAGGAGACGAACCCGCCCCCTGTACAGGGCAGCACGAGCGAGGTCGGGATCGCCTTCGGGACGCCGTAGTACCGGAAGGTCACCGCTCCGGTCGACGCGCTCGGCGGTGGCGGGCCGAAAATCACGACGATCTGGTGCGCCCGCGGGCCCGTGTTGCCGAAGCTCCCGACGATCGCCTCCGGACGGAAGACCTCGAGGGTCTGGCCGGCCATCGGATGGCCCGTCTCGCCCGGACGGAGCGGGCCGAAACACGCCATCCTGATCGGAGCCGGCGAGGCGACGCCGCCGCTGCCGTTGACCAGCGCGCCGAAGATCTCGTGCGGCCCGACCTTGCCCTGCGGGGGGAGGACGGCCGCAGCGACCGGTTGCGAGAGTGACAACGTCGCGGCGAGCGCGGACAGCGCGCACGCACCGACAAGCAGGCGACGGATCATGGTTCCACCCTCCTTGTTCGAAGCCGGGTCTTGTTCGAAGCCGGGTCGCCTTCCCGCCGGCCCCACGACGGAGCGACCCTTGTTCGCACCGTACGCCCGCGGGTCCGTCCGGTCAACGGGGACGCGTGGCGCCACCCGACGCCGGACGTCGTCGCGGCGCCGGTCGCGCCGCCGGTCGCGTGACCGCCGGTCCCATCCCGCCGGTCCCACCCCGTCTGCCGAGCGGTCGCCGATCGCGCCCAATTTCTTCCGTCAGGACCGTTGTCATATCATCGGATTCCGTCGTGCCTCGGGGCGCAGGCCACTGGATCGGGGGACCCGTACCATGCAGAGCTGCGATACGTTCGACGGCGTCATCGGGCGGACGCTCGCCGACTCGACCCCGTCCTGGCCGGTTCCGCCCCATCCGGGGGAGGGCGCGCCCAACGTGGTGCTCATTCTGCTGGACGACACCGGCTTCTCCCACTTCGGCTCCTTCGGCTCCGACCTCACCACGCCGTCGATCGACCGGCTCGCCGCCGAGGGGCTCCGGTACACGAACTTCCACGTGACCCCGCTCTGTTCGCCGACGCGCGCGTCACTACTGAGTGGCCGCAACCATCACACCGTCGGCATGCGCGCGCTCTCCAACTTCGACTCCGGCTATCCGCACATGCGCGGCCACGTCTCGAATCACGCGACCACGATCGCGGAGGTGCTCCGCGATCGTGGGTATGCGACTTTCGCGCTCGGCAAGTGGCACCTCTGCCCGATGGAGAACGCGTCCGCGGCCGGCCCGTTCGACCAGTGGCCCTGCCAGCGCGGCTTCGACCGGTACTACGGCTTCCTCGAGGGCGAGACCGACCAGTTCCACCCGCAACTCGTCTACGACAACCACGCCGTGGATCCCCCGGCGACGCCCGAGGAGGGCTACCACCTGAGCGAGGATCTGGTCGATCACGCGATCGCCTTCATCCACGACTCGGTCTCGATCCGGCCGGACCGCCCGTTCTTCACCTACCTCGCGTTCGGCGCGATGCACGCCCCGCACCAGGCCCCGGCCGAGTATCTCGAGCGCTACCGGGGCCGCTTCGACGACGGTTGGGACGTGGCCCGCGACAAGTGGTTCGCCCGCCAGCTCGAGATGGGGCTCCTCCCGGGCGACACCCGGCTCGCGCCGCGCAACCCCGGCGTCGAGGCGTGGGACACCCTGCCCGAGAACCAGCGCCGGCTCGCCGCGCGGCTGCAGGAGGCGTTCGCGGCGTTCCTCGAGCACACCGACGCGCAGATCGGGCGGCTGGTCGACGCCCTCGAGCGGCTCGGCCGGCTCGACGACACGCTGATTGTCCTCCTCTCCGACAACGGGGCGAGCCAGGAGGGTGGGCCGTTCGGCGTCCTCCACGAGATGAAGTACTTCAACTTCCTCCTCGAGACCCCTGACGAGGCCGTCGCCCGCATCGACGACATCGGGGGACCGCACAGCCACGCCAACTACCCGTGGGGATGGGCGCAGGCGGGCAACACCCCCTTCAAGTGGTACAAGCAGAACACCCACGAAGGCGGGGTGCACGTGCCGCTCGTCGTGCGGTGGCCCGGCCACCTCACCGGTCCCGGCGGGGTGCGCGATCAGTTCCACCACGTGGACGACGTCGCACCCACCATCTACGAGGCGCTCGGCGTCGAGCCGCCGTCGACCTATCGCGGTCTCGAGCAGCTCCCGCTCTCGGGCACGTCGATGCGGTACACGTTCGACGCTCCCGACACGCCCTCGCGCAAGACCGTCCAGTACTACGAGATGATGGGCCACCGGGCGATCTACCTCGACGGCTGGAAGGCGGTCACCCGTCACCAGCCGGGCGTCCCCTTCGACGGCGACGACTGGGAGCTGTACCACCTCGCTGAGGACCGTTCCGAGTGCGAGAACCTCGCGTCGAGCGAGCCGGACCGGGTCCGCGATCTCGTGGACCGCTGGTGGGGGGAGGCCGAGCACTTCGGTGTGCTCCCGCTCGACGACCGCACCATCGAGCTCTTCTTCACCCGGTACCGTGACCGTTCGCCTCACCCGACGAGCCGCCACTACTCCTACCTCCCGCCGATGTCCCCGCTCCCGGCGCAGGTCGCGCCCGCGCTCGGTGGCCGAGGCTGGGACATGGCCGCGACCATCGAACGGTCCGGCGGTGAGGACGGCGTGCTCTTCGCGTCGGGCACCGAGAACTCCGGCGTGAGCCTCTTCGTCCAGAGCGACCGGCTCGTCTTCGACTACAACTGCTTCGGCGACCACCAGGTCGTCGAGTCGGAGCGGACCGTGCCGGTGGGACGTTCGGTGGTCGGCGTTCGCTTCCGGCGCGACGGCAAGGGTGCCACCGCGACACTCGTGATCGACGGTGCGCCCGACGCCGGCGTCGAGATCCCGTTCGCCATGACGATCATCTCGAGCGTCGGTGCAAGCGTGGGCTACGACCACAGCGCCCCGGTGAGCGAGCGCTACCGCGACCGGTTCCCGTTCGCCGGCACCCTGGACCGCCTCGATGTGGACCTCCTCCACCCGCCCGACGACGGGTCGGCCCAGTCCGAGGAACGGTCGGCCATGTCCCGCCAGTAGGCCCGTCCACCCGTCGGCGGGGCACACCCGCGGCCGGTGTCAGCCGGTGAAGCGGGCCGCCGCTCCGGCGTCGACGTCGATGACCGAGCCGGTCACGTGGCGGGCGCCATCCGACACGAGGTAGAGCACCGCGGCGGTGATCTCCTCCGGCTCGAGCCAGGGGACCGGCTGCACGTGCAGCGCGGCCATCGGTCCGGCGACGTCCTCTGCAGTCGGATGCTCGAGGTCGGGGCGCATGAGGCTGTAGAGCACGTCGTTGTGGACCATCGGGGTCGACACGTTCCCCGGGGCGATCGCGTTCACCGTCACGCCGAAGGCGGCGAGCTCGTACGCGACCGACTTGCACAGCCCGATTACGCCCCACTTCGAGGCGACGTACGCCGGGATCCCCGGGTTAGACGCCCGTCCCATCATCGAGGAGATCCCGATGATCCGGCCCCACCGGCGACGGCGCATGTGCGGCGCGACCGCGCGCATGGCATTGAACACGCCGGTGAGGTTGATGTCGATGGTCTCGCTCCACTCGGCGGCGCTCATCGTGCAGACCGACCCGATCGCCGAGACGCCCGCGTTCGCGATCAGGATGTCGACCGACCCGAACCCCTCGGCCACCTCGTCGGCGAACGCGACCATCGCGTCGAGGTCGCGCACGTCGGCAACCGCGGTCCGGCAGCGGGCGCCTTCCGCCTCGACGAGTCGTGCCGTCTCGGCGAGGTCGTCCTCGGTGCCCATCGGGTAGCCGACGTGGTCGAGGTCGTGGCAGACGTCGACGAGCGCGATGTCCGCGCCGCGCCGCGCCAGCGCGATCGCGTGGCTGCGACCCTGGCCGCGCGCGCCCCCCGTGATGAGCGCGACCCGCCCCGCGCTGGGGCGTCCGTCCCCGTCCTCCATCGCGACCTCCCCGTCCCGGCTCGGCCCGTGCCGGCCGGGCGATCCTACGGCCGGCTCCGAACGGGCGACCAGCCCCAGACCGACCAGCCCCAGACCGACCGGCCCCGGCCCCAGACCGAGCAGCCCCAGACCGACCGGCCCCGGGTCAGACCGACCGGCCCCAGGCCTCGAGCACCGCGCGGTACCGCCGGTCCCAGCCGTCGTACTCGGCACGCAGCGTCGCGCCCGGCCACCCCGCCGGGAGCAGCTCCAGCGGGAGCAGCGGATCGGCCTGTAGATGTCGGAGGACGCTCGCCGAGAGCTCGAACCCGCTCGCGAGGTCGTCGGGTCCCCGCGTCGGCGTGGCCGCGAGCGAGCTCCGCAGCCCCTCGGCCCGTACGGCCCAGCCCTCGAGGTCCCAGAGGCGCGCGGCGAGGCCGGCCGGGTCGGCGTCCGGGCAGCCGGTGAAGACCGCGAGGTCGGCGTCGCGCGCAGGGTCCGGGCGGAGGTCGAGGTTGGCGGGCCGGAGCCAGCACCCCTCGCGCAGTTCGGCGAGGCGGGCGAGGGCGAGGCGCTTGCGGCGAGCGCTGCGCTCCTCCGCCGCGCTCCCCGCCACGGCAACGACGACGAGTCGCCACTCCCCCGACCAGGGGCGGGTCTCACCCCGGCGGCTCTCGGACTGCCGCTCCTGTCGCTCGAGGAGCCGGCCGGCAAGGCGGTACCGGCCCGACCCGTCGGTGGTGGCCTCGCCGGCGGCGAGCATCCGGCTGAGTGCCACCCTCGCCCGGTTCTCGTTGATCCCGAACAGACCGACCAGATGGACCAGGTGCGCGACCGGGAGCTCGGGCGGGGAGGCACCGAGCAGGGCGCTCGCGAGCACCGATCGTGCGGTGAACGAGGTCTTACCTTCTTGCATCATCTGTCGCCAAAGTGTAATGTACCCCCGTGGCCTCCACGATGGTGCTCGACGAGTCCGCACGGCCGCGGGTCTTCCCGACCGACCGGCTGCTCGACAACGGCATGTGCCGGCCCGAGCTGCGCCGCGAGCTCCGACGCATCCACAATCTGCGCAACGCGTGGACGGTCGCGTCGCTCTGGCTGTGGGTGGCGGTGATCATCGGGGGCGCGGTCTGGCTCGGGAGCCCGCTCGCCTACCTGGCCGCGTTCGTGCTCATGGGCCCGATGGACGCCCGCTTCGCAATCATCATGCACGACGCCGCGCACAAACTGCTCTTCGAGAACAAGCGCGTGAACGACTCGGTCGGCACGTGGCTCGTGGCCTATCCGGTCTTCACCCCGATCCAGCTCTACCGCCGTGGGCACTTCGCGCACCACAAGGAGGAGTTCGGGCCGAAAGACCCCGACCTCGCCTTCTACGGCGGCTACCCCTGCGAGCGGCGAGCGCTCGCCCGCCGCCTCGTCCGCGACGCGGTCGGCATCTCCGGCTGGAAGAACTTCACGCCGCTCTTCCGCGGGCTGAAGGTGCGCGAGTTCCGACGCGTCTCGCTCTCGATCCTCGCTGTCCAGGCAGTGCTCTGGGCCGTGCTCTGGGCGGCGACCGGCCGCTGGTGGATCTACCCGCTGCTCTGGTGGCTGCCGTGGATGACCCAGTGGCGTGTCCTCAACCGGTTGCGCTCGATCGCCGAACACGGCGGGCTCGAGGCCGGAACCGACCGACGGGTGACTTCGCACTCGGTCCGCCAGCACTGGCTGCCGCGGTTCTGGTTCGTGCCCTTCCACGCGGGCATCCATCTCGCCCACCACGTGGACATGGGCATCCCCTGGCGCAACCTCCCCGCGTTCCACGCGGAGCTGGAGCGCGCGGGCTACGTCACCGACGCCGGCACGTACCCCACGTACCGCGCGCTCTGGAAGGCGCTCGCCTCCGCCTGACCGGGGGCAGTTCCGATCAGGGTCGCGCCTCAGGTTCGACCCCGCAGCGAGCGGTACCGCCGGACCAGCGACGCGGTCGAGCCGTCCTGGCCGGAGAGGTCGGGCGCCTCGCCGCCGCTGAGCAGCGGCGCGAGCTGGTTTGCCATCGCCTTGCCGAGCTCGACGCCCCACTGGTCGAACGAGTCGATGCCCCAGACGACGCCCTCGGTGAAGACCGTGTGCTCGTAGAGCGCGACCAGCTGCCCGAGGACCGACGGAGTGAGCCGAGGCGCCAGGATCGTCGAGCTCGGATGGTTGCCGGCCATGACCTTGTGCGGCACGAGCGGCGGCGGCGTTCCGTCGGCCGCGACCTCGGCTGCATCGCGGCCGAACGCGAGCACCTTCGCCTGCGCAAAGCAGTTGGACATGAGCAGGTCCTGTTGGACGCCGTTCTCGTGTGTCGACTCGGCGAAGCCAATGAAGTCGACCGGGACGAGCCGCGTGCCCTGGTGGAGGAGCTGGTAGAACGCGTGCTGCCCGTTGGTCCCGGGCTCGCCCCAGAAGATCTCGCCGGTCGACGCGGACACTGCGGTCCCGTCGCGCCGCACCGACTTGCCGTTCGACTCCATGGTCAGCTGTTGGAGATAGGCGGGGAAGCGGGCGAGGCGCTGGCTGTAGGGAAGCACCGCGTGGGTCTCGGCGTCGAAGAAGTCGCCGTACCAGACGTTGAGCATCCCCTGGAGCACGGGTAGGTTCGACTCGAGCGGAGCGGTCGCGAAGTGGCGGTCGATGGTGTGGAACCCGTCGAGCATCTCGGCGAACGCCTCCGGTCCGATCGCCACCATCAGCGAGAAGCCGATCGCCGAGTCGAACGAGTAGCGGCCGCCGACCCAGTCCCAGAAGCCGAACATGTTCTCCGGATCGATGCCGAACGCGGTGACCCCGTCTCGGTTCGTGGACACCGCGACGAAGTGCTTGGCGACCGCCTCCTCCCCGCAGCCCAGTCCGTCGAGCAGCCACTGCCGTGCCGCGGTCGCGTTGGTCAGCGTCTCGAGCGTGGTGAAGGTCTTCGAGCTCACCACGAAGAGCGTCTCGGAGGGATCCAGATCGTGCGTCTTCGCAAAGAGGTCGACGGGGTCGATGTTGGAGACGAAGCGGCACTCGATGCCGACGTCGACCGCATCGCGTAACGCCTCGAACGCCATGGCCGGCCCGAGATCGGAGCCGCCGATGCCGATGTTGACCACGTTCCGGATCGCCTTGCCCGTCTGGCCGGTCCACTCGCCGGACCGGAGTCGGTCCGCAACCGCGGCCATCCGGTCGAGCACAGCGTGCACGTCCGCGACGACGTCATGTCCGTCCACCACCAGGCGCTCGCCGCGCGGCATGCGGAGCGCGACGTGGAGCACGGCGCGGTCCTCCGTGGTGTTGATGTGCTCGCCGGCGAACATCTCCTCGCGGCGCTCCTCGACTCCGGCCCGCCGCGCGACCGCCAGCAGCGCGTCCAGCGTCTCCTCGGTGACCCGGTGCTTGGAGTAGTCGAGGACGAGGTCGCCGGCGACGGCCGTCATGCGCTCGGCTCGGTCCGGGTCCTCGGCGAACAGGTCGCGAAGCGGCCGGTCGCGCACCCGGTCGTACTGCTCGCCGAGCCGCCGCCACTCGGCGCTCGTCGTCACGTCGCCTGCTGCGTCGCTCCGGTCCATGGTCTCCCGACTCCTCCGTGCGATCCGACGCCGCAGCCGCCGGCCACGCCTCACGGCGCGGCTCGTGTCCCGACCCGAACTGGTGGACGTACAGGCGAGCGTGCAGGCGGAGAAGAAGATTACCCACTGATTACTTTTCAGTGACGCGACGATCGCGAGACGTTCACCTGGCCTTCTTAGGGTGGTGATCGATGGCAGCGAGGCCGGACGCATCGTGCACACGACCCCGGGTGGGCAGCCCGGAGGGCGCTCGGCGCCCGGGCTCCTCCCGTCCGGGGACCTGGCCGCCCCCGCCTCTCACGGCAGCAGTGCCCTTCCCGGTCGTGCAGGGAGGACGTTTCCACGGCGGTGCCGTCTCACGCTCGGGCGTGGCCGCGACGTGCACCCTGTTCCGGAGAGTCATGGGGCAGCGATGACCCTGGCGTTCCGCGAAGTCGAGGACGGGGTGCTCCCGCCCGACGGACACCCGACCATCCTGATCATCGACGACGACCCGATGTCGCGTGACTCCGTGGCGGCGATGCTCTCGGTCGAGGGCTTCGACGTGGTCATGGCGGCCGACGGCGATCAAGGCGCCACCCTGGCGCTCACCGCGAGCCCGTCGCTCATCCTGCTCGACATGCAGCTGGCCGACTCCGAGGGGCTCGGCCTCTTCCGGCACCTGAGTGCGCTGGCCCCCAGCGTGCCGGTCATCATGGTCACCGCACGCGAGGACGAACTCGACGCTGTCCTCTCCCTCGAGGCGGGCGCGGCCGACCACATCACCAAGCCCCCGCGCCCGCGGGAGCTCACCGCTCGGATCCGCGCCGTCCTCCGTAGGGTCGGCGACCATCCGAAGAACGGTGCCGCACCGACCGGCGTCTACTCGTTCGGACCGGTCTGCATCGATGTCTCCTTGCGCGAGGCCGTCGTACGCGGACGCACGGTCGAGCTCTCACGCAAGGAGTTCGACCTGCTCGCGCTGCTCGTCTCGGAAGCGGGGCACGTGATCACCCGCAAGCAGTGCATGGACCGCATCTGGCGCGACCGGAAGATGGGCGACTCGCGCACGCTCGACACGCACGTGAAGCGCCTCCGCAAGAAGATCGAGCTCAACCCCGCCGATCCGCAGCACATCGTGACCGTGCGCGGGATCGGCTACCGCTTCAAACCGTAGGAGTCCGCCCGGCGCCGCCATCGCCCGTGCCCTCCCCCACTGGTCGACGATTGGTGTGCGGGCGGACCCCTACGGTTTGACGCAGGCCGGCTTCACGCAGGCCGGCTTCACGCAGGCGGCGGCACCGACCGTCCGTCGTGCCATGCCAAGTACCGCTCCGGTACGGCCGCGTAGACTGCTCGCGGCGATGGAGCTCGCCCGAACCGCCGGACCCGGCTGATGGCTCCTACCTGAGCAGGAACCGTCGCACAACCGGAGGGACCTCGGTGGAGGCTGCACACGCCGTCGGGAGACAGGCTCCCGCCAACCCGCTCGTCCGCCTGGTCGCCGTCGCCTCGGGCGGGGCACTCGGCACCCTTGCGCGGTACGCGGTCGAGCGCGGGCTCGCGGGCCCGGCGCTCGGCTTCCCGTGGGCGACCTTCGCCGTCAACGTCGCCGGCTCCTTCGTCCTCGGCGTCGTCGTCACGCTCGTCGTCGAGCAGTGGCGGCCGACCCGGTACGTGCGTCCGTTCGCCGCGATCGGCTTCTGTGGCGGATTCACCACGTTCTCGACCTTGGCGGTCGAAGCCGTCCAACGTGGCGAGCACGGCCGCAGCGGCCTCGGCCTCCTCTACCTCGCGCTCTCGCTGATCGTCGGCACGGCTGCGGCCATCACCGGAATCACCCTCGTGCGCGGCCGTGTCCTCGCCGTCGGTCTCGACCGCACCATCCCCGACCCCGACGACCTCGGGGTGCTCCATGCCGAACCCGAGGAGTCCAGGGTGATCCGAGCGGTGTCCGCCGAAGTCGAGGGTCTCGACGGCCGCGATGGTCTCGATGGCCGCGATGGCCTCGACGGCCGCGATGGTCTCGATGGTCTCGATGGCCGCGATGGCCACGACGGCCGCGACGACGAGCCCGGAGTGCTCGCATGATCATCGTCGGCGTGCTGCTCGCTGGGGCCGTCGGCTCACTGCTCCGCTTCGGTGTCGACCACGTCGTCCAGCGTCGCTCAGGTACCGATTTCCCTCGCGGAACCCTGGTGATCAACCTGACCGGTTCCTTCGTCCTCGGCGTCCTCGTCGGGTCGGCCGACCACCACGGGCTTCCCGCCTCGTGGCTGACGGTGCTCGGCACCGGACTGATCGGCGCGTACACGACCTTCTCGACGTTCACCTTCGACACCGTGCGCCTCGCCGAGAACGGTGAGTGGTCGCGCACAGCGGTCAACGTCGTCGCCAGCCTGGCGGGCGGGCTCGCCGCCGCAGCGGCCGGACTCGCGCTGGGCTCGCACACCTGACCCACCGGAGCCCGAAGTCCGGGAGCCCGGGATCCGGGAGCTCGGCGAGAGCGACTTCCAGCTTCTGAGCTGGGACTTCACGGCCCCGGCGCGGAACGTTCACGGAACGATCACCCGGCGATAGCCGATCCGTGGTCTCCCGTTCACCTCCCCTCCGTAACGTCCGTGCGGGAGGTCACCCGACCGCGATGACTGCCGTCGACGAACGCATCAGAGTGCTGGTGATCGAGGACGAGGAGTCCTACCGCCAGGCGCTCGCCTCGGGTCTCGGCCGCGAGGGGTACGACGTCGTCACGGCCAACGACGGCGGGGAGGGTCTCCGGCTCTTCACTGCGAGGCCGCCGGACATCGTGCTGCTCGACATGCTCCTACCGGGCATGCACGGCATCGAGGTCTGCCGGCGGATGCGCACGCTCGCGCCGGTCCCGATCGTGATGGTCAGCGCGGTCGACGCCGAGCTCGACGTCGTCCTCGGCCTCGAGCTGGGCGCGGCCGACTACGTGACCAAACCCTTCCGGCTGCGCGAGCTCGTCGCGCGCATGCAGGCCATCCTCCGTCGCGTGTCGCCGCCGGCCGACCCACTCGCGACCACCTCCTCGCCCGACGTCGTCTTCGGTTCGGACTTCAGTCTCGAGGAGGAGCGCCCGGTCGCCGCATTCGCCGGGGTGAGCGTCGACTTCGTGCGACGCGAGGTCACCGTCGACGGCACGAAGACGCACCTCTCTCGTCGCGAGTTCGACCTGCTCGCTGTCCTCCTGACCCCCGCACGCCGCGTCCGCACCCGCGACGAGCTCATCGACCTCCTCTGGCCCGACCGCTACCTCTCCGACAGCCGGACGCTCGACACGCATATCCACCGCCTGCGGGCGAAGCTCGAGCCGGACCCCGCCGATCCGCAGTACATCGTGACCGTCCGCGGCGTCGGCTTTCGGATCGACCCCGACGGCGTGCACCACGCGCCCCCGTCCGCGGTCGACCTCCTCGGTACTCGACCCGGTCGCCACCCGACGGACCGCGACGAGCCGGTCAGCGCGTAGGGCGGCCGCTCCAGCCATTCATGGCCACCGCACCGGCGCAGGCCGCCGCGTGTCGCGGCTCCGCCCGACGGCGTCGGGCTCAGCCGAAGCGGCCGTTCACGTAGTCGAGGGTGCGCGGGTCCGACGGCTCGCTGAACAGAGTCGCCGTCTCGCCGACCTCGATGAGCTCGCCGGCCTTGTCCTCGCCCATGAGTAGGAAGGCACAGCGGTCCGAGACCCGCATCGCCTGTTGCATGTTGTGGGTCACGATCACGATCGTCACCCGGTTCTTGAGCTCGCCCACCAGCTCCTCGATCCGCCGCGTGGCGACCGGGTCGAGCGCAGAGGTCGGCTCGTCCATGAGCAGTACCTCGGGCTCGACGGCGAGCGCACGTGCGATGCACAGTCGCTGCTGCTCGCCACCCGAAAGGGTGCTCGCGTGCGCCTTCATCCGGTCGCGCACGCTGTCCCAGAGCGCGGCCGCCAACAGCGCGGACTCTGCCGCCTCGTCGAGAAGGGCTTTCTTGCGCACCCCGTTGAACCGCAGGCCGGCCACCGTGTTCTCGTAGATGCTCATCGTCGGGAACGGATTGGGACGCTGGAAGACCATCCCCACTCGCGACCGGAGCAATGTGGCATCGGTGGAGGGCGCATTGACGTCCGTGTCCCCGAGCAGGATCGTGCCGGTCACGGCCGCGCTGCGCTCGGTGTCGTGCATGCGGTTGAGCGCGCGCAGCAGCGTCGTCTTCCCCGAACCGGACGGCCCGATGAGCGCGGTGATCTCGCCGCCGTAGACGTCGAAGGTCACCCCTCGGATCGCCGCCCGGCCGCCGAACGTCACGGTCACGTCGCGCAGGCGCATGACGGCCTCACGCGGGGAGGCAGCCGGCTCCTCGCGTGCGGCAGCGGGATCCGGCAACGGGCGCGGCCCGCGTGGCGGTCCTGGTGCATCGCCGGTCAGGCCGGGCACGCCGGGCAGTGCCGCATCGGGGTCGATCATCGTCGCTCCTTCCGCAGGTTGGCAGCGACCACCCTGCTCCCGATCGAGAGGACGAGGACGACCACAACCAGCAACAGGGCGGCGCCCCAGGCGATTTGGATCAGGTCCTGGTAGGGCTGGCTGCTGTAGGAGTAGACGAGCAGCGGGATCGCCTCCATCGCCTTGGTCGGGTTCCACTGGAGGTACTGGTTGCCGAAGATGGTGAGCAGCAGGGGTGCGGTCTCACCCAGACCGCGCGCGATCGCGAGGAGGGTTCCGGTGAGGATCCCCGGCAGGGCGGTCGGGACCACCACGCGCCGGGCGACCGTCGCCTTCCGGGCACCGAGCGCGAGCGCCGCCTCGCTGAGCTGGTCGGGCACCCCGCGCAGTGCGGTCTCGCCCGCTCGCATGATGATCGGCAGCATGATGAAGCCGATCGCGAACGCGCCGGCCAGACCGCTGTAGTGCCCGGCGTTCTTGACCACCGCGATGTAACCGAAGATCCCGATGGTGATCGACGGCATGCCGGTCATGACGTCCGCGGTGAACCGGACGGTGTCCGCGATACGGCCCTCCGACTCCGCCAGGAAGAGGCCCGCTGTGAGTCCCAAGGGCACGGTCACCGCGGTGGCGATGCCGGTGATCACGACGGTACCCACGATTGCGTTCCAGATCCCGCCGCCGGGCACGCCCTCCGGTGTCGTCGTATGGGTGAAGAAGTCCGCGTTCCACGCAGGGAGGCCCTTGATCACCACGTACGCGACGACCGCGACGAGGGGCACGATCGCGATCGCCAGTGCGAGCCAGCAGATCCCCACCCAGCAGGCCGAGAAGACGCGCCGGCGACCGAGGGACGCTGCCGCCGCGGCCTGGATCTCGCTGCGGCGGGCCAGAATGGGGTCGGTCGTGTGGTCGAGGGTCAGCGCGCTCATGCGACTCCGAGCACGGCCGTGCCACCGGTCCGTCCGGCGGCCGAGCGCACCAGCGCACGGGCCCCGGCGTTGACCGCGATGCCGATGACGAGGAGAACGAGGCCTGCGCCGAACAGCACGCTCAGCTCGGTGCCCGTGGCCTCGCCGAAATTGTTGACGACGAGCGCCGGGATCGTCGACGCGGTCGACTTGAGCGAGTGCGCGATGTAGGGGGAATTCCCGATCACGAGCGCGACCGCGACCGTCTCGCCGAGGGCGCGCCCGGTCGCAAGGGTGAACGCGCCGAGCAGCCCCGTGCGGGCGCCCGGCACGACGACCTTGCGGAGGACCTGCCAGCGGGTCGCGCCGAGCGCCATCGCACCCTCGATCTGCTCCGTCGGCACCACCGCCAGCACGTCGCGGGAGATCGCGACCATCGTCGGGAGCACCATGACGAAGAGGATGAGTCCGGCGAGGAGGAGGCCGACCCCGACGTTCGGGCCGTTGAACAGCCCCGTCCATCCGAGCACCGAGGTGAGGAACGGCTCGAGATGGTCACGGACCAGCGGTGCGAGCACGACGAGCCCCCAGAGCCCGTAGACGACGCTCGGCACCGCGGCGAGCAGCTCCACGGCGGTCGACAGGGCGGGGCGCGTCCGCTCCGGCACGAGGTACGCGAGGGCGAGTGCGGTCCCGAGCCCGATCGGGATCGCGAGGACCATGGCGATCGCCGTGGTCTCGACGGTGCCGAGGATGAACGGGAGCAGACCGTACTGGCCGTGGCTCGGGTTCCAGGTGTGCCCGACCAGCCACGAGAAGCCGAGCGTCGAGAAGGCCGGCTTCGCCTCCACCACGAGCGAGACCACGAACCAGATCACGAGCGCGCCGAAGAGCGCGCCGACCGTGGCCAGGAGGCCCCGGTAGCCGCGGTCGGGCAGACCGAGGCGCGAGCGTGATGCGGCCCGGACGCCGTCGGTCGATGTCACGCCTGCCCCTCTGCAGTGCGGGAGCGGTGCGACGGGGTCGCGCCGCTCACTTGGTGAGGAGCACCTGACCGTTCGGACCGGTGACCGTGAGCAGCTGGGTGCGGTTCTGGTTCTGCACGGCCGGCGGGAGGAAGACGTAGCCGAGGCTGTTCGCGTGGTCCTGGCCGCCGCCACTGTGCGTCGTCCAGTCGAGGACCTTGACCGTCGAGGCGCCGACGTTCGCGTTGGTCTGCTTCTGGAGCAGGATCGCCCAGCTGTAGCCCGAGATTGGGTAGCTCGTTGCGCCGGGCGCGTTCACGATCGAGAAGTCGGTGGACGTCACGCTCGTCTTCTGGTCGGCGTCGGCCGCGACGGTGAGCAGGGTCGGCACCACGTACGCGCCCGCCGCATTCTTGACCGCCGCGTAGGTGAAGTTGTTCTGCAGGGCGTAGGCCAGCTCCACGTAGCCGACCGAGTACGGCGTCGACTTGATGCTCGCGGCCACGCCCGAGTTCTTCGGCGACTGGACCGCCGAGGAGGGCCAGGCGATGGTCTTGCTCGTCCCGAGGGTCCACCCCGACCCGCCGGCCTTGGCAAGGAAGTCGGTGAAGATGTAGGTGGTGCCCGAGCTGTCCGCGTGGACCTCCGGTGTGATCGGGTTGGAGGGGAGCGTCACGCCCGGGTTGAGGGCCGCGATCTCCGAGGCGTTCCAGTTCTTGATCGCCCCGCTGAAGATGCCGGCGAGCGTCGGACCGTCGAGGCGGAGCCGCTTGCTCACGCCGGGCAGGTTGTACGACACGGTCACCCCGCCGAGGATGTCGGGGATCTGGAGGACCGGGCCGGAGGCGGCCGGCACTTTGGCCAGATCCGAGCTCGACATCGGCACGTCCGAGGCGGCGAAGTCGACGAGCCCGCTCTGGAAGGCGCTGATCCCGGCGCCGCTGCCGACGCCCTGGTAGTTGACGGTGAGGCCCGGGTTCTTGGCTGTGTAGGCGTAGAAGGCGCTGTTGAAGAAGGGCTGGACGAAGGTCGAACCCGAGGCGTTGAGCGATCCGGCCGGCGCCTTCAGGTCTGCGGCCAGGTAGGCCGCGTTGGACGGGCTCAGGGAGCCCCCGGGCTGGGCGGTGGTCGTCGTCGAGGAGGTCGACGACGAGCTGCATGCGGCGAGGAGGGTCCCGAGGACCAGTGCACCGGTGATGGCCGCCCCCACCTTGCTCCGACGGATGCTCTCCACGTCTGTGCTGACCTCCTGTTTCGCCGGGCCACCGTGGCCCGGGCGCGCGGGCGCGCACGTCCCCGACGGTACCGAGCAGAGGTGAACGCGAAACGACACCCAGGTGAACGCACCCCAAACTTCAGGCGTTCTTGCGATGAATCGCGACCTCGCCGTCCCTGACGATCGCGCCCCCGCGACCTGCGGCTCCTCTTCCCCGGGTACCCCCGGGGGAATACCTGTTCGCTTGCGATGTTGACCCCTCGGTGGGCCGGGCAGGCGGGGGCCGGCGCCGACGATCGGTTCGGAGGAACGATGGACGTTGTGAGCGAGAATCTGCCGCTGCTGCCCCTGACCTCGGGGGTCTTGCTGCCGGGCATGGTCTTCACCATGGCCCTCGAGTCGGAGGAGGCGAGCGCCGCGGTCGCGGCCGCCGAGTCCGCGGGCGGCCGCCTGGTGATCGTGCCCTTCATCGACGGGCGGTACGCGACGGTCGGCGTGGTCGCCGAGGTGCTCGAGCGCGGTGAGCTGCCCGGTGGGCTGGCCGCCGTGGCGATCCGCGGGGAGGAGCGGGCGCGCCTCGGGACGGCCGTGCCGGGCACCGGCCACGCCCTCTGGGTCGAGGTCGAGCCCATCGCGGAGCCACCCGCCGTCGACGAAACGGTCGAGCTCGCCCGCGAGTACCGGGCGATCGTCGAGAACATCCTGCTCCAGCGCGGCGCGGGCCGCCTGGCCGAGCGCCTCGGGGAGGTCACCGAGCCCGGCCGCATCGCGGACATGGCGGGGTACTCGCCCGATCTCTCCCTCTCGCAGAAGGTCGAGGTCCTCGAGACGACGGACGTCGTGGCGCGCCTGCGCCTGGTCATCGCCTGGGCGCGCGAGGTCCTGGCCGACCTCACCCTGCGCGAGCGGATCAAGACCGACGTCGAGGAGGGCATGGAGCGGACCCAGCGTGAGTTCCTGCTCCGGCGCCAGCTCGAGGCCATCCGCAAGGAGCTCGGGGAGCTCGCCTCCGAGGGCGAGGAGGACGGCGACGACTACCGCAGCCGCCTCGCGTCCCGCGACCTCCCCGACGCGGTGCACAAAGCCGTCGCACGTGAGATCGACCGGCTCGAGCGCACGAGCGAGCAGAGCCCGGAGCACGGATGGATCCGGACCTGGCTCGACACCGTCTTCGAGCTGCCCTGGGGCGTCGAGTCGGAGGACCGACTGGATGTGGGCGAGGCCGGGCGCATCCTCGACGAGGACCACGAGGGCCTGCGCGACGTGAAGGACCGGATCCTCGAACACCTCGCGGTCCGCAAGCTGCGCACCGAACGCGGGCTCGCACCCGTGACCGGTCGCGGCGCTGGCGCGATCCTCGCCCTCGTCGGCCCGCCCGGTGTCGGCAAGACCTCGCTCGGCGAGTCGGTCGCCCGCGCCCTCGGACGGTCGTTCGTGCGGGTCGCGCTCGGCGGCGTGCGCGACGAGGCAGAGATCCGCGGCCACCGCCGGACCTACGTCGGGGCCCAACCCGGCCGGCTCGTGCGCGCCCTGCGCGAGGCCGGGACGATGAACCCGGTCATCGTGCTCGACGAGGTCGACAAGCTCGGGACCGACTACCGCGGCGACCCGTCGTCCGCTCTGCTCGAGGTCCTCGACCCCGCCCAGAACCACACGTTCCGCGACCACTACCTCGAGGTCGAGCTCGACCTCTCGCAGGTCCTCTTCCTCGCGACCGCGAACGTCGCGGACACCATCCCCGGACCCCTCCTCGACCGCATGGAGGTCATCCGGCTCGACGGCTACACCGAGGACGAGAAGGTCTCGATCGCCCGGCACCACCTGCTCGGGCGGCAGCTCGAGCGTGCGGCGCTCGGGGTCGACGAGGTGGTGGTGAGCGACGACGCCCTCCGGCGGATCGTCGCGGACTACACGCGCGAGGCCGGGGTGCGCTCGCTCGAGCGCGAACTGGGCCGCCTGCTCCGAAAGGTGGCGGCACGCATCGCCGCGGACGGTGACGCCGGACCGGTCGTCGTCGGACCGGACGACGTGGCGTCCTGGCTCGGTCGCGCCCGCTTCTTCGCCGAGGAGGCCGACCGGACCGGACTGCCAGGCGTGGCGACCGGCCTCGCGGTGACCGGCGCGGGCGGCGACGTGCTCTCGGTCGAGGCGAGCGTCATGGACGGGCCGGAAGGCCTGACCCTCACCGGTCAGCTCGGCGACGTCATGAAGGAGTCGGCGGAGATCGCCCTCTCCTACGTGCGGTCGCGCGCGTCGGCCCTCGGCATCGACCCCGCGGCATTCGCCGGCAAGCGATTCCACCTGCACGTGCCGGCAGGCGCCATCCCGAAGGACGGACCCTCGGCCGGAGTCACGATGACGGCGGCGCTCGTCAGCCTGCTGACGGGAGTCCCGGTCGACCCGGCGGTCGGGATGACCGGCGAGGTCACCCTGCAAGGCCGCGTGCTCCCCATCGGCGGTGTCCGCCAGAAGGTGCTCGCGGCCGACCGGGCCGGGCTGACCACCGTCGTCCTGCCGGTGCGCAACGGACCCGACCTCGAGGACGTGCCCGAAGAGGTCCGTGCGCGCCTGACCGTGCGCCTCGCCGCCGACGTGACCGAGGTGCTCGACGCCGCGCTCGCCGGCGCGGCGACCGAGCAGGAGCCCGCGCTCGCCGCCTGAGGGATGGGCTCAGCCCGCGTCGAGCACGTCCGCCAGGATGCGGGCGAGCTCGACCGGCTGGTCGCCCTGGATGCTGTGCCCGGCGTCGGCGACGACGATCACCGTGTCGTTCGGCCGCCGGCGACGGAACTCTGCCACGTCGTCGTCGTCCACGACCGGCGAGCGCTCGCCGCGAGCGAGGAGCACGGGCGCGCCGATGCGCTCGAGGTCGTCCCACTGCGAGCCGAAGTCGACCTGCTCGACGTGCATGCCGGTCTGACCGCTCGGCCGACCGAGCTGGTGGCGCCAGGTCCACCGCCCGTCGTCGCGCTCCACCGCGTTGTGGAGGACGCCGCGCCGGAGCGAGGCGACGGTACGGGTCAGGTTGTACTGGACGGTGCGTTCGAGGATCTCGTCGAAGGAGGCGAAGGACTCGGGGCCCGCGAGGAAGGCGGCGATGTCAGAGGCCTTCTCGTGGTTGACCCCCGGGGTGATGTCCACGAGGACCAGTCTGCGCACGAGCTCGGGCCGCCGGGTCGCGAGCGCGATGGCGGTCGCGCCGCCGAGCGACATGCCGACCACGACCTTCGCGTCGGCTGCGAGCGCGTCGACCGCCACCGCGACGTCGTCGGCCATCGACGCGGGATCGAGGCCGGTCGCGCCGGTCGGCCAATCGGAGTGACCGTGCCCCGGGAGGTCGACCGCGACGAGCGGTCGGTCGAGTGCGAGCGCGACGGTGTCCCAGGTGTGTGCGTTCTGCCCGCCGCCGTGCACCAGGACGAGCTCCGCGGGCTGAGAGCCCCAGATCAGTGCGCTGACCCGCCGGTCGGGCCCGACCTCGAAGAACTCACGACGGACGGTCGGCTCCCCGCGCCAGGGGATGCCGGCCTCGGACGCGTTGTCCGCGAACATCGAGAACTCGTCGTAGGCGGGGCCGGCGGTCATCAGCTCACCTCCGCTGCTGCGCGGACCTCGGTCACGAGCTCGGCGAGCGTCTCGTCGGCGAGCCGGCCGGCGGAGTAGAAGGCGATCCGGTCGACGTGGCCGCCGAACCTGGCGGCGACGTCGGCGGCGACGTCGGCCGGCGTACCCACCGCGGCGAGCCGTCGGAGCATCGTGTCGTCGATCATGGTGGGCATCTCCTCCCAGCGACCAGTCTTCGTGAGTGTATTGAGCTCGGATTGGATGTCGCCCCAGCCCTCGACCTCGAGTACCGGACGGTACGACGGGGTCGACGCGTAGAAGGCGAGCAGGAAACGCACCGCGGCGCGGGCGGCGTCGAGCTCGGCCTCGTCGCGCCCGCAGCACACGATGACTTCGCCGGTCACCTCGAGCGCCGCGCGGTCCCTGCCGCCCCGAGCGAGGCCCTCCTCGATCGCGGGCAGCGTGCGATCGCGGAAGTGGGCGGCCGTGTTGAAGGGCATCACGAGCAGACCGTCGGCGACCTCGGCGGCGAGGCGCACCATCTGTGGACCGAGGGCGCCGAGGGCGATGGGCGGCATCCCGAAGGGGTGGGGGCCGGGGTTGAACGTCGGTGGCATCAGGGTGTGGGACGTGAACTCGCCCCGGAAGTCGAGCCGCTCACCCGTCTCCCAGCTGGCGAAGATCGCCCGGAGCGCCGCGACGAGCTCGCGCATCCGTGCGACGGGGCGGTCGAAGGTGGCCCCGTACCGCTTCTCGATCTGCGCGCGGATCTGCGAGCCGAGGCCGAGGGTGAACCGCCCCGCCGAGAGCAGCTGCAGGTCGTAGGCGACGTGCGCGAGCTGCACCGGATTGCGAGGGAAGGCGATCGCCACGTTGGTGGCGAGCTCGAGCGAGCTCGTCGCCCCTGCCGCGAGGACGAGTGGGACGAAGACGTCGTGGGGCCCCTCGAAGGTGAATGCGCCGTCCACGCCGATCGCCTCGAGGCGCCGCGCGTGCGACGCGGCGTCCGCCATCCCGTCGAGCAAGGTGTCGATCTTCACCGGGCCGCGTCCGACTGCCGTCGTCATCGGGCCATGGTGCCATCCGTGCGGCCGCGACGGCGAGCCCCGTCCGGCACCGACGACCTTCGGGTGCCGGGTGCAGGGTGCCGGGTGCCGGGTGCCGGGTGCGAGGTGCGGAGCGCCGGGCGTCGGGCGTCGGGTGTCGGGTGTCGGGTGCCACACTGGTGCGATGCCACCGACCACCTGCACACCCGACGAGGCCGCCGCCATGATCGGGACGCGGGACACGATCGGGTTCGGCCTCGGTCCCGCGAATCCCGATGCGTTCTTGACCGCGCTCGGCCGGCGCGACGACTGGGAGGACCTGACCCTCGGGGGCGCGCTCCTTCTCGGCCTCTACCCGGTCCTCTCGCATCCGCGCGTCTCCTACCGCTGCGGGTTCTTCGGCCCTGCGGAGCGGATGCTCCACGCGCAGGGCGCGAACATCGAGCTCGTCCCCGGGGGGTTCCGCCAGTTCGCCCCCATCCTCCGCCGCTACAACCCGCGCGTGATGACCGTCCTCGGGGCACCGCCGGACGCATCCGGCGAGATCAACCTCTCGCTCCACCTCGGCACGACACGCGACGAGCTGCTGCGGGCGGGGAGTGACCCCGAGCGCCTCCTCGTCGTCGAGGTCAACCCCCACCTGCCCCGCACCTGCTCCCTGCCGCCGGAGTACACCAACACGATCCCCCTTGACCTGGTCGACGTCGTCGTCGAGGCGGACGGCGCACCCTTCGCGCTGCCACCGACCACACCCGACGAGATCGACGAAGCCATCGCGGAACAAGCGCGGAGCTTCGTGACCGACGGTGCAACCCTCCAGATCGGGATCGGTGCCGTGCCGAACATGGTCGCGTCGAAGCTCGCCGCCGGCGAGGGAGGACATTACGGCGTCCACAGCGAGATGTTCACCGACGGGCTCATGGAGCTCCACTTGGCCGGCAAGGTCACCAACGACGCCAAGTCCGTCTTCAACGGCGTCTCGGTCACGACGTTCGCCCTCGGCTCGGCGGCCCTCTACCGCTGGCTCGACGGTAACGGCGACGTGGCGTTCGTCCCGGTGCAGGTCGTCAACGACCCGACCGTGATCGCCGAGAACCACGCATTCGTCTCGATCAACGGTGCGCTCTCGGTCGACCTCTACGGCCAGGTCGTCGCAGACAACATCGACGGCAAGCAGATCTCCGGCGTGGGCGGGCACGAGGACTTCGTGGCAGGCGCCGAGATGCGCCTCGACGACCACTCGCTCATCTGCATGCGGTCGACCGCGACCGCGGACGGTGTCATGCGCTCGCGCATCGTTCCGCTGCTGCCGGAAGGTTCGGTCGTCTCGACCCCGAGGCACCACACCGGGGTGGTCGTCACCGAGCACGGGGCGGCCGAGCTCTCCGGCAAGACGGTGCGTGAGCGCGCCGCCGCGCTCGTCGAGATCGCCCATCCCGAACTCCGCGACGAGCTCCGCACGGTCGCCGCAGTCCTCGGCCGGCACTGACGCGGATGGCCGCCGGCGACGCGACGGTCACCGTCGCGACGTTCAACATGCACCTGGGCGTCGACGGTTGGGGCCGGCCCTTCGACGTGGTCGCGGCGTGCGACGGCCTCGGCGCCGACCTCCTCGTGCTCCAGGAGTCGTGGACGCCGGACGGCGGCGGGCCGAGTACCGCTCGTCGCGTCGCCGACGATCTCGGCTACACGCTGGTCGAGGAGGTCGCGCTCGCCCACGGCCGGCTCTTCGATGCGGTCCCGACCGACTCGTCGCGTTGGTCGCCGCGTCTCGGCCTGCTGCGTGCGAAGGTGCACCGCCTCGACCACCGCCGTGACCGCCGGCTTGACGACGGCCGCGATGGCCACGGCGCCCGCGATGGCCACGGCGGCAGCGCACGCGGCCGCCGGCAACGCACCTCCACGCAGGGCAGCTGGGGAGTCGCCCTCCTCGCCCGGATCCCGGTCCGTGGCGTGGCGGTGGTCGGCCTCGGGCACCTCCGGCGGGACCCCGCGAGGCGGGTGGTGCTGCGATGCGAGTGCGACCTCGGCGACACGTCCCTCGCCGTGTTCGGCACCCACATGTCGCACCTCACCCACTGGTCGCCGGCGCAGTACCGGCGGCTCGCCGCGCTCCTCCCTTCGCCCGACCTCCCAGCAGTGCTCCTCGGCGACATGAATCTCTGGGGTCCACCGGTGTCGCGCTTCTTCCCGACGTGGCGGCGCGCAGTGATCGGCCGGACCTGGCCCTCGCCGCGCCCGCACAGTCAGCTCGACCACGTGCTCGTCTCGGCCGCCCTCACCGTCGTCGACGCGCGGATCGCCGGGGACGTGGGCTCGGACCACCGGCCGGTCGTCGTGACGCTCGCCCGGGCCGCGGCCACAGCCGGGGCGGCGCGCGGCGTCACGGGGTAGCGTCCGGCGATGGCCGAGGCGCTCGAGGGGTTCGAACGGACCGAGTTCACCGCCGAGGGCAAGACCCGCCCCGTCTACCGGCTCGGCGAGGGGCCGGCGGTCGTCGTGATCAGCGAGATCCCCGGGATCACCCCGAACGTCCTGCGCTTCTGCCGGCGGGTGGCCGACACCGGGCTCACCGCCGTCGTTCCGCACGTCTTCGGCGACGACGGGCGCGAGCCGACGATCGGCTACACCATCCGCTCGATCACCAAGGCGTGCGTGTCGCGGGAGTTCACCGTGCTCGCCGCCGGACGGACGAGCCCCATCACGACGTGGCTGCGCGCGCTCGCCCGCACCGAGCACGAGCGGTGCGGCGGACCGGGCGTCGGAGCGGTCGGGATGTGCCTCACCGGCGGGTTCGCTCTCGCCATGATGGTCGACGACGTGGTCGTCGCTCCCGTGCTCAGTCAACCCTCGCTGCCCTTCGGGCTCGGCACCACGAGGAAGCGCGACCTCGGGATCGACGACGCGGACGTCGCCCGCGTCGTCGAGCGCGCCGCGGCCGGCACCTGCGTGCTCGGGCTCCGCTTCACCGGGGACAAAGCGAGCCCGCCCGAGCGGTTCGCCCACCTCCGCGAGCTCCTCGGCGACAACTTCGTCGGGGTCGAGCTCGATTCGTCTCCCGGCAACCCCCACGGCCACCGCAATATGGCGCATTCGGTGCTCACCGAGGATCTCGACGACCGCCCGGGCACCCCGACCCGGGCCGCGCTCGACCAGGTGCTCGAGTTCTTCGTGTCCCGGCTCCGGCCGTGAACACGCTCGCGTCCGCCTGGGCGACACGCGGGACGCACCGCGAGCTCGCGGGACATTCGATCTTCACCGTCGACGTGCCGGCCCGCGGCCCCGAGCGCCACCCGCCCCTCCTCGTCGTCCACGGCTTCCCGACGTCGTCCTTCGACTTCCGCGGCGTCGTCGACGCGCTCGCCGACGACCGGCGGGTCCTCCTCTTCGACCTGCTCGGCTACGGCCTCTCCGACAAGCCCGACCAGGCGTACACCATCGCCGAGCAGGCCGACGTCGCGATGGCCGTCGTCGAGGCGGCCGGCGTCGACCGGCTCGGGCTGCTCACCCATGATCTCGGCGACACCGTGGGTGGCGAGCTGCTCGCCAGGCACCTCGACGGTGACTGGGACGTCGAGGTCACCGACCGGACGCTCGCCAACGGCAGCATCTACATCGAGATGGCGCAGCTCAGCGCCGGCCAGCTCCTGCTCCTCTCCCTGCCCGACGAGCGGCTCGATCGGGACGCAGGGATCGACGAGGCGGGGGTCACCGCGGGGATCGCCGCCACGTTCGCGTCCGGCGCCGACGTCGACCCCGAGGAGCTCGCCGCGCTCGGGGCGCTCGTCGCCCATGGGGAGGGCCACCTCCTCCTGCCGCGCACGATCCGATACATCGAGGAGCGCCGGCGCAACCAGGACCGGTTCACCGGGCCGATCGAGGCCCACCCGTCGCCGCTCACCGTTGTCTGGGGGACGGAGGATCCGATCGCGGTCGTCGCGATGGCCGACCGGCTCGTCTCCGCCAGACCCGACGCGGACCTCCACCTGCTCACGGGGATCGGGCACTACCCGATGGTCGAGGCGCCGGCTGCGTTCCTCGACGCCTACCGCGCCGGCAGGCACTGAGCTCCATCCCTGCATCGGTGCATCCCCGCACCACTGCATCTCAACCTCACTGCATCTCATCTTCACTGCATCGCTGCGTCCACGAGCCCATTGGGGGCCCGGCGATGCGGCGCCGACGGCTCAGGACACGGCGAGGATCTCGCCGTGGAGCACCGCGAACCAACCGTCGGGCGAGTCCGACCACCGTCGCCAAGCGGCGGCGAACCCGCGAGGTCGTCGGCCGTCGCGATGCCGTGAACGAGGAGCTGATCGGCCAGGGACGACCGGGTGAACCGGTCGGCCCAGAGCCCGCCCCACCACCCCCGCTCCTCGGGGGTGGCGTAGCACCACGCCGAGCCCGACGGGACCACCGTCTCGAAACCTCCGCGGTGGGCCCAGTGCAGCAACAGGCGGCCCGCGTCCCAGTTGGCGCCGTTCACGCGGGTGAGCTCGCCGTACGCGGCAATGGCCCCGTCGAGGTCGGGATCGCTCGGGTAGAAGGTCATCGTCGGGTAGTCCGAGTCGCGCGCGGCCACGATCCCGCCGGGGGCGCAGACGCGCCGCATCGCGACGAGCCCGGCGACCGGATCGCCCAGGTGCTGGAGGACCTGGTCCGCGTGGACCACGTCGAAGCTCCCCGCATCGAACGGGAGGTCGAAGAGGTCGGCCACCTCGAAGCGGAGGTTCGAGAGACCCGTGGACGCGGTCTCCGCCGCGTGCCTCGTCGATCACGGAGGCGGATGCGTCGACGCCGACGACCACGCCGGGCGCGACCCGCCGGGCGAGGTCGCAGGTGATCGTGCCGGGCCCGCACCCGATGTCGAGCAGGCGCTGTCCGTGCACGAGGCGCGGGAGCAGGTAGGCCGCGGAGTTCTCGGCGGTGCGCCAGCGGTGGGAGCGCAGCACGCTCTCGTGGTGGCCGTGGGTGTAGGTGGCTCGATCCATCCGACCAGCATGCACGTCAGGTAGGCACCGCTCCGACGGGTCGACCGGCTTCGAGGTAGACCGTCCCGGTCGCGGCGAGTCCCTCGGCGACCCGCCGCCCGACCGGTCCGCTCAACAGCTCGGCCGCCTCGTCGGGCAGCGCCCAGCGGTGCTCGGAGATCTCGACGACCTGCAGGCGGATCTCGGCGGACGCGAGCGCGCCGACCGCTCCGCAGTCGAAGAGGAAGCGCAGCCCGCCGGGCCGGTGCGGCTTCGGCCGGAGGAAGTCGACGCAGACCAACCGCCCCGTCGTGACGACGAGTCCGGTCTCCTCCTCGACCTCGCGCCGGCAGGCCTCCCACGGGGTCTCGCCGGTGGCCTCCATCTGCCCGCCCGGCACCGTCCACCCCGACTTATAGGTGGGCTTGAGCATGAGGATTCGCCCCTCCCCGTCGTGGATGAGCGCGCCCGCCGAGGCGGGGATCCGCGGGAGCTCGAACGCGACCACGGCCCCATCATCACCGAATCGGCGAGGGTGGGGTGGCACGATCGGACCATGCCCACCCTCTTCACGCACGAACCCCATCCCTACATCGCCGAGCGCCGCGAGGCGGGACCGGTCAAGGTCGAGGATCAGCGCCGGACGGACTCGGCCTGGCACAGGTTCAACACCAAGGTAGGGCTCACCATCACGCTGCTGGTCGGCACCATGTTGTGCGGCTACATCTTCGCCGCCATCGCATTGGTGAGCCTGCCCTCGGCGATCACCACCCACAACCTGACCATCATCGTCGCCTGGATCTCGTCCAACTTCCTTCAGTTGGTGCTGCTCCCGATCATCATCGTGGGGCAGAACATCCAGGCCGCCGCCGCCGACAAGCGCTCCGAGGCCACCTACAAGGATGCGGACGCCGTCCTGCACGAGGCGCTGCAGATCCAGAAGCACCTCGAGGCCCAGGATGCGGCCATCGAACGGATCCTCGCGGAGCTGAACGGCCCCGGCGCCGGATCGGGCACGCCCACGCCGACGGCCTGAGACCGCAGGGCGTCAGACCCGGGCCATGTTGTCGAAGCGCGCGTGGTGGCCGATGAACGCAAGCCGGGTCACCCCGGTCGGCCCGTTGCGGTGCTTCGCGACGTGGATCTCGGCGGTTCCCGAGCTCTCGCTCGACTCGGGGTGGTACACCTCGTCGCGGTAGATGAAGAGCACGACGTCGGAGTCCTGCTCGATCGAGCCCGACTCGCGCAGGTCGGCGAGCATCGGCCGCTTGTCCTGGCGCATCTCGAGATTGCGGGAGAGCTGCGAGAGCGCGACGACCGGCACCTCGAGCTCGCGGGCGAGGATCTTGAGCCCGCGGCTGATCTCGGAGACCTCGACCTGGCGGTTCTCCGCGCCGTGCCGCCCGGTCATGAGCTGGAGGTAGTCGACCACCACGAGGCCGAGTCCCTCGCGGCTCTTGAGGCGGCGCGCCCGCGCCCGGATGTCCATGACCGTGAGATTGGGGTTGTCGTCGATGAAGATCGGCGCCTCGCTCATCCGGCTGATCGCGTTGCCGATCTTCGGCCAGTCCGTGTCGCGCAGCTTGCCCGTGCGCATCCGGTTCGCGTCGACCCGCGCCTCGGCGCAGAGGAGGCGCTGGGTGAGCTCGAGATGGCTCATCTCGAGCGAGAAGAGGAGCACCGGCTTGGAGAGCTTGACCCCGGCGTGGGCCACCATCCCGAGGGCGAAGCTCGTCTTGCCCATCGAGGGCCGGGCACCCACCACGACGAGATTGGAGGGCTGCAGTCCCGCGAGCAGCTCGTCGAGATCGGCGTACCCGGTCGCGAGGCCGGTCACCGACTCGCCGCGGCTGAACAGCTGCTCGAGATGGTCGAGGCTCTCGCCGAGCAAGTCGCGCAGCGGGGCGACGGTGTCGACCACGCGGCGCTGGGCCACGTCGAAGACGAGGCTCTCGGCGCGATCGAGCACGCCCGAGACGTCCCCGGGGATGCTGTAGCCGAGCTCGGAGATCTCGCCGGCCACCCACACCAGCCGGCGCAGGAGCGCGAGCTCCTCGACGATGCGCGCGTAGTACTCGGCGTTCCCGATCGACGGCGTGTTGGCCTGCAGCGAGACGAAGACCGACGGGTCGCCGATGGCCTCGAGAAGCTCGCGGCGACGGAGCTCCTCGGTGACGGTCACCCAGTCGGCCGGCTCGCCCCGGCTGAAGAGCGAGGTGATCGCCTCGAAGATGTGGCCGTGCGATGTCTTGTAGAAGTCGTCGGCCTTACAGATCTCCATGGCGGTCGCAATGGCGTCGCGCGACAGCAGCATCGCCCCGAGCACCGACTCCTCGGCTTCGAGGTTGTGGGGCGGCACCCGTCCGGCGGCCGCGCCCCCGGGGCGGGCCGGCGCGAACGCGGAAGTCCGCGCCTGGTCGACTGCGTGCACCATGATCCTTAACCCTCGCCGACGCGGCCTGTGGAACGGAAGCCCTCCAAACTGCGGAAATAGCCGTGGTGGCATGTGGACGACCCGTGGAGAAGATCGCCTCGACTGGGGACGCAGCGGGGCACGGACCCATCATCCCCGCGGGCTGTGACCCGGCCGGTGGATGGGGCACGGTGGCCGGAGGACGCGTTCGGAGCGGCGAGGACGACGTTCCCGCTCCGCCGGCCTTCGATCGCAGGCGATCTTCGCGGATGCGCATGGACGCAGGTGCCCGGGTCTGGCCTGCCGACGCGGACGACCGCGAGCGGGCGCGCCCGTGACAGCGGGTACATGACGGAGACCACGATGGACCGGGGGCCCACGGCTACCCGGGCGGCGGATCCCGCTCGCCGGTGTCGGCGGGCGGCGACCAGCGCCACTGTCCGGGCCCCCCGCTGAGTCGGAAACCCTTGTGGGTGCGCAGGTAGTGATGGTGGTGGCAGAGTCGGGCCAGGTTCTCGAGTGAGGCGGCGCCACCTTCGGCGAAGGGGACCGCCCAGTGGTCGAACTCGAGGCCGCTCGCGACGTCGCATCCAGGCACCACGCAGGCCGGATCCCGAGCGAGGAGCGCGGTCCTCAGGGCCGTCGGGATCGAGCGCCCGAGGTGGCAGACCGTGGTCACATCGACGCCATCGGCGATGACCACATCGCAGATGGCGTCCCCCAGGAGCGCTCGTGCGGTTGCAAGGGGGACGTGGCCGACACCGGGGATCTCGCAGACCTCGCCGCCTTCCAACTCGCCACGGCGTAGCGCCGCGAGGTCGACTCGGAGATGCACCATCGCCTTCGCATCGGGCGCGGGATCGGGGATGTCGAGATCCCGAAGCAGTCCTTTCCCGGTGATGAGAGCGACCAGAGCGTCGGCGGCGTAGGCCTCACGCGGCTCCGCGTGTTCGAGGGTGCGGGCGACCTCGAAGTGACGGTCGGCCTCGGCGGTGAGCGAAGCGAGCAGGAAGGCCCCCGCGTCAGGGGTCAGGCGGGCGTCGAGGCGGAAGGCCCCGTCGGTGTCGGTCCAGGTCCGGCAGTGCCGTTGCGCGTGCGTGCGCTCGTAGGCGGCGCGACGGTCCTCCTCCTTGCGTCCGACGGCCTTCGCCCGCTCGCAGCTGTCGCGCAGTTGCCGAAAGGTGCCCGATCCAGCGACCTCGAGCAGCTCGGGCTCGCTCTCCGGGTTGACCGCGACGGCCTCTGCGACCCGCTGCGCGCCGGCCGGTGAAAGCCGACCCTGCCGGAACGCCTCGTCGAGGCCTCGCTGCTCGCCCAGCGCCCCTCCGAGGCGGAGCACCCCCATCGCCTGCCCGAGCGGCTCCCCGGTGAGGGTGGCGAGCCAGTGAGCGGGCGAGCGAGCGCCGGACGCGAGGTGGCAGTTCGCAGTAGCCGCCCTGGCCGCCGCCACCGTCTTGCCGGCCGCGCAGAGCCGCTCCGCACGGGAGAACAGTGAGACCAACGTGGCCGCGTCAGTCCCCGAGTAGCGCCCGGGCTCCAAGGCGGACACGAAAGCGGCCAGCACCTCCACGGCGGCCGCGAACTGCGCCGCGCCGGGCGTCCCATCCTGGGCCGGCGAGTTGGCGAAGGTTTCGGTGGCCACTGCGGTCATGGACGAAGTGTGCCGGGAGGGTGTCTCACTTATGCTGAACAGAGAGGGAGCCGTCCTCGGTCCGGAGGCGGGCCCGGCTCCAAAGGTGTGAGTGACCTGGTGCCTTGCTACAGATCCTTCGTCCCGGTTCCGCCCGAGGACGCGCACCAGCCGGTCGGACGGACGGGGAGACCGTGATGCCGCACTCGTCGCAACGGCCTCCCACGTTCCCGAGTGAGCCGTCGACTCGAGACTGCGCCGAAGGGATCGGTCGGAGGACGATCCGGGACGATGGCCGAAAGGACGACCTCTGACCGCCCAAGGAGCGGCGCCCTGCCGCCCGAGGGTCAGCCCTCGGCGACCACCTCGACGGTGAGCTCGAAGACGACGCCGCCGACGAGCTCCACGCGTACGCTGTGCTGGCCGACGGTTTTGATCGGCTCCTCCAGCGCCAGGTCCCGGCGGTCGACGACCGCACCGGTCTGCTCCTGCGCGTGGCGCACGATGTCGGCGGCCGTCACGGAGCCGAAGAGCCGCTCCCCGCTCGTGCGGGCCGGGATGGTGACCACGGTCCCGACGAGGGCGCGGGCGACCGTCTCGGAGGACTCGCGGTCGCGTGCGTCCCGCAGGTCGCGCGACCGGCGCATCGCGGCGGCCTGGCTCTCGACCCCCGGCGTGGCGACGATGGCCTTGCCGGACGGGAGCAGCAGGTTCCGGGCGAATCCGCCGGCGACATCGATGATGTCGCCGCGCTTGCCCACCCCTTCGACATCGCTGCGGAGGAGGACCTTCATGCCGGCGGTCCGTCGGTGCCCGTGCCGTCGCCGTCACCACCAGCCATCGGCTCCACGACCACGACCTCCTCGCCGCCGGCCGTCTCGACCACCTCGACCTCGAGAACCTCGGTCGCGCCGTCACCGCCTTGGCCGGCCGTCGCAGCCGCGGGTCTCGCTGCGGGCGCCTCCGACGTCTGCGTGCGCTCCTCCTCGCGGGCGCGCCGGCCGCCCCCGTAGCCGTCGCGGTCACGGTCACGGCCGCGGCCGCCACGTCCACCCGGCCGTTCGGTCGTCGTGCGCTGCGTGTACGGGAGCAGTACCAGCTCACGGGCGGTCTTGATCGCGATCGCGATATCGCGCTGATGCTGGGTGCAGTTGCCCGATACCCGACGGGCGCGGATCTTGCCCCGGTCGCTCATGTACTTGCGGAGCATGGCGACGTCCTTGTAGTCGACCCACTCCACGCGGTCCTTGCACAGTGCGCAGGGCTTCTTCTTGACCCGTCGGCCTGCGTCCTTCGTGGAGCGCCGCGAGGACCCGCCCCGATCGTTGTTGCGTGCCATCGCTAGAAGGGTTCCTCTCCGTAGCCGTACCCCTGCGACTCGCCTGGCGGCGTGCCACCACCCGAGCCGCCACCGCCCGTGCCGCCACCGCCCGAGCGGCCGCGACCGCCTCCGGACGGCCCGTCCCCGGGCCCGCGCCGCTCGTTCTTCGTGATCTGCGCGGTCGCCCACCGGATCGAGGGTCCGATCTCGTCGGCGACCACCTCGATCTTCGAGCGCTTTTCGCCGTCGGGCGTCTCCCAGCTCCGCTGCTCGAGCCGGCCGGTCACGATCACCCGCGAGCCGCGCGACAGGCTCTCGGCCGCGTTCTCGGCCATCTCCCGCCAGCAGACGATGTCGAAGAAGGAGGTGGCCTCCTCCCACTCCTGCGTCTGGCGGTTCTGCCACCGGCGGTTGACGGCCAGCCCGAAGCTGGTCGTGGCCTGACCGGTGTTGGTGAACCGGAGCTCGGGATCTCGGGTGATGTTCCCGACCAACGTGACACTGTTGCCGTTCGACATGGTCAGCCCTCCTCGCTGCTCGCCGCCGCGGCGGCCCGCCGGCCGGCCACCTTGTCCGGCAGCCGGATGACCTTGTGCCGGAGCACCTCGTCCGCCAGCACGAAGACGCGCTCCATGTCGGCGACGGCCGGGGGCTCGGCGGTGAGCTCGACCACGACGTAGTAGCCCTCCCGCCGGTGCTTGAGCTCGTAGGCGAAGGTCCGCCGACCCCACCGCTCGACGCGACCGGAGTTTCCGCCCTTGGCGCGCAGCGCCTCCAACGCCCGGTCGAGCACCCCGTTGACCGCGGCCTCGTCGGCGCCGGTGTCGAAGATGACCATGGTCTCGTAGGGCCGCATGCGCGGCTCACCTCCCTCTGGATCGAGCGGAAGACCGCCCGAGCCCCGCACGCGGGGCAGGTCGGATGGGGATGTCGGCCGCCGCCGGACATCCGGGACGACCGGTGGAGCTTAGCCGCGGGTCAGTGATAGGCCTCCGCGTCGGCCGGGAAGGCGCCCGAACGCACGTCCGCGGCGTAGGCGGCCACCGCCGCGGTCGCCGCGGCGCCGAGCTCCGCGTACCGGCGGACGAACTTCGGGGTCTTCGGGGTGAGGCCCAGCAGGTCGTGCAGGACGAGGACCTGGCCGTCGCAGGCGGGGCCCGCGCCGATCCCGATGGTCGGGATGCCGATCGCCTCGGTCGCCGCGGCGCCGACCCGCTCCGGCACGCCCTCGATCACCACGGCGAAGCAGCCGGCGGCCTCCACGGCCTTGGCGTCGCTGATGAGCGCCTCGGCCGCCTCATCGTCTCTCGCCTGCACCTTGAAGCCACCCATCGCGTGGACCGACTGCGGGGTCAGCCCGAGATGGCCCATGACCGGGATCTCGGCTGCGACCAGCGCCTCGATCATCGGCACCCGGCGGGAGCCTCCTTCGAGCTTGACCGCCTGCGCTCCCGCACGGACGAGCGCCGCGCCGTTGCGCACGGTGTCGACCGGCTCGAGGTGGTAGCTCAGCCAGGGGAGGTCGCCGATCACGAGCGCCGCCGGCTCGGCGCGGGCAACCGCGGCGGTGTGGTGGACCATGTCGTCGACCGTGACCCGGAGGGTGTCGCGGTAGCCGAGCACCGTGTTGGCCACTGAGTCCCCGACGAGGATCAGATCGACCCCGGCCTCACTCACGATCCGCGCACCGGGCACGTCGTACGCGGTCACCATCACCAGCGGGGGGTGGCCGTTCCGCCGCTTGGCGGCGCGCACCGCGGGCACCGTCAACGGCGTCGACCGGTGGTCGGGCATGGCGATCCTCCTCATCGGCCGTCCAGCGCCCGTGGGCTGCCGGCGGCATCGGCGGCGACGGACGATCGCCGCGGAGCATGACGTACTGTCCGCCAAGCGTACCGCCCGAAGGCCGGGCGCCCCCACGGTTCAGGGGGCCGGGCGGCCCCACGGTTCAGCGGGCCGGGCGGCTCCTGGCCGGCGCGGCCGGCTCGACCCCCGCACCCGCGGGATACATCCGCAGCAGATGGTTCCACGAGCAGTCCCCGCAGACCTCGACCACGTAGCAGACCACCGGGTCCTTGCGGCGCCAGTAGCGGGTGAGCTCGGCCTTGGTCGCGACGCACCGGCCTCCCGGCGGCAGGCGCGAGCCGAAGACGAACGTCACGTCGACGAGGGGCGCCTCCTCGCAGATCGGGCACGGCTCGCCCGTCTCCCGTCCGAGGTTCCGGGCGGCCCGGAGCAGCTCGGGGTGGGCGTCGCAGACATCGAGGCGCGAGAGGCGGCCCTTCCGGAAGTCCCGGACGACCGCGTTGCGGGCGAGCAGGTACTCGACCCGGCCCCCGGGCGGCATCGGCCGCACGCCTTCCAGCACCCCTGGTCGGAAGCTCACCAGGCCAAGGGTACCGGCTGGCCGTCCGAAGAGGCATCTCCCGAACCGGAGGCCGGCGACAGCCCGGACCCGCGTTCTGCAGCCGCAGCCCGACGGTGCCCGCGCCGCGGGAGTGTATTGACTCGATATATCAGATTGATATATCGTTGAAGGTATGCAGTCGGTGAACAGAGCGCGCCGCCGGATGAACACGGCTCCCCGCAGAGCGGGCCGGGCGGGCACAGCAGGCCGGCCAGGCCGCCGCCGGGCGGAGCTGCCGTCCGGGCCGGTGGCCTGACGTGCTCGACCTCGCCATCCTCGGGCTCCTCCACGAGCAGGAGCTCCACGGCTACGAGATCCGCCGCCGGCTCCGCGACGAGCTCGGCCTCTTCGCCAACATCTCCTTCGGCTCGCTCTATCCCGCGCTCTCCCGCCTCGAGAAGTCCGGTGCGGTGACCGTGGCCGCATCGGGCGCGGTCTCGAGCGGCGCGATCCCGGCCACCGGCTCGCTCGGCGGTGAGCGGGCGGGCCTCCGGGCACGCCGGACCGCGTCGACACGGGGGACCAAGCGGTCGCGCAAGGTCTACCGGATCACCGACGAGGGGCGCGCCCTGTTCGAACGGCTCCTCGACGCGGACGAGCCGCCCGGCGCAGACGAGGCGCGCAGCTTCGGGCTCCGGCTTGCCTTCGCCCGGCATCTCGCGCCCCAGGCCCGCCTCACCCTCCTCGAGCGACGCCGCGCGCAGCTGACGCGGCGGCTCGCCACCGACGAGGCGCGTGCCGCCGGCCGGTTGCTCGACGACTACACGCGCTCACTCGTCGAGCACAGCACCGAAGCGACGCAGCACGACATCGCCTGGCTCGACCGTCTCATCGAGGCGGAACGCGCCGGGCAGCAGGGACCACGATCCGACCACCGCGACCCACCAGCGGCCGCGCTCTCCACCACGAAGGGAACCCGTCCATGAGCACGATCCGTGTGGCCATTGCCGGCGTAGGCAACTGCGCGAGCTCGCTCGTCCAGGGTGTCGAGTACTACCGCCACGCCGACCCCGACGACACGGTGCCCGGCCTCATGCACGTGGTGCTCGGCGGCTACCACGTCAGCGACCTCGAGTTCGTCGCCGCCTTCGACGTCGACGCGTCCAAGGTCGGGACCGACCTCGGAAAGGCCGTCTTCGCCGGTCAGAACAACACGGTCCGCTTCGCGACCGTCGGCGACCTCGGGGTCACCGTCCAGCGTGGACCGACCCTCGACGGGTTCGGCACGTACTACCGCGAGACCGTCGAGGAGTCACCCACCGAGCCGGTCGACGTGGTCGCCGCCCTGCGCGACGCCCGAGCCGAGGTGCTGGTCAGCTACCTCCCGGTCGGCTCGGAAGAGGCCCAGCGCTTCTACGCGGCGGCCTGTCTCGAGGCGGGGGTCGCCTTCGTCAACGCGATCCCGGTCTTTATCGCGTCGGATCCCGAGTGGGCGCGCCGGTTCCGGGAGGCCGGCCTCCCCATCGTCGGCGACGACATCAAGAGCCAGGTCGGCTCCACCATCGTGCACCGGATCCTCACCCGGCTCTTCGAGGATCGCGGGCTTGCCCTCGACCACACCTATCAGCTCAACGTCGGCGGGAATATGGACTTCAAGAACATGCTCGAGCGGTCGCGCCTCGAGTCGAAAAAGGTCTCGAAGACCCAGGCGGTCACCAGTCAGATCGAGCACGGCGCGCTGCCCGTCGAGGACATCCACATCGGTCCGTCCGACCACGTGCCCTGGCTGCACGACCGCAAGTGGGCCTACATCCGGATGGAAGGTCGCAACTTCGGCGACGTCCCGCTCAACCTCGAGCTCAAGCTCGAGGTGTGGGACTCGCCCAACTCGGCCGGCGTGATCATCGACGCGGTGCGCTGCGCGAAGCTCGCGCTCGATCGCGGCGTGGGCGGCCCGCTCGTCGGCCCGTCCGCCTACTTCATGAAATCGCCGCCGGTGCAGTACCACGACGACGAGGCCCGCGGGCTCGTCGAGTCGTTCGCAGCGGGCGAGCCGGGCCCGGTCTGGCCCGAGGCCTGACCGAACCGGGCCCCGTCCGGCCCGAGGTCGGACCGGCCACCGCGGGGCCGCCGTCCCGGCGGCTCATCGCGACTCCCACCAGGCTCGCAGGCGCCGCCGCGCCTCATCCTCCCCGAGCGGCCCCTCCTCGAGGCGGAGCTCGAGGAGGAAGGCGAGCGCACGTCCCACGTCCGGGCCCGGACGGATCCCGAGCTCGACCATCACCTGGTCGCCGTCGAGGTCGGGGCGGATCGCGTCGAGCTCCTCCTGCTCGCGAAGCTCCGCTATACGTGCCTCGAGCTCGTCCATCCGCCGAGCGAGGGCGCGTGCCTTGTTCGCGTTGCGGGTGGTGCAGTCACAGCGGGTGAGCTCGTTGAGCCGGTCGAGGAGCGGACCGGCGTCCCGGACGTAGCGGCGGACCGCGCGGTCGGTCCACCCCAACCGGTAGGTGTGAAAGCGCAGGTGGAGGTTCACGAGCTCGCTCACGACCTCGACGTCCTCGTTCGAGTACCGGAGCGCCTGCATCCGTTGGCGGGTCAGACGCGCCCCGACCACTTCGTGGTGGTGGAAGGTCACCCCACCGTCGACGAACGCCCGCGTCTTCGGCTTGCCGACGTCGTGGAAGAGCGCTGCGAGGCGGAGCTGCCGGTCGGGGCTCGTCTTGTCCACGACGGCGAGGGTGTGGGCGAGCACGTCCTTGTGCCGGTGGATCGGGTCCTGCTCGAGGGCGAGGCCGGGCAGCTCCGGAAAGAACTCCTCGGCGAGTCCGGTTCGCACGACGAACCAGAGCGCGACCGACGGGACCGGCAGCACCACGATCTTGTCGAGCTCATCGCGGATGCGCTCGGCCGAGACGATCGCGAGGCGGCCCCGGCCGGTCCGCACGGCCTCGACGAGCTCCGGCACCGGGTCGAGGTCGAGGGCGGCGAGGAAGCGCGCCGCGCGCAGCATCCGCAGCGGGTCCTCGCCGAACGAGACCTCGGGCTCGAGCGGGGTCCGCAGCCGCCGCGCCGAGAGGTCGGCCAGCCCGTCGAAGGGGTCGACGAGCTCGAGCTCGGGCAGGCGCAGCGCCATCGCGTTGATGGTGAAGTCGCGCCGAGCGAGGTCCTCTTCGACCTTCGAGCCGAAGTCGACCACCGGCTTGCGCGAGTCCGGGCGGTAGACCTCGGCCCGGTGGGTCGTGATCTCGTAGATCTGCTCACCCCGGCGGGCGCCGACGGTCCCGAACTGCTTGCCCTGGGTCCACACGGCGTCCGCCCATCCGGACACGAGCCGCTCGATCTCGTCCGGCAGGGCGTCGGTCGTGAAGTCGAGGTCGCGCCTACCCGGTGGAACCGTCTCCTCCGGCGCCCCCACGATCGCGTCGCGCACCGAGCCGCCGACCAAGTAGAGCGTGTGGTCCGCGGCGGCGAATCGGTCGGAGAGATCGGCCGTGGCCTGCACCAATGGCCGGAGTCGCTCGGGAAGCACCACGCCGAGGGTAGTGCGACTGGCGTAGGCTGCCGTCCGGAGTGGATCGGGAACGCGGCACCCACTGCCCCCGTGGCAGCGATCCCCGCGGCGTGCCACACGGGGACGGCCCCGCCCCGACCATCGGGGACGCACGGCCGCGTCCAGCCCGTCGTCGCTCGGCGCTCGCCGTCGCGCTCACCGTCATGCTCGGTGGTGCCGTCGCGCTCACCGGTTCCGTCGCGCTCACCTCGTCGATCGCCGGCCCCCTGCGCGCGGACGCCGCGACCCCGGCGGCCGGCGCGGCGGCGGCCCTTGCCGCGTCCGGAGCGCCGGCGCCCCTCGTCCTCGTCTCCCAGTCCGCGTGGGTCACACCCGGCGGCACCTTCGACGTGCGGCTCCGTGCGGGTCCGGGCACACCCGCCCTCTCGGCCCTCGCGGTGTCGGTCGCCGTCTACCCGTGCCTCTCGAGCGTCTCCGCGTTCGACCAGTCGGTCTCCGCGGCCGGCTCGTCGGGGAACCCGATCACCGAGACGGCCGCGCCGATCGCCGTGACCAGCCTCCCCCAGCTCGGCGACGGCGTCTTCGACCTCTCGATGCCCGTCCTCACCGGCACCGCCACCGCACCGGCCGGCACGGCGTTCGCCATCCACCTCGCCGCCTCGGGCGCCCAGTGCCAGGCCTTCCCTTCGGGCGTCTTCCCGGTCCGCCTCGAGCTGCTCTCGTCGGCGAACAACGCCGTCGTCGGGTCGATCACGACCCACCTCGTCTTCACCGAGGCCACCACGGGCACCCAGCGCCTCCGGGTCGCCCTGGTCCTCCCGGTCCAGGTCACGCTCGGGCCCGCCGCCGAACCGTCGCCGGCCGCGCTCCTCGCCCGTCCGCAGGCCGCGCTCACGGCGCCGTCGGCCGCGTCGGTGGCAGCCGTCACCGGCCTGATCGGCGCCCTCGGGCGCGAGCCCGACGTACCGGCCACCCTCGTGGCGAGCGGGCAGACCCTCGAGCTCCTCGACGCGGCACGACCGGGCGCGGTGAGCCAGCTCGCCTCGCTGGCGGCGAGCCCGTCCGGTCACGAAGTGGCCGCCGCGCCCTTCGTGCCGGTCAGCGCGACAGGCCTGGTCGGTGCAGGGCTCGGCACGGAGCTCGCGGCACAGGTCCTGCGCGGCGTGCAGGCCACCTCGGCGACCGTCGTCCATCCGGGTGGGGCGGTCCCGCAGGCGCCGCTCAGCGGACTCGGTCCGTGGATCACCGGCGACGCCCTCGACGAACCCTCCCTCACCGCCTTGGCCAGCCTCGGCTACGGCCAGGTCGTGCTTCCCGCAAGCGACGTCTCGGGCACCCCGGTGAACGGCTCGACGGCCGAGCCGTTCACGGTCGGTCCTGCCCGCGCGCCGCTCACCGCGGCTCGCGTCGGACGGCGACCTCGCGGCGCGCTTCGGCTCGGACCCTGGCAATCCTGTCCTCGCCGCCCACCAGCTCATCGCCGAGCTCGCGCAGCTCTACTACGAGAAGCCGAACGCCACGACCCCGCGGGGCGTCGTGGTCGTCGCGCCGAGCAGCTGGTCACCCGATGCGTCCTTCGTCGACGCGCTGCTCGCGTCGCTCGCGTCCAATCCGATCGTCGAGCCGGTCACGGCGGCGACGCTCTTCGGTCTCCTCCCCACCGCGAGCTGCCGGACGACCTGCCGCCTCACCGGTTCGAGCGGCGGCGACCTCCCGGCGGCCGCGATCCGTACCCAGCGCGTGCGCACGTCCGAGTTCGCCTCGGCGGCGGCGGGTCCGACCGCGCGCACGACGGTCGGCGAGCTCAGCGATCTCGTGCTCGCAGGCGAGTCGGAGAACCTCCGCCCGGGCCAGCAGTCGGCCGTGGTGGCGAATGCGGCCGCGGCCCTCGACGCGCAGCTCGGACAGCTCGGGGTGGCTGGCGACCGGACCGTGACCCTCACCTCGCAACGAGGCACCGTCCCGATCACGATCGTCTCCACTGCGCCCTATCCCGTGACGGCCACCATGACCCTCACGAGCGACAAGCTCCTCTTCGCCACCGGCACCACCCAGTGGTCCCAGACCGTCCTGCTCGCCCATCCCACCAACGCGTTCTACATCACGGTGCGCACCCGCACCTCGGGGGTCTTCCGGGTCGACGTGACCCTCCGCTCGCCAGGCGGCGCGCTCCTGCTCTCGAGCGGCTCGGTCGACGTGCGGTCGACGGCCACCTCCGTCGTCGGGATCGCGCTCACGGCCGGTGCGGTCGCGGTGCTGGCCGTCTGGTGGGTACGCACGTCCCTGCGGCGACGGGCGCGCCGCCGGGCCGAGCCCGACGAGCGGGACGAGGACGAGCAGCAGGTGCCTGCGGTCCAATGACCGAGCTCGAGATCGACGAGATCCCACCGGCCGACGCCGACGACGACCGGCACCTCGCAGGCGCGACGGTCGGGATGGCGATCGGCACGCTGCTCTCGCGCCTCACCGGCGTCGGGCGGATCATCGCCCTCGCGGCGGCGGTCGGGGGCGGTCCGTTCGCCGACGCGTACAACCTCGCGAACACCACCCCGAACATCCTCACCGACATCGTGATCGGTGGCGTGCTCTCCGCGACCTTCGTGCCGGTCTTCGTCGACTACCTCACGACGCGGTCGAGCGAAGAGGCGTGGCGCGCCGTCTCGGCGGTCGTGACCGTGACCATCGGGATCCTGGTCGTCTCGACGGTGGCCTTCTTCCTCCTCGCGCCCCAGATCGTCGACCTCTACACGGTCACCAACCACCACGCCGACGTCGCGAGGCAGCAGCAGACCGCGACCTTCCTGCTCCGGTGGTTCGTCCCGCAGCTCGCCTGCTACGGCCTGATCGCGCTCTTCACCGCGCTGCTCAACACGCGCCGCAAGTTCGCCGCGCCGATGTTCGTGCCGATCGCCAACAACCTCGTCGTGATCGCCGTGCTCGTGTGGTTCCGGGCGATCGTGCCCCATCCCTCGCTCGCGACGATCGACGCCCACCACAGCGCGCTCGTGGTGCTCGCGGCCGGCACGACGCTCGGCGTTGTCGTCCAGGCCGGGCTCCTCCTCCCCTCGCTGCGGCGGGCCGACCTGCACCTGCGTGTGGTGTGGGAGCCCATGCACCGGGCCATGCGCACCATCGCGCGCCTGGCCAGCTGGACCTTCGGCTTCGTGCTCGCCAACCAGCTCGCGCTCGTCGTGATCCTGGCCCTCGCCGACGGCGCCTCGGTGCCCGGCGGGGTCTCCGCGTACACGTACGCGTACACCTTCTTCCAGCTGCCCTACGGCGTGATCGCGGTCTCGATCATGAGCGCGGTCACCCCGTCGCTCGCCGGGCGGTGGGCCACGAACGACCTCGTCGCGTTCCGCCGTCGGATGGTCTTCGGCCTGCGCGCCATGCTTGCCATCGTCATCCCGTCCGCGGTCGGAATGCTCATCCTCTCGCATCCGCTCATCGAGCTGGTCCTCCAGCACAGCGCCGAGACCCACGCGCAGGCCGAGACGACGGCCGCCGCGCTCGCCATGTTCTCGCTCGGCCTGCCCGGCTTCTGCATCTACCTCTACATGGTGCGGATCCTCCAGGCCATGCAGGACACCAAGACGGCATTCCAGCTCTACCTCGTCGAGAACGGGATCAACGTCGTCCTGGGCATCGCGCTGGTCGGCCCGCTCGGCGTCCGGGGGCTCGCGCTCTCGCTCTCGATCGCGTACACGGTCGCGGCGGGCATCGCGATGCACGTGATCCGCGGCCGCGTCGGAACCCTCGGCGGCGACGCGCTGGTCACCCCCCTCACCCATGTGGTGTGGGCCTCCGCCGTGATGGGCGTCGCGACGGTGCTCGCCCTCGCCGCGTCGGGTGCGTCGTCGGGGTTCGGGCTCTTCGGACGGGTGGTCTTCGCGGTGGTCGCGGGCGCCGTCGCCTACGTCGCCGCGGCGGCGCTGCTCGCCCACCGCACCCCGCCGACTCGGCCCGGTCGCGCGGACAACGTGCCGCCATCCGACCGCCCGCCGCCCTCCCGGAGCGACCCACCGCCCCGCGCCGACCCTGAGTCGTTCCGTGGCAGACTCGACGACGGGCCCGCCGGACCCTCCGTTCGCCTCCTGCGTCCGGCCGGGGGCGAGCCCGGGGAGGAAGATGGTGATGGCCCGGATCCGGGTGGTGACCGATAGCGCCTGCGATCTCACGCCGGAGCTGGCCGACTCGCTCGGCATCACGGTCGTGCCCCTCACCATCCGCTTCGGTGGCGAGGAGTTCGTCGACCGGGTCACGCTCGGGCCCGAGGAGTTCTGGGCCCGCTGTGCTGCGAGCGCGGTGCTGCCGGAGACCGCGGCGCCCTCACCCGGCGCCTTCCAGGAGGCCTTCGAAGCGGCTGCGGCGGACGGGTGCGACGGAGTCATCTGCCTCGACCTCTCCTCGGGCGTGTCGGCCACCTACCAGGCGGCGGTCGCCGCCTCCAAGGCGGTCGCCGACCGCATTCCCGTCCGCGTCGTCGACACCCGCTCCCTCACCATGGGTCTCGGGCTGCTGGTCATCGACGTCGCCGAGGCGGCCCGCGCGGGCGAGTCCCTCGACGAGCTCGTCACACGGGTCGAACGGCTCATCCCGCGCACCCTCGTCTACGGCGTCGTCGACACCCTCGAGCACCTCGAGAAGGGCGGCCGGATCGGCGGCGCCCGCGCGCTGCTCGGCTCGCTGCTCTCGATCAAACCGGTCGTGACACTCGTCGACGGCGTGGTCGAGGAGGAGTCCAAGCAGCGAACGCGCCCACGCTCCCTGCAGTATCTGGCGGACAAGGCCCTCAATGCGCCGCCGATCAGCCGGATCGCAATCGCCAACGGCGCGGCGACCGATCTCGACCAGTTCCTCGCGCTGCTCGAAGGCGTGAAGTCCGAGCACCCGCTCGTGATCACCGATCTCGGTCCGGTGGTCGGCACGCACACCGGCCCGGGCACCATCGGGGTCTGCCTCATCACCGTCGACTGACGCGACGGAAGGACGGGGGGAGCCGCGTCACCCCTGGTCGGGCGGTCGGGCCGACTAGTCTTCGACCATGGATCCGAAGCCCGAGCCGCCCCGGTCGAGCCTGCCCGGCGGGCGGCTGACCGAGGACCTGCCCGCGCGGGCGACCTCGATGGTCGACACGCTCGTCGAGCTCCTGCGCGACAAGACGGTGCGTCCGATGACGCTCGTCACCCGAGGCATCGTCTTCGGAATAATCGTCTTCGCCGCGAGCGTTGTGACGGTCACGCTGCTGTCGATCACGCTGATCCGACTGCTCACGGTCTATGCGTTCGGCGGTCGGGTCTGGCTCTCGGACCTGGTCGTCGGTGCGCTCTTCGTCGTGGGGGGGATTGTGCTCTGGCGTCAGCGGACCGAGCCCAGCGCCAACGCGGAGGGGGCGAAGTGAGCGAGCGACGGCAGGTGGTCATCGTGGGATCCGGCCCTGCAGGGCTCACCGCGGCCATCTACGCGGCGCGCGCCCAGCTCTCCCCCTTGGTCATCGAAGGTGAACCCTCGTCCACGAGCGACCAGCCGGGCGGGCAGCTCATGCTCACCACCGAGGTCGAGAACTATCCCGGGTTCGTCGAGGGGATCATGGGACCCGAGCTCATGCAGTCCTTCCGGCAGCAGGCGGCCCGCTTCGGGGCCGAGTACGTGACCGCGAAGGTCTCACGGGTGGACCTCTCGGCGCGGCCGTTCGGGCTGTGGGTCGGCGATCCGGACACCGCCCTGCCGACGTACCTGGCGGAGTCGCTCATCGTCGCGACCGGCGCGCGCTCGCTGATGCTCGACCTCCCGAACGAGGAGCGCCTGATCGGCTACGGGGTGTCGACGTGCGCGACGTGCGACGGGTTCTTCTTCCGCGGGCGTGAGATCGCCGTCGTGGGCGGCGGGGACTCCGCGCTCGAAGAGGCGCTCTTCCTCACCCGCTTCGCCGACTCGGTGACCGTGATCCACCGCCGGGACGAGCTGCGCGCCTCGAAGGTCATGCAGCAGCGCGCCTTCGCGAACCCGAAGATCACCTTCCGGTGGAACTCGGTCGTCGTCGACGTGCTCGGCGATTCGACGGTGACGGGCGTGCGAGTCCGCGACACACAGACCGGCAACGAGACGGATCTCGATCTTGCCGGGCTCTTCGTGGCGATCGGTCACGAGCCCAACACCTTGCTCTTCAAGGGGCAGCTCGAGATGGAGGACAGCGGGTACATCCGGACCTTCGACGGGACCCGGACGAGCGTGGACGGTGTGTTCGCCTGCGGCGACGTGCAGGACCACCGGTACCGCCAGGCCATCACCGCGGCCGGCTCGGGGTGCATGGCGGCGCTCGACGTCGAGCGGTGGCTCGAAGAGGAGCAGGCCGCCGCGGACTGACCGCTCGCGGCGGCCGGGAATGCCCTGGCGGCCTCCGCCGTTGACCTAGCGTGTCCGCGGATCGAGTCCGTGCGGCGACCTCGACAGACCGGAAGGAACCGCAGCCATGAGCGAGAAGATCCACACCCTGAGCGACGCTAGCTTTGACGAGCATGTCAAGGCCTCGGACGTCCCGGTGCTCGTGGACTTCTGGGCCGAATGGTGCGGTCCATGCAAGATGATCGCCCCGGTCCTCGAGGAGATCGCCGAGGAGCAGGCCGGCAAGCTCGAGGTGGCCAAGCTCAACATCGACGACAACCTCGACGTGACCCGCAGGTTCGACGTCATGAGCATCCCGACCCTCATCCTCTTCAAGGACGGGGAGCCTGCGGCCAGGATCGTGGGCGCGAAGGGCAAGGGGCAGCTCCTCCAGGAGCTCTCCGCCCACCTCTAGGAACGCCGCCCGCCGGCGAAGCCCGCCGGTGCGGGCGTCTCGCGCCCCGGTCGGCGAGGCGAGGGTGACCGAGGGGCAGGACGTCCGACTGGAGGCCGGTGCCAGCGGGGCCTCCGTGCTCGACGTGCAGCACCGGCTCGCCGCGCTCGGGTTCACCGTCGGCGTCGACTCCGCGGGCTCCTACGGCGCCGGCACCCGTGCCGCGATCGAGGCCTTCCAGTACCGGCGAGGCCTCCGCGTCGACGGCGTCTGTGGTCCGCAGACCTGGTCGGCCCTGGTCGAAGCCGGTCGGGTGCTCGGCGACCGCTTCCTCTACCGGCGCTCCCCCATGCTGCGCGGCGACGACGTCGCGGAGCTCCAGCAGCGCCTTTCCGCGCTCGGCTTCGACACCGGCCGCGTCGACGGGATCTTCGGCGACCTCACCTCACGGGCGCTCGGCGAATTCCAGCGCAACGCCGGGCTGCCGGTCGACGGGATCGCGGGCGCCGCGACCGTCGCCGAGCTGCTGCGCTTCGGCAGCCGGCACGACGGCTCCGAGCTGGTGGCCTCGGTCCGCGACCGCGAGCGGCTCCGCCAGGCCCCTCGGACCCTCGGCGGCCGGCGGGTCGCTCTCGGCGAACAGGGTGGGCTCGGCGCGACCGTCGCCGCGGTGCGGCGCCGTCTCGTCCGGGAGGGAGCGGTGGTCAGCACCCACCACCATCCCGACGACTCGATCCAGGCGTCGGAGGCCAACGCGGGCGACGCCGACGTCTACCTCGGGTTCCGTCTCGGGGCCGGCGACCGCCACTGCTCGACCGCCTTCTACGAGGGGTACCGCTACTCGTCGCCGGGTGGGCGCACGCTCGCCGAGCTCCTGGTGGTGACGCTCTCGACCCGGCTGCGCCTTCCCGACCTGGGCAGCCGCGGGATGTCCGTCCCGCTGCTCCGCGAGACGCGGATGCCCGCCGTCCTCTGCGAGATCAGTCCGGTGTCGGTGCTCGTCGAGCAGTCCGCGACCGTCGCGGAGGCCATCGGCGACTCGCTCGGCGAGTGGGCGGGCGCGGGCTGGGACTGACTCGGGACGGTCGGGGGCGTTTCACCCTCTGACCTCGACCTCGACCACTCGAACCGCCGTAATCCACAACCTCATGCACAGGTTGTGGAAGAAGCTGCATCGATGGTTCAGGTCCGCACTTCCCCCACGGACAGCGTTCACATGAGCTGGGTATTTGTCATTCTGTCAAGTCGCTATTACGTTGAGTGACGACTTGATCAGGCTGGGGAGGACTCGGGCCCCCCGACCATGAGCTTGTAGATGCGCTCGAGGTCCTCGAGCGTCGCGAACTCGACGATCACCCGTCCCCGCTTCGCGGTCATGTCGACCTTGACCGTCGTGTTGAGGTGGCTGGCGAGCAGCTCCTCGAGCTCGAGGATCCCTGGGGGCGGCAGGCGGCGAGGCGGCGAACCGGCCGGTCTCGCCTCCACGGGGCTCGCTGCCGGACCGGGCCTGCCCGCGGGTGCCGGCGTCTCGGGTGCGCCGGCGTCGACCTGTGCGGAGGCCTCGGTCTGCTCGCGGACGAGCTCCTCGATCGTGCGGACGGTCAGTCCCTCGGCGACGACCCGCTTGGCGAGAACCTCCTGGTAGCCGCGGTCGGGGGTGCCGAGCAGCGCACGCGCGTGGCCGGGTGAGATCTGGCCCTCGGCGAGCAGCCGCTGGACGGAGGTCGGGAGCTGCAGCAGGCGCAGGATGTTGGTGACCGACGTGCGGCTCTTGCCGACCCGGGTGGCCACCTGGTCGTGCGTGTAGCCGAACTCCTCGATGAGCTGTTGGTAGGCCGCGGCCTCCTCGAGGACGTTGAGGTCCTGGCGGTGGAGGTTCTCCACGAGCGCCTGCTCGAGGCTCCGGGTCTCGTCGGAGGCCTGGACGAGCACCGGGATCGTGTGGAGCCCCGCTCGCCTCGCGGCCCGCCAGCGGCGCTCGCCTGCGATGAGCTCGAATTCGTCTGCGGCCTCTCCCCCGATCTGGCGCACGAGCACCGGCTGGAGGATCCCGAGCTCCTTGATCGAGGCGGCCAGCGACGACATTGTCTCCTCGTCGAAGTTCCGCCGCGGCTGTCGAGGGTTGGGCTTGATGCTGCCGATCGGTACCTCGCGGAGCGCGGAGGACCGGTCGCCCATGACCTCCGTCGGGATCAGGGCGCTCAGCCCTTTTCCGAGCCCGCTACGTCGTGCCACCGCTGACCTCCTTGGCTAGTTCACGGTAGGCGATGGCGCCGCGCGATCCCGGGTCGAAGGCCGTGATGGGCTGCCCGAACGACGGTGCCTCCGAGAGGCGGACCGTCCTCGGGATCACCACCCGGCAGACCTTCCGCCCGAAGTGCTGGCGCACCTCCTCGGCCACCTGATCGGCGAGCTTGGTACGGGCGTCGTACATGGTGAGCACGATCGTCGAGATGTCGAGCTTCGGATTGAGGTTCGAGGCGACGAGGTGGACGTTGCGCATGAGCTGGCTCAGACCCTCGAGTGCGTAGTACTCGCACTGGATCGGCACCAGCACCTCGGTTGCGGCCGCCAGCGCATTGACGGTGATCAGCCCGAGGGAGGGCGGGCAGTCGATGAGGACGTAGTCGAAGTCGTCGAGCACGGACTCGATGGCCCGGCGGAGCTTGAGCTCCCGACTGAAGGCCGGGACGAGCTCGATCTCGGCGCCGGCCAGCGCGATCGTCGCCGGCGCCACGAAGAGGTTGCGCATGCTCGTGGCCTCGACGCAGTCCATAAGGGACGCCTCGCGCATGAGCACGTCGTACATCGAGAGCTCGAAGTTCCGCGCATCGATGCCGAGGCCGGTCGTCGCATTGCCCTGGGGGTCGAGATCGACGACCAGGACGCGGAATCCGAGCTCGGCGAGGGCCGCGCCGAGGTTGACCGACGTCGTCGTCTTGCCCACGCCGCCCTTCTGATTTGCGACCGCGACGACCCGCGGTAGGGCATTGCCCGAGCCGGCCTGCGGTGCGGCGTCGAGATCGGCGGACTCGTCGACTTCGGCGCCGTCCAACACCGCCGGGGCCGGCGGGTTCGGAGATGCGGGAACCTCAGGTTCAGCCGCCGCGACCGGGGGCTCGCGGATCTCGAGCGCGTCCTCGTCCACCGGCGGAGGAGCCTCGAGCGTCGCGACGCCGTGCGAAGGCCCACCGCCCCCGTGGTCGGCGACAGCGACACGGTCCCCTGTCGACCGGCTCGCGCTCGAGCGCGAGCTCACGGTCTTCGGGCGGAAGCACGTCGTCGAGCTCCGCGTGGGCCGAGTGGACCTCCGAGACGGTCTCATGGAGCGGCGTCGAGGAGCGGGACGGTGCGTCGTCGGCCTCGACCACGGCAACCGGATCCTCGACGTTCGGCAGTGGATCGGAGGGTGTCGGAGGAACCAGGCGGACGGTGCCGCTGCCGGGCTGACCGACCGCGGGGGCAGACCCTGCCTCGTCGGCGTCCCGTGGGGAGTTGCGGTTCCGGCCTTTGCGGCGGCCGCGCATTCTCATCTCCAGATCAAGGCGGCAGGGATCAAGGCCCTCATCCTCTCCTGCCGTGCCGGAGAGGTCAAGCACCTTTCCTTGAATTGTTCCACGTGAAACGTCGCTCCGTGCGGGGAACGGTGACGGGGGACGTCCGGGCGAGCCCGCGCGTGCGGTGATCTCGACACCCCGTCGGGGAGCACCGAGCAGGTCAAAGTGCATGGATCCGATGCCGTCCGGCTCCGCGGGCCTGCAGCTGGGCGCTCGCAGTCGAGGGGGCCACACCGCCAACCCGGCTCGACCAGCAGGCCACCGAGGACCAGCGGGAGACCCCGGTCGGGATTCCTGCCGACCGGCCTCGGCGGCTGGTGCGATGCCGGCGAGCGGACACGCCAGCGCAGCCCGAACGGTGAGGGCGTGACCGATCCGGCCACCCTCAGCATGCGGAATGTTCCACGTGAAACCCTCGACCTCTCGCCATGGCGCTCAGCCCAGCCTGGCCGGTCCGATGGGCTGACCCGGAGAGAGATCACCTGGTGAAATCGCGGCCAGCGCCCCCGTCGCGCCGCGCCGGGTGACTCCGCTCAGAACAACGGTCGCTTCGCGGGAACCCCGGTCCGGCGGGGGAACCGATCGGGCGTCGGCTGCGACTTGCGGAGCACCTGGAAGGTTGCACGGTCCCCGACCGCGACGCGGTCCCCGACGACACCCCCCAGCATCGCTACCGCTTCGGCGTCCCACCGCCCTCCGGAGGGACGGTCCGGCGGCTCGGAGACGATGAGCACGCCGCCCGGCGCGACGAACGGCAGTCCGCATTCGAGGGTCACTGCCGGCGGTCCGAATGAGCGGGACGTCACGGCCTCGAAGCTGCCCCTCAGCGCTTCGTCCTGGGCGGCCTCTTCCGCCCGGCGGCGCACCACCCGGAGCTGCTCGCCCCCCTCCCAACCGTCGACCTCGCCCCGCAGGAATTCGGTCCGTCGCTCGGAGGCGTCGAGCAGGACACCGTCCGCCTCCGGCCAACAGGCACCGAGGATGAGGCCCGGAAGTCCTCCACCACTCCCGAGGTCGAGGAAAGACGCCGGTTGGTGGCCCAACGCCCACACGACCACCCGCACGAAACCGAGACTGTGGTCGATCTGCTCGCGAAGCGGAAGGGTTCCGAGCAGGTCGAGGTTGACGGCCCGTTCGAGCGACCGTACCGTCTCGTCCCCGAGCTGCTCGGGGAGCGAGCCGAGCTCGATCTCCCGGAGGTGCGGAACGGTCATCGAGACCCCTGGTGCCGCCTCCGCCGTGCCCCTGCGGTCGCGGACGAGGTCGCCCCGACGGGGGTGTCGGCGATCGGCTTCAGTCGACGGGCTGGACGACGACGTAACGGGACGGCTCGACCCCGTCCGAGCGGGTATCGACCCCGTCGATCTCGTTCACCGTGTCGTGAATGACCTTGCGGTCGGCCGGCGACATGGGCTCGAGCGCCCGCTCCTCGCCGCTGCTCTTGACCTCCTCGACGATGCCGAGGGTGAACCGGCGCAGCGCCGCCGCTCGCTTCTCGCGGTAGCCGCCGACGTCGACGAGGATGCGGTCGGTCCGGCTCTCGGACTGGCGCTGCACGAAGGTCCGGGTCAGGTCCTGCACGGCAGCAAGGGTCGCCCCCCTCGGACCGACGAGCAGACCGAGATCCTCTCCCGACGCGGAGACCTGGACCGTGTCCTCGTCGACCTCCTCGACGCTGACCTCAGCCTGCAGGCCGAACTGCTCGACGAGTCCCGCGACGAACTCTCGAGCTGCCTCGCCCTGCTGCTCCAGCGACAGCGACTCTTCCATGGTTTCCTCGCCCTCCCCGGCCTCGGTGCCGGATGTCTGCGTTGCCTGCTGCTTCGGCCGCTCGCCGTTCGACGAACCACCGCCTCCCCCGCGACCTCGTCTGCGCCGCCGCGAGCCTCCCGTCGACGAGGAACCGTTCGCGTTCGAACCGGACCCGTTGCGCTCCGTACTTTCCGCCGACGCCGTATCCAGGCCATCGGCACCTGCATCCTTGGTCCGGACGCCCGACTTCGTGCCGCCGGAGCGTGCGGCGCCCTGCGCCGGCTCGCCCGAGCCGTTCGTGCGACTCGAGCCGTCCGACCGGGAGCGCTGCCCTCCGCTGCGATTGCGGTCCGACCGCTGGCGACGTGCCCGCTTCGGCGGGGGAGTCACCGGGCGTACCCGTGCCTTCACGCGCGCCTCGCCGCGCAGCCGGCCGAAGAGCCCGGCCTTCGGCTCGCTCAGCACCACGAACTCGGCGTCGTCCTCCGCGACGCCGAGCAGGTCCAGCACCGTCTCCTTCGCCTCGCCCAACGACTTGCCGCTGGCCTCTACCCACTCCACGTCCTATCGAGCCTTTCTCTGTCGCTTCGCCTTCGACCGCGGGTGGGACTTCGGGGCGGGCTCCGCCGCGCCCCCGCTACCCGCCGCCGATCCGTTCGCGCCGTTCCTCGAGCTGCCGGCTGCAGGGCGCTTCGTGCCGCCACCCCGCTGCCCGCCGGTCGTCCCGTTGGTCGATCCGTTCGCGCTGCCGCCTCCGGTCGCCGTCTTGCGCGCCCCGCCGGAAGCTCCACCCTTCGCCTGCCCCGAGCCGCCAGACGGCTTCGGCTTCGGCAGGGCCTTCTCCTCACGGTCGGCAACAGCGCCTTTCCGGGTCGCCGGCGGCTTCCCGCCGGAGCCAGCGGTGCCCGCCTTGGGTGGCGCGGGCGGTCCCGCGACGATCCCCTTTCGGAAGAGCACTTCCTGCGTCCCGATTCGGATCCCGCTCGAAATAATGAAATAGACGTTCAGAATTGCAGCGACATTAATATAAATGAGGCCGAAGATAAGTGGCAGGTATTTCTGCATCATAGCGGCCTGAGGATTGGCCTGTGCCGCCTGCGGATTTCTTGCATTCAGTCGCGCCATCTGGAGGTATTGGAGGCCCACTGATGCGAGGACGAGGAGGAGGAAGGGAATGGCGGCCCACAGCGAGCTGTGGTGCGAAAGGAGCTTGTCCGCGAAGTTCATGCCGAAGGACTCGAGCTTCCCGTCGGCGGCCACGATCGCGTGGTACATCTTCGTGCTCGGCTTGATGTACCGGGGGACGGCGCAGACTGCGGTCGTGCAGTGGCTCGCCACCGTGGTATTGATGCCTGACGATGTCTCCGTATAGGGGATCGCAGCCCCCTTCGACACGGTATTCGTGATTCCTCGGATAACGCTATAGAGAATGATGAAGGCGGGCATCTGCAGAAGCATTGGAAGGCAGCCCGACGCCGGGTTGACATTGTGCTCCTTGTAGAGCTTCATCATCTCTTCGTTCATCTGGACGCGGTTCTCGGCGCCCTTGTACTTCTGCTGCAGCTTCTTCATCTCGGGCGCGAGCGCCTGCATCGCGGCCATGTTCTTCGTGCTCTTGACCGTGAGCGGCGTCAGCGCCGCCATGATCACGATGGTGAGGAGCGCGACGTCGATGGGGTAGTTCGGGATGATGGCGTAGAAGGCCGCGAGGATCGCGGCGACGAGGTCGAGCAGCGGCTGGAAGATGCGGCCGATCCCGTGGACGAGCTGGCTCATGCGACACGCTCCTCAGGGACCGGGTCGACCCCGTGCCCGCCCCAGGGACGGCACCGCAGCACGCGGCGGACGGCGAGGCGTGTGCCACGCCACGCGCCGTGCCGCCCGATGGCGACGACGGCGTACTCCGAGCAGGTCGGCAGGTACCGGCAGCCGGTCGGACGTCCGGAGCGGAGGAGCTGGTAGGCGTGGACGAGCGCGACCAGCGCGCGGGCGGTCGCACCGTTCGGGCGCCCGCCCCGTGCCGGCGACGGCTTTCCCTCGACGACCAGGGGGTGATGGGTTCCGGGCCGCAGGTCGATCGTCACCGGGACCGCCCCTCCCCGCTCGTGGCCCTTCCGATCGCCTGGCCCATGGCCACCCTCAACTCCTCGAACTCGAGCTCGGGCCCCCCGGGCCCGGCCCCAATCACGTACGCCCCCGCCGGTAAGACGGGCGCCTGCTCGGCCACGATCGCCCGGAGGCGCCGGCGGAGGCGGTTGCGGTCGACCGCACCCCCGACCTGGCGTCCGACGGCATAGGGCGACCTGCGGGCGGCTCCCCTGTGGCGCTGCGACGAACCGCACGGACAACGGGCCCGAACGGCCACGCCCGTCGGGACGCCGGAGGCGTTCGAAGGTCCGGCGGGACCGGATCGGCTCCACCCCGTCGCCTCGCCGGCTCACACCGACAGCCGGTGCCGCCCCTTCGCCCTGCGTGCCCGGATCACCGCTCGGCCGGCCTTGGTCGACATCCGCTTGCGGAATCCGTGCGTCTTGGCGCGTTTGCGCACGTTCGGCTGGTACGTCCGTTTCATGCATCCACATCCTTCCTCGCCCTGGACCGCGGACGCTGGCGTCTCGCTCGGCAGCAGGGGGCCCGGTCGGCGACGACGGGGCATTCCGCGCCATGCTACGCCCATTCGCGCGGGCTCCTCTAGTCGAGACGGCCGGAGCACGCCCGGTGGGCACGGTGTACCGTTCCGACCAACGGCAGCGATGCACCCGCCAGACGCGGAGTCGGCCCCGACGGCACGGTGTGTCCCAATGAACGACACATTCTGACCAGCAGCAGTCGCAGCCCCCTTCGGCCCACCGGCGGGAGCGTCCACCAGGAGGAATCGTCCACAACTGTGGATATCTCTGTGGACCGGTTGCGCTGCCCAGGGGCGGAGGCCCACGTGAACGAGACCGAAGGCTTGTGGACATCGTGCTCCCAGGCGCTGCGCGAACAGGTGTCGGACGCGACGTGGCAGGCCTACCTGTCCGGCATCACTCCTGTCGCCATCAAGGACAGTGAGATCGTCCTCGCAGTGCCCAACTCCCTCATCCGCGACCGGGTCGAGTCCCGGTTCCTCGGTCTCATCCGCGACACGGTGACCGGCACGGTCGGGCGCGACCTCCGGGTCCAGCTCGAGGTCGTGGCACCGGCGTACGATCCGGCCGAGGACACCCGGAACGGCGCGCCTGACGCCACCGAGTCCGTCAACGCGGTGAACGCCCCCGGACGGTCCCCGACCTGGGGTGGGAGCACCACCGGCCCGGCCACCAGGTCGGGGGTCGAACACCCCCGGCTCCTCGACCCCCGGTACACCTTCGACAACTTCGTCATCGCCTCGTCGAACCGGTTCGCCCACGCTGCGGCGCAGTCCGTGGCCGAGTCGCCGGCCCGCTCCTACAACCCCCTCTTCATCTACGGCGAGGCGGGCCTCGGCAAGACCCACCTCCTGCATGCGATCGGCAACTACGTCCAGGAGAACTACTCGGGTCGACACGTGCGCTACGTGACGACCGAGACCTACATGAACGAGTTCGTCGACGCGATCCGGACCAACGCGACGACCGCCTTCAAGCGGCGCTACCGCGAGTGCGACGTCCTCCTCATCGACGACGTCCAGTTCATGGAGCGCAAGGAGTCCCTCCAGGAGGAGTTCTTCCACACCTTCAACTCCCTCTACGGCGCCTCCAAACAGATCGTGCTCACCTCGGACCGTCCACCGAAGTCGATCGCCACCCTCGAGGACCGGCTGCGCAGCCGGTTCCTGTCCGGGCTCATCACCGAGGTCCAACCGCCCGAGCTCGAGACCCGGATCGCGATCCTCCAGACCAAGGCCGCCCACGAGCGCGTGGCGGTCCCCGACGACGTCCTCGACTTCATCGCGACACACGTGACCGAGAACATCCGGGAGCTCGAAGGCGCGCTGATCCGGGTCACCGCGTTCGCCAGCCTCAACCGCCAGCCCCTCAGCCGCGAGCTCGCCGAGCAGGTGCTCTCGGACATCATCGCGGTCGACCAGCCGCGGCGGATCACCCCGCAGGTCATCCTCGAGGCCACTTCCGAGGAGTTCGGCTTCTCGGTCGACGAGCTCTGCGGCCCGAACCGGCGCCGGCCGCTCGTGACGGCCCGCCAGGTGAGCATGTACGTCTTCCGCGAGCTCACCGACTTCAGCTACCCGGCCATCGGGCGCGAGTTCGGCGGGCGCGACCACTCGACGGTCATGCACGCTGTCGAGAAGATCGCAACGCTCATGAAGGAGCGCCAGCAGATCTACACCCAGGTCACCGACCTCATCGTGCGCATCAAGACCGGATCGTGAGCGGCGTGGCTCTCTCCGTCACGTGCCGCATCGGCTATCCAGAGGTTGTGCACGTTCTGTGGAAATCCAGGGCCGCCACTGGGGTAATTCTGTGAACGCAGATGAACTTGTCCATAACCGGACACGTCCCGCACACCTTCGCGTGCCGTTCTGTCAGGTTCGGGGGACGGAACGTGGACAGTCACACCGTCAGTTTCCTGGGACGACAGCACGTCATCCACAATCCACAGCCCTTACTACCATCACTATCCAAATTCAAAGAGAAGAGACGAAGAGAGCGGTGTCGAGAAAGGATGATCGGTGAAGTTTCGATGCGAGCGTGACTCCCTCGTGGAGGTCCTCACGACGGCGGGGCGAGCGGTCGGTTCACGAGCGTCGGCGTCGATGGCGCTCGGTGGGATCCGCATCGAGTCGGCGGGAAACCACCTGTCGGTGATCGGGACCGATCTCGACCTGACCGTGCACGTGGGCGCGGAGGCGATCGGGATCGCCGATGGTGTCTCCGTGGCTCCGGCGAAGCTGCTCGCGGACATCGTTCGCTCGCTCGAGCCAGGGGCGGTCACCATCGAGGCGGAGGGCGACAAGATCGAGATCAGTGCCGCGCGCTCCCGGTTCAGCTTGCGCACCTTTCCGGTCGACGACTTCCCGACGTTGCCGGAGCCACCCCCGCCGGCGACGTTCCTCACGACCGGGAGCCTGGCGGGCGCGCTGCGGCAGGTGGTGCGCGCGGCCTCGAGCGACGACGCCCGGCCACTGCTGACCGGCGTGCTCATCGCACCCGAGGGCACCGGGGTACGTCTGGTGGCGACCGACTCCTACCGGCTTGCGCTCCGGGACATCGACGGCAGCGACGTGCTGGCCGGGGCGACGCAGATCCTCGTGCCGGCTCGGGCGCTCGCAGAGCTCCAGCGCCTCTCGGCGATGAGTGGGACCGGCAAGGAGTCCATCGGTGGTTCGGCGGAGGACGGGGGGACGGGCGACGGGAAGATCGGCATCTCGGTCGGCGATCACGACGTGACCTTCACGGCCGGTGACGTCCGGGTGAGCACCCGGCTGCTCGACGGTACCTATCCGGACTACCGCCAGCTCATCCCCGCCGAGTATCCGAACCGGCTCCACGTCGGGAAGGACTCGCTTCTCGACGCGCTCCGCCGGGTCCGGCTCCTCGTGCGTGACAACACCACGCCCGTTCGCCTGTCGATGCGACAGGGTGGGGTCGACCTCACGGTGGTATCCCAGGAGGTCGGCGACGCGAGCGAGACCGTCGACGCGGACTTCGAGGGCGAGGACCTGACGATCGCCTTCAACCCGACCTACCTCATCGACGGCGTGGAGGCGGTCGCCGGGGACGAGGTCCTCCTCGAAACCGTCGACGCGACGAAGCCGGCCACCGTCCGGGCAGCCGAGGAGGCCGACTTCCGCTACCTCCTCATGCCCGTGCGGGTCTCCTAGGGCCCCCGCCGCGGCGGGGACCGCACCGTGGAGCTCCTCTCGCTCGAGGCCACCGACTTCCGCAACATCGCCTCGGCGACGTTCCGTCCCGGTCCTGCGGGCGTCACCGTCGTCACCGGGCGCAACGGCGCGGGCAAGACGAGCCTGCTCGAGGCCGTCGCGTACCTCGCCACGCTCCAGTCGTTCCGCGGCTCCCCCCGCGAGGCGATGGTCCGTCGAGGTACCGAACGGGCGATCCTTCGTGCCGAGACCGTGGCGGACGGCCGCGGCTTCACCATCGAGGCGGAGCTCGCCCTCGGGGGACCGTCTCGCACCCTCCTCAACAGGCAGACCGTTCGGCGCCGGAGCGACCTGCACGACGCACTGCGCGTCACCGTCTTCTCCCCCGAGGACATCGCGGTCGTACGCGCGGGACCCGTGGACCGCCGCCGTTTCCTCGACGACACGCTCGCTGTCGTCGACCCGAAGGCCGCGCGCACCGGCGAGGATGTCGAGAAGATCCTGCGCCAGCGCGCCGCGCTGCTCCGGTCGGCCGGCGGCCGTCTCCAGCCGGACACCGCGATCACGCTCGACGTGTGGGACGAGCGACTGGAAGCGGCGGGCTCCCAGCTGGTCGACGCGCGCGAACACCTCGTCGCGGCGCTGCGGCCGATGGTGGAGGCGCACTACGCGCGACTCGCGGACGCACCGATACCGGTCGGACTCGAGTACCGACGCTCGTGGGTGGGCACGCTCGCGGACGCCCTCGCCCGAGCGCGCGTCGACGACGTCGCGCGCTCGGCGACGACGCTCGGACCGCACCGGGACGAGCTCGAGCTCTCGATCGGGGGCCTGCCCGCGCGCACCCATACCTCCCAGGGTGAGCAGCGCTCGCTTGCGCTCGCACTGCGGCTCGCGGCCCACCAGCTCGCCACCGAGCGACTCGGGGTGCCCCCGGTGCTCCTCCTCGACGACGTCTTCTCCGAGCTCGACTCCCACCGGGCGCGCGCCCTCCTGGCGGACCTTCCCGCAGGTCAGGCCCTGCTCACGACCGCGATGCCGCCTCCGACGGCGATCGCCGCGGCCCGGGTGGTGACCGTCGAGCCGGGCGGCCGGATCGCGCCTTCGGCCGAGGGCCCCGGGGCGTGAGACGGGAGCCCGCCGACGGCAGGGAGCGCGGCCCGCGACCGCTCGACGCGTCCTTGGACGAGGTCTCGAAGCGCCTCGGACTCGAGGGTTCGCACCGGATCGGCCGGATCTTCGCCTCGTGGCCGGACGCGGTCGGACCGGCGATGGCCGAACACGTCCAGCCGCTCAAGCTCGAGGGTGACGTGCTCGTCGTCGCGGTCGACCATCCTGCGTGGGCCACGCAGGTCCGGCGCCTCGGCGATGATCTGTTGGACCGCGTGGCCGAGCGCGCGGACGTCCCGAGACCGGGCCGACTGGAGGTCCGCGTCCGCCGCTGAGTGCTCGATTCGGCCTCCGGGGTGGGCCCGGACCGAGGCACCGGGAAGCTACAATGGGGTATTGGAATTGGTGGATCGCCACACGCTCATGCGTGCGCTCGACGCGCCCCTGAGCGATTGGGTGCGCCGATTCCCGATCTGACCTACGACGGTGAAAGGGCGCGCCTGTGGCGCTGAAGACGGAGCGGTACACGGCCGAGAACATCACCGTTCTCGAGGGCCTCGATCCCGTGCGGAAACGACCGGGGATGTACATCGGCTCCACGGGACCCACCGGTCTCCACCACCTCGTCTGGGAGGTCGTCGACAACGCGGTCGACGAGGCGATGGCAGGCTTCTGCACCCAGATCGACGTGACGGTCCTGGCCGACGGGGGGATCCGGGTGGCCGACGACGGCCGGGGCATCCCCATCGGCCCGATGCCCAAGTACAAGGGGAAGTCGGCCGCCGAGGTCGTCCTGACCACGCTGCACGCCGGCGGCAAGTTCGGCGAAGGGGGCGGGTACAAGGTCTCCGGCGGGCTCCATGGGGTCGGGGTCTCGGTGGTCAACGCCCTCTCGACCCGGCTCCTGCTCGAGATCGACCTCGACGGCGACCACCACGTGTTGGAGTTCGGCGACGGCGGGAAGCCCAAGGGGAAGCTGGAAGTGACCGGCAAGGCTCCCCGCGGGCGGACCGGGACCACCGTGACGTTCTGGCCCGACGCCGCGATCTTCGAGGAGACCGAGTTCCGCGCGCAGACCGTCGTGGAGCGTCTGCAGGTGATGGCCTTCCTCAACCGCGGGCTCGAGATCACGTTCACCGACGAGCGGCCCGACGCCAAGCCGCCGACGACGTTCAAGTACAAGGACGGCATCGTCGACTACGTGCGGCACCTCAATGCCTCGAAGGAGGCGCTCTTCCGCAAGGTCTGTTCGTTCGAGCAGCGCGAGGACGCGATGGAGGTCGAGATCGCCCTCCAGTGGAACACCGGCTTCTACGAGAGCATCCACTCGTTCGCCAACGGCATCTCCACGATCGACGGCGGCATGCACGAAGAAGGGCTTCAAGAAGGCCCTCACCAACGTGGTCAACAAGTACGCGCGCAACAAGGGCGCGATCAAGGAGAAGGACGACAACCTGCTGGGGGAGGACATCCGCGAGGGCCTCACCGCGATCATCTCGGTCCGCCTGCAGGACCCGCAGTTCGAGGGCCAGACCAAGGGGAAGCTGGGGAACGTCCCCGTCCGCTCACTCGTCGAGCGCGCCACCAACGAGAAGCTCGCGGACTGGTTCGAGGAGAACCCCCGTGAGGCGAACCAGATCGTCCAGAAGGGACTGCTCGCGCAGCGGGCGCGGGTGGCCGCCCGGTCGGCGCGTGACCTCACCCGGAGGAAGTCGGCGCTCGACGGCGCCGGCCTGCCCGGCAAGCTGGTGGACTGCTCGTCACGGGACCCGCGCGAGAGCGAGCTCTTCATCGTGGAGGGGAACTCGGCGGGAGGCTCGGCAAAGGACGCCCGCGACCCGCGAACCCAGGCGATCCTCCCCATCCGCGGCAAGATCCTCAACGTCGAGCGGGCCCGTATCGACAAGATGCTCAAGAACACCGAGATCCAGGCGCTCATCTCGGCCATCGGCGCCGGTCTCGCCGAGGACTTCGACGTCGAGAAGATCCGCTACCACAAGGTGATCATCCTCGCCGACGCCGACGTCGACGGTTCCCACATCAGGACCCTGCTGCTCACGTTCTTCTTCCGCCAGATGAAGCCGCTCGTTGAAGGGGGATTCGTCTACGTCGCGCAGCCGCCGCTCTACTCGACCGGGGTCGGCAAGGAGAAGCTCTACTTGAAGGACGACGCGGCGAAGGCGGCCTTCCTCGCCGAGCACCCGAACCACACGGCCGACTTCCAGCGGCTCAAGGGACTCGGCGAGATGGACTTCTCCGAGTTGCGCGAGACGACCATGGACCCGGGGCGCCGCTCGCTGCTGCAGGTCGCGGTCGAGCAGGCCGCGATCGCAGACGAGGTCTGCTCCGTGCTGATGGGGGAGGACGTCGAGCTCCGGCGCCAGTTCATCCAGACCAACGCCAAAGACGTGCGCTTCCTCGACTTCTGAGATGACGCGCCGCTCCTCCCATCCGGCCACGCGCCGATCGCTTCCCGCCCGGGGACGTCGTGCCGCGGCGTAGGAACGACGGTCCGTCCGGGCCCGAGGCGCCGACCGAGGACGTCTCGGGATTCATCGAGCCCATCGAGATCCAGGAGGAGATGGAGCGATCCTTCCTCGAGTACTCGATGTCGGTCATCGTGTCGCGCGCCCTCCCCGACGTGCGAGACGGGCTGAAGCCCGTCCACCGGCGGATCCTCTACTCGATGTTCGACCAGCGCCTGCTGCCGGACCGGCCGCGCTCGAAGTGCGCGAAGGTCGTCGGCGACGTGATGGGTTCGTACCACCCGCACGGCGACTCCGCGATCTACGAGGCACTGGCGCGCATGGTGCAGGACTTCTCCATGCGCCATCCGCTCATCGACGGGCATGGCAATTTCGGCGGGACCGGCCCCGACGAGGGACCGGCTGCGATGCGCTACACGGAGTGCCGCCTCGCCACCCTCGCGCTGGAGCTCATGAACGGCATCGACCAGGAGACGGTCGACTTCGTCGCGAACTACGACGCGACCAGCGAGGAGCCGACGGTCCTCCCGTCCCGCTTCCCGAACCTGCTCGTCAACGGCTCGCAGGGGATCGCGGTCGGGATGGCGACCAACATCCCGCCGCACAACCTCGGCGAGGTCATCGACGCGACGACCCACCTGCTCGAGCACCCCGACGCCACACCGGAAGACCTCATGGCGTTCGTGAAGGGCCCGGACTTTCCGACCGGGGCGCAGATCCTCGGCCGCCAGGGCATCCAGGACGCGATCCGCACCGGGCGCGGGTCGATCAAGTTGCGCGCGGTCGCCGAGATCGAGGAGGGGCGACCGGGCGAGACCCGGATCGTCGTGACCGAAATGCCGTACCAGACGTCGGTCGCCACGGTCTCGAAGAAGATCGAGGAGCTGGTGCGCTCCGGCGATCTCGACGGGATCGCGGAAGTGCAGGACGACTCGGCCGGCGGCAAGACCCGGCTCGTCATCCGCCTCAAGCGCGACGCCAACGCCAATGTCGTCCTCAACAACCTGTTCAAGCAGACCCCGATGCAGACGACCTTCAGCGTCAACACGGTCGCGCTCGTCGACGGGGTGCCGCGGACGCTCGGCCTCGTCCAGATGCTCGGCCACTACGTCGCGCACCAGATCGAGGTGGTCACCCGCCGCTCGGAGTACCTCCTCGCGAAGGCGCAGGCGCGGGCGCACGTCGTCGAGGGCCTCCTCAAGGCCATCGACATGCTCGACGAGGTGATCGCCGCGATCCGCGCGTCCGACGACCGGCCGGCCGCACTGGTGGCGCTCCGCGCCGACCCGTTCGGATTCACCGAGGAACAGGCGAACCACATCCTCGACATGACCCTCGGCCGCCTGACCCGGCTCGGCCGGTCGAACCTCGAGGAGGAGCTGGAGAAGCTGCGCGCCGAGATCGCCGAGCTCGAGTCGATCCTGAGCGACGACGCGAAGCTGCGTGGCGTCATCGCGAGCGAGATCGGCGAGATCCGCGAGCGGTACCAGAGCGACCGCAAGACGATCGTGACGCACGACCCGGGCGACATGAACGTCGAGGACCTCGTCGAAGACGAGGAGATCGTGGTCACGATGAGCCGGGCCGGCTACGTGAAGGCGGTCTCCGCGGACGCGTTCCGGACGCAGGGCCGCGGGGGCCGCGGCGTGCAGGGGGCGAAGCTCAAGCAGGAGGACCTCATCGACGACGTCGTGCACACCTCGTCGCACGCGCACCTGCTGCTCTTCTCCAACCGCGGTCGGGTCTTCCGCCTGCGCGCGCTCGAGATCCCGATGAAGGAGCGCACCGCGCGGGGCACCGCGCTGGTCAACCTGCTGCCACTCGCGCCCAACGAGTCGATTCAGGCGGTGGTCGGGACCCGCGACTTCTCGGCCGATTCCTACCTGCTGTTCGCCACCAAGCTCGGGCAGGTCAAGAAGACCGCGTTCAGCGAGTACGACAAGTCGCGTCGGGAGGGTTTCATCGCGATCAACCTGCGGGAGGGCGACGAGCTCGTGCGGGTGGTCGAGACCCATGGCGGGGACGACGTCTTCATCGTGACCCAGTCGGGCATGACGATCCGCTTCTCGGAGCAGGACGTGCGGTCGATGGGGCGTGACGCGGCCGGGGTACGGGGGGTACGGCTCAAGGCCGGCGACGAGGTCGTCTCGTGCGACCTCGCCCGGGACGAGGCCGACATCCTGCTCGTGACCGATGCGGGCTACGGCAAGCGGACGAAGGTCGAGCGGTTCAACCGCCAGACCCGCGGGGGGCAGGGGGTCCGCGGGATCCGGCTCACCGCCAAGCGGGGCAAGGTGGTCGCGGCCTTCATGGTCGGGCTCGAGGACGAGATCCTGCTCATCTCGACGAGCGGGGTGGTCATCCGGACCGCGGTGCGCGAGATCTCCTCGCAGGGCCGCGACGCGACGGGGGTGCGGGTGATGAGTGTCGGTGAGGAGGACGCGGTCGCCGCGGTCGCACGGGTGGCGGGCGAGGCGAACGGGGACGAGTAGTCGGCGCGAGGCGTGCGCGCGCGGTCCGGTCGGGCTCGGGAGACGGGAGCGCGGTGGTGTAGCGTCGAAGGCCGGTCAGCGGGGCTATAGCTCAGTCGGTTAGAGCGCAGCACTGATAATGCTGAGGTCGCAAGTTCGATTCTTGCTAGCCCCACGCTCACTCCCCTGGTCGGGCCCTGCCTCCTCCGAGCGGCCATCGTCCGCAGTGCATCCCATCGCGCGTCCATCGCGCGCGATCTCGCGTCTTCCGCCAACCGACGTCCGACGCGCATGGCGGCGCTGTGTTCGCCGGATCCGATGACCTGTGGGCCGAGGCCGAGGGCTCTGTGCGAGCAGTACCGGGACCGTCCGTCGGCGCTCACCGTGGGAGCTTGCTCATTGCCGACGGTAGATCTACTATAACTAGTACCATGTTCGCTGCCAAGGTCGACCGCTCCGAGCCTGTCCCACTGCACGACCAGGTTGCCGCCGAGGTCCGGAGAGCCATCGCCGACGGTGAGGCGGGACCCGGAGAGCGACTTCCGTTGACGAAGGACATCGCCGCCGTACTCGGTGTGAACAAGAACACGGTGCTCCGAGCGCTGCACATCTTCCGCGACGAAGGCCTCCTCGAGTTCCGACGCGGTCGGGGCATCACCGTCGCCGGCACTCCCGAGCAGAGCGCAGTGGTCAGGCGCGTTCGCGAGCTGGTCGAGTTCTGCCGGTCCCAGGGGTACCGGCGCGACGAGGTCGTCGCGATGATCGAGGGATTGCCGTGATAGACACCCACGCCGAAGAGGCCCCACCAACCGCGAGACGGCAGCTCGACCGGTGAGGGCCTCGACGTGACATCGCTGCTCGAAAGTCCGACTGCGATCGATGAGCTCGAGGCGCAGCTCCTCTTCAAGGAGGCTCGCCGACGTCGACGGCGCCTTCGGGTCATCTGGATCACCGTCGTGACCGCGCTGAGCTTCTGCTTGGCCGGTGTCGGATACGCGCTCCACGACCTCTCGACCGTACCGGCACGAACCCCTCCAGCCGATGCACGACCGCGACTGCTCCCGCACGCAGCTCCCGCAGCGACGCTGGTGTATGCGTTCGACGATCTTCGCTTCATCAACGCTGACACCGGCGCCACCCGCGTGCTGCCGCTTCCTGCGCCCTACGGGCCGAGCCGCGATCTGGGCATGGTCCGAGTCGGAGACGGACTTCTGCTCAATCGGGGCAACACGGCGTGGCTCTATCGTCCCGGCTTCGCGGGAGCTCCGGTCGACCTCGGTCGCTCCGACGGAGTCCTTCCCGGACCGACAGGCACTGAGGCGTGGATCTGGTCCCAGCCCTGTCGCGACCCGTACGGGTGCACCAACTACAGCGCACCTCAGATGGGCAGCGTGCAGCTGATCGACGGCGACGGCTCGCGACTCGGAGCGCCGGTGTCGTTACCCGGGGGCAGCGGTTGGTATCCGACCGGCCTCGCCGGAGCATCGGGCATCGTGCTCGCCGAGCAGCCTTCCTACGGCAGCGCCGAAGAGGTCTGGGATCCCTCCACCGATCAGGTCGTCCAGCTGTTCCCCGACGCGTCTGTGATCGGTATGAGCGGAGACGTGGTCATCTGGGAGCCGGCCCAGTACTGCACGAGTGGATGTTCGTTCGTGGCGACGGATACCAAGACGGGATCCCGACGGACGGTGCAGCTGCCCGCGGGCACCGTCGCGACCGGCGACGCGGGGATCTCTCCCGATGGCTCGACCGTCGCCATCACGGTCGCACTCGAGAAGGTGTCACGCAGCCCCTATCCACAGGCGATCGCCCTGATCCGCATCGGTTCGCCCACGCGGACCGCGTCGATCCTTCCCGGCTCGGCTCAGATGACCGATCCGAGTCTCGGCAGCATGAATTTCTCCTGGGCGGACACCGGCCAACTGTTCTGGTTCACGGTTGGAACGAAGAGCGTCTACAGCTGGAGTCCCGGCGAGGGTCGGGCTCACATGCTTCCTGCTGTGAAGCTTCCACACGTGACACTCGTCAATGAGGACCCAGCACTGTTCGCGCTGTAGGTTGCCGGCGCGAGGATGAGGATCCCGCTCGAACGATCGTCGCGGAGCGTTGCGGACTGGGCTGCGGTGCATGGGCTGGGGCAGGAGACCCTCCATCCACAGGAACGCCAGTCGCTCGATGCCACGATCGGATCCACCCCGAGCTCCCTCGGCCACGACGTTCCGAGCGACACGATCGTCGGTGTCCGGCAGGATGTCGAGATGGCTCCCATCCGCTATCCCGAGTGCTAGGGCGACGGATGGCCGAAGACCTGCTCACCGATCGCCTGCGCCTCCGCGAGTGGTGCGTCGACGACCTCGAGGCACTCGGTGCGATCTTCGCCAAGCCGGAGGTCTGGCACTTCCCGCTCCGTCGGGGCTTCACCGGCGACGAGACCGCTCGGTACCTCTCCACGAGGATCGAACTGCAGCGGACGCGCGGCTGGTGCGAGCGGGCGGTCGAGCTCCGTGCCACGGGAGGGCTCGTCGGCTATCTCGGGCTCACCCTGCCCGAGTGGCTCCCCGAGGTGATGCCGACCCCCGAGATCGGGTGGCGCCTCGATCCCGAGCACTGGCACGGCGGGCTGGCGACCGAGGGCGCACGTGCGACGCTCGACTTCGGCTTCGGTGTGCTCGGGTTCGACGAGGTCATCGCGATCTACGAGCCGGAGAACGTGGCATCGGGCGGCGTGATGGAACGACTCGGGATGCGCGTCGTCCGCGACACCGTGCACCCGGAGCTTGGCCATCCGCTACGGATCACTCGCGTGCACACGGGGGAGTGGCGGGAGAGGCATCCGGCGGGGGCCGATCGCCACGGATGAGGCCGACGGAACCGGTTGACGGGTCCCGACCCCGGGTCTAGACAGGCTGCCGTCCGGTGGAGTCGACGTGGAGGGACCTGATGGGTCTTCGGTGGTTGGTGCAGGGTGCCCGGGGTCGGGCGCCAAAGCGGTGGATCGGTGGTGCTGCGGCCGTGGTGGCGATGGCGGGTGTGCTGGTCGGCACGGTGGCTTCGGCAGGGTCGGCGTCGACCCGTACCTACGTCGCGTTGGGTGACTCCTACACTGCCGATCCCGGGGTCAGCGGCCTCGCGTCGGGCATCTCGGTCCTCTGCCTGCAGTCCTCGGCCGACTACCCGCACCAGGTCGGTGCCGCGCTCGGTCTCGCCACGACGGACGTGAGCTGCTCGGGCGCGACCTCGTCGAACATGACGAGCTCGCAGTACCCGGGCGTCGCGCCGCAGTTCGCCGCGCTGTCGGGTTCGACGAACGTCGTGACCGTCGGTATCGGCGGGAACGACAACAACCTCTTCGTCGGGGCGCTCGTCTCGTGCGGGATCCTCGACATCGCCGACTTCCTCAACATCGGCGCTCCGTGCGAGGCGGTCTTCGGCAACACCTTCGCCAACGCGGTCTCAGGTGACGCCTCGACGATCGGTGGGGTGATCCGGGGCATCCACGCCCACGCGCCGGGCGCGACCGTCTTCGTGATCGGCTACCCCGACATCCTCCCGCAGAGCGGTCACTGTTACCCGACGATGCCGCTCACGACGGGCGACACCTCGTACCTCAACGGCGTCGAGAAGGACCTCAATTCGATGCTCAGCACCGAGGCCGCGGCGAACGGCGCGACCTTCGTGGACACGTTCACGCCTTCGATCGGCCACGACGCCTGCAAGTCCGGGAGCGCGCAGTGGGTCAACCCGATCATCGCGACGAACGGGGGGATCTCGGTGCACCCGACGCCGAACGGCGTGACGGAGACCACCAAGCTCGTGGGGCAGGCCCTCTCCGCGAAGGGATTCTGAACCGAGGCAACGGCGCAACGGCGGATCGCGGCCACTGGTGCCCGACGCGGAGAGTGCTGAGTGGACGCGGCTGACCGCCGCGGTCGTCCGGGCGGGTCGCGACGCGGCTGACGCCCTCGGATGGCCGGGGGTGGCCGAACGCTGGGAAGAGCCGTCGGTCCTTCCCGAGATGACCGTCGGCGGGCTCGCGTCCCACCTCGCCCAGATGCTCACCGGCCTCGTCGCATGGCTCGATGCCGAGCCGTCCGCTCCCGGCGAGCTGGTCGTGCAGAGTCTGGGCGAGACCTACGGGCACTCCACGCGTCTCGACGGCGAGCGCGGGCTCGAGGGGGACACCGCGCGCACGATCCGCACGTGGGCGGCCGAGCGCGCCGCGGAAGGTGCCGTCGCGACCGCGGCGGCAGGTCGGTCGGCTGTCGATCGCCTCCCGGCGTTGCTTGGCACCGCCTCCCCGGACCGCGTCATCCCCTCCATCGTGATGCCCGGGGTGGGCATGCGACTCGACGGCTACCTGCGCACGCGCTGCGTCGAGTTCGTCGTGCACACGCTCGACCTCGCGGCGAGCACAGGGCGTACGGCCCCGGAGCCCGCGCCCGAGGTGGGCGACGCCGTCGTCGGGACCCTCGTCGAGCTCTGTCGGGCCCGTGCGGGCGACGCAGCCGTCGTCACCGCCCTCGCCAGGCGGGAGCGGTCTGACCCCGAGGCACTGCGGGCACTCTGAGCGAGCGCAACGCGCCGACCCGGCGACTCCGCGTCACGGACCGCACCACCGCGCCTCACGACCTGCCGTGCCGCACCTCCTGGACGAGGTAGCCGTTGCCGTCGGGGTCGGCGAAGTTGAGGAACGAGTCGTAGTCGGCGCGCTGCGGGTCAGGACCGGGTGCCTGCACCCCGTCCTCGAAGTGGAAGATCTCGGTCGCATCGACCCCACGTTCGACGAGCTCGGCCCGAGCCCGGTCGATGTCGGAGACGACGAGGTGGAGTCCTTGCAGCGAACCCGCCGCATCCGGATTGCGCATCAGTGTGATCGAGCACGCGGAACCCGGCGGGGTGACCTGCACGACGCGGAAGTCCTCGCCGGCACGGTGGTCGACGTCGAGGTGGAACCCAAGGCGGTCGACGCAGGACTCCTTGGCCCGGTCGACGTCCGCGACCGGCACGACCACGAGCTTCCACTCCATGAGGGTGCGTCCCGTCCCGGCGCCGAACATCGGCCCACCAGCGATCGTAGGGACGCCGCGATCACGACGCAGCGTCTGACCCGGCCACTCGGCCGTGCGCGGCGTCAGATGGTGATCGCGTCGAAGTAGGTGACCCGCTGCTGGGCGTCACCGAGATCGGAGGGCGGATAGTTCTCCGCCTCGCTGATGAGGATGCGCATCGACTGGCTGCCGCGGGCGACCGGGAGGGTGAGCGTCCCGTTCCAGTTGAGCAGCGGCCCCACCGCGGTCGGGGTGAGCGAGACGGTCGACGGGGTGGGCACCCACTGCAGCTCGGGGTCGGCGACGCCGGGCTGGAGGGTCTCGACGGTGGCCGTCATCGTCGGGCCGTACTCGTACGCGTTGAAGAGGTAGTCGGGACCGGTGACGACGATCTTGACGGTGGTGGTCGTGGGGAAGGTCAGCGTCGCGGAGCGGTCGGGCGCGAGCTGCGCGAAGTCCGCCTGGGCGACGCGGGAGACCTCGGTGCCCGGAACGGTTGACGGTTGGTACCGGACGAAGCCGAGCCGGACGAACGGCCACGAGCTCGCACCCACGTTGATCGCGACGTCCGCGTACCAGAGCTGGTGCGTGGAGTCCCACCCCACCGGGTGGCCCGCGACGTCGACCCACGGATTGGTATCCGTCTGCTCGGCGAGGAGCACCCCGTTCTGCGTGGCGGTCGCGGTGAGGAAGTCGGCGACGCCCGGCGTCGGGCTGACCGGACCGGCGATCACCAGGGGATCGCGCCCGTAGCGGGTCACGAACGGGAGGAGCTCCGGCGGGAAGGGGACCCCCGGGGGGCCGTCGGCCACGATGGCCCCGAGCAGCTCGCCGTCGCCCGATGACCACCACGGGCGGCCGAGGTAGACGCGCAGCACGTTGCCGGCCCGGACGCTCGTGATCTTCGAGGCGGTGCTCTTCTCCTGCCACTGGAATGCCGGCAGGATGTAGCGGACGTCGGGCGGCAGCGGCCGCGCCGAGCTCGGGATGTTCGCGAGCGCTCCTTGCGGCGTCGGTGGGCTCGCGCTCGCCTCGAGGCTCGAACGGGTCACCGGGGGCTCGACATACTGCACGTTGACGCTTGCACCCGTCGGGATCGCGCCGGCGGTGATGCGCGCGATCGTCCCGGCCGTGTCGTCCTCGGCGTAGTCGACGCCGGACTGGTAGCTCACCGCGGTCGTCGCGTCGGTCACGACGACCGACCCCTGCGCGAGCCCCGCGGCGTCGACCGTCACGGGCGTCGTGTCGCTCAGGGTGATCGTCGTGTACTTGGCGAAGTACTCGAGGAACCGGGTCGTCGCGAGCGTCTGGTAGTAGACGTTGCGGTGCTTCGTGTCGCCGAAGTCGTGCCGCATCGCATTGAGCGGAACCGTCGAGGGCGATCCGGAGTCGATGTCGAGCTCACCGACCCGGCCGTTACCCGAGAGCTCGATCGATCCCTTGGGGTTCTTGCCGTCGTCGAACGGCTCAGTCCACTGGGCGAGCACGTCGAGGCGCTGGGTCGAGGGGGGGTCGAAGGTGATGTCGCCGTCGACGAGCGCGAAGGTGTCGCCGGCGGACCTGCTCGGGGTGACCGCGGGCAGATCCGGCGCGAGCAGCGGCTGCTGGACCGCGTGCACGATGGTCAGCTCGCGGTAGGGGGTGAACATCCAGTGCTGACCGCTCAGGATCAGGCTCTGGAGCGACGTGGTCGCAAGACCCGCGTCGCTCAGCCAGTTCCACAGGTTCATGAGTCCGAGATCCGCGGAGTCGAAGACCGAGCTCATCCTGACGGTGCTGACCGAGGCCTTGGGCGCGAGGACGGTGAGCACACCGCCGGTCTGGCTGGGGGCCCCGCTCCCGGGCTTGACCTCGAGGGAGAAGAGCTGGGCCGAGGGCCACGACGGCGAGAAGGAGACCAGGGTGGTGGGGCTCACCGCGGTGGTCCCGGGCAGGAACTGGAAGGCCGCCCCCCGGGCGATCGGGTCCGGCAGGTAGGGGAGGGTGAGGGTGCTCCCCCCGTAGTAGATCCACTGCTGGCCGGCGTTGAGCGGCTGGGTGTCGTCGAGGCCGCCTTGGGCCGTCATGACCGTCGGTGTCGCGAAGGTCTGCCCGTCGAGCGCGGCGAGCGTCGCGTAGAGGCTCGCCTGGGGCTTGCCGGTGGCGCCGTCGAGTGCGCCGTGCTGCTCGGCCAGCTGGACCGACGCGGTGGGTGGCGCGACCCAGCGGCTGGTCGGCAGGATCGACGGGCTTGTGTCGGGGATGTCGTAGTTGCTCCGGATCACGAGGGTCTCGAGCGAGTCGCCGGGGGTGCGTGGGGCGGTCGGCACGAGCACCGGGGAGGCCACCGGCTCGGCACGTCCGTAGAGCGCCGCCGGACTGGCCCAGGTGAACGCGGCGGCCGAGGTGTCGGTCGAGAAGGGGATCGAGTTGCCCGCGAGGTCGACCGCACGGGCGCGCAGCTGATACGTGTGGCCGAAGCGCAGCGGCGGCAGGGTGCCGGGCGTCGCGGCGTAGGCGATCTGGAGCGGGATGGACCCGGTCGCCGGGTTGTAGGTCTCGGGGGTGAGGCCGTCGGTTGGCGAGTCCGAGAGGTGCTGGCCCGGCCGCGGGGCGACGAGGCTCCAGCCGCGCCAGCCGATGAGCGTCTCGGGGAGGCAGAGGTCGCCGCTCGTGCCGGTCCCCGGCGAGGTGAGGCCGAGCTCGACCCAGCCCTCGTCGCCCGACGGCACCGGCACGACGGTGGACGGCGACGCGCCGACCACGTAGCCGCCGGGACCGGGCGACGGCGCGGCCGAGCGCGCACAGAGCTGGCCCCAGGCGCCCGTCGTCTGGTCGTACGCGTCGATGCGGTACCCCTGGGTCACGTCCTCGGCGTAGAGGGTGATCTTCGGCGGGGGACTCGCCGTGAGATTGGTGTTGAGCGTGTCGGAGCTCTGGAGGGTGCCGTAGAGCGCGGCGGCGTTCGCGGTCCACGCGAGGGAGAGTCCGGCCGATCGCAGCGACGGCACCGCGTAGCTGGTCGGGGTGTCGAAGGTGCGGTAGGGACCGAGCGCCCGCTCGACCGTGGCGGCGAAGGCGAGCATCTTGGTCGACGCCCCGTCGAGGTCGACCTCGAGGAGCTCGTAGGCGCCGGCGTCGCTGAGGCGCAGCTGGCCCGCGGCGAGCTCGGGTGCGGTCGGCCGCGGCGCGGGGAGCCACGTGGTGGGGTCGGTCTTCACGATCGGCGAGACGTTGGTGTTGGTGCCGCCCGCCGCGATGATCTTCGGGGTCCACTTGGGGATCACCTGCACCGAGACGGGGTTCGGGAGCGAGCCGGTCGGGACGGGGATCGAGAGGTCGACCACCAGCCCGAGCATGCGCAGCAGCGGCGGGTGGCGCACGATGAGCGAGAGCGCTTCGTGGAAGTCGAACGTCGGCGGGGTCGGGCTCGGAGTGCTCGAGTTCGTCGCACCGACAGGCAGGGTGGCGGTCATCGTGTCGAGGAAGAGCTTCGCCTGGGTGAGGTCGAGTCCGGGGCTCGGCGCGCGCTGGGGGATGGTCCCCTCACCCGGGACGGTGTTGCCCGTGCCGCCGCGGAAGGATCCGAGGAGCTGCGAGACGAGCGCCTGGCGGGCGTCGTCGGTGGTCGGCAGATTCGAGAGGATCCCCTGGAGCAGCTGCGTCTCGCCGTCGGGCCACTCGCTCGGCGTGGTCGACGCGAGCTGGGTGTAGGCGTCGACGAAGTAGCTCCGCACGTTGCCGGCGGGGTAGGAGAAGATCCTCTGCGATGCGAGTGACTGGTAGTTGAAGCCGTTGACCGGCGTCGTCGAGTTGAACAGCGCCGACCACAGCGAGGCGATCGGCGCCGCGCTGACCACGGTCGCGGCGTGGGCGATGCCGTTGACCTTCACCGACCCCCAGGTGATCGCCGTCGACGGCCACGGGAGCCAGTCCGGGAACGCCCCGAGCGTCCCCGGCGACGCGCTCGGCGTGAGCCGCGGGGCGATGTACACCGAGACGATCACGTTCCCACCCGAGATCCCCTTCGGGATCGGGGTGAAGACCATCCGCTGGTCGGGGGCGGTCACTGGAACGCTCCGCAGTACTGGGACCAGTCACCTGTCGAGAGCGCTTGGCCGAAGGTCGGATCGCCGCTGCCTCCGAACCGCTTCTGGTAGGTGAGGCTGACCGACGCCGAGAAGCAGAACACCTTGACCGAGACGGTCAGCGTGGCCTCGCCGTACGCCTTGCCCGGGTCGAGGTAGGTGAATCCGAGGTACAGCTCAACGCTGAGGGTGAGGATCCCGAGCACCTCGAGGCTCCCGTCGGCCTTGAGGAACCCCGTGAGCTGCACCAGCGGCGACGGCACGGTCTGCAGCTCGAAGTAGATCCCGGCCATGATCGACGCACTGCCGCTCGCCACGCCGAAGTCGAGGGCGATCGCCGCGCCGAACTCGAGGGAGACCTCGAGCGACTCGATCCCGTCGGCGCCCACCGCGATCGAGAAGAACCCCCCGCCGCCGAAGCACTCGATGGTGAGGAGGAACGGATCGTCGCGGGTGCACAGCCCGAAGCGGGCCCGCACCGGTGTGCCGTCGAAGGGGATGGTGAGCCCAGCGTCGAGCTTGAGGTTCTGCAGGGCGAAGACTCCGACGGCGATGTCGGGCAGGGGCAGGGCGTAGCTCGCGGTGATGCCGCCTCCCGAGAGCTCGATCGACGGACCGCCGATCGAGGTGAGCAGCTGCTCGAGGTCGTTGATGAAGGTGAGCGGCCCGAGGAAGGTGACCGAGTCGACGGTGGGCTCGACCACGGTCTTCGATCCGGTCCCGAACTTGAAGGTCACCTTCTTGAAGGTGATGCCGATGAAGGGTGCCGCGTTGCCGAAGAGCTGCAGCTCGAAGTTGGTGAGCGAGACGTCGACCGAGAAGGAGGTCGCGCTCGGGTCGGCGAACGGTGTGAGGATGCGGGCGCGGATGGCGATCTTCGCCTTCTTCTTGCCGTTCTTGGCAAGGAAGATGCCCGTGGGGTCGTCGACGAGCGACGGTGACCAGTCGAGCGTGGTGGTGATCGCGGTCGGCGGCTTCGTGTGGTTGTTCCCCGGGTACTCGAGGGCGGACTGGAGCTTGGGCGTCTGGCCCTTCGTCTTGGACCCGCTCCCGAGGATCGCCTCGAGGATGTCGGCGACCTCGATGGCGCCGAGGAGGAGGGCGCCGTTGCCCGGCGGGAAGAAGTCCGACGGGTTGAAGGTGCCGTTGCGGAGGTTGTGTGGGTTCCCGCCCGCGGGTCCCGAGTCGCGGGTGACCGCGCTGACGGTGAAGTTGGGGGAGGCCGACCCGCCGGTGTTCTTGCCGGGGAAGGCGAGCGGCGGTCCGCCGGAGAGCACGTCGAGGTAGACCTCGGGATGGCCCGCGAGGAAGCCGCCGCTCAGGTAGTCCGGGTCGAACGCCACGATCGGGGCGGAGAGCGACGAGCCGGTGATCTGCTCCGCCGCGGGCAGCCGCACCGTGGCCGTCGTCATCACCGGGAAGTACCCGGGCGCGTCACTCAGGGTGAGCGAGGCGACACCGCCGAGCTCGTACGAGTCGACGTGGAGCGCGGTCTTGCCCGGACCCGTCGCGATGGGCTGGGCGAAGGCGAGGAGCTGCCCGCCGAGGGCCGGGGTGATGCGTGACGCGTCGAGGCTCTCGTAGTCTGCGATCAGCGAGGAGACCGCGCCGACCACGGTGGAGAGCGCGGCCTCGTCGACCCAGATCGCACCGGTCGTGAAGTGGAGCTGGCGGCCCTCGACGTCGGTGGCCACATGGGTGAACGGGACGTCCTGGCCGCCCGAGCGGACGAAGATCGCCTGGTCGGTGGTGAAGCCCGACACCTGGATGGTCGGGTCGGCGACCGGGTCGACGTCGAGCGAGGGGGTCGCCTTGGTGGTGATCGTGATCGAGCGCAGCGGGTTCTGCCGGCCGGCCATCGGCTCGTCCGGGTTGCCGTGGTACGTGACGGTGGGCTGCACCACGTCGACGTAGGTGTTCTGGATCAGGTTGGCGACGACGTCGCCGCTCGAGTCGACCCAGAACTCGCGGTCGGTGATGGTGATGCGGACCGCCTTGTGTCCCGTCGGGAAGAGGTAGCCCGCGGTGACGGTCTTCACGTAGCTGTCGCGACCGGTGGTCGACCGCTGGACCCAGCCGATCAGCGAGAGCCCGGCCGGGGTCCACGAGCCGTTGAGGTCGAGGGACGCGCCGAGCGGGGTCAGCATGAGCAGGTCGGTGGGGATCGGCACCCCGGCGATCGGCCCGCCGGTCGGGCCCATCCCGCCCGAGGTGAGGGTCACGATGTCGGCCCGGTTGGTCGGGGTGAGCGCCATGGTGAACGGGTCGGCCGGCGGGTTCGGGTACCCGGGCGTCCAGACCGCACGGATCGGCGGGGTGACGGCGGGCGGCTCGGCCTTCGCCGTGCCGAGGCGGGTCTGCCAGAGCTCGGTGATGCTCGAGTGGGTGATGGGTGCGGTCGCGTGGTGCCACCGCCCGGTCGCGTCCGGCGAGAGCACCACGCTCCACGGGGCCTCGATCGACGTCTGCAGCGCGGACGGCTGGGCAGGCACCGCGCCCGCGGTCGGGACCGCGACCGGGACGAGCTGCGGGGTCAGCGACGTCCACGTGAGGAGGCTCGCTACGGTGAAGTCGATCGGACCGGGCACCCCGAACGCGAGCCAGCTGTTGTTGGAGACGATCCCGAGGTACGGCGGATCGGACGGCCAGCCCGCGGGCGGTGGGATCGGCTCTGGGAGTGCCTGTTCGCCGAAGTGCTGTGGCGGGAAGACGACGACCAGGTACGAGGGCTGGGTGGTGGTGATCGGCACCATCTGTGCGACGGAGCCCGACGTGTTGAGCGTCATGTTGTAGAAGTCGAAGGTCAGCAGGAGCATGTCCTTCGCGCGTGTCACCTGCGCGCTGAAGTCGGGCGCGCCGGCGATCGTCCGCCGCGCCCGGCCGGCGAGGAGCGCGCGGTGGGTAACTCGGCGTCCGGCGGCGGTCGCGGTGCCGTTCCCGGTACCGAGGGCGAGCGCACCGGTGATGCCGGCACCTCCGAGTACCTGGAGCGCCGTCCGCCTCGAGATCGGTGTGGCGAGTGGGTGAGCCGTTTGCGGCTCGTGCTCGTCCATGCGGCGTCCGCCTTTCGAACCCTCCGTCAGTGTCAGTTTCCCCGGGGGGGACCGGGGCGTCAACCGGTTCGGCGGCCGAAGCGCACCCGCACGGGTGGCGCGACTGCCAGCCAGGAGTCTGTCGGCGCGGTGCGGTCCTGCCGATGCCGCCCTGCGAACGCCGATGGTGTGCAGACGGCGTCTCACTGTGACCGGCCCGCAGCTCCGATCTCTGCCGAAGCACCGCTGCACTCTGTGGAAGAGAACGGAACAGTACGGAACGGACCGGAATGCCGGGTGGCTCAGCCAGAGGTGGCCGCCGCGAGCGGGACCGGACGGGCGAGGCTCCAGCTGAAGGTGTTCGGGATGTCGTCGAGCGTGACCGCAGTCTCGAGGTCCTCGACGGTGGGGCCGACCCGGTCGGCGACCTCGCGGAGGAGCGCCTCGTCGAACCCGAAGACGTCGATCGCGTTGAGCCCGAGGATCCGTCGCAGGTCCTCTTCGGGCATGCCACCGAAGACCTGACGGATCACGAGGCGGTGGACCGGCGCCGCGCCCTCGAGGTGCGGGTAGTCCGCACCCCACATGAGCCGGTCGACGCCGATCTCTTCGCGGATCTCCGCCTCCTTGCGCTGCATGAGCGATCCACCGAGCGAGACGTGCCGCTCGATGTACTCGGACGGACGCAGCCGCAGGTACGAGCGGACCGGCGCGCCGCCGTGCGTGTCGAAGAAGAACTCCATGTCGCGCACCAGCGATGGCAGCCACTGGACGCCGTTCTCGGTGACGACGACCTTCAGGTCCGGATGGCGGTCGAAGACGCCGCCGAAGAGCATGAACCAGAGAGGCCGCCGGGTGAAGACGAGCACCTCGTAGAGACCGAGGAACCCGCCGTGCTTCTCGTCGTAGAGCTGCTTCGAATCGGTCGCCATCCCTGACGCGCCCGTGTGGAGGTTGACCACCATCCCGTGGTCCTCGCAGGCACTCCAGAGCGGCTCGTAGTACTCGTCGGCGTAGCCCGGCAGGCCCGAGCGCAGCGACATGGCGGGGAGCATGATCCCGCCGAAGACCCCCTGGTTCCGCACCCAGGCGATCTCCTCGACCGCCCGGTCCATGTCGTGGAGGTCGATCGGGATGCTCGCGGCGCGCCGTCCCGGTGCGGCCGCGCAGAACTCCGCCAGCCACCGGTTGTAGCCACGGATGGCCGGCCACACGACCTCGAGTCCCTTGGACGAGTGGGCGCCGAGGTACATGGCTGGCGAGATGCCTCCCGTGAGGATCGGCCCGGGGAACGCGACCTCGGCGTGGATCCCCTGCTCCTCGAGGACCGCCAGCCGCCGGCCGCCGGCGTCGGACGCGAAGACCCACTCCTCGCTGTAGTTGGCGAGCCAGTCCCCGGCCGCCGCGATGTCGACGCCCATTCCCGCGAGGCGCCGCGCCGCGACGGCTCGCACCGGATCGGGCTCGTCGATCTCACCGGGGTCGACGCCGCCGAAGCCCGGGATCGCCACCGACGAGAGATCGCCGAACGCGGCGATGGCGTCGCGGTGGGGCGCGTCGACGTAGGAGAGGAAGGTGTCGAGGTCGTCGGGGGCCGCATGGGCGTCGGCCGATACGACCACATAGGGCTCCCCGGTCCGGAGCGTTTCCCGCTGCCGAGCTGCCACGTGCCTCGCCTCCCCCCGGCTCCCCCCGCCTCGCGGCGGCCGTGGACCGCAGACTACTGCGGCCGTCCGGACCCGGTCTCCGGCGCGGACGACAGGCGCCGGCCCTTCACCAGGGCGAGCCGTACCGCTCGCGGTGGACCCGCTCGCTGAGGGGCAGACGGCGGGGAGGTCCGAGTGGGCGCACCGGGTACCCGAGCGGGACGACGGCCATCGGGTGCACGGAAGGCGGAAGGTCCAGCAGCGCGGTGAGCTCGTCGGCGAACACGAGGGTCAGCGTCGTCATGGCCGAGCCCAGACCGAGCGCATTGGCAGCGAGGAGCAGGTTCTGGGTTGAGAGGAAGACCGACGCGGGGAGGGTCGTCTCGAGCCCGATCGCGGCGTCGCCGCAGACGACGACGATGACCGGGGCTGCGCCGATGCCCTGTTCGGCGCCGTGCTCGACCTCGGCGAGCAGCGGGGTGGAGAGCCGCCCGAGCGAGTACGCCCGCCCGCCGCCCTCCCAGGCGCGCCGGGTGAGCTCCCCGATCGCCGCACGTCGTTCGGGGGCGCGGACGACGACGAAGACCCACGGCTGCAGGTTCTCGGCGCTCGGCGCGTGGACCGCCGCCTGCAGGCAGCGTTCGACGACCTCGTCCGCGACGGGCTCGGGGCCGAAGCGACGCGTGGCGCGCTGGTGGAGCACCACGTCGAAGAAGCCGGCCTCGTCGACCTCTGTGGCGTCGGACACGTCCCTCCCTCCCCGTCCGCGCGGGCCGCGGCGGCGCGACGCAGATGGAACCTACTCGGCTGCCCCGACCGGTCGTTGGCTAGAGTCGCACGCGACCGAGCCCCGGACGGTCGTGCCGGGCACCGGAACCGCCGTCGGAGGAGCGTCCCATGGTCGTCGATCTCTGGGTCAACTCGATCTCCTCCGAGGCGGCCGCGGCGTTCCTCGGCCAGCGCGGCTTCGGCGGGATCGAAGGCTTCTTCGGCAGCGACGTCCGCCGGGGGATGACCGACGCGGACCTCCTCGCCGAGATGGACCGGCTCGGCGTCGATCGGGCGGTCCTCACCGCGTCGCTCTCTGCGGTCGGCGACGAGACCCTCGCGTTCGTGGCGGCGAACCGACCGCGGCTCTGGCTCGCTGCCGCCGCGGACAAGCCCCACCGCCCGCGGCGCCAGGCGGTCACCGTCCGGGAGCGCGCGGCGGAGGGGACGTTGGACCTCCTCCGCATCACGCCGCTCGTCGACCAGTACCCGCTCAACCACGCGGTCTACTACCCGCTCTATGCGACGTGCGAGGAGCTCGGGATCCCCGTGTCGGTCAACGTCGGGATCCCCGGCCCGCGGGTGCGGTCGCGCTGCCAGGACCCGGTGCTCCTCGAGGACGTGCTCATCGACTTCCCCGACCTGGTGGTGATCGGCGCGCACATGGGCCACCCCTACGAGGAGCTCCTCATCGAGTACCTGCTCAAGTGGCCGAACCTCTACCTCTCGAACTCCGCGTACCTGGCGCGGTACATGCACCCCGCGCTCGTGAAGTTCATGGGGTCGCGCCGCGGCATCGGCCGGGTGCTGTTCGCGTCGGACCACCCGTTCCTGCCGATGGAGCGGGCGCTCGAGGCCGCGCGGGCGCTCCCCCTCGACGGCGAGGCGATGGCTGCGTTCCTCGGCGGCACCGCGGCGCGCCTCCTCGACGGGGAACGGCGTGGCTGACCGGCTGGTCGACCAGCTGCGGCTCATGGCCGCGCACGTGCCCGACGCGATCGCCTACCGCTGTCTCGTCGACGACGACGGGACGGCGATCACCTTCGAGCGGTGGGAGCGCGAGTCCAACCGGCTCGCGCACGGGCTCAGCGAACGCGGAATCGGGAAGGGGGACCTGGTCGCCGTCGACCTCGAGCCCGAACAGGTCCTCGACTGGATCGTGGCCTACAGCGCGGTCCACAAGCTCGGCGCGGTCGCCGTCCCGCTCAACGACCGCCTCACGGCGGCCGAGGTGCAGGTCGTGCTCGAGCATGCGGAGGTCGCCGCCGTGGTGGCCGGGGGCCGTGCGATCGAGGCCGTCGCGCCGCTGGTCGGGAGGTTGGGCACCCTGTCGGTCGTCGTGACCGTCGGTGAGGATCCGCTCGGACTCGGGGTCGACGTCGAAGTGGTCAAGAGCGACGACGAGACGCCGGTCATCGTCGAAGTGGGGGACGACGACCTGGCGGACGTGATGTACACCTCGGGGACGACCGGACGGCCGAAGGGTGTGGTGGTGCGGCACGGTGGCATTGCCATGACCCCCAATGTCGTGCCGCGTTGGAGCGGCGCCGGCTGGCTCACGGCGACGCCTGTGTTCACCTTCGCCGGTCTCGGATTCATCTACAACCCGATGAAGCTCGGGATGACCGTGCTCCACCTGCCCCGCTTCGACGCGGGTCGATGGCTCGGGATCGTCGAGCGCGAGCGTCCCCCGATCGCCTTTCTCGTGCCGGCGATGGCGCGGCTGCTCCTGCACCACCCCGACTTCGAGACCGCCGACCTGTCGAGCCTCTCGAAGGTCGTCTTCGGCAGCGCCCCCCTGGCGCCGGACACGGTCGAGCGGCTCCAGGCCCGGCTGCCCGGCGCGGACATCCTCAACAGCTACGGGATGACCGAGGGTGGCTATGCCACGTTCGCCATGGACCCCGAGGGGGCGCGCACGCGGCCCGCCGCCGTCGGCCGCCCGCGCCCCGGTGTCGAGGTCCGGATCGCCGGCGACGACGACCGGACGTGCGCGCCCGGCGAGGTCGGGGAGGTCCTCACCCGGAACCCGGCCGGCCACCGCGAGTACTACAAGGACCCCGGGGCGACCGCGCGGATGTGGGAGGGCGGCTGGCTGCACACCGGCGACCTCGGCTACTACGACGAGGAAGGTTATCTCTTCATCTCGGGACGCAAGAAGGAGATGATCGTGCGCGGCGGGATGAACGTCTACGCCGACGACGTCGAGGCGGTCCTCCAGTCGCATCCCGACGTGGTCGAGGCCGCCGTGGTCGGCGTCCCCCACGAGGTGCTCGGCGAGGACCTCGCCGCATTCGTCGTGCCGCGGGAGGAGGGAGCGCTCGACGGGGACGACCTCCGCAGGTTCGCCGCCGAACAGCTCGCGGACTACAAGGTCCCGCGGCGGGTCGAGTTCGTGGACGCCCTGCCGCGCAACGCGGGCGGGAAGGTCGTGAAGGCCCTGTTGCTCGACGCTGCGGGCGACGGACCCGGGGCCGCACGCCGATGACCGGCGGACGACCACCGCGCGGGAAGGCGCCGAACGGACCCGGCACCGCCCGGGGAAAGGAGGCGGGGAGCCGCCATGCAGGACCATCGCTTTGACTTCGTCGTCGACGGGACGCCCGAGGAGGTGTGGGACGTGATCTGGGGCCGGATGCGCAAAGGCGTCCGGACCGAGGATGTGACGATCGAGATCCTCCACCAGGGCGACGAGCAGGGGAACGGCCTCGTGCGCACCTGCCACTTCCGGGTACCCCGCTACCTGCTCTCGAAGGGTCGGGCGCAGTCGTGGGAGTGGATCACCGAAGCGGAGCGGCCGGTCTCGTGGCGGTACGACGCGATCGGCAAGCCCCTCTGGTCGCGCGCCTCGGGCTGGACGCGGCTGGAGGATCTGGGCGCAGGGAGGACGCGGGTCTCCTTCCGCGAGACGTACGAGGCGTTCAACCCGGTGATGCGCTCGCTGCTCGAGAGGGCGCGTGCACCACTTCATCTCGAAGGACAACGACCGCCTCATCGAGGCCTCGCTCGTCGCCTCGCTCAAGCGGCTGCACGAGCGCAAGGAGTCGGCCTCCTGACCGGAAGGGGATCATCGCCCACCAGCACCGGCCCCCGGCGCGGACCGCTTCTGCTCGAGTAGAGCGCGAGAACACGTCAAGTCGCTCGATACACTGTGGGCGTGAACCTCGAGCTCTCGAAGCGGGGGGACTACGTCGTTCGGTCGGCCATCTGCCTCGCTCGCGCCTACGACTCGGGGACGCCTGTCAAGCTGCGCGAGATCTCCGCCGAGATGGGGGTCCCGCGCACGTTCGTCTCCCAGATCCTCGGCGACCTCTCTCGCGTGGGGCTCGCGGTCTCCTACTTCGGGACGAAGGGTGGCTACCGGCTCGCCCACCCGCCCGAAGAGGTGAGCCTGCTCGAGGTCGTCGAGGCCGGCGAGGGCCCGCTCTCCCCGTCGTCGTGCGTGCTCGGCGAAGGACCCTGCCGATGGGACTCGGTCTGCCCACTGCACGAGACCTGGAGTGCAGGGAGCGCCGCGCTGCGCTCGGTACTCGCGTCCACGACGATCGCCGAGATCGTCGAGCGCGACCGGCAGATCGAGGCCGGGAACTACCCGGTGGCGGCCGACAGCCACCGCCAGCGCTCGCTGACCGTCGCCGTCGAGGACTCGGTCCATGTCGAGCTCGGCGCGCCGGCCGTCGCCGCGCGCCTGCGCGTGGGCGGGAGCTGGCTCGTTCCCCACGTCGAGGCGGCCGGCGCGGAGGGGGAGGAGATCCTCGTGCGCGTCGGGCCGGTCGGCCCGTCGTGGCTGGGCAAGACGGTCGCGGTCCACCTTGGTTCGCCCGAAGGGGCCGAGGAGTCGCTCGTGGTCCCGATCACCTGGGAGGCGACGGGACCGACCGGGCTCTTTCCGCGGCTCGAAGGGGAGATCCGGCTCACCGCGCTCGACGCCGAACGGTCCGAGCTGCGCCTGGTCGGCCGCTACCGCCCGCCACTCGGCCGGGCCGGGCAGGCACTCGACGAGGCCGTCCTCGCACGGGTCGCCCGTGCCACGGTCCGAGCGCTGCTGCGGCGCGTGGCGCGTGCGCTCGAGGAGGAGGCGGGCCGGAGCCCGGTGACCGCCCCGTCAGGCGATCGGTCGGGCTGACCCGGACAGAGCCCGGCCGAACGCGACCGGTCCGTTGTCGCCGGTGCCGGGCTCGAGGTCCTTCGGTCCGAAGGCGGCTTGTCCCACGACCGCGCCACCGCTCGCTTCGACGACCGCGGCCATCTGGCGGAGGACCGTGCGCGGCGAGACGCCGAAGGTACAGAACAGGCCGACCGGCTTCGCCGCGAGGGGTGGGAGCGTGGCCAACCACGCGCGCATCGCCTTTGCGGGCCTGACCCCGGCGACGACGAAGCCCTCGACCCAGCTTCCGAGCACGACGAGGTCGGCTGCCGCGAGCTCGGCCGCGCCGACCCGTGCGATCGGGAGCACCCGTACCTGCTCACCGCGTTCGGCGAAACCGTCGGCGATCGCCTCGGCCACCCGTGCGGTCGTGCCGCCGGCGCTCTCGTGGCAGATCAGCACGCGGGTCCCGCGGCCGCCGCGCCGACGGGTCGGACCGGCGGGACGGGAAGGCCGGGCGTCGAGCACGCTGGCGGCCGCCCGTCGACCCTGTGCCATCGCCTCGACGACGGTGGCCGGTCCGGTGAGCGCGTCGCCGACGGTCCACACCCGCTCCCGGCGCGGGAGCGCCGCCGCCCAGAGCGCGGTCTCGCGCCCGAGTGCGAGGCGGCCGACGGACGGACGGTCGTTCGGTGCCGGTGCCGCGAGGATGCCGCTCGCGGCCCACCGCCGGTCGGGCACCCCGGTGACCTCGCGACGCACGGGCGTGCCCGGCAGATCGGCCTCGAACTCGGGGTCGGTGCGGTAGCCCATGGCCATGACGACGAGGTCGACGGGCACCACCTCGGTCGGCACCTCGAGCACGGCAGGCCGCCGATCGGCGCGGTCCTGCACGGTGCGGGCGAGCGCCGCGCGAGCGACCCGGACCCCGTCGCCCGTGAGCTCGACGAGCGTCCGGGAGAACGAGACCGCGACACCCTCGTGGCGGGCTTCAGCCAGCTCGTCCGGGCGGGCGAGGGCGAACTGCTCGTCGAGCCAGTCGACGCAGGTCGCCGCGAGGCCGAGGCGGCGGGCCGTGCGCGCCACGTCCATGGCGGTGTTTCCCGCGCCGAGCACGAGGACGTGCGGTGCACCGGACCCGCACGACCCGTCGGACGGGAGGCCGAACCGGGCGCGGAGCATGGCGGGGTCGCCGCCCGGGGCGAGCGCCGCACGAGCGCCCTTGAGGAATGTCGTCGCGTCGACGACGCCCTCGAGGTCCGCGCCGGGAACCGGGAGTCGCATCGGGATCCCCGCGCCGTGGGCGAGGACGACCGCGTCGTGCGCGGCGAGGAGGGCCTCGAGGTCACCGGGCCGGATCTCCGTGCCGCAGCGGAGCACGACGCCGGCGTCGACGAGCTGACGCCAGGGACGGGTGGCGACCGCCTCGGGCAGGGTGAAGTCGGGGATCCCCCACGCGCAAAGCCCGCCGGGGGTCGCGTCCTTCTCATAGACGGTGACCGTCGCGCCACCCTCGAGCAGCTCCCAGGCCGCGCCCACACCACCGGGTCCGGAGCCGACGACGGCGACCGACAGCGAATGGTCGGCCGACGCAACCGCCGGCGCGGGGACCACGGAGTGGTCGGTCACGAAGCGTTCGAGTCTGCCGATCGCGACGGGATCTGCTCCTGCGAGGGACCAGCTGCACGCGCCCTCGCACTGGGCGGACTGGTTGCAGACCCGCGAGCAGACGTCGGGCAGCACGGTGGTGCGCCGCAGGACACGGTGCGCGCCTTCGAGGTCCCGATCGCGGATCGCGCGGACGAACCCGGGGATGTCGTTGTGGGCCGGGCAGCCGCGCACGCAGGTCGGGTCCGGGCAGGCGAGGCAGCGCGCCGCCTCGGCGAGCGCCTCGGACCAGCCGGCGAAGCCGGTGCGGATCTCGGTGACGTCCCCGGTGAGCTCGACGGGATGCTGCGGGGCCGGATCGGACCGCGGAGCCACGAGCACGGGTCCGTCCACGACCACAGCCGAGAAGGGGCAGGTCCGCTCGCACTGCCGGCAGCCCACGCAGCGTTCGTCGTCGGTGGTCGCGACCCAGCGGACGGTGTCCATCGCCAACGCGCCCGTCGGGCAGCGGACGACGCACTCCTGGCAGCCGGCGCACCGGTCGGTGAGCACCCGGACGGACGGCCGGTCTTCCGCGGTGAGAGCCGGACGTAGGGCGGTGAGCGTCATCGGGGCTCCTTCCTGCTGCGAGCGGTGGAGGCGGACGACCCGACGGCGGGCGCCATCAGCTCGCCGCCTGCATGGTCACGTAGAGCGCCGCGGCGACGGCGCCGCAGGTGAGGACGAGCGCGGAGGAGAGGACTCGCATCGCGATCGGGCTCCGGCTCACCGGGAGCAGCTCGCGTGAGGCGATGCGCCAGGTCGCCCAGAGCGCTGCCGCGGTGCCGACGGCCACGACCGCGACCTGCACGACGATGATCCAGGGATCGGTGAGGAGCCGGGTGTTGTACAGCGTCGAGTGCACGCCGGCATGGCCGAAGAGGTGCTGCACCGATGGGACGACCCGCGGTGAGTTCCGGAAGAACTTGGGGAGCTGCCGCGCGAAGTAGTCGGCCCCGACGACCGGGATGAGCCCGTAGGCGATCGGGACGAAGTAGGCGCGGAACCGGTCGCTCCGGTCGGCGAAGCCACCCGGACGGTCGAAGACGACGTCTCGGCGCGCGACGAGCGTCCCGACACCCCAGGCCGCAGCTGCGGTGAGCGCGGCGAGGACCACGATGAGGCCGAGGTAGGCGACCGGGTCCGGGTAGTGCGGGACGTGCAGCGCGGTGTTGAGCCAGCCGTCCACCGATCCGTAGGCCATGGTGGTGTTGAGCTGCTGATAGAGCACGAGTCCCCAGAGGAGCGCGATCGCCCAGGCCACGTCCGCTCGCCGCCGGCGAGGGGCGACCACCGACGTGAGCGGCTTCTGGAGGAAGAGGCCGATGTTCCCCTCGGGGCACGACTTGTAGCACTCGGAGCAGAGGCCGCAGGAGAGGTTGGAGTCCGCGCTCGCCGGCCACGTGTACCACGGGCAGCCGAAACCCTGGTCGCCCCCGCGCATGCAGTCCTTCGAGGGGCAGGTGAGGCAACGCTCGCGGTCGCGGGTGCGAAAGCCGGCCACGGTGCCCATCGAGCCGACGGTCCCGATGAGGGAGGTCAGCGGGCAGAGGTAGCGGCAGAAGGTCCGTCGCTCGAAGACGAGGAAGAACACGAGGGCGGACGCCACGATCCCGATGACCATGAAGCTCGTCGCCGCCGGATTGCCGGGGCCGGCGATGTTGAAGTACTCCTCGATCCAGGTGAGGAGCAGGAAGGACGCGACGGGGAGGATGAACCCGAGCTTGGCGAGCGGCTCGGGGAAGGTGCGCCCGAGGGAGAGGGTGCGCTGGGTCCGCTGCCAGAAGGTGCGGCGCTGGATCCACTCCGCGAAGCCGCCGAAGGGGCACATCGCGCACCACGCGCGCCCCACGACCACCATGAGCACGAAGACCAGGCAGAACCAGACGTACCAGGTGATGGCCGTCCCGAAGTTGAGACCCGGTACCGCGGTCCCGAGCAGCCCGACCAGGATGACGGTCCAGAAGACGATCTGGTTGGGGAGGATGAGGAAGAACTGGAGCTTGCGGCTGCGCAAGAGCCGGGCGACCCGCGGGTTCCGGGCGACGTCGAGCCCCGGCTCGGGGTCGGTGGCATCGAACCGCTCGGCGAGGCCGTCACGCTCCGGTGGGCGGAGCGTGACGGCGGTGGCGATCGGATCGACCAGGTGGGCCTCTCGTTCCTGCACCCGGAGTGCCATCGGCGACCCCCTTCGCTCGTGGTGAGAAAGCTCAAGTAGAGCACTACACCTGCTACCGTAATACTACGGGTATATCCCCGTAGTATCACGTAGGAGGAAGTTCGTCAATGATCCGGAACCACGATGGGGGAAGACGGTGGCCGCACCGTGGTCGGGGGGACGCCGGCGACGAGGCCTTCCGGTCTGGGGAGCCGGTAGCTGCCCAGGTGGCGGCCGTGCAGGGTCGCTCAGGCGGGACGGCCGGCCCGTTTGCAGGACGGCGGGCCGCCGTCCCCTGCCGGCTCGAGGAGGCCGGCGAGGAAGCGGTCGAGTTCGGCTGCGCGGGCGCGCTCTGCCGCCGACCGGCGCAAGGTAGCGGCCACCGCGGCCGCGGCCAGCACCAGTTCGCAGCCGAGCAGCGCACCTGCTCCAACGACGAGCGTGCCGAGCACGACCAGCAGGACGGTGGCCATACCACGATGGTGACCGCGCGCCTGCCCGTGCGGAAGCGTGCGAGCACGGGAACCACCCGCCGCTTCCACGCGCGCTTCCCCGTGGTTCCACGGGGATTCGTCGTGGTGTTCTGTGGAAAAGTGGCGCAGACTGGGACGATGAGCGAGACCTCGGGGGAGGACCTGCTCGGCGTGCGGTCCGGGTCGACCTCACCGGCGGTGGGTCCGGGGCGACGCGGCTCGACGCCGATCCGGGTGGTGATCGTGGACGACCACGCCCTGGTGCGCGAGGGCACCCACCAGCTCCTCGAGCTGACTGAGGACCTTGAGGTCGTCGGGCAGGCCGGTTCGGGGGAGGACGCCGTCGGGGTCCTCCAGCAGCTCCGGCCCGACGTGGCCATCGTGGACGTGAACCTGCCGGGCATCAGCGGGCTCGAGCTGGCCCGGACGGTCGTTGCGAGCCTTCCCGAAGTCCGGATCCTGGTCGTGAGCGCGTACGACGACTACGCGTACGTGACCGAGGCCCTGGAGATCGGGGTCGGCGGCTATCTGCTCAAGCACGCCTCCTCCAAGGAGCTGGTCGACGCGGTGCGGGCCGTGGCCGACGGCGTCTTCGTGCTGGACCGGGCGATCTCGGCGCGGCTGGCCCGGCGGTGGCGGAGCGACTCGCCGGTCGCAGGAGCACTCACCCGGCGGGAGACCGACGTGCTCTCGCTCCTCGCCCGTGGTCGCTCCAACAAGCAGATCGCCTCGGAGCTCGGGCTCGGTCTTCGCACCGTCGAGGGCCACGTGTCGAACGTGCTGGGCAAGCTCGGCGTGACCTCGCGGACCGAGGCCGTGGCCTATGCGCTCGGGCACCGCCTCGTCGTCCCCGAGGACAATGGTCACCCCGGTCCCCCGGACTGACCTCCGCACCGTCCTGCGGCGGGCGGCCCGCCCGCCGGTCCGCGAGGTCCGCTTCTGGATCATCCAGCTCATGGTGCTCTGCATCGCGGGCGTGCACATGGTCATCGATCTACAGAGCTCGGCCGAGGGCTCGGCAGTCTCCACGGGTCTCCCGGTCGCGCTGCTGATCGTCCCGGTCGGGTACGCCGCGATGCGCTACGGGCTGGCCGGCTCGGCGGCCACCGCCGCCTGGGCCGTGCTGCTCTGGCTGCCCGACATGCTCCTTCCGCACGACCGCGGCCACGTCGCGAGCGACGCGATCAACCTCGGGCTGGTGGTCGTCGTCGCGATCGTCTTCGGGCAGCGCATCGAGTCGGAGCGCCTCGCGCATGCCCGCGTGGAGGAGGCCCACGCCGAGTCTCTCGTGGCGGAGCGCCGGTACCGACGGCTCTTCGAGAGCAACCGCTCGCCGATCCTCGTCCTCGACCCCGACGGCCGGATCTCCGACGCCAACCCCGCCGCTCACGGGCTGCTCGGGGACGACGTCGTCGGACGGCGGGCCGGCGCGGTGCTCGACGGCGTCGAGCCGCTCGGCGCGCCGGTCGGCCAGTTCCTGACCGTGGACGGTCGCGACTACCGGCTCGGGCTGGTCTCGCCGCCGACCGGCGCGGAGGACCCGTTCACCCAGCTGGTGCTCGAGGACGTGACCGAGGAGCGCAGCGAGGGCCGGCGGGCCACCCGGTACGCGCAGCTCGTGGTCCAGGCGGAGGAGGACCAGCGCCGCCGCCTCTCGCGCGAGCTGCACGACGAGCCGCTCCAGCTCTTTCTCCACCTCGCCCGCCGCCTCGAGCACTTGGGCACGGTGGCGGGGGTGCCGTCCTCCGTCGTCGATGGCCTCTTCGAGGCGCGGCTCCATGCGCTCGACGCCGCCGACCGGCTGCGCTCCCTCGCACGCGACCTGCGCCCGCCCGCGCTCGACCAGCTCGGGCTCCTCGCCGCGCTCTCGAGCCTGGTCGCAGACGTCGGGGACCGCGCGGTCGTGGTGGCCCAGCTCGTGGTGCTCGGCGACGAGACCCGGCTCGACCCTGAGGTCGAGCTCGGCGCCTTCCGCATCGTGGAGGAGGCGGTGCGCAATGCGGTCCAGCACGCAGAGGCCTCGCAACTGGTCGTCACCGTCGAGTACCGGACGGACGAGCTCGTGCTCGCGGTGAGCGACGACGGGCGCGGGTTCGACCCGTCCGAGGTCGGTGAGCTGGCGCCCGGTCACCTCGGCCTCGTCGGGATGCGCGAACGGGCACGGCTGGTCGGCGGGCACCTCGAGCTTCGGGCACGACCCGGGGCGGGGACCACCGTCGAGGCGGCCGTCCCGCGCTGTGCTCACGAGCCGGGCGGCGCGCCGGTCCGTCCTTCGCCGCTCCCGCCGGTCGGGGCCGCCTGACCGTTCGCCGACCGTTCGAGCGGGAATCGCACGGTGAAGCGTGCGCCGCCGAGGCGGCCGGACGATGGACGACTGCCCCGGGGTGTCCACGCCGACGGTCGAACACGGCGGTCGCGCCGGACCCGGGTGGCGGCAGGTTCAGGTCGGTGCCTGGAGCGTGGTGGTGGTGCCCCCGCCGGCCGCCGAGAGTTGTGCCGCCGTGTAGGGGAGGGGCACCCACTTGCCCTCCGAGTAGAGCTTCGTCATGTTCGCGTACCACGGCGAGGTCGGATCGGTCGCCTGCGAGTAGGTGAGGATGCCCTGGGACACGGGGCCGCCGGGCGTGAGCTCGGTGGTCATGACGAGAGACGACCCGTCGTGGACCTGGCCGTAGGGAAAGGCGGTGAGCGCCCCGCCCTGACCGTCGGCCGCGTAGATCGCGTTGAAGCATCCCGTGTCGCACCCCGGGATCGGGATCTTCTCGCCGTTGCGGGTCGCGTGCTGGACCTGGCCGTAGGTGGCGTCGAGGGGGACACCGTGGGTGCGCAGGTTCACGACTGCGTCGGCGAGCGCCGTGAGGATCGCGGGGTTGGCGGTCTTGAGCTGGGACGGCGTGGTCAGCGGGTGGCTCGGGTCGAAGGCGTCGGCCCAGAAGTCCGACGCGCTCGTCGGTGCGTACGCCGCCCACTCCGAGAAGAGCCACCCGCCCGCGGCGTCGAGGGTGCCGGTCTTGTCGTAGCCGGCGAGCGCGTCGCAGGCTTGCGCGAGGTCGACGGTCGTTCCGTTGCTCGCCTTCGCCGACGGGGTGGCGCGGCAGTCGGCGACGAGCGAGTCGAGGACGAGCTGCGCCTCGAGCGACTGGTCGCTCTGCCACATCTCCTGCAGCGTCGGAATGGTGAACTTCGGCGGTCCGTAGCCGTCGGTGCCGGCCACCCGCGCGGCGATCATCTGGTTGCCGAGCCTCGTGCGGAGGCCCTGGATGGTGTCGATCGCGCCGATGATGGGCGAGTAGGCCGGAAACGGCGCGGACGGGTTGGCCAGCCAGTACGAGTCGTTCGAGTTCTCGACGTAGTCCGTCCGGATGGTGTGGGGCATGTCGTTCGCGTTGAAGATGCCCGGAACCGGCGTACCGGGGTCGGTGCCCCACGCGCAGGCCGAGCGCGAGCCGTCGAGGGTCACCACGCCGGCGGCGGCATAGACGATCGACGCCTGGCCGGTCGGGGTGCAGGCGGTGATCAGCGCCTGGCTCACGTTCGGGGTGTTGCCGACGTCCCCGTAGAGCGCGTGGCCGGTGTCGTCGGCAGCGATGGTGTTGAACGTCGGGATCGCGAGGTAGGTCGACTCGACCTGGAGCAGGTTCTGGACCGACGTCGCCTTGCCCATCTCGAGGTACTGGTTCGCCGCACGGGTGCCCGCGCCGATGGTCGCGTCGTCGACCGCGTACGCCGTCGTGGACGTCCAGCGGTAGCTCGCCGGCGGCACGACGAGGACCCGGCCCCACTGGGTCGTGTAGAAGGTGTGCGTCTTGATGCCCTTGCCGGTGTCGACGTGCACCACGACCGTGCCCATCTTGTGCGGCTGCCCGTCGACGAGGTAGCTCGTCGGGTCGCCGGGCACGAGCTGGAGCTGGTAGAAGGTGAACCGGTACGACGTGGACACCGTGTGCGTCCAGGCGAGGTGCTGGTTGAACCCGATCCCGACCAGCGGGAAGCCCTCGAGCGTGCCCCCGAGCACGTTGTACTGCCCGGGAACGGTGAGCTGGGCCATCCAGAACCGCTCGGTCCCTTGCCACGGGAAGTGCGGGTTGGCGAGCACCATCCCGTCGCCGGACGCGGTGTCCTGGGAGCCGAGGCCGATCCCGTTGGAGCCGGTCACCGACGTCGAGGTGACCCCGAGCTGCGCGGCGAGCGAGGACGAGACGGGCGCCGGGCGGAGCGCGGCTGTCGTCGTGGCGGTCGAGGTGGCGGTCGAGGTGGCGGTCGAGGTGGCCGGCGGTGTGGCCGGCGGTGTGGCCTGGACCTCATAGGAGATGAACTGCGCGCTCGACGCCTCGGTGGTCACCTGCACCCCCCGGAGGAGCATGTCCTCGAGCGTGATGGGGCGCACCCACGGCTTGCCGACGCACCGCGGGTCGTGCAGATCGCCTGAGGCGAGGTACGTGTTGTAGCCGCTGATGAAGCCGCGGTAGACCTCGAGCACCTGCGGCATCGGTCCGATCGGCGGCGGCTGCGACAGATTTGCGGTCGCGACGCCCGACTGCTTGACCGACTGCCAGAAGAAGTCGGAGTTGAGGTTCGTGTCCTGGGTCCCCGCCGAGTAGTTGAGGGCGAGGCCGTTGGGACCGAAGTAGCGCGAGCGCTCGCCGTTGACCGTGACGAAGTCCTCGGCGAGCGTGCAGAAGTTGTCCTGCGAGAACGCCCACCCTTCGCCGTAGCCGAGCGCGGTGAAGTTGGCGGCCGTGATGTGCGGGATGCCGGCATGGTCGCGCACGATGGTGACCGGCGTCGTCGGGCCCGAGGCGGTCGACCCCGAGGAGCACGCGGCGAGCAGTGGGGCGATCGCGACGGCGGCCAGCAGGGCAATCCCGTGCCGTGCCGTCCGTTCGCGCATCGTGCACAACGTAGCGCGACCACTCCAGCCGATGCGCGTCCGCGCCCGGGCGCCGCGATCGGACGCCGCCACCGCCCCCTTTGTGCCGCGGACGACCGGCGCTCAGCCCGGGCGGTCGCCGGGCGCGTCGTCCGCCGCACGGCGTTCGGCCGCGAGTGGCACGGTCTCGACGGCGCGGTACCGGGAGCCCTGGGGGCGGAGCACCGATTCGCAGAGGACGACGGCACCGACCGCGAAGCGCGCGTCGAACGGTTCACCCGCGAGCGCCCGAGGCCCGCGGCCGTCACCGCGGACGCGTGCGAGGGTCAGGTGGCCGGTGAACGGCGGCTCGGCCTCCACGCCCCAGGGACGGGTGACCTCACGGGTGGCGGCGGCGAGCTCGTCGAGCCCCGCAACCGGGAGCTGCAGCACGCGCCGGTTCGGGAACCAGGCGACCGACGGACCGAGCCGCGCCTCGGGCGGTGCTCCGTCGCGGACGGCCGGCAGCGCCGGCAGCGCGACGAGCGCGGTGGCCACCGCGTCGGGGTCGCCGACGTCACCGAGGAAGCGCAACGTGATGTGCCACTGCTCGGGTGTGGTCCACCGGACGCCGCGGTGCGCCGGGCGCGGCAGCGTGCGGAGCTGGTCGACGAGCTCGGCGGGCGGGTCGACCGCGACGAAGAGGCGCACGGTGACGCCGCCCGGACCGGCGGGTCCCTACAGGAGGGAGGGCACGATCGCCTCGACGACGCTCGGACCCGGCGTGGCGAGCGCCTTTGCCAGCGCATCGCAGAACTCCTCCGCTGTCTCGGCGCGTGCCGCGTGCAGACCCTGTGCCGCGGCGAGCTGGCGGAAGTCGAGCCCGGGGTGGTCGAGGTCGAGCATCGCGCGTGCCCGCGGCCCTGGCTTCTCCGCTCCGACCCGGTTGAGCTCCATGTTGAGGACCGCGTACGACCGGTTGTTGAGGACGATCGTGGTCACGTCGAGGCCTTCCCTGGCCATCGTCCACCACGACTGGACCGTGTACATCGCGCTGCCGTCGGCCTCGAGCGCGACGACCCGTCGGTCCCGCGCGGCGACGGCCGCGCCGACGGCCACCGGCAGCCCCTGGCCGATCGCGCCGCCGGTGAGGCAGAGCCAGTCGTGGGGCGGGGCCCCGGCCGTCGCCCCGGCGGCGAAGAGGCCGGCCGTGTTCCCCTCGTCCGAGACGATGGCCCCGTCGGGGAGGAGCGCGCCGAGCGCCGTGCACACGGCCTGTGCAGTCAGCGCGCCGGTCGGCGGCTCGGGGACGGCCGGCGCCTGGCGCGGCGCGGTGCCGCGGGTCACGCCGCACCGGTCGCAGAGCGCACCGACGGCGGTGCCCACGTCGTCCGACGGCCCGGCGACCGCGTGGACCGTCGCCCCGTCCGGCACGAGGTCGCTCGGCTTGCCCGGGTAGGCGAAGAAGGAGACCGGCGACTTCGCGTCGAGCAGGACGAGGTGCTCGACGCCCTCGAGCTGGAGGGCGGTGAACTCGGCGAGGTAGGCGAGCCGCTCGACGGCCGGCCGTCCGGCGCCGCGCTCGAGCCGGGCGGGGAAGGTCTCGCAGAGCAGTTTGGCGCCGGTCGTCGCGGCGAGATCGGCGACTGCGTCGAGCAGGTCACCGGAGCACGCCCGTCCGCCGATGAGGATCGCCGCGGGCGCGCCGGACGTGAGGGCCGCACCGGCGGCCTCGACGGCCGTCTCGTCCGGCGGGTCGCCGGCTGTCGCGCGGGACGGACCGGACGCGACGACGCCACCCTCGGACCACGAGACGTCCGCGGGGAGGATCAGCGTGGCGACCGAACCCGGCGGCCCGATCGCCGCGGCGACGGCGTCGGCAGCGTCCTGACCGAGGGCAGCGGTCGCCTCCGACGTGCGGATGAAGGTGGAGACGTTGCGCGCGACCGACTCGATGTCCGACTGGAGCTGGGCGTCGTAGGGACGGTGGCTGATCGCGTGATCCCCCACGATGTTGACGAGCGGACTGTGCGCGCGGCGCGCGTTGTGGAGGTTGGCCAGCCCGTTGCCGAGTCCCGGACCGAGGTGGAGCAGCGTGGCAGCGGGCCGGCCGGCGATCCGCGCGTACCCGTCCGCTGCACCGGTCGCCACGCCTTCGAAGAGCGCGAGCACGCTGCGCATGGCCGGCACGTCGTCGAGGGCGGCGACGAAGTGCATCTCGGAGGTGCCAGGGTTCATGAAGCAGGTGTCGACGCCCTGGTCGACGAGCGTCCGGATCAGCGACTGTGCTCCGTTCATGTGCGTGCTCCCGTGACGGCCGGGGTGAAGATGGTGCCCGGATTGAGGATCCCCTGCGGGTCGAAGGCGGCCTTGATCCGCCGCATGAGGTCGAGCTTGACCGGATCCTCGAGGTCGGCGAGGTACGGAAGCTTCGCGGTGCCGATCCCGTGCTCGCCCGAGACCGCGCCGCCCATCGAGACCCCGGTCGCGATGATGTCGTGCAGCAGCCGGTGGCGCACCGCGGCGTCCGACTGCCACACCGACAGGTGGACGTTGCCGTCCCCGGCGTGGCCGCAGCCGACGACCAGGGACGACGTGGCCGCCGCGAACGCGCCGACCTGCTCGAGGTACTCGGGGATCGAGGCGCGGGGGACCACGACGTCGACGATGTCGTCGGCGCCGGACGCCTTCGCCGCCCAGAAGGCGCGCTCGCGCGCCGTGACGAGGTCGGCGCCGGCCCCGGTGGGCAGGACGTAGACGTCGAGGGCGCCGAGGTCCGCGAGGAGCGTGGCGAGGGCCTCGGTGTCCTCCTCGAGCCGGTCGGCGCGGTGCTGCTCGAGCACGATCACCAGGTAGGCGACGGTCCGGTCGCGGACGTCCTCGGGCACCCCGAGGTCGAGGCCGGCGGCCGAGGTGATGCCCGCCATCGAGATGAGGTCGATGTACTCGACGAGGAGCGGCCCGATCCCACTCGCCACCACGGGCGGGACCGCGGCCGCGATCCCTCGAAGCGACGCGAACGGCGCGAGGACGGTCGCGTTGTGGGCCGGGCGCGGATGGAGACGGAGCACCGCCTTCGTCACGAGGGCGAGCGTGCCCTCCGACCCGATGACGAGCTGGGTCAGGTCGTACCCGCTGGTCGACTTCACGTACTTGCCGCCGGCCGTGATGACCTCGCCGGTCCCGATGACCGCTTCGATCCCGAGGACGTGGTGGCGGGTCACTCCGTACTTGACCGCGCGCATGCCGCCTGCATTGGTCGCGACGTTGCCGCCCAGGCTCGCCGACTGCTCCCCGGGGAACACCGGGTAGACGAGCCCGTGGGGCGCGAGCGCCTCGTCGAGGTCCGAGAGGCGAACGCCGGCCTCGACGACCGCGACGTGGTTGTCGAGATCGAGCTCGCAGATGCGGTCCATGCGCTCGAAGGAGACGACGATCCCGTCCTTGAGCGGGATGCACGCGCCGGACATGCCGGTCCCCGAGCCGCGGGCGGTGACAGGGATCCCCGAGGCGGCAGCGGCGACGACGACGGCCGCGACCTCGTCGGTCGTCGCCGGACGCACCACCGCGAGCGGCCGCACCGGCGTCGCGCCGAGCGCCTCGTCGTGGGTGTCGTCGTCGCTGATCGCCGACCCCACACGCACGTTGGCCGTGCCGACGATGTCGGCGAGCACGCCCTCGATCATCGGCCCGCGCCCTCCTCTCTGTCGGCGACGACGACACGCTACCGCCTCGCATGCACCGGGCTCCTTGGCATCCTGCCGTGCAGTGGAGTCGGGGCGTCCCGCCCTTGACGGGTCAGGGGGGGCTGTGCATACTGCCCGCGGGGGCGGCCCGTCCCCGAGGCGCGACCGGCGACCGGCCGGAACGTGCGGCCGCATCGACCACCGATCTGCGGCCCGAGGGGGTGGCACCGGAGGTGAGCGGCCGGACGGCGATCGGTGAACCGGTGGGCGACGCGTCACCGGTGCGCGAAGTCGATCGCGCACCGGAGCGGTGGTCCCGCCCGGACGGCCGGAGGACATTGCAGCTCGTGCTCGCCACCCTCTGGCTCCTCGACGGGATCCTCCAGTTGCAGGCCTACTTCTTCACCCGTGCGTTCGGCGAGCAGTCGATCCCGATGATGGCCCGCGGCAACCCGTCGGTGATCACCGGACCGATCGACTGGTCGGGACAGAACATCGCCCACCATGCCGTCGCGGTCAACACGGTCTTCGCCGCGGTGCAGCTCGGGCTCGCGTTCGGCATCGCCTACCGCCCGACGGTGCGGCTCGCGCTCGGCGCCTCGATCGCCTGGTCGCTCGGGGTCTGGTGGATCGGCGAAGGGTTCGGCGGGGTGCTCGCAGGCACCGCCGACCCGGTCACCGGCGCGCCGGGGGCGGTGGTGCTCTACGCGCTCCTCGCGGTGCTGCTCTGGCCAACGGACCGACCCGGGGAGCTCGCCGGCTTCGTCGCCGCACGGGCGGTGGGCGCACCGGTGGCGCGCGCCCTCTGGGCGGTGCTCTGGGGTTCGCTCGCCTACTTCGCACTGCTCGGAGCGAACCGCTCGCCCGAGGGGCTCCGCGACCTCGTCGCCGGCATGGCGGTCGGTGAGCCGCACTGGCTGGCGGCATTCGACCGACATGTCGCGACCCTCCTCGCCCACCGTGGCACCGGGGTCGCCGTGCTGCTCGCCGTCGCGCTGGTGGTGGTGGCGTTCGGGGTGTTCCTCCCGCGCTCGACCGGCAACGCGGTGCTCGTGCTCGCGATGGCGGTCGCGGTCGCCTCTTGGTCGGTCGGCCAGAACTTCGGTTCGCTCTTCACCAACGGCGGGACCGACCTCAACACCGGGCCGCTCCTCATGGTGCTCGCGCTCGCCTACTGGCGCCCGCGGACCGACGGCGCGCACCGTCACGAACACCGCCGTGCCGAAACGAGCTCGGACGCCACGGCCGGAGGGGTGTGACGTGGCGGGTCCGGACTGGCTGGACGGCGCGTTCGCCGCGGTGATGCTCGCGGTCGCCGCGTACAGCGCGGGGCGGCTGGTCGCGGCTGCCGCGTGGTCGCGCCCGACCCACGTCGACGTCGACGCCGCCCACGTGCTCATGGGGGTCGGCATGGCCGGCATGCTGAGCGCCGTACTCAACCCGATCCCCGACGGCGTCTGGGAGGTCGTCTTCGCGGCGATCGCCCTCTGGTTCGTCGTGCGGTGTTGGCGCTTCGTCATGAGCCACGGTCTCGAGGGCCGCGACGACGACCACGTGCACCACCTCTCCCACTACCTCACCCACCTGCTCATGGCAGGCGCCATGCTCTACATGGAGGTCGTCGCGGTGCGGGGCACCGGCGCGTCGCGGGACGCGGGCATGGCCATGAACGGCGCGTCGGGCACGGCCGCGGACGTCGTCTTCCTGCCCCTCCTCTTCGTGGTCGTGCTCTTCGCCTCCGCCGTCTGGGAGGTCGACGGCATCCAGCGGTTCTCGCCGAACGCCGTGGGGCGACCGGCACCGGTCACCGTCGGCGGCGGACGGGACGGCGGGGGGAGCGCCGGTTCGCTCGCGGTGGTGGAGGTCGCCGAAGAGGAGGCGGTGCCGGCGCCGAGGGCCTGGCTCGCGCCGCGGCTCGAGGCGACCTGCCACGTGGCGATGTGCGTGACGATGGGCTACATGCTCGTGCTGCTGCTCTGACCGGTCCCGTCGTCGGAAACCCTCCGGGAGCGAGACCCGGGCACGTCGACTGCCCGGTCAGCTCTTCGAGGGTGGCGCGAAGGTGTAGGTGAAGGGGGTCTGATGCGGCGACGCGAGGAAGACGTTCTTGCCGTTGACCACGACGCCGACCAGGACTGCCGTCGAGCCGACCTGCACCGTCATCGTGCCGTTGGCGGCGAAGGTCAGGAACTTGCCCGGGGGTTGGACGCCGCTCGCGAGCGGGAAGGGGACCGCCGAGCTGGTGACCTGGACCCAGCAGGGGCCGGAGACAGCGAGGTTGACGGTGAAGTGCGCCGTGTCCACCGTGTAGGCGGCCGAGCCGGGACCGGACAGACCGGGGACGACGACCGCGACCTGGTGGCCGGCGCCCGGGCGCCCGGGCGTCGGCGCGGGTGCCGGGGTGCCGCCCGGCTGGACGACGCGGAGGACGTGCGCCTGGACCAGCCACTGCGGGTGCCACAGGTCGGCGGCGAAACCCAGCAGCGCGGCCAGGACGAGGACCGCGGTGAACCAGGTCACGACTATGAGCATCGTCGGGGCGCGCAGCCGCCGGCGCGCCTTCGCGACGGCCCGCTTCGAGCTCCGGATCTCGTGGCGCGGGACGACCGGGAACGTCCCGGTGGGTGGGCCCGCGACCTCGGCGTCGTAGGCAGCGGCGCCCCTGGCGGCGGCGGTCGTGCGTCCGGCGACCTTCGGGACCTGGCCCGTCTGGGTGAAGGCGCGGAGGTGGTCCGGCCCGGTGGTGACCGCGGCCATCACGCTGGTCAGGGGCACTGCGGCCCGACCGGCGCCGGCCGGCGCGTGCTGGTCGACCACCGACCAGGCGTCGACCATGCGGAGGGCGAGGGCGTCGCCGTCCAGGCCGAGGAAGGTCGCGTACCGTCGCAACGTGGTGATGGCCAGGGCCTGGTCCGGGAGCTTGGTGAGGTCGCCGTTCTCGAGGGCCTCGATCTGGGTGATGGGTCTGCTCAGGCGGTCGTGCACCGACAGGAGGTCGAGGCCCTTCTCTTCCCTCGCCTCACGCAGTGACCGCCCGATCTCATCGATCGAGGCGATGGCTCGGTCCTGGTCGTCGTCGCGCCGGCGAGTGGTTCCGCCGCGTGGCCGGATCACCTGATGTCTCCTGACTGGTCCTTGTCCCCAGAGTACCTGTTGACGAACGAATTTCGGCAGAGGGGACGCCGAACCTGAGCCGCGTGGCGCTCCCCGCATGGAATGTTGCGCGCGCAAATGATGTTGGATGGGCCATCGGGCCGCCCGTCGCCAGCCGGGTACGGTGCAAGGGCCCGGTGAGCGAGGAGGTGGACCATGCCCGCAGTGACCGTCGACGACGTCATGGTGCTCCCGAGCGTGGGAGCACCCGTCCCGGGGGGCCGTGGTGCGCGGCCGGTGCGCTCGGTCACGACCGCGCCCGCCGGGCTCGAGGGCGAGGGGTTCCCGGTCCGGCGTGCGTTCGCCGGCGTCGACCGGCGGGACCTCGACCCCTTCGTCCACATGGACCAGATGGGCGAGGTGGAGTACGCGCCGGGTGAGCCGAAGGGCACGCCGTGGCACCCGCACCGGGGTTTCGAGACCGTCACGTACATGATCGAAGGCACCTTCCGGCACCAGGACTCGATCGGCGGCGGCGGACTCATCACCAACGGCGATACGCAGTGGATGACTGCCGGAGGTGGGATCCTGCACATCGAGGCGCCGCCGGAGGAGCTCGTGGCGTCGGGTGGCCTCTTCCACGGCATCCAGCTCTGGGTCAACCTGCCGCGGGCGGACAAGATGATCGCCCCTCGCTACCAGGACATCGGCGCGGGCAACGTCGTCCTCCTCCGCTCACCGGACGGCGGTGCGCTGGTGCGCCTCATCGCCGGCGACGTCGGCCACAACGCCGGACCCGGTGCGACGCACTCGCCCATGGCGATGGTCCACGCGAGCGTCTCCCCGGGGGCGAGGCTCGAGCTGCCGTGGGAGCCCACGTTCAATGCACTCGTCTACGTGCTCGCGGGCGAGGGCACCGTGGGAGCGGAGGCACGGCCGGTCCGCACGGGCCAGCTCGCCGTCTTCGGCGAGGGCGACTCGATCGTCGTGTCGGCCCACGCCCGCCAGGATTCCCGGACCGCGGCGCTCGAGGTGCTCGTCCTCGGCGGCCGTCCGATCGGGGAGCCGGTCGTCGCCTACGGCCCCTTCGTGATGAACACGAGGGAGGAGATCGCGCAGGCCTTCGAGGACTACCAGGCCGGCCGGCTCGGCACGATCCCTGCCGAGCACATCGGTTCGTAGGGGGCCGTACCGGGAGCTCTCCGCAGCGCGGCCCGCCGGATCAGCTCGCCGGGAGCTGGGCGAGCTGGGGGGTCAGGGACCCTCGCCGCCCGACGGCGTGCACGACCGCGGGTCCCAGGGCTGCAGCGGGGTGATCGCCGGGGACGGTGCCTGGAAGGCTCCGTTCGATGTCGACGACGAGCTCGAGGAGGACCCCGACGAGGAGCTCGACGAGGAGCCCGTCGTGGCCGGCGTCGAGGCCGGCACAGCGCCGGCCTGGGTCGTGGGCGGGGCCGGCGGGGCGTTCACCGCGAACTGCGAGCCGGTCACGACGGTGACCTGGGCACCGTCGGTCGTCGGCCCGAGCGCGGTGACGACCGCTCCGGACATCGACCGGGCGACCGCCTGCGCGGCGGCCTCGTCGGCCGGCGTCTTCTGTGCGAAGTAGACGACCGTCTCGGCCTGGGTGCCGACCGGCGTCGTGTCACCGACCCCGGCGATCGAGTAGCCGAGCGCCTGGAGCGCGTTCGCGGTGTCGGTCGCCTGGTTGTAGGCGCCCGTGCCGTTGAGGACCGACACCGTCACCGTCGAGGGCGCGGGGAGCTTCATGCCGGTGAGCGGGTTGATGGTCGGATCGATGCCGAGGAACTGGTCGATCACCTGCTCGTCCTGGGCCATCGACGGGAACTCGATGTCGCCGTAGTACGCCCCCTTGTAGAGGTAGGAGCCGAACTGGTCGACCTCGACGGGCAGGGTCATCTGGGGTGCCGCGTCCACGTTGACGGAGTGGAAGTCGAGCACCATGCTCACCATGTCGCCGGCCGAGAACTGCGAGTCGACCTGGAGCTGGGGCGCGACGCCGCTCACGAGCTGTTGATCGGTGATCGGGTTGCCCAGGCCGTTCTTCGCGACCGCGGAGGCGAGCACCCGGAGGAACTCGTGGTCGCGCCGGATCCGGGCGAGGTCGCTCAGGTTCTCCGCCGGCCAGTAGGCGGGATCCGAGGTCGTCACGCCCGGCGCCTGGTACTGGAGGTGTCGGGCGCGCACGACCTGCAGGGCGTGGTACCCGTCGAGCTGGACGCAGCCGGTCGTGAGCTGCTTCAGCCCCGAGTAGGCGTCGTAGACGGGCATCGGGAAGTACATCTTGACCCCGCCGAGCGCGTCGACGACGTTGGCGAAGGTGTCGAAGTTGAGCACGACGTAGTGCTGGATCGGTATGCCGAGGTCTTCGTTGATCGCCGCCACCAGCTGGCTCGGTCCCTGGTAGAGCGCCGCGTCGATCTTGTTGGCCCCCGTCGTGCGCGCGTTGGGTACGAACAGGTCGCGCGGCACCGAGAGGATCGAGAGGGAGTGCTTGTTCGGGTCGAGGTGGAGGATCATCACGACGTCGCTGTTGACGCCGTTGACCCCCTGGGAGCAGAGCCCGTAGGCCGGGTTCTGGACGGTCAGCGCGCACCGGTCGGTCGAGCCGACCATGAGGATGTTCTCGGTCCCGGCATCCGCGCCGGTGCTCGGGACGTCGATGAGGCCGCGCACGTCGATCCGGTGGATCTCGTGGTTGAGGTACCAGGCGTACCCGGCCGTGCCGCCGACCAGTGCGACGAGGAGCACGGCGACCGAGGCGAGGACCCAGGTGAGCTTGCGGTGTCGCCTGGTCCACCGGGGTCGGCCGCGCTTCGAGCGCTTCACCTCGTCCCCGAGGGAGCGGAGGCCGGATTCGTCGAACGTGGCGGACGCCGCCGACGTTCCGCGGCGCTTCGACGACCGGCGGCCGTTGCCGTTGCCGTTGCCGCGCTGGACGTCGTCGATCATCGTCCCGAGCGCGCGCAGACCCTCTTTGCCGGTGGGCGTGCCCCGGGAAGGGGCGGAGGGACCGGTCGCAGGCCCGCGTGGAGCGCTGCCAGCCATAAGGGAAGACGGTAGCAAGCACCGTCGTTCAGGAGGTGGCAGCGACCTCGTGTTCGCGACGGTCGGGCAGGCCGTCCGCGGGCGGCTCGACGCGGACGAGACCCAGCTCAGGGGGCCGGATCCGGAGCGTCTTGCGCCAGAAGCGCACGGTCCACCCCGGCCAGTTGTTGGTGACGCGGCCGGTCGCGTTCTTGTACCAGCTGGTGCAGTTGGCGACCCACGCCGTGCGGGCGAGCAGCCCCTGGGTCGTCTCGTCGTCGCGGCGGTACGCGTCCTCGGCGACACCGACGACCGGTGTCCCGTCCGAGCCGTCGGCGTCGGCCTGGAGCGCGAGCGCCTGCAGGACGAGGTTCACCTGGCGCTCGACCATGAAGAGGATCGAGTTGTGCCCGAGGTTGGTGTTCGGACCGTAGAGGAAGTAGCAGTTCGGGAACGCAGGGACCGCCGTGCCGAGGTAGGCGTGGGCCCCGCCGGCCCACTCCTCGGTGAGGGTCGTACCGCCCCGACCGATGACGGGGATGTGGGAGAGGAAGTCGGTGGTGTCGAAGCCCGTGCCGAAGATCACCACGTCGGCGGGGTGGCGGGTGCCGTCGGCGGTGACGACCGCGTCGGCCTCGAGGTGGTCGATGGCCTGGTCGGCGACCGTCACGTTCGCGCGCTTGAGCGCGGGATACCAGTCGTTCGAGATCAGGATCCGCTTGCAGCCGACCGGGTAGTCGGGCACCACCGCGTGCTCGGGCAGGTCGGGGGAGACGACGTCCTTGCGGATCCCGCGGGCGAAGAGGTCGGTGAGCGCGCGGGCGGCCCAGCTGTCGCGTCGGAACCAGGGCCACCGGGCCTCGAGGCCCCAGTAGATCCACCACCGGTAGGCGAGCTCGACCGGTCGGACCCGGTCGAGCACACGGCGCAGGTTGGGACCGTAGCTCCGGTCGCGTTTGGGCGCGACGTAGTTGGGGCTCCGCTGGAAGACGGTGAGGTGGGCGCACTCGGCCGAGACCGGAGGCACGAACTGGATGGCGCTCGCGCCGTTGCCGATGACCGCGACCCGGCGGCCGCTCAGGTCGAAGCCGTGGTCCCAGCGCGCCGAGTGCCAGCACGGACCCGCGAAGTCCGCGAGGCCCGGGAGGTCGGGCACGTGCGGGCGGTTGAGCTGGCCGCAGGCGAAGACCACCGCGTCGGCTCTCACCTCCTCGACGGCGCCCTCGTGCACGAGGCGCACCCGCCAGTCGCCTCGCGCCTCGTCGAAGGTCGCCGATTCGACGGTCGTGCGGAGGCGGAGATGCGGGCCGAGGTGGAACCGCTCCACGCACGACTCGGCATAGTCGAGGATCTCGGGCTGCCCCGCGAACCTCCGGGACCAGTCCGTCTTCGACGCGAAGGAGAACGAGTAGAGGTGGGAGGGGACGTCGCAACTGCACCCGGGATAGGTGTTGTCGCGCCAGGTGCCGCCGACGCCCTCCGACTGCTCGACGACGGTGAAGCTCCTGCTGCCGGCACGCACGAGCTGGATGGCCATCGCCAGGCCGGAGAGCCCGCCGCCGACGATGAGGACGGAGGGGACGGGCCGGCCCTCGACCGCGGCGTTGCGGACCGCGCGGTGCAGTCGCCTCCGCCCGACGTCCAGTGCCACGGCTCTCCCCTCGTCCACTCCACTCCTGCGGAATCCCTCTGATTCGCAGGCGGAATCGACGATACCCGTATGCCCCACGACGCGTCGACGGAACCGCCGGCACACCGGCCGCGAAACACTCGACACGTCGTGGTGCCGGTGTTACGTTCCGCAACGGTCACGAGTCCTCCACGGGACGTTCACGAGGGGCTTCGCGACAGCGAGCCAGTCACGCCGCTCGCGTACGACGACGAGAATGGGGGAAGCCGGTGCCCGAAGGAGTCGAGCCACTCGAGATCGAACCTGAACACCTGGGGGTGCGCACGGACGAGGAGCTCCTCGCCGAGCTCGGCTACAAGCAGGAGCTCAGTAGATCGTGGTCGGGCTTCTCGAACTTCGCCATCTCGTTCTCGATCATCTCGATCCTCGCCGGCTGCTTCACCACCTTCGGGAGCGGTTGGAACGGCGGAGGTCCTGCCGCCATCGCCTGGGGTTGGCCGATCCTCGCGGCGCTCATCCTCTGCATCGGCCTCTCGCTGGGCGAGCTCGTCTCGGCCTACCCGACCTCCGGCGGCATCTACTGGTGGGCTTCCAAGCTGGGCGGTGCGAAGGCCGGGTACTACACGGGGTGGCTCAACCTCATCGGCCTCCTCGCCATCACCGCGTCGGTCGCCTACGGGTGCGCGACATTCCTCGACCTCACGCTGGGCTTCTTCTCGACCAGCTGGCATTCGGGAAGCCTGAACACGATCTTCCTCTTCTTCATCGGGATCCTGGTCATCGCCGCGATCGTCAACATCTTCTCGAGCCACCTGCTCGCCATGGTCAACAACATCTCGGTGTGGTGGCACGTGTTCGGAGCCGCCGCGATCGTCCTCGTCCTCGTGTTCGTGCCGAGCCACCACGCGAGCCTCTCGTTCGTCTTCACGGACCGGGTCAACAACACCGGGATCTTCGGCACGAAGAACAGCGGGCTCGGCTACCTGTTCATCGTCCTCCCGATCGGAGCGCTGCTCACCCAGTACACGATCACCGGGTACGACGCGTCCGCCCACCTCTCCGAGGAGACCCACAAGGCGGCGGACACCGCCGCGAAGGGCATGTGGCGCTCGATCTTCTACTCGGCCATCGGGGGATGGATCCTGCTGCTCTCCTTTCTCTTCGCCGTGCAGGACGCCTCGAAGGTGACCGCGGCGGGCGGCGGGGTCGCCACGATCTTCGCCCAGGCGCTCACCAGCCGCTGGGGTGCCGCGGTGCTCTTCGTCTCGACGGTGGGACAGTTCTTCTGCACGATGGCCTGCATGACGAGCACGACCCGGATGCTCTTCGCCTTCAGCCGCGACGGCGCAGTACCCGGCCACAGGCGTTGGTCGCGGCTGAGCGCCCGGCGGGTGCCGGTGGCCGGCGTCGTCCTCACCGCGTTGATCTCCGTCATCCTCACCGCGCCCGCACTGATCCCGGTGGACGTGAACGGCGCCCCGAGCCCGGTGGCCTTCTTCGCGGTGGTCTCGATCGGCGTGATCGGGCTCTACTGGTGCTTCTCCATCCCGATCTGGCACCGCTGGCGGATGGGCGACGAGTTCTCCCCCGGGGGGTGGACCCTCGGCGCGAAGTACAAGTGGATATCGGTCATCGCGCTCATCGACGTCGTCCTCATCACGTTCATGGCGTTCATGCCGACGTCCAACCTCGGCATCCCGTGGTACTCCGGGTTCGCGTGGAAGTACGTGAACTACACCATCCTCGTCGTGCCCGCCGCCATGATCTTCCTCTGGGCGTACTGGCACCTGTCGGTCAAGAACTGGTTCACCGGTCCGAAGCGGACGATCGACATCCCCGAGGAGGAGCTGATCGCCGGCATCTGACGCGGACCGGGGTCCGGTGACCGCGAGGGACGCAGCACCGGCCGGAGGCGCGCAGGTGCTGCCGGCTCCGCTGCAGTCCACGATCGACGCGCTCTGGGGTCATGCAGACGACGTCGTGGAGCTCGCGGGTGGCCTGACCAACCGCAACTTCAAGGTGACGACCGTCGGCGGCACGTTCGTCGTCCGCATCTCCGACCCGGCATCGGGCGCGCTCGCCATCGACCGCGAGCACGAGTACCGGAATTCGGTGATCGCGGCGTCCTCCGGGATCGGCGCGCCGGTGCACGCGTACCTGCCCGGAGCGTCCGCACTCGTCGTCGGCTACATCGACGGTCGGACGTTCACCGACGGGGACTTCGAGGCTCCCCGCGTCGTCGAACGCGTGGCCGCCTCGTGCCGTAGGCTCCACGACGGAGCGAGGTTCGTCAACGACTTCGACATGTTCGCGATCCGGCGCGCCTACCTCGAGATCGTGCTCGAGCACGGCTACCGGCTCCCGTCCGACTACCTCGAGTTCGAGCCCCAGGTCGACCGGATCCATCGGGCGCTCGCCGTGCGCGCCGAGTCGACGGTCGCGTGCAACAACGATCTGCTGGCCGGCAACTTCATCGACGACGGCGAGCAGATCCGGCTCATCGACTACGAGTACGCGGGCAACAACGACGCCTGCTTCGAGCTCGGCAACCTCGCGAGCGAGTGCCATCTGAGCGACGACCAACTCGACCACCTGGTCACCTCGTACTATGGACGGCGGCTGGCCGACAAGCTGGCACGTGCACGCCTTCATGGACTGATGTCGCAGTACGGGTGGACGCTCTGGGCGTCGATCCAGGAGGCGACGAGCAGCATCGACTTCGACTTCTGGCCGTGGGGCATGGAGAAGTACGAGCGCGCGGTCGAGACCTTCCGGGGCCCGCTCCTCGACCGTCTGATCGAGGACGTGCAGCGGGGAGAGTGACCGGCCGTCGACAGGTGGGCCGACTCGGCACCTCGCGACGGGACCACCGACCGGGCGGAGCAGAAGGGCCGACGAGTGACGAGTGTGGAACAGGAGCTCCCCGAGCGCTCCCGGGTGGTCATCGTCGGCGGGGGCATCGTCGGGGCGAGCACCGCGTACCACCTCACCCGGCTGGGCTGGACCGACGTGGTCGTCCTCGAGCAGGGGCAGCTGTCGTCGGGGACCACCTGGCATGCCGCCGGTCTCCTCGGCCAGCTCCGCGCCACCGAGAGCGGCACGCGCCTGGTGCAGTACTCGGCGCGTCTCTATGCAGGGCTCGAGGAGGAGACCGGGCTTGCCACCGGGTTCAAACGGTGCGGTGGGGTGACCGTGGCGCGGACGGAGGAGCGGATGGTGCAGCTCCGGCGGACCGCGGCGACCGCGGAGGTCTACGACCTCGAGTGCGAGCTCATCTCCTCGTCCCGGGCGAAGGAGCTCTACCCGATCCTCGCGACCGACGACCTCGTCGGCGCCCTCTGGCTCCCCGGCGACGGGACGGCGAACCCGGTCGACGTCACCGCCTCGCTCGCCCGGGGCGCCCGCGCCGGCGGGGCCAGGGTCTTCGAGCACACCCGTGTCGTCGGTGTCCACCACGACCACGGACGGGTGACCGGAGTGACGACCGACCGAGGCGCGATCGAGGCGGAGGTGGTCGTGAACTGCGCGGGCCAGTGGGCCAAGGCGGTCGGCGCGCTCGCCGGTGTCGACGTGCCACTGCACTCGGCCGAGCACTTCTACGTCGTCACCGAGCAGATCGACGGGGTCGAACCCGACCTGCCGATCCTGCGCGACCCCGACGGCTACATCTACTGCAAGGAGGAGGTCGGTGGCCTGGTGGTCGGAGGCTTCGAGCCGGATGCCAAGCCGTGGGTCCCGCCCGACCGGCTGCCCTACCCGTTCGAGTTCCAGCTGTTGGAGGAGGACTGGGACCACTTCTCCGTCCTGATGGAGAGCGCCCTGCTCCGCATCCCGGCTCTCCACCACACCGGCATCCGGAAGTTCTACAACGGTCCGGAGAGCTTCACGCCCGACAACCAGTTCATCCTCGGCGAGGCACCGGAGCTGGCCAACTTCTTCGTCGGGGCCGGTTTCAACTCCGTCGGCATCGCCTCGGCCGGTGGGGCCGGCCGGGCCCTGGCGGAGTGGATCGTGGAGGGCGAGCCGACGTCCGACCTGGCTGCCGTCGACATCCGCCGCTTCGCCGCGTTCAACGGGAACAACCAGTGGCTCCACGACCGGGTGGGCGAGATCCTCGGACTCCACTACGAGGTCCCCTGGCCCAACCGCGAACTGGCCACGGCGAGGCCGTTCCGCCGTTCCCCCGTGTACCACCTGCTGGAGGCGGGGGGCGCGGTGTTCGGCTCGAAGATGGGTTGGGAACGGGCCAACGTCTTCGCACCGGCCGGCGAGGAGCCGCGCCTCGAGTACACGTGGGGGAAGCCCTCCTGGCTCGAGTGGTCCGTCGGGGAGCAGGAGCGGACCCGCACCTCGGCGACCCTCTTCGACGAGACGTCCTTCGGCAAGCTCGTCATCACCGGGCGGGACGCGGAGGCCCTCCTCCAACGCCTCTGCACGGCGGACGTCGCGGTGCCCGTCGGCCACGTCGTCTACACCGGCATGCTGAACCGGCGAGGTGGCTACGAGGCCGACGTCACGGTGACCCGGCTCGCGTTCGACCGCTACCTGCTGGTGACGAGCTCGGCATCGGCCGTCCGGGACCGCGTGTGGATCGAGCGCCACCGCGGGAGCGACGAACAGGCGGAGGTTGTCGACGTCTCGTCGTCGTACGCGGTCTACGGGGTCATGGGACCGCGCTCGAGGGACCTGCTCGGGCGGGTGACGCGCGCCGACCTCTCGAACGAGGCGTTCCCGTTCGCCACGAGCCGCGAGATCGATCTCGGCTACTCGACCGTTCGGGCGACCCGGATCACCTACGTCGGCGAGCTGGGCTGGGAGCTCTACGTGCCCAGCGAGTTCGCAGTGGGTGTCTACGAGGTGCTGTTCGATGCCGGCGCAGTCCTTCCCCTGACCGACGCGGGCTACTACACGATCAACTCCCTCCGACTCGACAAGGGCTACCGGGCGTTCGGCGCCGACCTGACACCCGACCACAACCCGGTCGAGGCGGGTCTCCGGTTCACGTGCAAGCTGGCCTCCGGCATCGACTTCCTCGGACGCCCGGCGGTCGAGCGGGCGATCGAGGAGGGGCCGAGACGACGGCTCGTCTCGTTCCGGCTCGACGACAGCGATCAGATGATGTGGGGAGGCGAGCTGGTGCTCCGCGACGGAGAAGCCGCGGGCCAGGTGACGTCGGTCGCGTGGTCGGCAACCCTCGGGGCGTGCGTCGGGCTCGCCTACGTCTGGCGCCCGGACCGAGCGCCCGTCGCCGCCGGCGACCTCGCGTCCGGACGGTACGAGATCGACGTGAGCGGCCGCGTCTGCCCCGCCTCGATCGGGCTCCGGCCACCGTTCGACCCCTCGAACGAGCGGATCAGGGTCTGATCTCCGGACTCCCGCTCCGGCGCGTTCAGAGCACTTTGGACAGGAACGACCTGGTGCGCTCGTGCTGCGGCGCGGTGAGCACCACCTTCGGATCGCCCGCGCTCGACCACCACGCCGGCGTCCATGAACACCACCGTGTCGCCGACCTCGCGGGCGAAGCCCATCTCGTGGGTGACCACGATCATCGTCATCCCGTCCTCGGCGAGTCCTCGCATGACGTCGAGCACCTCACCGACGAGCTCGGGGTCGAGCGCGGAGGTCGGCTCGTCGAAGAGCATGAGCTTGGGCCGCATGGCGAGCGCCCGCGCGATCGCCACCCGCTGCTGCTGGCCGCCCGAGAGCTGGTTCGGGTAGGCCGCGACCTTGTCGGCGAGCCCGACCCGGTCGAGCAGCCCGAGGGCGCGCTCGTGGGTCGCCGCCACCGGCTCCTTCTTCACCCAGACCGGTCCGGAGGTCACGTTGTCGAGCACGCTCATGTGGGGGAAGAGGTTGAAGCGCTGGAAGACCATGCCGATCTCCGCGCGCTTGCCGCACACTTCGCGGTCACGGAGCTCGTAGAGGCGGTCGCCGCTCTGGCGGTAGCCGACCAGCTCGCCGTCGACGGACAGCGCGCCGCCGTCGATCTTCTCGAGGTGGTTGATGCACCGGAGGAAGGTGCTCTTGCCCGACCCCGACGGTCCGATGAGGCACAGCACCTCGCCCTGACGGACCACGAGGTCGATGCCCTTGAGCACCTCGAGGCGCCCGAAGGACTTGTGGACCTGCCGCGCCTCGACCATCGGGGGTCCGCCAGCCGCGTCGGGCACGTCCGCTGCGCGCGCACTGTTGTCGGCGGGCGGGCCCTGCACGTCACTCATGTGGCGCCACCCAGGGGGCTTCGGCCATCGGGGGGACCGGCTGCACGCGGAGGTGGAGCAGGTGCTGGCGCAGGCGCTGGAGGGGGGTCGGCGGCAGCGCTCGCGCCGAGCCGCGCGCGTAGTACCGCTCGACGTAGTACTGGCCGATGGTGAGGATCGAGGTGAAGAAGAGGTACCAGAGGCTCGCCACCACGAGGAGCGGCACGATCTCGTAGTTCGCGTTCGAGATGTTCTGGGTTGCGGTGAACAGCTCGGTGACCGCGATCGCATACACGAGCGACGTGGTCTTGAGCATCGAGATCGTCTCGTTGCCGGTTGGCGGGATGATGATGCGCATCGCCTGTGGCAGGACGATCCGCCGGAGTGTCTGGCGCTTGCTCATCCCGAGTGACTGGGCGGCCTCGGTCTGCCCCTCGTCGACCGAGATGATGCCCGCCCGCACGATCTCGGCCATGTAGGCACCCTCGTTGAGGCTCAGTCCGAGCGCGCCGGCGACGAACGAGGTGATGAGCGTGTTGGCGTTGACCGTCGCGAAGGTCGGCCCGAAGGGGATCCCGAACCCGAGGTGGGGGTAGAGGTAGCTGATGCCGTCGTACCAGAAGAAGAGCTGCACGAAGACGGGGGTGCCGCGGAAGAACCAGATGTAGACCCACGCGGTCCCGCTGAGGAGTCGGCTGGGGGAGAGCCGCATGATGGCGAGCAGGATGCCGATCACGATCCCCGCCGCCATGGCGATCGCGGTCAGCTCGAGGGTGACCACGATCCCGCGCAGGACCGGTGCGTCGAAGAGGTACTTCCCGACGATCCCCCATTGGAAGCGGCCCTCCCGCACGCCGCCGCGTTCGATGTGCGAGAAGACGACGGTGTTGACCAGCATGGCCAACAGCACGAGGATGACCGCGCCGGCCACCCACCGTCCCGGGTGTCGGACCGGCACGATCCTTATTGCCGGAGTGCTCCCCGGACCGGCGGGCGTGCTCCCCGGACCATTCGGGGAGTCCGCTCCGGAGCGGTCGTCGGTCGCTGCCCGGTCGGTCATGGTGTGGCGGCCCGTACCGGCGCCGCGCGCCTCAGCTGGTCGCGCTATTGATCAGCGCCGAGGTGACCGCGCCTGCCTGGATGCCCCACTTGGTGAGGATCTGGTGGTAGACGCCGTTCGCGATGAGGAAGTTGACCGCCGACTGCACCGGCGTGGTCATCCCGTTGCCCTTGGGAAGGGCGAGCCCGTAGGGGGCGACCGAGAAGGGCGTGCCGCTGTTGACGAACACCCCGTTGGAGGTCGCGACGATGTACTCGGCGACCTGCGAGTCGGCGAAGCCGACCTCGGCGCGGCCGCTCGAGACCGCGAGGTTGGCCTGGCTCTGGTTGCCGAACGAGAGCACGGTCACCGTGGCCTTTCCGGCCTTCGTGCACGCCTTGGCCTGGGTCTGCGCGTCGGTCTGCTCGGTGGTGCCCGACTCCACCGAGACGGTGTGCCCGCACAGGGACGCGAGGCCGTTGAACGTGGGCGGCGTGCTCGACTTCACGTAGTACGCCTCGCCGGCCTGGAAGTAGTCGACGAAGTCGACGACCTTCTGGCGGGCGAGGGTGTCGGTGAACGAGGAGGCACCGATGCCGTACTTCCCGCTCTGGATGCCGGGGATGATCGTGTCGAAGGTGGCGTTGACCAGCTTGGCCTTGAGCCCGAGCACCTGGGCGATGGCGTTGGCGAGGTCCGCGTCCATGCCGACGATGGTGGTCCCGTCGGGGGCGATGAACTCGTCAGGGGCATAGGTGGCGTCCATCGCGACGACCCAGGTGCCGCTCGACTTGACCGCAGACGGCACGGTGGCCGCGATCGCGGCGTTGGTGGGTTGGGTCGGGATGGTGGCGGTGGGCGGCGCCACGGTGGTCGCGGTCGTGGAGGGCGCGCCGGTGGTGGTCGGGCTGCTCGAATTGCTCGAGCAGGCGGCCGTCACGAGTGCCATGGCGCTCACGGCGCCGAGCGCCAACGCCGTCCGGGCCGTCCGAGTGGGTGTGCGCACGCTCCAACCTCCGAGCTCGTTCCGCTGCGGGCGGGTCAAGTGTGCCACGCGTGTGACTTCGGGGCGGTCGATGCTCGCGGGCGCGCGCTGCGGCCGGTCGCGCTCCGGCGAACGCACAGACCCCGGGGCGTTCGCCCCGGGGTCTGGTGCTCCTACACCGTCACCACAGGGGTCGGGGGGGGACCTGGCGCCGGCGTGGAGACGTCTCGCGGGCCGGAGCCGCTCGCGAGGCTCCGGTAGTGGCGCCGCCAGATCAGCCGGTAGACACGGGTCCACCGTGGGATCGAGCGGAGCCCGGGGATGAACGGTACGAGAGCGAGCAGGACGGTGAGGACCATCATGAGCGCCCACACCTGCAGGTCGGCGTTCGAGGACGTCTTGAACGGCGGGACCTGGTACCACATCGTGTAGAGCCAGAGCCACGCCTGGCCCGGGTAGTTGCCGGTCTCGTTCATCATCCCCCACTGGTCGCCGGAGAGGTGCTGCTTCGCACCGAGGTCGGCGAGGTAGGTCCCGTCGGCGATGAAGAGGAGCGGCTTCGTGTAGTCGGTTCCGTAGAACTGCTTCGAGCTGAGCAATGCACCGTCGAGCGCACCGCTCCGCGCCATCGACGTGAGCGCGGCGATCATGGTCCCGACCGGGCCGTAGTCACCGGCCGGCACGGTGAGGACGCCGTTGCTGAAGGACGCGTTGGCCACGGCCTTCTCGTACGCGGCGGTCCACTTCGCCTGCTGGTCGGGCGACGCCGAGTTGTACTCGTCGACGGCCGCCTGGACGCTCGGGCGGTCCGGCAGGGTCCGGAGCGGTCCGAGCACGTAGTCGTTGGTCGTGTCGATCTGGTGCGAGACCCCGAACCAGCTCTCCGGCGAGATCGGACCGATCGACTGCGAGGCACCCGACGTGTTGTTGTACGGCGGGCCGTACGTCGCGGTCGCGCTCGTACCGTCGAGCTCGGTGATCGCCGTCTGGGCGAAGTCGACCGGGTTCGCGGTCGACCACGACTTGATGGTGACCGGCGTGTCGTCGGGCGACGAGAAGATCACCGCGAGTCCGACCACGACCACGACCACCACGAGGAGCGCGATCAGGAACTCCTTGACCAGGTCGTACGGGTTGTACTTCCCGTGCCACTCCTCGACGTCCCGGTCGGGCTTGAAGCGGCGGCGGTGGGAGGCGGCTGCCTCGGCGGCGCTCACGAAGGGTCTCCGGTCGGTGCGGTGGCGGTCGTGCCCTGTGCCGGGACCGTCGTGGCAGCCGCGGTCGTGCCGGTGGAGGAGCCGTCGGCGGACGCCATGGTGTCCGGCGACGGACCCGCCCGCTCGGGTGGTGCGAACGGCGGCACCACGCCGCGGAGCCGTACGAGCAGCACGTGGATGCCGACCAGGATCCCGACCACGAGCGGGAGCAGGACGATGTGCCACATGAGCATCTGCCCGAAGTTGGTGACGTTGAAGATCACCCCGGCGCCGGTCGAATTGATCCCGTCCTTGGCCTGGGTGCTGATCCACTGCGAGTCGAAGTTCTGCTGTGAGAGGTAGCCGGTGAAGGCCGCACCGACGGAGAGGGCGAACGAGAGGACCCCGGTGATCCAGGTGGCGCGGCGCTTGCCCCGCCACGCCGCCATGAAGAACTTGCCCCACAGGTGGATCACCATGCAGAAGAAGAAGATCTCCACGCTCCAGAGATGGAGCGAGTTCACGAAGAGGCCGACGCTCGACTCGTGCCACCAGGACGGCCCGAAGATCGCCAGCACGATGCCGGTCAGGATGACGACCGACAGGGCCGAGATGGTGAGGACCCCGAAGACGTAGATCCACGACGCGACGTACGCCGGCTGGCGATCCGGAAGGAGCTTCTGGGGCGGCAGGGCGTCGACCGCCCTTCGCCGGAGCTTGGCGGTGAGCTGGTCGGCGTCCTCAGGGCGGTCGGCTGCGACCGAGGGCGCCGGGCCGGTGTCGATGCTCATTCGTCATCACCTCCGTGACGGGGGAAGGGGATGAGGATCGCCGCGACGAACACAGCCAGCATCAGTCCGATGACGACCAGGTTCGCGACGGAGATCTGGATGAATCCCCAGTGGACGTAGTGACCTGGCCCCGTCAGGTTGATGAGGCTGCCGACGAGCTGCAGCAGCACGGCTGAAACGGTTTCCATCGTGTGACCTCCTGGATTGGAGACTAAAGAGCGCACCAGGGGTCAACCAGGGTCCAAAGTCACGTCGCCGCGGTCCGCAGCTTCCGGTTCGGCCGCGTCGGTCCCGTGCACCGGGGACGCCCGGGCCCCCGTGCCCGGCATCACCGCACCAGGGCCAACCTACCGAACGCCGCCACCGGTGCGGGGGATCGCCGGCCGGCGTCTGCTGCGCCCGACCGCCCGACCGCCCGACCGCCCGACTCCGGGGTCCGCCTACGCTGACCTCCAGCCCAGAACCGGGAGGCGCCCCATGCGACTCGGCATCCACTTCGTGAACTTCTCGCTGCCCGGGGGACCGCCCTCCCTCGCGTCGACCCTGGCAGCCACCGCCCAGGCTGCGGACGAGGGAGGCTGCTCGGTCTTCACGATGATGGACCACTGGTTCCAGATGGAGACCTTCGCCTCGGTGACCGACCCGATGCTCGAGGGGTACACCTCCCTCGGTTTCGTGGCGGGGCAGACCACGAACGTCGACCTCGGCCTGCTCGTGACCGGCGTGACCTACCGCCACCCCGGCCTCCTCGCGAAGGTGGTCACCACGCTCGACGTGCTCTCGGGCGGACGGGCGCGCCTCGGGATCGGCGCCGCCTGGTACGACCGCGAGCATGCCGGGCTCGGCGTGCCCTTCCCGCCGGTCGGCGAGCGGTTCGAGCGGCTCGAGGAGACGGTGCAGATCTGCCTCCAGATGTGGAGTGAGGACGACGGTCCCTTCGAGGGCCGCCACTACCGCCTCGCCGAAACGGTCTGCTCGCCGCCGCCGGTCAGCCGCCCACGGCCCCGCCTCCTGATCGGCGGGAGCGGCGAGCGGAAGACGCTCCGACTCGTCGCCCGCTACGCCGACGCGTGCAACCTCTTCGCGCCCGAGCCGGCGGTCGTCGCCCACAAGCTCGAGGTGCTCGAGCGGCACTGCGCCGCCGAGGATCGCGACCCCGCCGAGATCGAGCGGACGATCCTCGCGTTCGACGACCCGCTCAGCGACGTCGACGCGTTCCTCTCGAGCATGGAGGGCTACGCCGCCATGGGCGTCGGCCTCGTCGAGGTCATGCCGCTCGTCGAGGACCCGGCGGGCTGGGTCGCCGAGCTCGGTGCGAAGGTCGTCCCGCGGCTCGCCGAGCTCGGGTAGGCCGGCCGGCTCAGCCCGCGACCGGTGGGCGGGCGCGGGCGGCGGCTTCGAGCCGGGCGTGCGCCCCCTCGGACGCGCCGACGGAGTCGAGGGCGAGCAGCGCGGCGCCGAGCACCGGGGCGGCGTCCAACCGCCGGAACAGGGCACGCGGCGCCGTCCCACGGACGCTGGCCTCGACCTGCTCCACGAACCCGGTGCGCCCGCCCCCGAAGAGGCCCCCGCCGAGGACGACCTCGACCTCGGCATCGACGGCGCCCAGCCGGCGGATCGTCGCCGCTGCCATGGCGGCCACCTCGTCCGCGAGGAGCCCGCAGGCTCCGGCCGAGGGCACGTCGCCGCCGTCGGCGGCGCGCAGGCAGACCTCCGCGAGCTCGAAGAGGCGGCCGTACTCGAGCTCGCCCGTGTAGACCGCGGTCAGCACCGTCGAGACGTCGGGGTAGCCGAAGTGCTCGGGGACAACCTCGCTCAGGACGGTCGGCGCACCGCGGCCGTCCGCGGCCCGCAGGGCCAGCCCGAGCGCGCGGACCCCGAGCCACGACCCGCCGGGCGCGAAGTCACCAGACAGCTCGGCGAGGGACGGGAAGGTCACGACCGCGCCGTCGGGCCCGAGCCCGACGCAGTTGAGGCCGGAGCCGCAGACGACCCCGACGCCCCATCCCGAGCGCGCGCCGGCGCGCAGCACGGCCGTCGTGTCGTTGCGGAGGACGTCGCGTCCGCTCCAGGCACGCGCTGCGATCGCGGGGCCGAGACGCTCCTCGTCGACGGGGAGGTCGATGCCCGCGAGGCAGTACACGCCCGTCCCGACGAGCGGCCGTCTGCCGGTGTCGAGCCCGGCTGTCCCGGCGGCCGCGTCGACCGTGGCGCCGAGCGCGTCCATCGCGCCTTCCAAACCCGAGAACTGGTGGTTCGACCCCGCACCCCGGGCGGTGCCCGCGAGCGACCCGTCGGGGGTGACGAGCCAGACGTCCGTCTTGGAGGCCCCGCCGTCGACGGCGAGGAGGAGATCGGCCGTCGCCGGGCCCGCGGTCACGTCGCTCGGGGGCCGGCGCTCACCCCGCCGATGTTACGTTGCGCTCGTGGGCACGAAGATGGCCGTGGTCGGTGGGGGGAGCACCTACACCCCGGAGCTGGTCGACAGCATCTGCTCGCACGAGGACCGGATCGTCGTCGACGAGCTCGTCCTGCTCGACCCCGATCACGACCGGCTCGAAGCCGTGGGTGGACTCGCCGGACGTATCCTGCGCGAGCGCGGCTGGGCCGGCGAGCTCGTCACGACCGACGACCGCCACCGCGCGATCGACGGCGCCGACTTCGTCGTCGTGCAGCTGCGGGTCGGCGGCCAGGCCGCACGGCACACCGACGAAACGCTCCCGGTGGGGTACGGATGCCTCGGCCAGGAGACCACCGGACCGGGAGGGCTGGCCAAGGCGCTGCGCACGGTCCCGCTGGTGCTCGAGCTCGCGGAGGAGACCGCCGAGCGGGGCGCGGCCAGCGCGTGGGTGGTGGACTTCACCAACCCGGTCGGGATCGTGACCCAGGCGCTCCTCGACGAGGGCCACCGGGCGGTCGGGCTCTGCAACGTGGCGATCTACGTGCAGCGCCGGATCGGCCACTACCTCGGGGTCGATCCGGACCAGGTGACCCTCGAGCACGTCGGGCTCAACCACCTGACCTGGGCGCGGTCGGCCACGGTCGACGGCGTGGACCGCCTGCCGGAGCTGCTCGAGCGCTTCGGTCCGGAGCTCGAGCTCGAGAGCGGCGTGCCGTCCGGGCTGCTCCGCCTGCTCGGGGCCCTGCCTTCCTACTACCTGCACTACTACTACTGCCTCGCCGACAACCTGGCCGAGCAGTCGGCGCCCGGCTGGCGCTCGCGTGCCGAGGTCGTCGCCGAGCTCGAGACCGAGCTGCTCGCGGCCTACCGCGACCCGTCGCTCGTGACCAAGCCCGAGAAGCTCTCCTATCGCGGCGGCGCGTTCTACTCCGAGGCCGCGGTGCGCCTCATCGCCTCCCTGCACGCGGGGACCGGCGACGTGCAGGTGGTCGACGTCCGCAACCAGGGTGCGCTCGCGGGGCTTCCCGACGATGCGGTCGTCGAGGTGCCCTGCGTCGTCGACCGCGACGGCGCGCGGCCGCTCCCGCAGCGGGAGCTCCCGCCGGACATGGGCGGCCTCGTCGCGCACTGCAAGGCGTACGAGCGGCTCGCGGTCGAGGCCGCGGTGACCGGCAGCCGCGAGACGATGATCCGGGCGCTGGTCGCCAACCCGTTGGTCGGCCAGTACCCGCTCGCGGAGCGGCTCGCAGACACCCTGCTCGAGGCGAACCGGCGCTACCTCCCGCGCTTCTTCCCGAAGGAGGCCTGACCCGCGACGCGGCTGGGTCCGCGGCTCGGGTCACCGGTGATTGCGAGCGGCGGCGGTCAGGTCGAGTACCGACGCATCGAGCGTTGGTAGGTGCGCGGCGCGATGGTGCGCCCGATGGGCGCGAGCAGGGGCAACACGGCCGCATTGATCTCGAGGCGCGGTCCGCCCATGCGCCCGAGCACGAGGTCCGACACCTGCGCCTCGGTCCGTCGCACCGGCTTCGGCGGCAGGGTCCCGCCGTCCTCGAGCCCCGACATCCCCATCGCGGTCGGGACCCACGCCGGGTAGAGCACGTGGACGGAGACGCCGCGGCCCGCCACCTCGTGCGCGACCGACTCGGTGAACGCGGCGACCGCCGCCTTGGCCGCCGAGTACGCGCTGTGCCGGGGCTCGGGCGCGCGCGCTGCGTCCGAGGCGACGTTGACCACGATCCCCGAACCGCGGCGAGCATGCCGGGCAGCACCGCAAGCGTGCCGGCGACGACACCGAAGAAGTCGACGTCAAAGATGGCGCGGAACTCGTCGCTGAGCCCGTCCTTGACGGGGGTGAGCGCCTCGATGGCCGCGTTGTTGACGAGCACGTCGATGCGACCGCACCGCTTCTCGACTTCCGCCAGCGCGGACTCGAAGGCGGCGGTCTCGGCGACGTCGCAGACCGCCGTCGTGCTCGACGGCGAGCGGGCCCGCAGTGCCCCGGCGACCTCCTCGAGGAGGTCGCCGCGGCGGGCGAGGCCGGTGACGAGAGCGCCGCGGTCGGCGAGGTCGAGGGCGAGCCGGCGGCCGATGCCGGACGACGCGCCGGTGACCACCGCGACGGCGCCGTCGAACCGTCGGCGTGCGCTGCGGGCTATCCGTGGCACGGACCCGACAGTAGGCCGCGGCGTCCACACGTGCGTGGGCCGCCTGCGCGGGTCGCACCGGCGCATGGACGGTTGACGGTTCCGCCCGCCCGTAGTAGGACACCCGCCACAAGGAGGGGGAATGTTCCAGAGCTCCATGGATCCACCGGCAGGGACGCGTCGCGTGCGCGCCCGGCCGTGGATCGCGGCGATCGCGGTCGCCCTAGCGTTCGTGGCCGGCTGCTCGTCCTCGTCGGCCTCGCCGACGACCACCCGCGCCGGCGGGGTGACCGGAAAGTCGGGCTACCTCGTCTACTGGGACCAGAACGAGGAGGTCGACTATCTCTCGATGCCCTCGGGCACCCAGGGTCAGCTCATGCCAGCGTGGGACCTCAACGGCCAGATGTGCGTGCTGCCCGACCGGAGCGGCCGCTGGGTCGGAGGGCTCGACCCGACGATCCCGAGCCAGCACAACCCCGGCGGGCTCAAGCCCTACAAGGAGCCCGCCATCGGCGAGGAGCTCAACCTGGCCGACGGCTCCTACTCCGGACGCGTCCTCTACGTCCCGGGGCCGTACAAGCTCCCGGGCCAGCGCATCGGCGACGACTCGCCGCCGGACGCGCAGGGGGTCTTCAACGGGCAGAGCACGTACACGGGCTGCGTCTTCACGAAGTCGGGCGATCTGCTCGCGACCGACATCGGGACCGCACAGGGGAGCTTCCCCGTCCCCGACGACGGGCGCCTCGTCGAGTGGTTCGCCCCGTCGTACACCTCGTACTGCATCGTCGCGGGCCCGACGGCCGGCGGGGTCGGGCCGCACCACGTCGACGGCACCGGCGGCCTCAGCCAGCCCGGGATGCTGGCGACCACCACCGACGGCAACGTGCTCCTCCCCGAGGCCGGCACCGATCAGGTGCTGGACGTCCACGCGGCCTCGCTGCCGCGGAGCGCCGGCGACTGTCCCGGCGGCCTCTATCCGCAGGGCAGGCTGCAGACGTCGGTCTTCTTCCAGGGCACCTCGTCGATGCTGCCCTTCCCGGACGGGGTCGCCTACGACGCCCAGTGCAACTGCTACGCGATCAGCAGCTTCTTCGGCAACCCGTCGATCGCCTTCTTCACGAGCTCGGGCCAGCCAGCTCCCGGCCGGACCCCGGTCCCGGGCGAGACGCTCGCCCAGCTGGGCCAGGATCCCAACGGCTTCAACCCCTTCGGCCTCGCGTTCGCGCCGGACGGGACGCTCTTCTTCGTGGACATCCACATCACCTGCAAGAACAATCAGCTGTCCGACGGGTGCGGGCCCGCCGACTACGGCGGCCGGGTCATGCAGGTGCGCTTCGACGGGAGCCGGCCGGGCACGCCGACCGTCGTGCACGGCGGATTCGACTTCCCGACCAGCGTGACCGTCTGCGTCCCAGCCGTCCAGGTCTGCCCGTTCCCGACGGGGCGGGTCGTCGCGCCGGCGTCCGGCCCGTCGGAGAACAACGTGCCCGCGACGGGCCCCGCGAGCAACGCGCCGGCAACCGCAGGCTTCGGCTGAGCGCAGTGATCCCGACGAGGGGGCGCCCGCGCCTGCGCGCGCGCAGGAGAGTGCCTGCGACGGCGCTCGCGCTCGCGATCCTCCTACTCGCGGGCTGTGCGACCGGATCCGCAGGTTCGAACGCGGTACCCGCCCACGCCCCGGGACCGTACGACTGGCCGACGTTCGGGCACGACGCCCAGCACACCTTCGACGGGCGCACCACCCTCACCGCCGCGACGGCGAAGACCCTGCGCCAGCGTTGGTTCTTCCCGACCGGTGACGCGGTCACCGCCACGCCGACGATCGTCGACGGCACGGTCTACGCGGGATCGTGGGACGACTACTTCTACGCGGTCGACCTCCGGACCGGGAAGCTCAAGTGGAAGTACCGGCTCCGGTCGCAGAACGCGGTCACGCCCTACCCGGGCGAGAAGGTGCGCGACATCACGTCCGACGGCGGGCTCGTCACCTCGTCGGCGTGGTACGAGGCGGGCGACGGGACCCGTCCCGACCTCGTGATCTTCGGCGGCGGGTACACGCTGTACGCGCTCGACGCCGAGACCGGCGTCCTCTACTGGAGCCACGACTACACTGGCCGGCCCGACCTGCCTCCGAACCCCGGCAAGGACGGCACCCGGATCTTCTCCTCGCCGGTGGTCGTCGGCGACAAGGTCCTGTTCGGCGTCGACGTCGACGGGTCGGACGGCTACCGGGGCTACGTCGTGGCCGCGAGCCTCGCGACGGGCGGGCCGCTCTGGGAGTACCAGACCGATCTCTCCCCGTCCGGCCAGCTGGCCAACGACGGGTGCGGGAGCGTCTGGGCGTCGGGCACGGTGCTCCCGGCGCAGGGCCTGGTCGTCTTCGACGTCGCCGACTGCCACTTCTCGAACCCGCCGCCGATGAGCGAGACCGTCTTCGCGCTCCACATCGACTCGGGCACCCTCGCCTGGCGGTTCCAGCCGCCCCGCCTCGACCACACCTGCGACCTCGACTTCGGTGCCACCGCGAACGCCGGCCTCGACGCGGCAGGGAATGCGACCTTCCTCGGGGTGGGCAGCAAGGACGGCACCTACTACTCGCTCGATCCGGCCACCGGGCGGCAGCGGTGGGCCACCCACGTCGTCTTCGGCGGGTTCACCGGTGGCTTCATCGCGACGGCCGCATACGACGGGCAGCACGTCTACGGCTCGACCGCCATCGGGGACTACGGACGCTTCGAGGGCGCGGGCGCGATCTACTGCGACCCGGGGAACCCGGCCGACACGCCGATCCAAGAGCCGTCGGTGCACGCGTTCGACGCGGCAACGGGCGCGGTCCTCTGGCAGGCCGACCACGCTGGCTCGTTCTCCCCGACCACCGTCGCGGGAGGCATCACCTTCAACGGTCCCGCGCTCTCCGGCTCGATCCTCGACGTCCGGCTCGCGTCGACCGGCGCGCTCCTCGTCGCGGTCCCCCTCCCGCAGGCCAACTGGTCGGGCGTCGCGACCGTCGGCAACGCGGTCGTCCTCGGCGTCGGCTCGACCTACAACGCGAAGGACGCGGGCATCGTGGTCCTCACCCCGCACGGGCAGCCGCCCGCGGTCCCCGGCGGGTAGGTCGCGCGCCGGGCGCTCCACTCGTCAGAGCTGGTCGACGTAGGTGTCGGTGCCGACGATCGTCGGGATGAACGGCGCGGCGAGCAGGAGCGTGGCCCGCCCCGTGCCCTCGACCCCGTCGGTGTAGGCGCGGAGGCGGTCGAGAGCGGCGTCCGTCGCGCCGTCGACGAAGCAGAGCTGGAGGAGGCGCTCCGGGCCTCCGGCGGGCGAGCCGAGGTCCATCGGTGCGCCGGAGTTGGCGCCCTCCTCGAGCGGTGGCGTCCACGACGAGGCGATCGCCACCGGCGAGCCGGCGAGGAGTGCGGGGAGATGGTCGGCGACGAGTGTGTGGTGGAGCTCCGACCCGGTGCCGCCGGTCGCGTCCCACCAGAGCACGACGAGCCCGTCGTAGCGGTGATCGAGCGCGAGCTCGAGGGGCACCGGGTCCTCGTCGCGGTAGGACGCGCCGAGGAGGTGGAACGTCGAGGTGTGGACGTGGGTGCGCTCCGGAAAGCCGCGTCCGTGCGCGTAGAGGTCGCGCACCCGCCGGATCGACCACTCACCGAAGTGCTCGTGGTGGTGGCCCGCCTCGACCCAGTAGATCGCGACGTAGCTGCCGGCACCGGTCGGCCGGGCGATGGGGCTCTCGGCCGGCCACCGGCGGTCCTTCAGCGCGCGGGTCGCGACCCAACGGCTCCCCGCGAAGAGCCAGGGCCCGACCATGCAGCCGCCGTAGTAGTGGTCGCGCTCGTACCACCGGTTGTACGCGTGCTCGAAGCCGGGGTTCGGATCGACCAGTGTGAGGAGCATGCTCCCGACCTTGACCGGGTAGTCGTCGACTCCGCCGACGTCGAGTGGGTAGCCCATGTGCGTTCTCCGTTCCGATGGGCGCCGTTGCCGTGCGCCGCGATGGGACCCGGTGATCCTGCCACGCAGGCGTCGGGCCGGACGCAGGGCCGATGCCGGCGTGCCATGCTGGCGGAGCGGACGGCGGCGTCCGCCGGGGGAAAGGGGTGCCGATGAGCGCAGTCAGGTACGGGGCCAAGCCGCTCGACCAGATCCGCAACCGCGAGGTCGAGGCGACCGCCGCCCGGATCTGGTCGCAGGCCGTGACCGTCGTCTTCGAGACCGACCCCGACGCGATCGCCGCGGTGCTCCCGCGGCCGCTCGAGCCCTCGGCGCCCACCGCGCGCCTGCGGCTGGCGGTGGTCGACCTCGGCAGCGGCCTTCCGGTCTTCGGCGCCGGGTGGTTCGGGGTGCGTGCCCGTCACGGCGGGACCGAGGGCGAGTACCCGCTGTTCATGCCCATGACCACCGAACAGGCCACGATCGGCGGCCGCGAGACCTACGGCGAGCCGAAGAAGATCGGCGACGTCGCGCTGTCGGTCGACGGCGACCGGCTCGAGGGCCGGATCGCGAGGATGGGCTCGACGGTCGCCGAGGTGGCCGGCACGCTCGGCGAGGAGGAGCCGGGCTACGAGATCGACAAGCTCGACTTCTACTTCAAACCCCTGCCCGACCCCTCGGGGGACGGGCTCGAAGGCGACCCGGCATTCGTCTACTGCCGCCGCCACGAGACCGCGCGGGTGGTGCGGCCGGTGACCGGCGAGTGCAAGCTGCTCGACGCGCCGCTCGACCCGATCGCCGACTTCCCGGTCAGCCGGGTGCTGAGCTTCGAGTTCGCCGAGATCGCCTCCACCCAACGCGGCGAGGTCGTCGACCGGGTGCCGGCCGAGTGGGTGCTCCCCGTTCTCCATCAGCGCTACGACGACCTGAGCGTGCTCGGGGCGAGGTCGTGACCGACGCGATGCGCGACGTGCCGTCGAGCGGGAGTGACCACTACGTCGTCGTCTCGGCCGACGGGCACGCCGGTCTCGCCTGCGAGGAGTACCGCCGGTACCTCGACGCGCGGTACCACCCCGCCTTCGAGGAGTACCTCGCCGAGCGCGTCGCGCAGCGCGAGGAGTCGCTCCAGTTCAACTACGACTACATCATGGGCTGGGAGAAGAGCAACGAGGAGGGCCTGAAGGGCGCCTTCGACCCGGTCATCCGCGACAAGGAGCTCGACGCCGACGGGGTTGCCGCCGACGTCCTCTTCGCGGACGCCGACGCGGTGACCGGTATGGCGTCGCCGCCCTTCGGCGCCGGCCTCTTCGCCGGTGCGATCGAGGACCCCGAGCTCGCGTTCGCCGGCGCACGTGCCCACAACCGCTTCCTCGCCGAGATGTGCGCGCACTCGCCCCACCGCCGCGGGGGCATCGCGCTGGTCCCCATCACCCACGACGTCCCGAGGGCCGTCGAGGAGATCGAGTGGGTCGCGGAGCAGCCGGGGCTGCGCGGCATCATGATCCCGACCATGTGGCGGGGGCGGCCACCGTACAACGACGCGGTCTACGACCCGGTGTGGGCGGCCTGCGCCGCGGCGGGGCTGCCGGTCCACACCCACTCGGGCGAGGCGCCGATGGAGGAGTACGGGGACCACACCGGGGTCTACCTCGCCGAGGTGGTGTGGTGGGCGGTACGGCCCGCGTGGCACCTGCTCTTCAGCGGTGTGTTCGAGCGCTACCCCGCGCTGCGGTTCGTGGTGACCGAGGCGGCCGCGTACTGGGCACCCGACATGATGTGGAAGTGGGACCAGTACATGGGCGGCGGCCACACGACGAAGAAGCTCGCCGCGATGCTGGCGGGGAAGATCTCGAAGCTCCCCTCCGACTACTTCGGCACCAACATCTTCATCGGTGCCTCGACGATGTCGAAGGAGGAGATCCGCCGCCGGTACGTGATCGGGACCGATGTCGTGATGTGGGGCACCGACTATCCGCACCCCGAGGGAACCTGGCCCAACACGATGCCGCGGCTCAAGGCCGACTTCGCCGACGTGCCGGTCGACGACACCGCCCAGATGCTGGGGCTCACCGCGGCGAAGGTCTACGGCTTCGACCTCGACGTGCTGCGCCCGATCGCGGCGCGGATCGGGCCGACGCCCGACTCCTTCGGACAGGACGCCACACTTCGCAGCGACCCGGACGTGAAGCAGTCCGCGCGCTGGTGGAAGGCGGAGTACGGGGTGGGCGTCTCCTGATACCCACCACTACCAGGAGCGCAGGACCTGGTGGCGGTCGAAGGCGTTGCAGGTCGACCCGGCCGGGAACTCGTCTTCGGTGATCGGCGTCGCCACCTCGGCGACGCTCGGCCCGATCGTGTCGCCCACCGCGCGGAGCGCCTCGAGGTCGAAGCCGTACAGCTCGGCCGCGTTGGACTCGACCATCCGCCTCGTCTCGGTGGGATCGCACCCGCCGAACGCCGCGCGAAGCGCCTCGCGCGTGTAGGGGTAGCTCCCTTCCGTGTGCGGGTAGTCGGCGCCCCACATGATCCGGTCGACGCCGACCTCGTGGCGGAGCGCGGACTCGCTCGACCGGAGGAAGCTCGCACCGACGTGGCAGTTACGCGGCGAAGTATTCGGTCGGCGTCATCGACATCCCCTGCGCCGCCGCACCGAAGAAGCTCGCCTCGGCAGCGTTCCCGAGGGTCATCCGCCCGTAGAACCAGTCGAGCGTCTCGAGCCCGCGGGGGATCCAGGCGAGGCCCTGCTCGGTCAGGACGATCTTGAGCCCGGGGTGGCGCTCGAGAACGCCGCCGAAGATGAGGTGCCACACCGAGCGGTGCGAGAACCACGGGAGCTCCACCAGCATGATCGCGCGGGCGACCTCGGCGTCTCCGTAGTCCGGGAGCCCGCCGCCGCCGTGGATGTTGACCGGGACGCCGCGCTCCTCGCAGACCGACCAGAGCGGCTCGTAGACCGGATCCCAGAGCGGCGCGAGGCCCGCGCCCGGCGGGAGCGACGGGAGCAGGACGCCACCGAATGGCGAGAAGGCCGAGGCCGCCCACTCGACCTCGGCGACGGTGTCGTCGACATCGTTTGCGAAGATCTGCACCACGCCCGCCCGCCGTCCCGGCACCCGATCGCAGAAGTCGGCGAGCCATCGGTTGTGGGCCTGCAGCCCCGCCCAGCGGCGCTCGTAGTCCTCGGCGGTCGGCGGGAGGGCGACCAGGCTGCTCTCCTCGAAGAACGGCGGAACGGTGTTCGGGAAGAGCACCTCCGCCGTGATCCCGTCGGCGTCGTTCTCGGCGAGACGGCGGTCCGAGTCCCAGCTGCGGTACGCGGTCGCTGCGAGGAGGTCGGCGAACGGGTTCACGTAGGTCGCGGCCCAGGCGTCGAAGTCGTCGTGCCACCGCGAACGCGAGGTACGGGCGGTAGTCCGGGATGTCACCGCCCGCGTGCGCGTCCGCCGAGATGATCGTGTACCGGGCGTCGGGTGCGAGGTCGGTGGTCACCGGGATCCTCTCGGATGCTGCACGTCCGCGAACGCTACCAACTCAGGTGAGCCCTTCGAGCGCCGAGGGCGGCAGCGCACCCCGACCGATGGCGTCCGCCCGCGCATGGAGGAGCTCCGCCGCGTCGTCGAGGTTGTGCCCGATGACGAAGCGGCCTTCCTTCACACCGCGTACGGCGAACCGACCGAGCTCCCGGAGGTCGACCGTGTCGGTGGGTCGCCCCGCCGCTGCGAGCGCGGCCTTGAACTCGGCGAAGGTGGTGCCGGGTGCGGGCGGCCGCGGACGCAGCCGGGCGAGTGCGGCGGGACGGTTGCGCTGCGCCTCCCAGAGGCCCGTCTCGAGGAGCCCACCCGACGGGTAGAAGACCGCGGCGCGCAGCGCGGTCTGCTGCGCGAGGAACTGGTGGGCCAGTGCCTCGGTGAAGCAGCTGATCGCCGCCTTCGACGACGCGTAGATCGACGCGTACGGCACCGGCGCGATGCCGCCGTCCCCCGACGACGTGGTCACGACGACCCCGGGCTCGCCCGACTCGAGCATGCGGGGGACGAAGGCGAGGACGCCGTTGGCGGTCCCGAAGACGTTGACCCCGAAGCACCACCGCCAGTCGTTCGGCTCCTGTTCCCAGGGGTTGCCCCCGCCTCCCGAGGTCACACCCGCGTTGTTCCAGAGCACGTGGCAGGCGCCGTACCGCTCGAAGACGGCGTCGGCGAGCGCGCCGACCGAGGCGTCGTCGGAGACGTCGGTCCGCACCCCGGTGACCTCGCCGCGCCCGGCCAGCTCGGCCACCGTGCGCTCGAGGACCGGCTCCTCGATGTCGGCGACGACCACCCGGCACCCCTCGTCGAGCAGCGCCTCGACGATGCCCCGGCCGATCCCCGCGGCACCACCGGTCACCACCGCCACCTTGCCGTGCAGGTCCTCCATCGACGGTCCCCCTCGCCCCCGGGTGCGACCGCGCCCGTGGGTGGGCCATCGTGGCACAGGCCGCTCCGCGCTGTCCGGTCCGCGCCGGGGGGCGTGCTCAGTCGCGGGGAGCGGGTGCCCTGACCTCGTCCGCTTCGAAGGCGGCGTTCTGCTCGCGGACCGCTCGACCGAGGCCGACCTCGGCCGCACGCGCGCCGAACGCCCGGGCGGCGGGCGAACGGTGGGCGACCGCGTCGTTGAGGGCGGCGAACTGCTGGAGCTGGGCTCGGCCCATGAGCTCGACCCCCTGGTTGACCACCCGCTTGTTGGCGACGAGCAGCTCCCGGCCGACGAGGGCGATCCGCCGCGCCAGCGCGAGTGCGGTCTCCTCGAGCTCGGCGGCCGGGACCGACGCCTGGACGAGCCCGATCGCGGCGGCCTGCGCGCCGGAGATCGTGTCGCCGGTGAAGAGGAGCCGCTTCGTCCACTGCGGCCCGAGGTGGTAGAGCCACATGTTGGTCGGGGGGACGCCCATCGAGCGGACCGGCGGGAAGCCGAGGCGTGCGTCGTCCGCGGCGAGCACCAGGTCGCAGTGGAGCGCGAGGTCGGTCCCGCCGGCAAGACAGTTGCCGTGGACCTGGGCGAGCACCGGGATGCGGCAGTGCCAGAGCGCGGCCCAGCCGGCGGCGAGCTCGAGCATCGCGGACACGTCCCCCTCGATGCCGGCTGGGCCGGCCACCTCGCCGGGCTCGAGATCGTCGGGAAGGACGCCGTATCCCGACGAGAACGACGGACCCGCGCCGCGGACGACGACGGCCCGGGTGTCGTGATCGCGCTCCGCCTCGGCGACAGCGTCGAGCAGCTCGCGGATGCACCGCGGAGTGAGGGGGTTGTGCCGGTCGGGACGGTTGAGGGTGAGCCGGCGGACCGCGCCGATGCGCTCGACGAGGACGGCCGGCTCAATGGTCGCCACGGTCTCGCTCCTCCTCGGAGTCGCCTCGGGCTCCCGGACCGGCGTCCGCCGACGCGACGAGCGCCCGCTTGAGCACCTTGCCCCCGTCGTTGCGCGGGAGCGAGTCGACGAGGACGAGCCGTCTCGGCACCTTGAAGTCGGCAAGCCGCGCGATGAGGTGCGCGGCGCAGGTCGTCGACGTCGTCGGTCGAACCGGGTCGGAGCACGACCCAGGCTGCCACATCCTCCCCGAGGACCTCGTGGGGGATGCCGGTCACCGCGGCGTCGACCACCGACGGGTGCGAGAAGAGGGCCTCCTCGACCTCGGCCGGCACGATGTTGTTGCCGCCGCGGATGATCAGGTCCTTGCTGCGTCCGGTGATCCAGAGGAAGCCGTCGGCGTCGACCGAGCCCAGGTCGCCGCTGTGCAGCCAGCCGTCGCGCCAGACCGAGGGGGCGGCGTCGTCGTGGAGATACGAGCGGGCGGGCTCCTCGCCGCGCACCGTCACCTCGCCGACCGTGCCGCGGAGCACTTCGGCGCCGCGCTCGTCGACGATGCGCACCTCGACACCGGGCAGCGGCAGGCCGACCGAACCGAGGTGGCGCCCCCCGTCGCCGGACGGCATGCGGGTGACCGCACCGAATTCGGTGAGGCCGTACCCGACCAGGACGTCGGTCCCGCCCAGGCCGTCGTGGAGCCGCACGAGGGTCGCCCGTGAGATCGGCGCGCCGCCGATGGTCAGCGCGGCGAGGCGCGAGCAGTCGATCGTGCCGAAGCGCGGGTGGGCGACGAGCAGCTGGGCCATCGCCGGCACCACGAAGGCGACGGCCGGCCCGCGCTCTGCCACGACATCGAGCCAGCGGCCCGCGTCGAAGTGCGGCAGGTACCAGCCGGTCATCCCGCTGCGCATCGGCCCGTGGACGAGGAGCATCCCGCTCGTCGTCGGGAACGGCGAGGAGGTGAGGAACCCCAGGCCGTTCCAGTCCGGGAGCGGTGCCGAGCCGTCGGCCGGCGCGTGGCGCACGACGACTCCCTTCGGTGTCCCGGTCGTGCCGGAGGTGTAGAGGATGTCGACCGGTGGCGTTCCGGCGCCCGGGCGCGCCGACCGGTCGGCCTCGAGCAGGTCGGCGAATCGCGCGGTGCCGCCCTCGCCGCCCGTCGTCACGACGGCGGCGAGCGCCGGCGTGCCGTCCACCAGCACGGACCAGGGAGCGCCCGCATCGACACCGGGTCCTGCGACGACGGCCGCGGGTGCGGCGTCGTCGAGGACGGCGCGGAGCTCCGGCGGCGCGAGACGGGTGCTGACCGGGACCGCGGCGGCTCCGGAGCGATGGACCGCGGTGTAGGCGACGAGCCAACCGAGGGGCTCCTCCGGACCGATCGCGAGGAGGACCCGGTCCCCGGGGTCGACGCCGAGTCCCGCGAGGCCACCCGCCATGCGGTCGGCGCGGTCGTCCCACGACGCAAAGGTGAGCTCGGTGTCGTCGGCGAGGTTGCGCCACGCAACCGCGTCGGGGTGCTCCCGCGCGAACCTCGCGACCTCGTCGACGGCGGCCTCATCCATCGGTCAGTAGGGCGCGCACCCCTCGAGGATGCGCCGCGGGTTCGCGACCATCATGGCCTCGACGTCCTCGTCGCTGATGCCCGCCTCCCGCATCGCGGGCAGCACGTCCTCGGGCAGGTGGGTCCAGCGCCAGTCCTTCCACGCCTGGGCGACCTCGGGCGGGAACCAGTCGACGTGGCACATCGCGTCGTGGGAGAGGACGATTCGGTCGGCATGCCCCCGCTCGCAGAGCAGTCGCACCGACTCGATCCGGTCGGCCATCGGGATCGTGCCGATGCCGAAGTGGTCGAAGCCGAGGGTCGAGCCGTTGGCGAGCACGGCCTCGTGGTAGTCGACGTCGAGGGTGCCTCCCGAGTGGCCGATCACGACCTGGCGGAGATCGACCCCCTCGTCCGCGAGGATCCGCTGCTGCTCGAGCCCCCAGGGCTGCGGCGGCGTCGGGGTGTGGGTCGAGATCGGCACGCCGGTCGCGCGGTGCGCCTTCGCCACGGCGCGAAGCACGCGCTCGACGCCGGGGGTGATCCCCGCGGTGTCCGTCGCGCACTTGAGGACGCCCGCGCGTACGCCCGTGGTGCCGATCCCCTCTTCGATCTCGCGCACGAAGAGGTCGACCATCGGCTCGGGCCCGCCGAGCAAGGTGCCGGGTCCCCGGAAGTGGAAGAACATCGGCACCTCGTTGTAGGTGTAGACGCCGGTCGCCACGACGATGTTGAGCTCGGGCACCTGCTCGGCGACCGCGAGGACGCGCGGCATCGACCGGCCGAGCCCGATGACGGTCAGGTCGACGATCGTGTCGACTCCGCTCGCCTTGAGGAGGCGCAACCGTTCGACGGCGGTCGCTCGGGCCGAGTCCTCGTCCCACTCCGCCGCGGTCTTCTCGATCTCCGGGCTCAGGACGAAGAGGTGCTCGTGCATGAGGGTCGACCCCAGTGACGCACCCTCGATCGGTCCCAACACCGAGTTGACCACGTCGCCTCCCGCGCCCGGCTCCTGCGGCCCGCCCGGCCGCGCCGTCCGGGACCGCGCGGCGCCCGGCCCGACGCCACGAGGGTAGTGCCGGACCGGGGCGTGCACCGGGTGGCGCGCACCCCGGGGCGCCGGGGCCAGGGGGAGATCGTGGCCGCCGAGGTGGCGCCGTTCAGGCCCAGAGGGGGTCGAGGTCGACGGCGACGGTGGACGCTCCCGCACCCGGGACCGCCGCTCGCCCCGGGACCTCGTCGACGATCTCGACGGTCCGCTGCGCACCGTCGTCGAGGAACCGGCTGAGCGGCGCGTAGCTGTGGCGGTCGTCACGGGCGAACCGGTGGTGGGGCATCCGCAGGGGCGCGTAGAGGTGGAGCCGGTCCCGTGCCCGGGTGACCGCGACGTAGAGGAGCCGGCGCTCCTCGTCGAGCCCGTCGGCGGACCGGAGGGCGAGGTCGCTCGGGAGCGCACCGTCCACCAGGTGGGGGAGGTGCACGATCGGCCACTCGAGCCCTTTGGCGGAGTGGATCGTCGAGATCACCACGTAGTCCTCGTCGAGGTGTGGGTCGCGTGCCACGTCCGTGGTCGACGCCGGGGGGTCGAGCGTGAGCTCGGCGAGCCAGGCGGGCAGATCGTCGACGGCCGCGGCGGCGCCGACCAGGCGCTCGAGGTCGGCGAGGCGCGCCGACGCGTCGCCATAGCGCGCGTCGAGGACCGGCCTGACCGCGTCGAGGACGGCCTCGGCCCGCGCGCCGGCCGTCGTCGACTCGCGTGCCCGGGCGAGGCCGCCGAGGGTCGTGGTGAGCGCGGCACGCGTCACGGCCGGGGCGGCGGCGACGAGCTCCGGCCAGCCCTCGAGCACGTCCCCGTCGGTCGTCGCGACCGCCGCGGTGAGCGACCGGGCGCGGGTCGGACCGACGTTGCGGTGCAGCCGGAGGACCCGGTACCAGGCGACCTCGTCGGCCGGGTGGTCGAGCAGGCGGGCCGCGGCGACGAAGTCCTTCACGTGGCTCGCCTCGAGGAAGCGGAGCCCGCCGTACTTGCGATAGGGGACCTTGCGGACCGCCAATTCGATCTCGACCAGATCACTGTGGTGGGCGGCGCGCACCAGGACGGCCTGGTCGCGGAGACGGATGCCCTGCTCGTGCGCGTCGAGGATCTCGTCGGCGACGGCCCTGGCCTCGGAGGACGCGTCGTGGCAGCGCACGAGGCGCGGTCGGGGCCCCGCGCCGCGCTCGCCCACCAGGACGAGCCTGTCCTCGCCGGGCCGGACCATGTTCGCGAGGTCGAGCACGCCCTGGCGCGAGCGGAAGTTCCGCTCGAGCCGGACCACGGTGGCATCCGGGTACGACGTCACGAGCGCGCGCAGGTGGTGCGGGTCGGAGCCGCGGAATCCGTAGATCGCCTGTGCCTCGTCGCCGACCACGGTGAGGCCGCGGCCGTCCGGCGAGAGTCGTCGGACGAGATCGACCTGGAGCGAGTTGACGTCCTGGTACTCGTCGACGAGCACGTGGCTCGACCGGTCGGCCAGGTGCGGACCGACGCTCGGATCGGCGAGCAGGGCGCGCCAGTGGAGGAGCAGATCGTCGAAGTCGAGGAGGCCGGAGCGCCGCTTGCGCGCGGTGAACTCGCGGAAGAGCGCGGCGATCGCGCCGAGGTGCGGTTCGCACCACGGGTAGTGCTCCGGCACCAGCTCGCGCAGCGGACGCTCGGTGTTGATGCAGCGCGAGTACAGGTCGACGAGCGTCGCGGCGCGCGGGAAGCGCGTGTCGGTGCCGGTGAGGCCGTGCTCCGTCCGGAGCATGTCCATGAGATCGGTCGCTCCGGCAGGATCGAGCACACCGAACCCTTTCGCCAGTCCGAGCGTCTCCGCATGCGCTGCGACGTGCCGGTGTGCGACCGCGTGGAATGTCCCGCCGTGGGGGAGCTCGTCACCACGCAGCCCGACGAGCGTCGCCGCCCGGGTGGTCATCTCGTCGGCGGCCCGGCGGGTGAACGTGAGCAGGAGGATGCGCTGCGGGAGCACGCCTCGCTCGAGCAGCGATGCCACGCGCGCGGTGAGGACCCGCGTCTTGCCGGTGCCCGCTCCGGCGACGACCACCAGCGGACCGTCGCCGTGGGTGGCCGCGGCGAGCTGTGCGTCGTCCAGCCCGTCGTCCCACCCACCGGAAGCGAACATATGTTCGTAGCGTAGTCGCGTCCGCGGCCTCACCCCGGAGACACCCGTCCGAGGCCGCACCGACCGTAGGGTTGGCGGGACCGGACCCGGCCGCGAGGACGTCATGGACCAACTCAGCAGAGTCGTCGCCTGCGCCGGCGGGGCGCTCGTCGTCGTCGTGGTCCTGGCTGACGCCCTCGGCACCCTCGTCGTGACGCAGGGTCGGAGCGGGCGCTGGCGCCCGACCCGTGCCTGGTACGCGGGCACCTGGCGGCTGACCCGCACCGCCGCCGCCCGCCTCCCCGACCGCGCCGGCGAAGGCGTGCTCAACGCGTACGCAGGACTCTCCCTCCTCGGGCTCCTCGTGCTCTGGCTGGCCGGACTGATGTTCGGGTGGTCCCTCGTCTACTGGGGGGTACGCCAGCAGTTCGGGGGCGCACGCGACTGGGGCTCGCTCGTCTACTACGCGGGAACGTCACTGGTGACCCCGGTCTTCGGTTCGGCGCACGGCGCGGCGGTCCGCATGCTCACGCTGCTCGAGACGCTCACCGGCGTGGTCACGATCGCCCTCGTGATCTCCTACCTGCCGGCGCTCTACGGGGCGTACAGCCGGCGGGAGGCGCGCCTCCTGACCCTCGACGACCCGCTCGGCGCCCGCATCACCCCGGTCCGCGTGCTCGCGGTCAACGCGGGCAGCGGCGACCTCGAGCTCCTCTACCGCTCCTTCGCGGAGTGGGAGCTCTGGAGCGCCGAGGTCCTCGAGAGCCACGTGTCGTACCCGATGCTCGCACTCTTCCGCTCGCAGCATCCGGGCCAGTCGTGGGTCACCGCGCTCGGCGTGGTGACCGATGCGGCGACACTCGCCACAGCCTGCCTCGAGGGTGCGGCCGACCGCGAGCCGTACTTCCTCCACCGTCGCGGGCGGCGCGCCATCACCGAGATCTCCGACCGGCTGCACGTCCCGGCCACGCCGCTGACGCCCACCTGGCTGGACCGGACCAACTTCGACGGTGCGTGGCGCCAGCTCGAGCAGCTCGGGCTCCCGCTGCGGGGCAAGGAGGATGCGTGGGCCGACCTCCAGAGGCTGCGGGCACCGTACGGCGACCAGCTCGAGCTGCTCATCGACTTCCTCGTCGCGCCGCGGGGCTTCTGGGGTCACTCGGCCGAGGCGACCGTGGCCGCCGAGGTCCGCCAGGCCGCGGCGGAGGCCCGGCGCGGCACCCGGCGCCGCGGCCGGCACCCGGCGGCATAATCAGAGAATGACCACGATCTTCTACGAGTCCGACGCCGACCCGGATGCTCTCGACGACCAGAACGTCGCCGTCGTCGGTTACGGGAACCAGGGACGCTCGTGGGCGCGCAACCTGCGGGACAGCGGCTGCTCGCCGGTGGTGTGCGTCCGGAGGGACGAGACACGCGAGCAGGCCGTGGAGGACGGCTTCGACGCGCTCGACCTCGCTGCGGCCGACGACGCCGACGTGGTCTGCGTGCTCGTGCCGGACGACGTGATCCCGATGCTCGGGCTCGATCCCGGCCCGGCGTCGTGCGTGGTCGTCGCGTCGGGCTACACGCTCGCGTTCGACCGGTTCGCGCCACCGGGCGACGCCGGAATGGTGGCCCCGCGCATGCTCGGACCCGAGGTGCGGCTCTGCTACGAGGAGGGGAGCGGGTTCATCACGGCCGTCGGCGTCCACCGCGACATGACCGGCACCGCCCGCGAGCGCGTGCTCGCCGTGGCCCGGGCGATCGGAGGGCTGCGGCAGGGCGCGATCGAGCTCACCGCGATGCAGGAGGCCGTGCTCGACCTCGGGGTCGAGCAGGTCCTCTCCCCCTCGCTCACCGCGGTCAACAACGCCTTCGTGCAGACGATGCTCGAGCACGGGATCCCCCTCGAGGCGATCGTGGTCGAGCTGGTGCTGTCCGGTGAGGTCGAGCGGACCTACCGGCTGCTCCGCGAGGTCGGCTACGCCGTGCAGTCCGAGTACCACTCCCCGACGAGCCAGTACGGGCAGCTCACCCGGCGGGGGCGGTTCGACCATCTCGACATCGCGACGACGATGCGCGAGCTCGCCGACGACATCGAGTCCGGCCGGTTCGCCGACGAGTGGGACGCCGAGCGCGACGAGGGATACCCGAAGCTGACCCGGCTGAAGGAGCAGCATGCCGGGCCGGCGGTCCGTGCGTACGAGGCCGACCTCCGCACGCGCCTCGGTCCCGGCGTGCCGGCCGCCGGGCGTTAGCCGGACGCTCCGATCTCGACCACGGTCCGTCCGATCGACCGTCGGGCCTCGTGCTCGTCGAGTGCACGGCCGGCCTCGTCCATCGACACCCGCCGCCCGATGACCGGTCGGATCGCGCCCGAGGCGACCAGCTCGCGGAGGTCGGCGTGGAGCTCGTCCGCGACGTCGCGCCCGAAGGGGTTGAACCCGAACCGCCGCATCCCCGGGTCGACCTGGTCCACCCAGGCCACCATCACGCCGACCACGTCGATGTTGCCGATGCAGGCCATGCGGAGCGGACGGCCGGTCATGCCGTTCTCGTCGTCGTCGGCGAAGCCGACCGCGAGGTAGCGCCCCTCCCGCGCGGTGTACCGCCATGCGGGGGCGACCGCGTCGCCGCCGGTCAGGTCGTAGACGACATCCGCTCCCACGTCGTCGGTCGCGGCGAACACCGCCTCGGCGACGTCTCCTTCGGTGTGGTCGATGACGACGTCCGCGCCGAGCGACGCACAGAGCGCACACTTGTCGGGGCCACCGGCGACCGCGAGGACCCGTGCCCCCTTCGCCTTCCCCAGCTGGATCCCCGCGGTGCCGAGCCCGCTCGCCGCGGAGTGCACGACGAGCGTCTCGCCCGCCGCGAGCCGGCCGCGCCGGACGAGAGCGAGGTGCGACGTGTGGAAGGGCAGGAGAAAGGCCGTGGCCTCGGCGTCGTCGAGCTCGGGCGGCGCGTCGAAGACCGCCACCGAGTCAGCGAGGGCGTACTCGGCGATCCCGCCGAGCGCGTTGGTCGTGATGGCGACGACGCGTCTGCCCGACCAGGCCCCTGCGCCGTCGCCGGTCGCCTCGACGGTGCCGCAGACGTCCATCCCGAGGGTGAACGGCGGTGGCGTCGGGACCGAGACGAGCCGCCCGCGGCACCGGTCGATGTCGTTGAAGTTGAGGGAGGCCGCGGCGACCCGGACGAGCACCTGTCCCGGACCGGGCTGCGGCCGCTCGACGGAGACGACCTCGAGGACGTCGCCGGGCGCGCCGTGCTCGGTGACCTGAAGTGCACGCATTTCGGGCATCGCTCGTCCCCCTTCTCGTCGTCGGTGCGGCACCGGGTCCGTGCGCGCTGCGCACGTTCCGGTGTTGCAGGACTGGCCGACCTTATCGGCCGATCGCGGAGGCGGCGCGCCCGTCGACGCAGAGGCGGGCGCGCGGCGCGCCGGTCAGACCGGTTGCCGTGGCGCGTCGGGGAGGGAGAACGGCTCGGGGATGAAGCGGAACGGCAGGCGCAGGTGCTCGACGTGGTGGATCTTTCGCTTCCCGAGGTGCACGTCGGGTGACTCGAGGGGCTTGTAGGGAACCTGGCCGAGCAGGTGGGTGATCACGTTGAGGCGGCCGCGTCGCTTGTCGTCGGTCCGCGCCACCCACCACGGCGCCCACGCGGTGTCGCTCGCCGCGAGCATCTCGTCGCGCGCCCGGGTGTAGGCGTCCCACTTCGCGTACGAGGCGAGATCGAGCTCGGTGAGCTTCCAGATCTTCCTCGGATCGTCGATGCGGCTCTCGAGGCGTCGCGTCTGCTCATCGGGGCTCACCTCGAGCCAGTACTTCACGAGGACGATGCCCGCCTCGATCATCGACTTCTCGAAGCCGGGCACCATCTCGAGGAAGTGGCTGACCTGATCCTCGGTGCAGAAGCCCATCACCCGCTCGACGCCGGCCCGGTTGTACCAGCTCCGGTCGAAGATCACGACCTCGCCTGCCGACGGGAAGTGGCGGATGTAGCGCTGGACGTACATCTGGGACTGCTCGCGCTCGGAGGGCGCGGGCAGGGCCACGACCCGGAAGACCCGCGGGCTCACCCGCTCGGTGATCGCTTTGATGGTCCCGCCCTTGCCCGCGGTGTCCCGTCCCTCGAAGACGACGCAGATCTTGGCTCCCGTCGACCTGACCCACTCCTGCATCGCGACGAGCTCGCCGTGGAGGCGGCGGACTTCCCTGCGGTACTCGGTGTTCTTCATGCGCGGCGCCGGCTCGACGGCGCCGTTGTGGATGTGGTCGGACTTCGTCATCGCAGCTCCCGGTGGTCAGGCTACCGGCGGCCTCGCCCCCGGGCGCGCTGCGGTGGCTCCGGACCTTCGGCCCTACCACTCGTCCCGACCTCCACGGACAATCGGATGGAGGGCCGCGGGCGGAACCGTCCGGTCGACCGAACCGTCCGGCCGAGGGCGCCCGAGTGGAGAGGTGGGAGATGGTCACAGCGGTGAGGCTGTGTGATCCGGCGGCGACGGCGTCGTGTCGGCACCCGCGCATCCGCCTCCTCTTCCGGGGTGTGGCCTCGTGAGGATGGTGGTCGCCCTCGGGGGAAACGCGCTCCTCCGCCGCGGGGAGGCGATGACGGTCGACAACCAGCGTGCCCACGTCGCGCAGGCATGCGCGCACCTGTCCCGCGTCGCGGCAGGCAACGAGCTCGTGATCAGCCACGGAAACGGCCCGCAGGTCGGACTGCTCGCGCTCGAGGGAGCCGCCTACGAGGCCGTGCCCGAGTATCCGCTCGACGTGCTGGGCGCGGAGACCCAGGGCATGATCGGCTACCTCCTCGCCCTCGAGCTCACCAATCGGCTGCCCGACGACCGCCCCCTCGCCACCATCCTCACGATGACCGAGGTCGACCGCGACGATCCCGCGTTCGGGGATCCGACCAAGCCGATCGGCCCGCTCTACGACGCCGAGGAGGCAGCTGCGCTCGAGCGAGCGCGCGGCTGGACGTTCCGACCGGACGGCAGCCGGCTCCGTCGCGTCGTCCCGTCCCCCACTCCGCGGATGATCGTCGAGCACCGGCAGATCGGCTGGTTGGTGGCGTCCGGTTGCGTGGTCGTCTGCGCCGGTGGCGGAGGGATCCCGGTCGCGCGCGACGGCGGGGGACGGCTCGTCGGCGTCGAAGGGGTGATCGACAAGGACCGTGCGAGCGCGCTCCTCGCGCGCAACCTCGGTGCAGACACGTTCGTGATGGCGACGGACGTCGCCGCGGTCAGCCTCGGCTTCGGCACGGACCAGGAGCGCCCGATCGTGGCGGCCCATCCGGACGCGCTGCTCGCCGGGCACGCCGGCGAGTTCGCGTTCGGCTCGATGCTGCCCAAGGTGGAGGCCGCCTGCGAGTTCGCACGCGAGACGGGACGTTCGGCGACGATCGGCCGTCTCGCGGACATCGAGGAGCTGGCGGCCGGAACGGCGGGCACCCGCGTCGCCGTCGACGTGGACGGCGTGCAGTGCGCGCCGGTCGGTCAGCCGTGCGGGCAGGGAGGTGCGAGATGACCTGGGGCGTCTACTCCGAGGTGGGCACGTTGCGGAAGGTCATGGTGCACCGGCCCGGCCTCGAGCACACTCGGTTGACACCGTCGAACGCCGCGGAGCTGCTCTTCGACGACGTCCTCTGGGTCAGCCAGGCCAAGCGCGAGCACGACGGCTTCTGCGAAGCCATGCGGGAGCGGGGCGTCGAGGTCTTCGAGGCGGAGGCGCTCCTCGCCGAGGCGCTCGAAGAGGACGTCTCCCGCACCTGGGTGGCCGATCACCTCCTCCACGAGCGCCAGGTCGGGATCGCCGCATCCGACCGCGCCCGCGAGTGGATGGCGGGCGCGAGCGCGAGCGACGTGGCCGAGTTCCTGATCGGCGGCGTGACCCGCGACGACGTGGGGCAGGACCTGGGGCTGGTCTGGATGGCCGCAGAGCCGGACTCGATGCTCCTCCCCCCGCTGCCGAACTTCCTCTTCCAGCGCGATCCCTCGTGCTGGATCTTCGACGGGGTCACGATCAATCCGATGACGAAGCCGGCCCGCAAGCCCGAGTCGATGATCGTCGAGGCCATCTACCGGTTCCACCCGATGTTCGCCGCGCAGCAGTTCCCGATCTGGCTCGGCGGCACCGACGAGGACTGGGGGCAGTGCCATGTCGAAGGAGGCGACGTCCAACCGATCGGCAACGGCACTGTGATGATCGGGATGGGAGAGCGCACCACCGCGCAGGCGGTGCTGTTCATCGCGCGCGGTCTCTTCGCGGCCGGCTCCGCTCGTCAGGTCCTCGCGGTCCGCCTCCCGAAGTCGAGGTCGTACATGCACCTCGACACGGTGATCACCATGTGCGACCGCGACCTGGTCACGCTCTTCCCCGAGGTCGTCGGGGGCGCCCGGACGTGGTCGATCCGCCCCGGAGTGTCCGCCGACGACCTGGTCGTCGAGGAGTTCCCCGGGCCGCTCGTCGACGCGATGGCCGGGGCGCTCGGGCTCGACGACCTCCGGGTCGTCCCGACAGGCGGCGACCACTTCGAAGCCGAGCGCGAACAGTGGGACGACGGGAACAACGTGCTCGCGCTCGAACCGGGCGTCGTCGTCGCCTACGAGCGAAACACCGGTACCAACACCGCGCTCCGCAAGGCGGGCATCGAGGTGATCACCATCGAAGGGTTCGAGCTCGGCCGCGGCAGGGGCGGCTCCCACTGCATGACCTGCCCGCTCGAGCGGGATCCCGTGTCCTGAGCCAACGCAAGCGAGGAGAACCACGATGGTCGACCTGCGGAACCGGTGCTTCCTGAAGGAGGTCGACTTCGAGCCCGACGAGCTCCGCTTCCTCCTGGACCTCTCCGCAGAGCTCAAGGCGGGGCGCCGCGCCGGCACGGAGACTGCGCAGCTGCAGGGCAAGGAGATCGCGCTCCTGTTCGAGAAGACGTCGACCCGGACCAGAGCGGCGTTCGAAGTCGCCTCCCACGACCAGGGCGCGCACGTGACGTACCTCGATCCCAGCGGCTCCCAGCTCGGACACAAGGAGTCGATCGCCGACACGGCACAGGTGCTCGGCCGGATGTTCGACGCGATCGAGTTCCGGGGGAACACGCAGGAGCAGGTGGAGGAGCTCGCACGCCATGCCGGCGTGCCCGTGTACAACGGCCTCACCGACGAGTGGCACCCGACCCAGATGCTCGCTGACTTCCTCACGATGCACGAGTCGTCGTGCAAGCCGTACGACGGGATCGCCTTCGCGTTCGTCGGCGACTGCCGGTTCAACATGGGGCGCTCGCTGCTCGTCACGGGTGCCCTGCTCGGCGCCGACGTGCGACTCGCCGGGCCGCCCGGCCTCGCACCGCCGACCGACGTGGTTGACCTGGCAGTGGGGATCGCCGGCCGGACCGGGGCGCGGATCACGGTGACCGACGATCCGGCCGTCGCGGTCCGCGGGGTCGACTTCGTCCACACCGACGTGTGGGTGTCGATGGGCGAGCCGAAGGAGGTGTGGAAGGAGCGTGTCGAGCTGCTCCGCCCCTACCGGGTGGACCGGGGGCTGCTCGAGGCGTCCGGGAACCCAGGGGTGCGATTCATGCACTGCCTCCCGGCGTTCCACGACGGCGGCACGGTCGTCGGCGGCGAGATCATGCGGGAGACCGGGATGGCCGACGGGCTCGAGGTCACCGACGACGTCTTCCGGTCGCCGGCGAGCATCGTCTTCGACCAGGCCGAGAACCGCCTGCACACCATCAAGGCGGTGCTGGTGGCCACCCTCGCACCGTGACCGGTTCCGCCGGTCCGGAGCCGTGGTGCGGTGCGGACCCCCGCGTACACTGATCGACCGTGGGCGAGGTCCTCGCCATCCTGGCGGCCGTGTGCTTCGCATTCGGCGCCGTGCTCCAGCAGAAGGGCACGCTCACGACCGAGGCGGCCGAGGACGATCCGCGCTTCCTGATCCAGATCCTCCACCGGCCGGTCTGGCTGGCGGGTGCCGTCCTGCAGGCGGGCGGGTGGGTCCTCCAGGCGGTCGCGCTCGACAGGGCGTCGCTGCTCGTCGTCCAGTCACTGACCTCGCTGAGCCTGGTCATCGCGCTGCCGATCGGGGTCCGGCTCACCGACCAGCACGTCGGCCGCCGCGAGCTGGCAGGTGCCGCGCTCACGGTGGCAGGGATCATCCTCTTCCTCTCCGGCGGGCAGCCCCAGGGGGGCATCGCGACGCCGAGCGCGCAGACCTGGTGGGCGGCGTGCCTCGTCACCTACGCCACGGTGCTGGTCCTCTTCGTCGTCGGGCGCAACTTCCGCGGCGCCGCCAAGGCTCTGACCTTCGGCGCCGCGGCGGGGCTCGGCTTCGGCCTGCAGGCCGCCGTCACCAAGACGTTCGTGACGGAGGTGGGGCAGGGGATCGTGTCGCTGCTCACCAGCTGGTCGGTGTACGTCCTCATCCTCTCGGCGATCAGCGGGTTCGTCCTCCTGCAGTCGGCGCTCAAGACGGGAGTGCTGGCGCCGGCGATGGCCTCCTCCAACTCGGTCACCCTCTTCTCGAGCGTCGTCCTCGGAATCGTCGTCTACGACGAGCGGCTCTCGTCCGCCGGTGCGAGCCACGCCGGCCCGGCCGGCCTCGGCCTCGCGATCGCGATCGTCGGCATCGGGCTCCTCGCCGGTTCGAGCGCGCCCGCGCCGTCGGGCGTCGACACAGGCGACCCGGTCGTGAGCACCTGACCGGAGGGGGGCGGAGCGGCCGCGATGGGACGCACGGTGCTCTACGGCCTGCTCGCGGCGCTTTCCAACGCGGTCAACGTGGCGACCCAGCACGTGGCCAGCACGAGCGGGCCGCCGCGCGAGCGGCTGGCGGCTCGCGACCCATCTGTTCCGCAGTCCGCTCTGGCTGTTCGGCTGGGTCGCCCTTGGCGCGTCCTTCGTCTTCCAGGCACTCGCGCTGCACCGGGGACAGCTGTCGGTGGTGCAGCCACTGCTCGTCACCGAGCTGGTCTTCGCGCTCGTCCTCCGCCGGATCTGGATCCATCAGCCGATCCGCCGGACGACCTGGTGGGCGGCGGGTTGGACATGCATCACCCTCGGCGTGTTCCTCGCGATGTCGGAGCCGCAGGGAGGGTCGTCGTCCGCCTCGGGCAGCACCTGGATCGCGGCGACGGCCGCCACTGCCGTGCTGGCCGGCGCCCTCGCGCTCGGCGGCTGGCACGGGCCACCGGCACACCGGGCCGCGCTCCTCGCATGCGCGACGAGCATGCTCTGGGCGCTCGTCGCGGCCTTCATGAAGCTCATGACCGAGTCGCTCTCGACGGACGGGTTCGGCGGCATGTTCGCCCACTGGCCCGTCTACGCCCTCGCGGCGACAGGGCTGGTCGCGGAGGTGCTCAACCAGGTGACCCTGCACGTCGGTCCGTTGAGCTACTCGCAGCCGTTTCTGGTCGCCGTCGACCCCGTCGTGAGCATCGCGCTCAGCGTCTGGATCTTCGACGAGTCGTTCACACCGCATGCCGGTCGGTTGGCCGTCGCGGCCGTCGCGTTCGCCGGCATGATCGTCGCGGTGCTCGTCCTGCTGCGCACCGCCCCGAGGACGATGGAAGCAGCGGTGTCACCGGGCTGAGCAGGCTCGCCGTGCTCAGACAGGTGCCGGGTACCGGGGAGCGTTGCCCAGCGCGATGGCGGCGAGGTCGCGCAGGCGCGCGTCCCGCGCCTGGCGCCGCGCCGCGATCTCGAGGTTCCCTTCGGGCACCAGGAGGCGGAGCCCGCCGGAATGGATCCGGAAGGTGAGGGGAGTGCCGAGTTCGAGTGCCTCGCCGTCGATGCCCGCGAACGCCGAGCCGGAGCGCGAGCGGACCTCGAATGCGTCGGTCGTGAACTCGTACGCGTGCCCGCTGCTCGCACTCTTGTGGGCGAGGGCCAGGCTCACCACCTGCGCCGCCTGCGACCCGGTCGCCGCGGTCACCGCGAAGATCCCCAGCCGGCCGCTGTCGAGACGCCGCCGCTGCGAGAGGTCGAGCGAGGCGCCGAGGACGTAGGGGTTGTTCGAGACCATGATGAGGAAGGCGCCGTCGACGTGGGCGCCGTCGGGCGTCTCGAACTGCAGGTCGAAGGGGTGCTCGGTCGAGCCGAGCAGCTCGGGGAGGAGGCGCCGCGTCGTCTCGGACTTCGCCTCGCGGTACCCCTCCTGCTGGACGATGGTCGCGTAGACGCCGAGCGAGACGTTGTTGACGAAGAAGCGCCCGTTGACGGTCGCATAGTCCACGCGGCGTTCGACCGCATCGCGGAACGCATGCACGCTCGCACGCGGATCCTCGCGGTCGAGGCCGAGGTCGAGCGCGAAGTGATTGCGGGTTCCTGCGGCGACGCAGACGAACGGGAGGTCGTGCTCGACCGCGATCGACGCGACCAGTGCCTGCGAGCCGTCGCCGCCCGCCATGCCCAAACAGTCCGCGCCCCGGGCCACCGCATCGCGCGCGAGAGCCTCGAGATCGAGGCCGTGGTCGAGGAGGACGGTCTCGATCCCGAGGGACGAGGCCAGTTCGACGAGACCGAAGCTCTCCACCTTGCCGCCGCCCGACCACGGGTTGCAGAGGAGCACGGGACGGGCCGGCGGGTCCCGACGTGGCGACGCGGGAGTCATCGCGCGGTGCAGCCCGCCGGCGACGGCAGCTCGCGCGCACCATCCGGCGGCGGCGACCAGCACCGCCACCGCCACGAGTCCCGGCAGCGCCGAGCCCTCGTCCCGCCTCCAGGCCAACGCGCTGATCACGATGGCGGCCGCCCCGAGCACGACCGCACCGATGCCGACGGCGCGACGCGGCATCGGCTCGACCGCCGTCCACCACGCGCCGGCGAGCGCGAGGAGCAGGCCGACGAGACCGAGGACGAGGTAGCGCACGTTGCCGACGAGGACCAGCACGGCGATCACGACCGCGAGCTCTGCGGCCACGACGGCGGCGACCGCGAGGAGCTGCTCCGTCCTCGAGGGCTCCTGCCCGCTCGCCGTCACGGTGCCGCCCACCGTCGACCATCCGTTGCCTGCAGACCGCGAAGGTGAACGTCGGGTGACGAACGGGGTCCGATCGGACGGCGACGATCCGAGGGGGTGACCATCGGCCCTACCGGTGGTGGACGTCCGCCGTCAGGATGGGACACCGATCGAGTGAGAGGTCGGCATCGGGTGGCACTGCGTGTGGCGTCCCGCGTCGTCGGGCGACGGTCGAAGTACGTCGTGCTCAGCTGCTGGCTCATCGTCCTGGTGGTCGCATTCCCGATGGCCGGCAAGCTATCCGGGGCCGAGTCGAACGACAACAAGTCCTACCTCCCGGCGACGGCGGAATCGACCAAGGTGCTGGGCCTGCAGGAGTCGTTCCAGTCCCCCAACCTCCTCCCGGCAGTGGTCGTCTACGTCCGCTCCGGGGGGCTGACCGCGGCGGACCGTGCCGCGATCGTCGCCGAGGCGCCGCGACTCGCCGCCGTGGCCCACACCGACGGTCCGGTCACCGGTCCGTCGTATTCGGAGGACGGACGCGCCGCAGGCCTCGTTGTCCCGGTCGACCTCGGCGTGAACGGTTGGAAGCAGTCCGAGGCCGTCGTGGACCGGATGCTCGCCATCGCACGGGGCACGCCGGGGCTGACCGTCGAGGTGACGGGCTCGCTCGGGTACGCCGCCGCGTCGTCCTCCGCGTTCAACGGGATCGACGGGACGTTGCTCCTCGGGACGCTGTGCATCGTCATCCTCATCCTGCTGCTCACCTATCGCAGCCCGGTGCTGTGGCTGCTCCCGGTCGTGTCGGCCGGCGTCGCGCTCGCGACCGCCGAGGCCGTCATCGAGCAGCTCGCATCCCACGCGGTCCTCACGGTCAACGCGCTGAGCGTCGGTATCCTCACGGTGCTCGTCTTCGGCGCGGGGACGGACTACGCCCTGCTGCTCGTCGCGCGCTACCGCGAGGAGCTCCGACGCAACGAGGACAAGCACCGCGCGATGGAGATCGCCCTGCGGCGGGCGGCACCCGCGCTCGTCGCGAGCGCGAGCACGGTCATCCTCGGGCTCCTCTGCCTCCTCTTCGCCGAGACCAACTCGACACGCGGGCTCGGACCGGTGGCCGCCATCGGGGTCGCCGTCGCGCTCCTCACGATGGTCACCCTCCTGCCCGCGCTGCTCGTGACGGCCGGGCGTTGGGTCTTCTGGCCGGTGCACCCGAGGTTCGGGTCACCGGAGCCGACCGCCAACGGCCCATGGGCCCGTGCCGGCGCGCGCATCGCGCGCCGGCCGCGCACGGTGTGGATCTCGACGGCCGCGGCGCTCTGCGTCATGGCTCTCGGGGTCACCACGCTGCATGCCTCGGGCCTCACGAACCGCCAGTCCTACCGGGACGTGCCCGGGGCGGTGGTCGGTGAGGAGGTGCTCGCCCGGCACTTCCCGGCCGGGGTCGGCTCACCGGTGCTGGTGATCGCGAACGCCGGCAGCGCCGGGCCGGTCGGCCGTGCGTTCGCCGCGACGCCGGGCATCGCCTCGGTCTCGAGCCCCGTCACGCACGACGGGAAGGTCTTCTTTCAGGGCACCCTCGCACCGCCTCCGGACAGCCAGGCGGCCTACGACGTCGTCGACCGGGCGCGCGCGTCGCTCGCGGGCGTCCCGGGAGCCGACGCGCTCGTCGGGGGCAACACGGCGATCAACCTCGACGTGCAGCGGGCCGCCGCGCACGACCGGAACGTGATCATCCCGATCGTGCTCCTCGCCGTGTTCCTCGTCCTCGCGGTGCTCCTCCGGGCGATCCTCGCACCGCTGGTGCTCATCGCCACGGTGGTGCTCTCCCTGCTCGCGGCGCTCGGCTTCAGTGCACTCGTCTTCACCCACCTCTTCGGGTTCGCGGGGGCGGACACGGCATTCCCGCTCTACGTGTTCGTCTTCCTCGTCGCCCTCGGGATCGACTACAACATCTTCCTCATGACGCGTGTGCGCGAGGAGTCGCGGCGTGTCGGGACGCGACGTGGGGCGCTCATCGCGCTCGCGGCGACGGGCGGGGTCATCACGTCGGCCGGCTTCGTCCTCGCCGGGACGTTCGCAGTGCTGGCGACCCTGCCGCTCACGACCTTCACCGAGATCGGCTTCACGGTCGCCTTCGGCGTGCTGCTCGACACGATCATCGTGCGCTCGGTGCTGGTCACCGCGCTCAACCTCGAGCTCGGCGACCGGATCTGGTGGCCGGGCGCGCCGGCGAGGCGGACGGACGCTGCCGTGCCGGCCGTGCCGCCGACGCTGCTCTCCCGCCCGATGTGACCTCAGCGGCCGAACGGGCCCGTTCCCACCGCCCGCTCGACGTCGGCCGCCGCGGCGAGGAGGCGCGCCTCGGCGCCCCACGGCCCGACCAGCTGCAGGCTCGCGGGCACGCGCCGCCCGGTCGTCGGCACCGGGATGGAGACCGCCGGGATCCCTGCCACGTTGACCGGCAGGGTGCAGTCGACGAGCCCGTTCTCGCCCTGCTCGTCACCGAGCGCGGGGGGAGCGATACCCATCGTCGGGAGCGCGAGCAGTTCCACCTGCTCGAAGAGCCTGGCGACCGTGGCGCGCCACCGTTCGACCGCCTCGAGGGCGAGGTGCACGTCGGCTGGCGCGAGATCCCGACCCGTGAGGAGGCGCTCGGTCGGCCGGGGCCCGACGCCCTCGGGCGCCCGCTCGAGCACCTCGCGGTCCGACACCCACGCCTCGGCGAGCAGGAGGACTGACGCGACCCACCCCTCGGTCCGCCATTCGGGGACGGTCAGGTCGACGACCCTCCAGCCCGTCGCCGCGAGCGCAGCGTCGAGCGCCTCGTCGATCGCCGGGTCCGCTGGCAGTCGGAGGCGACCCACAGCCGCCGGCTCCCATGCCTCGACCACGAAGTCGGGCTCGAGGAGCGCCATGCCGGCCACCAGGCCGGCCACGTCGCCGGCCATCGGCCCGACCGTGTCGAAGGTCGGCGAGAGCGGCCAGACCCCGTCGAGGGGGACCCGCCCCGAGGTGGTCTTGAGGCCCGCGGTGCCACAGCAGGCCGACGGGACGCGGACGGAGCCGCCGGTGTCGGTGCCGAACGCCACGTCCGCGGCGCCCGTGGCCACGGCCACCGCACAGCCGGAGGAGGAGCCGCCCGGGACGAGTGACGCATCGAGCGGATTGGTCGGCGTCCCGAACCACGGGTTCTCCCCGGTCGCGCCGAAGGCGAGCTCGTGCAGGTTGGCCTTCCCGACGATCGAGGCTCCCGCGGCCCGAGCACCGGACAGGCAGGCGGCGTCCGCGGCCGCCGGCTGCGCCCGATCGGCCACGGCCTTGCAGCCCGCAGTCGTGGGCGCACCGGCCACGTCGATGAGGTCCTTGACCGCCAGGCGGACCCCGGCCCCCCGGAGGTCGAGCGGGGTGATGAAGGTCGCGTCGCCCGTCACGGAGGCAGGGTAGCGCCGGCGGTCGGGTCGCACCGTCCCGCGTCGCGGGTCGGTCGGAGCGCTCAGCGCACCACGCGCCAGTACCGCTCAGGGGTGCCGAGCTTGGTCGCGAAGCCGTCCTCCGCGCCGCCGATCCACGGGTACTGCGTCGCGTAGAGCCTGGCGAGGTGGTCCTTGCGACTTGTGTCGGCGGGCACCGGCTCGAGCTCCTCGAGCGCGAGAGACCCGTCGAGTTCGGCGAGCCGCGCGTCGACGGCGCCCGGGTCGTCCTGCATGTAGGGCATGTCCGCGTAGAGGTACCACTCGGTTCGCACGGTCTCGCAGACGGCACGGCAGGCGTCTGCGACACCGACGTGGTCGGGGTGGACGATGCCGAGGGGTGCGAGGACCGCGCCGGCCCCGGTCCCGGCGAGGGTGCACCCGAGTTGCTCGGCGATCTCGGTCTGGTCCGTCCGTTCCGGCCGGCGGGTGAAGTCGCCGTCGAGGAAGTCGAGCCACAGGGGCGTCGCCCCGAGCGACGAGAGTGCGGCCTCGTCCTCGTCCTTCCGGACCCGGACCGCGTCGGGCGCGTAGGCCTTGCCGGTCGCGAGGGCGTTGTAGCCGTCGTGCTCCTCGTCGGGCGCGCCGGCGAGCACCGTCACGACGGTCGAGCCGGGGTGCCGCTCGACGAGGCTCGCGCACGAGAGGACCACATCGTCGAGGTGCGTCGAGATGAAGAGCAGCGGCGGCATCGGATGCCATGCGGGGGTGTCACCGTGCATCGGTCCAGTGTCACGATCCCGCGCGCGGCGCGCAAGCCCGCACTGGTCAGCAGGTGGCCTGGCCGGACGCGTCGAGCGCGTAGACGGAGCCAGCCGCGGTGGCCTCCCAGTAGGCGAAGCCGGTCGAGGGGTCCGGCGCGGTGATCCCCGCGAGCGGTGACTGGTCCGACGCCGAGGAGGCGAGGCCGTAGTACTTCGCGTTGCCGAAGTTGAGGATGAACGCGCGGTTGGCGGCGGCGATGAGGTAGCCCATCCCGTCCGTGGTCGCGGCGAACGCGGAGAAGTCGGTGACGATCGGCCCGCCGTCCTGGCTGAGCGGTCCGCCGCCGAGGTAGTAGGCGTCACCGAAGCTGAAGACGCCGGCGTCCGCCGCCGCGAGCCAGTACCCACGGCCGTCGGGGGTCGTGCCCATCCCGATGACCGGCTCGTTGAGCACGAGGTTGCCGGTCGAGCCGTAGAACCCGGCGTCGCCGAAGCTAAAGACCCCGCCGTCCGAGGCCACGAGCCAGTACCCCAGACCGTCCGGGGTCGCCGCCATGCCGACGACCGGTTCGTTGAGCACGAGGTTGCCGGTCGAGCCGAAGAACCCGGCGTCGCCGAAGCTGAACACCCCGCCGTCCGAGGCGACGAGCCAGTACCCCCGACCGTCCGCTGTGGTCGCCATGCCGACGACCGGCTCGTTGAGGACGAGGTTGCCGGTCGAGCCGAAGAACCCGGCGTCGCCGAAGCTGAACACCCCGCCGTCCGAGGCGACGAGCCAGTACCCGCCCTGGTCGGGCGTTGCGGTGATGCCGACGATCGGCTGGTTCAGCGTGCCGCCCGTCAGCGAACCGTGGCACGCGAAGGCGATCGACGCGGAAGCCGCAGAGGGCGTGACGAGCCCGGCGACGGTCGTGATCGACCCGAGACAGGTGGCGAGTGCCACGAGGGCCCGGATGCGCACCCGACGACGCGGCCGGCCGCCGGAGTCCGGTCCGGTCGGGAGATTCGAACGCTGCATGGTCTGCACCTCTCCTCCTGTCCTCCTGCTCGTCCTGCACTGCCGCGGATCCGCAGTGCTCGCTCTGCTGTATTCCTCCTGCTGTGCCGCGCCTCCCGACGCGGACGCTCACGCCCCCCGCCGCGGCTCGGCCGCTGCGAGGGCGGGGAGGCCGTCCGCGGCGCGTGCGTCGTCTGAGACGAGCCGCCCGTCCATCAGCCGCCAAACCGGTGCACCCACCCAGACTGCCAGACCGGCCCTGACCGCGCTCGCCGGATCCGGTCGGACGGGCGCGGCTCCCGCCGGGCGTTGTGTCGCGGGACGGCATCGACAAGAGTTGGGTCATGCCGATCCTCGCGGCGCACCACGACAGCGCGCACCCGGTCGAGTCGGACGCGGCGTGGAGCGAGTCGTACTACTTCAACGCCTACGACCCGGGGAGCGACAGCGGGCTCTTCACGAGGATCGGGATCCGACCCAACGAGGGGACCATGGACGTCGGGCTCTCCGTCTGGCTGCCGGATGGCGAGCTCGCCGAGTACCGCGCGGTCGTCGAGCAGCACGAGATGGTCGGACCGCCCCTCGCCGTGGGCGGCGTCCGCTACGAGATGCTCGAGGCGATGCAGCGGTGGCGGCTCACGGCCGACGTGGACGTGGCGGCGCGGCCATGTGGCGCGTCGGCCGGCTCGTCACACCCTGTCCACCTCGCGCTCGACGTCACCTTCGACGCGCTGACTCCGGCGGTCGGGACCGACGGCCAGGGCTCGGGAAGCCCGAAGAGCGAGCAGGCGGCCGCCGCGACCGGCACGACCGGCAAGGGCCACCTCGAGCAGGCCGGCCGATGGACCGGCGGGCTCACCGTCGACGGGATCTCCTCTGTCTGGCAGGACGCCCTCGGGAACCGTGACCGGTCGTGGGGCCCCCGGCGGTGGGGCGGCCCTTCCCTGTGGCGATGGTTCAGCATCAACTTCGGCGAGTCGCTCCACTTCGGCGGCATCCTCCTCGGCACCGCCGCCGGAGAGCTGCACCGGGGATGGGTCGCCGACGGGGACCGGGTCACGAGCGTGCGCGAGTGGCGGGTCCGCACGACGGTGGCCGGCGACGGGCTGACCCACGAGCGGGTGGAGCTCACCGTCGTCGACAAGCGCGGGCGCGAGTACCGACTCGACGGCGAGGTCCTCCGGGTCGCCGACATCGGGAGGGCCGGAGGCACGGTGGTCAACGAAGGGCTGACCCGCTGGACCATGCAGGGCGAGGACGGCGCCCCACGGGCGGGGTTCGGCATCGCCGAGTACCTCCACCAGGTCGACGACCTCGGCCGACCGGTCGTGCCGGTCGCCTAGGCGGCTCGTGCGCCCGGTCGGTCAGTGACCGCCGACGCCGACGCCGTCGCCCGGCGCCTGGAGGCCGCGCTGGGCGGTCGGGTAACCGCGCTGCAGCGACACGCCGGCGGCGCCTCGCGGATCACGAGCACGTTCGAGCTCGAACGTCCGCCGGGCAGCGTGCGTCGGCTCGTGCTCCAGCAGGTGCGCGGCACCTCGCTCACCCGTCATCCGGGGATCGCGATGGAGGCGACGCTGCTCCGTCTCGCGGATGGCGCGGGCGTGCCCGTGCCGGAGGTGGTGGCCGCGGGGAGCGCCGACGGGCTCGAGGACGGGTGGCTGGTGGTGGAGCGTCTCGAGGGCGAGTCGATCCCCCGTCGCATCCTGCGTGACGACGGGCTCGCGGCCGGCCGCTCGGCGCTGACGGGCCAGCTGGCCGCCGCGCTCGCCGCGATCCACACCATCGACCCGACGGCGGTGCCGGCACTGCCTCCGGAGGATCCGCTGCACGACCCGCTCCCGGTCCTCGACGCGCTCGGCGAGGTCAGGCCGGTCCTCGAGCTCGGCGTGCGCTGGCTCGCCCGCACCGCGCCGCAACGCGGTCCGGCCGTGGTCGTCCACGGCGACTACCGGATGGGCAACCTGCTCGTCGACGGGTCGGGGCTGGTCGGCGTGCTCGACTGGGAGCTCGCCCACCGCGGGGATCCCGCCGAGGACATCGGCTGGTTGTGCTCGCGCTCGTGGCGGTTCGGCGGTGGCGGTCAGGTCGGCGGTGTCGGCCACCTCGACGAGTTCCTCGCCGCGTATGCGGCGGCCGGCGGACGCCCCGTCTCGGAGGAGGAGGTGCGCTGGTGGGAGGCGTACGCGTCGGTCAAGTGGGCGGTGATCTGCCTGTTGCAGGCGTCGACCCACCTGACCGGCACCGCGCGCTCGGTCGAGCTCGCAGCGATCGGGCGGCGCGTCTGCGAGTGCGAGTGGGACCTGCTCGGGCTCCTCGGCTCGGGCCGACCGGCGTCGACGGCGCGGGCACCGTCGGGACCGACGGCGGAGGTGGGCGGTCGCTCGACAACCGATCGCCCCTTCGGCACGCCGACCGCCGCGGAGCTCCTCGAGGCGGTCGGCGAGTACCTCGAGTCGAAGGTCATGGTGCGGTCCGAGGGGGGCGCGCGCTTCGAGGCGCGCGTCGCGCGCAACGTCGTCGACCTGGTGCGCCGCGAGCTCCGGTTCGGGCCGGCGGCCGCCGCCGCGCACGCGGCACGCCTCCGGTCGATCGGAGTGCCCGACGACTCAGCGCTGGTGGCGGCCGTGCGTGCGGGCGAGTTCGACGGTGATCTCATCGGGCTCGGCACGCAGCTCGCCGGCGACACCTTCGACCAGCTCACGATCGCGAACCCGTCGTACCTCGGGCCGCCGGACCTACGCTGACCCCGTGCCCCGCCTTCGCCAGGTGCCCCGTGCGGAGGCGACCTCGCCGGTGGTCCTCGCCGCGTACGACTACATCTTCGGCGACCGTTGTCCGGTCGAGACACCGGGGACTGCGGACGGGACGAGGGGGGACTGGTGGACGACCTATGCCCTGGTGCCCGACGTGCTCGACCACGCCGTCCGGGGCTTCATGCTCTACCGGAGCAGCGCCCGGAGGCTCGACCCGCAGGTGCGCGAGCTCGCCCAGCTCCGGGTCGGCGCCCGCGCCGGCAGCGCGTTCGTCGAGCGCCAGCACGCCCGTGCGGCCCGACAGGCCGGCCTGTCCGAGGAGACGGTCACGGCGGTGCGTGCGGGGCGCTCGAATCCGGACCTGACGCCGCCCGCGGCCGCGGCCCTCGCCTACGTCGACGCACTGGTCGAGGCGCTCGGAACGGTCCCGGCCGCGGTCGACCGCGACCTTCGTGCGCACTTCGGTGACGAAGAGATCCTCGAGCTCACCTACATCGCGACCCTCTATCTCGCCCACGCCGTCGCCTCGAAGGCGCTCCAGCTCGAGGACGACGATCCCTCCGACCCGGGCGGCGGGGGTCCGCGACCCTAGAGGTCGCGCTCGTAGAGGTACATCACCCCGCCGTCCGCGGCGCCGGACCGGTTCGAGAAGCCGGCGCTCTCGTAGAGCGCTCGGGCGGCCGAGTCGGGCTCGTCGACACCGATGTCCATCGTGTCGGCCCCGCGGCCGCGTGCGAGATCCATGGACGCAACGAGGAGCGCGCGGCCGAGGCCCCTCCCTCTCCTCGGGGGCACGACGTAGAGCTCGGCGAGGTGGCACTCGAGGCCGTCTGTCCACAGCGCGGGACGGAAGCGCAGCACGGCGATCCCGTCCGGTCCGCCGCCGCCGACGAGGACCCCGCTGTCCCCGAGGCGGAGGAGCTGGCGGAGGCGCTCGGCGAGTGCATCCGGCGGCGGAGACGGCTCCCCGAACTCGCGGTTGAACTCGTGGAGGAGCCGGGCGACCGCCGGCACGTCGGACGCGTCCGCGACGCGGACCATGTGCTCGGCGCACCGGCCACGTCCGGCAGCGTACCGACGCCTGTGACCGTTCCGGACCGTGTGGTGCGGTCACCGGCATCCGTTCCGCACGGACCCTCCCGGTTGCGAAGCGAGACAGCGGCGTGCCGGGAACCGGTGTCGTAAGATCCGGCGCACGGACACTGGCGAGGAGTTCGTCCAATGAACCCAAGCGCATGGATCGCGATCGGGAGCGGCGTCGTCGCGATCGCGAGCGGCATCGTCGCCTACACGAAGTTCGCGGCGCAGGCACCCCTCGAGGCCAAAGTTGCCCAGCTCGAAGGCGAGCTCTCGAGAGCGAAGGGGGACGTCGAGGCGAGGCAGCAGGAGCTCCAGCGCCTGCAGGAGAAGCACAGCGAGGTCTCCCGGGACTTCATGAGCCTCAAGAGCGGTGACGGCGCTGCCGCCATCCGGCGGGAGATCGACGACGAGATCGCTGTCGCGCGGGATGCGCTCCGCGCCAGGGAGAGCTCGCTCTTCGTCCCCGGTCCGTACTCCAACAGCTTCGTGTTCCTGTCGATCTTCGGTCCGGCCGCACCGAAGCTTCGGAAGACGCGGTTCCACATCGACGAGGGAATCGTCGGCAAGGTCTATCGAGACGGCCTGCCCCATCTGTCGAAGGACGTCTCCGCCGACAAGGAGTTCTCGTCGCTGGCCGACCAGAAGTCCGGCCATGTGACGCGAGGCATGGTGGCCGTACCCGTCAGCTACGGCGGCCAGGTGACCGGCGTGCTCCAGTTCCTCAACAAGGAAGGGGACGGCGCCTTCACGAGCGACGATCTCGGCTACGCGGTCAAGGCGGCGAGCGTGATCGGACCGCGGGTGGCGGAATTTCTTCGGGACTCCCGAAACTTCGAATCGCTCGGGCTGAGCTCCGGCACCGGGAAGCTCGCCGCGATCGTCGTCTGTGATCTCACGTCGTCGTCGCGGCTGTTCGAGACGATGGAGCCGCCGATCGTGGTGGACACGATCAACGAGTACCTCGAGCGTCAGGTCGAGATCGCCTTCCGGAACGACATGGCCGTCGACAAGTACGCCGGCGACGGTGCGATGCTCTCGTACAACCTCGGGCGTCCGGTGGCCGACGTGCCGCCGATCAAGCTCGTGATGACGGCGCTCGAGATGCAGGCCGATTTCGAACACCTGAAGGCGAGCTGGCTCGATCTCGGCCTCGGGGTGGACTTCTTGCACAGCCGGATCTCCATCGCGACGGGCTATGTCATGAGCCCGGTGATGGGCCACCCGAGGTTCCCGCAGTTGACGATCTTCGGCGAGGTGGTTGGGCGGTCGGCGCACCTTTCGGAGATAGCCCCCAAGGACCGCAGCACGGTGGTGGTGGACGCTGAGCTCGCCGCCAGCATCAGCGACATCTTCGAGGTCGAGCAGACGAGCGCCGCGGCGGGACCGGCACGGCCCGCGGTCTACGAGGTCCGCTCGATGAGGTCGGTCAGCGTGCCGCGATGAGGCGCTGCCCACCCGGTTCGCCGGAACCCGAGCCGGGCACCTTTTCGTACCCGTTCCGGACCGACCGTCAGCGCGGGACGGAAGCGGAGCGCCGACCAGAGGTCGTCGAGCGCCACATGACGGACCGGCTGCACGCCGTGCTCCTGCAGTGCGCCGGCCAGCGAGTCGCGGTGGAGATCGGTCCCGAGCTGTCCGGCCTTCGGGTAGGCGACCCAGGTCAGCCGGTCGGCGGCAGCCGAGGCGACGACACGCTCCCGCTTCTGCTCGAGTCCGCCGCGGTCAAGGACGAAGACCAGCAGAGCGTCGTCCGATGCCTCCCCGCTCCGCGGCCCGTCGTCGCCGAGGATGGCCGCGAGCGATTCCGGGAGGTCGACGCAGACGAGGTACTGCGCGCCTCGGAGCTGGAGTTTCCTCCGCAGTTCCATCGGCGGGCGCTACTGCGCCCGCGCGACGACCGGGGCCGGGATCGCCTCGCGTTCGGCGAAGGGAGCGGGAGCGACGCCCGGACGGTCGGTCACGAACACGGCGCTGACGACTGCGGCGGCGACGAGCAGGCCGGACCCGACGGCGAAGGCGACCGAGTATCCGTGCACGAGTCCGGCCGACACCGAAGCCGGTCCGTTCACGCGGATGAAGGCCGCGGTCGCAGTCGCGGCGATGGTGTTGAGCAACGCAGTCCCGAGAGAGCCCCCGATCTGCTGAGTCGTGTTCACCATCGCGCTCGCGACCCCGGAGTCAGCTGAGCGCACATTGGTCAGCGCGGTGCTGCTCAACGCCGGGAAGGCGAGACCGAGGCCGACGCTCATGAGGAGTTGCGGACCGAGCACCGCGACCCAAAAGGACGTGTGCACCCCGATCTGGGTCAGCCACCCGAGACCCGTCGCGCCGATCAGGAGGCCCGAGGCCATCGGGATCCGCGGTCCGATCCGCGGCACGATCGCCGACGAGAGCATGGCGGCCACGATGATGCCGCCGGCGAACGGGAGGAACGCAACGCCGGCCCGGAGCGCCGAGTAGTGCAGCACGGCCTGCATGTAGTAGCTGAGGAAGACGAACATCGCGAACAGCCCGGCGCCGAGGAGGAACGACGCGAGGAACGATCCACCGCGATTCCGTTCGGCGATGACCCGGAGCGGTAGCAGCGGGTGGGACGACCGGCTCTCGACCACGACGAAGGTCGCGAGCAGCACGACGGCGATCGCGAGGAACGTGAGCGTCGGCGCCGATGCCCAGCCGTCGGTGCCGGCCCGCGTGAAGCCGTAGACCAGGCTCACCAGGCCGATCGTCGAGAGCATCGCCCCCGGGACGTCGTACCGGGTCGTGCCCTCGGCGCGGCTCTCGTGGACGACCCGGCTCGCCGCGAACGCCGCGAGCAGGGCGAGCGGCACGTTGACGAGCAGGCACCAGCGCCACGACACGTACTCGGTGAGCAGGCCGCCTGCCAGCACCCCGATCGCACCGCCTGCGCCGGAGACCGCGCCGTAGGCGCCGAACGCCTTCGCCCGCTCCGACGCGTCGTGCTGGAACGTGATGGTGAGGATCGAGAGTGCCGCGGGCGCCATCAGGGCTGCGAAGCCGCCCTGGAGCGCGCGTGCGCCGAAAAGCATTCCCTGGTCGACCGCGAGACCACCCAGGGCGGACGCCGCCGCGAACCCGACCAGTCCGACGCCGAACATCCGCTTGCGGCCCCCGTAGTCCGCGATCCGGCCGCCCAGGAGGAGGAGGCCGCCGAAGGCCAGGGTGTACGCGGTGATCACCCACTGCCGATTGGTGACCGAGATGCCGAGGGCCCGCTGCGCCGACGGCAGCGCGATCGTCACGATCGATGCGTCGAGGACCACCATGAGCTGGGCGATCACGACGACGGCGAGGATGGCCCACCGCCTCGGATCGGGTCCCTCCGGTCCTGCCAAGGTGTCAGTCTGGGTGCCAGCGTGATCGGCGTCCGTCATCGGTCCTCCGGTCGATTGCCCGCGTGTCCTTCGGAGCGACGGCACCGCCGATCCTCAGCGCTTCGAACAACACCCGCCGACCTCCCATTCCCAACGGCGTGTCCGTCCCGCTCGGTGGCGCGTCGCAGCAACGAGAGCGCGACATGGTGGGCGCGCCGGTGACGTCAGGGCCGGCGCCGCGGCCCGTTCAGGTCACGGGTGATAGGTGAAGACGGCCGCCTTCGTCGCCGGACTGAGCGCTGTGGTCCCACCGGCGCCTTTGACCTCGACCTGCACGTGGGCTTTCGCGATGCCGAGGTGGAGCGCCGACGACGGGATCGCCGGCGTGGCGAAGGTCACCGAGGTGGGTCCCGACGCGGTGGGTGTCACCTTGTCGGTCGCCGCGCCCACGGTGACCACGACGAGCGTGGCGCCGGACAGATCGGAACCGTGCGCGGTGACCACCGTGCCACCGGCGATCGGTCCGCTCGTCGGCGTGAGCGAGGTGAGCTTGGGCCCGAGGTAGACGAAGTGGCTGACGGGGCTGAGCACGGGGGGCCCCGACGGCGCCGGCACGCGCACCTGCACGTTCGCGACCGCGCGACCCTTGCTCAGCAGGTTGGTCGCGAGCGGCGGGGTGGTGAACGTGACCTTGCCCGACGACACGCTGGTCGGCGTGACCTGCAGCACCGTCGCTCCGACGGTGAGGAGCACCGCGTTGGCGCCGGTGAAGTGCGTGCCGGTCAGCGTCACCACGGTGCCACCGGCGACGCCGCCCTGGGACGGTGACACCTTGGCGATCTTGGGTCCGATGTAGGTGAAGACGGCACCCGAGCCCGTCGGGCTCGTGGCCTGGCTGGGTCCGGGAAGCGGCTCGACGACCTGCACGCTCGCCTTCGCCTTCCCACTGGTCAGCGCCGAGGCGGCGACGGACGGTGCCACGACGTGGACGGTCGTCGCCGTCGCGCTCGAGGGTGTCGCGGTGTACGGGATCCCGGCCACGGTGAGCGTCACCTGGTCGACGTGCGCCAGGTCGGCCCCCGTGACCGTGAGCGCAGAGCCCTCGAGGCCCTGGGACGGGCGCACCTTGGTCACGGTCGGCCCGAGGAAGGTGAACTGGGCGGCAGTCGTCGTGGGGCTCACCGCGATGGATCCGTCCGACGTCGGCACCTCGACGGCGACCGCGGTCACCGCCCGGTTGGCGCTCAGCACGGCGTCGGTCACGCCCGGTGTGACCGCGGACGCCGACGTCGAGGTGGCCGACGAGGTGACGGCGGTGAAGACCGTGCCGTTCGACGCGCGGAAGATCAGCTCCGACGCGCCGCTCAGATTGGTGCCGGTCACGTGGAGTGTCGTCCCCCCGTAGGCGGGACCCTTGGTGACGCTCAGCTTCTTGATCGTCGGCCCCTGATAGGTGAACCGGTCGGCCGTGACGGCCGGGCTCGTGGCGGTCGTGCTCCCCGCGCCCGCGACCACCACCTCGACGTCCGTGATCGCCGAGTTGTTCACGAGGTGCGAGGCGGTGACCGCCGGAGCGGTGACGGCGATCGCGGTGTCGGAGGGGGCACTCGCCGGCACGTCGAGGTCCGTGCCGTCCGACAGGTGGAACAGTACGCCGGTGGCGCCGGTGAAGCCGCTCCCGCCGACCGTCACCGAGGTGCCTCCCTGCATCGGCCCCGACGACGGTCTCACCGAGGTCACCGCGGGCCCCTCGAAGGTGAACTGGTCGGCCGCCGTGGCCGGGCTGGTGGCGGTCGAGCCCGCTGCGCCCGCGACCTCCACCTCGACGTCGGTGACCGCCTGGTCGGAGGCGAGCTCCGCGGTGGAGATCGCAGGAGTCGTGACAGTGAGGTTCGAGTCCGACGCCGCGGATGCGGGCACGGTCAGCTGGCTCCCGTCGGCGAAGTGGAAGAGCACGTGGGTGGCGCCGGTGAAGCCGCTCCCGTTCACGCTGAGTGTGGTGCCGCCGGCGATCGGTCCGGTGTTCGGGGACACCGCGCCGACCGCCGGACCCGCGTAGGTGAACTCGTCGGTCGGGTCGATCGCGCTGGTGGCGGTCGTCCCGTCCCCGGCCCCGACCTCGACCTGGACGTCGACCACGGCCTGGTTCGCTGCGAGCGCCGAGGCGGGGAGCGGGGGCGTGGTGGCCTGCACCGTGTTGTCGTCGATCGGGGTCGCCGGGACGGTGAGCACGGTGCTGCCCGCGAGTCGGAAGAGCACGTCGGTGGCGCCGGTGAACCCGCTCCCGCTCACGGTCACGGAGGTCCCGCCGGCGACCGGTCCGTTTGTCGGGCTCAGGTCGGTGACGGTCGGGCCGTCGTAGACGAACTCGTTCGCCGTGCCGGGGCCGCTCACCGCGTCGATGCCGTCGTTGGTGACCTGCACCTCGACGTTGACCACGGCCTGGTCGCCGACGAGCTCGCTCGCGGCGATCGCCGGAGTGGTGACCGTCAGGCTGTTGTCGGACGACGCGGTCGCCGGCACGTCGATCGAGCCCCCGCCGGAGAGCTCGAAGAGCACGTCGGTCGCGCCCGTGAAGCCGCTCCCGCTCACGGTGATGGGCGTGCCGCCCGCGACCGGACCGTTGCCGGGACTCACACCCGTCACCTCGAGGAAGTCGAACGTGTAGACGTCGGCCCCCGTGGTGCCACTCGTCGACACCCCGGCCGACACCTGGATGTCGGACGCCATCAGCGACTGGCCGGCCGGGATGTCGGCCGTCACGTCAGGGACCACCGCGGTGATCTGGGAGTCCGAGTCGACGGTGAAGCTGGACGCGTCGACCGGCGAGCCCCCGCCGATCGGGGTGAGCGTGACTGAGTCGGCGTTGGTGAATCCGGCACCGGTGATGACCACGTCGTTGCCGCCGACGGAGAGCCCGGCTGCGGGGGAGACCGAGGACACGGTGACCGTGGTGATCGTGACCGTCATGGTCGGGTTCACGATGTAGGCGAAGCTCGGGTTCGAGATCGAGAGCGAGAAGGTCAGGTCGGGGCTGTACCCCTCACCGGGCAGGATGGTGACCGGCACGTCCTGGGTCGTGGTCCCGGGCGCGAAGGTGAGCGTGCCGCTCGTCCCGTCGTAGTTCGCCCCCGCCCCCGCTGTGCCGTCCGCGGTCCGGTAGTCGATGTAGGCCGGCGAGGTGATCGCCGCGGAGAGGGTCACCGGGAGGTCGACGACGGTCGCGTCGACCGCGGGCATCGGGGTCGAGACGTCCTTCATCTCGAGCCCTGGCAGTAACTGGTTCGCGTTGGTGATCGTGAAGGAGCTCCCGGTCCCGATGTCCGAGCTCTCGTCCTGGAGCGTGGCACCCCACACCGAGTCCTGCTGCACCCAGTTGTCAGGTGCGAGGGAACCGAGGTACGAGCCGAGGGCCGACCCGTTCGCGGTGGTGTTCGTGAACGCGATCGCCGTGTAGGGCACCATCCCGCCGTAGGAGTGGTACTCGGAGTCGTCGAGCGTCCCGAGGAAGATCGAGTCGCTCGTGCCGTAGCTCCCGGGGATGTTCCAGGTCTGGTTGAAGCCCGCCTGGCAGATACCCTGCGCTGGCACGGTGATGGTCGCGGCGACGTTGGTGCCTTCGAGGGTCTCGGCGAGCGTGACCGCGTACCCGGGGAAGATGCACGAGTCCGGTCCGACGGAGTTGTACCCCTGGTTGGAGAAGATGACGTTGATCTGGTCGTGCTGCTGCGAGCCGTCGCACCACGACTGCTCGACGACGTACTGGCCTCCCATCTCGAGCGTGATCTGGATGCCCGCCTGGTTGGGAAGGCCGGAGGGAACGACCGCGCAGTTGAGGGTCGGCACGCTGACCGTGGTCGAGATGGTCGTGCCGACCGGCACCGTCAGGCTGTAGCCCGACTGGCCCGCCAGCTGCTGCACGCGCCCGGGGGTCGACGTGGGGGTGCGACCGGCAGCGCGTGGGGCCGATGCCCCGCCGGAGGTGCCGGGCGCCTCCACCTGCGCGGCGGGCGGTCCCGCCACCGATGCCGCACGGTCCGCTCCGATGCTCGCTCCGGTCCACGTCGCCCGCCCGGCGGCGGTGCGCGGTGCCGTCGCAGACGCACGGTGCGCGGTCGGTGCGCTCGCCCATGCCCGTCCGGCACAGAGCAGCGCCAGCGCGAACACTCCGCCAACTGCGACTGCGACACTCCGCCGCATCGACAATCCCCTCCCATCCGGCGTCCGTCGACCGCGAGGAGTGGCAGGCGGACCGTTCCGACGTCCGCCCACCGACGCTCTCCCACCTTCGCCCGGAGCGTGGTACTCGGGGGGAGACGGTAGCCGAACCGGTCCGTGCGTTGCTGGGGTTCGTGGCGGTCGGTCCCACCCCGGCCACGTACGGTGGCGGCGCCGGCAAGGACCTCCGGGCGACACCGGTCCCGGGCTGCGATGATGAGCACGTGCTCAGGCGGAGTGAGCCGTCGCCGTCGGTCCTGCGCGGCGCGCCCGCACTCCGGAGTGACGGGCGGGAGTGGCAGGCCGTCGACGTCGCAATCCTCCTCGGGGGTCTGCTCGTCGCGGCGGCCGTCGTGTTGCTGGCCGCACTTGCGATCCCACCTCTGAACGGGACGCACATCGTCTCGGCTCTCATCGTCCTGGTCTCGGTCGCCGCCAACCTCGCGCTCGGTACGCTGCTGGTGGGCGCGTACATCGAGGTGCGCTACCCGACGTGGAGCCGGTTCGGCCTCTTCGACCATCTGGTGATCCTCGGGTCGATCGTCATCGTCGGCGGAGCGGACGGGATCTTCACCTGGTGGATCTTCTCGAGTTCCGGGAGCTGGGTTCGCTGGGCCTCCCTCGTCGTCGCCGTCGTGTCGCTCGCGGCCGGTGGCGCGTGGTCGTGGTGGAAGCTGTGGCCGCGGCGCGATGCGCCCGACAAGCCGACCGGTGTATGGCCCCTCTTCTCGATGCTCTCCGGGCTGGTCGGCGTCGGCGTCGGCGTCGCCGGCTCTGCGGCCGTCCTCATCGCGTCGGCGGTCGCGGTCAATGCTGACGTGCCGACCGTCGCGCCACCACCGGTGATCCATGACGTCTCCGGCAGCTACGTCGCGATCGGCGATTCCTACTCTGCCGGTGAGGGACTCCGGCCCTTCCTCGCCGGCACCGGCGCGACCAACTGTGACCGCTCGGCGTCGCAGGCGTACTCCGAGGTGCTCTCGTTCTCCCCGTCCGGCGTCACCAGGATGTTCACCGCATGTTCGGGGGCGGTCGCCGCCGACGTCCTGCACGAGACCGTCCGCAACGGGATCCGGGTACCCCCGCAGATCGACGGCGCGGTCCATCCGGACGTCGGGCTCGTCACCCTCACCATGGGTGGCAACGACGCCCTGTTCTCGAAGATCGTCATCGCCTGCTTCGAAGAGAGCGACTGCCTCGACGAGTCGTTCCCGCCGGCAGGCGTGCAGTCGGTCGAACCGGTGCCGGTCGGACCACTGGCGAGCACGTGGGGGCCTGCCACCCTGTTGGCGATCGGCAAGGAGTACGCGGTGCTCTTCCCGATACTCCGGCGGGACTTCCCGAACGCCCGGATCGTGGTCATCGGCTATCCCTACCTCTTCCCGAGCAGGAGCGCACCGCTCTGGCCGCTCGACTGCTTCAGCGTGCTCCGACGGTTCAGCCGGCCGGTCCGTGACGGGATCCGCACCCTGCAACAGGAGTTCAACGACCTGACCTACGAGGAGGCCGTCGCCGCACGGATCGAGTTCGTGTCGCCGGTCACGATGTGGCAGGGCCACGAGCCGTGCGGCAGCAAGGGTCAGTACACGAACTCGGTCAAGCCGTACCTGAATTTCTCGAGCCCGGTCGACGGTGGCACCTTCCATCCCAACAGTGCGGGCCAGTCGACCCTTGCGCGCGTGGTGGCGTGTTACCTGAACGCGTACCCGACCGCGCCCGATCCGTTCGTGAACCCGGCAGCTCGTGCGGCGTTCGCCGTCCCGAACGGAAGGCTCGCAACGCCGTCGTCGCTCGGACTGGCGCCGAGCCCCGGATCGAGCGAGTCGATACGCGGCTGCGGGTAGGCCCCCCGAACGGGGCTACATCGGCGGACCCGGTCGGCGGCCCGGAAATGCGGGGGGCTCGGCTACTACCCTTGCCCGAGTGCTCGGTCACCCTGAGGTCCAGTGCGGCGTCACTCAGCGCCGGGAGCCATGAGCCGGTCGAGCCCACGGGGCGGTCTCGCCGGGGTTCGTCGCCGGGCATGCATGACCGTCGTGCTCGTGCTGGTCGCTGCGGGCGTCACGGTCGTCACCGAGGGGACTGTGGCGTCGTCGACGTCTCCTCCCGCGTCGGCACCTGATCCTGTCGCGTCCGTCGATCCGTTCATCGGGACGGGCTTCGGTCCGGGCTGGACGGCGGCGATCGGAACCTTCCCGGGCGCCGATCTCCCCTCCGGGATGATGCAGTGGAGCCCCGACACACCGACGACGTCACCGGCGCTCGGCGTCTCAGGTGGCTACTACTACCCGCTCGACACGATCGACGGATTCAGCCTCGACCACCTGTCGGGTGCGGGGTGCACGGCGCTCGAGGACTTTCCGATCGTGCCGTTCGCGGGTGCAGTGACCGTTTCGCCCAATGCGGACCCGGCCCGCTACGAGCCCACCTTCTCGCACCGGAACGAGTCGGCCTCGCCGGGCTACTACGCCGTGAACCTGTCCGACGGGGTGAAGGTCGAGCTCACTGTCACCGACCGGACCGGCATCGGACGGTTCACCTTCCCTCCGGGCGTGGTCCCGTCGATCCTCGTCGATCCCGAGGTCGGCGAAGGTGGCTTCTCGAACGGGCAGGTCGCGGTGACCGGTCGCGACTCGTTGACCGGTTCGGAGGTGTCCGGCGGCTTCTGCTCCCTGCCGGGGGAGTACTCCGCACACTTCGCGGCCACGTTCGAGTCTCCCTTCCGCACCGAGGGAACCTGGCAGGCCGACACGCTCTCACCCGGAGACGGCCGGGCCGGTGGAACGGCGCCGGGCGGGTACGTCACCTTTCCCGTAGCGGCCCACGGGCCGACGACGGTCACCATGAAGGTGGGACTCTCCTACACGAGCGTCGCCGCCGCGTCGGCGAACCTCCGCGCCGAGCAGCCGGGGTGGAACTTCGGGCACGTCCACCAGGCCGCGGTCCGAACTTGGAGCCGTGCACTCTCGCCTGTCGTGGTCGACGGCGGCACCGCGGCCCAGCGTCGCGTCTTCTACACCGCGCTCTACCACGCGCTGCTGTTCCCCTCGCTCCTCTCCGACGACAACGGTGACTACCCGGGTCTCGACGGCCGCGTGCACGTGGCACGCGGCACTCCGCAGTACACGAACGTGTCGGGGTGGGACATCTACCGGAGCGAGGTCCCGCTCCTCGCGATGGTGGCACCGTCGGTCGCGAGCGGGATGGTCGCCTCACTGCTCCGTGACGCCAGCCAGGACGGCGGGTCGCTCCCGCGGTGGGAGCTCGTCGACCTCAACGAGAACGAGATGGGCGGCGATTCGGCCGATCCCATCATCGCCGGCGCCTACGCGTTCGGCGCGAGGGGGTACAGCGCGAAGGCGGCGCTCGCCGCGATGGTCGCGGGCGCCGACATCCCGAAGGAGCCGCCCCCACCGGCAGCGAAGGGCTACGTCGAGCGACCGGGCCTCGCCGGTTACCTCGCCGACGGGTACGTCCCCACCGAGGCCGGGAACGTGCCGATCGTCACCAGCTCCCTCTCGCCCGATATGGCGTCGCTCACCCTGGAGTACGCGACCGACGACTTCGCGATCGCCCGGATGGCCGGGGCGCTCGGCGAGCGATCGACGGCGACGCGGTTCCTCGGGCGCTCCCACAACTGGAGTCGCCTCTTCGATCCCGCGACCGGGCTCATCGCCCCGAAGAGCGCGAACGGCACCGTTCCCGCAGGCTGGCCCGGCAACAGCTTCGACCTCACCGACACCTTTGCGGCGCACGGGATCACCGGCGTCGGGCAGTGGGGGTTCCAGGAGGGCGACGCCGCGCAGTACACGTGGATGGTGCCGCAGGATCTTGCGGGGCTCTTCACCGATCTCGGCGGGACCACCGCGGCGACCGGACGGCTCGAGCAGTTCCTCTCCCAGCTCAACGCGGGCCCGACCGCGCCGTACGACTGGGCGGGTAACGAGCAGAACCTCGGAGTGCCCTACGAGGGCGACTACTCGGGCGCGCCGTGGCTGACCGAGCAGATGACGACCGCCATACTCGACCAGCTGTACACCACGGCCCCGGACGGCGAGCCGGGCAACGACGACCTCGGTGCGATGAGCTCGTGGGCGGTCTGGTCGATGCTCGGGCTCTACCCCGAGACGCCCGGCACGTCGGTGCTCGTCACGACGACCCCGACGTTCCCGTCCGCGAGGATCGAACTGGCCGGCGGTCACGTCCTCACCGTCCGCGCGACGAGGCAGCAGCCGGGTGCCGCCTACGTGTCGTCGATGACCGTCGACGGGAAACCGTCGCAGCGACCGTGGCTGCCTGCTCAGATGGCGATCACGGGCGGCACCGTCGCCGAGACGCTTGTCACGCGTACGGCCAACGGGTGGGGGACGGCTCCCGGCGACGCCCCGCCCTCGTACGGTCCCTGAGCGGCACGCTCCGAGCTGGCCGACGGGAACAGCACGTCGGCGACGTCGGGCACCGGCACCTTCTCCACGATCACGGGGTCCGATCCCACCGGCGGGCACTGGGTCGTCTCGTGCACCGCGACGAGCGTCGTGCTGACCGCGACCGCGACCGCAACCGCTGGCCGGCGAGGCGTCCCGCGCCGAACGTCGCCGCACCTATCCGCATCCCGTGCGGAGTGAACTGCCAGGCTGGTTGCGATGGCCGCCTTACCGGTGTCCGAGCTGGGCGGGTACGAGCGCTCGCACGTCTTGAACACGGGCATTCGTGCGATCGCCACGGCGTCGATCGTGCTCGCCCTCTACTTCACGCTCCCGATCATCCACCGGCCGCATGAGTCGATCGCGTTCCGCCTCGCGGTGGCACTGGCCCTGTTCGTCGCCGTTCTGCTCTTCGAGATCCGCCAGATCACCCGTCACGATCGACCCATGCTCCGGGCGACCGTCGCGATGGCGACGATCATCCCCCTCTTCATCGTGCTCTTCAGCTGGATCTACCTCACCATGTCGAGCTCGGATCCCACGGCCTTTGGCGGTTCGTTGAGTCGGGTCTCGGCTCTGTACTTCACCGTCTCCGTCTTCTCCACGGTGGGATTCGGCGACATCACCCCGAAGACCGACGTCGCCCGGCTCGTCACGACGGTGCAGATGATGGCCGATCTCGCGGTGATCGCTCTCGTGGTGCGGCTCATCCTCGCTGCCGCCTCCCGAGCAACGGCGCGCCTGCGGAACGGTGGCGCCGAGTAGGCGGCAGGTGGCCGGAGCCCGTTGCCGCCCCGGCCGTGTCGGACGTGACGATCAGCGGGCCGACGGCGTGCCGATGTCGTCCTGACCCAGGAGGCGAGCGCGCCCCGTCAGGCGGAGGCGCGGTCGAGCCGATGGTGGGCGTCAGCGTGAGCGCGAGCGAAGGGAGTTGCCGAACCTGCGACGAGTGCCGCGGCCGGGCGAGCTGCCCGGGCATCCCGGGCAGCGGTCGGGGCCCTGACCAGTGCGACGTGTCCGGTGGGGCTCGCCGTACCTCCCGAGGGGATCGCACCCGCCGCCGGTGCGGCCGGCGGCCCGACCTGGGCAGCAGTGTGGACGTTGGCCGAGCCGTGCATCGACTTGGTCACCTGGGTGAAGTTGACCTGGCCGCCCCAGTGCCCTCCTCCGTAGCTGATCTGGATCGACCAGTCGGTCACCGGGTTGCGGTCGTGGGGGGTGGCGGTACCGACGTGCACCCAACCAGCGGGGAGCACGCAGGTCGCCGCCGCGTTGATCAGTTGCTGCTCGGCTCCACCGTTGCACACCGGACTCACCGTGTGGTGGGTCGAGGTGACGATGAACCCGATGTAGCCGGTGATCAGCGGTGCCGCCGCCACGACGCTCGAAACCTCGACGGTGACCGTGGTCGGTTGGTCGCTGGCGGGCCGTGCGTCGAGCTGCATCCGGAGGTGGACCGGCTTCGGTGCCACCGACTGGAAGGAGATGGCCGAGCTCGCCGCGAAGTTGGTGTCGCCGGAGTATGAGGCCTTCACGCGGTAGGGGGACTCGCTGGCGAGCAGCGCGCCCGCACCGATGCTGCAGGAGGCCTTCCCTTGCGAGGAGAGCGCCGTCGTGGTGCTGCAGGTGAGGCCGATGCCGAAATGCCCGGTGATCGTCCAGGTCACCGTGCCGCTGATGTGCGTCCTCGGTGGCAGGACGGATGGCGACACGGCCGCGTGCAGGACGAGGGCGGAACCGGTGACGGCATCGGTCGGACCCGGCCTCGACGAAGTGACCTCCACGGACGTGGCTTGGAGCGCGCGGCCGCTCGCGGCGTACGCGGGCGTGGTGGTCCCGATGGCCGCGACGATGCAGCCGACGAGAAGTACCGCTTGCATCCGTTTCCTCACGGAGGGTGCCCCCACAATCGCCAATCCACGAGCCTGCCACTCGAAGCCCTCTCCGCATGTTTGTGGGCGCTCCGAAACGTGTCAAGCGACGACTACGGACAGTGGTGGTCACGTCCCAGCGAGTGGTGTACAAGCCCGTGAGGTGCGAAGCCCTCGCGTCAACCTGTTGATCTGACTCTACGTTGTCGTGTCGATGGTGTGCCTTCCGGTGTCGGGGTTGGTGCTCAACCAGCAGATGCGTCGATGGCCGGTCTCGGGTCGGATTCCGCCGGTTCGCTCTTTCGTGTCGCCTTGAGCGATTCGACGCTCATGTAGCGCTTGGTGATGGCCCACTCGTCGGTCTGCTCGGCCAGGATCGCCCCGACCAGCCGGATCACCGCCGGGCGGTTGGGGAAGATCCCGACCACGTCGGTGCGCCGGCGGATCTCCTTGTTCAATCGCTCCTGGGGGTTGTTGGAGCGGATCTTCGGCCAGTGCTCGGGAGGGAACGAGGTGAAGGCAAGCACGTCGTCGGCGGCGTCGAGCAGGTAGAGCGCCACGTCGTTGAAGCCGGCCTGGGTGAGCTTGTCGACCACGTCGGCGAGCTGGGCCCAGGTGGTCTCCTTGTCGGGCTGTTCGAAGATGGACCGCACCAAGGTGGCGATCATCGGCCAGTTGGCCTTGGGCACCCGGGAAGCGAGATTGGCCATGAAATGGGTTCGACACCGCTGCCAGGTGGCGTCCGCGAACACCTGAGCGATGGCTGCCTTGATCCCGCCGTGGGCGTCGGAGATGACCAGCTCCACCCCGGAGATCCCCCGTGCGACGAGGGAGCGCAGGAACGCCGTCCACGCGGCGGTGTCCTCGGTGGTCACGATGTCGAAGCCGACGATCTCTCTGTAGCCGTCGGCGTTGACGGCCGTGGCGATCACCGCTGCGACGTTGACCACCCGACCTCCCTCTCGCACCCGCTGGGTGACCGCGTCGATCCACAAGTAGCGGTAGGGACCGCCATCGAGGGGCCGCTCCCGGAACTCGGCCACTTTGACGTCGAGCTCTTCGGCCATCCGGGACACCTCGGACTTGGAGATCCCCTCGATGCCCATGGCCTTGACCAGGTCGTCGACCCGGCGGGTGGACACCCCTTCCACGTAGGCCTGGCACACCACGGCCACCAGCGCCTTCTCGGCACGACGTCTCGGTTGGAGCAGGAACTCAGGGCTGTAGACACCCCGTCGGAGTTTCGGGACCGACAGGTCGACCGAACCGACCCGGGTGTCCCAGGGGCGGACCCGGTAGCCGTTGCGGGAGTTCTCCCGCTCGTCGGTGCGTTCGCCGTAGGCGGCATTGCACTGCATGGACGCCTGGGCGGACATCAGCGCCTCGGCGAAGGCAGCGATCATGGTCCGGGCCAGATCCTGGTCGCCGTCGGCGCCCTCGAGGTACTTGCCAAGCCACGCAGCCGCGTCGATAGTGGTTGGGACGTTCACCGTGATCCTCCTCAAGATGTTGTGTGGAAACTGCTTCTTGAGGTTGACGCGGTGACCGTCGCGTCTGGGGGATGGTGCCTCAGCTCAAAGGGCCGTACACCACTGGTTGGGACTCAACTACAGTGGTGCTTCGGTCGTTCGAGCGACACGAACATCACGCAGACAGGTGATCGCCGTGGAAATCTCGGACACGCGCAACCCGTCGTGGGCCTCGACTATCACCGCGATGACCGGTCGTTCGACCACTCGGTCGTTCGGGAACGCCTCGACCACATCGGTGTGGCGCTCGATCTCGCGCTGGAGCCGATGCGGTGGCCTTCCCCGACGAGCCGAGGTGAACTCGATCCCGACCGGCCGTGCCGTTGCTACGATCCGTTGGTTCTCGAGGGTTCGCCACCATACGCCCGCGCACGTCAATTGTCGAGGGCAGGCGAGGGGTCGGGGGAGGACATGCCACGATGATCGGAGAGGCGAGCACTGCGCTCGCCGGAGCGCCAGAAGTCACGACGCCTCAAGAGGCGAAGCCGGAAGCAAAGGACCGACTCGCCAGCTGGTCGGTGACGTCGATCGGCATCGTCACGACCCTCTGGCTGGTTCCGTGGCTGGGGCAGTCGATCTATCGGGACGAGGGTGCGTCGCTCTATTCGGCCCGGCTCTCATGGTCCGACCTCTGGGCGCAGTCACAACACGTGGATCTGGTCTTCCTGCCCTACTACTCGATGTTGCATCTGTGGATCGAGCTGTCCGGGAGCATCCAATGGATGCGCACACCATCACTGCTCGCTTTCGGCGGCACCGTCATCCTGGTGGGAAGAATCGGATTGCGGGTGGGTGGACGATGGTGCGGGATCGTGACCGCGGTCCTCGCAGGTACAAACGCACTCCTCATCGAACGGGCTCTCAATGCTCGCCCCTACGCACTGTCGGCGCTCGCCGTGACGCTGAGCGCCGCGATGCTGGTCGATTGGCTGCGAAGCGGACGGAAGAGTCGGTTGTGGCTCTTCGCGCTCTTCGGTCTGGTTGCCGGCATCTTCCAGGTCTTTGCCGTGCTCGCGCCGATGGCGATGGCAGTGGGGATTCTGGCGGCAAGACCGATGCTCCTGCGGGCACGGCTTGCGGCGATGGCGTGGCCACTCGTCGCGCTGACCGCTGCGAGTGGAGCACTCGCAGTTGCAGGTGCCGGACAGGTCGGGCAGGTGAGTTGGATTGCATCCGAATCGATGACGTCTGTCGCTTCCAATGCGCGAGGTCCGGCGATCGGCACGTTGTACGATCTCGCGCTCATCGTCGTCGCATTTGTCGTGCTGTTGCTCGTCAATTCGGAGCGGGAGCACGGCGGCCGCTCGGCCGTACGGGCTCTGGTCGTGGATGACGGCGATCAATTCTGGATGTCACTGAGCTGGGCAGTGCTCCCAACGCTGCTGCTGGTGACGGCTTCGATCGTCCATCCCGTGTTTTGGGACCGATATGCAACGGCCTCCGCTCCCGGCCTGGCGCTCTTCGTCGGTGTCGTCTCCGCACGTGCGCTCAAGTACTTCTTCGATCCGGACCGCCGAACCGGTCTCCGGAGAATGCGCTCAAAGGCAGCGTGTTTGGCGGGACTGGGCATCGCGCTCGCTGTCCTTCTCGCTGTGGGCAGTTTCGTGACAGCGTCAACGACCGTCCAAGATCTGCAGGCCCTGGCGAAGTATGCAGCGGTGCATGCCCAGCCAGGCGACGAGATCGTCTTGCCCGACCACGCCGTCACGGCCGGTGTCACCTACTACCTGGCACAGGACGGACGTGCGGTGGCTCTCTGGCCTCAATTCGGAGTCAAGCAGCGCTACGTCGAGGGATTCGATCTGTCCCTGAGCCGGGCAGCGATCGCCAGCGAGCCTCGGCGCCTTTGGGTGGTGAACGACAGCATCAACATGGCACTCTTCGATTGGGTCGTCATCGGTCACGGCTACACGCTCGTCGAACGGCGGCACTTCACGGGAGTGAGCCTTTGGCTCTACCGCCGGACCGATTGACACGAGGGGAGTGTCTTCGTCTCTCCGGAAACGTCGTCGGAGACGAGGTGGAGTTCACGCGAACCGGTAGCTGCGGTCGGCCGCGGCGTCGCTTCCCTCACGCTTGATGCGGCACGCTCCACTCGAACGGCCGGCGGTAGCGTGGCCATCGCTCAGAAATCCCCACAACAGCGAGGTCAGCGATGATCAAAGGCTTCAAGAACTTCCTGCTGCGCGGCGACGTCATCGTGATCGCTGTCGGACTGGTGACCGCGCTTGCCTTCAGCGGCCTGGTGAAGGCCTTCACCGACTTCATCATCAATCCGCTGGTCGCACGAGCGCAGGGCAGCCACTCGATCGGACTCGGGGTGCAACTCGGTCAGGCGGGCAACCCGAAGACCTTTCTCGACTTCGGATCGCTCATCTCGGCGATCATCTATTTCGTCATCTTCATGGGCGTGGTGTACCTGCTGATCGTGGTGCCGTACCGAAGGATCTCCGCACGACGAGGCGCCGTCGTCTTCGGCGACCCGGCGCCCTGCAAGACGTGCCCCTTCTGCCTCTCCGACGACCTCCCCGAGGCGGCGTCGAAGTGCCGGTACTGCGGAAGCGACCAGCCGACGGCTCCCGCGGTGCCCAACGCGTCAGATGGGGTCGAAGCCGGAGGGCCACCGACATAGCCAACCGGCCGGCCGTCACGGACGGGTCGGAAGAGGCGCGTCTCCCCGAGGTGGCCGGGACGAGGTTCGAAGTGCTGGCCCACTGTGCGCGTGCAGGCGAAGACCGCAGCCACTTCGTCATCCGGACAGGGTTCGAGCTGCGGTTCGGGGTACCCTCGGATGTACTGGCGCACAGTGGCTTCAGTCATGGGCAGCATGATGGCGGCGCAGTGACGAATTTCCGACCTGGGAGGCACGCAGCAGCGCGAACTCCCGACGAGAGGCACGAACAATGGCGCAGACCGAAGACCCACGAGACGACGGGACATTCCAATCCAGGGACGACGGACAACTCCACTTCACTCCGGAGACGGCCGCATCGACCTTTCCGGTCACCGCCCCGACGGATGCGACGCCGCTCGAGGAGGACGAGCCAGAAGGAGTGATTCCCCCGAGCCCGCTCTGGGCGATGAAGGACCGGCGGCACGAGCAATGGCCACATGTCTTCGGCCATCCGGATCGCATCCGGGCCTGTGTCGGCGCTGGTGATGACGCTGTCTATGTCATCGATGACGGGAAACGTCACTGCATGATCGGTCGCCGCGTTGGGGCAACGGGGGACGGGTGCACCTATAGCCTGACGACCCGGATTTCGAAAGACACCTACGAATCGCTGGCCTCAGGAGCCATCGACGGCAAGCACGCGTTCCTGGCGGGTGCTGACGCCGGTCTGAGCGGCACCGTGGAGTCGACCGGAGTGTCAAACGTCTTCGACGTCGACTTCTACGACCACCCAGAGGACGTTCCTGCCGAGTACCTGCCGCCTGCACCGTTCATCGAATTCACCAACGATCTTCCTACTGCCGACCGCTGAGGTCGAGTGGGCTCGCGACAAGACCCGAGTCTCCGCGGGTGACGTGCGAAGCCGCGAGGCCGTCTCCCACCCCATTGCTCACCGGGTGGCACGCATCCGCTGATAGGTGCGAGGGGCCAAGGTCCGCAGGATCGGTGCGACGAGGGGCAGTGACGCCACATTGATCTCGAGTCGTGGGTCGAACATCCTGCGGAGCACAAGCGATGAGACCTGCTCCTCGGTGCGCCGGACCGCGCGGGGTGGCATGGGCAGTCCGCCGTCGCGTACCGCCGCCAGTCCCATCTCCGTCGGCACCCATCCTGGGTACACCGTATGGAGGAACACGCCCTCCGACCTGGCGGCGTAGGACAGGCTTTCGGTTGCTGCAGACAGCGCGGCCTTGCTCGCCGAGTAGTCGGCTGCTCCGGGACCAGGAGCGCGTCCGTCATCCGAACTCATGTTGACGATTGCTCCGAACCTCCGTTCGCGCATCCCTGGGAGCACCGTCAACATGCCAGCGACGGGAGCGTAGAAATTCACCTCCATGACGGACCGAAGTGATGCCGCGGTCGTCGGTTCGGTGCGAATGATTCCGCCGACGCCGGCGATGTTGGCCAGGATGTCGATCCGGCCGTACTGGTCCTGCACCTGTTCCAACAAGTCGACGAACGATGCGGCATCGGAAAGGTCGCAGAGCCGGTAGCACGACTCCGGGCTGTGCCTCTGCATCTCATCAACGAGGACTTGCAGCCGCTCCACGCGTCGCGCCACCCCGACCACCACGGCCCCGACTGATGCCAGGTCCAGCGCGATACGACGACCGAGGCCCGCGGACGCCCCCGTCAGGACGGCGACCTTCCCGCGGTAGTCCCCCACCAGCCGTCGGCTCGTACGACCCACCCACTCCACCGTACCGAGGAGGCCTCGGCGGTGTTCGGGCCTCTGGGCCACGCGTCTGCCTCGGTCCATATGCGAAGGCTCGGGTCAGCTGCATGATTCGGTGACGGCTTCTGACGGGCCCCCAGACCCCAGGCGGGGTCGAGATGGCTTGGTACTCGACGGGGATCGTCCGAGGGGACCTGACGTCGCCTACGGCGATTGGTGCGTCCGATCCAGGTGGCGATGGCGACGCGGAGCTGGTCACGGGTGAGGCGGTCGAAGGCGTTTCGGTCCCGACCACCTCATCAGCCACAACTTCTCGATCAAGAACTCAGGGCACCAGGTCGATCTGACAACCGTGAGTGACAGTGAGAGCTCCCAGCAACTGGCCAACTCGATTCTTGGAGCCTTGATCACCGTCGTCTCCCGGACGGCCGGTGACGCTGGTCTGTCGCGGGTCTTGCAGCGAGCGGGGGAGGGCCGGTCGGTCGATGATCTCCAACGCCTCGGCGGGTGGAGCTCGTATGAGCAAGGACTCGCGCTCTTCCGGGCAGCAGCCGACGAGCTCGACGATCCCGAAATCGGTCGCAAGGCTGGGATCGAGGTCATGCGACGCTACGCCGGTACCGAAGTCCTTGCGCTCCTCCGATCCATGGGATCTCCGGCGGAGTTGATTCGCGTCTACCCGGCGATCTCAGCCAAGCAGTCAACCGTCACCATCTCCGAAGTCGTCGAGGTCGGCGACACCTTCGGCCTGATCGGTGTCGTGACCCCCAACTACGAGAGAGACCCGCTGTTCTGCGGGTACACCCTGGGTGCGCTGTCTCAGTTTCCGGTGCTCTTCGGCATGGAGGAAGCGAGCGTCGCTGAGGTCGAATGTCAGACCCGAGGCGATCCGCGCTGCCTGATACGGATCGAATGGGATCCCAAGTCGGCGGCAAAGGCCGGCCTCGAGCACGAGGTGGAGTTCCTGAGGGAGCAGATCCACGTACTCACTGATCGTCATGAGTCACTGGAAACGGTCGCGAAGGAACTCGCCTCCATTCGAGATGTCAACTCCACCCTTGAGACGATCACCCGGCACGCCGGCGTGGCGGTCCGGGCGCAGCGCTACCTCCTGGTTGCCCAGCTCCCGGGCGATACCGATCGGCGGATCCACCATGTGGGCTTCACCGAGGACGAAGCGGGCGTGGCAGCGAACGGCCTCATGTTCTCCGCTGATCTCCATTCGGACCACTCGCGGATCGTCGTCGACATCGAGTCTCCTCGTTGCCACTTCGGCCGCCTTGCCGCCTTCTATCCCGAGGGATACGAGTTTCTGCCCCAGGAGCGTTCGCTCTTGATGGCCTATGCCGGCCACGCGGCCGCGGCCCTCGAAACGGCGGCCGCGCTCGCCGAGGCAAGGGAGCAGAACGCCACCCTCAACACGCTCCTGGGGCTTGGCATGGCCCTGGCGGAGCAGTCGTCCCGGGTCCAGGTCGCACATCAATTGGCGACTGCTGTCCCCGAAATTGTCGGGTGTGACGAAGCACACGTGCTTCTGTGGGACGAGGGAGATGCGTTGCTCTCCCACGTGGCCTCCAATCTTCACCGGCTGACCGAGTCTGCGGCTCCCAAGGCCGTGGCCAAGCGAGGCGAGCCTGGGGCAACCCGGTTGCTCGGACTCTCGAAGCCACGTGCGGTCTCGGCTCAGTCAGACCCCGACCTGTGTCCAGTCCTGTCGATGACAGGACTCGCTGCTGGAGTGATCGTCCCGATCACCGCACGACACCGGCAGCTTGGAGCGCTCGTCGTCGCGTCGAACTGCCACGAGCTCGAGCTGGACGACACCACGCGAGAGCGATTGAGCGGCGTGGCGAGTCTGGCGGCGACATCCCTCGACGCCGTGGCACTCCTCGACGAAGTTCGACACCAGGCATTTCATGATCCGCTGACCGAACTTGCCAACCTCCGGCTCTTCGAGGATCGAGTCACACAGGCCCTGTCGGTCTCACGCCGCAGTGGACGACAGTTGGCCATGCTGTTCGTCGATCTCGACAGATTTAAGGTCATCAACGACGTCCATGGTCACAAGGCCGGTGACGAACTGCTCCGTGCGGTCGCAGTGCGGCTGCTGGCAGCTGTCCGTGAGGAGGACACGGTTGCTCGAATCGGAGGAGATGAATTCGCGGTCCTGGCCGAAGGTGCAAAGAATCCCGACGACGCCAGCGCCGTGGCTCAGCGAATCGTCTCGATGCTGAACGAGCCGTTCGCGTTCGGTGGTCTGACGCTCTCGGTCGGGGCAAGCGTCGGGATCGCGATGTTCCCCGAAACCGATGCAGAGGCCTTCGAGTCAGTCATCGCTCGGGCCGACTCGGCCATGTACCAGGCAAAAGCCGATGGATGCGGCCAGATCCAGGTCTACGGTGCACGATCCGACTGATGGCACAGTCCGGGCGTCACTCGGCCGATTGAGTGTCACAGTGCCGGTGATGAGGGATGGTGTCGGTCAGCCATTGCGCGCTGATCGAGGCAGAGAGATTCCAAGCCCGGTGCACCGGCGAGGCGTAGTGACCACGAGCTGTAGGGCACCAATATCTCGATCGTGACGCACGGACCCGACGGGGAGTCCATCTCCGTCGTCAAGACGTTGGGGCCTCACCCTGACAGCAGCTCCTGAACTCGCTCTCACCGGCTACGAATCATTGTCCTCGAGTGCGGGCAGTCACAGGGACGCCATGAAGTGATCTCTTCCATCGAGACACTCAACTCCAGCCCGGTGAAACACGTACTCCCAACGTTCCCCTGACGTCCCCTCGGCTACACGGCCACCGCGTGGCACTCGTGAATGAAGCCACCAAGCACGTCGTGATGATCCACGATTGCCGACGGGGGAGGCATCTTGATCGTGCTGGCGGGTGCGGGCACGCCGAGGTCGATCCCTCGGTGGGGCCGCTGTCGGTTGAAGCGGCCGACGTACTTCCGCAGCAACCGTTCGAGGTGTCCCCGGCCCAGGATGAGCATCCGATCCAGGAATACCGTCCGCATGGTTCTCAGCCATCGCTCCGCATAGGCGTTTGCCCGAGGAGAACAGGCCAGGGTCTCGATCATCCGGATGCCCTCAGGACGGAACACCTCTTCGAAGCCGGGACAACCACTACTCGGCGCGAGGCCTGAGGACTACCAGTTGCCGGCCCGGGCACGCTCTGTCAGGCTGTCGGCTGACGTTCGGTGCTGAGCCACAGCTCCTGAACTTGGCTGGCGGAGCACATGCACTGATCGGCGGAGAAGATTGATGCTCGCCACGCGGATTCGTAGAGCGGTTCTCGTCCCGATTGTGATCCTTTCGCTCGTCGCGCCGTCAGTCGTCCTGGCGACTGCACGCGTGGCGGAAGCCAAGGCGTCGAGTTACAAGGCGAGCGTGCTCCAAAATGACCCCTCGCTCTACTGGCGACTCGACGAGAGCGGTGGGACGGCCGCGAACGATTCCTCGGGCAATGGCAACGACGGCACCTACTCGTCTTCCGATATCACCTACGGCATCACAGGCGCTCTCGAAGGTCGCGCCGATACGGCTGTCGCGATTGGCTCGACCGGGTCGATCACGTCCGGCGCTGGCGGACTTCCATCCGCCACACAAGCGGCCACCTATGAGCTGTGGTTCAACACGACCCAGCCCTACACGGACCTGATGTCCGTTCCCGGGACCACCATCGAATACGGAAACGGTGGGTCGCCGGATCTCCTGTTCGGCAACAACGCGGCGGGTCGACTCGAGCCGCTTCCCTCTTCCGGAAACGACGGGAGCTGGCACCTCCTGGACGTGACGACCGACGGTGCAGGCAACTACTCCGTCTATTTCGACGGCGTCTTCGCCGGCACACTCACCGGCGTCAACAACGGGACGGGCACGGACTCGAACGGGGGCGCCGGGGGGGTCGTCGTCGGGAACACCGGGCCCTATGGGGGCGGGAGTCTCGGCGCCGCATTGAGTGCTGACGAGGTCGCCGTCTATCCCACACAGCTTGCACAGGGAGCGATCGACGCCCACTGGACACTGGGGGGGAGCAATCAGCAAACCGTGTGCCCCACCACGCCGACGTCTGCCTACGCGACGTCCGTGTTGAGCGACAACCCGGCTCTCTACCTGCGGCTGGACGAGCTGGCGACCGACCCGGCGGGGCGAGTGGCCTTCGATTCCTCCACGAGCTGCACTGCTGCAGCCCCGACCAACGGCACCTACGGCCCGGGGACCGCGTCCACGTCGGGTGCGCTCCTCTCCGATTCCGACACTGCGGTCACCTTCACGCAGCCAGGCGGCGAAGTCCTCGACTCGAGCAGCTCGCTCCCGTCCGCGACAGAAGCGGCCACCTATGAGTTGTGGTTCAACACGACCCAGCCCTACACGGACCTGATGTCCGTTCCCGGGACCACCATCGAATACGGAAACGGTGGGTCGCCGGATCTCCTGTTCGGCAACAACGCGGCGGGTCGACTCGAGCCGCTTCCCTCTTCCGGAAACGACGGGAGCTGGCACCTCCTGGACGTGACGACCGACGGTGCAGGCAACTACTCCGTCTATTTCGACGGCGTCTTCGCCGGCACACTCACCGGCGTCAACAACGGGACGGGCACGGACTCGAACGGGGGCGCCGGGGGGGTCGTCGTCGGGAACACCGGGCCCTATGGGGGCGGGAGTCTCGGCGCCGCATTGAGTGCTGACGAGGTCGCCGTCTATCCCACACAGCTTGCACAGGGAGCGATCGACGCCCACTACCAGGCGGCAAAGGCAGGCCCGTGCAGTCCGCTGGCACTGCCAAACCATCTGTCTCCAACGGGCCAGCCCGAGCCGAAGACCGTCGTCATCATGGTGCCCGGGATCCACACAGCTGCAGGACCGAATGACTACTACCCATTCGACCCGGCCGGAGCCTCACCCTCCGCAGGCGAGCCCAATGACGACGTAGTGACTGGTTACTGCTACCCCTATTCCGCCTCACAGTTCATGCCTGGCGTTCTCAACGCCGTTTTGACCGATGACCCCTCGTCAGCAGTCACCCTGAATGAGGGGACGTCACCGGACACGAAGGCCATCGCCATGACGGGAGCCCTCCTGCTCCCGTTCGGCTATGAGGGTGCTTACCTGACTCCGGAACCGGGCGGGGTGGGTCCACTTCTCCACGTGAGCGGGTACGACTCGTCGTCGTCGTCCGACTGGTCAAGTGCCGCGGTTCCTGCAAGCTATCTGGAACAAGAGATCCAGTCCGTCCACTCGGTCTGGCCCGATTCACCGATCGATGTCGTTGCAGACAGCGGAGGCGGCGTCGTCGCCCTGGCGTGGTGGGACACGTGGGACAAGGGTGACCACAACGTCCGCCCGAATTTGAACGGGTTCCCGAGCAATGGATTCGGGGTGGGGAGCCATCAGAACGTCCAGCATGTCATCACCCTCGACTCGCCTCTGAACGGGGTGGCTGCGGGACTCGGGTGTTCATTGCTCAGCGCGATCAATGCGTGCAACTACGGCGGAGGCGTCGCGGAGGACTACAACGAGCGCTGGGCGAGTGGCTTTTCGGGTTCGACGCCTACGTACGACGATCGCTACCTGAGCGAGGATACCGACGGCTCGTTCATTCCGATCGGCACGCACGGTGACGAAGCTTTCGATCTTGGCGACTTCAATCCTGCAACAGATGTGGGCATCGACGGACTGTTCTCTCAAATCTTCATCGACGATTCCGGCAATGCGGTCGCGCCGGACGTCGTCGACCCATGCGATGCCTCACAGTTCTCGGGCGGCTCGAACCAGTTCAATGAGACCCACACGATGGTCGAATACTGCCCCTCCGTGAGTAGCCGCCTCTCCTCTGTAGTTTCGACCGACGAACAAGCGGCAAGTCGATCGATCATTGCGGGGACTGCGATCCGGTCACGCTCCGGCGCGTACCGGAGAGCCGCAACCGTCGGCTTCACCGGGGACGCTCGCCTGTCGAGTGCGGGAACCCGGCAAGCGCAAATCTCCAGCCGCACCGCTTCTCCGGGGGGAGAGCTGACAATCACGGGATCAGGCTTCGGATCACAGACTGGGTCCGTATCCTTCGTCGGCCTCGGATCTGGCAATGGAAGCCTCGGGTCGGTCGTGAACTGGTCGGACACGAGTGTGACGGTGACCGTTCCTGCCATTGACGACTCCGCTGCTTTCATCGAGCTCGCCTTGGCGGACGGATCAACCGTGGCCGCAGGGCCAGTCTCCCTCCTCGGGCCGGCCACCGGTGTCGCGTCCATCAAGACCAGTGCGCCGGCGCCTCAGCCAGGCGGGCTGCCGGAAACGGTGAGCGCCACGGCGCTGGACGCGAGCGACAATCCGGTGGCTGGCGCCACGATCGACCTGACGGGTACACCAGACGAATTGAGCGCCGTGACGGGTGCGAACGGAAGGGCATCGTTTCACGTCAGAGGATTCGGATCCGTCCCGGTCGAACTGGTGAGCGGGAGCGCATTCGCACCCGCGGAATTGATATGGACCCAGGCAGAGCCCGACAACGTCGGGCTCTCCGCGACCACGGTGATACCCGAACCGGGCCTGACAGTCCCCATGTCGATCAGCGTGTCCAATTCGAGTGGGGCTCCGGTCGCAGGCGCCACAATTTCCGTCGACGCCTCGAGTAACGGCTCCCAAGTGCCAACTTCGGCTGCGACTGTGACGACCAATGCTCAAGGCCAGGCAACAGTGTCGGTGGGTCCCGTCCCAGCGACCCCGGTGACGGTCGTCGCTGACGCGCAATCGGCGGCACCGAGCGCTGGGGTGCTGGTCCTCTCCCCGCTCAACGTCAAAGCTTCACCAGACCAGACAAGGGTCGTGAATCGATCCAGCCTGATCAAGGTGGCTTCGCTTTCTGCCACCGGCTTCGTCCCATCGTCCGGTGCAATCTCAGCTTCCATCGACTGGGGAGACGGGAGTTCGACGCCTGCAGTCATGAGCTGCAACAAGCAGCAGATTTGTGCTGTCGAAGGAACCCACGACTGGATCGCGGTGGGCGACTACACCGTCAAGACACAGATCGAACCGGCAAACGACTCCGCTGACGCTGGCGACACGTCATCGATGCAGGTTGTTGTGACCGCCTGTGCCAAACAGAAGGTGGACTGCATCGACAGTCCGGCGGCCGATGCCGTCGCGTCGGGAGCTTCCTTCTCATTCACGGTGACCACGTCGGGATTGCCCACCCCTACGATCCGGGAAACGGGAACACTGCCGGTCGGCGTCACCTTCCGCGATCTTCACAGTGGGTCGGCGGTTCTCTCAGGAACCCCGCAATCCGGTAACGGAGGGACCTACCCGCTGAAGATCACCGCTCGCTTTGGAACCGGAACGATGAAGGTCGTCGCAACCCAAACGTTCACCTTGACGGTCACGTAAGGACGGGACTTGATAAGGGCATCCTCTGTGCGTCGAGCGGCGATTGCCCATACCGAGCAGACGTCGGCCGCCCTGAAGCACAATGGTTGTCCATGGCGGGGACCTGTGCCCGGGCCATCGGTCTGGTCCGATCACTTCGGCCGCCTCGCTCCAGGGTTCTTCGAAGGTACCCAACAAGCGACAGGAGGCACGATGAAGAAGGGATCAGCTTTCGCAAGAACGGCTCGGAGGCTGAGGAGTTTCCCGGTCCTCGCGGCCGTTCTGGCTGTCGTGCTGCCGGTCGCCACCATCGCCCTCTCGGCAACGCCCGCAGCGGCAGATGTCGTCGATCAATACGCCGTGCAGAGCCCGACGAACGTGCCCGGCGGCGATCCCGGCGGCGCCACCTACGGACCCGACGGCAACGTCTGGTTCACCGACTTGCAGAACAATGCGATCGGGAAGGTCACACCCTCTGGCGTCGTCACCGAGTACCCGGTCACCACTGCAAATGCCGGAGTAGCGGACATCGCACTCGGTTCCGACAACAACCTCTGGTTCACGGAGGCAACAGCGAATCAGATCGGGATGATCGACCCGAAGTCGCCCTCCACCGTGACCGAGTACCCCATACCGACTGCTGCCAGCGGCGCGTACGGCATCGCCGCGGGGTCCGACGGCGATCTCTGGTTCGCGGAGAGCAACTCGGGCAAGGTCGCCCATTTCTCGCCATCAGCTCCGACCAGCATCATCGAGACCGCTATCCCGTCGTGCACCGGGTGCGCTCCCCTCACCATCGCCGCCGGTCCCGACAAGAACGTCTGGTTCACGGAGGAGTTCGCAAACAAGATCGGTCGCATCAACCCGAAGACACTCAAGATCTCCCAGTTCAAGGCCGGACCGAAACTCGGGCGGCCCGGCCTGGGATCACCCCAGACGATCCTCTCGGGTGCGAACGGTGACGTGTGGTTCCTGGATTTCGTGAACGAGTCGGGAACGGACCTCCTGCAGGGCATCAACACGTCCGGAGTGATCGTGACCACTCAGACCTTCCTCACCCAAGACGGGTGCTGCTCGGCTGTCACCTCCGGGCAGACCGGCGACCTCTGGTTGCCGGAGACCCAGCCGTCGAACGCGGTCCTGCAGCTCGACTCGTCGGGGAACTTCATCGCGTCGGACCCCATCCCGAGCGCACCGGCCGAAGTTGGCGGCATGACGATGGGAACGGACAACAACATCTGGATGGCCGACGACGGTCCGGGCACGGTCACGAGTACCACGGGCAACATGGACGTGATCGCCATCCCGCACCCGAACATCGACAACGTGTACTACCTGCCCAACCGGTTCTTCATCCCGAACGAGGCGACACTCGGGCAGCAGGGCGACACGGTGAACTGGATCGGGCTCAACCCGAAGAACGACAGCATCACCGACTCCTCGGGCATGGGTCTCTTCGGTTCACAGGACTCGCTCAACACGATCAACTCCACGTACCAGTTCTCCTTTGATGCTGCCGGCACCTACAGGTTCAGGGGCGGAGCAGGAGGGACCGGGAAGGTGGCGGTGCCTCTTGTCGTCCAGCTCGCTGTCGGCGCCACGAACGTCGCCAACGTCACCTGGTCGTCAGCGGCGCCTCCAGGCGGGTTCGCGTTTCTCGTCCAGGAGAAGGAGCCCGGCGCCACGAGTTGGACGAATTGGCAGGTCGGAACGACGGCTACCTCAGGGAGCATCAGCCCGGCGAGTGGCGGCTACATCGGACCGGGTACGTACAAGTTCCGGTCTCTCATCATGAACACCGCGAACGGAACCGCCTCGGGCTTCTCCCCGGTGGGCTCGATCACGTTGAGCTAGAAGGAGCGGCGTTGCGCCGTCGAACCCGCCGCCACCGAGCGAGGTCTTCGAGCACCCGACGGCGTATGCCGACCATGCTCCTGAATTGTCTCGTGCCATGACCTGCGAGTCACGTCGGGAGGGGTGGAGCACGGGTCCCGTGGAAGGTCGAGCTGAACGTCTCGATCCATCGCAACAAGCCGTACTGCCCGAGCCGGGTCGCCTCCCGTCGGGCGAGTTCGAGCCGTCCGGTGACAGCGGCGGGTTCGGCGCCAGCGGCGTGCAGAGCCCGTGCGAGCTCGAAGCTCGTCCGTGCGACAAGGGGCGGCGCCTCGAGCCTCGTGTGCACGGCCAGTGCCCGCTCGAGATGCCGGCAGGCATCCTCGGCGTGCCCGAGCGTTCGCGCCAGGAGCCCGAGCGACTTCTCGACCGAGCACCAGAGCACGTAGCCGTCGCCGAGCACGATGCATCGGTCGGCGAAGGGCGCGAGCAATTCGTAGCACTCAGCCGCGACGCCGCCGTCGCCGGTCAACGAACAGGTCTCGGCCACCGCTCCCATCAAGAAGAGCCATTCCTGGTCCCGCCGGATGCCGGCGAGGCCGGCGAGGCCGGCGCCCGCCAGCACTGCCAGCTGCTCGCGGGCTTCTTCGTTCAGTCCCAGTTCGGCCAAGATGACTGAGAGACCGGCGCGCCAGGCTGGCACCTGTGGGTACTGAGCGACGAAGTCGCGGCCGGCGTCGAGAACCTCCGCGGCACGGCCCTGCTCGATCCGAAGGGCGCAGAGTTGACCTGCGAAACCCTGTATGGCGTACCCGAACACCTCGGGTGCCACCGTCATCCCTTCGGCGATCAGCCGCTCAGTCTCGTCGAACTCGCCACGAGCGAGCGCGCGCCCGCCGAGAAGCGCAAGCGCCCAGACCCGGTGATGCGGGCTCTGGTGATCGTCGGTCATGGCGGCATAACGTGCCACGTCGTCGTCGAGATCGGGCCTGCGTCCAAGCTCGAGCTCCGAGACGATGGCCCACGCCTCACCTGCCATCGCGAGCTCGACGTCACCGAGCTCGGCTGCGAGAGCACGAAGCTCACGGGCCATCGGCAGCCGCTCGTCCGAGTTCGCCGGGTGCCACAGCGCTCGGAGCCGGCCGTTCAAGGCATCGGCAAGTGCCCGGGTGTCTTCGAGTCGGCGTCCCATCGCCAGTGCTTGCTCCGCGATGGCGCTCCGAGCTTCGGCGTCGGGGCTGAAGTACAGCTCCTCGGCCAAGCGGGCGAGCAGGCGGACACGGCTCGGAGTCTCCTCGCCCTCGCTGAAGGCGAGCGCCTCGCGCACGAGCTCGATGAGCCAGTCCGAGACCGTGCCGTACTCGGTCCACAGGTGGCGCATCGATGTGCCGCTGATGCCGAGCGCCAGCTCGGTCAGTCGATCGGGGTCGCCGAGCTCCCGGTAGACGGAGGCGACCACCTCGAAGTCCGCCTTGGCGCGGGCCCGCTCGCCCGAGGCGAACAACACACGGGCGCGGGCGAACTGCACGTCGGCCCTTGTCGATGCACCGACGTCGACGCGGCCGCAGTCGATGAGATCGAGAGCTATCTCGAAGTACGAGTAGGCGTCCTCGTACGCGAGGGAGGCGAGAGCGTTGTTGCCGGCGCGGCTCGCGTGAGTGATCGCCTTGTTGGCCGCCTCGGCCGAACCAGCAGCGGCGAAGTGGCGGGCGAGCTGTGCCGGAAGGTCACGGCGTGTTTCGTCAAGCACGAGTTCGAGGGCGATGCCGACCTGCTGATGGAGGAGGGATCGCCTAGCGGGCCCGATGCCGCGATAGATCACATCGCGGATGAGCGAGTGCGAGAAGACGTACTTACCCGCGGCGCCCGGATGGACGATGCCGGCACGGTCGAGCTCACCGAGCAGCCGCGCGAAGGCAGCGGTCGGAAGACCCGTCAATTCGTCGACGAGCTCAGCATCGAATTCGACACCCACGACCGCCGCCATCTCCAGAACCTCGCGGGCGGCCGGGTCGAGGCGCGCGACCTGGCGGTCGATGACGCCACGCACCGTGACGGGAAGGTCGAGGTCGTCGATCGCGTCGAGGACCGTTCCTCCGGTCTCGTCGAGCTGGCGCAACAAGGCGGTCACGAAGAACGGGTTGCCGCCGGTCTTCGCCTGAACCATCGTACCGAGGCTGATCGGCGTGGCCGCCGGGACGAGATTCGCGATGAGCGAGTCGACGTCAGTTGGTGCGAGTCCGTCGAGGTTTCGATGCACCGCGCGCCCGTCGCGCCGGAGTTCGCTCACGGTGGCGATCAAGGCGTCGTCAGACGACAGCTCCGTCGTCCGAGCGGTTGCGAGGATGAGAATGCACACCGGGGGCGCAGCCCGCAGGAAGTGGGCGAGGAGCGCCAGCGTCGAGCGGTCCACCCACTGCAGGTCGTCGATGACGAGCAGCACCGGGGCGTCGGCGGCGGTGCGCTCGAGCAGCTCGGTGACGGTCTGGAACATGCGGTGTCGTTCGAGGTCGGGATCGCCCCTCAGCGTGGGCTCGTCCGGGACTCCGAAGAGGTGCCACAACGGCGTCGTAGCCGCCACTGTTCCGACGAGCGGACCGAGCGCGGCTGCGAGCGCTTCGAAGGGCACTCCTCCGTCCTCGGTGCAGCGACCCCAGAGCACCGTCGTTCCCCCGCGGTAGCAACGCTCGGCGAACTCGGCGGCTATGCGCGTCTTGCCGATGCCCGGTTCGCCTTGTACGAGCGCAAGCCGTGGCTCGCCCCGGCAAGCCGCGTGCCACTGGGCGCCGAGCCAGGCGAGTTCCTCGGTCCTCCCGACGAATCGCGGACTGGCCACCTGCGCGGCGGCGGGAAGTGCATGTGCCCGACGAGTGGTACCCAGTGCGACCAGCTCGAGATTGGGGGCCTGCTCCAGGATCAACTGTTCGAGGCGCTGCAGTTCATGGCATGGATCGAGGCCGAGCTGCTCGCGCAAGGCGTGACGCAGGCTGCCGTAGGCACTCAGCGCGTCACCCTGGCGGCCGGCGCGGTAGAGCGCCACCATGAGATGGCCGATCGGCTGCTCGCGTAGCGGGTTCGCGCCGACGAGTGGCTGCAGCGTGGAAATCGCTTCGGCGACGCGGCCACACGCGAGCGCAGCGGCTGCAAACTCCTGTTGAGCGTCGATGCGCAGCTCGTCGAGTCGGAGCGCGTCGACCTGAACGAAGGGCTCCGTCGCGAACTCGACGAATGCCGGGCCGCGCCAGAGAGCGAGTGCGTTGCCGAGCACCTCGTGGGCGACGGCGTGGCGCTCGAGCGCCACGGCGCGGCGCGCCTCGGCGAGCAGCCGCTCGAAACGATCCGAGTCAATCGAATCGGCCTCGACATCGAGCACGTAGCCTGCCGGCATCGTCCGGAGCGGACCCTGTGTGTTGCCGGTATCGGAGGATCCCAGCGCCTTGCGCAACCGCACGATGTGGGTCTGGAGGGTATTCGCGGCGGTACGCGGCGGGTCGCCCTGCCAGAGAAGGTCCGCAATGCGGTCCGCTGTCATCAGCTGATTCGCGTGCAGGAGCAACAGCGCGAGGAGGGCGCGCTGGCGAGGCCCGCGCACCTCGAGCGGCTCCGAATCCCGAAGCACGGCGAGCGTGCCGAGAATCCCGAACTCCGTCAGAGGCCTCCTCGCTACGGCGTCCACGACCAACTGTCAACGTACTTCAAGCGCGCTGTCAGTGGCGAGGGTCAAGATCACCTCGACGAGGACATGGGAGGCGATCAGGTGAAGCGCGAGCGGAAGTCACTTCGATCCACGGCGCGATTTCAGCTCGCGGCCGTCATGCTGGGGGCGGGCGTCGCCCTGGTGGTGCCGTCCCCGGTCGCCGCAGCCAAGGGCGTCACGGAACTGACGAACTGCACGTTCGCCTCATTGGACACAGCGGTCTCCGGTGGCGGCACGATCACGTACGAGCAGAACTGCAACGGCAGCACCGAGGTGGCGTTCCCGACCGAGATCATCTTCAAGGGAACCGCCGACATCGAGGCCAATGGATTCGGTGTCACGTTCTACGGCTCCGCCACGAGGCTCTTCGACTTGCGGGGCGGCCACCTCACGATCTCAGGGGTCCAGTTGGAGGGCGGCACGGTGACCGGCGCCTCCGGAGAGCCCGGCACTGACGGCGCACCCGGTCAGGCCGGCGGCGCCGGATCCTCGGCGACCTACGCAAACGGAGGACCGGCAGGGTCGAGCACGCCCGGGGGGAGCGGCACCAGCGGGACGGCCGCGCCACCGCCGACAGTTACGGCGCCTCAGGCCGAGGGCGGGGCGCTGCTGATCGAGAAGCGCGCCACGGTGACGCTCGACGATGACACCGTGAGCGGTTCTGCCATCGGAGGTACCGGTGGGCCCGGCGGCTCGGGCGGAACCGGTGGCAACGGTGGCAACGGTGGCAACGGGAGCGTGGGAATGCCGGGTATCGCGGGGCAAAGTCCGGGAGCAGGCGGCACGGTGGGCGGGCGGGGCTATGACGGTGGGCCCGCCACCTCGGGTTCGAACGGCGGCAACGGCGGTAACGGGGGAGCCGGGGGGAACGCCTTCGGTGGCGCCATCTCCAACGCCGGGACGCTCGTCATGGTGGGCGGCTCGGTGAGCGGAACCGCTGCGGGTGGCGACGGCGGTTACGGCGGCAACGGTGGCAGCGGTGGAGACGGCGGCTCGGGTGGCTACGGCGGCGCCGGCGGCTATGGCGGCGCTGGGGCAGCAGCACAGTCGGGGGGCGCGGGCGGAAACGGCGCGAACGGCGGCAACGGTGGGAACGCCGCGGCCAACGGCAACGGCGGCACCGGCGGCAAGGGCGGCCACGCCGGCGCCGGAGGAGCGGCCGAGGGCGGTGCGATCTACAACACCGGGACTCTCGAGATCAGCGGAGCCGGCATCACGGCCTCGTCGGCCACTGGTGGGCTGGCCGGCACGGGTGGGAACTCCCAGCTCGGCCCCGGGTACGGGGGAACGGGCGGCGGGGCCGGGGGCTACGACGCCGCCGGCATCGGCGGGGGTAGCGGTGGGGGAGGAGGCGGTGGCGGCGTCGGCGGGGGCGACAAAGCCGCCGGCGGTGGCAACGGGGGCAATGCCGGAAGCCCCGGGGACGCGGCGGCGGCCGCCGTGTCCGGGAACGCAGGTGCATGGGGCAGCGCACCGACGTGCACTCCCACCCTTTCTTCCTTGAAGGTCTGCGCAGGTGCCGGGGGGCCCGCTCTCGGCGGGGGGATCTACAGCTCGGGCGCCATGACCGTCGACGCCACGGACTTCTCGGGGAACGACGTCACCGGTGGTGCGAGTCCGGGCGGGTACCAACCCGGCGCAGCGGGCGGCTTTGGCGGGGGCGGCGGAGAGGGCAGCAACAACGCCGGCAACGGAGGCAGCGGCGGCTCCGGCGGTCCGAGCGATGGATCCGGCGGCACATCGACGGACGGGAACTCGAACGGCCTGTCGCAAGCCGACGGCGGCGCCGGCGCCAAGGGCCTTCCCGAATCCGCCGGCGCGCCGGCCGAAGGCGGCAGCATCTACTCGACCGGGACGCTCGCCATGTCAGGTGACGCCTCCTCGCCAGACCTCTACTACGTGAGGAGCTCCGCGGCCGAGGGCGGTGCCGGGGGACGAGGACTGGGCGGAGGGTCCGGCGGAGAGGGTGAGCAGGGCTCCTATGGCGGAGCCGGAGGCGGAGGTGGCAATGGCAATCCGGGCCTCACTGGCGGCCACGGTGGCAGCGGTGGCAATGGCGCCAACGGTGGCATCAGCGGTGCCGGCGGTGCCGGCGGCGCCGGCGGCACGTCTCTTGGCGGCGGCATCTACTGCACGACGATGTCGCTCAGCGACTATGCCCTCTACGGCGACGTCGCCGACGGCGGCACGGGAGGCGCCGGCGGGGCCGGCGGTACCGGCATCGACACCGGGCAGAGCGGAGGGCCTGGTGGCTATGGCGGCTCCGGCGGCGGGGGAGGGAACAGCTCGACGAGCCCCGGCAACGGAGGCAATGGCGGGAGCTCCGGTGGCGGGGGGAAGGGCTCGCGGGGTGGAGGGGCCGGCACCGGTGGTGCTGGCGGGGAGGGCATTGGCGGTGCGGTCTACTGCACCGGGTCCATCAGCCTCATCGGGAATACCTTCTACGGCGACAGCGCCGCCGGCGGACCTGGTGGAGCGGGAGGCGTCGGAGGCTTCGGAGGCTCCGGCGGTCCCGGAGCCGGCAACGGCCTTCCGTGCTGTGACGCCGGAGGTGGTCCTGGCGGCAACGGCGGTGCCGGCGGCAACGGCGGTCCGGGCGGCAGCGGCGGGCAGGGCGGGCAGGGCGGAAGTGGTGCCACTGCCAGTGGCGGTGCCGTCTACGTCCTCGTAGCGCCGTCTCTCGACACCAGCACCTTCAGCCCGACAGGTGAGACGCCCGACTCGGTCTCCGCCGGTGGAGGGGGAACCGGTGGAACTCCAGGAGCCGCCGGGTCGGGAGGGGCGGCCGGCCTCGGCGGTGCGCCCGGTTGCCTTCCGTCCCCTGGGTCCTGCGGCAGTGCCGGACCGAACGGCGTCGCCGGGAAGGCCGGAAAGCAGGGCATCGCGGGAACAGCGGGAGCTGCTGGGGCTCCAGCCACGAACCCCGATATCGACTGAATCCGTGTATCACGCCGCTTCGCACGTCCGGCGTGCGGTCCCGGACACCGCAGGAAGCCTCTCGCCTCCGCCGTTGGCGGCGACGGACTCCATCTGAGTTGAGTCCCAGCTAGTGGTGTACGAGCAGGTGAGCTGAGGGAGGATCCCCCAGACGCGACGGTCAATCACGAAATCGGAGACGCATCATGCCAAGGAGGTGAGCTGGGGTTCGCAGCGTTCGCCAGGCGCCGCGATATCAGAGGCTACGCGAGCCAACTTCAGTTTCCGACATACAAAGCTTGACAGATCGAGTTCGTCAGCGGGAAGGGGCCGACTCATGAGGTAGCCCTGCCCACTGTCGCAACCTAGGTCGGTCAGATATGCATAGACGTCGTCGGTTTCGATCCCCTCAGCGACGATCCGTAGCCCCAAGGTGTGCCCAAGGTCGATCATGGCCCGGATGATCGCCTCGTTCTTCGATCTGTCTGCGGGATGTGGCGGCTGTAAGAGGGAGCGGTCGATCTTGATCTCGTCGACGGCGAGGCCACCGAGGTAGGCCAGTGACGAGAAACCGGTGCCGAAGTCGTCGAGCGACACCACGTGCCCCATTTCCCGCAGGCGTCGAACGACATCGCGCGAGCGCTCTGCATCGGCCATCAGAGTGGTCTCAGTCACCTCGAGTACCAAGGCGTCAGCAGGAAGGCGATGTTTCGCAAGTAGTCCGCGGATCCGATCGGGGAGTCCGACGTCGAGGAGGTTGGTTGTTGAGAGGTTCACCGAGACGGTCAGGATGTGACCGGCTGAGCGCCATTTGGCGCACTGGATGAGCGAGGATTCGAGGACGAAATCCGTCAGGAGAGGCATCAATCCAGCATGTTCCGCGCGAGCCACGATCTCTTCCGGGCTGACCGCCCCCAGCTCCGAGTGATGCCAGCGGAGGAGGGCTTCGACGCCGATGACGCGACCGGACCGGAGGTCGTACTGCGGTTGGTAGTGAAGTTGCAGCTCGTGATCTGAGACAGCGCTTCGCAGATCCTCCGAGAGGCGGAGACGCCGCGACGTGTCATCAGCTGCGGGTTGGTAGACCACCCAAGGGATGTGGGCGCGCTTCGCTCCGTACATGGCCACATCAGCACACCGGAGCAGCTCGGAGCTGTCGGCCGCGTGGTCCGGGGCAAGGGCAATGCCGATGCTCGCACGGATGTGAAGGCTTGCCCCATCCAGGTCGAAGGCGGGTTCGAGCTGCCAGGTGATCCGCTCAGCGACGGTGGCGGCCTCGTGGGCGTCCGCTCCAATCAGGATGACGCCGAACTCGTCGCCACCGACTCGGCAGAGCACGCCCTCCCCGGGCAGTGTTTCGATGAGTCGTTGGCCTAGAAGCACCAAGATGCGATCTCCGAAATGGTGGCCAAACGAGTCGTTGACCTCTTTGAAGGAGTCCACATCGATCAACAGGATTGCAGCGCGCTGCTGCCCGTACCCGTCGCCGTGGACCAACAACACAGACTCGAGGCTGCTCACGAACTGACGGCGGTTGCCCAAGCCTGTGAGGTCATCGGTCAATGCCTGGCGTGAGCTCCGAGCCGTCAGGCGCCCGAGCTCGCCAAAGGAGATCATCGATCTGATCAGCGCAGCAAATATCGTCACCACCGCCAATATGACCGCGACGCGGTCGACATGTCCGAGCGCCGCGCGCAAGAGGATGGCAAGTCCGGAGCCGGTGGCGAGAACTGGGAGCATGTTCGAAGACATCGTGGCGCGGATGCCTGGTTGCGCCATGCTTGCCGGCTGCCAGGCAGCAAGCGAGAGGAGGAACATCGCCGCCGGCCACGACAGATCGAGCAGCGTTCCGACTTGATACGTGCCAGTAGACGATTGCAGGAGAAAGACGATGTCTCCAATCGACGCGATCGCGCATCCGAACGCAAGCGCGATCCAACGTGCGTTTCGCCACGTCGGCAGCATCGTCAGCGCTCCTACCACCAAGGCGAGCAAGACCAAATCACCGATCGGATACGCAAGGTTGGTGGCCAGGGCCGCCGGAGGACCGTGGACCGAGCTGAGCACGGAATCAAAAGCTATGGCTGCGCAGATCGCGGAGACACCGAGGCCCGCGACGACTCCATCGAGCCACTGTGCGAGAGGGATTCTTCGCACCTCCATCCGGACCAGTTGAACGAGCGCGATGTAAGCGAGCGGATAGAAGGCCAGATAGAAGAGGTCGGCGAGGGAGGGCGTGGACGGATCGGCTCCACCGAGCGTCTCGATGGACCAAAAGAGGTCACCAAGCGACCAGACCAGCAGACTGCCGCCGAGCATCAGCCCTGCTGGCTGTCCGATGTAGCCGACGAGCGCAGCCACGATGCACAGGGAAGCGGCGGCGAACTCGAATCCATCGACACCCCAGTTGTCGGCAAAAGTCCACAGCGACCCCCTCGGATGAACGAGGAGAGCCAGGGCATAGGCAATCAGCAACAGCCCCATGAATCCGTAGATGACCTTTACTGTTGGTCGGATCCGAACGCCGAGAGCGTGTAGCCGCGGCACCGGCGGCACGTCTCCGGGAAGATCGAGTTGTGTCGACCAGTCCTTCGTGTGACCGGTCGGGCTCGCTTCGACGTCCTGCTGCCAGAAGATCACTCCGGAAGTGAGCTCCAAGGTGCTCATGGATGCTGGCCTCCTTAGTGCTTATGGACAGGCGTTGTCGCAGGCGGGCCGGTGCCGGGGGCGTTCCCCGCGGGGTTCACCGCAGGCGGGCCGGTGCCGGGGGCGTTCCCCGCGGGGTTCACCGCAGGCGGGCCGGTGCCGGGGGCGTTCCCCGCGGGGTTCACCGCAGGCGGGCCGGTGCCGGGGGCGTTCCCCGCGGGGTTCACCGCAGGCGGGCCGCTGGCGGGGGTGTTGCCGGCGGGGTTCACCGCAGGCGGGCCGCTGGCGGGGGTGTTGCCGGCGGAGGTGCTGGAAGACGCACCGTTGCCACCTCCCGGTTCGCTCGAGGGTGTGGATGCGGGCCGACCGATGGTCGTGGTTGTCGAGTGGGTCCCGTGGTTCGAAACGGCTGCATGACCCGTTCGAGTTGACCTGTCGGCACAGTGTCCCGACGTGCTCGTGTCGACCCCGTTGCCGATGCTCGGTGTCGTGGGGGATGCCAGCCCTGACACGGTTTTTTCTCCAGCCGCAGGCCTACCGACGCCACACGATCCCTTGGGCATCGCTCCAGCAGGACCGAATCCGGCGGCGTGGTTCGATGCACTCGAGGGCGGGTTGCCGGCCGGCACTGAGAGACCGATCGGCGAGAGCATGTCGTGAACGGCACGCTGGGCGGGCCCTGGCAATGCCCCGGCGGCTGCCGCCACGCCAGCACTGGCAACTATCGCGACCGGTACGGCAAGAGCGAGAATCTTGGCCTTCGAAGCAAACCGACGGGGGGTAGGGCGCACCGCGGTAGTCGACGCTGGCGCGGGCGACGCCGACCTGATCGTCGCCACGACGGCCACTATTGTCGCCTCGCGATTGGCGCTGTCCCCGCCCTTCCCGACATCAGCTGCCGCATGGAGCAAGTTGGCAACGTTGCCATAACCAGGGGGAGCGTCCGCTGGATCGAGCACCCCGAGCATGAGGCGATCGGTGGTCTCTTCGTCGAGCGGATCTCGGAACATGTCGACCTGCAGATCGCTCGAGGGAGCGTCGCGTTACGCGTCGACGACGGATTGTTCCCGGAGCCTCTCGGCCAATCTTCGAAGCGCTCGATGCTGGAGTACACGAATTGCGCCAGGACGCTTCGACAGCACTTGGGCCGTTTCCTCGACGCTGAGACCACCGACAATGCGAAGCATGACCACTTCGGCTTGATCCGGAGTCAGGGTACCTGACAACACCCGAACGGCCTGTTGGGCCGAGATCCTTTCGACGACCTCTTCTTCGGGTCCCGCAGCATCCACAGGCGAGGCCAAAGCCTCATTAAGCACGGTGACGGTCCCGCGCCTGGCCATTCGACGACGATGGTCGGCGACGCGACGCCTGGCGATCGCGAAGATCCATGCCCGGAACGCACCCTCGTCCCCGTTGAAACGAGGAAGATGCGTGGCCACTGCGATCCAAGTCTCCGAGCTCAGGTCCTCAGCCAATGACGGCTCCTGCCAGCGGAAATATCCCAAGAGGGCCGGCTGCAACGCGTCATAGAGCACGGCAACCGCCGATTCCTCACCTGCGCGCGCCGCTGCCAGCACCTTCTCAAAGTCATCGAGCTGATGTTGCACCGATACGGGTATCGGCACGAACGTCCGGTTTCAGGAGCCAATTGGGCACAGTCAGGGATTCAAGTGAGCACCTTCGGTGGATCGACCGACAGCGGACGACCGATCCTGCTGCCTACCAAGGGAAGCGTTGTGATTTCGTCAACGAGTGGACCTCTGGGACGCCACCAGCACTGCTATGGGCTTGATCAGGTTCGACGGACAGGTTGGTTGACAATGGACGACTGTCCGTGAGTACCGACTCCGATTTCTGATCAGCTTGGGTATCGCAAGCCAGGTGGTACCTCGAAGGCGGCAGAATCGAATGGAAGCGATCTGCGACCCGCGGCGTAAGGAGAGCGACTCATGGGCAACACCTTGGTGTCTGTGATCGTGCCGGTGCACGATCCGGGCTCTCTCCTCGAAGAGAGCATCACGTCCGTGCTCGCCCAGTCGGTCTCTGACATTGAGCTGATTGTTATCGACGACGGCTCGGAGGAGGACGTCTCGTGGGCCCGGACCGTCGACCCGCGGCTTCGCTTCCTCCAAACACCAAATCGAGGCGTTTCCGCTGCACGAAACACCGGGTTGGCCGCAGCCAGCTCCGACCTGCTCGCGTTCATCGACCAGGACGACCGTTGGCATGCCTCGAAGCTCGAACGGCAGCTCGCCGTACTTGACGAGGATGTCTCGCTCATCCACACGGGATTCGAGCTCATCGATGACGAAGGCCGGCGAATCGGACCGGGTTACGGCCGCGCTGTGAGCTACCGGGACATGCTCGCCGGGAACCTGGGCATCCTGCTCAGCAGCGTCCTGGTGCGGCGGACCACTCTGGAGCGGATTGGACTGTTCAGCCCCCTCTTCCGAATGCAGCAGGACCTCGACGTGTTTCTGCGGCTGGCCCAGGTCGCTCCACCGGTCTACGTCGACTCAATCGAGGTGGACTACCGACTGCATGCAGCAAATGCAAGCCGCGACTACTGGCGGACTTACAAGGAACTCCTCATGCTGTACGACCTTCACGAAATTGAAGCCCGATCGGTCAACGACCGGGGTGCACTGGATGCGCTTGAGGCTGGACACAAGGCGGTGCGCCGCACCTACGCACACCAGGCGATGACCGCTGCCCGCCAATCGCTTCACGAGGGCAACATCGCCGCTACCGCCACGGCGCTCGGCCGCTCGTTTCGCCTCTCTCCGACCGTAGTAGCCCAGAGCGCAGGCAGTTGGCTCGGTGCGCGCAGGTCATAGCCTGCACCAAGGACGGATCACTGAAATGCGGCTGAGTGATATGGCGTCGGCGCACGGCTCAATGCTTGGGGGGAGTGGGATCTCCGCGTCCTTGACGGGGGGCAGGCGAGGGTTCAAGTGAGAGCCCCCGGTGGAACGGCCGGGCGGACATCCGATACACCTACCCACCAGGGGAAGCGTTGTGATTTCGTCAACGAGTGGGCGAGGGGGGACTTGAACCCCCACATCCTTTCGGACACAGGAACCTGAATCCTGCGCGTCTGCCAATTCCGCCACTCGCCCGAGTGACCGTCCGAGGCTATCCGATCCCCCGAGCGGCCAATTCCCGCGAACGCACCGCGAACTGGGCGAAAGCGGGTCCGGGTTCAGGCCGAGCGGGGCCCGAACCGGGCCGTTCGTAGAACGTCCGGTGACCCCGGGGCTACCCCCAACCTGCAGGTGGGCGCCGATAGGCTGACGCCAGCATGGGACTCCAGAAGTTCGAAGGGCGCCTCGAGCGCTTGGTCGACGGCACCCTCTCGCGGGCGTTCCGCGGCGAACTGCACCCGGTCGAGATCGGGCGTCGCCTCACCCGCGAGATGGACCTCGCCCGCCGGCTCGGCGTGCACGGCCTCATCTCGCCGAACGCTTTCGTGATCCACCTCTCGACGTCCGATTTCGACCGGTTCGAGGGCTTCCTCGACGCCCTCGTCCGCGAGCTCGAGGAGGCCGCACGGGAGCACGCCCGGACAGAGGAGTACGTCTTCGTCGGACCGGTCACGGTGTCGGTGGTCGAGGACCCGTCCCAACGCCGGGGGAGGTTCGAGGTCGAGTCGGAGGTCCACGAGGGACCCTCCGGCCTCCCCGCAGCTTCCGTCGTGCTCGTCGACGGGGAGCGGATCGTCCTCGGGCCCGAGCCGCTGACCATCGGGCGCCTGCCCGAGAGCTCGGTGATGATCAACGACCCCAATGCGAGCCGCCGCCATGCGGAGATCAGACGTTCGGGGAACGATGTCGTCGTGGTCGATCTCGAGTCCACGAACGGGACCCGGGTCAACGGGGCCCAGATCCGCGAGCGGGTGCTCGAGGACGGGGACGAGATCGTGATCGGCACCACCGTCCTGCGGTTCGAGGCTTCGTGACTGCAGGCACCTGAGGCCACATGCACCTTCTGCTGGTTTCGCTTCCGGGACCGACGGACAACACCCCGGTGCTCCGCACCCTCGAGTACGGGGTGATCATCCTGATGTGGCTCTTCTTCATGTGGGTCGTACGCGCGGTGTGGGTGGAGGTCCGACCGCTCAAGCGCAAACGCCGGCGCGGCGAGGAGGGCGATCCGTCGGCGAACGGCAAGGCGAGTCGCCGTCGGCAGCTCAAGCTCCACGTGATCCGACCCGAGGAGGAGGCCGGCCGGATCTACGAGATCGGCGACGAGGTCACGGTCGGGCGCGCTCCCGGATGCGGCGTGCCCATCGACTACGACACGTACTCCTCGAACCTCCACGCGCGCCTTTTCCGGCTGGGCGGCGATCTCTGGGCGGAGGACCTCGGATCGACGAACGGCACCTGGATCAACACGGTGCGCATCTCCGAGCGCACCCGGCTGCACAAGGGCGATCTGCTACAGGTGGGCGGCACGGTCTTCGAGGTCGGGAAGTGAGATGACGCTCCTTCGCTCCGGCTCGGCAACCGACACCGGACTCGTCCGGTCCGTCAACCAGGACCTCGCCGTCGAGCTGTCCAACCTCTTCGCCGTGGCGGACGGGATGGGCGGGCACGCGGGCGGGGAGGTGGCGGCTCGGATGGCCGTCGACGCGCTGAGTGCGGCCTTCGGGCGCCATCCGACGGGCTCCGGGCTCTCCGAGGCGGTCATCGAGGCAAACGCCGTGGTCTGGCAGCACAGCCTCGACCATCCCGAGCTGCGCGGCATGGGGACCACGCTCACCGCGGTCGGCCTGGTCAACGAGGAGGGTCGGGACGTCCTCGCCCTGGTCAACGTCGGCGACTCCCGCTCCTACCGTTTCCACGACGGTGATCTCACCCAGATCACGACCGACCACAGCCTCGCAGAGGAGATGGTGCGCTCCGGCGAGCTCAGCTCCAGCGAGGCCGCCGTCCACCCGCACCGGCACATCCTGACCCGGGCGCTCGGGGTCTCCTCCGACGTGACCGTCGACCTCTGGCGGATCCAGCCGGTCCGCGGCGACCGGTTCCTGCTCTGCAGCGACGGCCTGACCAACGAGCTCGACGACGCCCAGATCGCCGAGGTGCTCGGCTCGGTCCCCGATCCCCACCAGACCGCCGACCTGCTGGTGCGCGCGGCGCGGACCCACGGGGGGAGCGACAACATCACCGTCGTGGTGGTCGACGTCGTCCTCGGCGAGGGCGACGAGCCCGAAGGGTCCGCCGTGGCTGCGGTCGGCGCGGACTTCCGGAGCACCGCGCCGGCCTCGGACGGTGCAGCCCCGGTCGCTGCGATCGCGGCCAACGGCCAGGTCGCGACCGCAGATGAGGTGGTCGCGGCGCCGGATGTGCCCAGGCCGAGCCGTCGCGAGCGCCGCCGTGCGAAGCGGCGGCAACGGCGCATCGCACGGGGACGTCGGCTCATCACCTACCGCACGCTCCTCTTCGTGGTGCTGCTCGGCGGAGTCATCGCCGGCGCGTACTACGCCGTGCGGTGGTATGACGTGAACTCCTACTTCGTGGGCGTCAACAACAACGAGCTCGTGATCTATCAGGGTCGGGTCGGCGGGTTCCTCTGGTACCACCCCGTTCAGCTCGAGCGGACCGGCGTGACGACGGCCGACGTGCCCTTCAACTACCTCGGCGCGCTCAACGCCGGGGTCGAGGAGTCCTCGGTGCAGTCCGCTCGCAACTACGTGACCAACCTCGTCCAGGACAGGACGCAACAGCTCAATCCAAGCGCGCCGACGTCCTCGCCTTCGACGACGTCCGCGCCGACCACGACCAAGGGGGCCTGATGGAGAAGCGGATCCGCCGACTCGGGATCTTCATGGTGCTCTGCTTCGTCGCGCTGTTCGTCCAACTGAACAACATCCAGATCCTCAAGGCCAACTCGCTGGCGAACAGCCCCAACAACCCGCACGTGCTCTCGGTCGCGCGCACCCAGCCGCGCGGGGACATCATCTCGGCGGACGGCATCACGCTCGCGAGCTCGGTGCCGAACCCGGGCGGCTACTACAAGTACAAGCGCATCTACGACCCGTACACCGCGACGCTCTTCTCGCAGATCGTCGGGTACGACTCGATCATCTACGGCACGTCGGGCGTCGAGGCCGAGTACAACAAGTACCTCGAGTCCCACACCCGTCCGGCCTCCTCGCTCCGCGACCTGCTGGTCAACCGCACGACGACGGACAACGTGACGCTGACCATCAATTCGAAGCTCCAGCAGCAGGTGGCCCAAGCGCTCGACGCGGCAAACGTGAACGGCAGCGCGCCACAGGCCGGGGCGGTGGTCCTCAACGTGAAGACCGGCGCGGTCGAGGCGATGTACTCGAACCCGACGTTCGACCAGACCGGGCTCGCCTCGACCAGCGGGGCGGCCGAGCGGCTCACCTGGTTCGCGAACAACCCCAACAGCGCGCAGAGCCCCATGGTCTCGCGCGCCTTCCAGCTCGGTTTCCTGCCGGGCTCGACATTCAAGGTCGTGACCTCGTCCGCGGTCTACGACCACCAGCCCTCGCTCGCGAGCGTCAACTACCCGCCGCCGGTTCCGCCGCTCACACCCGTTGCCGGCTGCATCGCGGTCCCACAGACCCCGCTCCCGTTGTGCAACTACCGCCACGAGGTGTGCGGGGGCCAGCTCTCGATCCCCACGGGTCCGTCGGCGATCCTCGCCCAGTCCTGCAACACGGCCTTCGCCCAGCTGGGCATGGCCCTCAAGACGAGCCTCAGCACCGAGTCCGAGGCCTTCGGCTTCAACCAGCGCATCCCGATCGACCTGCCGGCTGTCGGGATCTCGAGCGCGCCCACCGCTGCGCAGCTCGCCAACAACGCGCCGCTGCAGGCCTACTCCGCGTTCGGGCAGGGCACTGCGGTGAGCACCGACGTCGCGACCGCCCTGCAGATGGCGTGCGTCACCGAGGGGATCGCGAACGACGGGGTGATCATGACCCCGCACGTGATGTCGCAGATCCGCGACTCGCAGGGCAACCTGGTCGAGAACTACACCCCGAAGCCCTGGCTGACCGCGACCAACCCACTCACTGCGGCCGCAGTCACCAACCTGATGCGCGGGGTCGTCAGCAGCGGGACGGCGGCCAATATCTTCCCTCCGCAGTGGAACGTCGCCGCGAAGACCGGGACCGCGGAGGTCGGGACCACTGCGGCCCCGCTGACCAACGACTGGATGATCGCATTCGCTCCGGCGAACGCGCCGAAGGTCGCGGTCGCGGTGGCCATCCCGAACCAGGTGCCCTCGTCGACAGGCGCGGAGATCTCCGGCCCTCCGATGCGAACGATCCTCGGCGACGCGCTGGCGGCGACACCGTGACCCGAAACATGGCCGAGTACCCCTGGACGGAAAGTGCGCAGGCATAGGCTTTGACCCACATGGACCCGACCCAGACACCGCGAGTCTTCTCCGAGCGGTACGAGCTCAACCACCTCATCGCCCGCGGGGGGATGGCCGAGGTCTACCGCGCGCGCGACCGCCTGCTCGACCGGCCGGTCGCCCTCAAGGTGCTCTTCCCCGAGCTCTCCGTCGACCGCTCGTTCGTGGAGCGCTTCCGTCGGGAGGCGCAAGCGGCCGCCAACCTCTCGCACCCCAACATCGTGCCGGTCTTCGACTGGGGCGAGGACGGCGGCACCTACTTCATCGTTATGGAGTACATCGACGGCCGGCCGCTCTCGTCGATCCTCAAGGGGATCGGAGCCCTCTCGCCGGAGCGGACCGCGGACGTCGGGGCCCACGTGGCCGCCGCGCTCGGCTACGCGCACAAGCACGGGGTCATCCACCGCGACGTGAAGCCCGGCAACGTGCTCATCACCGACGACGGGCAGGTGAAGGTCACCGACTTCGGCATCGCCCGGGCGATCAACACCGAGGAGAGCCTCACCCAGACCGGCGCCGTGATGGGGACTGCCACCTACTTCTCGCCCGAACAGGCCGAAGGGATCGGCGTCGACGCGCGCAGCGACATCTACTCGCTCGGCGTCGTCCTCTTCGAGATGGCCACCGGCCGGCCGCCCTTCCTCGGCGACACGCCGGTCGCGGTCGCGTCCAAGCACGTCCGCGACCACCCTCCCGCGCCGCGTGAGCTCAACCCCGCGATCCCGCCCACGTTCGAGGCCATCATCCTCAAGTCGATGGCCAAGGATCCGGCGCACCGGTACGCGAGCGCCGAAGACCTCCGGGCCGACCTGCTGCGGTTCAACGAGGGGCGCACGGTACTCGCCATGAGCGATGCGACCGCGATCCTGGCCGCGGCAGGGCGCGACCCAGGCCGTGAGCGCGGTGCCCGGCGTCGACACGACCCAGGCGATGCTCGCCACCGATGGCACGGGCGAGGTGGGGGACGAGGAGGAGGAAGAGGAGGCCAATCCACACCGCACCCGGAACTACGCGATCCTCCTCGCGATCCTGTTGATCCTCCTCGGGGTGGCCGGCTACTTCCTCCTCCGCAATCTCGGCTATCTCGGTGGGAGCGCGTCGTTCAACCTGCCCTCGGTCGTCGGCCAGCCGGTGCTCCCCGCCACCGCCAAGCTCGAGGACGACGGGCTCGTGGTCAAGACGACCAACCTGGCCTCGACCCAGCCGGTCGGCACCGTGCTCTCGACCAACCCGCCGCCGAACTCGCTCGTGAAGAAGGGCGACACGGTCACCCTGTCCGTTGCGGTCGCCCCGACGCTGCCGGAGACCACGGTTCCGCAGGGCATCACCAACACGGGTCTCTCGAACGCCGAGTCGATCCTGAAGGAGGCCAACCTCCAGTACACGGTCGTCTACACGACCAACCCCGCGCAGAGCGGCACGGTGCTCTCGGCGACGCCGCAGTCGGGGACCAAGATCCCGCAGAACGGGACGGTCAAGCTCACCGTCTCGTCGGGTCCCTCGAACGTGCCGGTGCCCTCGCTCATCGGGATCAGCCAGCAACAGGCCCCGGCCTTGCTCCAGCAGTACGGGCTGACCCTCGGGTCGATCACCTCGGCCCCATCGAACCAGTACGCGGCCGGGCTGATCATCAGCTCGAACCCGGGACCGGGCGCACCGGTGCCACCGGGCACCGCCGTGAACATCGTGGTCTCTTCCGGCTCGCCGCCGCCCACCACGTCGACGTCCACCTCCACGTCCACCTCGACGTCGACGACCTCGCCCGGTACGACGACGACAAGCAGCCTGGGCGGCCACAGCCACGGGCACTGAGAGGCGCCTGCGGTCGCTCGGGCGCCGAGCCTTTCGCCGTACCGGGCGCGAGACGGGAGCAAATGCCCGGTAGCCCGTCTCCGCCGCGCGGTCACGCAGCACGGTCAGGCGGCGCGGTCAGGAGGCCTGGGCGAGGAAGTTGGCGAGAAGGTCGGGTCCGCTCGGGGTCAGGAAGGACTCGGGGTGGAACTGCACGCCCTCGACGGGCAGCTCGCGGTGGCGCAATCCCATGATCACCCCGTCGTGGGTGGTCGCGGTGACCTCGAGCACGGCGGGCACCGTCGCCGGATCGACCACGAGCGAGTGGTAGCGGGTCGCGACGAAGGGGTCGGGGAGCCCGCCGAAGACACCCGCCCCGCCGTGACGGATCGACGAGGTCTTCCCGTGCATGAGCGTCGGCGCGGCCACGATCTCGCCGCCGTAGACCTGCCCGATGGTCTGCAGGCCGAGGCAGACCCCGAGGATCGGGCACTCACCGGCGAGCTCGCGGACGACTGCGATCGAGATCCCCGCGTGCTCCGGCCGCCCCGGGCCCGGCGAGATCAGGATGGCGTCGGGTGCGGCCGCACGGATGGCGGGCACGTCGATGGCGTCGTTGCGGTAGACGACCGGCTCCGCGCCGAGCTCGCCGAGCTCCTGCACGAGGTTGTAGACGAAGGAGTCGTAGTTGTCGATGACCAGTACCCGGGCGCCCATGACCCGTCGATCGTACCGGCCCTCCTGGCGCACCCCGCTCCGCTGGGGCGCGGTGGCGATCACTGAGTATCCTTCGACCATGGCAACGAAGGCCAAGACCGGACCGGGGCGAGCGCAGAGGAAGGGTCGCTCCTCGGGCGGCCGGACCACCGCGCCCGGGTCGATCCGGAGCGACCGGTACACGCCGCCGGCCTCGAAGCACGTGCAGTCGAGCCCCCGGTGGCTGGGGCTCGTCATCGTCGCCCTCTTCGTCGTCGGTGTCGTGCTCGTGATCCTCAACTACACGAACGCGCTGCCCGGCGGCGTCAACAACGCCTGGCTCATCGCCGCGATCGGCGCGATCTTCGCCGGGTTGATCCTCGCGACGCGATACCGCTGAGCCCGACCCGCCGACGGGGCGGGCCGGGTCGACGGGTCAGTCGAGCCGCTCGATGATCGTGGCGTTGGCCATCCCGCCGCCCTCGCACATGGTGAGGAGCCCGTACCGGCCGCCGGTGCGCTCGAGCTCGTTGGTGAGCGTCGCCATGAGCTTGGCGCCGGACGCGCCGAGCGGGTGGCCGAGCGCGATCGCCCCGCCGTTGACGTTCACCTTGTCCATGTCGGCCCCGAGCTCCTTCTCCCAGGCGAGCACGACCGAGGCGAACGCCTCGTTGATCTCGACGACGTCGATGTCGTCGAGGGTCAGCTTCGCCCGCTCGAGGACGGACTTCGTCGCCGGGATCGGACCGGTCAGCATGGTGATCGGATCCGTGCCGGCGAGAGCGAACGTGTGGAACCGTGCGCGTGGGGTCAGATTGAGCGCGGCGGCCTTCTCCTCGCTCATGATGAGCACCGCGGAGGCGCCATCGGTGATCTGCGAGGAATTGCCTGCGGTGACCCGGCCCCCCTCGGGCCGGAAGGCCGGCTTGAGGTTGCCGAGGGCTTCGACGCTCGAGTCCGGGCGGATGCCCTCGTCGCTGCCGATGACCTCGTCGGTGTCTGCGCCGTCGTCGCCCTTGATCACGACCGGGACGAGCTCGCGTTCGAAGCGGCCTTCGTCGGTGGCGCGAGCGGCCCGCTGGTGGGAGCGGACCGAGAACTCGTCGAGCGCTTCGCGGCTCAGGTTCCACCGCTCGGCGATGAGCTCTGCGCTCTCGCCCTGGCCCACGAGGCCACCGCGCTCCGCATACCGCTGCATCATCCGCGACCCGAACGGGTAGCCGAGATCGCGGACGACCGACGATCCCATCGGGGTGCGCGTCATGACCTCGACGCCCGCGGCGACCACGACGTCGTACGCGCCCGCGATCACGCCCTGTGCCGCGAAGTGGCACGCCTGCTGCGACGAGCCGCACTGCCGATCGATGGTCGTACCGGGGACCGACTCGGGATAGCCGGCAGCCAGCGCCGCGTTCCGACCGACGTTGAGGGACTGCTCGCCGACCTGCATCACGCAGCCCATGATCACGTCGTCGACCTCCGCGGGGTCGAGGTCGTTGCGCTCGACGAGCGCCTTGAGGGTCTCCGACGCGAGGTCCACCGAATGCCAGTTCCGGAGCTTGCCGTTGCGCTTGCCGCCCGGGGTGCGGACCGCGTCCACGATGACTGCGTTGGTCATGCCTGCTCTCCTTCCGGGTCCGGCGGAGCTCCTGCCGGCCCATCTCCGGGCCCAGGCGAACCGTCGACGACGGTCCCGTCCAGCCCAACCGAATTCTTGACCGCTCGGTCAAGGAGCGTACCCGCCCGCGCCGTTGGCGGCCACCGCCCACGGACGCCCGCCGTCGCGCCCGCCTGGACCACCCTGCGGGTACCGTCGGGCCCGTGACCGACCGGATCAAGGACATGGACCGTTGGCTCGGGGACGGTGGGATGCCGATCCTCGGCCAGGTCGGGGCGTCGTTCGAGGCCTACGGGGTCGACGGCGAGGACCTCGGCTGGGTCACGGGGTCCTTCAGCCCGACTGACCTGGCCTGCAACCCGCACGGCATCGTCCAGGCCGGTGTGCACGGCCTCCTGCTCGACGCATGCATGAACTTCGCGATCAACGCGGCCCTTCCGGGGCGCGACCGCACCCGGGCGACCCTCGAGATGAAGGTCGAGACCATGCGGCCTGCGCTCCGGGGGGCCTCCTATGCGCTCCGCGGCGAGGTCGTCCGGCTCGCCCGACAGGTCGCCTACGGCGAGGCCACCGTCACCGACGCCGACGGCCAGCTCGTGAGCCGGTCGACGGGCACCTTCCTCCTCCAGCGCGACGAACCGGCGGTCGGCCGGGCGAGCGGGGAGTCGGGCTGAGGGGCTCGTCGCCCCGTCCCTGATCGCGGTGCGCCGGGTCCGGCCGCACCGCCACCACCCGTCGCCGGCGGAGCCCGGCCGTTCCAAGGAGCGAACGTCCCCGAGCCGATCGACTCGATGGGCACCTGCCGCGTCTGCGACGGGCCGTCGCGGGCCGGGTTCGCACTCTGCTTCTGCTGTGCGACGGCGGTCCGGCAGCTCGGCGCGCCGCTCGCGCCGGTCGTCGCGGTCACCAGCTACCGCGTCGGTGACACCTGGCACGGGCGGCTCCGCGGGTACAAGGACGCACCGGTGCGGGAGGTGCGGAGCGCCTGCCTGGCGGAGATCACGCGTGCGGTCGAGACGTGGTTCGCGAGCGGCGCGGCGCCTCTGCGATCGCGGTGCGGGGCATGGGAGCTCGTCGTGCCGGTGCCCTCCTCGCGCCGATCGGGCGGCGCGCCGGTCGGGCGCATCGTCGAGGCCGTGGACGCCTTCGCGGCGCGGCACCGCCGCGTGCTCACGCGCGGGAGCGGGCGTCTCGGCCACCTGCGCGCGGATCCTCGCGGATTCGCCGTCGCCCAGGATGTCCCCCCACGTTCGCTGCGGGGCCGGCGCGTGCTCGTCGTCGACGACACCTTCACGACCGGGTCCCACGCCCAGAGCGCGGTGGCGACCCTGCGGGAGGCAGGGGCGGCGGTCGCCGGCGTGCTGGTGGTCGGGCGGGCGCTCGGACCGTGCGCAGGCGGCAGGGACGTCCGGAACCCGTCCCCTGATCAAGGCTCTGACCTGGGCGAACGGTCGCCGTCGTGAGCCGGTATAGTTGCTTGGTACAAGCAGTTAGGAGAGGTGCGTGAAGGGCATGGCAGCGACGGTGCCGGCGGTGGCCGGGGCGGACGACCCGCCCGTCGGCGCGAACGACGGAGCGGACGCGGACGCGTCGGCGAGCTGCCGGGTCTCGGCCGGTCTCGAGCGGTCGCTCACCCAGGTGGCGCGCGCCATCCTCCGGCTCGGCGTCCCCCAGAGCGAACGGGCGGACGGCGTGGCGATCGACCGTGCCGGCTACTGGCTCCTCGTCCGGGTCTCGGAGCAGGCGCCGGTACGGCTCTCCGATCTCGCGGATGCGGTCCGGCTCGACCTCTCGACCGTGAGCCGTCAGACCCGCGCCCTCGTCGCCGCGGGGCTGCTCGTCAAGGTGGAGGATCCCCACGACGGGCGCGCCGTCCTCGTGAGTCTCTCGGACCGCGGCCGGTCGGTCCTCGACGAGGTGTCCGACGCGCGTCGCGAGCTGCTCGCCGAGGTCATCGCCGACTGGACCGACGAGGAGCGCAACGCGCTCGCGACCGGTCTGATCCGTCTCGGCTCGGGGCTCGACCGCGTGCACGCGGGCCAGGACGGTGCCAGATGAGCGCCGAGGCCACGCAGGCGCGCACCGAGCGGACGGGCGCGCCCGACGCCGGGGAGAGAGAGGTCGTGCACGGGAGTGGCACGGGACCGGGATTGGCGCTCAGCCACCGGCAGATCCTGATCATCTTCAGCGGCCTGATGCTCGGCATGTTCCTCGCCGCGCTGGACCAGACGATCGTCGGCACCGCACTGCCCACGATCGTCAACGACCTGCACGGTCTCAACCACATCAGCTGGGTGGTCACCGCCTACCTGTTGACCTCGACGATCACGACACCCCTCTACGGCAAGCTCTCGGACCAGTTCGGCCGCAAGGGCATCTTCCAGTTCGCGATCGTCGTCTTCCTCATCGGCTCGGCGCTCTCCGGGCTGAGCCAGAACATGACCCAGCTCATCGCCTTCCGGGGCGTGCAGGGGATCGGCGCGGGCGGCCTCATGGCGATGGCCATGACGATCATCGCCGACGTGGTCTCGCCCCGTGACCGGGGACGGTACATGGGGTACTTCGGCGCGACCTTTGCGCTCTCGTCCGTGGCGGGCCCGCTGCTCGGCGGCTTCTTCACCGACGACCTGAGCTGGCGGTGGATCTTCTACATCAACATCCCGGTCGGGATCGTGGCGCTCGTCGTGACCTCCGCGGTTCTGAAGCTCCCGTTCCGCCGGCAGTCGCACCGCATCGACTTCCTCGGCGCGGGGCTCATGATGTTCGGAGTCACCGCGGTGCTCCTCGTGACGGTGTGGGGCGGCACCCAGTACGCGTGGGGGTCGCCGATCATCGTCGGCCTCGCGCTCGGTGCGATCGCGTTCCTCACGCTCTTCGTGCTCTGGGAACACCGCGCGGCCGAGCCGATCCTGCCGCCGAACCTCTTCCGCATCGGGATCTTCCGTACGGCATCGTCGATCACCTTCCTGCTCTCGATGATCATGTTCGGGGCGATCATCTATCTGCCCCTCTATCTCCAGCTGGTCGACGGCGTCTCCGCGATGGTGTCGGGGCTGTTGATGATCCCGCTCATGCTGGGCTTCCTCACCTCCTCGATCATCTCGGGACAGATCGTGAGCCGCACCGGGTGGTACAAGCCCTTCCCGATCGCCGGCTCGGCGTTCGCCGTGCTCGGGATGTTCCTCCTCAGCCATCTCGGGCTGCACACCTCGCATCTCACGATGAGCTGCTACGTGCTCGTGCTCGGTCTGGGCTTCGGCATGACCATGAACATCATGGTGCTGGCCACGCAGAACGCAGTGCCGCCGACCCAGATCGGCACCGCGACGGCCGGGGTGACCTTCTTCCGATCGCTCGGCGGGGCGTTCGGGACCTCGTTGTTCGGAGCGGTCTTCATCGCGGGCCTCAATCGGTGGATCCCCCTGCTCGTCCCAGGTGCGGCCGGCCACATCCACGTGAACGGCAACTTCTCGATGAGCCCCACCCAGCTGCACACGTTCCCGCCCGCGGTCCGACACGGGATCCTCGAGTCGTTCGTCCGCTCGCTGCATACCGTCTTCCTCGTCGGCGTGCCGGTCGCGATGGTGATGTTCGGGCTCACCCTCCTGATCAAGCAGGTCAAGCTCCGCACCGCCTCGGGCCTGCAGCGGGTGAGCGAGGACCTCGCGATGTCGGATGCAGCGGCCGGTCCGGCCGATGCCGAGCTCGACGAGGGTGTGCTCGACGAGGGTGTAGTCGAAGATGGTGTGGTCGGCGCGGAGCACGTCTTCGGCAGCGGGGTCGCGGCGGGCTGAACCCGCGGCGCCGGCCGGGGCGCCTCGACGCCCGCTCGGCTAGACCGTTGCCATGCAACTGCGCATCTTCACCGAGCCACAGCAGGGTGCCTCCTACGACGACCTGCTGGCGGTCGCGGTCGCCGCGGAGGCCGGCGGCTTCGACGCCTTCTTCCGCTCCGACCACTTCCTCGCGATGGGGGATGACGACGGGCTGCCGGGTCCGACCGACTCGTGGGTCACGCTGGGTGGCATCGCGCGGGAGACGAGCCGGATCCGGCTCGGGACGCTCGTGACGTCGGCGACGTTCCGACTGCCGGGGCTGCTCGCCATCACGGTGGCCGAAGTCGACGCGATGAGCAACGGTCGCGTCGAGCTCGGGATCGGCGCCGGCTGGTACGACGACGAGCACACTGCCTACGGCATCCCGTTCCCGCCCCTCGGGGAGCGGTTCGAACGCCTCGAGGAGCAGCTCGCGATCGTGACCGGGCTCTGGTCGACGCCGGTCGGCGAGCGGTTCGAGTACTCCGGCCGGCACTACGAGCTCAAGAACTCGCCCGCACTGCCCAAGCCCGTCCAGCGCCCGGGGCCGCCGATCGTCATCGGCGGCGGCGGCGCGAAGCGCACCCCGCGGCTCGCTGCGCACTTCGGATCGGAGTTCAATATGCCGTTCTGCCGGCCGGAGGACACCGGTGCGCAGTTCGACCGTGTGCGGCGGGCGTGCGAGGAGGCCGGACGGAAACCGGACACGCTGCGCTTCTCGGCGGCGCAGGTCGTCTGCTGCGGCTCCGACGGGGCGCAGATCGAACGGCGGGCCGCCGTCATCGGCCGGGACGCCGGTGAGCTCCGTATGAACGGTCTCTGCGGCACACCGGACGAGATCGTGGCGAAGCTGCAGACCTTCGCCGATCTCGGCACGTCACGCGTCTACCTGCAGCTGCTCGATCTTGGAGACCTCGATCACCTCTCGCTGCTCGCCGACGAAGTGCTGCCGCGCTGCGCGTCGCTCTGACCGGGCGAAGGGGCGCACGATGTCCCGGTCCAGGCCTGGGCGACGAGCGCCAGTGATCGTGCCCGCACGTCGTAGGAGTGGGCGCGCGTGGACAGCATGAGCTCGTCGGCGCCGGTGCGTTCGGCGAGCGCGGTGAGCCCGCGGCGGACGGTCGCGGGATCGCCGATCAGGTGGGTCGCGGTGACCGCGTCGACGAGCGACCGCTCCTGGTCCGTGTAGGGGTAGGACGCGGCCTCCTCCGGACTCGCGATCGGTCCGAGCCTGCCGGTCCGCAGCTGGAGCAGCGCGAGCGCGGAAGGTCCGGCGAGGTAGGCGGCGTCGCCGTCGGTGTCCGCGCAGAGGACCGACACCGCCACCATCGTGTGCGGACGGTCGAGGAACGGCGACGGTCGGAACGAGCGCCGGTAGCGGTCGAGCGCGGCGTCGAGCTGGTCAGGGCTGAAGTGGTACGCGAAGGAGAACGGAAGGCCGATGACGCCGGCGAGCTCGGCGCTGTACGTCGACGAGCCGAGCAGCCACACTTCGGGCAGGTAGCCGGCGCCGGGCACGGGTTGCGGGCCGGAGGGCGAGGCGTCGGTGCCTGCGAGGTACGAGAGCACCTCGACCACGTCGTGCGGGAACCGCTCGGCCCCGAGGTCCGCGCTGCGGCGGAGCGCCCGGGCCGTAGCGGGGTCGGTGCCGGGCGCGCGCCCGAGCCCGAGGTCGATGCGTCCGCCGTGGAGCGCCTCGAGCGTCGCGAACTGCTCCGCCACGACCAGGGGCGCATGGTTGGGCAGCATGACCCCGCCCGCGCCGATCCGCAGCCGGGTCGTTGCGTCGGCCAGGTGGGCGACGAGGACCGCCGGCGCCGAGCTTGCGACCGCGGGCATCGCATGGTGCTCCGCCACCCACAGCCGGTGGTAGCCGAGCTCCTCTGCCGTCCCGGCGAGGCGGGTCGTGTCGGCGAGGGCGTCCGCCGGCGTCGACCCCTTGGCCACGGTCGCGAGGTCGAGGACCGAGAGGGGGATCATGCGCGAGCCAACGCCGGAAGGCGGGCGCCGCTTCCCGCTCCGATCAGCCGGCCGGGGCGGTGAGCTCCTCGAGCCGCTCGAGCGTCTTCTCCATCGAGGTGCGGGTCTTCTCGGGCAGGCCACCGAGCTTGAGCAGCGGACGCTGGTGGTCCTCGGAGATGTCCCAGCTCTCGCGCACGCGGGTCCCGCCGTCGACCGGCTCGAGCTCGTAGCGCCAGATGCGACCGGCGACGATCTTGCCGAAGAAGCCGGTGGGCTTGGTCTGCCACGCGATCCGACGGTTCGGCTCGAATTCGATGACGGTGCTGGTCATCGAGTAGCCGACGCCCATGTGCATCGACATACCGAAGGTGGACCCCGCACCGAGCCGCTCGGGACATCCGGCCTTCACCTGGCGCACCGTGCCCGATCCGTCGAAGTCGCGGTGCCGTGACGCATCGGTGATCAGATCGAAGATGGTCTCGGGAGGAGCGGGGATGACCCGCTCGACCGAGACGACGTTGCCCTCCATGCGTTCCTCCGCTTCCGCTCGCCTGCTGCCGCGGGTCAGTGTACGAGTTCGACGGACCGCGGTCCCGGTCCGGCAGAACGTGCCTGCAGTCCGGGATCGGCCGTCGGGGGCCGGTGTTCGGTGCGGGGGTCAGAGGCCGGGGCTCGACTGCATGAGGCCGCCGTCGGCGAAGACGGTGGTCGCGCTCAGGTAGCTGGCTCCCGGTCCGGCGAGGAACGCCACCACGTTCGCGATCTCCTCGGGCTGTGCGAGCCGTCCGAGGGGGATCGCGTCGTCGAGCTTCCGGAGCTGGGCGGGGTCGGCGACGGTCGCCTTGTTGATCGGGGTGTCGACCGCGCCGGGACCGACGCCGACCACGAGGATCCCGTGGGGTGCGAGCTCGACCCCGGCCGTGCGGGTCAGCATCCGCATCCCGCCTTTCGAGAGGCAGTACGCGGTGTTCCCCGGCATCGGCCAGTCCTCGTGGACCGAGGTCATGTTGATGATCCGACCGCCGTCTCCTTGGGCGATCATCTGCTTCGCCGCGAGCTGCGTGCCGAAGAACGCGCTCTTGAGGTTGATGTCGAGGACCTTCTCGTACTGCTCCTCGGTCGTGTCGAGGACGGACGTGCGGGTCTCGATGCCCGCGTTGTTCACCATGACGTCGAGCCTCCCGAAGGTCGTCACGGCGCCCGAGACGAGCCGCCCGAGGTCCTCGAGCCTGCTCACGTCGGCCCTGACCGAGACGACCTTGTCGCCCAGTTCGCGCACCTGCGCCTCGAGGTCGGTCGTCGCCTGCTCGTCGGTGACGTAGTCGATCACGACATTGGCGCCCTCCTTCGCCAGCGCGAGCACGACCGCCTTGCCGATGCCGCTGTTGCCGCCGGTCACGATGGCGACCTTGCCCTGGAGGGTCATCTCGCTCCTCTGGGCGGAGGGTGCCTGCGCGGGGCGGCACCGTCGCCGCCCGCGGACCGGCCGCCGTTCGCAGCCTAGGTCGGGCGTCGGTGGTTCGACCCTGCCCGGTGGGAGGAGGGCACCGTCCAGATGGCATCATCGGCACCGTGTCACGACCGTCCCCCGCGCAGGCGGCCGCCGAGCTCTCGGCCCTCGATCCCGTGCTCGCCGAGCTCGTCCGTCGCCACGGTCTCCCGCCGGCACGGGGGCGGGTACCGGCGACGGACCGCTTCGCGGCGATCGCGCGCGCCGTCGTCTACCAACAGCTCGCGGGGAACGCGGCCGCGGCCATCCACGGACGGTTCGTCGACGCGCTCGAGGGTCAGGTGACGCCGGACCGCGTGCTCGCGATCGATCCGGACGTCCTGCGCTCGTGCGGGCTGAGCGGTTCGAAGGCGACCACGATCCGCGACCTCGCCACAAAAGTCGCGTCCGGTGAGGTCGCGCTCGACCGGATCGGCCGCCTCACCGACGAGGAGGTGGTCGACCACCTCACCCGGGTGCGTGGGATCGGTCCCTGGACGGCTCAGATGTTCCTGCTCGCGACCTTGGGCCGACTCGACGTCTGGCCGATCGGCGACTACGGGGTGCGCGCCGGGTTCGCCCGGGCCTGGGGCCTGCCGGAGCTGCCCGGCCCGAAGGAGCTCGTCCCGCTCGGCGAGCCCTTCCGGCCGTACCGGAGCGTGGTGGCCTGGTACTGCTGGCGGGTGATGGACGACCGTTTCGACTGAGCGATCCGCCGGCAGGTCGACGGGCCGACCTGCGGCAGGGTCCCGCCCGGGGCCCGGGGCCCGGGCCCCGGAAGCCGTCAGCCGTGGAAGCCGGCGAGGATCGAGGTGAACGCGAAGGGCGCCTGGGCGATCCCGCTGCAGGCTCCGCCCGACGGCGTCGTCCCGGCACACGGTCGGTCGCGATCGACGGCCCAGAAGGTGAGGCGAGCGAGGTGCTCGGTCTGCGCGAACGTGAGCATCGTCCGGAGGTCGGCGGTCGAGACCGTCTCGTCGGTCTCGTCGGTCCGGCCGTTCATCGTCGAGATACCGCTGTGCGCGAATGCGACCGTGGCGGACTCGTGATAGGCGGCGGCGACGTCGGCTTCGAGCCCCCGTGTCGCGGCGACCGACACCGCCCCCATGTCGGCGACGGGTGCGCCGAAGTCGAACGGCATGATCGTCCAGGACGACGGCTGGAAGTCGATGGCCGCCGCATCGTCGATGAGGCTCCGACCGGTCGCGTCCGGTCCGGTCTCGGTGGTGGGGAACGTGACGGAGATCTCGATCCCGGGATTCGCCGACTGGACGGTGGCGAGCGCGGTGACGATGCGCGTGCGGACCGCGGCGCTCGAGAACTCGGTGTGCTCGATGTCCACGTCGATCGCGTGGAGCGAGTAGGCGTCGATCACCTGCTGGTAGGCCGCGGCCAGCGCCGCGCTCGTGCGGCACGAGCTCCCGAGCTTGGTCCCGCTCCACCCTCCGAAGGAGACCGAAACGTCGCCGCCCGCCGCACGGATCGCCGCGATCGTCGACTGGTCGACGCCTCCGGTCAGAGGACGCGTGCCGTCCCACGTCGGTGTGCAGGATCCTTTCGAGAGCACGAAGGCCATCGTGAAGTCCGTGATCCCCGTCGCCGCCATCACCTTGGTGGGCGAGGGCGGACTGCCCCAGCCGAGGTACTCGTAGGGTGCGGCGAGCCCGACCGGCTGGGCGGCCGCGCGCGACGTTCCCGACAGCGCGACCAGGCCGAGGCCGAGGAGGCCGACGGCCACGACGGCGATCGCGGCGCGGCGGAGGATCACCCGACGGGCGCGCCGACCGCGTAGCCGGGCAGGCGCTCCCCGATCATGGAGGAGACCTCCTTCACCGTCGGCGAGTCCATCACGACCGGATGTCGCAGCCGGCCGGGGAGGAGCTTCGGCCAGGCGACCCAGACCCCGTCGACCTCGATGGGCGACGCGAAGCCCCAGTCCGCCCTGGTGAGGCACAGGACGGCTTGGACCGGCACCTCCGAGGCCCAGGGAATCGCGGCGAGCGCGGTGCGGACCGCCTCGACCTTCCGGCTCACCGCGTCGAGGAGGGGGGTGCAGTCGCGGCGGCCGACGTGGAGCTGGAGCCGACCGAGGTCGGACATCGGTCCCGGTCGCTTGGTGTGGACGAGTCCTCGGCGGTGACGCGCGTCGATCACGAACACGCCGGCGGGGGAGACCGCGATCAGGGTGCCGCGGGCGCGGCCGCCGGGGAGCCGGCGGTCCCGGAGCACCACCGAGCCGGTTCCGGCGAGCAGCTCGAGGCGGACCGCCGCCCGGCGGTCACGCTCGGAGCGACGGACCCACGAGTGCCCTGCATCCCGTTGGACGACGGGCGGGAAGAGATCTGGCTGGAGCACCGGCACGTGATCCCGGGCACCGACCGCGGGCGCACCGACCGCCGCGTCCGCCGCAGCCGTCGACTGCGTGCCGCCGCCCACGCCACCTGCCTCGGGCCGCTCCGACATTCCGGCCATCGTAGGAGCCCCCTCCGGCCGAGTGGCGGTCCCGGCGGACGGGACCGTCGATGGAGCGCCGGTGGACCGCGATGTCGCAATCCCGCCAGAAGAGGTCCCGCCGGTGCGGCAGGCTGGAGGGGTGACCGAGGACCCCGAACGCTGCTACCGCGCCGTGCTCTCGCGCGACCCGCGCTTCGACGGCTGGTTCTACACCGCGGTGACCTCGACGGGGATCTACTGTCGCCCGAGCTGCCCCGCCCGCACCCCCGCACGGCGCAACGTCCGGTTCTACCCCTCGGCGGCCGCGGCCCACCTCGCCGGCTTCCGGGCCTGCAAGCGGTGCAGGCCCGACGCGTCCCCCGGCTCGCCCGAGTGGGACCTGCGGGCGGACGTGGCCGCACGGGCCATGCGACTGATCGCCGACGGAGTGGTCGACCGTTCGGGCGTCCCGGCGCTCGCCGCCGAGCTGGGCTACAGCGTCCGCCAGCTGCAGCGGGTCCTGCTCGCCGAGGTCGGGGCCGGTCCGCAGGCCATCGCGACCGCACAACGAGCACAGACCGCGCGGGTGCTGATCGAGACGACCGACCTCCCGATGGCCGAGATCGCGTTCGCGGCGGGGTTCTCGAGCATCCGGCAGTACAACGACACGATCCGGTCCGTCTTCGCGGCACCCCCGACCGCGATCCGAACGGCCGCCACGGGCTCGCGTCGCCGGGCGGGCGCGGCGGGCCAGGCCCTCACCGTGCGGCTGCCGTTCCGCCGCCCGTTCGCACCCGACAACCTGTTCGGGCACCTTGCGGCAACCGCGGTGCCCGGCGTCGAGGAGGTCCGTGGCGAGACGTACCGACGGACCCTGCGGACCTCGCACGGCGCCGCGGTCGTCGAGCTCACGCCGGCGCCCGACCACGTGCGGTGCACGGTCGTGCTGGGCGATCTCCGCGACCTCGGCGCGGTGATCGCACGTTGCCGCCGGCTGCTCGACCTCGACGCCGATCCCGAAGCCGTCGACCGCCTGCTGAGGGACGACGGCGCACTCGCCCCGCTGATCGCAGCCGCACCCGGACGACGCGTACCGCGCACCGTCGACGGCGCGGAGTACACGGTGCGCGCCGTCATCGGGCAGCAGATCTCGACGGCGGGGGCGCGGACGCTGGCGCGTCGCATGGTCGAGGCGAGGGGTACGACCGTCGACGATCCGCGGGGTGGCCTCACCCACCTCTTCCCGAGCGCGGACGAGCTCGCCGGCGTCGACGTCGGCATGCCGGCTGCCCGGCGACGCACGCTCGGCGGGCTCGTCGAGGCGCTGGCGACCGGTCGGCTCGCGCTCGGCGTGGGCGCCGATCGGGACGAGGCGAGGACCCAGCTCCGGGCGATCGGGGGGATCGGCCCGTGGACGCTCGAGATGGTCGCACTGCGCGCCCTCGGCGATCCCGACGCGTTCCCGGCGACCGACCTCGGCATCCGCCGTGCTGCGGAAGCGCTGCGCCTGCCCGGCACTCCTGACGGTCTGGTCGAGCGGGCAGAAGCCTGGCGGCCGTGGCGCTCGTACGCGGCGCACCACCTGTGGGCGACACGCGACCACCCGATCAACCGGTGGCCGCCGGCCGGGCGCGTGTCGAACGGACAGGTGCCCGACCGGCGGATGCCCGGCGCGCGGCTCCCGGATCGGCGCGACGGGCGGACGACCGGGACGAACGACTGCGCGAGGAGAGGAAGCGTCGCATGACCATCAGGACGACCACCATGGACAGCCCGGTCGGGGTGCTGACACTCACCGCGGACTCCGGGCGCCTCACCGGTGTCGCGATGGACGGGCAGCGACACGCCGCGGCTCCCCCGGAGCGGGCACGGCGAGACGACGCCTGGTTCACCGACGTCGTCGCGCAGCTCCAGGAGTACTTCGCCGGCGGGCGGCACGCCTTCGACATCCCGATCCAGCTCGAGGGGACGGACTTCCAGCGCCGCGTGTGGACCCAGCTCGCCGAGATCCCCTACGGCGAGACCGTGAGCTACCGCGACATCGCTTCCGGGGTGGGAGACCCGAAGGCGTGCCGTGCAGTGGGCCTCGCCAACGGGCGGAACCCGGTCGCCATCGTCGTCCCGTGCCACCGGGTGATCGGCGCGGACGGCCGGCTCACCGGCTACGGCGGCGGGCTCGACCGCAAGCGGTGGCTGCTCGAGCACGAAGCCTCGCACCGGTAGGAACGGGCCGCTCGACCCCGTAGGGTCTTCGTTCGATGGCGCCCGGTTCGACGACAGACAGGCAGCACGGCACGGCTCCCGGTGGTGGGCCGGTGGGCGTCATCGTGGTCGACCACGGGTCGACGCGATCCGAGGCGAACCGGTGGCACGAGGAGCAGGTGGCCACGTGGCGCGTGGTCGCTCGGTTCCCGATCGTCGAGGCCGCGCACATGGAGCTGGCCGAGCCGTCGATCCGTACGGCGTTCGACGCGTGCGTCGCGGCCGGTGCGGCCACGGTGGTGGTCGCACCGTACTTCCTGTGGCCCGGGCGCCACTGGGATCGCGACCTACCGGCGCTCGCCGCGGCGGCGGCCGCAGCGCATCCCGGCGTGCGTCACCTGGTCGCCGCCCCGCTCGGTCCCGATCCCCGCCTGCTGGAGCTCGTCGGGCGGCGCGTCGACCGCTGTCTCTCGCACGCAGTGGGTACCGCGGAGGAGTGCGAGGCGTGTGCGGGAACCGGACGGTGCGGGCTGCGCTGACGACGGCGCGGGGCGTGTCCGGGTGTCAGCCCGAGCAGCGGTCGCCCAGCCAGGGCTGCCGACCGTCGAGCGCGTACAGCGCGACCGCGACCGTGTCCTGTTCGGCCTTCGAGGCCAGGTTCGGCGGCACACCCACCAGGTCGGGTCGTCCCGCCGCGAGGGCGGCCGAGTTCCAGGTCGCCTGGCTGAACTGGAAGGCACCCATGTACTCCCCGTTGGGCGAGACGGCCGCGTAGTTGCCGCCGGACTCCGCCTGGACGACGCACTGCAGGAACGGATTGAGGACAGGGTCGGTGGTCGACCCCGAACCGGCCGCGGGCGGAGACGGTGAGGAGGTGGTCGGTGAGGGCGCACTCGTGGTCTGCGTACCCGACGTCGCCGAGGCCGACGGGTGCGAAGGGTTGGCAGCGGCGGCGCGCTGCGCGGACGCCACGGCCGCGGCAGCGGCCGCGTCCTGTGCAGCGGTCTGCTGCGCGACCGCGGTGGCGAGCGCGCCGGTCACCTGTGCCTGGTCCGCCGACAACTGCTGGACGGTGTTGGTCGCCTGGCCGAGGTCCGCGGCCTGCTGCGCCCGGTCGGCCTGGTCGCGCGCCTCCTGCTGCTGCAGGACGGCCTGGTTGGCCTCGAGCGTCTGCTGGGCCGAGTGCAGATCGGCGAGGTCGGTCGCGATGTTGCCCGCCGCGATGTTCGCGTACTCGGTCGCCGTCTGCGTGCGGTTCCCGTCGCCGGAGAACATCGCGACCGTCGCGTCCGACGACGCAGCGCCGTCGTTGACGTACGACATGATCGCGGTGTGGCGCACCAGCTGCGTCTTCCGTGCGATCTCGGCGCGGTCACGGACGATCTGCTGGTCGGCCTGCGCGATCGCCTGCGCGTCCGCACTGACGGTCGCCGACGCGACCGAGTACTGCTGCTGGTAGGCGTCGACCTCCAGCTGCTGCTGGACGAGCTTCTGCGCGATGTCGGCGGCCTGTGACCGAAGATCGGCCACCTGGTCGGCGGCGGCCGGCCGGGCCAACCGTCCCGCGCTCATGGCGATCAAGGCGAAGAGAGTCGACACGAGCGCGATCGTGACCAGGCGTCGAACGTGCGCTCCACCGTGTAAACCCGCCATCGGTACGTACCGGGCGTGTGACACAAGAATGTCGAAATTACCGGTGCAGCGCGGAGGACACAAACCGAAGAGGGTTGGAACATCGGACCGTCGTGCATCCTTGTGCCTGCAACCAGGGGGTTCACACGGACCTGTGGAAAACGTGCCGCAGTGACTCGCGGCCCGACATCACCCGGCGGACGCGTGCGGCGCGCGTCTCAAGCCGCGCGCGCGAATCCGTCGTAGGTGACGCCGGTCAGCTCGGTCGAGACTTCCCACAGTCGCCGCGCGACGTCGGCGTCACGCGCAGCTCGGACCGGCGCGACCGGAGTCGGGTGCCCGCGCATGTGGAAGAGGCGATCGGGGCCGAAGTACTGCCCGCCACGCACGTCGGGCGCGGTTGCGCCGTAGAGGCTCGGCAGCGCCCCGTCTGCGGCGGACTGTGCGAAGAGCGAATTGCCGAGGTCGGTGATGCGCTCGGTGAAGCCCGAGCCGGTCATCCGCGCGCCGACCGACTGCAGATTGGTTGCCGCGTAGCCGGGATGGGCCGCCACGCTCACCAGGTCGGTGCCGGCCGCGCGTGCGCGGCGGTCGAGCTCGAACGCGAAGAGCTGGTTGGCGAGCTTCGACTGGCCGTATGCGCGCCATTTGCCGTAGCGATCGGACCCGGAGAGGTCGTCGAAGCGGATCGTGCCGGTGGAAGCCATCTGGCTGCTGACGGTGACCACCCGGGGTGCCGTGCCGGCGAGCAACGATCCCAGGAGCAATCCGGTCAGGGCGAAGTGCCCGAGGTGGTTGGTCCCGAACTGCATCTCGAAGCCGTCGGCCGTCTCACGCCGCGGGATGGCCATGACCCCTGCGTTGTTGACCAGCACGTCGAGAGGGTCATGGGCCTTGGCGAACCGATCGGCGAACGCCCGGATGGACGAGAGATCGGCGAGATCGAGCAGCTCGAGCTCGACCCGTGCCGATGGCGTGTCCCTGCGGATCCGATCGAGCGCCTCGTTCCCACGTGCGTCGTCGCGGCACGCGAGCACGACCGTCGCGCCGGAGGCGGCGAGCGCGGACGCGGTCGCGAACCCGAGACCGCTGTTCGCGCCCGTCACCACCGCGGTGCGGCCGGTCTGGTCGGGGATGTCCGACGTCGTCCACGCTGTCATGGTGGTCGACCCTAGGCGCGCGGACGCCGTGTGCCCACCGCGTCCTCGCCCTGTCCGCCTCACCCCACAATGCGCCCGCGTGGGCCGTCAGGCGGCGCCGATCCCCATCGGCTCCCAGTGGAAGGTGCGACGCGCGACGAGCAGGCCGCCGACTCCCCACGCTGCGATCACACCCACGTTCGCGGCGGTGATGCCGGTCGATCCCGGCACGAGGAATGCGGTCTGCAGGCCGCGGGCGAGGTGCTCGAGCGGGAAGACCTTGCCGAGGTCGAGCAGCCACGCCGGCATCACCGCCACGGGGATGAAGACGCCGGAGACGAACGCGAGGACCACCGTCGCGAACGGACCGATCGCCGACGCGGTGTCGGTAGTGGGACAGACCGACGTGGCAGCCAGCCCGAGCGCGCAGAACGAGGCCGTCCCGACGAGCACGTAGACGACCAGCCCTGCCAGCAGGTGGGCGGAGAGGGCGACGTGGTAGAAGACCGCGCCGACGGCGACGAGGACGGCGACCGTGAGCACGACCACCACGGTCGTCTGGCCGATCTCGGCGGTGAGGTAGATCCAGCTCGGCATCGGGGTGCCCCGGAAACGCTTGAGCAGGCCGGCTTCGCGGGTGGTTGTGACCGAGATCAGCAGCGAGCCGAAGCTGGTGAGCATCACCTCGTAGGCGACGATCGAGGCCGTGTAGTACGCGGCGGCCGGCACCTTGCGGCCCTGGAAGTCGGTGTGCCCGTGGAAGATCGCGTTGAAGAGAAGGAGCAGGAAGACGGGCATGATGACGGTGAAGAGCAGTGCGCGAGAGTTCCGCAGGAACCCGCGCAGCTGGTAGCGGGTCTGCGCAGCCGCTAGCGCGACGTCGCTCACCGATCGTTCCCGTCGGGAGCAGGACCTTCGTTCGCGAGCTCGACGAAGACGTCGTCGAGGGTCGGTCGGAGCACCTGGAGGTCGACGAGGTCGATCCCTTCGCGCTCGGCCCAAGTGAGCAGGACCCCGAGATCGCGCTGGACCGCACCCGACTCGAATCGGACCTGCCGGTCGTGGATCTCGACCTGCCGGCCGAGCAGGCCGGCCAGACCGTCGGCCGAGGAGGCGGTCGCGAGGCCGAAGGAGACGTGGGTCGTGTCGCCGAGGCTGCGGGTCAGCTCGTCGGCGGTCCCCTGGGCCGCGATCGTCCCGGCGCGCAGGATGATGATGCGATCCGCCAGGTGCTGCGCCTCGTCCATGTAGTGGGTGGTGAGGAAGACGGTCTTGCCCCGCTCTCGCAGTCCGTCCACCATGGACCACATCTCGCGACGTGCCGCAGGGTCGAGCCCGGTGGTGGGTTCGTCGAGGAAGAGGATCTCCGGGTCGCCGATGAGGCCCAAGGCCACGTCGACTCTGCGCTTCTGGCCGCCGGAGAGGTGGCCGATGCGCGCGTCGGACTTGTCGCCGAGACCGACCGCCGCAACGGTCGACGCGACGTCGGTCGGGCGTTCGAAGTAGTGGGAGAACATGGTGAGCGTCTCGCGCACGGTGTAGACGGGATCGAGCTCGCACTCCTGAAGCACGAGGCCGATCCGGTTCCGCCATGCGCGGTCGGCCCAGGCGGGGTCGACACCGAGGACCGAGACCTGTCCCGCGTTGCGGGAGCGGTAGCCCTCGAGGATCTCGATGGTGGTCGTCTTTCCCGCACCGTTGGTGCCGAGGAAGCCGAAGACCTCCCCCGCCTCGACCTCGAAGTCGATCCCGTGGATGCGCTCGACGTCGCCGTAGGACTTGCGCAGACCCTCAACCGCCACGACGGGAGCCACGGATCCGACTCTAGGTGACGGTTCGGCGCCGCCCCGTCGACCCGATGAGCGCGAAGTGCTCTGAGTATCAGCCCGCGAACTCGAGGAGCTGCGGTGCGAGCAGTGGCCATCGCGAGAACAGCCCGACGCCCTGCAGCGCCTCGTCGACGCGCTCGTTCCACTCGGTGTCCGACCACGGCGGTTCGACGAGGGTCGCATGCGGAAGCAGCGCCGCGAGGGACTCGGAGGTCTGCCGCGTGTGGTGGGGGTCGCTCTCGCCGCTTCGGAACACCAACGCGGGGATGCCGAGCGCACGCGCGTCGTCGTCGGGCAGGCCGGGCACGAGCTCGGCGTCCCGCGGACAGTACGCGATCATCCAGCGCTCGAGGGTCGTGATGAACGCACGCGGGTCCTGTTCGAGGAGGAGCTGCCGGTTGGCAGGGTGGCGTTCGAGCACCTCCGACCACTCGGGCAGTTCGGCGACGGCGGCCATGCCGGAGCGCCACGCGGCGAGGATCGAATCGCCGCAGTAGTGGACGCCGAGGCTGATCAGGCCGTACGGGCCGCCGCTGATCCACCAGATGGCGAGCTTCGATACCACATCGGGATGGCGCGACGCGGTGAGCAGTGAGACACGCGAGCCGCCCGAGCCGCCGATGACGACCGCCGGGGCCATGTCGAGCTCGCGGAGCAAGGAGGCGAGCACGTCGGCCTGCATCACCGACTCCGAACTGCCCGCGAAGCAGACCTGCGACGCCCCGGTGTTGGGTCGGTCCCAGGTGAGCACCCGGTTCCCCGCAGCCGCGATCGTCTCCGCGAGCTCGGCGACGCCGGGTGCGTCCTTGCTGAACCGTCCGCCGGGGGTGATGACCCACGGAGGACCCGAGCCGACGACCTCGTAGGCGATCGACAGCCCCTCGACGTCCGCGTTCGGCATGGTCTCCCCCGTGGTCGGCCGACTACATTTCGGAGAAGCTACTACCGGGGGTGCACGATGGCGCTTGCGCTCGAAGGCCTGAAAGTGGTCGATGCGGACACGCACCTCACCGAGGCGCACGATCTGTGGACGAAGCGGGCACCCGCGGCCTACCGGGACCGCGTGCCGCACGTCGAGGACGTGGACGGCAGGCCGATGTGGATCGTCGACGGGAACGAGCTCGGCTTCGCGGGCGGCGGCGGCGTCATCGCCCGGGACGGCAGCAAGGGGCGCGCCCTCGAGGCCCTCTACGAGTGGACCCAGGACCGCATCCACCTCGCGGCGTTCGACCCGAAGGCGCGCATCGACGTGATGGACGAGTCGGGGATCTGGGCGCAGGTGATGTTCCCCAATTCGATCGGGCTCGGCGGTCAGGGCATCTCGAGCACGGTCGAGGACGCCGTGCTCCGGCTGCTCTGCATCGAGATCTACAACGACGCGATGGCGGAGGTGCAGGCGGAGTCGGGCAACCGCCTCCTGCCGATGCCCGTGCTGCCGGCCTGGGACGTCGCCGCGAGCGTCCGCGAGGCAGAGCGGGTGGCCGGGCTCGGGCTCCGTGGAGTCAACATGACGTCGGACCCCCAGGACCTGGGGGCGCCCGACCTCGCGAACCGGGCGTGGGACCCGCTGTGGGAGGTCTGCTCGAGCCTCCACCTTCCGGTGCACTTCCACATCGGCGCCAGCCTCACCACGATGACCTACTTCGGCACCTATCCATGGGAGTCGCAGGACGAGGACACCAAGATGGCCATCGGCGGCACGCTGCTGTTCATCGGCAACGCTCGCGTCGTCGCCAACATCATCCTCTCGGGGATGCTCGACCGCTTCCCGACGCTCAACATGGTGTCGGTCGAGAGTGGGGTGGGATGGGTCCCCTTCATCCTCGAGGCGCTCGACTACGAGATGTCGGAGAACGCACCCGCGCAGCTCGAACGGCTCGAAATGCTCCCGTCCGAGTACTTCCGGCGCCAGCTCTACGCCACGTTCTGGTTCGAGAAGAACAACCTGCCGGCGCTCATCGCATCGGTTGGCGAGGACAACATCCTCTTCGAGACCGACTTCCCGCACCCGACGTGCCTCTACCCGCACCCGCTCGAAACGGTCGCCGACAAGATGTCCGTGCTCGCTCCCGAGGTGCAGCGCAAGATCCTCGGCGAGAACGCCGCGCGCCTCTACCGGCTCTGATCTGCGGCCGGTGAGCGCGGTGGAGATGCCGGCGTGGGCGCCCGCGTCCGTCCGGTCGGGTGGCGCGAAGGACGGCGACGATCCGGCGGCCCTCCTCTCCGGTGCATCCTGGGAGCGGATGCTCGCCGCACTCGGACGCGCCGGCGCACTCGTCCGATCGGGGCGCGCGCCGGCCGACGGGACCGACCGGGCAGCCGGCTACCGCCACCTCCTGGTCCTGCTCGCGCTCGGCATCGACGAGGCCCTGCGCGGCTCGGATCCGTACCGTCCGCAGTTCGCGCCCGCCAACGTCGACAACGTCCTCAAGTGGGGGATGGACTGCCCCGACGCCGCGTACACCGGGTCCGCGCTGCGTGGGGACGCGACGTACGTCGTGCGTGGCCGGCGCAACTCGGTGCGCTACCTCGGGTTCCAGGTGATGGGGGGAATGGCCTCGACCGCCAACGTGGTGGCGGACGACCTCGAGCTGGACGCGGAGGGTCGGTTCGAGCTCGTGCTCTCGGCCCACGAGCACGAGGGCAACTGGATGCCGCTCGACGAGTCGAGCGCGTCGCTCGTCGTCCGGCAGTTCTTCTACGACTGGGAGCACGAGGTCCCGGCCGAGCTCTCGATCGAGTGCACCGACCGTGGGTCGGGGCCGCGTCGGGCCGTCGTGCCGCCACCGCTGTCTGCCGCCGGCGTCGGCGGACAGCTCGAGTCGCTCGGCGCGTTCGTCGAGGCGAGCGTCGATTTCTGGCTCGACGTCGAGCAGGGAGGCCGCGCCCAGGGGATCAATTGCTTCCGGCCTCCTGCGGCCCTCACCGGCATGGGCGCCGCCGCCGAGAACGTGAGCACCTGGGGATCGTGGAGTCTGGACGACGGCCAGGCCCTCGTCGTCGAGGTCGAGCCGCCCGAGGCGCTGTACTGGAGCGTCTCGCTCGGAAACTACTGGTGGGAGACGATCGACTACGCGAACCGCCAGTCGAGTCTCAACGGCCACCAGGCCGTCCTCGACCCCGACGGGGTGTTCCGCTCGGTCGTGAGCCACGAGGACCCCGGGGTCGCCAACTGGCTCGACACGGCAGGAAACCACCACGGGGCGATGATCTTCCGCTGGCTGCGGGCGGCCCACGCGCCGGTCCCCTCGGTGCGTGTCGTCGCGACCGACGAGCTCCGCGCGGCGCTGCCCGGGGGGACGACCTTGATCGGAGCGGACGAGCGCGAGCTGGTGCTCGAGGGCAGACGGGCCGCAGTGCGCCGGCGGTTCCCGCGGTGAGGACGGTGCACCCGGTTCTGCCGATCCGGCTCGACATGACGGACCAGTAGGGACGGAGAGGAGCGAGGTGGATCTCGGACTGCAGGGTGCGACGGCCGTCGTGACCGGAGGGTCGAAGGGTATGGGCCGCGCGATCGCGGAGCGGCTCGCGATGGAGGGCGCCGACGTCGCCGTGCTCGCCCGTGGGCGGGAGGCGCTCGACGACACCGTGGCCGCCCTGCAGGGGACGGGGGCCGCCGGCTCCTTCGGCCTCTCGGTGGACGTGACGTCGGGAGAGCACGTCGACCGTGCCTTCGCCGAGATCGCCGATCGGTGGAGCTCGATCAACGTCCTGGTCAACACGCTCGGACCGGGGGCCGGCACCTTCGAGCAGCTGTCCGACGCCGACTGGGACGCGACCTTCGACCTCGGCGTGATGGCCGCGGTGCGGTGCGTCCGGGCGGGCCTCCCCTTGCTGCGCGCCGGCGAGTGGGCGCGCATCGTCAACGTGTCGGCCCACTCCACCCAGCGCCAGAGCCCGATGCTCGTCGCCTACACCGCGTCGAAGGCGGCGCTCTCGAGCGTGTCGAAGAATCTCGCAAAGACGCTCGCACCGGAAGGGATCCTCGTCAACACGGTGAGCCCGGGCTCGATCGTGACCGCGAGCTTTTCGGAGGGACTGCGCGAGATGTTCGCGGCAGAGGGTCTCGACGCGACCGATCCCTACGACGTGATGCGTTGGATCGACGCACACTTCCACCAACCGGCGGACCTCGGCCGAGCCGGCCTGCCAGAGGAAGTCGCGACCCTCGTGGCCTATCTGGCGTCGCGTGCCAACGGGTACGTGACCGGCGCGGACGTGAACGTCGACGGCGGCTCGGACTTCCGCTGATGCTCGATGCGTCGGAGCTCGTCGAGGAGGCCCGCCGCCAGACGGGACTCGACGACTTCGGCGAGGACGGGTGGCAGGAGGGGCTCGAGCGGCTCGCGCGCTCCCTCAACGAGGAGGCGGACCTCACTGCCCCGGGCACCGACATCATGCGCCTCCGCCTCGGGATGCTGCTCGCCAACCGGCTCCGGGTGACCGGCGTGCTCGCCGAGCACCCCGACATCCTCGAGGGGGAGGTCGCGGGGCCGCTCGTCATCATCGGCCTGCCGCGCACCGGGACGACCGCGCTGAGCAACCTGCTGGCGGCCGACCCGCAGATCCGGTCGATCCGACTGTGGGAGTCGAGCGATCCCGTGCCGCCGCCGGAGACCGCGACCGAGGCGACCGACCCGCGCATCGCGGTCGCGGCGGCGGGGCTCGAGGCGATGTACGAGGCGTTCCCGAGGATGCGGTCGCTCTACTTCCAGACGCCGACCGGGCCGTCGGAGTGCCAGGACCTCCTCGGCATGGAGTTCCGCACCGAGCACTTCGACGGCATGGCCCGGGTGCCGAGCTACGTCGACTGGGTGGTCGACTGCGACATGTCCGGGGCGTATCGGACGCACCGGCGGGTCCTCCAGCTCCTGCAGTGGCACTGCCCGCCGAGCCTCTGGCACCTCAAGACCCCCGTGCACATGCTCGCCCTCGACGAGCTGCGCGCCGTCTATCCGGGGGCGAAGTTCCTCTGGACCCACCGTGACCCGGCCGCCGTCCTCGGATCGGTCTGCAGCCTCATCGCCTTCACGAGGAGCTGGGTGAGCGATCGGGACGACGCGGCCGAGCTGGGTCGCCAGCAGCTCGTGCTCTGGATCGAGGCCGTCCGCCGCGCGGTCGACTTCCGGGAGCGCGTCGGGGAGTCGTGCTTCGCGGACCTCTCCTTCGACGCGCTCCAGACCGAGCCGGTCGCGGCGATCGAAGACGCCTACGCGCGGCTCGGTCTGGAGCTCGGCGCGGGCCGCGAGGCCGTGGCGACATGGGCGCGCGACCATCCTCCCGGCGCGCACGGGACCCACGAGTTCGCGCTCGACGAGTTCGGTCTCGAACCCGATGCCGTGCGCGAGCAGTTCGCGCCCTACCTCGACCGGTTCGAACGGGCCTGACGCGCCGGCAGCGACGCACCCCGGCGAGCGGACGAGGGGGTCACTTGGCCGGCAGCGACGACGCGTAGGTCGTGCCGATCCCGACCCACTTGGCGAGCTGGCGCTTCGTTCGCACGTGGTCGGTCTCGACCCGGAGCCATCCCTGCATCGGTCGGCCCCGCATGACCATGAACGTGGCGTCACTGCTCGCGACCAGACCGTCGCCCTCGGCGGGGTCGACCCGCACCATGATCCCGCCCTGGCCGCTGGCGGCGATCGCCATGTTGCCGCCGACCAGGAAGGCGATGCCGCCGAACATCCGCTTCTCCGAGACCGCGGCGCGACCGTCGAGGATCTCGCGGATGCGCTCGGCCAGCTCCTCGTCGTAGGCCACGACGACGATCGTACCGGCGCGCGGCCGGAATCTCAGGGCTGTGCGGGCGGCTTCCTCCCGACGACCGAGATCGAACCACGGCGGACGTCGTCGTGGTGCGCGACGGCGACGTCGGTGAGCCCGTGGCTCCGTAGTTGCTCGGCGAAGGCGACCGCCTGTTCGGCGGTCCAGCCATGGGTGGCGTGCCCGGTGGCGCCGGGCCGCACCTCGCGCTCGATGGCGACGAAGCGTCCCCCGTCACCGAGGACGCGGGCGACTTCGTCGAGCCCGCGGTCGACGTCGTTCCAGTGGTGCACGGTGGCGAGGGACCAGATCACCCTCGCGCTGCCGCTGCCGAGTCCGCTCTCCTCCGCGGTTCCCGCCCGCCACTCGATGCCTCGCCCGCCGGGCACCCGTCGCGCGACGGACAGCATGACGGACGCGGGGTCGACGCCGACCGCCGTGGCACCGCGGTGCGCGGCCAGCCGTGCCGCGACGCCCGGGCCGCAGCCGAAGTCGACGACGACGTCCCCGGTGCGGAGGCCGGCGAGATCCGCCGCGAGTCCGGCGGTGCTCCTGCGGCCAGCGAGCATGCTCAGCGCGGCGAGCAGCCCGGAGGCACCTGCGAAGGCCGGATGGTGCGCGTGGTGGTTCGGAACGGTGGCCGATGCCGCCACGATGCCTTCTCCTCGATCGGGCTCGGGAGCTCCTGTGGTGCCCATCCCTTCGACCTTGACAGTTGCACCCCGGTGCAAGTCAACTGCCCCTCGTGGGTGCCGACCTCTCCATCGGCGAGCTGGCCCGGCTGGCGCGGGTGCCGACCTCGACCGTCCGGTACTACGAGCGGCGCGACTTGCTGGTCCCCGACGAACGGCGTTCGGGCCAGCGCCGCTACGGCGAGTCCAGCCTGCGGCGTCTGGTCTTCATCGGCATGCTGCAGGACGCCGGACTCTCTCTCGACGAGATCGCCGGCCTCCTCCACGCCGAGCGCGTCGACGAGTGGAAGGCGATCGCGCGTCGCCGCCTCGAGCTACTCGACGGCGACATCGCCAGGCTTCGCCGGTCCCACGAGCTCCTCGAGGCCGCGCTGCTCTGCCGCTTCGACCACCCGCTCGACGAGTGCGCCATCATGGGATCGGAGATCGAGCGTCGACTGGGGGACGCCGAACCGGCCGACGCGCCGGAAGGGGGAGGATGATGCAGGCACTGGTCTGGGGAGTGAAGGGCGAGCGCTGGGATCCTCCGGATCCCTCCAACACGCTCCTCGACGGTCTGGCGAAAGTCCCGATGCGCCTCGTCGACCAGGAGCGGCCCGAGCCCGCGGGGGATCGGTGGGTGGTCGCCAAGACCCGCCTGGCCGGCATCTGCGGCTCGGAGGCGAAGCAGGTCTTCGGCGACTTCACCGACAAGTACCTCGACAGCGCGCTCTCGGCGTTCTTCTCGGCGCCGATGGTCATGGGCCACGAGGTCGTGGCCGACGTGGTCGATGTCGGGCCCGGTGTGCGCCGGCTCGAGGTGGGGCAGCGGGTGCTGCTCAACCCGTGGCTCTCCTGCGAGCCCCGCGGCTACGACCCTCTCTGCCCCTCCTGCCAGGCCGGGGACCTGAGCCTGTGCTGGCACTTCACCGACGGGCCGCTCGCCGCGGGCCTGCACACGGGGACGTGTCGCGACGCTGCCGGGTGGATTCGCCGACTTCTTCCCGGCGCACGAGTCGATGCTCTTCCCGATCCCCGACCACATCTCCGACGAGGTCGCGGTGCTCGGCGATCCCTTCTCGGTCTCGCTCCACTCGGTGACCCGCCACTCGCCGCCCCCGGGCGGGCGGGCGATGGTCTACGGCGCGGGCGCGCTCGGGACGACCGCGACCGCGATCCTCCGCGCGCTCCATCCGGACGTCGAGGTGCTCGTGGTCGCAGGGCACCCGGCGCAGGCGGAGCTCGCTCGCTCGCTCGGCGCCGAGGTCGTCGGGTCGGAGCCGGTCGAGCAGGTGCTCGAAGCCGGCGCTGCCTGGTCGGGCGGCGTCCTCCTGCCGACGCCGATCGGCCTGCCGATGGCCCATCCGGGCGGCATCGACGTCGTCTACGACACCGTCGGGTCGTCCGAGACGTCCGAGGTCGCGGTCCGCCTCCTCCGCAGCCGCGGCACGCTGGTCAAGAGCGGCGTCAACCCACCGGCACGGTGGGAGTGGTCCCCGCTCTACTTCAAGGAGATCTCCTGGGTCGGCTCGAACGCGTTCGGGGTCGAGGAGGTCGATGGTGTCCGCCGCCACGCGATGGAGCACTACTTCGACCTCGTCTCCGCGGGCCGGGTGGATCTGAGCGGCATGCTCACTCACACCTTCCGGCTCGACGACTGGCGGGAGGCGTTTTCGGTGCTCGCAGACCAGAGCACCTCGGGAGCGATCAAGGTCGCCTTCGACTTCCGGTGAGCGGATCGCGCGCCGTGCACCGCGCGCGCGGCGAGGTGGCACCGGGCGCGGCGCGCGTGATCGAGCGGTCGGCGGCGTTCTCCCCGGACGGTGCCTACCGGTACTCGCTCGGCCGCACGTGGGGCACGGGAGCACGGCTCGCGTTCGTGATGCTCAATCCCTCTCGGGCGGACGCGACGGTGGACGACCCGACCATCCGACGGTGCATGGGCTTCGCCCGACGCGAGGCGTTCGAGGGGATCGTCGTGGTGAACCTCTACGCGATGCGCTCGACGGAGCCCGTCGGCCTGCGACGCCGTCCCGACCCGGAGGGGCCGGACAACCGCGCCCACTGGGATCGGGTCCTCGGTGACCAGCGGGTCGCAGGTGTCGTGGCGGGATGGGGCGGTTCGTGTCCGACCGGGCTGCCCCCGTCACGCGCGCTCGCCGGCTACGACACTTCCGGCTGGCTCTGCCTCGGTTCGACCCGTTCGGGGGCGCCGCGCCACCCGCTGTACGTCCCCGCGCACGCGCCGCTCGTGCCCTGGTGCTCCGATCGACGGATCGCCGGCGCGTCGCTGAACCGCCGCTGACGCGTCGCGTGCCGCGGCCGAGGCCTTGAACCCGGGCACGTCGTCGAAGCGCTCATCCGCGTCACGGCACGGACGCACCGAGCAGGCGGAAGGTGTTGCAGTAGAAGAGCCTGCCGTCGGCGCGTCGCCAGTCGGCCCACTCGGTGAACGCCTCGGTGTCGAACCCCCCGAGGCGCGGCCCGACGTGCGCGGTCATCGTCGAGAACGTCTCTTCGGCGTCGTCCGAGTCGAACTCGTAGAAGTGCATGTACGCCGGATCGACGGGCTCGACGTTCTCGTAGACGGAGATCTGCGCGAAGCCGGGAATACCGGCGGCGGCGATGTGACGAATGTGGACGAAGTCCCCCCAGTCGCGGAACGCGGCCGCGAGCTCGGGTGCACGTGGGCTGATCCACACCACGAGGAGACCGGTGGTGGGCCGACCGGTGAGGATGCCCTGGCTCGGGCGCGGGTGCCGTCGGAACGTGTGGGCGACCGAGCCCGGTGAGGGTGTCGGCGCGATGCCGGGGTCGCCGAGCTCCGCCACGACGAGCGTCGAGCCGTCGGTGATCCGCATCGGGAGGTCGGACCGTCCGGGGACGCAATTCTCCCACCAGGTCACTCTCGACACTCCCGATGACGCGGCGACCGCTTCCGCCCGTGTCGCGGCGCCGTCGACCGTGGCGTCGCGGAGCTCGAGAAACAGGCCGGGGGTGTCGCGATCCTCCACCGCCGAAGCATGCCAGGCCCCCGCGGCAACCGCCTCCCCGTAGGATTGCGGCCACTCCGGGCCCGCCGTGACCCGTGGACCGGCGGGTCCGACGGTGGGTCCATCCCGAAACACGGAGACGGCCCATCCATGCAGCTGAACCCGCGGTACGACGGCGAGCCGGTGATCGATCTCGACGGGGTTCCGGGAGACGCGGGGGCGGCGTTCGTGCGGCAACGGGCACGCGTCGCGGACGCGCTCTCGGAGCTGACCCCCGAACGGTGGTCCGCGCAGACCCGCTGCGAGGGCTGGTCGGTGCAGGACGTCGTCGAGCACCTCGTCGGGGTCAACCGGTTCTGGGCGCTCTCGATCGGCGCTGGACTCCGCGGCGAGCCGACTCGGGTGCTCGCCACGTTCGACCCCGTGGCGGTACCGGCGGCCATGGTCGTGGCCGCACGTGGCAGGCCTCCCTCGGAGACGCTCATGGACTTCGCCTCGACCAACGACGAGCTCGCGCAGCTGCTCGACGGGGTGCGCGACGGCGAGTGGTCGCTCGCCGCAGAGGCGCCGCCGGGGCACCTGGCGATCCGGACCGTGGTCGCGCACGGCCTCTGGGACGCATGGATCCACGAGCGCGACGTCCTCCTGCCCCTCGGGACCGTACCGGGGGTCGAGGCGGACGAGGTGATGATCGCGCTGGCCTACGCGGCCGCGCTCGGCCCCGCATTCCACTGCACCACCGGGACCGGGACGGTCGCGACGATGGCAGTCGTCGGATCCGACCCGGAGGTCGGGCTCACTCTCGACGTCGGGAGCTCGGTGGTCGTGCGGGCGGGTGCCGAGGCCGGCGCGACGGCCACGGTCCGGGGGCGAAGCGTCGACCTGCTCGACGCGCTCAGCCGTCGCGCGCCCATGCCCGAGATCGAGGCCGAGCACCGGTGGCTCCTGCGCGGGCTCGCTGAGGCGTTCGAACCGGGTAGCGCGCAGGCAGCGGGGTGACCGACGTCGCGGAGATCACCGCGCTGGTCCATGCGTATGCACGGCTGCTCGACGACGGCGATCTCGACGGGGTGGCCCGCCTCTTCGAGCACGCGACGTGGCGCTCCACGGCAACCGGCGAGGTGCATCGCGGCACGGATGAGGTCAGGACGGTCTATGACCGCGTGCGCCTCTACGATGGCAGCCCAAGGACCGCACACCTCATCACCAACCTCGACGTGGCGCTCGACGAGTGTGCCCGGACCGCGAGCGCGCGCTGCTGCTTCACCGTGCTGCACGGCATCGTGCCCGGCGAGCCGGTCGAGGTGATCCTCACCGGTGACCTGCGGACCCACTTCGCATGAGGTTCGGGTTCGCCGTCCCGGCTTACGGGCCCTTCACGGACGGGCCGGCGATCCACGACCTGCTGGTGGCCGCCGACGAGCTCGGCTACCACATCGCCTGGTTTCCCGACCACATCGCCGTGCCCGAGTACGCGACCGAGGTCAACCTGCGCCCGCCCTTCCTCGAGCCGCTCGCCATGTGCGCATGGGGCGCCGGTGTCACGCGGCGACTCCGCTTGGGCACCGACGTGCTCGTCGCGCCGTACCGTCACCCGCTCCTCGTGTCGGCGATAGCCGGCACGCTCGGACGGGTCGCCGGCGACCGTCTGGTGCTCGGCGTCGGTGTCGGCTACCTGAAAGGGGAGTTCGAGGTTCTCGGTGCCGAGCCCTACGAGACCCGCGGCGCGGTGACGGACGCGTTCCTCCGATCCGTGCGCGGGCCCCCTGATGGGTTCACCGTCGTCACGGCTCCGGTGCCCGCTCCGATCTGGGTCGGCGGCAACGGCACGAATGCGCGGCGCCGGGCGGCGCTGTTGGGCGACGGTTGGCACCCGCTGTGGATGCCCGACACCGAGTACGCGGAGGCCCGCCACGACATCCTCCAGATCCGCGAGTCGGCGGGACTGGCCGGACCGTTCGCCTTCTCCTACAGCTGCGGTATGACCAAGCTCCTCGGTCGGCGCCCTGGGTCGTGGCCGCCATCGGCGGCACGTGCCCCGGTCGGCTCCGAGTTCCGCTACGCACCCGCTCCGTGGTTGGACAGGGACGGCCGGCCGCGGTTCGTGGGCACTGCGGACGACCTCATCGCCGACTTCCGGATGCTCGAGGCTGTCGGTGTCGACCAGGTGACGCTCCGCTTCGGGACGATCGACGTCGCCGAGCTCGAATCGTTCGCGGCCGAGGTCGCGCCGCTCTTCGACCCGGCGCCGACGACGGAGTGAGCGTTCACCGCAGGTGCTGCGCGGCCGTCACGCACACGACGGCCATGAACGGTGACCAGAAGGTCCGATCCTCGAGGAGCGCGAGGGACGCCGCGAGATCCGCCGGGGCGAGATCGGGTGCGGACTCGAGGAGCAGCGGCCGGGCGGAGGCGAGGGTGTGGTGCCAGAACGCGGCGAGATCGGTCCCGCCCTGCAGCAGCTCGGTCTCCACGAGCACCCGCAGACCGGTGAGCCCGAGTCCCTGGACGAGCGCCGGGAGCGTCCGAGCCCACGTCCACCGTCGGGTCAGGGGCAACACGGTGCGACGGAACCGCTCGTCGGTTGCCGCCTCGGCGGGGAAGCCGTCGGCCTCCTCGACGACGAGGATCCCGCCCGGACGCAGGCTCGCGGCGAGCTCGGCGAGCACGCGGTCCCGTTCAGGGAGGTGCATGAGGAGGTTGCGGGTGTGGACGAGGTCGAAGGAGATCCGGGGAAGGGCGAATTCGGTCAGGTCGGCCTCTTCGACCTCCACGTTCGTCCGATCGCGGAGGTCCGCGATCGCACTCGTGTCGAGATCCACGACGACCAGCGAACCGTCCGGAGCGATCCGGTCCGCCATCCAGCGCGCGATGGACCCCGCCCCGGCGCCGAGCTCGGCGCACCGCCAGCCGGCGGTGATGCCCGTGTCCTCGAGCAGGCGGATGGTCCGTCCGTCCGCGATCCTCTCGAGTAGCCGGAGGCGCTCGACCTCCGCGTCGAGGGCGTTCCTGCGCCAGTAGGTACCGTCCGGTCGGGTCGCCACGTCCGGCTCAGGGGAAGCGCCAGCGGGTCGCGCCCCCGGGGTCGACGGTGCCGAGTGCCATCGCCCGCTGGTGCCGGAGGCGGTAGACGTGCCAGGGCGGCGGCCCCGCGGAGGGCGCGCTGAACTCGGCGGTCAGCGCCCACCCGCTCTCGTCGACGCGTGCGGGCCAGCCCCCCTCGGCCCAGATCAGCGCGAGCGCGGCGACCGTGTCGGGGTCGGTGACCTGGTGCGCCTCCCCCTCGAAGGTGAGGTCGAACTCGGTCGTGGCCACGCTCAGGACGCAGCGCGGATCTCGGGCGACGTTGCGTCCCTTCCGGGTCCGCTCGCCGCTCACGAACCAGAAGGTCCCGTCGAACCACACCGCGCCGACCCCGGTGACGTGCGGGCTCCCGTCGGGGTTGACCGTCGCCAGCCAGCAGGTGTGCCGGTTCGGGCCGCCTGCGCCCGGCGCCTGGGTCACTCCCCGGTCGAGGCGGTCCTCGATGGTGCGCCACTCCATGAGCGGCAAGCCGTAGAGCTCTCCGAGATTTCGTGCGTCCATGCCGGAAGAGACGGTACCCACCGTCCGGACTCAACGCACTGGCGCACGGGCGGCGAGTGTGCGAGCGTGCGACCCACGACGGCGACGCGACCGTCCGTCCGGAAAGGAGCGGTGGTGGCGAGGCTGGTGGAGTCGGTGATCGCCTTCCCGTACCGACGGTCGCTCGGCCCGGTGACGGGCGCGTTCATGACGGCGCTCACCGAGCGGCGGATCCTCGGGATCCGGAACGGCGACCGGGTGCTCGTGCCGCCGATGGAGTGGGATCCGCAGACGGGCGCCACCCTCGCCAACGACCTCGTCGAGGTCGGACCCGCGGGCACCGTCGTCTCGTGGACCTGGGTGCCGGAGCCGACGGTGCAGCATCCGCTCGACCGGCCGTTCGCCTTCGCCTTCGTCGAGCTCGACGGCGCCTCGACGCCCCTGCTCGCCGCCGTGGACGCCGGATCGCCGGACGCGGTGTCCGACGGGATGCGCGTCGCACCGCGGTGGAAGGGAGAGCGGATCGGCCACATCACCGACCTCGCCTGCTTCGTCCCCGGCGAGGAGCCGGAGGTCGACGGCGAGGACCGGGGACCCGTCTCCGAGCCCGTGGAACGGATGGACTACCTGGCGTCGATCACCTACCGGAATCCGGTCCCGGCAGTGGCCGACCTGGTGATCGAGGCCTCCCGCGAGCAGCGACTCCTCGGGTTCACGTGCCCGACGTGCGGCCGGGTCTACGTGGGTGGCCGCGCGGTCTGCCCGATCGACGCGCAGGAGTTCACCGCGGACGATGCCGTCGACCTCCCGCACACCGGGACGATCACCAACTTTGTGGTCGTGACGCCGGTGCAGTACCCGGGTCAGACCGAGACGGAACCGTTCGCACGGGTCTTCGTCCTCCTCGACGGCACCGACGTGGTGCTGAGCTACCAACCGGTGCTCGAGCTCGCTGCAGAGGACGTGGCGGTCGGGCGACGGGTCGCCGCGGTCTGGGCGTCGCCTGCCGAGGAGAGCGACGAGGTGCCCGGCGGCATGGGCCCGTCGCTCGGCAGCCTCATCGGGTGGATGCCCAACGGCGAGCCCGACGTGGACGACCCCGATCTCGTCAACCGGATCTTCTGATGGCGACCTCGACCGACATCGCCGTCGTCGGCTGGGCGCAGGCCGATATGACCCGGCACACCGAGCTCAGCGAGGTCCAGCTGTTGGCGCGCGCCATCACGGGCACGCTCGAGCCGCTCGGCCTCACCCGCGCGGACATCGACTTCACCTGTCTCGGCTCGTGCGACTACATCACGGGGCAGGCGTTCTCCTTCGTCGGCAACCTCGACGCGATCGGTGCGTGGCCGCCGAAGCGGGACAGCCACGTCGAGATGGACGGTGCCTGGGCCCTCTACGAAGCGTGGCTGCGCCTCCAGGAGGGCGACATCGAGATCGCGGTCGTCACCGGGTCGGGCCGTTCGTCGACCGGCGATCCCGCGCTCGATCTACCCGATGGAGATGGACCCCTACTTCCTCGCGCCGCTCGGAGTCGACCCGCTGACGTTCGCTGCGCTGCAGGCGCGTGCGGTGATCGTCGCCGGCATCGCCGACGAACGCTCGATGGCCGAGGTCGCAGTCCGCGCGCGGGGCACGGGGACCGTCGACGAGCTGCTCGCAGGCGAGTACGTCCGCGAGCCCCTACGGCGGCACGACGTCCCGCCGATCACCGACGGCGCGGCCGCCATGGTGCTCGCCACCGGCGATCGGGCCAGGCGCCTGGTCGATCGGCCCGCATACATCACCGGATTCGACCACCGGACCGAGTGCCACAACCCGTCGTTCCGCCGCCTCGACGACTCCCCGTCGACCCGCATCGCGGCGGCAGCGGCCGGGCACGGGGGCACGCCGGTGGAGGTGGCGGAGCTGCAGGCGGCCTTCACCCACGAGGAGCTGCTGCTGCGCTCGGTGCTCGGCCTCGGCGAGGAGGTGGTCGTGAACGGCTCGGGCGGTGCGCTCCGGTCGAACCCGATCATGGCGACCGGCCTCTGCCGCATCGGGCACGCGGCCGATCACATCTTCGGCGGCGGCAGGCGGGCGCTCGCACACTCGACGAGCGGTCCGTGCCTGCAACAGAACCTCGTCTGCATACTGGAGGGCCGGCCATGATCCCGGCGGCGGTCGTCGGGGTCGGTCAGACCCATCACAAGACCCGCCGGCTCGACGTGTCGTTCGGGGGCCTGGTGCGCGAGGCGGTCTTCCGGGCGCTCGACGACGCCGAGATGACGTTGGACGACATCGACGCGGTGGTCCTCGGCAAGGCCCCCGATCTCTTCGAAGGCGTGATGAAGCCGGAGCTCTACCTCTCCGACGCGCTGGGAGCGGTGGGGAAGCCCATGTTCCGGGTGCACACCGCGGGCTCGGTCGGCGGCACGACCGGTATCGTCGCCGCCTCCCACGTGCAGGCGGGCAAGCACAGGACGGTGCTCGCGGTCGCCTTCGAGAAGCAGTCCGAGGGGAACGCCCAGTTCGCCCTCGGCTCGGGACGCGGCGCATCGCTCGGCGCAGGAGGTGCGTTCGCACCGTTCATCCGCTCGTACATCCACCGGTCGCGGGCTCCCGAGCACATCGGGTGGATGGTCGCGGTGAAGGACCGGCGCAACGCGCTCAAGAACCCCTACGCACACCTGCAGATCGAGGACATCTCGATCGAGAAGGTGAAGAACAGCCCGATGATGTGGGAGCCGATCCGGTTCCTCGAATCGTGCCCCTCCTCCGACGGCGCCTGCGCGGTGGTGATCACCGACGAGCGCGGTGCGAGGGGCCGGACGCCGGCGTGGATCCTCGGCGCCTCGTCGCGCTCGGAGCCACCGGCCTTTCCGGGTCGCGACCCCGTCCGCCCGCAGGCCTGCCTGCAGTGCGCCCAGGACGTCTACGACCAGGTCGGCATCACCCGGCCGCGCGAGCAGCTCGACATGGCCGAGCTCTACGTCCCCTTCTCGTGGCACGAGCCGATGTGGCTCGAAGCGCACCGGATCGCGGAGGAGGGCGAGGGCTGGAAGATGGTCGACGACGGCTCCACCGAGCTCGGCGGCTCCTTTCCGGTCAACTGCTCGGGCGGTGTCCTCTCGTCGAACCCCATCGGCGCTTCGGGGCTCCTGCGGTTCGCGGAGGCGGCCAACCAGGTGCGCGGCGCGGCCGGCGAGCACCAGGTCGAGGGTGCGAAGACCGCGCTCGCGATGGCCTACGGCGCGAACTCGCAGTACTTCAGCATGTGGATCGTGGCGGACCGCCTCCAGCCGTTGGGCTGAGCGCGGTCGCGGTCCGCCAACGAGCGCTCGTATCAGGGAGGGACGCGGACCGTGGGAAGGCTCGTCGAAGTGGTCCACGTCTCGCTCGGCGGGGAGATCGGCTCGCCGGAGTGGGCGTTCCCGTACCTCGACGAGCAACACATGGCGTACGCGCTCGCCACGCTGGAGCGGGCCGACGCGCTCCTGCTCGGTCGCAGGACCTACGAAGGGCTCTCGGCGGCGTACCCGACGATGGACCCCAACCCGTTCGTCGACCGGATGAACGCGATCCCGAAGCACGTCGCGACCCGGACACTCGACGATCTCGGGTGGAACGCGGTCCCGATCGAGGGCGACCTGGCCACCTTCGTCTCGGACTTCAAGCAGCGGGCGGCCGGTGATCTCGTCAAGTACGGCAACGGTGCGCTCGACGTCCCGCTCCTCGACGCGGGACTCATCGACGAGCTCCACCTGCTGCTGACCCCCGTCGCAGTCGGCACGGGGCAGCACCTCTTCGAGCCGGTCGAGGGTGCGCCTCGCCTCGAGCTCCTCCGCCACGAGCGCTTCGACAGCGGGGTCATGCTGCTCGTCTACGGCCCGCGGGCCGGCTGACCGTCGTCCCGGCAACCGCGACGAGGGGTGACGGGGGATTCGGTCAGCCGAACGCGAGCCGGCGTCCGGTCGTGCGGAGACCGACCAGCGCGACGATGCAGAAGCCGGCCGCGAAGGTCAGCAGGACCGCGGTCGGGAGCAGGGCGGATCCCGTCCCTGCACCGCCGAGGATGAGCCCGTCGAAGCCCTGCATCGCCCAGTACTGCGGCGTCGCCGGGGCGACGTGGTGGACCCAGACCGGCAGGGTCGCGAGCGGCATGAGCGCGCCGCCGAGCGCGCCGAGGCCGACCGGCGCGACGTTGCCCACTGTGTTGAGCTGCTGCACGGTGCGGACGATCGCGGCGAGTGCCAGGCCCATCGACGTGGCCGCGACCACCAGGGCGACCGCGATCAAGGCGAGGCCGAGCACCGAGCCCCGGATGCGGAGGCCGTAGACGGCCCGTCCCACCCCGAAGACGACGGCCATCTGGACGAGACCGAGCAGGACGACGGGGACCACCTTGCCCACGAGGATCTCGACCGCAGGGGTCCCGGTCGCCCGCAGCCGGTCCCACGTCGCCCAGCCGTGCTCGCGCAGGAACGAGAGCCCGACGAGTCCCGGGAGGTAGAAGACGAAGGTCACCGCCACCGCCGGGACGCTGAAGTCGGCGCCGGACGCGCCGGGATGGCCGGTCAGGACGAGCATGAAGTGCACGCCGCCGCGCATGAGCCCGACGAGCACCAGCGGGATGGCGAAGATCAGGACGAGCCACTCGGGATCGTGGCGCAGGATCCGGAGCTCGTTCAGGCAGATCGCGAGGCTACGCCGCATGCGGGGTCGCCTCCTCGGCATCGAGGGCGCTCCCGGTGAGGCCGACGAAGACGCTCTCGAGGCTCGGCCTGAGCACGTTGACCGATTCGAGTCGTTGGAGATCCCCGCCGAGTCGGTTGAGGATCCGGGCGGCCGCCGAAGCCGGCGTCGAGGTCGACACCAGCAGGCGGTCTCCCTCCCGCACGATCGTGAGATCGTCGACGACGACCGACGGGGCCTCACCGGTGAAGCGGAGCTCGAGGACGCCGCAGCCGTGCTCCGCGACGAGGGTCTCGATGGGTCCGCGGGCGATGACCCGCCCCGCGTCGAGGAGGACGACCTCCGCGTCGAGCGACTCGATCTCCGGCAGGTAGTGCGTCGTGTAGAGGATCGCGGTCCCCGCGACCGCGAGCTCGCGCACGACCTCGATGAGCGCCGCCCGCGTCTCGATGTCCGCGCCGACGGTCGGCTCGTCGAGGAGCAGCAGTGCGGGCTGGGCGACGAGCGCGACGGCCGTGTGCACGCGCCGCCGCTCACCGCCGGACAGGTCGCGGCAGGGGCGATGGCGGAGACCGGCGAGGAGGAGGGCATCGCAGACGGCATCGATGCGCTCGGCAAGTTGACGCCTTCGCAGCCCTGCGAGACGCCCGAAGAAGTCGAGGTTCTGGGCGACGCTCAGCGAGTCGTAGAGGCCGGTCACCTGGGGCGCGAAGCCGAGCGCGTGCTGGGCCCGCGCACGGTCCCGCGCCACGTCCCAGCCGCAGACCCGCGCGGTCCCGCCGTCGCACCGGAGCAGCCCGGCCACGATCGAGAGGAGCGTCGTCTTCCCGGCGCCGTTCGGTCCGAGCAGGCCGACGACCTCGCCCGGTTCGACGGTGAGATCGACCCCCCGCAGCGCCGTCCGGGCGCCGTACGACTTGGTGACCGCCTCGAGCTCGAGCGCCGGCGCCCGGTCCGGATTCGTCGATCGCCTCATGGCGGCTCCCTGGTCAGGTGGGTGGCTGGCGGCTCGTCGTCAGCGCCCGGCGGCGTGCGGTCGGTGGATACGCTTACGTATTCTACATACACTTGTGTATGCAGGATACGCGTGAGAATCTCGAGAAGTCAAGGTCCGTGAGGAGGGGCGTCATGCCCGCAGAGAAGTGGACGGCCGATCGCCGGCGGCAGCTCACCCGAGAGGTCCTGGTCGAGTCGGCGCGGGACGTCTTCGCCAAGCGAGGGTTCCACGCCGCCTCCCTGGAGGAGATCGCCGAGGCCGCCGGCTTCACGCGCGGCGCCGTCTACTCGAACTTCGAGAACAAGGAGGAGCTCTTCTTCGCGGTGCTCGACCGGCACGTGGAGGTCCAGCTCGCCGGCTTCGACGACCTCTTCGAGCAGGCCGGCGGACCAGTGGCCGCAGCCGACGTGGACGTCGCCCGTGCTTGGCGGCGGCTGTCGGGAGGCGACGACTCGGAGTGGACCGCACTCACGCTGGAGTTCCAGCTCTACGCACTGCGGAACCCGGAGGTGCGAGACCGGATCCTCGGCCGGTACCGCGATCTGCGGGCACGGGTCACGGCCTATCTGGAAGGGGTGCTCCAGGATCTCGACCGCACGCTCCTCGTCCCGGTCGAGGACCTCGCTGCGATGGTCGACGCCGCCGGGGGCGGCCTCATCCACCTCGGCCTCCTCGACCCGAGCCAGGCGCACCTGCTCGAGACGTTCATCTACGTGCTGGACCACGGGGCGTTCGGTTCGACCACGACCGCACCGGCGACCGCGCCGGTGGCGGAGGCGGCGCACCCGGACTGAGCGACCCGACGCCCGCTGCCGGACGTGGCGCCGTCGATTCCGCCGCCGTCCGATCGTCATCCCGGTGACAGACTCAGCACGCGAACCGGAAGGACGGATGTCATGCGATACACCCTCTTGCTCCACTACCCGGAGCCGACCGCCGAGGAGCTCGGTCCGGAAGCCATCGAAGTAGGTCAGCGCGCGTTCCAGGCGTACGCGAAGGCCCTCGACGACGCCGGCGTGCTCGCCAGTGCGGAGGTGCTCCAGCGGTCGGACGCGACCACCACGATCACCATGCTCGGCGGCGAGCTCGTCGTGCAGGACGGCCCGTTCGCCGACACGAAGGAGCAGATCGGCGGCACGTTCGTGATCGACGTCGCCGATCTCGACGCGGCGCTCGAGTGGGCGAGGCAGGCCCCGTCGATCTCGTGGGGACACGTCGAGATCAGGCCGACCTCCGTGCGCTACGTGGAGGGCGCGTGGCAGGGAGAGCACCCGGTGTCGTGAGCGACCGCGAGGCCGCCGCGCTCGCCGAGCGGGTCGCCCGATCGTCGTACGGCCGGGTCGTGGCGGTGCTCGCCGCCACGACCCGGGACATCGCGCTCGCCGAGGACGCGCTCGCCGACGCCTTCGAGCGGGCTCTGCGCACGTGGCCCGAGACGGGCGTCCCCGACAGCCCGGAGGGCTGGCTCGTGACGGTCGCCCGCAACCGCATCCGCGACCTGCTCGGCTCCGCGGCCGCCCGGCGGACGACGTCCCTCGAATCGGACGTCGCGGCGACGATGGACGAGCGAGACCCGGACGCGATCCCCGACAAGCGGCTCGAGCTGCTCTTCGCCTGCGCGCACCCCGCGATCGCGCCCGAGGTGCGCACACCGCTCATGCTCCAGGTGGTGCTCGGGTTCGACGCCGAGCGCATCGCCCGGGTCTTCGCGCTGCAGCCCTCCGCGATGGCACAGCGCCTCGTCCGCGCCAAGCGTCGGATCCGTGACGCCGGGATCCCCTTCCGGGTCCCGTCGCGCGCGGAGATGCCGGACCGTCTCCCCGCCGTGCTCGAGGCGGTCTACGGCGCCTACGCCATCGACTGGCTCGACCAGCACGAGCGCATCCGCGAGTCGGTCGCGGACGAGGCGCGGTGGCTCGCGGTGCTCACCGCGTCATTGCTCGTGGACGAACCGGAGGCCTGGGGTCTCGCCGCGCTGCTCACCTTCGCGCAGGCACGTGCGCCCGCGCGCACCGGGACGCCGTGGCCGCCGCTCGATGAACAGGACACCTCGCTCTGGGACCGCTCGCTCATCGAGGACGGCGAGGCCATGCTGCAGCGCGCCCACGCGCTCGGCGAGCCGCTCGGGCGCTTCCAGCTCGAGGCCGCGATCCAGTCCGCCCACTGCGATCGGGCCCGGACGGGAACGCTCGACCGGGCCACCGTCGTCCGCCTCTATCGCGGACTCGTCGCTGTTGCACCGACCGCCGGCGCGAGGGAGGCGCTGGCGGCGCTCACGTCGGACGGGTGACGGCGCGCGGCAGCCGAACCGGTGCGTGACGCGTTCGGCCGTGGTCATCGGCTGATCGCGGTCCCGGCGAAGGTTGCCGAACGAGCGGGGACGAGGGCGACGACGAAGGCGACCGCACCGAGGACACCCAACGCGACGCGCAGTCCCGCCGCCTCGGCCACCCACCCGACGAGGGCGGGTCCCACGACCATCCCGAGGTAGCCGACAGCGGAGACGGCTCCGACGATCGAACCGGCTCCCGGCCGATGCCTGCCGGCCTGAGCGACCAACAGTGGCCAACACATCGAGATGCCGCCGGCCGCGAAGACGAGCCCGACCGCGGCGACGAAAGCCACCGGGGCGAAGGCCATCACGGTGATGCCGATCGCCGCCGCCCCGGCTCCGATGGTGACGCCCCTGCCGACGCCCCGTCCACCCACCGCGGGACCGAGTGTCGAACGGGCGATCGCGGCGATGGAGTAGCCGAACGCTGCACCGCCTGCACCCAGCAGTAGCCCGGAGTCGAGCTGGGCGCGCAGGAAGAGCACACCCCAGAGCTCGATGCCGCCCTCGACCATGGCTGCGAGTGCGAAGGTCACCGCGAGCACGACGAGACGCTCACGGCGGAGGAGGGAGAACGTGCTCCGGAGCGGTGTCTGCTCCGGGTGGTCGATTCCCGGCAGGTGTGCGCGCATGCTGACGACGCCGAGAACCGCCGACGCGACGCACGCGCCGATCCAGAGCCATCGCCAGGAACCGCCGACGGCCAAGAGAACGCCGGTCAGCGCGGCGCCGGTTGCGGCGCCGTAATTGAAGCGCGCGTGGAAGGCCACCAACCGACCGGGCCGGTTCGCCAGTGCACCGGTCGCCGCCACGTTGATGGCGATGTCGACGAAGCCGGCGACGATCACCATGCACACGAAAGCGCCCCCGAAAACGAGCGGTCGGCGGGCGGCCGCGCCGGAGGCCAGCACAACCGACCAGACCAGGAGCGCAATGCCCAGCACGCGCGCCGTCCCGTAACGCTCACACAGCGTGCCTCCGAGCGCGTTGGCAGTCCCGGCACCGACGAGGGCGAGGGAGAGCAGGAGGCCGAAGCCGCCGACTGAGAGGTGGAGCGATCGCTCGATGTCGACCGCCGCGACTGCCCAGCCGCCCCAGAAGAGTCCGAAGAGCACGAACACCCAGCCGACGGGACGGAGGCTCACGGCGCCGTTGTAGCGCAGCCGGCGGTCACGGGCCGCTGCGGTGATGGCGGAGGCGCCGAAACGACCCCCGCGTGGGTCGCCTCGTCAGGCTTCTGCGACCTTCTTGAGGTTGGCGAGCGTGTCACGGATGCCGTCACGTGCCATGACGGCCATGCCGTCGAGGCGGGAGGCCACATCCGCGTCGGGATCGTCCGCGGTCACGAAGCCAGGGTACGCGGGCAGCACCTGCCACGACTCGGTGACGGTCGTCTCTCCGCCGCTCTCGTCGAGGTTGAATCCCCATCGGACGAGCTCGGCGTTGCCCTTCGGTCCGTGGTTGACGAAGGCGAACTCCCGACTCGGGTCGGCCGAGATCACCTGGCAACGCGTGTCCCAGGTGAACTCGCCGATGGCGTTGTGGCCCGTGAACCAGGCCCCGTCCTTCCCCGCCTGCGCGGCATCGTCCCACGCGCCCGACGCGCAGACGGGGCTGAGCTCGCCGATGCGGGTCACGTCGCTCACGATGGCGTACACGTCCGCGGCCGGTCGGCTGACGATGATCGAGTCCGAATGCTGATACCTGGAGACGTCCATGAGGCCAGACGCTAACGCAGAAGCGCACGTCGGGACCGGGTACGTGACTTGCGCCGATCCGCCGCCGACCGCGACCGGCGGGTCGTTCGCGGTTCGATCACACGCCAGGACCGAGCGCCACCGTGTCGAACCGGGCCCTTGAGGGTCCGGGGGCCGCAAGGTACCCTCGGCGGCAGTCGAACGCTGCGGTGCGGGGGTGGCGACATGGGAACTTGTTCGGTCAAGGTGGCGGCGTTGCGGTGAGCACCGACCTCGCGCGCTGGCAGTTCGCCACGACGAGCATCTACCACTTCCTCTTCGTCCCGGTCACCATCGGGCTCGCGTTCCTCACCGCGCTGCTCCAGACCAGCTGGTACCGGAACGACAACCCGACCTTCCGCCGCCTCACCCGCTTCTTCGGGACCATCCTCCTGATCAACGTCTCGATCGGGGTGGTGACCGGGCTCGTCCAGGAGTTCGAGTTCGGGATGAACTGGTCCAACTACTCGCGCTTCGTCGGCAACATCTTCGGCGGTCCTCTCGCGATGGAGGGGCTGATCGCCTTCTTCCTCGAGTCGACCTTCCTCGGCATCTGGATCTTCGGCTGGGACCGCATCTCGCGGAAGCTCCATCTGGCCTGCATCTGGATCGTGGCAGCTGCCACGATGATCTCGGCGCTCTTCATCATGGCGGCCAACTCGTGGATGCAGCACCCGGTCGGCTACGTCATGAACGCGCAGCGCCAACCCGAGCTCACCGACGTCTGGGCCCTGTTCACCAACCCGGTCTTCCTCTGGGCCTATCCGCACGTGATCCTCGCGTCACTGGTGACCGGTGCAGCGGTGATGCTCGCGTACTCCGCATGGCACCTCCGGCGTGAGGACGCGGTGGACGCCTTCCGGCGAACGGCGGCGATCTCGCTCATCGTGCTCACCCCGGCGATCGCCATCGACCTCTTCATCGGGAGCGAGCTCGGCGTCGTCGAAGGCAAGTACCAGCCGATGAAGATCGCCGCGGCCGAGGCGCTCTGGACGACCTGCCCCTCGCACTGCTCGTTCTCCCTGTTCCAGATCGGCGGTGGCAACAACGACCAGACCCCGACCCAGATCATCGAGGTTCCCGACCTGCTGTCGATCCTCGCCACGAACCACGTGGACGGCGAGGTCCAGGGCCTCAACAACCTGCAGGCGCAGTACCAGAAGCAGTACGGGCCCGGGTACTACATCCCGAACGTGTTCATCCAGTACTGGAGCATGCGGGTGATGGCCTACCTCGGCACGCTCCTCCTCCTCTTCTCGCTGTGGGGGGTGTGGCTGCTCCGGCGCAAGACCCTCGAGAAGGCCAGGTGGTTCCTCCTCATCGCGCCGTGGTTCGCGATCGCGCCGTTCCTCATCAACACGGCCGGCTGGCTCCTGACCGAAAACGGCCGGCAGCCGTGGATCGTGCAAGGCCTGATGACCGTCGCCCAGGCCGCCTCACCGAACGTGACCTCGGTCGACATCTGGATCAGCCTGACGGTCTTCGTCCTGTTGTACCTGGCACTGGGTGTCGCGGACGCCTACCTCATGATCCGCTACGGCCGACGTCCGATCGAAGAGGAGGAGGAAGACGAGGGGGGCGAGGACACCGGCACCGGTGGTCCGTCGGAGGAGCCGCGGGTGCCCGCGCTCGTCTACTAGGAGGCTGCGATGGGGGTGCACCTCAACAACATCTGGTACATCATCGTCGCTGTCCTCTGGGTGGGATTCTTCGTCCTCGAGGGCTTCGACTTCGGCGTCGGGATGCTGCACTCCTTCGTCGGGAGGACCGACGCCGAGCGCCGGGTCTGCATCAATGCCATCGGACCGGTCTGGGACGGCAACGAGGTGTGGCTGATCGTGGCCGGCGCTGCGATCTTCGCGGCCTTCCCGGGCTGGTACGCGACGATGTTCTCTGCGTTCTACCTGGCACTCGTCCTCGTGCTGGTCGCGTTGATCGTCCGCGGCCTCTCGTTCGAGTACGGCCGCAAGATCGACGATCCGCGGTGGCGGGCGACCTGGCGCTGGTCCCTGACCATCGGAAGCCTGCTCATCCCCTTCCTTCTGGGTACAGCCCTCGGTGACCTGCTCCACGGCCTGCCGATCGACTCCTCCCACAACTACACGGGCAGCTTCTGGGGCCTGCTCGTCCCGTTCGGCCTCTACACCGGTCTCACCCTGACCGTGCTCTCGCTCCTCCTCGGCGTGACCTACCTGACTCTCAAGACCGAGGGGTCACTGCACGAACGTGTGCGTCGCCTGTCGGCCCCGATCGGGTGGGTGGCCGCGCTGGTGACCTTCGGGTGGCTCACCTGGAGCCACGTCGGCATCGGCTCTTCCGGATTCGTCCCGAGCCCGATCGACGCGGTGGCGCTCGTCGCCGTGGTCGCGGCGGCGCTGTTCGCCGAAGGACATGCGGAAGGGTGGGCCTTCGCCTCGGCGGCCACCGCCATCGGAGGTGTCGTGGGATCGCTCTTCTTCGACCTGTTCCCACGGGTGATGGTCTCGACCACCAACTCGGCCTACAACCTCACGGTGTCCAACTCCGCCAGCCCCTCGTACACGCTGAAGGTGATGTCCGTCGTCACGCTCGTCTTCTTCCCGGTCGTCCTCGTCTACCAGGGGTGGAGTCTCTACGTGTTCCGCAAGCGGATCGCGACGCCGCCCGAGACCGTCACGCTCGGCCAACTGCAGGGAACGGAGTAGCGCATGCCGGAGTTCCCGCCGATCGCGGAGGACGGGTTCGTCCTCCGGTACCGCACCGACACCACCGACACCGGCTTCAGCGGCAAGGCGGGGACCTCCACCATCTGCTCGTTCTGGCTGGCCTCCGCGCTCGCCGTGATCGGTGAGGTCGGACGCGCGACAGCGCTCTGCGAGAAGCTCCTCTCCTTCGCGGGCCCGCTCCTCCTCTACGCCGAGGAGATCGACACGACGACCGGACAGCATCTCGGCAACTTCCCGCAGGCGTTCACCCACCTCGCGCTCATCGAGGCCGTGGCGCAGCTGTCGGAGCCCGGTCGGTCGGAGAGACCGGCAACGAGACCGTGACGGATCCGGACCGACCGACCGGCTGACCGGCGCCTCGAGCGCCCGAGCAGAGTGGAGAGATGAGGATGGACGACCACTACGACGTCGTGATCATCGGGAGCGGGGCCGGGGGAGGGACCCTGGCATGGAAGCTCGCCCCGTCGGGGAAGCGCATCCTCCTGCTCGAGCGCGGTTCGTACCTCCGGCGTGAACGCGACAACTGGGAGACCTCGGCCGTCTTCGTCAAGGCCAAGTACCACACGACCGACGAGTGGTACGACGGGGACGGCAACGAGTTCTCCCCCGAGCAGAACTACTACGTGGGGGGCAACACCAAGTTCTACGGTGCGGCCCTCTTCCGCCTCCGGCCCGAGGACTTCGGCGTCGTCAAGCACCACGGCGGGCTCTCGCCCGCGTGGCCGCTCTCGTACGACGACTTCGAGCCGTGGTACGCGGAGGCCGAGCTGCTCTATCACGTGCACGGTGCCGCCGGTGAGGATCCGACCGAGGGTCCCCGGAGCGGCGGCTTCCCCTACCCGGCCGTCAAGCACGAACCCCGCATCCAGAAGCTCCACGACGACCTCGAGAAGCTCGGGCTGCACCCTTCGCACCTGCCGCTCGGGGTCCTCCTCGACCAGGACGACGACGGTGAGGCGACCCACGGGAGCGCGTGCATCCGCTGCAACCGGCTCGACGGGTTCCCCTGCCTGGTCAACGGCAAGGCCGACGCCCAGGTCGTGTGTGTCGACCCCGCACTCGCCGCGCACCCGAACCTCGAGCTCGCGATGGACGCCAAGGTCGAGCGGCTGGAGACCGACCCGAGCGGCCGGACGGTCACTGCGGTGGTCACGACGCTGGGCGACGGTTCGGCTGCCCGGATCAGCGGGGACGTCGTCGTCGTTTCCTGCGGGGCGCTCAACTCGGCGCTGCTCCTATTGGGATCGTCGAACGACGCCCACCCCCAAGGGCTCGCCAACAGCTCGGACCAGGTGGGACGCAACTACGTGCGCCACAACAACACCGCGGTCATCGCGCTCTCGCGCACACCGAACCCCACCCGTCTGCAGAAGACCCTGGTGCTCAACGACTGGTATCTCCGGGGAGAGGACTGGGACTACCCCTGGGGCAGCATCCAGATGCTCGGCAAGTCCGACGGCGAGCAGCTCCAGGCGATGGCACCACGCTTCCTGGCCTGGGGTGCGAAGCTCACCCCGGACGCCGCGTTGAACGAGATCGCGCGTCACGGCGTCGACTTCTGGATGTCCTCGGAGGACCTCCCGCGGCCCGACAGTCGGATCACGCTCGACAAGGACGGGACCGTCCGCCTCGCGCTGGCGAAGGACAACAACGAGGAGGGACTCCGGCGGATGCGGAAGAAGTTCGACTCCATGCTGGCCGACCTCGGATTCCACCAGAAGTCGCACCAACGCGGCGTCTATCTGCACGAGGGTATGTCGATCGCGGCCACCGCCCACCAGGCCGGGACCGCGCGCTTCGGCACCGATCCGGAGACCTCGGTGCTCGACGAGCACTGCAAGGCGCACGAGCTGGACAACCTCTACGTCGTGGACTCGAGCTTCTTCCCGTCGATCGGCGCCGTGAACCCGACGCTGACCATCATCGCCAACGCGCTGCGGGTCGGTGACCACCTCGCCGATCGGCTGACCTGACCCATGACCCGGCGTCGCGACCGCCGATGAGCCGCTCACGCGAGACCGTCACCGTCAACGCGGCCGGTCTGGTCCAGGGCATCGCACTGGTCACCTTCCCGGCGGCGAGCACCGTGTTCACCAGTCGCGCCCACTACGACCTGTCCAGCTCACAGTACGGGGCGATGTTCCTTCCGCAGGTCGTGACCGCGATCACCGCCGCACTCGCCGGGGGAGCACTGACGAGCCGGTTCAGCATCAAGACCGTGTACCTCGGTGGACTCGTCGCGGACCTGACCTCGATGCTCCTCCTCCTCACGAGCCAGTTCTTCACCGGCAACCACTCCGTCGCCTACGCACTCCTCCTGTGCGCGACCGCGTTCCTCGGGTTGGGCTTCGGCCTGACCGTTCCCGCCCTCAATTCGCTGACAGCGGCGTTCCATCCGGACGGCGTGGACCAGTCGGTGCTCGTGCTCAACGCGCTGCTCGGCGCCGGGACGGTGCTAGCGCCCGTCTTCGTCGCCGTCTTCGTCGGGCTCGGATTCTGGTGGGGCCTGCCGGTCGTCACCTCGGTGCTCCTCGCCGGACTGGTCGCGCTCAGCTTCCCCTTGCCGTTCCGAACCGCCGCACCGGAAGCAGGCGGCCATGCGCGGGCGGCGCGGACCCGACTCCCGGTCCGATTCTGGGTCTTCGCGGGGTTCGCCGTCCTCTACGGGATCTGCGAGACCATGAACGGCAACTGGTCGCAGACCCTCATGACGTCCCACGTCGGCTCGTCGACGTCGGTGGCGGCGCTCGCGCTGACCGCCTTCTGGCTCCTGGTGACGCTCGGCCGGGTCCTCTTCGCCGCGATCCAGCGCTGGATCCCGACGCGGCGCACCTTTCACGTCCTGCCGTTCGTGCTCGTCGTGACCTTCGTGCTCACCGCCCTCATTCCGAAGGGTGACCAGGGGTTGGGAGTCCTGGTCTTCGCCGCCGCCGGATTCGGGTGCTCGGCGTTGCTGCCGTTGACCCTGAGCTTCGCCCAGGAGCAGCTCGTCGAGATCGGCTCGTTCGTCACCGGCGGCGTGATCGCGTTCTACCAACTCGGCTACGGCATCGCGGCGTTCGGCGCCGGGCCCCTGCAGAGTGCCGGTGTCGGCCTCCCGACCATCTTCGGGTTCACCGCCGCGGTGGCCCTGCTCATGGGAGCCCTGTCGTTCGTGCTCGCGCAGCGCCACCACGTCACGTCCCACCTGCATCCGACCCCCGCAGGCACCCGTGGCGACGTCGCCTCATCGGTCCATCGATCCGCCCCTGCGCGACCCGACCTCGGTGTGCACCACCGTCCGCGGCCGCGCGCGGGATACACGCAGGCTTCCGGTGGATCGACGGTGGGGGCCTGCGGTGCCGGGTGAGAGGTGCGAGACAACACGACGACGAGAAAGGTGCGTGACATGACGCTCGAGGGCAAGACCGCAATCGTCACCGGTGGGAACACCGGCATCGGGAAGAGCATCGTGCTCGCCCTCGCCGGTGCCGGGGCCAATGTCGCGATCGACTACGTGTCCGATCCGGACGCGACCGAGGAGCTCGAGCGCCAGATCGCGGCACTGGGGGAGCAATCCATCGGGATCGACGCGGACGTGAGCAAGGTCGAGAGCCTCCGGACGCTGATCGACGGGACCGTGAAGGCGTTCGGGAAGCTGGACATCATGGTCAACAACGCCGGCGTCGAGACGCGGACCTCGATCCTCGACACGACCGAGCAGCAGTACGAGTTCGTGTTGAACGTCAACCTCAAGAGCGCGTTCTTCGGAACGCAGCTGGCCGCTCAGCAGATGATCGCGCAGGGTGGCGGTGGTCGGATCATCAACGTGAGCTCGGTCCACGAGGACTGGCCGATGCCCGGGAACACGCCGTACTGCCTCTCGAAAGGGGGGATGCGGATGCTGACGCGGACCGCGGGGGTCGAGCTGGCACCGCACGGCATCACGGTGACCGGCGTCGGTCCGGGGGCGGTCGATACGCCGATCAACAAGCAGACCGAGGACGACCCGGTCGCGCTCGCCAAGCTCAACGCGGCCATCCCGATCGGCCGCATCGCGGATCCGGCCGAGATCGGCAGCGTCGTGGCGTTCCTGGCGGGAGACGGCGCCAGCTACCTCACGGCGACGACGATCTTCGTCGACGGCGGCATCATGCAGTCGAGCCCGGGTCTGTAGGGATCACGAACCGGCCGGAGTGGGTCGCCCTCGGATCGCGCCCGTCAACCGGAGGCATCCACCGTGCCGAAGATCGCCCGCCCCTCGGGGCTCCGCAGTACCTCGGCGCTCATCGCCGGGAAGGGGCTGGGCACCACCTGCTCGCGCACTTCGGTCGGGAGGCTCAGATCTCCTCCGGTGTGGCCGACGCTGAACACCCGTTCCGGCCGCGCGCGACCGACCATCGCCCTTCCCCACCGCCAGAGGACGGCGATCCGGTTCCCGAAGCCGTTGAGGAAGCCGATGTGGACGAAGAGCCAGACGACCCAACCCGGAAAGCCGCTCAAGCGCACACCCTTGAAGCTGACGATCGCCTTGAAGCGACCGATGGTGTCGGCACTGCCGAGGTCACGGTAGGTGAAGTAGACCGAGTAGTCGGCGACCTTCATCCGGTGCCGGATGGTGTTGGCCGCATGCAGTCCTCCCTGCATGGCCACTTCGCAGACGCCTGGCAGGTCGTCGATCGCCGCCGTGTCACCCACCACGAAGACCTCCGGGTGGCCCGGCAGGGTCAGATCGGGAAGGACGGCCACCCGACTCTGGCGGTCGACCTCGGCGCCGGTCGCGTGACCGAGGGCCTGCGCGAGCGGTGAAGCGTGTACGCCGGCCGCCCAGATGACCGTCGCCGCCGTCAGCCGCTCGTCACCCTCCGGTCCTGACAACGTGGCTCCGAACGCGTCCACGCCGGTCACCCGTGCGCCCATCCGCAGCTCCACCCCCATCGTCGTCAGCTCGGACGCGGCGCGACCGGCGAGCCGATCGCCGAAGTTGGCCAGCGGATCCGTGCCCCCGTCGACGAGCACGACCCGGACGTGCGACGGGTCGATGGAGCGGAACTCGTTGCGGAGGCTGCGGACCGCGAGTTCGCGTACCTGCCCTCCGAGCTCCACACCGGTCGGGCCGGCTCCGACCACGACCATCGTCGTGAAGAACCGCCGTGCCGTGCCGTGTCGCTGGTCGCCGTCTCGGCCACCTCGAGGGCGCCGTAGACGCGACGACGCAGCTCGAGCGCGTGGTCGATCGTCTTCATCCCCGGAGCGATCAACGCGAACTCGTCGTGTCCGAAGTACGACTGTCCGGCGCCGGCCGCGACGATGAGGCTGTCGTAGGCGAGCTCCAACGCGACCCCGGGGATGTTCTTCGCCCGCACGAGCCGACGCTCGAGATCGAAGCCGGTGGCCTCGGCGAGCTCGACCCGGTGACGTGCCTGTTGATCCTGCGCCACAGTCTGACCTCCAGTGATCGTCGGTCAGCCCCGTTGCCAAGTGGTGAGCTCAGGCCGATGCTAGCGGTGCAGGTCGACGGAGGTGCGTGCGTCCGAGATCCGCGGACAGGTGCGGCGGACGGGACGGACGGCTACCTCGCCCGGATCGACCATTGCTGACCCAGCGTGCGCGCCACCTCTTCGCCCTCGGTGCCTGGAGATCCCCGGCGCGAATCGGACCGATCGAAGATCGGCACGCCGTGTTCGTCGGACAGCAAGCGCCGGTATGCACCGGGTTTCCGGTAGGCGTCTCCCATCGTCTCGCGCCCTCGGTACTCCCTGAGCGCGTCCAGATCGAGCGTGGCGAGGTAGACGTCCTCGTCACCGCCGCGCCTCGAAGACGAGCTGGTCACGGGGTCGACCATTGGGTTGTCCGTTCTGTTCGAAGACCATCCCGTCGAAGACGCTGGAGTGCCCGTCCTGATCGGGTGCCGAATAGTTCACCGTCGCGATCGCGGTCATGTTCTCGAACGCTCGGGACCGGAGCTGAGAGGTCCGCTCGCCGGCCATGGGACAGGCGTTCGGCACCAGGATGAGTTCAGCACCGCCGAGCATCAGCTCACGCGCCGACTCGGGGAACTCTCGATCGGCGCAGATCATGACGCCGACGTCGACGAACCCGCCCGCACAGTCGAGACGCGTGACCTCGAAGGACTCTCCGGGCGTGAGAGCTTTCTCCATTCCCCAGTCACACGTGTGAACCTTGGCGTAGCAAAGGACATCTCGACCATGCCGGTCGATCAGCAGGGCGGTGTTCCGGGGCGAGCCAGGCCACCGCTCCAGAAATGTCGTCAGGATCGCCATATCGCGGTCGGACGCGGCCTTTCGGAATTCGCCCACCCATGGATCGTCACGGGCGATGGCCATCTCCTGCCACTTCGTTCGTCCGGCCTCGTCATCAGGACAGGGGGCGTAACCGATCTGCCACATCTCCGGCAGGACCGCGATGTCCGCCCCCTCGGCGGCGGCCCTCGAACAGAGGTCCAAACCCTTTTGGAGGTTGGCCTGTGAGCCGCCGCTCGAGGCGGCTTGACAGAGCGCCAGCCGTAGGTCGGTCACCACTCCAGTATGCGGCCCGACGACCGGCACCGCGTTCTCTCGGGATGCACCACGACGCGGTCAGATCGGCAGAGCACGTCCTTCATACTCGGGACCGAGTCCCACCACTCTCGAACAGAGCACCCCGATGAAGCTCGAAGCATCGGATTGGCAGGGCGTTCCGATTGTTCGATGATCGGCTCGGTCCGGTTCTGGCGCGTGTGCGCTACGTGACGTAGGAGAGAGCGTCGGCCATATCGTCGAAACCGACGATCTCCACGATCCTGCCGCTCCTGACGGTCAACACCTGATACCGGAGGGCTGCTCCGCCCCGCTCTTGGGCGTTCTCCGTCCCTCGCACGCTCATACTCACGAGCAGGCGATCTCCGATCACTTCGACGTCGTTCACGGTTCCCCGGACGCCGGCATCCCGACCTCGCTGATACCACGTCAGCACTTGGTCGCGGCTCTTGCAGCTGGGATCGCGAGCCCCCGGCGCTCCCCACGTGACCTCCGGGTCCAGGAGCTCCGCGAAGGTTGCCAAGTCCTCTGTCGCCATCGCCCGCCTGACGAGCACTGCCACCTCGTCCACGGTCTCGGTCATCCCACCATCGTCTCACCAGTCCGGTCCGACTGCTCTGTCTCGTCGCGTGGCACGCAGTTCCAACCTGTCGACTCCGGAGACTTGGGCGACCTTCAGGATGTGCGCGGGAACGGAACACTCGCAAGGATTCGGTCCCTTGGCCAGAGCGAAGGTCGCGGAGCCGAGGTCGTTGACCCTTCGGGCCCCCATCGGTAGCGTCCGTTCATGAGTTCCGATCGCTCCTCGTCTCCGACCATCTCCCCCACGGAAGTGCCGGGCCGGATGGTGTCGGCGAACTCAGATTCCATCCGCCCCGAAACGCACGCCCGCTTCGAGTTCCAGGGTGGTCCGCCCTACTCGTTGGACACGATTCTCCACGTCTCCCGCTACCTCTGGGCCGCACAGCTCTTTGTGCAGCTCGAGCATCACGTCCTTGATTTCGGTTGCGGCACAGGCTTCGGTGTGGCGCTCCTGTCGCCCCGATGTGCCGACATCATCGGTATCGATCTCGACCCGAATGTTGTCGGCCTGGGCGAACGGTTCCAGCTCACCAATGCACGGTTCCTGTGCGCAAACGCTTGCGATCCCTATCTCGGGGCTGCACTCGAGATCGATGGAATCGATGTCGCGCTCTCGATGGAGACGATCGAGCACTTGGAGGACTACTTCACGTATGTGGAGAACGTCGTGTCCATGATGAGGCAGACGGGCACCTTCGTCGTGGGAACACCGAATCGCACGATGACCTACAACCGCTACGAGAACCGACGCCATATGGATCCGTCCCACGTCCAGGAGTTCACCGCCCGTTCGCTTCAACGGACCTTGGAGGCGTACTTCGACCAGGTGGAGATGTACTACCAGTACTTCCCCAACTTCTGGGAACGGGCTGCCGCAGGGATCCCCGTTGAGCTGACGTTCGACGACGTCGCCTTCCACCGCATCGAAGAGGTGCCCCAACAGGCCACCGATGCCTTCGCACTGGTCGCCGTGGCCACCCAACCCAAGTAGTCGTTGCGTCCATTCTGGGGCGGACCACGAGCCTGGACTGACCCATACCGCCGGTTCAAGTACCTGAAGGACCAGTACCGGGGCAGGGTCGTCGGGGGCACTGTCCCTGAGCTGGTCGGGGGGAGTTATTCCGGAACCGTCTGCGTTCTACAAGGGGAAGTCCTCCGGAAGTTTTGCTGCACTCCCCGTAGGGCCGCAGGTCTTCTGACGGTTTGTCACTTCACGAGTGCGCTGACGCAGGGCGGGTGGCTGCGGCTTTGGAGATGACGGGCGGATAGCGGGCCGAGCTGAGGCGGCTTTCGCGTTCACACACCGCGTCGGCTCGGGAGGTGCGCCGGGCCGTGGCGTTGCCGGGTGTCGGCTCGGGCTCGCACGCCCGATGGCTACCTACTCGGCTCGTACCGCATCGCCACTGCCCCCGAGCCGTACTCCAGCCGGCTCACGAGCTTCAAGTCGACATGCTCCGTGAGCCCCGCGAACAAGGTCGGCCCGTGGCCGGCGAGTCTGGGATGCACCACGAACTCGTACTCATCGATCAATCCCAGCTCTGTCAACGCCAGTGGGAGCTTCACACCTCCCAGGCACAGTCCCTTGCCCGACCCGTGTTTGAGCTCCTGAACGGCCAGGCCCAGATCCCCGCGCACGAGCTCCGCGTTCCAATCGACCTGCTCCAAGGTGCTCGACACGACGTACTTCTTTGCCGCGTTGATCGTCCGGGCGAATCGCTCCATCCACTCAGTTCGCGTTCCTGCCGGCGCCGACGATCGCCAATAGGACTCCATCATCTCGTATGTCACCCGGCCGAAGAGCAGGGCATCGGCTCGGTTGAGGTTCTCGAGCGCGTGGCGGTGCAGCTCGTCGTCCACGGGGAATGCTCGATGATCGCAGCACCCGTCCAATGTGACGTTGATGGAGTACCGAATGGGCCGCATCTCGCGAGGGTACCGCCGATGGTTCACAACTCATTGCAGCCACGAGTTGTCGTGACCTCAACGTGCAGGCGTCTCCGCCGACGCCGGAGAGAAATGCCGTCACCCTCAACCTGTCGAGGACCGGGAGGCTCGGTCCGGTCATCTGTGGGAGCGACGCGGCCCCCTCCCAGGTGCGAATCGACCGGGCAATGTCTCAAACGCTAGGGCCCATCGGGCAGCCGGGTATCCGGCTCGCATCTCGTGACCTGGCCCAGCCACTGATCGCCGGTTGGTCGCTACTACTCTGACCTGGCGTTATCCTTCGGATCGTGAGCAGTCGGTGCGTCGAGCAAACGGAGAGATCACTGGTGAGGAGGGCAACGTAGTGCCCGGTATTCATATCGTTACTGATAGTTCCTGTGATCTGACCTCGGAGGAGGTCGATCAACTCGAGGTGGAGATCGTCCCGCTGAGCATCCGGTTCGGAAGCGACGAGTTCACGGACGGACTGGACCTGACAGTCGCTGACTTCTACAGCCGAATGGCGAAGTCTGACGAGCTTCCCCAGACGTCCTGCCCATCGCCCGGCGCCTTCGAGCAGGCATTTACGAGGGCAAGTGACGCCGGTGCCGATTCGGTCGTCTGTCTCAACATCTCTGGCGACCTGTCGAATACGTTGCAGTCGGCCACGGCTGCCTCCAACGCGGTGGCGGGAAAGATCCCCGTGCACGTCGTCGACAGCAGGTCCGTGTCGAGCGGACTCGGAACCCTCGTACTGGAGGCCGCCCGAGTCGCCCGCAGAGCTCCGGTGGTCGAAGCCGTCTTGGAGCGGATCCGTTCGCTCATTCCCAGAACGCGCGTGTTCGCTGCATTGAACACGATCGAGAACCTGAAGAAGGGCGGCCGGATCGGCGGGGCACGGGCCATGCTCGGATCCATGCTTTCGATCAAACCGCTCATCGACCTCAGCACAGGTGAGGTGCAAGAAGCTGGAAAGCCACGCACCCGGACGAAGGCGATGCACATGCTCTACGAACGGATGATCCAAGCGGGATCGATCGAGCATGTCGCGGTGATGCACGGTGGTGCACCCGACATCGACGACTTCCTCGATCTCATCGCCCCCCGATTTCCACGCGAGTCGCTTCGCTTGGGGCAGCTGGGCGCGATCATCGGGGCCCACGGTGGTGCGGAGATCATCGGGGTCAGCTGGATCGCTGCGACCTAGGGCGTTCGACAGAGCGGCACCCCGGTTCGCCGGCTCGACGCAACACTGTCCTGACGCACTCGGTGTCGAGATCGGTTTCGCGAGCAGCAGACCCCCGTGGGGAGAGATGGCGCACCGGAACGCAGGGCCAGAATCAGTGGCCCGTGGCGCCGACCTCAGTGACCTCGTGCGGGAACGGGCGTGCTCACGTTCGGGTGACAGGCTCGGTGAAGCCGCCACGGGTCAACCGGATGCATGGCTGCGTTTGACCAATACAGTGGAGCAAACCTCCAGTTCGTCGAGCGAGAGAACGGAGCCCTCATGGACGCGACCACGCCGTCTCCCTCCGTAGACCTCCAAACGCTCGTCCGCAACGCGCGGGGAACATGGTCACTCGATCCTGCCGGCTCGGCAGTGGAGTTCCATGTCAAGCACTTCTGGGCAGTGATCACCGTGCACGGCCACTTCGAGCGGGTGGAAGGTGAGGGGACCGTCGACGAGGCGGGAAAGATCTCGGGCGAGCTCCGCATCGATGCGGCTTCGCTCACGACGAAGAACGGCAGACGTGACAAGCACCTGCGCTCGGCGGAATTCTTCGACGTCGAGCACCAGCCGACCGTCGTGGTGACGGTTCGTGGCCTCGTCCCCGAAGGGCGCAGCGTCCTCAAAGGCCAGGCGACCCTGGATGCCGCGGGACACCGTCAGGACCTTGCACCGATGGTCGAAGTGGTCGAAGCGCCATCCGACGCCGTAGTCCTGCGGGCAGAGGTTGTCGTCGACCGCACCGCGTTCGGGATGACCTGGAGCCCGCTCAAGATGGCATCGAGCGACGCGCGCGTCGTCGTCAACGCCCGCTTCGTCCGGAGCTGAACTCGAGATGGCGTCGATCCTTGGAGCCCTTGGTTCGTCGGTCGAGCACCTTCGCTCTGTCGTCGAACCTCTTGGCGATGCCCAGCTCGACCAGCCCGCGTATCCGGCCGAGTGGTCCATCGCCGATGTCCTCTCGCACATCGGATCCGGTGCGGTGATCATGCAGCGGCGACTCGATGACATCGTCGAGGGGAACGCGACGCCCGATGACTTCGCCCCGGGAGTGTGGGAATCGTGGAACGCCAAACCAGCCAGAGCCAAGGCGGACGACGCGCTCCCGGCGGACCGTGCCCTGCTGGATCGCATCGAATCGCTTTCGGAGGGGGATCGCTCGAGCTTTCGCTTCGCACTGGGCCCGCTGGAGCTGCTCTTCGACGGCTTTGTCGGTATGCGGCTCAACGAGCATGCGCTGCATACGTGGGACGTCGAGGTCGCCGTCCGTCCGACTGCGACGGTGCCAGCCGAGTCCGTGGCACATGTCGTGGACAACCTCGAGCTCATCGCTCGCTTCACCGCAATGCCGACGGGGAGCACCGAGGCGATCGCGGTGCGCACTGGCCAACCGAGGCGGGACTTCTCCATCGAGCTCTCCTCCGATGCGGTCACACTCGGAGTGGGAGATCAATCGCGCCCGCCCGATCTCGAACTGCCGGCCGAGGCGTTTGTCCGTCTCGTCTACGGGAGATTGGATCCGGCTCACACCCCGAGCACCGTACGCGACTCCGGCGCGTTGGCGGAGCTGCGCAAGGTCTTTCCCGGCCCCTAGAGAGATCCGTGGGACACAAAAAGAGCTCCCCCCTCAAGCGCCGTGCTGCCTCGCCGAGTCGGTCGGCGATTCGGCCGCGCGGGACGACGTTCGAGCCCCTCCGATCCGCAATCGGCGTACGTGTTCGGCACCGACCCTCCGGCGCACTTTGGCGGCTCGAGCGCTCCTGCTCCGGTAGTGAATTGACTGGTATGTCGTAATACGATTTGGGCTTGGAGATCCACCGTGCCGCATGAAAGCACGGAGTGTCCGACACATCAATCGAGCACGCAATCGCCAACTGTGTAGTCGTCGTCAGCCTCGATCCCGACGATGATCCGCCAAGGATGCTCGCCATCGGACCCGATTTCGATGGCAGTCTGCTCGAGGCCATCTGGCTCGAGTTCGACGAAGACGTTCAGGTCGTCATCCATGCCATGACACTGCGGCCCTTGCTCTATGACCTACTACCCAAACAAGGAAGTATCTGATGACCGAGTCAAAGACCTACCGGACGAAGACCGGCAGAGTGCTAGACGACGACGACCTCGAGTCGATCTCCAGCGAGGTCGAGTCAGCCACCTACGACGTCGAGGCGCTCAAGGCGCGACGTCGAGGCCGACCGACCATGGGCTCCGCGCCCGCGGATGTCGTGCCCGTGCGACTCGACCCTGAATTGCATGACGCAGTCCAGGCTCGGGTCGTTGCGGAGCACACCACGACCAGCGATGTCATCCGGCGGGCTCTCAGGGACTTTCTGCACATTGCCTGAGCCTTGGCCCGGGTGCTTCCGGCTGCTCGGCGAGATGGAACTGTCTTGCTGACGGGCGACCGGTCTCCGGAATGCTGCAGTGCCCACCGGTCTGGTCACTCATCGGTCGGTGGTCCAACACCGGTGGCGACCGGCATGAAGGTGGCATGAGTCGGCATGGGGGTTCCATCGCAACATCCTGATGACCGGACGCGCCTGTCCGAGCTGGAAAGAGAGCTCGAGAAGCTGAGAGTAGAGAACGCCCGACTTCGTGCCCTCCTCGGGCTTGATGGGCGAGGGTCGCGACTCGATGCCTCTGCAGCGGAGCCAGAGGCGGTGGCGGCTGAGGATGGAAGCGCCGTCCCGTCGATGCACGTGACGCAGAGCTGTTCTGCCGGCGAGAAGATCGCTCTATTCCGATCCCGATTCGTCGGACGCGAGGACGTCCACGCGCTCGCTTGGAACAGCCAAAGAACCGGCAAGTCGGGATGGTGCCCTGCAGTTCGAGGTGGCTTCGTCAATGCGAAGGCAACCCATCGCGAGTACCTGCCGTTCAGCGATGAAATTCTGGAGCGCCACCTCGCGGGTGAGGTGCACGTCGGGATCTATCCGCTGCTCCATGGGGACACCTGTCGTCTGCTCGCCTGCGACTTCGATGGTCCCGGCTGGGCATTGGACGCGCTCGCCTACCGCGATGCCGCCGAGGCCCTGGGAATTACTACGTTGCTGGAGCGCTCGCGATCGGGTGACGGCGGCCATGTCTGGATCTTCTTCGCCGACCACGTCGCTGCGTCCTCCGCGCGCCGACTGGGTGTCCATCTGATCCGCGAGGCGATGACGGTACGTGCGGAGCTCGACTTGGCCAGCTACGACAGGCTGTTTCCGACCCAGGACTTCATGCCCAAAGGGTCGTTCGGGAACCTGATCGCGCTGCCGTTGCAAGGAGAATGCCGTCGAAGGGGCTCGACGGTATTCCTCGACCCCCGAACCATGGAGCCCTTCGCCGATCAGTGGGAGCACCTCTCTTCGATCGAGTCGATCACCGTCCAGTTCCTCGACGAGCTGGTCGGGGGCATGGGCAACTTGGAGGCCGGCCCGGACGTTCGGACGTATCGACAGGGGACGACGGTGACTCCGCCTGTTGAGCCTCCAAGCGCCATCAGTGCCCGGGCAGGGGCGATGCTGTCGATCGACCGAGTCGGCGTTCCCCCTGCGTTGGTGGCCGCGTTGAAGCACGCAGCGTCGCTCCACAACCCCGAGTTCTATGAAAGGGAGCGAATGCGATTCTCCACTTGGAACACTCCTCGATTCATCCGGTGCTATCGGGAGGCTGTCGGTGAGCTGCGGCTGCCCCGAGGACTTCGGGACACGGCCGCACGGATCGTCAATGAAGCGGGATGCACGCTTGAGGTCGTCGATGCATGCAATGACGCCACTCCTGTCGACGTGGAACTCCTGGCCACGCTTACGCCCGACCAGATCGAGGCGGTCGAGCTTCTGGCCGCCGACGACCTCGGCATGCTGGTGGCCCCGCCGGGTTCCGGCAAGACGGTCGTCGGTTGTGGGCTGATTGCTCGTCACAAGGTGCCCACCCTGGTGATCGTCGATAGAAAGCCCCTGGTGGACCAGTGGCGCGAGCGCCTCGTGACCCACCTGAACCTTCGCGCCAAGGAGATCGGTCAGCTGGGTGGCGGTCGAAGCAAGACAAAGGGGCTGGTGGACGTCGTGATGGTCCAGAGCCTTGCTCGTCGCGCCGATGTCGCTGAGCTCGCGGCGAACTACGGCTTGGTGATCGTCGATGAATGTCATCACGTGCCGGCCGTGACGTTCGAGCGTGCCGTGCGTGAAATCCCCGTGCGGAGATGGGTCGGGCTCACGGCTACTCCCTATCGACGGGACGGGTTGCAGGCAATGATGGCAATGCACTGCGGACCAGTGCGGCATACCATGTCTCCTCCTGCGGGAGCGGATCGTCACTCGCTGGAGCTGATCGTCCATGAAACCGCCCACGAAGCCACGGATAATGGTCAACACATCCAGGCCACGTTTCGGGAGTTGGTCGAGGACGACGTACGGACCGCTGCCATCTGCGACGATGTTGCAACGGCTTCGGTCAACGGCCGCAACTGCCTTGTCCTCACCCGATGGACCGAGCATCTCGACCTCATTGCGGCCGCCCTGAAGTCACGTGGGGTCGATCCCCTGGTGCTTCACGGGCAAATGGGCAAGAAGGCCAGGACCGCAGTCCTTCAGAAGCTGGACCAATCGTCCGGCCCGGTCCCTGGACTCGTCTTAGCAGCAACTGCGAGTCTGCTCGGGGAGGGATTCGACTGTCCCCCGCTTGACACTCTGTTCCTGGCGTTCCCAATCAAGTTCAAGGGGAGCGTGGTGCAGTACGTCGGGCGCGTCCTGCGTCCGACAGCTGACAAGACGAGCGTCGAGGTTCACGACTACGTGGACACGCAGGTGCCCGTCCTGGCCCGTATGCACCGCGAGCGACGGAATGCCTACGCAGCACTCGGATTCGACGTGGCCAAGAGAAGCCGGGGGACCGGCCGATCCTGAGTCGCGGCTGGACGGCAATTCCGAGTTCTTGGCCCAGCCGGCCCGCTGGTTGGACGGATGTCTCGAAAGAGGCCCAACATCGTTTCACCGTAACCCAGGAGGCTCCAGGACGTTCGACGTCTATGGTCGTACCCAATGGCGAGTCGGTAGTCGATCACGCGATGGTGATCGCTCTCTAAAGGGTGATCGATCGACACGGATCGAGCAGTGATCGGGGTGCCTCGTTCGTGCCGAACTGCCCACCGACCCTGCCAGCAGAGGCGGTGCGTCAAGCAGAGCCCCTGGCTACCCGCGGGTGCCAGAGATACGGTTCGATAGATGTTCTTGATTCTCGTGCTTGTGATCGTCGGAGCCGCGAGTGTCGGGATTGCCCGAACGATTTGCAGGCGACTGGCCGAAGACGATCACGGTACGGCGCGCTCGTTAGCGCCGAGCGCGAGGTCCAAGTTGGTGACCGTTTCCCTGGCTCTCGGCGTATTCGTCCCTCTATTGCTGGTCACATACCTTGCAATCGGGTTGGTACGACACGCCGTTGGGCGATAGCAGGAACACTTCCGAATGGACATCGGGCTCCACCTGCCCGCCCAAACGGAGATTCAGGGGCAGGGAGTTCCGACGTGAGAGCGTCCGGCTGGTCGCGGCGACTTAGGGGCGACCCGCGTCAATCCACGCCTGCACGGCGCTGTCCGCGATCCGTCGGGCAGCCTTGGTCGTCAGCTTGCGCCGAACGCCCCACTTTCGGAAGCGTTCCTTCTCTTCGACGTCCAGCTGTGAGAACAAGGTCTTGCCAGAGGATCGGGGCGAGGCAGCACGACGCCTAACGGTCCGTCGATTGCCACGAGATGCTCGACCAGCGTCGGCGTAGCGCTTGAATGCACGGCGCATCGCTGCGGCGTTCCGCTTGCTCAGGTCAATCTCGTAGGTCTTGCCATCGATTGCGAAGGCGATCGTTTCGCTGGCCGCCGAGCCGTCAATGTCGTCGACCAGCTCGACGGTGATGAATTCGTTGCGTGCCACAGATCTCCCACTTCCTTCCTTGGTGTTCGCTCTCGCACGCTACTGCACCCCAATGCGAGAGATGGAATCTCCTCATCGATCAGGACTGTGTAGGGACGAGCAACATCTTGGAAGGCTGTGCGCCGAGAAATTGTGATCTGCGGTCTGGCCACCTGTTGAGCTGATGGGCGCATAACTCAGTATTGGCTGAGGTCACCGCGGGCACCGACGGGATGCGTCCATGCCGCCCAGCGATCTGGGACAGGGGGAATGATCCGGCAAAATGATGCCGTGCATGATGAAATCGTGAGCGCTGTGGAAATGATTTGCGCGTGCGACCAGTCCTGGTGCGCGCTGTCACGGAGTTGGAGATGCAGGTATGGCCGTAGGCGGCGTGCAGGAAGGCGAACCGGCACCTCACACCCTCTGGCTGGCGATGGGTCAAGCCGCATCCAGATCATCTTGTCCGCTGCATTGAGTTCCTAGCCCTTTACCCACTCACTGAGTAACCCCTGTCCACAAATGCAGTTCATGGGCAGTATGAACGGCGTTTATAGATGCTTATCATCGGCGGCAAGCTCTTCGCATTCGGCCAAGAGTGGCTGGTTTGATCGCGTCAAGAGTGGTCTCCAACCCCGCCACCCGCCGTCCTTCAGGTAGACACGACGGGATCCGTCGTCCCCCGAGTAACCCACGATGATCCACCGATTGAAGAAGTCAGGGGCCACTCGGCCTGCACTCACTGTGGTGACGCGGTCAAGAGTGATGCGGAAATCAGCCGACGTGAAGGTGACGCCGTCAGAGGCGAAGTCGAGGCAACCCACCTTGGTGCACGGCAATCTCCGATTGTCAGCCAACACGGATGACTTCGGTGACAAATGAAGATGGCACGCTGTAGTGCTCACCCCACTCACGTATGTCCATCGACTTGTAGTCGTCCGCGATGACGGCTGCCCGATCCCCAGCTTCTTCGTCCGTTTCGGTTACGTCTAGGACCCGCCTTGTACCGACTGAGTTGTCTACGGCGACTTCGGGATATTTGCTTACCGTTCTGCCAGAACCCGAACCCCCTGCGGGGCCAGTTCCGGGGCTCAGGACAGCACCCAACAAATTGACGATCAGATTGAGGGCAGTGTCGTCGCCGTGGGACTCCGTAGGCCTGACCTCGAATCGGAGCGGCGGGACATCCACGGACTCATTATCGTGCCGCCGGATTCAGCGGGGCAAGAAGCCATCCCGCGAGTACTGAGTCAGGGGCAGGTAAATGCCGCGGCACTGACGCCTCGCCATGAGACAGCTGAGACATGCGACAAGCCGATTCCTGCCTCATTGCCGCTTCGTCCTGTCGTGCAGACGCTGTCGCGCCGATGTCGTGGCAGCTGTCGTGCCGTCGTGCCAGATCGATCTGGCACGTTCCTGGCACGAACTGCAGGTGGTGGTCTGCCTGCCCCAAGTGCAAGCCATTAACCAGGGAAATCTCGAGTGGAGATGATGGGACTCGAACCCACGACCCCCTGCTTGCAAAGGGCGTAGAGGCGGATACCGACGAACACTGACGAACCATTACGGCTGGTCAGAGCAGGTATCGGGTCAGCGGCGAACGGTCACGAATGACGGCGATCGCGGATGGACGCGCGACGAACAGGTCCCTGACCCTGAGACTTGTCGAAGGGTCATGAAGGGGATTGTCGAGCTAGCCGATTGGAAAGGCGAACTCGACCCGGCTCCAGGTCGTGCCGCCGGTCGGCGGAAACCTCAGCTCGACGGACTCGGCAACTCCACACTACGTGCCAGAGGCTCAGCGGCATTCAAGTTCGCCCGGCTCCCGTTCCGTCTGTTCGCGTCCTCGGTGGAGGGCGCCAAAGGCGACGGCGTCAGTCGGCGGCCTGTCGTGTTCGATCATAGGATGCCCGGCGCGTGCCGGTGCATATCCGGCGATAGGGGCGGTCTCCGCCCGGTTCAGTAGCAGGTCCTATGGAGTGTCCGAGCCCCGCGTGAGCGAGCTCGATAGATTCTGCGCGATGCCGGATCGAGAACAAGGCGTAGCTAGCGTTTGGCTCGTGATCGTGGTCGTCCTTCTCGTCGCCGTGGTTGGCGTTCTAATCGGGCTTTTGATCGGGCAACGCCAGGCAGCGAGTCCAGCGACCACCCAGGTGACCCATGCATCCCTCCCGACTCTCGGCACGCTTCAGAGTGGCGAGGGGTACCTATCGACACCGGCCGACACCGCTCAAGTTCGCTTCGCGACTTGGGTTCTGCGACCCGACGGGACTTTCACTGGGTCACTCACCGGTGTCACTTATCAGATAGCCGGAAGCGATGGGGACCAGTCTGCCGTACCCCAGAACATCAACATCCCGTTCACTGGTTACATCTCCGGGAACCAGGTGTCGATCACGGATCAAAACGCATCGCCCATCGCCGGGACGATCACGTTGAAGTCCCTCACCTTGAACGCGGCCACTTACACGCTCTCATCCCAAGCCGACTACCAATCGGCACTCGGTGCTGCGTCCTCGCTCGCCAATGAGTGCGTGTCGTATGCCAACCAGCATGGCGGAAGCACATCGGGTGAGCCAACCCCATGCGACACGTTTTTCGCCTTCGGGACTTCGGGCTGAAGCCCCACCCCCGGTTTGAGTCCTGGGCCAAGGCTGCCCCGCTAGTGCCGTTGTGAGCGACCCTCAGGCGGTTCCTGTTCGCTGTGCGATCCGCCGAACTTGATTCGGGTTCCAGGCTCCACCGGACCGCGTGTTGAGGCCGGCGTCGGACATCGCCGACGCGATCTCCCGATAGGAGGCGCCAGTGCGCCGCATCGCGGTCACGGTGTCAACGACCGCTGACTCGGCCTCGTTGACCACCAGCTCCCCTCCCTGTGCCTTGTAGCCGTAGGCAGGGCGACCGCCCCCATACCCACCCTTGGCCAGCTTGACCGCCTTTCCAGCCATCATCCGTCCACGTATGACGGCACGCTCGTACTGGGCAATGCCTCCGAGCAGCTGACGGACCAGGACAGCGTGTGGCGTCGTCGCCCTCGGCCGCTGGCTCGGTGACCGACACGACCTGCTGCGCCGCCAGCCTCCAGCCGAGCGTGGACCGTCTCCTGCAGCAACAGGTTGCGGGCCAGCCGGTCGAGCCGGTAGACGACCAGCACGCTCGCTTCGCCTCGTTCGATTCGTGCGAGCCCTTCGGCCAGCCCACGACGATGATCGAGGCCGTTCGAGCCCGATTGGCCTTCGTCGCTCACCATCGCAACCAGGCGCAGCTCTTGCGCCTTGCAGTAGTCGCGGATGGCAGCCTCCTGAACGTCCAGCCCGAAGCCGTCGACCTGCTCCGTCGTGCTGACTCTCGTGTACCCGATCACCCGCGTCTGGCCATCGCCGAACCTCCTCAGCGTTACCTTACCTAAAGGTATTGTAACAGTGCAGCTAGTCGCTGCGCAACGTGTCCGCCGACATTGTTCCGGCGGAGCAATCTTGCGCAATGAGGCTCCGGATCTCCTCAACCCTCACAGGACTCCGGCAAGGAATCTGTGAGTCCGAGAACCGTCTTGACAGTTCTGTGGGCTCTCAGACAGCCGGTAGGCCTAGCCTTTCGGCGGCGGGAAACCCTGTCACGAATGTGGATCTGGATGGAGAAGGCGATGACAGACCAACCCACGATGGAAACGGGCACTGTAGGACCGACACCACCGACTGAGCCTCTACCCAAGAAGGCTCCAGGACCTTGGAGGGATCGTCTCATCACGGTTGTACTAGCTGCGATCGTGGCAGCCGCCGTGAGCTTTGGTGTCGGCGCATTGCACCCAGGACCGCAGGGTAAGGCCGGGACTACCGGAAAGACCGGAAAGACGGGTTTGACCGGACTGACAGGTCCTTCTGGCTCTGCCGCTCAGGTGACTGGCCTCGGAGTCTGCTTTAACACGAATTTCGGTGGAGACGGAGTGTATACGTGGGTGTCCTCAGTCTCGATCAACAGCCCGACTGTCCGAGCGGACGGAACGACCTACTGTTCGTACGGCAGCTACGTTCCCGTGGCCCCTCAACCCATAAATGGATGAACAAGACTCGCGGGTCAGATCGATGGCTTGAAGTTGGATCGCCAGCGAGGCGACGGGAACTGGGCTGATGCCTACGAACCGTTGCCAATCTGCTAGGCCCGCTCTCTGCCGAACCCGCACTCCTCGCCGATCAAAGTCGGTCGAGGAATGGGCCGGGCTCCATGCCAGACCTCTTGTATTCCTTGTGCCAGGCCTGAAAGAGCCCCTGCGGCGGATACGTCGACGGAACGCCTCGCACGACCGGTCCGTGTCTCACTTCCCAAGCATTCCAGAAGGCGTCGGTGTGCTTTTTCGCACCGGGGTGCACCCCCACCCAGACAAGGTTGAGCGCCCCACCGATCAGCTTCCAGCCGAATCCACCGACCAAGAGGAAGCCAACGATGAGGCCCGGCACCAGGCCCCATCGATTCCCCACCCACACAGCCACCACAAGGCCAATCACCGTCAAGATGATCATGAGGGCAGGCTAACAATGCCGCGCCGATTTCGCCTCAGGGATGCACCACCGTGCAAGTGCTGGCGACTTCCCCTCACCGGGTGCAGCTATACCGGCTAGGTAGTTGTTGATCGGTTCCGTCCAACCCTCATTTGCTCTGACCACCACAGCGCCGGCTAAAGACCGTGAGCGATCTGCCACGCCCTTTGACGTGTGGTCCCCATCTCCTCCCCGATCTCAGCCCACGTCCACGACTCGGAGCGCAGGTTACGCACAGTTGCCCGCTGCTCTGCCCTGAGCGGCCCCTCCAGCCGTCGCAGGCACTCAATTACCTTGAGGCGGAGGACCGGATTCTCGAAGCGCTTGACGGCTGATAGGACTTCAATCGCAAGTTGCTCGGGAACGTCGGATTGGCGCGCATAGGCGCGCAGGGCACGACCTCGGGCACCCCTCGAAGCTCGCATGTGACGTGCGACCATAGGTGAAGGGTACCGATACGTCGATTCCAGCATTGCGATGGCACTCAAGGCGAAGGTTGCCCTGGTCAGGGCCCCAAGGGTGGAACATTGGGACAGGCTGGACGCAGGTACATCTACTGATTGTGCTCTTGCTTGACCAAGCGCATGGATTGGGCAAGATCGGATTGAGCACGACCAGGGCATTTGTGAGCTGGACGGGTAGCAGCGGATCGACTGAACTTCGTTTCGGCTACTCGCGAGTTGGAACCGGGTATGTGTCAGCCGAGCGGCATCATTTGGAAGTGTACCGATCGAGAAAATTTTGACCCCCCCCCTGTCGGCTGAATCCTTCCGACGTTGGCCAATGCACGACATCAATCCTGAGCACGTTTGCGCTCAACGGAACTGCCGAAAGCGGCCGTGTTTCAGATGGTTCCGAACCTCAGCATCTCGAGTCTTGGAGCCTCGCGGAGTGATCGAGGCCTTCAGGTTTCCCGTGGCCGTACAATTCGTCGATGGCCGCCGACGTGCGTCGTCGACTGGGACAGCGAGGTCGCAATGCGGCTGCGGGCTGGATCGGGCATCCTCAGGTCAGGGTCGCGGCGTCCGAGTTCCGATCCACCTTTCTTGACACGGTCAACTCGATCAGAACGGCGATGTTCGAAGGTGGTTTCGTCGACGATGGCACGAGCGATCAGGACTTCGTCACGAGACTGGCATTTTCCGCGAATGGATGGAAACCCAGGAAGGTTCTGAGCAGCACGTCCGATGCGGACGATGACATTGGCATCTGGCAGCCGCTCCACCTTGATAGCGGCCAACGCGCCGAAGTGACTTGGGTCGCTGACGTTGCAACCTCGGTGGTCTCGCAGCTAGCCCCGCCTCTTCACGCCGCTCATTTGAGCTGAACCCGCCGCGTCCGCGGAAACGCCCTTCCAGTAGGGGAAACTGTGGTTGTCGAGACCCAGCAATCCCCGAACAGAAGGGCACTTCCAAAGTGAACGGTAACAGCACTCGTCGCGTCGTGGTGGAACCCGGTGGGACCGGCGTGGTGGCCCACGTCGGACTGCACGCTCTTGGTCACTTTGCCGACCGATTGGGACTCGGTGATGCACTGTCTTCCCGGATCCCATGGAGTGGAAGCGGCTTCCCGCTTCACGACCGGGGCAAGGTCCTCGTGCAGACCGCACTGATGCTGGCCGGCGGTGGCGAGAGCTGTCTCGACATCGAACACCTGCGCATCGGAGGGGACCTCTTCGGCTCGGTGCCGTCGGACACCACGGTCGCTCGCACGTTCCACGAGATCACGCCGTCGACCCGTGCCGGCATCGCAGAAGCCATGGCTGAGATGCGAGCTGAGGTGTGGTCCCGATCGTCGGCGACGACGGGCACTGATCCCGTCCTCTTGGACATCGACGCCTCCCTGGTCGAGATCCACTCGGAGAACAAGGAGCAGACAGCCCCGACCTTCAAGGGCGGCTTCGGCTTCCATCCGCTGTTCTGCTTCGCGGATTGCACCGGTGAGACGCTGTCCGCCCTGCTGCGCCCGGGGAACGCCGGCTCCAACACCGTGGCCGATCACATCACCGTGCTCGACGGTGCCATCGTCCAGTTGCCCGCCGACATCGCTCGTGGACACCATGTCGGTGACGATCCCGAGTTGGTCAACCGGGACGTCGTCATACGGGCCGACTCGGCCGGATGCACCGAGGACTTCCTTGCGGCCTGCCGGGCCCGCAACGTCGGCTTCTTCGTCTCCGCCCGATCGAATGCCCAGGTCACGGCCGCCATCTTCGACGCCATCGGGATCGAAGAGGTGTGGCTGCATGCCCTCGCCCAGGACGGGGAGATGAAGGAGGGGGCAGCGGTGGCCGAGCTCACCTCGCTGATCGACGGGAAGAAGTTCCCCTCGAGACACTCGGCTGATCATCCGACGCGAGCCCCTCCACCCCGGAGCCCAGCGCAGCCTGTTCCCGAGTCTCGACTTCCGCTACTGGGGCTTCTACACCGACCAGGACGGCGACCCGAGAGAGCTGGATGTCACCATGCGGGCCCATGCCCACGTCGAGTCCCACATCCAGCGCCTGAAGGACTCGGGGCTCTGCCGGTTCCCCTTCGCCAGCTTCGAAGCCAACACCAACTGGCTGATGACCGTGGCCATGGCCGCCGACCTCGTGCGGTGGTTCCAGCTGCTGTGTTTCGACGGGAGTTGGCGAGACGCCCGACCCAAGGCCCTCCGCTGGGGCATCTTCCACGCCCCGGGACGTCTCGTGCACCGGGCACGCCAGCGTGTCGTGCGCATCATCGACGGCTGGCCGACCGCCCAGGTACTCCTTGATGCCTACCAACGCATCGAACTCATCACCTGACCGACACCCGGGACCCCGTGAGACGGCACCAGCTTGACGACGCGCGCCCCGAAGCATGTCCCTGGTCACTTTCGACCCCGACAAATCGCACCATGACCGTCGTCGTCGTCACAACGGAGCCACAATCACCGGTCCGCACGCTCACCCCACCGGAATGACGACTTCACGCCACTCCAAAATGGCGGCGTGAAGAGGCGGGGCTAGAGAACAATGGGGTCCCTGTCGACCCGCGCCACGCTCCGAACGTACTGGTTTTCCTCCAGCTGTCGCTGGCGATCCCGCCTGAAGCATGGGACCGTCCCTCTTCCGAACTGGTCCGGATGCTCAACACCGGTGCGAATGTTCTCTTGGGACCTGAGCCGGGCGCCATGCGAGCAAGTCGCCACTCAGACACCGACACGGATCCGCATGATGCACTTCAGCTGGATCGCAAGCTTCGTGGAACTCGTCAAATTCCGGCTCCTGTAGCGGGAGGAGGGTCAAGAAGGCCAAATCGGAAAGTTCAGAGACGACTGGATCTACTGAAGCAAGCACTCGACGAAACTCTGGCGACCGGAACGGTCCTCCCGTCTGCGTCGGAGGTCTATGACCAATATGCGCGGTGCACAGATGTCACACTGGGTGGCAGGTGGCGAGTGCTCTTAGGGCACCGCAGGTACGCGCCCGAGCTCAGCCGTACGACCGTCTCCAGAGACATGAAAAGGCTCAAGCTCGATTCGTAAAAACACACGTCGATCCTCGGCGAATCCGAGAAAGCTCGTCAGTTTGCGGTCGCTAACCTGTCCGTGGCCAGTTTCCAGTCCGCGGTTTTGGCCACCAGAAGTCCTCACCCCTCGGTGTGAGTGTTCAACTCTATTTGAGCTTCTGACCTCCTTCCCGGCGACGGGCCTCTTCGTGCCGGAACGACTCGCCGGAGGTGGCCACGAGGACGCCGTGGTGGAGGAGTCGGTCGAGCAGGCTGACCGCGGTGGTGTGCTCCGGCAGGAACCGTCCCCAGTCCTCGAAGGGCCAGTGCGAGCCGATCCCGAGGGACCGGCGTTCGTAGGCGGCGGCCACGATCCGGAAGAAGAGCTGGGCACCGGTGTCGTCCATCGGGGCGAAGCCGATCTCGTCGATCAGGATGAGGTCTGCCTTGAGGAGCTGCTCGATCATCCGACCGACGCAGTTGTCGGCCAGGCCGCGGTAGAGGGTCTCGACGAGGTCGGTGGCGGTGAAGTAGCGGACCCGGCGACCTTGCTCGACGGCACAGTGGCCGAGGGCGACGAGCAGGTGGGACTTGCCGGTCCCGGCCGGTCCGACGAGACAGAGGTTCTCCGTCGCGGTGATCCACTCGAGCGAGGCCAGATAGTCGAACGTGGCGCGGGGCACCGAGGAGGCGTCGACGTCGAACTCCTCGAGGGTCTTCCTCACCGGGAAGGAGGCCTGGGCCATGCGTGCCCGGGCGTTCGACGCGTCACGCGAGACGATCTCGGCTTCGACGAGCGTGCGGAGGAACTCCTCTGGCTTCCATCGTTGCGTCTTCGCCACCACCAACAGCTCGGGGGAGAGCTTGCGCATCGCGCCGAGGCGGAGGCGACGGAGACCGGTCTCGATGTCGGCCGGCAACGGCGGTGGTGTGGTGCTCATGACCTGTCGCCGATCGCGTAATCGCCGAGCGAGCGCGTCGACGACCGGGAGGTCGACGATGAGCGCGTCGCCGGGTCCCCTCGGGCGCGGAACGCCAGTCCCCGCGATGAGGATCGAGCGCACGTCGTGGGCCCGGAACCGACCGAACTCGACGGCCCGCTCGATGGCTGCCACCAGTGCTTCCTTGCCGTGTGCGGCCTCCATGGCGCAGAGCTCGGCGAGGTCGGCCGCGAGGGTGGTCACGCCCCGGGCGGCCGCCCCCTTGATGAACTCCTCGGCCACCGGCCCGAGCGCGACGAAGGTCTTCTCGGCGTCGGTCTTGGCCCGCACCGCCCGGGCCGGCGTCGGCCTCGACCCGCCGTAGTGGTCGTCGCACACAGCAGTCTCACCAGGGGCGACGAGGTCGTGGCGGGCGATGATCTCGCCCAGGAAGACGATGGTCACCGTGCGGTCGACCACCACCAGCTCGACCTGGCGGCCGATGTGGGACGTCGGCACCGAGTAGCGGGCCGAGCCGAACCGGACGCAGCTCAGCCGGTCGACCTTTCTGAGCACCACCTTGCCGATCCGGGCCCGCAACTGTGGCAGATCGCCGAGCAGGTCGCGCTCGACCAGAAGCCGCTCGGCGGGCACGGCACAGATCTCGGAGTGCACCGTTGCGTTGACCTCGGTGCACCACGCGACACCCTTCGCGTTCGCACCCGCGAGATCGCTCACGCTCAGCTCTCCGGGAATCATGAGGTCGGACTTCACGTAGCCGACGTGGTTCTCGACAGGCCCTTGGACAGAGCCGTCGAATGCATCTGGTGATCCAGGTGCGCCACATCGGGTGCGGGTGACCCATCCGTTCCATCCGCTCGCCGGACGAGAGTTCGACTTCGCGTTCGTGCGCCAGAACTGGGGTGAGGACCGGGTCTACTTCGTCGATGAAGTCGGTGAGCTCAAGGGTCTTCCCGCAGGCTGGACCGACGCTGGACCGCTCGACCCCTTCACCGTGGTGTCGGCCGGGCGCTCGACGTTCCGCATCGAAGACCTACTCGCACTGGCGGACCTGCTCGCCGGGTTGAAGCCGCCCGCCTCCCGCCGGCGTGTAAAGCGCATTCCGCCGCAAGTGTAAGGGTGATTCCGCCGAAGGCGCCCCACTCATAGTCTCGGGTCAGGTCTCGGAGGGCAGAGTTTTCCAGGTGAAGTGCCATAATAGAGGCAGAGGTCCTTGACACCGCACAAGTTAGCGGCGTAATGATACTTACATCCGTGTCAATCCCAGGAGGTCCGATGGCCAGGCGCAGGATCGAGGATCCGAAAGTGCAGGCTCTTCGCGAGGCGCGCTCGCTCAATCCCCGGCCCGAGGACGTCATCGACGCCGCCTTCGCCGCCGGGACGTTCTTCGACGCTCGGGACCTCGTGCAGGTGAAGTACGAGATGGTGCGGCGGGTGCGCGTGGAGGGCGAGGCGGTGTCGGAGGCGTCGACCAAGTTCGGGTTCTCCCGGCCGAGCTGGTATGCGGCGGCCGAGTCGCTCGACGCGTCGGGGCTGCCGGGGCTCGTGCCGGCGCGTCCCGGGCCGCGCCGGGCCCACAAGCTCACCGAGGAGATCGTTGACTTCATGGGCCAGGCCGTGGACGGCGATCCGTCACTCCGCCCCGCCGACCTGGCGGCCATGGTGGCGAACCGGTTCTCGGTCAGCGTCCATCCTCGTTCGGTCGAGCGCGCCCTCGCCCGCCGGCGGGGGCCCAAAAGTGGAGCATGACCGCGCCCCCGACGACGGCGCAGCCAGCGGGCTCGCCGACCGTTATGAGGAGCTTCGGAGCGCCGCTTCGGGCGGCATGTCCGGTGGCAACGGCCTCGCCTTGTTCAGCGCCAAGGGCATGGCGCACTGGATGTCCGCGTGGCGCCAGCTCGCCCCCGTGCCGGCGTCAGCGCCGCAGCCAGTTGGCGGTCCGCTGCCGGACGACGTTGTGGCCGTGCTCGCCGCCATGGCGACCGCATGCATCGGAGGGAATGCGCCATGAGCCTCGAAGCCGCTGACAAAATCGGCGCCGACCATCTTCGGCGCGGCGCCTATCTCTATGTGCGCCAATCGACGCTGCGCCAGGTCATGGAGAATACGACCTCCACCGAACGCCAATACGGGCTTCAGCAGCGGGCGCTCGCCCTCGGATGGCCGGCTGAGCAGATAGTGGTCATCGATGACGACCTCGGCCGCTCCGGCGCCACCGCTGAAGGTCGCGAAGGCTTCCAACGGCTTGTCGCCGAGGTCGGTCTGGGCAAGGCGGGGATCGTCATCGGGCTCGAGGTGTCACGTTTGGCGCGTAACAACGCCGACTGGCATCGCCTCCTCGAGATCTGTGCGCTCACCGAGACACTTATCCTCGACGAGGACGGCTTGTATGACCCGTGCGCCTTCAACGACCGGCTCCTGCTCGGGCTCAAGGGGCAGATGTCCGAGGCCGAGCTCCACATGCTTCGCTCGCGGTTGCGCGGTGGCGTGCTGGCCAAGGCGCGCCGTGGCGAGCTCGCCTCCCCGCTCCCGGTTGGCTTCCTCTATGACCCCAACACGAAGGTGGTGCTCGACCCTGACGCCAGTGTCCAGCAGGCGATCCGCCATTTCTTCGCCACTTTTGCCCGCACCGGATCGGCCCGGGCGACGGTGAGGGCCTTCGCCGACGAGGGGCTGCTGTTCCCGCTCCGCATCCGCACCGGGCCCAACAAGGGCGAGCTCACCTGGGCGCCGCTGCAGCACCACCGGGTTCTCCAGATCCTGCACAACCCACGCTACGCGGGCGCCTTCTGTTTCGGCCGGCACAAGTCTCGGCGCCTGGCCGACGGCAAGACGCGTCTCGAGCTACTGCCGCGCGACCAATGGCTCGCGCTCATTCCCGACGCGCACGACGGCTACATCGCCTGGGCCGAGTTCGAGGCCAACTTGGCCCGCCTCGCCGAGCAATCGCGGGCCCACGGTCGCGACCGCCGGGCCAGCCCGCCCCGCGAGGGTCCGGCGCTGCTGCAAGGGATCGTGGTGTGCGGGCGTTGCGGAGGCCGCATGACGGTTCGCTATCGCAGCCGGCGCGGCGAGCAGATCCCGATCTATGCCTGTCAGCGCAGCGGCATCGAGAACGGCGAGCCGATCTGCCAAGTGATCACCGGCGTCGCCATCGACCAGGCCGTCAGCGCATTGCTCGTCGAGGCGGTTACTCCGTTGTCGCTCGAGGTTGCGCTCGCTGTTCAGGCCGAGCTCGAGGCGCGTTCTGACGAGGCGGAGCAGATGCGCAAGGCCGATGTCGAGCGGGCCCGTCACTCGGCCGAACTCGCCCGGCGGCGCTACCTGACCGTCGATCCTGACAACCGCCTGGTCGCTGCCACCCTCGAGGCTGACTGGAACGACGCACTGCGCCAGCTGTCCAGTGCTGTCGAGCACTATGAGCGGCGCCATGAGGGCTCGGTGGCGCTCGACGACGACCAACGCGCCAAGGTCGCATCGATTGCGGCCGACTTCCCGTCGTTGTGGTCAGACCCACGCACTCCCCAACGCGAGCGCAAGCGCATGGTGCGTCTGCTGCTCGCGGATGTCACGTTGAACCGGGACGGCGGCATCACCGTGCACGTCCGCTTCAAGGGCGGACAGACGACGACCCTCAAGCTCGAGTCCCTCCTCAGCGCGCCTGACCTCCGGCGCACGCCAGCCGCAGTGGTCGCTGAGATTGATCGCCTCCTCGACATCGCCACAGACGCAGGAATCGCCGACGCGCTGAACGAGGCGGGCGTCGCTTCGGGGACGGGTCAGTCCTTCACTTCCGGCATGGTGCGCCACATCCGGATCAAGCACGGGCTGGTTTGCCGCGAACAGCGCCTCAGGGACCGCGGCATGGTCGGTCTCGGCGAGGTCGCCGCCCTACTCGGGGTCTGCACGCACTCGATCAAGCGGTGGGCCGCTGAGGGCCGGATCGCATCTGAACTGCTCCACGACCGAGGCGACCGTCTCTATGAGGTGCCGGCGGCTGCACCCTTCAAGCCAATCGGAAGACCTCTGGGATCAGGGAAATCACCGAAAGCTGTCGCGAAACAACCATAGGAGGTGCAGTGTGGAGGCAAAGCCTTCGACTCGGGGTCAGCTCCCTCGCAGAAGTCCGGCCTGCATCCGTAGTGGGTGACGAAGCGCACGTAGTCCGGTGTCGGGATCACGAGCCCCGCCACCGTGCCGCCTTTCAGACAACCCATGCGATCGGTGAGGAGGGTCTTCGGCACGCCGCCGATCGTCTCCATGCACTGAGCCAGGGCGGCCATGGTCGTCTCGGCTCCAAGGTTGTCGGCGAAGCACACGAAGCGGAACCTGCTCCACGCGAGCACCGCGCAGAACACGAACAGCGGGCCGATCTCCCCCCAGTCGAACACCAACATGTCGCCGGGCGCCCACACGCCCGGGCGGCGTCCGCGGTGATGGTCGGCCCGCCACCGCGCCTTCGCGTCCGCGACCGCCCGGCGCAGGTTGCGCGCCGAGCCCTCGTAGCCGGCGGCGACGACCACCGGCAGGAGCCGCTTGGCCGAGATCCGGCCCTCGGTCCTCCTCACCCGCTCGGCGATGATCGCGGTCACGTCGTCGTAGTTGTGCACGACGTCGATCTCGCTCCCCGGCCCGGTCTCCTCCGCCGCTCTCGCGGCCTCGACGACCCGCTTGACGGTCTTCGCACTCGTGCCGCACAGCTCGGCAGCTGCTCGGTAGGTGCCCACCTCTCGGTAGGCGGCTTGGATGTCCATTCGTTCCCTCGCTGATTTCATGGAGGTGTCCCCCTCGGTCGGTGCGGCGGTTGGCTTGCACCGCCACCGTCACCGTCCGGGGGGACCCTCAGGTGGATGCTTCAGCGAGGGGTGAGGACTTCTGGTGGCCACCAGCGCGGACTTCTCATGGCCAAAAACGGGGACTTTCTCGTGGCCACGGACAGCGACCGCTCGTTGACGATTCAGACTCCGCATGATGACCACATGCAGATATTCCTGACAATTGACCAAGCGGCAGACCGTCTGGGCATGGGCCGGACATGGACCTACGAGCGGGTGCTCGTTGGCGAACATCCTTCAGTGAAGCTCGGGCGTGCCCGGCGCATCCCGGCAGCGGCGGTCGACGAATTTGCCTCCCGAATCACCTCAGAGCAGCTCGGCACGCCGGTCCCCGGAGTCGAAATCGATCGCGCCACGGACTGATCGTCACTCCGGGGACTGAGGCACCTCTGGGAGCGAGTCGACATGAGTGTGGAAATCTCCGACGCCGTCTGGAAGTACTCGCAGTCGACGGGAACGGCTCGGCTGATTTTGCTGTGCCTTGCGGACCACGCCGACGCCGCAGGGGAGAGCTTTCCTTCCATCGCCTCGATTGCTCGGAAGTGCCGATTGAAAGATGGACGCCACGTTCAGCGGGTGATCCGCAAGCTGGTGGCACTCGGTGAACTTTCAGTAGTTGCGAATGGTGGACGCTCCGGTCGCTTGGGTGGAGTCCGGACGAACCGCTATCGGATCACGCTTCAAGCTATCGTCGAAGCCCCGACCCCGGACCACCGACCACCGTCGACCACCCCCGACTCCGGTCCACCGACCACCCCGACCCCGGTTGGCAGACCACCAGAATCGTCAGTGAATCGTCAGATGGAACCGTCACTTCGGGCAAGGTCGCCCGAACGATCCTGCAGACTCATCTCCGACGACTTCCGTGTGACCGACGAGATGCGACGCTGGTGCGCCGATCAAGGCATCAGGTCGGACCCCGACGACGAGGTCGTGCGGTTTATCGACCACCACCGCGCCAGGGGGACGGCGTTCGTCGACCCCGTTGCCGCTTGGCGGAATTGGATGCGGCGGGTGGACTCGTGGGCGAATCCGGCGAAGGCCACCCGCGTGGGCAAGAGCGCCACGTCGATAGCCATAGTCCGGGATCAGGTCTTCGGAAGAGGGACGATTGACGACCTTGACGTTCCGGCGCTGACGGCGGGACCATCGTGACAATCGAGGAAGCATTCGCCATTGTCGATGCCGTCTCTGGCTACTGGCCGACGCCTGCGATGGAGCCAGAGGAGGTGAAAGCGTGGGTCACGGTACTGGCGGGACTGGCGCGGATCAGTTTTGACGAGGCGAGCAACGTCATTTCTGCGGAGAGTGCTCGAACGTGGCGACCTCGACCCGGCCAGTTCGTGGAGCTGGTCGGGCACTATCGCCGACAGGAGGCATTGCGCAATCCACGAATGGCGCTCGATGTAGGTGGTCGCATTTGCACCCGCGAGGAGAACTTGACAAACCTCGCCGCACTGCAAGAACTGCTGAATCCGGGCGCCGCCGATCAAGAAGCGGAGGAGGCTCCCAATGCCTGATGACTCGCTCAAGACCGTCCAACAGGGCCCATGAGGTGAATCGACCACGCGGCCGAAGCACCCGTTTGAAATGATGTTGCTAGAACGCGGCAAGGAGCGAGATGGCTCAGATAATCAAGCGCAAGACGGCTTCCGGCGAAAGTCGCTACGACGTGCGCGCTCGTATCGGTGGTCGCGTCGTCACTCGGACCTTCAAGCGCCGACGAGATGCAGACTCCTACGCCACGACCCTCGAAGCCGACCGCTTGCGGGGAATCGCGATTGACCCACGACGTGCCAAGGTCACACTGGAGGAATACGCGAAGGGCAACCTTGCCGGACGCACGAACCTCGCCGTCCGGACCGTCGATCAGTACACATGGCTCCTCGAAAAGCATCTGACTCCGACGCTGGGCAGCAAGGCACTCAGCGAGATTGACCCGTCAACCGTCCGAGCCTGGCATTCGAGAATCGCGAATCAGCACCCTACGACCGCGGCCAAGGCGTACCGCCTTCTGTCCTCGATCATGCGCGCGGCGGTAGCCGATGAGGTAATCACTCGGAACCCGTGCCAGGTGAAGGGTGCTGCTGTCGAACGCTCACCCGAGCGGCCAATCGCATCGGTTGCCGAGGTGTCGGCTCTTGCTGACGCCATGCCCGGTCACCTGAAAGTGGCGGTCATCCTCGCCGCGTGGTGCCAGTTGCGCCGAGGCGAGCTGCTGGGGCTAAGGCGCAGGGACATTGACCTCCTTCGCGGCACGGTAAATGTGGAGCTGACACGGGGGCCTCGCATGGGTGGAGCGGAGATCATCAAGGCCCCGAAGACCGAGGCTGGACGTAGAGCCGTGGCAATTCCCGAGACGGTCCTGCCGGCGGTCGAGCGCCACCTGAACCGCTTCGTGGGAGCACACCCGGACGCGCCGTTCCTGGTGGGGGAGAAGGGCCGCGCTCTGCTGGTGAAAGCGCTGAACAAGGCGTGGGTAGCGGCGCGGTCGAAGGTGGGTCGAACAGACCTGCGCTTACATGACCTCCGCCACTCGGGACTGACCTGGACCGCGGCCACTGGTGCCACCCTCGCGGAATTGATGCACAGGGCGGGCCACGCCTCACCTGCGGCGGCTCTCCGCTATCAGCACGCCACTGAGGACAGGGATCGCGCGATTGCCTTCGCGCTCGCTGAATTGGCTCGCACGGCGGAAGTTGTAGAACTGCACCCGCGCGATGGGCGCGCGATGGCTGACGGATCGGTTGCTTCCGTGGAGCCCGACGAGACCCAAATTATGACTCTCACCAGGAAGAACTTCAGTGGAGATGATGGGACTCGAACCCACGACCCCCTGCTTGCAAAGCAGGTGCTCTAGCCAACTGAGCTACATCCCCGGAAGGGCCCGCGCGGTGTACGCCGGAGGCGCCTGATCGGCATGCCGCGGCGCCAGCGAGCCGTTGCTTCACCGTATCAGCCGACCCCTTCGGTCCAGCGACCGCCTGCGCGATGGAACGATCGAGCGCCGACCAGCCGATCGATGCGGGGAAATCAAGTTGACTCCTCGTCGATCCGATGGATCAGTGCCGGGTCCGTGAGCTGAAGTTCGACCGACCGATGCTCCGGACCCGGCGCCCGCCGGGCCGTTGGCTCCGATCGGCGACCCTCCGCCGAGGCGGTCTTCTCGGGGCCACCGCATAGCCCAAAAAAACTCCGGTGGCCTCTCAAGGTCTCCGGCGACGGTGCCGAAACATCTACCCGCCAGGCCTGTTGAGCGCTGATCGCCGTCGCGCTCCAGGCCAGGCGCAATTCTGAGGCCAATTGCGCGGAGACGTCGCTGGTGTTCGGCCAGATGGTCTCCGTTAGGGTGCAGGTGCGGCTTGACGCACTTTCGCACCGTGGCTCCTGCAGCGGGTCAGTCGTCCGGGACCGCGAGCTCATCCAGGACGCGAGACCACGTGGAGGACCTGACCATGACCGTTTCGACCGGCACCACCGATGTGTTTCTCGGCGTGGCGCAACACGACGTCAATGCGCTCGAGGGCCTGTTCCAGGCCCGGCTCGACAATCTCGAAGCATCGGGTCTTGATCCGAAGACGTACGCGCTCGTGAACGTCGCTGCGCTGATCGCCACGGACGCCGCGCCGGCCTCGTATGTCTTCCAGATCGGACTCGCGCTGGAGGCGGGCGTGTCGCCGGAGGAGATTCTCGGCCTCCTGGTTGCGTTGAATCCAACGGTGGGCAACGTCCGGATCGTCTCGGCAGCAGCCGAGATCGCCTTCGCGCTCGGGATCGACCTCGACGCCGAGGGCGAGTGAGATTCGGGAGGTGACGACATGATGATGCGCAGACGGCCACTGTTGCGCACGGCCGCCATCGGCGGCGTCGCGTATGCGGGGGCGAAGGCAGGCACCAACCGCGCGATGCGTCAGCAGGCGCAAGGCGCAGAGCAGCGCAGGGCACGAACGGCGCAGCCGGCGCAGCCGGCGGCAGAGGGTGCAAGTGATCGAATCAGCCAGCTGCAGCAGTTGGCTGCCCTGCACGATTCGGGAGCGCTGACCGACGAGGAATTCGCCAAGGAGAAGTCCCGCATCCTCGGGTAGCCGACGCTCCTCAGCCTGACGACCGGGCGCGCTCGAGCGAACGGTCGATCTCCTGCCAGGCGGCGTCGGTGCCGTCGAAGCCCCCGATCTTGGTGAGCTTGCCGCGCTCGAGGTCCTTGTAGACGTCGAAGAAGTGGGCGATCTCGTGGGTGAGGTGCGGTGGTAGTCCGTCGAGACCGGTGACACGCTCCCACATCGGATCGCCGCAGGCGACGGTGATGATCTTCGCGTCCGGCCCCTTCTCGTCCGTCATCCAGAAGACGCCGATCGGACGGCTCTCGACGTAGCACCCCGGAAAGGTCGGCTCGTCGAGCAGGACGAGTGCGTCGAGGGGATCACCGTCCTCTGCGAGGGTGTCGGGCACGAAGCCGTAGTCGGCGGGATAGAAGGTGGCCGAGAAGAGCCGCCGGTCCAGCCTGATCACGTGGCGCTCGTGGTCGTACTCGTACTTGTTCCGGCTGCCCCGTGGGATCTCCACCACCACGTCGATGGTGCGTTCGGTGTTCACGACGGACCTCTCCTCCCGATGGGGACCGGTCCATTCTGTCCGACACGGCACATGCATTTCCGGCGGCGTGGCCTGCCCAGGGGCTATCGACCGACGCCACCGGGTGACGTCCACGACCATGTCCGGCAGCCCGCATCGCCGACGGTCCGGAATGACCCGGTTGGTATCGTTGGCCGATGAGCATCGGGACCCCGAGGATCGAGGAGATCGTCGCCGGCGACGGCTCGGAGCCGCGGTTCTTCGCCCGGCAGCTCTCCGACCTCGACTTCAACGACCGACTGCTCGACCTGGTCGCGGACGCGTCCGTGCCGCTGCTCGAGCGGGTCAAGTTCCTCATCCTCTTCAGCGAGCGGATCGACGAGTTCTTCCAGGTGCAGGTCGCCGGTCTCCGTCGCCAGGTCGTCGCCGGCATCAAGGGTCGGGCGCTCAACGGCGCGACGCCCGACCGGCTGCTCATCGACGTCCGCTCGTCACTGGAGGCGATGGTCACCCGCGAGGAGCGCCTCCTGCTCCACGACCTCCTCCCGTCGCTCGCCGCCGAAGGGATCGAGATCTGCGACTGGGCTTCGCTCGGTACTTCGGACCGGGCCTATCTCCACGAGGTCTTCGACCGTCTGATCCTTCCCGTCGTCACCCCGCTCACCGTCGATCCGAGCCACCCCTTCCCGTACATCTCCAACCTCTCGCTCAACGTGGGCGTCGAGGTCCGCAACCGCGTGGACGGGACGTCTCGCTTCGCACGTGTCAAGGTGCCGCCGAACGTCGACCGGCTGCTCCCGCTTCCCGAAGGCGACCGCTTCATCCCGCTGGAGCAGGCGCTCATCGCCTTCATCGACGAGCTCTTCCCGGGCATGGACGTCGGCGCGCCCTGTGTCTTCCGCGTCACGCGCGACGCCGACCTCGCGCTCGACGAAGACGCGGCGGACGACCTCCTGCTCGCCCTCCAGGAGGAGCTGCGCCGCCGCCGCTTCCTGCCGGTCGTGCGGCTCGAAGTCGATGCACGCACGTCGGACGGGCCCGTCGAGCGCCTGACCGAAGAGCTCGGGCTCAGCGACAGCGACGTGTACCGCTTCGCGGGTCCGCTCGGCCTCGACTGTCTCTGGACCGTCCACGCGCTGGATCGTCCGGAGCTGCACGACGAGCCCTGGACCCCGCTCGTTCCCCAACCGCTGACCGCGGTCGAGCGCGAGGAGGACCTGAGCATCTTCTCCGTGCTCGACCGACAGGACGTGCTCGTCCACCATCCCTACGACTCCTTCTCGGCGTCCGTCGAGGAGTTGCTCAACGAAGCCGCCGAGGACCCGCACGTCCTCGCCATCAAGCAGTGCCTCTATCGGACCTCCGGCGACAGCCCGATCGTCGCCGCGCTCGTCCGTGCCGCCGAGCGGGGCAAGCAGGTCGCGGTCCTCGTGGAGGTCACCGCGCGCTTCGACGAGGAGGCGAACATCGGCTGGGCGAGAGCGCTCGAAGAGGCGGGCGCCCATGTGATCTATGGGCTGATGGGGCTCAAGACCCACGCCAAGACGACGCTCGTGGTCCGCCAGGAGGGCGACGCGGTTCGCCTCTACTGCCATGTCGGGACCGGCAACTACAACCCGAAGACCGCGCGCATGTACGAGGACCTCGGCGTGCTCTCGTCCCGCGAGGAGCTCGGGGCGGACGTGACGCGGTTCTTCAACTACATCACCGGCTTCAGCCAGCCACCCTCCTACCAGGAGCTCGTGACGTCACCGGGCGGCATCCGCGACCGCGTCGTCGAGTGCATCGACCGCGAGGCGGCGGCAGGTCCGGACGGCCGAATCGTCATCAAGGCCAACGGCCTCGACGACGTCACGGTGGTCGAGGCCCTCTACCGCGCTTCGCAGGCGGGTGTTCCCATCGACCTCATCGTCCGCGGCATCTGCTGCCTGCGCCCGGGTGTGCCTGATCTCTCGGAGACCGTGACCGTCCGCTCCATCGTCGGTCGGTTCCTCGAGCACTCCCGGATCTTCCGTTTCGGCGGCGGGAAGCGACCCGCGACCTACTACATCGGCTCCGCCGACCTTCGGCGCCGCAACCTCGACCGGCGGGTGGAGGCGATGATCCCGGTTGCCGACCCCGAAGCGATCGAGCGGCTCGAGGAGATCCTCCGGCTCAACCTCGCCGACGACACCCGGTCGTGGTCGCTCGACGCCAAGGGCACGTGGCACCGGATCCCGACGGTCGCCGGGATCTCGACCCAGACGGCACTCGAGACGGCGGCGCTCCGACGGAACACGGTGCGAGACGACGGCCGCCGGACCCGGCACCTCTCCTGACGACCGGCACGCGGCGAAGCCGACGGTCCGGTGCCGCCGAACCCGCTGACCGTCGGACCCTGGCGGGGGACCCGTAGGCTTCGACTGTGAGCGACGCGGCGTCCGGCGGCGAGGGGCTCGACCGCGAGCAGCGGCTGGCCTTGGCTGGTCTGCGTCGCGCGACCAGAAGGATGGCCTGGGTCTACTCGGCCGCCGCGATCTGCCTGCTGCCATGGATCGCCTACTTGGCGGTCAGCCTGCCGAAGCGCGACTTCGACCGCCACTACCGGGCCGCCTGGGTCGGCTTCGACCTCCTGTTGGTCTTCGCCATCGTCCGCACCGCGTACATGGCCTTCCGCCTCGACCCCCGGGTGCAGGTCCCGGCGACCGCGACGGCCACCCTCCTCTTCGTCGACGCCTGGTTCGACGTGATGACCGCCGGGAGCCACAAGGCCGTTGCCGAGGCGCTCCTGCTCGCGCTCGTCTTCGAGATCCCCGCCGCCATCTTCACGCTGGTGCTCGCGCGCCGCGTGAGCAGTCTGGTGCTGGAGATCGCGCACTTCGACCGCTTGGTGGCGAGCGATCCGGACCCGCCGCACAGTCACCCGCACCTCTTCCGCCACCAAGGACACCCGACCCCCGACCCGGACGGGTGAGGCCCGCCGACGGATCGGTCAGACCGTCACCGCGTCGATGCGGGCGAGGACGCCATCGGTGAGCTTGGGGAGCACCTCGAGCGCGGCGAGGTTCTCGTGGACCTGCTCGACCCGGCTCGCACCGGTGATGACGGTCGACACGTGCGGGTTCTTCGCGCACCAGGCGATCGACAGCTGGGCGAGCGAGCAGTCGAGCTCCTGCGCGATCGATTGGAGCGAGCGAACCTTCTCGTTGCGTGCCGGGTCGGTGAGCAGATTGCGCAGCCACTCGTAGCCGGGGAGCGTTGCCCGGGATCCTTCGGGCACTTCGTTGAGGTACTTGCCGCTCAGCAGACCCGAGGCGAGGGGGCTCCATGTGGTCAGGCCGAGACCGATTCCGTCGTAAAGAGGCGCGTACTCCTTCTCGACACGATCGCGCCACAGCAGGTTGTACTGGGGCTGCTCGACGACCGGCTTGTGGAGATGGTGGCGGTCGGCCACGTCCCACGCTTCACGCAGCGCCTCGGCCGACCACTCCGACGTGCCCCAGTACAAGGCCTTCCCGGCCGAGACGATGTCCGACATCGCCCAGACCGTCTCCTCGATCGGCGTCTCGGGATCGGGTCGATGGCAGTAGAGGAGGTCGACGAAGTCGAGCCCCAGACGGTCGAGGGAACCGTCGATCGCGTGCAGGAGGTACTTGCGGTTGAGGGTGTTGCGCATGTTCACGTACTCGTCGATCCCCCAGAAGACCTTGGTGGAGAGAACGAAGCTGCTGCGCGGCCACCCGAGCTTGGCGATCGCCTCGCCCATGATCCGCTCCGACTCGCCCGCTGAGTACGCCTCGGCGTTGTCGAAGAAGTTGACGCCCGCGTCGTAGGCCGCGCCGAGGCACTCCTCGGCCAAGGTGCCCGCCACCTGTGGACCGAAGGTGACCCACGAGCCGAAGGACAGCACGCTGACCTTGAGGCCCGACTGCCCGAGTCGCCGGTACTCCATGTCCATCGTGGCTCCCTTCTTCGACTCCTTGCCGACTCGTCGGATCCTACGGCGGGGGCCGTCGGAGCGAACCGGCCCTCGTCACGCGGGGTCGCTGCCGGTGATCCCGGGCACGGGCGGCGGTGCCCGAACTCCGCCATGATGCTGAACGTGCGAGATCACCGGTACGCCTTCGAGATGCCCCACTCGGCGGCGCGCATCTGGGCGCTCTTCCAGGACTACGACCGCTGGACGGACTACGCGCCGATGGTGCGGCGGGTCGAGGTGCTCTTCCCCGGGGACGAGCACCACAACGGGCGGCTCCGACGCGTGATCTACAAGATGCCCTTCGGGCGGGAGGGCGCCGCGCTCGAACTGGTGACCGACGTGGAGCCGGAGAGGGGCTACACGTACACGATGATCTCCCAGAAGCCCGGCAACGACCAGATCGGCCACATCCGCCTCGAGCCGCTCGGGCCGAACCGGACAAAGTTCGAGTTCGACGAGACCTACAACCTCACCGCCCTGCCGTGGCGGTGGTTCGAGGGCCCGATCTACCGGTTCATCAACAAGAACAACGAGGACAGCATGCGCCGCGCCTCGCAGTGGCTGACCGACCACCCGGAGTACCGAACCGATCTGGTCGAAGGCTGAGTGACACATGTTCCCTACAAGACGAGGTGCTCCTGGGTCTCGGGGTTTCGCATGTTCTCGGCGATGCGTGCCGCCTGCTCGTCCTGCGACTCCTTCGAGCGGAGCAGGAACGGCGAGACGACGAGCCCGACGACAACGCAGCCGGCCGCGATGAGGAGGGCCAGCCGGTAGCCGCCGGCGAGGGCGTTGGTGACGTCGTGGCCGGCGGCAAGCAGGGACTTGCTCCGGTCGGATGCGATCGTGCCGAGCGCCGCGAGGCCGACCGCACCCGCGAGCTGTTGCGAGACGTTGACCACGCCAGAGCCGAGTCCCGCGTCGGGACCCGGGATCTCCGACATCCCGATCTGCAGGAGCGGCATGAACGCGGTACCGGCGCCGAGTCCCATCATGGCGAGGGCGATGCAGATCCGTGGGAAGTACTCGGCGTGCGGACCGGCCGTCGCGAACAGGACGAGACCGATGGCGGCGAGCGCCATCCCGGGGTACATCACCGGCTTGTTGCCGAACCGGGTCACCAGTCGAGCGGTGATGCCCGACGACATGACCGCCATCGAGAGCGCCTGGGGCAGGAAGGCGAGGCCGGTCTTGATCGGGCTGTAGCCGAGGACGTGCTCGAGGAAGAGCGCACCGAGGAAGAACGTCGAGAACATCCCGATGACGAGCAGGCCGCGGATCACGCTCGAGCCGGTCAGCGTGCGGAGCTTGAGGATGCGTAGCGGCATGATCGGATTGGCGAGGCGGGACTCGAGCACCAAAAAGGCGACCAGCAGGCCCATGGCGAGTCCGAGGATGCCGAGGGTGTGCGTGGAGACCCATCCGTACCCCGATGCCGTCACCAACGCGTAGATGGCCACCATCACCGATGCGGTCACGAGAACGGATCCCACCCAGTCGACGCCCTGGCGGATGCCGAGGCCGACGTTGTCCACCAGCAGGGCCGACCCTGCGACGATGGTGACGATCCCGACCGGGACGTTCACGAAGAAGATCCAGTGCCAGCTGAGCAGCTGCGTGAGGAAGCCACCGGCGATCAGCCCGATGGAGCCCCCGCCGACCGCCACGAAGACGTAGGCGCTCATCGCCTTGGCCCGTTCGAGATCGCTCGGGAACTCGGTGACGATGATGGCGACGATGACCGAGGCCGAGAGCGCGCCGCCGATGCCCTGGACGAAGCGCGACGCGACCAGCATCGCCTGGCTGTCGGCCGAGCCGCAGGCGACAGACGCGAGGGTGAAGAGCGTGACGCCGCTCAGGAACACCTTCTTGCGTCCGACGAGGTCGCCGAGGCGCCCGGCCATGAGGAGGAAGCTGCCGAACGAGATGAGGTAGGCGTCGACGACCCAGGTCAGACCCGACTGGGAGAAGTGCAGGCTCCGCTGGATGTCCGGCAGCGCCACGTTCACGATCGAGCCGTCGAGCGCGTTCATGAACATCGCGAGGCAGACCACGACGAGCGCGATCCACCGTCGGCGATCACTGTCGGCGCCGGTCGGAGGAGCGTGGATGGCGTCGGAAGCGGAAATAGTCATGAAATCGGGACTATCATTGAAGCATGACGGAAGGCTGCCGTGCAACCTGTCCCGGCCGGAGGTCTGTGGACGGCTCGACCGGGCGTGAACCGTGACGAGTGCAAGGGCATCGGAACCATCGCGCCCCGGCTCGGATCCGGCGACCACGCGTGCCTCCGGGACGATCGTCCTCCTCACCCGATTGGCCCGCATCGTCTTCGTGCGCACGACCATCGACCTGGTGGGGATGAACCTCCGGAACATGGTCGTCCTCGCCTACCTCCGCGACCATCCGGGGACCTCCCAGCAGGCACTGACCGAGGACCTCTCGATGGACGCCAACACGGGCGTCCTCGTGCTCAACGACCTCGAGGACCTCGACTACGCAGAGCGGCACCGCGACCCAGCCGACCGACGTCGCCACCTCGTCGAGATCACCGAGGCCGGACTCGAGGCACTCGAGCGAGCAGAGATCGCCCAGGGGACCATCGAGGACGACATCCTCTCGGGGCTGCGTGCCTCCGAGCGTTCCGAGCTGCGAAGACTGCTGCTGCAAGCGCTCGATGAGCACCCACCTGGCCGCCGCGACGGCGAGTGATCGAGCAGGCCGCGCGCCATGGTGGCCGATCCCGTCGACCTCGCGAGGCCGCTGCGGGAGCTCCTACGCAGGGTGCACGATCAGGTCCCCGGGTTGGGAGTCGGAGCCACCGGCGTCGCTCCCGGGGCACACGCCCGAGGGTCGTAGCTCGCAAGTTGGAGGCTCGCGGAGGTGGGTGCACCGATCGCCCCGGCGGAGGCACTGCTCGGCGGTGCGGTTGTCGTCGGCGTCGTCGCCGATGCGGACGGGGCGGCGGCGGATCCGGTCGTGGATGTTGCCGGAGGTGCGTTGACCGAGAACTGTGAGCCGGTGACGACGGTCACCTGCGCGCCGTCGACCACCTTCGACGGGTCGTAGGCCATGACCGCCGCGCCGGACAGCGAACGAACGACCGATTCGGCCGCCGCTTCGGTCGCCGCACTGCGGGACCCGTAGTAGACGTACGTCTCCGACACGTCACCGACCGGCGACGTGTCCCCGACGCCGACCATGTGATAGCCGAGCGCGGCGAGCGCGTCCAAGGTGTCGGTGGCCTGGTTGTACGCGCCCGTGCCGTTGAGTACCGAGACCGACACCGATGATGGCGGGGGCAGCGGATCGCCGGTCATCGAGTCGGTGGAACCGTTGACGCCGAGCACCTGCTCGATCGCGGCCAGATCCTGGGAGGTCGCGGGAAACTCCACGTCGCCGTAGCTGCTCCCCTGGTAGAGGAGTGCGCCGCCTGCGCCATTCGGGTCGGAGACCACCTGGACGGGCAGCGTCAGCTGCGGGACCGAATTGATGTCGATGGAGTGGAAGTCGAGTACCAGGTTGGCCATGTCGCTGACCGCCCAGGACTGGTCGAAGGTGAGATCGGCCTTCACCGAGTTGATGAGGCCGATGTCGGTGATCGGATTACCGAGACCCTGATGGGCGACCGCACTCGCGAGCACCCGGAGGAACTCGTGGTCGCGCTGGATCCGGGCGAGGTCGCTCTGTGCCTCCGGCTGCCAGGAGTACGGGTCGTTCGGGTTCGACCGCGGAGTCTCGTAGAGGAGGTGGCGCGCGCGGACGACCTGCAGCGCCTGCTCGCCGTTCAGGTGCACACAGGTCGCCGCCCGCTGATTGAGGCCGGAGCTCACCGGTTGATTGCCGCTGACCCCACCGCCGGTCGGCGCCCAGTCGAAGATCGCGTCGGGAAACGACATGTTGATGCCCCCCAAGGACTGCACGATGTTGGAGAACTGGTCGAAGTTGAGCGAGACCGCGTGTTGGATGGGGATGCCGAAGTCCTCTTCGATCGCGGCGACGAGCTGAGTGAGCCCCTGGTAGAGGCCCGCATCGATCTTGTTGGCGGATCCGAACTGGGTGGTGGCGGTCCGCGCATTGGGGATGAACAGGTCCCGCGGGATGGAGAGGAGCGCCAGTCGATGGTGGGCAGTATCGGCGTGGAGGAGCATGATCACATCGCTGTTCACGCCGGTGACCCCCTGCGAGCAGAGCCCGTACGCCGGGTTCGGCGTCAGACCACACCGATCGGTGGAGCCGACCATGAGGATGTTTTCGGTGCCGGTCTCCTGACCGGTGGTGAACGCGCCGGCCAGGCCGCGGACCTCGGTGCGATTGAGGTCGTGGGTGAGGTAGTACGCGTAGCCCGCACCACCGCCGACGATCAGCACCAGTGCCAAGCCGGTGACGACGAGCACGCGCTTGACGCGCCGTCTCCTCCTGCTCGTCGTCTGGGCCCTCCGCCTGGCACGCCGGCTCGTCGACCGTTTCATCTCGTCGCCGAGCGCGGCGAGCCCCGACTCGTTGGCGGCGCTCCCTGATCCGCCAGTTGCCGCGATCTGCTCGCCGAGCCCGCGCAGCCGATCCTCGCTCGTCGAATCTCTGGGCTGGCGGTCGCTCACGGGTGGCAGGGCTCCGAGGAGTGGGGCGGTCCGGGCCGTTGTGCCGTGCGTGAGCACGGCGACTGCTCCGGGGCCGAACCCCCGATGGTACCGGCCTGACGTGGCATTCCATGGGCACGTCGGACCGACCGGATCCGGGATCCGCAGTCTGCTCGACGATCTCCCCACCGCCTTGACCACCGCTGGGACAACGGATTTCACCACCCTGCGTGGCACGACTGTCGTTCTGATGGCGACGTCGTCGCTCGCCTGGCGATAATGGCCCGACGTCCGACGATGTCTGGTTGGGCGTTCGTTGACGAGGGGCGGTAGCGATGGGATCTGGGGTGCGTCGGAATCGGAGTTCTTCGTCGGTGCTTCGCCCACCGATCGCCGGCCGGGCTGCGCGGTATACGGCCCTGTCGTTGTTCGCGTTGGTCGCCGGCGCTCTCATCGCATTGTCGGGTGCAACGTCCGCTGGCTCGGCAACGCCGGCAGCGTCCCCGTGGTCGCTTCTGAGCCCGTCATCGAGTCCGTCCGCACGAGCGGCCGCGTCGATGGCCGATGACCCGGCCACGGGACAGGTGCTCCTGTTCGGCGGGGCGACGAGCGGCACCGCGAGTGCCGACGACACCTGGGAGTGGAGTGGCAGCACCTGGGTGCCGCTCGCGCCGGCGACGAGCCCAACTGCCCGAGGCGGGGCGGCGATGGCGTACGACGCGTCGACAGGTCAGCTGCTCTTGTTCGGCGGAGCGACCAGCCCCGCGGTCGACGTCTACGACACCTGGGAGTGGACGGGCACAATTGGATGCGCCTCCATCCGAGCGCCTCACCGCCGGCGGCCTTCGACGCCGTGATGGCCTACGACGCCGACACTGCGCAGCTCGTGCTCTTCGAGGACACCTGTACCCGCGAATCAACGTGGGAGTGGAGTGGCTCGACGTGGGTCCATCTCCACCCGGCGACGAGTCCGTCGACCCGCTGCGGGGCGACGATGGCCTACGACTCCGCGGCCGGGCAACTCGTCCTCTTCGGCGGCCAGTCCGGTGCGACCTACCACAACGACACCTGGGAGTGGACGGGCACGACCTGGGTGCGCGTCCACCCGGCAACGAGTCCGGGCGCTCTCGGCTACGCCTCGCTTGCCGACGATCCTTCGACCGGGCTGCTGGTGCTGTTCGGCGGCTACGACGGAACCGCGGCAACCGACAAGACGTGGACCTGGAGTGGCAGCACGTGGACCAAGGTCAAGGCTGCGACGAGTCCGTCGATCCGGTTCTTCGCTCCCGTGTGCTACTCCCCGACGAACGGACGGCTCGTCCTCTTCGGTGGCTACGACGGCACCGGATACTGGGGCGACACATGGTCCTTCGGGTAGCCAGCGCAAGGCTGGTGTCTGCCATCGGTCCACCGCCGAAGGAGTGGGCTGTGTGGGGATCAGCGAATGGTCGACGCCGACGTCTGGAGCGATCAGTCTTCAGCACGGGATCGTGAAGTACGCCGTCTCCGCCGTGTCAGCCAACGGCGATGCACCGCCGACCAATGCGGGCGACGGATCCATCGACGTGGAGAACACGACGATCGAGCACGGGACCGACGGCATCAGCACCGACTACATCAACCACGTCGTGGTGAAGCACGACACCCTCACGAACCTGCAATCCGGGATCATCGTCTCCACGTCGACCGGGCAGTACCTCACGCCTCCTCCGGTCATCGAAGGGAACTCGACGAACGCAGTCGGCACCGGTCTCATTCCGGGACCCGGCGACTACCCCGCGTACTTCGTCGCTGGCCCGATCGACGCTGCTCTGCTGGGTGGAAACCACGCCACCGGCGGATTCCCCTACTTCCAGATCGGACAAGTTGCGGTCGTGGTCAGTTCGACGCTCCCGAGGGGGGGACCCACCTGGATCCTCGACGGCCAACTGACAGTGCCCTGACCTGCACCGTTGGGAGTCGGGCTGCCCGGATTTGAACCGGGGACCTCTGCGTCCCGAACGCAGCGCGCTAACCAAACTGCGCTACAGCCCGCTGTCCTGCCCGGCCGCACAGCCGTGCCCTGAACAGGGAGATGCTACCCGACGGCGCGCGCTCCGGTTCCCGGCTCGCCCGGTCGGGCCTCGTCCTCTGACGAGGCGGCGGGCTGCTCGAGCCGCTTGACCACCACCTTGGCGATGCGTCGCTTGTCCATCTCGCTCACCCGCAGGTCCCACCCGTCGAGGTGGAAGGTCTCGCCCTCCGAGGGGATGTGCCCGAAGCCGTCGAAGAGGTACCCGCCGAGCGTCACGTACTCGCCCTCGGGCAGATCGATCCCGAGCTGGTCGCGGACGTCGTCGACGCTCATCCGGCCGTCCACTAACCATCGGCGGCCGTCCACCCGCACGACGTCGGGCTCGTCGTCGGAGTCGAACTCGTCGGGGAGGTCGCCCACCAGCGCGCCGAGCAGGTCCTTCACGGTCAGGACGCCCTCGACGCCGCCGTGCTCGTCGACGACGACGGCGAACGCGCGGCGCTGGCGGCGCATCGCGGCGAGGACGTCGAGCACGAGGTGCGACTCGGGGACGAGGAAGGGTTGGCGCAGCCGCCGTGAGATGTCGATCGGGTCGGGGGACCGGTCCGCCTCGGTGGCCTCGAGGGTCGCACGCGGGGCACGGGGAGCCGCCCCGTCGCCCCTGGTGCCCGGTGGGGTCTCGCCGACCTTCCAACCGGCCCGGAACAGGTCGTTCACGAACAGCACCCCGATCAGGTCGTCGAGGTTCTCGCCGTAGACGGGGAAGCAGCTGTGCCCGGACTCGCGTACCGCCTTCGAGACCTCGTCGACGGTGAGCGGGATCGAGAGCGCCACCACGTCGACCCGTGGAGTCATGACCTCCCGGACGACCGTGTCGCGGAGATCCTGGAGCGCCTCGACGATGATCTGCTCCTGGGCGTCGGCACCACGCGGTTCACGGGTGCCGTTGGCGGCCGCGCCGCCGCGCTTGGTGCCGTGATGGCGCTTGCCGTGCGGGCCGCGCTCGTCGGCCGCACGGTCGTGGCGTCGGAAGACGGACACGGGGCGATCCGGTGCGCCGGGCGGTGCGCTCAGGCGCCGGCGGCGACCGACGCGGGCGCGACCGACAGCGGCCGGTACGACTCGTCCTCGAAGGTCCCGCCGTCGAGGAGCGCGCGGATCGCCCGTCGGATCCGGATCGGATCGAGCGGCTTGACGATCCAGCCCTCCGCGCCGGAGCGCCGCGCGAGGAAGACGTCGGGCCGGCGGTCGAGGAGCATGAGCACCGGCACGTGGTCGAGCTTGCCGTACGACTCCTCGAGCCGGAGCTCGAGGCAGACCGCCATGCCGCCCATGTTGCCCATCTGCAGGTCGACGACGACGACGTCGGGGAGTGACATGGCGACCGCCTCCATCACCTCGGGACCCGATCGGGCCTCCTCGACGGTGATCTCCGGCGAGCTCGCCACGGCGGCGATCTCGGCGCGGACGGTCGGGGCGTCGCTCGCCACGAGGATGGTTGCCACGCCGTCCACGTTACTCCCCGGGGGGAGGGGTCCCCGGGCCCGGCGAGCCGCGCTCGTCGCAGGCCGGAGTGCTGAAGAGCCGGTCCGCCACCGCGCCGACCCCGATCAGGTCGTGCACGTCGCTCTCGAGGAGCGGCACCCGGTAGACCGGTGCGGGGTCGACCATCGCGACGAGGTCCGCGTAGGCCTGCTCCTCGCGGTCCGAGGCCTCGGTGTAGCCGTAGAGGTTCTCGACGAGCTGGTCGAAGGCCGTCCCGGCCGTGCGCGGCCGCGTGAGCGTCGCGAGCCGCTCGTCGTCGACGAACCGCGGCTGGACGCGGTTCACGATGAGCGCGGTGACGGACAGGTTCGACTCGGCGAGCTTGTCGGCGAAGTGGACCGCTTCGTCGATCGAGTCGGAGCGCGGCGAGGCGACGAGGACGAACGCAGTGCCAGGCTGACCGAGCAGCTCGCGCACCCGCGAGGCCCGGGCCCGGAAACCCTCCTCCATCCCTTCGAACGCCTGGAAGAACGAGACCGCGTCACTCACGATGTCGGCCCCGGCGACCTTCGAGATCGTCCGGAGGAGCGTGTGCACCGCCACGCCCATCACCTTCAGTCCCGCACGGGTCGGGGTCATGAGCGCCCGGAAGACGCGGTTCTCGAGGAACCGGGTGAGCCGCCGCGGCGCGTCGAGGAAGTCGAGCGCGTTGCGCGACGGCGGGGTGTCGACGACGACGAGGTCGAAGCTGCCCTCCTCGACGAGCTCGTAGAGCTTCTCCATCGCCATGTACTCCTGGGTTCCCGAGAGCGTGCCGGTGAGGTTGCGGTAGATCCGGTTGACCCGGATCTCCTCCGCCTGCTGCTCGCTGTCGGAGTACCGCTGTACGAGGTCGTCGAACGTGCCCTTCGGGTCGAGCATGAGCGCGTGGAGCCGACCGGGCCATGCCCCCTCGATCTCGACCGGGTGGTTGGAGAGCTCGTCGACCCCGAGGGAGTCGGCGAGCCGCCGCGCCGGGTCGATGGTGACGACGCAGGCGGAGCGCCCGAGCCGGGCCGCTTCGAGCGCGATCGCCGCGGCGGTCGTGGTCTTGCCGACCCCACCGGAACCGCAGCAGATCACGATCGAGTGCCCGGCGACGACGTCGTCGATGGCGGGAGCCTGCGCGCGGGCGGTCCGGGCGCCCGCGCCGACGACGGGCGTCCGGGCACTGTTGGTGTCGGGCACGGTCACCGGGATGCTCCCGCGGGATCGTGCATCGCGGTCACACCGGCGGCGAGTGCCTCGCCGAGGACGTCGAGCTCCGCCGGACCGATCGAGGGCGTGAACAGGAAGGGCACCCGGAGCTGCGGGAGCGGGAGCTCCTGGGCGAGGCGGCGCAGCTGCTCCTCCTGGAGGTCGACGCGGGTGTGGCGGAACCGGCGCGCGGCCTCGAGCGCCTCGAGCACGTCGTCGTCCACCTCGACCCCGGCGTCGTGCGCGGCTTCCGCGGCGGGCACGTCGAGGCCGGGCAGGTGCGGATGGCACGCGTTGACGATGACGGGACCGAGCACGACGCCGATCCGGTCCTCGAGCTGGTAGGCGGACTCGATGACCTCGTTGACCGGCATCTCCTCCGGCAGGGTCACCAGCGCGACCTGGCACCGGGTCGGGTCCGAGAGGAGCTCGGCGACGTCGGCCGCCTGGGTCCGGATCGGCCCGCCCCGGGCCGCGTCGAGCAGTCCGGAGGCCGAAGAGAGGAAGGTCATGGTGTGGCCGGTCGCCGGAGCGTCCACGAGGACGAGGTCGGCGACGCGGCTGCGCTCGAGCTGCTTGACCTTGCCGAGCACGAGGATGTCCCGGATTCCCGGGATCGCCCCGGCCACCAGGTCGACGATCCCGCTCGCCAGGAGCCGCTTCGACACCCGGCGGAGGCCGTGGTCGGCGAGGTACTCGAGGAGGGCGTCGTCGGGGGTGATCATGCGAGCCTGGACCGTCCCGGGCGGGATCCGGGGACCCTCGCCGTCCGCCTCGCCCACCGCGGTCGTGGCGCCGGCGGCACGCAGGACCGAGCCGGCGTAGCCGAGGGGGTCTCGCACGCCGAAGGCGTTGGCCACACCCGGACGGCCTTCGAGCTCGACGACCAGGACCGAGAGGCCCGCGCCCGCCGCGAGGTGGGCGAGGGCCGCCACCATGGTCGTCTTTCCGACGCCACCCTTCCCCGCCACGATCAGGACCCGGCTCTGACGGCAGAACGCGCGCACGTCCATGACGTGGCCGAGCGTACTGTCCACACCCCCGTCCGCCGCCCCACCGCCTCCCAGGGGGCCGCCCGACCGCACCCTCACCGGTCGAACCGGTGATCCCGCCCCTCGACCGCTCGGACCACGCCGCGACACCGCGGTCGCGCGGAGGGTGTCCGAAGGACCGCCGGTACGCCTGATTCCGTGACAATCCCTGGTCAGGCCCCTTGTTTCGCGGGGGCGCTCCGAGTACGTTCCCTTGCTGGAGGATGGGTCCTGGGGGAGGGCGACCCATGCTGGACGACGGGCCAGAAGGGCCGGGCCAGAAGGGGAGTGGGGAGTGGAGCAGGCGGTAGATGCATGGCAGTTGCGGGCCTCGTGCCGCGGTCCGCAGGCGGAGATCTTCTTCCCGCCTGCGCACGCCGAGCGCAAGGACGAGAAGCTGCAGCGCGAGGAGCGCGCGAAGGCGATCTGCCGGACCTGCGCGGTGCGGAACGAGTGCCTCGACTACGCGATCCGCATCCACGAGCCGCACGGCATCTGGGGCGGGCTCAACGAGATGGAGCGCAAGCAGCTGGTGGATCGCCGGGCGGGCTGAGCCCGGCTCAGCCGAGTCCGAGCTCCTGCGCTGCGGCGCGGGTTCCCTTCGAGGTGCACACCGACGCCGGCTGCTGTCCTGTTGCCTGACAGATCCCGGCGACGAGCTGGTTGGCGGACGCGACGACCGCCTCGCCGATCGGCGTCCTGGGCTGGTCGAGCGCGGCGACGATCGTGGCCTGTGAGGCGCCCTCGAGCACGGCCGGGCTGAAGCCGGCGGTCGCCGCGACGACCTTGTTGCCCACGTCGACGAAGGGGAACCAGCCGGACCCGCCGTGCTGCCCGTAGCGGGTGACGAGCGCGTTCTCGGCCGGGGTCAGCGTGGCGATCTGGGTGTAGGTGCCGTGGGCGTCGACGACCGTCGAGTAGAGCTCGACGCCCACGAACGTGAGATACGGGCTCGTGTACGCGGCGTGGACGAAGCTGAAGGACTGGACCGACGGGAAGACGGAGAGCGTGGCCGACTGCACGTTGTGGAGCGTCGTGAAATGGCCGAACCGCGAGAGCGCGACGATGAGTGGCCACCGCTCCGCAGCGCAGAACGGGCAGTACTCGGCGCCCGCGTAGAAGACCTCCGGCTTGCCCGACGCGGTGAGCGGCGGCTGCCCGTGCAGCGAGGTCGGCGGGAAGAGCTGCACGCCGGTCGCGTCGACCCCCACCGCGTCGAAGACGGAGGACGGCACGTTCGAGAGTGACGCGAGCACGTCCGACGGGGTCGCCGCCGGGTGGGCCACGCTCTGGGACGGCGAGCTCCGGGTGAGGGCGTAGACGAGCAGCGCGGTGACGCCGACCAGGATGACCGCCACCGCGCCCCAGGCGAGGCGGGCCGAGCGAGCCATGCCCCCCTCGTGGCCGTCGATGGGTGCGGGCGCGACCCCGCGGTCCGTCGTCGCCGGCGTCTGCGCCCCGGTCACCGTGCCCCTCTCGGCGGGATCCGCCTACGCCCCGTCGTCGTAGCCGTCGGCGCCGGCGAAGGCCAGCCCGTCGTCGGGGGTGAGCACGATCGGCGCGGTCGTCACGATGATCACGAAGAGGAGGAAGGTGATGAGGTGGACCGACGAGCACCAGAGGCAGATCGCCTTGATGAGGAAGAGTTCCGCGATCAGCAGGTAGACGACCATCCCGACCCCCACGACCGCCAGCGCGAGTCGCGCCAGGTGGATGCGGCGGTCGCTCGAGCGCCACGCGGCGGGCAAGCAGAGCAGGATCATCGGGACGAAGTAGGCGAGGCCGAGCATGGCGACCGGGATCCCGAAGACCTCCGACTGCGGGCTCGTGGTGACCTTCTCGCAGTTGATCGTCGCGTTCGACGAGCAGACCAGTGCGTGGGGCTGGAAGTGCGTGATGGTCAGGTAGATCGAGACCCCGAGCCCGAGCACGGCGAGGACGAGCGTGGTGATCGGCTGCCATCGCAGCGTGGTCATGGCCGGAACCCCTTCGCCACCGGTCGGCTCAGAACGAGAGCTTCATGGCCTTGGCGGCCGCCTGCACGCCCGAGCTCTTGCAGACCAACGAGGGGGCCCCCTTGGTGCTCGCGCAGATCGCCGCCGAGATGTAGTTGGAGGTCGCGACGATCGCCTGGGTCACCGGATTGGACGGGTCGCTGAGGCCGCCTGCGATCTGCGTCCAGCTGAGGCCGGCCAGGATGCCGGGGCTGTAGCTCGCCCCCGAGATGAGCGCGATGTTCCCGATGTCGACGAACGGGAATCCGACGCTGCCGGCGGTCGCCCCGGGGATGTACTTCGGGGCGGAGTAGGTGTTGATGATGCGCTGCTCCTCGGCTGTCGGGTTCTCGAGCGACGCATAGCCGCCGCCGGCCAGCGGCACGTTGCTCTGCGTCTCGATCGAGAAGAAGGAGAGGTAGGGGCTGGTCATCGTCGCGCCGTGGTAGCTGAAGGTGTTGGTGGCCGGGAAGACGTCGGAGTGCGACGACGCGGTCGTCTTGAGGCCGGACCAGGTCCCGAAGCGCGAGAGGGCGGCCGTCATCGCCCACCGCTCGGCAGCGCAGTACGGGCAGTACTCGGCGCCGTAGTAGAGCATCGCCGGCGTCTTGCCGGCGACGGTGAGCGGGGGCTGGTTGGTCAGCACGATCGGCGGGGTGACCGACGTCTGCGAGGAGGTGATCCCGACGGTGTCGTAGACGGATGCGGGGATGTTCGTCACGTCGTGGACGACCGAGGCGGCCGCAGGCACGACGGGGGTGTAGTTGAGGGTCTGGGTCGAGTTGCTCGTCACCTTGACCACGACCAGCACGATCACGACGACGATCACCACGGCGACCGCGCCCCAGGCCAGCATCACGCCGGAGACGCCACGCCGGGGCGCCGCCTGGGCCGGGCGGCTCCCGGGCTTCGGCGTGTTCCCACCCCGCGCGCCGGTGCCCGCCGCCTTGGGCGAGACCGCGCGGCTCTGGGCCTTGCTCCGGTCCTTCGCGGACTGGTTGCCCCGCGCGCCCTGGCCGGCCGCGGGCTTCGGCTTGTTGCCCCCCGTCGTCACGGTCTTCTTCGAGTCCTCTGCCATGGTCTCGCCATCTCCAGTCGCCGACGCTCCGCAGGCAGCGTAACGTGTCGGCTTCGGCGCATGCCGTCGCGGCGGGCTCCGATCGTCCCAGCGTGTGGGCGTGCCGCACCACCCACGGGATCGATCCGCCGCCGAGGTCCGCGTCGTACACTGACCGTCGATGTTCGTCGAGCAGAGGGGCACTGCACGTACCGGGCCGCCCGACGCGTCCGGGCGTTCGGGCGGCGGGACGTCCTTGCGCTGGCGCACGGCGCAGGTGGACGGGCGCCGGGTCCGCTACGCGGTCGTCGGAGCCGGTCCGCCGGCGATCTTCCTGCACGGCTGGGGTCTGCGTCCGAACGCGTACCGTCGGGCGATCCGGGCGATGGGCGACGCGGGATGCCGGGTCTACGCGCCGGCGCTGCCCGGCTTCGGTGGCACGCCCGAGCTCCCCGGGGACGACCGGACCTTCGCGGGGTACGGCCGGTGGGTCGGACGGTTCCTCGACGCGGTGGGCGAGGCGCACGTGGCGGTCGCGGCGGGCCACTCCTTCGGCGGCGGGGTCGCGACCTCGTTCGTCTACGACCGGCCCGACCGCGCCTCGTCGCTCCTGCTCGCCAACGCGGTCGGCAGCCCGACCTGGGCGCTCTTCCCCAACGAGGTCCGGACCATGGTGCAGCGCCCGTTCTGGGACTGGGGTCGCCACTTCGGCACCGACCTCCTGGCCTCGCCGCGCCTCCTCCGCCTCCTGCCCATGCTCCTCGAGGACTTCGTCCCGAACCTCATTCAGAACCCGCTCGGGATGATCCGGACCGGTGAGTTCATCCGCAAGGCCGACCTGGTCGGCGAGGTGCGGGCGATCGCGGCGCACGGGATCCCCGTCTCGGTCGCCTGGTCCGACCGCGACGGGCTCGTGCCGCGCTCGGCCTTCGACGACCTGCGCCACGCCGCGGGTGTCGAGGGCGTCGTGATCGAAGGTGCGCACGCGTGGCTCATCGCCGAGCCGCAGCGGTTCGGCGAGCTCGCGATCAGCGCCCTCGTCGACTCCGGCGCGGTCACCGAGCGGTCGGTGCCCGCTCCCGGCGGCACGGCCGGAGGGGCCGGCAGTGCCGCGGACGACGAAGGGGAGCTCGAGGCGTCCCTGTAGCCTGACCCCTCATGACCGTCACCGTCCGAGACGCCGCAACGGTGATGCTGGTCCGGGACGCGGTCGACGACGACGGCGCGCCGACCGTGGAGGTCTGCATGCTCCAACGCAACCTGGCGTCGGAGTTCGTCGCCGGCGCGTACGTCTTCCCCGGCGGCTCGGTCGACCCGTCGGACCGCACGCCCGAAGCCGCGGCGGTCTGCCGCGGTCTGACCGATGCCGAAGCGAGTGCGGCGCTCGGGATCACCGCGGGAGGGCTCGCGTTCTACGTCGCGGCGCTCCGCGAGTGTTTCGAGGAGGCCGGTGTCCTCGTCGCCGTCGACGTGGCGGACGGGGGCGCGGGGGCGCGGCGCTGCTCGACACCGACGATCCGGGGCGTGCGGCGAGCCTCGCGGCCCACCGCACGGCGCTCAACGAGGGGCGGTCCGGGATGGCCGAGGTCTGCGGCGCCGAGGAGCTGGCGCTCTGGGTCGGCGCGATGTACTACGTGAGCCACTGGATCACCCCCGAGCTCGCGCCGCGGCGGTACGACACGCGCTTCTTCGTGACCGCGGCGCCGCCCCGCCAGGTCGCGCGCCACGACGACGGCGAGACGATCGACAGCCAGTGGGTCCGTCCGGACGTCGCGCTCGCCCGGCACGAGGCCGACGAGATCGTCCTCATGCCCCCGACCGTCACCAACCTGCGGGCGATCGGCCGGCACCGGACGGTCGAGGAGGTGCTCGCCTGGGCGAGCGGGCTCGAGACGGTGCCGACGGTGCTCCCGATCGTGCTCGTCGAGGACGGCAACCTCCTCATCCTCCGGCCGGGGGACGAGGGGTACGAAGAAGCGCTGGCCGACCGGCTCGCGTCGGGCTCCGGCGCCGACGAGGGGCTCGCCTCGGTCGCCCGCGAGCTCTGGGGCCAGGGGTTCGAACTCCGCGACCCGCCCGTGGCGGGTCCCACCTCCTGAGGCGTCCGCCCGGACCGGCCTCCCGAGCCGGCCCCGGCGTCAGGCGCCGCCGCCCGCGGTGGTGCTCCCGCCGGCCTCGCCGGCCGCGACCGCGGCCTCGACGCGCTCGAGGAGGCGCACGCTGCATCCCTCCATGTCGGTCACCGGTGCCACGGTCGTGCTCAGCGCGGTCGCGATCTCGTCGAAGACCGAGGCGAGCGGCTGGTCGGGATCGAGCGCGACCGGCTCGCCGGCATCGCCGCCCGCCGAAACCGACGGGTGGAGGGGGATGCGTCCGATGAGCGGGACGCCGATGTCGGACGCGAGGCGCTCCCCGCCGCCGGAGCCGAAGAGCGCGTAGCTCGTGCCGTGCTCGCAGGTGAAGTCGCTCATGTTCTCGATCACCCCAGCCACCCGCAGGTAGCCCTTGCGCGCCATGTCCGCCGTGCGGGCGGCGACCTTCTGGGCGGCGACGGGCGGCGTGGTCACGACGATGACCTCCGTCCGCGGCATCATCCGGGCGAGGCCCATCTGGATGTCGCCGGTGCCCGGCGGCATGTCGATGAGGAGGTAGTCGAGGTCGCCCCAGTGCACGTCCTCGAGGAACTGCTGGACCGCGCGGTTGAGGATGAGACCCCGCCACATGATGGCGTTCTCCTCGTCCGCCAGGAACCCCATCGACAGCACGCGGAGCACGCCATCGCCCACCCGGCGCTCGAGGGGGACCATCTTCTTGTCGCGCGCCTCGACGTCGCCCCGCATCCCGAGCAGGCGGGGCACCGAGAAACCCCAGATGTCGGCGTCGAGCAGGCCGACGGTCAGGCCCCGCCGGGCAAGTGCCACGGCCACGTTCACCGTGACCGAGCTCTTGCCGACCCCGCCCTTGCCCGACGCGATGGCGATGACCCGGGCGGTGCCGGGGATGTCGGTGGCCGGCGCGGGGTCGCGGGCGAGGAGACGGGCCCGGGCCATCACCGCCGAGCGGCGTTCGGCGTCCATCACGCCGGTCGTGACCGACACCGTGGCCACGCCCTCGACCGCGCCGACGTGGGTCCGGACGTCCTGCTCGATCTGGGCCCGCAGCGGGCAGCCGGCGACGGTCAGCGCGACCTCGACCTCGACGGCGTCGCCGTCGACACGCAGGCCGGTCACCATGCCGAGCTCGACGATGTCGGCACCGAGCTCGGGATCGACCACGCCGCGCAGGGCCGAGCGGATCGCGTCCTCGCCGGGCCCGTCGGCGCCGGGCCCCTGCGTCTCGGGCCGGGTCACCCCGGGAAGTCTACCGGGAGGCGCGAACGGCCTGGTCGTCGGCGTGTCCGGCCCGCGCACCCGCGGGAGTACGATGGTCGGGACGGTCGGCGAACGGCCGGCGGCGAGATCGGGAACGTCTCGGGAGGATCCACCGACATGAGCAGCACCATGCAGACCGTGACCATCGGCAAGCGGCCCAACCCGATCGACCTCACCGACGGTGCGGCGTCGAAGGTGGCCGAGCTCTTGGCGCAGGAGGACACCGACGACCTCGTGCTGCGCGTGGCGGTCCGCCCGGGTGGCTGCTCGGGATTCAGCTACGAGATGTTCTTCGACGCGGATGTGGCCGACGACGACGTGGTGCGCGAGTTCGGCACGGTGAAGGTCGTGGTCGACCCGGCGAGCGCCGACCTGCTCAAGGGCTCGACCCTCGACTACTCGGACGGGCTCAACGACGCGGGGTTCCACGTGACGAACCCCAACGCGACGCGCACCTGCGGGTGCGGCTCCTCCTTCAGCTGAGCCGCCGACCTGCTCGGGCTCCGCGTCAACGGCGCCGCCGTCGAGGTCCCTGACGACGGATCGTCCCTCCTCGACGTCCTGCGCGATCGGCTCGGCCTGCGCTCGGTGAAGGACGGATGCAGCCCGCAGGGACAGTGCGGCTGCTGCACCGTGTGGATCGACGGCGCCCCGCGGGTCGCCTGCGTGACCCCGGCCCGGCGGGTCGCGGGGCGCGAGGTCACCACACTCGAGGGTCTCCCCGGGGCGGTGCGTTCGGCGTGGGCCGACGCCCTGGTGGCGACCGGTGGCAGCCAGTGCGGCTTCTGCACTCCCGGCATCGTGCTGCGGCTCGCCGCCCTCGCCTCGGACGGAGCCCCACCGCTCTCCGGACGCGTCACGCGCGCGCTCGTCGCCAACCTCTGCCGGTGCACTGGCTGGCAGACGATCGTCGAGGCCGCCGACGCCGTCCTCGGCGGCAGTCCGGTCGAAGCTCCGGGGCGTCCGCGCGACCCGGCCGCTGCCGGGGTGCGCGCCGCGCTCGAGGGCGGTACGGCCCAGCGGGTCGGCGCCGACGTCGCCCTCGGACGGGCGGGCTTCGCGGACGACACCGCGCCAGGCGACGCGCGCTGCGCGGTTCCCGACGGGCACGGCGGGTACGCGGTCGCCGGCTCGGTGCGTGCCGCGCGAGCGCTCTCGGGGAAGGTCCAGGGACGCAGCACGACCGCACCGCTCACCCATCCCGTCACGGTCCCCGATGGCGAATGGGCGGTGACCCTGCGCACGACGTGGGTCGAGCCCGGCTACCTCGAACCCGACGCCTCGTGGTGCGAGCCGGGCGGCACACCGGCGTCGCCGCTCGCCAACGGCGGCGCGTTCGGGGGCAAGGTCGACTCGCCGGTCGCAGCGGACGCGCGCCGGCTCGCCGAACGCGAGGGCACGGCGGTGCGGGTGCTCTGGTCGCGTGAGGACGTCGTGCGTCTCGGGCCGAAGCGCCCGCCGGTCGCGGGCGGGGTGCGGCCGGACGGCAGCGGCGTGCTCCGCGTCGGGGTGCCGCCAGACGGCGCGGAGCCGGCCGGGTGGGCGGCGGTCGCCGATGCGGTCGCGCGGGTCGCTCCGGGGATCGAGCTCGAGCCGGTGCCGCTCGAAGGCCCCCGGGTCTCGTTCGCATTGCGCGCCGCGGTGTGGGCCGAGGCCGCGGCCCTCGTCGCCGCCTCACGGTACTGCGGCCGGCACGGCGCCGGTCCGTGCGAGGACGTGCCGGTGGAGGTGACCGCGCCCTCCGGCGCGCGGGCGGTCGCGCGCTGCGGTGCCGACGGCTCGCTGGCCGTCGAGCTCGACGCGGGGGACCCGCTCGACGAGGTGGTCCTGCGGTCCTACGCGATCGGTGCCGCGCACCAGGCCCTCGGCCTGGTCACGGCCGAGGGGATCGCCGTGGACGCGGCCGGCGACGTCCGCGACCTCACGATCCGCTCCTTCGGGATCCTGCCGGCCCGCGCGATGCCGCACGTCGAGGTCGCCGTCGGCGAGGGACGTGGTCGCCCGCCGGTCGCCGGATCGGACGCGGTCTTCGCGGCGGTGACCGCGGCGCGGTGGCTCGCCGACGGTCTCCCGCCGTCGTGGCCGACCGGCCGGACCGGCGCGTAGGCTCACCTGCCCCGGCGGAGGCGCCGGCGAGCGAGGAGCGAACCATGAGCACCCCAGTCGGTCCCTACACCCCGATCGTCGAGGCCGGCCCGTGGCTCGTCTGCTCGGGTCAGCTCGGCCTCGCCCCCGCCGACGACGGGAGCGTCTCGCTCGTCGAGGGTGGGGCCGCGCCGCAGGTCGCCCGCGCGATCGCGAACGCGGCCGATCTCCTCGCCGGCCGGGGCGCGTCGCTCGGCGACGCGGTGAAGACCACGGTCTTCCTCACCGACATCGCCGACGCCGCGGCCGTCAACGAGGCGTACGTCGCCGCATTCGGCGACCACCGGCCCGCGCGCTCGATGGTCGCGGTCGCCGCCCTCCCGCTCGCCGCGGCCGTGGAGGTCGAGGTCTGGGCCTATCGCACGGACGGCTGAGCGCGCCGGGTCACGGCGTCCAGCTCGTCTGCCCGAACCGGTAGCCGACCGAGCGCACCGTCTGGATGAGCGAGGCGTGCTCCTCACCGAGCTTGGCGCGCAGCCGGCGTACGTGGACGTCGACCGTGCGGGCGCCCCCGTAGTACTCGTACCCCCAGACGCGGCTGAGCAGCGTCTCGCGGGTGAAGACCTTGCCGGGGCGAGCGGCGAGGAAGCGGAGCAGCTCGTACTCCATGTAGGTGAGATCGAGCACCCGCCCGGCGACCGCCGCCTGGTACGTCTCGAGGTTGAGCACGAGCGGCCCGTGCTCGAGGAGGTCCGGACGCAGCCCCTTGCCGGTACGCCAGAACAGGTGCGCGAGCCGCGCCGCGAGCTCCTCGGCGTTGACCGGCTCCAGGCAGAGGTCGTCGAAGAGGTCCTCGCGCAGCTCCAGTTCCCGGAGCTGCGCGGCGCGCACGATCACCAGCACCGGTGCGAGGGGCACGTCGCGCTTGCGCAGGTGGCGGCAGAGGAGGAACGCACCGACCGGGTCCTCGCCGCTCGCGATCACCGCGCCGGACCAGCCGTCCTCGGGTTCGTCCACGTCGGCCGCCTCCGGCCGGTCGATGCCGTACCAGGGGTAGCCGGCGCGCTCGAGCACTGCGGTGACCGAGGACGGCGGCGTCGCGGGGAAGCACAGCAGCGGCTCCATGGCGGTGCGCTCCCTCCTCCTTCCGACGTGCCCGGTGGTCCGCTCTGCTACAGCAGCGGCAGGTAGCGGTCGAGCTCGAACTGTGACACGTGGGCTCGGTACTCGTGCCACTCGGCGCGCTTGTTGCGGATGAACCACTCGAAGACGTGGTCGCCGAGGGTCGTGACGAGGAGCTTGGACGACTCCATGAGGGCGAGCGCCTCGTGGAGGCTGCCGGGGAGGTGGACGATGCCCTTCGCGGCGAGCTCCTCGGGACGGAGGTCGAAGAGGTTGGCATCGGCCTCGGGCGGCAGCTCGTAGCCCTCCTCGATCCCCTCGAGCCCGGCCGCGAGGATCACCGCGAACGCGAGGTACGGATTGCACGCGCTGTCGGGCGAGCGGAACTCGACCCGGGTCGAGTCGAGCTTGCCGGGCTTCACGACCGGCACCCGCACCAGCGCGGAGCGGTTGTTCCTCGCCCACGACACGTGCACCGGCGCCTCGTACCCTGACACCAGCCGCTTGTAGGAGTTGACCCACTGGTTGGTCACCGCGGTGATCTCGCCGGCGTGCCGGAGGAGCCCGGCGATGAACTGTTCGGCCACCTCGGACAGCCCGCCCGGGCGGGAGGTGTCGACGAAGGCGTTGGTGTCGTCGCGGAAGAGCGAGAGGTGGGTGTGCATGCCCGACCCCTGGACGCCGGCCATCGGCTTCGGCATGAAGCTCGCGAACACGCCCTGCTGGCGGGCCATCTCCTTCACGACGAGGCGGACCGTCATGACCGTGTCGGCCATGGTGAGCGCGTCGGTGTAGCGCAGGTCGATCTCGTGCTGGCTCGGCGCGTCCTCGTGCTGCGCGTGCTCGACGGGGATGCCCATCTCCTCGAGCGTGAGCACCGTGCGCTGGCGGATGTCGCTCGCCCGGTCGGCGACCGTCAGCTCGAAGTAGGAGCCGCTGTCGAGGGTGGCCGGCGGGTGTTCGGGATCGCCGTCCGCGAAGTAGAAGAACTCGATCTCGGGCGATGCGTAGAAGGTGAAGCCGCGCTCGTGGGCGCGCTCGAGCGATCGCCGCAGCACGTGGCGCGGGCAGCCCTGGAAGGGGGTGCCGTCGAGGTTCACGATGTCGCAGACGACGCGGGCGACCTGGGCCTCGGGGAGCTCGCCATGCGGACCGAGCTGGCCGTGACCGTGCCAGGGGAGGAGCTGGAAGGTGGTCGGGTCCGGTCGGGCGAGCACGTCGCTCTCCTGGACTCGGCTGAACCCGTCGATCGCCGACCCGTCGAAGATCATCCCCTCCTCGAGCGCGTTCTCGAGCTCGGCCGGGGTGATGCTGAAGGTCTTCGGGGTCCCGAGCACGTCGGTGAACCAGAGCTGCACGAACCGGATCCCGCGCTCCTCCACGGTGCGGAGGACGTACCCCTCCTCACTCCTCATGGGGCCGGGCACCTCCGGGAGATCGTCGTCGCTGATCGTCGGGTCGATCCGGCCATTCTCGCAGGCCGTGGGCTCGAAGGTCCATGCCGGCCCGCCGGGCGCGCACGGAGCCGGACCCCGCCGGGCCCGGCTCCGCCGCTCACTGCTCCCGTTCGGCCGCCGTGCACGGCGGCCGTCGCCGTCCCTGCGCCGCTCAGTGGGACGCCGCGTCGCCGCAGACGGTCTCGATGAGGACGCCGGTCACCTGGTAGGGGTCCATGTTGGCGTTGGGCCGACGGTCCTCGAGCCAACCCTTCTTGTTCTTGGCGGTTCCCCACGGGATGCGGATGGACGCGCCGCGGTCCGACGTGCCGTAGCTGAACTTGGTGTAATGGGCGGTCTCGTGCGCGCCGGTGAGGCGGTGCTCGATGCCCACGCCGTAGACCGCGATGTGCTCGTCGATGCGCTTCCCGAGCGCCTCGCAGCCCGCGATGATCGCGTCCCAACCGCCCTCCTCGCGCATGGCCTTGGTCGAGAAGTTGGTGTGGGCGCCGGCGCCGTTCCAGTCGCCGAGGATGGGCTTGGGCTCGAGGGTCGCGTAGACGTCGAAGTCCTCGGCGATGCGGAAGAGCAGCCACCGGGCGACCCAGAGGTGGTCGGAGACCTCGAGCGGGGACAGCACCCCGATCTGGAACTCCCACTGCCCCATCATCACCTCGGCGTTGGTCCCCTCGATGGCGAGCCCCGCGTCGATGCAGGCCGCCGTGTGGAGCTCGACGATCTCGCGGCCGGGCATCTTGTCGCCGCCGACGCCGCAGTAGTAGGGCCCCTGGGGCGCCGGGTAGCCGATCGGCGGCCAGCCGAGGGGGCGACCGTCCTTGAAGAAGGTGTACTCCTGCTCGATCCCGAAGAGCGGCTCGAAGTCCGCGTACTGCTCGGCGAGGGCACGCAGCTTCGCGCGGGTGTTCGTCGGGTGCGGGCTGAAGTCCGTGAGCAGCACCTCGCACATCACGAGGCGGTCGTCGGGGCCGCGCAGCGGGTCGGGGCAGCTGAACACCGGCTGGAGGACGCAGTCCGAGTCGTGCCCGAGCGCCTGGTTGGTGCTCGAGCCGTCGAAGCCCCAGATGCCGGGCTCCTCTCCGTCGCTGATGATCTTCGTCTTGCTGCGAAGCAGGGGCGACGGTTCGGTCCCGTCGATCCAGATGTACTCGGCTTGGTACGGCACGTGTGCTCCTCTGTGTTTCTGTGTTGCCCGGTGTCGCGGTGTTGCGATCTCGCCGTCGGTCGGCGCCGCGTTTGCGCGGGGCCCGGTCCGCGGCGGAGGGCGGCGGCGTCGCCCCTGGTGGCGGGGAAACTACCACCCGGATCGGACGCCGGGCACGCCGGCCGCGGGGACCGGTCCCCGCAGGCTCCACTCAACCTCCCCGGGATTTCGTGGCCGTTTCCCTCGGGTGAACGCTCGATGAACGGCCCGCACGCCGGCAGCAACAGCCCCTTCGACCAGGGGTGACGGCCGCGGCCGCCGGTAGGCTCCTGCCATGGCTCGGGTACGGGTGGCCGCCTGTCAGATCAACACGGTCGTCGGCGACCTCGCGGGGAACGCCGAGCGCATTCTCGCCGCGCTGGCCGACGCCGAACGCGCCGGCGCCGACCTCGCGGTCTTCCCGGAGCTCACGATCACCGGCTACCCCCCCGAGGACCTGCTCGAGCGGCCGGCGTTCGTCGACGACAACCTCGAGGTGTTCGCCTCCGTGGCCGCGTCCGGCGGTCCGTGTGCCGCGGTGGTCGGTTACGTCGAGCGGGCGCCCGACGGCCGGCTGTTCAACGCGGCGGCACTCTGCGCCAGGGGGCGGGTCGTCGCCCGGTACCACAAGCGGCTGCTCCCCAATTATGGAGTGTTCGACGAGCGGCGCTGGTTCGCCCCGGGCGAGGAGCCCCCGTCGCTGCCGGTGGTCGCCGGAGCCCGGATCGCGATGACCGTCTGCGAGGACATGTGGTTCGCGGGCGGCCCCATGGTCGACCAGGCGCTCGCGGGTGCGGAGCTGCTGGTCAACCTCAACGCCTCCCCCTACTCGCGGGGGCGTCGCGACGACCGGCTGGCCGTGCTCGCCGCACGCGTCGCCGAGACGCGCCGCCCGATCGTCTACGTCAACCAGGTCGGTGGCCAGGACGAGCTCGTCTTCGACGGCGCCTCCCTCGTGGTGGGCGCGGACGGCGAGCTCCTCGCCTCCGCGCGCCAGTTCGAGGAGGAGGTCGTCATCGTCGACCTCGAGGTCGAGGGGAGAGTGCAGGTGGACGGCGCCCGTGTGGAGGGGCCGGTGGTCTCGACGGCGTCGCGGTCGGCCGGCTCGGCCCGCCTCGCGAGCTCGCTCGCGCCCGTCCTCGATCCGCACGGCGAGGTCTACGGGGCGCTCGTGCTCGGCACGCGCGACTACCTCGGCAAGAACGGGTTCACCGACGCGGTCGTGGGGCTCTCCGGGGGGATCGACTCGTCCCTCGTGGCGACCGTCGCGGTCGACGCGCTCGGCGCAGGCCACGTCCACGGGGTGAGCATGCCCTCGCGCTACTCGAGTGCCGGGTCCGTGTCGGACGCGGTCACGCTCGCCGACAATCTCGGCATCACGCTCGCCGACGCGCCCATCGAGGAGGTGCACACCGCGTTCGCCGGCACGCTCTCGCCCCTCCTCCACGGGGAGCCGTCGGGGCTCACCGACGAGAACCTCCAGTCGCGCCTGCGCGGGGTCCTGCTCATGGCGCTCTCGAACGCGCGCGGCTGGATCGTGCTGACCACCGGCAACAAGAGCGAGCTCGCCACCGGGTACTCGACGCTCTACGGCGACTCCGCCGGCGGCTTCGCGGTCATCAAGGACGTGCCGAAGACGCTCGTCTACGAGCTCTGCCGCTACCGCAACGAGCGTGCCGGCTTCGCCCTCGTCCCCGAACCCGTCCTCGCCAAGGCGCCGTCGGCCGAGCTGCGTCCAGACCAGCGCGACGAGGAGTCCCTCCCTCCCTACGACCTTCTCGATCCGGTGGTCGCCGGCTACGTGGAGGGCGACCGCTCGCCGGACGACCTCGTCGCCGAGGGCCACGATCCCGAGGTGGTCGCACGCGTCGTCGAGCTCGTCGACCGCGCGGAGTACAAGCGCCGACAGATGCCGCCGGGGGTCAGGATCTCGCACAAGGCGTTCGGCAAGGACCGGCGGATGCCGATCACCAACCACTACCGCGCCGGCGCGCGTCCGGCACGGGCCCCGGGAGGAGCGCATGCCGCCGTCTGACCCGGCGCAGGACGCCGAGCGCGTCGACGGCCGGGCGGAGCCGGATGCGGTCGCGCTGCCGCTCGGGGCGACGGCTGCACTGGTCGGGGAGTACCGCTGGGTCGAGCACGCCCTCTACGTCCTCCTCGGAGGCTGGGTGCTCGATGTCGGCATCCCCGCGGTCCAGCTCCGTCTCGACGGTCAGAGCATGCGCCACGCCTGGCATGCCGAGCTCTGGGCCGAGCGACTGCCGGTCCTCGCGGGAATCGACGCCGACCGGCTGACCGTGCCGTCCGCGTCGACCGCTGCGCTCTTCGCCGCGCTCGAAGGCGAGACGCCGGCCGTCGGGGACGCGGACGCGTGGGGGCCGGCCGGCGAGGAAGGTCCGCCCGGCGCGTTGCCGCGTCTCGCAGGCCTCTACCGCGTGGTGCTGCCCCGACTCGTGACGAGCTATCTGATGCACCGTCACCTCGCGAACCCGGTCGCCGACGCGCCGGTGCTCCGGGCGCTCCAGCTGACCCTCAACGACGAGCTCGAGGACTGGCGCGCGGGAGAGGAGCTCCTCCAGCACCTGATCACGAGGCCGCGCGACGTCTCGGCGGTGCACCGGTTCTGCGCGCGCCTCGAGTCGGTGCTCGTCGCCGCGGGGGCAAGGTCGGGCCTCGTCGCCTTCCCGGAAAGCGTGCCGCCGGCGTCAGGCGCGTGACCGCGACGGGAGGCTCGAGGCCTGTTGCCTCACGTCAAATCCTCCGGGAACGCTGATTCGTTGCCTCACGTAAAACCTCCGGATGGCGGGACTCGTTGAAGCTCCGGTTGACCCGGGGCTTGACCGGCGCCGGGGCCTTGGTCAGAGCCAGTCGCTCGAGCCGTGTGGTGAGGTCTCCGATGGATCGGGACAACTCGCCTGGATGGACGGATCGCATCGTTCGCTTGAGGCGTGCCCGGTCCCGATCGGCGAGTGCTGGATGGTGGATCGCTCGCTCGGCGGGCGTCGTCGCCCGGTCGTGGCGCTTGATGACCTTGGCGCCATGGCGCTCCTTCGAGACCAGCTTCTGTTGGGGGAGGAGGTAGTTGGTGAAGGCCCGGTCGAGCTCCCAGATCGCGTTCAGCACCTCGAGCTCGGCGTCGGTGTCGAAGCGGAGGTAGCCGACCAGCCCTCGCACATGGGTCCAGTTCTTCTGTTCGACGTGGGCACCGTCGTTCTTGTTGCCCGACCGGGACCGGGTGAAGGTGACGTGATTCTCCTTGCAGTAGTTGAACAGATGGGCGTTGATGAACTCCGAGCCGTTGTCGGAGTCGATGCCGAGGACCGGGAACGGGAACACCTCGATCACGTGCTGGAGGGCGTCGAACACCCAGACGGCCGCCTTGTTCTTGACCGACCGGTTGACCGTCCAACCAGTCGCGATGTCGGTCACGGTGAGGGTGCAGCAGAACTCACCGGTCGAGTTGCCGCCCTCGTGACCGACGAGGTCGATCTCGACGAAGCCCGGCCGGTTCTCGTCCCACTCGGCCCAGGTCCGGATCGGGATCTGGGACTTGAGGAGGGAGCCGGGCTTGGTGTGGGAACGTCCGCGGCTGCCGAGCGCACGGCGGGCGGGACCGAGGTGTCGGTCGATCGTGGCCGCGCTCATGGTGGTGAGCAGGTCCGCCACCCCGTCGGTGCAGCGGAGGTCGCCGTCCCGCCGGAGGAGGGGGACGACGGTCGGGAGCACGGGGGCGAGACGCTTGCCGGCCGGGCACCGGAGCAGGGTCCACGCTTGGACCAGGGCGTCGACGACCGCCGGGCCGTAGGTCGGTCGGCGCGGCTTCCTCGAGACGACCGGCTTGAGGGTGCCGGCTGCCCGAAGGGCCGCCCTCGCGTGGTCTCGGTGCCACCCGGTCAGCGCGACCAGCTCGTCCAACACGACGGTCTTTTCCGCCCTGGTGGCACGCTTGTAGCGGAGGGCCAGCTTCTTCGTGACGGCCTTGCGTTCACTCATCGAGAGCTCCATGGACGAGGGCGTAACGGCCACGGAGCTGGACGAGTGGGATCCCCTACGAAGCGGAGATTCCTATTTGAGGCAACGTAGACGTCTACGCGGAGACTTCTCGTGAGTCAATGCGCGAGGGACCGGAGGGCTTGACGCATCCGGTAGACTTCCTGAGCAGCAGTCGTCGCGCCCGAATCGCGCCACACCACGATCGACGGGCGCCCGCCCGGCGGTGGCTGAAGACAGGCAAGCCGTCCCCCACCGTGAGGGGTACACGAAGGACCCGGTGAAGTTGGCAAAGGAGCGCCTGGAGCGAGACGACGAAGACCTCGTCCGCCTCTATCTGACCGACATCGGGCAGTACCCGCTCCTCACCAAGGACGACGAGGTGCGCCTCGCACAGGCGATCGAAGCCGGTCGGGAGGCCGACGGCCAGCTGGCGAGCGCTCCCAAGGGCCTGACCCCGTCGAAGAAGCGGGAGTTGCGCCGCACCACCCTGCAGGGCGAGGCCGCGCAGCAGACCTTCGTCCAGTCGAACCTCCGTCTGGTGGTCTCGATCGCGAAGAAGTACCAGGCCTCCGGCCTCCCCCTCCTCGACCTCATCCAGGAGGGGAACCTCGGCCTCATGCACGCCGTCGAGAAGTTCGACTGGCGCAAGGGGTTCAAGTTCTCGACGTACGCGACGTGGTGGATCCGTCAGGCGATCACCCGGGGCATCGCCAACACGGGCCGGACCATCCGTCTGCCGGTCCATGCGGGGGACACCCTCGCCCGGGTGCAGAAGGCACAGGCCCGGCTCGAGCTCAAGTACGGCCGTCCGGCCACGCTTGCCGAGCTCGGCGCCGAGGTCGAGATGCCCGAGGACAAACTCGTCGAGGCGCTCCGCTTTCGGGCCGAACCGCTCTCGCTCTCCGAGCCCCTGCGGGAGGATGGCGACGCGGAGCTCGGCGACGTGGTCGAGGACCGGTCGGCCGAGTCGCCCTTCGAAGTGGCCGCAGTCTCGCTCCTCCCCGAGGAGATCGGCCGCCTCCTCTCCCCGCTCGACGAGCGTGAGCGCGAGATCCTCCGGCTCCGTTTCGGACTCGACCGCGGCGAGCCGCGGACGCTCGAGGAGGTCGGGGAGCACTTCAACCTGACACGCGAGCGCATCCGTCAGATCGAGGCGCGGGCGATGTCGAAGCTCCGGCACCCCTCGTCCGACACGGGTGCACGCGACCTCCTGACGGTCTGAGCCGGCGGCCCCGACCGCCCCGAGCGGTGGGGGAGCGGACCCGATACCATCGAGGGGCATGAAGAAGCTCCTCATCCTCGCCATCGTCCTCGCCCTCGGGTTCGTCGCAGCCAAACGGCTCCGCGCGTCCTGACGAGCGGCGCGCTCCCGCCAGGGGGGCGCGCGCTCGACGGACGGACCACGCCGGCGGTGCGGACCGCGTCGGCGACCGGCGGAACTACGCCTGCGGCCTGCGCGCGAGGCGCCAGGCGACCAGCGCAGCGAACGTCGCGGCAGCGGTCGCGCCTGCGACCGTTGCGGTCACCGACAGGTTGGGCACGCTCACGCGGTCGCGCAGGCGCACCGGCTTGGTGAACTGCATGATCTCCCAGTCGTGTTCGCGCGCGGCCTTGGCGAGGACTCGGTCTGGGTTGACCGCGACCGGGTGGCCGACCGCCTCGAGCATCGGGATGTCGGTGTAGGAGTCGGAGTAGGCGGACGACTCGGCGAGGTCGATCCCCTCCCGTTCGGCGAGCTCGCGCATGGCGTCGGCCTTGAAGGGGCCGTACGCGTAGAACTCCATCTCCCCTGCGTAGCGGCCGTCCTCGTCGACGACCGCGCGTGTCGCGATGCAGCCGTCGACGCCGAGATGCTCGGCCAGGGGTTCGACGATCTCCTCGGGGGAGGCCGACACCAGGTACACCTTGTTCCCCGCAGCGCGGTGGGCCTCGATGAGGTCGAGCGCCTCCGCGTAGATGATCGGTTCGACCGTGTCCTCCAGCGCCTCCCGCACGATCTCACGGATCTGGTCGCGGTCCCAGCCCTTGGTGAGGGTGAGCATCGACTCGCGCACGCGGGCGAGCTTCTGTTCGCTCGCGCCCAGATGCAGGTAGATGATCTGGGAGACGATCGACCGCGCGATGAGCCGGCGGTTGACGAGTCCGCCACGGTAGAAGGGGCGGCCGAAGGCCGCGATCGACGCCTTGGCGATCACCGTCTTGTCGAGGTCGAAGAAGGCCGCCCGCACGGGGTCAGCGTCCCACGAGCAGCCGTTGGATCACGTCCTCGGCGTCCGAGGTCACGAGCACCAGCACCTCGTCGCCGGCCGCGAGGCAGGTGTCGCCGCGGGGGACGATGAGCCGGTCGTTGCGCACCACGGCGACGACCGTCGCGTCGCGCGGCACCCCGAGCTCGGCGATCGTCACACCGGCCGCAGGCGAGTCCTCGGCGAGAGTCACCTCGACCAGGTGGGCGTTGCCCCCCTCGAAGCGCAGGAGCCGGACGAGGCTCCCGACCGAGACGGCCTCCTCGACGAGCGCGGTGAGCAGCAGGGGTGTGGAGACCGAGACGTCGACGCCCCAGCTCTCGGTGAAGAGCCACTGGTTCTTCGGGTGGTTCACGCGGGCGACGACGCGTGGCACCGCGAACTCCTGCTTCGCGAGGAGCGACACCACGAGGTTGTCCTCGTCGTCGCCGGTCGCCGCGACCACCACATCGACGGTGGCGAGTCCCGCCGCGTCGAGCGAGGAGACCTCGCACGCGTCCGCGATCACCCAGGTGATGTCGAGGTCGGCACGCATGCGCTCGACGAGGTCCGGGTCGCGCTCGATGAGGAGGACCTCGTGGCCGCCCGCGTGGAGATCGGCGGCGATCGCCGTCCCCACGCTCCCCGCACCGGCGATCGCGACCTTCACAACCGCCTCCGCACGCCGTCGCCGTCGGAGGCGCGGCCGTCGGAGGCGCGCCCGTCGGAGGCGCGGCCGTCCGGCGCACGTTCGTCCGACCCGCTCGAGCTCGCGTGGAAACGGTCGTAGATCGGGCCGGCGACCATCAGATGGAGGACGTCCCCCTCCTGGCCGACGAGGTCCGCGGTGTCGAGCCGGGCGACGCCCGCGCGGGTGACCGAGACGAGGGTGACCTCCCCCCGGACCGTGAGCTCCGCGAGACGGCGCCCCGCCCAGTGCTCGGGGAGCTCGCGCTCGACGAGGGAGATGGTGCCGGTCGGGTCGGTCCACTCGCCCTCGAGCTCCTCGGGCAGGAGGCGGTGGCGCACCTGGTCGATGGCCCAGGAGACGGTGGCGACGGTCGGGATCCCGAGCCGGAGGTAGATCTGCGCGCGGCGCGGGTCGTAGATGCGGGCGACCACGTGCGGGATCTCGTAGGTCTCGCGCGCGATCCGCGCGGTCAGGATGTTCGAGTTGTCCCCGCTGGTGACCGCGGCGAGCGCACGGGCCTCGGCCGCACCCGCGCGGTCGAGCGCGTCACGATCGAAGCCGGAGCCGACGACCGTCGCGCCCGGCCAGTCGTTCGGCAGCCGGCGGAACGCCTTGGGGTTCTTGTCGACGATCGCCACCGAGTGCCCCTGGGCGACGAGGCCCGCGCCGAGACCGGAGCCCACCCGTCCGCAGCCGACGATGATGATGTGCACGCGAACCATGCAACACGGATCGCACGCGGTTCACAACTCATCGACCGCGGCCGCGCCACGGTGCGGTCCGGTCCGGCGCCTGTGGTGTACTTGGCGGGTGGACCCGTCGGTGACCAGGGCGTCGGATCCCGACGGCGCACCCACGCCGGACGACGGGGCCACGCCGGGGCCGCACGGGCCGGTTGCCGACCCACGGCGCAGGCCGGCCGCGACGGTCGCCGCGACGGTCGACCTCCCCGAGACCCTGCGCTACCGGCTCAAGAACCGGCTCCTCGGTCCGCCCCTGGTCAACGAGCAGCTTTCCAGCGAGCGCCTCGGTCGGCCCTCGGCGCTCGGCGTGCTCTCCCCGGACTGCATCTCGTCGTCGGCCTACGGCACCGAGCAGATGCTGACCCAGCTCGTGCCCTACGTGGGCCTCGCGGCGTTCACGCTGGTGGTCCCCGTCACCGTGGCCATCCTCGGGGTCCTCTTCTTCGTCACCCTCTCCTACCTCGAGGTCATCCAGCTCTACACCAAGGCGGGCGGCTCCTACGTCGTCGCACGCGACAACTTCGGCCCGAAGGTCGCCCAGGTCGCGGCCGTCGCGCTGCTCATCGACTACACGGTGACCGTCGCGGTGCAGACCGCCGCGGGGACCAACGCGCTGACCAGCGCGTTCCCGGGGCTCACCAATCTCACCCTCCCGATCACCATCGCGGTGGTCCTGCTCCTCCTCTACGGCAACCTCCGCGGCATCCGCGAGGCGGGCAAGCTCTTCGCGTTCCCGACCTACTTCTTCATCGCAAGCCTCGGGTTCGTGGTAATCGCCGGCTACGCGAAGAAGGCGATGGGCACCCTCGCGGTCCACGCGATCCCCGCGAACGCGGCGACCGTGCCGATCGGCCACTCGGGATCGGGCCTGCTGTACGGCGCATCGTTCATCGTGATCCTCCGTTCGTTCGCGAACGGCGGCTCCTCGCTCACCGGGCTCGAGGCGATCTCCAACGGGGTCGGCGCGTTCCGCGAGCCGACCGCCCGGCACGCGCGCCAGACGCTGGTCGTCATGAGCTCGGTCCTCGGGTTCCTCGTCCTCGGGGTGACCCTCATCGCGCACTGGACCCACGCGGTCCCCTATGCGTCGGGCTCGCCGACCGTCGTGTCCCAGGAGGTCGGCTTCGTGCTGGGCTCGGGTCCGGTCGGCAAGGCCCTCTTCTACGTCGTGCAGTTCGCGACGGTGCTCATCCTCTACACCGGCGGCAACACGAGCTTCAACGGCTTCCCGTTCCTCGCGAGCTTCGTCGCGGGCGACGCCTATCTCCCCAAGCAGCTGACCCGGCGCGGCCATCGCCTCGCGTTCTCCAACGGGATCATCGTCCTCACCATCGTCGCCGTCGCGCTGCTGCTCGCGACCGATGCGAAGGTCTCGAGCCTGGTCGCCCTCTACGCGATCGGCGTGTTCACCGGCTTCGCGATGGCCGGCGCAGGGATGGTCAAGCACCACCTCGACGAGCGGGGCGCCCACTGGCGCCGCAGCGTGGTGGTCAACGGGTTCTCCGCGTTCCTCACCGCGTTCATCGTCCTCATCTTCGCCACGGTCAAGTTCCGGGAGGGCGCCTGGGTGGTGGTGCTGGTCGGCCCGCTCATGTACCTCGGGCTGGTCCGCCTCCACCGGCAGTACGTCCACGAGGACCGCCAGCTCGAAGAGGGGGCGGCCGAGGCCGCCGAGGCCCCGGTCCTCAGCCGGCACGTCGTGGTGGTCCTGATCGACCGGCTCGACATGGCCGCGGCCCGCGCCCTGCAGTACGCGCGCACGCTCCATCCCGACGAGCTGCGCGCGGTCCACTTCTCCCTCGACAACAAGGCCTCGGCCGCGCTCGAGTCGGAGTGGAGCCGGCTCGGACTCACCCAGCTCCCCCTCGACATCGAGTCCTGCGAGGACCGGCGGCTCACCCGGGCCGCGCTCGAGCTCGCCGCCGAGACGGTCGCCGACCAGCAAACCGAGCTCACCATCCTGCTGCCGCGCCGCGGCTTCACGACCGCCTGGCAACGGGTGCTCCACGACGCGACGGCCGACCAGATCGCCGAAGCGGTGGCCCAGCTCGACCACGTGAACGCAACGGTCGTGCCCTACCGGCTGACCGGCGGCTGGTCCGCCCGGCCCCGCCACCGGACCGGCGGCCGCTCGCCCGACACCGCGCGTGTGGCGAAGGGCGCCGGGCGCGACGGGGCGAGGACCGCTTTCGACCGTGCGGCGTTCGGGGCGCGCAGCCAGGGGACGGTCCCAATCGACCAGGCCGGTTGGCGCCAGCGCGTCCGGGTGGCCGGCCGGGTCAAGTCGGTCCGGGTCCAGCCCCGCGCGGGATCGGCCAACCTCGAGTGCGTCCTCGCCGACGACACCGGGCGCCTGCTCCTCGTCTTCCAGGGGCGGCGGCGGATCCCGGGCATCCAGCCCGGAGCGCGGCTCGTGGCGGAGGGGATGGTCGGCGACTGGGCCCACCGCCAGGCGATCCTCAACCCCGACTACGAGCTCGTGGCGGGTCCCGAGGCGTCGGGCGACGCGGGCTGAGCCACCTCCCGCCGCCGCGAGCCGGCACGCATCGGTGCCTGGTCGGAGACGGATGGCGGTGGCGGCTTCCTTGCCCGCCCCGGTAGTTTGTCGATATCTTCTGGCCCCATTGCCGGCGGGGCGTGCCAGCTCGGCGCGCTTCGGCACGCGGCGTACGACGCCGTGGCCTCGCAGGGGGGCTCTGTCCCGGGAATCCTTGCGACCGGTCGCGGCCCATCGGGCCGACGGACTTGGACACTGACCGCGTAGTACTTCGAAGGGAGCCGCACCGATGACCCACCTCCTCGCCGAAGGGGGGTACCAGGCCTTCCTGCTGACGAGCACGGAGAAGACCTGGTTGGTATTCGCCATGCTCGCCGCCGTGGCCTCGATCGTGACCGGCATCCTGCTCATGCGCGGGGTGCTCGCGGCGGATCAGGGCACGGCGACGATGAAGGACATCGCGAAGGCCATCCAGGAGGGCGCCGAGGCCTTCCTCTCCCGCCAGTTCAGGACGATCCTCCTCATCATCGTCCCGCTCGCGGTGCTCATCTTCTTCACCGCGACGAAGGTCACCCACACGGTCAACCATCTGGTCACGCTCAACGGTGCCGTGGTCGTCGTGCACCAGACGGTCACCGACCTGTCCTTCGCCCAGGCGGGCATCTACCGCGTGCTCTGCTTCCTCGCCGGCGCCCTCTGCTCGGGTCTGACCGGCTTCATCGGGATGAGCCTCGCGGTGCGGGGCAACGTCCGCACGGCGGCGGCAGCGCGCGACGGCCAGCTCCCCCCGGCCCTGCGGGTCGCCTTCCGCACCGGCGCGATCACCGGCCTCTTCTGCGTCGGACTCGGCCTGCTCGGGGCGACGATCATCGTCTTCATCTTCCAGAACACCGCGACCTCGGTGCTGGTGGGCTTCGGCTTCGGCGCCTCGCTCCTCGCCCTCTTCATGCGGGTCGGCGGCGGCATCTTCACCAAGGCGGCCGACGTGGGCGCCGACCTGGTCGGCAAGGTCGAGGCGGGGATCCCCGAGGACGACCCCCGCAACGCGGCCACCATCGCCGACAACGTGGGCGACAACGTCGGGGACTGCGCCGGGATGGCCGCCGACCTCTTCGAGTCCTACGTGATCACGATCATCGCGGCCATCATCCTCGGCGTCGCGGCCTTCGGCTCGATCGGGTTGGGCGGGATCGCCGGTCGGACGGTCGTCTTCCCGATCGTGGTCCCCGCGATCGGCATCCTCGCGACCATCATCGGCGTCTTCGTCGTGCGCGCGAGGGGCACCGACCGCAACGCGATGGCGCCGATCAACCGCGGGGTCTGGACGGCGGCGATCCTCACCATCGGCGGCACCGCGATCGTCGCCGGCGCGTACATGCACTACTGGAAGGCCTTCTACGCGGTCCTCACCGGTGTGGTGCTCATGCTCGTGGCCAGCCAGATCACCGAGCACTTCACCTCGACGGAGCGCAGTCCCGTCCGCGAGATCGCCGAGTCCGCGCGGACCGGTCCCGCGACCACCACGCTCGCGGGCATCGCGATCGGCCTCGAGTCGTCGGTCTGGGCGATCATCGCGATCGTCATCGCGATCGCGGTCTGCGTGAGCATGGCCAACGGCAACATCGAGCTCTCGCTCTACCTGGTGTCGCTCGCGGGCATCGGCATGCTCTCGACCGCCGGGATGATCGTCTCGGAGGACAGCTTCGGACCCGTGTCGGACAACGCGGCCGGTGTCGCCGAGATGTCGGGCGAGTTCACCGGCGAGGCCGAGCGGGTCATGGTGAGCCTCGACGCGGTCGGCAACACGACCAAGGCGGTCACCAAGGGTGTGGCGATCGGCTCGGCGGTCATCGCCTCGGTCTCGCTGTTCGCCTCCTTCATCGAGACGATCGGATCGCAGCTCGGGCTCACCCGGCTCAGCCAGGCCCGGGTCGGCAACGGCGGGATCAACTGGCTGTTCAGTGCCCAGGAGACCCAGATCAACGTCTCCCACCCGACGATCTTCATCGGGGTGCTGATCGGCGGCTCGATCGCCTTCATCTTCTCGGCGCTCGCGATCCGGGCCGTCGGCAGGTCGGCCGGCACCGTCGTCCAGGAGGTGCGCCGCCAATTCCGCGAGCACCCCGGGATCATGGACTACACCGAAAAGCCCGAGTACGGGAAGGTCATCTCGATCTGCACCGCGGCTTCGCAGCGCGAGCTCGCGACACCCGCCCTGCTCGCGGTGCTCACCCCGGTCATCGTCGGCTTCGGCATCAACTACTACGCGCTCGGCGCCTTCCTCGTCGGCGCGATCCTCACCGGTCAGCTGATGGCCAACTTCCTCTCGAACTCCGGCGGGGCTTGGGACAACGCGAAGAAGTACATCGAGGACGGCAACGAGGGCGGCAAGGGCTCCGAGGCGCACAAGGCCGCGGTCATCGGCGACACGATCGGCGACCCGTTCAAGGACACCGCGGGTCCCGCGCTCAACCCGCTCATCAAGGTCATGAACCTCGTCTCGCTTCTGATCCTGCCCGCGGTCATCACGCTGCGCCGCGCACACCGGCGCGCGCCTCGCGATCGCCGGCGTCGCGCTGGTCGTCCTGCTGGCGTCCATCGCGTTCTCCAAGCGCAAGACCGTCGCGATGGACAGCGAACTGCCGGCCTCGGAGGAGGCCGCGCTGGACAAGGCCGCGGCCGTCGGGATGGAAGCGTCACACGACTGAAGGTGCAGGTCAGTGCTGTGACGGCGCCGCTTCGCGCCGTCCACGGGGTTGACAACCGCGCACCCCACCGTTCACCCTGAGGCCACAGCCATGGCAGCAACCGATCTGACGGACACGTCCCCAACCAGCGACGCCGGCGACGGCCGCGGCCGCCAGGCGCGCGCGTCGGGCGGTGCGAAGCCGCTGGTGATCGTCGAGTCGCCCGCGAAGGCCAAGACGATCGCCGGGCTGCTCGGCCCGGACTACGTGGTCGAGTCGTCGATCGGCCACATCCGCGACCTGCCCCGCCGCGCAGACGAGGTGCCCGCCGCGTACAAGGGCGAGTCGTGGTCCCGGCTCGGCGTCGACGTCGACAACGGCTTCAAGCCGCTCTATGTCGTCTCGTCCGACAAGCGATCACAGGTCGCGAAGTTGAAGCAGCTGGTGAAGCAGGCCAGCGAGGTCTACCTCGCCTCCGACGAGGACCGCGAAGGCGAGTCGATCGCCTGGCACCTGCTCGAGGTGCTCGCCCCGAAGGTGCCGGTCAAGCGCATGGTCTTCCACGAGATCACCCGACCCGCGATCGAGCGGGCGGTCCACGAGTGGCGCGATCTCGACCGCCGGCTCGTCGACGCGCAGGAGGCACGCCGCATCCTCGACCGCCTCTACGGCTACGAGGTCTCGCCGGTGCTCTGGAAGAAGGTCATGCCGAGGCTCTCGGCGGGCCGGGTGCAGAGCGTGGCGACCCGCATGGTCGTCGAGCGCGAGCGGGGGCGGATGGCCTTCGTCTCGGCCGGATGGTGGGGGATCGACGTGACCGTCGCCAGCCGCGCGACCGACGCCCTGCCTGAGGGCACGCCCCGGACGTTCAAGGCGGCGCTCTCCGCCGTGGACGGCAAGCCGCTCGCCGCCGGGCGCGACTTCGGCGAATCGGGCGCGCTGCGCACCCCGGAGTCGGTGGTCCTCCTCGACGAGGCGGGGGCCCGATCGCTCGCCGCCGGGCTCGGCGGGGCGGCCTTCACCGTGCGGTCGGTGACCGAGAAGCCGTTCCGCCGCTCGCCGTCCGCGCCGTTCATGACCTCGACACTGCAGCAGGAGGCCGGGCGCAAGCTCCGGTTCGGCTCGCGTCGGACGATGCAGATCGCGCAGCGCCTCTACGAAGAGGGCTGGATCACCTACATGCGCACCGACTCGACCACACTGTCGAGCCAGGCGCTCGACGCGGCGCGCTCGCAGGCGACCGCGCTCTACGGCGCCGGATATGTGCCGGCCCAGCCGCGGCGGTACGAGCGGAAGGTCAAGAACGCACAGGAGGCGCACGAGGCCATCCGGCCCGCCGGGGAGGTCTTCCGTACCCCCGACGAGGCGGCCCGCTCCCTCTCCGGCGACGAGCTCCGCCTCTACGACCTCATCTGGATGCGGACCGTGGCCTCGCAGATGGTCGACGCCACCGGGACGAGCGCGCAGGTCCGGCTGTCCGCGACCTCCGCCGAGGCCGGCGGTCGCCGGCGCGACGCGGAGTTCACCGCGTCGGGCAAGGTCATCACCTTCCCGGGCTACCTCCGGGCCTACGTCGAGGGCGAGGACGACCCCGACGCCGAGCTGGCCGACCGTGAGGTCCACCTCCCACCGCTCGCCGAGGGCGACGCGGTCGACGTCGAGGGGCTCGAGCCCGGCTCCCACGCCACCCAGCCGCCCACGCGCTACACCGAGGCTTCGCTGGTCAAGGCGATGGAAGAGCTCGGGGTGGGCCGGCCCTCGACCTACGCGAGCGTGATCGCGACGATCCTCGACCGCGGCTACGTCTGGAAGAAGGGCACCGCACTGGTCCCGACCTTCACCGCGTTCGCGGTGGTCGGGCTCCTCGAGCGCTACTTCGGCGACCTCGTCGACTACGGCTTCACCGCGTCGATGGAGGACGATCTCGACGCGATCGCCTCGGGTGACGAAGAGGCGCTGCCCTGGCTGACCCGCTTCTACTTCGGCGAGTCCGGTGACGGGGGCACGCCGCCGGGCGAGGACGGACGGGCAGGCGACGGCGTCCACGCCTCGGGCATGGGACTCAAGCGCGAGGTCAGCACCTACCTCGGCGAGATCGACGCCCGCGAGATCAACTCGATCCCGATCGGCGCCGGTGCCGACGGCGAGCCGATCCTGGTTCGGGTCGGACGGTACGGCCCGTACCTGCAGCGCGGCGAGGACCGGGTCTCGATCCCAGACGACCTCGCGCCCGACGAGCTCACGGTCGGGCACGCCGAAGAGCTGCTCGCCGCGCCGTCGTCCGACCGCGAGCTCGGGACCGACCCGACGACCGGGCACCCGGTCCTGCTCAAGGCGGGGCGATTCGGTCCCTACGTCCAGCTCGGCGAGCTCGTCGACGGCGCCGACAAGCCGCGGACCTCGTCGCTCTTCTCGTCCATGTCACCCACGACGCTCACCCTCGCGGAGGCCCTCCAGCTGCTGAGCATCCCGCGGACGGTCGGGACGGATCCCGGGAGCGGGGAGGAGATCGTCGCGCACAACGGTCGCTTCGGCCCCTACCTCAAGCGGGGGACCGACACCCGGAGCCTGCTCACCGAGGACCAGCTCATCTCCGTCACCCTCGACGAGGCGCTCGCGCTCTTCGCACAGCCCAAGACGCGCGGGCGCAACGCGCGTGGACCGCTGCGTGACCTCGGCAACGACCCCGGCACCGGGCTGCCGATGGTGGTGAAGGACGGCCGGTTCGGCCCGTACGTGACCGACGGGACGACCAACGCCTCACTACGCCGCGGCGACGACGTGGACGACCTCACCGTGGAGCGCGCGGCCGAGCTGCTCGCCGAGCGCCGGGCGGCCGGCCCGTCGAAGAAACAGGCCGCGAGGAAGAAGGCGACCGCCAAAAAGAAGGCGCCCGCCAAAAAGAAGGCGCCCGCCAGAAAGTCGGCGCCCGCCAAAAAGACGACGGCGAAGAAGGCCGCGTCGACGCGTGCCGTCGCGACGAAGGGCGATGCGTCGACGGCGGCGCCGTCCAAGTCCTCGGCGAAGAAGGCGCCTGCCAAAAAGACCCCGGCCAGGAAGACCACCGCGAGGAAGGCCCCGGCGCGGCAGCGGGCGGCCACGTCGCGCCCGGACCCCCCGTCGGGCGAGGAGTGACCGAGGCGACGAGGGGCCGGCTCGTCGCCTTCGAAGGGATCGACGGCTCCGGCAAGTCGACGCAGGCGGCGCTGCTGGCCGAGCGGCTCGGCGCCGTCCTCACCTACGAGCCGGGCGCGACCCCGCTCGGGTCCTCGCTCCGCCGGCTCCTGCTCGATCCCGATCGGGCCGCCGTGGGTGAGCGCGCGGAGGCCCTGCTCATGGCCGCCGACCGGGCGCAGCACGTCGTCGAGGTGGTCGAGCCGGAGCTCGCCCGCGGCGTCTGGGTGGTGACCGACCGCTTCTCCGCGTCGACCCTCGCCTACCAGGGCTACGGGCGCGGGCTCGACCTCGCCGAGCTCGAGATGCTGGTGTCGTGGGCCACCGACGGCCTCGTGCCCGATCTCACCGTCCTCGTCGACGTGCCGGTCCCCGTCGCGCTCGGACGCCGCGGGTCGGCCGGTGAGGACCGGTTCGAGTCGCAGGACGGCGGCTTCCACCAGCGGGTGGCCGACGGGTTCCACGCCCTCGCGGCGCGGGCGACCAGCCCGTGGCTGGTGGTCGACGGCAGCCGCCCGGTCGAGGAGGTCGCGGCCGAGGTCGCCCGCAGGGCCGAGCGGATCCTCGGCGCGGGTCGTACCGATGCCCGCTGAGCACCGGTCGCCGGCGGGCGTTCCGACCGACCTGCCCGCGCTCGGGCTCTTCGACGAGGTTGTCGGCCAGTCGAACGCAGTCGCGCAGCTGCGCGCCGCGGCGCGCCGGCCGGTCCACGCGTACCTGCTCGTCGGCCCTCCCGGCTCGGGCAAGCGCGCCGCCGCGGGGGCGTTCGCCGCGGCGCTCCTCTGCCCGCACGGTGGTTGCGGAGCGTGCAACGCCTGCCGCCGTGCGCTCGCGGGGAGCCATCCCGACCTCGTCGCCGCCGACCGCACCGGCGCGGGCCTCGAGGTCGACGAGGCCCGCGCGATCGCGGTGCGGGCCCAACGCCGGCCGCTCGAGGCTGCCCGGCAGGTCCTGCTCGTCCCCGACGTGCACCTCGCCGAGCGCGCCGCGCCCGCGCTGCTCAAGACCGTCGAGGAGCCGCCGCCCTCGACCGTCTTCGTGCTGCTCGCCGACGATCTGCCGGCCGGGCTCGCCACGATCGCGAGCCGGTGCGTGACCATCCGCTTCGATCCGGTGCCCGCGCCCGTGCTCGCGGCATGGCTCGTCACCCGCGGCGTCGACCCCGCGCTCGCCGACGCGGTCGCGGCTGCCGCAGGCGGACGGATCGACCGCGCCCGGCTCCTCGCCGACGACCCGGGGTTCGCCGCACGCCAGGAGCAGTGGCGGACCGTGCCCTCCCGGCTCGACGGCACCGGCGCCCAGGCCGCGATCGTCTCCTCGGAGCTGGTCGGCTGGGCGGACGAGGCGCTCGCACCGCTCCGCGAGCAGCACGCACGCGAGCTCACCGAGCTCACGGACGAGGCAGAGGCGCTCGGGGCGAAGGGCATCCCCGGGCGACGGCAGGTCGAGGAGCGCCAGCGGCGCGAGGAGCGTCGGTGGCGGACCGACGACCTGCGATCAGGGCTCGCCACCCTGGCCGGCGTCTACCGCGACCGACTGGTCGCCGCGACGGCGTCCGGCGGCGCGGTCACCGCAGGAGAGGCAGGCGCCCGACGGCGCGCGGTGCGTCACGTGGAGGCAGTGCGCGAGGCGTCGGCCGCGCTCGGGCGCAACGCGAACGAGGCGCTCGTGCTCGATGCCCTCCTGGTCGAGCTCTCGGGGTTGCTCGACTGAGCCGTCCCGGGAGAGGCTCCGTCCCGGGAGAGGCCGCCGCGGCGTCGGATAAGTTGTACACCCGCGCCTGGGTAGCTCAGTCGGTAGAGCAACGCACTCGTAATGCGTAGGTCAGGAGTTCAAATCTCCTCCCAGGCTCCAGGTCAGACTGCTCATCGCGCCAAGCCGCCCGCCGATGAGTTGTATCAGATGCTGCCTCTGGGGGCGACCCACTCCTGTTCGGCGCCGCCGACTGCCCCGACTCGTTCGAAGTCGGCATCGTAGTGAAGGACAATGAGTCCGGCCGACCGGGCGGCTGCCGAGATGATGACGTCAGGGATGGCCAGCCGGTGCTGTCCTTGCTTGGCTAGCTCGTGCTGGAGGTCGATGGCGAGGTCGAGTACCTCTGGGGTGATCGGGGCGCTGTCGAGGCTGCGACGTTCGAGGAGAACCGCCTCGTAGTCAGCAAGTCTCCGGCTGGAGTACAGCACCTCCAGGTCGACGATTGCACAGGTGGCGATCAGACCCTCTTCGAGGAGCGGTCGGAGTCGCGCCTCCACGACCGGATTCGGGAAGCGGGCGAGAGCGCTCTTGTCGGCCAGGTAGCGGGCGTTCAGCGCCACGCGCCCGACATCACCGAGGCATCATCCAGGTCGAGTCCGGCCATCGCTCCCAGCCGGTCGGCATGACTGCGACGGCGAGCAGCCAACACGACCGATTCGAGAGAGCGGTTGACGGTCTCCTTCATGGTCGACGCCCCGAGGATGGAAGTGGCCTCAGCGAGGAGTTCATTGTCGATGTCAACCAGGTGCTTACTCATGGATTCAGTATATCTCTTAGGTGCCGTTGAATATAGATCCCGTGGCCGGGCTGGTGCGGATACCCCCATGTCCGAGGCGGCATGGGCCGCCCGCACCAAGACGGGCATCGCCCTGCAGGCAAGGGCCTCGCGTTTGCAGCAACTCTTCGCGGTGGCGCAAGTCTCTACTCAGGTCAGGCCGACTCGGCCTGCAGGATCTCCGCCACGGGCCGGCGGGCGGCGACGCGGGCGGGGACAGCAGTGAGCCCTGCCACCACGACAAGGGTCCCGATCACCACCGCGATCAACCACCCGATCGACGGGTAGGCCATCGCTCCCCCGTGTTTGACCGAGGCGTACAGCCCGATGCCTCCGGGAATGCCCAGAAGGGCGCCTGCCAGTGCGGGAAGCACCTGCGCCAAAGACAACCCGGCGGTGATTTGGTCGGGAGTGGCACCGAGGGCGCGGGTCACTGCCGAGAGGTGTCGCGAGTCCTGTGCAGTTGCCCTCGTGATGAAGACGGCGTTCACCGCGGCCAGAGCGATGAGCATGACGGTGATGACCAGTAACACCTCATTCGCTCGGTCGGTCCGCGGATTGTCCAATCCCGACGATCCGACCAGGTGCGAGCCGCTGAGCCGGGCGTGGGCGATCGCCACCGCGACGACCCCACTGACGGTGACGGCGATACTGAGAACATTGAGCACCGCCCGACGGGGGCGGCGGGCAGCCACCCGTACTGCGAGGAGCAGCGGGACCGGCAGCCGCGCCGACAAGTTGACCAGGAGTGCCCGGCGGCGCGGCGGTCGAGCGGTGTCGGCCAAGGCGCGGATCGTGCTGGTGCGGGCCGACCGAAAGGCCGGGACGACTGCGGCCACCGCCGCCACTGCCACCGCCACGAGCACCACGACCCCGACGTCGACCACGGTGAGGGGCGGTGCTCCGGGAGTACCCAGCAGGCCAGCACCGGGACCGGTGAGCAGCGGAGCGGCCGACCATCCGACCACCAGCCCGATCACCGCCGCGACAACGGCGAGAGCGAGGTACTCGGCGAGCAGCACGGCCGCTACCAGTCCCGGGGTGGCACCGACTGCCTTGAGCAGACCGACCCTGCGGAGCTGCTCCGCCATCCGGCCGCCGACCAGCACCGCCACGCTCGCCACGGCGAGAATGGCCAGCAGCCAGCTCCCGACGAGCATGACCAGCTGTTCGCTCTTGACCAGCTTGGCATCCTGCTGGCTGATGCTCTCCCACGAGGTCAGGAAGGGCGCGGTCGACGAAGGACCATCGACGTTGCGCGAGTCGGCGAAAGACTGCGCTTCAGCCGGGTCGGCCAGCTTCAGGTTCAAGAAGTAGGAAAGTGGCGCCATCGGTGTCGCCAGACTCTGGACATCCGCTCGAGTGAGCCACATCAATCCGGTGTTGTCCGACGTCGTCTGCGAGTAGGGCAGGTTGCAGCCGACCAGGCAGATCTGCGGAAACGGAGGCAAGGCAGCGGTGACCGCAACGCCTGCCACTTGAAAGGACCGGCCGTTGAGCGTGATCGCATCACCCACGTGCACGCCGAGTGCGTCGGCGAAGCTCCGCTCGACCACCACCCCGCCGGGTCGTACCCAGCCGCCCTGGGTCACCTTGGGCTGGTCGACAAGGGCCCGGGTCGCGTCCCGGCCCTCGACCTCCGCCCCGCCGGTGATGCCGCCGAACCTCAGTACCGCTGTGGTGACTGGAAAGGGACCGGAACTGTGCGTGACACCCGGGGCCTGCTTCAAGGACTGCAGGGCGGCAAGTGCGGCGGGGGTGGTCACGCCGTCTTGTGTCGTGCCCCCTACGGCAACCACGTCCGGCCCGGCCGTCGCCGCCCGTGTGGCCGCATAGGGCTGCGCGGTCGCCCCGTGCAGGACGAGACCGAGCGTCAGGGCGGTGGTCGCCGCCATCATGACCAGCACCAGCATCGCCGCCTCACCGCGGCGCCGACCGACGTCGCGCGCCGCAAGTCGGCAGACGAGGAAGAGCCGGCCCATGACCTCAATCCTCCAGACCGATGAGGGCGCCCATGTGTCCGGTGGTCCCCCCGGTCAGCCTGGTCTCGTCGACGAATGCTCCGTCCCGCATGGTCATCAGCCGGTCGGCAGTCGCCGCGATCCGCTCGTCATGGGTCACGATGACGAAGGTCTGACCGGCTGCATGCAGATCGTCGAAGAGTCGCAGCACCTCGAGGGTGGCCGCACTGTCGAGGTTGCCTGTGGGCTCGTCAGCGAAGACAACGAGTGGCTCGTTGGCGAGGGCGCGAGCGATCGCCACCCGCTGGCGCTGACCCCCTGACAGTGCCGAGGGCAGGTGGCCCGCCCGGTCGGCCAGCCCGAACTGCCCGAGCAACTCGGACGCTCGACGGGAAGCTGCCCTCGGCGAGCGTCCGGCCAAGAGCGCAGGCAGCTCGACATTCTCCTGGGCGGTGAGCTCGTCCATCAGGTGGAAGGCCTGGAAGACGAAGCCGACTGCGGTGCGTCGCAGCCGTGCAAGTCCCTTCTCCCCCATCTGATCGAGGCAGTGCCCGTCCAGCCACAGTTCCCCACCTGAGGGCTGGTCAAGCCCTCCCAACAGGTGGAGCAGTGTGGACTTACCGCAACCACTCGGCCCCATCACGGCGAGCGTCTCGCCCCGGGCGACGTCGAGGTCGACACCGTCGACGGCACGCACCAGTCCTTCGTCGCTGCCGTACTCCTTGCGCAACCCGCGGGTGCGCAGCACGGTCGTGCTGTCCGAATCGCTCATGAGGTCCCCCTCCGATCGGTCCAGTTCGCTTCACACGCCTCCAGCCATCGCAGATCCGCCTGCAACCGCAGCACGACGCCTTCGAGCAGCAACCCGGCGTCGGAGTGATCCGGCTCGGCCATCGCGGCTCGCTGGACATCGCGGAGCCGCCGCAACAGTTCGCGGCGCTGTCCGTCGATGATGCCAATCGGGTCGGCCAATCCCGCCGCTGCAGCGGCAGTGAGTTTCAGGTGAAACTCGGCGAGATCGGGCTTTGGCCAGCTCACCTCGGCGAGCCATTCGGTGACCCGCTCCTGGCCGGCCGAGGTCAGTTCGTAGACTTTGCGGTCACGGCCATCGGACGACTCGGCAGCGCCCCGACGCTCAATCAGGCCCGCCTTCTCCAACCGGCCGAGCTGGACGTAGATGTGACCTGCGTTCATCGCCTCGCCGAACGGGCCCAGTGCCTGGTCGAGCCGGGCGCGCAGCTCGTAGCCCTGGGAGGGCTCCTTCGCCAACATCGCAAGCACAACTTCCTGCTGCACTCTGTCCTCCATCTAACGGTTAGTGACACTATAACGGTTAGTACCAAGCGAATCAAGCGAACTTCGACCAGGTTTGAGCCAGCGCCACGACCGCGGGTTACTGCAGTTCTTCAACTGAATTGTGGGCGGTCCCGGGTCCACCCCCCGCCGCGGTGCAGAAGTTGGGATCCTTCGACTTCGAGCGCGCTGTAAAGCCAAAGGTCCGTCTCCAAAAGCCGAACGCTGATCGGGGTTTGGAGCGAACGTTCGGTGTTCACATGCACCCGAACACCGAACGCTATACTGCAGACATGGTCATTGGGCGCGAACTCGAGGCACTAGACGCCTTGGCAGACGCCTGTGAGGAGGTTGGCCTCCACGTAGATCTGGATTCACCAGGATCAAGGACTGACCTACGTCTCGTGCCGAGGGAGAGCGCGGGGGTGGCGATCGACGTAATCGTCGACGTAGTGGAGTTCGGTGGCACCGACAGGGCCAGGCAGGTGCGCAACCGCTCCGCACATGGAACCGCGCCGACCGTGCTCGTGGCAGACAGGGTGACGGCGACGGCCCAGGCGTACATGAAGCAAGAGCGCGTCAGCTGGTTTGACCGCCGGGGCCATCTCCATCTGGATCTGCCAGGCATGTTTGTCGACGCCGACGTCACACCTGCTCTTCGGGACGTCACTCGGCGGGAGGACGGGATCCGGGGGCGGGCTGGCATTGCGTACGCCGTCGCGTCCCTGCTCGCCCCTTCGGACACGTGGCCTACCATCCGCGGCGTCGCCCGGGAATCCGGCTTTGCACCTTCAGTTGTGAGCGATGCGGCCGCCTCACTGCGTCGGGCCGCTCTCGTACATGACGACGGCCGGCCCAACGTACCGGATCTCTTCTGGGCCCTCGCCGACCGATGGAGACCTGAGTTCGTCCACCTGGGTGGCGAGTTGAATCTCGGGCTGCAGGGAACGTCGCGAGCCGGCGACCTTGGCGTCTTCGGCGATGCCGACCAACCGGGGTGGGCGCTCACCGGATCGGTGGCCGCCGCTGCATTCGGGGCCCCTGTCGCCGTGAGTTCGACAACGCCGCCTTCGTTCTACGTCCCCGATCAGACCACCCTCCGGAGGGCCGTTCGCCGCTTTGGAAAGGCCGACGGCGAGCACCGATCCTGTTCGCTCGCCGTGTCGCCAACGTCGGCGGCGTGCTCGCCCAGAATCGAGGTGTGGTCGGCCGGGATGGCGGGCCAGGGTCTGTCGGCGCCGGGCTTTGACCACTTCCTCTTCACGCGACCCCTCTTCGTCGCCCTCGAGCTAGCCAACGATCCGGCTCGCGGACACGAGATACTCGAAGGCTGGACGCCAGGAGTCGGTGCTCGTGTCTGGTGACATCCCGATCGTCGATGTGCTTGGTTTTCACCTTGAGCGCCTGGTGGTCGTGGCTGGCCGACTCTTCGATGCCACTCTGAAGGGCGAGCTCGTGGTCATTGGCGGATTGGCCATGGTCTGTCGGTGCACAACTGCTGTGCGCGCCACCGATGATGTCGACACCGTCTCTGGTCCTGAGGGGGCGGCCGGCGTCGTGCGGGCCCTCGGGGCCGGAACGCTCCTCTCCGACGAGTTCCCCGGCGTGGTCGGCGAGGGGACGGCCAACGTCTCGGTCGACGGTGTCCCCCTCGAGGTCACCAATGAGGACACAGTGCTGCGGGTGGGCGGCGTCAAGCTCGATGTCATCGCCACACTGCCGCTGTCACCGGACTCCCTCGACGGGATCGATCTCAAGGGCCAACTCTTCATGGCTGCCCACCGCTGGGCTCTCGAGTCGGCCACACCGGTCACTCTTCGCACAGGCGGAGCCAAGGCCACGGTCTTGGTGGCGACGCCGGCGGCGTTGGTGGCCATGAAGTTGCACGCCCTCCAGGACCGGCGATCGGGACGCCCGGCGAAGGCTGCATCGGATACCGAGGATCTTGTCCGGCTGCTCAGCGAGCACAACACGGGCGGCGAGCTCTCGGCCGAGATCGCTGGCGCCCCGTATGGACTGGGCGCACTGGTTGCCGAATCCGCAGAGAGACTCCTGATTGACGAGTCGACGCTACGGCTGCGGTCCCTGATCGTCAGCGGTAGTCCCACGGCAGGAGAGATGGACCCCCTCGAGTTTGCTGACATATGTTCCCAGTTCGTCGACGACCTGACGGAGCGGACCGAAGGCCCTGGTGGGGAACACCTTCCCGCCGGTTAGCTGACATGGGTTCACGTGACTGCCCCAGTGAACCGGAGCAGAGCTGGTTCTTCGGCACCGTGTACTGCGGCTTTAGCCTCGAAGTCGTGATTCGTGCCCTGCGCCGGAACCCTGGTGCAACTGATTGCTGAGCAACCTCCGGACGGAGGGGATGGCGGTGAAGGATGGCCCACGGCTCAGGCGTGCCGATATCGGAGGATGGCGACCGGGGTGAAGATCGCCACCAGCAGCGCCGACCAGGCCAACGCCAAGGTGACGTCACCGGTCGAGCCCACCAACACGGCCCGGACGGCATTCACCATCGAGGTGATCGGCCGATACTTCGCAAAGGGCTGCACCGGGCTGCAACCAGCCCGGCATAGTGCTCACAGGCACGTACACGCTTGAGAGGAAGGCGAATACGAACGCAATCATTGACCTGCCCTGAGCCGACTGGGTGTTGGGTGCCACGAGTCCCATGACGATGAAGACCACCGTGACGACGATGCCGTAGACCGGACACAGCCCGAGTGCGGCTAGGCCTTGTCCAATTGAGTGAGGTTCAATTGAGTGAGCCTTCCAATCGAAACCCGAAGAGGAAGCCGAACGCCGCCGTGGCACAGATGGTCCATGCGTTGGTGCTGGAATCGGCGAGGGTCCACCCCAAGAACACGGGCTCGGCGCGGAATTGGCAGCGATTGCTTCCGGCTGCCAACCGTCATTTCCGGTCCCTTATCGCACTCGTAATGCGTAGGTCAGGAGTTCAAATCTCCTCCCAGGCTCCAAACGGCCAGGCTCGACACGGCCGGTCGGGGGCGTCGCAGCGGCTGTGTAGGGTGGGCTCGTGGCCGACCAGGCGGTGTTCACCGACCTCGCGATGGAGTACATGCCGGCGCTCTACACCGCCGCGCTTCGCATGACCCGGAACCCGGCCGACGCCGAGGATCTCGTGCAGGAGACCTATCTCAAGGCCTACCGGGCATTCGGGACCTTCGAGCTCGGGACCAACCTCAAGGCCTGGCTCTACCGGATCCTCACCAACACCTACATCAACACGTACCGGGCGAAGAAGCGGCGGCCGGAGATCGCCGACGTCGAGGACGTCGAGGACCTCTACCTCTATCGGCACGTGGTCGGGGACCGTGCATCGGGCATCGGGCGGAGCGCCGAGGACGAGGCACTCGATCGCTTCACGGACACGGACGTGAAAGAGGCCATCGAGTCCCTGCCCGACAACTTCCGGATGGCCGTCCTGCTGGCGGATGTCGAAGGTTTCTCCTACAAGGAGATCGCCGACATCACGGAAGTCCCGATCGGTACCGTGATGAGCAGGATCCACCGTGGAAGAAGGGCCCTCCAGAAGGCGTTGGTAGATCGAGGAAGGGCACGAGGTCTGGTCGGCGCCTCCGACGAGGCCAGGTAGGGGAGCAGCAGGAGTGGGAGAGCACGAGAGCCAGAAGGGCGCGCCGGCATCGTCCGGTGACGCGGCAGCCGCGGCGGGCTTCGTCGAGTGCGACGAGACGATCGAGCGTCTCTACTCCTATCTGGACGGCGAGCTCACCGAGCAGCGCCGGATCGAGATCAGCCGGCACCTCGACCTCTGCGGACCGTGCGTGGGTGCGTACGGATTCGAGACCGAGCTGCGGCGTGTCATCGCCAACCGGTGCAAGGACCACGTACCCGACACCCTGCTGGCGCGGGTCGCGGACGCCCTGGCCGAGGAGCAGCGCCGGCAGACCAACTGATCCCGACGTCGAGGGAACGGCGGGGGCGCGGCGTCGGGCAGGCGGGCGGAACCGCGGCAGGGGTCACGGTACCTACACTGGTCGCCGTGACGGAGTCCGATGGCGCCCCGCGGGGGGACGGCGCAGTGGCCTGGGACACCGCCGAGCGGGTGGCGGGCTGGGTCGGGACCCGGTCCCGCACGCCGGCGCCCTACCGGCCCGACCTGCTCCAGGCGGATTTCGAAGCGCTCACCGAGCAGGCCGAGGAGCTGGTCGAGCGCTCGACCGGTCTGCGGTCGGCCTCAGGCGCCGCGCGGGCGCGGGTGACCGACCGGGCCGGTTGGGTCCGCGCCAACATCGCGAGCTTCCAGCGACTCGTCGGGCCCCACCTCGAGCGGCTCGACCCACGACGGGCGGCCGGGGCGAACCCGATCACCGACCGCCTGGTCGGGCCGCTCGCCAGTGCGGGGCGCGTCGCGACGGGCGCGCAGATGGGTCTCGTGCTCGGCTGGCTCTCGACCCGGGTGCTCGGCCAGTACGACCTCCTGCTCACCGAGGACGCCGTCGAGGACCAGGACCTCGTCTACTTCGTCGGTCCGAACGTCGTCGCGCTCGAGCAGCTGCACGACTTCGAGCCGCGCGAGTTCCGCCTCTGGCTCGCCCTCCACGAGGTCACCCACCGCTGCCAGTTCACGGCCATCCCGTGGATGCGCGACTACTTCGTCTCGCTCGTGGAGGAGGGCATCGGCTCCCTCGAGCCCGACCCCTCCCGGCTCGCTGACGCGCTGCGCCGCATGGCCGACGAGATCATGGCCGGCCGCAACCCACTGCGCGAGAGCGGCGCCCTCGGGCTCGTCGCCACGCCCGAGCAGCTCGAAGGACTCCACCGCATCCAGGCCCTCATGAGCCTCCTCGAAGGGCACGGGGACGTGACGATGGACCGCGCGGGCGCGGCGGCCATCCCGAGCGCGGCCCGGTTCAGCGAGGTTCTGCGGCAGCGCCGCAAGCAGGTCCGGGGGCCCGCCCGCCTCCTCCAGCAGCTCATCGGGCTCGAGGCCAAGCTCCGCCAGTACGAGGAGGGTGAGCGGTTCATCGCCGCCGTCGAGGACTCGGGCGGTCCCGAGCTCCTCGAGCGCGCCTGGCGCGGCCCCGAGTGGCTGCCGTCCCTCGTCGAGATCCGCAATCCCACCGACTGGATCTCCCGTGTCGGGACGCCCTCCGCGCTGCCGACCTGAACCCGTCGCGGGCGGCGCCGGGAGCGGCGCGCTCGCCCCCCTCCTCGAGCGGTGCACCTTCCCCGAGCCGGGGACGACCCTCACCTGCGGCGTCTCGGGGGGTGCCGACTCCCTCGCCCTGCTCGTCCTCGCATCGGCGGCCGGCTGCGCGGTCCGCGCGGTCCACGTCGACCACGGGCTGCGGCCCGGCTCGGCCGGCGAGGCGGCGGCCGTCGAGGACGCCGCGCGCCGCTTCGGTGCCTCCTTCGAGACGGTCCCGGTCGAGGTCGGGGACGGACCCAACCTCGAGGCGCGGGCCCGCGCCGCCCGGCGGGCAGTCCTCGGTCCGGACGCCGCGACCGGCCACACCGCCGACGACCAGGCCGAGACGGTCCTGCTCAACCTCCTCCGCGGTGCCGGCGTCGACGGTCTCGCCGCGATGCGGGCAGGCCCGACCCATCCGCTGCTCGGCCTTCGCCGCACGGAGACGGTCGGCCTCTGCGAGCAGCTGGGCCTCACCCCGTTGGCCGATCCCTCCAACCGGGACCCGCGCTTCGCACGCAACCGGGTCCGGCACGAGCTGCTGCCCCTCTGTTCGGCGATCGCCGGCCGCGACGTCGTGCCGATCCTCGCCCGCCAGGCCTCGCTGCTGGCCGGCGACGCGGACCTCCTCGCCGTCCTCGCGTCCTTCGTCGACCCCGAGCACGCGGCCGCCGTGGGCTCCGCTCCCGAGCCGGTCGGCCGTCGCGCCGTGCGGGCATGGCTCACCGGCGACTCGCCGCATCCGCCGCCGGCTGACGCCGTCGAGCGGGTCCTCGAGGTCGCGCGCACGGCCCGAGTGGCCACCGAGGTGCCCGGCGGCCGCCGGGTCGTCCGGCGATCGGGCCGGCTCTCGGTCGGGGCCCCGGAAGAGACCGGCCCGGTTCGCTCCGCCGGCGCTCCGGTACGATCGCCCCGTGACCAGACCGGAGGTTGACGGGCTCCGCGGGACGACCGGCCTGGAGCTCACCGACGAGGTCGGCCGCGAGATCGTCTCCCACGCCGAGCTCCACGCCCGGATCTCCGAGCTCGGCGGCGAGATCACGGCCGACTACGCCGCCACACCGCCGCTGCTCGTCGGGGTGTTGAAGGGGGCGTTCATGTTCATGAGCGACCTCTCGCGGTCGATCGACCTGCCGGTCGAGGTCGACTTCATGGCGGTCTCCTCCTACGGCAGCGCGACGAGGACGTCGGGTGTCGTGCGGATCGTGAAGGACCTCGACGTCGACCTGGCCGGACGGCACGTGCTGGTGGTCGAGGACATCGTCGACAGCGGCCTCACCCTCAGCTACCTCCAGCGGTACCTGCTCGCCCGCGGGCCGGCCACTCTCGAGGTCTGCGCCCTCCTCGTGAAGGAGGGCCAGCAACGCACCGACCTCGACCTCCGTTACGTGGGGTTTCATATCCCGGCGGAATTCGTGGTGGGATATGGACTTGATGTCGACGAGCGCCTCCGCAACCTCCGGGCGATCCACGCCTACGGCGGGCGACCGGCGTAGGGCCGCGACCACCCGGTGACCGTCGACACCGCCCGGATCGAACGGGCCGTGGTCGAGCTGCTCACCGCCCTCGGTGAGGATCCCGCGCGTGACGGGCTGCTCAAGACGCCGGTCCGGGTGGCCCGTATGTACGAGGAGCTCTTCTCGGGGCTCGGGGAGAACCCGGCCGACCACCTCGAGGTCACCTTCGCGGCCGACCACGACGAGATGGTCATGGTGCGCGACATCCCCTTCGCCTCGCTGTGCGAGCACCACCTGGTCCCCTTCATCGGGAAGGCGCACGTCGCCTACATCCCCGGCGAGGACGGACGGATCACCGGGCTCTCCAAGCTCGCCCGGCTCGTCGACGGCTTCGCGCGAAGGCTCCAGGTCCAGGAGCGCATGACCTCCGAGATCGCCGACGCGATCGAGAAGGCCCTCGCGCCCCGCGGGGTGCTCGTCGTGGTCGACGCCGAGCACCTGTGCATGTCGATGCGCGGGGTCAAGAAGTCCGGCACCTCGACGGTGACCTCGGCTGTCCGCGGGCTCTTCCGGAGCGACTCGGCCACGCGGGCCGAAGCGATGCAGTTCGTGCGCGGCCGCTGAGAGGACGCCCCGTCCGCGACCCTCAGGGACGACCGACCGACCGGGCGCGGGCCGGTGCCGCCTGGTTTACGCTGTGCTCCCATGCCCGGCGCCTCCCCGACACAGCCTGTCCAGGAGCGCCGTCCCCTCGTGATGGGGATCCTCAACGTCACGCCCGACTCCTTTTCGGACGGCGGGGAGTGGTTCGAAAGGGAACGAGCTGTCACGAGAGGACACGAGATGATCCGGGAGGGCGCGGACGTCGTCGACGTGGGCGGCGAGTCGACCCGGCCCGGGGCGTCGGCGGTCCCCGAGGACGAAGAGCTCGCACGGGTGGTCCCGGTCGTCGCTGCGCTGGCAGGGCGCGTCCGGGTCTCGGTCGACACGACCAAGGAGGCGGTCGCCGAGGCCGCGGTCGAGGCGGGCGCCACGCTCATCAACGACGTCTCCGCGAGCCTCTGGCCGGTCGCCGCACGGCTCGGCGTCGGATGGGTCGCGATGCACCGCCGGGGCACGCCGACCACCATGCAGCAGGATCCCCACTACGACGACGTCGTCGCCGAGGTCGCGGCCATGCTCGCCGAGCACGCAGCCCGCGCCGCGGACGCCGGCGTGTCCGAGGTGTGGATCGATCCGGGCATCGGGTTCGGCAAGACCCCCGAGCACAACTGCTCGCTCCTCGGGTCCCTCGACACCCTGGTCGCGAGCGGACTGCCGGTGCTGGTCGGAACGAGCCGCAAGAGCTTCCTCGGGCGGCTCGGGGCCGCGGCGGACGGGACCGTCCTGCCGGTCGACGACCGACTGGCGGGATCGCTGGCCACGGCGACCTGGGCGATGGCGCAGGGCGCCCGCATGGTGCGGGTGCACGACGTCGCGCCGACCGTGCAGGCGGCGCGCCTCGTCGGCGCCCCGACAGCCGGGGGCTCGCGGTGAAGGGGAAGTGGGCCGCGGGGATCCCACCGCGCAACTTCACCTGGGTGATCAAGGACCGTCTCGCCATGAGCGAGCGGCCGGGCGGCTTCGCACCCAACCACCGGCGCGTCCGCCGCCAGGAGGAGATCATCTGGCTGCAGGCGCAGGGCTTCACGCGGGTACTCTCGCTCCTGCCGTCCTCCCACAACCTGCAGGCCTACGAGGAGCGGTCGCTCCCGTGCGTGCACCTCCCACTGCCGGGTGCGGGTGACGTCCGGGCGGTGCTCGCCGATCTGTACCGCGAGCTCCGCGTCCGGCTGGGCGACGGCGAGCGCATCCTCGTGCACCAAGAGGAGCTCGGCGACCGGGTGACAGGGGTCGTGGCCGGCTACCTGCTCTGGTCGGAGCGGCTGCCGAGCGGTCCTCAGGCCATCACCGTGCTCGAGCACATGACCGGCCATGCGATGGGTCCGGCCGGCCGGGAGCTGGTCGCCTTCGCGGGGCAGCTCGTGTCGCCTGCGCCCCAGTCGGTGGCCGGCGAGTCGCGCCGCGCGGAGGGATGAGCGACGGCACCGCGCCTTCCGGGCGTCCCGACGGCACAGCGCCCGGGGACCGCATCCAGCTGCGCGGGCTGCGGGTCATCGCGACGCACGGGGTCCTCCCCGAGGAGAAGACGACCCCCCAGCCGTTCGAGCTCGACCTCGATCTGGCCGTCGACCTCGGTCCGGCCGCCGCGTCGGACCGCCTCGTCGACACCGTCGACTACGGGCGTGTGGCCGAGACCGCGGCAGCGGTGGTCACCGACTCGTCGCCGGTCGAGCTGCTCGAGTCCCTCGCCGGGGCCGTGGCCGACGCCACCCTCGGCGGCGACCCCCGGATCGCCTCGGTGACCGTGAGCCTCCGCAAGCTCCAACCGCCCCTGGCGCTCGACATCGTGACCGTCGGGGTCACGATCACCCGGCACCGATGACCTCCGCCTCGACCGAGGCGCCGACGGTCCGGGCGTTCGTCGGGCTCGGATCGAACCTCGGGGACCGCACCGCCCACCTGCGCCGTGCGGTCGACCAGCTGCGCGCCGCGAGCAGCCTGCCGGTCACGGCCGTCTCGCATGTCTACGAGACCGAGCCGGTCGGCGGGCCCGAGGACCAGGGGCCGTACCTCAACCTCGTCGTGCAGCTCGCCGTCCCGCCCGGGACCGATCCGTACCGGCTCCTCACGGTCTGCCACCGGCTCGAGGCGGCCGCGGGACGGGTCCGGTCGGTGCGGTGGGGCCCGCGCACCCTCGACGCGGACGTCCTCTTCGTCGACGGCGTGGTCCTCGACGACCCCGAGCTCACGCTGCCCCATGCGCGATGGCGCGAGCGGCGTTTCGTGCTCGCACCGCTCGCCGAGCTCGCCCCCGATCTCGCCGACGAGACGGCCGTGACCGCCGCTGGTGGTGAGGTCAGGGTCGTGGGTACACTGTGACCTGCAGCACAGCGATTTCCTGACGCGAACGGCACCCGACGGGGCTGGAACGTCGAAAGGGGTCTTGTGACCACATTCCGTGTACTCGGACCGGGCCGTGCCGGTCGGTCGTTGACGGCGGCGCTCGAGGCGACCGGGGGCTTCCGGTGCGAGGGCGTCTGGGGGCGCGGCCGCTCGCCCGCGGACGCGGCCCGTGGCGTCGACCTGGTCGTCGTGGCCACGCCCGACGCCTCGGTGGCCGCGGTCGCGTCGGCTGTCACGCCGGTCGAGTCGACCGCCGTCGTCCACCTCTCGGGCTCCCTCGGCCTCGACGCGCTCGGCACCCACCCGCGCCGGGGCTCGCTCCACCCGCTCGTCCCGCTCCCCGATCCGGTGGTCGGCGCCGACCGGCTGCGCTCGGGCGTGACCTTCGCGGTGGCGGGCGACCCGATCACCCGCCACCTGGCGCTGGCGCTCGGCGGGACGCCGGTCGAGGTCGGTGACCGCGCCCGGCCCGCCTACCACGCCGCCGCATCGATCGCGGCCAACCATCTCGTGGCCCTGCTCGGGCAGGTCGAGCGCGTGGCGGCCGCGGCCGGGCTCCCGCTCGAGGCGTTCGCCGGGCTCGTCCGGGCCGCCACCGACGACGCGTTCGCGCTCGGTCCGCACCGGGCGCTCACCGGACCCGCGTCGCGTGGCGACTGGGCCACCCTCGAACTGCATCGCGAGACGCTCGCTGCACTCCCGGGGAGCCGGAGCGAGCTCGCCGCGTACGACGCGATGGTGGGACTCGCCCGGCGCACGGCGATGGACGTCGGTGGGACCGGCGGGGACGCGACACCGTCCGGTGCCGGCACCGTCGGCGTCGCCGAGATGCTCGAGGTGGCCGCGACCACCGGCGCGGTGCAGGTCGCGTGACCACCGTCCTCGCGCAACCGGCGCTGCCTGGCGCCGCCGCACCGCCGCAGATCGCCGTGGTGACCACTCGTGCGGAGCTGGCCGACACCCTCGATGCGGTCCGTGCCTCCGGGCGGACCGTCGGGCTCGTCCCGACCATGGGTGCGCTCCACGCCGGGCACCGCGTGCTCGTCGAGCGTGCGGTCGCGGAGTGCGACGTGGCGGTCGTGACGATCTTCGTGAACCCCACCCAGTTCGGCGACCCCTCGGACCTCGAGCACTACCCGCGCACCTTCGACGTGGACCTCGCCGTCGTCGCCGACGCAGGTGCGGACCTCGTCTTCGCCCCGTCGATCCCCGAGATGTACCCGGACTGGCCGGCACCGACCGCCACCAGCGTCGTCGCCCCAGCGGTGAGCCACCGCTGGGAGGGGGCGTCACGCCCCGGTCACTTCGACGGGGTCGCGACCGTGGTCGTGAAGCTGCTCTCGGCAGCGGGGCGGTGCCGCGCCTACTTCGGCGAGAAGGACTTCCAACAGCTCGCCGTCGTCTTGCGCCTCGTCCGCGACCTCTCGCTGCCGACCGAGGTCGTGGGATGCCCGATCGTCCGCGAACCGGACGGCCTCGCGCTCTCGAGCCGGAACGTACGACTGTCGGGCGTCGAGCGCTCGGCAGCGCTCGCGCTCTCCCGGGCGCTGGCGTCGGGCGCGGAGGTGATCCGGCTGGGGGAGACGAGGCCCGAGGCCGTCGAGGCCGTCATGGACCGCGTGCTCTCGGTGGAGCCGCTCGTTGCCGTTGACTACGCCGCCGTCGTGGTCGCCGACGACCTCGAGCCGGCGCGCACCTGCGCCACGTCGGACCCCCTCCGGCTGCTGGTGGCCGGGTCGGTCGGTCCGGTGCGGCTGATCGACAACGTCGATCCCCGCGCCGGTCACTGAGCGGTGGTGGCTCCTCGCCCCCGGGCGGGCCGAGCGGGACGAGGGCACGACCACGACCGGCGACGGCATCGGAGCGCGCGGTGAACGCGGGCGTCGCGCCCGCCGGCGACCTCGACGTGCTGGTCGTCGGCAGCGGGGTCGCGGGCCTCTCGGCCGCCGTCCGTCTCGCCGCCCCGCTCACCACCTCGTTCGGCTCCTTCGGCGACGGGCACTCGTCTGGCGGGCTGCGTGTCGGCGTGCTGACCAAGGCCGAGCTCTCCCAGTCGACGACCCGGTGGGCCCAGGGCGGAGTGGCCGCAGTCCTCGGCGGCGACGAGGACTCGACCGACCTGCACCTCGCCGACACGCTCGCGGCCGGAGCCGGCCTCTGTGATCCGTCTGCGATCCGGGTTCTCGTCGACGAGGGCCCTGCGAGGGTGGAGGAGCTCATCGCGCTCGGTGCGGTCTTCGATCGGCTCCCCGGCGGCGCGCTGGCCCTCGCTCGCGAGGGTGGCCACTCGACGGCCCGCGTCGTCCATGCCGGCGGCGCCGCGACCGGTGCAGAGGTCGAGCGCGCCCTCGTCGACGCAACACGGGCGTCCGCGGCTGCGGTGCTCGAGCAGTGGTTCGCCATCGACCTGCTGATCGAGGGCGGCCGGTGTCACGGTGTCTCCGCACTCGACGCCGCGGGACGGCGGGTCGATGTGCGCGCGACCCACACGGTGCTGGCGACGGGCGGTGCGGGGCAGCTCTTCGCGGTCACGACCAATCCGGCCGAGGCGACCGGCGACGGCATCGCGATGGCGCTGCGCGCCGGCGTGCCCGTCGCAGACATCGAGTTCATGCAGTTCCATCCCACCGCGCTGCACCATCCGGCGATGCCGCGACCCCTCTTGTCGGAGGCGCTGCGCGGGCACGGCGCGCTCCTGCGCGACGCGCGTGGCGAGCGGTTCGTCGACGAGCTTGCGCCGCGCGACGTGGTGAGTCGTGCCATGGCCGACCGCATGCAGGTCCAGGGCGTCGACAGCCTGTGGCTCGACGCCACCGGTCTCGACGCGTTCGAGGAGCGCTTCCCGACGATCGCCGCGTCCCTGCATGCGATCGGGCTCGACCCCGCGCGCGATTGGCTGCCCATCGCGCCGGCCGCGCACTACCTCTCCGGCGGTGTGGTGACCGATCTCTCGGGCTCCAGCGCGCTCCCCGGGTTGTGGGCCGCCGGCGAGGTCGCCTGCACCGGGGTCCACGGTGCCAACCGTCTCGCGTCGAACTCGCTCCTCGAGGGCATGGTCTTCGGGGCCCGGCTCGCCGAGAGCATCCTCGCAGGAGGCGCGCCACCGGCCGCGACCGGAGCGCTCGCGGCGATCGTGGACGGCGGGCTCGAAGAGGCCGACGGCGTCCGGGCCGGCGGCGGGGCGGTGGACACGACCGGCGCCGCCTCGGCGCTCGATGCGCCGATGCGAGACCTGCTGCCCGGGGTCCATGACGGTTCGGACCCGGGAAAGCGCCGCGACCGGCTCCAGCGCGCGATGACCGACGGCGCCGGCGTGGTGCGCAGCGCCTCGTCGCTCGCAACGGCCGGGGAAGTGCTCGACGCGCTCGCCGCCGTGGCGGAGGACCGTGTCGACAGCAGAGCGGCCGGCGAGATGGCCAACCTCTGCACCCTCGCCTCGGGCCTGCTTCGCTCGGCCGCCCTGCGAACCGAGAGCCGGGGGGCACACGTCCGGAGCGACCACCCCGAGCGGTCCGATCGGTGGCGATGCCGGATCGTCCACTGCGATGGCGCGCTCAAGCTTGCCCGCCTGCACCAGTCCGCAGGGGCGCAGCCGACGGGTCGCACCGGCCAGTGGGAGGTCGGTTGAGCGCGGGAGGGCCGCGAGCGGGGACCGCCGGTGACCTGTCCGGGAGCGGTCGCACCGCGCTCGACCCGCCGCGGGTGGCCGTGGTCGAAGCCGTCACCCGGGCACTGGCCGAGGACCTCCTGCCGCTCGGCGACCTCACCGCGTCGCTCGTCCCCGAAGACACCAGGGCGACCGTGGTCATCGCGTCGCGGTCGGTCGGGGTCATCGCCGGAACGTCGTGTGCCCTCGAGACGTTCCGGCAGGTCGATCCCGACCTCTCGGTCGACTGGTCGCGCCCGGACGGCTCGACGGTCGTCGCGGGCGAGGTCGTCGCGACGGTGTCGGGGCGGCTTCGCTCACTGCTCAGCGCGGAGCGCACCGTGCTCAACTTCCTCGGCCATCTGTCGGGCGTCGCGACGCTGACCCGCGCGTACGTCGACGCGGTGCGCGCCGCTCGCCCGACCACGCGTGTGCTCGACACCCGCAAGACGACCCCGGGTCTGCGCGCGCTGGAGAAGGCGGCCGTCCGCGCGGGCGGCGGGTCGAACCACCGCGCCAGCCTGTCCGACGCGGTCCTGGTCAAGGACAATCACCTCGCGGGCGTGTCGATCGCCGAGGCGGTGACCAGCGCCCGCGCCGCCTGGCCCGGCCGGATGATCGAGGTCGAGTGCGACCACCCGGCGCAGGTCGACGAGGCGGTCGCCGCGGGCGCCACCGTGGTGATGCTCGACAACATGACGGTCGACGAGGTGGCGACCTGCGTCGCACGCGTCCGCGCCGCCGGGACGGGCACCCTGGTGGAGGTCTCCGGCGGCGTGGAGCTCGAGACAGCGCCGCTCCTCGCGAAGGCCGGTGCCGACCTGGTCTCCGTCGGCGCGTTGACCCACTCGGCACCGGTCCTCGACCTCGGGTTCGACCTCGCGGTCGACGGCGCGGTCGACGTCACCGCACCCGCCGGCGCAGGTGCACCGGGCGAGCGCGTCCGACCGAAGCAGGCTGACCGGAAGGGCTGACCATGCTCCTCGCCATCGACGTCGGGAACACCGAGACGGTCGTCGGGCTCTTCGCCGACGACCTCACCCGTCCCCTGGACGCAAGCGCGACCGGGCCACGCGACGGGACCGAGCCGACGGGGCTCGCCCATCACTGGCGCCTTTCGACGGTCGCCGAACGGACCGCCGACGAGCAGGCCCTCCTACTCACGCAGCTGCTCGACCTCGACGGTCTCGACATCGACCAGACGGTCACCGGCATCGCGGTCACGTCGTCGGTGCCGCTGGTGACGGCCAACCTCCGCCAGATGGTGACACGGTGGTTCGACGTGCCCTCCGTCGTGCTCGAGCCCGGCGTGAAGAGCGGCATGCCGATCCTCTACGACAACCCGAAGGAGGTCGGAGCCGACCGCATCGCGAACGCCGTCGGGGCCTACGACCTCTTCGGCGGTCCATGTGTCGTGGTCGACCTCGGCACGGCGACGACCTTCGACGCGATCTCGGCGGCGGGCGAGTACCTCGGCGGAGCGATCACCCCCGGTGTGGCGATCAGTCTCGACGCGCTCTTCGCACACGCCGCCGCACTGCGGCGCGTCGAGCTCGTGGAGCCGCGGAGCGTCATCGGGAAGTCGACCGTCGAATCGATCCAGTCCGGCGCGCTCTACGGTTTCGCAGGCCAGGTCGACGGCTTGTGCCGGCGGTTCACGGCGGTGCTGGGCGAGTGCACCGTCGTCGCGACCGGCGGGCTCTCGGAGCTGATCTCGCCCTACTCGGAGGAGATCGAGTACGTGGAGCCGTGGCTTACCCTCCACGGCCTGCGGATCATCTTCGAGCGCAACGCGTCGACGATCGGCGTCACCAAGCAGGCCTGACGGCGGTCGCCCCCGCCGAGGCCGTCACGCGCCGCCGAGGTCGTCCCGTCGTGCGGGCGCGCTGCGACGGCGTCCAGGACGGGGCTACGCGGGCCCGCCGCGCGCCGCAGGGTCGAGCACGGCCGCGAGGGCGCCCGCCATGACGTCCTTCGCACGCGGCTCGCTGAGCCACTGGTCCTCCTTGAGGAGGACGTACGACTCGAAGGAGGACAGGACGTCCGCGGCGGCGATCGCCGCACCGCCGGCGACGTCGCCCATCTCCTCGACCTCGGGACCGAAGAGCTCGAGCACCTGCAGGCGGAAGAACGCCCGGTTCCGGGCGAGCTCGGCCGCGAGGACCGGCTGGAACGGCGCCCGCAGGCGGATCACGTACTGCGAGTGCTGGAGCCAGTCGAAGAGCCGGAAGCGCTGGTCGACGAGAGCCCGGATCTTGCGGTCGAACGGTTCGCCCGGTTCGGCGTCGATCGGCAGAAGCGGCGCAGCGCGCGCCTGCTGGCGACGGAGGGCCGCCTCGGCGAGGTCGTCGACGTCGGAGAAGTAGCGGAAGAGCGACCGTGGCGAGAGCCCGGCCCGCTCGGCGATCTCGTCGGTGCTCGGGCGGAGGTTCCCCTGCGCATAGATGTCGAGCAGGGCGTCGACGACCGCCTCGCGGTTCTGTGAGCGGCGCCGGCGCCGGCCGTCCGTCTCGACGGGCGCCTGGGCACCCCCGAATGCGGCGGATTCGATGGGCTCGGGACCGGAGGTGTCATGTTGTGTCGTTGCCACTGCGCTCGACGATATCGTGCAGCGGCGAGCGACCGCCCGCACCTCGAATCCACGTCTGACCTGCAACGGGGGTTGCGAAGCGGGCACCCTGGAGCCGGGAGGGGACAACCTCCAAGACGCCAGGGGCGTCCCCGGATGCCGGCTGGCACCGGCATGGTTGCGACTCGGGGTTGCAGGTGAATCGCCGCGAGGAGGCGCTCGACGAGGGACGGCGACCTTCATCGCCCCCTAACAGCGAGTTCATGTTCGCAACATGTCGCCGTGGGATACCTGGAGTCGTACCGGAAGGACCGGTGCGCTCGAGGAGGTCCATCACTCCATGTTGTCCGTTGTTCCCGCCGCCAAGAAGCTGCTGATCGGCACGGTGGTCGTCGGGGCACTCACGCTCGGGGGCGCCGGCGCCGGCGCCGGCGTCGCCGGCGCCGCCGCACCGTCGACGTCCACGCCGGCCAAGCCGCACGCCGCGTCGTTCGACTGCTCGCGCGCCCCCAAGGCGCTCGCCTGGATCGACCGTCTCGACACCCACATCGCCGCCGGCTTCCCGAAGCTCACCGCGAGGGAGAATCAGGCCCGCCAACAGGGTCGTACCGCGGTCGCCGACCGGCTCGCGAAGTTCCTCTCGCACCTCGAGAGCGCCAAGTTCAAGGCCCACCTGGCCAAGCGGAGCCAGCGCATCGAGGCGACGTGCCACGTGACGCCACCGGCTCCGTCGTCCTCGTCCCCGACGACGGCCGGTTGACGGTGCCGGCCCGGCGGCGGTGCTTTCGGGTCGTCACCGGGCCGTTCCGGCAGTGTCGCGATCGCGACATCGTTTCCTAACATCTTCTCGCTACATTTCCTCGCGTCCCGGGCCGATGGTCGAAGGGTGCCGGGCTGCAGTGCGAACATGAAGAACATGAAGGAGAGGCTGGTACGGAGATGTCGGTGATACGTCCGCTGCGGTTGCGACTGTTCCTCCCACTTACCGTCGTCGGCGCACTCGCGGCCGGCGCGGCCTGCGCGCTCCCGGCGGGCGCGGCGCCGTTCACCGCAGCGCAGAAGCTCGCCCGGGAGTACAAGCACTTCAACTGCGCGAACGCGGAGGCTCGCATCACGCGTGTGCAACGTCTCGAGGCAGGGTTCGCCAAGGGCAGGGCCAAGCTCGAGGCGGCCGAGGCGCGAGCCGTCGCCGCGCACGACACGAAGCGCGTCGCGTTCCTGCAGAAGGCGCTGGCGCGTGGACAGGTCATCGCCTCGCACCTGGTGGGCCAGAAGGCACTCTCGCGGGAGGCCCAGGCCACGACGATCGCCGCTGGAAAGTGCCACGTCACGCCGCCACCGACGACCACGACGGCACCGGCGGCACCGGCGACCTCGACTGCGCCGACGGCCCCGGCTGCGTCGACCACGACAACGGCACCGACCAAGCCGACCACGACGACCGCGGGGAGGGCCGCTCCCTCGGCCTAGGGCTCGCGCACCGGTCTCCCTGTGCCGTGCCTCGGGGAGTTGGGCGTCCGCCCGATCAGCAGGGAACGAGTGTGTCCACGAGCGAGTGCGCGAGGTTGGCGAACCCCTCGGCGAGCTCCCTCGAGCGCCCGGCCTGCGCGGCGTCGGCCGCCTGCTCGGCGTACTCCCTCGCCACCTCGATGGACGTCTCGATCGCACCGGACTCCGCGACGATCGAGCGGGCCTTGTCGCGCTCGGGCTGGCCGAGGGGCTGCCCGAGCAGTGGGCCGAGCTCGGGGCCCGCAACCGGGTCGGCGAGGGCGAGGAGCACCGGCAGCGTGTAGATCCCCTCTGCGAGGTCCTGGCCGGCCGGCTTGCCGAGTTCGGCCTCGGTGCCCACCACGTCGAGGATGTCGTCGCGGACCTGGAAGATCATGCCGAAGGCCCGACCGAAGGACGTGAACGCGTCGACCTGATCACGCGGGAGCCGACCCGTGAGCGCGCCGATGCGGCACGAGGTCGACATGAGCGAGGCGGTCTTGCCGGCGATGGCCGACGAGTAGTCGTCGCGGCTCCGGGCGGTGTGGAAGGCGGCCCGCACCTCGGCGACCTGGCCCTGACAGAGGTCGCCGAGGGTGGCCGCGAGGAGGCCGGCGATCTCGGTGCCGAGACCCGCGGCGATCTCGGCGGAACGGGCGAGCAGGAAGTCGCCGGCGACGATCGCCACGAGGTTCCCGAAGCGCGCGTTCACGCTCTCGACGTTGCGGCGCATCGTGGCCTCGTCCATCACATCGTCGTGGTACAGGGAGGCGAGGTGGACGAGCTCGACCGCGACTGCGCCGAGCAGGTCCTCTTCCGTCGCGTCCCGGACGCCGGCGGTGGCCGTGGCCAGGGCGAGCACCGGCCGCAGACGCTTGCCGCCGGCCGAGAGCAGGTGGGTGGTCACCTCGTCGAGGAAGCCGTCGCCGGTGAGCACCGACTCGACGAGCAGGGGCTCAAGCCTCTGAAGCTGTCCTTCGAGTTCGGGAAGCCCGAGCAGCTCAACCAGGTTCACTTCCTACAGACGATAGGCCAGGATGCCGATGACGGGGAAAAGCCGTCGGAAGAAGGGAATGCGCGGGTGCGGGTGACAGTGTCGCCTGTAGACTTCGAGGGCAGGAACTGACCGCGGATGGAGGCGGTGGAGTGTTCGAACGATTCACAGATCGGGCTCGTCGGGTGCTGGTGCTCGCGCAGGAAGAGGCGCGGCTCCTCAACCACAGCTTCATCGGGACCGAGCACATCCTCCTGGGCCTGATCCACGAGGGCGAGGGCGTCGCGGCCAAGGCGCTCGAGTCGCTCGGCGTCTCCCTCGAGGCGGTCCGTGAGAAGGTCGAGGAGACGATCGGCCTCGCGGGCACCGCGCCGACCGGATCGCCCCCCTTCACCCCACGGGCGAAGAAGGTCCTCGAGCTCTCGCTGCGCGAGGCGCTGCAGCTCGGCCACAGCTACATCGGGACCGAGCACATGCTGCTCGGGCTCGTCCGCGAGGGCGAGGGCGTGGCCGCGCAGGTCCTCCAGAGCCTCGGCGCCGACCTGCCGCGCGTCCGCCAGCAGGTGATCCAGCTGCTCTCCGGGTACCAGGGCAAGGAGTCCGTCGGCGCCGGCGCGCCCGGCTCGCAGTCGTCGGACGCGCCGACCGGCTCCCCGGTCCTCGACCAGTTCGGCCGCAACCTCACCGCGCTCGCGCGCGACCACAAGCTCGATCCGGTCATCGGTCGCGAGAAGGAGATCGAGCGGGTCATGCAGGTGCTCTCGCGCCGCACGAAGAACAATCCGGTCCTCATCGGCGAGCCCGGCGTCGGCAAGACGGCGATCGTCGAGGGGCTGGCCCAGCGGATCGTGGCCGACGACGTCCCCGAGACGCTGACCGGCAAGCAGCTCTACACGCTCGACCTCGGCGCCCTCGTCGCGGGGAGCCGCTACCGGGGCGACTTCGAGGAGCGGCTCAAGAAGGTCCTGAAGGAGATCCGCACGCGCGGCGACATCGTCCTCTTCATCGACGAGCTCCACACCCTGGTCGGCGCGGGAGCCGCCGAGGGGGCGATCGACGCCGCGTCGATCCTCAAGCCGATGCTGGCCCGCGGCGAGCTCCAGACCATCGGGGCCACGACCACCGACGAATACCGCAAGCACCTCGAGAAGGACGCGGCGCTCGAGCGGCGCTTCCAGCCGATCAAGGTCGACCAGCCGAACGTCGCACTGACCATCGAGATCCTCAAGGGCCTGCGTGACCGCTACGAGTCGCACCACGCGGTCACCATCACCGACCAGGCGCTGGTCGCGGCCGCCAACCTCGCCGACCGCTACCTCGCCGACCGGTTCCTGCCGGACAAGGCCATCGACCTCATCGACGAGGCCGGCAGCCGGCTGCGGATCCGCCGGATGACCACCCCTCCCGCCTACAAGAAGCTGGAGGAGGAGATCAGCCGCCTGCGCGCGGACAAGGAGTCCGCGATCGAGAAGCAGGCCTTCGACCAGGCGAAGAAGCTCGCCGAGCAGGAGAAGGACCGTCTCGACAGCAAGGAGGCCATGGAGGCCGAGTGGCGGGCCGAGGGCGTCGACCTGTTCGACGTCGTCGACGAGGAGGTCATCGCCGAGGTGCTGGCCAATTGGACGGGCATCCCCGTCTACCGCCTCACCGAGGAGGAGACCGCCAAGCTGCTCCGCATGGAGGACGAGCTCCACAAGCGGGTCATCGGGCAGGAACCGGCGATCGCCGCGCTTGCCCGGTCGATCCGACGGACGCGGGCGGGCCTCAAAGACCCGAAGCGCCCGAGCGGCTCGTTCATCTTTTTGGGACCGACGGGCGTCGGGAAGACCGAGCTCGCGAAGACGCTGGCCGAGTTCCTCTTCGACGACGAGGACGCCCTCATCCAGCTCGACATGTCCGAGTACATGGAGAAGCACACCGTGAGCCGGCTCGTCGGCTCCCCGCCCGGCTACGTCGGCTACGAGGAGGGCGGGCAGCTCACCGAGGCCGTGCGGCGCAAGCCGTTCTCGGTGGTCCTCTTCGACGAGGTCGAGAAGGCGCACACCGACGTGTTCAACACGTTGCTCCAGATCCTCGAGGACGGGCGCCTGACCGACGCGCAGGGGCGCTCGGTCGACTTCAAGAACACCGTGCTCATCATGACCTCCAACCTCGGGACCGCGGACCTGCGCAAGGCGTCGGTCGGCTTCGCCAAGACGTCCGAGGCGATCACCTACGAGCGGATGAAGGCCAAGGTCAACGAGGCGCTGAAGGCGCACTTCCGGCCCGAGTTCCTCAACCGGATCGACGAGGTCGTGGTCTTCCACGAGCTCTCGAAGATCGAAGTCGTCGAGATCGTCGATCTGATGATCCAGCGACTCTCGACGCAGCTCGAGCTGCAGGGCCTGAGCCTCGTGCTGACCCCGCCGGCGAAGCAGCTGCTCGCGGAGAAGGGGTACGACCCGCAGCTCGGCGCCCGGCCGCTGCGCCGTGCGATCCAGCAGCTCGTCGAGGACCCGCTCTCCGAGCGCATCCTCTGGAAGGAGTTCCGGGTCGGAGAGACGATCGTCGTCGACGTCGAGACGATCACGCCCGAGATGGCGGCCGCGTACGACGTGAAGGGCGCAGCGCCTCTCGTCGTCGGAGAGCAGCAGCTCACCTTCAACGCGATCGAGGGCATCGAGCCCCCGCCGGTCGAGCTGGCCGGCGCCGACTCGTCGGCCGACTGATCCACGGCGGCCCCGGGCCGCCCACAGCACGAACCAGACGATGCCCCGCCCTCGCGGCGGGGCATCGTCGCGTCCGAGGCGCGTCTCGAGAACAGACGCGCACGCTCGCAGCCGCGGTCGTCGAACCCGTCCGAGGCGGTGCAACGGTTGACGAGTGGCGATGCCGTCACTGACGGTGACGCCATGTGCATGGTTGTGTCAGTGGGGGTAGCGTTTGCACCCTCGTCGGGGAACCCTCCCCGCGGGAGGCGGCGTACGGGGTCGCCGCCGAGTGTTGTCATCCATGCGCGGGGCTGAGGGACTCAGCGGATCGGCGGGTCTTCCGGGCCGCATGGCGAGCAGAGCGGAGACCACGATGATCAAGCCGTCCCTTCCGAAGCGTTCCCTCAGGACCACCGTGCGAAGTGTGCTCGCAGTGGCCTTGGGCACGGGGATGCTCCTCTCCCTGTCCGGTCTCGTCGGCTCGGGCACCGCGGGTGCGACGCAAAGCGTCACGGGTTCGGTGACCTACTCCGCGACCCTCAACATCCCGGCGCCGCCACCGTCCAACTTCTCCGGATCGGCGGGAGGCGACGGTTGGGCCGTCGCCCTCACGCCGACCTCCGTCTACAACGTCTTCCACCACGCGGCCACGTTGCAGGTCAACTGCCACCTGCAGTCGAACGCGTCGGACTGCTGGTCGGGCCCGAAGACGATCGTCGACGGCAGCGGCAACAACTTCTCGACCTCGATCGGTCCGGGCCTCTACATCAACCAGACCACCGGCAAGCTCTACATCTACGCGGTGCGCACCAGCGACCACACCGCCGGCGTGGTCTGCGTCGACACCACGTTGCCCGCATCGGACACCGGCGCCCAGCTCTTCTGCGGGTTCACGCAGCTCGGCGGCGTCGGCGACTCGACGGGAGGCAACGCCAACGGCCTCTCCGCTCCGGTACAGGTCGGGAGCAACTGGTACTCGTTCAACGAGGTCCAGGGTGTCGGAACGGGTTCGCAGAACAAGCTGCTGTGCTTCAGCCTGGTCTCCTTCGCCGCCTGCGGCGGTCAGCCCTTCGCGGTGAACGACGGCGGGCTCTCGCTCAGCCCGATCGGCTACTCCTACCCGATCGGCGCGGCGGGCAACGACGTGATCATCCAGGCCGTCGGCTCGACCGATGTCCTGGCCTGCTTCGACACGGCGACGAACGGCTCGTGCTCGGGCTCGTGGCCGGTCACGGTCGCGGGCGCCAACGGCTCCCCGTTCCCGATGATCAGTTCGACCGGCACCGTGACCGGGACGTGTCTCCCGATCAGCGGTGATCCCTGCTACAGCCTGAGCGGTGCCTCGGTCGCGACGCCACCGGGCATGACGACCGCGATCACCGCGAACATTCAGTACAACGGCCCGGCCGTCACCATCGGTGCTCGGGTCTACGTGGCGAACGCAAACACCGACCAGGTCGACTGCTACGACTACTCGGCGCAGGCACAGTGCGCGAACTTCCCGAAGTCCTTCTTGAACCTGGGCCTGCTCTACACGGTCAACACCGACCCCCAGCGGCCGACGTGCATCTGGGTCAACTCGGACGACGGCGCGGACCAGATCCAGAACTTCGACGCCTACACCGGCGGCGCATGCGGGACCGGCCCGACCCGGGTGCTCGCGGCGAGCCTCGTCGCGCCGTTCAACGAGTGCCTGCCGTCCAACTACACGGGTCTGCAGGTGCTCGTCCCGACGCCGAGCCAGTACTCGTCGGGGTCCGTCCAGTTCCTCGATTTCGACGGGAACCCGATCCCGGGCATCCCGAGCCAGAACCTCGACGCCACGGGCTCGATCAACCTCACACCGTTCAACCTGGCGACGGCGAGCCCACTGCCGCAGTTCCTCATCACCCTCAACGGCGCCAACAATCCGCCTGAGGTCGATGTGAAGCTGACCTGGGTCGGCCAGTACTCGCCCAACTGCCTCACGGGCAATCAGACGGTGTCGGGCAGCCAGGGCTACCGCACGGTCGGTCTGGACGGCGGCGTCTTCTCCTTCGGGAGCTCGGCGTTCTTCGGCTCGATGAGCGGGACCATGCTCAACGGACCGGCGATCGGCATCGCCAACTCGCCCGACGACGCCGGGTACTGGCTGGCCGGCACCGACGGTGGGGTGTTCACCTTCGGCGACGCGGGCTACTACGGCTCGCTCGGGAGCCAGATGCACCTCAACGCGCCGATCCTGGGCATCGCCGCAACACCAGACGGGAAGGGGTACTGGCTCGTCGCCGGTGACGGCGGGGTCTTCGCCTTCGGCGACGCCGGACCCGATGGCTCGCTCGGTGGGCAGACCTTGAGCTCGCCGATCGTGGGCATCGCCCCGACGCCTGACGGCGGCGGCTACTGGCTCGCCGGCGCGGACGGGAACGTCTACCCGTTCGGTGACGCGACCTCGTACGGCTCGGCGCTCGGGGACCCGCTCGGCGGTCCGATCGTGGGCATCGCCTCCTCTCCGGACGGCAAGGGCTACTGGCTTGCCGGCAGCGACGGCGGAGTCTTCGCATTCGGCGACGCGGGCTTCTACGGCTCGATGGTCGGCACCCAGCTGGCCGGACCGGTCGTGGGGATCCAGCCGACGCCTGACGGCGGTGGCTACTGGCTGGCAGGATCCGACGGCGGCATCTTCGCCCTCGGTGACGCCCAGTTCCTCGGCTCGATGGCGCTCAACCCGCTGTTCGCACCGATCCACGGGATCACCGGCTGACCCGGCCGGGCGACGGCCCGGCAACGAGTACCGAGAACCGCCCCACCGGAGATCGGTGGGGCGGTTCCGCGTCCGGCCGCCTGCGGGTGCGTCGTAGCTGCGGCGGGCGAAACGCAACCGGCAGGGGCGAGCCGAGCGCACGCAACAGCGGCGAGCGGACCCGTCGTCGCAGGGTCACCCCGGGCGAGACACCCGCTCCCTACGATCGACGATCGTGGCCAAGACGAGCAGCCGGCATCGGTGCATCGACTGCGGATCGACGACGCTCCGGTGGGCGGGACGCTGCCCGGCATGCGGCGAGTGGAACACGCTGGTCGAGGAGACGACGCTCGGGCCCCTGGTGCGTGCCGTCGACGACCTCGGGCTCGACGCGCTCCCGGTGCCACTGGGCTCGGTCGACGTCGGGCTCGCCGCCGCGGTCGCGACCGGGGTCGCGGAGTTCGACCGGGTGCTCGGCGGGGGGCTCGTCCCCGGTTCGGTCACGCTCCTCGGCGGCGAGCCGGGGATCGGCAAGTCGACCCTCCTGCTCCAGGTGCTCGTCGCGCGGGCCGCCGCCGGCCACCGGGTCCTGCTGGTGTCCGCCGAGGAGTCGGCACACCAGGTCCGCCTGCGGGCGGAACGCCTCGGGGCGGTCCCCCCCGGGCTGCTCATCGTCGCGACGACCGACGTGGGCGCGGTGGCCGGTGCGGTGGCCGACGTCGCCCCGGACCTCGTCGTGGTCGACTCGATCCAGGCCGTGGCCACCGAGGCACCGGCGCCCGGCACACGGCGGGCCGCCGGCGCTCCGGGCAGCGTGACCCAGGTCCGTGAGTGCGCCGACCAGCTGGTGACCCTCGCCAAGTCGTCGGACACCGCGACCGGTGCTCGTCGGCCACGTGACGAAGGACGGCTCGCTCGCCGGGCCGCGGGCGCTCGAGCACATGGTCGACACGGTGCTCACCTTCGAGGGCGACCGGCACCACGCGCTCCGTCTCCTGCAGGCCGTCAAGCACCGGTTCGGTCCGACCGGCGAGCTCGGCCTCTTCGAGATGAGCGAACGCGGCCTCGACCGGGTCGACGACCCGGGTCGGCTCCTGCTCGGCGACCGGCGGACCGGCGTGCCGGGCGGCGTGGTGCTCCCCGCGGTCCAGGGACGTCGCACGCTCCTCGTCGAGCTGCAGGCCCTCGTCGCGCCGATGGCCGCCGCGCCGCCCAAGCGATCGGCCGTCGGGCTCGAGGTGGGGCGGCTGACCATGACCCTCGCAGTCCTCGCGAGCCACGCCGACCTCCGTCTCTCGAGCTCGGACGTGTTCGCCTCGGTGGCCGGTGGGATCCGCGTGAGCGAGCCTGCGGCGGATCTCGCGATGGCCCTCGCCGTCTCGTCGGCCGCGTGCGGCGTCGCGCTCCCGTCGGACCTGGTCGCCCTCGGCGAGGTCGGCCTCGCCGGCGAGGTCCGCCAGGTGACCGATCTGCCGCGACGCCTCGAGGAGGCGGACCGCCTGGGCTTCGGCACCGCGGTGGTCCCCGATTCCGCGCCCGCCGGCCCGCCGGGCATCGACCTCGTCCGGGTCGAGACGGTCACCGAGGCCGTGGCCCGGTTCGGCTGCCTGCCGGCCGGCTGAGCCTCGCGAGGCCGGGTCGAACACCGGGGGCCCGCACGGGGGCCGCCGTGCCACGCCGGATACCATCACGGTGTGAAGACGCGCCAGGGCTCGCCGCTCAGCGACGCGCTCGCAATGGCTGCCCCGGGCCGGCCGCTCCGTGACGGGCTGGACCGGATCCTCCGGGCGAAGCGGGGTGCGCTCGTCGTGGTCGACGACGGGCCGGACGTCCTCTCGATCTGCTCGGGCGGGTTCCTGCTCGACTCCGAGTTCAGTCCGCAGCGGATCTCCGAGCTGGCGAAGATGGACGGGGCGATCATCCTGGCCGGCGACGCCTCCCGCATCGCGCGGGCCAACGTGCACCTGGTCCCTGACGCCTCGATCCCGACGACCGAGACCGGCACCCGGCACCGCACGGCCGAACGGGTGGCGCGTTCGATCGACGTGCCGGTGCTCTCCGTGTCGGCCGCGATGTCGGTCATCACGGTCTACCGCAACGACCGCAAGCACCTCATCCAGCCCATCGGCTGGCTGCACGACCGCACGGATCAGGCGCTCGCGACCATGCAGCGCTTCCGGAGCCGCTTCGACGTGGCACTCAACGCCCTCTCGATGCTCGAGGTCGAGGACACCGTCTCCGTCGGCGACGTGGTCGGTGTCGTGCACGCCGCCGAGATGGTGCTGCGGATCGCGGAAGAGGTCGACGCGTACCTCGTCGAGCTCGGCGACGACGGCCGGCTCGTCGGGATGCAGTCGGCCGAGCTCGTCGACGGCGTCGCACCCGCGCTTCATCTGGTCGTCCGCGACTACTGCGCGTCGGCCGCGTCGAACGGTGCCGATCGGGTGGCGATCGGCGAATGCGATCGTCGAGACGCTCTCGACGCTTCCTGCCGAGGAGCTGCGGGACCCGAACCGCGTCGCGCAGATCATGCAGCTGCCGAGCTCGCTCGCGGACACCCATGTGGGTGTCGAGCCCCGCGGCTACCGCCTCCTCTACCGGCTGCCGCGCTTCTCCGACGCGATCATCGAGCGGATCGTGGACCGCTTCGTCAACCTCCAGCAGATCATGCGGGCGTCGCTCAGCGAGCTCGAGCAGGTCGAGGGCGTGGGGCAGGCGAGGGCCCATCTGGTCAAGGACGGGCTCTCCCGGCTGGCCGAGGCCAGCATCTTCGAGCGCTACCAGTAGGGAAGGCCCGCCGACCGTGGATCGAGGCCGGGACGGCACCGGGCCGCTCGCCGCGCGGACGTCCGGGCCGCCGGCGTGGCCGGCGTCGCGGCGCCGTCGCGGCCGATGACCGGCGTGGAGCTCTCGGCCCCGCTCGCGGCGAGGAGCGCGCGTCCGAGCGGCCCTCGGCGGGACGCCGGGGTGCGCCACGACTCTCGCCGGCCCTCGCGTGGCTCTGGCTCGCCGGCTGCGGGCTCTTCGGCCTCCAGGGGGTCGGGCTGCTGCTCTGGAGCCGCCACCTTTGGGACCGGTTCGACCTCACCAGCGATTTCGCGACGTTCAGCCAGGCATGGGACCAGATCGGCACCGGCCATCTCAACCCCTACGAGACGACCTTCGCCTACTTCTACCCCCACTACGGCTACCCGTTCTGGCAGAGCCACCTCGAGCTCGCGATGTGGCCCCTCGCGCTCCTCCGCGCGATCGGGCTCTCCGCGTTCTCCCTGCTCGTCGTCCAGGATCTGGTGATCGTCGGGTTCGGGCTCGTGTGCTTCCGGTTCGGGCTCGAGCTCGCCGAGGCCCACTGGCCGGCAGGCCGCCTCGACGCGTGGACGGTCGGGGCGGTCGTGCTCGTGCTCCTCCTCGCCTCGCCGTGGATCTACTGGGCCGCGTCGTACGACTTCCACTTCCAGCCGATCGCCGCCTTCTTCGCCGCGCTCTGCGCGAGGGATCTCTGGTTCGGGCGGCGCCGGACGTGGCTCTGGGTGGCGTGCGTGCTCGCCTGCGGCGACGTGGCGGCGTCCTACCTCGTCGGCATCGGGTTCGCGGGCGTCGTGGCCGGAGCCGCGACGCGCCGGCGGGGCGCGCTCGTGCTGGTCGCGGGGATCGGATGGATCCTCTTCGTCGTCGCGGTGGGCTCGGGCAAGGGGTCGAGCCTCGCGGGGAACTACGGGTACCTGGCCGGTGTCGGCGCGGGCACCGGTCTCGGATCCACGGTGTCGGTCGCCACCGGGATCCTCACGCATCCGGGCAACGTCCTCCACGTGCTCCGGCTGCGCTTCGGCGAGCTCTGGAAGTTCGTCGCCACGTCGGGGACCGTCGGGATCGTCTCGCCGCTCGGCGCCGGGATCGCGCTCACCGTGCTCGTGCCCAACACGCTCAACCAGTCGCCGGTCTTCATCGGGGCGATGGCGAGCTTCCAGAGCCTGGTCGCGGTCGGCTTCCTGGCCGTCGGCGCGGTGATGGTCCTCACCTGGGTCGCGCGACGGTGGCGGCACCGCGCGGTGCTCCTCGTGCTCGAAGCGGTCGTCCTCGTTCCGGCTCTCGTGGTGTCGGCACACTGGCTCCCGCGGATCCGCACCAGTGTGTCCGCCGTCTCGGCACCCGCCGCCGCAGCGCTCGCCGCCGCCGAGGCGCGCATCCCCGCGGACGCGGAGGTCGTCGTGTCCCAGGGGGTCATCGGGCGTTTCGGTGCCCACCGCGAGGTCTTCCCCTTCCTCGACGCGTTCTCGAACGGGCAGACCGTCCCGGTGCGCTCGTCGACCGTCGTCTTCGTCTTCGTTCCCCATGACGGCATCGAGCTGGCCACGAGCGCCCAGACCGCGGCCGCGACGGCCCTGGTGCGCGACCGGCTGCACGCGGCGCCCATCCTCACGACGCCCGACGTCTCGGTCTTCGTCTGGCACCCACCCCGAGGGACCTCGAGCGTCGTCTTCACCCCCTGATCGCGGACGGCCGGTCGGTTCGCGACCGTCCGGAACGGCACGGCCGGGAGCACTCCGGCCGAGGGAGGCCGGCGGCGCCGACCGTGTACCATTGCGTGCTCGTTCTTTTCGGTCCCGACGTCGCTGACCAGCCCGGGGCCCGCTCGCGATGCCAGGAGGCATGGTGTTCGACATCGGTGACAAGGTCGTCTATCCGCACCACGGCGCGGCCGTCGTGGAGCGGCGGGAGACCAAGGAGGCCTTCGGCAAGAAGCAGGAGTATCTGGTCCTCCGCCTCGCCTACGGCGATCTCACCCTGATGGTCCCCGCGGACAACACCGACGGCGTCGGGCTGCGTGAGGTCATCAACGACGAAGAGGTCGAGGAGGTGTTCGCGGTCCTCCGCAAGAAGGAGGCCCGGATGCCGACCAACTGGTCGCGCCGGTACAAGAACCACTCGGAGAAGCTGCGCTCCGGCGACATCTACCAGGTCGCCGAGGTGGTCCGGAACCTCTCGATCCGCGACAAGGACAAGGGGCTCTCGGCCGGCGAGAAGCGCATGCTGAGCCGCGCGCGCCAGATCCTCGTCTCGGAGCTCACCTTCGCCCTGGGCGTCGACGAGGAGACCGCCGAGGTCCGCCTCAACGAGGCGCTGCCCTGAGCGGACCGGGGCCCGTCTGGGCGATCGTGGTGGCCGGCGGGTCCGGTCTCCGCTTCGGCGCCGAAAAGCAGTTCCTCGAGCTTGCCGGACGCCCGGTCGCCGAGTGGTCGATCCGGGCCGCGCGCACCGTTGCCGACGGCGTCGTGCTCGTCGTGCCGGACGCGCCGTCCGGCGGGGTCCCCGAGTCGGCCACGGGAGCGGCAGACGTGGTCGTCACCGGTGGAGCGAGCCGCGCGGACTCGGTCCGCGCGGGGCTCGCCGCGGTGCCCGACGACGCGGCCGTCGTCGTGATCCATGACGCGGTCCGACCGCTCGCCTCCGCGGTGCTGTTCGCCTCGGTCGTCGCCGGTGTGCGGGAGGGTGGCGCGGTCGGGGTCGTGCCGGTCCTCGCGGTGACCGACACGATCAAACGGACGGACGGCTCGACCGTCCTCGCGACCCTCGAGCGCGACGGCCTCGTGACGGTCCAGACCCCGCAGGCGTTCGACGCGCTGACACTGCGCACTGCGCACGCCTCCGGCGGAGACGCGACCGACGACGCCGGGCTGCTCGAGCGGATCGGCGCTACGGTCCGGACGGTGCCCGGCGAAGCGCGCAATCTGAAGCTCACCGGTCCGGAGGACCTCGTGGTCGCGGAGGCTCTCGTGGCGGCGGTGTCGCCATGAACGCACCGATCCCGGCCTTCCGCATCGGCCAGGGTGTCGACGTGCACCGGTTCTGCGACGTGCCCGACCGCCCACTCGTGCTCGGCGGTGTCATCGTCGAGGGCTCCGGTGCGCGGCCGCTCGAGGGACACAGCGACGCGGACGCGGTGGCACACGCCGTGGCCGACGCTGTGCTCGGGGCGGCCGGGCTCGGGGATCTCGGACGGCACGCGCCGGACACCGATCCGGTCTGGCGCGGCGCGGACAGCATGGCGCTCCTGGCTTCGATGGTGGCCCTTGCCCGCGACGCCGGCTGGTCGGCCGTCAACGTCGACTGCACCGTCGTCGCGGAGCGACCCCGGCTCGCGCCCTATGTCGACCGGATGGCCGAACGGCTCGTCGCGGTCGTCGGCGCACCGGTCAGCGTGAAGGCGACCACGGCCGAAGGGCTCGGAGCGCTCGGCGCCGGCGAGGGGATCGCGTGTCTGGCTGTGGCCCTGCTGGTGGCCGCGGAGGGCGACGGCCCCGGCACCGACGGCGCCGGTCCCGAGCGGTCGCCGAGATGAGCGCGGCGCCGCGACGGGCTCCTGGCCGGCAGGGACGGTCCGGTACCAGGGCCCCCGCGGGCGGTTCGGGCGGTGCGCGACGGACGACGCCCGCGCAGGGCGCCACGGGACGCGCTGGCGGCTCCGGACCGCGTCGGCCGACGCGGACCGACAGCGGGCACGGGCTCGGCGGGGAGCAGGTCGAGGGACGCCAGGCCGTGCGCGAGCTGCTCGCTGCCGGTCGGCGGCGGGTGACCTCGCTGCTACTCGCCGACGGCATGGACGACGCACCGATCCTCGACGAGATCGAGTCGCTCGCCGCGACCCGACGTGTGCGGGTCGAGTGCGTCTCGCGCCGCCGTCTCGAGTCGGTCGCTCGAACCGAGGCACCCCAGGGGGTCGTCGCCGTCGCGCGCCCGGTCGAGGAGGTCGAGCTCGACGATCTCGCCGCACCGGGCCGGCGGGGCTCGGCGCCGTTCCTGCTCGTGCTCGACGGCATCACCGACCCGCACAACCTCGGCGCGATGCTGCGCAGCGCGGAGTGCGCAGGGGTGACCGGTGTCGTCCTCCCGCGCCACCGGTCGGCCCACCTCTCACCGACGGTCACGAAGGTCGCCGCCGGCGCCGTCGAGTACCTCCGCTTCGCGCTGGTGCCCGGCGTCCCGAGCGCGCTCCGGCGCTTGCAGACGCTCGGCGTCTGGACCGTCGGGTTGGTCGGGGAGGCGCGCCAGTCGCTCTACGGCGTCACCTTCGATGGCGATCCGGTCGCGCTCGTGCTGGGTTCGGAGGGGGCCGGTCTCTCGGCGCTCGCCCGCAAGCGGTGCGATCTCGTCGCGTCGATCCCGCAGCACGGGGCGCTCTCCTCCCTCAACGTCGCGACCGCGGGCGCGATCGCCTGCTTCGAGATCGCACGGCGCCGCACCGGCTGAGGGGGCCCGGGCCCGGCCGAGGTGCCGCCGATCGGGCCCGGGCGGCGCAGCGCGCGTCCGGACCCGGTAGAACCGTCGGCAGGTGCAGGGTGGACAGGCGGTGCGGGAAGGAGCGGGCATGGTCGAGCGCGCCGAGGTGATCGTCGTCGGCATGGGACCCGGTGGGGAGGACGCGGCCGGACGGCTGGCCGAGGCTGGTCTCGACGTCGTCGGGATCGACGCCGAGCTGGTGGGCGGTGAGTGCCCCTACTGGGGGTGCGTCCCCTCCAAGATGATGATCCGGGCGGCCGATCTGCTGGCCGAGTCCCGGCGGGTCGACGGGATGGCCGGCACTGCGACCGTGGAGCCCTCGTGGGTGCCGGTCGCACAGCGGATCCGGCGCGAGGCGACCGACGGCTGGGACGACGGGGTCGCCGTCGAGCGGTTCGAGGCGAAAGGCGGCCGCTTGGTTCGTGGGTGGGGCCGCCTGGCGGGTGCGAACCGGGTCGAGGTCGGCGACCGGTTGTTCGAAGCCGACCGGGCGGTGGTCGTCGGTGTGGGCACCCGGGCCTGGATCCCGCCGGTCCCGGGGCTCGACGCGACCCCCTACTGGACCAACCGCGAGGCGGTCGAGGCCGACCGGTTCCCGGTCTCCCTCGCCGTGCTCGGTGGCGGGGCGATCGGCGCCGAGCTCGCCCAGGTCTTCCGGCGGTTCGGCGCCGAGGTCACGGTCGTCGAGTCCGCTCCGGGCCTGCTCGGTCCCGAGGAGCCCGAATCGGGCGCGCTGCTCGAGCGCATCTTCGCCGAGGAGGGCATCGAGGTCGCGACCGGCGTCACCGTGGACGCCGTCCACCACGACGGTGAGCGCTTCACGATCGAGCTCGCCGGGCGGCCACCGGTCACGGCCGAGCGCCTGCTGGTCGCGACGGGGCGCCGGCCGGACCTCCGTCGCCTCGGCGTGGCATCGCTCGGACTCGACGAGTCGGCCCGTGCCCTTCCGGTCGACGGGCGCCTTCGGGTGGTCGGCGCGGAGCGGCTCTGGGCGCTCGGCGACGTGACCGGCAAGGGCGCCTTCACCCACGTCTCGATGTACCAGGCCGGCATCGTCGTCGACGACATCCTCGGGAACGAGGTGGTCGAGGCCGACTACCGCGCCCTGCCGCGGGTGACCTTCACTGATCCGGAGATCGGCTCCGTCGGCCTCACCGAGCGGGAGGCGCGTCCGCGCGCGGACTCGCGGTCCGGGTCGGCCGGGTCGAGCTTCCGGAGGTCACCCGGGGCTGGATCCACAAGGCGGGCAACGCCGGCTTCATCAAACTGGTCGAGGACGCCGACCGTGGCGTGCTGGTCGGCGCCACGTCGGTCGGTCCCTGGGGCGGCGAGGTGCTGGGCCTCCTCACGCTCGCGGTCCACGCGGAGGTCCCGACCACGACCCTCCGCCACCTGATCTACGCCTACCCGACGTTCCACCGGGCCGTGGAGGCCGCGGTCAAGGACCTGCTCGGCGCCTGAGCAGCCCCCGCTGTGGAGGAGGTCAGACCGTCCGGGCGAGCGTGAGCAGGAATTCGTCCCCCGCCGACGCCCACGTCGTCTCGACGGCGAATCCCGAACGTGCGAGCTCGTCGGCGAGCGCCACCCGTTCGAACTTCGTGCTGATCTCGGTGAGCATCGCCTCGTCCGAGGCGAAGCACACCTCGAGATCGAGATCGCGGATGCAGACCCGCTGCTCGCATGTCGACCGCAGCCACATCTCGATCCGTCGCTCCCCCTCGTTCCAGCGCGCTTCGTGCGCGAAGTGCGACGGATCGAAGTCGGCGGCGAGCTCGCGGTTGAGCACGTGGAGCACGTTTCGGTTGAACTCCGCGGTCACGCCGGCCGCATCGTCGTAGGCGTCGAGCAGCTGCCCCCGGTCCTTCACGAGATCGCAGCCGAGCAGGAAGGTGTCGTCGGGTCCCATCACGGCGCCGAGCTCACGGAAGAACCGGGAGCGCTGCCCGGGATCGAGATTGCCGATCGTGCCGCCGAGGAACGCAAAGAGTCGCCGTCCGCCCGCGGGGAGGCGATCGAGGTGACGGTGGAAGTCCGCGACCACCGCGTCGACCTTCAGACCCTGGAACTCGTCGGCGAGCGCGGCCGCCGCCTCGGCGAGGGTCGACTCGCTCACGTCGAGCGGGACGTAGCGCTCGAGTCGACCGTTCGAACGCATCGCATCGAGCAGGACCCGCGTCTTCTCGCAGGTGCCCGCGCCGAGCTCGACGAGCACGTCGGCCCCGGACCGCACCGCGATGTCCTTCGCCCACCGGTCGAGGATCGAGCGTTCGGCGCGCGTCGGGTAGTACTCCGGGAGGCGGGTGATCTCGTCGAACAGCTGACAGCCCCGGTCGTCGTAGAAGTAGACGGGCTGGAGCTGCTTGGGGACGGCGGTCATGCCGGTCCGCACGTCGTGCACCATGGCCTCACGCAGGTCGCTCGCCGAGAGGTGCACATCGATGGTGGGGGTGATGGGCGTGGTCATCGTCTCTCCGCTCGCTCGGATCCTCGCACTCCCCGGACGACCGCCGGCTCCCGAACGCGTTGGGTCGGACCTCAGGCGTTCCGAGCCAACCGCAGGCCCGTGAAGGCCCAGCGCGCCGAGGGAGGGAAGAAGTTGCGGTAGGTGGGGCGTACGTGGTCGCGGGGCGTCACGCAGCACCCGCCCCGCAGGACGTACTGGTTGACCATGAACTTTCCGTTGTACTCGCCGACCGCACCGGGCAGGGGTTCGAAGCCCGGGTACGGACCGTACGCGGACGAGGTCCACTGCCAGACGTCGCCGTACGGGCTCGTGCCCGCATCGGCCACCGGGCCAGGGTGGAGCGCGTCGAGGTCGAGGAGGTTGCCCTCGACGGGGTGGCCGGCCGCGGCCACCTCCCACTCGGCCTCGGTCGGCAGCCGGCAGCCGGCCCAGCGGGCGTACGCGTCGGCCTCGTAGTAGCTCACGTGGCAGACCGGGCGGGCCGGATCCAGGTCGATGCGACCTCCGAGGGTGAACTCGCTCCACTGCCCCCGGTCACACGACCAGTAGAGCGGGTGCTCCCAGTTGCCCGCCTGCACGGCCGCCCAGCCCTCCGAGAGCCAGAGCTCCGGCCTGCGGTACCCGCCGTCCTCGACGAAGTCGAGCCACTCGCCGCAGACGATCGGACGGTCGGTCAGTCCGAACGGCTCGAGGTAGATGCGGTGGCGGGGGAATTCGTTGTCGAAGCCGAAGCCGCCGCCGTCGTGCCCGACCTCGTACAGACCGCCAGGACGGTCGGTCCACGGGATCTTCGCGACCTCCGTCGCCGACGTGCCGGCAGGTGTGCCGTACGCGGGGTCGAGCGGGTTCTGCGAGAGGACGTGCTTGATGTCCATGAGCAGCAGCTCCTGGTGCTGCTGCTCGTGCTGGATCCCGAGCTCGACCAGCGCGGTGGTCGCCGGACCGGACGGTCGGTCGAGCAGCTCGGCCATCCCCGAGTCGACATGGGCGCGGTAGGCGCCGATCTCCGCCGCGCCCGGGCGTGTCACGAGCCCGCGTCGCGGCCGTGGGAACTGCCGGCCGACACTCTCGTAGTAGGAGTTGAAGAGCACGGCGTAGGCGGGATGGTACGGGGCGTACCCGTCGAGGCCCGGCTCGAGGAGGAAGGTCTCGAAGAACCACGCGGTGTGCGCCCGGTGCCACTTGGTCGGGCTCACGTCGGGCATCGACTGGACCGTCTGGTCCTCGGGCGAGAGGGGTGCTGCCAGGTCCTCGGTGAGCACCCTGGTCGCCATGTAGCGGGCAGAGAGGGAACGTTGGTCAAACGTCGTCAGCTGATCGGCCATCCCCGCTCCTTCCGGTGGGCTTGGGGACCGTGGGCACGCCTCCCCGGCGTCACCGGCTGGCTGTCACCGCAGAACTTACCCGGTCGTCCGATTGGATGATCACGCGGCGTGTGCAATGGGGACCGTGTGGTGACGACCTGGCAGTGCACGACCTGGTGGGAGGGGACCGCTCGCATCGAAGACGGTCGAGGACGACCGGGGCTCCTGAGGTGCGAAGGTCCCGCCGGGCCCGGCAGGGGGCCGAGTGATCCGAGCCCCAATTGGCCTGAAATCGGCTGTTCACTTGGCCATCGACTCGCGAACAGGTCGGTCCTGCTGATGAAAGGAGTCTCATTCAGTGTTCATCGCCGCTTCACGTCCAGTTGACACGGTGATTGTCGATGAGCGAAACGACGAGCATCCATACAGGCACAACGATCACCGAAGAGCATCCGGATCGGCCGGCGGTGCTTCACTACTGCCATCACTCGGTCGGACTGGGACATCTCGTCCGGTCCATGGCGGTCGCCGGTGCAATGGCCAAGAGTTACCGCGTCGTGCTGTGCAGCGGAGGTCCCATTCCGCCAGAGCTGCAGCCTCCGGCCGGCGTCGAACTGCTGGCGATGGCACCTCTCGGTACCGGCTCCGGCGGGCGCCTGTCGAGCCTGGACCCCGCGGTGACACTCGAAGAGGCATGGGCGAGCCGCCGATCGTCGTTGCTGGCACTCGTGCACGAATGCAATCCGGTCGCAGTCGTCGTGGAGCTGTTTCCCTTCGGTCGGCGGAAATTCGCCGCCGAGGTCCTGGCCCTGCTCTCGGAGGCGCGCACGCTCCCACGTCCTCCGGTGATCGTCTGCAGCGTCCGAGATCTTCTGGTGACCGGCCACCCGGAGAAGCAACAGCATGACGATGAAGCCGCGGTGAGACTGAACGAGTACTTCGACGCCGTCATCGTGCACGCGGACCCGCGGTTCGCACGACTCGAGGACACGTTCTGCCCGAACCGGCCGATCCACATCCCGACCCTGTACACCGGATTCGTCTCCGCCGAATCGACGAGGCCAATGAAGGTCGAACGCACCAACCCGCTGATCATGGTTTCCGCAGGCGGGGGCAAAGTCGGCTCGAGACTGCTCACTGTTGCTGCGGAAGCCCATCGAACCCACTTCGCAGCTCGCGGGTTCGACACTCGGATCGCCGGTGGCCCCTTTCTCCCGGCAGAAACCCTTCGGGCCTTGAAGGCAGCCGAGGCGGACGATCTGACGTTGGAGATCGAGCAGTTCGTCCCGGATCTCTGCAGCGCGATGGCGAGCTCCAGCATTTCGATCAGCCAATGTGGCTACAACACGGCGATGGACATCATTCGCGCAGGGGTGCCGGCAGTGGTCGTCCCCTATGACGATGGTGGAGAGACAGAGCAATGGCAGCGAGCCGAGCGCCTTTCGCGGCTTGGTGTGTGCACCCCGCTTCGGTCATCTGAGTTGACGGCCGATCGACTCGCCGCGACGGTTTTCGAGACACTCGGATCGGTTCCCGCACGTACTGATCTCTCGCTCGACGGCGCATCGGAGACCACTGCGATCATCGAGGAGCTCGTAGGCCGCACGACTACCTCCGCGGACTCGATCGCGTCATGAGCACCCGCATGTCCTCCCTCGCCGACCGGCTCGACCGGTCGGTCGCGCCCTTCAAATGGTTCTTCAGAGATGACGACGCTGGCTGGGCAGATCCGGAGCTGTTGACACTGCTCAACGTGTTCTCCCAGTCGGGAGTCCATCTTGACGTCGCGGGCAATTCCGCTCGAGCTCTCACGCGAGGCAGCGAACCGGATACGACCCTTCGTCGACGACGGAGTCGTCGCCATCCATCAGCACGGTCTCGTGCACGTCAATCATCAGCGCGTCGGTCGCCGTGCCGAATTCGGCAATGACCGCACCGAGACCGAGCAATGCAACGATCTTCTACGAGGGGCCAGCGTCCTTGCACAACGGTTCGATGGTCGGGTCGAACCGTTCTTCACGCCACCGTGGAACCGCTGCGGTGACGACACTCCGGCTCTTCTGGCGGAGTGCGGTTTCACTGCTCTGTCCTGTGACCGATCGGCACCTCGCCGCGATCTGGCCGATCTGGTCGAGATTCCGGTGACCGTGGACTGGGTCCGGTGCTGGCGAACTGGGGGGAGGAGGCACTGGAGCGCTCCCTCTGCGATGCGGTCAGCGCGTGCCAAGCGGGGGGTGAGCCGTTCATCGGGATCATGCTCCACCACGCCGAGATGACCGATCCGCAATTCGGCGCACTCATCGGACTGCTCGATCAACTGGATGGGAACCGGTCGGTGGAGGTGACTTCGATGGGAGCACTGGTAGGTGGACAGGAGTCCGCCAGATCGGTAGAGGCAGCATGCCGGTGACCGTACCGATGGATGCGGTGATCATGGGGCAGGGTTACGTCGGACTGCCCCTTGCCATGCGCGCGGTGCAGGCGGGTCACCGAGTCACCGGGTTCGAACCCGATCGGACCCGTCTCGAGCAGCTCCAACAGGGGAGGAGCTACGTCGAGGACGTGCTTGGCGCGGAGTTGTGTCGTGCGCTTGCGTCAGGGTCGTATCGCCCAACTGCATCACCCGACGATCTCGTCGGCTTCGACGTCGCCGTGATCACCGTCCCGACGCCGCTTCGAGATGGCTCACCTGACCTGTCGGCGGTCGAGGCGGCAGCGCGGGTGCTTTCGGCACACCTTCGTCCAGGGGCAATCGTGGTGCTCGAGTCGACCACCTACCCGGGGACGACCGAAGAACTCGTCGCTCCGATCCTCGAAGCCGGGTCCGGACTGGAGGCCGGTATCGACTTCCGGCTCGGGTACAGCTCCGAGCGCATCGATCCGGGAAACCGGACCTGGACGTTGGTCAACACGCCGAAGGTCGTCGCGGGGGTCGACCGGCAGTCGCTCGACGCGGTCAGCGACTTCTACTCGGGATTGGTCGATCAGGTTGTGGAGGTTTCCAGCCCGAGCGTGGCCGAGCTGGCGAAGCTGATCGAGAACACGTTCCGACACGTGAACATCGCTCTTGTCAATGAGTTGGCGATGTTCGCGAACGAGCTCGGCATCGACATCGGCGAGGCGATCGACACGGCAGCCACCAAGCCGTTCGGCTTCATGAGATTCGACCCAGGTCCGGGCGTCGGCGGGCATTGCCTCCCGGTGGACCCGACCTATCTCTCGTGGCAGGTGCGGCAGACACTGGGCAGGCCGTTCCGCTTCGTGGAGCTCGCGAATGACATCAATGACCACATGCCCGAGTACGTCGCTGGTCGCGTCGGTGAGTTGCTCAATGCCCGGCGCCGTTCGGTTGCAGGGAGCCGAGTCCTGCTGCTCGGGCTCGCATACAAGCGGAACAGTGGCGACTGTCGCGAATCGCCCGCAGTAGTCCTCGCACAACGCCTGGTCGGACTCGGTGCCGAGGTCCGCGCTGCCGACCCTCACGTGACCGAGGACCTGGACCTCCCGGGAGTCGTCCGTGTGGAGGCTTCGCCGGAGGAGATGTGTCTCGCGGACCTCATCGTACTCGTCACCGACCACGAGAGCTTCGATTTGAGGGCCCTTGCGCTGAGCGGCGTCCAAGTGCTCGACACCCGTCGGAGGGTCCTTGGCGAAGGAATCGAACGACTGTGATGCCGATCTCTCCGGCTCCCTTCGTCGGACGGCAACCGAATGCTCGTCCTCCGATGAATGTTGTGAGCACCGAGACGACGAGAAAACCGAAGAGAGAAGGATCGAACGGAATGGGCTTGACCTGTGCAGTGACCGGTGCAGCCGGCTTCATCGGGAGTCATCTCTCGAGTCAACTTCTGGCACGAGGTTGGACGGTCGTTGGCATCGACGGGTTCACCGACTCGTATCAGCCGGCCGAGAAGTTTGCTCGTGCCGCTCACCTTGTCCGCCGACCCGGGTTCTCCTTGGTGACGGGCCACCTGACAGAGCTCCCGCTCGAAGAGAGTCTCCACGGGGTCGACGTGGTGTTCCATCTCGCTGGTCGAGCCGGGGTCCGCTCCTCGTTCAACCTGCATGACCGGTACGTGAAGGACAACGTCACATCGACGGAGATGCTGTTGGAGGCGTGTCGGACCGTCGGTTCAGTCCGCCGTGTGGTGTATGCGTCGTCGTCGTCGGTGTACGGAGATGCGCCACTGCCTTTCCACGAGGACATGCCGACTGCTCCGGTGTCACCGTACGGACAGACCAAGCTGGACGCTGAGAAGAGATGTCTCTCCTCCTCCGACCATTCTTTGGAGTGCGTGGCACTGCGCTATTTCACTGTGTACGGACCCGGGCAGCGACCGGATATGGGTTTGCGCATCTTCATTGAGGCGGCTCTGCGGCGCGAGCCGCTCGCGGTGTTCGGAGACGGCAGCCAGAGCCGCGACTTCACCTTCGTGGACGACATCGTCGATGCAACCATTAGGGCCGCATCAGCTCCTGCAGCCGGATTGGCCATCAACGTCGGAGGTGGTTCGCGGGTGACGCTGCTCGAGACCCTCGACTTGATCGGCAGGCTCGTCGGGGCTCCCGTGCAAGTCGTGTTCCAGCCGTTTGCGCGGGGCGACGTTCGCCACACGGGAGCCGACCTCAGCCGAGCTCGCGACCTGCTCGGCTCAGTGCCTTCGACGTCGTTCGAGGATGGGCTGGCTGCAGAAGTCGCCTGGCTCGTCAATCAAGACTGGACAGAGGAAAGGAAGTCGGCATGACACATGCTCGGCACTGCCCGCCCACGCGGAAGATCCTGCTCTACTCTCACGACACCTTCGGGCTCGGTCACCTACGTCGCAATCTGGCGATCGCGTCACACCTTCTGACCGGGCACCCGGGCCGTCACGTGGTGCTCGTGTCCGGGTCGACTGTCAGCGATCACTTCGCTCGCCCTCATGGCCTGACGATCGTGAAGCTCCCTCCTGTCGTCAAGATTGGTGCCGAGCAGTACCAGGCGCTGGACTGTCGCCTCACCATGAGCCTGATCCGGCGGGTTCGATCGGCGATCATCTCGGATGTCATACGTCGGCTGAGGCCCGACGTCTTCCTCGTCGACCACAGCCCGGCCGGCATGGGTGGTGAGCTGCTCCCGGTCTTCGACGAGATCTCGCGCAGCTTGCCGCGGACTCGAGTGGCGCTCGGTCTGCGTGACATTCTCGACGAGCCCGGGACGGTGCGTGCGCTCTGGTCCGAGCAGGGGATCTACGAACTCCTCGACCAGGTGTACGACGAATGCTACGTCTACGGGTCTGAGGACGTCTTCGATGTCGCTGACGCCTATGGGCTGCCGGCGGAAGTCCGTGAGCGGCTGGTCTACTGCGGCTACCTCGACAAGCCGTTCGACCGACCCATCGAACGTTTTCCCATTCCGGAGATGACCGGTCCCTACGTGCTGGCCACAGCTGGTGGTGGTGGCGACGGAGTCCAGGTCCTCGAGGCCGCCATCGAGGCCGCCGCTCAGATCGGGATGAGGTCGCTGATCGTGACCGGACCGCTGATGGACGAATGTGACGTCGGCCGCCTCGATCTGCTTGCCGCGAGCAATCCGGGAGCGCAGATCGTGAAGTTCCACCCCGACATTCGCTCGGCTATGACATCCGCCTCTGCCATCGTCACCATGGGCGGCTACAACAGTCTCTGCGAGTCGGTCGCCTCCGGAACACCGACCGTGACCGTCCCGCGGGTCGCTCCCCGGCAGGAGCAGGCGATCCGGGCAGAGCTCTTCGCACGACGCGGCTTGGTGGATGTCGTCCTTCCGGGACCGGGTCTCCCGGGTCGACTCGCGACAGCCGTCGCCGCATCCGTCGCCGGCACCCTGCCGGCGCGTCGAGAGCTCGACTTTGGCGGGCTCGAAGAGCTCGGTCGCGCTCTTTCGTGGCCAGATGGGCGGGGACGGGACGTTCCGGCCATTGCGGGCGCGCTGGTGAGGACGGCATGATCGGTGGAGACGAAACGGCAACGGTCGCCTACCTGACCAAACGATTCCCGCGACTCTCGGAGACGTTCATCCTCGACGAGATCCTCGGGTTGGAAGACGCGGGTATCCCGCTCCGTCTGTATTCGGTGGCCGATCCGGGCGAAGACACGGTGCAGCCGGACGTGAGTCGTGTCTCCAGCCCGGTCTCCTATCTACGCCATCTCGGCCCGAGGAGCAGGATCGGAGATCTCGGAGCGGCCATCGTGTCCCATGCCGGCCTGATCATCAGCGAACCGGGGCGGTACCTCAAGGCGATCAGGGCGGTCATGCAAGGACCTGACCGGAGGACCGCAGCTCGGCATCTGCTGCTGGCCGGCCGCCTCGCGGTTCTCGTGAAGAGGGACGGTGCCACACACCTGCACGCCGCGTTCGCCCACACACCGGCCAGCATCGCCCGCTACACCCACTTGCTGACAGGACTTCCGTTCAGTTTCGGAGGACACGCCAAGGACATCTACCGCTCCAACCAGGTGAACCTTGCCACTCGTGCCGCCGAAGCACGATTCGTCTTGGCGTGCTCGAGCTCCGCCGAGCAAGCCCTCGCCGAACGGACCGGCCCGGGTGCCAACATCGTGCTCGTCTATCACGGGGTCGACTGCGAGCGGTTCGCCCCCCCGGCGGTGGCAGATCCGGGCCACGACGAGTTCCGGATCCTCGCGGTCGGGCGCCTCGTGGAGAAGAAGGGTTACCCGGTCCTGATCGAGGCCGTCCGTCAATTGGTCGCCGAGGGCCGAGCTGTGAGGTGCACCATCATCGGTTCGGGTGAACTGAGTGACGAGCTGGCCGCGTCCATCGACCGTTACGGACTGGGCAACGTGGTATCGCTTCTCGGGGCCCGCACCCACCAGGAGATCGCTGAGGCCTATCGGCACGCAGACGTGTTCGTTCAAGCCAGTGTCGTGCTCGCAAACGGAGATCGCGACGGAATTCCGAACTCGCTCCTCGAGGCGATGGCGAGCGGCGTTCCGGTCGTCGCCACTCGAGTGGCCGGCATCCCGGAGATCGTGACCGATGCCGAGACAGGCGTGCTCGTCCCTCCGGGCGACGCCGTCGCACTGCTCGGCGCACTGCGCTGGTTGGCCGATGAGCCCGCATTGCGTGATCGACTGGCACGTCAGGGACGGGCGCACGTCGTCGAACATCTCGACCGGCGGTCGTGCGCCCGACGGATCGCGCCACTCTTCGCCGGAACGGCTCCTCGGACTCCAACGCCGGCATGATGCGCGAGACCAACGCTGCGACCGGTGGGCCGGACCGCGGGGGTATCCGACGTTTCCTCGGGTACGTTCGTCCAGTCCGCGGACTCCTCGTCGCCGGGATGATCGCGAGCGTGTTCGAGGCAGTCATGCAGTGGCTGGCCCCTTGGCCGCTCAAGTTCATTTTCGACAGCGTTCTCAACAACCACCCTCTCCCGAGCTTCCTCTCTTGGATGCCGGCAACGAGCAGTGGGCGACTCCTGGTCCTTTCAGTCGCGACGTTGGCGATCGCCGCAGGAGACGGCATCTTCAGCTACGTGTCCAACCGGCGCGTCGCCGATGCGGGGCAGCGAGTCGTCTTCGCCATCCGGACCGCGCTCTTCAGACATCTCACCGTTCAGTCGCTGGATTTCCACCAACGCCGTCGAACGGGTGACCTGATGAGCCGGCTCGATGGAGACATCCAGCAGATGCAGGCCGTGATGGTCGACGGGGTACCGACCGTCACCAACAACATCGTCACCCTGACCGGATTTGCCGTCATCATGTTCCTCATTGATCCGACGCTCGGACTTGCCACGGTCGGGGCGGTACCGTTCATGTACCTCTTGGTGCGCTACTTCCTCCGGCGCATCAAGGACGCGCAAAGAATCGCGATGCGGGCTCAGGGTGACGCTGCGGCAACCGCACAGGAGGTCCTGACATCACTTCAAGTCGTCCAGGTGTTCGGTGGAGAGGAGCACGAGGCAGATCGGTTCGGACGATCCACCCAAGCCGACCTCCAGTCAAGCCTCCGGGCCGTCGTCCTGCAGTCGGCCTTCTCGCCCCTGGTGGCATTCACCATGACAGCCATGACGACGGTCGTCGTCTTCCTCGGTGCAGAAGCAGTCGTCGCCGGGCGCCTGACCATCGGCGACCTCGTCGTGTTCACCGCGTACCTGCGGGGCATGTACTCACCGATCCGTCAACTGGCAAAGCTGGCCGGATCGCTCGGTCGATCGCATGCCGCGGCCGAACGGGTCGCTGAGGTCCTCGACATCGACGAATCGGTCCCCCAACGAACGAAGACGGTCTGGATTATCCGCGCCAGAGGTCATCTCAGATTCGAGAATGTCCACTTCGGACATGCCGGCGTCCCGGAGATTCTCGATGGGATCGACCTCGACGTACCTGCCTGCTCGCGGCTCGCACTGGTCGGACCCACCGGCGCAGGCAAGAGCACCCTCCTGCGGCTGATTCCCCGGTTCATCGACCCAGTCGAGGGATCGGTGCGCCTCGACGGCATCGACCTCCGTGACCTGGACCTGGCTGACCTTCGTCGACAGATCGCACTCGTGCCTCAAGAGCCGTTTCTGTTCCGAGGTTCCGTCTGGGAGAACATCGCATACGGGCAGCCCGGCGCGAACCGAACTGATGCGATCACTGCAGCCAAGGCCGCCGGAGTCTTCGAGGTCATCGCCGGCTTTTCCGAGGGGATCGACACTCGCGTCGCAGAGCGGGGTGCGTCACTTTCGGGAGGTCAGCGCCAGTGCATCGCGCTTGCCCGGGCGATGGCCCGAGATGCACCCATCCTTCTGCTCGATGAACCCACCACGGGTTTGGACGCCGAGCTCCAAGGCGTCCTCCTCGACGCTTTCGACCGAATCGGAGAAGGTCGGACGACCGTGATGGTCAGCCATCAGGAGGCGGCGATCGACCGTGTGGATCGAGTGGTGGCACTCAATGGTGGTCGGATCAGTGAACTGCGTTCGCCACGTGAGGTGGTCGCTGCGCACCCATTCGTGCAGTCGGACCTGTTTCCGGTTGCCCCGAGGGTCTCGGATGCCGGGACCGTATTGGAATCCAGCCTCCAACGAGGAGAAGGAAGGGTATGTCGTGAATCTGCCTGACAACGCCATCAGAGCACGCCAGCGAACGACGATCTGTGTGGTCGGCGCAGGCTATGTCGGACTGACGACCGCAGCTTGCCTCGCGCGTTTCGGACATCGCGTTCACTGCATCGAAACCGATTCGAAGCGTCTCGGCGCGATCCAGCAGGGAGGACTGCCGATCTATGAGCCCGGGCTCGAGAAGTTGGTGGTCGAAGCCCGGGACGGTGGGCTCCTGACGTTCGGATCAGATGTCGCGAACGGCATGAAGCTTGCCGCCACGGTCATGTTGTGCGTCGGCACCCCACCGAGAAGCAATGGCGAACCCGACCTCCGACAGCTCGCCGACGCTGCCCGTTCGGTGACGGCAGAGGCAGTCGCGAGCGAACTCACGATCGTCGTCAAGAGCACAGTACCGCCCGGGTCGTGCGAGGCGATCGAGATGCTCGCCCGCGAGGCAGCACCACCCGGCGTGCAGGTTGACGTGGTCTCGAATCCCGAGTTCTTGCGCGAGGGCCGGGCTGTCGAGGACTTCTTGCAGCCCGATCGGGTGGTGATCGGTGCAGCCAGGGAGGAGTCGGCCCACCGAGTGGAGATGCTCTATCCGGCGTTGTGGCCCATCGTGCATTGCGATCGTCGGAGCGCGGAGATGATCAAGTACGCGTCGAACACCTTTCTTGCAGCCAAGATCTCCCTTGCCAATGAGGTGGCCGGGCTGTGCGACGCAATCGGTGCGGATGCCAGCTCGGTCCTGCGCGGCGTGGGTCTCGATGCTCGGATCGGGGCAGACTTCCTGAATCCAGGACTCGGCTTCGGTGGATCGTGCCTCGGCAAGGACCTGGAGGGTATCGTTGCCATCGCGGCGACGGCCAACTGCCCGATGTGGATGGCTCGGAGCACGGCCGACGTTAATCACCGGACCCGGGTGAAGGCAGCCGAACAGCTGGCGCGTTCGCTCGGCCGCCTCGCCGGCCTGCGAATCGGGGCACTCGGGTTGGCCTTCAAACCGGGCACCGATGACACACGCGATTCGCCTGCGGTGGCGGTGATCGGAGAGCTCATCCGGCGCGGAGCGACGATCGGTGCTTACGACCCGCTCGCCGATGTAGCCGACCTGTCCGTCGAGCGGCATGGCACCGCGTACGAGGCCGCAACGGACGCCGATGCGCTTGCGATCCTCTGTGCATGGCCGGAGTTTTCCGCGCTCGATCCCAAGCGGCTGCGTGCCAGCATGCGAGGTCACGTCATCTTCGACGGTGTCGGGATGGTCGACGGACCGAGCTTCGAGAGCGAAGGCTTCGAAGTCATCGGGGTGGGTCGGGTCACGCCTGTCCCGCATCACCCAGTGGTGGTGCGACCACTGGAGTGGGCGTTGGATGCTGCGCTCCTCTGATGTCCGACGTCGATCCCTGCCAAGGCGTCGTCACAGAGGTGGCCGTGACGCTCATGCGTCACGGCCGGAGCATGGCGAACGAACAGGGCACCTTCTGCGGTTGGGCCGATGCGCCTCTATCACCCACGGGTATCGCGCAAGTCCGGCATGCCGGACAACAGCTCGCCGCCCAGCATCTGTTGATCGACGTCGTGCACACCAGCTGTCTCTCTCGTGCCGAGCACAGCGCTCGAATGATGCTGGACGCCTGGCAGGGGAGAGAAGTGCCGATCCACAGGGACTGGCGTCTCAACGAACGTCATCTCGGTGAGCTTCAGGGATTGACTCGCAATGAGGTGGTCCGCCGTTGGGGGAATCGGACGCGTCAGCGATGGCGCTCAGACCCGGCAGCCGCTCCTCCGGCGCTGCACCGCGGTGACCCTGCCCATCCGGTGAATCAAGCGTGCTATGCCGCAATTCGCGGTGTCGAACTTCCCGGTTCGGAGAGCATCGAAGATCTTGCCAGGCGCGTCCTCCTGTATTGGCATGAAGCAATCGCCCCGGACATTTCCGCCGGCCGGAACGTCCTGGTAGTGTCCCACCGCGATCCAATCAGGGTCCTCGTCGCCCACCTCACCGGAATCGATAATCGGTTTCTACCCGACCTACCCGTCCACCCCGCGTCGCCGATCCGCTTTCGGCTCAGCACCGCCGATCCGTGTCGGACTTCTGCCAGCCAGGGAAGAGTGGTGCGGCGGCGAACAGGGAACTCGGCCTGCGCCCCGACTCGCGGCCGCAGCCGAAACGTCCAGTGAGCGCGCGGATGTCCGGATGAGGGGGTCAGCAGCACTCCCCGGAACTCGAACGTCGCCGCTTCGGTCCGCACTCGTGGTTCTCTCAGGCGCTGGAGGCGCCTTGCTGGTTGCCGCCCTCTTGTCCCTGCCCGTCCAGCAACCGGTCTCGACCCCTTCAAACGCCGTGCTCGGCGGTCCCGAGCACGTCCTTCCGCGGGATGCGGGTCGCCTCGGACCTGTAGGTGGTGCCATCACGGGCCCATCCCACACGGTGGTACCGGCAGACGTCGAGACCGTGCGTCCTTCACAGCCCGTCGAACAGTTCGCTGCTCCGGCCGGCGCCCGGCCGGCGCCATCGGTCGGACCTCCTTTGCCAACGGCGGTGCATCCGGCCCCCGGTGCCACCTCGACCACTGTCCCAGCGAGCGCGCCGCTACGGACCACCACCGCAACCACGACGGATTCGACCGAACCTGCAGCTGATCGGGTCGTATCGACATCTCAAACCAGCCCGGGTGAGATTGCCGGGAGCACACCCGGGAGCTGATGCGTGCTGCTACTCGATCGCGAGGGAGAGTCAAGGGCACACACCCCTCCGGACGACTCGTCATCCGGGCAGGAGGCCCTATCCAAGAGCGAGTGCGAACCCACTCGACGTCGGTTTGGGACCATTGCCCGACTCATCGCCGTGCAGGTCCTGCTCGTCGGGATCGCACTCGGACTCGTTGTCTTCGAGACGACGACGATCTTCACTGCGCAGACACTTCACTCGCTACAGAACGATCTGAGTGAGGAGGTGACCGAGTTCACCCAGGCAGCCCACATCAGGCCCCCTGGCCAAAGCCTGTTCGACTTCTCTCGTTCGTACCTCCAGACGCACAGCATCTCACCTGGCCATCACCTCATCATTGCGCTCGACGGGAGTCCTGTGCTCGCCAGTGGTCACACGTCGCTGCTCGCGCGCAATCCGGCGATCACTCATTGGCTCGTGGCGCCTCCGGTCACGGCCCAGTTCACGTCGGCGACCATGGGTGGAGGTCAGTACCAGATGCTGGTCAGCCCGATTATCTCGGGGGGCCGCCGGATCGGCGTCCTCCTCCCGTTCATCAGCCTCAAGACCGCGAGCAGTCAGACGTCGCAGGTCACCACACTCGCTGAAATTCAGGCATCGATTGCGCTCCTTGCCACCGCGCTCTCCTCCTACTTGCTCCTTCGACATCTGCTGCGCATCGTGGGTCGGATCACCGACACTGCCGAGGAGATTGCCGCAGGGGACCTCGATCGCCGAATCGGCTACCGCGGCACCGATGATGAGGTCGGGCGCCTCGCGATCACGTTCGATGGCATGACGGAGCGCCTGTCTTCTGCCATGGGCAACCAGCGGAAGCTGCTCTCCGATGTCTCGCATCAGCTGCGGACACCGCTGACCGTGGCCCGAGGACATCTCGAGGTGCTTTTGCGAGGTGGGTCGCATGACCCGGAGGAAGTCGACGGCACGGTCAGCCTGGTGGTGGACGAGCTGCAGCAGGCGACCGTCCTGGTCGATCGTCTTCTGATGTTGGGACGCTCGATCGAGCCAGACTTTCTCGACCTCCAGCTGGTCGATGTCACCGCCTTCATGGCCGATCTCTTTGGAGCCGCAACAGTCCTCGCCGACCGCAACTGGGTACTCGGCGCCTTGCCCGATGTCGTCATCCGCGCCGATGCCATGAAGCTCCGTGGCGCCATCTTCAATTTGATCGACAATGCCGTCAAGGCGACGGACGTCGGGGACACCATCAGCCTCACGGCGACCGTCGAGGGAGACACCCTCGTGCTCGCCGTGGGTGATTCCGGTTGTGGCATTCCACCTGAGCTCCAGGCCGACGTCTTCGAGCGATTCCGGCGGGGCGACAACCCCCGACAACGTGGCAGCGGGCTCGGGCTCGCCATCGTCAAGGCCGTTGCCGAGGCTCATGGCGGGACCTGCAAGCTCTCCAGTGTTCCGGGCGAGGGCTGCCGTCTCTCGATCGAACTCCCAATCGACGCCAAAATCAGCATCGGAGAGCATCCATGACCATCTTGGTCGTCGAAGACGACGAACGGATCTCCCTGTTCCTCTTGAAAGGTCTGCGGGCTGAAGGCTATGCGACAGCTGTCGCGGAGAGTGGAAAGGAGGCGCTCCGACTGGCTGCTGAGCTGAGGGACCAGCTCGATCTCGTTCTGTTGGATCTCGGGCTCCCGGACATTGAAGGAACGGCGATCCTCGAACGACTGCGCTCGCAGCACATCGATGTACCGGTCTTGATGCTCACTGCGCGGGACAGCACTGCGGACAAGGTTCGGGGTCTGAATGCCGGGGCTCATGATTACATCACCAAGCCATTTGTCTTCGAGGAATTGGTGGCACGCGTGCGCGCCGCACTCCGAACACCGGATCAGACCGACTCGACCCAGCTCGTCGTCGACGATCTCCGGCTCGATCTTCTCACCAAGGTGGCGACGCGAAACGGACGTCGCATCGACCTCGCCCCCCGCGAATGGGCACTCCTCGAGCTCTTCATGCGAAACCCGAACCAGATCCTTTCCAGGGCACAGATTCTCAATCAGGTCTGGGACTACGGATTCGAGCCGGGCAGCAATATCGTCGACGTCTACGTAGGCTACGTGCGGAAGAAATTGAACCGACCCAACGAAATGCCGCTTCTTCAAGCTGTGCGGGGTGCGGGTTACCGGCTCCGCGGCCCGGACACCTGAGCGGTGGCGGATCTCCGAGCATCCCATCTGACGGCGCCTGAGGTTGCCAGGCCGGTCGGGCCGGCCGACGTGGTCGGCGAGTGCGACGGACGTGGTCGTTTCTGACCAGGTGGCCCAGACCAGACGGCCCCTCGACCTGATCGCATCTCGTGGGGAGCCGATGTCTCCAATGTCCTGCCACGGCTGTCTCCGACGCCTTGCCATGGCGGAGATTGAGCCGGCGGTGGGAGTCGAACCCACGACCTGACGATTACAAGTCGTCTGCGCTACCAACTGCGCCACACCGGCACGATCCCGGTCCACCGGGACTTCCGACAGTGTACGGGCGCCACCAGGCGCGACGCGGACGGCCGCCGAAAGCGGGACACACGGGGCCGGCCGCCGAAACCCTTGCTTCTGCACCGGCCGGTTGGCAGGCTGGCGCCCAGTGGACGACCACCCCGAGCAAGAGGCAGCGCCAGCCCGGCGCCCCCGACGCGGGGAGGGAGGGATCCCGCTCGTCCGGGTCGTCGTCGTCCTCGCGCTGTTCGTCGGCGCCACTGCCCTCGCCCTGGGCAGCCTGCACGCGACCTCCGCGACGACGCCACCGCCCGCCGGGGCCGGGACGACGACCACGACCGCTGCGTCGCATGCATCGACGACCACGACCAGCCATCCGCCGAGCTCGGTCGCAGTGCTCGTCGCCAACGCCACCGGCGTCTCGGGAGCAGCGGCGTCGATCACCAACCAGCTCCAGACCGGTGGATGGAGCATGCAGCCACCGGTCAACGCCTCGGCGCGGGTCACCGTGTCGCACGTCTACTACCTGGCCGGCAAGGAGCAGGAGGCCGCCGCTGTGGCCGCGGCGCTGCACCTGCCGTCCTCCGCGGTCGTGCCCTACACGACCGCTGCGCCGGTGAGCTCGATCGGCACGGCCGACATCGTGGTGGTGGTCGGACCGGATCTCGCCTCGCCGTCCGGTTCGTCGGCGACGACCACGACGGCCGCATCGCACGCGTCGGGCACCTGAACCCGCGCGCACCGCACGGAGACGACGGGGCGATCGGACCGGACCTGCCGCCCGATGTGCGGGCCGCGCTGGCTCCCCTCGTGGCGGATCCCGCGGCGACCGCGGTCGTGACAGACTTCGACGGCACCCTCGCGCCGATCGTCGACGATCCCTCGGCGGCGCGACCGCTGACCGGTGCGGTCGACCTCCTCTGGCGGCTGGCCGCCGTGTTCGGCGTGGTCGCCGTCGTCTCTGGCCGTCCCGCATCGTTCCTCCGTGAGCGGTTGGCGCCACCTGGCAGGGGAGAGAAGGGGGTACCGGCGCCCGTGCTCGTCGGTCTCTACGGCCTCGAGCGCGTGGGTCCGGACGGCGAGGTCGTGCCGGATCCGGACGTCGCACCCTGGGTCGCGGTCGTCCAGGGGGCCGCCGACCGGCTGTCCGTGGGTGCGCCCGAAGGCGTCCTGGTCGAGCCCAAGGGCGCGGCGGTCACGCTGCACTGGCGCAGGGCGCCGTCGGCCGAGACGTGGGTGCTCGCCCGCGTCGCCGAAGAGGCGGCGTCGACCGGGCTCGTCGCGCACCCGGGGCGGCGGTCGCTCGAGCTGCGCCCGCCGCTCGCCGTCGACAAAGGGTCGGTCGTGCGACGGCTGGCCGAGGGCCGCCGGGCCGCGTGCTACTTCGGCGACGATCTCGGCGACCTGCCGGCCTTCGCCGCGCTCGCCGAGCTCGGCACGTCCGGGCCGGTCGCGACCGTGGCGGTGGCGGTGGTCGACGCCGAGACACCCCCCGAGGTCGCCGCGGCGGCCACGGTCGCGGTGCGCGGACCGGAGGAGGCGCTTCGGGCGCTCGCCTGGTTGGCGGACCCCGACCGATCGACCGGCTGAACGTCCGGGCGGCCGGCAGAGGCCGGCGGGACCGTCCGGCAGGCTCGCCTTCAGCGCGCGGCGTGCAGTTGGTCGGCGAGCCAGTCGGCAGGGCACCGGGTCAGGACCCGCTCGCGCAGCTCGGTCGCCATCGCCGCGCGCACGTCCGGCTCGAGGTCGAGCGCCTCGGCGAGCACCCCCGCCGTGCCGGTCACGTCGAACGGGTTGATCTCGAGTGCCGCCTGGCCCACGACGTCGAACGCCCCGGCCTCGCGAGAGAGGGCGAGCACGCCGTTCCGCCGGTTGCAGAGCGGCCCTTCCATCGCGACCAAGTTGAGCCCGTCCCGTACCGGGTTGACCAGCAGGACGTCGGAGCGTCCGAGCGCCGCGAGCGACCGGTGGAAGTCGTCCTCGACCTCGAGCACGATCGGCGTCCAGTTGGCGGTGCCCCAGGTCTCGTTGATGCGCGCGACGGTCGACTCGACCTCGTTGCCGTAGGCGAGGTAGTCGGGGAGGTCCTGGCGGGTCGGGTAGGCGAGCGCCACGAAGACCACCCGCCCCCGGCGCGCCGGCTGCCGCTCGAGCAGCTCCTCGTAGGCCCAGAACCCCCGGAGCAGGTTCTTCGAGAGCTCCATCCGGTCGACGCGGACGATGACCTGTCGGTCGGGATCCCCGATCCGCTCCTCGAGCCGTGCGAGCGCCGCGCCCACCTCGGGCTCGGCCGCGGACCGCGCGAGCCCCACCGGGTCCGGGCTGAGCGACGAGACGAAGGTCCCGCCCGCACCCCTCGGCGCCTCGACCTTCGGGTCGAACGCGGCGAGGCACGCCTCGTACGCCGAGGCCCACCGCGGCGAGTGGAAACCGCACGCGCCGAAGCCCGCCATGCCGGCCAGCAGCTCGTCGGCGACCGACGAGGGGAGCATACGGAGCACCGACGGATCGGCGAACGGGGTGTGGGTGAAGTGCGCGGTCGCGAGATCGGGCCGGGCGGCCGCGAGGTCCGCGCCGAGGAGCGTCAGGTGGTAGTCCTGCACGAGCACACGCCCACCCTCGGGTGCCCGTTCGGCCACCGCGGCGGCGACCAGCCGGTTGAGCTCTCGGTAGGCGTCCCACGCCTCCATCCAGTGCCGGTCGATGCGCGGACGGCGGGTCCCGTCGAAGAGATGGTGGTGGCAGTACCAGAGCGTCGAGTTGGACACGACGTTGTAGGCCATCGCGTAGAGGCTGGGTTCGGGTGCGACGAGCTCGACGCCGAGACCGTCCTCGACCACGAGGCCCGCCGCCGCGGCGGCCCGGTCAGCCTCCGAGAGCGCGCAGGCCACCCAGGTCGCGCCCGTCCCCGCCACGAGCCCGTGCAGCGAGCCGGCGAGGCCGCCGCCCACCCGGGCCCGCACCGGGCGGTCGCCGTCGAACTCGAACGCGATCGGACCACGGTTGGACACCACGACGGTGTCGGAGAGCGAGCCGTCCCCCTCGGGGTCCTGGTCGCCGGCCATACCCTGGGACGCTACCCCGCCGCCTCGGCGACGAGTCCTCACGGGCGTGCGGCCACCGGATCCGAGGTGGGGCTTGACAAGGTAGTGAGTAACCACTCACAATGGAGGCATGATGGTGTCGACCCGCCAGACCGCCGACGAACGCCGGACCGCGGTGCTGGCCGCGGCGATCTCGGAGTTCGCCCGTTCGGGGTACGCGGGGACGTCGACCGAGTCGATCGCGAGCAGGGCGGGGATCTCCCAGCCGTACCTGTTCCGGCTCTTCGGGACTAAGAAGGACCTGTTCCTCGCCACCTACGAGGTCGTCTCCGGGCGGATCGTGAGCGAGATGCGCCGGTCGAGCGAAGGGCTCGAGGGCGAGGAGGCGCTCGAGGCCATGGGGCTCGCCTACATCATGCTCATGCAGGATCCCGAGGTGCTCGAGGTCGAGCTCCACGGGTTCGCCGCCGCCCCGGGGGACGCCGACATCGCGCGGGCCTGCCGGGGCACCTTCGAGGTCCTCTGGGAGATGGTCGAGGAGCGCACCGGGCTCCCCGAGGACCGGCTCCGCGACTTCTTCGCCATGGGGATGATGATCAACGTGATGTCGGCGATCGATCTCCTGTCCGTCTCGGAGCGGTGGGCGCAGAGCTTCTGCCCCATGCCCGAGAAGGTCGAAGCCATCCAGCAGGCCATCGCATCCGTCAAGGTCGCCCGGCACGCCGAGGCCGCCCGAAACGAGGAGGTACCCGCATGAACCAGCCGCTCGTCCCCCTTTTTTTGCCCCGCATAGCTAGTGACCACTCACAACTTCGTCGGTGGCGGACAGTGCCCCGGCCACACCGGGTGAGGTCGACCGTCTCTGCTGCAGTCGGCACGGCGGCCGAGGCGGTCGACGTGGGCGCACCGGGTTCGCTCGCGGGCGGCGCGGCAGCGACACCGGCGCCGGCTGCGACACCGGCCCCGGCTGCGACACCGGCGCCGGCTGCGACACCGGCCCCGGCTGCGACACCGGCCCCGGCTTCGACGCACGACGAGACGTCCCCCACGGCCGGTCGGTCGCCGCAGGCCATGGCCCGCTCGACCGCCATCTGGGCCGTCGTGATCACCGGGCTCGCGCTCTTCATGGCCTCGCTCGACAACCTCGTCGTCCTCACCGCGCTCCCGGTGATCCGCGTGCACCTGCACGCAGGGATCTCCGGTCTCGAGTGGACGGTCAACGCGTACACCCTGACCTTCGCGGTCCTCCTCCTCTCGGCGGCTGCCGTGGGCGAACGGTTCGGGCGCCGTCGGGTCTTCGTCGCCGGACTCGCGCTCTTCTCGATTGCGTCCACGATGGCCGCGCTCGCGCCGAGCATCTCGGTGCTCATCGTCGCCCGCGCGCTGCAGGGCGCCGGCGGGGCGATGATCATGCCGCTCTCGCTCACGTTGCTCAGCGCGGCGGTGCCGCCCGAGCGCCGCAACGCGGCCCTCGGCATCTGGGGCGCGATCGGGGGCACCGCGGTCGCAGTCGGTCCGCTGGTCGGCGGTGCGGTCACGAGCGGCTGGTCGTGGCAGTACATCTTCTGGATCAACGTGCCGGTCGGGCTCCTGCTGGTTCCGCTCGCCTGGTGGAAGCTCCGCGAGTCGCACGGTGTCTCGTCGAGGCTCGACGTGGCCGGTGTCGGCCTGGTGAGCGTCGGTCTCTTCGGCATGGTGCTCGGACTGGTCCGCGGCAACGCGCACGGCTGGACGAGCACGTCGGTGCTCGGCGCCTTCGCGGTCGGGATCGTCGCCCTCGCGACGTTCGTCGGCTGGGAGCTCCGGTCGGACCATCCGATGCTCGATCTCCGGCTCTTCCGCCATCGCGGGTTCACCGCGGTCAACCTCACCGCGCTGTTCTTCAGCTTCGGGATGTTCGGCTCGATCTTCTTCCTGACCCAGTTCTTCCAGACCGTGCAGGGCTACTCGCCGCTCGCGGCGGGGATCCGGGTGCTTCCGTGGACCGCGATGGCGATGCTGCTCGCGCCGGGGATCGGCGTGCTGGCCGAACGGTGGGGCGGCAAACCGCTTGTGGTGACAGGACTCGTCTTCCAGGCGACGGGACTGACCTGGCTCGCGACCATCACGACGCCGACCACGCCGTACGCGGACCTCGTGGCGCCGTTCGTGATCTGCGGGATCGGCATGGCCCTCTTCTTCGTGCCGCTCGCCTCGCTCGTCCTCGGTGCGGTGCCACGTGAGCTCGAGGGTGTCGCCTCGGGCGCCAACAGCACCTTCCGCGAGCTCGGCGGCGTGCTCGGCGTGGCGGCGCTCGGCGCGGTGTTCAGCGCCAAGGGCGGGTACGCCTCGGGCCAGGAGTACGTGAACGGGCTCATCCCGGCGGTGCTGGTCGGCGCCGGCGTGGTCGCCGTGGGCGCGGTGGTTGCGGCCATGGTGCCGGGCCGTCGCCGGAGCCGTGCCGAGGCGGCGCGGATCGATGCCGAGACGGCACGAGTCGAGGTCGGGACCGTCGGTGACCGCACCTTCGGGCTCGTCGCCGAACGGATGCCGGTCGAAGCAGGCCCGCCGGCCACGGTGGGCTGCTCCGGCTGCGGGACGGAGCGCGTTCCCGCCTGAACAGTGACGGCGGACCGGTCAGGTCAGCCGGGTCGGCCGCCGTCGAGCTCCGCGCGGGCCAGCGCCGCGCGGAGGACGTCGGTCGCCTGTGGCCGGAGCTCGGCGAGCGGCCGGTTCCGGTGCACCCGCACCCCGAGGTCGACCTGCGCGAGGCTTTCGACGCCGAAGTGCGACGCGGCGTCGATGAGGAGCGCGAGCTCGACGGCGTATCCGTCGGCCAGCCCGCACTTCTCGAAGACCAAGCGCGGCGCGGCCGTCTCACCCGCGAGCGGCTGCTCGACCGCGGCGAGGTGGGGGAAGAGGAGGTCGATGACCGGCTTCGCCACGAGTTCGGTCACCCGGCCGCCTCCGTCGGCGGCACCGTGGAGCGGCCGGCCGTAGGTGCCCTTGACCAGGGTGATCGAGTCGTCGACCAGCAGGGGGCCGACGAGCCCGGTGACGAAGTGGGGTCCGAAGTTCGAGACGTCGCCGTCGAGGAACGCGAGGAGATCGGCGTCGGTCGCCCTCAAGGCCGAGCGCATCGCCTGCCCCTTCCCACCGCCGGGCGTCTCGCCGGCGATGACCCGTGCGCCGGCCGCACGGGCGATCCTGGCGGTCGCGTCGGACGAGCCGTCGTCGACCACCAGGACCTCGTCGACGAGCGATGTCCCGCCACCCGCGTCCGTGAGCGAGGCGGCGACCGACCCGACGATGGCGCCGATCGTCGCGGCCTCGTCGCGCGCCGGGATGCACACGGCGATCCGGCGGTCCCCCTTGCGCTCGGCGAGGTCCGCCACCTCGAAATCGGCGTGCCGGAAGCGTCTCGGATTCCCCCCGGTCGTGCGGGCGCGTGCCATGGGATCATCATCGCTCACGGCCGGGGGCGCCGTGGCAGCGACGTCCCGGCGCCCGCGGCTGTCGGCACCCCTTCGGACATGCGTTGACGGGTCGCCTCCCGATCGACAACAATGGAAGCCATCATCCAGAGCGGCTGAGGGACCGGGCCCTGTGACGCCGCGGCAACCAGTGCGCCACCGAACTGCACCATGCAGCTCGGGGCGGACCAGGTGCCAATGCCCGAGCGATGAGGTGAGTGCTGTGGATTTCGTTTCTGGGCTTCGTTGCCGTGAGTGTGGCCGCGCCTATCCGGCGGAGGCGTTGCACGTCTGCGACTTCTGCTTCGGTCCGCTCGAGGTGAGCTACGACTACGAGCGGGTGGCCGCCACCATGACCCGGGAGCGGGTTGCCGCCGGCCCCCGCACGATCTGGCGGTACGCAGACCTCCTGCCGGTCGCCGACGCGGCCCCGGTCGACCTCGGCGCGGGGTTCACCCCCCTCGTCCGGGCCGACCGCCTCGCCGCCGAGCTCGGCCTCGGCGAGCTCTGGATCAAGGACGACACCGCCAACCCCACCGGCTCCTTCAAGGACCGGGTCGTGTCGGTCGCGCTCACCAAGGCCCGCCGGCTCGGCTTCAAGATCGCGGCCTGCGCGTCCACGGGCAACCTCGCCAATTCGGTGGCCGCGCACGCCGCACGTGCGGGGATGGAGTCCGTGGTGCTGATCCCGCACGACCTCGAGACCGCCAAGATCACCATGACGGCCGTCTACGGCGGTCGGATCTTCGCTGTCGAGGGTAGCTACGACGACGTGAACCGGTTGTGCGCCGAGCTCACCAGCGAGCAGCCCTCGTGGGCGTTCGTCAACGTCAACGTCCGCACCTACTACGCCGAGGGCTCGAAGACGCTCGCCTTCGAGGTCGCCGAGCAGCTCGGGTGGCAGGTGCCGGACCACGTCGTCGTGCCGATCGGATCGGGCAGCCAGCTCACCAAGGTGGCGAAGGGCTTCGACGAGCTCTGGAAGGTCGGGCTCCTCGACGAGGAGCCCGCGGTACGGGTGTCGGGTGCCCAGGCGGCCGGGTGTGCCCCGGTCGCGACCGCGTTCGCGGAGGGCACCGACGCGATCCGACCGGTGAAGCCGGACACGATCGCCAAGTCGCTCGCCATCGGCAACCCCGCTGACGGGTGGTACGCGCTCGACACGATCCGGCGCTCTGGCGGTGCGTGCGAGTCGGTCACCGACGACGAGGTCATCGACGGCATCCTCCTCCTCGCGGCACCGAGGGGATCTTCGCCGAGACGGCGGGCGGCGTCACGATCGCGACCCTTGCCAAGCTCGCGTCCTCCGGAGTGATCCGCCCGGACGAACGGGTCGTCGCGATGGTGACTGGTCACGGGCTGAAGACGGTCGAGGCGCTCGCGGGCTCGGTCGGACCCACCGCGACGATCGCGCCGACGCTCGACGCCTTCGCTGCGGCGATGGGGCCCGAGTTCGGAGACGGCGCCGGCCCGGCGAGCACGAGGAGTGACGCATGATCACGGTCCGCATCCCGACACAGCTCCGGACCCTCACCGGCGGTGCCGGTGAGGTCCAGGTGGAAGGCTCCACCGTTGCGGAGGTCTTGAAGGCCCTCGACACCGCGCACCAGGGGTTCGCCGAGCGCCTCTTTGACGACGGTGGCGAGCTCCGTCGATTCGTCAACGTCTTCGTCGCCGACGAGGACGTGCGGTTCCTCGACGGGCTCGCCACGCCGCTCACCGAGGGGCAGACGGTCTCGATCGTGCCGGCGGTCGCCGGAGGCTGAACCCCTCGGATCTGCTCAGGCGTTGACGCGCGGTCCGGGCGGGAACGTGATGGGGACGTGCTTCACGCCGTTGATGAACGGCGACTGGAGCCGCTGCACCGGACCGTCGAGCTGGAGGTCGGGCATCCGGTCGAGCAGGTGCTCGAACATGACCCGGATCTCCATGCGTGCGAGATTGGCGCCGAGGCAGAAGTGGGGGCCGCCCGCGCCGAAGGCGATGTGCGGGTTCGGATCCCGTGTGATGTCGAACCGGTGAGGATCGTCGAAGACGGTCTCGTCGCGGTTCGCCGAGATGTGGAAGAAGAGGATCTTGCTGTCCTCATCGATCGACTGGCCGCCGATGTCGCAGCGACTCGTCGTCTGCCGCCGGAAGTTCATGACCGGTGTGACGTACCGGAGCATCTCCTCCACCGCACTCGGAAGGAGCGAGCGGTCGTCACGGAGGAGCTGCCACTGGTCGGGGTGCTCGAAGAACGCCGCCATCGCACCCGAGATCAGGTTCCGAGTCGTCTCGTTGCCGGCGACCGTGAGGAGAAGGAAGAACAGCTCGAGCTCGAGGTCGGAGAGGTTCTCGCCCTCGATCTCGACGTCGGTCAGCACGCTCATGAGGTCGTCGTGCGGATCGGCCCGCTTCACCGCGAAGAGCTGGGAGGCGTAGGCGTAGAGCTCGAGTGAGGCCTGCTGGGCGACCTCGCCGGCGGTCTGGTACTCCGGATCCTGACTGCCGATCATCCGGTTCGACCAGTCGAACATCCGGTGCCGGTCCTCGTTCGGGACGCCGAGGAGCTCGGCGATGACGACGAGGGGGAGCTCGGCGGCGATCTCGGTCACGAAGTCGGCCGAGCCGCGCTCGATCACCGCGTCGATGATGTCGTCCGTCGCCGCGTGGATCCGGTCGTGGAGCTGCGCCACCGTCCGCGGGGTGAAGCCCTTGTTCACGAGCCGCCGGTACCTCGTGTGCAGCGGTGGGTCCATGTTGAGCATGATCAGCTGCTGCTGGGCGAGATCGTCCTCCGCCAGGTCCCAGAGGTAGGTCGCCTGCCGGGCCGACGAGAAGTGCTCGTAGTCGCGGTTGACCGCGGTGCAGTCCGCGTGGGTGGTCACCGCCCAGAACCCCGGGCCGTCGGCTTCCTCCTGCCACCAGACGGGCGCGTGCTTGCGGAGGTAGGCGAACCACTCGTGAGGGACGCGCTCGACGAACTTGGTGGAGTCGGTGAGGTCGATGTCGTCGAAGGTGACGCCGCTCAGGTCGATCTCTGTCTGGGTCACGCGCGTTGCCCCTTCACAGCCAGGCCCCTCGCCGTCGGTGCACGACATCCCCGGGTGAGTGGATCGTAAGCCGCGGCCCGTGGGGTGTCAACGCGGACGACCCTTCTGAACAGGCGTTCCGCTGCGTTTCGTCGCCAGCGATCAGGCCTTCCAGTCAGCTGCGCCGTCCATGACGACGCGGGGCTGCTCGGTCACGACGAAGTCGAGGTGCTCGACGTCGAGGAAATTCGGCAGGTCCTCAAAGATCTGTGGGAAGTCGTCCTCTGCCATGTGCGCGTGGTACTCGGTCATCGACGCGAACCACTGGACGGTGACCCCGTCGTAGCCGCTGCGGTCGTCATCGCCCCGGTAGTCGTCGAGGGGCCGCGGGTGCTGCTCGTAGCGGAGCACGTGGCTGCCGCACGCGCTGCCGGCCACGAGCGGACCGTGGTGGTCGCGCCAGTACGCCTGGAACTCGGCGGGGGTCGTGCCCTCCTTGCGCTTGAGCAGGCAGGTCAGCGTCACCATGGTCGGGCTCCTCCCGTCGTCGCATGCTCGGACCGCGATCGGGTCCGATGGTGGTGCGGCGACCGGCCGGCGCGTGGGCGGGCATCCGGCGCTCGATCGGGCGCACCATACGGAGAGACTCCACCGTGAGACCGTCGTCGGGCAAGACGGGCGCTGGAGGGTGTTGGAGGGAACGGTCCGGGCGAGCAGGCGCAGGGTCTTGGGTGATCAGTTAGCGTCGAGGGGTGCACGACGGCACCACGGGGGAAGATGTCGGCGCAGGGACGACGCCCGTCGGACGAGCGGAGGTCGTCGGCGTGCCTGCGGTGGCTGCTACTTGGGGAGCCGCCACCATGCCACCGCAGACCAGGGCCAAGGGACGCCTGGTGAACCGCCTGATCCACAGCGCCTGGTCCTGGGTGGCCCGCCACGGCGCCGTCGGCCCGGGCGACGCGCTCGCCGATCGCTTCGGCGCGTTCGGCGAGGGCAGCTGCCTCGCCTTCCCTCCCGGCGCGGTCTTCGGGGAACGGTGGATCCGTATCGGCCGTGACACGCTCATCGGCCCGCACGTGAGCATCTCGGCGGGCATGGTGCCCGGTCAGCAGATGGTGACGGATCCGGTGGTGCGCATCGGGGACCGGTGCATGATCGGGCGAGGCAGCCACATCGTCGGGCACTTCGACCTCGAGATCGGCGACGACGTCCACACCGGCCCGTACGTCTACATCACCGACCAGAACCACGGCTACGAGAAGACGGACGAGGTGGTCCACACCCAGTGGCCGCACGACGTGCCGGTGCGGATCGGCACGGGTTGCTGGTTCGGCACGGGTGTGGTGATCCTGCCCGGCACGACCCTCGGTCGCAACGTCGTGGTCGGAGCCGGTGCCGTCGTCCGGGGCACCTTTCCCGACCACTGCGTGATCGCCGGGGTGCCGGCCCGGATCGTACGGCGCTACGAACGGGGCTCGGGCTGGGTCGAGGTCTCCGCGGAGGAGGGCGCACCGGCCGCCGAGAGCTCGCCGGCTCCGGGTGCCGCGACCGGCGCGGGAGGGTCGCCGGGACCGGACGTCTCGGGTGGTCCGGCGTCGGACGCCGGTCGGCGAACGCCGTTGCCGCCGGCAGCGACGGTCTGACCAGCGGGGCTCGGTTGCGCCGGGCTCGGGTCTGCCGGGCCCGGGTCCGCCGGGTTCGGGTCCGCCGGGCTCTGGTCCGCCGGGCTCTGGTCCGCCGGGCTCTGGTCCGCCGGGCTCTGGTCGCCAGCAGCTCGGTCGGCGGCGCTCGACGCGACGATCTGCGGGCTGGCGGCTTCGTGGATCCGCGCCGGGACGGTCCCGAGGCCGTAGCGCCGGACGATCTCGGATGCCTCGTCGCGACCCTGCGTGATGAGGGCCTCCGTCGACGAGAAGTCGTCGAAGTCACGTGCCGCGGTTTCGCTCCCGACGCAGAGGATCACCTCGACCCCGGGCGGGATCTGGGACATCTCACGGACGAACCGCGCGTGGATCGAGATCATCAGCGCATTGAGCATGCCCTCGACCGGCCGCCTCGGTGGCACTGGCGCGTAGATCGGTGCCGAGCAGAGGAGCACGACCACCTTCGTGGCGCCGGCCTCGATCGCGCGGCGGATCGGCACGTTGTTGACGACGCCACCGTCGACGAGACGGTCGCCGTCGATCTCGACCGGCGGGAAGATGGCCGGGACCGCCGCAGAGGCGAGCACCGCGTCGACCGCCGAGCCGGACGTGAACCAGCGCTCCTGCCCGGTGGTGAGCGACGTCGCGACCACCTCGACCGGCACGACAGCGTCCTCGAGTCGCTCGCAGGCGAACCCCTCCTCCATGATGGCTCGCAGGCCCGAGTTCGCGTAGACGGAGTCCCGCTGTTGGAAGTAGAGCCACGGTCCGTGGAGCCGGCCCTGGGGGTAGACGACCTCCCGGCGCAGACCGGCCCAGATCCGGGACATCCGTTCGACGCCTTCGACCGTCGGGTCGCACGCGTAGGCGACCCCGTTGAGCGCACCGACGGAGGATCCGTAGATCCGGTCGGGGACGAACCCGTGCTCGGCGAGGACCTGCAACATGCCGACCTGCACCGCGCCGCGTGTCCCGCCGCCTCCGAGGACGAGCGCGGTGAAGCCGCGGTCTTCGTCGTCTCCGTCCTCGAGATCCTGCTGCTCCGCGAGCCAGCGGCCGCGGGCGACCGCGGCACGCTGCAGCGTGAAGCGGAGCACGAGCACGATCAGGACGGCGGTGACCACCACGAAGAGGGAGAACACGACCGCGAACGCGGCGTCGGCGGCTGCGGGCGCCATCAGGCAGCAAGGCTACCGGCCGCCGGCGTGCCGACCGTGCCCCCCGCACCGTGCCGTCACAACCTCCCGGCACACTGCCTGCATGATCGCCGTGGATCTCGGCCCCAAGGACGGCGGCACGCGTGCTGCCGGCACCGTGGTGGCCCGCACTGCGGACGTGCGCTCAGCGGCGACCGGCGGTTGGCGGCCCCTCGCCGGCGCAGCGCTGCTGGACCGCCTCCGGGTGACCGGCCGGCGCCGGCCCGTTGCCGATCCGGCACTCGCGCAGCACCTGCGGGAAGTGATGGAGGCCGAGACGCGGGCCGGTAGTACCGGTGGGTGCGGGTCCGGGGGTGGATGCGGGTCATCGGACCGCCCGTCGTCCGGCCCGGTCCTGGGCCATCGGGTCGTGCTGACGAAGGACCGGCTCACCGCCCTGCTCGCAGGCGAGGCGCCCTCCGACGCGCTCGCACCCCGCCCGTTCGAGCCGAGCGCGGCGCTCGCGTGCGGCTCGTTGATCGACGCACTCTTCCGGCAGCTCGTGACCGTGGGCTCGATCGGGGACCCGATCGCGGACGGGCTCGCCGCACTCTCGGTCGACGAACGTCAGTGCGATCTCGTGCGGTGGATCGAAGGTCTGCCGGTACCCACGTTCGGGGAGCTTCGGGCCGAGGTCACCCGCCAGGCGGACGGGCTCGTGCGGCGCTGGCCGCCGCTCGACCCGGCCTGGCTTCCCCGGACCCAGGAGGCGCTCCGAGCCACGCTCTGCGGCGGCAGCGTGGAGCTGTCCGGCCGGGTCGACCTGGCAGTCGGCCGGCCCGGCGGGGACGAGGCGTCGGTCGCGATCGTGGAGATCAAGACCGGGGTCCGCCGCCTCGAGCATCGGGCAGACCTCCACTTCTACGCACTCATCGAGACCTTGCGGCGACCGGCACCGCCGTTCGTGGTCGCGACGTACTACACACGGACCGGCGAGCTCGACGTCGATCCGGTGACCGACGGCCTCCTGCTCGCGGCGGCACGCAGGACCAGGTCCGGTGTCGAACACCTGTGCGCGACCGGCGCGGTCGCCTGCGAGCGAAAGGCGGCGTCAGGTGCTCGCGACTGAACTGACGGCGACCCTCGTCGCCCCGCCGCAGGGCGTTCCCCATCCGGCGGAGATCCGGACATTGCGGGACCGCCTCCGTGCTGCGGTCGAAGCCGCGACCGGCGGTGCGACACACGCACCCGAGCTGGAGGTCACCCTCCCGGTCCTCCGGCGCGCCGCCGAACCCGGCGCCTTCGAGGCGGCGGCGGAGCCGTTCACCTGGAAGCCCGCGTTCGTCCGACGTTCACTGGGGCTCGCTGCGGTCGAAGCATGCGTCCGTGGCCGCTTCCGCGGTCCCGCCGAGGCCGCCGCCCCGATCGCCGAACGCGCCGTCGTCGAGTGGGAGCGGAGCGGGTGGCGCACCTTCCACTGGGAACCGTGGTTCGCTGCGCTGGCGCACGGCGCCCGTGCGGTCGTGCTCGCCGAAGCTGCGACCTGGTCGAGCTCGTTGTGGGCCACCTTCGACTGGTCGGTCTTCGACAGGCCTCCCCGGTTCGGCGGACCAGATGATCGCTGGCGGTGCCCGACGACGCCCGCCGTCGTCCTCCGCGGGCGCTCGGAGCTACGCGTCGAGGCGACGCCCGGACCGTGCCGAGCGGCCCCTGAGCGAGGTCGACCAGTGGCGCTCGTATCGATCGCCGGTGGTTGCCCGCGGGCCGGTTGGGAGGCGGAGCTCGCCTTCCTCGCGCTCGCGTCCGTCGTCCGTGCCCCCGACCGCGCGGTGCCGGCCAGGGTGCTCGGCGTCTGGCCGGACACCGGTGAGCAGCGCTTCGTGGAGGTCGACGGTCGCTCGCTCGGATCCGCCGCCGACCGCGTGGTGGCGACCGTGGCCGCGCTGGTCGCTGCGCAGGGGCGCGAGGGGCGGAGGTCGTCGGTCACCGATCGGCACCGGACGTCCATCGCCGACGGTGCCGCCCGTCAGAACAGGGCGCGGGCGGCCTTCACGTCGGGCTTGCCTGCCGCGGTGAGCGGCACGGCGTCGACGACGAGCAGCGAACGCGGCACCTTGTAGCCGGCGATGAGCCCCCGGCAGTGTTCCTGGAGCTCTTCGAGCGTGATCGGCGCTCGGTGGCGTGTGCTCACGACGACCGCGACCTGTTGCCCGAACCGCTCGTCGGGGAGACCGACGACGATCGCGTCGAAGACGGCGTGGTGCGACTTGACTGCGGCCTCGACCTCCTCGGGGAAGATCTTCTCCCCGCCGGAATTGATCGATGCCGATCCGCGCCCGTGCACGGTGATCGTGCCGTCCGGCTCGACGCTCGCCAGATCGCCCGGGACGGACCACCGAACGCCGTGGCCGTCCGTCGGGAAGGTGGCGGCGGTCTTCTCGGGATCCTTGTAGTAGCCGAGCGGGATGCGTCCCGTCCGGGCAAGGCGACCGATCCGTCCGTCGCCCGGCGACAACGGCCGCAGGTCGTCGTCGAGCACCGAGGTGTCGTCATCCATGACGAACTTCGGCCCGGACGAACCGTCTTCGACCGCGCCATGGGCGCCGCTCTCGCTCGAGCCGAACCGGTCCATCACCATCACGTTCGGCAGCTGCTCCTTGAGCTCGGCCTTCACGGCCGCGGAGAGCATCGCTCCTCCCGAGCCGACGGCGAGGAGTCGCGACAGTTCGTACGTGCCGGCCGGCACGCTCGCCAGCTCGTGGGCGAGCGGGCGTGCCATCGCGTCGCCGACGAGCGCGATCGACAGCACGCCCTCGTCGGCGACGAGGCGCAGCACGGATGCCGCGTCGTACCGATGGTCGGTGTAGAGGACCGCAGTGCCCGCCATCATGAACGCGTTCCACATCGCCCACTGCGCGTTCCCGTGCATGAGCGGCCCGGCGACGAGCATCGGCAGCCGCGACTCCTCGGCCGGATCGAGCCGGGCGGGCAGCTCCTCGACGGTTGCGATCGGCGCCGCACCCCAGCCACCGCCGCCCATCGCCGCGAAGAAGATGTCCTCCTGTCTCCACATGACGCCCTTCGGCATCCCGGTCGTGCCACCGGTGTAGAGGATGTAGAGGTCGTCGCCCGACCGCGGATCGAACGCGCGATCCGCGGGGGACGACGACATTGCGGCGTCGTACTCGACGGCCTCGGCGATGGACGTGGTCGGGCGCGTGCCGTCCTCGACGACGAGCAGCCGGAGGTCGGCGGCAGGGCCACCCGGCTGGAGCGACGCGTCGACGAGGGGGGACAGCTGCCGCTCGAACACGAGCGCCCGGAGATCGGCGTTGTCGATCACGTAGGTCAGCTCGGGAGCCACGTACCGGTAGTTGAGATTGATCGGCACGGCGCGCACCTTGTAGCAGCCGATCATCGTCTCGACCCACTCGCTCCGGTTGTGGGCGAGGATGCCCACGTGGTTGCCCGGTCCGACCCCGAGTTGGCGGAGCAGGTGCCCGACCCGGTTGGCGCGTTCGTCGAGCTGGCGGTAGGTGAGACGGACAGGACCCGCGACGAGCGCCAACCGGTCGGGAACGACGTCGACCACGACCTCGAAGAGGTCGGCGAGGCTGAACGGTCTGGCACTCCCGTCGCTGCTGCTCACCACCGTGACCCCGATCCTCCACGCGCTCCGAGCCCCGGCCGCGCCTGCGATGCGCGGCCGTCGGGGGACGGTACTCGCGATCGGGGGTGCCGTTCTCCGCTGTTCTCCGTCGTGCTCCGGGTGCGGGCGTCGAGCGGGCGTCGACCCGGCGGCGACGAGAGTCCTAGCATGCGACCGCCGGACGGACCTGCCGGGGTCGTGCCTGTGACGGTACGGCGACGTGTCGCAGCAGGCGGTCCGGCAGCCACGGTTTGGACGTCCCGAGCACTGGGACGACGGAGGATGGGGGCGCGGTGACGTGGTGAGCGGTGACGGGGACGCCGGCGGGATCGCAGGATTGGCCGCACTGGTGACGGGCGGGGGGAGCGGGATCGGGCTCGGAACGGCGACCCGTTTCGTCCGCGACGGCGCGCACGTCACGATCTGCGGACGGACGGAGCAGCGCTTGCGCAACGCGGTGGCACTCCTTCAGGCCGAGGCGGCGGGCGCGGCAGAACGGGGAGATCCGGTCGGATCAGCCAGCTTCGTGGTCGCCGACGTGACGGTCGAGGACGACGTCGCCCACGCGGTCGCCCACGCATCACGCGAGCGCGGACGGCTCGACATCCTCTTCGCCAACGTGGGTGGGGCGATGCACATGGGGCCGATCGCCGACGCGGACCTGGAGCAGGTGCGGTCGACGGTCGATCTCAACCTGATCGGGACCTTCCTCTGTATCAAGCACGCGGCGCCGCTGATGGCGGCCGGCGCCGGCGTCGGCGTGCGCGGCGAGGAGCCGAGGGGCGGCTCCATCATCGGGATGTCGTCGGGAGCCGGGAGCTTCCCGCACCGGTACCTCTGGGCGTACGGCTCAGCGAAGGCGGGGATCGACATGTTGTGCCGTTACGCCGCCGAGGAGCTCGGCCGTCTCGGCATCCGGGTCAACTCCGTGCAACCGGGCATCGTCGACGACGAGCTCATGGCGCCGATCACCGTGGGCGGTCCGCTCCTCGACGACTACCTCGCCGAGATGCCGATCAGCCGCCTCGGCACCGTGGACGACATCGCGGCTGCGGTGCGCTTCCTGGCCGGCCCCGAATCGAGTTGGATCAGCGGCGAGCAGGTCGCCGTCGACGGCGGCCATCACCTCCGGCGGGGCGCGAACTACGGGCTGCTGTTCGGAGAGTGACGGGTCCGTGAGGCGTTGATCCCATCGGTGAGTCGGGCCTCCACGGTGTGGGCGACCACGGAGCGTCACCACGGCCAGGCGTTGAGCCGTTCGACGATGGTGTCTTCGGGACCGGTGGGGTACCCTGATCGTCCAGCTGTGGGCACCGTCCGAGAGTGATCTCGTGCCGGGGGGAGCGCCACGGGTGGGTATGGCTCCTGTGAGCAGGGGGTACCCGGGGCGTTGTGGAGCATCGCATCATCGGAGGTTCGAATGTCGCAGCAGCCTCGTAGGTTCCTGCAGGTCGCGCGGTCGCGTCGTCGCACCGCCCCGGCGCTGCTCGGCGCAGTGCTGCTCTCGGTCGGGCTGGCGACGGCGGTCGTGCCTGGGTCCACGTCGGCTGGCGCCGTCACACCGACCTCCGGGACCGCGGGGTCGATGCTCATCGGCGGTGTCGCCGTCGCGGGCTTCACCAACCCGACGGCCAACGGCCACAGCTACCGCCACGGCGCGGTGCCGCGGATCATCCGGGCGTCCGGCGGCCACTCGGCGCCTGCCGTGACCCCGTATCCGACCGCGTCCACGACGGCGCCGTCCGGCGGGGCGGCCCGCACCGGGTCAACGTTCAACACCTCGAGCGCGCAGCTCCTCTACGGCGGTGGCACGACCGCACAGGGCACCGGCGCGGTCGGCAGCCTCGTCAATGCCGGCGTCACGACGGGACAGCCCCAGGTCTATCTGGTCTTCTTCGGGAGCCAGTGGGGCAGCGAGGGCGTGAACGGCAGCGGGCAGGCGACCTTCAGCGGTGATCCGCAGGGCGAGGCTCCGCTGCTGCAGACCTTCTACACCGGCCTCGGCTCCGGCGGCGAGCTGTGGAGCGGGACGGTGACGCAGTACTGCGACGGCGTGCCGGTCGGCGCCAAGACGTGTGCCACCGGCGGCACCGACATCCCCTATCCCACCGGCGGCGTGCTCGCCGGCATCTGGTACGACAACAGCGCGCAGGCGACGAGCGTCTCCGCGGCGGGTGCAACCGGGAACCAGCTCGCCGCCGAGGCGGAGGCGGCCGCGCTCCACTTCGGCAATCTCGACCAGGCGTCGAACCGCGACGCCCAGTACGTGATCGCGTCGCCGACCGGCACCAATCCCGACGGGTGGGCGAACCCCACTACCGGATACTGCGCCTACCACGACGACACCCACGATCCGACGATCGACGGGGGCGGCCCGGTGGACGGTCCGATCGTCGCCTTCACCAACCTTCCCTACGTTTCCGACGCGGGCTACTCGTGCGGCGCCGGGCTCATCAACAGCCCGGGGACCCTCGACGGTCTCGGCGAGGCGACGAGCCACGAGTACGCGGAGACGCTGACCGACCAGTTCCCCGAGACGACACCGCCGGGTGGATGGTCGACCAGTGGTGGTGCCGAGATCGGCGATCTCTGCGCATACGTCGTGAGCCCGAGCCCCGGAAGCGTCTTCAATCTCGTGCTCGGAGATGGCACCGTGCCGGTACAGGGCCTGTGGTCGAACGCGGCGAACAGCGGCAAGGGCGGCTGCGTGCGGACGTCGCCCGTCTTCAGCTTCGTGCCGAAGATCACGTCCTTCACGCCACTCAAGGCAAGGGTCGGTGCGAAGGTGACCATCGCCGGCACCGCGCTCCTCGGTGCGACGAGCGTCGACTTCAACGGCGCACGCGGCACCGTTCTCACCGACACCTCGACCAAGATCGTCGTCCTGGTGCCGGCCGCCGCGAGCAGTGGTCCGATCACGGTCACGACGCACGTCGGCACCGCTACCAGCGCGACCAACTTCCTCTTGTCTCCGACCATCACCAGCTTCTCGCCCACCTCCGGACCGATCGGAACGGTGGTGACCGTAACCGGCACGGGCCTCGGCGGAGCGACCAAGGTCGTCATCGGCGGCAAGGCCGCTTTGGTGAGCTCGGACACAGCGACCCAGATCGTGGCGACGGTGGCGCCGTCGTCCATCACGGGCCGCATCTCGGTCAAGACCACGGTCGCCTCGTTCACCACCGTCTCGGACTTCACGGTCACCTGAGCCCCTGCCCGGGCACCGGTCGCTAGGCGACCACCTCGGGCACCGGGATCGCCTCGAGCTCCAGATCGCCCCGCGCCGCGCTTGCCGGGGCGGTGACGTCGTGCCGTGAGGCGGTCACGAGGATCCCCGCGGCGGCTGCGGCGAGGAGCAGGAAGAACGCCGAGACGGTGAAGGCTGTCGTGTACCCGTGGACGACGGCCTCGCGCGCGGTCGTGAGCGACCGGAGGTGATCGGCGGCGAAGGTGGCCGCCGCCGAGGCCGCGATCGTGTTGAGGAGCGCCGTGCCGAGGGAGCTCCCGACCTGCTGGGTCGTGTTGACCAGCGCGCTCGCCACGCCGGCATCCTTCGGGTCGACCCCGATCAAGGCGGTGCTGCTCATCGGCACGAACGCCGTCCCGAGCCCGAAGCTCGTCACGATCTCGGGCAGGAGCACGTGGGAGACGTAGGTGCTGTCGACCCCGAGCCGGGTGAACCAGGCGAGCCCGACCGAGCCCACGAAGAGACCGGCCATCATCAGCCGGCGGGGCCCGACCCTCGGGAGGAGACGGCTCGAGAGCGTGGCGCCGGCGATGATCCCTCCCGAGAAGGGCAGGAAGGCGAACCCGGTCTGGAGCGCCGAGTAGTGCAGCGTCCCCTGAAAGAAGTAGGTGAGGAAGAGGAAGGTGCCGAGCATCGCACTGCCAACGAGCAGGGCAGCGAGGTAGGCACCGCCGCGGTTGCGGTCGAGTACGACCCGCAACGGGAGGAGCGGGTGCGGCGACCGCAGCTCGATCACGACGAAGGAGACGAGCAGGGCTGCGGCGAGGCCGAGCAGCAGGAGCGTCGGGGTCGCGGTCCAGCCGTCACTCGCGGCGAGTGTGAAGCCGTAGACGAGGGAGAAGAGTCCCCCGGTCACGGCCATCGCACCAGGGAGGTCGTACCCGCCTGATGCCGTGCCCTTCGACTCACGGATGAACCGGGTGACGCCGGCGGCCGCGGCGAGTGCGATCGGCACGTTGATGAGCAGCGTCCAGCGCCACGAAGCGAACTGCGTGAGGGTGCCGCCCAGGACGAGCCCGAGCGCGGCACCACCGCCGGCGATCCCGCCGTAGACGCCGAAGGCGCGTGCTCGCTCGTGCGGCTCGGTGAAAGTGACCGTGAGGAGCGAGAGGGCGGCCGGGGCCATCACCGCGGCGAAGGCGCCCTGGAGCGCGCGGGCGCCGAAGAGCATCGCGGCGTTCTGTGCCAGGCCGCCGAGGGCCGACGCCGCCGCGAAGCCGAGCAGGCCCACGAGGAACATCCGCTTGCGTCCCAGGTAGTCGGCGATGCGCCCGCCGAGCAGGAGCAGGCTCCCGAAGGCGAGGGTGTACGCGCTCATCACCCATTGGCGGTTGGCGATCGAGATGTGCAGAGCGCGCTGTGCCGAGGGCAGCGCGACGATGACGACGGAGGCGTCGAGCACGATCATGAGCTGGGCCACGGCGATGACGATCAGCGCGGCGAATCGGCGAGGATCCGGTCCCGACGGGGTGATGGGCGAACCGACGTACCCGGGGTGGGGATCGTCGACGAGGGTGAGCTGTTCGGTCGGCATAGGTCCTCCTTCACGGGGTGCGGTCGGCAGGGCGCTCGCACCCCTCGGCCGACGCCGGTGCCGCCGGCGTCGCGGCTTGCGAAATCGGGCTCCACGGGCCGCCTGCGGGGGTAGCGCTGCGGCCCGGGAGTCGCTAGAGTCGGAACGGAGGTTCCGGATACAGGAACACTATACGGAACGCGCGTTCCGTATGTCAAGCTTCCCTGGTCGGCGTGCGGCCGGCCGGGGGAAGGGGAACCGATGGACGCAGGCGGTGGGACGACCGGGGCGGTGACCGTCGACGTCACGGTGCCGGCGTCCGTGGGCGCCCGGCGCCTGCGGGCGGATGCCGCGCTCAATCGGGCGCGGATCCTCGAGGCGGCCGAAGAGGTCTTCGCCGCGCAGGGAGTGTCTGCGCCCATCGACGACGTCGCCGAGCGCGCCGGCGTCGGCGTCGGCACCCTCTACCGCCACTTCGCGACCAAGGAGGCGCTCTTCGAGGCCATCGTGCTCGCGCGCCTCGAGGAGCTGCAGCGGGTCGCCGCCGACGCACTCGAGGACGGCGATCCCGGTGAGACGTTCTACGCGTTCCTCCGCGAGTTCGCCCGGACGGTCACCACCAAGCACGACCTCGTGGACGCATTGAGCGCCGCAGGGATCGACATCAAGTCACAGTGCGCCGGGGCCATGCGAACGCTGCAGGACGACGTCGACCGGATGCTCGTCCGGGCCGTCGACGCGTGCGCGGTGCGCGGAGGGGTCGGCACACAGGAGATCATGGGACTGGTGGTCGGCGTGTGCCAGGCCGCCGACCGCTCCGCGCTCGATGCGACGTCGCGCGAGCGAATGCTGGACGTCGTCTTCGACGGCCTCCACCCGCACGCGCCGGCTTCCTGACCGACCGGGCGCCCTGTCGGGCGGAGGGTCCCTCAGGAGTCAGAAGCCATGCTCGCTGCAGCCCTTCGAGCCGAAGGTGGAGACCGCACCTGTGGCCCAGACGTACTCGAAGCCGACCTCGCCGAGCGAGGTCGAGGCGCACGCCGCCATCCCTTTGTTGTCGGCCTTCATCGAGCCGGCGATCGGCGATCCACCGTTGACCGCCACGTTGACCGAGCCGTTGAGGGAGAACGTGCCGGACTGGAACGATCCCTTGAGGCTCCCGGTCACCTGCACCGAGACGCCGAGCGCGGAGTAGGTGAGCCCGGTCGCGGCGTCGGGACCGAGCGAGAGGCCGAAGGTCGTCGCCCCGGTGCCGTCCGGCACCGTGATGTCGGCAGTGCCGAGTGCTTGGCTCAGCGCGCTCGAGCGACCCTGAAGCGTCGTAGGTCCCCGACGTCGCTCCACTCGGGAACTTGCGAGTGAGCGTCGAGGACAGTGAGAGCAGCGTCGTGCCGTCCACGGTCGGTCCGAACGTGACCGTCGCATGGCCCGAGATGGTGGTCGGCGGCGGATTCAGTGTGAGCGAGCCGCCGAGGCTGGTGAGGAAGACGCCGTCGAGCAGCGGGACGTTGCCGGTCACGTCGATCGATCCCGAGGCGAACTGCCCGTTCTGGAAGGCGAGCGACCCGCTCACCCCGCTGATGGTCGTCGCCTGCGGAAGGTCGACCTGCCAGGATCCGCACCAGATCTCGGAGCCGTTGACGGTGTTGCACGCCGGATTGGGTTGGCTCGCGCTGTAGGAGATGCTGGCGTTGGCAACCGTGAACTTGCCGAGGAAGGAGAGGTTGGTCACGGAGAGGTTCGCCTGGGTGATCACCCCGTTGGTGACCGTGAGTCCGGCGGACCCGCCGCTCCCCGACGCCGACGCCGCGACCGCGAGGCTCCAGTTGCCGCTCGAGTAGGACATCTGGAACGACGACACCTCGAGGACGCCGAAGACGGGCACGTTCGTGGCATCGAGCGAACCCGACAGCAAGTTGCCCGAGCCGTCGAACGCGAGCGCAACCGTCGCCTTCTCGGTGCCCGTCTGCGTCTTCTGCGTGATGTTCGCGCTGCCCGACCACGCACCCGCTTTGAGCTTGACATCGAGGTTCTTGATGTGCACGAGCCCGGCGAGGCTGATCGAGCCGACGTTGAGCGATGCGGCGGTGACCTTGCCGGTGGGAGCCGCCGTCAGGGAGCCGCTGAACTTGGTCGTCTGGTTCCCGCCGGTGGTGGCCGTGCCCGTGACCTTCCAGACTCCGCTCGATGTCGTGGCCTTGTAGGTCAGGTTCACGTTGCTCAGCGAGAACAGGTGCATGAAGTTCGCCTGCGGTACCGAGATCGCGAGGTTCGACAGCCCGCCGAGACTCGCCCCGCCCGCCGTGGTGGTGGTGAAGGTGAGCGTCCCCGTGGCGCCGCCGCTCGAGCCGCCCGCGGCGCCGATGACCCCCGGCAGGGTCACGGTGACCGTCCCGGTCGCCTGTCCCGGCGTCCCCGGCGTGATCGTGAGATTGCCGGAGAGCTTCATGCCCGCGATCTGGGTGTTCGCCGGGATCGCGAACGTCATCGGGGTGCTGGCGAGCTGGTTGATCTTGCCCTGGAAGATCTTGATGAGCTTGTTCTGGAGGTTGAGCGAGACGGTCGACGACCCGGTGGAGGTGATGGCGTCGGCTCCGCTCGTCGCGTAGTTGACCTGGTCGGAGGTCGAGGCCGAGAGCGCAAGGCCGTCGACAGACGACTGCTGTTCGGTGTTGTCGTCGTTCGAGTAGGTCTCCTGGGTGATGCAGCCCTTCACGTCGTAGAGAGCGTCGGTCACCGTCGTCGAGCCGCAACCGAACTGCACCTGGTCCTGGTACGGCTTGATCGGGCTCGCGACGCTGTGGGCGTCGGTCACGATCGTGTCGGCGTTGAACTCGCTCTGCTGCGCCGGGAGGATGGCGGTCGCGTCGGGAGCGACGACCGAGATCTGGGTGTCGCTGTCGATGGTCGCGCCCGGTGCGTCGACGCACCCGGTCCCGCCGTAGCCCGCGGCGAGGCAGAACTGCACGCTGTCGCCGCTCGTCCCGAAGTCGGCGCCGGTGATGGTCATCGCGGTGCCGTCACCGGTCAGTGGCACGGGCGATGGCGAGACCGAGTACACGACCGGTCCCTCGTGGATCAGGCCACTGGCGGTAGTGGTTCCGAGCAGTGTGTACGCGGGGTTCGAGATCTTGAACTGGAACGTGTGGTCCCCGCCCTGTTCGGGGCCGCCGTTGATGGTCACGGGCACCGTTTCGGACGTCGTGCCCGGCGCGAAGTAGAGGTAGCCCGACGAGCCCTGGTAGTCGTTGCCGGCGACCGCGGTGCCGTCGACGGTCGTGTAGTCGACGTAGACCTGCTGGCCGCTCGACGCCGACAGGGTGACCGTGAAGGGGATCGTCGTCGTCCCGCTCGACGGTCGGTCGACCTGGGACGGAGTGCCGACGGCGAGCGAGGCCGTGGGCAGCGGGATACTGCTCTCGTTGATGGTGAACGTCGAGCCGCTCCCGACGTAGGTGCTCTGCAGGTCGGACATCGCACCCCAGGTCGAGATCAGCTGGTCCCAGAAGCCGAGTGTGCCGCCGCCGAACAGGCTGCCGAGCGAGGTGCCGTTGACCGTCACGTCGGTGAAGGTGACCGAGCCGAACGACGAGAAGCCGGGCGGAGGCCCGAGCGCACTGCCCGGGGCGACCTGGCTGCACGGGGTGTCCCCGACGGTCTCGCTGCTCAGATAGCAGTAGTCCTCGACGCCCATCTGGATCTGCGCGGACGAATCGTTGATGCCGGGTCCGGTCCACGACATCGAGTTGCCGTCGGAAAGGTCGGTGATCGTGCCGGTGGTCGAGGTGGTGGTCGAGTCGAGCGTGAGCTGGACCGAGTCGCCGGGGAAGAAGCCGGGTTGGTAGGCCTGGCAGCCGGACGACGTCCGGCAGGTCGCGTCCATCGAGCTGATGACACGCATCCCCTTCCAGGTGGATCCGCCGACATTGTTGTAGTCGAGGAAGATCTGCACGCCCCATGGGCCGTTGTAGAGCCCGACGGCTCCCTGGGAGCCGCCCATCACCGGCGGCCAGGGCGACGGCGGGTTGGTCACGCTGCCCTGGGTGACCGACGGGAGCGTGATCGTCTCGGAGAGATTCGCGGTGTTGACCGGACCGAAGTTGTTGCCGGCATAGCCCGTGATCTGCGAGACCCGGCCCGGCGGGTTCGGCTGGGAGGTGGCGAGCTGGGCGCGGCCCGCCCTCTGGGTGCCGGCAGTGGCAGGGAGTGCGCCGAGCTGGGACGACGCGGTCGCGAAGGGCTTGATGCCGGACGAGCCGAGGGCTGCCGGTGCGGTCGTGACGTGATGGGATGGTCCGGCGAGTGGCTGGGCAGCGTCGTGGCGGTCGAAGCCGTGGCCGCTCCCCCTGACGCGAGCGTCGAGCTCGTCGACGTCGAGCTCGTCGTGGTCGAGATCGTCGCGGTCGAGGTCGTCGTGGAGGTCGCCGTCGACGAGGCCCCGCCGGTGCTTGCGCCTTTGGACGCGCCACTGGTCGTACCATCGGATCGCGCCGGGGGTGGAACCCGGGCGCGGCGTCGCCGCAGATGGGGACGCGACGGTCCCCGTCGTGACGGCGATCAACGCGACCCCGGCGGTCGCGACGCGGACGACAGCGCGCGGATGCCAGCTGTCGGAGTGTCGTGTGGCGCGAACCGAGCGGTCGCCCGCTCGGTTCTCCTGGCGTCTCGCCCGGCGTCCCCGCCCGAATCGCTGCATCACCTCTGACCTCCTAGACGGAACTCGCGGTGCCGGTGAACAAGGCACCGAGCACCTGGAGCTGGAACGAGTCGCCGACCGTGATCGGCGGGAAGTTCGGATAGTCCGCACCGAGGCCGAGGACGACCTTGAGATTCGTCCAGCTCTTCACCACCAAGCCGATGCAGTCGCCCGTCTCGCCGGCGGTCCAGCTCGTGCGTGACGTCGGTGAACTGCAGGACGCCGGGGTTGAAGTCGAAGCTCGTGTCCCCGGCGACACAGGTGAGCGGTGTGGACGGGTTCGGTGAGGGCGGCGTGACGCCGAACCCCTTGCCGGTCACCGTGATCTTGATCGCGGCACCCGTGCCGGTGAAGGTGACCGAAGAGAGCGTCGGAGGCGGCGGAGCGCCGACGAGACCCGAGAAGGTCACGCCGAGGATTCCGAGCGTGAACGAGTCGCCGGCGGTGATCGGAGGCACGTCCGTGTAGAAGGCGCCGAGCGCGAGCACCACCTTGGACTTCGACCACGTGACGACGGTGAAGCCCAGACAGTCCCCGGTCTGGCCCGCTCCCCAACCCTGTGAGTGGTCGAGGAGGTAGAGCGCCGTGGATCCGAACGTGTAGCTGGTGTCCCCGCCGACGCAGGTCAGCGGCGTCGTCGGATTGGGGATGGGCTGACCTGGACCCAGGTTGGAGCCCGACACCGTGATCTGTTCCGTCGGTCCGCTGCCCGCGAAGGTGACCGACTTGACAACGGGTGCGGGCGCGTTGGCGAGTGTGGACGTCCCGGTCGCCGTGGTTCCTGCCACCGAGACGCTGAAGGCGTCACCCAGCGCCAGCAGCGGGTAGACGTAACCGGCACCGAAGGTGAAGGTGACTGCGGTGTTCGTCCACGAGGTGACCTTGAGTCCGAGGCACGATCCAGGGGCGCCGGCGGTCCAGCCGCTCGTCGTGTCGGCGAAGGAGAGCACGCCCACCGGGTAGTCGTAGCTCGCGTCGTTCGGCACGCAGTTGAGCCTCGACGTCGGTGACGGCGAGGGCGGAGCGTCGCCGAAGTTGCTGCCGTGGACGGTGACGGTGGGCTTCGCGGCCGTGCCCGTCACCGAGACAGTGGAGATGGTCGGCGGACCGGTCGGGAAGGCGTCGACGACGATCGCTCCGACGTGGGAGAAGGTCGCGGGGTTCGGGATCGAGCCGGCAGCGTTGCACTGCAGCGGATTCGGGCAGGAAAGGGCTCCGAGGTTGCTCATGGACGGGATGGCGAACGTTGCGCCAGGGACGTCACTCGCGATCGGCGCGACCTCGCCGGTCGACCCTGTGCCCTCGATGTAGCAGCGCGTCGAGCTGGGACAGGTCGAAGCCCCGATCTGGCCGATCCCGCTCAGCGCGATCGGCGTGCCCAGGGTGCCGCCGGTGAGGGGCACCGCGTCGCCGGACCCCGCCGACCAGCACTGGGTCGTGCTCTCGCAGGAGATGGTCGAGAGCTCGAGCAGGCTCGAATTGGTCTGCACCGCACCCGCGACGCCGCCGGTCACAGTCACGACCCCGGCGATGTTCGGGCTGGAGGCGTTCACCTGGTAGCGGCCGACGGCGTAGCAGGTGCCGGCCACCGGACACGCAATGCCCTGGAGGCTTGCGAAGGCGGGCAGCGCTTGCGCGGGACCGGTCGGGACGCCGTCAGCGAGATCGACGACTACCCCCTCGCTGTAGGGGTACGTCGAGGCGCTGACCGGCTCACTGCCGACGGCGACGCAGTTGGTGGTCCCGGGATCACAGGCGATCGAGGTCAGCGTGGTGTTCGCGGTCACGCCGGTCGTGAACTGCACCGGTTGCGCGACGCCGTAGGTGAGCGTGAGGATCGTGCCGCCGCTGTAAGGGTAGGCGGCCTGACCGACCGCGAAGCAGGCCGCCTGCGTCGGGCAGATGAGCCCGGAGATCTTGTCCATCGGCGTGACGGCCTGTTCGCCCGAGACCGCTCCGTTGTCGAGCGTCGCGACGAACGACGAGTAGCCGCCGGTGATGCCCACGCCGAGGCATTCGCCGACCGACGCGCAGTAGAGGCCGGTCATCTGCGCGCTGCCGAAGACGGGAAACGCGGTCGAAGTGGCACCCGCAGGTGACGCGAGGACGGCGATCCCCGTCGTGACCACGACCGCCGCGAGCAGCGTGCGCAGTCGGGTACCACTCACCCGGAAGGTGCCGATCTGCGCGTGCCCCATGGATGCCACCTCCGTCCCGCCCCGGGCGTGCACTGCAGCCCGCCGGCCCCTGTGGTTGCTGGAACTCTACCAACGGCTTCGAATACGAGTCATCTGCCACCGTGGCAACGGTGCGCTCGACGCACCGTCGCGTGATCGGTGCGTGACGGGCACGATCGGTACCGTGATCCGTCGCACGCTCAGCCGTGCGGCACGGCATCCGAATAGTCACGCACCGTGGCAGAGCGCTGTGAGAACGCTGAGATCGTGCGCGTCGCCACGCCGCGCGGCACGGTGCCGTGCGGTGCGGTGCGACACCACTTGATGCGGCACCGTGCGGCGTGAGCCCTCGAGTTCAGTCGGCCGACTTCACTCCGATCACCACGATGCGCGAGTTCGTCCGGAACTGCTCGGTCGGAGGCTCTGCACGTACGGCTTCGAGGTCCGCGTCGAACCGCGCCGCGGTGGTGATGCCGGCATCGAGCACCCGCGGACGGGCGGCGGCGAACTGCGCGAGCACGAGCTCGCGCTCGAACGAGTCGAAGTCGACGAGCAGGTGCTGCGCCTCGGGGACGACCACGACCGAGGCGATCGAGCAGCCCGATGTCCGGAGCAGACTCGAGAGCTTTCGTCCGATATGCCGATCGCCGCCGCGCTCGACCTGGAGCTCGACGAGCGCGGCGTGGAGGCGCGTGAAGGCCGCGGAGGGCGCGGGGTAGGTGAGGTAGAGCTGGTCGTCCATGTCGCTGACGCAGACGAGCCCGCCCGGACGGGTGACCCTCACCAGCTCGTCCATGGCTGCCTGCGGATCGGGAAGGAATTGGAAGACCTCGCGGGTGATGGCGAAGTCGACCGAGGCGTCCTCGAGCGGCAGATCCATCAGATCGCCCACGCAGTACGAGAGCTCGCTCTTCTCGTGGAAGAACCCGGTATCCGACAGCCGATGGCGGAGCCGATCCGCGTGACGGACGAGCGCTGGATCGATGTCGAGGCCGATCACCCGCATCGGCGCCTGTGCGCACAGCTCGAAGGCCAGCAGCCCGAACCCCGAACCCACATCGAGCACCGTGAGATCCGATGCGACGTTGAGCAGCTGCAGGATCGACCGCCACGCCCGGTGCAGCGACGACGTGTAGGCGAGCAGGTTCGCCTGGTCTCCCGGCGGCAGCTCCGAGGCGTACTCGTGGAGCGCTTCGTCGAGGAGCGGCCACTTCGTCTGGTCCATCTGCACGGGATCTCCGTTCTGTTGGTGATGCCGCGGGGACGACGCTGCTCCGGACGACACGTTGGGTGTCGCCGGCCCCCGCGTTGCGGCGTCGAGCGGCAATCGCCCGATCAGGTGTCGTCGTGATCCCAGGTGCTGGACGACGGGTGGTGGGTCGCGGGTGGGCCGTCTCATTCTGCGCGACGCGACGACCCATCGGGGGCATCCCTGCGACGACCCACGTTGACACCTGCCGCAGGCTCGCCCGGATCTCGACGCGGCGACGCCGGCCCGGTCCTGTGGAATCGGGACGTGGCAGGGGTGGCTCGCGTGACGCGGCGACGGTCACGCCGCCAGGAAACCTCCGGATTGGTGCTGCCACAGCCGGTTGTAGACGCCGTCCTCGATGTCGAGCAGGTCCGCGTGGGTGCCCTGCTCCACCACACCGCCGTGGTCCATGACCACGATGCGGTCGAGACGCGCGATCGTGGCGAGACGGTGGGCCACGACCAGCGCGGTCGAGTCCTCCATCAGGCGCCAGAGGGCGTCCTGGACGAGCACCTCGGACTCGGAATCCAGCGCGGACGTTGCCTCGTCCAGGATCAGCACCTGGGCGTGCTTCGCCATCGCCTGCGCGATCGCGACACGCTGTCGCTGGCCTCCCGAGAGCTTGAGGCCGCGCTCGCCGACGACCGTGTCGTAGCCGTCGGGAAGCACCCGCACGAACTCCTCGACGTGGGCGGCCCGGCCGACCTCCCGGACGAGATCCATGTCCGGAGCGTCGAGAGGGTTGACCCCGTAGCAGATGTTCTCCGCGATCGTCCGGTGCAACATCTGCGGATCCTGTGGCACGTAGGAGATCGAGCGCCGCAGCGAGTGCTGGGTCACCTTTGCGATGTCCTGTCCGTCGAGAAGGATCGACCCGGCGTCGATGTCCATGAAGCGAAGCACGAGCTTGGTCAGGGTGCTCTTGCCGGAGCCCGAGGGCCCGACGAGGCCGAGATGCTCGCCGGGTTCGATGCAGAGGTCGAGTCCCTCGAAGAGGGGCGCGTCGCGCCGGTACGCGAAGGTCACGTCGCAGAAGTCGATCCGGCCTTCCGTGAGCTCGAGCTCGCCGGCGCCGTCCGCATCCACGATCTCCGGCTCGGACGAGGCGATGCCGACGAACTTCGCGCATCGACCCGCGGCCCGCGAGATCGCACGCACGAACTCGAACGACTCCTCCAACGAACCTCCGACGAACGTCGCGTAGAAGAGGATGAGGTAGACCGAGGCGGCGGCGAGGACGTGATGGAGCGCAAGCGCGACACCCACCACGACTGCGAGCCAGTTGAGCACCGCCATCGACGACTCCATCTGCAGGCGGGTAGAGGTGAAGACGCGCCGCGCCTTGAGGTCCGCCGCGGACCGACTGCGAGACGACGTCGACCACGTGGGCCCGTTCGTCGTCCTCTGCCGCCTGGGTCCGGACGGTCGTCAGATTGGCGATCGTGTCCGCGATCACTCCGGTCGCCCGGGAATGCGTGTCGGAGAATTCCTTCTCGGCGGCCACGACCTTGCCCATCCGGCGCGAGAGCACTGCGCCGAAGACCACGACGAGCACGGTCATCACGAGCGACACCGGCCATGCGACGACGGCGAGCACAGCGATCGCACCCAACACGGTGACGGCGACGCGCAACACTCCCCACGTGGTCATGTCGATCACTTCGACGAACGCCCACGAGAAGGTCTCGAGCGACGAGATGACCTCGCCCGACGGTCGGTCGGTGTGCCAGCGGTGGCTGAGATCGATGAGGTGGTCGTAGCCGTTGGTGATGGCCCGCGCGAAGGCGCGGAGCGTCGCACCCCAGTTCAACCAGCCCGCGATGCGCCACAGCACCGTCGAGACGACGAGCACGCCCGCATAGGCGACCACCAGTGGACCGAAGGTCGACCAGAGATCGGTGTGCGGCTGCAGCGTCGCGATCCGCCCGAGCAGCGTGGCGAAGATGAGGGGGCCGGCGACCGCGTTCGCCAGCGTCCCGAAGGCGATCGTCGACCACGAGACGACGAACCAGACGCGGTCGGGCCGCATCTGCCGCCAGCAGTAGGTGAAGGTGTCTCTGGTCGAAGCAGCGGGAAACAGCAGTTGGTCGTTCATGGAGGAGCTCCAGATGGTGCGCAAGCAGGATCAGGGATCTGACCTGGTGAGACGGCGCGGCGGCGCCGACCGGGCGATTCGGCCTCAGCGGCCGGTGGGGGCGGTCCTCTGACGCGGAGTCAGATGGAGAGCGCCGGGCCGGTCGGCGGCGAGACGCCGACCTCGGCCACACCGGCATCGAGGACCGAGCCGGTGAGTGGTGCAACGACGCGGGTGACCACCGCCACGCAGGTGTTCATCGTTCCTGCCATCTGGTCACCTCGCTCTCTGCTTGCGACATCGAAGATGATAGCCGCAGCGTCCCGGTCACGCCGTGAGCCGGGGCCGGCCGTGCAAGGCGGCGTTCCGGCGCTCGGCCGCCTCACCTGCTCAGGTCGTGATCGAGACGTCGTGCGCGTTGGTGTGCGTCACCTCGACGACGAACCCTCCGCCGAGCGCAGCTCGGACCGTGTAGCCGCTCCCGGATGACGTTGCGCCGCCGTGCAACGACCTGCCACCGGCGACGACCGCCGTCGGCCGGCAGGTGAGGCGGAGGATGTCGGTGGCATCGCGGTCGAAGGTGCGATACGTGATCCGACTTCGCCCGTACGTGACGTGCTGGACCACTGACGTCGAGCCGAGCAGGTGATCACTCCCGACCGGCGCGAGATCCGGTACGGCCGCCATCGCCCAGTTGAAGCTCCTGAGGTAGTCGGAGTAGCCGTCGCTGAACCAGTACTGGAAGGTGCCGAGGCTGTTTCCGCAGCAGGACACGCGACCGGAGCCGTCGGTGAAGTAGGTCGCGTAGTCGAGCGAGAGGACAGCGTCGTGCAGTGCCTGGAGATCTCCCGTCTTCTGGTAGTACTCCGCGTTGACCGCCGCCCATCTGGCCGTGTCGCTCCCGAGACCGGCGCTCGAACAGCAGACCGCAGGGCCGTCCGCAGGGCCCTGCTCGTTGATCGCGGTCGCGCCGTCGAAGGTTCCGGCGGAGAAGTGCTGCTTCACCCAGCTGATCAGGTGCGCGACCTGACTCGACCACGACGGGTCGCTGGTGGAGACATGAGGGAGGCCGAGGAGATAGAGGGCGGTGTAGGTGGGAGCGGCCTGGTTGAGGTCGCTCTGCGCCTTCGGCACGTCTTCGAAGTACCCCGTCCAGTCGTCGTACGCGGGACTTGCGGAATCGAGCTGGTGGGTCACGAGCCAGCGCCAGGCGATCGACCGCGCACGCCGGTAGGAGCGCACGTCTCCCTGTCCGATCCTGATGAGCTCGTCGAAGAGCCGGAGTGGCGAGACGACGATGCCTCCGAACGCCTCACCGTCCAGCGTCGCACCCGTCCGTGCGTCCACCCGGAAGGGCCACGGAGTGTGCGTGTCGTCGCCCGCCTGCACGTGTTTCGCGAGTGCATCCGCCGCGTGGATGCCCGCGACGAGCGTGGCGCGGTCGCCGGTCAGCTCGTAGTACCGGACGTCGCCGATCCCGAGCTCGCCGACCTTGTCCGGCTCGATCCCGCCGTAGTAGCTCCTGGGCATGTCGGACAGGCATCGACCGTAGGTGGGCTGGCCGCCGCAGCCGGTGGCGAAGGGGACGCCGGACCAGCTCCACGAGGACGGCGTCGTACCGTGCGCGATCTCGTAGTGGAGCATGGCGCCGACGGTCCCGACCGCTTGCTGGTCGCCCGAGTACGGGTACCACGTGACCAAGGAGTCGACGAACGAACCGAAGACCATGGCGGGATTGGACTGCCAGTACGCGCCCTGTCCCGTCGAGCCGTTGAAGTTCGAGTTGACGAGGTACGTCCTGAGCTTGGTCCCCTTCTCGTACGCGACCCGGTGCTCGATGAAGTTCCAACCCAGGTGCAGCACATGGTCGTACCCCAGGTTCTGCCCCGGCTGGTACCACGCGAGGAGCTGCCCCTGCGGATCGAGGACCGCCGGGTGCCATGGCAGCTCGGCATTGACGAGCGGCGTCGTCGACGCATCCGGCGTCGCCGCCCCGGCCACCGAAGACGAAAGTGAGTCCGAGCCGGACGCCGCCATCGCGCACGCGCAGAGGGCCGCGGCGATGACCACGAGACGGCGCACCATGTCGAGGATGGTAGCGAGCACGGGCAGAGAGTTTCCGGGTCGAGTGACCGGACAGGTCGGGGCGCAGCGGTCGGTCATCGTCGGCGCGTCGAACGTCGGGCCGGAATGCGACTACACGGGCTGTGGCCCGGTGCCGAACATCCGCTCGCGCTCGGCCGGCGACGCCCGCAGCGCATAGTCGTCGAGTCGCTCGAGCGCCGGTCGTAAGATCCCGGAACTGTCGTCGGGATCAGGAGCGGGCGATGAGCGAGTTCGGCCGGGACACCACAACGGACGAGGTGCTCGAGGGGATGGACCTCACGGGTCGTCGCTTCGTCATCACCGGCGCGGCCGGCGGGCTGGGCCGGGAGAGCGCGCGGGCCTTGGCCGCCCACGGCGCCTCGTTGACGCTGCTCGCCCGGAGCGCCGAGCGGGCCAACGGGGCGGTCGCGGAGGTGGATGCCATGGTGCGCGGTGCCGACCTCGAACCCGGGGTCGCCGACCTCGGCGACCTGGCGAGCATCCGTGCCTTCGCCGCGTCGTACCTGGCCGGCCACGACGCAGTGGACGTGCTGATCAACAACGCCGGAGTGATGGCCTGCCCATTCGGACGCACCTCGGACGGGTTCGAGACCCAGTTCGGAACCAACCACCTCGGCCACTTCCTCCTGACAGCCCTCTTGTATCCGGCACTGCAGGCTGGCGAGCGGCCACGCGTGGTGACCCTCACCTCGGCCGGTCACAGTCGCGCCGACGTCGACCTGGAAGACCCCAATTTCGAGCGCTCCGAGTACACACCCTGGGTCGCCTATGGGCGAGCCAAGACGGCGAATGCGCTGTTCGCACGTGAGCTGGCTCGGCGCGCGGAGCCAACCGGGCTGCTCTCCTTCGCGGTGCATCCGGGCGGGATCATTACCGACCTCGGTCGGCATCTCACCGACGATCTCATCCACGAGATGGCCGACTTCGCCCGTCGTCGATCTGCTGCAACCGGAGGTGACGGAAAGCCCCGGGACATCCACTTCAAGACGGTGGAGGCAGGAGCTGCGACGCAGGTGTGGGCCGCGACCACCGCGGACCTGGCCGATCACAACGGCGCCTACCTCGCCGACTGTGGCCTCGGGGTGCTGGGGGCGGACCCCGGTATGAACGGCTTCCAGCCCTACCTGCTCGACGACGAGCACGCCGCCAAGCTCTGGGAACTGAGCGAGCGCCTGGTGGGACAGCGCTTCGACCCGTCGGTCGTCGTGGGCAATCGATCGACCTGATCAGGGCCGCGACCACCAGCCGCGGGTCATGTCACAACCCCGGTCTCCGATGTCCCGTGACAGCGCCTCCGATGTCCCGCGAAAGTGCATGAGCAGAGTGTCTCAGCGCTTTCACGAACACCTGGGGGAGCTCCAACCCCTCCTTGACCCAGGCGCTCGTCAGGTTTCGGGCCACTCCAGGTGGAGCTACCGGTACGCCCGGACATGTGGCGCGTCCGTTGGTGCGCGACGCCGGCCCGACGAAGCTCCCCGCCTGGTCACGATCGCGCTCGACCCACTGTCGCCGTCGCGCGCAAGGTCGCTGTCAGGATCCGGACGAAGCGGGGGATTGCATCGGGATCACCCGCGGATCGAGTGGGATTGAGCTCCCCGATCGAGATGACCCGCAGGCGCGGGTCATGCGCCACCACGTCGAGCGCCTCCCCCACCTGGTCGAGGGTCGGACCGCTGTTCCGGCCGTCCGTGCTCTCGGCCAGCGGGGCATCCGTGAAGTCGAGGACGTCGACGTCCACATGGACGGCGAGCGGCCCGCTGGGCAGCGCGTCCAACCCGATCCGTGCCGAGCCCCGCGGATCGGTTGCCAGCTGATCGCTCGAGCACACCCGGAGTTGCAGCTGCATCGCCTGTTCACGCTCCCAGGCTGTCGCAAGAGCTGCGTCGACACCGAGCCAAGCGACCTGCTCAGGCTCGAAGAGCGGTACCTGGCCGAATCCTCGCGCCAGTTCGTCGAGGGTTCCGGGTAGAGCCAGGCCGTGTGCGAGCCCCATCCAGTCCAACGCCCCGTCCCTCGTGCTGCGCGGCGTGTTGAGGTCGAACTGCCGATCGATGTAGAGCAGTCCCGGTCGACCCTCGTTCATCCGCTGCAGTGCCGCCATCACGGCGAGGGCGATCGTGCAATTGCCACCGAGTACCAGGACGACGCCATCGTCGGCAAGAGGCCGGTGGAGCGCTTCCGCCAACGCCTGGAGCCCGGTGAGAACCAGGGCGGCGTTCTGTGCAAATGGGTGAGCGGTGTCGGGTCGCCACGTCTGCTTCGGCAGATCGCCGGCGTCGTCGACGGTGAGTCCGTTTGCGATCAGCGCGTCGATCAACCCGGCATTGCGCAGTGCGGACGGAGCCAATTCCTGACCCGCGGCATAGCTCCCTGCGCTGTCGGGGAAACCCACCACGGTCACGCTGCTCATCCGTGCACCTGCCATGTTCGGCTCTCGCCTGCCCCGCTCCGTCGCGTCGCCCCCACTGAGCGGAGAGCCTAAGACTTCTTTCAAACCCTCCGGTGCCGTTGCTGCGGGTTCTGGACCTCGACGCGGCGGGATTCTCCGTCGAGCTGATATCATCAGATATCACTGGAGGTGTGTGACATGACCAACATCCTCATCCGTGATGTTCCTGACGATGTCGTGGCTGCCCTGGACGCGCGCGCAGCCTTGCTTGGCTTATCTCGGAACGAATTTCTCCGTCGACGTATTGCACAGGAAGCACGGCGAAGCTCGACTCCGGTGACCGCCAAAGACCTGCGGCAATTCGCCACTCTCACGGCAGATCTGGGTGATCCGGAGGTCATTGCCCGGGCGTGGTCATGACCGCGGCGGATAGTCGGACGCCATGGTTGATCGACAAGTCCGCACTGGAGCGTCTGCACCGGAGTGCGAATCCCGACGAGTGGGCCAGCCGGATCGACCGCGGACTGGTGCACGTCACCACGGTGACCTTGCTGGAGGCGGGATACTCCGCCCGCTCGGCCCAGGATCTCGTACGCATCCTTACGGGGCCGCCGTTAGCAGCAATGCCGGTCGAGTACCTGACGCCGGCAATCGAGGACCGGGCAATCCAGATCCTGACTGCAATGGCTGAGCGTGGTCAGCACCGCGCGCCGTCGCTGCCCGATATCCTGATCGCCGCGACTGCAGAACGGTCGGGCCTCACGATCCTCCACGTTGACAAGGACTTCGAGCTGATCGCTGAGGTGACGAATCAGCCGCTCGAACGCCTCGTGATGAGCAACGAGTGAAATGCGGCGCTCACCACCTGACTGGGTCGTGGAACGATCGCACGGAGTTCGTTCTGCATCGCAGCGGGGACAAACTCGGGGTCGGCGGCTGACCTGCGCCAGCCGGGTTTGAAAGAGGGCAACTCAGTCACCCCTGAGCGGAGGGAGTGGGATTCGAACCCACGGAGGCTTGCACCTCACGGCTTTTCAAGAGCCGCGCATTTGTCCGCTCTGCCATCCCTCCCGGCGCGCGTCAGGGTAGTCCCGGCGCTGGTGAAGGGATCGTGACTCCCGATACGACGGGAGCTGCCGAGGTCGCGTCCGCGATCAGCTGGCGGGCCGGTCGTTCCCGCCGTTGTCGACCTCGGCGCGCAGCTCGTCCACCCAGCCCTCCGCTTCGCGCCGAGCCGTGTCCGCCTGCCGCCGGATCGCCGGACCGTGCGGACCCGCAGCCGGGTAGGAGCCGAGGAACTTCACCCCTGCGAGCACCGAGTGCAGATCACGGAGGCAGTCGCCGACGACAGCGTCCGCGACGTGACCTTCGAAGTCGATGATGAAGCAGTAGTCGCCCAGTGCCTGCTTCGTCGGCCGCGACTCCAGCTTGCTCAAGTTGATGTTGCGGGCCGCGAACTGACCGAGGATCGCATAGAGGCTTCCGGGATGGTCTGCACTCTGGAAGCAGGCGATGCTCGTCTTGTCGTGACCGGTCGGTGCCGGGATACCCGTGCGCGCAAGGGCCACGAATCTGGTCTGGTTCTCGGGGTGGTCCTCGACGTCCTCTGCCAGGATCTCGAGGCCGTAGAGCTTCGCAGCCAGCCTCGGGGCGATCGCGCCGGTCGGCTTCGACGTCATCAGCTCGTCTCCCTCGCCGATCAGCCGGGCGGCGTCCGCCGTCGAATTGGTCGCCAGCAGCTCCGCCGAAGGGAGGTGCTCAATCAGGAACCTTCTGCACTGGGCAGTCGCCACCGGGATCGAGGCCACGCGTTCGAGGTCATCCACGTGGGCGCCCGGGGGCGCCATGAGATGGAGGTGGATATCGAGGACGACCTCACGCTGGATGCGGAGCTCGTACTCGAAGACGAGGTTGTCGAGGATGTCGCGGACGGTTCCCTCGATGGCGTTCTCGAGTGGGACGAATCCGAGGTCGATACCGCCGTCCCCGACCGACTCCAGTACCTCGACGAGGGAGTCGAAGGCCACGATCTCGCCGGACGCGTAGTCGTCCTCGCCGAGCAGCGCCTCCTCGGTGAAGGTCCCCTCGGGACCGAGGAATCCGATGCGCGGTCTCGGCCCAGATGACGATGCCCGGGATGCGCTCGCGGCCATAGATGGGCAGGATAGTGAACATCATGGACGACCTCGTGTTGCACCGCCTCCTCGACGATGTCCGATCTGGCGAGTGCACGCCCGATGACGCGATGCACCGTCTGCGGCGACTGCCGTTCGCCGATCTCGGTTTCGCGCGGGTCGACCACCACCGAGGACTCCGTCAGGGGATCCCCGAAGCCGTCTACGGGCAGGGCAAGACGCCGTCACAGTGCTCGGCGATCGTCGGTGAGCTGTTGGCCGGTCCCTTCGGTCACGACGGCTCCGCCGCGGCCGGGCCGGTGATTCTCACCAGGGCCGACGCCGAGCAGGTCGAGCACGTCCTCGCCGAACACCCGGGTGGGACCCGGACGGTCACCGGCATCGCGACCGGGGCGGACCGCCTGCGCGGCGAGCTGTCGACCGTCGTCTGGCGACCCGCCGAGGAGCGGTCGGTCCGGACCATGATCGTGACCGCGGGGACGTCCGATCTACCCGTGGCGAGAGAGTGCGAGGCGACGCTGTGCGCGCTCGGCTTCCGTCCGACTCTGCTGGCAGACTGCGGCGTCGCCGGTGTGCATCGGCTGCTCGCGTCGGCAGACGAGCTCGCAGAGGTCGACGCGGTCGTCGTGGTCGCCGGTATGGAAGGCGCGCTCGCCAGTCTCGTCGGCGGCATCACACCGGCACCGGTCGTCGCTGTGCCGACGAGCACGGGGTACGGCTCGAGCCTCGAGGGGATCACCGCACTGCTCGCGATGCACGCCTCGTGCGCGGCCGGGATCGCTGTCGTCGGCATCGACAACGGCTTCGGTGCCGCCTGCACCGTTGCCCGCATGCTCCCATGAGTGCGGCCGACGGGTCCGGCGACGGTTCGGGAGACAGGCCCGGCGCATCCTCGGGCACCGACGCGCCGGCGGTGCACCAGGGATCCCCCCCGTCTCCGGTGGGTGGGCGGAACCTCGCGTGGTTCCACTGCTTCGCCGGCATCGCCGGCGACATGGCGCTCGGCAGCCTGCTCGATGCCGGCGCCGACTTCGACGAGGTGCTGGCGCTCCTCGGGCGCCTTCCGATCGGGGGGTGGCGCCTCGAGGTACAGTCCGCACTCCGGGGCGGGATCGCCGCTTCGCGTGCGCTGGTCACGGTCGCCGACAACGTGGTGGTCCGCACGTACGCGCACATCGTCGGGTTGGTCGAAGAAGCGCGGCTGCCGGACCGGATCGCATCGAGATCGCTCGCCACGTTCGCCGCGCTGGCGGACGTCGAGGCAACCCTGCACCGCCGCCCGGTCGATCAGGTCCATTTCCACGAGGTCGGGGGTCACGACACGATCATCGATGTGGTCGGGACGGTGGCCGCACTCGAGGTGCTCGGCATCGACGAGGTCCGTGCGAGCCCGGTGGCCACCGGGATGGGGATGGTCCGTTCGTCGCACGGCCTGCTGCCCAATCCGGCGCCCGCGGTCGTCGCGCTCCTCGAGGGAGTGCCGACGTGGGGACGGAACACACCTGTCGAGCTGACCACGCCGACCGGGGCTGCACTGCTCGCAGCACTGTCCGGCGGGTATGGACCGATGCCGTCCATGCGGGTCACCGGTCAGGGATTCGGCGCGGGTGCACGGGAGTTGGAGGAGCTGCCCAACTGCACCCAGGTGGTAATCGGCGTGCGTACGGAACGCCTTCCGGGAGTGCACCGGTCAGACCGGGACGGCGTCGGGTCGGTCGGAGATCGACAGCTCGCCGAAGTCGGAGCGTGGGAGAGCGGTGCGGCGCCCGGGACCGACGCGGACGCAGACGCCGGTCAGCCGGTTGCGATCCTCGAAGTCTCGGTCGACGACGCGACCGGTGAGCAGCTCGCTCACGCCGTGAGCGCACTGCTCGACGCCGGTGCGCACGACGCCTGGTTGGTGCCCGTCGTCATGAAGAAGGGGCGTCCGGGCACGGTCGTGCAGGTGCTCTGCGACCCGAGCGACGCGCGCCACCTGCGACGTGTTCTCCGCGGAACGACCGGCTCCATGGGTGCCCGGATGACGATGGCAGAGCGATGGCCGGCGGCGAGGAGCATCGACTCCGTCGTCGTCGACGGTCACCTGATCCGGATCAAGGTGAGCGCAGAGCGCGTGAAGGCCGAACACGACGATGTCGCGCTCGCCGCTCGGCGGACAGGACGATCGGTTCGGGATCTCGCGTTCCGGGCTGAGGCACAGTGGTTCGCCGAGCACGGCGACCCGGAGCCGTCGGTCGGCAGACTGCGCCGACACCCTGCACGGCTCGACGGCGGTGGTGACGCGGGCCGACGAACGGCGGCCGGTGATGCAGTAGGGAGTGGCGACGGTCAGAGGCTCGCGGAGGAGATCCCGTTTCCGGCTGTTCCCTCTGACCGTGGGGACGATCCGGCCTGATCTGGCACGGGCGCACACGACGGTCGTGAGTCATCGGTTCGCTACCGTGGGGCCATGGCAATCGCACGCCTTGCATCCATCGCGCTCGACTGTAGAGACCCGAGCTCGCTGGCAGAGTTCTGGTCAGCGCTGCTCGGGGGCGAGATCGCCTTCAGGAGTGACGAGTTCGTCGCCCTGAAGGTCGGAGGCACCTGGCTGGCGACCGTCAAGGTCGCCGGGCACCGACCTGCATCCTGGCCGTCGGCCGAGACCCCGAAGCAGATGCACCTCGACCTCGCCGTCGACGATCTTGACGCGGCTCAGATCGAGGCGGTCCGACTTGGTGCCACGGTCGTCACCGAGCAGCCCGCTCCCGAACGCTGGCGGGTGCTCCTCGATCCGGCCGGCCATCCGTTCTGTCTCTCGACGCAGATCCCGGAGTAGGACCTCCGGGCGGAGGCGTCTGCGTCAGGGACGCGTGCGAGCCGTTCTGTGAGCGCACGACGCTCGACACCGTGGCCGACGCCGACGCGGACGGCCGCGCTGGTCCAGGCCGACTCGGGCCAGTGCTTGGCACCCGTCGGTATGGCTCGGACGGGAGGAGAAGCGGTCAGTCGTCTTCGTCATGAGCCAGATGATGTCGACGTGAATGGGCCGATCGACGTCGCAGGGGCCACGATCTGGACCGCCTCACCGAAGTCGGACAGCGTCGTCGTGATGCTCTGAACTGCGGAACCGGCCGATCGTGATTGCGTCACCGTCATCGTCGCCTGCGTCCGGACGATGCGGCCGGCTCTATCGAGCCACACAGACAACACAAACGGCGCGGTTTTGATCTCCACGTCGTATGGCTGATTCTTCGAGTTCGTGAGCTCGGTCTTGCTTGTCGAAGCCGGTACGGCAACCAAGTACTCCGTGGTCGACTGCCCGCCCACTGCACGCGTGCCCGCCGTAGACACCGGACCTTCGGTCGTCTCGAGCACCTTGGTCTCCACTGCACCGAGGTACGGGTACGGATGGTGGAGCGTCCCCCGAACCCAGCTGCTCGTAGAAGGCGAGGTGTTCAGGTAGGTGGTCGTGCCGATGTCGATCTGCTTGACGGGCGGTGAGGCAGACGAGACACCGGTTCGGACATCGCTCGTGAGCGAGACGTCTGGTCCGGGGAATCGGAGATCGCCGACCACCGCGATGTGGTCCGACTGGGTCTTCGTTGCCGATCCCTGAACGAAGGTGGCGGAGGTGTCCGAAGTCGTCACGAAGTGGGCGGAACCGGCGGATTCGGTTCGTAGGACGGCGCCCCTGATGCGTGCCAGTGCGGCTGGAGAACCTGGTGATTTCGATGTATTCGCGGACCCACAGGCCGCGAGCATGGTTGCCGCCATGAGCGTCAATCCGACTCCTCCGAGTTGGCACATGGGAAGGAAAGTACTCACGTGGTGGGCCGCCCATCTCCCCTCGTCGCATTCAGTCTTCGGGGTGACACGCGCTGCAAGTGAAGAGCGAGCCGAACCCTCCACCCGCGAAGGACGTCCGTCGCCGATCTCAGCTCCCTCGGCCCGAACCACCGCTACTGGTCCCCTTCTCGTTCGGGCCGATGCCGGTCATAGGTATTGATCTCGTGGTGCCCATGACGCAGCCACACCAGATTGCCGACAAGTTGTCGATCAGACCCCTTGCCAGGTGCCCTGATCACTTGTCCGATGCACCGAGTGCCGCTCAGGCGACGACGACAGGGCCACTGCCGACGGTTCGCAGATCGCACGCGACGTCACGGTAGGCGCGCCACAGGCTGTGTTCCACGTATGGGATCCCGTGCTGTGCACAGAACGGGCGTACCACCTTCCGTGCTCGGCGGAGATTCGCACGTGGCATCGTCGGGAACAGATGATGTTCGATCTGACTGTCCAACCCGCCGAAGACGAATCCCACGAATGACGGCCCCGACAGGTTGCGCGAAGTCAGCACCTGGCGGCGCAGGAATCCCAGCCGGTCGCTGCTGACCACGGTTGGCATGCCCACATGGTTGGTGAGGAAGCTTGCGCCCAAGTAGAAGCCGAACAGCGCCTGCGTGACCAAGATGAAGATCGTTGCCCGCAGTGGCGAGAGGATCAGAAACGGTCCGACGAAGAAGACACCTCCGTGAACGACGAGCAGCCCGAGCTCGATGAGCGCGGCCCGATCCCTTCGCCGGGCGAGTGCCCTCATGCTGGCAACATGCAGGTTGAGTGCCTCGAGGAACAACAGGGGTACCAACAGATACTGTTGGATTCGGGAGAATCGCCGACCGAAGCGCCCACGCCTTCCGTTCTGGGCGGGCGTGTACACCAGTGCACCGGCGGCGATGTCCGGATCCTTGCCCTCGGAGTTCGTATGGGCATGGTGCCTGGTGTGCTTGGTCTGCCACCAATCGAAGCTGAACCCGCTGAACAGGTTGGCCAGAATGACGCCGATGACGTCGTTGCCTCGGCGACGAGCCCAGATCTGACGGTGCCCCGCGTCATGGCCGATGAAGCCGATCTGAGCCAACACGAATGCGATACCGGCAGCGAAGGTCAGGTTCCACCAGCTGTTGCCGAGCACCGCAGCGAGTACTGCCAATGCAACGAGAACAGCGACCGATGCCGAGATCTTCATCGCGTAGTAGCCACGCCGGCGGAGGAACAGCCCCTGTTGACGGACTCTCCGAGACAGCTCGGCGAAGTCTCCATGATCCGATGCGCCGTCGAGGGGAGCCTCGTACTCGGTCATCGTGCTTCGTTCGACCATTGCCAACAGGCGACTGTGACCGACTCGGCTCTCGTGCTTCCTGCTGGTTCCGAAATCGGTGGCTACTCTCTGGCCCCTGCTGCGAGGTGCCGGCCAACCTTCGACCTCTCGGGTCGAGTAGCCGGCTCATCTCGACGGAGGCGCTCCTCTGTACTGCCGCTTGCACACCATGCTACCGGTCGCGACGCTGCCGTCCGGTCTGGTTGCCCAGAGAAATTGGGACAGGAGCCATTGGGGCGACACCACGTCCTTGTTCATGGAGGCGGGGATTGCGCGAGGTCGTCCCTTGGCTCCGCGGAACCGCCGGTCATCGATGAACCACAGCCTGGGCCTCGACCGCCGAGACTCATGCCTCAGGCGGTGACTTCCCCGTTGCGGCCACCCCAAGGTCCGGCTCCTGTCCGAGGGGCGGCTTCGGGGTGAAGCTCCATGCCGGCGATCCGTCGTCTCGGTTGCCGGTGCGCTCGAGCGTCCACCCCTTGTACGTCTTGAGCAAGTGATGCCAATGGCAGAGGCGCACCAAGTTGGCGAGGCTCGTCGGCCCACCGGCCGCGAACGGCTCGAGGTGGTCGATCTCGAGATCGTCGCGCTGTTCGCATCCCGGGACCACGCACGTCGGGTCCCGTTCGACGAGCGCTCTCCGCAGCGAGGCCGGGATGGTCCGTCCCGAGTGGGCGACTGAGCTCACATCGACCCCGTCGGTCACGAGCACGCTGAGGAGCGAGTCGACGGCAAGCCGGCGGGCGACGTCGACCGGGATCGGCCCGACGCCCGGGATCTCGCAGATCTCGCCCGGTTCGAGGCTGCCGCGCACGAGGGCGGCATGGTCGACCCGGACGTGCACCGTCGCCGTGGGCTCGGTCGGTGGCGAGTCGAGCTGGCCGCCGCTCGCCCCGTTCCGACGGGAGGCAGCGGACGGAGACGTGGTCGGGTGCCGCGTCTGCCGGTCGCACACGAGCTTGACGAGTGCATCGGCCGCATGCGCCTTCCGCGACTCGTCGATGCCGGCGGCGCTCGCGTCGCGGACGAGACGGTCGGTCGCACGCTTGAGCACGCCGAGCAGACGTGCACCGTCGTCCGGGGTGAGGCGGGCGTCGAAGCGGACCGCGCCGTCGTGGTCGACCCAGTTCTTCAGGTACCGGCCTCGCCGGATCGCCTCGTACGTCGCCGCGAGATCCTTGCCGGCGGCTCGCACGCGGCGACAACGCAGCTTGAGCATGTTGACGGGCTGGGCGGCGGCGTCGATCAGCTCCCGTTCGGACTCCGGGTGGACGATCGCCGCGTTCGCGATCTCCTTGACCTGGGTCTCCGAGAGCTTCCCGTTGCGAAGCGCCTCGTCGGTCGCCGGCAGGGAACCCAGATGGCGCGCGGCCTCCAGGGTGGCGATGGCGGGACCGAGCGCCGTGCCGGTGGCCTGGGCGAGGTGGGCGGCGGCCGACCGGTGCCCGTCGCGCCGCCACACGTTGGACGACTCGACCCGTCGTGCCGCGAGGAGCTTCCCTCCCGAAGCGAGCTTCTCGAGATCGGCGAAGACGTCGAGCAGGCGGGCCGCATCGGCACCGTCCAGCCGCTCGGGGTCGAGGTCGGCGAGCGCCGACCGCAGCTCTCGCGAGATCCGGGTGAGGGTGTCGAGGAGCACGGCGATCATGCTCGCGAGTGGGTGTGACGGGTTGCGACAGCAGGGCACGCCACGGACGCAACGATGCGTCACCGTCGATCCGGAGCGGTACGGCACCGAACCCCTGCTGGCGCCGCCTGGGCCCCGACGGCCGCGGCTACTCTCGTGCTGCGCTGTGGCCCCGACCGGCGGTGTCGCACGCCTCCCGCCCGAGGAAAGGATCCCGCTCCATGCCCCGTCTGCGCAGGTGGTCGATCGTCATGCTGTCTGCGTCGGCCGTGGGATTGGCCGCGTGCAGCAGCTCGTCGGCCTCGAGCACGACCGGCTCGCCTCCGAGTACCACCCCGCCCACGACCGTCGTGACCGTACCCGTCTCGGATCCGTCACCTGCGGGGACGGCCGGGACCCAGCCGACCGTGGTCGTGCCGAGCGGAACCCCACCGACCAACCTCGAGAGCTCGGATCTCATCGCGGGCACCGGCCCGGCCGCGAAGAAGGGCGACAACGTCCAGGTGCAGTACGTGCTCGCGACGTACTCGAGCGGAAAGGTCGTCCAGTCCTCGTGGACGTCCCAGCCGTTCTCCTTCACGCTGGGGGCGGGCCAGGTCATCCCCGGCTGGGACGACGGCGTCGTCGGGATGAAGGTCGGCGGGCGGAGGGAGCTCGTCATCCCGCCGAGCCTCGGCTACGGATCGAGCTCACCCGGTCCCGGCATCGCGGCCAACGACACGCTGGTGTTCGTGGTCGACATGCTCAAGATCAACTGAGCCGGATCACCCGAGCCGGATCGACCGAGCCGGATCGACTGCGCCGGTTCGACTGATCCGGAGCAGCTGCGCCGGAGCAGTCGAGCAACCGCCCGCCTGCGCCGGGCGGCCCACAGGAGAGACCCGCGGCACACCGCCTCGAGCGCGACGGCCGCCACGGCAGGTGCAACGGCGTCGGATCCTCTCCGGTGCGCGCCCAGATCATGCGACGGCCGCTCTCGCCCGGTGCCTCCGGTGGCCGGTCGTCGACGCGTTCGAGCGTGAAGCCGAGCTTGGGCGGTATCGCCGCGCTGCGTCCATTGGTCTCGTCGCAGTGGATCTCGACCCGACCGACGCCGTCGAGGCCGAGCGCGGTCCGTGCGAGCTCGCCCGCGGCCGCCGTGGCGAGACCCTGACCGGCGACATCGGTGCGCACCCAGTAGCCGATCTCGAGGCCGCCGGCGCCGACCCGGTCGTGCAGGCCGCAGCACCCCCAGAGGGAACCGCGCGCACCGGGACGACCGACCACCATGCCGAACTGGAACTCCGTCCGGTCATCCCAGCTCGCATCCGCGCGCCCGAGGAACTCGCCGATCGAGCCGACGGTCGCCGGTGTCTGCGCCCATGGCATCCAGGGGCGGAGCTCGTCGAGGCTCGCGTTGACCGCGTCGACGAGCTCGTCGAGTCGGGACGGCGCGACCCGTTCGAGGGTGAGGTCGCCGATCGTGATCGATGCGGGTGGCTCGTCGTCGAGCCAGGCGCTCCGTGCCATCCCGGGCCTCCCGCCGTGCCCCGCTGCTCAGCGCCCCGCGGCGCTCATGTCTCGGGACCCCCGGACGGCGGGCCACTCCACCGGTAGACGTTCGTCGTGCGGGCCTCGAAGCCGAGACGCACGTAGAGCCGGTTCGCCGCCTCGCGGCTCGGTCGCGACGTGAGGTCGACCGAACGGGCCCCGTTTGCGCTCGCGTATGCCGTGGCGGCGTGGACCAGTGCGGCGCCGGCCCCGGCGCCCCGCGCGGCTTCGTCGACCACCACGTCCTCGATCCAGGCCCGGAGGCCGGTCGGAATCCGGAAGAGCGCAAGGGTGAGCGAGCCGACGATCACACCGTTCCCGTCGCGTGCGACGAACAGCACCGAGGCGGGGGAGCGCACGATCTCCTCGAGCTCGACACGGCCGGGAGGGGGCGACGACGAGGAGAGCTGGGGGGTCAGGCGGACGAAGGCGTCGACGAGCTCGTCGTCGACCGTGTCGACCTCGCTCACCACCACGGTCGGAGCGCTGGAGCCGTTGGCCGCCGCGCCGTGGTCCCGGGCGACGCGTTGCTCCTGATCCACGGAGTGCGAGTGTAGCGAGGTGGTCGGGGCTCAGTCCCGCTCGGCATCCCCGCGCCAGACCGGGGAGCGGACCGAGTCGTAGAGGACTTCGACCGGCTCGCCGCGCAGTGCAGCGAAGACGTGCCGGCCCCACCGGTCCGCGCCCGCGAGCGGGTACGGGAGGTCGTCGAGCGGGAACCAGCCGACGTCCGAGCACTCGAGGGGGTGTGCCCGCAGCTCGCCACCGATCGGCCGGCACTGGAACACGAGGGAGTAGAGCGGGATCCTGCTGATCCCAATGCGCAGGCCGTCGAGGACGGCGATGAGGCGTACGACCTCGACGTCGATGCCGGTCTCCTCCTCGACCTCCTTCACCACCACTTCTGCCGCCGAGTAGCCGATGTCGGCCCAGCCGGTCGGGTAGAGCCAGATGCCCGAGTCGGCGCGCTTGACGAGCAGGATCTCGCCCTTGTCGTTCCCGACCGCCGCTCCGACGGCAACCTTGGGCGTGACGTAGCCGGGGACGCCCTTGCCGACCGACTCGAGCCAGTCGTGGACGAGCCCCTCGACGTCTTCCGCGTCGCCCGACCCCTCCTCGGCGGTGACCCGGATGTCGGCGGCCACGCGCAGGATCTCCTCGAAGCGCTCGCGCTCGTAGAGGGACTCGGTGAACCCGAGTCCCGTGCGCGCGATGCCCGCCAGCGCCTCGCTCCACCGCAGCAGCTGCTTGGTGGAGGGAACGTGCTCCATCCGCCTGACGCTACCCCACTGCCACCTGGATCCGGCCGGCGTCGGGCACAATGGAGCGTGGCCGTACACGAGGACTGCCGGCACTACATCATGCAGACGACGGCGAGCGAGGAGAAGCTCGAGCGCTGTCGGATGGGTGCGAACGGGCAGCTCCCCTTCTCCTGCCCGGACGGCTGCCTCTTCTACGAACCCCGCAAGGTCTCGGGAGCGGGCTGGACCATCCGCACCCGCGAGGACCCCACCCCGTAGCGGCCCCGACCGTCCGGGCGCCATCGACACCCAGGGCATGCATCCCCGGTGGATCGGATGAGGCTCAGCTCTCGATCACGTCCCCGAGCAGGTCGACCTGGACCCCTTCGCCGCGGAGCCACTCGACCGCGCGGTCCACGGTCGCCGCGTCGCCGTCGAGCTCGCAGATGATCCAGCCGCTGTGCTCGCCCACATCGGCGCGCCGGATGTTGAGGAGGACGTCGAGCTCCTTGAGCATCCTCGCGATGATCGGCTCGCGGACGAGCTCTTCGGGAAACGTGAGCTTGACCCGGACTCCGATCACCGGGGGACCTCCTGCGCCGCGGGCCTTTTCGACGTGGGTGCCGACGTCCGCGCCGCCGCCGAGGATGCGGACGCCGAGTGCGCAGATCCTGCGAGCGCGCCGTTGAGGTTCCCCGACCGGAAGCCGTCGAGGTCGAGCGTCACGTAGCGGTAACCGGCCGCATGGACCGCACCGGCCACCTCGGCCCGCCGTTCGACCACCCGGTCGAGGTCCTCGACGGGCACCTCGAGACGGGCGGTGTCGCCGTAGTGGCGCACCCGGAGCTGACGGAAGCCGATCGCGGCGCAGCGCAGACTCCGCGTCGGCGACCGACGAGAGGGTGCCGATCGTGACCGGCGTGCCGTAGGGCACACGCGAGGCGAGGCAGGCCGCGGCCGGCTTGTCCCACGTCCGGAGCCCGAGCGTGCGCGACCACCTGCGGACGTCGGCTTTGGTGAACCCGGCGCGCACCAACGGGAAGATCGCACCGCGCTCGGTGGCCGCCTGCTGCCCGGGGCGGTGGTCGCCGAGATCGTCGACGTTGACCCCGAGGACCACCGTCGCGCCAGTGCCTCCCCGCTCGGCCGCTGCGATCGGTGCGAGCGCCTCGAGCAGCGACGTCTTGCAGTGGTAGCACCGGTCTCCGGCGTTGGCCGTGTACGCCGGGACGTCGAGCTCGTCGGTCGCGACCTCGGAGTGACGCAGTCCCCACTCCGCTGCGAGCGCCCGGCAGTCGAGGAGCTCTTCGGGCGCGAGCGACGGCGAGACCGCGGTCACGCAGAGCACGTGGTCCACGCCGAGCGTGTCCGCCGCGGTCCAGGCGAGGAACGCCGAGTCCGCGCCGCCGCTGAACGCGACGACCATCGGTCCGATCGCCGCGAGCTCTCGGCGGAGCGACGCCAGGTCGGCTCCCGCCGCCGATGCCGCTGACGCCGATGCCGCCGCCCCTGCCGGCGACGCGCCGCTCTCGATGACGGGTGCCTCCGCCGTTCCCACGGTCGCCACGTCCTCAGGCCTCGGGGGCGATCTCGGCGACGACGTCCTCGACCGGTGCGACGAGGCCGGTCACGAACGGACCGAACTCGCCGAAGCGCGCCGAGCCCTCGTCGAACCGCATGCGGTACACGCACTCCTTGAGGTCGTCGGGATTGGCGCCGAAGAGCGTCACGCCCCACTCCCAGTCGTCGATGCCGGTCGAGCCGGTGACCACCTGGAGGATCCTCCCGGCGAAGGTGCGGCCCACGGCGCCGTGCGCGTACATGAGGTCCTTGCGCTCCTCGAATGGGGTGAGGTACCAGTTCGAACCCGGCACGTCGCCGCGCCGCTTGGACATCGGGTAGAAGCAGAATGCTCGCAGGCCCTCGGGCGGCAGCTTCGGATAGAGGCGGGCCTGCTTGAGCTCGTCGGGGACTCCCGCCGCGTACTCCGACACCTCGGTGACCGAGACGTACGAGTCGGCGACGACGAGGCCCGCAGCCTGAATGTCGGCCTGGAGCCGGCGCAGCCTCCAGAGGTCCGCGCCGAGTGCCATGAAGCCGAGGTCGGCCTTGTGCCCGAGCACCGCGACGGTCACGACCTGGACTTCGTCGGACTCGGCCGCCTTCACCGCCTGGACGATCGCGTGGCGGTCGACGTTCACCGGCGCCCCGCCCCCCGCCCCGGTCGGCAGCCGGCAGAAGAGGTGGAGGACGCCCCAGCCGATCGAGGGGGTGAGGGGTTCCGTCACGACGTGCAGTCTAGGGAATGCACGAAGGGCGCCCCGGAGGGCGCCCTTCGTCGGTTCGATGGCGTGACGGGTGGCCGAGCACACGGCCCGTCCGTCGCCGAACGGTTGCTCGGTGGCCCTAGAAGTCGTCCATCCCGCCGCCGGGCATCCCGCCGGCCGAGTCCTCGGGCTTGTCCACGATGACCGCCTCGGTGGTGAGGAAGAGCGCGGCGATCGAGGCCGCGTTCTGCAGCGCCGAGCGGGTCACCTTCACCGCGTCGATGACGCCGGCGGCGAAGAGGTCGACGTACTCGCCGGTCGCCGCGTTGAGGCCCTCGGCCGGCTTCTTGAGGTTGCGCACCTTGTCCACGATGACGCCGCCCTCGAGCCCCGCGTTGACCGCGATCTGCTTGAGCGGCTCCTCGACGGCCCGGGCCACGATGCGGGCGCCGGTGGCCTCGTCACCCTCCAACTTGTCGGCGGCGCCGAGCACCGCCTTCTGCGCCCGGAGGAGCGCCACGCCACCGCCGGGCACGACGCCCTCCTCGATGGCGGCCTTGGTCGTCGAGACCGCGTCCTCGATGCGGTGCTTCTTCTCCTTGAGCTCCACCTCGGTCGCGGCGCCGACCTTGATGACGGCCACGCCGCCCGACAGCTTGGCGAGCCGCTCCTGGAGCTTCTCGCGGTCGTAGTCGGAGTCGGTGTTCTCGATCTCGGACTTGATCTGGTTGATCCGGCCCTTGATCTCGTCGTCGGAGCCGCCACCCTCGACGACCGTCGTCTCGTCCTTGGTGACGACGATCTTGCGCGCGGTGCCGAGCAGGTCGAGACCCACGTTCTCGAGCTTGAGGCCGACCTCCTCGGTGACCACCTGGCCGCCGGTCAGGATCGCGATGTCCTGGAGCATGGCCTTACGGCGCTCACCGAAGCCCGGCGCCTTGACCGCCACGCTCCGGAAGGTGCCGCGGATCTTGTTGACGACGAGCGTCGCGAGGGCCTCGCCCTCGACGTCCTCGGCGACGATCACGAGCGGCTTGCCTCCCTGCATGACCTTCTCGAGGAGCGGGAGCAGGTCGCGCACCGCGGTGATCTTCGAGCCGACCAGCAGCACGTAGGCGTCCTCGAGGACCGCCTCCATCCGCTCGGGGTCGGTCACGAAGTAGGGGGAGATGTAGCCCTTGTCGAAGCGCATGCCCTCGACGAGGTCCATGTCCATCCCGAAGGTCTGGGACTCCTCGACGGTGATGACGCCGTCCTTGCCCACCTTGTCGATCGCCTCGGAGATCATCTCGCCGATCTCGGGGTCGGCGGCCGAGATGGACGCCACCTGCGCGATCTGCGACTTCGAGTCGGTGTCGCGGGCGATGCCCCGCAGCGACGTCACGGCCTCCTCGACACCGGCCTCGATGCCCTTCTTGAGCGACATCGGGTTGGCGCCGGCGGCCACGTTGCGAAGCCCCTCGTGGACCATCGCCCAGGCGAGCACGGTCGCGGTGGTGGTCCCGTCACCGGCCACGTCGTCGGTCTTCTTGGCGACCTCCTTGACCAGCTCCGCACCGATCTTCTCGAACGGGTCCTCGAGCTCGATGTCCTTTGCGATCGAGACGCCGTCGTTGGTGATGGTGGGGGCGCCCCACTTCTTGTCGAGGACGACGTTGCGACCCTTCGGGCCGAGGGTGACGCGCACGGCGTCGGCGAGCTTGTTCATGCCGCTCTCGAGGGCCCTGCGGGCCTCCTCGTCGAACGTGATCAACTTGGCCATCTGGGGCTTCCTCCGTGGTCTGCGGTGGTGGTCTTCGACTCGCTAGCACTCTACAAGGCTGAGTGCTAATAGCAAACCACGACCTTCCCGAGGCACGCAACCAGGCGGCGAAAGGCGGCGGACCGAGCGGCCGCCCTGCGGCGTCGTCAGGTGCGACCGGGGGAGCCGCCTCCTGTTCTCGTGTCGGGGAGCACAGCGGCCCGGCGGAGGAAGCCGTCGAAGAGCAGACGGGCCTGTTCGTCCGGCCCGGAGCCGTGGTCGTCGAAGCCGGCGAGGACCGCGGCCGCCTGGTGCTCGGTGAGACGGTCACCCGTCCTGGCGTCGTCCACCCACGCCTCGACGATCGGCGCAGTGACCTCGGGATGGAACTGCAGAGCGGTGTGGATCCCGAGCACGAAGGCGTGCAGCGAGACCTCGGTGCGTGCGAGTGCGCCCGCGCCGGGCGGTGCGGTGAATGCGTCTTCGTGCCACACGAGCCACGGTCCGCTCGGGATCGTGCGAGGGTCGTCGGCTTCGATCGGGTACCAGCCGATCTCGCGGCGGATGGCTCGGGAGACGGTCCCACCGAGCACCTGTGCGAGCAGCTGTCCGCCGAAGCAGACGCCGAGCACCGGTATGCCGGCGTCCACCGCCGAGGTGACCAGCGCGCGCTCGGGCGCGAGCCAGGGGATCTCGGAGTCCAGCACGGATGCGACCGATCCCATGACGACGAGGACGTCGAAGGACCCGGGGCGCGGAAGATCGGCCGGACCGCGGTCCGCTCGGTAGCTGCACACGTGGAGCCCGAGCGTCCGGGCCCGTTCACCGAGGACGCCGGGAACGTCGGTCGCGCTGTGCTGGAGGAAGGCGATGCGAGGACTCATCGCGGGTGGGCGCGACAGGAGTGAGTCCCGAAGCCGCCTCCGCGGAAGTCGGGCACGACGGAACGCTACCGGTCCGACCGTGCACCGGGCCCGACACCCGCGGGCAGGGGTGTCAGGACCCCGGTCCCTGCCGTCCGACGCCACGAGCGTGCCGCGACCACCGCTCGCGGCGACGGCAATTCGAAGAGAGTTCTCATCCTGGTGTCACGAAGCCTTCATGTTCGCTCCGTACGCTGCTACTGCCTGTCCGTTGAGCGAGGCCCCGCCACCTTGCTCCGGATGTGGCGCCCATCCCTGTGCTTCTGCACAGGGATGGGCGCGCGTACGGGGCGGTCCGGTCCGCGATGTCCACGATCCGGACCGTGGTGCTCGATCGCCGGGCGATAGGCTGACGGCCCGAGGAGAGGTGCGAGAGCGGCCGAATCGGACTCACTGCTAATGAGTTGACCTGGGTAACTGGGTCCGAGGGTTCAAATCCCTCCCTCTCCGCTCACCGATCGGGTACCGGCAGGCGCACGCGCCTCAGGTCCTCGATCGTGCCCGGTGCCTCGACCGGCTCGTGCTCCGGGACGGCGTGGGCGCTGCCGGTAGATTGGCCAGGTGGCCGAGCGGTACTGGATCGAGACGCTGGGCTGCCCGAAGAACCAGGTGGACTCCGAAAAACTCGGCGGGATGCTCGCAGGGGACGGCCTGGTCGCGGCAGCCGCCCCCGAGGAGGCGGACCTCGTCGTGGTCAACACGTGCGCTTTCGTCGAGGCCGCGCGCCAAGAGTCGATCGAGACGATCCTCGCCCTCGCCGACGCGCGCCGGGACGGCGCGCGCCTCGTCGTGACCGGCTGCCTGGCCGAACGCGTCGGGGACGAGCTCGCGGCGGCCCTCCCGGAGATCGACGCGATCGCTCCCTTCGGCGTCGCACTCCGCCCGACCGATACACCAGGTCCGGTGCGCGTCGACCTACGAACGAAGCCCGACACGTCCGGGCGCGCCGGTGCGGTGCCATCGTTCGACCTGCTCAACCTCCCGCGACCGCCGGCGGCCGCGCCCTGGGCGTACGTGAAGGTCGCCGAGGGGTGCGACCGGCACTGTGGCTTCTGCGCGATCCCGTCCTTCCGGGGCAAGCAGCGGTCGCGTCCGCCCGAAGCCGTGCTCGCGGAGATCGAGGCGCTCGGCGCGGAGGGAGGACTGCGCGAGGCCGTCCTCGTCGCACAGGACCTCGCCTCGTACGGGCTCGACCGGTCGGGCGGCGACGGAGCCGACGCGCTCGACGCGCCGGTGCGTGGCCGGCGACCACTCGTCGACCTGATTGCCGCGGTGGCAACGCGGGTCCAGTGGACCCGCCTCCTCTACCTCTACCCGTCCGCGCTCGACGACGCGCTCGTCGACGCGGTGCTCGCGACCGGTGTGCCCTACTTCGACCTCTCGCTCCAGCACGTCTCACGCCCGCTGCTCCACCGGATGCGGCGGTGGGGCGACGGCGACCGGTTCCTCCAGCGCATCGGGTCGATCCGGTCGGACGAGCCGTCGGCCGCGTTCCGCTCGTCGTTCATCGTGGGTTACCCGGGGGAGACCGAGGACGACCACGACCGGCTCCTCGAGTGGCTCGCCGAGGCGCGTCTCGACTGGGTGGGGTTCTTTCCCTTCAGCCTCGAGGACGGCACCCACGCGGCGAACCTCGACGGACGGGTCCAAGACGAGCTGGTCGCCGAGCGATTGCGCGAGTGCGGCGAGCTGCAGGACGCGATCACCGCCGCTCACCGCGACCAGCACATCGGCACAACCGTCGAGGTGCTCATCGACCGGCCCGGCGAGGGCCGGACGGTGCGCGAGGCACCCGAGATCGACGGGATCGTCACGGTGCCCGACCATCTGCCCGTCGGGTCGTTCGCGGAACTGGTGGTGACCGGGTCCGACGGCACCGACCTGGTCGCCCTACCGCTCGGCGACGCGACCGCGGCCTTGGCACCCGTCGGAGCGGCGCCGTGAGCAGCAGTGCCGCCGAGCGCGGGGTGCCCGTCACGGCGCCGGCCGGTCCGACGCAGGACGCGCCACCGTCTCCGTCCGTCCCGCCGTCCAACGGCCCGACGTCGGCGGCACCGGGGACCCCGTCGCAGCTCCCGACGTTCGGCCCGTCGGCGGTGCTCACCCCCGCCAACGCGATCACGATCCTGCGCCTCGCGGCCACACCGGTCTTCATCCTCCTGATCGTCCTGTGGGGTGCGAGCTGGGTGGCCTTCGCGGTCGGGGGGTGCTCGCGCTGTCCGACGGCGTCGACGGCTGGGTCGCACGGCGCCAGGGCACGACGCGGTCGGGAGCGTTCCTCGACCCGCTCGCCGACAAGGTCGCCGTGCTCGGCGGGATGTACGCGCTCGTCGCGAAAGGGAGCCTCTCGTGGCTGCCGGTCACGATCATCGCGGTGCGCGAGGTCGCGATGAGCATCTACCGCTCCGTGATGGGACGGCGCGGGGTGTCGATCCCGGCACGGAACACGGCGAAGGTCAAGACGCTGCTCCAGGATCTCGCGATCGGGCTCTGTCTGGCTCCACCGCTCGCCACCCACCAGGCGCTGCTCACGACCGGTATCTGGGTCGCGACGGTCATGACCGTGTTCACCGGGGTCCAGTACCTGCTCGACGGACGCCGTGCCGCACACGCCCGTCGCAACGGGCTCGGTGGCCTCGATGCGGGGCCGGCAGGCACGACCCCGGCCGCCTGAGCGACCGTGCGCGTCGAGATCGTCGCGGTGGGGACCGAGCTCCTCCTCGGCCAGATCACCGACACGAACTCGACGTGGCTCGGGGAGCAGCTGGCGGCCGTCGGCGTCTCCTCCCACTTCCACCAGGCGGTCGGCGACAACCACCAACGCATGGTGCTGGCCTTTCGGACCGCGCTCGCGCGCAGCGACGGCGTGATCGTCTGCGGCGGACTCGGACCGACACAGGACGACATCACGAGGGAGGCGATCGCGGAGGTGATGGGCGTGCCGCTCGAGCGGGACGACCGGCTCGTCGAGGCGATGCGAACGGTCTTCACGAGTCGCGGCCGCACCATGCCGGAGTCGAACCTCCGCCAGGCCGACGTCCCGGTGGGCGCGTCCGCGATCCCGCAGGCGATCGGAACCGCGCCAGGACTGGTCTGCCCGATCGGGCACAAGGTGCTCTACGCGGTCCCCGGTGTCCCCTACGAGATGCAGGAGATGTTCATGCGGGCCATCGCCCCGGACCTGCAGCGCCGCATGGCCGAGCGCGGCGAGTCGTCCGGCGTGATCGCGAGTCGCGTGGTCCGCACCTGGGGGATGAGCGAGTCCGGGCTGGCGGAGGCGCTCGCCGAGCACCTCGAGCACCTCGACGCCGCAGCGTCGGCCGCGGCCGGCACCGGCACGGACGGACCGGGCACCGCCACGGTCGCCTTCCTCGCGAGCGGGATCGAAGGGATCAAGGTGCGGGTGACGGTCCGGGCCGCAGACGAAGAGACGGCCGCGTCGCTGCTCGACGAGGAGGAGGCCGCGATCCGCGCCGTGCTCGAGCGGGCCGCGGGCGACGTGGTCTTCGGCGTCGACGACGAGGCCATCGAGCACGCCGTCGCAGCGGTCGTGACGGCCGGTGGCCTCACTCTCGGGCTCGCCGAGTCGCTCACGGGCGGGTTGGCCTCGTCGCGCCTGGTCAACGTGCCTGGTGCGAGCAGGTGGTTCCGCGGCTCGGTCGTCTCCTATGCGTCGGAGGTCAAGTACGGCGTGCTCGGCGTCCCGGTCGGGCCGGTCGTGTCGGAGGCCGCAGCGCGCGCGATGGCGGACGGGGCGCGACGGGTGCTCGACGCCGACATCGGCCTCGCGATCACCGGGGTCGCCGGGCCCGATCCTCAGGACGACCAGCCGCCAGGGACCGTCTTCGTCGGGCTCGCCCGACCGGGCCAGGAGACCGCGGGGTTCGGGTTCCACGTGCCCGGCGATCGCGACCGCGTGCGCCAGTACGCGACGATCGCCGCGCTCGACCTGCTGCGCCGGACGCTGCGCGCCGACCGCGCCTGACCGCGGGCGCGCGTCCGCGGCAAGCCATGTCGCAGACGGCTACGGGACGGTCGTCGATGTGGGCGCGAGCGCGGTCGTCGTGACCGGGATCCCCTGCGGGACGAGCTCGATCCAGGTGTTGCCGGGCTGGAGGGAGATGGGCGCCCCGCTCGACGCGGTGAGCGCCGCGGGCTGGGTGAGGTTCGAGCGGCTCCATGTCCCGGTGATCGCGATCCCGTCACGGAGGACGGTGAGCGGACCGGAGCCGGTCGCGTTCACCTCGACCTCGTAGCCGCCGACGTCGTTCTCGAGCCACGGACCGGTGAAGGTCTGCACGGTCATCACGACGACGTTGGCCGCCGCGGTCTGCGATCCGTCGAGGAGGCGGTCGGGCACTCCCGAGTACGATCGCAGGTAGGCGTGGCCCGACGCGCTCCACGTCCAGGTCACGTTCGAGCTCTGCGAGAACGGGATGTGGACGCTCCCGCCCGAGTCGGGGAGCGTGCCGGCGGGCACTGAGCTCGAGTAGGTGAAGATCGGCGCCGGCGGCGTCGCGTCGAGGGGGTTGAACCCCCAGAGCGTGGACGTGTTCACGAAGGTCGAGTACGGCGCGTACCGCCCGGAACGGTAGATGATCGCCGAGGCGTGGTTGCCCGTGTAGAGATTCTCGTCGTAGATCGGCGCGGACTGGAGCAGTCCGATCACCGGGTTGATGCCGCCGGCGTGCACGAAGAGGGGACGGGAGAGCTGCGAGAGGATCCCGACGTCGGGCTCGCGCGCCGATCGCACGTCGCCGACGAGAGACGGCGCCTCACACTGGAAGACCGCCACGAGCCGGGTGATCGCCCCCTCGACGGGCTCCTCGAAGACGAGGTCCGCCTGGTTGAGTCCGGCGGAGGGCCGGTCGTCGGGGTAGTTGCCGACCTTGACCGCGAGGGCGGGGCGCGCGGGCACCGAGCCGCTCGGGGACGGCTCCCCGGTGAGCGGGCAGGCTGGCGCGGTCGCGGGTGGGACGGTCGTCGCGACCTTGTCGGCGGTCGCCTTGTGCTTGGCGGAGAGCACGACCGCGATCACGGTGCCGGCGAGCACCACCGCGACCGCCGCGATCACGTACCACCAGCCGCGCCGCTTCCGCCCGGCCCCGGCCCCGGCCCCGGCCTGCAGCTCCTGGCGCGAGAGGATCGACGGTCCGGACGGTTCCGCTGCCGAGCCGGCGCCGGCGAGCAGATCGTCCCCCGACGGCGGGCGGCCCGGGGGTTCGCCGGGACCGGTCGCGGTCGGCTGCTGATCGTCCGGCATGCGGGCTGACGCTAGCCCGCAGCACGGCCGAAGCGATGGCTCCCCGGCGCCGCGGATCGGGGCGCGCGGGGCCGCCAAACGTGCCTGGCACGACGCATGCCGGCATCCGCCATCGAACATGCGTTCGGGTCTACAGTGAGCCCGTCGGGCGCATGCCGACGCCGGCGTCCGGACCGGGATCCGGCGGTGGGGTCACACCCGCTCCGTAGGGTCGACCCATCCAACACGAGCGAGAGCATCGAGGAGAATGGAAGACATGGAACGTGACAAGGCGCTCGACATGGCGCTCGGCCAGATCGAGAAGCAGTTCGGCAAGGGGTCGGTCATGCGGATGGGCGAGAACCTCAGCATGAACATCGAGGCCATCCCCACCGGTGCCCTCGCCCTCGACCTCGCCCTCGGGATCGGCGGCCTCCCCCGCGGCCGCATCGTCGAGATCTTCGGCCCCGAGTCCTCGGGCAAGTCGACACTGGCCATGCACGTGGTGGCCGAGGCCCAGCGCAACGGCGGCATCTGCGCCTACGTGGACGCCGAGCACGCGATGGACCCGGTCTATGCGAAGGCGATCGGCGTCAACATCGACGACCTGCTGATCTCCCAGCCCGACACCGGCGAGCAGGCCCTCGAGATCTCCGACATGCTCATCCGCTCCGGCGCGCTCGACGTCCTCGTCATCGACTCGGTCGCGGCGCTCACGCCCCGTGCGGAGATCGAGGGCGAGATGGGCGACTCGCACGTCGGCCTCCAGGCCCGGCTGATGTCGCAGGCGCTCCGCAAGCTGACCGGCACGCTCTCCAAGTCGCGCACGATCGCCGTCTTCATCAACCAGCTCCGCGAGAAGATCGGCGTGATGTACGGGTCGCCCGAGGTGACTCCGGGCGGCCGGGCGCTCAAGTTCTACTCCTCGATCCGTCTCGACATCCGCCGGATCGAGACCATCAAGGACGGTGCCGACCAGATCGGGAACCGGACCCGGGTGAAGGTGGTCAAGAACAAGTGCTCGCCGCCGTTCAAGCAGGCCGAGTTCGACATCGCCTTCGGCAAGGGCATCAGCCGCGAGGGTTCGCTCCTCGACGTCGGCGTCGAGCTCGGCTTCATCAAGAAGTCGGGCGCGTGGTTCACCTACGAGGGCGAGCAGCTCGGCCAGGGCCGCGAGAACGTGAAGACCTTCCTCACGGAGAACCCGCAGCTGATGGCCGAGATCGACGAACGGATCCGTGAGCACCTCGCTGCGCGGAACGCCGGGGAAGGGAACGAGGCCACAGCCCTCGAGGGCTCCGACGGCCTCTCACTCGACGACCAGCCCATCACGCTCGACTGATCCTGCGCACACGACGTCGCGGCCCGACAGCTGTCGCGCCGCGGTTGCGACTCCACCGATCGCCGGCCCGGGACGACCTCGCACGTCCCGGGCTGCTGCGCGCCCGACGCCCGGCCGGAGCCGGTCAGGCCGTGTTGTTCGAGTTCGGGGCGTTGACCGACGCGGAGCCCGGCGTGTACACGGAGTGCCAGTTGCCCTTCGAGGGCTGGGACACGCTTCCTGGACCACTCCCGAGGACCGAGTAGACGTTCTCCATGATGCGCAACAGCACGGAGGTGACGGCGGGGACCGCGCTCGGCACGACGTTGGAGGGCACGAGCGGGCAGTCGGCGAGCTGTCCGACCCACGACGCGTTGCCGGTGGCGAAGACCCCTCCGCCGCCGGCCGCCGTGTACCACGTGACGTCCGAGTAGTTGCCGCCGCGGTTGGGGACGATGGAGTGGGCGATGATGTCGAGATCGGTCGGGCCGCCACCGTTCGGCACGTACCGGTCGAACTCACCCTCGACCACCTTCGGGAGATGCTGGCCCGCGGCGAGGCCGGTGCCGACGAGGGCCCATGAGCCCGGATCGGAGATCACCAGGTCGGCGTCGGCCTGGACGTCCTGGTAGGTACTGCCGATGAGCTCGCACTCCGGTCGTGCGACGGGTGCCTGGGGCCAGTTGACCGTGACCAGCGCATCGTTCTGGCCGGACATGGGGTCCTCCGCCGCGGACTTGTAGCAGACCTGGTGGCGGTTGGGTCCGATCGGCGAGGGTTCGAGGCGGATCTGCCGGTAGCAGGCGTTGGCACCGAGGAACGCGAGGTTGACCCCACCGGCGAGGGCGAGGGCCGCGCCGTCGCGCATCGGCGTCGACCAGTACTCGTCGTGCCCGAGGCTGATCAGCGCCTTGTGGTTGCTGAGCAGCTGCGGCTGCACGTGGAGGTCGATGTCGGTCCAGTAGGTCACGTCCAGGCCGAGCTGCTCGGCCTGGAAGATCGCGGGGAACTCGTTCCCCACGAAGTCGGCGGCCCCCGATGCCCAGTCGTGGTCGTAGGGACGGTCGAAGGAGACGATGCGCGCGCGGTCGGCGTACGTGCCGCCGTTCGGGGCGTGGGTGAAGGAGAGCCGGCCTCCCTGGTTGCCGTAGTAGAGGCTGTAGCCACCCCACCGGTTGTACGCCTGCCATGTGGTCACGCTGTGCTGGATGACGATCGCGGCGTGGGACTCGTCGTCTCGGATGCAGAGCGGCACGAACTGCTGCTCGCCGGTCGCCCCGACGAGCTTGAGGAGGTAGGCGCCGGGCGGCCACGAGTCGTCGATCACGAACGCGATCGACGGGGCCCAGCTGCACTCGATGGTGTTGGTCGGTCCGAGCAGCGCGGGCAGCGGCTGACGCGTGCCGGGCACCTCGGCGGACTGCCAGACGAGGCGCGCGCCGGTTCCCTGGTAGAAGCCCATCCGGTACGCCTCGACGTGGAACGTCGCGGCCTTGGTGTTCACGTAGAGCGTGATCGAGTCCCCGACGAGCGCACTGGTCTGGCTCGGGTACCCCTCGATGTCACCCGCGTTCTGCTGCGTGGTCACCCACCAGGCGTGTCCCGGCTTCGCGTTCTCGGCGACGATCGCGGGCGAGGTCGGGATCGACGCGCCGTCCGCCAGGGTCACGACTCGTGTCGGCGAGGTGGTGGTCGTCGTCGGGCTCGTCCTGCGTCGTTTCGACGGCGCGGCGGCGGCGTGGCCGGGTGACGAAGTGTCGGTGGCTTCGGCGATCCCGAAGGCTGCCGCGGCGACCGCTGCGCCGCCGGCCGCCGTCCATCCGAAGAACCGTCGGCGGTCCATCCGCTCCGACGGGCGTCGATGCCGTGGCGCGGCGGGCGCACCGGTGCCCTCCGCAGGGGGCTCGTGTTCGTCGGTGCTCATCGGTTGCAGGTGCCTCGGCGGTCGGACCCGTCCGGGCGGCACGCCTCTCGTCAGACGGCGCCGCGCCCGCGTCGACCTGCCCCAGGCTATCGATCGGCCGACGCACGGGTCGGTCACGGCGCGGCAAGCACCGCTGGCGTCCGCGGGAGGGCACGCTTACGCTCGACCCGGTCGCCGGCAGGGCGGCCCGAGCCGACCGGGGGTGCCCGGCCCACCGAAAGCGAGCGCACCATGCAGTTCGGAGTCATCCCGCCGGTCCGCACCGGGGTCACCGCCGATCCGCAGTGGATGGCGTCGTTCGCCCGGCACGCGGAGTCGTGCGGGTTCGAGTCGATCGTGCTCGTGGAGCACGCCGTGGTCGTCTCCGACTACTCGAGCACCTACCCCTACGCGGCCTCGGGCCGGATGCCGCTTCCCGACGACTGCCCGATACCGGACCCGATCGACCTCCTCGCGTATCTGGCCGGCGTGACCGAGCGCCTCGTCCTCGCGACCGGCGTGCTCGTGCTCCCCAACCACCACCCGGTCGTCCTCGCCAAACGGGTGGCGACGGTCGACGTGCTCTCGGGCGCGCGGGTCCGCCTCTGCGTCGGCGTCGGGTGGATGGACGAGGAGCTGCGCGCGACCGGCGCCGACCCGCGCACCCGTGGCCGGCGCACCGACGAGTCGATCGCGGTGATGCGGGCGCTCTGGGCCGACGCGGGTGAGGACGGCGCCTCGTTCCACGGTGAGTTCTTCTCGTTCGACCATGCCCACTCGTTCCCGAAGCCCGCCAGACCCGCCGGGGTGCCGATCCACATCGGGGGCCACAGCGAGGCCGCTGCGCGCCGCGCCGGTCGGCTCGGTGACGGCTTCCACCCGCTCGGACTCGACGCGGACGGCCTCGGGCTCCGGCTCGGCCAGCTGCGCGAAGCGGCCGAGGACGCGGGGCGCGATCCGGCGACCGTCGAGCTCTCCCTCTCGGGATACCTCCCGACCACCACCGAGCAGGACGTCGCGGATGCGGAGGCGGCCGGGGCGACTCGCGTCGTGGTGTCGACGTCGATGAGCGCGGATCTGTCCGGTATCCACGACGAGCTCTCCGCATTTGCCGAGCGCTTCGGGTTGCGCGCCGTGGACGCTGCGGATGCCGCGGGCACGGCCCACGTCCCGGGCTGAACCGCGTGGGGAGCTCCGGAAGTGCCGACACTCCCGGGGGCGCGGGAGATGCCCGGGATGCCGGGGGCGCCGGGGGATCCGAACTCGAACGGTGGCGCACCGACGTTGCCCTGCGGGGACTCTCGGACGGGTACGCGGCGGCGGTCGACGCACGCGACGGCGAGCGCCTGGCCGCGCTCTTCCTGCCCGACGGCGAGCTCGTCGTGCCCCGCTATCCGGACGATCTCCGGCCGGTCGTCACCCGCCGCGGCGCCGACGAGCTCCGCTCGGTGCCGGCGGGCCTCCGTCGCTATGTCCGGACGCTCCACCTCGTCGAAGGCGCGCGGTTCGATGTCGCGGGCGACCGGGCGAGCGGTGAGGTGACCGGACTCGCCCACCACGTGACGGCGGCCGAGCGGGGGTCCGCCGGCGCTCCGCGTGACACCACCGGATCCGCCGACACGACCGGCGGGGGAGGGAGTGCCGGCACCGACACGGTCTGGTCCATCCGGTACGCCGACGAGTACGCACGGACTGCCGCCGGGTGGCGGTTCGCCAGGCGAACCCTCCACCTCCTCTGGGTCGAGGAGCGGCCCGTCACCGCACTGTCGGCCGCCGAGCTCCCCGCGTCGCGCTGAGCGGGCGCTCGTCCCCGACGGCTGCGGCGGCGCCGGTCAGGCGGGTGGCACCGGCACCGGCGGCGTCGGTCCCACGTACCGCCCCGCAGGGCGGATGAGCCGGTTGTCGGCCGCCTGCTCGAGGACGTGCGCCGACCAGCCGATGGTACGGCTCGAGGCGAAGGTCGGGGTGAACATCTCGCGTGGGATCCGACAGGTGTGCATCACCACTCCGGCGAAGAACTCGACGTTGGTGTAGAGCTCGCGGCCGGGCTTGAGCTCGGCGAGCACCTCGACCGTGGTCCGCTCGACCTGCTCGGCGAAGTCGACGAGCGGTCCGCCGAGCGAGCGGGCGACCTCGCGCAGGAAGCGCGAGCGCGGATCGTCGGTCTTGTAGACACGGTGCCCGAAGCCCATGATGCGGTCACCGCGGACGACAGCCTCGCGGATCCAGGGCTCGGCCCGATCGGGAGTCCCGATGCTGTCGAGCATGGCGAGCGCCCTGCTGGGCGCGCCGCCGTGCAAGGGCCCCGAGAGCGCGCCGATCGCACCGCAGATGGCGGCCGCGAGGTCCGCACCGGTCGACGTGACGACACGCGCGGTGAACGTCGAGGCGTTGAAGCCGTGGTCGATGGTGAGGACGAGATACTGCTCGATCGCGCGGACGTGGGCCGCCGGCGCCTCCTCGCCGAGGAGCATCCAGAGGTAGTTGGCGGCGAACGAGAGGTCGTCGCGCGGCGGCACCGGCGCGAGCCCGTTCCGGAGGCGGTGGCCTGCGGACAGGACGGTCGGCACCACCGAGCAGAGCCGGAGGGTCTGCGCGCGCAGCTCCTCGTGGTCGAGATCGTGGCTCGGCCGCCAGCCGAGCTCCGACCCGAGGATCGAGACCGCGGATCGCAGCACGTCGAGCGGCGAACCCGACGCGGCGAGCTCCGGGAGGAGTCGGTCGAGACCCGGAGGGAGCATGCGCAGGTGCGCGACCTCGTCCCCGAAGCGCGACGACGCGGCGGCGTCGGGCAGATCGCCGTCGAGGAGGAGCTGCCAGACGTCCTCGAGGGACCGTGCCGCGGCGAGGTCGACGGCCGAGTACTGGCGGTAGTGGTAGAAGCCCTCGCGGCCGCGCACGTCGCCGATCGCGGTCTCGGCGACGACGATGCCTTCGAGTCCCCGGGGAAGCTGTGCCGCCGGTTCGTCGGCGGGGCGCAGCTGGGCGACATCGAGCAGGTCGCGCATCGACACGACGCCGACGAGCGCGCCGCGGTCGACCACGGGAAGGTGGCGGTAGTGGTGGTGGGTCAGGCCCGACCACGCGGCGCCGACCTCCTCCTCGGAGCCGACCACGTCGGGGTCGGCCGTCATCCAGCGGCGCACGGTCTCGGCGGCGGGGTCCGCACTCCCCGCTGCCGCGTGCAGGAGGTCGCGTTCGGTCAGGATCCCGACGACGGCCGGTCCGTCGGTCACGACCACCGACCCGATCTGGAAATGGTGCATGAGCGCGGTCGCCTCGGAGAGGGGGGTGTCGGCCGCACAGGTGACGGGCGGGGCGGACATGAGCTCTTGGATGGCGGTGGGCATCGTGCCCTCCTCGGTGCAGGGGCCGGCGTTCGGCCCGCTCTCGGTCGTTCCCCTCCAGTGTGGGCGCTCGCCGGGTGCGTTGTAAATGTTGATCAAGTCAAGTTGGATAGGCTCGGAGCATGGAGCGGATGCTCGAGACCGAAGAGGCGGCACGCCGGCTCGGCGTGAAGGTGCCGACGCTCTACGCCTACGTGAGCCGGGGGCTCCTCTCCTCGCATCGAGCCCCCGGGGGCCGGCGCAGCCTGTTCGACGCCGACGACGTCGAGCGCCTCGCGCGGCGCTCGCGGCAGGGCAAGGCCACCGACACGAGGATGGTCACGATCACCACCGCGATCACCCAGCTCACCGAGGTCGGACCGGTCTACCGCGGCCGGCCGGCCGTCGAGCTGGCCGTCCAGGCGTCCTTCGAGGAGGTGGCGGCGCTCCTCTGGGCCGCGCCCGAGGACACCGCCGGTGGCGAGCAGCCGTGGTCCGCGCTGCTGCTCGGCACGCCGCCGGTCACGTCCGGGTCGGACCGCATGCGCTGGGCGACGGTGGTGGCCGGCGCGGCGGACCCGCTGCGGGCCAATCTCCGACCGGAGGCAGTGGTCCGTGCGGCACGCCGGCTGGTCGCGACGACGGTCGCCTCACTCGCGATCGGCCTGCCTGCGGCCGCCGTACCGCTCGAGCTCGCAGACGGTCGCGTCCTGCCCGAGGCCGTCGCCGCGCGCCTGACCGCGGCGATCTGCCCGGCGCCCGACCCGGAGGTCGTCCGCGCCGTCAACGCCGCGCTCGTCCTGCTCGCCGACCACGAGCTCGCCACGTCCACCATGGCGGTACGGGTCGCGGCGTCGACGCGCGCCGATCCGTACGACGCGGTCCTCGCCGGGCTCGCGACCATCGCGGGTCCGCTGCACGGTGGTGCGAGCCAGCGGGCACGGACGCTCCTCGACGACGCCGCACGCGTCGGCGTCGAGCAGGCCCTCGGCGACACGCTCCGCTGGCAGGGGGTCCTGCACGGCTTCGGCCACCCCATCTACAAGGACGGTGACCCACGGTACGACGTGCTCTGGTCGCTCTTCGAGCGGGTGGCCCCGGCCGACGAGATCGCCACCGTCTCGTCACTGGTGGAGCTTGCGGCCGAGCGTGCGATCCCGCAACCCAACGTCGACCTCGCGATCGCCGCGATCACCCGGTCCGCCGGCATGGGGCCCGACGCGGGGCAGACCATCTTCTCGGTGGCACGCATGGCCGGTTGGATCGCGCACTACCTCGAGGAGCTGGAGGAGCGACCACTCCGCTACCGGGCGCGCGCGGTCTATGCGAGGCCGGTCCGCGCCTGAGCGCTCCCGGGGGCGCCGGACCTACGCTTGGGTGATGCCCCTGCCCGCACCGAACCCCGAACGGACCTGCCTGGTGACCGGCGCCTCGTCGGGCATCGGCCGCGAGATCGCCACGCTGCTCGCCGCACGCGGGCACGGCGTGACCCTGGTCGCCCGCTCCGAGGCGGCGCTGCGGGAGCTCGCCGGACGCCTCGCGGACGCGTACGCCGTCCGCACCGAGGTCGTCGTCGCCGACCTGGGCGACGAGTCGTCCCGTGGCCGGATCACCGACGAGCTCGACGATCGCGGGCTCGCGGTCAATGTGCTCGTCAATAACGCGGGGCTCTCGACGATGGGACCGGTGCACCGGGCGGATCCTGCCCGTGAGATCGCCATGGTCAAGGTCGACGTCGAGGCCGTCGTGCACCTGTGCACGCTCGTCGCGCCCGGGATGGTCGACCGGCGCAGCGGTGCGATCCTCAACGTCGCGTCGACCGCGGCGTTCCAACCGCTGCCGGGCCAGGCCGCCTACGGCGCGTCGAAGGCCTTCGTGCTCTCCTACACCCACGCGCTCCGCGGCGAGCTGCGGTCGCACGGCATCACGGTCACCGCGCTCTGCCCGGGCCCGGTCGAGACCGGCTTCGCCGCTGCCGCCGGGATCTCCGACGAGGAGGCGTCCGCTGCCATGCCGAAGATGATGTGGGTGCCGGTGCAGGCGGTCGCCGACGCGGCGGTCGACGGGCTCGAGGCGGGTCGTGCTGTGGTGATCCCCGGACTCGCCAACCGGCTCTCGGCGGCTGCCGGGTGGCTCGCACCGCGCGGCGTCGTGGTCCCCATGGTCGCGAAGCGGCACCCAGCCCTGCGCACCTGAGCGCCCCCGTTCCCTCAGTCGGGCGCGCGCTCCGGCGACGGGGGACCGGTCGGTGCCGGGCCGGTTGGTGCCGGGCCGGTCGAGGTGGCGGCGACGTCGGTCGTGGGATCACTCACGTGCTCGGTCCATCGCATGCCGTCCCAGTAGCGGAGGTGATGGGCTCCGGAGGGATCCGGGTGCCACCCCGGCGGCACCCAGGCCGGTCCCCCGCCGGCGGACCAGCCGCCGGGCGCCGTCTGCCACGGGGCGACCATCCCGGCCGCGGCGGCCTGCTCGACGGCCACGACCTTCTTGCGGATCGCGAACCAGTACACGAACGCGATCACGCTGACGAAGATCGTGAGCAGCAGCCAGAGCAGCTTCTCCTGGCCGGCCAGCCGGAACTGCCACTCGGGCCGCCGCGCGATGTCGACGATGGCGAGGATCCAGAAGGCGATGAACCCGAGCCAGAGGGCGATGACGAACAGGAAGAGGATGGCGAAGGCGATCCCGCCGGCGATCGATCCCCAGGCGATGCTCATAGTGCCGGTCCGTCCATCACCACCGTCCATCTGAGCACGAACACGGCGCCGTGCGACGGACGCCCGGCGTCATTCGGCGTCACTCGGCGGCGATCGCGGCGAGCACGTCGAGCTTCGCCGCCCGCCGCGCCGGCCACGAGGCGGCGCCCAGCCCAAGCAGTGCGGCGATGACCAGGAAGACGACGAGGCTCGAGTACGGGACCACGATGTCGGTGATCCCCTGCTGCTTGAGGGACGAGGAGAGGGCGTACCCGAGCCCGGTGCCGATCACGACGCCGATGATCGCGCCGAAGATCGAGAGGATGACCGCCTCGGTGCGGATCATGGCCTTCACCTGCCGCCGACGCATCCCGACCGCGCGGAGGAGCCCGATCTCGTGGGTCCGCTCGAAGACGGAGAGGATGAGGGTGTTCACGATGCCGATCAGGGCGATCACGATGGCGAGGGCCAGGAGGGCGTAGACGAGGCCGAGCGCCTGGTTGACCTGTGCCTGCTGCGTCTTCTCGAACTCGGCCCGGGTCTGCACCTTCGCGTTGGGGTACGTCGCCAGCGCGGAGGTGAGTGCCGCGGTGGTCGCCGCGGTGGAGCCGTTGGTCATGCGCACCAGCACCGCGATGGGCAGCTTGTTGTCGAAGTGGGTCTCGTAGAACTGCTGGCTGACGACGTAGCTGCCGATGAGCGCGTTCGGCTTGAAGATGCCGCCGATGCGCATGGTGCCGTGCCCGGCGAGCGCGAAGGTGACCGGCACGACCGTGCTGACAGCCCAGTGCTTCCGGTTGGCGGTGGTCGTGTCGATCAGGAGGTTGCCGGCCGCGAGCGCGGGGACGCCGGTGCCCGAGGTGATCTGGAGGATCAGGGTCTGCGAGAGTTCGTGGGTGGTGATCGCGGTGAGGGTCGAGACCGACGAGACGAGCTCGAACTGCCCGATGAAGACGCTCGAGACCGCCGAGACGCCAGGAACGCCCTGTGCTGCGGTCGCTGTAGCCGCGCTGATCCCGCCGGGGCCGCTGGAGGTGCTCGAGAGGATGTAGTCGGCACTGATCGCCTGGTCGACGCTGGCAGTCGCCGACTTGGAGAGTGACGCGCCGAACACCGCCATCGTCGACACCAGGGCGAGGCCGACCATGAGTGCGGCGGAAGTCTGCGCAGTGCGTCGCGGGTTGCGCATCGAGTTCTGACGGCCGAGCCGCCCCGAGATCCCGAGCACGCTCGCGAGCGGACGACCGATGCCGCTCGCCATTGGGCGGGCGATGAACGGGGCGAGCATGCCGGCACCCACGAAGACGCCGAGCGCGCCGAGGCCGACCAGCTGGATGGCCGACTTGGTCAGCCCGAAGGTAAGGGCGATGATGCCGATGATCGCGACGGCGGCGCCGATCACGACGCGCCGGCCCGTCGACTGCCCTTCGGCGACCTGGTGGTCCGAGAGGGCCGCCACCGGCGGGATCCGCACGGCCCGTCGGGCGGGACTGAGCGCGGAGACGACGGTGATGCCGATCCCCAGCACGAGCCCGACGATGACGGTGCGCGCCGAAAAGATGAGGCCGTTCGATGGGAGGCTGATCCCGAAGCCTTTGAGGAGCGCCTCGAGGCCGAGCGCGCCGAGCAGGCCGAGGCCGAGGCCGATCACCGAGGCGAGCACGCCGACGATCGTGGCCTCGATCAGCACCGACCGGAACACCTGCCGGCGACTTGCGCCGAGGATGCGCAGGAGGGCGAGCTCGCGGGTCCGTTGCCCCACGATGATCGAGAAGGTGTTGAAGATCGTGAACCCACCGACGAAGAGCGCGATGAACGCGAAGACGAGGAGCGCCGTCGAGAAGATCCCGAGCGCCTGGTTGATCGAGTTCGTCTGCTCGTCGGCGACGGTCTGGCCGGTCACCACCTCCACGCCGGGTGGGAGGACCTTGGCGATCTCGCTCTGGAGGTGCGGGAGGTCGGTGCCCGGCGCGGCCAGAATGTTGATGGCGTCGAACTGGCCGACGCGCTCGAAGAGCTGCTGGGCGGTCGGGAGCTCGAACGCCGCGATCGTCGCGCCGGCGAGGTTGTTGGCGCTCCCGAACTGCGCGATGCCGGAGATGGTGAACGTCTTCGGCGGCCCGATGAGCAGCATCGTGACCTTCTGGCCGACCGAGAAGTGGTACTTGTCGGCGGTCCCGGCGTCGATCACCACCTGGTCGGGCGTCGCGGGAGGGGTCCCCTGGTGGACGTGGAGCGAGGAGAGGGCCGGGTTCGGGTCGAACGAGACCCCGATGTTGGGTGCGCCCCCGTTCGCGATCGCCTTCCCCTCCGGGCTCACGGGCTGCGCGAAGCCCGAGACGGTGCCGTTCGCGTACTGGATACCGGGGACCGCGCGTACCGTGGCGAGGAGCGATTCGGGAATCGGCTTGCGTTGGGCGACTCCGGCCGACCCGGTGAATGCCGCCTTCGCCCGCACCTCGAAGTTCACGTTCTGGTACACGTTGTTGAAGAGCGTGGTGAACGTGTTGTGCAGGGTGTCGGTGAGCACGAGGGTTCCGGTCACGAACGTCACGCCGAGCACGATGGCCAGGGCGGTCAGCGTGAGCCGGAGCTTGTGCGCGAGGAGTCCCTTGAGGGTCGCCTTCCACATGTCAGCCTCCGAGCGCCGCCATGCGCTCGAGCACGGTGGCGGCCGTCGGGGAGATGAGGTCGCCGACGACCTTGCCGTCGGCGAGGAAGACCACACGGTCGGATTGCGCGGCACCGCGCGGATCGTGGGTCACCATCGCGATGGTCTGCCCGAACTCGGTGACCGACCGCCGGAGGAAGGCGAGCAGCTCGGCCGAGGCGTTCGAGTCGAGATTGCCGGTGGGCTCGTCGGCGAAGATCAGCTCGGGTCTCGCGATGAGCGCGCGGGCGCACGCGACGCGCTGCTGCTGGCCGCCGGAGAGCTCGTTCGGCAGGTGGGAGAGCCGGTCGCCGATCGCGAGCTGGTCGACCAGGTAGCGGAACCACTCGGCGTCCACCGGCCGACCCGCGAGGTCGCAGGGGAGCACGATGTTCTCGCCGGCGGTCAGGGTCGGGACGAGGTTGAACGACTGGAAGACGAAGCCGATGCGGTCGCGCCGCAGGCGCGTCAGCCCCGAGTCGTCGAGGGTGCTGATCTCCTCGTCCCCGATGAAGACCTCGCCCGCGGTCGGCCGGTCGAGTCCGGCCATGCAGTGCATGAGCGTCGACTTGCCCGAGCCGGACGGGCCCATCACCGCGGTGAACCTGCCGCGCTCGAATTCGACGTCGATGCCGTCGAGCGCGCGGACCAAGGCCTCGCTCGTGCCGTACGTCTTGGTGAGACCGACCCCGCGCGCCGCGACGCCGTCCGGCGCTGCCTGCGAACCGGGTGCCGCCGAGTCGGTCAGGGTCATCGCAGTCCACCTTCCCGTGTGGCGCGAACGGCCACGCCGTGCTGCCAGCCTCGCGTGTCCCCGTCAGGTGGGCCAGTCGACGGTCGGCCGGTGACCCCCGCACTGCGGCCGGTGATCTCCACGCTTCGCCCGGTACGGTGAACGCTCCGTGACGAACCTCCTGCTGCACAGCGCCGACGCCGTGAGGGACCTCCGTTGAGACCGTGGACCGACCATCTGCCCGGCGCGAGCGCAACCGGTGTCGGGGCGGTCGAACTGTCGGGGACGCTGCCCGTCGCCTGGTCGCAGCGGTGGGCGTCGGACCCCACGGCGCCGCTCTTCTGCGAGCCGGGCTGCTCGCCCCGGTGGTGGAGCGCGGAGGAGTTCGACGGAGCGACCCGCCGCGTGGCCGGTCGGCTGTGCGGCGCCGGGCTGGTGCCCGGGGACCGGGTGCTCTGGTCGACCAGCTCGTCGGTCATCTCGCTCGCCGCCCACGTGGGCGCATTGCGTGCGGGCCTCGTCGTCGTGCCGGCGAACCCCGCGCTCACCGAGCGCGAGCTCGCCTTCCTCGCGGGCGACGCGTGGCCGGCCTGCGCGATCGTCGATCGTGACGAGCACGCCCGGTGGCTGCGGGCCGAGCTCGGAGAGCGGGTGCCGGTCGTCGGTCCCGCGCTCGAACTGCCCGACGGCGACGCCGGCGCGCTCGACCGGGCGGACCCGGAGGATGCCGCACTCATCTGCTACACCTCGGGGACCACCGGCACACCGAAGGGTGCGGTCCTGCGCCATGCCAACCTCGCGGCCGGCACCGCGTCCGTGGTCGCCGCCTGGCGTTGGACGCCGGACGACCGGCTGGTCCACGCGCTCCCCGTCTTCCACGCGCACGGCCTCTGCGTCGGCGTCTACGGGACGCTCACCGCGGGAGCCTCGGCCGTCCTCCTCCCCGGGTTCGACCCGGAGGGGGTGGTGGACGCGATCGTCTCGCACCGGGGGTCCCTCTTCTTCGGCGTGCCGACGATGTACCACCGGCTCCTCCGCGGCGGACCTGGCCCGCGGGCTCCGCCCCCTGCGGCTGTGCGTGTCGGGCTCCGCGCCGCTGCCCGCGGCGCTCTTCGACGAGGTCGCCGCCGCGACCGGTACCCGCGTCCTCGAGCGGTACGGCATGACCGAGACGCTCATGCTCGTCTCCAACCCGGTCGAGGGCGAGCGGCGGGCCGGCACGGTCGGTTTCCCGCTCCCCGGGGTCGAGCTCGCCTTCGCCGAGGACGGTGAGATCCTCGTGCGCGGACCGAACGTGTTCGGCGGCTACTGGGAGCGCCCGGAGGTGGACCGCGAGGTCTTCACCGACTCCGACCTGGGCGGGACGGGACCCTGGTTCCGCACCGGCGACCTCGGGACGGACGAGGACGGGTACCTGATGATCCGTGGAAGGTCGAAGGAGCTCGTCATCTCGGGCGGCTTCAACGTCTACCCCGCCGAGGTCGAGGACGTGCTGCGCGCCCATCCGGCCGTGGCCGAGGTGGCGGTCGCCGGCACGCCCTCACCGGAGTGGGGCGAGGTGGTGACCGCCTGGATCGTCCCGGACGGCGTGCCGCCCACGGTCGAGGAGCTCGCCGCGTTCACCGAGGAGACCCTCGCACCCTACAAGCGGCCTCGTGTGATCCGGGTGGTCGACGAGCTGCCGCGCAACGCGATGGGGAAGGTCGTGCGGAGCCGGCTCGGCGGGTGAGCCGGGTGCGCGCGGTCGGTGTCCGGGTGCGCGGGGACGGTCACCCCGGGGTGTCACGGCGCGAAGTCGCCGATGCCCGCGCGGAGCTTCCGCACGATGCGGGTCAGCTCGCGGAGGTCCCGGTTCCCGAGCACGTCGAGGCCGAAGTCCACGGCGTTGACCGCGGCGGTCGCGCGACGGGCCAGTCGCCGGCCGTCCTCGGTGATCTCGGCGAGCGTGGTGCGTCCGTCGGAGGGGTGGGGGACGCGCCGCACGAGCCCCTGTGCCTCGAGTCGGTCGACGATGTTGGTCACGCTCGTCGGGTGGATCATGAGGCGCTGCCCCATCTTCCCGAGCGGGAGCGAGCCCCGGCGGCTGAAGGAGAGCAGCACGAGTCCTTCGTACCTGGCGAACGTGAGCCCGAAGGGTCGGAGCGCGCCGTCCACCGCGGCGAGCACGACCTGCTGCGCCCGCATGATCGACGTCGCGGCCGCCATGGCATCGGAGACGTCGGTGTCCCACCGTGCAGCCCACTGCGAACGCGCCTCTTCGATCGGGTCGAATTCGAGCGGTCCGGCCGTCACTTCGAGGAGGCTATCGTGCGCTCGACGCCGGCCAGCAGTGCGTGCGGGCCGCACCGGAGCGGCGGACGACGGTGACGGTGACGATGGCAACGCTCGACGACGACCTCGGTTCCCCGGTCCCCCTCCCGCGGCCACCGGTGCGCATCGTCTCGCTGGTGCCCTCCCTCACCGAGACGCTGGCCGAGTGCGCGGGCGAGCGGCTCGTCGGCGCGACCGAGTGGTGCACGAGGCCTGCGGGACTCGCGGTCGCCCGCGTGCGCGGGACGAAGAACCCCGACCATGCCGCGATCGCTGCGATCGCGCCCGACCTCGTCGTGGCCAACCGCGAGGAGAACCGGAGAGTCGACGTCGAACGCCTCCGCCGCAACGGCGTCCCCGTCTGGGTCACGGTCGTCGAGTCGGTCGACCAGGCCCTCTTGTCCATCGCCCGCCTGTGCACCGAGGCGCTCGGGCTCCCGGTCCCCGGATGGATCGAGCGCGCGGCAGCCGCGTGGTCCGCCCCGCCGCGGCTACCGCGACGACGGGTGGTCGTTCCGATCTGGCGTGACCCGTGGATAGTGGTGGGCTCGACGACGTTCGCCGGCGATGTGCTCGTCCGCCTCGGGCTCGACCACGTCTTCGCCGCGGCCGGCGAACGGTACCCGCGGATCGGGCTCGAGGGGCTGCTCGACACGGCTACCGACCTGGTGCTCCTGCCGGACGAGCCGTACGAGTTCACCGCGGACGACGGGCCCGAGGTCTTCCCGGACCTGCCGGTCGCGCTGGTGTCCGGCCGAAGCCTCACCTGGTACGGCCCGTCGATGGCCACCGCACGCGCCGAGCTCGAGCGCGCCGTCGTCGAGACCCTCGACCGGTGGCCGGAAGGCGACGGTCAGACGTTCCGCCGGTAGGAACCGCCGACCTCGAAGAGCGCGTGGGTGATCTCGCCGAGGGTCGCGTGCCGGACGGTCCGCATGAGCTCGGCGAAGACGTTGCCCCCGTCGAGCGCGACCTGCCGCAGCGCGTCGAGCGCGGCCTCCCGGTCGGTCGCGTGCGCCTCTCGGAACGCTCGCACCCTGGTGAGCTGCCGCTGCTTCTCCTCCTCGGTCGAGCGAGCGAGCTCGATCGGCCCAGTCGGCTCCCCGGCTGCGGGCACGGTGAAGGTGTTGACCCCGACGATGGGCAGCGTGCCGTCGTGCTTCCGCTCCTCGTAGAGCATCGAGTCGTCCTGGATCCTGCCGCGCTCGATAGCCGGTCTCCATCGCACCGAGCACACCGCCGCGCTCGCTGATCCGCTCGAGCTCAGCGAGGACCGCCTCCTCCACGAGATCGGTGAGCTCCTCGACGACGAAGCTCCCCTGGAGTGGGTTCTCGTTCATCGCGAGCCCCCACTCCTTGGAGATGATGAGCTGGATCGCGAGCGCTCGCCGGACGGACTCCTCGGTCGGCGTCGTCACCGCCTCGTCGTAGGCGTTGGTGTGCAGGCTGTTCGCGTTGTCGTAGATCGCGCAGAGGGCCTGCAGCGTGGTCCGGATGTCGTTGAAGGCCATCTCCTGCGCGTGCAGGGATCGCCCCGACGTCTGGACGTGGTACTTCAGCCGCTGCGAGCGCTCGTTCGCCCCGTAGCGGTCGCGCATCGCGACCGCCCAGATGCGCCGTGCGACGCGGCCGATGACCGTGTACTCGGGGTCCATGCCGTTCGAGAAGAAGAAGGAGAGGTGTGAGGCGAAGTCGTCGACGTCCATCCCGCGGGCGAGGTACGACTCGACGTAGGTGAAGCCGTTGGCGAGGGTGAACGCGAGCTGGGTGACGGGGTTCGCCCCGGCTTCGGCGATGTGGTAGCCGGAGATCGAGACCGAGTAGAAATTGTCGACCTCGCGCTCGATGAACCACTCCTGGATGTCGGCCATGACGCCGAGCGAGAACTCCGTCGAGAAGATGCACGTGTTCTGCCCCTGGTCCTCCTTGAGGATGTCGGCCTGGACCGTGCCCCGGACGCGGCGCAGGACGTCGGCCTCGATCTCCTCCGCCTCGTCCGGTGTCGGGGCGCGCCCGTGCTCGGCCCCGAAGCGGTCGACCTGCTGGACGATCGCGGTGTTGAAGTACATGGCGAGGATCGTCGGGGCCGGACCGTTGATGGTCATGGAGACCGACGTCGACGGATCGCAGAGGTCGAAGCCCTCGAAGAGCGCCTTCATGTCGTCGAGCGTCGCGATTGACACGCCCGAGGTGCCGATCTTCCCGTAGACGTCGGGCCGCTCCTCGGGATCGAATCCGTAGAGGGTCACCGAGTCGAACGCGGTGGAGAGCCGGGTCGCCGGCTGCCCCTCCGCGAGCAGGTGGAAGCGGCGGTTGGTGCGGAAGGCGTCACCCTCCCCGGCGAACATGCGGGCCGGGTCCTCGCCCTCGCGCTTGGTCGCGAAGACGCCGGCGGTGTAGGGGAAGTGGCCCGGCAGGTGCTCGGCGCGCAGCCACCGGAGGAGCTCGCCGTGGTCGGTGAAGCGCGGGATGGCGACACGCGGGATCTCGCTACCGGTCAGGGAGGTCCTGCGCTGAGCGACCGGTGACCGGTCGCCGGCCCCGGGCGCCGCGACGTCGACCGGATCCGACGCAGCCTCCCGCACGGTGTCCCACTCGTCGAGCAGCCGGCGCGCCTCGGGATCGAGCCCGTCGTGGAGCTGCGCTGCGAGCTCGCCGAGCCCCCCGGACTCGATCCCCCGTTCGTCCGCGAGCCGGAGCGCTGCGGTGAGCTGCTGCGCCTGCCGGGCCTCGGTGCCGAGTGCGTCGGTTCTCCGGTGGTACTCGCGGACGGCGCCCGCGATGTCCGAGAGGTACCGCTGGCGCGCCGCTGGGACGATGGGCGAGGACGCCGTCGATGCCCGGGCGTCGACGGCGGGAAGGACGCCGTCCCCGGCGGTGAGGCCTGCGTCGGCCAGCCGCGCGACCAGGTGGTGGTAGAGCGCGGTCGTCCCGTCGTCGTTGAAGTGCGCGGCGATGGTGCCGAAGACCGGCGGCGAAGCGCCGCCGTCTCCACGGTGGTCGCGGGCCCACTGCCGGGTCACCTGACGCAGCGCGTCCTCGGCACCCCGACGGTCGAACTTGTTGATGGCGACGACGTCCGCGAGATCGAGCATGTCGATCTTCTCGAGCTGGGAGGGCGCTCCGTACTCGGGTGTCATGACGTAGAGCGAGAGGTCGGCGAGCTCGGCGATGGCGGCATCGCCCTGGCCGATGCCGGGTGTCTCGACGATCACGAGGTCGAAACCTGCGAGCGCGCACGCCGCCGTCACGAGGACGATCCCCTCCGGCAGCTCCGAACCCGACCGCCGGGTCGCCATCGACCGGAAGAAGACGTTGGGCGAGTCGATCGCGTTCATGCGGATCCGGTCGCCGAGCAGCGCACCACCGCCCCGCCGGCGTGTCGGGTCGACGGCGATCACGGCGACCGAGAGCTTGTCCTCCTGGTCGTTGCGCAGACGGCGGACGAGCTCGTCGGTGAGAGACGACTTTCCGGATCCGCCCGTGCCGGTGATGCCGAGCACCGGCACCCGCCGCCGCTCCGACGCCGCCGCCAGCGCATCGGCGAGGGAGGGTTCGAGCGCGCCGGTCTCGATGCAGGTGATCGCGCGGGCAAGGGCGCGACGGTCGCCGGAAGCGAGATCATCCGGGGTGGGCCGCGCTCCCTGGGTCAGGTCGCGGTCGCACTCCTCGACGAGCAGGTTGATCATCTGGACGAGCCCGAGCCGCTGGCCGTCGGCCGGCGAGAAGACGCGGCGGACGCCGTAGGCCTCGAGCTCGGCGATCTCGGACGGGACGATCACGCCGCCACCGCCGCCGTACACGGCGACGTCGTCCCGGCCCTCGGCTCGGAGCCGGTCGACCAGGTACCGGAAGTACTCCATGTGGCCGCCCTGGTACGAGCTGACCGCCACGCCCTGGACGTCCTCGTCGACGGCCGCGCGCACGACCTCGTCGACCGACCGGTTGTGTCCGAGGTGGACGACTTCGGCACCCTGCGACTGCAGGAGGCGCCGCATGATGTTGATCGCCGCGTCGTGCCCGTCGAAGAGGCTGGCAGCCGTGACGAAGCGCACCGGATGGACCGGACGGTGGAGCGTGCTCACCGGCCACGTCCCTTCCGCCCGAGTGCCCCGGGCAGGAGAGTCACCATCCCCCAAGATTACTACAACGTCCTACTATTCGTCGAGGCCCGGCGGTGCTGCGGTAGACAGGTGCCGTCGAACCGGGGTTTGGGCCTGCTCGGGTTCGGCGTTGCCCTCGTACTCGCAGCGGACCCTCGGGAGCGGACCACATGACCAACGTCCACGCGGCCGACCTCGCCCTTCTGGTCTTCCGGATCGCGATCGGCGCGGTCTTCCTCGCGCACGGCATCAACCACATCTTCGGGGGCGGCAAGATCGCCGGGACCGGACGGTGGTTCGAGAGCCTCGGGATGAAGCCCGGCTGGCTGCACGCGTGGACCGCCAGCCTCACCGAGATCGGCGCCGGGGCGCTGCTCGTCCTCGGACTGCTGACCCCCCTCGGGGGCGCGGGAGTCGTCGGCGTGATGCTGGTCGCCTGGATCACCAACCATCTGAAGAACGGGTTCTTCATCTTCCGTCCCGGCGAGGGGTGGGAGTACGTCATGGTGCTCACCGTCACCGGCTTCACCCTCGCCATCCTCGGGCCGGGCGAGTGGAGCCTCGACCATGCCGCCGGGCTCTCCAGCCTGTGGGGCTGGACGGGTCTGTGGGTCGCGCTCATCGGAGGCGTCGGCGGCGCGGCCGCCCTCCTGCTCGGGTTCTGGCGACCGGAGCGCACACCCGCGAACGAGGCCGCGTCCGACTGACGACGCGCAGGTCCGGCGGGGCGCCGGGCCGGGCGTTCGTCCCGCCCCGTTGACCCGGTCCTGCTAGAGACCGGTCTCGGCGGTGATGCGGCCGTCCTTCACGGCGCGGCCGAACTGGTCGTAGTCGCGTTCGTTCTGGTCCGCATAGGTCGCCGAGAACTCGGCGATCGCCCGATCGAACGTCGCGCCGGTCCCGAGATACGAGGCGATCGCGATGCGGTCTCCCGAGCGGGCGTGGGCGCGGGCGAGGGAGCCGGCGCAGATCTCTGCGTAGCGGGCGAGGCCCTCGGGCAGCATGTGCTCCGGGTCGATCGAGCCCTTCCAGTCGCGGAGCTGGCGCACGTAGTAGTCCCTCGTCACGCCGTCGACGCCCTTGGTCTGCTGCCAACCGAGGAAGATGTCGCTCGCCGCCTGCATCAGGTGCTGCCCGGCCACCACCCGCTCGGCGTGGTTGTGGTAGGTGCTCTTGCCGACGAACTCCTCGAGCACCGAGGCCTCGGCCTCCTTCGCTTGCAGGAAGAGCGGGTCGTCGCCGTCGCGGCCGGTAAGCAGGACGATCCAGGCTCTCGTGCCGACGCTTCCCACCCCGACGACCTTGCGCGCGAGCTGCACGACCTGGAACTGCTCGAGGAGGTGGCGCCGGTCGGTCTGGAGGCTCCGGCGGTAGCTGCGGATCAGTCGACGGAGCCACTCGATCACCTCACCGGCCTCGAGCTCGGGGAGGAGCTCCTCGGCGGGCACGATGAGCGGAGGGTCGCTGATGATCCGCCGCCGGCCGTCGACGACGGTGGTGAGCTTCTCGAGCGCTTGCATGCTGTCGCGGGTGCGGGCCTTGGTCAGGGCTTTGACGGTGTTGGTCGCCAACTTCTTCTCGACCTTGGTCCCTGCCGTCCAGGCCTGCTGCTCGAGCTCGCGCCGGATGGCGTCGATGTCGACCTTCGAGTACCAGACCTCGAGGTTGGTGCTGCCGGCCAGCCGCTGCATCTCGGTGCGGTACGCGGCGCCGATGCCGAGCAGCGCGGTCGATCGCTCCTTCTTCGTGAAGTTCCGGTCGCGGCCGGCGATCTCGACGCTTGCCGCGAGTCGCTTCACGTCCCACTCCCAGGGCCCCGGCAGCGTCTCGTCGAAGTCGTTGACGTCGAACATCATCGTGCGCTCGGGCGACGCGAAGACGCCGAAGTTGCAGAGGTGGGCGTCGCCGCAGACCTGCGCGGTGAGTCCCGACCGGGGAGTCAGGGCGAGGTCGGAAGCCATGACGAGCGCAGCCCCGCGGAAGAACGTGAACGGCGACACGAGCATCCGTCCGTACCGGATCGGCACGAGCTCCGGCACCCGGGTCAGGGCCTGCCGCTCGAGCAGGTCGATCGGGTCCGGCCGGTCGGCGGGACGGTCGAAGGTCGCATGCGACGATCGGGGTGCCGCCTCGCGGGCCCGGCGACCGAGGTCGACCCGCTCGTCGGGGGTCAGGTGGGGTAGGGCCCGTGCCGCTGCCACCCGCTTGATCGGTCGTGGGAGTTGGTCTGCCATCGCTGCACCGCCTCGTCGTCCGTCAGGTGCCGGCGTCCGTCGACCCTCGGGAGGCACCACCTGGGGCGGCGCGCCCGGACGCCGGTCGAAGGCCAGGCTACGACGGGCCGGGCGGCTCGGCACGTGCCGGGGGTCTCCGCCGGGCCGACCGTCGGATCGGGCGACCCTGCCGCCGGGAGTGCCAGGCGACGTGCCCTGCTGGTCAGGACCTCGGGGAAGGAGCCTCCTCGACCAGCAGGACGTCGAAGCCACCTTGGCGAACGGGCAGCTGATCGGCGACCATCCGCTGACCCGTCGCCAGCGTCGCGGTCAGGATGTCGATGGCATCCTGGTCGCGACCCGTCTCGATCATCCACTTGGCCGCGGCCAGGTTCTGGAGGATCGAGTCGCTGATCTCGAGCGCCTCCGCCTGTCGGTGCGCGGTCTCGCGCAGGAGGCGTCGTCGCTCCTGTTCGGCGAGGGTGGCACGCTGGCCGGCCTCGACCTGGTCGGTCGCCCGCCCGAGGAGCACGCCGAGCAGCAGCATGCCTGCCGCTCGGGCGAACCAACCCGTGGCGTCGATGTCGCCGACGCCGTTGGTCAGCTCGAGGAGGGCGAAGAGGGAGAAGCCCACGCCGGCGCCGATGAGCCCACCCCGGAGGCCGAAGGCCATCGCGAGCAGGGCGATCGGGAGGGAGAAGAGGATGTCGACCGCCTGGCCGGCGCCGTTGGAGAAGTAGCGCGCGATGGCGACCGCGATGAAGACGAAGATCGCGAGGAGGATGGCCGCGCAGGGATGCGAGCGGTACCAGGGGTCCGGTCCCCTCCCTCCCTGTTCGGGCGCTGATGCCACGGTCGTCCTCCCTCTGGGAGCGTCGCAGATCGGTCGCCGTGTGGACCAGAGACGAAAGTCCCGAATAGGCGGTCAGGAAGGATGGGATCTCGCCGAGGGCTCCTGGCACGCCTCCGCATCGATCGCTCCCTCGATCGGGCCCGTCGCGGGCCGCATCGGTCCTCGGCCCTGCGGCTCGGTCACCTCTGGTGACACAATTGCGGTCGGTGACGGATCGGGAGGTGGTGCCCATGGTGGAGCGGGACGCAGGCGATCTCGACACGCTGGTGGCGGCGGTCGAGCGACGGGGCGGCGGGATCGAGCCCGAGGTGGAGCAGCTGCGAGGGCTGCTCGAGTCCGGTCTTGCGGGGCCGCTCGAATTCGTGAACCTGCTCGCGTTCCGGTCCGCCGCCGAGTATCCCGGAGGTCACGAGCTGGCAGGCGACGGTTCGAGCGGCGTCGAGGCGTACGGCCGTTATGCCGCGGTCGCGCTGGAGCACGTTGCCCGCAGAGGCGGACGGATCGTGCTCTTCAACGAGGTCGACCTCCTGCTCGTCGGGAGCGGCCCGGGATGGGACCAGATCGCGATCATCGAGTACCCGGGCGTCGACGCCTTCGTGGACATGATCTCCGACCCGGAGTACGTCGCCGCGCTGGTGCACCGCGAGGCGGGGCTCGAGCGGACGGAGCTGCTGGTGACGAGATCGCTGCTCCCGGCGGAGGGCTGAGGAGCCTCGAGGTCGGCCTATCGGTCGCTCGTCGACCTGTCGATGCTCGCGGCGACCACGTCGACGTCGGGCTCGACGAGCTCCGGATCTCCCGTGACGGCGTTGGTGCCGAGGAAGCACCGATGGACGAGGACTGCAAGAGCCGCGAGGTCGGCGTCGTCGACAGTCCGTGCGCCGGGGGCCACCTCGGGGTGCGCCCGCAGCCATTCGGCCGCCGCGCCGACGGCCTGTTCGGCGACCTCGTCGGCGTCGGACCGAAAGTCGAACCGCCACCGGCGGACGCGCGCGCGGAGTGCGACCTTGGTGGGTCCGACCGGCTCGAGACCCGCCGCGGGGTAGACGCGGCAGTCGTAGGACCGGCACGACCGTGGACGGTGCTCGTAGATGGAGCAGCCGGCGTCACCGAGCATCGGGCAGCGGCCCTGCTCGTCGTAGCCGAGCACCATGTGGCCCGGCCGGCGCGGAGCGGGTGCGAGCAGCTCGGTGGGGATCCTCCCGAGGGTTTCGGTCTCGTCGGACCCGATGTCGACGAAGTGGAACGTCCGGCAACACGCCGTGCAGCCGTCGCAGGGAACCTCGGATTCGGCGCCTTCGCGCAGCACCGATTCCATCGCGTCCGCCCATGCGGCGAACGGTCCCGCCTCGAGCGGCGGCGCATCCTCGGTCCCCGGAGAACGGGGCTCCTCACTGGGCGGCACGGCGGCTCCTCGTCGTCGTGGCCGGAGGACGGCGGAACGGACGGTGCTCGAGAGCACTCACGTTGCTGGATCGATTCGGCCGGGCCACCGTTCGCCTGAGCCCATTGCGCAGTCTGAGGGAAAATCAGCGGAGATTGCTAGCATCCGAACATGTCGATGCAGCTGCCTCCCGCGGGATGGTATCCCGACCCGGGCGACGCGTCGTATCTCCGTTTTTGGGACGGCACGGTATGGACCGAACACTGGGCCCCGAACGGAACACCTGACCCGGCACGTCGGATGGTAGGTGGTCGATCGCCGACCGGGAAGCAACTGCTCCAGGCATCGTTCACACTGTTCCGGCAGAACCGCCGAATGTTTTGGCTGCCGGTCCTGTCCGGAGTGATCTCGGCCGTGGCATTCCTGTTCGTGTCCGGATTGATCGCCCTCCCGCTCATCAAATCGTATGGATGGTCTGGCTGGGGCGCGCTCTACTTCGTTCCCGGCGGTATGACCGCGACCTTCATCGGCGTGTTCTTCAATGTCGCACTGGCCTTCGCCGCCAACGAGCAGATCGAGGGTCGTTCGGTCGACGTCCCGGGTGCCCTGCGAATGGCATGGCAGCGAAGGCGGGTCGTGTTCAGGTGGGCGCTCGTCACGACGACCGTCGGAACGGTCATCCGGACTGTCGAGAACCGGCTCGGTGTCATCGGACGACTTGTCGGCATCGCTGGGGGACTGGCATGGGCCGTTGCGAACTTCATGGTCATCCCCGTTCTTGCCTTCGAGGAGCTCGGTCCGATCGCTGCTCTGAGGCAGTCGTCGCATCTGATCATGCAGGCTTTCGGGACGATTGCGAGAGGAGCGTTGCGGTTCGGCTTCATCCTCGTGGGGTGGGAGCTCCTCGCGATGGCGATCATGATCGCCGGCATCGCGACGGCGATCTCCGGCGCGGTCGTGTTGGGGGTCGCGATCGGAGCCGTCGGCGTCATCGCACTATTCGTCGTCTCGACGTATCTCTCAGCCGCAGGGATGTACATGCGAACGATCCTCTATCGCTACGCGACGGGAAAGCCGGTACCGGAGCTGGGGATCGATCTCTCTCGGACGTTCGATCGGTAGGAGCTCTGTCGGATTCGGATTCGGATTCGGATTCGGACTCGGGTTCGGACTCGGATTCGGCCCTCGGCTCTTGCTCGACCACTCGATTCGAGCTGATCGGCTCCGGTCGAATGCTTCGCAACCGGGTCCAGCCGGATCGAGAAGTCCGACCACGCCCCCGTTTGCGCCGAGGAATCCGAATTCACCCAAGTTGATGGCCGCGATCATGGGTACTTCGGACTTGACGGGGGTCTCGAGGTAGCGCCGGTTCCCTGAGCTGTCGTGGAGGCTCGCGCGTCGAGCGGAGCCCTTCGGTCGGAGATCCGAGGCCGTCGCGGCAGAGGTCCAGCGCCGTCTCGAGGTCGTCCATGGCACGTGTGACGACGTGGATTCGCGGTTTCACGGTGTTCCTCCTCGCTGCTTGCCGTCGCGCTCGTGACCATGATGGGCGGACCACACCGCTCCCGACCCCGAGGCGGGCTCCGCCACCGTGGACCGGATGAGTCGCCTAGAGGCGGGCGTAGAGCTTTGCCTCGGCGTTGAACCGCTCGAGGGCGTCGGGGCCCACGGTCGGCCGGGTGAGTTCGATGGCCTGCAGGGCGTCCTCGGCGCTGACGCCCGGCGAACCGCCGGTGACCGCCCGGTCGAACGCGGCCTGGGCGGCACGCTGAGCGGCCAGAGCGAAGTCGGCTGGAGTGAAGCCGGACGTACGCCGTGCCACATCGACCGGGTCGGGCCCCGGCAGGAACTCCGCCGCCAGCTCGGCTCGTTCGCTCTCGTCGGGAGCGCCGACGGGAATGACGAGATCGAATCTCCCCGGGCGGAGAAGTGCCGGATCGATGGCTTCGACCGAATTGGTCGCCATCACCATGAGGCGATCGGGCCGGGACTTGAACAGGGGGATCGCCTTCAGCAGTTCATTGACCAGCGGTTGGCTGTCAGGGCGTTCGCTGCGGTCCGACGCGATCTCGTCCGCTTCGTCGAGAAAGCAGACGAGGCGATCGACCCTGCCCAACTCCGTCAGGGCATCGCGGAGGGCGCGAGCGCCCTCGACCCCACGTCCGAGCAGCGAGGGGTGGAGCTCGACGAATGCCCACGACAGCCTCGACGCGATCGCACGAGCGAACGATGTCTTGCCGGTTCCGGGAGGGCCGAACAGCAGCACGGCTGCCGGAGGCACCAGTCCGAGCTGGTCGGCGAGTCCGGGGTGGGCGAGCGGTGCGACCACCCGCCGGTCGAGGATGCCCTTCGCCGCGGAGAAGCCCTTCAGCGACTGCCACAGATCGGAGTCGAGAACCTTTCCTCCGAAGCGTTCCACGACGGCGAGCTCCTCGGGCACCATCGAGGCCTCTCGCATGTAGAGGTGCAGCCCGTCCTGGCGGGTGAACCCCTGATTGGCGAAGGCATGCTCGCCGACCTGACCGGGGTGGATGACAGCGACGAGCCGCCGAGCCCCCTGATGGATGATCTCCTGGTCGAGCTGTCGCAGGAGCGCGGAACCGATGCCCCTGCGACGCCAGTCCGGGTGGAGCGCCAAAGTCAGCAGGTGCGCGTCCGCGCCACAGGCCCGAGCCACGATGGCGCCGACGAGGACTCCCGAAGCGAAGGCGACTGCCGCCGGCTGATGTTCGTGGAGAGCCTCGACCACATCGCTCCTGCTGAAGGCCGCGCCGGTCGCGGAGCCGGACAGGTCGATCAGGCGGATGACGTCCTCGAAGGGGATCGACGGATCCCGGTAGTCCAGGCTGACCACTCGCCACTGGCCTTCCATCACCGTCACCTCCAGCCCTTCGACCGCACGATAGTCACGCCGTGGCGCATCCCTACGGCCGCGGACGGACGGTCCGACCGGCCGGCGTCCGTGGTCACTGCGAGTGCGGTGGATGACGACTGTGGATGCCTATCGTGCAAGGGGTCGGTTGGCGAGACGGCACGACGTGCGGATGCGACCAGGCTCCCAGCGGTAGTGCGACGACGGCGACCACCGCCGGTGCGATCGTGGCCCAGCGCGATGCAGCGTTCAATCCGCGCCCTTTCGGCGTCCTCCCGGCTTGCCTCGCGGGTCCGCCGGCCGGCAGCTGCCCGGTGAGCATCGCCAACAGTCCGTCGGGCACCGGTCTCGGCGCGAACAGCCGGAAGGCTGGCACGAGATCGTCGACCTCTGACCGGAAGGAGCGACAGGCCGGACACCCGGTGAGGTGCCGGTCGACCGCCCCAGCCGACAGAAGGGACCGCTCGCCGTCCCTCCCCGCCGAGATCGCCAGCCGGACGTCCGCGCACTGCACGGGCCGGCGCATGGCAGGCGTCCATCGGGGCTTCGAGCGGGGTCGGATGCGCGTCACCCGGACGACCCGTACTGGATCGGGACGTCGATCCGTTGCACCTTCGTCCACACATCGGACGGGGGAGAAAGGGTCCACACGGTCAGGATCGACGTGTCCACCGCCAACGCAACCTCGGGCGACGCCCGCTCGATCGCCACCGTGGCGGTTCCCGTCGGCGGAGTCGGCTGGTGCTTCCACCCGAGCAAGGGGCCGTCGACCACGTCCAAGACCTCTGATCCCGCAGGCGAGGTGAGCAACAGGAAGTACCCGGCGCCGTCGGCGGGCCCGAACGACGTCACCGTGTCGGCGGGGGCGGTTCGGAGGAGTGGGGAGACGCTCCATCGACCATCGGTGCCCATCCACGCTGCCGCCACCGAGGTCCGGCCACCCTCGACGATCGCAAGGAGGGCGGAGATCCCGGCGTCGGTGGTCTGCAGCCCAAGGACCTCCACACGGGCGCCGTGCGACGTCGCGGGAAGTGCCGGTCCGGCGAGATGCCACGCTCCGCCGCGTTCGACGAAGATCGCGACCACCCCGGGACGGCCGCAGCTCCCGCCAACGACGGCGTCGGCGCCGACCGACGCCACCGCGGTGATCGATCCGAGCCCGCAGGACCGTCCGTCCTGCGTCGAGGCGAGGGCCCCCTCCGACACCAGCGCGTGCCAATGTGAAAGGTCACCCCCGCTCGCCATGACCTCGGTTTCGCCATGGCCGTTGACCACGGCCAGCGACCGGCCGGTCGGATCGGAAGCCAGCCCGAACGGTCGGGGGGCGAGACCGGGGACCACCAGCCCGTTCGACCACGAGCTGCCCCCGTCGATCGTCGAGATCAAAGGAGAGAACGTCAGATCGTCGGACGGACGGATGCCGACGTCGAGGGTCTGGCCGCCGGGTGAGGCGAGCAGCAGCCCGCCGTTCGTCGCCGCTGCGGTCGCTTGGACCTGGTCCGACCACGATGTGCTGGCGTTCGGCCGGTAGAAGAGCTGCCAGAAGGTGTTGAGCGGCTGGTCGAGGTGGCCCATGGGCACGCTGGCCCAGGTTCCGTCCGCCGTCTCGAGCGTGGTCGACACCGGGGTTGCGATCTCGGGGGCTCCTGCGGCGGCGGCGTCCGCTGCAGCGGAAGCGTCCGCGGTGGTCGCACGCGAGCAGCCGGCGAGGCCGGCTGCCGTGCCGACCAGCAGCACCGCAAGGACGGCTCGGCCGAGCGCACGGCACGAGAGGACGATGTCGGTCACGAATGGAGGGTCTGTTCGACCGAGTTGGCGAGGGTCACTGCGAAGGAGGAGCGGGTCGCCTGGGTCGCGGGTCCAGGGTCGGTGTCGAGGATCTCGCGGGTGAACCCGTGGCCGTCGATGACATACGCGATCTCGGAGTGCGCGATCATCGCTCCGGCAGGCTCGACCTGGGCGAGTACGCCGTAGGACGCCCACACCTGTCGGAGTCGGCCGAGCGGCCCGGTCAGATAGAGCCAGTTGGGGAGCTGGCCCAGGTACTCCTGTTGGTCGAACGCTTGGAGGTAGTTCGGTGTGACGTAGCGTGGATTGGCGTTGATGGCGACGAAATCGACGTTGCGAGCATCACTCCCGAGCAGTCCGTCGGCGATCCGGAACTCCTGGGCGATGATCGGGCAGTCGCTGGTGCACACGTCATCGAGAAACGTGAGCGCGATCGTCTTGCCGTGGAGGCTCGCCAACGAGACGGCCTGACCGTCCTGATTCACCAGGTTGAATGCGGGAGCGATCTCCTTGACTGCGTTGGGTGTGCCCCCGATGGCCTGTTCGAGGATCGGATCGGCCTGTGAGCTCGCACTCGCGACCGCCATGGGCACCGCGCCCACGGTGATGATCACGATTGCACCGAGCGCCCCGATCGCCCGAAGGGCGAATCCCGGATCGGCGACGAGGCGCTCGTGCCAGCTGGACCGCCGGGTTTCCGTCGTTGCACGGATGGACACCACCACATCGGACCCGACCACGGACGGCCTCGTCAGGGCGAGGTAGCCGGCGATGAAGACGAGCGACATCGGGACCATGCTGTTGGGGTCGGTGCCGACCCCGCCGAAGAACCCGAAGTCCTCCACGAAGATCCAGTCGGCGAGGCAGAGCACGGCCCCTGCCAGCACCCCGAGACGGACCAGTCGGGGGGATGCGACGAGGAACGTCGTTCCGATGACGACGAGTGCGATCACCACGAAGAGGTTGACCCCCCACCCGTGGGCCGCGTCGAGGGTGGCGAAGTCGTTGACCCAGGAGGAGAACAGGTGCGGCTGCGGTGTCTGGGCCATCTGCTGGGTCATGCCGGTCAGGGTGCCCGGGTTGGCGCCCGGCTCCGTCCGGCCCTGCCAGAAACCGCGCCCCGGCCACGCCTGCAACATGGCCATCCCGACGAAGAAGAGCCCCATGCAGCGGAGGATCACCCGCCCGAGCCGAGGCGTCGCCCAGCTCGACTCGGGAAGCGCCAGCAGCAGACCGGCCGCGCAGTAGAAGAGCACCGCGCCGGGTGCGCCGAACATCCAGGTGAGACCCGGTGCGAAGATGCCACCGAATGCCTCCCCGAATGCCCAGACGACGAGTCCCCACCCCACGCTCGCCAGACCGGCGAGACGCGACCAGACGCCCCGAGGTGCGACGAGGAGCCAGATGCCGATGCCGATCTGGATCCAGACCGCCGAAGCCGGAACGGCGATGGGGTGATAGCTCCAGATGGTTGCCGCGGCGTTGTCGACATGCTGCACCCAGCTCGGCGAGGCGGCGGCCGCCGGCTGGATCACGCCGGTCGTCATGCCGAGTGGCATCGACGACTGGGTCTGCAGGATGCCGTCGAAGATCCAGAGGATCCCGAAGGAGATCCGGAGGAGCCGCCGCGCGGGGGCCTCGGGGTGGGCGAACGAGGCGGCGGGCATGCTCGCTCCCGACGAGGCCGCCCTGCGAAATTGGAGGGATCGCAGGACGTTCCACGCCACGGCCAACGCTCCGAGGACCAGGAAGATGATCAGCCCCTGATGGAGGAGCTGCGCGTGGAACGCCGACACGATGGTCGGGTTCTTCGCGTTGAGACCGTTCCCCATGCCTTGCACGGCCGGATCCTCCTACCGATGCCGCCGGCGGGTCCGCCGCCGGGCGTCTCCCGCGCCGCCCCGGGTGCCCATTCTCCGGGCCCGGTGCCGGCGCGGCCCACCGTCATGCTCCATACCGAGGTAGTCGAGCGAGCCTCCCGCGTTCTTCCCGGGATCGCCGTGACGGAACCGAGCCGGTGGACCAGCGGGGGGTCGCTCCCTATCGTGGCCACCGTGGATCAGCTGACCCGTCTCGCCGTCGCAGCCCGCGGGGGGGACGTCTCGGCCCTCGAAGAGCTCGTCGGCTCGACCTACGATCAGGTGTGGCGGCTCTGCGCCGCACTCGTCGGCCGCCAGCGGGGCGAGGACGTCGCGCAGGAGGTCTTCCTGCGCGCCGTCGGGGCGCTCCCGCGATTTCGTGGCGAGTCCACCGCTCGCACCTGGCTGCTCGCGATCGCCCGAAACACCTGCATGGACGAGCTCCGAACCTCGAGCCGCCGCCGCCGCCGTGATGCCGCGATCTCCGCGGTGAGCACCGACGAGTCCGTCTCGCCGGACGCCAGCGGGATGACCGAAGTCGACGACCTGCTTTCTCGACTGGTTCCTGAACGTCGGACGGCGTTCGTGCTCACGCAGTTGCTCGGTCTGGCGTATGCGGAGGCCGCCACGATCTGCGGCTGCTCGCCCGGGACGATCGCTTCTCGGGTGTCCCGGGCCCGCACCGATCTGGCGGCGTTCCTCTCCGATCCACGTCAGGAGCCGCATCCGTCCCGTCGGACCGCCTCCGCGTCGGAGCCCGCCTGAGGACCGGCACCGGCATCACGGCGAGACGTCGTCGTCGACGTGCCCGGAGAACCGCAGGATGAGCAGGCCGAGCAGCAGGAAGACGACCACCCCGACGCCCACCCCGAGCGAGATCAGCGTGTCGGTGAAGTCACGTTGTGACAGGGGGCTGCTCAAGGTCAGGTGGGCCGACGCGCTCAGGATGTCCCGAACACCCGCCAGGATGCCGATCACGAGAAATGGACGGATCGGAAAGACTGTCGTCCGCAGGTGTCCGAAGACGGTGTGGGCAATGTCCAGGAGAATGATGACCACGAGAATGCCGTCGATCGCCCCCACCACGGTCTGGGGGAAGCCACCCCAATGGTCCAGAAAGGTCTCGACGGTCCGCACCAGGACGATGCCGGCCACGAGGAGCAGGCTTGCCACGATCGCGTACTCGATGACGATGATGACCCATCGCACGATGGGGTCCGCACCGAGCTTGTAGTGACTTTCCCCGCCGGCCGTGCTCTCAGCCATCAGAACGCACGATAGCGGCGGGTGCTCACGTGCGGAAGATCTTCTCCTGGCGACCGTCCGGCCCGGTCAGTGCTTGGTCAGGACGTCGACCGCCACGACGACGAACAGCAGGGTCAGGTAGGTGATCGAGTAGCTGAAGAGCCGCATGGCGGCCGCGGGGGTCGCCCGGCGCCACAGCCGTAGGGCCAGGCCCACGAACACCGCACCGAGCCCTGACGCGCACACCAGGTAGAGCACGCCCAGGTGGGCGACCGGGGCAAGCAGGAGGGACACCCCGACCAGAATCACGCTGTAGAGGAGGATCTCCCGCGCGGTGCGCGTGAACGTGGCCACGGCCGGCAGCATGGGGACGTTCGCCGCCTGGTAGTCGTCCTTGTACTTGACGGCCAGCGACCAGAAGTGGGGCGGCGTCCACACGAAGATGAGCGCGAAGAGCACGACAGGGGTCCAGGCCAGGCTGTCGGTCACCGCCGCCCACCCCACGAGAACCGGGACGGCGCCGGCAGCGCCGCCAATGACGATGTTCTGACTGCTCGCCCGCTTGAGCCAGAGCGTGTAGACGAAGACGTAGAACAGGGTGGCCGACACCGCGAGGACCGCCGAGAGCAGGTTCACCCACGCCCACAACTCGGCGAACGCGACCACTTCGAGCGTGATCGCGAAGATCAGCGCGCTCCGAGGGGCAATCGCCCCGGTCACCAGCGGACGCTTCGCCGTCCGGTGCATCAGCTTGTCGATGTCCCGATCGACGAACATGTTGATGGCGTTGGCCCCTCCCGCCGCGAGGGCTCCGCCGATGAGGGTTGCCGCCATCAGCCATACCGGGGGCATGCCGCGTTCGGCCAGCACCATCGTGGGCAGGGTGGTGACGAGCAACAGCTCGATGATTCGAGGCTTGGTGAGTGCCACGTAGGCACCGACCCTCGAGCGAAGGGTGTGTGCCCCTCGCGTTCGCTGAAGCACCACGGCCGCCGCACGGAGAGCCATCAGCAGCAGGATAGCGGGCGGGATGCGGCGCTTCCCGGTGATCGACCGGGAACCCGTCGGGTGCAGGTGACCACGACGCCGGCACGACGCCGGCACGGGGCCGCCGGCCGGCCGGCACGGCAGGCGGACGAGGATCGGCCTCCCCTGGCGCTCGCGTCCCCCTGCGATCGCCTAAACTTCCCGGGCCGGATCCGTGTCGAAACTCCCTCCATCGTCCCGTCCCCCATTCCGGGCAGATCGGGCCGACGATTGTCCCATTGGTGCCTGACGCCATATGCAACCTGGCCGTCTCTCCAACAGAGGATTACGGGCCGCTCGTATTGACGGTCCCGGACACCGACCCTGGCCTCCATTCGTCCGTCTCGCTCTGGCCACCGCCCTTGCGCTCTGCGGGTCCCTTGCCGCAGATGCCCTCGTGGTGCTCGCCGGCACGCGGCTCGTCCCCTCGACCGCCAGCTACGTCCACTTCCACTTCACCGACTACGCGACCGTTACGACCGTCGGCGTGGTGATCGCCTGTGCGGCGTGGCCTGTCGTCGTCGGGGTGTCGTGGGCGCCTCGCTGGCTCTACCTCCGGCTCGCGGTCGCAGCGACGCTCGCGCTGTTGCTGCCCGACGTGCTCCTGATCGTGAGACATCAGCCCGCACCGGCGGTCGCCGTGTTGATGGTGATGCACCTCGCGGTTGCGCTGGTGACCTACAACGTCGTCGTCAGGGTCGCGTCCCCCACCCCCCGGCGAACCACGCCGAGGTGCGACCTCTGCCTCCGACCGGGGTGGTCTCGGCTCCGACGAAGGGGTGCGTTCCGGACGCCACTCCCTTCCCCGTCGGATCCGCACCCGCTCGCCTCCCGGTGCTGCTCGCGGTGTTGGTCGGCCTCGAGTTCGTACTGGGGATCGTCACCTTGGTGGTCGTGCCGATCGGGCGCCCCACCGGCCTGATGCCGGCCAGCGGCGCGGCGGTGCTGGTCCTCCACGCGGCGATCGGGTTGCCCCTGGCGATCGGAGCGGTGGCGCTCCTTGTCGGAAGTAGCCGCTCGAGCCGCATCGACCGGCTGTGTGCTCGGATCGGCGGAGCCGGTGTCGCGACCGCCGGGGTGGGCGGACTGCTCACCGTCGCCCACCCGACCCGCCTCATCGGTCTGGCGCTGATGCTGGCTGGGCCCGCCACGGCCGCCTTCGGCTATCTGCTGCCGACGCTCGACCGGCTCACCGACGAACCGCCGACCGGGGCGGTCGGGACCGACGGGTGACCCGTTCCCTCGTGGGACGGATCGGGGGTGTCCCGGAGGCTCCGACGGGCGGACAGCGCCGATACGCAGCGACTACTGTCCTGCCAGTGGTCCTCCCTCAGTCCAGGACCGGCCTCCCGACCGTCTGGTCCGGCGACCTCCGTCCGGCCGGCGCTGACGGCGCCGCGGTCGGAGCCGAACGATGGGGTGGCGCGGGTGCATTCGCCCGCTGACGAGGGAGGAACCCTGGTCATGACGGCCGACCGGGTCGCGCAGGACGATCGTCCACGACTTCCCACGAGACGCGGCCAGGACCGCATCTGGTGGGCCCTGGCCGCGATCGCGGCGCTCTGCCTTATCGCCTTCTTCGTCTTCGTGGTGACGCGCCCGCGCCATCCGGCGTCACCGGCCTATCCGGTCACGGCTCCTGCGATGCTCCCTGCAGGCAGCAAGGCGCCGGACTTCGTGCTGCCCCGGCTCGGCGGAGGACCACCGGTTGCGCTGGCGGGCACGCTCGGCACACCGACCGTCGTGAACTTCTTCGCCTCGTGGTGCAGCGACTGCAAGGCGGAGCTCTCGGCATTCGCGACCCTGTCCGGAAGGATGGGTGCACGGCTGAGCCTGCTCGGCGTCGACTCGAACGACACCGATGCCGCCGCGCGGTCCGTGCTAGCCGCGGCGCGTGCCGACTATCCAGTCGGTGTCGACGCCGACGCGACCGTGGCAAACTCCTACCTGCTCACCGCCCTGCCCGTGACGTACTTCCTCGACGCCCGCGGGCACGTGGTCCACGTCGCGTTCGGGAAACAGTCCCTGTCGACCCTCGAGCACTGGGCGACGCAGCTGGTCGGGGGGTCCGCATCCGGGTGACGGGTGCTGTCCCCGACGGGGCCACGGCGACCGGGACGTCGTCCGGCGATGGACCGGAACGCCGATCGGGGCTGACCGAGGCGGAGCGCGCCGCCGCCCTGTCCACGGGCGCGGTCCCGGTCGATCGCACCGCGGCGTTCCGTGCAGGTTCGCAACCGGTACCCCGGAAGGTCGTCGTCTGGATCGCCGTGGCCCTCGCGGTGCTCGGAATCGGAGGGATCGCTCTCGAGCGGCTGCTCGGCAATGCCGGCGCCGGGACCCTTGCCTCTACGCCGGTGACGACGCTTGCGGGGACGGGCGGCGCACCACCATCGGCACCAGTGCAGCCCGACGTCCCGCCGGTCGGTGCCTCCGCCCCCGCCGTCCTCGGTCTGACACACCTCGCCGGCAAGCCTGCGCCGACGTTCACGCTCTCGGACCAGCGGGGCGCGACATGGAGCCCGGCGAGTGCACGCGGGAAGGTCGTCGTCCTCACGTTCTTCAACGCCGCCTGCGACGACATCTGCCCCGTGCTCTCGAGCGAGATCTCGCAAGCTGACGAGCTGCTCGGTGCCCAGCAGTCCGGGGTCGAGTTCGTCGTGGTCAACTCCGACCCCCTGGAGACCTCGCTCGCGCCGACTCCCCTGGCCCTGACCCAGGCCACGCTGAGCGGACTGACCAACCTCACCTTCCTCAACGGACCGCTCTCCGAGCTCAGCCGTGTGTGGAAGGCATACGGCGTGACGGTCGCGGTGGACAACACGACCCGAGTGGTGACGCACAGCCAGTCGATGTACTTCATCGACCGCACCGGCAGGCTGGTGCTCAGCGCTTCACCGTTCGCCAACGAGAGCTCGATCGGGACCTACAGCCTGCAGCCCGGCGTCATCGCCGAGTTCGCCCGGGGCGTGTCCGACTCGGCATCCGGCCTGCTGAGGGGGACGTCATGAGCGACGACGACATCGACGGGTCCGGTCCCGAGGATCCGTTCACGATCGAGGCGATCGTTGCCCAGGTGCCCGAGAGGCCACCGTGGTACAAGCGGGGTCCGGTCCTCGTCACGGCGGCAGTGGGCGCGGTGGTGGTGGCCTCCGTCCTCGTCGACCTGCCGAGCCATACGAGCATGGCCGCCGACACGGCCGATCAGGCCAGCATCCTCAAACAGATCAACGCCGACGTCGATCCATGCTCCTACGGGGTGAAGGAGACCTTCCTCATCTTCCAGGACCTCAAGAACGGCTCCCTGACCGCGTCCGAGCTGAGTCAGGCGCCGTCGCTCATGCGGGACGACCAGACCGCCTGCTCGTTCGCAAGCAGCACGATCTTCGACCTCTCGAACGTCGAAGGCACGGGAACGCCGGCCGGCAAGGACATCGGCGACGTGGTTAGCGTTGCGACGCTCTGGGCCACGTCGGATGCGCTCGGGGCGATCGAGGATATCCAGAGCCTCAGCACCGACCCCGGTTCCGCGTCCGCGCTCTCCGACCTCTCGAAGCAGGAGGCGGCACTGGCCAGGGACCGAGCACAGGCCGACGCCGACGTGGCCGCCGCCGATCGCGTCCTGGGCGCCCATCTGCCGACGCCGGACCTCCCGAGCCTCCCCCGTCTGCCGGGAACCAGCTGATCAGGTCAGAGCCTCGCCCGGGTCCGCACTCCTGGCCCGCGCCCGTCCGAATCTGGTCCGTCTAGGGGTTGGCCCCGCCCGGACCGAGCGTCCGACCCCGGATCCGCTCCTGTCGGACCAGGTGGAGCAGTTCCTCGTCCGGGTCCTCCTCCGCCTGCAGCCAGCGGATGAGGTTCCAGAAGACGACCGGCACGAACGCGCAGGCCGAGACGAACCACAACATCCCGGTCGTGAACTGCTGATCGGCCGAGAGGCTGAGCCCGGAGCCCGCGTGATGGAGATACGCGTGGTACCAGGAGGCGTGTGAAAGGCCGACGACATAGGCAAGGATCCAGATGATCCACATCGAGACGGCCGCGAGCGCCAACCGGTTCGGGCGTGAGAGCCTCGGGGACAGCGGCGGTGACTCGACCAATTCGAGCCAGAGACCGAGCCCGACGACGAGCAGCGTGACCGCCTCGACTGCCATCAGCCACGGTGTGCGGACGAGCGCGTTCACGCCGAGGGACGATCGCCACACGATCGCCCCGCCGAGGTAGAGCGCGGCGAATGCCACGCTCCGGGTCGCAGAGGCATGGTGCCGTCGACCGTCTGCCAGGCGGTCCATCGGTCCGGGTACCGCCGAAGTGAGCGGGTTTCCGTCGTCGTCGGGCTCGAGGGGTTCACGGGAGGCGAGCCCGAGGAGTCGCCACGGGGCGCCGACAGCAGCCAGGGCCGGAACGACCACCGCGAAGCACGCAAACTGCAGCGCCTCCACGAACTCGTACCGGCGTGCCCAAGTCCCCAAGGGCGGGACGAGCCAGACGATCAGGAGCAGCAGCGCCACCACCGCGAGGACCGACCTGAACGTCATGTGCGATCCGGTCGAATGCCGCTCGGGAGCCCGGCCCGCCACCGACGTGGAGATCACTCCCGATGCGTTCGACGTTGGAAGAAGCCCCACAGGCACACCAGGAACAGCGTGCCGAGGGGTATGGCGACCGTCAGGACTTGGGGCCCGATGAAGGTGTCGTTGGCGAAGCTCATAGGTGGAACAGCCTCACTGTTGTTCTTCGGACCAGACTCTACTCGCGCGGTCGGGGGAGCTCATCGGTCGATGCCCTCAAATCAGGTAGAAGAAGACCCAGAACAGGGCGCTCGCCACCGCCATGAACCCGAAGTAATAGGTGCAGGACTCGACGTTCGCCCGAAAGAGCTGGGCTGCGGGCGCATTCGACGCGGCCGGTGAGCCTCCCTCGGGAAGGACCTTCCGGAGCCGGAGGCTCGTCGCCAGGGTGGTCTCGAGCCAGTACGCACCACTCAGCAGCATCATCAGATTCATGACGGCCCAGCCGATGAAGCACGACGCGTAGCCGCTCGAGCCCGGGAAGAAGGGCAGCTGGGTCAGCTGCCAGACCTGGAGGCCGGCGGCCAGGAGGATCCCGGCGGTGGCGGTCCATCCGCTCACCTCCCAGTCCAGCACTGAGCCCGAGCGCAGCCGCCACTGCCCGTAGATGGTGAGCAGCGCTGATGCCAGCACCAAGGCGAAGATCGTCCATCCGATGCCGGTCGGCGCGGTGATGCCGTCCGGACGCCAGAGCTTCCCCGAGTTGTTCGACTTCAGGTAGAAGTAGGCGAACGCCAACGAGGCCAGCAGGAAGGCGAACATTCCGATGAGCAGCCGGCCACCGGTCCAGTAGGCGCCGACCGCTGAGCGGAGCTCGAACTCGCGTTCCTCGGGCGTCTCGGTGTAGGTCGGCTTGCCTGCAGTGTCGGTCACCGTCTGCTTCCCCTCATCGGGCCGGCGGGCCTGGGTCGTCAGCGGCGGTCGACGAAGGGGAGGCCCCGGCCCCGACCAGCGGTCCGTCTCCGAAGTCGGCCACCGCAGGTGCGTCCTCCTCGCTGTAGTGGTACGGATCGCTCAGGACGACCGGGATCCGCTCGAAGTTGTAGTACGGGACCGGGGTCGGCGTCTGCCACTCGAGCCCCAGTGACTGCCAGGGATTGGCGGGCGACGGCACCGGCTTGATGAAGATCGACCAGACGAAGTTGGCGATGAAGATCAAGAACGACGCTCCCAGGATGAACGCGCTGACCGATGCCCAGTCGTTGAGGGCCTGGAGGTTCTGTGCGTACTCGAAGACCCGCCGAGGCTGTCCGAGCAGTCCGATGAGGAACATCGGGAAGAAGGTCATGTTGAAGAAGATGAACATGAACCAGAAGTGGATCTGGCCCAGCTTCTTGTTCAACGTCTTGCCGGTCATCTTCGGCAGCCAGTAGTAGAGGCCCGCGAAGAACGCGAAGATCAGGCCACCCATGATCGTGTAGTGGAAGTGCGCGAGCACGAAGAAGCTTCCGTGCACGGTGACGTTGACCGGCACGTCGGAGAGGAACACGCCGGTGACGCCGCCGATCAGGAAGTTGAAGAACACGGCGAGGCAGAAGAGCATCGGCACCTCGAACCTGATCTTCGCCTTGTACAGGGTTCCCATGCCCACCAGGAAGATGAACCCGGTCGGAATGGAGATCAGCTCGGTCGTGAGCATGAAGAGCGGCCGCATGTCCGGGTTGATCCCGCTCTGGAAGAGGTGGTGCTGCCAGACGAAGAAGGACAGGAGTGCGACGCCGATCATGCCAGCGGCCGCCACCTTGTACGCGAACAGGGGTTTTCTGGTGAAGACCGGGAGGAGCTCGCCGACGATGCCGAACCCGGGCAGCGCCATGATGTACACCTCGGGGTGACCGAAGAACCAGAACAGGTTCTGCCAGAGGAACGAGCTGCCTCCGTGCTCGGTGACGTAGAAGGCGGTCTGGGCGGTGTGGTCGAGGATGCCGAAGAGCCCCGCGGCGACCAACGTCGGCGTGGCCAGCGTGAGGAGGGCGCAGGTGGACAGGATCGCCCAGACGAAGATGGGGATGCGGCTCCAGGTCATCCCCGGCGCCCGGTAGTTGACGATGGTCACGGCCAGGTTGAACCCGGCCGCCATCATGCCCATGCCGATGACGGCGAAACCGACCAGATAGGACATCATCCCTACTCCCGCTTGCGTCTGCAGCGGCGCGTACCCCGTCCAGCCGGTGGGGAAGCCGCCGTAGAAGAGGGCGGAGAGGATGACGAAGTAGCCGGCGGTGAAGATCCAGAAGCTGAACGCCTCCACCCGGGGGAAGGCGGTGCGCCGGGCGCCGATCATCAGTGGCACCAGCCAGTTGCCCAGCGGTCCGACGATGACCGAGGTGGCCATCATCATCATCACCGTGCCGTGCTCGCTCACCACCGCGATGTACGTCCCCGGCCCGAAGACGTGGCTGGTCGGGGTCAGCAGCTCGGTTCGGATGGCCATGGCGAGCAGGCCCCCGGTGAAGAAGAACCCGAGGACGCCGATGACGTACTGGAGCCCGACCACCTTGTGATCACAGGTGTACCGGAGGTAACGGGTCCAGCTGGTCGTCTCGTACTCGGGGCGCGGCTCCATCCCTGCCATCTTGGCGAGCGGGTAGTTGAGCGCTCCGATCCCGAGCAGCCAGCCGAGGACGCCGAGGAGGAGGCCCCCGGTGACCGCGATGGAGTTGGACCCGCTGTTGGTGATGTTGGTGTAGCCGCTGGCGACGACGTTCCCGAGCCAGTGCCCGAGCAGGTAACCGAGGACGGCGCCGATGACGGCGGTGCCGAGGTGTTGGCTGAACCATCCCGGTCGTGACGGCAGTCCCTGGATCCCCCCGAGCACCGGAGGCGTGGGGTCCGGGTAGACGACCTCGGTCTCGGCTTCGCGTTGCGCGAGTGTCATGGCGTCGGCTTTCTCATGCGGACTTGGCGGGAGTGGCCCCGTAGACCTCGGAGTTGCTGTAGGGATCGACGTTGTCGGGGTAGTAGCCACCGTCGGCCCCGTTGGCGTCCGGCACGTAGGTCCAGGCGAACGGCGGGAGGAGCTTGGTGTTGGCCGCCGTTGCTCGCTCGGTGGCCCTTGCCCAGGCGTCGAAGGCCGTCTTGGAGACGACGTTGCCGTAGTTGTACATGGCGCCGTGCCAGAGCCCGCAGAGCTCGTCACACCGCACGGTGAAGCTTCCCGTCTGCCGGGTGTCGGTGTAGGCCACGTTGTCGAGCTGGGGGTTCGCGTCGGCCTTGATGCTCAGCTGATAGGCCCAAAAATTGTGGATCACATCGAGCGACGTCACGTGGAAGGCGATCGTCGTGTTGTTCGGGAGCAGGAGCTGTTGGCTCTCGAAGCCACCGTAGGTCGGGTACCGGTAGGTGAACTTCCACTGCTGGGCGATGACCTGCACAGGAAGGATGGTGGCGGATGTCGGCGTCCAGATCGGATTGGGACCCTCACCGCCGCCGGAGCCGGCGTTGACGATGAGCTCGACCGTCCCGAAGACGAAGAGGCCGAGCACGATGACGGTGGTGGTCGCGATCCACCCGACCTGCACGCTGAGCCGGGTCCTCGCCTGGGCGCCACCGACCGGATCGGGCAGTCCCTTGCGCGAGGACCGCCACATGACGAGGGCGTAGCCGAGGTAGACCCAGACACCGAGGATGACCGGGAGGGCGATCATGAAGAGGACGTTGAAGTCGAACTGGTTCTCGACCGCCGCCGACGTCATATCGCCCGGCGGGATGTGGGGTCCGACCAGGAAGTAGAAGAGCGGATCGAGGATGGCAGCGAGCACCAGCCAGATCGCGACCATCCGGACGAAATGGCGAGGCTCCTTGCCGGGCGGCGGCACCACGTCCGGGCTGATCGGCTGTTCGCTGTCGACGGTCATTGGACGTCGAGGAATCCACCCATGTAGCCGACCGTGCTCATCGGTCCACCGTTGCCGTAGAGCCACCCCAACCCGCAGGGGACGAAGCACTGCCAGGGGTACTCACCCGGGCCGGGCGTGACGAAGGACGCCTTGATGACGTTCCTCACCGAACTCGACGGGGAGCACGGCGCCTGGCTGCAGATGTTGGTGGCATTGGGATCGACTCCGACCAACGGGACGCTGATCCCGAGGGTCGGAACGGAGAACGTGTGGCCGACGCCGTTGCCCGAGTTCGAGTCGTAGACCGACACCGGTTTGCCGTTGAGGATCTCGACGTTGCCGATCGTGCCTTGGACCCGCCCCCATTGCTGGTTGCGCAACGGGCTGCCCGAGTCGTACTGCTCGATGGTCAGGTTGATCCGCGTGTGGGCAGGCACCCTCCAGTACGTCGAGTGGACCCACTGCCCGCTCGGTGCCTTGACCAGGTAGGAAACCCAGGTCGGATGGTCACCGAAGCCGTTGCCGATCGAGCCGACAGTCTGCACGGTCAGATCGACCGGGGCGCCGGCAGGCTGGGCCGAGGTGAAGTCGACCGTCGAGGGCTGGGGTAGCAGGAATCCCACCACGGCCCACACGACGAATCCGGCCGCCACGACGAAGATTCCGAGGACGACCGAGACCCTTCCCCCGAATGACATACCGCACTCCCAGACGCCGTCGACGGCCACCCATGTCCACCCCGCCCCGTCAGACTGCTCGGGATCGGATCTACTAGCCGCCCGTCGTGGCGGTGCCGAATCCTGGTCCCGATTCGACAGTAAGCCGACGCGCCCCCCAGGTCAAGCAACACTGCGACACGACCGGTTCACGGTGACCTGCCGCATCACCGGCGACCCGTCGGTGCTGCTACCTGCGTTCGGCGAGGCTCGCCTGGGATCGACCCGACTCGTCGAGAGGGACCACGTCCCCCCGGTTGACCAGCCGTTCGAGCACGTTGGAGAACGACCCCTCCTGGTCGACGGCTCGCTTGACCACCACGATCAACGCCGGAATCGCCCAGAAGTCGCCGCAGACCCACAGGATGGCCGCGCCGATCTGCTGGTCGGCGAACGGGTCGAGGGTCACTCCCGGGACGTGCGCATAGACGAGGTACCAGCTCGCCGAGGAGAAGATACTGAGCGCCATGGCGAGGACGAACATGACGACATTGGTCGAGATGATCGCCCCGGCCTGCCAGATCGGACTGGTCCGCAGCCGGAAGGGGTGGGACGGGATGATCTGCAGCCAGAACAGCACGCCGGTCACGAAGAAGCTCCCGTGCATGAGCCAGATGTGGACCGTTTGGTTGTTCTCGGACAGGTCGAAGAGGGTGGGGAAGTGCCAGACGACCATCACGACGTTGAACGAGACCAGCGCGAACCACGGGTCGGTGATGACGCGGCCCACTGCGCGGAGCGCCCGCGACCACGGTCCGAGCATCGCGAACCGCGTCACTGTCCGGCGCGCGCCGACCGGCAGTGCGAAGAGCAACGGGATCCAGGGAGCTCCGAGGACGACGAGGATCGGTGCGTAGAAGGCGATCAGCAGGTGCTCGATCATGTGCACGAAGAAGTAGTCACTCGCCCAGAAGTCGATCGGCGAGACGACGGCCAGCAGCAGGACGGTGAGTCCGCCGTAGAACGAGATCGAGCGCAGGCGGCGCCTGCGGTTCCGGCCCGGTTCGGACCGTCGGCGGAGCCGAGCGAGCCCGACCTCGTGGGCGATGACGACCGCGGCGACGATCAGGACGAAGGGGTCGAACGACCAGTTGTCGGTGACGTACTGCACCTCCGCCCTCCTTCCCCGCGGTCCCCGATCCATCCTCCACCGCTGCAGCTGCCGAGTCGAGACCACGCTCCCGCTCCCGCGACGCGGAGAGGTCCTTCAATGCCTCCGCTCGGTCGTCGGCTTGCTCGCCGCGGCCTCTGCTTCCGCGGCCGCCAATGCCCGCTGGTGTTCCTGCCAGGCCTTGAGCATCCCAACGTGCTCGGGGGCCACGATCTTCGGTTCGGACGTGGCACGGTTCGCACGGCCGTTTCCGTGGAGCAGCCTCCACCACATGTAGAGAGCGAACACGGCGAAGCACGGCCACTCGAAGACGTACGCCCAACTCAGCTCGTTCCCACCGAGCGCACGACGAACCTCGAACCAGAATGCCCCGATGCAGAGGCCCAACACCAGGGCGAGCGTGACGTGCAGTCTGGCACTCTCGGCAGTTGTCAGCCGCTCACCCCGTCCGGACCGGTCCGGTTGAAGGTGCTCGGGCGAGCCCATAGTGCTCAGCGTACCGGTCGACCGTCCCGATTTCCGGTGGGACGGCTGAGGCTCCCACCGAGGTGCATGAGCCTTCTCGCCGTGATCATCGCGGCGATCGCGGTCGTCTTCGCGACCGTTCCCGTCATCGCGGCGACGAGCGGCCGGTCACGCGCGAGAGCGCTCGCGAGCCGCAACCGCCGCCCGGGTCACCTCCTCGTCGGCCGTCGCCTCCGCGGAATGGCCTGGAGGGTGGGCCGTGCGAGTCTCGATCTCGCCACCTTGGGATTAAAAGAGCGAGCCGGTACGTGTCAGCGATTACCGAATCTTGCCGAGGCTGTCTTCCACCTGCACAACCCGTCTCGCGTTCGATTGCATTTCGCGTGTGTACGTCGAGGTTTGTAGTCACGGTGTAGTCATGACCAGCGGCCTGGCGAGGGACAGCTAGACGAACTGTCTGAGGGAATCTTCATTGCGGTGAACATTGTGCTTCTCGCGTGGCTGACGCGCGATTCAGACAGAAGCACTGTCGCCATCTTCGATCCGGTGGAAGATCGCGGCACTGTGGCGATGGCCGACCCTGCCGCCGCGATGATCGGGCTGCGCGCCGCGAAGTGATCACGCGCGGCGCGCGTCGATCCTCATTTTGTTCTTGCATCGCGCCCCGCGGAACTTCAAGATGCAGACAGAGGTCGTCTCGTTCACGGCGGACGGAAGACTGAATCCGGAGGAGAACTCTGTGACTGCATCAATTGCGTCCCGTGACGCCGTCCGTAGGTTCTCGCGCTTTGGGGGCACCGGGGAGTCCGCTCGTGAGACTGGACGAGACACTCCTCGAGGTGAACGAGGGACTCGGCGGATGCGTTCGGCGTCGACATTGTGGCTGACACTGGTCCTGACGGTTTCGGCCGTCGGCATCGTGCTCGTCGGAGCGACGGCGGGTCAGGTCCAACCGCTTCGTCACGTCGCCTTGACCAGCGGGAGCAACACCTGGTCGGTGCAGCACGACGGGTTCGACGTTACTGGCATTGCTTGCCCGTCGACGTCGACGTGCTTCGCGGCGGGCGACGTCAGTGAGGGCGGCGCGGTCTCGGTCATGACCGGCACGACGTGGGGAAGTCCTTCGCTTGTGTCGGGTACGAACGCGATCGGTTCGATCTCGTGCCCGACGACTTCCACCTGCTTCGTGACCGGAGTGAGCACATCGAACGCCCCGGTGGTCGAGGAGACGACGAACGGCGGCACCTCCTGGTCGCAGTTTGCGGTCGCGAGCCCGATGAACCAAGCCGAAGGCATCTCGTGTCCGAGCGCGTCGACCTGCGTGGTCGGGGGCGCAGAACCCGCGGTCGGCCTCCCTGGCGACATCTATGCGGCGACCGCGGTCCTCACCGTCACCGGCAGCACGCCCAGCTGGTCCACACCGCTGCAGCTGGACTTCAATGTGGTCGCCCGGGGTGTGGACTGCCCGACCACGACGTACTGCGCGATGACCGATGGACCCGCGTTCTACACGTCGACGACGGGAGGAGGCTCCTGGACCCAGGGGACCGGCGAGGTCCCCTACGGCGGGAACGGCGCAGGCTACAACTCGGTGTCCTGCCCGCAGGTGGGGACTTGTGTCATCTCGGGGTTCTGTCCGTCAGGGGTCTACGGCTGTGCCAGCGGGATCAACTGGGTCTACGGGATCACCTCCAACTCCGGTGCCACCTGGATTGGCAACGAAGGAGGCGGGGTGATCGCGTCCGTCTCGTGCGCGCCCGGTGCCTCGGTCTGCCTCGGGGTCGGGTCCGCCTACAACCAGCCGATCAGCTTGTCCACGGAACAGGCGCTCTCGATCTCGCTGTCGGGGAGCTACACGGTGCTGGCGCTCCCGCTCGTGGAGTCCGAGCCGAGCATTCCGATGAGCGCGGTCACCTGCGCCACGTCGAGCGAGTGCTGGGTCGGTGGACCCTTCGGTCTCGGCATGGCCGTGGGTACGGCGATCGAGCCCGTGGCCTTCGAAACTCCGGGTATCAACAGCATCTCCTGCGGCAGTGCCACCAATTGCCTTGCGGTCACCACCGGCGGTCTCGCCGCGACGAACGACGGCGGACGGACCTGGATCAACCTTCCGCCGATCGCACCGAACAACTGCGCGCCACGCTGGGGATGCTTCGGACCCAACTCGGTCTCGTGCCTCTCCGCCACCACGTGCTTGCTGACCGGTGGGACCTTCGCGGTCTACGGCAATCCCGGGATGTACCTGACGACGGACCTGGGCGTGAACTGGACCGGCGTCGGGGATCCCGAGCCCACTCGGTCTGACTACAACGTTCTCGGGTGTGCGCTCGGCACCCAGACCTGTGCGCTCTTCGGAGACGGCACCATCAGCGGCCAGATCGACCTCACGACCAACGCGGGCACGGTCAACCAGACCTGGACGAGCCTCACCGGCCCGATCGGAGACCCGACGGCCGTGGCCTGCGGCTCCTCGACGATGTGCATGGTGTTCGGGGGCTCCGGTGACGCGGAGCTGCTCACCGAGACAGGCGGCACCTGGTCCGCGTCGTCGGTCACGACGGGCGCATCCGCCCGGCTCAACTCGGTGAGCTGCCCGTCGGCGTCCATGTGCATGGCGGTGGGCTACATCGGAAGCGGCCAGACCACGGCAACGGTGCTCGTGGCGTCGATAGCCGGTTCGAGTGCCACGGTCACGAACGACTCGTCGAACCCGGGCGATCCAGCCGTCTCCCTCAACGCGGTCGCTTGTGACACGTCGACGTCGTGCGCGCTCTTCGGGCCGTCGTCGGCCGCACAGACCACGAACGGCGGGACCACGTTCACCCCGATCGGCGCGTTCTCACCAAGCACGGTGAGCTTCGCCTCCGCGTCCTGCGGTGCCGTCGGCGCGTGCTTCGCCGCGGGAAACAACCAGTATGGATATCCCCAGGGCACCTGGAACGCGCTCGTGCTCTCGACAAATGGCATCGCCTCGCCGACGTTCCTCCCCACCCCGCTGCTCGCCTTCGAGACCTACGGCGCGGGAGACGGCTCGCGCGCGTGCTTCACCTGTGAGATGCAGCGACTCGGCCTCTCACCCCAGGGCTTCAATGGCGACCCGGTGAACACCGCGGACGGTGACTACACCGAGTCGGTCCCGATCGTGACCATCCCGGGCCTCGGTCCGAACCTCACCTTCACCGCCACCTACGACTCCCAGCTCGCCCAGGCCGAGATGGCGAACGGCGCCAGCAGCCCGGGACTCGTCGGTTGGGGATGGTCATCGACCGACGGTCTGAGCCTGAGCGGAACTGGCACCGGCGGCAACCTCACCCTCGACGAGGAGGGCGGTGCGCAGATCGTCTACGTACCCGCGGCGAGCGGCCCGGGCTTCGACGGCGCCACGTGCCAGTCGAGCGCCTCGGTGCAGTGCTTCGTCTCGGCCGAACCCGACGTCACCGCGGTGTTGGAGGAGAACACCACGACGAGCACGTACAGCTTCACGCGCAACGGCGGGCTCATGACCTATTCCTTCAACACGAGCGGTCAGCTCACCGCCGAGACGGACGCCAACGGGCACGCCCTGACCTTCGCCTACGGGGTGACCACGGGATCGCTCTGCTCCGCATCGGGGGTGGCCTGCAACACCGAGACGGACGCCGAGGGCCGCACGCTCGACCTCGTCTACGCGACGGCGACCGGGCTGCTCTCGAGCGTTGTGGACCCCGCCGGTCGCACCTGGACCTTCGGCCACGACAGCGCGGGCGACCTCACGAGCATCACCAACCCGCGGACCGCCGTCGAGTCCTTCGGCTACGACACCGGATCGGCGAACCCGACCATGGTCCACAACCTCAGCCTGCTGACCAAGCCCAACGGACAGTCGGGCGGGCCCGACGCTGGCAAGAGCCTCGTGATCAACTACCAGGAGTCGGTCGGATCGGCGACCGCGCCGCTCGGGTACGTGACCTCGCAGACCGACCCGCAAGGGTTGACGACCAGCTTCTCCTACGCAGGCGACCCGTTGACCTCGGAAGGGTCGACGACGACCACTGATACCCACGGCAACCAGAGTGAGGACAACTACGTCGAGGGGATCCTCGTCTCGCACGTTGCGGGCCTCAACACGTCGCACCCCGAGACGACGAGCTTCGTCCGCAACGCCCAGGACGTGCCGACGTCGGTGACCGACGGCAACGGCCACACGACCACCTACACCTACGACGCGAACGGCAACCTGCACACCTCCCAGGACGCAGTGGGCAACACCTGGACCTACACCGACAACGCGTTCAACGAGCTGCTCACCTCGACCCCACCGAGCGGCTCGGCGAGCCCCGTCGTCTCCAACGTCTACGACTCGGCCGGCAACCTCACGAGCACCACCAAGGACCCCTCTTCGCCGCTCACCACCACGTACACGGTCTGTGAGTCGGCGACCTGCACGGTCTCGTCCAACATCTATGCCGAGGGTGAGGTCGAGAAAATGACCGATCCGAAGAGCCAGGTCACCACCTACACCTACGACGCGAACGGCGACCTCGCCTCGAGCACCGACGCCAACGGTGATGACAGCGCGTATGCCTATACCTCGATCGGCCAGCTCTTCTGTGCCGCTTCGCCGAATGCGACCCACGCCGGCGTCGCCTGTCCCTCAAGCCCGGGGACCCGGGTGGCCGATACGACGAGTGTGACCTTCGATCCGTCGGACACCCTGGTCGCGACCACGACCGATCCGAACGGCAACACCACGACCGACAACTACGACCCGAACGGCAACCGGACCTCGGTCGAGGACCCCCTCACCAACACGACGGTGACCGCCTTCGACGCGGACGACCGGCCGAGCTCGGTGACGGAAGGTTCGGGCAGCCCTGCCCAGAGCGTGACCACCACCGCCTACGACGTGGCGCCGGGCGCGAGCGGGCCCTGCCTCAACACCGTGGCGCACGCGACCTACTGCACGGTGAGCACCCAGGCGGAAGGCTCGACCTTCCCGGCGGTCACCACCACCTACTTCGACGCCTTCGACAACGAGATCCAGGTGACCGATCCCGGAGGCCTCGCCACCACCCACACCTATGACCAGGCGAACAACCTCGCCACCACGACGACCAACGCGGGCACCACGACCTACGGCTACTACGCGAACAACTGGCTCAACACGGTCACCTACTCGTCGCCGGGTAGCGGGTACGGTGCGATCACGACGCCGACCACCTACACCTACTACGGCGACGGCATCCGCCACACCATGGTGGACACGACGGGGACGACCACCTACGGCTACGACGCCTACGGACGGCTCCAGAGCGTCGTCAGCGGGGCCGGGAACCAGGTCACCTACGGCTACGACCTGGCCTCGAACGTGACCTGCGTCTCGTATCCGAACTCGGGAACCAACACCTGCCAGAACGCGTCCTCGGGCACCGGGATCCTCACCTACGGCTACAACCCGGCGAACCTCGTGACGTCGCTGAAGGACTGGAAAGGCAAGACCACCACGTTCGGCTACGACAAGGACGGGAACTGGACGTCGACCACGTACCCGACGACCACCGACGCGACATCAGTCGCCCAGACCTTCGGGAACGCCGACAACCCGACCGGCCAGACGGTGACCAACTCGACGCTGACGGGCGGCTCGCAGGCGACGGCCTGGACCCCGAACGCGGACGAGAACATCGGGACGGTCCAGGTGAACGGCGGCACGGTCAACAACGTCGGCTACAACGCGCTCAACCAGGTCACCTCTCTCGCCGGCTCGGAGTCCGCCTCCTACGACCAGCTCGGCCGCATCACCGCCGACACGACGAGCTCGTCGACGTACCTCGGCTACAACGCGGACTCCGCCCTCTGCTGGACGTCCCCGACGGCCCCGGTTGGCTCGACGAGCTGCACCAGCCCGCCGGCGAGCTCGACCACGGTCGGGGTCGACTCGATCAGCGCCCGCTGCTTCAGCGACACGGCCGGTGGCACCGGGACGTGTGCTGCCCCGCCCGCCGACACGACCACCACCACCTACGCCTACAACCAGGCCGGCGAGCTCACCTGCCTCACCGCTGTGGGAGCGGCGACCCACAACTGCAACAACCCGGTGAGCACGAGAACGACCACTTACGGCTACAACGGCGACGGCCTTCGCACGTCGGACACGCCGGCGAGGGGAACGCTCCAGCAGTTCACCTGGGACGTGTCCGGCTCGGTGCCGAAGCTCCTCGCGGACGGCACGCACTCCTATCTCTACGGACCGAATGGCGTGGCGGTCGAGGACGTGACCACCTCAAATTCAACGGATACCTTCCTCGTCTCGGATCCGACCGGTGTGCGCTACCAGTTCAAGTTGACGGGGGTCCTCGACGGATCGAACAGCTACACCCTCTACGGCAACTGCATCTCGTGCACCGCGCCGACCAAGTTCGGCTTCGCCGACGGGTACACGGACGCCAATGGTCTCGTGTACCTGATCCACCGCTACTACGACCCGTCAACGGGGCAGTTCGTGAGCGTGGATCCGCTGGTCTCGGTGACGAAGGCGCCGTACTCGTACGCCGGAGACGACCCGGTCAATGGACGGGATCCCTCTGGGTTGTGCGACTCCAATCCGCTAAGTGGAAGCTTCTGGACTCAGGGGAACTGCATCGCCGGAGCAGTCGGCGGACCTCGTGGTGGCGGTGGCGAGTCCGTCGGTGGCGTCCTCAAATCCGTCGGTGTTCTTGCTGCCACGGACGTCGTAGTTGTGGTCGGAGGTGCTTACGCGGTCGGTGTTGCTTCCTCGTTTGCTGGCGCCGCAGAGATTGGAGGCGTCGCTGCTTCTGCGGAAGCAGCGAGCGGGTCGCTTTTGAGTATTAGTTACCCCATCGATGTTCTGACGGTCGGTTTCGTGTTGGTTCCTACGGCACTGGGCCCGCCGGGATTGGCGCTCGCCGCACTTTGGTGGCTTGCGCACGGCACAGCTGGTGCTGCCGCACCGAACCGAAACCGAAGCGGATGTCAGTGATGTGAAGGTGCTCATTCCTCGCTCGCAGGCGTCGCGACTCTTCCGCAGTCTGCAGTTCGTCGGTGTGGCGGCAGCCGCCATTGGGCTTGTCGTCGGACTTGAACAGAATGGTGCTCTGAGGTGGGTCATTTGGCTGGCGACCTGGCTGCTGGCTGTCTGGTGCTTCACGGCCGGAACCCTGGGGCTTCAGCGGGTGCGACGTCTCGATGCGGACTCGTCCGTGACCCGACCCGAAGACGATTCGCTGAGCCCGGACGTCCGATCGTCACCGCGACCGACTCTCATCGACGAACTGGACAAGGGTCGTTTTGTTGCGGGGCAGGCGCCGAAATGGGGTGACAAGGCAGCTGCGCTCATGTGGAAGCGCCAACAAGACCGGAGACTGCTTGCTGTGCTGGTGAGCCTGGTGTTTCTGGTGGCCGTGCTGTCCAACATGCACAAGCCCCTGGCATGGGCTCTCTTGTTCATTGGGGTCAGCATCGGGCTGCTGGTGGCAGTCAGGACAGTCAATTACGGACGAAAGATGTATCGAGCAGCATCAGAAACGCTGGGAGTAGCGGTGGACCGGAGGAGGGGACATGCGCCGCCCCGCCGATCCCCCGCCTACGAGGAGTGGTGCACGAAGAACGGGTTGACTCCCTATGCAGCGTCGCAGCGCTTTGGACGGGGAAAGCAAAGTTCGGGGTCTCGGCCCTCCTGATCCGCATTGTCGGTGCTCGCGGACATGTCGGCGTCCTCGCGAACACCGTGCCCTGACCCACCCCCGGCATCCCCTGCGTCACTTTCGCGAACCCGCGCCCCAGTTCTTGTCACACCTGCGAATTACCTTGAACACGATTGCAACCCCCTTCGGGGGCGTGCAGGAGGAGTCGGGCGTGGCCTGGATGCGGATGATGGGAGCGGAGTCGGTCGACTACCACCGCGAAACCATCATCGAGCGCGGCGACGACTTCCCCGGCGCCGCCCTCGAGTACTACGGGTCCCGGGGCGAGACCCCGCTCGCCTGGGGCGGCTCGGGTGCTGCGTCCCTCGGCCTCACTGGTGCGGTCGACAACCCCTCCTACGACGCCCTCTACGGACCGGGTGGGGCGACCGACCCCGTGACCGGCGAACGTCTGGTGTCGGCCAAACGGCCGGGCATGGAGCTGGTCATCGCCGCCCACAAGTCGGTGGCCGAACTGGGTGTGCTCGGCCGGGCCGAGGACATGCACGCCATCATGGACGCCGAGCGGGACGCCACGCTGAGCTATCTGGACGACCTGACCAAAGAGCGCGGTGGACGCCGAGGACGAGAAGCACTCCCGACCGAGACCACCGGGCTGGTCTACGCGACAGCCCGCCACGCCACCACCCGGGCCGGTGACCCGGGCCCCCACGATCACGTCCTGATCGCCAACGTGATCGAGTGTGAATCACGATCCAAAACGGCAGCGCGTGATGGCCGAAAACGGCAGCACTGCGGTTGTCTGAAGTTAGCTTGAGGCGGGAGTCTCGTCCACGGTTTTGGTGACTGATTTGGCGGCCGCGCGGTTCGTCCGGGCCTTGGCGTCTTGGAGCCGGTAGCTCTCGCCCTTCGTCTCGATGATCCGACAGCGATGGGTGAGACGGTCCAGCGTGGCGCCGGTAAGCCGTTCGGAGCCGAGGACCTCGGTCCACGACTCGAAGGGCAGGTTCGTCGTCACGATCAAGCTGGTGCGCTCGTACGCGGTCGAGATGACGTCGAAGAGCAGTTCGGAGCCGACCTTGGAGGCGGGCACGTAGCCGAGCTCGTCGAGGACGAGCAGGTCGAGCTTGGCCAAGGTGGCCTTCAGGCGCAGGAAGGTCCGCTCGTCCCGGGCCTCGATCAGCGCGGTGACCAGCTCGGTGGTGCGGATGAAGCGGACCCGATAGCCCCTGGCACAGGCCTCGGCGGCGAGCGCGATGGCCAGGTGACTTTTCCCGGTTCCGGGGTTGCCCACCATCAAGATGTTCTCCTTCTTGTCGATGTACTCGCAGCGCATGAGCTCGGCGACGAGCACCTTGTTGACCGAGGGCCGGGCCGCGAAGTCGAAGGTCTCGAGCGTCTTCATGGTCGGAAAGCGCGCTGCTTTGACCCGGCGCTCCGCTGCCCGTTTCTCGCGTTCGAGCAATTCGAGCTCGGTCAGGCGCAGCAGATAGGAGAGGTGGTCGACGTTGTCGGCGGTGGCCTGGGCGGCCACCTTCTCGCACTCGGCGGCCACCGTCGGGAGGCGGAGGGCCTTGAGGTGATGGTGCAAGAGCACCGATGACTTGGACTCGGTTGCTTTCACGGTGTTGCTCCTTTCTTCTGGCGCATGGTGCGCCGTGGTTGAAGCCGCACTCCCAGATGCCCTGAGAGGCGACGGATGGAACCGGCTGGACCCCAGTGCCGGAGATCGACCTGGGAAAACACGCTCAGCCCGTCGCGGTGAGGGCCCGATAGGCCGTCAGGTCCGGTGTCTCGATAGCCACGGATTTGAGATGAGGGTGGCCGTCGAGGCTGAAGAGTCCGACCGGTTGCTCGGCGTGGTGGAACAAGATCAAGGCGATGGCGTCCGATCCCGTGGCGCCGATGGCGAGCGCGGACTCGACGGCCTTGGTCAGGGCGGGGATGGTCGAGTTCTCGAGGAGGCGCAGCACCTTGATGAACTCGCGGGTGCCGCCGTGTCCGAGATCGGCCTCGAGACGGCGGCGCAACGTGGCGAAGCACCCGGGCAGCTCCCAGTGCTCGAGCGGCCGGGCAAAGTCGAAGGCGCCGGGCTTGCGTTCGAGGAGGGCCAGGTAGTGCAGCGGGTCGAAACTGATGTGCTCCTTGCCCCAGTGGCGGACGTGCCGGGCGATGACGTCGGCCCCGCTGGTGACGGCGACGTCTTCGATGCCGCCGAGGACAGTCACCTCGTGATGCGCGTACGCGGTCGGCACCGAGTAGTCGTTGCGGTCGAAGCGCACCAGCGAGAGCGAGTTGGCGTGACCCTGGACGACGCGGCGGGGCTCGAAGGACTCGGCCGGCAATGCCAGCAGGGCGGCCCGGTCCTCGACCAGGCGCTCGGCCTTGGTGCCGACCTTGCCGCGGACCCGGCGGAACAGGTCGGCATAACAGGCCGCGGCCAGGTACTCGTTCAGCGCGGCCCACGAGGGGAATGACGGGACCGGGACCAAGAGGTTGCGCCGGCTGTAGCCGACGTGGTTCTCGACGTGGCCCTTCTCGTTGCCCCGGCCCACCCGGCAGAAGTGGTGGCTGAAGAGGTGATGGCTCTCGAGGGCCAAGAATCCCCTGGTCAGCTCGCGCTCGGTGCCCATCACCTTGGTCACCGCGATGGTGGTGTTGTCATAGGAGATCCGCACCGGCACGCCACCGAAGAAGGCGAAGCCGGCCACGTGCGCGGCCTGGAACGTCTCGGTGCACTCGCGCGGGTACGCGGAGAGGAAGTACGTGTCCGAATAGGGCAGCGTGATCAGCCCGAGGGCGGTCTTGGTGCGCTCGCCGGCGATCTCGACGACGGCCTCGCCGAAGTCGAACTGGGCGTGACCGGGCGGGTGGGAAAGCGGGACGAAGGCCTCCTTGGAGTAGCGCTTGGCCCGCTGCACCGCGGTCTGCACCTGCGAGTAACAGCCGGTGTAGCCGTATTCGTCACGCAGGCGCTTATGGATCCGCCGGGCGGTGTGGCGTTGCTTGGGCGGGGCCTCCTTGTCGGCGGCGAGGATCTCGTCGATCACGCCCAAGAAGGGCCCGATCACGGGCTTCCGTCGCACCTCGGCCAGCTGATAGCCCGGAGGCTCGACGTTGGCCAGGATCCGGGCCAGGGCCTGGTGCCCGATCCCGTAGTCCCGATAGATCGAACGCTTCGACGCTCCTTCGACCAGGACCTTGCGGCGGATCTCGGTCCATTCGTCCATGTCGGTGTGCACCCTTCTCCCGTCTGCTCGTCGCCCTCAGGCCCGAAGCCTGGGAGCCGGACCGAACAGATCCGGGGATACTCAGGTGCTGCCGTTTTCGGCCGTGATTTCCACGCTCAGGTGCTGCCGTTTTCGATCATGATTTACACTCCTCAGTGCGGTCCGGGTGTTCTTCTCCTGGTGCGCCACACAACACCGCATCCTCTACAACCCGGCGTCCGATCTGGTCATGCCGAAACAGAACCACAGCCTGCCTGTGGCCACCCTCACCCACGAGGAGGCCGAAGCCGTCCTCGCCATCCCGGACGTGGCCACCGTGCTCGGCCTGCGGGACCGGGCGGTCATGGAGCTCCTCTACGCCACGGCCATGCGACGGGGCGAGCTGATCGGCCTCGACCTTCCCGACGTCGACCTGGCCCGGCGGTGGCTCACGCTGCGCAACACGAAGAACCGGTGGGACCGGGTGATCCCGATGGGCGAGCGGGCCGCCGCCTGGTTGAGCCGTTACCTCCTCGATGCCCGACCGGAGCTGCTGCTCGCCGAGGACCCGGGTGCGGTGTTCCTCGCCACCAACGGGGAACGGCTCGGGGCCACCTGGCTGACCGGTCAGGTCCACCGCTACATCGACGCCGCCGACATCGGCAAGGTGGGGAGCTGCCACCTCTTCCGCCACAGTGCGGCCACCTTGATGCTCGAAGGGGGGGCCGACGTCCGCTACATCCAAGAGCTGCTCGGCCACCGGGATCTCGGCTCCACCCACATCTACACGAGGGTGGCACCGGAGCGCCTGGCGGCCATCCATGCGGCCACCCATCCGGCCGCCGCACTGCCGAGCGGCACCGGTGGCAGCAACAGGGACGAGGACAGAGACGGAGACGGAGACGGAGACCGAGCCCAGGTCGAGCCGGGGGGTGCGCCACCACCGGCGGGCCCTCAAGGGTCCTCCGCTGACGCTCCGGATCACACGTGACGGCTGCGCCGCCCTTGACCGCCCCCCGGCGCCGGCGAGTGGGCCGCACAGGTGATCGACGCAGAGGCGTCGCCCACCGGGGCGCAACGCCGTTCACTGCGGAGCCCACGAAGGAGACGTCCATGTCCGAGAGCACCGACCACTACACGAGCGCCGTTCACGACCTCGCCCACGCACTCACCGAGGTCTGGTGGGTCTGCCAAGACGGCTACGACCCCGACGAGGGCCTCGGCACCGGTGGGAACCTCCCCGAAGCCCTCTCCTACGCCCTCGGTCTGGCTGCAGTCACCCTCGGCCTCGACCGTGACGAGAATGCCGCCCGAGTGGATGGGGAGCGGGCCCGGCTGCTGGCGGCCGACGGCCTGGTCTGCCACCGGCCCGGGTCCTGGGAAGCCGACCACGTCCGGGCCCTCACCTTCCCACCCGACCTCATCGCCCGGCCCGACCGGCGATGACCGGCAGTGCCCGGCCGACAGCCCACCGTTTCTTCCTCAGCCGCCCGTCACCCTGACTCGGGACCAACGTCACCCTGACCACCGACGGGTGGCCACGAGCTCCTCACCGCCGAGGGACCGGGAACACTCTGGCCTGCTGGTTCCCCGTCACCCTCACCTGGGTCATAGCGATACCGGCACCGGCGATGGGAGACTGGCGACGATGGCGGAGCCGACCACAATCACGACGAGCCGGGTCGCTCACTGCCAGAAACACGCGTCCGCGCCCCGCCCCCGATTCCGCCCCCGAACGGGTGAGTCCGGCAACGTCACCCTCCCAGGTGGGAGCCATAAAACCCGCCTCTGTCGAGCCGAACTCGCGTCGGAGTCTCCAGAAGCGAGCGATGACCCCGTCAACAACACGGATCCCACCGGGCTCGGAGGGGGCGGCCAATATTGCTTCCCGGCCGGAACTCCGGCGAGTCAGCGACACGGTGAGCCTGTGTGTCCTCAGTTCAACTCCCAAGGACAAGAGATCGGACCCAACGCAGCACACGGCTGGTCGTCTCTCTGCATAAACGCACTCTTCGTCGAAGGCTGCGTTTCATACGACGCCTCGACGGGAACGCCCTACGTCAGTGGCGGTGTGGGAATCGGCACGCCGGGAATCACAGCAAGTGCAGGCCAAGTCCATGGTGGCCCGACAAGTCAAGCGCTGGGCGGACCGTCGTTCAGCGCTGGCGCCCAGTATGGCATCGGTGGTGGCTACCTTCAGACGGGAAGCTGCCCGACAGGTGAAGGCGCACGAGGGCCATACGTCTCGATAGGTACTCCTGGCGCCGGCGCTTTTTGGACCTGGGGCTTCGGATTCTGACCCTGATGATCTTCTCCTCTTCGACCGCCGATTCGCACGACGCGCTCCTCCTTCGTGCGGGCTCAGCCGCGGGATAATCTCTGGAACGATGGCTACCGTCACATCAGTTCGGATCTACCGACCAAGAGCTGTCATCGGAGACTTGGGCCATTTCCGCGTGTTCCTTGACGGGTCTGATGTCGGAGAGCTCTCGGCAGGTCAGGTCCGAACATTCGAGCTAACGCCGGGCGAACATCAGATTCGGCTTACGCAGTTTGTGATTCGCAGGGGATCCTTCGTCTTCACTGTCCGGGAAGGGGAAGGACTGGAGCTTGCATGCTCGCGGCTTGCTGCCTTCGGCCTATTCGGCATTCACGTGGCTACGCCCAAGGAAAGCGAAAAGATTCACAAAGTTGGGAGCACCAGGGCGCAACGTCCGGCAAGAGACCTCGGCCAAAGTCAGGGAGGCACTTCATAGAGCCAGCTCCGAAACCACCGAATGGTAATTACCCTCGCAATCGGGGTACCTGGCCGACTCGGGTGATCGTGGCTACGACGACCTCTGGTTCGGAGAGACGATAAGCCGAACTGCCCGAGCGCCCCCGCAGTGCTCTGCAGCCCTGGTGTAGCGGATGTTCTCGGGCCGGAGCGGTCAAGCGGTTGATGAGCTGAATCCACGAGGTTGTCGTTGGGTTTGTCCAAGAGCGGGCCGTTTCCCCTTGTTCTATAGGTATGAAGCGTCTCTCGCTCCCGCGGGACCATTGTGGCTGCGCCATCGCGCTGGTCTGCCGCCGTCGGTGGGTTCCTGATACGGACTGTCTCGAGTTCGGTTCGGCGAACTCGAGACAGTCCGAGGGTTTGTTGAATTTCGGGCTGATCGGCCTTGTTCTATGGGTATGGAAGTCTGTTCCGTCCTCGCAGGCTGGCGTCTTGGCCACCTCGCGACGGCCCGCTTGCCTGGCCCCTCTCGTTTCGTGGCGGTCTTGGCTGGAGGAGCGTCGCCGAGGTTCGAGTGGTGCCCATGCTCGTCAGTGTCTTTCCGACGGGCCGCGGGTGTCCGTAGTGGGCTCCGTCAGGGGCTCCATGGTGGGGTCCGTGGAGGGCTCCGTCCAGGATTGGAGCCCTCTGTGGTCTGCGTAGTGGCTGGTCACGCCGCTGTCGGGGGCTCCGTCGTGTCGGCGGACTCATGAGGGGTGGTTTGTGGTTTCGGCGTCGATTCGTGCGACGGCTGCGCTGTCGCCGGTGGCGGAGTCATCGAGTCGGCGACGGGCTCGTCATGACGTTGACGATCGGCATGAGGGTCATTGGCAACGGCGTCGAGCGTTTCACGGTGATGGCGACATCGCACGCGTCATCATCCGAACTCTCGGCTTCTGGTGTCCGGCGTCCCGATGCGGCAAACGGTCGGTCGCTTCCGCAGCGCCACAACCGTGCCGTGGTCGGGCTCGCCACGAGAGCCGGCGACGTTGGCGACGGTGCCGTTCAGGTGCGGTGTCTTGGCCGGCGGGGCCGGTGTTCGGCGTGTCGGGCGCTGTGGCGAGCGATGAACGCCTCGAGGACTTCGCGGACGGTGGCCCGTTCGGTGTCGTCGAGGAATGTGGTGGCTTCGAAGGCGAGTCGCAGTGCTTGGTCGTCGGGGAGGCGGGGGTCGTCTCCGAAGACGAGGGCGTCGGTCGTGCACGACAGAGCGACCGCTAACCGGCGGAGGGCGGAGAGGGAGGGTTCGGATCCGCCGGCTTCGTACTTGCGGAGTTGGGAGATGTTGACGCCGGCACGCTGGGCCAACGCGACCTGGGTGAGGTCCCGGGATCGGCGCAGGTCGGCGAGGGTGTCGGCGAAGGCCATGGTCGGGAACGTTACCGGAGGTTGGGACTGGATGGATGCTGTTTTGCGAGGTAGAACCGACCGTAAGGACGATTCGCTGAGGGAGGTGTTGTGGGCGACGAGGCAGGGCTGGTGGAACTGGTCGAAGCCTTCGGCATCCCGCTTCGTCCCGCCGACGCCGGCCTTGTCGGCGCCTGCCCGCGTTGTGGCGGATCGCTCGCACTCGACGGCGAGCACTGGTCGTGTGGCTGTGGCTCGGGCGGTCCGGTGGAGCTGGTCGCCGTCTTCGGGGGGTTGTCGATGAGCCATGCGGCCGAGCTGGTGCGTTCGGGGTGGCGGCCGGACGGCCCGCCCGGGCTGGTCGCCAGATCGACGGTGCGTCCGCTGCCGTTGTTGTGTGATCCGGACTCCGATGACGAGGCGGTTATCGAAGCCGTGCTGGCTCACTACCAAGACGAGCGGCGTAGCTCCGAGCAGGCGAAGGGCTGGCTGGCCGAGCGGGGCGTGGACGATGCGCTGGCCGACGAGCTGAGGATCGGGTTTGCCAACCGGACCTTGGGCTATCGCCTGCCTGAAGCGAACCGCCGCGACGGGGCGAGGCTGCGCGACCAGCTGATGCGTCTCGGCGTCTACCGAACTTCGGGGCATGAGCACTTCCGGGGTTGCGTGGTGATCCCGGTGCTCTCGGCGCAGGGTCGGGTGCTCCAGCTGTGCGGCATCCGCCTGGCCACTGCTTCGGTCGATCCCCAGTGGGCGGCCGGTCTGCCCGGGGGGATGCTCTACGAGGCCGCGGCGGCCACCAGCGCCGAGGTGATTGTGGTCGCCTCGATAGACGACGCGCTCGCCGTCCTCGGTGCCGGGCATCGAGCGGTGGTCGCACCGGGCCGGCCCGGCGGCTTCCACACCGCCGATCTGCGGCTACTCGCCCGGGGCGGGGTGCAACGCTGCACGATCATCGGAGACGGCCTGGCATCACTGGCCGAGCGGATCAGTGTCGAGGGTATCGAGTGCGCGTTGGTCTCGCCCGGAGCGCCCCTGGCAACGTTGCTCGGGCGGGCCGTTGACCGGACGGCCGCTTTCGCCGCGCTCCTGGCGACCGCCGAGCCGCAAGACACTGGCCCTGCCACAGGCGCCGCATTCGGGACCGCGACAGCGGTAGCGGTGGAGAGCGCATCGGCCCCTGCGGTCGATGGGTCAGCGAGCGTGTCGGGGGACGCGGCCGAGCTGCACGTGGCCTTCGGGACCCGTCACTGGCGGGTGCGCGGTGCGGATCGCAACAAGACGCCTGACACCTTGCGGGTGGCGTTGGCTGTGACCGACACCGATCATGGCGGGTTCCATCTCGACACGCTCGACCTGTGTCAAGCCAAGGCCCGGGCCGCCTTCATTGAGGCAGCTGTGGCCGAGCTGCACACCGACCGGCCCGGGCTGGTTCGCGAGCTGGCCGAGGTTCTTTTCGCCACCGAGGCGGCTGTAGCGGCGCGCGACGCGGCGGCACCGGTTGCGGCCATGACCGACACCGAACGAGCCGAGGCCATGAAGCTGCTGGTCGACCCCGCGTTGGCCGTACGGGTTATAGAGGATCTGGGTGCGCTCGGGGTGGTGGGCGAGGAGACCAACCTCCTCGTCGCTTACCTGGCCACCATCTCACGCAAAGCCGAGCGACCCTTCGGGGTGGTGGTGCAGTCCTCGACTGCGGCGGGCAAGTCGACCCTGGCCGACGCGGTGTGCCAGCTGGTGCCCGAAGAGGACCTGGCCTCCTATTCGGCGGTGACCGGTCAGGCCCTCTACTACGTGGGGGCGGCCGATCTGGCTCACAAGGTGCTGGCCGTCGCCGAGGAGCAAGGGGCGTCCCGGGCGTCGTACGCGCTGAAGTTACTGGTGACCGAAGGCCGCCTGTCGATCGCCTCGACGGGCAAGGACACGGCGACGGGCAAGCTGCGTACCCGCAGTTATGAGGTGGCCGGTCCGGTGGCTCTGGTGCTCACGACGACGGCCACCGACATCGACCCGGAGCTCCAGAATCGCCTGGTGGTGCTCGGGGTGGATGAGGACCGGGCTCAGACTCGGGCTATCCAGGCCGCCCAGCGGCAGGCGGCCACCCTCGACGGCCTACTAGCCCGCCTGCAGCGTGACCGGATCGTCGCCGTGCATCGCAACGCCCAGCGGCTCATCGAACCTTTGCCGGTCGTGATCCCCGACGCCGGCGAGATCGTGTTCCCGGATCACGCGACCCGCCATCGGCGCGACCACCAGAAGCTGCTCAGCTTGATCTGCGCCTCCGCGCTGTTTCATCAGCACCAACGCCACCAGGACACCATCGAGGTCGGTGACCGCACCGTCCGCTACGTGGAAGCGTCCCCCGACGATGTCGCCGTCGCGATGCGCTTGGCCGAGCGGGTACTCACGCGTGGCGGTGACGACCTGGCCCCTCAGACCTGGCGACTCCTGACCGCCGCGCAGACTCATGTGGCTGCACGCGCAGAATCCGACGCCACTGACGTGGACGCCGTGTCCTTCACCCGTCGGGAGCTACGCGAGTCCCTCGGATGGTCAGAGCACCAGGTGCGCATCGGGCTGGCCCGCCTGGTAGCCCTGGAGTATCTGGTCGCCGTGCCCGGTGGGTCGGGCCGCCAGCACCGCTACCTGCTTGCCGACGACCCACCTGGTCAACCCCGCGATACCCCGCGAACGGTGCGCGACCCCGACCCGCGTGGTGAAAACGGCACTTATGCTGGTGAAACGGACCACCCCGTGGTCGACGCCGACGCGTACTGGCGCGAAGTGCCGGACAGTCGTAGCCGTAGGCGTAGACCCAGGTCGGGGGACACCCGGGGGACATGGCGGGACCTTCGGGGGAGCACGGTGACGCCCCTCGCCCTGGCGGCCGACGAGTACCTGGGATGGTTGCGCAGCCATGGCTACGCCAAGACCACCGTTGCTGGCCGAGCGCATCATTTGTGCGATCTCGTCGAGTTCCTGGCCGCCCTCGACATCACTGAGCCGGCGTCGGTCAGCTTCAGTGCCCTCGAGTCCTACCAACGTCACCTGTTCCACCACAAGAAGGCCAATGGCGCTCCGCTGTCGTTTCGCACTCAGGCGCAGCGCATCATTCCGGTCAAGTCTTTCTTCGCCTGGATGCTCGCCCAAGGACGCGTTCCTTTCGATCCCGCTGTGGGGCTGGTGCTGCCCAAGGCCGAGCACCGCCTCCCTGAAGCCACCCTCAGCGCTGAGGAAGCAGAAGCGGTCCTGCAGGGCCCGGACGTCACCACCATCCTTGGTGTGCGCGACCGGGCGATCCTCGAAGTGCTTTACTCGACGGCCATCCGACGGGCCGAGCTGATCGGCCTTCGGATCTGGGACGTCGACCACGCCCGGGGCACCGTGTTCGTCCGCCAGGGCAAAGGAGCACGAGACCGCCACGTTCCGATCGGGGCGCGGGCGCTGCTGTGGGTGGCCCGCTACTTCGATCTCGTCCGACCCAAGCTCGTTGCCAAGGAAACCGACGTCCTGTTCCTATCGGCCTCGGGCGAGGCGCTGTGCGCTGACTGGCTGTCACGCACCACCAAGGCCTACATCGCAGCCGGCGCGCCAGGAAAGCGCGGCAGCTGCCATCTCTTTCGCCACACCGCCGCCACCTTGATGCTCGAAGGCGGCGCCGACATCCGCTACGTGTCAGAGATGCTCGGCCACGCCAAGCTTGAGACCACCGCCCTCTACACCCGGGTCTCCATCGCCAAACTCCGCGCCGTCCACGCGGCCACCCACCCCGCTGGCAACGACAGCGCTGGCGCGGCCGACATCCGGGTCCTTCAGCCGGTGGACGGCGCCCACCAAACCAGCTGAGCCTCGTCCGTCAGTTCCCTGTCAGACTCACGGAACCGGCGCTGGGCTCTGAGCGCCAGGGTCTTGCCACTACGCCTACGCCCCTTAACCAGACCCTAGGCGTACCGAACGATCTCGCGTTTACGAGCCCTGCTGGTATCACCAGCGGCAGTCCCCCGAGCGCGTCCTGCCAGCGTGCGAGACTGGGGACCGTGCAAGTGCGAGCGGCGCCGTCGCGATCTCCAAGGGTGTACTGCGGAAAACACGCGTCCGCGCCGATTCGCGGAACTGTATGGTCAGATCGCCGGTGCTCGCGGCCAAAACGCTGGTCAGGGCCGGTCAACTACGAGCAACCGAGCCAACACGCGTCGGACGGCTCAATCCACCGCTACTACGACCCGACGACCTCGCAGTTCATCTCTGTCGATCCTGCGGTCAATCTGACGCACTCACCCTACGCATATGCGGGCAACGATCCTGTCAACGCGACTGATCCGAGCGGACTCTGTCTTAACAGTCGGGGGATCGAGACGCACATTCCCTGCACCCCGCAGCAGCTGGCGGCGATCCAGAACGCTGCGAAGGAAGCGGACGCAGCTGGGCCCGCGCAGGGGTGTTCGAACATCTTCTCATGCGTGATCAGCGATCCCGGGTCGGTCGTCGCGTCATTCAATGCAAATCGCGGTCAGATCGCGACGAATGTCGGCATCGTGGTCGGAGTTGCTGCCGCCGCTACCGGTGCCGGAGCGCTGATTGATGGCTCCGTATTGCTCGCGGGTGTGTCCTTTGCTGCCGGCGTCAGCGCTAGCGCCTTGGATTATGGGCCATGCACTAATGGCAATAATGCAGCGTGCTTGGGACTCGGTCTTGGGTTCACCGGAGCTGTTGCCGGTGGAATTGGCTTGATCGGAGCTGGCCTCGTCGCTGGCGGAATCATTGCCGAGGATTCGATGGCTGCAGCAATCCTAGGTGGGCTTGGGGCATTCGGCTGGAACGTCGGATTCGCGGGGACAGTCATTGATACGACAGCTGGCATCGCTTCGGCATCACCACCATGCAGCGGCTAGGGAATTCAGGAGCCGCTGCTGGCCGTGAGTTGGCGCCGGAACACCATCTACTCCCTCATGAGCGCTGGTTCGCTTCGCTGATCCTGGAACGGCAACGAACCCACAGGACTCCGGCAATTCTCCGTATGGAACAGAACTACGGCCCTGAAGGCATCGCGCTAATGTCTGCAGCGATTATTTCTGGATTGATCGGCGTGATCGTTGGATTCATTGGACTCGCCCTACTCTTCTCGTCCGGTGATCGCGGCCCGCTCCTCCACCCCGGTTATTACCTCACTCTCGCTGCGGTCCTGCTTGAACTTCCATCAATCTATCGGTCGATTCAGGCGACCTATGCCGGTCGGCGGTTTCGTGGGGATCGGCCATTCATTAAGCGTCCCTGACCGGTTCCTCGATTTTCGTACAGGAGGTTCTCACACACCTCCCGGGCCTTCGCCTGGCTGAGACCCGCTGCCCGGCCGAACCCTGGTGCGGCACGCCGGCGGGCGCCGCAGGCAAGCCCGCCGGCGTGAGCCGGCATCCCATGCGAAGAGATGGAAGAGGCCCTGGTCAGTCGCCTGATCGGTTCGTGTCCTGGACGAGTGCATCAGTCGTTCGATTGCCCAACACCACGAGGTACTCGGCAACGGTGCACACGGCGTCATCGTGCCCTTCGGCGAAGAGGGCTCGGAGCCGTGTGTCGAGGAGCTCGAGCTCGACGAGGAGATCGAGGATGGTGCGGTCCGTGGGCTGCACTCGAGCCGCGAGCTCGGTGACCGCGATGGACGCAGCGCCGAAGCCAAGGAACGTCTCGAGCTGCTCACTGGCCATCCGTCCCATCGATCCCCCACGCTGAGAGCGGGCGCGACCTTCGCCGCGACGGCCTTGCACCATCTCCGTCGTGCGGTCCCCGTTCGGGGAGCGACGAGGCCTCGTCGCTCCGTGGGAGCCCAACGCCGGGACGGCGCGCCGGGTCAAGGGGGGAGCGTCAGCTCCAGCGAGGAGAGCCGCCACTGGAAGAGCAGGCCCGCGGAAGCGGCGGTGGCTCCCGGAGCGACCCTTGACGCGGAACGCGGCGTTTCGGCACCGCCGACTAAGTGCAACCCGTGTTGCAGGGCCGCGGAGAAGTCCTGGTCAGCGGGTTCTTTTCCGGGCCGGAGGAGAAAGTTGACAGGTTAGTTCACACCTCGCGGGGACCCTGCTGCCCATGGGAACCCACTCCGATCCGCCTCGCTCAGTCCGGCAGCACCGCCCAGGCGATTTCACGCGCTGGGCCTTCGACCACGGCAGCCTGACTTCTGAGCGGCGAACCCATCGAGCCGAGCGTCCGGTCCACGTCTTCGACCTCGGGGACCAGGCGAAGGTCGTCGAAGGGATCCTCGCCCGGCTGAACGCCCCCGGGGGCGTCGACGCCTTCACCGCACAGGTTCGTGCGGCGAGGGCCTGTCGCCGTCCGGTCCGGCTGGCGGGATGGGTCACGAGGCCGAGCGCAGGGCGAGGACCGGCCGTCGTCTTCGACAGCCGCACCCTGCCCGACGGCGTCCTGCTCAAGGCGTGCGGGTCGCGTCGGGAGACCGTCTGCCCGCCGTGTGCCTCCCTCTACCGCGGGGACGCCTTCGCGCTCGTCGCGGCGGGACTGCGGGGCGGGAAGGGGATCCCCGAAGCGGTCTCGGACCACCCGACCGTCTTTTTGACCCTGACCGCCCCGAGCTTCGGTGCCGTCCACCGCCGGCTGCCCGACGGCAGCTGCCACCCGGCCGGCCCGCGCTGCCCCCACGGGGTGGCGCTGGTCTGTCCGACCCGCCACGACGAGGACGACGACGTGCTCGGCCAGGCCCTCTGTCCCGACTGCTACGACTACGAGGGGGCGGTGCGCTTCAACGCGGGGGTCTCCGAGCTCTGGCGGCGCACGACCATCTACGCGCTCCGGGCACTCGGTGCACTCGTGGGGATGAGCGCACGCGAGGCCGCCCGGCGACTCCGGCTCGCCTACGTGAAGGTGGTCGAGTTCCAAAAGCGCGGCTCGGTCCATCTCCACGCGCTGGTCCGGGTCGACACCCGCGGCGACGAGCTCGGGCGGGCCCCCGACGGCATCGACGCCGAGATGCTGGCCGCGGCGCTCCGGATCGCGGCGGCAAAGGTCAGCGCCCCTCTCCCCGGTCGAGACCCAGAGCGACGCATGGTCTGGGGCCAGCAGGTCGATGCCGCGGTGGTCGATGACTCCGACCAGGGCCGCAGGCGTGCCGCCGCCTACCTCGGCAAGTACGCAACGAAGGGGTCCGACGGCCACGGCGTCCTCGACCACCGGTTGCGCACCGGCGTCCCGGCGGACCCGAGGCTGCCGGAGCACCTGCAAGCGCTGGTCGAGACCGCCTGGACCCTCGCCGAGGAGCCGGCGCTCGCCGACTTCCGTCTCCGCCTCTGGGCCCACACCTGCGGGTTCCGCGGGCACTTCCTCACCAAGTCCCGGCGCTACTCGACGACGTTCGGGGAACTCCGTGCCGAACGCCGACGCTGGCGGCTCGCCGCGCTCGGCCATGCCACGTGCGACGGGGGACACGACGGTGACGAGCTGCGCGAGTGGACCTACGAGGGCTCGGGCTACCTGAGCGCCGGGGACGCCTGCCTCGCCCGGAACCTCGAGGACGAGCTGCGGCTCGGTCGGCTGGTGGCACGAGAATCGGTCGGAGGCAGTGCGACGGTCGCCGACCGAGGGTCGAACCGACAAAGGTCCAATCACGAAGCAACGTCGATCCCCGCGGACGGGCCGGACATGCGAGAGGCGCGAGCGTGACTCGCGAGGACCACGAAACGTCTCGACGACGCCCCCCACGCACGCTGCCGAAGGACGTTCAGCGCCTCGCATGGGCAGCAGAACAGCTCGGCATCGGTCTCTCGACCGCCTACCGCATCGCCGAGGCAGGGACGATGCCCGGCGCCTTCAAGGTGGGCGGCCAGTGGCGTGTCTCGGTGCCCCGGTTCATTGCCCTCGTCCACGGACTGGACCAGGACCCCGGCGACGGCGGAGCAGGACGGCCAGGGATCGCTACGCGGTGAGCTCGGGGGAGAGCACCCGGCCGAGGGCGTCCGCGAGATCGCGGTCGCGGGCTTCGAGTGCGTGCGAGTACACCCGCAGGGTGACCGAGGAGTCCCGATGGCCGAGTCGTCCGGCGACGGTCACGGGATCGAAGCCCGCGGCGATGGCCTGGGTGGCCGAGAAATGCCGGAGAGCGTGCAGGTGGGTGTCGACGCCGGCGGCACCGGCGGCCTTCTTGGTGAGCTTGCTCACCACATCGGGCCGGATCGGCTCGGAGCCGACTGGCGAGCGGGAGAAGACGAACCCGTCAGCAAGGACCTCGAGGTGGAGTTCCCTCGCCAGCTCTGCGACCGCTCGGCGGTGCCGACCGAGGACGGCGAGAGCCACCTCGTCGAGTCCGATGGTTCGGACTTGATGGGTCTTGGTCTCCTTCTCGGCCCAGCCACCACCCTGGGTCTCGTACACCGACCGAGCAATGGTGAGGCGCCTACCGGCCAGGTCGACGTCCGACCAGCGCAGCGCGCACAGCTCGCCCCTCCGTGCCCCGGTCAGCGCACCGAGCAGCAGGAGCGCGCCGAGAGCGGGCTCGATTGCTTCCGCTGCCTCGACGATCGCCCGAACTTGGGTGGGGCTCGGAGCGCTGACCGGTTGGGTCTGGACGCTCGGCGGGCTCGCCTTCCTCGCGACGTTGACCTCGACGAGGTCCCACTTCTCGGCCTGGTGGAGGGCGGCGCCGATGAGAGAGTGCACCCGGCGGACGGTGGCCGCCTTGTTGCCCTTGGCAGTGAGCTTGGCGTAGAGCGCGTCGAGGTGCCGGGCGGTGAGGGAGCGGAGCTTGACGGCACCGAGCTCGGGAACGACCACTCGGTTGGCCAGCTCGCGGTACTTGCGCATGGTGGTCGGCGATCGGTGCGGCTCGATGTGGTCGAGCCAGGCGTAGACGATCTCTTCGACGTCGCGGCCGTTGAGCGCGAGCTTCCCCTTCGAGGCTTTGGTGACCATTGCCGCGAGCTCTTGCTCCGCGAGGCGCTTACCCGCGCCCTTGCGCGCCTCACGTGCAGTCACGGTCTTCGTTACCTGAATGGGCGAGCCGTTCGAATTCCGCCCCACGTACACGCGAAGCCGCCAGACACCAGGTCTGACTTCGCGCATCGAGCCTCGCATGCGCAGATTGTAGTCATGGAGTAGTCATGGGGCACATGCAGACATGGGCAAAACTCGAAAAACCGCCTCTGACCAGGTGGGCCGTGCGAGTCTCGATCTCGCCACCTTGGGATTAAAAGTCCCCTGCTCTACCCGATGAGCTAACGGCCCGCGCGGGAGCGTACCGGCTCGGTGCAGCGCGATCCGTTGTACGGGGGCGGTACGGTCGCGGACCGCGGTGCCGGCTCAGGAGCCCGGCGCGATGGCGACTGCCGAGGGCTGGTTGCCTACCTTCACCCGGCCGATGACCGTGCCGGCCGCCAGGTCCACGTGGACGAGGGTGCCGTCACCCCCACAGATCCACGCGGTCTTCCCGTCCGGCATGAGGGCGATCGCCTCGGCGGTCGTCCCGACTGGGATCGGTGTGCCCGGCACATGGGTCTGCAGCTCGATCGGCGTGATCGAGTCACCACCGCTCACGTAGGCACTCGCCCCGGACGGCACGCCGGCGATGCCGGTCGGGTTGCCGCCGACCCCGATGACCGGGCGAGGCGTCATGGTGGCGAGGGCGATCGGCGTCACGACGGTGGTCTGGAAGTCCGCAACGAGTGCGGTCGTCCCGTCGGGCGTGACGTAGACGGCCGACGGCTCGGACCCGGCCGGAGCGGCAGCGCCGACGGTGAGAGACGGGACGGAGATCGGCGTCAGGGTCCCGTCCTGGTACTCGGCGACGAGCGCCAGGTCGCCTCGCGGGTTGAAGGCGATGGCAACGGGCTGGTGCCCGACTGCGACCGGAGTGCCGGCGCGGAACGCGGGAAGCGAGACCGGGGTGACGGTGTCGTCGCCGAAGTTCGCGACGAGCGCGAGGGAGCCGTTCGGCGCAACGGCGACCGCGTCGGGCTCCAGTCCGACAGTGATCGACCGCACGACCGAGCCGGAGGTGACATCGACTTCGGTCAGCGTGTCCACGCCCTTGTTGGCGACGAGCAGGTCCTTGCCGTCGGGGGTAACGGCGAGCGCGGCCGGCAGGGTGCCGGTCGTGATCGGCACCAGCGTCTTCGAGGTCGAGGTGTCGACGACCGCGACCGTCGTGCCCGGGTTCGCGATGCTCGCACCGTTCGCGACGTAAGCCGTCGGCGTCGAGGACGACGGGACCGCCGATCCGCTCGAGCAGCTCGCGAGCAGGACGGCGCCCGCAGCGGCCGTCAGCATCGCTGCAACGACGCGCGCCGCGGCGGTTCGGCGCGTCATCGGCGGGCCGGTCGGGTGCGGCATCCGGCAGATCGTAGGTGGTCGCCCGCACCGGACTCTTCATCCACAGACTCCGGCGGCGTCTCGCGGCGATCGCTGCCGCCGACCCCCTCGACCCGCGGGCCGATCAGCCCTTGGAGCAGGCCGCCCCCGCCTCCTGCGCGGCGTTGCGCCATCCTGGCTGCTCGGTGACCGGAAAGAAGTCCCCTGTCGACCGGTCCTGCTCGTACGCGACCGGGGCCGGCTTGCCGGCTGCGAGCTCGGCCACGGCCGCGAGCAGCGCCTCGACATCGGCGGCCGACGTGCCGAGCCCTGCGGAGGCGCGCACGGCGCCGGGCACCTGGCGGTGATCACCGCGCAAGACGCCCTCCCGGTACGCGTGGACCTCCGACTCGTCGAGGCCGAGGAGCCGGACCACGTAGGGGTGTGCGCAGAAGCAGCCGTGCCGCACCGCGATCCCATATTCCGCACTGAGCCTCGCCGCCACGAGCGCGTGGTGCACGCCCTCGACGATGAAGGCGGCGACCGGCAGCTGCGCATCCGGGCCGGCGGTCGGGTCGTCGGCTCCCACGGCCTCTGGCGGTGTGCCCGGACCGAGGAGCCGGACGCCGGCGATGCCCTCGAGTCCGGACCGCAGGAGCGCGGCGAGGTGCCGCTCGTGGCCGAGGATCCGCGCCCACCCGACGTCCGAGAGCGCGTCGATGGCCGCGTGCAGGGCCACCGCGCCGATCACGTTGGGGGAGCCCGCCTCCTCGCGCTCGGGCGGGGCGCTCCACACCACTTCGTCGAGATCGACCAGGTCGACCGCACCGCCGCCCGCGAGGAACGGGTCGCCACGTTCGAAGGCCGTCCGTGGTCCGACGAGCGCTCCCGAGCCGAAGGGTGCGTAGAGCTTGTGCCCGGAGAAGGCGAGGAAGTCAGCGGTCGACGGGAGCGGGCGGTGCGGCGCGAGCTGTGCCGCGTCGACGACGACCCGGACGCCCCGCTCGTGCGCGGCCTCGATGACCTCGTCGATCGGCGGCAACCACCCGGTCACGTTGGAGGCGCCGGTGACCGCGAGCAGGGCTGCCGGCCCCCGGTCGAGCGCTGCGCGCACGTCGTCGACGGCGAAGGTCCCGTCGGTGCCGCACTCGACGTACCGCCGCCTCGCGACCCGGCCCCACGGGAGCAGGTTGGCGTGGTGCTCGACGACCGTCGTCACCACCACGTCGTCGGGCTGCAGCTCGAGCCGGTAGGCCAGATGGTTGATGGCCTCGGTGGTGTTCCGGCAGAGTATCGCGACGTCTGGCCCGTCGGGGTCGCGCCCGGCGAAGCCGAGGATCGCGCGCCTTGCCTCCTCGTATGCCGCCGTGGCCCTCCGCGAGCGGAAGCCTGCGCCGCGGTGGACGCTCGAGTACCACGGGAGGAACCGGGCCACCGCGTCCGCCGCCGCTGGGTGCGACTGTGTCGAGGCCGCCTGGTCCAACTCGACCGCTCGTCGCTCGATGCCGTCGATGCAGGGAACGAGCTGACCGCTCCCCACCAGCTCGGCGATCGGTGCACCGGGGTCCGTCGCCGCACTGTGGTGTACGGCGCGCCGCTCACTGGTCGGCCCTGTTGCCATGTCGTCTCACCCTACGGGGCCGATGGGGTGCCGCGAGTACGCTCGGGGCGATGACGGTCGATCCCGGGACGGGTGCCGGCTGGGAGCCGGCGAGCGGCGTCCCCACCGCACCGTTCGAGGCACCGCCCGCTGATCGCGGGCTCCCGGGCGCGCCGACCGCACCCGCCGTTCCGGGCGCGGCTCCCGAGGCACTGACCAGCAGCCAGGTGTCGCCGGCCTCGCCGGGAGAGGACCCCTCGCCGGACGAGGACCCCTCGCCGGCGACCGCTGACCCCTCGTCACGGGTCGAGGAGATCGAGCACCTCCTCGACGCGGTCGAGTCGGCCCTCGACCGGCTCGACGACGGCACCTACGGGACGTGCGCCACCTGCGGCCAGCCGATCGACGACGCCAGGCTCCGCGCCGACGCCACGGCGCTCGAGTGCGCCGTGTGCGACGCTCGGACCACGGTCTGACCTCCGGTCCCGGCCCGCTGCGCGTCAGCCGCTCGCGGGGAGCGGCAGCCCATCGAGACCCCGCACCGCGGAGCCGAGCTCCGCGAGGAGGTCGAGGCTCACGTGTGTGCGACCGGTGCGCTCCGGTGGGCAGTCGCAGAGGGCGACCGTGGCCTCGACCATCGCCTCCATCGACTCGTACTGGTCGGCGCGCAGCGAGTCACCGAGGATCGCCCCGGCACCTTCGCTCCGGACGGCGGCACGCGGCTCCACGGTGTTGACTCGCACGCCGGTGCCTTCGAGCTCCGCACCGAGCGCATTGGTGAGCCGGTTGAGGGCCGCCTTCGACGCGCCGTAGACGCCGGTCGTCGATCCGAGCACACCGAGCTCGAACGGCGGCACCCTGAGGTTGGCGGTCGCGCTCGAGACGTTGACGATCCATCCCTCCCCGCGCTCGAGCATGGCGGGGAGCGCGGCCTGGGCGAGGTCCAGCGGCGCGTGCACGTTCACCTCGAAGACGAGCCGGCGCCGCCGGAGGGGAAAGTCGACGAGCGGCTGATAGACCGCGGCCGCCGCGTTGTTGACCAGGATGTCGATCGGACCGCCGAGCTCGTCGGCGGCGCGCGATATGACGGTGGCCCGTCCGTCCGCGTCGGCGAGGTCGGCCGCGACGACGGCAATCCTTCCGCCGAACCGTTCCAGGCGTTGTGCCGTCTCGGCGAGCGAGCCGGCGAGCCGATCGTGCCGGTCGAGCGTCCGCGCGGTGATCGCGACGTCCGCCCCCTCGGCGGCGAGACGGTGGGCGATCGCCGCGCCGATCCCGCGGCTCGCCCCGGTCACGACCGCCCGGCGCTCCGCGAAGCGGCGCCCCGTCGCGCTCACGGTCGGGTGAACGCCGGCGACCGGTTGCCATCGGGCACGCCTTCGTAGGGAGCGGCGAGCTCGGCGACGGTCGGACCGACGCGGTCGGCGATCGGCTGGAGGCGGTCGAGATCGAAACCGTAGAGCGCGGCCGCGTTCCCGCCGACCAGCTTGCGAAGTTCCGAGTGGTCCACGCCGTGGAACGCGCGGCGGAGGCCCTCGCGCGTGTTCGGATACGTCGACTCGTCGTGGGGGTAGTCGCTGCCCCACATGAACCGGTCGACGCCGAGGTCGTGGCGGGCCGCGGCCTCGACCGGCGACGGGAAGCTGACGCCGACCCAGCAGTTGCGCCGGAAGTACTCGCTCGGCTTGAGCGGCAGGAGGTCCTCGGCGTCGTACGTGAGCTCACCGATTCGTCCGACGCGCCGCATCTGGCCGTGGAACGAGTCGAGCTGGGCAAGCGTGGGTGCGATCCACGACGCGCCCTGCTCGGTGAGCGCGAAGCGCAGACCGGGGAAGCGCTCGAAGACGCCGCCGACGATGAGCTGGGTGAGCGGACGGCGGGAGAAGAACGTGGTCTCCATGATCCAGAGCAACCCGGCGGCCGGGTAGGGCCCGTAGTCAGGCATCCCCGCACCACCCGAATGTGTGTTGACGACGACTCCGAGCTCCTCACAGGCGCGCCAGAGCGGGTCGTACTCGGGTGCGTAGAGGGGCCGGAGGTGGGGCATGTCGTCGGGGACCGGCTGGACGAGGACGCCGCCCCGCAGCCCGTGCTCGTGGCACCAGCGCACATCCGCGATCGCGTCGTCGAGGTCGTTGAGGAAGATCTGGCCGATCCCCGCCCGGCGGTCGGGCAGTGAGGCGCACCAGTTCGCCAGCCACCGGTTGTGGGCGCGGATGCCGGCGAGGCGGAGCTCGTAGTCGTCGGGCGCGGGAGGCCGCGCGATCACGGCGCCGGTCGGGAAGAACGGGGGGATCGTGTTGGGGAAGAGCACCTCGGCGACGACGCCGTCGTCCTCGAGCTCGGCAATGCGCCGGTCGTCGTCCCAGTTCCGGTTCCGGGTGCCGCCGGTGAGGTCCTTGAACGGGTTCGAGTACGCGGCGCGCCACTCGTCGAACGCCTCGAGGTACCGCGTCTCGAGGTACGACCGGTACTGCTCGTGGTTGGCGCCTGCGTGGCAGTCGGCCGAGACGAGGACGAGGTGCCGGTCGTCCGTTGCAGGGCTCACCGGAGGAATGCATCCACCGTCGACCAGACGTAGTCGACGTCCGAGTCGTCGAGTCCGTGGTTCGAGGGGAGCACCAGCCCCTGCTCCATCACACGCGTCGCGTTCGGCAGGCCGCCAGCCGGCAGGTGCCACGGAACCGAGTGGAAGGCCGGCTGGCGCGTCACGTCGCCGGTCCAGACCATCCGGGTGTCGACGCCGTTCAACTCGAGGTGCTGCTGGAGCTCGGAACGGCGGACACCGGACTCGGGACGGAGGAGCACGGGGAACATGTGCCACGCGGTCTCCACGCCCTCGGTCGTCCGCGGCAGTACGAAGACGTCCGGCCGCGAGCCGAAGTGCGCGCAGAGCCGTTCGAAGTTCCGTCTGCGTCGGGCGAGGTTGTCCGGGAGCTTCGCAAGCTGGACGAGGCCGAACGCGGCCGAGAGCTCGGAGGGCTCGAAATTCCACCCGACCTCGTCGAAGACGAAGAGGTTGTCGTACTCGAGATCGCCGTCGATCGTCGAGAAGAACCGATCGCCGCGTCCGCGGGCGGAGCCGAAGAGCTGGACCTCCGACCGGCGCCCCCACCGTCGCAGCAGGAGGCAGCGGTCGGCCAGCGTCTCGTCGTCGAGGAGGACCATGCCCCCGGTGCCCGCCGCCGTGATGATGTGGCTGAGCGCGAACGAGGTGACCGAGAGGTCGGAGCGCAGGCCCGTCGGCGTGCCGCGCAGTGTCGTGCCGAGCGCGTCGCACGAGTCCTCGACGACCAGGAGCCCGTGGCGGTCGGCGATCGAGCGGATCGCGTCCCAGTCGGGCGCGTTGCCGATGAGGTTGGGCACGAGGAGCGCCTTCGTGCGCGGGGTGACCATCTCCTCGATGCCCGCGACGTCGACGGTGTACGTGTCGGGCTCGACGTCGACGAGCGCGGGGACGATCCCTGCCCGGATCAACGGTGCGATGTCCGTCGAGAAGGTGACCGACGAGGTCACGACCTCGTCCCCCGGCTGCAGCCCGAGCAGCGCGACCGCGAGCTCGAGGGCGGAGGACCCGGAGTTGACCATGACCCCGCGGCGCTTGCCGAAGAGCGCGGCGACGCCCTCCTCGAACGCGCGGACGTGTCTCCCGATGCGCAGCGCCTGTGGGCCGCCGCGCAGGACCGCGGTCACCGCCTCGATCTCGCGCTCGTCGTGGACGCTCCCGGCGTAAGGGATGCGCCGGGCGGTCGACGTTCCGCCGGTGTCCGCCTCCGCGTTCACGGGAACCGCGTGCTCGCAGGGCGCACGAGGCGCACGGGGGCTGTGCGGGGAGCGGCCCTCACGAGGCGAGCTCCTCGTCGCCCCGGCGGAACGGGACCTCGCGGAGGCCGTCCACGAAACGGGGGAGGAGGGTCGCGAACCGACGCCGGTCCTGGTCCGACCATCCGGCGAGGACGTCGGCGAGATGCCGGTCGCCGAGATCGCCGAAGCGCCGGCTGACCGCGACGCCGCGCGCCGTCGCCGAGACGACGCTCACCCGCCCGTCCTCGGGGTCCCGCGCACGGTTCACCAACCCCTCGTCCTCGAGCTGGCGGACCTGCCTGCCGGCCGCGGCCGGATCCATCTGCGCCAGCCGTGCGAGCTCGCCCGTCGCGAGGGGACCGGTCTGCTCGAGGCGCCGGAGGAGCAGGAGCCCGGGCTGGGAGATCGCGACCCCGGCGGCGGTCGCACGGCGGGTGTGCACCTTGCGGCTCGTGTGGAGCCGGAGGAGGCGGCCGAGCGCCCGCTCGATCGTGGCGAGGTCGGCGTCTGCGGCACCGGGTCGGAGAGGGCCCACGTGACGAACGTAGACTAGTTGTAAGACTCAGTCAAATAAATGGGACCGCGCCGGCAGGCGACACGCTGACGACGGTCCGCATGTGCTCGGCTCACCCCGTCTGGTCGTCCCTCGGGAGCTCGGTCGCCTCGGCGTCGATCACGCCACCGGGAGCGTCGATCACGCCACCCCGCCACATCGCCTCGCGACGGGCGCGTCGCCTCGGGCTCAGCGCGAGCGCGATGCGGTCGTAGGCGAGCACCAGCAGGCCGAGCACCAGGGCCGTGCCGGCGATCGCGAGGAGGACGACCGCGCCGGCCACGACGGCGAGCACCGCCAGCACCACGAAGACCACGAGCAGCACCGAGCCGAGGCATCCGGAGCCGACGCCGGGGCGCCCGCCGGTGGACACGGAGACGCGTGGCATCGTGCTAACCGGAGCCTGGCTGGTCCGGCGGGTGGTAGGTGGCCTCGATCCGGGTCGGCCCGTACTTCCAGACCTGATAGTTCCCGACCTGTCCGAGGAGCTTGCACGCGCCGAGGATCGAGCACCCGGCAGGCAGGATGCCCACGACGGGCACGGTCTGGCCGCCGAACGCGACGTCCTGCGCGCCGTGCACCGGCCGGTTGGTTCCCGTGTAGTAACAGGTCAGCGGGTCCTTCGACGCGCAGGTGATCGAGTACGGATCGACCGTTGCGGTGCTGCCTGCCGTCGTCGGGGAGGAATGACGCAGCCAGCTGAACAAGATCAACGCGATCGCCGCCACCGCCACCGCCACCATGAAGACGAATCGGAAACGGGAGTTCGAGTCCCTGTCCACCAGCCTGAGCCCCTCCGCTACCACCCGTGCCGCAGCGAATGCTCCTGCAGCCCGGCCGGGTCGCTCCCCGCCGTCACCACGACGTGTCCGGCCATCATGCCCGGAGCACGAGCCGTTGGGACGGCATGACCCGCTCCCGGTCGGAGGCGGTCGTCTCGCCGGTCGGGGGCTACTTCTTGGTCTCCCAGAAGATCGTGTCGATCTCGGCGATCTCGGCGAGCAGGCGGTCGCCCACCGCGACGTCGTTGGTCTTCTTCGCCTCGCCGGCCGTCTTGGTGGCCTTCCAGAAGAGCTCGTGGAGCTGGGGGTGCTTCTCGACGTGCTCCGGCTTGAAGTAGTCGGTCCACAGCACCCAGAGGTGGTGCTTGACCAGCTCCGCCGCGCTCCTCCTTGATGATCGTGGCCCGGACCTTGAAGGTGTCGTCGTTCGAGGCGTTGGCCTTCTCCATCGTGGCCTTGACCGACTCGGCCTCGATGCGGGCCTGCGCCGGGTCGTACACACCGCAGGGAAGGTCGCAGTGCGCGTGGACCGTCCGCGGCGGGTCGAGGCGGTCGACGAGGGCGAGCAGGTGGTCTGCGATGCGCATGGCGGTGCTCCTTCTTGGGGTCTCGTGGACTCGGTCCGTCTGCCCGGACACGTGGTGCGGCCTGCGAATGGGACAGACTGGGACGTGGTGCCGTCTCCGGTCACCTTATCCACCCCGGTGACCTGCCGGTCCAGCTCGTCGGGTGCGGGTCGCCGCAGGGCGCGGGGTGGGCCGACCGGTGTGCCCGGCGCACTCGTGACCGCGCTCCTGACCGCGGTCGGCGCCGTCCTGCTCGCTGCGGTGGCACGGCGCCTCCTGCACCGGGTGGAGGTCGTCGGCACCTCGATGGCGCCGACCTTCCTCCCCGGCGACCGGCTCCTCGTGCTCTCATACCCGCTCCCGCTCCCGCTCCCGCTCCCGCGCCAGCCCTGGCCCCGGCCCGGAACGGTCGTCGCCGTCCGGGATCCGCGGGATCCCGTGCGCCTGCTGCTCAAGCGCGTGACCGTCCTGCACCCGGCCGACCGCACCCTGGAGGTCGTGGGCGACGGTCCGGCGAGCACCGACAGCCGCGCGTTCGGGCCCGTCCCCCTCTCGTCCCTGGTGGGTCGTGCCGTCTACCGGTATGCGCCGCCCGGGCGCAGCAGCCGGGGGCCATGGCCCACGGGGTACGATCGATCGCGATGAGCACGGATCCCGACGTCCTCGGCCGCCTGCTGACGAGCAGCTACCTCGACGGCGTCGACCAGCGACCGCTCGAGGAGATCCGCGTGATGCGGTCCGAGTGCCAGCAGGCCGAGGTCGAGCTCTCGTACTTGCGCCGCCTCGTCCAGGGGCGCCTCGACATCGTGCTCGCCTTTCTCGCGCCGGAAGGGGGCTCGGCCCCCGATCTCTCTGCCCTGGTCGACAACCTTGCCGTGATCCTGGCCGGGCCCTCCCGACCGGCCGGCCCCGGTCACCTCCCGATGCTGCTGACTCCGGACACCGACGAGACGGAGCTCACGGCCGAGCTCGACGCGATCCTCGACGCGGACGAGATCGCCTCCCTCGCCGACCTCGACGAGGACGCACTCCGCGACGTGGCATCGCGGCTGGAAGCGCTCGAGACGCGGGTCTCCCACGACCGGCGTGCGCTCCACGAGCGCATCGACCGGCTCCAGGCGGAGCTCGTCGAGCGCCACAAGACGGGCCGTGCCTCCGTCGACGGACTCATCGGGTGAGCCGGGCTTCCGGTCCGAAGGCAGCCTGATCATGAAGGAGCTGCCGGACCGGTTCAACGAGCTCGGCTCGTTCATCCGCGAGCAGCGGAGCTCGGCCAGGCTCTCGCTGCGGCGGCTCTCGGAGCTCGCCGGCATCTCCAACCCGTACCTGAGCCAGATCGAGCGCGGGCTTCGACGCCCCTCCGCCGAGATCCTCCAGCAGATCGCGAAGGCGCTGCGCATCTCCGCCGAGACGCTCTACGTGCAGGCCGGCATCCTCGAGAAGCCGACCGGCGACACCGACCTCTCGCGCCACATCTTCGCCGACCACCACTTGACCGAGGAGCAGCGCCAGGCGCTCCTGCGGATCTACCTCTCCTTCCGTCACGAGAACGAGGACCTCGAAGCGCAGGACGACCCGGACACCGCGGGCGTCGAAGGCGCGGTCCCGGGACACGCACGCAACCATGCCGCGACGTCGTCCGAAACGCAGAGGCACACCGCGTCGCCGTCCGAGGCGAACCGGCGAGCCGGGTCACCGTCGCAGCGTGCGGTTTCCGACCGCTCGAGCGACGCGTCCGCCCAGGCGGCAGGGGGGAATCCCCACGTCGGAGGTGCCTCGGTCTCCGCTGCTGGCTGAGGACCGCCTCCCGGTAGGATCGCTCGCGGCATGAGGCGCCTGGCCGTCCTTTCACTGCACACCTCGCCGCTCGCCCAGCCCGGCACGGGGGACGGAGGGGGGATGAACGTCTACGTCCGCGAGCTCTCGGCCGCGCTCGCACACGCCGGGGTGATCTGCGACGTGTACACGCGGGCCTGGTCGGCCGACCTGCCGACGTCGGTGCGCATCGAGCCCGGCTTCCGCGTGCACCACATCTCCGCGGGACCGCCCACGCCGATGGCCAAGGAGGCCCTCCCCGACGTCCTCGAGGAGTTCGCGGACGGCGTCCTCAAGTCGATGGGCACGGCGGGAACGTTCGGGGGCGAGGAGGACCTCCCCTTCGACGCGGTCCACGCCAACTACTGGCTGAGCGGCGTCGCCGGCCATCTCATCAAGCACCAGCTCAACCTCCCGCTCGTGTCGACCTTCCACACGCTCGACCGGGTGAAGGCCGAGGCGAGTCCCGAGGAGGTCCGGGCGGACTCCCCGCACCGGCGCGCCGAGGCGGAGGCGGCGGTCATCCGCTGCTCCGACACGATCCTCGCCTCGTGCTCGGTCGAGGCCGCCCAGATCTCCGATCTCTATGCGGCCGACCCCGCGCGCATCCGCATCGTGGCGCCCGGCGTCGACCACACGTTCTTCGGTCCCGGCGACCGGCGGCAGGCGCGCCGCGCGCTCGGGATGCCGCCCGGTGGACCGCTCCTCCTCTTCGTCGGCCGCATCCAGCCCCTGAAGGGCCTCGGCGCGGCGGTCGAGACCCTCGCGTCGCTGCTGCCCGACCACCCTGACGCCCACCTCGTCGTCGTCGGCGGGCCGAGCGGTCCGCAGGGCGAGGAGGAGCTGGTCCGGATCCACTCGATGGTCGCCGCGCTCGGTCTCGGCGACCGGGTCGTCTTCGTGCCACCCCGTCCCCACGAGCTGCTCTCCACCTACTACCGCGCGGCCGACGTCTGCCTCGTGCCGAGCCGGTCGGAGTCGTTCGGGCTGGTGGCGCTCGAGGCCGCGGCGTGCGGCGCGCCGGTGGTCGCCTCCGACGTGGGCGGTCTCCGCAGCCTCATCGACCACGGACGGACAGGGTTCCTCGTGGAGGACCCGACACCGGACGCGTTCGCCGCCTGGGTGCGGCAGATCCTCGCTGAACCGCTCCTCGCGGAACGCCTCGCGACCGGTGCGGTACTGCGCGCCCGCCGGTACACGTGGGCGAGGGCCGCGCACCTGCTGCGCGAGATCTACGCGGACCTGACGCTCGGCCGCCTGGTCGAGTGCTCGTGACCGACGCCCGCGACGATCACCGCGTCGAGCTCGTCGACGAAGAGGAACGTGCGGCGGTCTGCACGCGCATCGACGCGTGGACGGCGCGGGAGCTCGCATCCGGTGGGGCGCTCGTCGCAGTGGACCGGCAGCCGGGAGGCGACCCGGTGACCGGTGCGCCGCGGTGGTACCTGCGACTGCGCGGCGACGAGAAGGAGTACGTGACGGTCTGGCTCACGCTCGGCCAGCGGACGCTCCACCACGAGACGCAGTTCATGCCCGCCCCCGAGACGAACGTCGAGGCGACCTGGGAGTACCTGCTGCGCAAGCACGCCGACTTCGCGGGCATCTGGTTCGCGCTGGGTCCCGAGGACGCGATCTACCTCGTCGGGCGCGTCCCGGTCCAGCAGGTCGACGACACCGAGCTCGACCGCATCGTCGGCGCGTCGCTCGCGTACACCGACGAGTGCTTCCCGACGGCCATGACGCTCGGCTACGAGGGCCGGTACCGCCGGCGTCCGCCGTCCGACCGCGCCGTCCGCGCCTGAGTCGGCAGAGACCGCGTTCCTGCGCCGACCGGATCGTCACCGACAGATGGCGCGCTGCGCGTCGCACGCCGCGTGCGGCAGCGCGAACGTGGCCGCGTGCGGTCGCGCGAACGTCACCGTGTGAACGCGCGGACGTCACGGTGTGAACGGGGCGCGTCACAGCGGGCCGTCGCGACCGGCGGGACGCCCGCTCCGGGGGGCGCGCGACCCCGCTGGTAGCGTGCCGGCATGGCACCGAAGCTCGTGATCGTCGGTGGCGGGCAGATGGGGTCCACGCTCGTGTCGGGCCTCCTCGCGTCCGGATGGGCGAGCGCGTCCGAGCTCGCGGTCAGCGAGCCCGACGCCGCGCGGCGGGCAGCGCTCGCCGGCGCGCACGAGGGGCTCGCGGTCGCGGAGCTCCCCGTCGCGGCGGACGACGCGGTGCTCGCGGTCAAGCCCGACGTCGCCGAAGCCGTGCTGCGCACGCTCGACGCGGTCGGCGTTCGGCGTGTGCTCTCGATCGTCGCCGGTCTCTCGACCGACCGACTCGAGGCGGCGCTCGGTCCGGGCACCGTGGTGGTGCGGGCGATGCCCAACACCCCCGCCCTGGTCGGTGCCGGCGTCGCCGCGATGGCGGGGGGCTCTGCGGCGACCGCGGCCGACCTCGACTGGGCCGAAGGGATCCTCGACGCGGTCGGCAGTGTCGTCCGCCTCCCCGAGCGCCACCTCGACGCCGTCACCGCGCTCTCGGGTTCGGGGCCCGCGTACGTCTTCTTGCTGGCCGAAGCCATGATCGACGGCGGGGTCGCAGCCGGGCTCACCCGCGACGTGAGCCGGGCGCTGGTGCTCGGGACCGTCCTCGGCGCCGCACGGATGATGACCGAGACGGGCGAGGACCCCGCCGCGCTCCGTGCGGCAGTGACCTCGCCGGGCGGCACGACGGCAGCGGCGATCCGCGTGCTCGAGCGCAAGGCGGTGCGCTCCACGTTCATCGAGGCGATCGCGGCCGCGGCCGAGCGCTCGCGACAGCTCGGCCGATGAGGACCGGCGTGGGCCAGCCGCGTCTGCGACGGGCCGCGGTCGCGCTCGTCGCGCTGACGCTGGTGGGCGCGCTCGCCGCAGCGTGCTCGGGCTCGTCATCGTCCGCGCCCGCGACGACCCCGACGACACTCTCCAGGGCGCAGATCGCCGTGCTCCTCCCGAAGCTGCTCACGGTGGGCGACTTCCCGCCCGGCTGGACCCTCAGCGCGTCCCCGAACGCGTCGCCGACCAAGAACGCACCGGCGTGCGTCGCGAGCCTGGTGCGCGCAGACGGGTCGACGAGCCGGTCGATCGCGATCTTCCTCGGACCGGGCTCGTCCTCGACGGCGGCGATCCAGACCGTTGCGGTCTTCCCCCGGAGTGCCCTCCGCGGGACCGCCTCGACCTTCCGGTCCGACTTCGATTCGTGCACGGCCAGCGCGACGAGCGGCGCCTCGGGCTCGATCACGGTCACCCCGATCACCGGCCTGTCCACCGGCGACGGAGGGTTCGTGTCGCAGCTCACGCTCTCGAGCGGCGCGTCGACCCTCTACTTCGACGCGTACTACGCGACCAGCGGCGGGTTCGCCACCTTCGTCGGCTGGTACTCGACGAGCTCGTCGACCGCGTCGTTCGAGCAGGTCGCGGCCAAGGCCCTGGCCAAGCTCTGATCGGCCGCGCCGGGAGCTCACCGTGACGGTGCCCGCGGTCTACTTCCTCTCCGACTACGGCACCGCCGACGAGTTCGCCGGCGTCGTGCGGGCGGTCCTGCACCGGCTCGCCCCGGCGACGTCGGTCGTCGATCTCGGCCACGACGTGCCTGCGTTCGACGTCGCCGCGGGGGCGGCGATGCTCGAGCGTTGCGCGCCGTACCTCGGTGACGGGGTCGTGCTCGCGGTCGTGGACCCGGGCGTCGGCAGTGCGCGGCGCGCCGTCGCGGTAAGGGTCGGGAGCGATCGCGGATCCGATGACGTCGGCGAGGGGACGCGGGGAGCCGGCGGTCCCTCGTGGCTGGTCGGACCCGACAACGGGCTGCTCGTCCCGCTCGCACGCGCGCTGGGCGGCGTTCGGGAGGTCGTCGCGCTCGCGGCGGGCGCTTCCCCGGCGATCGCGCCGGCCGCGCGTCCCGCGAGCGGGGTGGTCGCGGCCGCTGGCGGCACGTTCGACGGTCGCGACCTCTTCGCGCCGGCGGTCGCGCACCTCGTCGAGGGGCGCGACGTGCGGGACCTGGGGGAGCCGGTCGATCCCGGCTCCCTTGTCACCCTCCCGGCCGAGCCGTCCGCCGGGTCGGGTTCGCCCGATCCGGCCCGATCCGCGAGTGGCGTCGCCGGCGCACTCGACACGACGGTCACCTGGATCGACCGGTTCGGCAACGTGCAGCTCGGAATCGGGCAGGACGACCTCGCGGCGACCGGGCTCGTGCCGGGCGGTGCTGCCTCCGTCGACCTCGGAGGCGGGACGACCGCGGTCGCCAGGTGGGTCACCGCGTTCGCCGAGCTCGGACCGGCCGAGCTCGGACTGCTCATCGACGCCAACGGGCGGGTCTCGCTCGTGGTCGACCGCGACTCGGCGGCCGATCGCCTCGGTCTCACGCGGCGCGGCGCATCGGTGCGGCTGGCGCCGTCGTCCCGTTCGGCTCCCGGCTGAGCGGCCGGTCCGGCCGTCGCACCGCGCACACCTCCGAGCTGCACCGTCGGTGCCGGGAGGCGTACGGGGAAGCGCCCTCACTACGATGCTTCCGGTGAGCTCGGAGGCACCCACCCCGCCTGCCGGCCACCGTGCCCCGTCGTCGGCCACCGTCGGCCGACGGATCCCCGAGGCCACGGTGACCCGGCTGCCCGTCTACCAGCGGATCCTCGAGGAGCTGCTGCGCTCGGGCGCGACCACCGTCTCCTCCGAGCAGCTCGCATCGGCCGCGCGGGTCAACGCGGCGAAGGTCCGCAAGGACCTCTCGTTGCTCGGCTCGTTCGGGACGAGGGGCGCCGGGTACGACGCCGCGTTCCTCATCGAGCAGATCGACCGCCAGCTCGGCCTCGACCGGGTCTGGCCGGTCGTGATCGCGGGGATCGGGAACCTCGGGCGGGCGCTCGCACGCTCCCAGGGCTTCGCTGCACGGAACTTCAAGGTCGCGGCGCTGCTCGACACCGATCCCGCGATCATCGGCGAGCGGGTGGACGGGGTCGTCGTGCACCACCCCGACGACCTCCCGAGCCTGGCCGAGGAGGTTCCCCTCGCCATCGGTGTGATCGCGACCCCGGCGTCGGGAGCGCAGCGGGTCGCCGACCAGATGGTCGAAGCCGGAGTCCGCTCGATCCTCAACTTCGCGCCCGCGGTGCTCGAGGTCCCGCCTCCAGTGCTCCTGCGCTACGTCGACCTCAGCATCGAGCTCCAGGTGATGAGCTTCTACCAGTCGAGGATCCCCGGGGACGGCTCCGAGGACCGCATGCCGGTCATCCGCTCGATCGGGCTCTCATCGTCCTCCACCGACTGACCGGATCGGTCGGGCGGCAGCCGCCGGCGAGCACCGATCCGGCGTTGACCTGCGCCGACACCCGTCGGGACCCTGCGGCGCCCGGTGCGCGACTGGCGGCACGCGGCGGAGGCCGCGAAGCTCGACGTCCGGCCCGGCGCGGTCGGCCCCGTGCCGTCGCCGCTCTACGCTTGACGGGGACGCCGGACGGGTCCGTCCGTTCGCCACGACGAGCCGAGGCCGAGAGCCAGTGAGACGACGAGTGAGGCACCGGACAGACGAGGTGGTTAGCGCATGTCGGTGATCGTGGTCGGCCTCGAGCAGCGCCAGGCGCCCCTCGACCTGCTCGAACGTGTCGCGGTGACCGAGACCGACCTGCCCAAGGCCCTCGGCCGGCTGCGCGACCGCTCCAACCTCTCGGAGGCGGTTCTCCTCTCGACGTGCCTGCGGACCGAGGTCTACGCGGTCGTCGACCGCTTCCACGACGGCGTCGCCGAGCTCTCCGAGTTCCTGGCCGCCATCAGTGCGAGCCCCGCCGACTCCCTCACCGAGCACCTGACCATCCGGTTCGACGACGACGTCGCCGGCCACCTGTTCACCGTCGCCGCCGGTCTCGACTCTGCGGTGCTCGGGGAGTCGGAGGTGCTCGGCCAGGTCCGGCGAGCTTGGGAGCACGCCCAGAGCGAGCGGGTTTCCGGACCGGTGCTCGCGACGCTCTTCCGCCACGCAGTCGAGGCCGGCAAGCGGGTGCGGTCGGAGACGGCCATCGCGCGCGGGACGACCTCGCTCTCGCACGCCGCAGTCGAGCTCGGCGCGTCACGACGCGACGGCGGGCTCGCCGGCGCGCGGGTGGTCGTCGTCGGCGCGGGCGAGATGGGAGAGGGCGTCGCTCGGGCACTCGGCCGCCACGGCATCGCGGGACTCACCATCGCCAACCGGAGCGCGGATCGCAGCGACGCGGTGGCCGCCGGTGTGGCCGAGCTGGTCGGCGACGTCCGGACGCTGCCCCTCGAGGGCATCGGACCGGCGGTGGCCACGGCGGACGTGCTCTTCACGACCGTCGACACCGCCCACCCGATCATCGAGCGTGGCGCGCTCGCCGAGGCGACGGCCGGACGGGACGGAGCGCCGCTCGTCGTGGTCGATCTCGGCGTGCCCCGCAACGTGGAGCCGTCGGCAGCCGACCTCGCCGGGGTGACCCTGCTCGACATGGACGTCCTCCGTGCTGCCGTCGCGGAAGCGCTCACCGGTCGACAGGAGGAGGTCGCCGAGGCAACCGGCATCGTCACCGAGGAGGTCGAGCGCTTCCGGGTCGCCGCGTGGCGCGCGACGCGGCGCCGATCGTCTCCGCGCTGCGGGCGCGGGCCGAGGAGGTGCGCACCGGCGAGCTCGAGCGGCAGCGGTCCAAGCGGTCCTCGTTCACCGACGAGCAGTGGGACGAGGTGGATGTCGCGACACGGGCGGTCGTCGCGAAGCTCCTCCATCAGCCGACCGTGGCCCTCAAGTCTGCGGCCGGCACGCCACGGGCCGAGCGCCTGACCGAAGCGCTCCGCAGCCTGTTCGATCTCTGAGCCGGGGGCCGTGCGCGCCCGATCCGCGACCGCCGTCCCCGTCACCGGGCCCCACCGATGACAGGTCCCGCCGTGCTCCGCCTCGCGACTCGCGGATCGCCCCTCGCCCGTTGGCAGGCGGAACGGGTCGCCGGACTCCTCGAGGCTCGCGGCGTGCCGACCGCCCTGGTCCCCGTCGAGACCGAGGGGGACCGGCGGACCGACGTGTCGCTCGACCGGATCGGCGGCCAGGGCGTCTTCGTGAAGGAGGTCCAGGCGGCGGTGGTGCGCGGCGAGGCGGATGCTGCAGTGCACTCGGCGAAGGACCTCCCCGCCTCCGAACCGACCGGGGCGACGGGGCTGCTCCTCGCGTCGGTGCCCGAGCGGGCCGATCCCCGGGACGTGCTCGTGGGCGCGACGCTCGCCTCGCTGCCGTCCGGCGCCATGGTGGCCACCGGTTCGCCGCGGCGGCGTTCGCAGCTCGCCAACCTCCGCCCCGACCTGACCTTCGCCGACCTGCGCGGCAACCTCGCGACCCGCCTCGCCGCCGTGGGGACCCGCGGGATCCACGCCGTGGTCGTCGCCCGCGCCGCGCTCGACCGCCTCGGATGGACCGCGCCCGAGGGCGTCGAGACCGAGGTGCTGGAGCCGCACGTGATGGTCCCGCAGGTCGGGCAGGGCGCGCTCGCGGTCGAGTGCCGGGAGGACGACCTCGGGACGCGCGAAGCGCTCGGAGCCGTCGAGGACGCCGTCGCGCGCCCGCTCGTCGACGCGGAGCGAGCGTTCCTCGCCGAGCTCGGGGGCGGCTGCGACGTGCCGGTGGGCGCGCTCGCCACCTGGGCCGGCACGTCGGCGGCGCGGCCGATCGGACCGGGCCCCGCGCCCACGGACGGGGGTCCCGACGGGATCGAGCTCACCGGGGTCGTCGCCTCGGCCGACGGCCGGGTGGTCCTTCGCCACGCCGAGGTCGGCCGGGACCCCGGACCGCTCGGGCGTGCGGTGGCCCGTGCACTCCTCGACGGGGCAGGCGGGCGGCAGCTCGGCCCGTGGTCGACACCGGACCACCGGCACGCGGACGCGCCTCGGGCGGGGACGCGGTGAGCGTCGCCCTGGTGGGCGCCGGCCCCGGCGATCCCGGCCTCCTCACGCGGCGCGGCGCGGCCCTGCTGGCGGAGGCGGAGGTCGTGGTGCACGACCGGCTGGTCACCAAGGAGGTCCTCGCGCTCGCACCGCCCGGCGCCGAGCTCATCGACGTGGGCAAGCGTCCGGGGGACCCCGACCGCCAGGCCGGGATCAACGCCCTCCTCGTCCGGCACGGCAGGGCCGGACGACGCGTGGTGCGCCTCAAGGGCGGCGACCCGTTCGTCTTCGGCCGGGGCGGCGAGGAGGCCGAGGCGCTGCTCGAGGCCGGGGTGCCCTTCGAGGTCGTCCCCGGTGTCTCGGCGGCGTTCGGCGTGCCGGCGGCGGCGGGCATCCCGGTCACCCACCGGGCCGCGTCGAGCACGGTCACCGTCGTGACCGGCCACCTCGACGACGGGGGAGGATCGGGCGGCGTCGATTGGGAGGCGTGCGCGCGCGCCGGCGGCACCCTCGTCGTCCTCATGGGGATGGGTGCGCGACGCGGGATCGCCGAGCGGCTCGGCGCCGCCGGGCTCGCGCCCGACACGCCGGTCGCCGTCGTCGCCTGGGGGACCACCCGCGACCAGCAGGTCGCGCGCTCGACACTCGAGCACCTCGCGGACGTCGACCTCCCCTCGCCCGCGGTCATCGTGATCGGCGCGGTCGCCGCGCACGACGTCCTGCCCCCGCCCTCCCCGGATCCGCCGGTTCCGTGAGCGACGCGCCCCTCGCGGGACGCACTGTCGTGGTCACGCGCAGCCGCGACCAGACGCCACGCCTGTCCGCCGCTCTCGCGGCATCGGGTGCGACCGTCGTCGAGCTCCACGCCATCGAGATCGTCGACGCGGCCGACGGTGGCGCCGCGCTCGTGGCCGCGGCCGCCGATCTCGTGCACGGCCGGTACGGCTGGGTCGCCGTCACCTCCCAGAACGCGGTGCAGCGGCTCGTCGACGCGCTGGCCGCGCTCGGCGACCGACCGGTGCCGCACTCGGTCCGCTTCGCCGCGGTCGGGAGTGCGACCGCAGGCGCGCTGCGCGAGGCCGGCATCGAGCCCGCCGTCGTGCCGCCCGAAGCGGTCTCCGACGCGCTCGTGGAGGCCTTCGGCGCGCCCCCCGACGGGAGTGGGCCGTCTCGCACGGTCCTCTTCCCGAGGGCCGAGCGCGTCCGGGGCGCGCTGGCCGAGGGCCTGCGGGCGAAGGGGTGGGAGGTCGACGAGGTCGTCGCCTACCGGACCGTCGCCGGCAGCCCGGAACCCGACGCCGTCGCGACCGCCCACCGCGTGGACGCGGTCGCCTTCACCTCGTCGTCGACCGTCGAGCGCACGGTCGAGCTGCTGGGGCGCGACGGGGTCCCGCCGACGGTCGTCTCCATCGGTCCGGTCACCTCGGCGACCGCGCGTGCGGCGGGCCTCACGGTCGCCGTCGAAGCGCGCGACCACACGGTCGACGGGCTCGCTGCGGCCGTCGTCGACGCCTTCGCCCGCACCGACGGCTCCGCCCGCCCGCGGGCCTGATCCCGGGGAGTGTCGGCGCGGTCGCCTCCGGGGTCGGTCACGCCGGGGCTGCCGTAGGCTGGGATGCCGTGGCGCGCGACGAGCACACCGATGCCGGCCGGATCTCCGACGGGTCCTCGTTCCCCGCGCGTCGCCTGCGCCGCCTCCGGCGGACCCCGGCCATGCGCCGCCTCGTCGCCGAGACGACCCTCCACGTGGACGACCTGGTCGCGCCGCTGTTCGTCGCGGACGGGATCGCCGAGCCCCGCCCGGTGCCGTCGCTCCCCGGCGTGGTCCAGCACTCGGTCGACTCGCTCGCCATCGAGGCGAAGCGACTCTCGGAGCTCGGGATCCCCGCGCTCATCCTCTTCGCCCTGCCGAGGACCGAGGACAAGGACGCCACCGGCTCGCACGCCGACGCACCCGGCGGCATCACCCGCCGCGCCCTCGCCGCGGTCCGCGACACGGTCGGCGACCGGATGGTCGTGATGGCCGACTGCTGCCTCGACGAGTTCACCGACCACGGCCACTGCGGCGTGCTCGACCCGCGGACCGGAGCGGTGGCCAACGACCCGACCCTCGAGCGGTACGCCGCGCTGGCCGTGGCGCAGGCCGAAGCGGGCGCCGACGTCGTCGCCCCGAGCGGCATGATGGACGGACAGGTCGCGGCCGTCCGGTCCGCGCTCGACGCGCTCGGGCACGAGGAGACCGCGATCCTCGCGTACTCGGCGAAGTACGCGTCCGCCCTCTACGGGCCGTTCCGTGATGCGGCCGGGGTGACCATCGCGGACGGGGGCGACCGGAGGGCCTACCAGCAGGATCCGCGGAATCGCCGCGAGGGACTGAGCGAGGTCCTCCTCGACCTCGCCGAAGGCGCCGACATGGTGATGGTGAAGCCGGCGACGACATCCCTCGACGTGATCGCCGACGTGCGCGCAGCGGTGCAGGTGCCGGTCGGGGCGTACCACGTGAGCGGCGAGTACGCGATGGTCAAGGCCGCGGCGGCCAACGGCTGGCTCGACGGGCCGGCGGTCGCGCTCGAGCAGCTGACTGCGGTGCGGCGCGCCGGCGCCGACTTCGTCCTCACCTACTTCGCCGGCGAGGTGGCGGAGGCCCTGGGTGGCTGAGCGGCCGCGGTCGGACGCGCTGTTCGACCGGGCGTGCCGGGTCATCCCCGGTGGCGTCAACTCACCGGTGCGCTCGTTCCGCTCGGTCGGCGGCCATCCGTACTTCGTGGCGCGCGGCGAGGGCGCGTACGTCTGGGACGCCGACGGCAACCAGCTCCTCGACTACGTACAGTCGTACGGCGCGTCGATCCTCGGTCACGCGCACCCCGCCGTCGCCGGAGCCGTCGCCGCCGCCGCGGCATCCGGCACCTCCTTCGGCGCACCGACCGAGGGCGAGGTCCTCCTCGCCGAGGCGATCTGCGCGCGGGTCCCCGGGTGTGAGCAGGTCCGCCTCGTCTCGTCCGGGACCGAGGCGGCCATGAGCGCGCTGCGCGTGGCGTGCGGCTACACCGGGCGGTCGCGCATCGTGAAGTTCGCCGGCTGCTACCACGGTCACTCCGACGCGCTGCTGGCCGGCGGGGGCAGCGGGGTCGCCACCCTCGGCCTGCCCGACTCCGCCGGCGTGCCCGAGGGGGCGGTCGCAGACACGGTGGTCGTGCCCTACAACGAGGTCCCCGAGCTCGACGAGCGGGTCGCCTGCGTGATCGTCGAGCCGGTCGCGGCGAACATGGGCCTCGTGCCGCCAGCGGACGCCTTCCTCGACGGGCTGCGGGCGGCCTGCGACGCGGCGGGCGCGCTGCTCGTCTTCGACGAGGTGATCACCGGCTTCCGGCTCGGCGAGGGCGGCGCGTCCTCCTGGTCCGGGGTGCGCCCCGACCTCTGGTGCTTCGGCAAGGTGATCGGCGGCGGCCTGCCGGTCGGGGCGTTCGGCGGTCGCGCGGACGTGCTCTCGGTGCTCGCACCGGCCGGGCCCGTCTACCAGGCCGGAACGCTGTCGGGGAATCCGCTCGCCACGGCCGCCGGACGAGCCGTGCTCGAGCAGCTCGAACCCGCGTCCTATGCGGCGCTCGAGGCGCGGGTGGCACTCTTTGCGGCGGCGCTCGAGAAGATCCTCTCGGACGCCCTCGACGAGGCGGGGACGATCGACCGCACGGGTCGGCAGCTCGCGGCGCGGGTCCCCGTCGCCGGCCCGCTCTTCGGCCTCTTCTTCCTCCCCCGGGGGAACGGGTCCGTGCGCGCCTACGACGGCGCCGTGGCCTCGGCGGAGACCGGGGTGTACGCGCGCCTCTTCCATGCGATGCTCGAGCGCGGCGTCGCGCTCGGCGCCCGGTGCGTACGAGGTCGCGTTCCCGTCGATGGCGCACGGCGAGCGCGAGCTCGACCGGACCCTCGACGTCGCGTCGGAAGCGATCGCCGACGCGCTGTCCCGCTGACGTGGTGGCGTGACGGGGGAACGCGAACCCGCCGGCCGACCGTCGGTGAGCACGGACGACGGCTACGGCCCGGTCCGGCAACGACGGCGGGCCCCCACCCTGCTCGTGGCAGGCGTGGTGCTGATCGCCGCCGCCGCAGGGCTCGCCGCAGGACTCTCGGGCGCCGGCACGTCGAGCTCCTCGGGAACATCGACCGTCTCGACGCCACCGTCTGCGCCTCACGTGACGGTCTCGTCCCCGGACCAGCAGGTCGCCGATTCCGTGCAGCTCACGCGTGCGGACCTGCCGAGCGGGTGGACGGTCTCGAGCAACACAGCCGTTCCGGCGCGCGATCACGCCGCCCAGTCGGGCATCGTCACCGAGTTCGCGCGATGCCTCGGGGTGAGCGTGCAGCAGGCCCTGCAGCTCCTCCTCGGCAACGGCACGGACCAGACCGCGGAGTCGTCCTCGCCGACCTTCGTGGGCCCGGTCGCCGCGGACTCCGGAACCTCGGTGGAGCTCGTCACGTCCGCGGCCGTGGTCCGGACCCAGCAGGACGAGCGCTCCGACTTCGCGGGCTTCGCGCTCCCCGGGTTCCCGCGGTGCAGCGCAGCCGCCATCGCAGCGGAGCTCCAGCTCGGGGTCGACGACGCGAGCGGCGGGCGGTTCCACCCCGGTCCCGCGACCGCCACGGCTCTCGCACTCCCGTCCGCCGGCGCGGTGCAGACGCTCGGCCAGCTGGTGGACTTCACCGTCTCGGACGGCACGGGCTCGATCCCCGTCGAGGTCGAGACCGTCGTGCTCGGGACCGACCGCATCGTGGCGCAGTACCAGGCGTGCGCCATCGGCGGCCACCTTGCGCCCGGGATCGTGTCATCGTCGCTGTCAACGTTCGAACTGCGGGTGGCAGGCGGCGGTCGCGGCGTGACGGTCTGAGGCGCGGTTCGCCACCGGGGCGGTGCGGACAAGGCGCCACGGCGGTTGCGCCACCGCCCACGCAGCGCCGGCCGCGACGGTCCGACCGATCGGGGTGCGCGTGGGCAAGACTGGACGCCGTGCGCTCGCCCTCGACGACGGCCACCTGGGACACCGCGGTCCTTGCCCGAGCGGCGCACGTGGCGGGAGGATGGCCGAAACCCTTGCAGCGCGCCGGGGGATGCCCCCGGCCACGGAGGAGACGACTATGACCGTCGGAATCACGGAACTGCCTCCCGAGGGCATGCAACTCGGCGGCGTCGCACTGGCGGGGGACGCCGAACGGGGGACCAAGACGACCGAAGGGCTGAGCCTGCTCTTCACCACGGCGGGCATCACGGTGCAGGGCCCGCAGCCGCAGATCGAGCGCCTGCTCGTCTGGTCGGGACTGGACTCGGCGTCCTGCCGCGAGAAGATCGACCTGCAGGACGGGCGCAGTGCGGCGGTGATGGAGCTCACGTCCGGTGGCCAGTCGATCCGCTTCCTCCTCCCGACCGAGACGGTCTCGCCGGGCCAGGCCGCCTACCTCGACCAGGCGCTGCCGGCGTGGCTCGCCCGCTACCGCGGCGCGGTCGGTCCGGCGGCCACCGCGGCCGCCGCGGTCGAGGGCGCAGATCTCGCCGTGGACCAGCGCCATGCCGCGGCAGGCCGCCCCGACGCGGCGCCACCGACGGAGGACGCCCCGGTCGGTGGCCTCCCCCCGATGGCACGCCCACCGGCGACCGCGGCAGTCGCGATGGCGGCTCCCGCTGCCGCCGAGCAGGGCGCCGCGTCGCCCAACGGCAACGGCAACGGCAGCAGCGCTGGCGCGCAGGAGTCGGGCCCCGCACCGCACGCAACTGCCGCCGAGCCCGCACCTGCCGCCGAGTCCGCACCGCCGACCGCTGCAGCGACGCCGCCGACCGCGGCAGCTCCGCCGGCACCGTCCTCGCCGTCGGCGCCCGAGGCCGCTGGCGGGATCCCCCGGAGCAGCGGCTTCGTGCCGCCTCCCGCCCCCGCAGTCGCGTCCGGGTCGCAGGACGGCGAGGGGTGGGCGTTCTCGACCGATCCGATGCCGAAGGCGACCTCCTGGGACGAACCGCCGCTCGGACAGGTGCAGGCCCCGGACATCGTGCCGCCCCGCCGGACGAAGGGTTGGCGGAAGCACCGCCAGCCGGAGGAGCCGACCACGATCGGCGAGGAGCTGCCCGCTCCGCCCGTCGAGCCGCCCGCGCATCCGGTCCGCCTCGAGGCGTCACTGCCGCCACCTCCCCCCGACGCGACGATCTCGCCGGCACCGCCCCCCGACGCGACGGGGGCGGCGCCACCGCCCCCCGACGCGACGATCTCGCCGGCACCGCCCCCTCCACCACCACCGCCTCCGCCACCGCCGCCTCCGGGGGGCGCCGTCGGAACCGGCCCGGACACGGAGGCCCCCGCGTGGTACCAGGAGGCCGCGGCACGTCCGCTCGAGGAGGTCGAGCCGACGAAGAGGAGCCGTCGCCGGCGTCGCGACCGCGACGCCGCGGCCGCCGCGGCCGCCGCGGCAGGTGGCGCCGGTCTCGCCGAGGCGGCCACCGAGACGGCAACCGCACCGGAGCCCGTGGCCCCGGCCGCCGAGCCGGAGGGCGCGGCCGTCCCGCCGCCCACGATCGCCGCTCCCGACGAGACCGGGTCCTCCCGGAGCCGGGGCCCGCTCACCGTGCTCCTCGTCGTGCTCCTCGTCGCCGTTCTCGGCGGGATCGCGTACTTCGCGGTGAAGAAGCACAACTCGTCGAACACCCCGGCAGCGACCGCACCACCGCCGAGCCCGGCGAGCACCGACCTCGCGCTCGCCGCGTCGATCAACCTGCGGGTGACCGACCTGCCGACGGGCTGGGGCCGCATCCCGGCGGGTACACCGCTCACCCGGCTGCCGACGCCGCCGACGACCGCGCAGATCCAGGCGACGCACGCGCTCGCGACGTGTCTCGGGATCCCCGACGCGACGGCGGCCGCCATGGTCGGTACCGCGACCGCGCCGGGCTCGAGCGCGTTCGCCTCGTCGCCGACGTTCGCACAGGGCACGCAGCCGACGTTCCAGATGTACTCGACCACCAGCGTCCTCACGACCGCGGCGGGGGCCCGTGCGCTCGCGGCGCCGTTCGGTGGAGCCACCTTCACCACCTGCTTCGGCCAGTACCAGAGCGCGGTCGTGGCAGCAGCGGTGCCCGGTGCGACGGCACAGGTCCAGCCGGTCGGGCTCAGCGGTCCGGCGGGCGTGACCGCGTACGGCTACTTGACGACCGTCACGCTGCCGACCCACGCCAGCCTGGTCGTCGGCGAGGCCTTCATCTTCGGGGGCCGCGTCGAAGCCCGGCTCGTCCCGTCCACCAACGGCGTCCCGGTGCCGTCCGCCGCGTTCGTGCCGGCGTACGACGCGGTCGTCGGGCGGGTGGCCGCGGCGTCCAACCGGTAGCGAGCGGCCGGCAGGGTCGCCGGCGTGCTCAGTGGTCGTCGGGAACGAGGCGCGCCACGAGCGCGAGTGCGCGGTATGCGCCCTCGGCCGGTCCGATCTCGTCCGGGCGGAGGAGGTTGGCCATGATCGCGAGGAGCCACGACATGAGCGACTCGGAGTGCATCCCCATCCCGACACAGGCGCGCATCAGCTCCGGTCGGCTGATGAGCCGCACGAACGCGCGCGCGACCCGGTAGTAGAGGCCGTAGGCCTCCTCGAGCCGTTCCTCGTAGCGCGCGAGCGCCTCCGCGCCGTCGCCGCGCAGCGCTTCGCCGAGGCTGGCCGCGGCCAGGCGCCCCGTCTCGTAGCCGTAGGCGATGCCCTCGCCGTTGAACGGGTTGATCGATCCCCCCGCATCGCCCACGAGGAGGGTGGTCCTGCCGCGCTTCGGCCCGACCGAGAGCCCCATCGGGAGCTTGCCGCCCGTTGGGGGCCCGAGGCAGGTGGCCGGCGAGAGCCCCCATCGCTTCGGCGCCCAGGCGATGAAATGGTCCATGAGCGTGGACGTGTTGAGGCCCTTCCACCGCTCGTTGGTCGAGAGCAGGCCCACGCCGACGTTCACCCGCCCGTCGCCGAGCGGGAAGATCCAGCCGTAGCCGGGCACGACCTTGCCGTGCTCGTCGCGGATGTCGAGATGGGACTCGATGAACGGGTCGTCGTGGAACGGAGACGTGTAGTAGCCGCGTAGCGCCATGCCGAGCGGCTGGTTGCGATCGCGCCCGGCGCCCAGTGCACGCCCGAAGCGCGAGTTCGCGCCGTCGGCCACCACGACGTAGCGGGCGCGCACCTCGCGGGTGGCGCCGGTCGAGCGCTCGCGGACGACGGCGCCCACGCACGGCGCGAGCTGCGCCGTCTGCGCCCCGCCCGGCAGAAGCCGGTCGCCGGCCGCGGAACCGTCGTGGTCCTCGAGGATCGGCTCGACCGCCTCGGTGCCCTGCCAGACCGTGGCACCCGCCTTCGCCGCGCGCTCGTTGACCAGCGCGTCGAGATCGTGACGGGTGATGACGTAGCCGTAGTCGGGGAAGCTCGGATGCTGCGGCCAGGAGAGCTCGAGCACGCGGCCGAACGCACACGAGCGGAGGCCGTCGAAGCGGTGCGCGCCGGCGAGTGCGCCCTCGATGCCCATGTCGGCGAGCTGCCGTACCGATCGCGGTGTCAGGCCGTCGCCGCAGGTCTTCTCGCGGGGAAGACCTTCTTCTCGACGAGCGCGACGTCCCACCCGGCCTCGGCGAGCCAGTACGCGCACGAGGAGCCCGACGGACCGCCGCCCACCACCAGCACGTCGTGCACGTGCTCCGCGCCACCCGATCGTCCGTCGCCGGTCGCGCATCCGTCGTCGGCACCGTCGGTCGGCCGGCTGCGTTCGCGTTCCGTCGGAGGGGTCACCGGACCCATCGTAGGTGGCGGGAACCGGGAGGTTCTCACCGGCCGCGGTGCAGGTCGCAGGTGCCTTTTCGGGCGCGCCGTCGATGTGCCTGCGCAAAGGTCACCGTGGTAGAAACAGTCACCAGTGGACGATTACCTCCCGATCCTGGTGCTCCTCATCCTGGCGCTGCTGTTCGCGAGCATCTCCTTCGTCGCGTCGGGTCTCCTCGCCCCCGGCAAGCGGCCCACCGCGGCCAAGGTCGCACCCTACGAGTGCGGCATCGTCCCGGGCATCGACCCGCCGACGCGCTTCCCGGTGCGCTTCTACCTGGTGGCGATGATCTTCATCATCTTCGACATCGAAATCGTCTTCCTCTACCCGTGGGCCGTGATCTTCCGACAGCTGCGGGCGTTCGGGCTCGTCGAGGTCGTGGTCTTCGCCGCCGTCGTGTTCGTCTCCTTCCTCTTCCTGGTGAGCAACGGCGCCCTGAGCTGGGGGCCGGCCAAGCGGCTGGTCGGCGCCATGCCGCCGCGCACCTCGGGATCGACGATCACCCGCATCGCAGCCGGCCCCGCGGCGGCGCCCGACCGCGAAGCAGCCGGTACGCCTCGGACATCGCCGAGCGGGCCGGGTCGCGCGGCGTAGACCCGGGACGGCGGCCATGGGACTCGAGGATCTCCAGCACAACTTCCTGACCGGTCGGCTCGAGGACCTGGTCAAGTGGGCGCGCACCTACTCGATGTGGCCCGCGACCTTCGGCCTCGCCTGCTGCGCGATCGAGATGATGTCGGTCGGCGCCGCCGACTTCGACCTCGCCCGGTTCGGCATGGAGGTCTTCCGCGCCTCGCCGCGACAGGCCGATCTCATGATCGTCGCCGGCCGGGTGTCGCAGAAGATGGCCCCGGTCCTCCGCCAGGTCTACGACCAGATGATGGAGCCCAAGTGGGTGCTCTCGATGGGGGTCTGCGCGAGCAGCGGGGGCATGTTCAACAACTACGCGATCGTCCAGGGTGTGGACCAGATCGTCCCGGTCGACGTCTACGCGCCGGGCTGCCCGCCGACGCCCGAGACGCTCATGCACGCGATCCTGACCCTCCACCAGAAGGTCCGGACCGATGCGATCACACAGGGTCAGGACGAGTTTCGGGTGATCGGCTCCGACGAGGGGCGGGGGACCGACGACGAGCGCGAGACCGGCGCGGAGTCGGCGACGGGCTGGACGCCGGACCGTCCCGACGCGGTGCACCTCGGGACGCCGAAGCGCAATCCGATCATCGCCCGCAGCGTGGGTGAGCCGCTGTGACCGAGGGCGCGGGTAACAACGGCGCCGTCGTCGAGATCGGCGGCGCAGGCGGAAGCGCGCCACGTGCCGCCGCGACCGGCCAGGAGGTCGTCTTCCCGACGCGCGAGCAGTACCTCGGGGTCGTGGCGGGCTATCACGACACCGGCTTCGAACTGTGCGCCGACCTGTGCGCCGTGGACTACCTCTCCCACCCCGGTCGTCGTCTGCCGGAAGGCGTCCGTCCGGAACGGTTCGAGGTCGTGGTCAACCTCCTCTCGCTGAGCCAGGTCCGCAGGGTCCGGGTCCGACTGCAGGTGCCCGGGTCCGACGCCGTCGCCCCCTCGCTCTTCGACGTCTTCCCTGGCACCGAGGCGATGGAGCGCGAGGTGTACGACCTCTTCGGGATCGTCTTCGAGGGACACCCGGACATGACCCGCATCCTCATGCCCGAGGACTGGGAGGGCCACCCCCTGCGCAAGGACTACGGGGTCGGTCGGGTCCCCGTCCAGTTCAAGGGCGCTCCGGGACCGCGATGACCGAGGAGGAGCAGGGACCGACGGGCGCACCGCCCGCAGATGGCGCACACCCCCGCACCGACCCCCGGTCGCCCGACGTCCGCAGGTCGGTCGCCGGACGCGAGGAGGACGACGAATCGCGTCGGCTCGTCGCCGAGACCTCCGAGGGCGACCAGGAGCTCGCGGGGCGCAGCGGCACCGAGGCGGATGAGCTGCGGCGCGAGGCGGGCGCAGTCCTCCGTCTGCCAGAGGGCGTGGCCGTCGACCCGTCCGACATCGACGTCGAGCGGAGCGACGACGAGACGATGATCATCAACATGGGTCCGCAGCACCCGTCGACCCACGGCGTGCTGCGTCTCATGATCGAGCTCGACGGCGAGACGGTGCTGCGGACGAAGCCGGTCATCGGCTACCTGCACACCGGCATGGAGAAGACCGCCGAGGAGCTGACCTACGTCCAGGGGTCGACGAACGTGACCCGCATGGACTACCTCTCCCCGCTCTACAACGAGCTCGTCTTCTCGCTCGCGGTCGAAGCGCTGCTCGGGATCGAGATGCCCGCGCGGTCGGACTGGATCCGGATGCTCCTCGTCGAGCTCAACCGGGTCTCGTCGCATCTCATGTGGATGGCGACCAACGGGATGGACCTCGGGTCCACGTCGATGATGATCTACGGCTTCCGCGAACGCGAGATGGTCCTCGCCTTCTTCGAGAAGGTGACCGGCCTGCGGATGAACCACAACTTCATCCGGCCGGGCGGCACCGCGGCCGACCTTCCCGACGGCTGGGAGGACGACGTCGCGGTCATCTGTGACACCGTGCTCCCGCGGACCGACGAGTACGACGAACTGCTCACCGGCCAGCCGGTCTTCCGCCGTCGAACCGAGGGGGTCGGAACGGTCTCCGCCGAGGAGGCCCTCGCGCTCAGCCTGACCGGTCCGATCCTTCGCTCGACCGGCGTGCCGTGGGACCTCCGGCGCTCGATGCCGTACCTCCGGTACGGCGAGGTGGAGTTCGACGTGATCGTCGGAACCTACGGCGACAACTTCGACCGGTACTCGATCCGCCTCAACGAGATCCGCGAGTCGATCCGCATCATCCGCCAGATCGTCGAGAAGATGCCCGCTGGCGACTACCGGGTGCAGGACAAGAAGGTCACCCCGCCGCCCCGAGGCCGCATCGACGAGTCGATGGAGGCCCTCATCCACCACTTCAAGGTCTTCACGGAGGGCTTCCGGGTGCCCGAGGGCGAGGTGTACGTCGCCGTCGAGTCGCCGCGTGGCGAGCTCGGCTGCTACCTCGTCTCCGACGGCTCACCGAAGCCGTTCCGGATGCACATCCGTGGGCCGAGCTTCGTGAACCTCCAGGGTCTGCCGGTCATGATGCGCGGAGGACTCCTGGCCGACGCAGTCGCGGTCTGCTCGTCGATCGACCCGGTGATGGGGGAGGTGGACCGGTGAACGACGCGTCGCAAACCCCGGTCGCGGTGGTGCCCACCCTCGGCCGGAGCGTCCCGCGTGCGCCGCAGCACCTCGCCCCGGAGGTCGTCGCACGAGCGAGGCGCCTCGTCGAGCTCTACCCCGAGCCCCGCTCGGCGCTCATCCCGCTCTGCCACCTCGCGCAGCAGCAGGACGGGTGGCTCACCCCCGAGGCGATGGAGGACATCGCCTCCCTGCTGAGCGTGACACCGGCCGAGGTGCTCGGCACGGCCTCGTTCTACGACATGCTCCACACCGAGCCGGTCGGCACCTACGTGGTCTCGGTCTGCACGAACATCGCCTGCCTGCTCAACGGCGCGACCGACCTGCTCGAGCACGCGGAGGCGAGCCTCGGGGTGAACGTCGGCGGCACGACCGTGGACGGGTCGATCACCCTCGAGGAGTCGGAGTGCCTCGCCGACTGCGACCGAGCGCCGTGCGTGCAAGTCAACCACCGCTTCGTCGGCGCGCAGACCCCCGAGTCCCTCGACCGGCTGGTGGGCGAGCTCCGGTCGGGCGCGCGCCGCGACGAGATCCCCGAGCACGGCACCCTCAACCGCGTCGCGAGGGTGCCCGGCCTGGAGGCAGACCGCGCGCGGGTCGCCGCGGAGCGCGCCGCGATGGCGGAGGCGCAGGCCGCCCGTGCAGCCGCGGCGGACACGTCGGGAGGCGGTGCGGCGTGACCATCACCGACGCGCCGAAGATCGTGACCGCGCGGCTCGACCACGCGGACTCCCACACCCTCGAGCGCTTCCTCGCCACCGGCGGCTACGAGGGCTTGCGCACGGCGCTCACCATGACCCCTGAGGCGGTCGCGCACGAGGTCGACACCGCGAGCCTCCTCGGCCGCGGGGGCGCCGGGTTCCCGGCCGGCCGCAAGTGGGCCATGCTCCGGAAGAACCCCGTGACCTACCTGGTGGTCAACGGCGACGAGAGCGAGCCGGCGACCTTCAAGGACCACCTGCTCGTCGAGCGGGATCCGCACCAGCTCCTCGAGGGCGTGCTGATCGCCGCCTATGCGCTGCAGGTGAGCCAGGCGTTCATCTTCATCCGGGGAGAGTTCGCGCTCGGTCTCGAGCGCGTGCAGGCGGCGCTCAACGAGGCGTACGCGCATGGCGCGGTCGGCGTCGACATCTTCGGCTCGGGGTTCTCGGTCGACGTCGTCGTCCATCCGGGTGCCGGCGCCTACATCTGCGGCGAGGAGACCGCGCTGCTCGAGTCCCTCGAGGGCAAGCGCGGCTTCCCGCGGATCAAGCCGCCGTACTTCCCTGCCGCGATCGGGCTCTACGGCGAGCCGACCGTCGTCAACAACGTCGAGACGATGTCGAACCTCCCCTGGATCGTCCGGAACGGCGGCGCCGCGTTCGCCGCGCTCGGTGGGGGGAGATCTGCCGGCACCCGGCTCTTCGCGCTTGCCGGCCACGTCAACCGCCCCGGTGTCTACGAGCTCGAGATGGTCAAGACGACCTTCGACGATCTCATCAACGCCCCGGTCCTCGGCGGCGGGGTCCGCCACGGCCGGGCGCTCAAGGCGTTCATCCCCGGCGGCGTCTCCGCGCCGTGGTTCGGGCCCGACCAGGTCGAGCTGCCCCTCGGCCAGGACGAAGTGGCCGGCGCGGGATCGATGCTGGGCTCGGGTTCGATCGTGGTGATGGACGACCACACCTGTGTGGTGCGTGCGTCGTGGCGGATCACCCGGTTCTTCGCACGCGAGTCGTGCGGGCAGTGCACGCCCTGTCGCGAGGGCTCCGGCTGGCTCGACAAGATCCTCGAGCGCATCGAGCAGGGCCACGGACGCGAGGCCGACCTCGACCTGCTCCTCGACGCCTGCGACAACATCTCGCCGGGGCTCGACTGGCCGCCCCAGCAGACGACGATCTGCGTCCTCGGCCCGTCGATCCCCTCGTCGATCGCCTCTGCCATCACCATGTTCCGCGACGAGTTCCTCGTCCACATCAAGGACGGCGGGTGTCCCTTTGACTGAGGCGGCCACCGACGCAGGCGCTGGCGCGACGCCCTCCGACGACACCGTCGTCTTCACCCTCGACGGGCGCGAGGTCTCCGCGCACAAGGGCGAGCTCATCATCGCGGCGGCCGAGCGGGCGGGAACCTTCGTCCCGCGGTTCTGCTACCACCCGCGGATGGCCTCGGTCGGCGTCTGCCGGATGTGCCTGGTCGAGGTCAGTGGCCCCCGCGGCGCGTCGCTCCAGCCGAGCTGCTTCCTCGAGGTCCAGCCCGGCATGACGGTCGTGACCGACTCCGAGAAGGTCAAGAAGGCCCAGGACGGCGTCCTCGAGTTCCTGCTCATCAACCACCCGCTCGACTGTCCCGTGTGCGACAAGGGCGGCGAGTGCCCGCTGCAGGACCAGACCCTCGCCTACGGACCGGGCGAGACGCGCTTCGTCGAGGAGAAGCGCCACTTCGAGAAGCCCATCCCCATCTCCGAACTGGTCCTCCTGGACCGGGAGCGGTGCATCCAGTGCAGCCGGTGCGTCCGGTTCGCCGACGAGATCGCCGGCGAGGCGCAGATCGACTTCATCGGCCGGGGCGACGAGCTCGAGATCGGTACCTTCCCCGAGCTGCCGTTCACCTCCTACTTCTCGGGAAACACGGTCCAGATCTGCCCGGTCGGCGCGCTGACCGCCACGCCCTACCGCTTCACCGCCCGGCCCTGGGATCTCGACCAGGTCGAGTCGACGTGCACGACCTGCGCGCTCGGCTGCCGTGTCGCCGTGCAGTCGTCGTCCAACCGGGTGACCCGCCTCCTCGGGATCGATTCCGAGCCGGTCAACCACGGCTGGCTCTGCGACAAGGGGCGCTTCGCCTCCGAGGCCGTGAACCGCGACGACCGGCTGACCCAGCCGCTCGTGCGCAAGGACGGCGAGCTGGCGCCGGCATCGTGGCACGAGGCGCTCGCCTTCGTCGCTCAGCAGATCAAGCGGTCGGTGGGCGACGCGGGTCCGGCGTCCGTCGCCGTGCTCGGCGGGGCACGCCTGACCAACGAGGGCGCGTACGCGTGGGCGAAGCTCGCCAAGGGGGTCGTCGGCACCGACTCGGTCGACGCGCAGCTCGGGGACGGCCTGCCCGCGGAGGTGATCGCCTCCCTGCCGCGGGCGACGATCGACGACGCGGCCCGGGCGCAGACGGTCGTGGTCCTCGCCGGCGACCTGCGCGAGGACCTGCCGGTCCTCTTCCTCCGCCTGCGGGGCGCGGTGGTCGGCGGCGGTCCCGACCTCGTCGAGCTCTCGCCACAGGCGACGGCGCTCACGCCCTACGCGAGCGCCTCGCTCCGCTATGCACCCGGTGAGGCGGGAGTGCTCGTCGCCTCGCTCGTCGACGCCACCGTGCCGCCACCGGAGGCCGCGGATGCCGAGGCGCTCTCCGAGGCACGACGGCTCCTCGCGGCCGACGACGTCGTCGTCGTGCTCGGACGGCCCTCCCTCGCCGAGCACGGTGCGCTCGTGGCCGACGCGGCGCAGGCGATCGCGCACGCCGTTCCCGGCGCCCGCTTCCTCCCCGCGCTGCGGCGAGGCAACGTGGCCGGGGCGATCGACCTCGGTCTCGCGCCGGGCCTGCTCCCCGGCCGGGTCGCGCTCGACGCGGGCTCGGCCTGGTACGAGGCGGGCTGGGGCGCCGTGCCCGCGGCCCGCGGTCGGGACGCCACCGCGATCCTGGCGGCCGCGGCGGGCGACGACGTCGCCGGCGGACCGGTCGAGACGCTGGTCATCCTCGGCGCCGACCCGTGCTCGGACTTCCCCGACCGCCGGCTCGCCACGCGTGCGCTCGAGCGCGCCGCCTTCGTGGTCGCGATCGCGTCGTCGCCGGGAGCCGCGCTCGACCACGCCGACGTTGTCCTGCCCGCGGCCGCCGTGCACGAGCGTCCCGGCACGACCACCAACGTGGAGGGGAGGATCAGCCGGCTCGGGCAGAAGCTCGTCCCGCCCGGACAGGCCTGGCCAGACTGGATGATCGCGTCGGAGCTGGCCGTGCACCTCGGCGGGGAGCTCGGCTTCGACTCGGCCGGCGCGGTGTGGGACGAGATCGAACGGCTCTCGCCGCTGCACCGGGGCGTCACCCGCGCCGTGCTCGAGTCGCCGGGTGCGGCCGACGGCGTCGTCGTGCCGCTGACCGGCGCGGCGCCGGCCGCCGCATCCCCGCTCGACCCCGTCGCCTTCCCCGGCGTCGAGTCGGTCGAGCGACAGGGCGCCCCGCCGCTCGCCGGGTTCGCCGAGGATCCCTCGGCCGTCCTGGCTCCAGCCGGGGGAGCCGGGAGCGGTGCCGGAGCAGGAGCAGCCGACTCGGCGCCCGCGCAGCCCGAGATGCTCCGTGGTCCGGTCGCGCTCGAGGTCCCCCACGTCGCGCCGCTCGACCGCTACTCGTTCCGCCTGGTGACCGCGCGCCCCCTCTACGACCGGGGCGACGCGGTCGGTGCGGTGGCCGCCCTCGACGGGCTCGTCGCGACCGCACCCCTCCGGGTCAACCCCCACGACCTCGACGACCTCGGCGTGCCGGCCGGCGGCGCGGTCAAGGTCCGCACCGCGACCGCCACGCTGGTACTGACCGCACAGCCCGACGAGTCGCTGCCCCGACAGGTGGTCGCGACCGAGCACAACGTGCCCCTCGCCGAGGGGACGGCCGCCGATCTCGTCGACGCACGGGCGCCCGTCGTCGAGCTCCGGATGGAGACTCCGTGAGCGTGCCGGCCTCCCTCCTCCACTCCCTGCCCGGCGCGTCCGATCCGCTCTACGTCAACGGGGTCGACTGGGTGGTCGTCCTCATCGTGGTGATCAAGGTGCTCGTCATCTTCGCCGCGCTGATGGTCGCGGTGATGCTGATGATCTGGTTCGAGCGCAAGGTCATCTCCGACATGCAGAGCCGGATCGGGCCGAACCGTGCTGGGCCGTTCGGCATCGCGCAGACCCTCGCGGACGGGATCAAGCTCTTCTTCAAGGAGGACCTGATCCCCGACCGGTCGGACCGGGCCGTGTTCATCCTCGCGCCCTACCTCACGATCGTGACCGCGTTCTTGAGCTTCGCCATCGTGCCCATCGGCGGCGAGGTGACCATCGCCGGTCACACTTTCGAGCTCCAGCTCGCCGACCCGCCGATGGGGATCCTGTTCCTGCTCGCGATGTCGTCGATCGGGGTCTACGGCGTCATGCTCGCCGGCTGGTCGTCGGGGTCGAAGTACCCGCTGCTCGGATCGGTGCGCGCCTCAGCGCAGATGATCTCCTACGAGGCCGCCCTCGGCATGACGATCGTCATGGTCGTGCTCATCACCGGATCGTTGAGCACGCGGGCCATCGTGGAGTCGCAGGCCGCGCACCTCTGGCAGTGGAACGTCATCCGGCTCGCGGTCGTGCCGTTCCTCCTCTTCTTCATCGCGGTCGTCGCCGAGACGAACCGCCCGCCCTTCGATCTGGTCGAGGCCGACTCGGAGCTGGTCGGCGGCTTCGTGACCGAGTACTCCTCGATCCGCTTCGCCCTCTTCTTCCTCGCCGAGTTCATGAACACCATCACCATGTCCGCCATCACGGTGACCCTCTTCTTCGGCGGCCCCGACGGGCCGGTGCCGCACATCCCCCACCTCTACTGGCTCTGGCCGATCCTCTGGTTCCTCGGCAAGACCCTCGCGTTCCTCTTCGTCTTCGTCTGGCTGCGCGCCGCCCTGCCGAGGCTCCGGTACGACCAGCTCATGGACCTCGGCTGGAAGGGGCTCATCCCGCTCTCGCTCGGGTGGCTCATGATCGTCGCGGGCTTCGTCGTCGACGGGTGGTGGGGCGTCGGGATGGCCGCCGCGGTCGCCGCCGCCGCGGTGCTCATGGTCCGGGCGTTCGCCATCGGGGAGGAGCGGCAGCGGACGCGGTCGATCCTCGTCCCGGTCGGCGTGCGGCTCTGGCAGCGCCCCGACGAGCCGACGGGCGGCGCGTCCGGCAACGGCGCGTCCACCGACGGACCGGGAGGTCCGGACTGATGGCCTTCCCCGAGCACCCGCGGCAGCGGCAGAACTTCCTCGGCGGCTTCAAGCTGACCCTCGAGCACCTCGGGCGCGCCCCGGTCACCCGCCAGTACCCCGAGGAGAAGCGGCCCAAGCAGCCGCGTCAGCACGGCCGGCACGTCCTCAGCCGCTACGAGGACGGGATGGAGAAGTGCATCGGCTGCGAGCTCTGCGCCGGCGTCTGCCCGGCCGACTGCATCTACGTCCGGGGCCTCGACAACCCGCCGGACCATCCGGTCTCGCCCGGCGAGCGGTACGGCTACGTCTACGAGATCAACTTCCTCCGCTGCATCCACTGCGACTTGTGCGTGGAGGCCTGCCCGACCGAGGCGATCACCGAGTCGAAGCTCATGGAGTTCTCGTTCACCAACCGCCACGACGCGATCTACACGAAGGACGAGCTCCTCGTCGACGACGAGGGGCTGCCCCGCAAGCTCCCCTGGGAGGACTGGCGTGAGGGCGACGACCTCCACACCTCGGGATGGATGCGCGCGACCTCGCCGTCGGGGGACGCGCACTTCGAGGGCACCGTGCAGTGGTCGGGCGAGCTCGGCTACGGCGTCCGCACCCCCGAGGGGGGCCAGAGCGGCCGGCGGGACGACGAGGCGACCGGGAGCCGGCAGCTGCGCGACACCCTGCTGCGCCACCTCCGGCCGGCCGACATGCCGAAGTCGGAACGCGGCCCGCGCGGCGTGATCGGTCGGATGCTCGTGAAAGCGGAGCGCTTCGCCCCCGGCGCGGCGAAGAAGCACCACGCCGCGGCCGACGCCGCCTACGCCGCGTCACGCCGTGCGGCCGACGCCGGCCCGGCGGCGCCGCCTGACGGCCTGGACGACTCGTCGCACGACGACGCGCCACCCGTCGGCGACGGCGAGGCGGGGCAGGCGTGAGCGCCTCCGTCCTCGCCGTGCTGCTCGCCGCGTCCGGTGCCCACCCCTCCTGGGTCGACGTCGGCACCTTTTCGGTCGCCGCCGCCATCGTGCTCGCGGGTGCGATCGGGGTGGTCGTGGCGCGGAACCCGGTGCACGCCGCCCTCATGCTGGTCATGACCCTCTTCGGTATCGCCGTGCTCTTCGTGCTGCAACAGGACAGCTTCCTCGCCGCGGTGCAGGTCATCGTCTACGCGGGCGCGATCGTGGTCCTCTTCCTCTTCGTGATCATGTTCCTCGGCGTCGACCGGCAGGAGAACCTCGCGGTCGAGCCGCTGCGCGGTCAGCGGCCGCTCGCGGTCGGCCTGGTGGCCCTCGGGACGACCGGTCTCCTCCTGCTCGGACAGGTCTCGCACTGGACGACGGGAGCGCCGCACGTCGCGGGTCCCGACACCGGGGCGCCCAACGTGAACCTGCTCGGCAAGTCCCTCTACACCACCTACCTCTTCCCCTTCGAGGCCACCGCGGCGCTCCTGGTCATCGCCGTGGTGGGCGCGGTCGTGCTGGCGCGTCGCCCGCCGTCCTCCGCGATCCCCCCGGTGGACGAGGAGGACGGGGGGCTGGTGGCGTCCGACGGCGGGATCGGCGACCAGGCCGGCACCGATGCCGAGGCAGAGGAGGACGCGCTCCGATGAGCATCAACGCCGACTGGTACCTCGCCCTCGGCGTGGTGCTCTTCGCGATCGGGGCGCTCGGCGTGCTTGTCCGCCGAAACGTGCTCGTAATGTTCATGTGCGTCGAGCTCATGCTCAACGCCGCCAACTTGACCTTCGTGACGTTCGCCCGGATGCTCCACGACATCGGCGGGCAGGTGCTGGTCTTCTTCGTGCTGGTGGTGGCGGCCGCCGAGGTGGTGGTCGGGCTCGGGATCGTCGTCGCGATCTTCCGGCGCCGGGCGAACACCACCGCCGACGACCTCCACCTGATGAAGGGCTGACCGGGCGATGCTCCACGTGACCTACCTCATCATCCTGCTGCCCCTGGTCGGCGTGGCGGTCCAGCTCGTGGCCGGCCGGCGGCTCGGCGACCCGGCGGCCGGTGTAGTGGCGACCGGGTTCATCGCCGCGTCCTTCGTCGTCTCCTTCGGCGTCTACCTCGACCTGCTCACTGTCCATGCGCCGGTCCGGAGCTTCACCCAGACCCTCTGGACGTGGATCCCGGTCGACCAGCTCCAGGTCAGCGCCCGCCTCTACGTGGACCCGCTCTCGATGACGATGGTGCTCTTCATCACCGGCATCAGCATGCTGATCCACCTCTACTCGATCGGCTACATGAAGGGCGACCGCGACTACCCGAAGTTCTTCCTCTACATGAACCTCTTCGTCGCCTCGATGCTCATCCTGGTGCTGGGGAGCAACCTTGCGGTCACCTTCGTCGGCTGGGAGGGCGTGGGGGCCTGCTCGTACTGGCTGGTCGCCTTCTGGTTCACCCGCGAGTCCGCGGCGAGCGCGGGCAAGAAGGCCTTCGTCTACAACCGGATCGGCGACGTCGGCTTCCTGCTCGCGATGTTCCTCGTCTTCGACAAGGTCCACTCGCTCGAGTACTCGACGATCTTCGCCAACCTCGACAAGCTCGGGAGCTCCGGCATCACGGCGGTCTGCCTGCTCCTGCTCGTCGGGGTGGCGGGCAAGTCGGCCCAGCTCCCGCTCTTCCCGTGGCTCGCCGACGCCATGGAGGGCCCGACCCCGGTGTCCGCGCTCATCCACGCGGCGACCATGGTCACCGCGGGCGTCTACCTGCTCTGCCGGGTCAACCCGCTCCTCCACGCGTCGCCCGGCGCGGCGTTCGTGGTCGCCATCGTGGGCGCGGTCACCGCGTTCGTCGCGGCGACGATCGCCTGCGCGCAGGACGACATCAAGAAGGTCCTCGCCTACTCGACGATCTCCCAGCTCGGGTACATGGTGCTGGCCGTGGGGTGCGGCGCCTACGAGGCGGCGATCTTCCTGATGGTCGCCCACGCGTTCTTCAAGGGGCTCCTCTTCCTCGGCGCCGGCTCGGTCATCCACGGGCTCCACGACGAGCAGGACCTCAAACGCATGGGCCACCTCCGCGCCTACATGCCGATCACCTTCGTGACCTTCGGCATCGGCTGGCTCGCGATCGCCGCGGTGCCGCCGCTGTCCGGCTTCTGGGCGAAGGGTGACGTGTTGGAGAACGCGTGGTCGGCACACCCCGCGCTCTGGGTCATCGGGATCGTGACCGCCGCACTCACCGCCTACTACATGAGCCGGCTCACCGGCCTCGCGTTCTTCGGACGTGAGGACCGCTGGTCCGCCAAGGAGCCGATCGACGCGGCGACCGACATGCCGGGCGCGCACCACGCCGAAGGCGTCATCGCCCAACCGCACGAGTCGCGGTGGGTCATGACGGTGCCGCTCTGGATCCTCGCCTTCTTCGCAGCGACCGCGGGCGTGATGGCGATCTCCTCGAGCCGCTTCTCACTCGCCGCGTGGATCGACCCCGTGTTCGGCGTCAACCTCTACGACGACCACCTGAGCTCGATCGCCGTCGTCTCCCTCGAGACCCTCGACGCCGTGATCGCGGTCGCGGGCGTGACCGTCGGCCTCTGGCTCTGGTCGACGCGCGCCTCGCGGCCGGTGCTCGAGGGCGCGTTCCTCAGGAGCGCGTGGTACATCAACGAGCTCTACGACGCGGTCTTCGGGCGCCCATCGGCGCGCCTCGCCGCGTTCTGTGCGGACGTGGTCGACCCGAGGGTCGTCGACGGTGCGGTCGACGGAGTCGCCACCGTCGTGCGCGGCACCGGCGGGGTGCTCCGGCGCACGCAGACCGGTTACGTGCGCAACTACCTGCTCGGGATCGTCGTGGGCACCGTCTTCGTCCTCGGCTTCATGCTGACCAGGCTGTGGTGGGCCTAATGGTGCACGCCCCGTTCCCGTACCTCACCGTGCTGGTGCTGGTGCCGGCCGTCGGCGCGGCGCTGGTGGCCCTGGTCCCGCGCACCCGGGTCCCGTCCTGGTTCCCCGAGGCGCTCGGCCTCGTCGCGTCCGTCGCGACGCTCGGCGTCGCCGTCGCGGTGGCCGTCGAGTTCACCGCGGGGTACGGCGGGTTCCAGCTCGTCTCCGACCACGTCTGGGCGTCGCAGCTGGGCATCCGCTGGTCGGTCGGGGTCGACGGGATCTCGCTCTTCCTGGTGCTCCTCACCGCGCTGCTCTTCCCGCTCACCATGCTCGGGGCCCGGGCACGTCGCGACCCCCGCGCCTTCGTCGGGTGGCTCCTCCTGCTCGAGGCGGCCTGCCTCGGGAGCTTCGTCTCCCTCGACCTCGTCCTCTTCTTCCTCTTCTTCGAGCTCACCCTCGTACCCGCCTACTTCCTCATCGGCGGGTGGGGCTACGCCCGCCGGGGCTACGCAGCGATCAAGTTCTTCGTCTACACGTTCGCCGGCTCGGCCTTCCTGCTGGTGGGCATCCTGGCGATCGCCTTCATCCACCAGTCGCAGACCGGCGTGCTCACCTTCGAGCTGCCCGCCCTGCTGCACACCCACCTCTCGGGGACCGAGGGCGTGCTCCTCTTCCTCGCGTTCACCGCGGCGTTCGCGGTCAAGGCGCCGATCTTCCCGTTCCACACCTGGTCGCCCGACGCCTACGCCGAGGCGCCGACCGCGGGGTCGATCCTCCTCGTCGCAGTCATGGCGAAGCTCGGGACCTACGGGATCCTCCGATTCGACCTCAACCTCTTCCCGCAGGCGAGCAAGACCCTCGCCCCGCTGCTGCTCACCCTCGCGGTGATCGGGATCCTCTACGGCGCGCTCGTCGCCTGCGCGCAGCGCGACCTCAAGCGGCTCCTCGCCTACTCGTCGCTCGCGCAGATCGGCTTCATCGCGCTCGGGACGTTCGCGCTCAACAGCCAGGGTCTCGCCGGCGGGGTGCTTCAGATGGTCAACCACGGCCTGATCATCGCCACGCTGTTCATCCTGGTCGGGTGGATCTACGAGCGCCGGCGGACGTGGCAGCTCACGTCGCTCAAGGGCCTCCAGTCGCCCGCCCCGGTCCTCGCCGGCGTCTTCACGGTGGCGATGATGGCCTCGATCGGCCTGCCCGGGCTCAACGGCTTCGTGGGCGAGTTCCTGGTGCTCATCGGGACGTTCGTCGCGCACCGCTGGTGGGCCGTCGTCGCTGCCGGAGGTGTCATCGTCGCCGCGGTCTACCTCCTGTGGGCGTACCAGCGCGGCTTCCACGGCGAGCCCGAGCCCGAGGACGCCACCACCCGTGACCTCGGATGGAACGAGCGGCTCATCGTCGCGCCGTTGATCATCCTGATCGTGGCGCTCGGGGTCTTCCCGAAGCCGGTCCTCGACCGGATCACCCCGTCGGTCGACCAGCTCGTCGTCCACGTCGACCGGGTGACCAACACGAGCGTGCCGGCCGGCCTCGCCACGCCGCCGGCGCCGCGCACCCACCGTCCCGCGACGGCCGCCAAGGCCGCGACGGCCGCGACGGCCGCCAAGGCGCCGGCGCCTCGTGCGACCGCGCTCGCCGCACCTTCCGGAACGGGCGCCGGCAGGGGAGGCGCGCACTGATGCACGCACTCGGAGCTCTCCCCGCGCTGCTCGCGACGTCCGCCGCACCGACGATCCGCACGCCGCACATCGACTACCTGAGCATTCTCCCCATGCTCATCATGATGGGCGGCGCGATCGTGCTCATGGCCGTCTCCTCGCTGGTGCGCACCCTCCTCGGCGTGCGGATCGGTACGTTGCTGACCGCGGTGACCTCGCTCGTCGCCCTCGTCGCGGCCCTCGTCCAGTGGGATCACGTCGTCACGCACGGCGCCCAGGTGACCATCGCCGGGGCGATCGCGTTCGACGGCTTCGACGTCTTCATCCAGATCACCGTCTCGATCACCATGCTGCTCACCGCGCTCGTCGCGGACGGCTACCTCCAGCGCGAGGGCATCGAGAGCTCGGAGTTCCAGGTGCTGGCCATGATGTCGGCCTCGGGGGCGATGATGATGGGCGCCGCCAACGACCTCATCGTCATCTTCCTCGGGCTCGAGATCATGTCGATCGCCCTCTACGTGCTCACCGCGAGCAACTTCCGGCGCTCCGAGTCCGGCGAGGCCGCCCTCAAGTACTTCGTCCTCGGCGCGTTCTCCTCGGCGATCTTCGTCTACGGCATCGCCCTCGCCTACGGGGCGACGGGCTCGACGAACCTGCCGCAGATCGCGGACTACCTGTCGCGCAACGTGATCACCTCGAACGGCGTGCTGCTCGGGGGACTCGCACTCCTGCTCATCGGGTTCGGCTTCAAGATCGCCGCGGTGCCCTTCCACATGTGGTCGCCCGACGTCTACCAGGGCGCCCCCTCCCCGGTCACCGGGTTCATGGCGGCGCTCGCGAAGGCCGGCGCATTCGCCGCGCTGCTCCGGGTCTTCGTCTCCTCCTTCGGCACCGTGCGGGCCGACTGGCAGCCGGTGGTGTGGGCGCTGGCCGTCGTGAGCCTCCTGCTCGGGGCCGCCGTCGCCCTCGTCCAGCGCGACGTGAAGCGCATGATGGCCTACTCGTCGATCAACCACGTGGGCTTCATCCTGCTCGGCGTCGTCGCGGCCACGAGCCGCGGGGTCGCGGCCTCCCTCTACTACGTCTTCACCTACCTCTTCCTCGTCATCGGCTCGTTCGCGGTGATCACCGTGATGGCCCGCGACGGCGACACGGGACACGCGATCACCGACTACCGCGGTCTCGCCCGGCGCCAGCCGCTCCTCGCCCTCGCCTTCGCGGTCCTACTGCTCGGCCAGGCCGGCATCCCCTTCACCACGGGGTTCCTCGCGAAGTTCGGCGTCGTCGGCGCGGTGGTCGCGACCCACGACTACGTCCTCGCGGTGATCGCTATGGTCTCCGCTGCGATCGCGGCGTTCTTCTACCTCCGGGTGGCGGTCACGATGTTCTCGCCGGTCGGCGACGAGGGCGACGCGCTCGGGGCGACCGGTGCAGATCCCGGATCGGGGGCCGACGGGGCGCTCGACGTGGCCGCCGTCGTACCGACCGACGGCACGGGTTCGGTCGCGAGCCTCCAGGTGCTGACCGATGCGCCCCCGCTGGCCGCGGTCGAGCGGCGCGGCGTGGTGCCGGTCCCCGGCCTCACCGCGCTGGTCATCGGCGTCACGGTGGCCTTCACCGTCGTCTTCGGGATCGTTCCGGGACCGATCCTCGACTTCGCCCACCAGGCCACCCTGCTCTTCGTCTGAGCCTCCGCTGCGCGGCCGGCAGGCACCGCGGGCGTCCGGTCGCTGTCACCGGTCGGCGGCCCGGGTACTCTCGGCGGTACGGGAGGCCGGCGGCGAGGAGGTTGCCATGGCGAAGAGCGGTGCGCCGGCGGGCGCACACCCGGAGGGTCCTTCGGGCGTGGAGGCCCGGGCCCGGAACCCCCGCGAGATCGCCCGCATCGTCGGCATCGTGGTCGCCCTCTTCCTGCTGGTCGGGTTCGTGATCGACAACAGCCAGACGGTCAAGGTCGGCTTCATCTTCTTCAGCAAGGAGATCAGCCTGATCTGGGCGCTGCTCATCGCCGCGCTGCTCGGGGCCATCGTCGACCGTCTGGTGATCTTCCGCCGGCAGCGCCACAAGGCCGAACCGGAGGAGTAGCCCCGCGGCTCCCGGCGTGCCGATGGAATGATGGGTCCATGACCCTCCACAAGCGCGAGTCACTCCGGGACGAACTGCTCGACTCCGTCTACGCGACCAAGGAGCTGAAGCACCAGCTCCCGAAGTCGCGGTTTCCCGCCGGGGAGACGCGGGCCGGCGACGTGTTCCAGGCCATCTCCGACGAGCTGCTGCTCGACGGCAACGCCCGCCAGAACCTCGCGACCTTCTGCCAGACGTGGGAGGAGCCGGAGGTCCATCAGCTCATGGACCTCTCGATCAACAAGAACCTCATCGACAAGGACGAGTACCCGCAGTCGGCCGAGCTCGAGCGCAGGTGCGTGCACATGCTCGCCGATCTCTGGAATGCGCCGGAGCACAGCACCCCGGTCGGCTGCTCGGCGATCGGCTCCTCGGAGGCGTGCATGCTCGGCGGCATGGCCGCCAAGTGGCGCTGGCGCGCGAAGCGGGAGGCGGCCGGCAAGCCCGCCGACCGCCCGAACATGGTGTGCGGCCCTGTCCAGGTCGTCTGGCACAAATTCGCCCGCTACTGGGACGTGGAGATGCGCGAGATCCCGATGGCCGAAGACAGCTACTGCATGGACGTCGAGCAGATGCTCTCCCGCGTCGACGAGAACACCATCATGGTCGTCCCCACCTTCGGCGTGACCTACACCGGCTCCTACGAGCCGGTCCTCGAGCTCTCGCAGGCCCTCGACACGCTGCAGGAGCAGACCGGTCTCGACGTCGACATCCACGTCGACGGCGCGAGTGGCGCCTTCCTCGCGCCGTTCTGCGCGCCGGACGTGCTCTGGGACTTCCGGGTCCCGCGGGTCAAGTCGATCAGCACCTCGGGCCACAAGTTCGGCCTCGCGCCCCTCGGGGTCGGCTGGGCGGTCTGGCGAGACGAGTCCGAGCTCCCCGACGACCTCATCTTCCACGTGACCTACCTCGGCGGCGACATGCCGGTCTTCCAGATCAATTTCTCGCGGCCGGCGGGGCAGGTCGTTGCGCAGTACTACAACTTCGTCCGGCTCGGGAGGGACGGGTACCGCCAGGTCCACGACGCCTGCTACGCGACCGGCGCGTACCTCGCGAAGGAAGTGGTCAAGTTGGGCCCGTTCGAGCTGCTCTGCGACGCCGACCCGACCACGGGCATCCCGTCGGTCGCGTGGCGGATCCGCAAGGGCGAGGACCCGGGCTACACGCTCTACGACATCGCGGACCGGCTCCGGGTCCGCGGGTGGCAGGTCCCCGCGTACCCGCTCACCGGCTCGGTGTCCGACATCTCGGTCCAGCGCATCCTGGTCCGTCAGGGGGTCAGCCGCGACCTCGCGTCGCTCCTGCTCGAGGACGTGCGCGAGTCGATCGCCCACTTCGACAAGCACCCGGTGTCGGTGGCGATGACCAAGGAGGAGTCCGGCGGGTTCAGCCACCTCTGAGGTCCCGCGGCGACCGCAGTCGCCGGCGCGACCCGGACCGCGAAGACCGCGAACACGGCGACCCCGGCTCAGCGCGGAGCCCGGACGGACCAGTCGACGTGGACGGTGTGGCGTCGGAGCAGGCGCGGCCGGCCCACGATCGCGGGACGGTCGGTCGTCCAGGGCGCCGGCGGCGCGAGCGTGACGCCGGCCATCCCTCGCAGTGCACGGTCGTACCCGCTGCGCAGCGCCGCGAACCGCCGCCAGCTGCGCTCGCGGTCGGCATCGGCCACCGGGAGGAAGCCGCTCAGCCGGTCGAGCGCGCCGTCGAACTCCGCGCGGGTGATCGAGAGGCCGGGATCGGGATCGGCCTCCGATGCCATGAGCTCGGGGAGGAGCGTCGGTTGGTCGATGGGCAGGCCGGCGGCGCGTCCGATCTGCACGATGGAGGGGATGCCGTAGGCGAGCGCGAGCATCGGCCCACGTGCCTCCGCGGTGAGGTGCCGTTCGAGCGACCACCCCAATGCGGCGACGAGGAGCGCCGAGCCGTCGAGCAGGGTCCCGACCGACGCCACCCACGACTGGGTCGGCACGGCCTCGGGGAAGTAGCAGAGCGCGGGGAACGCCGTGTGGGTCTGATCGAGGTCGAGCATCCAGCTCGCGCTCGTGCGCCAGAGCTCGTTGTTGTCGAGGGAGCCGAGCCGGTGGAGGTTGGCGAGCATGTCGACCGGTCCCGGCGGGACGCCGGCGAACGGACGCATCACGATGACCCCGCGCTCGCGCGCGTTGTGGGCGGAGTAGATGGTCGGGAGGTAGCTGATGAGCAGCGCCACGAGGCCGAGGCCGATCGTCGCCTCCACGAAGGACAGTGCGGTCCGGCCGGTGCCGTCGGGCTCCGCGAAGCCGAGGGTCGTGAGGGAGGAGCCGCTCACCGCGAAGGAGCGATCGAGCGTGCCGGTCTTCAACCCCCAGAAGATGAAGGTGAACCCGAGGATGACCCCGAGCATCCAGACGAGCGGCAGGGTCACGAGGGCGATCGGCGCGTAGAGGCCGCGCATCCTCGTGCCGCGTGTCACGTCGTTCCAGTTGCGGACCAGGATGCGGTCGGCGATCCCGAAGACGAAGCGCGCGATGCGGGTGAAGCCGCTCTGGGGGAGGACGACCGTCTCGAGCGCCGAGATGAGGATGGCGAGGACGACACAGGTGCCGAGGACGATGGCGACGATGTGGAGGACGGCCACGGGTCGGGTCCTAGGTGCCGGCCGGTCCGGCCGGTCCCGCGGCGCCGATCGGGCTCGCCGCACCACCGGGTGCCGGCTCCGCCGGTGGCGCAGCCGGCGTCAACCACGCGGTCGCGACGTAGGCGACCACCACCGCGACGATCACCAGCGGCATCACGGTCACCGCGTCCCTCAGGAGCAGAAGTGTCGCGAGCAGGACCGAGGTGAATGGCAGCCGGAGCATCACGCAGCTCATCGCGCCGATCCCCATGGCGACGGCCGGCACGAGGGAGAGCCCCGGCAGGTGGGACATCGCGATCCCGCCGGTGGCGCCGACGAACATCGCCGGGAAGATCGGACCGCCGCGGAAGCTGGACAGGGACAGGGCGTAGGCCAGCCCCTTGCAGACGACGAGGAGGAGGAGCGCGCCGACCGACCAGTCGGCTGCGTGCTGCACCAGGCCGGGGAGCGCGTTCTGCCCGGAGAAGAGGACCTCGGAGGCGCTGTGGGTGGTGCCCTGCTGGAAGGCGATCGCCAGACCGGCGACCCCGAGTCCGACGAGCGGGGTGAGGAGGACCTTGTGCGGCTCGACGAGCGGCCGGACCGCGAGCGCGACCCGGCGGATGACGGTCCCGACCACCGACGCGACGAGCCCGATGACGAGGGCCCAGCAGAACATCGCCCCGGTCGGGTGCGCGAACGGCGGCAGGCCGGGGATCGAGAGCGAGAAGGTCCCGAAGCCGGTGAGTGAGTCGAGGCCGACGAAGATGAGGGAGCCGATCCCCGCGGCCAGCAGCCCGGGGACGAGGATCAGCCCGAGCATCGGACCGCCGAGTCCGGCCGCCTCGAGGAGGAGGAAGGCGCCGACGATGGGGGAGCCGAGGAGGGTCGCGATCGCCGCGAAGCTCCCGGCCGAGGCGATGACGATCGCCGCGGTCGGCGGCGCGTCGTGCGCGGCGAGCTGGACGGCCAGCGCACCGAGCCCCCCGCCGATCGCGATGAGCGGCGCCTCGGGGCCGAGGACCGCGCCGAGGGCCAGGGTCGTGAGTGCGGCGAGCACCACCCCGGGAAGCTCGGCGGGCGTGGGGAAGCCGCCCGCCTTGAAGCCGTCGGCCGGCGAATGGCCGCCCGTGCCGGGCAGGTACTGGATGGTCGCGCCGACGAGGAAGCCGGCGACTGCCAGGAGGGGGAGCGGCCACCACGTCGGTGTCGACGAGAAGCCGAGCTCCTTCGGTAGCGAGGTGTACAGCGCCCCCTGGAGCCAGCTCACCAGTTTGAGGAACCCGTACGCGACCGCCGAGATCGGCACGCCGATCAGTCCCGCGAGGACGAGCAGGCGGAGGTAGGCCGTGGTGCGCAGCATCGCCATCGGGTCCGCGGCCGCGCCAGCGGCGGCCCCGGCCGCCGGCGGGGGCGAGGTGACCTCGCCCGGAGTCGTCACGGGTGTGCCCGCAGGACCGGGTGCCGCCGCATCACGAGCTCGACGTCACCTGGCGACCCGCGTGCCGATCCACACCGCCACCACGCCGTCACCGCTGCCACACCGCCACCGATCCGATCCGATCCGGCGACCTTACGTGCCCGGCGGGGCCCACCGCACGAAATCCCTGTTCGGAGGCTTGTCAGGAGTATTGTCAGCGGTAGACCCGAATGAAGGAGCACCTTCGAACATGCTTGCCTACACCTACCCACTCCTCAGCATCTTCTGGACGATGTTGGAGTTCTTCCTCCTCTTCGTGTGGATCTGGCTGCTCATCATCATCTTCATGGACATCTTCCGCAGCCACGACATGGGCGGGCTCGCCAAGGCGCTCTGGGTGATCTTCGTGATCATCCTCCCCTTCCTCGGCGTCCTCGTGTACCTCATCGCCCGTGGCGGCAAGATGCAGGAACGCGCGGCGGCGGAGGCGGCCCAGCAGCAGAAGGCGTTCGACTCGTACGTGAAGCAGACGGCCGGATCCTCGAGCGGCGCAGACGAGCTCGCGAAGCTGGCCGATCTGAAGTCGAAGGGTGTGATCACCGACGCCGAGTTCGACGCGCAGAAGGCCAAGCTGCTCGGCTGACCGCCGGGTCAGCGGACCGCGGGGAATGCACCGGCGGATCAGGATGCGACGGCGGGAACGCACCGGGCGGCGTGGAAACGCGCCGATAGGGTGGGGCGATGTCCGCCGACGACCCTGACGCGGCCGAGCTGCGTCAGGAGGTCGAGGGGCTGCGCACGGAGAACGAGGCCCTGCGCAGCTCCTCGGAGGCGTCGCGGGGTGGGAGGATCCGGCGGCGGCTCCGGCGCGTGTCGGCGTGGGTCGTCCTCGTCCTCGCCTGCCTGCTCGCGGTGGTGTCCGTCTTCTCCGCCTTCATCCGGAACGAGCTGCTCAACACCGACACGTACGTCTCCACGGTCGCACCACTCGCCTCGAATCCGGCGATCCAGACCGCGGTCGCCAAGCGGGTGAGCGAGCGCCTGGTCAGCGGCACCAACCTCCACCAGCAGGTCGAGCAGGCGCTCCCACCCAAGGCCGGCTTCCTCGCGACGCCGATCACCAGCGGTCTGCAGACCGCGGCCGACCAGATCGTCCTCAGGTTCGTCGAGTCGTCCGCGTTCCAGAAACTGTGGAACGTCGCCAACCGCCGCGCGCACGAGCAGCTCGTCAACGTGCTCACCGGTGCGACGACAGGCTCGGTGAGCACGAGCAACGGGCAGGTCACGCTCGACCTCTCGCAGGTCCAGGCCAAGGTCAAAGGGGCCCTCGACCAGCGTGGGATCACGGCGTTCGACAAGGTCCCGAGCACCAAGGCCAAGTTCGTCCTCTTCCAGTCCAAGCAGCTCGTCGCGGTCCAGCGCCTCACCCGACTGTTCAACCACCTGACTTTCGTGCTGCCGATCTTCTCCCTGCTGCTCTTCGCCGGCGCGGTGCTGCTGACCCGGAACCGGCGACGCGGTCTCGTCCGGGCGGCGGCCGGGCTCGCCATCTCGATGGCGGTGCTCCTCGTGGCCGCGTCCGTGGGTCGCAACGCCTACCTCAACTCCCTGCCGCCGGCCCAGTCGAAGGACGCGGCGGCCGCGGTCATCGACACGGTCAGCGCGGTACTGCTCGACAGCGTGCGGACCATCCTGATCGTGGCGCTCGTCGTCCTCGTCGTCACCGTCCTGGTCGGGAACAAGGCGCTCCGGGCGCGCCTCGCCCGGGCCCGCCGGCCGTCGTGGCTCACGAGCGGTCCGTTCCACGACGCCGTCGCGGGCCACCGGGTTTCGATCCGGTGGGGCGTGCTCGTGCTCGGCCTACTGGTCCTTGTGGTTTGGAACCGGCCGACGATCCTCGTCGCGGTGGTCGTCGTGCTGGTCACCCTCGCGCTCGCCGGGCTGGTCGGCGTGATCGCCCGAGCACCGGCGCCCGACACTCCCGGTACGGAGGACGGGTCACGCGGGTCGGAGGGACCGGGCGGCGGCACACCCTCCGGCGCATCGACGGAGGCGCCCGCGGTCCCCTGAATGCACGCCGGCAGCTTGAGTGCACGCCGGCACCCTGGGTGCACGCCGGCTCAGGACGCGTGCTGGTGCGTGTCCGGGGTGCCCGTGTGGCCGTTGGGACCTGCACCCCCGTCGCCCCCGTCGCCGTCGGGGAGCGGGCCGAACGACGCGGCGATGAACTCGTCGGTCTCGCGCTGTGCGGCGAGCATCCGCTTTTCGGCGCCGGCTGCGAGCAGCCGCCCGAGGACCGGGATCTCCCAGAGGGACTCGGCACGCAGGATCGCCATCGTGACCGGCACGAGGTGCTCCGCGGTGTCGAAGACGACGTAGCGGGGGAGCCACTCCGGCTCGTACTTGGCGTTGAACCGCCAGAGCGACTCGATCTGCGCGAAGTTGGAGAGGCGCTTGAGGACCCACCGCTCGGCGCGCTGCATCGTTCCGTCGCCGCGGTCCCCCGAGAGGACCGACCGCATCGCGGCGAAGTTGAGGCTGAGCCCCCCGCACCCCCGCTCCCGGAGGTGCTCGATGGTCGAGCAGAGGGCGAAGTCGATGAGGCCGTTCGGGTGGTCGGCCGGATCGCGCCGCATGAGGTCGAGCGAGTACCCGGCGATGCCCGGCGCCGGGACGAACTGGCACATCGCGGCTGCCCCACCGTCGGGACCGCGCACGACCGTGAGCACGAGGTCGGTGTCGCGAGGGTCGAAGACCCGCCCGAGCATCATCGAGAAGCCCCGCTCGTGCTCGCCCTGCCGGCTCAGACGCATGAGCCCGGTGAGCTCCTCGGTCAGGGCCTGGTCGAGGTGCGAGGGATCGTGGAAGCTCGCGGTGTAGCCGTACTTCTTGATCCGGTTGTGCGCCTGGCGCAGTCCCTTCATGTGGCCACCGGCGAGGCTGAACTCCTGGACGTGCACGACCGCCTCGTCGCCGAGGTAGAGGTGGTGCATGCCCGACTCGCGGTAGATGGGCAGCCACTCCTCGCCGGCGCCCATGACGGACGTCACCCAGCCGTGGACGTCGGCGAAGCGCCGGAACGCGCCCCACACCTGCTCCCGCTCGTTCGGGGGCCCGATCGGGTCGGGCGAGATGAGGCAGACCCCGCCGTAGACCGCGTAGGCGACGAGGCTGTCGCGATGGAAGAACCACTTCTTGTCCGATCGCAGCGCGAAGTAGTCGAGGGTCGAGCCCCCGTGGCGGCGCACGATGTCGCGGGCCCGCAGCTCGCCGGCGCGTCCCGAGGTCAGCCGGCGGTCGACGACCGGGCGGCTCACGAGCCAGAGGGTGACCGCCACGAGCGCGACGCCGATCGCGAGCAGGGCGGGCGCGAGGAAGCGGTCCGCGCGGCGAGGGAGGTGCACGGTCCGGATGCCGACGAGCCGCTCCGAGACGGCCTGCAGCGCCGCCCACCAGCCGATCCCGGTGTGGTGCCGTCCGACGTGGGTGAAGAGCACGAGCGACGCCGTGGCCACGAGCGTGATCCCGACCACGCCGACGCAGAGCGCGATGAGGGCCGAGCGAAGGGACGACGAGTCGGAGGCCGACTGGAACTCGCGGCGGTTGGTCACCAGGATCGCGAGCACCGCGGCCGCGATGATCGACTCCTCGATGTCGGCCGCCGCGACCAGGTGGAGGACGATGGTCCCGGCGAGCAGGACGACCGCGATCCGCCACGCGCGGCGCTGGCCGCGCAGGATGCCGCGCCCGAGGGCGAGGAGCGCGAGGCCCGAGAGCGCGATGAGTGCCCCTGCGGCGACGCTCGCCCGCAGCGGGAGGTACTCGAGGACGAACCGGAGCCGGGCCCGGATCGGGGGGGTCACCGCGTCGAGGAGGTCGATCATCCCGGTTACCAGGATCGCGACGGCCGCGAGGCGCCGCACCCGGCGCGTGCGGCGGTGTGCGTGTCGCAGGTCGGGGGCGGGCGGCCAGGAGTCGCCGCCCGGATGGGATGCCACGACGGCGGGGTGGAGCGGTCCGGGGTCGCGCCGCCGGCTCACCAGCCGCTCGAGGTGGTTGACCGAGGGCTGGACCATGTGCGCGAGCAGCAGGCGGACGTGGAGCTCGGCGCCCGTCTCGAGCTCGATCCAGCTCACCCGCTGGGCCGCGAGGAAGACCGGCGGCAGGCCGAGTCGCCCGCGGTGCTCCTCGACGATCTCGGCGGTCGCTCCCACGTTGGCGAAGAAGCCGACCCCGAGGTGGGTGAGCTCCGGCTCGAAGGTGGCGGCAGCGACCAGCCCCTCGTACCCCTGTGCGACCAGGCGCCGGCCTTCGTCGCGCGCCGCGTCGTTGGCGCCCGCCTCCGAGGTGACCGCGTCGAGGGCGCCGCCGCCGAGGATCGACCAGAGGCGCCGGCTGAGCAGGCCGAGCACGAGCGCGAGCACGGCCAGCACGATGGCCGCCACCAGGGCGGCGACGAGGATCTGGTCGACCAGATCGGCCTGGTGGGCGTGGCGGATGGCCCGGGCCGGCAGGCCCGAGCCCAGGTGGTCGAGGACCCAGGGCGTGACCCCGACCCGGAGGAGGAACGCGACGACGAACGGGACGAGAAGCCACCACGCATAGCGGCCGAGCCGTCGGTAGAGGGTGCGGGAGACGACGAAGCGGCTGAGCGCGGAGGGGTCTGCGAGCCGGTCGAGGCCACAGAGCCAGGTGGCGTCCGTCGCCGAGCGCGCCGCGAGCCGCCGCCAGCCTCGGGCGGCACCCGACTCCCCGATGCCCGGCTTCGCGTCCGCGCTCGGATCGAGCGCGCTCCGGTCGTGGGCGGCATCGGGCCCCTGCTGCTGCCCGGGCTCGACGCGGACCACCCGGACGCCGGTCGCAGCGTGGAGGTGGAGGTCGACCGGGCCGAGGAGCTCGACACCGAGTGCGCGGGTGGTCGAGCCGACCTCCGGGTCGGTGTCGTACCCCGGCTCGTGGGTTCCGACCTGTCGGATCACCCGTCGGTCGGCGAGCGCGAGGAAGTGGCGGAACGCGTCACGGAGCGCGGGGTGGGCGTCGAGCGATTGCCGGCCCGCCTCGGCCGCCGAGATCGCCCCGCTGAGGTCGAAGAGGTTGCCGGCGATCACGAGGATCCCCGGCCCGTCCCAGGTGTCGAGGGCACGGGCGAGCTCGACGGTCACCGCCTCGCTCGCCGGCGACACGTCCGGCGTGAGCAGCAGGTCGCTCACCACCATCGTGCGCCAGCCGAGCGGCACGTCGACCCTGGTGCCTTCGGGCTCGGGTGTGAAGGCGCCGGCCGAGCTCCCCGGCGCCCGATCGTGCTCGTCCACCCCATGGGTCGGGGGTGTGGTGGTGGTCACGGCACCCTCCATCGTAGAGTGACCCCGCCGGTAGGCTGGGGCGCACCGGGGACCAGGTGCGAGACCGGCGGCAGCGACCGATGGGGGAGTGATGGCCGACGAGGGAGCAGACCACCCGCACGGAGGTGACGGCGCCGGGTCGGAGGCCACCATCGAGGACTATCTGCGGGAGGAGCGGGTCTTCGTGCCCGATCCGGCCTTCCGGGCGCAGGCGGTCGTCTCGGACCCCGGGGTCTACGAGGAGGCGGCCGCCGACCGGCTGGCGTTCTGGGCCGAGCAGGCCGGAGCCCTCGACTGGTTCACCCCCTGGCACACGGTGCTCGAGTGGGACCTGCCCTTCGCCCGCTGGTTCGACGGGGGCACCCTCAACGTCTCGTACAACTGCCTCGACCGCCACGTCGCGGCCGGCCGCGCCGACAAGGTCGCCTTCCACTGGGAGGGCGAGCCCGGGGACACCCGCACCGTCACCTACGGCGAGCTCCTCGAGGACGTCGCCCGGTTCGCCAACCTGCTGCGCGGGCTCGGCGTGGGGCGCGGCGACCGGGTCGCGATCTACATGCCGATGATCCCCGAGCTACCGGTCGCGATGCTCGCCTGCACGCGCATCGGCGCGGTGCACTCGGTCGTCTTCGGCGGCTTCTCCTCCGACGCCTTGCGCGACCGCATCCTCGACGCGCAGGCCCGGGTGGTGGTGACCGCGGACGGCGGGTGGCGCCGCGGGACTGCGGTGGCGCTCAAGCCCAACGTCGATGCGGCGGTCACCGAGACGCCCTGCGTCGAGCACGTGGTGGTCGCCCGGCGGACGGGCGCCTTCGAGGGCACCCCCGACACGGCCATGGCCACCGGACGCGACCACTGGCTGCACGAGCTGCTGAGCGGTGAGGACCCTGCCGCCGGGGGCCCGTTCGCCGACACCTGCGAGCCCGAGGCCATGGGTTCCGAGGACCTGCTCTACATCCTCTACACCTCGGGCACCACTGCGGCGCCCAAGGGCATCATGCACACGACCGGCGGCTACCTGACCCAGGTCGCCTACACCCACCGCGTGGTCTTCGACCTGCACCCCGAGCGCGACGTCTACTGGTGTGCGGCCGACATCGGCTGGGTGACCGGCCACAGCTACATCGTCTACGGCCCGCTCGCCAACGGCGCGACCTCCGTGCTCTACGAGGGGACCCCCGACTTCCCCGACCGCGACCGTTGGTGGTCGATCGTCGAGCGGTACGGGGTGACGATCCTCTACACCGCGCCGACGGCGATCCGGACGTTCATGAAGTGGGGCACCGAGTACCCCGGACGCCACGACCTGACCTCCTTGCGCGTGCTCGGCTCGGTCGGCGAGCCCATCAATCCCGAGGCCTGGATCTGGTACTCGACCGTCATCGGCGGCGGCCGGTGCCCGGTGGTCGACACCTGGTGGCAGACGGAGACGGGCGGGATCATGATCGCGCCGCTCCCCGGCATCACCACGACGAAGCCCGGTTCGGCGACCTTCCCCCTCCCGGGCATCGGCGTCGAGGTCGTCGACGAACAGGGCCGCCGGGTCGAGCGCGGCGGCGGCTACCTCACGCTCACCGAGCCGTGGCCGTCGATGCTCCGCGGCATCTACGGGGATCCGGAGCGGTACCGCGAGACGTACTGGAGCCGGTTCGAGGGCCGCTACTTCGCCGGCGACGGGGCGAAGATCGACGACGACGGGTACCTCTGGTTGCTCGGGCGCGTCGACGACGTCATGAACATCTCGGGACACCGCATCTCGACCACCGAGGTCGAGTCCGCGCTCGTGGCGCACCCGGCGGTCGCGGAGTCCGCGGTCGTCGGCGCCTTCGACCCGACCTCCGGGCAGGCCATCGTGGCGTTCGTGACGCTCCGCGTCGACGCCGGGCTCCCGAGCGACGAACGCGGGCACGAGCTCCGCGTCCACGTCGCCGAGAAGATCGGCCCGATCGCGCGTCCGAAGACGGTGGTCTTCACCGACGAGCTGCCGAAGACACGGAGCGGCAAGATCATGCGGCGCCTCCTGCGGGACGTCGCCGAGGGCCGCATGCTCGGAGACACGACGACGCTCGCGGACCCGGCGGTGGTCGACGAGATCCGCCGCCTCGCCGCGGCCTCGCCGACCGACGAGTGAGCGGCCGCTCGTCGCCGCAGAACTGGGCCTGGCGGGACGGACCCCTGGAGCACCCGGGCGAGGCGGTGGTCTTCGACGTCGACGGGGTCCTCTCGGACGCGGTCGGCCGCCAGCACTTCCTCGAGCGCGGCCGTCGTGACTGGGACCGGTTCTTCGACGCGTGCGGCGACGACCCGGTCATCGAGGAGCTGGCCCGGGTGCTCGAGCTGCTCGACGGACGGCTCCAGGTCGTCCTGCTCACCGGCCGGCCGATGCGCGTCCAGCCCCAGACGCTCGCCTGGCTCGAGCGGTACGGCCTGCGCTGGGACCTGCTCGTGATGCGGTCGCGCGGCGACTACTCACAGGTCACCTTCTTCAAGCGCGAGACGGTGGGTGAGCTCCGGCGGTACGGCTTCGATCTACGGCTCGCGTTCGAGGACGACCCGCACAACTTCGCGATGTTCCACGGCGAGGGTATCCCCTGCGTGTACATCCACTCCGGCTACTACAGCTGAGCGTCGCGGCGTCCCGGACGCCGGCGGCGGGCGACCCACCAGCCGCCGGCGAGCGCGAGTGCCGAGGCGAGCACGACCGGCAGGTCGCCGATGCGCACGTAGGGGGTCCAACCCGTCCGGCGTGACAGGGTCGCGAAGAGCACCTGCCGCTGCCCGAGCACGGACCGGTCGAGCACGACGCCACGGTTGGTCACGACCGCGCTGAAGCCGGTGGGCGCGGCCTGCAGCAGGTCGCGGCCCTGCTCGACGGCCTGGATGCGCGCGGCGGCGAGCTCCTGGGTCGGCACCTGGGAGGTCGCGTACGACGCGGTGTTGGTGGGCACGATGAGCAGCTGCGCGCCGGCCCGCACCGACGAGCGGCCGCGGTCGGCGTAGAAGACCTCGAAGGAGACCATCGCACCGAGCGGTGCGGCCGGGGTCGACAGGAGCCCGGTGCCGCTGCCGGGGATCGCGTCGAGGGGCACCGACGAGAGGTCGCCGAGGTGGGCGAAGAAGCCGCGGTACGGCACGTACTCGCCGAAGGGCACACGGTGGACCTTCTCGAAGCGTGAGACGAGGTTGCCGTCCGGGCCCCACGCGACGACCTCGTTGCGGAACGCGGTCGTCGACACCGTCTCGGTCACGCCGACGACGAGCGTCGTGCGGAGCTGCCGGGCCAGGCCCGAGAGCACCGACTCCTCGGCCGATCCGTCGAGTGGTCCGTCCAGCGAGACCACGTCCTCGGGCCAGAGGACGAGGTCGGGCGAGGCGCCGTGGTCGAGCCGGGCCATCGACCGGGTCGCGGCCATCTGGGCCGCGAGCACGACCGCGGGGTGGGTCTGCGACTTGCGGAAGCCGCGGGCGCCGCCGCCCTGCACGGCCGCCGCGGTCACCGTGCCCACCGACGGTCCGCCGTCCGGTGCCGCGGTGCCGGTCGCCGCCGACGCGACGACGAGCGCGAGCACGCCGACGCCGGCGAGCAGTGGCCTCGCCACTCCGGCGAGCAGTGGCCTCGCCACTCCGGCGAGCGTCCGTGCGCGCCACGCACGCATCGTCGCAGCCGCGAGGAGGCCGAGCCCGACCCCGGCGACGTAGACCGCGGCGGTGAGGCCGAGTGGCCCGGCGAGGCGGGCGACGTCGACGAGCGGACCCCCGGCCTGCCCGAGGAAGACCCCGCCGATGGGCAGCCCGCCGAAGGGCCAGCGCATGCGCACCGCCTCGGCGAGGACCATCGCGCCCGGGAACGCGAGTGCGCGGGCGAGGACGGGGCGTGACGGCACCGCCAGGCAGGCCGCCGCGACGAAGCAGGCCTCGATCGCGATGAGCACGATCGCCCCGGGCGTGGTGAACGAGCGGACGAAGGCGAGTCCGGGTCCGTAGCAGCCGAGCCCGGCGAGCCAACCGGCCCAGAGCCTCGTCCGCCGGCCGAGCCCGCCGAGCCGCCACCAGAGCAGCGCGGCGGCCGGCGGAGCGAGGATCCACCATCCCCACGGGGGAAGCGAGAGCGCGAGGCCGATGCCGGACGCGAGCGCGGGGAGCGCGACCGCCCCACGTCGCCGGCCGATCCGGCCGCGGTCGTCCGGCGCGGCCACGGGCGTGGCGGGCGCATCCGGCGGCACCGCGGTCGCATCGGGCACCGCCGTCGCGGGGCCCGAGAGCGCGGAGCCGGTGCTCATCCCTCCGCGCCCCGGGTCGCCGCCGGCGCGTTGTCCGCGAGCGCGTCGAGCACGCGCGCGGCCGCCGTCCGCCCGCTCGCGATGCAAGCCGGGACGCCGACCCCGCGGTAGGCAGCACCGGCCAGCGCGACCGTTCCGAGCCCGGCAACCGACCGCTCGATCGCAGCGACGCGCAGGAGATGGCCGACCCGGTACTGCGGGAACGCGTGGTCCCAGCGTGTGACGATCGCGTCCTCCGGTGGGCCCTCGAGTCCGAGGATCGTGGCGAGCTCGCCGACGGCGGCCGCGGCGAGCTCGCCGTCGTCGAGGTCGGCGGCCCGTTCGTCCCCGAACCGTCCCACCGACAGGCGGAGGAGCTGGTCTCCCTCGCGGTCGAGCGCGGGCCACTTGCGGCTCAGGTAGGTGCACCCGGTGACCAGTGCGGGACGCCCGCCGATCGTCGAGGTGCGCGGCACGAGGAAGCCGGTGCCGGTGAGACGGCTGTGGACGGTCTCCGAGCGGACCGACAGGGTCACGACCGCGACCGACGCCTCCTCGATGTCGGCGAGGAGGGAGGTGGCGACCGGGGCGTGAGCGCCGAGGAGCCGCGCGGCTTCAGGGGCGGGCGTGGCGAGGACGAGGCCGTCCGCCACCAGCGGCGGCCGGTCGCCGTCGATGCGGAGCGCCCAACCGTGGGCTCCCTCGGCACGGTGGCGATCGATGCCCTCGAGCCGCGTCGCGGTCCGGATGGTGACGCCCCGTTCGGCCAAGCGGGCCGCGAGCACGGTCGGCAGGGAGGCTGTCCCGCCGCGCAGGGACCAGAAGAGCGGACCCCTCGATGCCGCGCCCGACGGGGTGCCGCGCACCTTCCCGAGACGCCGGAGCAGGCTGCCGGGCTGCGAGGCGGCGGCGATGAGGACGGGGAAGACCGCCGCAGCGCTCAGGTCGTCGACGCCGCCGGCGTTGATCCCTCCGAGCAGCGGGTCGACGAGCCGGTCGACGATCGGGCGGCCGAGGCGCTCGCCGATGATGTCGCCGACCGAGCGGTCGCCGCCGGCGATCTCGGGTCGCGGATGCGGTGGGACGAGATCACGTGCGACGCGGAGCGTCTCGGCGGGGCTCAGGATGCCCGAGCGCAGGAACGGCCACCACGACCGGGTCGGCACGCCGAGGACGAGGCCGTCGGGCATCGGGCGGAGCTTTCCGCGCGCCCAGATCGAGGCTCCGAGCGCGCCGACCGGGACGAGCTCGTCCCCGAGGCCGAGCTCGTCGCACAGGGTGGTGGCCTCCGGCCGTTGTGCCACGAACGCGTCCGCCGCGAGGTCGACCGTCCGCCCGGCGAACTCGGCCTGTTGGAGCTTGCCCCCGACGGCGCCGGCCGGGTCGAGGACGACCACGTCCGGCGCCCCGCGTGGCGTGGGCCGGGTGACGAGCTCCCAGGCCGCGGCGAGTCCCGCGATGCCCGCGCCTGCCACCACCACCAGCGGGCGGGAGCCGGTCGGACCGCCGTTCACGAGCCCTCCGCCGGCGCGTGCGCGGCGGACTGCGCGGTCGATTGCGCTCTCGACTGCTCGGCGGAGTGCGCGGCGGACTGCACGGCGCGGGCGAGGAGGGCGCAGAAGCGCGGGTCGTCGTCGAGGGATCGAGACCGCGCGAACCCGACACCCGCGGCGCCCGCTGCAGCTTCTGCCTCGACGTCGAGGTCGTAGAGGACCTCGAGATGGTCGGCGACGAACCCCACAGGACAGACCAGGACCGCGGTCGCGCCGCCCGCCGCGAAGCGGTCGATCTCGGCGAGGAGGTCCGGTCCGATCCAGGGGTCGGACGTCCGCCCGGCGCTCTGGAAGGCGGCCTCCCAGGCGCCGGGGTCGAGACCGAGCGCCGCCGCGACAGCCGATGCGGTCTCACCGACCTGGTCGCGGTAGGGGTCGTCGGGGGTCAGGGCCCGCTCGGGCAGGCTGTGCGCGGTGAAGAGCACGACCGCTCGCGATGCCTCCGACGGTGCCAACGTGGCGCGGGCCGCCGCGGTGCGCTCGGCGAGCAGACGCACGAGCTCGGGATCGCGGTGCCAGGGAGCGACCGCACGGATCGCGAGGCCGTGTCCCGCAGCCGCGTCGGCCGCGCGTCGGAGGTACTGGCCGGAGCCGAGGGCCGACTGGTGGGGAGTCAGCACGAGCGCGACGACGCGGTCGACGCCGCACCCGGCGAGCTCGGCGACGCCGTCTTCGATCGAGGGCGACGTGTGCTTCGCTCCGAAGCGAACGACGTACCGTCCCGGCTCCGATGCGTCGAGCGCCGCGGCGATCCCGGCGACCTGCAATCGGGTCCGCTCGGCGAGCGGGGAGGTGCCGCCGATCGCGCGGTACCGTCCGACGAGCTCGGCGAGGAGCTCGGGGGTCGGCGGCCGCCCGCCGCGGATCGAGGTGTAGAAGGGTTCGATGCCCTCGGGCGTCGACGGCGTGCCGTGCGCCATGACGAGGACGCCGACGGCGGGGCCCGGCATCGCGCTCACCGTGCGCCCTCCACCCCTGCGCCCTCCACCCCTGCGCGGCCTTCCGCGTGCACGAGCTCCACGACCCGCTCGAGGATCGCGGGGTCGGTCTCGGGCAGCACGCCGTGCCCGAGGTTGAAGACGAAGCCCGGCGCGTCGCCCGCGCGTTCGAGGACGTCGCGCGTCTCGCGCGCGACCACCTCCCACCCTGCGAGGCAGAGCGCGGGGTCGAGGTTCCCCTGGAGCGCGAGCGCGGGACCGATCCGACGGCGCGCCTGGTCGATCGGGACGCGCCAGTCGATGCCGACGACCGAGCACCCGCTTTCGGCCATCGTCGGGAGCAGCTCGCCGGTCCCGACGCCGAAGAGCACGGTCGGCACTTCGGGGTGGGACTCGGCGAGCTCGGCGAAGAGACGCCGGGTCGATGGCAGCACGAGCGCCCGGTAGTGGTGCGGCGCGAGGATCCCTGCCCAGCTGTCGAAGACCTGCACTGCGGCGGCGCCCGCGTCGAGCTGGGCTCGCAGCGAGGCGAGCGCGTACTCCCCGAGGCGGTCGAGGAGCTCGAGGAAGAGGGCGCGGTCGCCGTGCATCAGGGCCTTGACGGTGGCGAAGCTCTTGGACGGGCCGCCTTCGACCAGGTAGCTGGCGACCGTGAAGGGTGCGCCGGCGAAGCCGATCAGCGGGACCGTCAGGCAGGTCGAGAGGGCCGCGACGGCCTCGGCGACCCACGGTGCGTCGACCTCGGGCTCGAACGGCCGCAGCCGGTCGAGGTCGCGCGCCGACCGGAACGGCTCGGCGACGACCGGGCCGGTCCCCGGAGCGACGTCGACCCCGAATCCCACGGCCGCGACCGGGACCACGATGTCGGAGAAGAGGATCGCCGCGTCGGTCCCGTAGCGGTCGACGGGCTGGCGGGTGAGCTCGACGACCAGCGCCGGGTCGCGGACGGCCTCGAGGATGCTTCCGCTGCCACGGGCGGCGCGGTACTCGGGCAGCGAGCGCCCCGCCTGCCGCATGAACCACACCGGGACGCGGTCGACCGCCTGGCGTCGGCAGGCACGGAGGAAGGGCGCGTCGTCGAACCGGCCGGCCCCCGGCTCGCGCACGGTGCCGCCGTCCGTCGCTACCGGGCGGCGTCGGTCCGACACGGCGGCGCCGCTCCGCGGCGCGGGCGCTTGGCCGGGGTGGCGGCCGCGTCGCAAGGCGCGTGGGCGGACATGGGGCGATTCTAGGAGCGCCAGGTCACAGGGCGGCAGCGGCCGCGCCGGGCGCGTGCGGCCGGGTCGGGACGTACACTCGAGGGTTCCCCTGCGCCCCCTGAGGCGGTACGCGGGCCGGCCGGGGAGCGCAGGCAGGGGAGAGACGGAGGTCGGGGGTGGACGCGGAGCTGCAGGCCGAACAGGAGTTCGTCGACACGGCCTACCGCGCCTCGACGCGATGCGACGGGACGCGAACTCGATGCTGGAGGGCGTCCTCGACCTCGGCAGGGGCGGCACGTTCCAGTCGAGGACCGAGCGTGACGTGATCGTCCGCACGAGCCTGGCGCGGCTCGAGCAGCTCGACATCGGCGACCAGGCGCTCACCTTCGGGCGGATCGACCGGCTCGGCCCGGACGACGGCGCGGACGGGGACGAGGGCGCCGGCGAGGCCGCCAGCTCGGACGGGGACGCGGGGACCGCATCGGCGACCAACGGGAAGGTGCATCCGGCGACCGAGACCTTCCACATCGGGCGGCTCGCCATCCACGGGGAGGACCACGAGCCCCTCGTCGTCGACTGGCGGGCGCCGGTGGCGGAGCCGTTCTACCGGGCGACGGGGCGCGATCCCCTGGGCCTCGTGCTCCGACGGCACCTCGCTCTCGTCGGACGGCAGGTGGTCGGCGTCGAGGACGAGCGGTTCGGGGAGCCGGGGGCCTCGGACGGCGACGGCACGACCGGCGACGCGGAGGGGTCCGGAACCGGGCTGATCGTCGGCGACCTCCCCATCGGGGGCCCTGCGGCGCTGCTCGCCGCGCTCGACCGGTCCCGCACCGGACAGATGCGCGACATCGTCTCGACGATCCAGGGCGAGCAGGACGAGATCATCCGCGCGCCGCTGAGCGGCGTGCTGCTCGTCCAGGGGGGTCCGGGCACCGGCAAGACCGCGGTCGCGCTGCACCGGGCGGCCTACCTCCTCTACACGCACCGCTTCCCCCTCGAACGGCAGGGCGTGCTGGTGGTCGGACCGAACCCGCTCTTCCTCCGCTACATCGAGCAGGTGCTGCCGAGCCTCGGCGAGACCGGGGTCACCCTCTCGACCGTGTCGGGACTCGTGTCGGAGATCAAAGTGCGCGAGCAGGGGCCGGTCGACGTGGCGCGCCTCAAGGGCGACCCGCGCATGGCGAAAGTCCTCGCGCGGGCCGTCCGCACCCGTCAGCGCCCGCTCGCCGCGGACGTCGCGATCCCTTATGGCGCGCTGCTCCTGCGCCTCACCACGGTCGAGACGCGTCAGATCGTCGAGGCGGCACGGCGCCGTCCGGGCACCCACAACGCGCGGCGGCGCCTCGTCGAGCAGGCGGTGGCCCGCCTCCTCGCAGACCGGGCACGCCAGTCCCAGCAGCGTCTTGCGGTGGGCACGCCGGGCGCAAGCGGTGCGTTCGACGAGTACGACGAGCCCTCCGACCTCGCGGACGACGAGTTCGACTTCGACGACTTCTCGCGCAAGGTCCGCCGCATCCCCGAGCTCACCGAGGCGCTCGACCGCATGTGGCCCCGGCTCTCACCCCACGAGCTGCTCCACGATCTGTTCGGCGCGCCGGCCCTCATCGCGGCCGCGTCGAAGGGGGTCCTCACTCCCGAGGAGCAGGCGCTGCTGCGCCGGCCGCGATCGTCTTCCTTCGACGAGATCGCCTGGACCCACGCCGACGCGGCGCTCGTCGACGAGGCGCGCCACCTCCTCGGCCCGCGCAACGGCAGCACGGACGACACGGTGCGCAAGTACGGGCACATCGTCGTCGACGAGGTGCAGGACCTCTCGCCCATGCAGCTGCGGATGCTGACCCGCCGCTCGCTCTCGGGCTCGATGACGGTGGTGGGTGACATCGCACAGGCGACGGCGCCGTGGGCGCCGGCGTCGTGGTCCGACATCACCGAGCATCTGCCGCGCCGTCGCCCGTCCCGCACGGTCGAGCTCACCGTGAGCTACCGCACGCCCGCCGAGGTGCTCGCGGTCGCGGGTCGGGTCCTCGCCCTCGCGGCGCCCGACCTCGCCCCGCCGCAGCCGGTCCGGCGGACCGGGGTCGAGCCCCGGCTGCTCGCCGTCGGCGACGGGTCCGCGGCCGTTCCGCCCGAGACACTGGCCCGGCGCGTCGCCGCGGTCGCCGCGGAGGAGATCGCCGCCGTCGCACCCGGCCGGGTGGCGGTCCTCGCACCAGGACCGATGCTGCCGGCGCTGGCCGAGGCGCTCGCAGCGGCCGGCACGCCGGTCACGGACGCCCGGGAGATGCGCAAGGGGGCGCTCTCCGAGCCCCTCGTGCTGCTCGCGGCCGACGCCACCAACGGGCTCGAGTTCGACGCCGTGGTCGTCGTCGAACCGGGCGACATCGCCGGCGAGACGGCCCGCGGTCTGCGCACCCTCTACGTCGCGCTGACCCGGCCCACGCAGCGGTTGACGGTGGTCTCGTCGGGCCCCCCGCCGGCTCCGTTCGTCGCCCCAGATTAAGGCCGCGACCAGGGCGCGGACGCGCCCGCGCCCACCCCGTTCACGACCCTCTCCCGAGTTGGCCCCTCCCGCGGCCAATCGACTAGAACCTACGGCGTGACCCAGGCCCTCGCCGTCGACCAGGCGATCACCTCTCACCCCCGGCACCGGCCCGACAGGCCCTCGATGCTCGCAGTCGGCGTGATCATCTGGCTGGGCTCCGAGGTCATGTTCTTCAGCTCGCTGTTCGCGGCGTTCTTCACGATCCGGGCCCACGCCTCGGTCTGGCCGCCGACGGGGACCAAGCTCGACACCGTCCGGGCGGGGATCTTCACCGCCATCCTGGTGGCCTCGAGCTTCACCATGCAGAAGGCCGTCTGGGACCAGGAGCGCGGCCTCCGCCGCAGCGCCAAGTACTGGATCGGGGCGACCCTCGTGCTCGGCTCCCTCTTCGTCGCCAACCAGTTCTACGAGTGGATCAGCCTTTCGCACGACCCGGCGACGAACCCGACCCACACCGCATTCGGTTCGCTCTTCTACATCATGTCGGGCCTCCACGGCCTGCACGTGACCCTGGGGCTGGTGGCGATGATCTTCCTCCTCGGGAGGCTCATGGGCCCGAAGGGCGATCCCGGGGAGACCGCCGTCTTCCAGGGCGTGAGCTACTACTGGCACTTCGTCGACGTGGTCTGGATCGGCCTCTACAGCTGCCTCTTCCTCCTCAAGTAGGTTGCCGCACCGCATGCGCAGACTTCTGAAGGCCCGATACGTGGCACCCGCGGCCCTGGTGGGCTGTGTGGGGATCGCGGGGTTCTTCGCCTTCGCTCCCGGCCCGTCCCAGGCGGCCGCCTCGCCGACCACGACCGTGCCGGTGCTCACCTCCTCGACGACGCTCCCGACCCCGGTCGGCACGCCGACCGCGCCGAGTGCGACGGCCGTCCTCAACTACGGCTCGACCCCCAACCACGGGGGCATCTTCTACACCGAGCTGCCCGAGTCGTTCATCGCCCCCGGCCAGGCGCTCTTCGCCGCCAATTGCGCGAGCTGCCACGGCAAGAACGCGGACGGCACGACCGGCATCGCCCCCAACCTGCAGGGGCTCGGCGCCGGTACCGTCGACTTCTGGGTCTCGACCGGCCGGATGCCGCTCGAGGTGGCGAGCGCGCAGGCCGCCCGCAAGCCACCGCGTTTCGACCGGCTGCAGACCCTCGAGATCGCGGCCTGGGTCCAGTCGCTCACACCGGGCCAGGGCGTCGCAGTGCCGGTCGTCGACACCCGGAACGCCGATCTCGAGTCGGGCAACACCCTGTTCACCCTCAACTGCGCGGCCTGCCACACCATCACCGGAGCGGGTGACGCGCTGATGGACGGGGCAGTCGCACCCACGTTGCACCTCGCGACGCCGACCCAGATCGTCGAGGCCATCCGCACCGGACCCGGCAACATGCCGAAATTCGGCCCCGGCAACATCACCGACACGGAGGCCCGGGACATCGCGGCCTACGTGCACGGCGTCATCCAGCACCCGGCCAACCCCGGCGGCTACGCCCTCGGCGGGATCGGGCCGGTCGGTGAGGGCTTCGTCGGCCTGCTGCTCGGGGTCGGCATCCTGATGCTCGTCTGTTTCTGGATCGGAGACCGCGCGTGAGCGACGGTACGGGACCCGAGGGCGCCCTGCCGCCGGCCGCGCTCGACGACCCGCACCTCCAGCCCTACGCGAGGCATCCCGAGCGCGCACAGGCGGTCGCCGCGATCGCGATGGTCATCGGGATCGTCGGGATGATCGGGTTCGGGATCGCCTATTGGGTCGGCAACGACACGCAGTGGCAGGCCGCGACATTCGGGATCGGGCTGCTCGCCCTCGGCTTCGGGGTCACCGCGTGGGGCAAGTACCTCATGCCGCAGGGCCCCTTCGTCGAGGAGCGCCACGAGTTCCACTCGACCGAGGCGGAACGCGACGCGATGACCGCCGCCGTCGTCGAGCGGGGCGGCATGGTGGTCAAGCGGCGGGGGATGCTCTTCGGCCTCTTCGGGCTCGGCGCGGGCATCGCCGCCATCGTCTCGCTCTTCCCGCTCATCCGTTCGCTCGGCCCGAAGCCGGGCACCACCCTCTTCGAGACCAACTGGAAGAAGGGCTCCAAGCTGGCGACCGTCGACGGTCGCGTGGTCACCGTCGACGACCTCGAGGTCGGGGGCGTCCTCACGGTCTTCCCCCAGGGCTTCGAGGGCTCCTCGCCCGACCAGGTGATCCTGCTGCGCCTCGGGCAGTACCGGGTCCCGCTGCAGCCGCCGGGCCGGACCTCGTGGGGGGTCGCCGGGTACGTGGCCTACTCGAAGATGTGCACCCACCTCGGCTGCCCGGTCGGCCTCTACCAGCACCAGACCGAGCAGCTGGTCTGCCCCTGCCACCAGTCGATCTTCAACGTGCGCTCGGGAGCGATCCCAGAGTTCGGACCGGCGCCCCGGCCGCTGCCCCAGCTGCCGATCACCGTCGACGCGAGCGGGGTCCTGCGGGCGGCCGGCGGCTTCAGCCAGGCGGTCGGCCCCGGCTTCTGGGAGCGCCCGTGATCGACAAGTCCCTGCGGTGGCTCGACGACCGGCTCGGCATCGCGAAGGGCGGCCGCGCCTTCCTCGACAAGATCTTCCCGGACCACTGGTCGTTCATGCTCGGCGAGATCGCCCTGTACTCGTTCGTCGTGCTGATCCTGACCGGGATCTTCCTCTCCCTCTACTACATCCCCTCCGCACACGAGGTCGTCTACCACGGCTCGTACCTCCCGCTGCGGGGCCAGCGGGTGTCCGAGGCGTACGCCTCGTCGGTCGGGCTCTCCTTCGACGTGAAGAGCGGCCTCCTGATGCGCCAGGCGCATCACTGGGCAGCCGACATCTTCCTCGGGTCGATCGCGGTGCACATGGCGCGGGTCTTCTTCACCGGCGCATTCCGTAAGCCGCGCGAGTTCAACTGGATCGTCGGTGTGACGATGCTCATCCTCGGCATCGTCAACGGATTCCTCGGGTACTCGCTCCCCGACGACCTCGTCTCGGGCACCGGCATCCGCATCGCGTACTCGATCATCGAGTCGATCCCGCTGGTCGGCAGCTACGTCGCCTTCTTCCTCTTCGGCGGCAACTATCCGGGGAACGGCATCATCATCCCGCGCTTCTTCATCCTCCACGTGCTGATCGTGCCGTTGGTGCTCATCGGCCTGCTCGCGGCCCACCTCGGCCTACTGGTCAAGCAGAAGCACACCCAGTTCCGGGGGAAGGGCAAGACCGAGGACAACGTCGTCGGCTCGCCGATGTTCCCGACCTTCATCGCGAAGACCAACGGCTTCCTCTTCATGGTGACCGCGGTGATCTTCCTGCTCGGCGGCTTCGCCCAGATCAACCCGATCTGGCAGTTCGGCCAGTACGAGCCGTACCAGATCTCCTACGCGGTGCAGCCCGACTGGTACATGGGGTGGCTGGACGGCGCGCTGCGCATCATGCCGAGCTGGGAGTGGGTCGGCTGGGGCCACACGCTGCCGCTCGAGGTCTTCCTGCCCGCGGTGATCTTCCCGGGGATCATCTTCACCCTCTTCTTCGTCTGGCCGTTCCTCGAGTCCCGTTACACGAAGGACCTCGCCTACCACAACCTGCTCGACCGGCCGCGCGACCGTCCCAAGCGGACCGCGGCCGGGGCGGCGATGCTCATGCTGCTCGGCATGGTCTTCTTCGCCTCGTCGACCGACGTGATGGCCAACTTCTTCCAGCTCCCGCTCAAAGGGGTGCTCTGGTTCTTCCGGATCGCCGTGATCGTCGCGCCGATCCTGGCGTACTTCGTGACGTACAAGATCTGCCAGGAGATGCGGCACGCGGAGGGCGTCGGCCGGCGCAAGCGGCCAAACGTGGTGGTCCGCTCCGACGAGGGCGAGTACTCGACGGTCCCCTCCGAGCCGCGCCCCGGCGACGGCCACGAGGAGCTCGAGGCGGTGCCGGTTCCGACCTTCATCGACCTGGTCCCGCCCGAGCTCGCCACCGGCGCCGGCGTGCGCCGGGTGATGCGCTGAGCCGGACGACACGCGACGCGGCGGACTGCCGCCGCATCCCCGGGTTCGACGGGGCCCCGGCCTTGCGAGGCGCCCCGCAGCACCCCTTCATCTACCGGAGCTGACCGGCCGCTTCCGCCGGAGCCGACCGGTCCACACCACCGTGGCGCGGTCCCGGGGCCGATCCCGGGGCCGATCCCGGGGCGGATCCCGGCCGGCACGGTGTACCGTGAGACTGCTCGCGCGAGAAGGGAGCCCGTTGGGCCCGCAACGTGTCGATGGCGGCGATCGGTTCGCGCAGGAGCTCTTCAGCCCGCTCCCGCAGCGCTACGACGCGCTGGCGGAGCTGCTCTCGATGGGCCAGAACGGCCGCTGGCGCCGCGAGATGGTCGGGCACCTGGTCGACGCCGCACCCGGCGCGGTCCTCGACGTCGCCTGCGGCACCGCCGGGGTCTCGCTCCAGCTCGCCGAGCGGACCGGGGCGTCGGTCGTCGGGCTCGACCTCACCGACGGGATGCTGCGCGAGGGCGAGCGCAACCTGCGGGCGGTGCCGGCCGGAGACCGGGTGGCCCTCGTGAACGGCCGCGGACAGCAGCTCCCCTTCGCCGACGGGACGTTCGACGGGCTGACCTTCACCTACCTGCTCCGCTACGTCGACGATCCCGAGGCGACCCTTGCCGAGCTGGCCCGGGTCGTGCGCCCCGGGGGGGCCGCGGCGAGCCTCGAGTTCTTCGTCCCGCCGAGCCGGTTCTGGCGGGCGTGGTGGTCGGGGTACACGCGGCTCGTGCTGCCGGTCGCCGGCTTCGTGACCGGCGGGCGCGCCTGGTTCGACGTCGGCCGCTTCCTCGGGCCGAACATCACGGGCCACTACCGACGGTACCCCCTCACCTGGACGGTCGACGCGTGGCGGCGGGCGGGGTTCGAGCGCATCGGGGTCCGCATCATGAGCCTCGGCGGGGGGATCGTCATGTGGGGGCGACGGACCGGTGGCTGAGGGACGCACCCGGCGCGGGGCGGGCACGCCGATCGCCCCGCGCCCGACGCCGCGGTCGCCGGCCGGACGGACCCGCGGCGCCGAGCCGATCCGCCCGGCCTTCTACGCGGCCCGCCAGGGTGCGTGGCGCGATTGGTGGACGCTGCTCCACCCGCCCTACACCGCGTGGCACCTCGCCTACGTCGTCATCGGGGCGTCGCTCGCGGTGCGGGTCGACCTCGGACGACTGCTCGCGACGCTGCTCGCGTTCTTCCTCGCCGTGGGCCTCGCCGCGCACGCGCTCGACGAGCTCCACGGCCGGCCGCTCGGCACGCGCATCCCGGCACGCGTGCTCGTCGCGGTCACGGTCGTCGGCCTGGCCGGTGCGGTCGCGCTCGGCGTGGCCGGTGTCACGGTGATCGGCTGGACCCTCGTCCCCTTCCTCTGCGCCGGCCCGCTGCTCGTCGTCGCCTACGACCTCGAGCTCGCCGGCGGCGTGCTCCACAACGACGCGACCTTCGCGCTCGCCTGGGGCGGGTTCCCGGTGCTCACCGCCTACGTGGCCCAGACCGGCGGCCTCGGCGTCGCGCCACTCCTCGCCGCGGGCGGCGCCACGCTGCTCTCCGCCGCCCAGCGCGCGCTCTCCACTCCGGCACGGGCCCTGCGCCGCAGGACGGTCGCGGTCGAGGGGACGCTGACCCGCGCGGACGGCTCGGCGACGGCGATCGACCGTGCGTTCCTGCTGCGTCCGCTCGAGCAGGCCCTCGCCGCCACGGGCTACGCGGTCGTCCTGCTCGCCGCAGGGTTCGCGGTCGCCCGGCTCAGGTGAACACCCCGGCCACCCTCCGCATGTCCCGCCGTGCCACGACGGCCGCGCTGGTGCGCGCGCTCGAGACGACCTCGGGGACGGTGTGCGGTCTGCTCGCCGCGCTCACCGGCGAGCCGCTGGCCGCCGGCACGGTCCTCCAACGCGAGGCGGTCGCGGCGAGCGGGGAGGAGCTCGGGGTCGCCGCCGGGGACCGGCTGGTCCACCGCGAGGCGCTCCTCGTCGGCAGCAGCTCGGGCCGCCCGTACGTTGCGGCGGACTGCCGGTATGCGCCCGCGCAGCTGCCCGAGCCGGTGCGCAAGGAGTTCCTCCTCGGGCACGAGCCGATCGGGCACATCCTCGACCGCACGGGCCTCCGCGTGGCCGGCGCGACCTCCCCGGACCCGCCCGGGTGCGGCCGGGTGCGTCGGGGTCGTTCCCTCCCGTGCCGCCGGTGTGGTCCCGTCGCTACCTGCTCGTCCTCGGCGGGAGACCGGCCTGCGCGATCGACGAGTGGTTCCTCGAGCCCCTGCTCGACGCGCTCTCCCGCTGACCGGCGAGCAGCGTCAGGCGACCGCTGACCGGCGACCGGGTTCTGCCGGCGTGCGCCGTCAGGTCAGATGGTGCCGCCGCGGCGGCTCTCGACGGTTGCGCCGATCGCGGCGGACACGATGAGGGCCGCGGCGATCGGTGCGAGCCACAGTCCGAACACGAAGGTGAGCACCGCGAACATCGCGCCCATGCCGAGCAGGAACGGCCAGATGCTCGAGCCGGGGAAGGAGTCGACCGGTCCTGCGCCGTCGGCCATCGTGGCCTCCGGGTCGTCGTCGGCCCGGGGTTTCATCTTGTACGACCACCAGAGGTAGTACGACCCGGGGAGCAGCCCGAGCAGCGCCGAGCCGATCAGCATGAGGAAGCCCGCGTCCTCGTAGCTGTAGAACCAGTAGATCAGGCTGATGATCCCGAAGAAGATCCCGATGCCGATGAGGAAGAGGCCGTCGACTCTCATGAGCCCGCTCCCACGGGTTCCTTCTCCGGTTCCGGTGCGTCCGTCCGGTGCACCTTGCGGTGCTCGGGATGGTTGTAGTCCCAGGTCGGCCGCTCCGAGCGGATCGGGGGCAGATGGGTGAAGTTGTGGTGCGGCGGCGGCGAGCTCGTGAACCACTCGAGCGCATGGCCGTCCCAGGGGTTGTCGCCGGCCGGGACCGGCGAGCGCCACGAGACCCAGAGGTTCACGAGGAAGAAGAGGAACGAGGCGCCGATGATGAACGCGCCGACGGTCGAGACCACGTTCATGGTCGTCCACCCGTTGGTCGGGAGGTAGTTGGCGACCCGCCGGGGCATGCCGGCGAGCCCGAGCTGGTACTGCGGCATGAACGTGACCCAGAACCCGACGAAGAGCATCCAGAAGTGGAGCTTGCCGAGCCGGTCGTTGAGCATCCTGCCGAACATCTTCGGGTACCAGAAGTAGAACCCTGCGAATCCGGCGAAGACCGTCGTGCCGATGAGGACCTGGTGGAAGTGGGCCACGACGAAGTAGGTGTCGTGGGTCATGAAGTCGACCGGCGGCGAGGCGAGGAGGACCCCGGTCACGCCGCCCATCAGGAACGCGAAGAGGAAGCCCACGCTGAAGAGCATCGGGGTCTGGAAGCTGAGCTGGCCGCCCCACATCGTCCCGATCCAGTTGAAGAACTTGATGCCGGTCGGGACGGCGATGAGGTAGGAGAGCAGCGAGAAGAACGGCAGGAGCACGACACCGGTGGTGAACATGTGGTGCGCCCACACGCCGGTCGAGAGCGCGGCGATCGACATCGTCGCGAAGACCATGCCCTTGTAGCCGAAGAGCGGCTTGCGGGAGAACACCGGGATGACGTCGGTCACCATCCCGAAGTAGGGCAAGGCGAGGATGTAGACCTCCGGATGTCCGAAGAACCAGAACAGGTGCTGCCAGAGCACCGGGACCCCGCCGCCCTGCACCGAGTAGATGTGCGTCCCGAAGTGGCGGTCGCAGAAGAGCATCACGACGGCGCCGAACAGCACCGGGAAGGCGATGAGGATCAGGATGCCGGTCACGAGCATGTTCCACGAGAAGATCGGGATCCGGAACATGGTCATGCCGGGAGCGCGCAGGTAGAAGATCGTGGCGGCCAGGTTGACGCCGGTGAAGATGGCCGAGAAGCCGGTGAGCCCGAGCGACATGAGCCAGAGGTCGGCGCCCGCACCCGGTGAGTTGATGGCGTTGGAGAGCGGGGCGTAGGCCACCCAGCCGTAGCTGGCGGCGCCGCCGGCCACGAGGAAGCCCGACAGCATCGTGATCGAGCCGCCGAGGTAGAGCCAGTAGGAGAGGGCGTTGAGGCGGGGGAAGGCCATGTCGGGCGCCCCGACCTGGATGGGCACGATGTAGTTGGCCAGGCCGCCGAAGGCGAAGGGTCCGGCGAACAGGTACAGCATGAGGCTGCCGTGCATGGTGAAGAGCTCGTTGTAGGTCTGGAACGACAGCAACGAGGACGTGGGCGAGGCGAGCTGCGCCCGGATGAAGAGCGCCATGATCCCGGCGAAGAAGAAGAGGACCAGCGAGGTGATCATGTAGCTCTTGCCGATCACCTTGTGGTCGGTCGACGTCAGCCAGTTCAGGATGCCGCTCGGCCCGGCGTGGTGACCATGGTCGGCGTCGGCGTGCTCGGGGAGCGGGGCGTGGCCGTCCGGTCCACCCGGCTCCTCCGGGCCGATCTGCTCGGGCCGTTCGATCGTGGTCGTCATAGCGAACCCTTCGGGATGGTCGGCGCCGGGCTGGCGTTCGAGGGGGTCACGTGGGTCTCGAGCGGCGGGATGTTGGTCGATGCGATCCCGGGCCGCTGCAGGGTGTGGCCGGCGGCCACCTCGGCCGCGGCCCAGGTGGCGAACGCCGAGGGGGTCACCGCACGCACGCTGAAGAGCATCTCGCTGTGGTACAGCCCGCAGATCTGCGTGCATTGCCCGTTGTAGGTCCCGGTGTGCAGGACGTCGAGGTCGAAGACGTTGACGACGCCGGGGAGGGCGTAGCGGCTGAAGTTGAACTCCCGCACGTAGAACCCGTGGATCACGTCGTCCGAGACGAGGGTGATCTGCACCGTCTCACCGACGGGCACGACCATCTGGGGCCCGTGGTCGCCCGGACCGTTGGTCGTCTCGCCGGCCACCCCGACGTTGAGGTCCGGGTAGTCGAACCGCCAGCCCCACTGGAAGGCGGTGACCCGGATGTCGACCACCGGGCGGCCGGTGGCGGTCACCGTGGCGTTGATCGGCTGGGTGGCGTCGACGTTGTTTTCGGTGAGGACCGTGACGACGAACAGCCCGATCACGATGATGATCGGGATCGTCGTATAGAGGACCTCGATGACCAGGTTCTCGTGGAACTGGCTGGGCATCGCGTCCGACCGTCGCCGGTAGCGGAACAGCGTGTAGACGATGAGGATGCCCACCAGGCCGCCGACGATGATCCCGGTCGTCATCATCCCCGAGTAGAGCTTGAAGATGTCGTGGCCCTGCTTGGTGGCGCCGGAGCTCGCGCCGTACCCGGGGAAGGCGTTGCACCCGGTCAGGACCAGCGGCGCGGCGAGGGCGACCCCCGCCGCCCAGCGCGCCCGGCGCCGCCGCGGAGAGCGGGAGACGGGCGTGTCGGGGCTCGGAGGACCGCAGGACTGGCCGGGCACGGCGATGACATTAGTTGGGTCGCGCGGGAATGAGAAGTTGAGCGCACGCACCCGCGCGGGTGGAAAACCCCTGTTCAGGCCCTTGACTGGGCGCCCCCGGCGGACCCCGCTGCGCCGCCCGGCGGAGGCGTGCCGCTCGCGGCCTCTCGGGCGGCCCACGTGTAGATCCCACGGGCCATCGTCGAGGTCGCCGCGGCCGCGCGCGCGACGTTGACCACACGGCGCACCTCGGCCACGCCGCGGTCGCCGGGCGCGGCGAGCCAGGCCAGCTCGGCGAGGTGGCCGGCCATCCGGAGGTCGGCGTCGGTCACGTCCGGACGACCGACCAGCGCCTCCGCCCGTCCGGCGAGCGCGCCCGCACCGCCGGCCAGCCCGGCCAGCTCGAGGGCGAGGGCACGTTCGGGCGCCGGCTTGAGCGTCGCGGGATTGCCGTCCCACCAGCCGCCGTAGCGGCGCCACACGGTGCGCACGACGAACTCGGGCTCGTCGTAGACCGGTCGGAGGTAGGGGAGCTCGACCAGGTGGGCGGGCGGGAGGACCGTGTGGATGACCTCGTCGAGGCGTGCGCCGGCGTTCATGAGTGCGAGCGTCTGCTCGACGAGCGACTCGAGGAGCTCGGCCGTGTCCTCGAGGGCCCTGCGGACCCGCTCGGCGCCGACGACGGGGAAGCCGTGGCCGGGGAGCAGCACCTCGGGACCGCCACCCGGGTCGTCGAAGAGGCAGAGCATCTCGCGCAGCGCCTCGGCCCACTCGAGGGGGTAGCGCTGGACCTTCTGCGGGTTGCCCGCGTTGGGGGACGCCCAGATGAACAGGTCGCCGCAGCAGAGGACGCGCCGGTCGGGGAACCACGTCCAGGTGTGGTCGTCGGTCTCCCCACGTGCGTGGTGGAGCTCGGCGCGGGTGCCGCCGACCTCGAGGGCGAGGGTGTCCCGGTAGGTGCGGTCGGGGTACCGGTACTCGGTCGGCCACTCGAGCGAGTCGATGCCGAACTGGCGGCGGTTGATGATCGCGTTGTAGCCGGCGGTGCGGATGTAGCGGTCGAACCGCTCGGGCAGCGCATCGTGCGCCACGACCTGCGGCGGTGCCCATCCCGAGGCCGCCGCCTCCTCCTCCCAGACCGGGACGCCGAACACGTGGTCGATGTGGCCGTGCGAGTAGACGGCGGTGTCCAGCCGGTCGGGCGACCACGTCCGGAGGGTGCGGTGCACCTCCCCGGCGAAGACCGAGCTGCCGGTGTCGACGAGGAAGAGGCCGGTCCCGGTGGCGACGGCCGAGACGTTGGCGAACGAGGGGACGAAGACGACGCCCTCGGCGACCTCCGCGAGCCCGCCGACGTGCTGGAGCGGGTGGAGGTCGTCGGTCGACAGCCCGCCCGTCCAGAGGCGCTCCGCGAGGTCGAGGACGTCGGGCGTGTCGGGCACGGTCCGGTCAGCCGCCGCGGCTCTTGCGGGCGAAGGCGCGGACCTTCCCGCCGAACCTGCCGGCGCGCCGCGCCGTGCGGCGGACGGTCTCCTCGACGGCCGGACCGTGGCGCTCGGTGGCGCGCCTGCCCGCGGCGGAGGCCGCTGCAGCCGCGCGTCCGGCCAGACGTGCGGCGCTCACGGTCGGGTCGCCGGACGGCTCGGCCCCCCCGCCGCCCGCACCCGCGGTGCCCCGCACGCTGCCCGTTCCCTCCGAGCCTTCGGACGTGCCCGTCCCGTTGGGCGTGGTGCCGCGCATCTCGCGCGCGCACGCCCTTCGGGGTCACGCTCGCCGTCGCGTCGATGACCGGGCCCCTGCCGCGTCGGGAGCCCGGCTGGTCGGTGACGGCGAACGTCGCGAGTCGGACGAGCCCGAAGGCGCCGAACTCGACGACGAGGATCCCTTGCACGTCGGGCCGGAAGGCCGGCACGACGGGTGCCACGGCGACCGCGAGCGCGGTCGCGACCACGAGGACGACGTGGAGGTGCTGGCCACAGAGCTTGACGACGCCGAGCGGGCCGCGGGCGGTGAGGGCGAGGAGCGCGAAGGCGATCGCGGCGGCGACGAGCAGCCCGCCGTCGTGCACGTGCACGGTGAGGTCGACGAAGACGACCGCGACCGCGAGCTCGATCGCCTGGAGGATCCAGAAGGGGAGCCAGCGGCGCGACGTGCCCGACGGAGCGGCTCCGCGCCCCGCGGAGGTACCCGGGGCGGCCTCCGTCACGACGCGGTGGCCCGGCTCAGGTGGCGGAGCCGGCGGTCCCGTCCACGTTCGAGGGCGCCTGCGCCGGGGGGTTCATCGCGGCCGGGGCGGTCGTGCCCTCGGTCAGCGACTTGGCGTCCTTCCCCTCCTCGGCGGAGCCCTCGTCGAGGCCCTTCTTGAACTCCTTCTGCGCCGAGCCCAACGAGCGGGCCAGCTTGGGGATCTGGGTGGATCCGAACAGGACGAGCGCGACCACGATGAGCACGATGAGGCCCTGCTCTCCGAAGAGATCTGCTGGCGGGCTGAGATGCACGGTCGTTCTCCCTTGTCGACTGCGCCCACCAGGTTAGACCCGCGTGAACCGGGCCGCTACGCAGCGCCCGGTGGGCCTCAGCCGGCCAGGAAGACCCCCAGGCAGACGGCGGCGACCGAGGCCACGGCACCCACCGCACCCCACACCGCGATCCCCCGACGCGAGCTCGACCGCTGGTGCAGGAAGACCCCGACTCCGGCGAGCACGACGACCGCGATCTTGATCCAGAGCACGGTCTTCCAGGCGGTGGATGCATGGCTGACCGAGAGTGCCCCGATGTTCCAGAAGCCGGTGAGCACGAGCAGGGCGTAGGCGGGCCAGAGCAGCCGGGCGAGGGCACGTGCGACCTGCTTCGGTGCGTCCTCGCCGAACCGGCGCACGGTGGGCAGGAGCCCGGCGACCGTGAACTGGCCGCCGACCCACACGGTCGCGGCGAGGAGGTGGAGGATGAGCCGGAAGCCATCGAGCCCGGCCGAGAGCGACGGGACCGTGCTCGCGACCGTCACGGTTGCGAGCCCGACCTGCGGCCCCCAGGGCCGGTCACTTCCCGGTCCACTTGGGCTTGCGCTTCTCCGCGAAGGCGATCGGGCCCTCCATCGCGTCGGCCGAGCCGAACACCTCGGGCACCGCGGCGTTGTTGATCTCCCACCCCTGCGCGTCGGGGAGCTCGCCGGCGGTCCTCATGACCCGCAGCGAGGCGCGCACCGCGAGCGGCGCGTTGTCCGCGATGGTCTGCGCCAGGGCGATCGACTCCTCCATGAGCTTCTCGCGTGGCACGACGCGGTTGATCAGCCCGAGGGTGAAGGCGCGTTGGGCGTCGATCGGGTCGCCGGTCAGGGCGAGCTCGAGGGCGACCGCCCGTGGGATGCGCTTCGGCAGCCGCACGAGGCCGCCCGCGCCGGCCATCAGGCCGCGCTTGACCTCGGGGATCCCGAAGACCGCCTCCTCGACCGCGACCACCAGATCGCACGAGAGCATGATCTCGCACCCGCCGGCGAGTGCCGAGCCGTTGACGGCCGCGATGATCGGCTTGGCGAGGTTGCGCTGAGCGATCCCCCCGAAGCCGCCGCTCGCACCCATGATGTCGCCGGCCTCGCCGGCAGCGAAGGCCTTGAGGTCCATTCCCGCACTGAAGGCCTTGTCGCCGGCGCCGGTCACGATCACGACCGTGCACCCGTCGTCCCGCTCGAGGTCGTCGAACGCGTCGGAGAAGGCCCGCGAGACGGCGCCGTTGATCGCGTTGCGCGCCTCGGGCCGGTTGATGGTGAGGATCTCGATGGTGCCGCGGCGTTCGCGGAGCAGCTCGGACATGGAGGCCTCCCGGTGGGCGGTCAGGGCGTCGCCAGACGGTAGCGCGCCGCGCCGGGATGGACGACCACGGACGCGCCGACGAGCCCGGCCACGTCACGGGCGCCGACCTCGGCGATGACCTCGCCGTCCGCAGGGGACACCGCCATCCGGCGACCGTCACCGAGCCCGACGAGCATCGGGGCGTCCGTCGGCGCACCCGCGCCATCGCGGACGACGGTCGCGGCGACGACCGTCGCGCGGGTCGGTGCCTCGACCTCCAGAGCGATCTCGAGCGCCGAGCCGTCGATCGTCGCCTGGGCCGCCGTCGTGTCGCCTCGCCGGAAGCCGCCGGGTGGGGGCGAGGTGCCGTAGAGGCCGAGCGCGTGCTTGGTGATGAACCAGCCGAGGCCGGTCGCGAGCCCGAGCCGGGGACTCCCGCCGGCTCCTCCCGACGGTGCCGATGCGCGCAGGGCGTCGGTCACCTCGGCGATCCCGTGCGTCGTGTAGTTGTTGCCGGGGCCGCCGAAGTACGGCAGCCCGCCGGTCCGGGTGAGGCCACGCGCGTCGTCGGTTCGGAGCCCGAGCGCCTCGGTGGCCAGCTCGACGGCGGACGGGAAGCACGAGTAGAGGTCGAGCAGCTCGACGTCGTCCACGCCGACCGGTGTGCCGCCCGCGGCGTCGGTGGCCGCCTCGAAGAGGGCGCGTCCCGCAGCCGCGATCGCCGGCGAGCGTCCCGGGTCCGGGCGCGCCGTCGGGAAGCGGACGTCGACCGCCTCCGCCCCGGACCAGATGAAGACCGCGCGCTCGCCGACGCCGGCCCGCACCGCCTCGGCGAGCGAGCAGACGATCAGCGCCGCGCCCTGGTCGGACCCGAGGAACGCGGTCATCCGCTTCGTGTAGGGGTCGCAGACGATGCGGTTGTCCGGCGTGGGCGTCGCGATCTCCTCGGCCGTGCGCGGCTCGGGGAACCACGCGTAGGGGTTGGCCGCGGCCACCTCGGTGAACGGCGCGAGCAGCCGGCCCATCGCGGCACGGTGCAGCTCGTCGGTGTGCCCGGCGCGGGCGGCGACGACGCTCTCGAAGAGCGGGTAGACGTGGACGGGGGCAAGCAGCCCGATCGCGGCCTCGGCCGGGCCGACTCCCGGCAGGTCGTCGCCGACGACGAGGTCGGGCGGCAGGTCGGTGACACCGAGCTCGCGGGGCAGTCCCTGCGCACGGCGTGCCCGGGTCGAGCGGATGGCCTCGGCGCCGGCGATGAGCGTGACCGCAAGGCTGCCGGCGGCGATCTCGCTCGCCGCGCGGTTGACGAGCCACTGCGGGCTGTTCCCGCCGACCGTGGTCAGCTCGCGGTGGACGGCGGGCACGGCGAGCCTTGCGGCCAGCTCGCCGGCGGGCGCGGGTCCGGTCCTGGTCATGACGTCGACAACGGTGAGCCGCTCGACCCGGTCGCGCAGCGCCGGCGCGTCGTCGAACGCCGACTCGGACGCGCGCGCCATCAGGTCGACGGGAGTGACCAGCTCGGTGCGCTCGATCGCCTGGCCCGATGCGACCACCACCGGGATGCGTTCGGGGTCGTCGGCGGTGCGCGTCATGGTCGGCAGGTGGACACCGGCGGGGTCCGGGGCGCAAGCTACCATCGCCGCCCGGCCCGACCATTCGCCGCGCCGGCGGCGACGGGCCCGCGGACGGGAGGCGGCCGGAGTGACCGCAGGGGACGGACGAACCGGAGGCGAGGGGTCCGCCAACGCGTTCGGCGACGGCTTCCTCTTCGGCGTGGCGACCGCGGGATACCAGGTGGAGGGCGGCTTCAACGGTGCCGGCGAGCCGGCCAACAACTGGCTCGCCTGGGAGCAGGTCGGTCGCGTCGAGCCCTCCGGCGGTGCAGTCGGCTTCTGGGACCGACCGGAGGAGGCGCTCGACCGCGCGGCGGCGCTCGGGTGCACGACGTTCCGGTTCGGGGTCGAGTGGGCGCGCGTCGTCCCGAGGGACGGTGCGGTCGACCGAGCCGCGCTCGACGGGTACGTGGCGATCGCCCGCGGATGCCGGGAGCGCGGACTCGAGCCGATGGTCACCCTCCACCACTTCACCCACCCGGCCTGGCTCGGGGTCGACTTCTGGCTCCGACCCGATGCGCCCGAGCGCTTCGGCCGGTGGGCCGAGCTCGCGCTCGACGCGCTCGCCGACGACGTGCGCCTGTGGGTCACGATCAACGAGCCCAATGCGCTGGCGATCGGCTCGTGGCTGCTCGGCATGTTCCCGCCCGGTCGGATCGGCGCGCTCGGCGACGTGGCGGTCGCTGCCGACCACCTGCTCACGGCGCACGTGCTCGGCTACGAGGTGATCCACCACCGCCGCCCCGATGCGGTCGTGACCACCAACACCGTCGCCCTGAGCGTCTACGACCTCGACCGGCTGCACACCGATCTCCTGCTGGCGCGGAGTGCGGGGATCGGGCGCGGGGACCTCGACCGCTGGATCGACGAGCGACGGCGCCAGCACGACTCCCTCCTCCCCGCCGGCTCGATCGCGGAGCGGGCGGCCCGCGCGGTGTTCGCCGCGCGGTCGCCGTACGGCGGGGGAGCCGCGCGCCGGCGCGAGCGGCGCGGCGAGGAGTCCCGCCGGACGCGGCGGGCGGTCGACGCGGTCTACGAGTCGGGAGCGGTGCGCACGCTCGACGTGCTCGGTGTCGACTTCTACGCGCCCGGCGTCGCCGCCCACGTCCTGGCGCCCGGCCACCGCACCGCCGGAGGTCGCACGTCACGGCCGACCCGTCCCCTCTGGGACGATCCACCCGACCCGCCGGGGCTCGCGCGGTGGCTGAGCGTGAGTCACGCGCTCGCGCCGGACCTCCCGGTCTGGGTCGTCGAGAACGGCCTTTGCAATCGGGTGCGCGACGGCCGGAGCCTTTCGCGGGTCGACGGTTGGAACCGGCCCCGCTACCTCCGCGAGCACCTCGCCGCGGTCGCCGACGCGATCGACGGCGGGACCCCGGTCACCGGCTACCTGCACTGGTCGCTGGTGGACAACTACGAGTGGGGCTCCTACGAGCCGCGCTTCGGCCTCTTCGGCGTCGACCGCGACCGCGGCGCCGACGGGTACCAGTGGCTCGAGACCGACTCGATGGGCCTCGACGCCGCCGGCGCGTACCGCGAGCTCGTCACCCGGCTGCGCTCGGGCGACCGATCGGTGCTCGCCCCCGGAGGCGCCGCAGGTTGAAGGACGGGCGACCGGTCCGTCCGGGTGGCGGGACTACCGGCCGGCCGCGACCGCGCCGACGTCGGCGAGGACCGAGGTGGCCTGCTCGACGATCTGCTCGACGAGCCGGCCGGCCGGGACGAGCTCCCCGATCGCGCCGACGCCCTGGCCGGTCGGGTAGCACTCGATCCCCGGGTCGACCCCGGGAGTGTCGGCGTCGCCGCCCAGGTGGAACGCGCCGTCTCCGATCGACCGGCCGAGCTGCGCAGGGAACGGGCTCAGCTCGGCGGGGTGCTCGTCGAAGAACGTCGTGTAGTCGTTGCGGATGACCCGCATCGTCTTGCCCGAGAACGCGCGGCTGATGACGGTCCCGTCCTCCCGCGCGGCGAGCAGCGCGTTCTTGTACCCCGCGACGGCCCGTGCCTCGTGGGTCGCGATGAACCGGGTCCCGATCCAGACGCCGTCGGCGCCGAGTGCGAGGGCGGCCGCGAGCCCGCGGCCGTCGAAGATCCCGCCCGCCGCGACGACCGGGATGCGGTCGCCGACCGCGTCGACGATCTGGGGCACGAGCGGCATGGTCGCGACGAGGCCGGTGTGGCCGCCGGCCTCCGTCCCCTGGGCGACGACGAGGTCGCACCCGGCGTCGAGTGCCCGCCTCGCGTGGTCGACCTTGCCGCACATGTTGACGACGAGCACCCCGTGGCGGTGGCAGAGCTCGACCACCTCGCCCGGCACGCCGAGCCCGGCGACGAATGCGGACGCGCCGCCCTCGATGAGGTGCTCCACCTGGGCGACCAGGTCGCCGGGCATCGCGGTCAGCAGGTCGACGCCGAAGGGCCGCTCCGTCGCCGCGCGGACCGCCGCGATTTCCGCGACCATCTGCTCGTCGCCCATGGTCGACGCGCCGAGGCAGCCGAACCCTCCCGCCTCCGACACCGCGACGACCAGCGGTGCGTAGGAGACGCCGCCCATTCCGGCGAGCATCACCGGGTGCTCGATCCCCAGCAGCTCGGTCAGTCGGGTCTTCATCGCGGTCCCTCCGGCGGTCGTGCGTCAGATTGCACGCTAGACCGTGGCCGCCGGCCCTCAGGTGGCCGTGGCGACGACGGCCTCCGCCTCGGAGGCGTCGACGGGCGCTTCCGAGGCGACGCTCGGGACGAAGTCGCGCTGGCGCACGAGCGCGAGGGCCCCGACCGCACCGACGAACGCGACGACGGTCGAGATGGCCATCAGGTGGTTGAACGTCGTGGTGTAGCCCACCGCGAACGCATTGAGCAGCGCGTGCTTGGCGGCGGGGACGGGGATCGCGGCGGTCGCCGCGCGCACCCCGCCGCCGGTGATCGCCTCGTTGAGGCGCTGGCCGCCGTGGGCCACGACGAGTCGACCGGCGGGGCTCGCGGCGAGCGCATCGGCGGTCGCGCCCCTGATCTGGCTGAGGAAGACCGCGCCGAGCCCGGCGATGCCGGTGGCGATCCCGACCTGGCGGAACGTGCTCGACGAGCCGGATGCCATCCCGCTCCGCTCGGGGGGCACGACCGACACCGTCGCCGACGCCAGGACCGGGTTGGTGATGCCCACCCCGATCCCGCCCACGATGAAGCCGGGGAGCAGGACGGTCCAGTGCGAGTCGGGCCGCACGTCCGTCATGAGGTAGCACCCGAACGCGACCAGCATCATGCCGAGACCCATGAGGTAGCGGGACTTGACCCGCACCGTGAGCCGGCCGGCGAACGGGGCGACGACGAAGGCGAGCATGGTGATCGGCAGGAACCGGACACCGGCCGCGAACGGGCCGTACCCGAGCACCTCCTGGATGTAGAGGGTCAGGTACAGGAACATCGCGAAGATCGACGCGGAGAGCGTGAACGAGGTGAGCGACACCCCGACCATCGCCGGGCGCTTGAAGAGCGTGAGGTCGAGCATCGGGTCGCGCTGGCGCCACTCGGCGACGACGAACACGGCCATCAGCACGCCGGAGCCGGTGAGCAGCCCCTCGATGAGCGGGCTGCTCCAGCCCTTCGCGTTCCCCTGCACGAGCGCGAACACCAGCAGGAAGAGGGAGGCGGAGAACGAGACGAAGCCGATCCAGTCGATGCGCCGCTTGATCGGGTCCTTCGAGACCTCGACCTTCGCCAGCGTGATCGCCACGGCGACCACGCCGATCGGGAGGTTCACGAAGAAGATCCACCGCCAGCCGATCCCGCTGGTGAGCGCGCCACCGACCAGCGGGCCGACCGCGACCGCGCCGCCGACCACTGCCCCGTACACCCCGAACGCCGTGCCGCGCTCCTTGCCGGAGAAGGCCTGCGCGATGAGCGCGAGCGCGGTGGCGAACATGATCGCCCCGCCCACGCCCTGGACCCGCGCGAGAGGTTGAGCATGAGCGACGTCGTGGACAGCCCGCAGGTGAGCGAGGCGACGGAGAAGACGATCACGCCGATCGCGTAGACGCCGCGCCGCCCGAACATGTCGCCGACGACTCCGGCGGTGAGGAGGAAGGCGGCGAGGGTCAGCGCGTAGGCGTCCACCACCCACTGCAGGTCGGCGAAGGAGGAGTGGAGCGACTGCTGGATCGAGGGGAGTGCCACGTTCACGACGGTGATGTCGAGGAGGAGCATGAAGGTCCCCAGGCACACCGCAATGAGCGTCCACCACTTGCGGTCCATCAGGTCACCCCCCGACCGGACTCGCCCACGTCGACCGGTCGCCCGACCCTGTATAGACGACGGCCTGCGGTCCGGCAACGATCGCCGTGGGCTCGGGCGCCGGCCCGTCCGCCGTTCAGGTGATGTCGCGCCGGGTCAGGACGAAGGAGCCGATCGCGGCGAACGCGAGGCCGTAGCCGAGCATGAGGAGGGCCCCCTCCCACCAGCTGAACAGCCCGAAGTCGACGCCACGGCCGCGGGTGATGTTGGCCGCGGCACTCGCCGCACCCGTCGGCACCCAGCGTTCGGCGCCGTGCACGATCTGGACGAGGATCCCTTCGAGGATCACGAACCAGCCGAGGCAGACCATGATCGCGGCGACCTGGTTGGTGAGCAGGGACCCGACCCCCACCCCGAGGACGGCGAAGAGGGCAAAGACGAGGAGCATGCCGGGCGCCACCGCCGGGAGCTGATGGAGCATCGCGGAGAAGGAGCCGCCACGCGCGGCCAGCGTCAGCCCGCCACCGAGCACCGTCGCGACGAGCATGAGGACGGCGAGCGCGGCGCCGAGCAGCGCGGCGAGCACGAGCTTCGCGCCGACGAACCGTGGGCGGTGCGGTGTCACGAGGAACGACGTGGTCACCGTCTTGTGTCGGAACTCGGTCGTGACGACCAGCACTCCGAGCAGCAGGGCGAGCAGGTAGCCCTGGAACCCTGCGCCCACCAGGTTGCGGAGCTGCTGGGTCGTGTGGGGCACCGTGTACCCGGGTGAGACGAACGCCCCGTTGCCTCCGCCCCCGTCGCGGGCGAGGAAGATGCCCAGGAGGAAGAGCGCGTTGAGCGCCAGCGCGATGAGGGTCATGGTGAGCAGGACCGCGGTCGTGCGGATCTTGATCCACTCCGAGCGGACCCCCGCGATCACGACGGCACTCCCGGCTGCTGCGCGGCCGTGACGGCTCCGTGGGCCGGCCCGGGACGGGTCGGATCCGTCCCGTGGGTGAGCGCGAGGAAGACGTCCTCGAGGCTGCTCTTCTCGTTGACGAGCTCGAAGAGGACGATCTGGTGGTGCGCGGCGAAGGGGCCGAACCACTCGGGTGTCGCACCGTCGATCACGATCGTGTCGATCGCGATCTGGCGGTAGCCGACGGGCACCGCGTCGAGTGCCGCCATGAGGCGGGCCAGCTCGGGCGTGCGGACCCGCATCCCGGTGCGGGACCCGGCCCGGGTGGCCAGCTCCGCAAGGGTGGTCTGCAGCACGAGGCGCCCCTCCGACACGATCACCACGTCGTCGACGGTCTCCTCCATCTCGGCGAGGAGGTGCGAGGAGACGAGCACCGCGTGCCCGAGGGAGGCCTGGTGGCGGATGAAGGTGCGCAACCACTGGATCCCCTGGGGGTCGAGGCCGTTCGACGGTTCGTCGAGGATCAGGATCTCCGGTTCGCCGAGGAGCGCGGTGGCGAGCTGGAGGCGCTGGCGCATGCCGAGCGAGAACTTGCCCACGCGGCGGCGCGCGACGTCCGCGAGCCCGACGAGCTCGAGGGTCTCCGCGACCCGGCGGAGCGGGATGCCGGCGCCGACGGCCACCGCTTTGAGGTGGTCATCGGCACGCCGTCCGGGGTGGAAGCTCGTCGCCTCGAGCACGGCGCCCACATGGCGGATCGGATGCTCGAGCTGGACGTAGCGACGTCCGCCGAAGGTGGCGGAGCCACCGCTCGCGCCGACCAGGCCGAGCAGGATCCGCAGGGTTGTCGTCTTGCCGGAGCCGTTCGGTCCGAGGAAGCCGGTGACCCGGCCGGCGACGACCTCGAAGCTCAGGTGGTCGACGGCCCGCACCGGGCCGAACTGCTTCGAGAGATCCCGGACCTCGACGGCCGTGGTCATGTCAGGGGAGCTCGAAGGACGGGTGCATGTCAGAGCGGAGCGTACGCGTCGCTCGGCAGGAGGAGGCCGATCGCGACGACGAGCTCGTCGTGGACGCGGCCCATGTTGCTCCAGCCGTTGACCCAGCCGACGAGCGCGGAGTACCAGACGTGGCCGAGGATGCGCGCCCGGTTCGAGAGGTCGGGGGGTCGGGGTTCGCCGATGGCCCGGGTGATGATCCCCTCCATGAGCACCGAGACCTGCTGCTGGCACTCGACGGCCGCGGGATCGGGGGAGGCGAGGGCCGTGAAGACCGCTGCCGCGAGGCGGGGCTGGCGTCCCATCGAGCGGAGCGCCCGGTCGAGGGCGTCGACGACACGTTCGGCGGCGGTGGTTCCCTGGGCAGGGAGCTGGGACAGCCGGCCGTCGAGCTGCTCGACCCAGTGCACGAGGGCGGCCGCGAGCAGATGGTCCTTGCTCGTGAAGTAGCGGTAGACGGTGCCCATCGCCACGTCCGCCCGGGCCGCGACGTCACGCATCTGGACGGCGTCGTAACCCCCTTCGAGGCCGAGCGACATGGCCGCGGCGATCACGCGCTGGCGCCGGGCCTGCTGGGCCCGGGTCAGGGTGCGTGCGCCCGGACCGGTCATCATGGGCCCTCACCCTAGCGTCGTGGCGTTTTCCGACCCCTCCTCCACGGGGCGGCGCGCGTGCGCCTCGACCGCGCAGCCGGCGCGGCGGTCGGCGGGCCGTCCGGGAGCGCGCCGACGGCCGCGACCTGGGCGGACGTCGTGGCGCCCGGATCACGGAACCGCCCGACGAAAGGGCCTGTCGGTACCATGGTCCGCAATGCCGGGACGGGAGGAGCACGCGGCGATCGCCACCACCGACGGGCGCGTCCCCGGCCGCCGCGGGCGCGCGACCCGGCGACGGCTCCTCGAGTGCACCACCGAGCTGCTCGTGGCCACCCCGTGGCGGTCGATCAAGGTCATCGACATCGCCCGGCAGGCCGGCACCTCGCCGGCGACCTTCTACCAGTACTTCGAGAACGTCGAGGCCGCCATCACGGTGCTCGCAGAGGAGCTGGTCGAGGGGGTCGGTGTGCTCGCCGGGCTGGTCGACGGCGACTGGTCCGAGGGCGCGAGCTGGGCGACAGCGGTGGCCGTCGTCGAGGGCTTCATGGACTACTGGGAGCGCAACCGGGCGGTCTTCCGGGTCGTCGAGCTCACGACCGTCGAGGGCGACCTGCGCTTCCAGGGGTTGCGGGTCCGCGCCCTCAACGCGGTGACTGTGACCCTCGCCAGGGTCATCGCGACCAACGGCGGCATGGAGGGCTCGCCCGCCGGCTCGGACCCGATGGCTGCCGCCGGGACCCTGATCGCGATGCTGGCCCAGGTGGCCGGCCACCGCTACGGCTTCGAGTTCTGGGGCATCCGGACCGCCTCGCTCGTGGACAGTCAGGCCCGGCTCCTCCACTGGGCGGTCACCGGCCGGCCGGCGCCGGCCGGCGCCAGGGTGCCGGGCTCGGAGGCCCCGCTCCCGCGGACCGGTCCGGTGGTGGGCGGGGGTGCGGCCGTGGCCCGCACGGCCGAGGTGCGCGCGGCGTCGGCGAAGGCTGCCAAGTCCGCCAACGGCGCGGCGAAGGCCGGGGCGAAGAAGCGCTGAGCGGACCGGCGCTCCCGAGCGGCGGGGCGGGCGCGCCCGCAGCCGAGAGCCGGTGGCTCTTCGGCGGCCTCTTCCTGCTCACCGCCGTGACCGGGGTCGTGGACGCGGCCTGCTTCCTCGGCCTCGGACGGGTCTTCACCGGCAACATGACCGGCAACGTCCTCCTGCTCGGCTTCGCCACCGCCGGCGCGCCGGGAATCTCGTTCGAGCGCACCCTCGTCGCGTTCGTCAGCTTCGTGGGCGGCGCGGTCGTCGGCGGGCTCGTGGTCGGGCGGCGCTCGGACCGCTCGGGGCTCGCCTTTCTCGTCGAGTGGGTCCTGCTCACCGGTGCGCTCGTCCTCGCCGCCACGTCCCCGGTCCGGGGCGACGCCCTGCGCGTCGTGGTCCCGCTCGGCCTCGCGATGGGGATGCAGAGCACGGTGGTGCGTCGGTTGATGGTCCCGGACGCGAACACCCTGGTCCTCACCACCGCGCTCGGCGGTCTCCTCTCCGACGCGTTGCTGGTCGGCGGGCCGCCGATCCACGGGGGGCGGCGTCTCGCCACCATCGTCCTGCTCTTCGTCGGCGCGGTCGGGGGCGCCCTGCTCGAGCGGCGCTCGGTGACCTGGGCGCTGCTCGGAGCGCTGGTCGTCGCGACGGCGGGGATCGCCACGCTCGCCCGTTCGGGGATCCTCCGACACGGACACCGCGGGCCGGTGAGGGCGCCCGGTGGTTAGCGGACAGCGACCGGATTGACCGGCGACCCGAGGGCCCGCGTGAAGGGCAGGGGCGTCGCGTCGAGGAGGAAGTCGTAGCGACCGTCGGACGCGCAGGCGTCGGCCAGCTCGTCGAGGACCCAGTTCTGCCCCTGTGTCATCCCCATCTCGACGAGGTGGAGCAGATGGACCGGCAGGTAGAGCTCGTCGGACTCGCACGGGTAGACCTCGAGCACCAGCGTGTCGGTCGCGACCGCCGCGACGTCGCGGTCGCGGAACCAGACCGCGGTCGCCATGGTGAGGCCCGGTGTCGGCCAGGTGTACTTGACGAGGTCACGAGTGGGCGCCTCGCCTCGGAGCCCGGGCCGTCCCGGCAGGCCGAGGTGGACCATCTGGCCGGTCCGCACGAGGACGACGTCGCCGGGCTCCGCCGCGACCCCGCCGAGGTTGCAGGCGGCGTCGAGGTCGTCGGGCGTGATCGGGTAACCGGGCTCGAGCACGTCGAGCCCCTTCGCACGCGCCACGTCGAGCAGGACACCGCGGGAGACGAGCGTGCGCACGTGGTGGATGCCGAGCTCGGTCGCGCCGTCCTCGGTGATCGACTCGGCCGCGTATCCGTTGTAGAGCTTTCGCCCGCCGGGCCCGGCCCCGTAGGAGACGTGGGCGAGCCCGTCCCAGTGCGTCGCACACTGCGTCGCGAGCGTGACCACGTCCTCGGAGGAGCAGATCCAGGCCGGATCGGCGCTCAACGGGTCGTTCACGCAGATCATCGTGAGGGACGGGTTGACGCGTCCGGGGACGAAACCCGCCTGGATGCCCTCCTCGGCCGAGAGCGGTAGGCCGAGCGCGTAGGCGGTGCCGTCGACTACGGCGGCGGCCGCGCGACGGCGCGCAGCGCCGTCGATCAGGTTGAGCGTGCCGATCTGGTCGTCGGGCCCCCAGCGTCCCCAGTTCGAGAGACGGGCGGCGAGCTCGATGAAGGACGGCGGAATCGACTCGGGGACCGGGACGGGCACGCACCTGTTGTAGCCGACCGGGGACCGTCGACGTCGCCTGTCGCACCGTGATCTGACGAGCAGCGACGCGCGACGACGCGCGTCGTCGCAGGACAGCGCGGTCGCGCGCGCAAATACTGGAGTCGGCACGGTCGGGATGCGAGACTGGCGACGCGGACCACGAGGGGCACGAAACGTGGACGACCATCGAGCCGAGGCCGCCCGCGACCTGGCGGGTGGCGTCCGAGGTGTGCAGTGGGAACAATGCGAACCACAGGAGGGCGCACCGCGTTGCGCGCCCGCCGTACCGTCACCGTCTTCGCCGCCGCAGCGGCCTGCCTGTCCGGCGCATTCGCGGATCGCGGCGGGACCGCCCGGCGCACACGCGTCCGCGGTCGCGCCGAACGATCTGAGCTCGGTCGAGGGGCTCTACGCCGCGGATCTCGTCGCGCGCCTCAACGCGGAGCGAGCTGCGCGCTCGACGCCGTCCGTGCCGATCCCTCCGCTCCAGGTCGATCCGGGACTCGAGGCGACCGCGCAGGCGTGGTCCGGGCAGATGGCGGCGACCGGCATCGTCTCCGATCCGCCGCTCACCGGCTGCGGTGTGCCGCTCTGCGTCTTCGCGGCGAACTCGGGCGAGACCGGGTTCGGCTACTGGCCAGGTGACGGCTCGGACGGCATGGACTCCGCGTACATGGCCTCCGCCGGCCACCGCGAGAACATGCTCGGCGCGGCGTACGAGAACGTCGGAGTCGGGGTCACCTGCAGCGGGAGCCGGGCGTGGACGGTCGAGATCTTCGGGTACCCCGCGGCCAACATGGGCGCGGCCGGGGCGCGCCTGGCCGCACAGAACGCGACCGAGGGCAACCCCGTCTCGCCGGATCCGGTGGTCGCCGGCTCGCCCTCCGGCGATCCGGTCTACTGCCCAGGCCAGACCGTCGGGCCCGGCTCCGAGGTCACGGCGGCCGGTGGGCAGTACCCGTACCCCTTCACCGTGAGCCAGGTGAACGGTCAGGCCGTGGTCGGGATGGCCTCGACCCCGAAGGGCAACGGGTACTGGGTCGCGAAGGCCGACGGCTCGGTGACCATCCACGGCGACGCCGGCCAGCACGGCTCGATGCAGGAGCAGCCGCTCAACGCCCCGATCGCGCACATCGTGTCGACCCCGGACGGCGGCGGCTACTGGCTGGTCGCGGCCGACGGGGGCATCTTCAGCTTCGGGGACGCGCCCTTCTACGGCTCGATGGGCGGCCGGCCGCTCAACGCCCCCGTCGTCGACATGGCGCCGACGCCCGACGGCCACGGCTACTGGCTCGTCGCCTCCGACGGTGGCATCTTCGCGTTCGGCGACGCGGCCTTCGAGGGGTCGATGGGTGGTCACCCGCTCAACCAGCCGGTGGTCGGCATGGTGCCGGACGGCGCGACCGGTGGCTACTGGCTCGTCGCGACCGACGGCGGCGTCTTCAGCTTCAACGCCCCCTTCTACGGCTCGACCGGCAGCCTCGCGCTCAACCAGCCGGTCAACGGCATCGCAGCGACCACCGACGACCGCGGGTACTGGTTCGTGGCGTCCGACGGCGGGCTGTTCGCGTTCGGCGACGCGCCGTTCCGTGGCAGCGCGGCGGCGCTCCCGCTGGTCGCTCCGGTCGTGGGGATGGCGACCGATCCGTCGACCGGCGGTTACTGGCTCGTCGCGTCCGACGGCGGCATCTTCTCGTTCGGCGCGCCGTTCTTCGGCTCCGGCTGAGCGTCAGGTCCCGCTCGCCGTCCGTCGGTGGGAATCGAGGACGTGCGCGATCGGCCGGAACCGGTCGGCGGTCTCAGCCGGCCCAGATGATCGACTGGAGCTCGGAGTACGCCTCGAGCCCGTAGTCGCCACCGTCGCGCCCGATCCCGCTCATCTTGAAGCCGCCGAAGGGAGCGTCCATGTTGCGCTGCGCGGTGTTGATCCCGACGTGTCCGGCACGCAGCTGTTTCGCGACGCGGAACGCCCGTGCCGTGTCCCCGGAGAAGACGTAGTCGTAGAGGCCGAACTCCGAGTCGTTGGCGATCGCGACGCCCTCGTGCTCGTCGTCGAAGGGGATGACGACGACGACCGGGCCGAAGATCTCCTCGCGGGCGCACCGCATCTCGTTCGATCCGGTGATCAGCGTCGGCTCCACGTAGAAGCCGGTGTCGAGGCCGTCGGGCCGGCCGCCACCGAGCACGACCTCGCCCTCCTCGCGACCGGACGCGATGTAGTCGAGGACCCGATCGCGGTGCGCGCCCGTGATGAGCGGTCCGACGACCGTCTCGGGCTTGGTCGGGTCTCCGACGGTGAGCCGACCTGCGAACGCGCGCAGTCCTTCGACCACCGTCTCGAGGATGCTCGAGTGCACGACCGCGCGGGTCGGCGCGGTGCAGATCTGTCCCGAGTGGAACGCCCAGGTCGAGCCGATCGCGGTGATCGCCGCCTTCAGGTCCGCGTCCTCGAAGACGACCGCGGCGCCCTTGCCGCCGAGCTCCATGAGCATCCGCTTCATCGAGGGTGCACCGGCCGCCGCGATCCGCTGGCCGACCACGGTCGATCCGGTGAAGGAGACCATGTCGACGTCGGGTGAGGAGGTGAGCACCGCGGCCGGCTCGGGCCCCTCGGCGGTCACGAGGTTGACCACACCCGGCGGGAACCCCACCTCGTCGAGGACGCGGGCGAGCTCGACGACCGCGAGGGGATCCTGTGGGGCGGGCTTGATGATCACCGTGTTGCCCATCGCGAGGGCGGGCGCGACCTTGCCGGCCATGTTGGTGAGCGGGAAGTTGTAGCTCGCGATGGCCGTCACCACCCCGACCGGCTGCCGGTAGGCGAGCGCGCTGATGAGGCCGCCCGGGGCGAGCGGTGTGGCCGCGGTCACGATCGGCGGCAGCATCGACTCCTGCACGTGACGGATGTCGCGTGAGTACCGCTCGAAGCGGTCGGCGCTGATCGGCACCTGCATGCGCGAGCCGACCGACGCGGTTGCGCCCGTCTCGGCGATGACCAGTGGGACGAGCTCGTCGTTCTTCGCACGGATGGCGTCGGCCGCCGACCGCAGGAGGGCGAGCCGCTCCTCCGCCGGCGTCGCGGCCCAGGCCGGGAACGCCTCCCGGGCGGCCGCGGCCGCGGCTTCGGCGTCGGCCACCGACGCGTTGGGCGCCTGGCCGACGACCTCCTCGGTCGCCGGGTTCGCGATCTCGTAGGTGCCCGCTCCCGCGTCGACCCACTTGCCACCGATCAGGAGCTGCGTCTCGTCCTTCCTGATCTGGCTGCCCATGGTGGTCTCCTCTCTGGGTGGTGCTGCAGTGTAGGTGGCGGCCCTCCGGCGGTCAGATCCGCGGTCAGGAGGTCGCGACCGCCGGATCGACCGTGACGGTGTCGCGTCCCGACCGCAGCAGCGTGCCCGGGAGGTTGCCGGTCGCCTTGCCGTCGGCCACGGTCTCGACGCCGTTCACGAGCACGCGGACGACGCCGATCGAGTCGGCGATGAGGCGAGCGGTGCCCCCGGGCAGGTCGTGCACGAGCGTCGCGGGTTCGGAGCCGACGGTCTCGGGGTCGAAGACGAAGAGGTCGGCGCGCAGCCCCGGTGCGATGCGGCCGCGGTCCTCGAGGCCGAAGAGCTGCGCGGGGGCATCGGTCATCATCTGGACCGCGCGCTCGAGCGGTACGAGCTTGCGCTTGCGCAGGCAGTCGCCGAGGAACGACGTCGGGTAGTTGGACCCGCACATCCGGTCGAGGTGGGCGCCCGCGTCCGAACCGCCGATCATCGCCCCCGGGTCCTGCCAGACGTCGACCCTCGCCCGCCACGAAGCGTCGTCCCCGTCGGAGGCCTTCGGCCAGAGGACGGTACGCAGCTCGTCGGCGATGACCAGGTCGAGCAGTGCGTCGAAGGGCGCCTTGCCCTGCTCCTCGGCGATCGAGCCGACGTCCCGCCAGCTCAGGCCCTCGTTCTCCGGCGAGAAGGTGTCGCCGATGATGTAGTTCGACCAGTTCGAGAGCCGGCGGAACACGCCCGCCCCCTCCGAGTGGGCGAGCTCGTCGAGCCGGGCGCGCACCTCCGGATCCCGCAGCTGCTCGATGCGCTGGTCGACGGGTAGACCCATGACGTCGCCCCAACCGGGGATGAGGAAGAGCGCGCAGTGGTTGCGGAAGCTCATGTTCATCGGGACGAGGGTCGGCATGGTGAGGGCGACGATGCGTCCGCCCGCGCGCGCCGCCTCGGCCGACGCCTCCAGCTGGCGGGCGGTCTTGTCCGGGGTGCGCGAGTCGACGGTGAGGACGTTCCAGTTGAGCGGACGGTGCGCAGTCGTCGTCATCGCGACCATGAGGTCGATCTCGTCGTCGCTGAAGGTGTCGAGGCAGCCGTCCGTGATGTACTCGAGACTCGTGCCGGGATGGTCACGGACCACCTCGCAGAAGGCCAGCATCTCGCGCCGGTCCGCGTGCCGCGACGAGATCGGCTTGCCGTCGCCGTCCGAGTGGGTGCGCGACTGCGAGGACGAGAAGCCGAGCCCGCCGGCTTCGAGCGAGTCGCCGAGCAGTGCCGTCATCTCGCCGATCTCCTCGTCGGTCGCGACCGCGTCGGCCCGTTCGGCACCCATGACCCACCGGCGCAGCGCGCAGTGGCCGACGAGGAAGCCGGCGTTGACCCCGAGGTTCCCCTCGAGCTTCGCGAGGTACTCGGCGAACGTCGTCCACTCCCACGAGATCCCGTCCTCGAGCGCGGCGAGCGGCATGCCCTCGACCTTCGCCATCATCCGCCGGATGTAGTCGTGGTCGGCCGCCTTGATCGGCGCAAGGGTGAAGCCGCAGTTGCCCGCGATCACGGTCGTGACCCCGTGGACGTTCGAAGGCGACGCGGCGGGATCCCAGAAGAGCTGCGCGTCGTAGTGGGTGTGCGGGTCGATGATGCCGGGTGCGACCACCATCCCCTCCGCGTCGAGCTCGGTTGCCCCGCGGTCGGTGACCTCCCCGACTGCCACGATCCTGCCGCCCTCGATGCCCACGTCGGCACGTCGCCCGGGAGCGCCGGTCCCGTCGACGACCAGACCGTTGCGGATCACGTACTCGAGCATGCTGGTCATCCCTTCGCGTCGTCGCCGCACCGTTGCGGCACCCCACGGTCGTGGCGGGGGGACCGGGCCCCGTCGCCCCCGCGCCGGGGACCGCCCCGGAAAACTGACAGACCGTCAGCTTAGGCCGGGTACCAGGGGCCCGCCTTCGGGCGGGCGGCGGTCGCGGGCCTCCGGGGGCCTGGCGGCAGGGTCGGGCCGGGAAGCGCCGATGGTAGGTTCCGGGCATCCACCACCACTGGTTCCAGAACAACCTGTTGCCGGTCGTCGTGCTCGTCCTCGGTGCCGCCCTCGGGGTCCGCTTCGTGCACTGGGCGGCCGCTCGCCGCAGGCACTGGATCGACGTGCAGATCCGCCGTCAGATCGAGTCGGGCTCGGTCGCCTCCGAAGGGCTCAAGCGGTCGCGGGCCATCAGCGAGGCCGTCGAGTGGGTCATCGTCGCGCTCGTCTACTTCATCGTCGCGATCGTCGCCTTCGACCGCCTCGGTCTGCCGCTCACCACCCTGGTCGCCCCGGCGACGGTGGTGGGGATCGGTCTCGGCTTCGGGGCCCAGCAGATGGTCGGCGACCTGCTCGCTGGCTTCTTCCTCTTCGCCGAGCACCAGTTCGCCTTCGGGGACCTCATCCGGCTCTCGGTGCCGGGCCAGGTCTCGGGCATCACCGGGACGGTCGAGGAGCTGACCCTGCGGGTGACCAAGCTCCGGACCACCCAGGGCGAGCTCGTCGTGGTGCCGAACAGCGCGCTGCGCCAGGTGACCAACCTCTCGAAGGACTGGTCGCGGGCGGTCATCGACATCCCGGTGTCGGTCACCGAGGACCTCGAGGAGGTGACCACCCTCCTGCGCAACGTCGTCGAGCGGATGTCGCACGACCCCGGCTGGCGAGGCCTCCTGCTCGGCGACCCGGTCGTCGCCGGGGTCGAGACCATCGACGTGGGCTACGTGCAGCTCCGGCTCATCGCGCGGACCCAGCCGGGGCGCCAGTTCGAGGTCGCCCGCGAGATCCGCCTGCGCGCGTCGACCGCGCTGCGCTCGGCCGGCATCACGTCGCCCGGCGTGGCCGACGCGACGGGGACGACGTCGTCGTGACCGACGGCGGGGCCGCCGAGGAGGGAGATAACGACGCCGGGGAGTCGACACGGGAGCTTCCCCGCGACGAGGCCGCGCCCGACGCCGGGGAGCCGGTCCCGCACAGCGCGCTCGTCGGGTTCATGTCGGAGCCGGTCCACCGCCGGCTCCCGATCCGGCGGTCGACCCTCGTCCTGGTGATCGCCTTCCTCGGCTTCGGTGCGCTCTGGTACACGTTCCCGCCCACCACGAGCTCCAACGGGGCCACCCCGCTCGGCACCGCCAACGTCTTCCTCGCGCCGACCACCTCCACGACCTCGACCACCACGACGACCACGACGACCACGACGACGACCGTGCCGCCGACGACGCGGGTGGCCCCCACGACCACGACCACCGCAGGGCCGACCTCGTCCACCACCACGACCCGCCCCGTGGCCACGACGACGACCTCCACCACCCGGGTCGGCTCGACGACGACCGGTCCGGGATCGACGGCGACGACCACCACCACGGTGCCGTAGTCCGGCCGCGCCGGTCGGCGCGCCGCCCCGCCGCCGGGTCTCGGCGCGGGATCAGCGCGGGATCATCGCGGCTGGGTCGAGGAGGTGACGTTGCCCCCCGCGGTCGACGCGGTCGACGCGGTCGACGGCGGGCGGGTGGTCGGCGGTGACGGGGGCGGTCCCGTGTGCGCGACCGAGCTCGTCGTCGGGCTCGGCAGCGTGGTCAACAGCCTGTCGAACCGGCGCGTCTCGTCGCGGAAGTTCGAGCCGGCCCGGTGGAGGGTGACGACGTCGCCCACGCCCATCGCCGCGACGACGAGCGCCGCGAGCACGACGGCGACGGTGCGCCGCGCGCGTGGCACGGTCAGGCGCCGACCAGCGGCGCCACGTCCCGACCGAACGCACTGATCTGGTCGCAGAGCTCGCCGGCCGAGCGGGCGGGGAAGCGCACCTGCACCTGGCCGACGCCGGCCTCGGCGAACGTCCGGAGGTAGCCGGCGACCGCATCGGGCGGGCCGCTGACCGTTCCGCGCGGCAGCTCGAGTCCGGACGGCGGGTCCCCGACGTAGAGGAAGTCCGAGATGCCCCCGACGTCGAGCGGCGCGCCCTCGCGGTACTCCTCGCGCAGGGCGCGCAGCGTCCCGAGCAGCTCGGGGTCGGGGCCGAGCGACTGGGGCAGCCACCCGTCCGCGTACCGGGCGGTCCTCCGCAGCGCGGCGGGAGAGGAGCCGCCGGTCCAGATCGGCGGGCGTGGGATCTGGACCGGCCGCGGCCGGAGCCCGAGCCCCGAGGCCTTCCACCGCGGGCCGCCGAGCTCGGGGAACTCGCGCACGAGCGCGTCGGCCAGTCCCACGATCGCCTCGTCCGTCGCGCTCCCGCGGTGGTCGAACTCGGGTCCCATCACCTCGAACTCCTCGACCACGTGGCCGGCGCCGACGCCGCAGATCACCCGGCCGCCCGAGAGGACGTCGAGCGTGGAGAACTCCTTCGCAGCGCGGAGCGGATGGCGCAGCGCGAGGACGTAGATGTGCGAGAGGAGGCGGATCTCGTCGGTGACCGCAGCCAGCCACCCGAGGGTGGCGATCGTGTCGTACCAGGTCGTGCTCATCGCGCCGGCAAGCCGCTCGGGGATGAACGTGTGGTCGCAGACCCCGACGTAGAAGAAGCCCGCCGCCTCGCAGGCACGTGCGACCGTGGCGAGCTCGTCGGGGCCGGCCGCCCGCTCCCACGGCTGCACGTAGATCGTCGACTGGGACTGGACGGGCAGCTGCATGCCGAAGACCGTCCGACCTTTCGGGAGGACGGTGACCGTGTCGGCGGGCGGCGGGAACGAGGCGGCGCTCATCGCTTCACCCTACGCCCGACCCGCCGCCGTCCAACGAGCGGGCGAGCCGCTCGGCCATCGCCTCCGCGGTCCCGAACTGCGTCGCGAGCACACGCGCTCGCTTGTAGGCGAGGTGCGCGGGGATCTCCCAGGTGAACCCCATCCCGCCGTGCACCTGGATGCACGACCGACCGTTCGCGACGGCCGCCTCGTCCGCGAGGAGCTTCGCGCCCGCGGCCGCGTCGACCGGGTCGCCGACGTCGGGCTGGTCGGCGGTGACCGCGGCAGCGTGCACGGCGCAGCGCGCGAGCTCGGTGCGCACCGCCATGTCGGCGCAGAGGTGCTTGACCGCCTGGAACCCGCCGATCGGCCGCCCGAACTGGTGGCGCTGCTTCGCGTAGGCGACGGCCAGTTCGGTGGTCCATGCGGCCGCGCCCACCTGGAGCGCCGCGGTGAGCACCGCGCCGTCCCGCCGCCACCAGGCGGTCACGTCGTCGCCGGCGACCGGTTCGCCCGCCGGCAGCGCGCGCACCGACCAGACCGGGGTGAGCGGGTCCATCGGCCGGTCGAGGGCGCGTCGCGTCGATCTCCTCCGACCGCACTGCGGCGACCCCTTCGTCCCGCACGACGAGGAGCACGTCGAGGTCGGCGAGGTCCTCGACCACGACCGGCGCGATCCGCTGACCGTCGTGGCCGTCCGCGCCGAGGTCGCCGAGGTCGACGAGGCCCACGACGACCGATCCGTCACCCGCGCCGTCGATGAGCCCGGCCGCGAGGTGCGACGCGACGAGCGGACCCGGGACGAGCGCGCGCCCGAGCTCCTCGAAGACGACCGCGGCCTCGGCGAGCCCCAGGCCGACGCCGCCCGCCGACTCGGCCAGGCAGAGCGCGAAGACGCCTGCGTCGCCGAGCTGGCGCCAGCCCTTGCGGTCGACGACCTGCTCGGCACGTTCGAAGGTGCGCAGGTGCTCGAGCGCGAAGGCGCCCTCGCAGAGCCGGCGCACGCCTTGGGCGAGCTCGGTCTGGACCTCGGTCGGCTCGAAGTCCACCGCCGGCCCCTACGTGCCCGGACCCGTCGTCACGACGACGGGCTCCTTGGGAAGACCGAGGATGCGCTCGCCGACGATGTTGCGCTGGATCTGCGATGTGCCGGCCGCGATGGTGAGCGAGATGCCCCGCAGCCAGTCCTCGACCATGGTCGCCGAGGGGATCGGGCCGAGCCCGTCGAGGCCCTCCACGTCGGCGGCGGCGAGCCCCGCCCGCCCGAGCAGCCCGAGCGAGAACTCGCCGAGGCGCGTGCGCGTCTCGGTGTAGGCGAGCTTGAAGAAGGTGCCGCCCACCCCCGGTACTCCGGTGCGGGCGGCCTGCGAGACGTTGCGCTTGGTCAGGGCGTAGAGCGCGTCGAGCTCGGCGCGGAGGTGGCCGGCGTCGCGTCGAACGCCCGGGTCGTCCCACGCTCCGGTGCGGCGGGCGAGAGCGACGGTCGCTCCGAGGAGATCCATCGCCTCGAGAAGGTCCCCCACGAAGGCGGTCCCGCGTTCGAAGGACAAGGTCACCATGGTCACTCGCCACCCGTCGTTCTCTTCACCGACGCGGTTCGAGACGGGCACCCGAACCTCGTCGAGGAAGAGCTCGGCGAACTCGGTCGATCCGGCGATCGTGCTGAGTGGGCGGATCTCCACGCCCGGCGAGTCCATGGCGAGGACCAGCCAGGTGATGCCGCGGTGGCGGCTGCCTTCGTCGCCGGTGCGGACGAGGAGCTCGCAGTGGTCGGCGACCTCGGCGTGCGACGTCCAGATCTTCGAGCCGGTCACCACGTAGTCGTCCCCGTCGCGCACCGCGCGGGTGCGCAGCGACGCGAGGTCGCTGCCGGCATCGGGCTCGGAGAAGCCCTGGCACCAGACCTCGTCCCCGCGCAGGATGGGCGGTAGGAACCGGCGACGCTGCTCCGGGGTCCCCTCGGCGACGATCGTCGGTCCTGCGTGGAGCAGCCCGACGAAGTTGACCCCCACGTAGGGCGCGTGCGCGCGCTCGAGCTCCTCCTTGAAGATGAGCTCCTCGACGGCGGTCGAGCCTCGGCCGCCTCCCTCGACCGGCCAGTCGACGCCCGCGTATCCGGCGTCGAACAGGAGCCGCTGCCAGTGCGTGTCGTAGGTGCGCCGGCCCGGCCAGTCGGTCGCCGCGGGCTTGGGCGGGAGCCCCGGCACGGTCGCCTCGAGCCACACGCGGAGCTCGCGGCGAAAGGCTTCCTCCGCGTCGGTGTACCGCAGGTCCATCACGTGCTCCAGCGATGCTGGATCAGGTGAAGTCGAGGCCGTAGAGCTTGATCGCGTTGCCCCGGAGGATCTTGTGGCGCTCCTCGTCCGAGAGGTCCTTCATCTGTTTTTCGGCGATCTCGCGGGTGTGCGGCCACGTGGAGTCCGAGTGGGGGTAGTCCGACTCGTACGTGATGTTGTCGACACCGATCTCGGCGACCGAGCGCAGCCCGTGCGCGTCGTCGAAGAAGCAGCCGTAGATCTGGCGGTGGAAGTAGGTCGACGGCGGCTCGGGCACGATGTCCGCCACACCGCCCCAGCCGCGGTTCTCCTCCCAGACCTTGTCGGCGCGCTCGAGGATGTAGGGGATCCAGCCGATCTGCCCCTCGGCGTAGGCGAGCTTGAGCTCGGGGAAGCGCACGAGCACGCCGGAGAACATGAAGTCGACCATCGAGAAGGTCGCGTTGGTGTGGGTCAGCGTGGACCCGACCGCCGGAGGCGCGTCCTCCGACGTGGACGGCATCTTCGAGGACGAACCGATGTGCATGTTGACGACCGTGCCGGTCTCGGCGCAGGCACGGAAGAACGGGTCCCAGAAGCGGCTCGGATCGTGGATGGACGGGAGCCCGAGGAACGGGGGGATCTCGCTGAAGCAGACGGCACGCACGCCGCGCGCCGCATTGCGGCGCACCTCCTCGGCGGCGAGCTCGGCGTCCCACAGCGGCACGATGACGAGCGGGATCAGCCGGCCCTTCGCCTCCGGCCCGCACCACTCCTCGACCATCCAGTCGTTGTACGCCTTGACGCAGAGCAGCCCGAGCTCCTTGTCCTCCGCTTCGGTGAACGTCTGGCCGCAGAAGCGCGGGAAGGTCGGGAAGCAGATCGACGCTTCGAGGTGGTTCCGGTCCATGTCCTCGAGCCGCGGCGTCACCTCGTAGGAGCCGGGGCGCATGTCCTCGTAGGTGATGCCCCGCATGGTCACCTCGTCGCGGGGGACCCCGACGGCCGAGTCGACCCGGAGGAGCGGGCGCTTCAAGTCCTCGTAGTACCACCAGTCGGTGGGGACGCCCTTCGAGCCGGGGTTCACCGTGAGCTTGCCGCCGACGAAGGTGATCTCGCCCATCGGCGCGCGCACGATCCGCGGGCAGACGTCGTGGTACTTGGACGGAATGCGGTCGGTCCAGACGGTGGGCGGTTCGACGACGTGGTCGTCGACGGAGATGATCATCGGCAGGTCGGCCATGGGCCGAGTGTACCTGCGGTTCTGACGGTGTGTCAGGTGGCGTGGCGCCCTTCCGTCGGGCTGCGCGCGTGGCCGGCGTGCCCTGTGGTCGGGCCGTGCGCGCCGGTCAGACCATCGCGACGCCGCCGTTCGGGCGGAGGACCTGGCCGGTCATGAAGCGCGAGGCGTCCGAGGCCAGGAAGAGGACCGACGCGGCGATGTCCTCGGGCTCGCCGATCGCCCGGAGCGGCGTGAACTTGCGCATCGGGGCGACGACCGCCTCCCTCATCTCCTCGTCGATGGTCCCGTCGGCGCGCACGAAGTACCGCCCGGTCATCCCGGTGAGCACGAAGCCGGGAGCGACGGCGTTGACCCGGACGTGCTTCTTGCCGACCTCGACCGCCATCGACTTCGTCATCTGCACCACGCCGGCCTTGCAGATCGCGTAGCTCACGATGTTCGGGCTGGGCGTGTCGGCGGCGGCCGACGAGGCGTTGACGATGCTGCCGCCGCCCGGCTGCCCGACCATGATCCGGCCTGCGGCCTGGCAGCCGAAGAGCACTCCCTTGAGGTTGACCGCGATGATGCGGTCGAGGTCGTCCTCGGGCGCGTCGAGGAACGGGCCCTCGACCATGATCCCCGCGATGTTGCACCAGACGTCGAGCCGCCCCCGCTCACGCGCGACACGCTCGGCGAGCGAGACGACCTCCTGCTTCACCGAGACGTCGAGCGTTACGCCCTCGCCGCGCCCGCCGGTCGACGAGATCTCCTCGGCGGTGGCGTCCGCGGACTCACCCACGACGTCGGCACAGACGACCGTGGCGCCCGCGCCGGCCAGCGCGAGCGCGCTCGCCTTCCCGATGCCGCTCCCCGCACCGGTCACGACGGCCACCTTCCCGTCGACCCGGAAGGACTCGATGAGGGCGGAGGCGTCCATACGTGTGGGATCCCTTCGTGCGTCGTCGGCGGGCGGCCCCGATCGTCGCGCGGGCACGTCGGAGCGCTGCGAAGCGTAGGTCAGGTTCCCGGACGGGCACGAGCCCGCACGACGGGCGGGTGCGGCCCGCCGGAGGGGTCGCTCAGAGGGCGGACGAGCCGGCCGACACCGCGGCCTCCTCGTCGTCTCCGAGGGGCGCGTCGTCGAGTGCGTCGACCGGTTCGAGCTCGTCCTCGGCGACCCCGTCGACCACGGCACCGTCGACACCATGCTCGTCGACACCATGCTCGTCGACACCATGCTCGTCGACGGCATGCTCGGCGACGGCGTCGGGACCGTCCGGCTCCGGGCTCGGCACCTCGCGCTCGATCATCGGGAAGCCCGAGACAAGGACCTCGTCGTCCGGTGTCTCTTCGACGGACTTGAGGGCGGTGGTGAGCGTCCGTGCGACAGTCGCCGCGATCCGCTTGTGGCCTTCGTCGCCGGGATGGATGCCGTCGGCGAGGTGCTCGTCGCCGATGATCGCCTCGCCGGCCACGAGGGAGAGCATGGTGTCGCCGCCGACGATGCGCTCCCGGGTGACCGATTCGATCGCGTGTCGGATGTCGGCGAGCGACGCGCCGAGCTTGTTGGGCACGTCCTCGGCGTCCGGTCGACGGATCGGGCTGATCACGACGATCGGCGTCGTGGGGTGACCCTGGCGGACGACGTCGAGGAAGGCCTGGAGGCCCTCGGTGACCATCCCGACGCTGTGCGGCGTCCGGCTCCAGCAGCTCGCGCCGTAGGAGATCGAGATGATCCCGGCCTCGAGCGCGGCGATGTGCTCGGCCGAGACGATCTCGCCGCGACCGGATCCGGCGTAGCCGAGGTTGGCGAGGTCGAGGTCGGTCTTGCGGGCGGCGATCGCTGCCCACGCGTGGGAGGGGCCGGACGCGATCCACCCCTGGGTGACCGAATCGCCGTACGCGATCCATCGGGGGAGCGCGGGAGCCGGTGCGATCTCCCCGTGCACCGCGGTGAGCGAGAGGACGACGGGCCGCATGCCCTCGGGGAGATAGATGACCGCCGGCTTGTCGGGCGCGGTGGAGCCGAGTGTGAGGCGGATGAGCCCGTCGCCGAGCACCGCCTCCTCCTCGCTGACCTTCCGACCCCCGCGCCAGACCGAGAAGACGATGCCGGCGCCGTCGCCGCGGTAGCCGAGGTTGCCCGATGTCGTGCGGTACGCGACGTCGATGGCCTCGGCGTCACCGACGAGCTCGAGCCGGACGCCGACCGGGACCATGGCGGCGGTCCACACGTCGGCCGGCAGTCGGGCGGTGTCGGTGGGGTTCGCGCGGGGGTAGGGGATCTCCCCGGTGGAGGGGTAGAGCGCCCCCCGGACGAATGGCTCCGGCTGGCTCGGTCGCAGCGTCACCGCGCGTTCGCTTCCATCACTGGCTCCCCTCGAAATCCCACGCTCAGTGGTGCGATCACCACTCTAGCACGCAATCCGACGGAAAACACCAGGCCGTGCCGCCATTCGAGTGGCGTCGCGGGCGCGGAAGGAGCGGGACGGCGACGATCGGGGACCGGCGCAGTTTTCCTTGCCGACCAGGGAGGACGCAAGAGGCTGTGGAAATCTCCCGCACGCCTTCCTATTCCGGGGAGCGTTCCGTACGATGGGTCGACGTGCTGGAGACGGAGCGGCAGGGGTGAGCCTGCGGTGACGCAGCGTGGCGGCCCCCAGGAGTCCGCGCACCGCCCGGCGCCGTCCCCTGCGCCCCCCCGGCACCTGTGCCCGCTCAGGATCACCGTCCTCGCGATCGGTCTCTTCGCCGCCGCAGCGGGCGCTGCCGCGGCCCCCACCGGCGGTCCCGCCCGGGCCGCCTCGATCGGCCCGCACGTCTACCAGGGGGGCGGGGTCATCGGGTTCGGGGACGCGCAGGCGATCAACCCGCCGAGCAGCACGCCGCTCAGCTCCGTCGTGGTCGCGATGGCCGTGGACCCCGCGTCGACCCCGTCACAGCAGGGCTACTGGCTGGCCGCGGCCGACGGCGGCGTCTTCGCGCGCGGCAGCGCCGGCTTCTACGGATCGCTCGGCTCCCTCGACCTCACCGGTCCCATCGTCGCGATGGCGGGGACCGCCGACGGCAAGGGCTATTGGCTCGCCGCGCTCGACGGCGGCGTCTTCGCGTTCGGCGACGCGGCGTTCTACGGCTCGATGGGCGGGATCCCGCTCAACCAGCCGGTCGTCGGCATGGCGCCGACGCCCGACGGCAAGGGCTACTGGCTCGTCGCGTCGGACGGCGGGATCTTCGCCTTCGGCGACGCGGCGTTCTACGGCTCGATGGGCGGGGTGCCGCTCAACGCGCCGGTCGCGGCGATGGCCTCGACCGGCGACGGTCGGGGCTACTGGATGGTCGCGTCGGACGGCGGGATCTTCGCCCTCGGCGACGCCGGCTTCTACGGCTCGATGGGCGGCCAGTCGATCAACGACCCGGTCGTCGCCATGACCGCGGCACCCGGCGGGACCGGCTACCTCATGGTCGGGACCGACGGCTCGATCTACCGCTTCGGCACCGCGCCCTACTTCGGCTCGCTCGGCGGCGGCTACCTCGGCAACCCGTTCGACGTACCGCCGGTGGCTGCCATCGCGTTCACGCCCGACGCGAGGGGCTACTGGCTGCTCGAGCCCGACGGCTGGTCGTACACGTTCACCGCGCCCGGCCAACCGCCGCCCCCGTCGGCCGCGGCGATCGTCTCGGTCGCCGACGGGCAGGTCAACAGCGACCCGACCCCCGGCAACTTCTGCAATCCCTACGGCCCCTGTGAGGAGTGGTGTGCCCTCTTCGCGACCTGGGTATGGCAGCAGGCGGGCGTCCCGATCCCCTCGTACCCGTTCACCGGCAACATCTACGACTGGGCTGCGGCGAACACCGCGGTCCTCCCGCCCGACGCGACCCCCGCACCGGGGGACGCGGTGCTGTACGGCACCGGGCCGTGGTCGACCGCGACCTCGCTGCACGTGGGGATCGTGGCGGAGGTCTGGCCGGACGGCGCCATCGTGACCATCGAGGGCGACGCGGGCCCCGCGCCCAACGGCTCGCTCGCCGTCGTGATCAACGGCCCGTACCTGCCGTCGCAGTCCCCGGTCTACAACGGCATGCCGATCTACGCGTACGCGGTGCCGTGACCGGTGGGCACCCGGCCCGGCACGTCCGTACCGCCCGTCCCGACGACGCCGCCGCGCTGGTCGAGCTGCTCGAGGGGGGATCCCTCGGCGAGAGGAAGGAGGATCCCGCCGACCTCGAGGCGTACCGAGCCGCGCTGACTGACATCGGGCGGTCGCGCGGCGCGCTGCTCGTCGCCGAGGCGGACGGGGAGGTCGTCGGGATGTGCCAGCTCATCGTCTTCCGCCACCTCCAGCACCGTGGCGGCTGGTGCGCTGAGGTCGAGTCGGTCCACGTGCGCAAGGACCGGAGGGACGAGGGAATCGGCGGGGACCTGCTCGAGGCCGCGGTCGACGCGGCACGATCCAGCGGCTGCCATCGCGTGCAGCTCACCTCCAACGTGGCCCGCTCCGACGCGCACCGCTTCTACAAGCGGCACGGATTCGAGCCGTCGCACGTCGGGTTCAAGCGGCTCCTGGTCGACGAGGGCTCCTGACCGGCCGGCCGGTCGTGCTCAGTCACCTCCGGCGCGCCGCTCGTCGAGCAGCGAGTCGAGCACCGCAGCACGGTGCTCGGCGGCCGACCCCCACGCTTCGGCCAGCGCCCAGGCGCGCTTGAGGAAGAGGTGCACATCGCACTCCCACGTGTAGCCGATCGCACCGTGGACCTGCAGCGCGGCGCTCGCTGCGCGGCTTGCCGCGTCGGAGGCGGCGGCCTTGGCGGCGGACGCGGCGCGTGAGGCCGCCGGGTCGGCGCTATCGAGCGACCAGGCCGCGCCGTAGACGAGCGGCCGCGCGAACTCGAGGGCGACCGCGGCGCCGGCGAGCAGGTGCTTGACGGCCTGGAAGCTCCCGATCGGGACCCCGAACTGCTTGCGATCCTTCGCGTACGACGCGGCGAGATCGACGAGACGGTCGGCGAGGCCGAGCAGCTCCGCGCCCGTGGCCACCGCCGCGCGGTCGGCGGTCGTGCGGATCGCCCGCTCCGCGTCCCCGCCAGACGCGAGGAGCGTGCTCGCCGACGGCTCCCAGACGGGCACGCCGAGGCAGCGGGTCGGGTCGAGGGAGGCGACCGGTGTGACGGCGACGGCGACCGCGTCGAGCAGGTGGAGCTCGGCCGGACGTCGGTCGGGTGCGACGAGGACGAGGAGGTCGGCACCGGTCGCCTTGGGGACGGGGCCGGACCGCCCGGCCGGCGCGACCGCGGCCGCGACGCGTCCGGCGGCGATGGCCTCGAGTCGGTCCGACGTCACCGGTGCCGACCCGTCGAGGTCGGCGAGGAGCGGTGCGGCGAGCGCGGTCGTCTCGAGGAGCGGCTCGGGCACCCCGGCACGTCCGGCCTCCTCGAGCAGCGGGACGAGATCGACGAACCCGAGGCCCAGCCCGCCGTGGCGCTCGGGCACCGTGAGCCCGACGACACCGAGCTCGACGAGGGCGTCCCAGCGGCGGCCACGCACGCCGGGCGCGTTGTAGGCCGCGCGCAGGTGGTCCGTCGTGCACTCCTTGGCCAGGACCGCCCGGACCGCGTCGCGGAACTCGGCCTGCTGCTCGCTGAACGCGAAGCGCATCGACCTGACCGGTTACGCGCGCGGCAGGCCGAGCATGCGCTCGGCGACCACGTTGCGTTGGATCTCGTTGGTCCCCGCGTAGATGGGTCCCGCGAGGGCGAAGAGGTAGCCGTCGAGCCATGGGGCGTCGGCCCCGCCCCCGTGGCGCTCGGCTTCGGACCCGAGCAGATCGAGCGCGGTGCGGTGGATGGCGAGGTCCGTCTCGGACCAGTGGATCTTGTTGGCGCTCGCCTCGGGTCCGACCGAGCCGCCCTCGAGCACGCGGGTCGCGGTCCAGAGGGTGTGGAGTCGGTACGCCTCTGCGTCGAGCCAGGCCTGGGCGACGGCGTCCGCGCTCCGCCGCGCGCGGTCGGGATCCGCGGCGAGGCCATCTGCGTACAGGCCGACGAGCCGTGCGGCGGCCTCCGTGTAGCGGGCGGGGCTCCGGAGGCTCAGCCCGCGCTCGGAGCCCGCGGTCGACATCGCCACGTTCCAACCGCGGCCGACCTCGCCGAGCACCTGGTCGTCGGGGATGAAGACCTCCTCGAAGAAGAGCTCGGCGAAGCCGGTCTCGCCGTCGAGCTGCGGGATCGGGCGCACGGTCACGCCCGGCGAGTCGAGCGCGACGAGGAAGTACGTCAGGCCGCGGTGGCGCTCCGCCTCGGGGTCGGTGCGGAACAGCCCGAAGCACCACTCGGCGAACGCACCGCGCGAGGCCCAGGTCTTCTGCCCGTCGAGCACCCAGCCGCCGTCGGTCCGGCGCGCCCGGCTCCGGATGCCGGCGAGATCGCTGCCGGCGTCAGGTTCGGACCAGCCCTGGCACCAGATCTCCGCACCCGTCGCCATCGGTGGGAGGTAGCGCGCCTTCTGCTCGTCGGTGCCGAACTCGAAGAGGGTGGGGGCGAGGAGGAAGATCCCGTTCTGGCTGACCCGGGTCGGCGCCTCGGCCCGCCAGTACTCCTCCTCGAAGAGCAGCCACTCGAAGAGGCCGACCCCGCGCCCGCCGTACGACTCCGGCCACGAGACGACCGACCAGCCGTCCCGCGCCATCGTCCGCTCCCACTCGCGGTGCGCCTCGAACCCCTCGGCGGTGTCGAGCGAGGGCAGCGAGCGCGGCGGTGGGGCGTGCGCGGCGAGCCACGAGCGCGCCTCGTCGCGGAAGGCCGCCTCCGCGTCGTTCCATCGCAGGTCCATCGGTCGGTGTGCTCGGGATCTCTCGTCGGCGGGCCGTCGGTGGGAAATCTGACACACCGCCAGATTTCCGGCAACCACGGCCGATCGGCCACAATGGCCCCATGCCGCATGCAGTGATCGTCGACGTCGTCCGGACCCCGGTGGGCAGGCGCAACGGCCGCCTCTCGGGATGGCACGCGGTCGACCTGGCCGCGCAGCCGATCGCCGCACTCGTCGAGCGCAACCAGCTCGACCCCGCGCAGATCGAGGACGTGGTCTTCGGCTGCACCATGACGGTCGGCGAGCAGGCGATGAACGTGGGGCGGAACGCCGCGCTGGCGGCGGGGCTCCCCGACACCGTGCCCGGCACGACCGTCGACCGGCAGTGCGGGTCCGCGCAGCAGGCGATCCACTTCGCCGCGCAGGCGGTGGCGTCGGGCGCGATGGACATCGTGATCGGCGGCGGCGTCGAGGCGATGAGCCGGGTGCCCATCGGCTCGACCACCGACCACGGTCCGGGCGAGGCCTACGGCCCGACGGTGCTCGGCCGGTTCGACTTCATACACCAGGGGCTCTGCGCCGAGGAGATCGCCCGACGCTGGTCGATCTCCCGCGAGGAGATGGACCGCTTCTCGCTGCGCTCCCACGACCGTGCGGCGCGGGCCATCGAAGAAGGGCGGTTCGAACGCGAGATCGTCCCGCTCGACACCCGGCGCGCCGAGCTCGTCGACAAGGTGGCGGTCGCCGGCTCCGACGAGGGCGATCCCGCGGGCGAGGGTCCTCTCGCCTTCGACGAGGGCGTCCGGCCCGGCTCCACCTACGAGCGCCTCGCGGCGCTGCCACCGTGCTTCGTCGAGGACGGCCTCGTGACCGCGGCCTCGTCATCCCAGATCTCGGACGGTGCGGCCGCGGCGCTCGTCATGTCCGAGGAGCGGGCGAATCAGCTCGGTCTCCGGCCGCGCGCCAGGTTCCACACCTTCGCAGTCGCCGCCAACGACCCGGTGATCATGCTCACGGCGCCGATCCCGGCCACGACCCTTGTCCTCGAGAAGGCGAAGCTCTCGCTCGACGACATCGACCTGATCGAGATCAACGAGGCGTTCGCGTCGGTCGTGCTCGCCTGGGAGAAGGAGCACCACCCGGACATGGAGAGGGTCAACGTGAACGGGGGCGCGATCGCCATCGGCCACCCGACCGGCGGCTCGGGTGCGCGCCTGCTCGCGACGCTCCTCAACGAGATGGAGCGGACCGGCGCGCGCTACGGCTTGCAGACGATGTGCGAGGGCGGCGGGCAGGCCAACGCCACCATCATCGAGCGCCTGGGCTAGAGGCGGTTTGCCTGCACCCCGGCCGGGGCGCGGCCGTTGAAGTCGACCTTGTCGGCACGGGTGGGCCGCGACATGAGGTAGCCCTGGTAGAGGTCGCAGCCGAGCTCGGTGACCCGTTGGAGCTGGATGGGCGTCTCGACGCCCTCGGCGAGCACGACGAGGCCGAGCGCCTTGGAGAGCTGGACGATCGCCGCGACGATCGCCTCGTCGTTCTCGAACGTGCCGAGGCCGTCGACGAAGGACTTGTCGATCTTGAGGATCTTGACCGGGAAGCGCTTGAGCTGCGCGAGCGAGGAGTAGCCGGTCCCGAAGTCGTCGATCGCCAGCCCCACGCCCATCTCGTGGATGCCGCCCAGCATCGCGATCGAGGCCGAGGTGTCGCTCATGAGCATCGACTCGGTGACCTCCATCACGAGCGCCTCGGGCGGCAGGCCCGAGTCGGCCAGCGCGCCGGCGATCGTGTCGAGCAGCTCGGGGTCGGAGAGCTGGTGCGCCGAGAGGTTGACCGTCACGTACGCGTGCTCGGCCCCCGGCAGCTCCGCACGCCAGCGCGCCATGTTCTGGCACGCCTCGCGCAGCACCCACTGGCCGAGCGAGAAGATGAGGTCCGTCTCCTCGGCGAAGGGGATGAACTCCATCGGTCCGAGCAGGCCGCGCGACGGGTGGTGCCATCGCACGAGCGCCTCCATGGCGACGATGCGGTGGTCGCGCACCGATGCGATCGGCTGGTAGTGGACGGCCATCTCGTCGTGGTCGATCGAGTGCCGGAGGTCGTCGTAGATCTCGAGACGGGCGACGGACTTCGCCCGGAGCGACTCGTCGAACACCTCGACGCGCGAGCGCCCCTTGTTCTTCGCGTGGAACATCGCCACGTCGGCCTGCTGGAGGATGTCCTGAGCCGTCTGCCGGCCGCGGATCACGAACGAGACCCCGACCGAACAGGTGACCACCACGTTGCGTCCGGTCGAGAGCTGCACGGGCTCGGCGAGCAGCCGCGAGTACTCGTTGGCCAGGCTCACCGCGACCTGGACGTCGTGCACGTTGCGACAGAGGACGACGAACTCGTCGCCGGAGAACCGGCTCACGATGTCGCCGCCGCGGACGGCCGACTTGAATCGCTGGGCGAGCGCGAGCAGCACCTCGTCGCCGCAGGTGTGGCCGAAGGAGTCGTTGACCAGCTTGAACCGGTCGAGGTCGATGAAGAGGACCGCGAGGTTGGTCCCGCGCTGCATCGAGATGAGGAGCTCGCGCTCGAGCTCGTCGTTGAAGTAGGAGCGGTTCCCGAGCCCGGTGAGGGAGTCGTGGTAGGCCAGCCAGTGGAGCTGCGCCTCAGCGGCCTTGCGGTCGGTGACGTCGGTGAACGAGCAGACGACCATCGGCGATTCGTGCGGGCCCGACGCGGCGAGCAGGCGGGAGCTCAGTGAGAGCCACTGGCGGCGCCCGTTGCCGTCGGTGACGCCGACGACGATGTCGTCCTCCGAGTCCCCGGTCGCGAGGGTGCGGTTGTGCGGGAACATCTCCGCCGACAGGGGGAGGCCGTCCGTGTTGATGGCGATCGATGCGCCGGTGAAGATCTGGTGGCCGTTGCCCGTCTCGAGGCGCGACTCGAGGATGCGGCTCGCGGCCTTGTTGTGCGCGCAGATGCTGCCGGCGTCGTCGAAGAGGACGATCCCCTCGCTGAGCGAGGCCACGACGGCTTCGTACCGCTCCTCGGCGGCGCGGCGGCCGGCCTCGGCCTGGCGGGCGTCGGTCAGCTCGGTGCAGACGACCACCCAGCCCGACGGCTGGGTGTCGTCGTCGATGAGGGGGTCGATCGAGACCAGCACGTCGACGTCGGAGCCGTCCTTGCGCTGGTGGGTGCGCTGGCCGCGCTCGAGCACCGCCGCGCTGTCGGTGCGGTTGGCGGTGACCACCCCGCCGAGCGACCGACCGATCACCTCGTCTTCGGTCCAGCCGTAGATCGCCTGCGCGGCCTCGTTCCAGCTCTCGATCCGCCCGTCCGCGTCGATCCCGATGATCGCGTCGGAGACGTGGGCGACGAGGCTCGCGCGGTAGCGGGCCGCGGCCTCGGCCGCGCGCCGCTCGGACACGTCGCGCATGATGACCTGGAAGGCGGGCTCGCCGGCCCAGCTCGTGCGGATGCTCGTGACCTCCATCACGGTGGTCGTCCCGTCGAGGGCCACGACGCGCGCCTCGCCGTGCTCGAAGAACTGGCCGTCGTCGGTGAGCTGCGCGATCCGTTCGAGGGTGCCCTCGAGGTCGCTCGGGTGGACGAAGTCGGTGATCGGCCGCCCGTAGTGCTCGGCCATCGAGCCGGCGCCGACCAGCCGGACCGCCGCGCGGTTGCCGTAGACGAGGCGCCCGTTCTGGTGGACGACCACGACGTCGGGCGAGACCTCGGTGAGCAGCCGGTAGCGGTCGACGAGGTCGCCGAGCTCGCGCTCGAAGCGCTGCTGCGCCGTGATGTCGACGACCACGCCGGTGTAGAAGTTGTCGGGATCGGTATCCGCTCGATCAGCGGTCATGCCGCTCGACTGCATCGGCGATGCACGGACCACGACGCTGTGGTCGATGCCGTCGGGACAGGTCACCACCATCCGGAGGTCGAAGTCGACGAGCGGACCGCCGGCGCGGATCGGAGCGAGGATGGGGGCGAGGAGCACTGCTTCCACGTCCCGCCCGTCCGCGAGACGGCCGGCCTCCTCCCCGACGAGGCAGCGCTCGCTGCCGGTGGCCTCGACCCCGAAGTCGGAGCCGGCGCCGGTCCGCACGACGAAGCCGCGGACACCCGGAGCGAAGCCGAAGAGCTCCTCGATGGGGGCCGACCACGCGACCGTGTCTGTGCTGCGGTCGTAGATCCAGGTGACCGTCTGGAGCCCCTCGGAGGTGAGGTCGACGCCCTGTGAGAGCTCGAACGCATGGTCGACGAAGTCGGATTGGCCGCGCTCGATCCGATCGAACGACACCGAGGGGCGCCGGCCGTCGAAACTACTCGTCGTGGCCATAGGCCCAACTATCGGCGGCACCAGGGTCAAACTTGAGATCTGACCCAGCCTTGCTGGGCTTTCAGTCGTCCGGCTCGCCCAGGACGACGACCGAATTGAACCCGCCCATGCCGATCGAGGACTTGGCCATCGGCCCCGGCTGCCTCGGCGTGGAGCCGTTGAGCAGGCGAGGGTGTCCCGGGGCCACCTGACGCGGGGAGGGGACGAAGCCCGTCTGGAACGCATAGATCGTCGCCAGGACCTCGACCGCCGATGCCGCGGCCTGGCAGTGCCCGACGAGGGGCTTGACCGAGAAGATGCCGTGGGCCTCCGGGAAGAGCTCGTCGAGGACCCGAGCCTCGGCCGCGTCGCACTGCGCGGTCCCGGGGCCGTGCGCGTTGAGGTAGGCGATCTCCGACGCGTCGATGCCCGAGACCTCGAGCGCCCCTCGGAAGCACCGGAAGACCTCGTGGAGGTCGGGCGCCATGGCGACCGCGTTGAAGCCGTCCATGGTCATCGAGCCGCCGTAGACCGAGGCGTGTGAGCCGGCCGGCCGGTTGGAGAGGACCATCGCGACGGCGGCCTCACCGCCGACGAATCCGCGGCTCCCCTCCTGGAAGGGTCGACATGCCTCGAGGGGCGGGGTGTCGAGCACCGCGACCCCGACGTCGCTGAAGCCGCGCAGGTTCTGCGGCAGACCCGAGAGATCGGTGGCGAGGAGGATCACGTCGCTCGCCACACCGGCGTCGAGCCACGACTTGGCGGTGATGAGGCCCGCGTTGCCCGACGCGCACATCGCCGAGACCGACATCGCGGGGCCGTGGAAGTCGAACTCCTTCATGAGCATGGCGAGCACCGTCGAGGGCATCATGTTGACCCAGCGCCGGGCCCGGATCCGCCGTTCGTCGGCGCGGTGGAACTCCGACCACATCTCGACGTCGCCGAGGACGAGGCTGTGGACGAGCCCGACGACGGGCCCCGGCTCCCATCCCCGCTCGCGGGCGTCGTTCACCGCCTCGCGGGCGGCGAAGCGGAGCGCCTGCATGAACCGGCTCGGGCCGTCGCGGCGATCGCCCCCCTCGGTGATGGTCGAGATGTAGGCGTACCCGCCCTCGACGTACCCGTCGAGTCCGGTCGTCAGCCGGACGGCGCTCTCGCCCAGGAGGAACCCGTCCCAGAGGTGCTTGGTGCCCCAGCCGTACCCGGTGACGGCGCCGACGCCGGAGATGCTCATGGGTGCCGTCCGGCCCGGCCGGCGAGTCGGTGATTCGTGCTTCGGACGGTGGCTCATAGCGGGCATGGGACCCCCTCGGGCTCAGGGCATTGCGGGTACTGCAAGGGCGACGGCAGGATGCAGACTTCTGGAATGAGCACCATCGAGATGCATCGAAATGGGCAGGGGCAGGTGATCGGACTGACCAGTATGGCGCGGCCCCATCGGGTGCACAATGGGCAATTGCCATACTCCCTGGTCGAGGCTTTCCATTGTGGTCCGCAACGGGCACTTGCCACCGTGGTTGCGTCCTCCGGCACGCGGAGTCGGTGGTCAGGAAGGGTGTGGGCGCCGATCGGTGGCGCGGAATCCGTCGTTGCCGGCGGCCCGAAAGCGTCGGTGGGCGGGCCCCGCAACCGGCGTGTCGGCCGGCCTCGGGAGGGCCCCCTTTTAGGGTGCGGTCCCCGGAGTCAATCGATCGAGTACCGCCGTCGCTTCGTCCATGATGCGCTCGAGCAATTCGGCCACGGTGGGGAGCTCTTCGATCGCTCCGACGACCTGACCGGTCGGGAGGACCCCGACGTCGGTCCGACCGTCGACGAGCGCGGCCTTGGTCATCATCGGCGCGTTGGCCGCCATCATCACCTGGGCCCAGGTGAGCTCGTTCCCCCGCTTCAACGCGCGACCCTCGCGGACCAGAGCCGGCAGCGAGGTGTCGGTCTCGCGGCGGAAGGCGAGGGCGTTGGCGAGTGCCCGCGGCGTAGCGCGGAGCCGTCCCTCCCGCTCGAGGTGGTCGACGAGGTCGGTGCGGATGACCCGCTGCGGGGCCCCGTCGACGGCGGTCGAGACGACCGTTCCCGTGACGGGCGTCCCCAGGTAGATCGCCTTCACCTCGTCCGGCACCCGGCTCTCCTGAGTGAGGAGGAAGCGCGTGCCCATGGCGATCCCGACTGCGCCGTAGGCGAGCGCGGCGACGAGCCCGCGGCCGTCGAAGAAGCCGCCCGCCGCGACGACGGCCACGCGGTCGCCGACCGCGTCGACGACTGCAGGGGTGAGGAGGGACGTCGGGACCGAACCGGTGTGGCCGCCGCCCTCGCCGCCCTGCGCGATGACCGCGTCGACCCCCCACTCGGCGACCTTCTCCGCGTGGCGGCGCGCGCCGACCGTCGGCATCACGACGAGGCCGGCCTCACGGCACCGGGTGACGAGCGCGGCGTTCGGCGCCTGGGCGAAGCTCGCCACCCGGACGCCGTGGTCGATCATGAGCGCGATCCGGTCGCCGACGTCCGGCACGTCGGTGCGCAGGTTGACGCCGAATGGCGCGTCGGTTCGCGACCGGATCTCCCCGACCGCGGAGGCCAGCTCGGCCATCGTCATGGTCGCGGACGCGAGGATCCCGAGACCGCCCGCCCGGGCCGTCGCCACCACGAGGCGGGGTCCGGCCACCCAGCCCATCCCCGTCTGCACGACGGGGTACCGGACGCCGACGAGGTCGCAGAGCCGTGTCCGGAGCGCGGGATGGACCGGACGTCCCGCGGACGGTGCGCCGCCCGCGTCGCTCATCCGCGGATCTCGCGGTCGCGGAGACCCTTCGGGTCGAGCACGGTGCGGATGAGGTCGAGCTCGGCGGGCGTCGGGAGGCGCGTCTCGGGGACGGCGTCGGGGACCGCGAGCGGGAAGCCGGTCGCCCCGAGCACCTCGTCGACGGAGACGCCGGGGTGGACGGAGCGAAGACGCATGGTGCGGTCGGGCGTGTCGAAGTCGAAGACCCCGAGGTTGGAGACGACCTGGCGGATCTCGTGGAACCGCGCCGCCGACGGGCCGGCGGCCGATGCCCGCTCGTAGCCCACGCCGGACACGACGTCGACCCGCTCGACGAAGGAGCGGGTCGAGTGGTTGGGCACCCAGTAGGCCGTCGGGTGGTTGACCGTGTTGCCGGGCGCGCCGCGGACGCCGATCAGCTGTGCTGTGGGCCGCTCCCACGGGCCGATCGCGCTCGATGTTCTGGTTGCCGGTGCGGTCGATCTGCGACGCCATCATGATCAGCGTCCGCCTGCCGGACCAGACGACGTCGAAGACGCGTCGGTACGGCATGTGCGACTCGACGGTCATCGCGGACGGGGAGACACCGATTCCGGGGGCGCCGTCGACGAGGGCCGCGTCTCCGTCGGTGAGGACGAGATCGGGGGAGAAGGTGAGACGCGCCAGGCGCGCGCCGAGGGCCGGCGCGGTGCCGAACGCGCTGGCCATCACCTCCCCGTCGCCGCGGAAGACCTCCGCGCAGGCCACCGCACAGATCTCCGCACGGGTCACGCCGAACCCGTCGGGCGCGTCCACCGTGCTCACCGCGCACCCGCCGCGGGCGATGCCGACGCCTCGTCGCGCCAGTGCGAGACGGCGGTCTGGTAGCCCACCTCGTCGACCGCGAGGAAGCGCTCGGCGAACGCGTTCCATTCGCCCGGGTCCCCGGCCGCGGCGACGTACTCCTTCTGGAACCGCTCGTCGCGGCGCGTAGTCGGGGACGCAGGCGGTGAAGTGCGCCCCGCCGGGGGTGGCCACGACGCCGTCGGTCAGCAGCCTCGAGATGCACATGGTCTGCAACGGACCGATCGACGCGAACTCCTCGGTGGCCACGAGATCCTCGGTGGTGACGAAGCGCCGGTCCGCCGCGCCGAGGAAGAGCTCGTCGAAGAAGGGATCGGGCCCGAGGATCTGCCCCGATCCCGCCGCGTCCGCTCGGTTCACGTGCACGATCGCGGCGTCGAGGCGGAGCGCGGGCATCGCCACGAGCTCCTCGCCGTCGTCGTACGGCGAGGTGACGGTGCGAAGCCCGGGGTTGACGCGGAGGACGTCGGAGCCGAGCCCCGCCCGGGTCGGCAGGAACGGGATGCGCTGGGACGCCGCGAGCAGGCCGAGGTAGAACATGCCCTCGTCGACCTCCATCGCATCGATCGCGCCGGTCTGGCGCGCGATCCGGAAGTGTGGGTCGGTCGGGATCGAGTCGAGGGTCACGAAGCCGAAGACAGCCTTCGCGACCTTGCCGGCTGCGCAGAGCAGGCCGACGTCGGGACCGCCGTAGGAGACGACGGTCAGGTCGCGGAGGTCGGAGCGGAGGATCGCCCGGACTGCCGCCATCGGCTTGCGACGCGACCCCCAGCCCCCGATCCCCACCGTCATGCCGCTCTCGAGCTCGCCCACGAGCTCGTCGAGGGTCAACCGCTTGTCGGCCACGTCAGGCCCTCCGCGACCTGATCGCGACCTGGGGCACCACAGGCAGCCCGGTCATCGGGTGGTGTCCGCGTCGCGCTTCTCGACGAAGGCGGCGCGCTGCTCGTCCGCAACCCCAGCCACGTGGAGCTCGTAGGTGAAGCCCTGCTCCATGCGATAGCTGCGTCGTACGTCGACGGGATCGATCGCGTTGAGCGACTCCTTGGCCCGCCGGATGATCGTGGGGCTCTTCTCGGCGAGGTCGGCGGCCACTTCGAGCGCGCGGTCGCGCAGTCGGGCGGCCGGCACGACGTCGAGGACCGAGCCGTACGACCGGAGCTCTGCCGCGGTCGCAGGCTTCGCGGTGTAGACCATCGAACGCATCCGGTGCGGCGGCACCAGTCGCGAGAGGTGTGTCGCCGCTCCGAGCGCGCCGCGGTCGACCTCGGGCAGGCCGAAGGTCGCGTCGTCGGAGGCGATCACGATGTCCGCGTTGCCGGCAAGGCCGATGCCGCCGCCGAGGCAGAACCCGTGGACCGCCGCGACGACCGGCACCTCGCACTCGTAGACCGCGGCGAAGGCGGCGAAGCAGCCGCGGTTGGCGCCGATCAGCGCGGCGTCGCCCTCGGCCTGGATCTCCTTGATGTCGACGCCCGCGGAGAAGCCCCGTCCCTCCGCGCGGAGCACGACCGACCGATGGTCGGGGACGCGGCCTGCCGCGAGCACGGCGTCCGCGAGGGCGAACCACCCCGCGACGTCGAGGGCGTTGACCGGTGGATGGTCGATGACCACCTCGGCGACGCCGGGCAAAGGCTGGACGGTGGTGATGGGCATGCTCGGCTCCGGGACGGGCGGGCGGCCCGCGCCCCGGCGCTCGACGGCCGCCGCGGGCAGGGAGGCGGGCACGCGCTCCACATGATCTGATACAGCGTCAGGACAGTACCAGCCCACAACAGGGGGACCGCCGTGGCAAGGCCCGACCGCACCCGCGCCGGTGGCGCGCTCGACTTCGGCGGTCGCACCGTCGTCGTGACCGGCGGCGCGCGCGGGATCGGGCGCGGGATCGCCGAGGCGTTCCTCGCCGCTGGCGCGGATGTGGTCGTCTGCGGACGGCGCGAGCCGCCCACCGGCGAGCTCCCCTCGGCCCCCGGTCCCGATGCGACGGAGCGGCGGGCCGTCTTCGTTTCAGCGGACGTCCGCGAGCCGGACAAGGTCGCGTCGATGGTGGCCGAGGTCGTCGAGCGGTCGGGTCGGCTCGACGTCCTGGTGAACAACGCCGGCGGATCGCCCAGTTCTGCGGCGGCGACCGCGTCGCCGAAGTTCTCGACGGCGATCGTCACGCTCAACCTGCTCGCACCGCTCCACTGCGCGCAGGCGGCGAACGCGGTGATGCAGGAGCAGGACGGGGGAGGCGCGATCGTGAACGTCGGCTCGGTGAGCGGGATCCGGCCGTCGCCCGGCACCGCCGCCTACGGCGCGGCGAAGGCGGGTCTCATCAACCTCACCCAGACCCTGGCCGTCGAGTGGGCACCGAAGGTGCGGGTCAACTGTGTGAGCGCCGGGATGGTCGCGACCGAAGCGGCCGACGAGTTCTACGGCGGCGCCGTCGGGATGGCTGCCGTGGCGGCGACCGTGCCGCTCGGGCGGTTCGGCACCCCGGGTGACGTCGCCGGGGTCTGTCTCTTCCTCGCCTCGCCGCTCGCCGCCTACGTGACCGGGGCCAACGTCGTGGCCCATGGGGGCGGCGAGTGGCCGGCCTTCCTCGGTGCCGTCGAGCGTGCCAGCGGGGGCGGCCGGCGCTGAGCCACCGGACCGGGCGCGCGCCGGCGTCCGGTGGTGACCTGGGACCCCGTGATCCTCCAGGTCAATCCACGAGAACTGCTCAAGTGGAGCACCGCCGAGGTCGATGCTTGAGCTGTGGTTCCCGAAACGCCCGCCGCCCTCGCCGAGGGCGGCAGCGCCCCTCTGGAACGCGGGGCGGTCGGAACGTGTTGACCGACACCCTGCCGGCGTTCTCTCTGGTCGGCGCGCCCTATCTCGAGTACCTGCCGGTCGTTGACCTGTCCACCGGTCGGCTGCTCGGGCTCGAGGCGCTCGTGCGGTGGATCCATCCGACGAAGGGGCGGGTGTCACCGGACGCGCTCATCCCCGAAGCCGAGGCGAGCGGCGACATCGGACCGCTCACCCGGTGGGTCCTCGCCGAGGCGTGCGACCAGGCGCGCCGGTGGCTGCCGAGCATCCAGCTCGGCGTCAACTGCACGGTGCAGCAGCTGCGGCGCGGTGAGATCTCCTCGGCGGTCGCCGCCGCCCTCGACGAGAGCGGACTCGACAGCGGACGGTTGACCCTCGAGGTCACCGAGGACGCGGTCATCGACTCGACCGCGGCGGCGGATCTCCAGACCCTGTCGAAGATGGGCGTGCAGCTGTCGGTCGACGACGTCGGGACGAACTGGTCGTCCTTCGAGCCGTTCAAGCGGCACTCGATCAGCACGGTGAAGATCGACGGCTCCTTCATCGCCGGGCTCGAGCCCTCGCAGGGCATCAACCGGCTCGTCGTGGAGACCGTCATCCACATGGCGCACTCGCTCGGCATGTCGGCCATCGTCGAGTGCGTCGAGACCCTCTCGCAGGTGGAGATCGTCCGGACCTTCAACGCGGACGCGGCACAGGGCTTCTTCTTTGCGCGGCCGCTGTCGAGGGACGACGTCGCGATGCTCGTGAGGGGTCCCGAGGTTCCCCAGTTCTCGCGCGCCGAGATGCGGACGCTGCTCGTCCCCGACGACGGGTCCGTCGAGCTCGAAAGGCCGAGTGGGAGCGAAGGCGCGCCGGACGGTGCCGCGGCGAACCGTGCAACGGACGGCGAAGCCGGCGGATCTGCCGACGGTGACGCCGTGGTTGCCGGCGACGCCGGAGCGACCGCGTCGGAGGCGTCGGACGACGCCGACCCCGAAGTGGCGCGCGCCAGGGAGGACGGCTGACGGCGTGACCGCGGCGCGGCCGCGCACGCCGCGCTCGGAGTGGTCGCTGCCGCCAAATCCCTGTATACCTCTTGGCCGTGAAGCTTGCGGTCGTCAGAGAGACGCAGCCGGGCGAGACCCGCGTCGCGACGGTGCCCGAGGTGGCGGCCAAGCTCGCCACGACCGGCATCGAGGTCGTCGTCGAGTCGGGCGCCGGCACCGCCGCCCGGTTCACGGACGACGCATTCCGCGACGCGGGGGTCGACGTCGTCGCCGACGCTGCGACCGCGCTGCGCGGCGCATCGGTGCTCGCACACGTCCAGGCGCTCGACGCTGACGAGATCGGCCGCCTCCCCGAGGGGATCTCGGTCGTCAGCTTCCTCCAGCCGGTCGCGATGGCCGACTCGGTGCGCGCGCTGGCCGCGAAGCGTGCCACCGTCTACAGCCTCGACCTCCTCCCGCGCATCAGCCGCGCCCAGTCGATGGACGCGCTCTCGTCGCAGGCGACCGTGTCGGGCTACCGGGCGGGACTGGCGGCCGCCGAGCACCTCGCGAAGTTCTTCCCGATGTTCATGACCGCGGCGGGCACGGTGCCGCCGGCCAAGGTGCTCGTGATGGGTGCGGGTGTGGCAGGGCTCCAGGCCATCGCCACCGCGCGGCGGCTCGGTGCCGTGGTGCGCGCCTACGACGTCCGGGCCGCAGCGAAGGAAGAGGTGGAGAGCCTGGGCGCCCGGTTCGTCGAGCTCGAGCTCGAGACCCAGGATGGCGCCGGCGGGTACGCGAAGGAGCAGTCGGCCGAGTACCTGGCGCGCCAACAGCAGCTGCTCGCGGCCGAGGTGGCCGCCTCGGACGTGGTGATCACCACGGCACAGATCCCCGGGCGCAAGGCCCCGGTGCTGGTGACCGCCGCAATGGTCGAGGGGATGGCCGAGGGCTCGGTCGTCGTGGACCTGGCCGCCGACTCCGGCGGGAACTGCGAGCTGTCGGTGCCGGGCGAGGACGTCGCCGTCGGCGGGGTGACCGTCGTGGGCGTCACCAACCCACCCGCCGGCATGCCGACCCACGCGAGCTTCCTCTATGCGAGGAACATCGCCAACTTCCTCGGCCTGCTCGTGAAGGACGGCGAGCTCGCACCGGACATCGGGGACGAGATCGTGGCGGGGACCTGCGTGGTGCGGGACGGCACGGTCGTCCACGGCCCGACGGCCGAGGCGCTCGGCTTGGCGGTGCCGGCGCCCGCACCGACCGCACCGGGCGCCGGTCCGGGCAGGACCGCAGAAGGGGCCGGAGAAGCAGTATCCGCCAAGGACGAAGGAGCAGCGCCGTGAGCAGCACTGTGACCACCGGCATCCTCGAGTTCGTCACGATCTTCGTCCTGGCCGCCTTCGTCGGCAACGAGGTCATCAGCAGGGTCCCGAGCATCCTGCACACGCCGCTCATGTCCGGCAGCAACGCGATCCACGGCATCATCCTCGTGGGGACGATCCTGGCGATGGGTGTGGCGCACGGCGCGCTGCAGATCACCCTCTCCTTCTTCGCGGTGCTGCTCGCGACGCTCAACATCGTCGGTGGCTTCGTCGTGACCGACCGCATGCTCGAGATGTTCAGGACCAAGCCGGACGAGCGCAGCGCCAAGAAGGAGCCGGGCGACGACTCGACGGGTGCCGCGGCGTGACCCTCAACACCTGGATCGACCTCGTCTACCTGCTTGCGGCGATCGGCTTCATCGTCGCCCTCAAGGGGCTCAGCTCGCCGAAGCACGCTCGCAACGGCAATCTCCTCGCGGCTGCCGCGGCCGCGCTCGCCGTCGGCTTCACCTTTGCGTACCCGGAGGTCCGGGCCCACGCGCTCAACCTCTCGCTGACGGTGGTGGCGATGGTGATCGGCGCAGCGGTCGCAGTGCCGGCGGCGCGTCTCGTGAAGATGACCGCGATGCCACAGATGGTGGCGATCTTCAACGGGGTCGGCGGCGGCGCCGCGGCGCTCGTCTCGATCGTGGTCTTCGTGATCGAGGCCCCCGGCAATCCCGCCGTCTACCGGATCGCCGAGGTCCTCTTCGGCGTGCTGGTCGGCTGCGTGTCCTTCGCCGGCAGCGCGATCGCCTTCGCCAAGCTCCAGGAGCTCATGACCGGCCGCCCGATCACCTACCCGGGCCAGCAGGCGATCAACGGGGTGGTGGGCACGGCGATCGCCGCGCTGGCGTTCGCGACGCTCGTGACGGGGAACGTCGCGCTCCTCGCGGTCACCGCCGTCCTCTCGCTCGTCCTCGGCGTCATCTTCGTGCTGCCGATCGGCGGCGCCGACGTGCCAGTGCTCATCTCACTGCTCAACTCCTTCACCGGACTCGCGGTCGCCGCGTCGGGATTCACCCTCAACAACAACCTCCTCATCATCGCCGGCACCCTGGTGGGCGCCTCGGGCATCCTGCTCACCCGGCTGATGAGCAAGGCGATGGGACGGTCGCTGCCCAACATCCTCTTCTCCGCGTTCGGATCGGTCATCACCGCGACCGGCACCGAAGGCTCGGGCGGCGATGCGCGTTCGGTCATCACCGGGACACCGGAGGACATCGGCGTGCTGCTCGCGTACGCGCACAAGGTCGTGATCATCCCGGGATACGGACTCGCCGTCGCGCAGGCGCAGCACACCGCCCGCGAGCTCGCAGACCTCCTCCTCGAGCGCGGCGTCGACGTCTTCTATGCGATCCATCCTGTGGCAGGCCGCATGCCCGGCCACATGAACGTGCTGCTGGCCGAGGCGAACGTGCCCTACGACGAGCTCAAGGAGATGGACGAGGCCAATCCCGAGATGAGCTCGGCCGACGTCGCGCTCGTGGTGGGTGCGAACGACACGGTCAACCCGGCGGCGAAGAACATGCCCGGCAGCCCGATCTACGGCATGCCGATCATCAACGCGGACCAGGCGGAGCACATCGTCTTCCTCAAGCGCTCGATGCGGCCCGGGTTCGCCGGCATCGACAACGAGCTCCTCTTCGATCCGAAGACCACGCTCCTCTTCGGGGACGCGAAGGACACCCTCACCAAGCTCGTCGCGGCGGTCAAACAGGCATAGAAGTACCGACTCGGTGGGGGCGCCACCACTCTCCGTGGAAGCGCCCGGTTCGGAGCGGTTTGGGGTATTGCTTTTCTCACCAGTCGACCGGTACGGTCGCATCCGCCATAACGCGTGGTGGAAAAAGTTGCAGCCGTCGTCGATGGTGGGCAACGACTGGTAAAATCTAAACCCTGGGGGGTTGGGTCGATGGAAGTGTTCCGATTTCGTCCGTTCCGCAAGGCGCAAGCCGGACCGGCGTGTTCGTCGAGCGGTACGAGCGTCAGACGCTCGACCGGTCGGTCTCTCGTCTCCGCCGGGGCGGCCGCCGTCCTCACGCTCGGCAGCGCGGGCGTGCTGCTGGCCGACGGAGGCGCCGCGCACGCGACGTCGTCCAACCCGGCGGGCAACCCGACGTCGCCCGCGGTGTCCTACGAGGCCGACTGCACGATCAGTCTGTCCCCCGGTCAGGACGCGCCGTTCGCGACGACGCTGCAGGGCAACACCACGGTCAACCAGGCATCGCCGACCGGCGCGACCTTCGGCTTTAGCGGGACCGCGACGACGACGATCGTCGGTCAGTTCGTCGCCAACCTCTTCACGCAGCTCGGTGGCATCGCCGGCAAGACCACACTGACACTCGCGCCGACCGAGAAGATCGGCCCGACCGATGCGAACTCGACCGGCAGCTACACCTTCGCCCCGCCGTCCAGCGCGCCGGTACCCGACGGTGGAGCGACGATCCACAGCATCTCGTGGACCAACGGCTCCGCGACCCTCACCGGCAATTTCGAGCGCGGCGGCGGTCGGTGACGGGATCGCCGGCTCGTCGCCGGGCATCCCGCTCGCCGCGACGATCACCGCGATCAACGGCACGTCCTCCGCGACGATCAGCCTGCCGGCGACGGCGAATTCGACGGGCGGTTCCTACGTCGGCGTCGGCAAGAACACCATGTTCAGCTTCCCGGTGAGCATCCCGTCGACGACGTTCACGACTGCGGGAGCCAACGGCCAGACCGCCGGCATCGGGGTGACCAGCATCTCGGAGTTCCTTGTCGGGGCGGCCCTGCAGCTGCCGTTCGGTGGGACGGCCGGCGACGGCACGCCCGCCTGCCTCGAGACGGGGTACGACGCACACGGCAACCCGGGCCCGCCGCAGACCGGTGTTCCCCCTAGTGGTGACCCGACCGGTGCGACCGGTCCTGCGTTCACCCCGGCCGGCCAGACGACCGCACTCCCGAGCGTCTCGCCACTTACCTTCCCGTCCGCGGCCTACGTGCTGTTGAGCAACGGCACGTCCGTCGCACAGGCCCCGGCGATCGGGACCGCGACGGCCGCATCCAGCACGTCGGTGACGGTGAACTGGACTGCTCCGTCGGTCACCAACGGCTCGGCCGTGACGGGATACGTCGTCACGCCTTATACCGGCGAGATCCCCGGCACGCCGCAGACGTTCCCGTCGACGGCCACGACCGAAACGGTGACCGGCCTCACGTCCGGTAACACCTACTCGTTCACGGTCGCTGCGATCAACGGGTCCGGTACCGGACCCGCGTCGTCCGGCACCAATACGGTTACGCTGACCGGCGCGACCGCTCCGGGTGCCCCGACCATCGGAACCGCCACGGCCGGGAACGCCTCGGCGACGCTCACCTGGACCGCACCGTCCAGCGACGGCGGCTCGCCGATCACCGGCTACGTCGTGACACCGTTCATCGGCGCCACGGCCCAGGCGACCCAGACCTTCAACTCGACCGCCACGTCCGAGGACGTGACCGGTCTGACCAACGGGACGACCTACACGTTCGAGGTCGCGGCGATCAACAGCGCCGGGACCGGTCCGAACTCGGCAGCCTCCAACGCCGTGACGCCCGTCTCGACGCCCGGCGCACCCACCATCGGTGCGGCGACCGGGGGTGACGGGTCCGCGACGGTGAACTGGACCGCACCGGGCAGTGACGGCGGCTCGGCGATCACGGGGTACGTGATCACGCCGACCCCGGCGTGCGGCGCCTGCACGGGCCTCACGACGGGTGCCGATTCGTCCTCGTCGTCGATCACCGGTCTCACCAACGGGACGAGCTATACGTTCACGGTCGCGGCGACCAACGCCGTCGGGACAGGCACCGCGTCCGCAGCGTCGAACGCGGTGACCCCGGCCACCATCCCGGGGGCCCCGACCATCGGGAAGGCGACCGCGGCCGACGGTTCGGCAAGCGTCACCTGGTCGGCGGGCAGCGACGGCGGCTCACCGATCACCGGGTACACGGTCACGACCTTCCAGGGTGCGACCAACCTCGGCACCACCGACGTGGGCGCCGTGACCTCGACGACGATCAAGGGCCTCACCGACGGGACCACGTACACATTCACCGTCGCGGCGACCAACGCGGTCGGCACCGGCCCTGCGTCGGCGCAGTCCAACGCGGTCACGCCGGAGAAGGCGTCCCCGGGACACATCAATGGCTACTGGCTGGTGACCTCGGACGGTGGCGTCTTCTCGAACGGCGCGGCCCCGCTCTTCGGCTCGGCCTCCTCTATCGTGCTGAACAGCCCGATCGTGGGCATGGTCCCGACGCCGGACGGCAAGGGCTACTGGCTCGTCGCCTCCGACGGCGGTGTCTTCGCCTACGGTGACGCGACCTACGAGGGCTCGATGGGCGGTATCGCGCTCAACTCCCCGATCGTCGGGATCGCCTCGACGCCGGACGGCAAGGGCTACTGGCTGGTCGGCTCGGACGGCGGCGTCTTCGCCTTCGGCGACGCGCGCTACCACGGCTCGATGGGCGGCACGGTCCTCAACGAGCCGGTCGTCGGCATCGCCTCTGACGGCGCCGGCGGTGGCTACTGGTTGGTCGGCTCGGACGGCGGCGTCTTCGCCTTCGGTGGTGCCGGTTACTTCGGCTCGACCGGCGGCATGTCGCTCAACGCCCCGGTCGTGGCCATGGCCGCGGCGCCGGGTGGCAACGGGTACTGGCTGGTCGGCTCCGACGGCGGCGTGTTCGCCTACGGCGGCGCTCCGTACGACGGCTCGGCCGGGGGCACGAGCCTCTCGGCCCCGATCGTCGGGATCAGCGCCAACGTCAGCGGGGGGTACGTCCTGGTCGGTGCCGACGGCGGCGCCTACGCCTACGGCACCGCCTTCTACGGCTCGCAGGCCACGACCATGCTCACCTCACCGGTGGTCGGCGCAGCTTCGTGACGCACGCGTGAGGGGCCGGGTCCTCCGGGGCCCGGCCCTTTGCGCGTCCGGAGTCGGCCGGTTTGGTCCTACCGGTCAGGTCCTACCGGTCAGGTCGTGCCGGTCAGGCCGAGCGGGTGAGGTGCGAACCGGCAGGTTGGTGGTCGGTCGAGAGCTTCGCGAAGACCATCGTCCCCTGGCTGGTCGGCCGGGTCGAGAGCACGGTGACCGCGACCTCGCCCCGATCGATCAGGTGGGTCGCGTCGTTGACGACCACCATGTCGCCGTCGGGCAGGTAGCCGACCGCCTGGCGCGGTTGGCGCCCCTCGCGGATGAGCTCGATGGCGAGCTGCTCGCCGGGCAGGTGGTCGGGCGAGAGCTCCTGTGCGACGCCGCGGAGGTCGACCGCGGCGAGCTGCCACTCGGCCGCTTCGTCGACGACGTGGGGTGTGCACGTCGCGATCTGGAGCCCGGTACGCCGTGCGACGGTCAGAAGCTTGAACGTGGGCTCGTCCTCCTCGGGAACCTCGTCGGGAGCGACGTGAACCGGCACGCCCATCTCGCGGAGCGCCTCGAGCGACTCGAGCCCGCGTCGCGCCTTCCGGGAGGTGACCGGGTCCGGCGACTCCGCCACCGACCGCACGTGGTCGACGACGAACTGCGGGACCACGATGCCGCCCGGCAACAGGCCGGCCTTCCCGAGCACCAGGAGGAAGCGCTCCATGACGGCCGAGGCGTCGGCGAGCAGCGCGTGGCCCTGTGGGGGACCCGGCTGTGGGGCGAGGATCCGCGAGAGACCGGCTGCAGCGATGATCTGCCGCCCCTTCACCGAGCCGAGACGCCATCCGAGCGAGGCGAGCACCCACGCGAGGCCGGCGGTCACCAGGAGGGCGTAGCCGGAACGGAGGAGGATGAGGAGCGGCAGCCCGATCACGAGGCCGAGCAGCATGCCGGTCGTCGCCACGACCGATGCGGCGAAGACCTCGCCGGGCGGCGTGTTGCGGAAGAGGAAGAGGGACCGTTGGATCCCCTTGTCGATGAGGCGACCGGCGACGCCGCCGACCACATAGCTGACCGCGGCGCCGAGGAGGAGCCCGACGACGGCGACGTGCGGGTCGGACTTCACACCCTGGGCGATCTCGTAGCCCGCCACGGAGCCCGCGAGCACGAAGAGCATGCGGAAGCCCTCGACGAAGATCATGGCGCTCGTGGTCTGCTCGACTGCTGCGTTTCGGTGCTCCATGACGCTGACCACTTTGTGCTCGCGAGGTGGGCTGGACCGCCGGGGTAATTGTCGGAACGGATGTGCCGAACTTGAGGGCTGCCCGCGTCGAAATGCCATGGAATGTGGTCTACATTGGGCGGGTCGGTGCAGAAACTCCCTCGTACATGGCATGTTACCGCAGGGAGTGGTAGGCTAACCACATAGAGTGTTTTCAGAGCACTCACGATGTGGCCGGTCGAGCCGCACGCCGCGCAACGCACGACGATCCGATGAGACTCCTCCGCCGCCTCTCCCGCCAAGGGCCGCCCGCCGGTCCGCTCGCGCTCACCGGCGTGATCGTCCTGGACGAGGCGGGCGGGGCAGCGAGCGGAACGGTCGCCGACGAGCCCGGGCGACTCCTTCCGATGGACTCGAGCGCCGATGTCGAGCTCGGCGCGCACGGCGTCGTGGTCATCAGGGCACCGCAGGCCGGCGGCGGTCCCCTGCCGGTCCCGGTGCTCGTGCCGTGGTCGTCGATCCGGTCGGTCTCGGCCGACGACGCCTTCGCGGACCCGGGCGGCCGGTGCGGCCAGGTGGTCGCCGTCGAGGCCGCGGGCGAGCCGTGGGCGGACGCCCCGACGACGGTACGGCTGGTGGTCCCGGCGGCCGAGGTGGCGCCCGTCCTCGCCGCGTCAGCGTCCTTCGCGGCGACGGTGCCCGGCGCCGCGGTGGCGCTCCCAGACGGCGAGTCGGTGCCTGGACCGGTCGCCGCGTTGCGTGCTCAGTGGCACCGCGGACTCGACCGGGTGCGCGGGAGCCTCGACCGCCGACGCGCCGGCCCGGTGGTGGCCGGCGGTCTCGCGCTCGCGCTGATCGCGGGGAGCGCGACGCCGATCTTCGTGACTCCGGCGAGCGGCGCGCTCGGGAGCGTCCACCATCGTCACGCCCGCGACGTGGGCAACGCCGCGGAGGCCGCAAGGCACCCGGACGCCCACCTCGCCGCGGCGACGAGCGCGCCGGCCCCGGCGCCGCCGTCCCTCGCGGGTTCCCCGCCGCTCCAGTCTCATGAGATCTTCGGCTACGCGCCCTACTGGACGCTGCCGCAGTCCTCGTCGTTCGACGTCAACGACCTGACAACGCTCGCGTATTTCAGCGTCGACGTGAACGGCGACGGCACGCTCGACCAGAGCGGCGCCGGTTGGAACGGCTACCAGAGCCAGGACCTGGTCGACCTCGTCAACCGCGCCCACGCGGCGGGCGACCGCGTCGTGCTGACCGTGACCTGCTTCAGCCAGAGCGCGCTCGATGCCATCACTTCGGACCCGAACGCGCCACAGCGGCTGTCCACGGCGCTCATCGGCGCGCTGCAGGCGAAGAACCTCGACGGCGTGAACTTCGACTTCGAAGGGGAGGGAAGCGCCGATCGACAGGGGCTGACCTCGCTGATCACGCAAGTGTCGGGCGCGTTGCACGCGACGAATCCGCACTGGCAGGTCACGATGGCGACGTACGCGAGTGCGGCGGCCGACTCGGCCGGCTTCTACGACATCGCGTCGCTGGCGCCCGCCGTCGACGGTTTCTTCGTGATGGCCTACGACATGAACGACCGCTCGACGCCGAGCCCGACGGCACCGCTCACCGGTGGCGGGTTCAACGACACCGAGGCGCTCCAGCAATTCACCGCTGTGGTCCCGCCGCAGAAGGTGATCCTCGGCGTCCCCTACTACGGGTACGACTGGCCGACGACCGACGGGACCAATGCGGCGCAGTCGACCGGGCCCGAGTCGCCGCTCAGCGTGAGCATGATCGACGCGTCAGGCCATCCGACGTACTGGGACCCGTCGACCCAAACACCGTGGACGTCGTACCAGGTCGGGAGCCAGTGGCACGAGACGTACTTCGACGACCCGACCTCACTCGCCCTCAAGGCGGAGCTGGCTGCGCAGTACCACATCGCCGGTCTCGGGATCTGGGCGCTCGGGATGGACGGCAACGACCCGGCCATGCTCGCCGCACTGCTCGGCAACTCGCCGGCGGTCAAGGACTCGCTCGCCGGGCCGGCACCGGGGCCGCCGGGCACCGGGTACACGACGGTCGGGACCTTCGACAACGCCCAGGTCGCCCTCACCCCGTCCGGCGCTCCACCGCCCGGCGGCACCCAGGTGCTCATCGGGACGCTGAGCGCGCTCTCGACGAACGATCCCGCACTGGCGTGCCTCCAGACCGGCGCGCCGCTCGACGTCTGGTCGTTCTCGACCATGCCGGGCGTCGACGTGGTCTGGGCGTCCCAGCCGCAGGACTGCGCGACGGCCATCTGGATCTTCGCGACGCCGCCGTCGGCGACCGGTCCACCGAGCTCTCCGACCACGCCGGCCCCGACCACCACGACCACCGCGCCCCCGTCCTCGCCACCGACGACGTGGAGCACACTCCCGCCGACCACCACGACCGTGCCGCCCACGACCACCACGTCGACGTCGACCACCACGACATCGACGACCTCGACGACCACGCCGGGCGGTTAGGGCGACAGGCTCAGCCTGCCGTGGGTCACTCCGGCGGCGGCTATCCTCGTCAGACGCTCGGGGGTGTAGCTCAGCTGGTAGAGCGCTACGTTCGCAATGTAGAAGTCGGCGGTTCGAGTCCGCTCACCTCCACTCGGCATTTCACAATTTGGATTCGGATTCGCGTGCCCGTCCGCCGGGGTGCAAGCCGCTGACGTGCAGCCTCGCGATCGGCCTTCGCGTTACCCACAGGGTTTTCGAGGCGGAATTCATCGACGAACTATCACGAGTGCCGTACGCAGCCTTATGCAAGTGAGCACGCGCCACACCGTCAACACGCTGGACGTTCACGCGAAGTCGGCATCGAAGTAGTTGAGTCCCAACGAGTGGTGTACGAGCCGGTGAGCTGAGGGAGGGTCCCCCAGACGCGACAGTCACCGCGTCAACCTCAAGAAGCAGTTCCCACACAACCAACTTGAGGAGGATCACGGTGACTGTCCCTACCACTATCGACGCGGCCGCCTGGCTGGGCAAGTATCTCGAGGGCGACGACGGCGACACGGATCTGGCCCGGGCGATGCTCGCGGCGTTCGCGGAGGCGTTGATGTCGGCCCAGGCGTCGATGCAGTGCAACGCCGCCTACGGGGAGCGCACCGAGGAGCGGGAGAACTCCCGCAACGGGTATCGGCTCCGGCCGTGGGACACCCGGGTCGGCACGATCGACCTGGCGGTCCCGAAGCTGCGCCGGGGGGTGTACTCGCCGGAGTTCCTGCTGCTGCCGCGCCGGCGGGCCGAGCAGGCGCTGGTGGCGGTGATCTGCCAGGCCTACGTGGAGGGGGTGTCCACCCGGCGGGTCGACGACCTGGTCAAGGCCATGGGGATCGAGGGGATGTCCCGCTCGGAGGTGTCCCGCCTGGCCGCCGAGCTCGACGCCAAGGTGGCCGAGTTCCGGGACCGGCCGCTCGATACCGGCCCGTACCGCTATTTGTGGATCGACGCTCTCACCCAGCGGGTCCGAGAGGGCGGCCGGGTGGTGAACGTCTCGGCGGTGATCGCCACCGCCGCCAACGCCGAGGGCCGCCGGGAGATCGTCGGGTTCGACATCGTGACCACCGAGGACACCGCCGCGTGGACCGAGTTCCTGCGCGGCCTGGTGGCCCGGGGCCTCTCCGGGGTGGAGCTGGTCATCTCCGACGCCCACGGCGGGATCAAGGCGGCCATCGCCACGGTGCTGGCGGAGGCCACCTGGCAGCGGTGCCGAACGCACTTCATGGCCAATCTGGCCTCCCGGGTGCCCAAGGCCAACTGGCCGATGATCGCCACCTTGGTGCGCTCCATCTTCGAGCAGCCCGACCGGGACGCCACCTGGGCCCAGCTCGGCGACGTGGTCGACAAGCTGACCCAGGCCGGGTTCGTCGACGTGGCGGTCTACCTGCTCGACGCCGCCGACGACATCTGGCCTTCACCGCCTTCCCGACCGAGCACTGGCCGAAGATCCGGTCCAACAACCCCCAGGAACGGCTGAACAAGGAGATCCGCCGGCGCACCGACGTGGTCGGGATCTTCCCCAACCGCCCGGCGGTGATCCGCCTGGTCGGGGCCATCCTGGCCGAGCAGACCGACGAGTGGGCCATCGCCAAGCGCTACATGAGCGTCGAGTCGCTCAAGGCGGCCGAAAGCCGAACAGGCGAAATTCGACCCGAGACCGGCCATGGAGGCCGCCGCTGGATGAGCACCAACCCCGACACCGGAAGGCACACCATCGACACGACAACGTAGAGTCAGATCAACAGGTTGACGCGAGGGCTTCGCACCTCACGGGCTTGTACACCACTCGCTGGGACGTGACCGTCCGACTTCGTTCAACCATTAAGCCCCAGGCACCGGATCGCTTGGAGGCAGGTCTTCAAGCTCCATCGCTCCCTACAGTGGGGAACGTGTCACTCAGCGGTAATCGCCCACCTGGTCCGGAGCTGACGGGGCCTGCGCTGGACGCAGTTCGCCATCGCGGCGGGCACCTCCAAATCATCGCCGCCGCCGGCTCCGGGAAGACCGAGGTCGTATCGCAGCGAGTGGTAGATCTGCTCGCCGAGGGTCGGCCGACCGAGTCGATCGTCGCGTTCACCTTCACCGAGCGTGCCGCCGAGGAGCTGAAGAACCGGATCGCTCAGCGGGTCGAGGACCGGCTCGGAAGGACAGCCCTGGATCGCCTGGCCGGTCTGTTCGTCGGGACCATTCACGGCTTATTGCTTCCGGCTCCTGCAACAGCGGGTGCCTCGGTACGAGACCTACGACGTGCTCGATGACAACCAGCTGACCGCGTTCCTGTCACGAGAGGCGTCGCCGGCTCGAACTACGACAGCTGGATCCGAAGAACCGTCTGTTCGCCTCGATCGAGGCATTCCTCCATGGCGTCGACGTGGTGGAGAATGAGCTGCTCGATCCGGCAGCATGCCCGACCCGTTCGGCCGGTGCTGAGCGCCTACTACGAGACCCTGGACCGGTATCGGCTTCTCACGTATGGCCAGCAGGTCGTGAGGGCGGTCCGGGAGCTGGAGCGACCCGAGCTGGCGGCCGAGATTCACGGCCGACTGCGACACCTGATCGTCGACGAGTACCAGGACGTCAACCCCGCCCAAGAGCGCCTGATCGAACTGCTGACCGGGGCCGCAGGTGGAGCTCTGCGTCGTGGGCGACGACCAGCAGGCGATCTACCAGTGGCGAGGCTCGGACGTCTCCAACATCGTGACCTTCCCCGACCGGTATCCGTCGGTGACAACATTCGAGATCACCACCAACCGGCGGAGCCGCCCGCAGGTCATCGACGTCGCCAACCAGTTCGCGCGACGATCCCCGAGCGGATCGACAAGACCATGGCGCACCACCGCCCGCCTGCCGGCGGTCCGGAGCCCGAGGTGGTCGTTTGGAGCGCGCCGAGCGAGGTCGAGGAGGCGGGCTGGATCGCCAACCTGGTCCTGGATCTCAACGATGCCGGCGCTCGCTACCAGGACATCGCCGTGCTCGTGCGCAGTCGCGCGGCCTACCCCCGGCTGGTCGAGCAGTTCGCCACCTTCGACATCCCCGTCCAACCCGGCGGACGCTCGGGTCTGTTCGACCAACCGGAGGCGGTCGTGCTCGGTCACAACGATCACTTGGCTCACCGACACCGAATGGCGGGACCGCTACGGCCCGGGCCGGTTGATCTGCGGACGATGCACTGTTCGGTGAATACCAGCGAGTGTTCGAGCTGTCCGACGCCGCCGCAACCGTCTCGCCCGGTTCCTTCGCCAGTGGAAGACAGCGGTCCCCGAGGCAGACCGCACAGCCGATCTGGTGGGCGAGCTATACGAACTGCTCGACGAGTTGGCCGTCCGGACGTGGGACCTCTCCGACACGCTCGTGGTGAACCGGCTCGGCACGCTGGCCCGGTTCACGTCGCTGCTCGCCGACTACGAGTCGGTTCGGCGCCGTGCCCGCCCTGACGCCGACGTTGCCGGCGAGCAGGTAGGTGGTGAGGACCGAGGCACCTGGTATTACCGGAACCTCGGACTCCACATCATCAACTACGCCCAGGGCGCCTACGAGGGCTTCGACGGCGAGGCCGACTTCGTGCTCGACGCCGTGGACCTCACGACCGTCCATCGCGCCAAGGGCCTCGAGTGGCCGGCCGTGTTCGTGCCATCGCTGACTGCGAACCGGTTCCCGACCACACGACCGGCGAGGTCCAGCACTGGCTCGTACCTCGAGATCGGTTCGATGCTGCCCGCTACGAGGGCTGCGACGCCGACGAGCGGCGGCTGTTCTACGTAGCATGACACGGGCGCGCGATTGGTTGTCGGTCTCGCGACACGGACGGGTCACCACGCAAGGCGAGTCGGCGCCGAGCCCCTATTGCTCGGGAGCTGGCAGACCTCGAGGTGCGAGCCCGAGGACATCGCCCTGCCGAGCGATCGAGCTGCGACCAGCGACGGCCGACGATCCGATCTCGATTACCTACAGCGAACTGGCTGCGTTCATCGACTGCGGGACTGGCATTCCGGCTTCGCGATCTCATCGGATTCCAACCCCGGCTCGCGCCCGAGCTCGGTTACGGGAAGGCTGTTCATCACGTGATGCGTGCCGTGGCAGAGGCGACCAAGGCCTCGGGCGTGTGCCGACGCCCCCGAGATCGACGAGATCCTCGACGCCAGCTTCTTCCTGCCGACGGCAAACAAGCCGGCCCACCGTCAGCTCAAGGACGCCGCCCGTCGGCTTGATCACCGACCTACACCGCGAAGCACGAGGCCGATCTGCATCGGGTGTGGGAGACCGAGCGGCCCTTCGAACTCCATCTCGACGGGCGTCACGGTCACCGGCCGGGCCGACGTGATCCTCGACCAGGAGGGCGGGGTGCCGACCGCGCTCGCCATCGTGGACTACAAGACCTCCACGTCGGGCGAGTCGCTCGAGCACGCGCTGCAGCTCCAGGTCTACGCCGATGCCGGCCGGCGAGAGGGCCTCGACGTACGGGGCGCCTACGTCCACGATCTGAAGGCAGCCTCCCGGGAGTCGATTGCCGGTCGACCCGAGAAGCGATCGAGCCAGGCCGAAGCGGCCGTGTCCGAGGCAGCCGTGCGGATCCGAGCACGGGACTACCGGCCCAACCCGGGACTGCGGTGCCGGCGCTGTGAAGTGCGGACGATCTGCCGCGTCGCCGCAGCGTGAGTCGTCTCGCTCAGACGTCGAAGACCTTCATGACCTCGTCGCCATAGTCGTTGATGACCTTCACCGCGATCTTGCCGGTCTCGGGCCGGGGAAACGGCGAGACTCGGTGCCGATACAGGCTTGCCCAGGCATCCTCGTCGATGTCCGCCTTGAGCGCACGCTTCAGCCGCCCGTACGGGTCCTGGCCACCGGTGAAGTAGCAGTGACGGACGAAGAACGACTCCTCGTTGTAGTCGGTGTCGATCATCCAGAGTGCGATCTGATCGGTGTCGTTACTGCGGATCTCGCCGGTGTTGGGGTCGTACACGTCGACGCCGCGGAGCAGAACCCGCAGCTCGTCGCCTTCGTCCTTGATCTCGATGTCGGGCTCGCCGAAGACCGTGAAGAGGTTGCCGGCGCCGGTCTTTTTCAGCTCCTCGCCCATCACCAGGTCGGCGTTCATGCGCACCAACAAAACCGGCACCCGTCCCAGGCGCCGTTCGGCGGCAACGTTGGCGAAGCCTTCGTCGGAGGTGACGTACGTCGTCGCCTGTGCCGAGAACCGCTAGGGTCGAAGGCAAAGGCGAGCACGCACAGCAGGTCGATGTCGCCAGACCGGTTAGCCTCACGGGCGGCATCCTTGATGAACGACGGACCGACCGTGCCGTACTGCGGGCCGATCGTGATCCCGACGCGCCTCGGCGTGCCATCGGCAGCCTCCTCGCGCTCCCGATGGCCTGGATATATGCCGCGGCATACGGCTCGACCGTGTCGAAGGTCAGCCGCTCGCCCTTGCGTCCGTTTTGAATCCCAGCCGTTCGAAGGTTGGCGAGGATCGTCTGCTCGAACGACGCGTCCCCGTGCGATGCATCTTCGACTGCATCGGTATTGATGGCTCCGGTCCCGTCCACAGCGCTGCCAGCGAAGGCCAGCGAACGGTGCGGCGACAGGCTCTCGACCGTAAACGGCCCGGACACCCGCACCTTCCTCGTGTCCTCGTACGGCTTGTCGTAGAGCAGCTCGAAGTCGGCATGGCGACGGATGGCAGTGTCGATCTCTTCCCGGGTCATCCCTCCTCGATGTCGGGGTTGTTAGCGATCGATTTCAGAGTGATGTGCTGCGACTCGCTCGTAGACAAAGCCATGGCGAATGTCGTTCGTCACTTCGGCCGGCGGCAAGCGGCGCCGCCGACAGCTGGCTCTCCTTCGTGCGACCCTCGACGGAGTCGGCCAGCAGGTAGTAGGGGAATCGGGCACCCATCAGACGCTGACGAGCGAGCGCAAGCGCGACCCGTGAAGTGTCGACCGTGATCCATCGACGCCCCCATTGTTCGGCAACGTAGGCAGTCGTGCCGGATCCGCAGGTGGGGTCGAGCACGAGGTCGCCGGGATCAGTGGTCATCAGCAGACATCGCTCGACAACCTTCGCGTTAGTTTGGACGACAAACCACTTCTTCGTCGGCGAATCCCGAGATACCAGTGTCGTTCCAGACGTTGACATAGCGGGATAGACCGGAAAGTCATCGAGATAGCGCTTGTAACGCAGGGTGTTGCCCAGCGGCCATGAGACGACTCCGCCGCAGCAAGGCGCTCCATACCGTCTGGAGTCGTCTTCCACCGGATGTCTGCGGCCGGTCGGAACACTCGTCCGTCACAGTCGAACGTCATACGCCGTAGTTGTCGACAAGCCCGTCGAGGTCAAGTTGTCGATGCGCGAAACCGCCAGCCGGTGCCTTCTGAGTCATCGACGTCGTCGCCGGAGCTATCGGTCGCCGACTCGCTCCGTCGGGATACTCGACGTAGTGAAACTGAGTCGCTCCCTCGATCCTCCGCTGCTTCGGTGCGAAGAGCTGCCGGAACTTAACCGCATCACGGTCCTTGCGCATACCAGCAGATGTAGTCCTTCGCAGACGCCAGAAAGCTCGGCGCCGCAAGCCAGCTGTCGTCTTGAAACACGATCAGGCTGCGAAGTTCTCGGGCCAAACACTTCATCCAACAAGGACCGCACGAGATGGACGTTCTCATCGCCGATCTGGACGAAGACTGATCCGCTCTCGGTGAGCAGGTCCTTGGCCACCGTCAGGCGATCGCGGAGGTACGTCAGATAAGAGTGGATCCCGAGTTCCCAGGTGTCGCGGAAGGCCTTGATTTGCTCGACTTCCCTGATGGCGTCCTCGAACTTGCCGTCCTTGACGTCGCGCTTTCGGGCTGAAGCCTGCCAGTTGCTGCCGAACTTGATGCCGTAGGCGGGTCCACGTAGATCATCTGGACCTTGCCACGTAGCGCCTCTCGCTCGGCCAGGCTGGCCATGACGTTCAGCGAGTCGCCGAGGATCATGCGGTTCGACCAGTTGGCCTCGTGGCGGTAGAAGTCGACGAGATCGAGTTCGGGAAAGCCATCGAAGGAGTCGAAGAGGGTGAGCTCGGGTTCGTCCTCGGGCGTGCTGCCGTGCGGCGCAGGTTCTCGATGAGGACCCGTGGGTCGATCTTCTCCTGGATGTAGATCGCTGGAGCGTCTGCGACGAGGTCTTCGCCGTCTAGAGCGTCCTTGCCCTTCCACACCAGCTGCGGGTCTAGCGACGGGTCGCGCGGGTAACGGACGGGCATCGGTTGTTCAAGCTCGGGTGCCACGAAGTCTTGGGCGTCGGCAGTGGGGAGGTTGGCTCGCTTGTCCGCGTGAGTGATGGCGTTTACCGGCGTCGGCGTCGCGGTCTTCGGCTTCCGTGGTGGCATGCGATTCCTTAGCGTGATCAGGCCGGTAGCCCGATGATCGGGCGGTCGGCGTACAGGTTGTCGATGGCATCGTTGAGCAGGGCTGGAGCTTCGGCCGGGTTGTGGACCTCCACGTAGCCCCATCTCCCGAACTCGCCCCAGTTGTTCACGGCCGCGCACCACTGGTTCCGGGCGGTGTCGGCCTTGGCTGCTGTGGGCCGGGGGACTTGCGGCTGCCCGACACCTCGACGATGAGCGTGCGCTCCACGTCGTCGGCTCGGTGACGAGGCGGACCAGGAAGTCGGGCACGTACTCGTGGGTACGGCCCTCGTGAACGTAGGGGATGGTGAAGCCGAGTCGCTCGTTCTTCACGTACGCCTTCACCTGGTCGTGGTGTTCGAGCAGCCTGGGCGAGGCCTTCTTCCCATGAGTTGCCGCGCAGGCCGTCGAGCACGACATGGTTGAGATGCGACTTGGTGGGGGGCGGGTCCATGACGACCTTGCGGGTCACGAAGCGCACGTCATCGGTGGACCCGATCGAGTCGAAGCGGCGAATGATCGGCATGAGCACAGCGGTGCGGCTATCGGGATGTCGGACGATCGACGCCGAATACCTTCTCGGCCGCCTCGGGCGCCAGCCTGGGTGAGCAGCAGGTGGCCCTTTGTCACCCCGGGGTCGGTGGTGACGCACTCGTCGAGCCAGCGCCGACAGATCTCGACCAGCTGAGGGAACAACCACGGGCGCTCGACGCCGGCGTGGGCGGCGAAGAACTCCTCCCGTTGTACGAGGGTCTTGGCGATCGCGAACGCGATGCGCTGCGGTGCGGGCGTTGCGGATGTCGTCGAGATCTACCTGCTTCGCCGCGCCGACGACGCCCCGGCTCTCTACCCAGAGGGCGACTGTTGCTTGGTCGAGGTGGAGCTTCGAGTCCTCGTCGAAGTCGGCGTGTAGCGGCTCGTCGGGCAGCTCCACACGGTAGCCGTCGAGCTTTGGGAAGCGGATGGCGAGCTGCCAGCGGTCGGGCTCGGCCCGCACCTCGACTGCCGGCGGGGGTCTTTGGGCTTGGGGATCTGCCGGTCGCCGGGGATGAATGCGAAGGGCACGCCGTAGACCTCTGCGTATTCGGGTTCGAAGCGTCCAGTGTCGGCGTTGACCGCGTAGCTTCGGCGGCGCAGGCCTCGGCCGACGACTTGTTCACAGAGCAGTTGGCTGCGGAAGGGGCGGACACCGAGGATGTGGGTGACGGTGTTGGCGTCCCAGCCTTCGGTGAGCATGGCGACCGAGACGACGCAGCGGATGTGCTCGCCGAGCTTGCCCTTCTTGCCGATCGTGTTCATGGCTTCGCGAAGGAGGTCGGCGTCGGTGATTTTGTCGACGTCGGCTCCTGGGTTGCGCAGGCGGTAGGCGTGTTTGAAGGCTTCGATCTCTCGCGCTGCGTCCTTGCGAAACTCGGCTCCCAGGGGCTCGCCCGATTCGAGTTGGGCAGAGTCGACCAAGATCGTGCGCTGCCTGGTGGTCCAGACGCCGTCCTCCACGTTGCTGAGCAGGGGCAGATTGCCGGCAGCGAGACGTTTCGTCCCATCCGGTAGCTCGACTTCACGCCCTGCGATCCAGTCAAACATGAGCTTCGAGACGACCGTGTTCGGGCACACCAAGATGAGGACCGGGGGTGGCTCGCCCAGTTGCGGCGAGGCTGGCCTGGTAACGGGCGTGGTTGTCGTGGTAGCTGCGGTAGAGGCTGCGCAACGCCCCTTCGAGGGTCTCGGGCATCACCCAGCCCTGTGCCCCGAGGTCGGAGTCCCTGGCTGTTCGGCGCTTGGGCAACGGGGGCTGGATGTTGTCCCACAGTTGCAGGTAGACGAGTTCCTTCCCGGCGGCGTCATCGTCCACCGGGATGCGGGGGATCTTCACGATGCCCGACTCGATGGCGTCCATCAGCGAGAAGTCACTGACCACCCACGGGAAGATGAAGCCTTCGTTGTATCCCGAGCCCTTCAGGTAGTACGGCGTCGCCGATAGGTCATAGACGACCTTGATGCCCGCCTTGCGCCGCAGGTCGTGTAGGCCGCGGAACCAGACCCGAGCGTCGCGGTTGCGATCCCGGTCCTCGGCGTCGGCCTCGTCGTCGGGGTGGTTCAGCAGCTTGTCCTGGTAGCAGTGATGGGCCTCGTCGTTGAGCACGACAATCTCGCCCTTGCCCGTACCGAAAGCCCGCAGAAGCCGGGCTGCGATCACGTCGGGAGTTTCCTGGAAGGCATCAGCCACCTCGGGCTTGCCGCCGCGCAGCAGCTTGCGCGTATTGCTTGAGACTCCCTGGATCTCCTTGGCGTCCCGGGGCAGGAAGGTGTGGTAGTTGACGATCTCGACCTGCGCCTGGAGTAGCGCGTCCCACAGGTCCGGGGGGATGAGGTCGCGCTCCCGGTAGTAGCTCTCCGCTCGCTCCGGGTGGAGGACACCGAGGCGGTCGCGGATCGTAATGCCCGGGGTTACGACGAGGAACCGCTTGGCGAAGCGGGCATCGTTCGGGGTCATCACCTTGTTGATCGTTTGCCAAGCGATGATCATGGCCATGACGACGGTCTTGCCGGTTCCGGTCGCCATCTTGAGGCCGACCCGGGGGAGCCCGTCGTTGTGCAGTTGGTTCTCGGGTTCGAGGCGCCTCCGGTAGTCGGCCGTTCCGTGCCGGCCGGCGACCTCCGTGAGGAAGATTGCGGTCTCAGCTGCTTCCCGCTGGCAGAACAGCACTGGGTCATCTCGGGTCGGCGGTCCGCCGGCCCAGTGGGCCAGCAGCTTGCGGGTGTAGGGCGTCACCCCGTTCCAGTTATTGGCACGCCACCGCTCGACCTCACGGCGGATGTCGTTGATCAGCGTGTTCTGCTCCCGCCGCTCACCCGTGAGATCGAAGTCAAACGCTGGCTGTTCCGCCCGTCGGCCCTTCCTGGTGGCCGGAACCGGGATGAACGACTCGCTCGGTCGGCGGCCCGGGAGAATTGCACCGGTGGGTCCGTTCGGTCCGATTTCGAAGTACGACTCAGGCGGCGTCATACGGCGAGTTGATGATGGGGTTGCTGATGTCCGTGGGCGCCATGTCGTGCCTTTGCTCCTTTCCTCCCGGAGACGGTACTTCCGTTGACGTGCGCAGAGGTCCGATGAGCGGCAAACCGCCAGGTCAGCGGCGTCCCGGGTGCCATTTGGCGCACAGGTCGCGGGCGCCCGAGTAGATGGCGCCCGTCAGGTTGTGCGGGGATGGGCGGGTGCGTCTTGCACCGCGATCAGCACCGCAAGGCGTCGGCGACGCGGTACCGACGCATCTTGACCGCCGCGGAATCGTTCTCTTGAGCGAACTCCTCGTCAACTACGGGTGACAGGAGTGCCGCGCGCTGTGAACACCGCGATGCGACAGTGGGGCGACCGCTACGCGGCGCCCGACGGTCCACCGCTGCAGGTGACCCACAAGTCCTGCGGACACGTCTCCGACGCGGTCATGGTGTGCTCGGCGTGTGGCGAGCGCCTCGAAGCCAGAGACGTGCGCGCGGCACCCGGCCCAGGAGCGGTCGAGTCGCTCGTCGGGCTCCTCGCGCCGGAGATCTCGGACCACACGTAGGACTCCCGCTCCCTTTGCTCACCGCGTGCGGGAAAGACTCGCGTCGAACGCACTTCCGCGATGTTCGACTCCATCGAGGGCTTCTGCAGCCCCCGGCGCCGCCTTTCGCCGCTCGGCGTGCTGTCTCCGATCGAGTCCGAGGCTCGACGCACACCGATGAAAGCGGCGTGAGTCCTTTCAGGCGCACCACGGAACGCAGTGCGCACCACGGTTTCGGCTCGGACCGGGAGGTCCGGCATTGCCGATAGCGTCTCAACCATGAGTCAGCCGAACATCCTGTTCATCATGACTGACGAGGAGCGCTACGCGCCCCCGTACGAGCCAGACAGCGTGCACGCCTTTCGCAAGTCTCAGCTCACCGCCCGGGAGTCGATCCGGTCTCGGGGCCTTGAGTTCCACCGGCACTACGCAGGCTCGACGGCGTGCGTACCCAGCCGAGCGACGCTGTTCACCGGCCAGTACCCGTCGCTGCACGGCGTGACGTCCACGGACGGCGTAGCCAAGCAGAACACCGACCCCGGCATGCAGTGGCTCGATCCGAACACGGTGCCGACCTTGGGGGACTGGTTCAGGGCCGGCGGCTACCGGACCCATTACCGGGGCAAGTGGCACGTCTCCTTCGCCGACCTCACCGCGCCAGGCTCGCACGACGGGCTGAAGGCCTCCGACGACGACGGCAACCCGCTGCCGGAGGCGATCGAGGCGTACCGCAAAGCCGACAGGCTCGACCCGTTCGGGTTCTCGGGGTGGATCGGGCGTGAGCCCCACGGCGCGGACAAGTCCGATTGCGGGACCGTGCGCGACGGCGTCTTCGCCGAGCAGGTCGTCGAGTTGTTCGGCGATCTGGCGGCCTCGCGGGCCGAGGGTCCGTGGCTGACGGTGGCCTCCTTCGTCAATCCCCACGACATCGCCTTCTCGGGGTTCGGGTGGGAACAGATGTTGCACTTCGGGCCGCCTGACGACACCGTGCCGGACGTGCCCGAGGCGCCGTCCCAGTCGGACCCGTTCAGCGGCCGCCCCGCGTGCCAGGAGGCCTTCAAGGCGATCTGGCCCAAGATGATCTTCGAGACCGCCACCGATCTCGGCTATCGGCGGCTCTACTACTACCTCCTGAAGTTGGTGGACGAGGCCATCGGGCGCATTCTCGAAGCGCTCGAGCAGTCGGGCATGGCCGACGACACCATCGTCGTGTTCACCTCCGACCATGGTGACCTGCTCGGCGCCCACGGCGGCTTGATCCAGAAGTGGTGTAATGCGTTCGACGAGGCCACCCGTGTGCCGCTGCTCATCGCCGGTCCGGGCATCGAGCCCGGCCGTGGAGGCATCGACGTGCCGACCAGCCACGTCGATCTGATCCCGACCCTGCTCGGACTGGCCGGCATCGACGTGGAGCAGGCAACCGCTGGCGTCGGACTCCATCACGACGAGGTCCAGGCCCTGCCCGGTCGGGACCTGAGCCCGGTGGTCCGGGGGCAGATCGACCCGACTTCGTATGCCTCGCCGATCTACTTCATGACCGAGGACGACGTCACCCGGGGCATGACCGAGGTCAACATCCTGACCGGGGCCGCGTTCGACCCGGTCGCACCGCCCGTCAATATCGAATCGGTGCTCTCGACGCTCCCGACCGGCGACGGAGGCGCACCCGAGCTGTGGAAGCTGAACCACTACTACCAGCGACTCGATGACTGGTACGCGGCGCAGGGGGTCGCTCCGAACCCGTTCCTGGGTCCGGCCGCCGAGCCCGACTGGGAGCTGCACAACCTGACCGCGGATCCCGAGGAGCGCCACAACCGATCCGTCGACGACCCTGCGGCCGCATCGAGGATGAAGTCCGTCCTCGAATCGGAGCGTGACGCCAAGCGCCGGATCCCGAAGCTGCGGAACGCCACCACGTAGGTCACTGTTCGTCGACCCGCCGTAGGTGCGCCATGGCCCACTACCGCGGTGGCTCACCTCGACCGACATGGCTCGACATCTCGCTGCGAGCACCTGGCCGGGTCGCCGAGGGCAAGCAACCGGCCGGCCCGATCTCCCCCGGGCCCGGCCGACGAGCCGGCTATCGCGACACGCGGTAGCGGAGGTAGGCGACGTTCGATCCCAAGGCACGGGTTTCGATGCGTTCGAGATCCACCCGCTGCTCGCGCCGGGGGAAGAACGGAATGCCGCCTCCGACCAGCACCGGGCAGACCCTGGCCCGGTACTCGTCGATCAGATCCAGCGCGGCCGCTTCCGCGGCGAGCGTTGCGCCGCCGATCGCGATGTGACCTTCTCCCGGCTCGCCTCGCAACCGTTCGATCTCCTCCGCCAGGCCGCCGATGGCCAGGCGGGCGTTGCCCTCGACCGCCGACAGCGTGGTGGAGAACACCACCTTCGGGAGCGGCTTCCAGAGCGCGGCCCACTCGAGCATCGCGTCGTCGAGCGTTGCGACTTGGTCGGCGGTCTCCCAGTACAGCATCGTCTCGTAGAGCCGTCGTCCCATCACGTAGACGCCGACCTCTCGGATCTCGTCGGTGACGAAGCGAAAGACCTCCTCGTCGGGCTCCGTCCAGTCGAAGCCGCCGTCGGGCCCGACGATGTACCCGTCGAGGGAGACGTCCATCGAGTAGGTCAGGTCGCGCACCAGAGTTCCTCCTTGGTTCCGGGTTCGACAGTACGACCGCCGGGCGCAGGGCGCCGGAAAAGAGTCATCGCGGATCGCGGGACTCTCCGCTACCGGGGTGCGCCAGCGGAAGACCGAAGCGCCTGAAACGTCGCGTCGGGTTCGGAACGACATCGCCAATTGCACGCTCCACGATTCCCCGGTGGGTGATCGGCGCGCAGCGCGTCCTGCCAGGCCGGATACCCGCCGCGGCGGGCCTACGTGGACGCCAGCAGGTCCCGGAGCCGCACCCTCCCTCCGGTGCGGAGCACCGCCCTCCGGTAGACGCACGCGGCGACCACGGCGACGAAGACGGTGGACACCGCGGTCAGGAGCATCGAAAAGGCGAACTGCCACCAGGTCACGGCGCCGAACCCGACGAGCGTCGGCATGGCGAACGGCGCGGTCGGTGGCAGGTAGGCGAGGACCTTGACCAGCAGCGACGGCGTGCCGCTGCTCACGCCGGTGAGCGAGACGATGTATCCGAAGATGAGGGGCGCGCTCAGCGGCAACGCCAGGCTCTGCACCTGGTCCTGGCGCTCGGCCAGCGAACCGGCGGCGGCGTAGAGCCAGCTGTAGAAGGCGTAGCCGAGGATCAGCCACACCAGCGTGGACGCCACGACCAGTGGTGCGGTCCCCTGCACCAGGCTCGAACCCACGACCTTGGCCAGCACCAGGGCGAAGGCCACCAAGGAGACGGCCTGCACGAGTGCGACCGCTCCGATGCCCAGCAACTTGCCGGCGAGCAGCTGGACGGGACGGATCGTGGCGAGCAGGACCTCCACCACCCGACTGGCCTTCTCCTCCATCACCCCCATGAGGGTCCACGTCAGGTACTGCGTGAGGACGACGAAGATGAGGATCACGCCCAACAGTGCCGTCGCCTCCGACGTTGTTCGGGCCTTCTTGCCAGGATGGAGGCTGTCCACGGGCAGCGGTCTTGCCTTGGCGACCTCGGCCTCCTGTGCCGGCGTGAGCCCGGCGCGCGCGAACGCCTGCTGCGCGCCGAGGGTCGTCGACACCGCGCGGACGAAGCGGGCCGCGGGTGAGGTGTCGGTGTCCGAGATCGGCTGCGGCACGATGATCGTGCCCCCGACGTCCACCACCACGTCGAGGCGTCCCGCACCGAGCGCCTGTTCGGCGCTGTTGCGGTTCGGCTCGTGGACGACCACCACCGGCTGCCCGAGTGACGTGCCGAGCGCGCGGAGCTCCGAATCGAAGGACGGTGTGCCACCGACGACGCCCGCCGCGAGGGGTTTGGTGGACGCCTTCTGGAGGGTCGGGATCACCACGGCCGCCGCGACCACGGCGAGGAGGATGATCGTCACCGCCCGGAACACCCGTCCGCGCACACGCTCGCGGATCTCGCGGCCGGCCACGAGCCCGGTCTCCCCGAAGAGCGTCCGACCGCCCACTCGCGAGCGCACCGCACCGAGCCGCGACGTCCCGCCCCCTCGTCGGCGACGGAGCGCGCGGGCGACGACGGCCACCACCACAGCGGCGACGATGATGAGCAGCGGCTTCACCGGACCACCGCCTCGCGGAACACCTCGGACATCCGACGGCGTTCGAACGCGAAGTGGGTGACCTGCCCGGCGGCGCGCGCCGCGTCGAGCACGATCTCGCTGTCGGTCGAGCCGTCGAGGACGAGCCGGACCTCGCCTCCATGCACCTCCGAGATGGACACGCCGGGCAACTGTCGGGCCCAGGCAGCCTGGCGGTCACCCTCGACCCGCACGACGAGGCGACGGGGACCGCTCGTGGCCAGGTCGTCGACCGTCCCGCTCGCCACCAGCCTCCCGTGGTCGATGATGGCGACCGACTCGCAGAGGTGCTCGACCAGGTCGAGCTGGTGGCTGGAGAAGAGCACGCACCGCCCCGCCCGTGCCTGCTCGACGAGGACGTCGCCGATCGCGTCGATGCCGGCCGGATCGAGCCCCGCGAGCGGCTCGTCGAGCACGAGGAGTTCGGGGTCGTGCACGAGGGCCGCCGCGAGCTGGACCCGCTGCTGGTTCCCGTGCGACAGCGACTCGACCTTGCTGTCCGCCCGGTCCGCCACGTCCAGGCGCTCGAGCCACTGCCCGGTCGCCGCGGCGGCGCCGACGGCGTCCATCCCGTGCAGCCTGCCCAGGTACTCGATCTCTTCGGCGACGAGCATGCTCGGGTAGAGGCCGCGCTCCTCGGGCATGTAGCCGAAGCGGCGCCGTTCGCGGGCCCCGACCGGTGTTCCTCCCCAACGCACCGAACCGGCGTCGAGGTCGGTGAGACCGAAGACGGCCCGCATCGCGGTGGTCTTTCCGGCGCCGTTCGGACCGAGGAACCCGATGACCTGTCCCGAGGGGACGGCGAGTGTGAAGTCGTCGAGGGCGGTGACCGCGCCGAAGCGACGGCGCAGTCCGTCGAGCTCGAGGAGGCCGGCCACGGCCGTAGCGTACGGTTCCCGGCAGTGCGGTTGGCGGTCATCGACGATCTCGCCGGCTGCGGTGTCGACCCGGGTCCCGGGACGGGCCGCCTCCCGGCTTGCTCCGACCGTCTCGGTGACCGAGCCGGCCATGTCACATCCTCGGGACTCCACCCGTCATGTCTGTGTCGACCCACCCGGCGCCGACGTGACGATGGAGGAACGATGCACGCACGAATGGAGAACCCCGGGACGCTCCTTCCCGAAGCCACCACCGCGATCCAGGACCTAGTGAAGGTGGCCTACTCGGCAGGGGTGCCCCGGGCCACGATGGAGCTCGTCCACCTGCGGACGAGCCAGATCAACGGCTGCAGCTACTGCGTGTCGTCGGGCTCGACTTCGGCGAAGCGGTCCGGTGAGTCGGACGAGCGCGTCTTCGGCGTCGCCGCCTGGCGGGAGGCGCCGTGGTTCGACGGGGCCGAACGTGCCGCGCTGGGACTCGCCGAAGCGATGACCCGTCTGAGCGATCACCCCGAAGCCGTCGGTGACGCCGTCTGGGAGGACGCGGCCAGGCACTTCGACGAGCGTCAGCTCGCGGGCCTGATCCTCTGGATCGCCGTCAGCAACCTCTTCAATCGGATCAACACCGCGATCCGGCAGCCCGCGGGCGAGATCCACTGGGGGTAGGCGTCGACGGAACGGCGACGGACGGTCTCGTCGTCGGCCCCGGCTGATCCCACCGTCGGCCTTGCGCCCGCGACGGCAGTAGTCAATTCGACCCGACCACCCGTTCTGTCGACCCGCGGACCGCGGTGAGATACCCGGGCCCGCCGGGCGAAACGGCCGTCGGAGACGTCCGCGAGTGCGGTCAGTGCTCCGCTGCGTCGAGGACGCAGCGGAGCTTCGCCAGGCTCTGCCCGAGCAGCCGCGAGACGTGCATCTGGCTGATGCCCATCTGCCCGGCGATCTTGCCCTGGGTCAATCCCTCGACGAAACGAAGTCGGAGGATGGCGCGTGAACGCTCCGGTAGGCATTCGATGGCGGCGGCGATCGTCTCGCGATCCTCAGCCAACTCGAATCCGGTGTCCAACACTCCGAGCGGGTCATCGGACCGATGCCCCCTGTGGCCGATGCGGTCGACGGAGGTCGCATAGTGCGCCTGTCCCGCCTCGAGTCCCTCGAGCACCTCTTCCTCGCTGAGTCCCCCGCTCCACCGCGATCTCGAGAACCGTCGGTGGCCGGCCGAGCTCCTGGGTGAGGCGCTCGACGGTGCCGGCGATCTCGAGACTCAGCTCCTGGAGCCGGCGAGGCGTTCGGACCACCCAGCCGCGGTCGCGCAGATAGTGCTTGAGCTCGCCGATGATGGTCTTGGTCGCGAAGGTCGAGAACGCCACCCCGCGGAAGGGATCGAAGCGATCGACCGCGTTGATGAGCGCGATCGACGCGACCTGGACGAGATCGTCGTGCTGGTCCGCCCGGAATCTGAATCGCCGGGCGAGGTGGTGTGCGAGCCCGAGGTGCCGCTGCACGAGCTCGTTCCGGATCGAGGGATCACCGGATCGCGCGAGCTCCTCGAAGGTCGCCGTCGGAGTGGCGGTGCTCATGGAGTGGCCGTCCGACCTCGGCGTTTCCGGAGCCAGGTCCACTCGGTTCCGTCGTCGAGACCCGAGCCGTGCGCGTCCACCAACACGTCGAGGATGCGTGTCGAAAGGTCCTCGGGCACTGCGTCGAGCGCGTCGAGGGCGTGGACCACCCGTACCGAACCCGATCGACGGAATCGACACCTGATCTCGATGGTGCCGTCGCCGACGTCGTAGTCGAGATGGAGCACTCCTTCACCGCGACCGCGGACGAGCGAGAGGCACAGTTCGTCGACCGCCAATCGGAGGTCGTCGATCTCCTCGACGTCGAAGCCGGCGCGTGATGCCATCGTGGCCGCGGTGAGTCGAGCGAGAACGAGTAGGTCCGCTTCGAGCGGGAAGCTCAGTGCGACGGTGCCCGACGAAGACGACGGGTGGTCGCGTCCTGACGCTTCGTCGGCCACGCTCATCCCGCCACAGCGTCTTCGATCGTCGTCGAGATGGGGAACAGGTCGGTCAGACCGGTGATCTCGAAGACCTTGAGAATGCGCGCTTCGGCGATGACGAGCGAAAAGCGCACGCCGCGCTCCTTGCACTGGTTGAACGCCCTGATGAGCATGCCGAGACCGGTCGAATCGATGAACGTGACGTCGCGGAGATCAACCACGACCCGGTCGTTCCCGTGCCCGATGGCGGCATCGAGCCGGTCCCGCAGCTCCGGAGCCGTCGCAAGGTCGACCTCACCGCTCGCGGCCACCACGACGGCGCCGCCCCGGGTCTCCAGGCTGGCTTCGAACTGCCGATCCACGGGCTCCTCCTTGGATCGTGGCTCGGACGGACCGCAGCGGATCTGCGTTCGCCCGCACTCCACCGGTCTACCTCTGCCCCGGCGGGTACACGCCCAAACGGCCATCCTCGGATGTGCCTCTCCCACAGGCGTCATCTCGTCGGATCCAGATCTGCATGCACCCTAATCCGGGTGGCCGCGGGGGCGCTCGCCTCCGCGACGAAACGAGTCGGGAGTCATCTGACGGACCGTGCCATGATGCGGTGAGCAGACGTAGGTTTTGTCTGTTCCTCGTCGGGTAAGAAAGCCCTGGTGTGGAGCGGGGACGCGCAGAAGTCGTTGTCCAGCGCCACACGATTCATCGAATGCGCCGAGATGCTCCTGATCCAAGTGAGCCTGGAATCTCAACCGAAGGCAGTGGGGGAGGCCCGCGAGGCGGTCCGACGCCGCGCTCGAAGGATCTGATCCCGTGGAGGTCGACGCGATCACGATCATGGTGAGCGAGCTCGTCGCCAACGCTGTCCGGCACGGCCTCCCCCCGATCACTGTGGCGATGTCGCTGGACGACGACGTGATCACCCTGGGCGTCGTCGACTGCGGCGCTAGCAATCCCACCCGACTGGCGGCGGCGCCCACCGACGAGCGGGGACGCGGCCTCAACATCGTCGAGCACTTCGCCGACGCGTGGGGGGTCGACCCCCTCGCGGTCGGGAAGCGCGTCTGGTGCCGCCGGCGGCTGCATCCCGTCGAGGTCAACTGACCGAACGTCTCGAAAGGCTCCCGGTGCGGCCCGGGCCCTTCGGCCCTACCCCCAGCTCGGAGCGTAGGGGACGATGGGAGCGTGAAGGGCCCTGTCCAGAGCACGTTGCGCAAGCTCACCCGCGTGATGCGGCCGATTGCGCTGCGCACCGCCGGGAAGCCGGGCAAGCACGCCTCCGTCGTCCGTCACACCGGTCGCACCACCGGCCACGGCTACGAGACGCCTGTCGTCGCCGTGGAGCACGGCGACGAGTTCCTCATCGCGCTCCCGTATGGACCGAGGACCGACTGGCTGCGCAACGTCCTGACCGCAGGGTCGGCCTCCGTCGTGACCGCGGGGCACACGTATGCGGTCGACCACCCCGAGGTCGTACCCATCGCGGAGGCCACCGGCTACTTCGGTGCGCAGGAGCAGCGCCTGCACCGTCGCTTCCACGTGGAGACCGCACTCAAGCTGCACCGCATCACGGCCCGATCGCCGTTGCGCGCCGATCCTTTCGCCAGACAAGTTGGCGGCACGCGCCGCACTCCTACGCGAGAGCGGCGAGCTCCTCCTCGGTGAACCGCCGGCTCGTCGTGACGAAGTGCTCCTCCTCGCCGGCCGGCAATGAGAATCCCTCGGGGTCGCCTGGCGCGACGTCGAGCACCAGCTGGCTGTCGCGGACGACCGCGAACTGCCGGTTGTCGATGTAGACGGGACAGCCGCCCGGCTCGCCCAGGAGCACGTCACTCGGCGACACGGGCAGCTCGCTCTTCTTGAAGCACATGGGGGTGCTGCCGTCGCAACATCCCCCGGACTGGAAGATCACCACCGGCCCGGTCGCGGCTCGAAGCCGCCCGATCGCACGGAGCGCGGCCTCCGTGGCGACGACGCGCGGTGGTCGGGCGGACATCGACCCCTCGAGATTCAGAAGAACCCGAGTGGCTGGTCGCTATAGCTCACCAGCAGGTTCTTCGTCTGGCTGTAGTGCTCCAGCTCCATCCTGTGGGTCTCGCGTCCGACGCCGGAGATCTTGTAGCCACCGAAGGCCGCCCCGGCGGGGTAGAGGTGGTAGCAGTTCGTCCACACCCGACCGGCCTTGACGGCGCGACCGACCCGGTAGGCCTTCGAGCCGTCGCGGGTCCAGACACCCGCACCCAGTCCGTAGAGCGTGTCGTTGGCGATGCGGACGGCCTCGGCCTCGTCCCGGAAGGTCGTGACGGCCAGCACGGGGCCGAAGATCTCCTCCTGGAAGACCCGCATGTCGTTGGTCCCCTTGAGGACCGTCGGCTGGTAGTAGTAGCCACCGGCGAGCTCGCCGCCCATCTCGGCGCGGTCCCCACCGATCAGGACCTCCGCTCCCTCCTGGCGGCCGATGTCCACATAGGAGGCGATCTTCTCCAGCTGCTGGGTCGACACCTGCGCGCCGATCATGGTCGACGTGTCGAGGGGGTTGCCCTGCGCGATGGCGCCGATGCGGTCGAGGCAGCGCTCCATGAACCGGTCGTAGATCGACTCCTGGATCAGTGCACGGCTCGGGCAGGTGCACACCTCACCCTTGTTGAACGCGTAGAGCACGAGGCCTTCGATCGCCTTGTCGAGGAAGCTGTCGTCCTCGGCCATGACGTCGTCGAAGAAGAGGTTGGGTGACTTCCCGCCGAGCTCGAGGGTCACCGGGATGATGTTCTGGGCCGCGTACTGCATGATGAGCCGCCCGGTCACCGTCTCGCCGGTGAATGCCACCTTGGCGATCCTCGGGCTCGAGGCGAGCGCCATGCCGACCTCGCTGCCGGGGCCGTTGACCACGTTGAGGACACCGGGCGGGACCACGTCCTCCACCAGCTCGGCGAGCTTGAGGATCGACCACGGCGTGGGCGACGCCGGCTTGATCACCGAGCAGTTGCCCGCGGCCAGCGCGGGGGCGAGCTTCCACGCCGCCATCAGTAGCGGGAAGTTGAAGGGGATGATCTGTCCCACGACGCCCAGCGGCTCGTGGTAGTGGTACGCGACCGTGTCCTTGTCGATCTCGGTCGACGAGCCCTCGAGGGAGCGGGTGGCCGCCGCGAAGTACCGGAAGTGGTCGGCCGCGAGGGGGATGTCGGCGGCAAGGGTCTCGCGGACCGGCTTGCCGTTCTCCCACGACTCCGCGACCGCCAGCATCTCGCTGTTGGCGTCGATGACGTCCGCGATGCGGTTGAGGACGGCAGCTCGCTCGGTGAGCGACGCCTCACCCCAGGCGTCCTTCGCGGCGTGCGCCGCGTCGAGGGCGAGACTGATGTCGTCGCCCGAGGAGGCCGGGACGTCGGTGAACGGCTGACCGGTGACCGGACTCCTGTTGTGCGAGTACCTCCCGGTCGACGGCGGGACCCAGTGGCCGCCGATGAAGTTCTCGTAGCGCGCCTTCAGCTCGACGACGCTACCGGCCCGTCCTGGCGCCTCGTAGACGGTCGCACCCGGGGCGGTGGCGGTCGTGGGATCGGTGACGTGCGTCATGGGGCGCCCTCCTCGCGGTTCGTCGGAACACCGACTCGAACGGGCACGGCAGGCCCGCCTCCGTCGAGCTTGCGGGATGCGAGGACCGCCCGCCAGGGGCGAAGGTCCCCTCCGTCACTCGGTCTTGGACAGCCCCCGCACCGCCAGGACGAAGAACACGGCGGTGAAGCAGACCACGATGACCAGCTCGAGCCACATGGGCAGCGGCCAGCCGAACCAGGTGACCGTGGTCGAGAAGTGCTCCTTCGCCACGGCCGACATGTTCTGCGCCTCGAAGATCACCTGTCGGAACGGAGCGATGGCGTAGGTCAACGGGTTGAGCCGGGTGATGAACGCGAGCCACGGCGGCAACCCGTTGAGCGGGAAGAGCGCGCCCGAAAGGAAGAGCATGGGCAGCATCAGCATCTGCATGACGACCTGGAAGGACTCCATCTTCGAGATCCGGCTTGCAACAAAGACCCCGAACGTCGTCATCGCAACCGCCATGAGGAGCTCGAGACCGATCATCTGCACGACGAGGAGGCCGGTCAGGTGGATACCGACCAGCGGGGCCAGGACCAGCATGATCGTCCCCTGCATGGCAGCGACTGTGGCACCACCGAACATCTTTCCGAGCACGAGCGTCGAGCGACCGACCGGAGCGATCAGCATCTCGCGGAGGAAGCCGAACTCCCGGTCCCACACGATGGAGAGCGCCGAGAACATCGCAGTCATCACGACGCTCATGGCGACGACTCCTGGATAGACGAACTCGTGGAAGTTGAAGCCGCCGACGGTCCCGACGAGTCCGCTCATCCCGTAGCCGAGGACGAAGAGGAACAACACCGGCTGGATGAGACCGCTCAGGATCCGGGTGCGGGTGCGGACGTAACGGATGAGCTCGCGCTCCCACACCATCCCGACCACCCGGAGCTCCGCGGCGGGCCCTCCCCGCTGGTCGACCGGGGCCGTCGTCCCGATCGGTTCGGGCGGCACGGTGACCGCGGTCATCCCGTCCTCACCGCAGCCGGGCGCCGTGGGCGCGGGCGAACATCGGGACCCCTCCCTCGGCGTGCTGGTCGCGGATCTCGCGACCTGTGTAGTGGAGAAAGACGTCGTCGAGCGTCGGGCGATTGGCACGGACCGTGCGGACCGGCACCCCGACGGTGGCGACGATCGCGCCGACCGCTGCCTCTTCGTCCTCGACGTAGGCCGTCATGCCGTCCTCGGTACGCTCGACCCGGTAGCCGGCCGCACGCAGGGCGCCGAGCGCTGCGCCGTCGTCGGCCGTCTCGAGGGTGATCGTGTCGCTGCCCACCGAGGCCTTGAGGGCGTCGGGCGTGTCGAGGGCGATGATCTCGCCATGGTCGATGATGGCGATGCGCTCGGCGTTCTCGGCTTCGTCCATGTAGTGGGTGGTGAGGAAGATCGTCACGCCCGCCTCCCGCCGGAGGCGGTGGATGTCCTCCCAGATGAGTGCCCGGGTCTGGGGATCCAGCCCGACCGTCGGCTCGTCGAGGAAGAGGACGCGGGGCGTGTGCAGCATGCCGCGGGCGATCTCGAGTCGACGGGACATGCCCCCCGAGTACGTCGAGACCAGGTCCTTCCGACGGTCCGAGAGGGCGACCAGCTCCATGACCCGCCGGATCCGTCCGTCGATTTGGTCCGCCGGCACCCCGTAGAGGACGGCGTGGAACCGCAGGTTCTCGTCCGCGGTCAACTGGTCGTCGAGCGTCTGCTCCTGGAAGACGAGGCCGATGTGGCGGCGGACCATCTGTGCCTGCGTGACCGTGTCGAATCCTCCGACCGTCGCCGAGCCCGCGGTCGGCTTGGCCAGGGTGCACAGCATGCTGATGGTCGTCGACTTGCCCGCACCGTTGGGGCCGAGGAAGGCGAACAGCTCCCCCTGCGCGACGTCGAAGCTGATGCCCTTGACCGCTGCCAGGTCGCCGAACGACTTGCTGAGGTCGCGGACCTCGACGGCCGGCCCAGCGTGTTCAGCTGCCGGCTCGGCCCTGCCGCGGGAAGTGGTGTCGCCGGCGATCGTCGTCACGCACTGACCTCCCTCCCGGGGGCTGCGCCGGCACGTCAGTTCGTGCCACCGTCCATGGTCGCAGCGTCCCCGCCGCCACGGCAGGGCCGTTGGTCCCTTCGATCACACGTCCGTTCGTCGGATCCTGCCGGCACTGCGGTCTGCCTGCAGGGACCGGCGGACGTACTCCTCGAAGGTGGTCGGTGGCCGGCCGAGCAGCCACCGGAGCACGTTGGGATTGCCGGTGATCCCGTAGCGCCCGTAGTGGTCGAAGAGTCGGGTCATGGCGTCGTGCCGGTAGTCCTCCTCGGCCGACGGCGGTCGCGCAGATGGCTCCGAACGTGGCAAGTCGCGGCACGTGGCCTCGACCGGCGTGCCGGCGACGGCGGCGACGGTCCGGGCGATCTCCACCCCGCTGAGGAGGTCGCTCCCGCACAGCTCGTAGGTCGCGAAGTGGTGGGCGGGATCGAGCACGACCCGGGCGGCGACCTCGGCGACGTCCTCGAGGTCGACGTGGGCGAGCGGTGTGTCGACGTCATACGGCAGCAACAGGCGTCCTCCGGCCACGACCATCCCGATCTCGACGTTCTGCATGTAGTGCATGGGCTGGAGGATCGTGAACGGCAGCCGCGACGTGAGCACGTGGCGCTCGACCGCGAGCTTCGCCTGGTGGTTGAGCAGGGGTTCGAGCTGCGGATGGGTGACCGAGAACTGCACGAAGTGCTCGACCCCGGCCCTGCGCGCGGCCAGGACGACGGCATGTCCCATCTCGGCCTCCCGCGGATGCATGGGCGGACCGATGTGGACGACGGCACGAGCTCCCCGCACGGCTTCAGCGCACCGAGCCGAATCGAGCAGATCGCCGACGAGGGCTTCGACGGCCTCCCCCGCGAGCGATTCCACGGCCGGGTCGATGTCGAATGCCCGCACCCGGTGGCCGCTGGCGACGAGGGCGCGCACCACGCCGTGCCCGGTCCGCCCGTTCGCGGCGGTGACGAGGATCATCGCGGAGGCTCGACTTCTGCGCCTTGCGCCGGACCGCCCGGTCGCGAGGTCTGGCGGGCCAGCAGCCGGCCCCACGCTTCGTCCGTCCCCGGCTCGATCGCGCTGGGCGGGTCGGCCACGAGCACGTGTGGCGAGGCCGTCTCGAGCGCGAAGAGCACGGCGCGGGCGGCGAGCTCGGGCGGATCCGGCGTGATGCCGCGGGCGGACCGCACGAGGCCTCCGGCGCGCAGGTGATCGTGGAACTCTGTCGCGGTGACCGAGGGGTAGACGACCGAGACCGCGACCGGTGGATCGGCGAATTCGAGCATGGCCGTCTGCGAGAGCATGTTGAGCGCGGCCTTGGTGGCGGCGTACCCGCCGAGCCCGGGGAAGACCCGCAGCGCGGTCGCTGAGCTCACGTTCACGACGGCACCGCCGCCCCGCTCCCGCATGCCGGGCACCACCCGCTGCATCAGCGTGAGGGGGGCGATCACGTTGAGCTCGAACACTGCACGGAGATCGCCTGCGTCGAGCTCCAGGAGCGGGACGTGCAGTCCCTGGCCGGCGTTGTTGACGAGGACGTCGACGCGGCCGAACCGCTCGATCGCGCAGTCGACGAGCCGTCCGACCTGCTCGGGATCGGTCACGTCGGTCGGGACGGCGAGCGCGTCGGGGAGCTCCGCTTCGAGCGTGTTCAGCCGGTCGGCACGCCGCGCGGCGAGCACGACGCTCGCACCCGCAGCGCCGAGCAGGCGGGCGGTTGCCGCTCCGATGCCCGACGATGCGCCGGTGACGATACAGACCGTTCCTCGGGGATTCATCGTTGCTCCTCCTCTGCCGCGGCGAACAGCAGTTGGACGACTCCGGACCGAAGGTGTCCCCGGTGCGACGAGGAAAGGTAGGCGAGAAGGCCCCAGGCCTCGGCGGTCCTCTGCGCCGCCATCCGCCTGACGTCGACCGTGACCGACGGCCGGCCGAGCGGGCGGATCTCGAGAGGGCCCACGGCTTCAGCTTGGCAGCCCGATCCGGTCACACGCTCGGCCACACGCCGGCGGGCGACGATGGCTCCATCCGGTGCAAGCACGAGGAGTCGAGGAGGACGCCATGGGGCGCGACGCGATCGAACGGAGCATCCCGGGTGCCGGGACCCTGTCAGCCGACGAGCTCCACGACATCAGTGCCAAGTCGAACAGTGTGCTGGCGGGGATGGCACCGAGAGCTCAGTGGATCCAGAGCTTCGTGACCGACGACAAGATCTACTGCCTCTACCTCGCCGAGGACGAGGACGCCGTGCGCGAGCACGCACGGAGCGGAGGGTTCCCGGCCAACCAGGTCGCGCAGGTCAGCACCGTGATCGATCCGACGACCGGAGAGTGACGACGGGGCAGACTCGTCGGCGCCGGGCTACGCGGCGCCGACCGTCCCTGCCCGTTCTGCGAACCGGGCCAGCCCCCGCTGCCAGCCGTCCGGCGATCTCACGGCGTCCCGCATCTGCTCCCATCCGGCGCCGTGGCGGTCGAGATGGCGGTGTGTGAGCTCGACGCGGGTGCCCGCGGCACCGTCCGGGACGAAGGTGACCTCCACCTCGCTCACCTTCGCCGGGTCGTCCTCGATCTGCCACTGCAGGCTGATGTTCCAGGAGATCACGAACCGCCTCGGCGGCTCGTAGGCGAGCACGCGACCCCAGCGGCACTCCGTCCCGTCGGTCGCCCGGTCGAAGACCGCTCCGCCGACGCTGGGCTCGAAGACCATCTCGGCGAGCTCACCCTGGAGGATGTGGTGCTCGGGCGGCCACCAGCTCCCGATGCCCTCGGTGAAGACCGAGAACGCGTCCTCGGGGGACGCCGCCACGACCACGGAGGTCCGGACGGCGGTGTCGGTCGATTGCGATGTCATGGGGTTCCTCCCTGTCCTGTCTCTTCGACGGCGACTTTGAACGACGCGAGTGCAAGGACCCAGAAGCGCTCGAGGTGGGCGCGGAGCTCGGCCACGCCCGTGGGGTCCACGTGGTAGCGGCGCCGGGTCCCCTCTGGCCGGTCCACGACGAGCCGGGCGTCCTTGAGCACCTTCAGGTGCTGGGAGACCGCCGGCCGCGACACCGGCAGGAGGTCGGCGAGCACGCCGACCGGACGCGGCTCCTCGGCGACCAGCTCGAAGATCGCGAGGCGGGTCGGATCGGCCAGGACGCCCAGGGGGGAGCGTTCGTACGTCCTCACAAACCGTAAGTTACTGGTTACCAAGTGGCTGCGTCAACCGGACCGAAGGCGTCTCGCCCTGCCCGGCCCTGCACTTGACCGGAGGTCGCACGGCGTCATACACTTAAGGAAATGCTTAAGTGTCTAGCCCTGGAACCGCCCGACTTCGACCAGGTCTTCCACACGCTCGCCGATCCGAGCCGCCGGAGCATGGTGCAGCGACTGGCACGGGGTCCGGCGTCGGTCAGCCAGCTCGCGGCGCCGCTCGAGATGTCCCTGGCCGCCGTGATGCAGCATCTGAGCGTGCTCGAGGCCGCAGCGGTCGTCTCCTCGGTGAAGGTCGGCCGGGTGCGCACGTGCCGGCTCGAGCCGGCCGTCCTGCGCAGCTCCGAGGAGTGGATGGGCGACCAGCGGTCTGCGTGGGAGGCACGGCTCGACCGTCTCGGCGAGGAGCTCGGCGGCGGGTAGAGGAGCAGTCGGCAACAGGAGCACGACGACGAGGAGGTCGGTGCAGTGAAGGTACAGAACGTGGTGCACAGCACATTCACGCTGGAGCGGACGTATCCGGTGCTACCCGGCCGCGTCTTTGCGGCGTGGGCGGACCGCGACACCAAGGCCCGGTGGTTCGCGAACGGCTCGCCCGACTACGAGCTCGACCTCCGTCCGGGCGGCACGGAACGCCACGCCGCCATCCTTGAGGGCAAGCGGATCACGTGGGAGTCGCTCTACCGGGATGTGGTCCGGGACAAGCGGATCGTCTACACCTCGGTGCTCGCCGAGGACGACGTCGTCGCGACCGTGTCGCTCACGACGGTCGAGTTCGAGGCCGACGGTGACAGCACCAGGCTGGTCCTGGTCGAGACCGGTGCCTACCTCGACGGGCGCGAGCAGCCCGAGTGGCGCGAACAGGGGACGAGCGACTGGCTCGACGCGCTCGGTCGGGACCTCGACTCGCTGAGGGCCTCCTGATGGCGATCGCGCGCGTGCACAACTTCTCCGTCTCCCTCGACGGATTCGGCACGGGTGACGGGCAGAGCTTCGAGGCGCCTTTCGGGCACGCCGGCACGCGGATGGTGGAGTGGTTCCTCGCGACGCGGACTTTCCGTGAGGTGCACGGCGAGTCGGGCGGATCCACGGGTGCGGACGACGCGTTCGCCAGCAACTGGGGGGTCGGGATCGGCGCGGAGATCATGGGTCGGAACAAGTTCGGTCCGCAGCGTGGACCGTGGATCGACGAGGAGTGGCGCGGTTGGTGGGGGGACGATCCCCCCTTCCACACGCCGGTATTCGTGCTCACGCACCACCCGCGCCCGTCGCTCGAGATGGCGGGCGGCACGACCTTCCACTTCATCGACGCCACCCCTGCCGAGGCGCTCGACGAGGCCCGCCGGGCGGCGGGCGGCCTCGACGTCCGGATCGGCGGCGGGCCGTCGACGGTTCGCGACTTCCTGGCGGCCGACCTCGTCGACCACCTGCACGTCGTGGTCGTCCCGGTCCTGCTCGGGTCCGGTGTGCGCCTCTGGGACGGGATCGCCGATCTCGAGCAGCGATTCGACGTGGACATGGTCAGCACGCCGAGCGGCGTGACCCACACCACGTTCACCCGGCGATGAGGTGACGGGTTCACCCGGCGTCGAGCCGACGGCCCGGCGATGAGGTGACCGCACACGAACCCCGGGCGGTCCGCGTCGGGGCCAGCGCACCGATCCGGATCTGCGACACCGGAGGTTGGACCGACACGTGGTTCGCGGGTCACGGCTGCGTCTTCCACATCGCCGTCCGTCCGACGGTCGACGTGGAGCTCGGCATCCGTCCGCGGAGCGACCGGGAGCCGCGGGTGGTCCTCGACGTCGCGACCTTCGGTGAGCGGTACGGCTTCGAGCTCGACAACCCGCCCGGCCGCCATCCGCTGCTCGAGGCGACGGTCGACGAGATCGGGCTGCCCGACGACGTGTCGGTCGACGTCAGGATCGAGTCGGACGCACCGCCGGGCAGCTCGACGGGCACGTCGGCGTCGGCAACCGTCGCGCTCGTCGGTGCCCTCGATCACCTCACGCCCGGGCGGTACACACGGCGCGAGGTGGCCCGGACCGCCCACCGGGTCGAGGTCGATCGGGTCGGGAGGGAGTCCGGGATCCAGGACCAGCTCTGTGCCGCCTTCGGCGGCGTCAACTTCATCGAGATCCCCGGGTATCCGGACGCGCGGGTGATGCCGCTCGAGGTCCCGGACGCGTTCGCCTCGGAGCTCGAGCGCCGGCTGCTCGTCGTCTACCTCGGCGGCCCGCACGCCTCGTCCGACGTCCACGCCCGGGTGATCGAGCACCTCGCCGGCGGCTCCGGCGGACACGAGCTCGAATCGCTGCGCGCGTGCGCGCGGCGGTCGCGCGTGGCCTTCGAGTCGCAGGACCTGCCGGGGCTCGGTCGGGCGATGGAGGACAACACCGACGTGCAGCGCCGACTCCACCCCGACCTGGTCGACGACGACGCCGAGCAGGTGCTCGAGCTGGCCGCCGCGCACGGCGCGCTCGGGTCGAAGGTGAACGGCGCGGGCGGCGAGGGAGGGAGCCTGACCGTGCTCTTCGGACCGGACCTCGACGGTGGTCCCGCGTTCATCCGGGCGCTGCGGGGGTGCCTCCCCGCTGCCGACGCCGTGCCGGTCGAGCTCGATCGGCACGGGCTGCGAACCTGGCAGGCGAGGCGGTAGCGGCGTTGCGGCGGAAGCGGCAGGCGCCGGAGAGTCAGGCCGGGGCGGTCACCGCGCGGAGTGCGTCGAGCGACTCGCGGATCGAATTCGGGAGTGAGGTCTCTGCCCCGGCGTCGATCCAGCGCTCGAAGCCGAGACGGAACGCCGCGGTCCCCGCCTCGGCACTCAGGGTCGCCGCCGGCTCGCCGACGCCCCGCTGCCGGAGCGCACCTGCCATCGCCGCTGCCAGCGTTGCGAGCTTGATGAGCTCGCGCTCGCGGAGCTCGGGGTTGGCGACGATGACCGCTTGGCGCCTACGGGCCTGCTCGGGGCGTTCCGCGAGCGCCTCGCCGGCCTTTACCAGCGCGTCACCAACGGCGTCGATCGGGCCGGCCGAGGCGGGCGCGCCGGCGACGGCTCCGGTCAACAGGTCCCGCAGCGCGTCGGCTCCGCCGAAGAGCACCTCACGCTTGTCGACGAAGTGGCGGAAGAACGTCCGTTCCGTGAGGCCCGCTCGCGTCGCGATCTCCGCCACCGTCGTCCGGTCGAAGCCGCGCTCCGTATAGAGGTCGAGGGCCGCCTGCGCCAGGCGTCCACGTGCGTCCGGCTCCCATCGGACCATGCGTTCGATGGTACCGGACGACAGCTCCTGACATCACGGGGCCTGGAGCGGCGTCCGTCCCTGGACGGGGGACCGGCCGCCGAGCGTCAGGTGTCCCGGGCTTCGATGAGCAGCGACTGGCTCGACTGGCCGAGCTGGCCGTCGACGTCGTAGATGGTGGCGACCGACTGCCCGCAGCCGGTCCGGCTGAGGACGCCGTCGCACTCGAGCCCGATCCAGCCGGGGGACGGCGGGCGGCCCAGGCTCACGACGAGGTCCGCGTTCATGTACGACCAACGGCGGAAGTGGAGGCGGTTTGCGGTCCCTCCGGATCCGTAGTCGGCGGCCGCGACGACACCGTCGAGTGGAGCCGGCGCACGCTCCGCGACGATCGGGAGGAGGAGCTGGAGCCAGAGACGCTGCCGCCCCGACGGTGACGGGATCGGATCCCAGCACGAGGCCATGGCGACGCTGTCGAAGCTGTCCCAGCCGAGGCGTCGCCGGGCGACCTCGTTCGGTGCGCCGAGGTCGGGCCGGTCGTCGGCGGAGAAGACGCTCTCGTGAGTCGTCGCATCCTCCGGGAGCGCGAGGTTGGTCCGTCGGATGCGCAGCGCCCGTGCACGTGCCACGGGTCGGTCGTCGGCCGACAGCACGACGCACTGCCGCTTCACGCGGCGACCGCCTTCGGTCGCGCCGATCTCCGCGCCGAGCGGTCGGAAGGGCACCGGTGCGAGGAGCTCGACGAGGATCCGCGTCGTCACCTCGTCCTCGGGATGGTCGAGCAGTGCCGCGAGCAGGGCGCTCACGGCCGCGCCGTGCAGGACGGACCGGTCCCACGGGCCCGTCGCGGCGACGGTCGGCACGAATCGCGCTCCGTCCGGCTCGAAGACGGCGGTCGTGGCGGCAGAGGCTTCGTCGGTCATCGGTCGGAGGGGTCCGCCGTGGCCCGGGTCCGGACCGGATCGAGGCGCCCGGAGGAGGGGTGGCCGGCGGGTCTGCGGATCATAGGCAGATCGCGACCGGCCGATCCCCGTTCGGTGCACGCAACCTCAAGCCGGCGGGTGAACCACCCGATGATCTGGCAAGACGGACCCATCAGGTGCGCACATGAGCCAGACGACCCAGGAGCACGTGGGACGGGCGAGTGCAGAGGCGCCCGGTGCCGGTGCCGGCTCGCTCCGCATCCGGCGGTGTCGGGCGCCGTGGCGGGACCGTCTGCGTCCCTCCATGGTGCTCCCGTTCGGCGATCCCCTACGCCGCGGCAACCGGCGCGTGGAAGACCCTGCGGGTGATGTTCCACGCGTACGACGGCAACACCGACGACGGACCTCTTGCCCTCGCCCTCGCCGTCGTCATGGGGTGAGGATCGGACAGAACGCGAACCACCGGCGCGCCGACCCGGACCCTCACGGAAGGAACGGCCCGCCCGGATCGGGAGCACGCCAGAGCCGCCAGATCGGGGGCCCGTCCTTGATCCGCAGCTCGTCGACGACCTCGAAGCCGAGGCGTCCGTACCAGGAGACGTTCTCGGGTCGTTGGGTCTCGGTGTACGCAGGGAGCAGGTCCGCGTCGCACTGCTCGAGCACTGGCCGAACCACCGCGGTGCCGTGGCCCCGGTGTTGCGCCGCCGGGTCGGTGGCGAGGAGCGCGAGGTACCAGTGGGGCTCGACGGGATGGCGGCGCTCGACCTCGCGGAGGAGCGTGGCGGCGACCCGCCGGTTGCGCATCGTGACGAGCAGCCGCGCGGCGCGGAGGTCGCGTACCTGTCGATCGAAGCGTCCGCGTGGCAAGGCGCCCGGACCGAGCCACCCGGCGAAGCTGAGAGGTCGTCCAGTGGCGCCGGTGACGAATCGAACAGCGGCGTCGGTCCGGAGGTCGGCCAGTGCGGTTCGGAAGACGCGAGGCAGGACGCGGTACTGGGCGAGAAGCCGGTCACCGGTCAGGTAGTTGAAGAGCGGGTCGTCGAAGAACGCGCGCGAGAGCAACGTCAAGATTGCCGCGGCGGTGTCGGCCCCTTCGACCTTCCGGACCCCGGTCCCGCTCACCGCTGCGACCGGAGCGCGGCGACCTCGTCCCGCAGCGCCGCCACGTTCGCAGTGAGTGCCTCGAGCAGCTCCACGATGTGGGCGTTCGACGCCCACGGCGAGGGCGCTGGGTCCCCGCCGACCGAGGGCCCGTCGTAGCCGGCGGACCGCATCAGGCGGTCGTACCCGAGCCCGAGGGCCTGCGCCAGGCCGGCCAACACCCGTGGCGAGGGGGTCCGGACCTGGTCCTGTTCGAGCTTGTGGATGTAGGCGGGCGAGCATCCGGCGTCCGCTGCGAACCGTCCGTCGTCTCAAGGCGAGAACGTCGCGGCGCTTCCCGCGGGACCGTCGGTGAGCAGCGGGAGCACCACCTCGCGCACCACGCGAGCGACGAACTCGCGGTCGGGGACCGTGCCGCGCACGAGCAGCATCACGTTGAGGCCCATCACGACGTCGGGCAGGAGCTCGAGCGGAGCGCGGTCGGCGAGCTCGCCGCGCGCGGCGGCACGTCCGAGCACCTCCTCGAGCACGGCCCGCGGGCGCTCGAGCAGGACGGCCATCGCCGCCAGCAGCTCGGGGTCGCGCCAGGCCGCACCGATGAGGCCGACGAACACCCCGAAGGCACGGCGCGCGGGTTCGTCGAAGTCGGGCATCGCGCCCACGAGGGCGTCGAGGTCGCCGGCGAGCGTCCCGGTGTCGGGGATCCTCCCGACCGGTGCGACGCGGTCACGCCACGCCGCGACGGCCGCGACCACCAGCTCTGCCTTCGACGACCACCGGCGGTAGATCGCGCCCTTGCCTGCACGGGCGCGCGCCGCGATCTCGTCGATCGTGAGCCGGTCGTAGCCGAGGTCGGCGAGCCCGTCGAGCGCAGCCTCGAGGATCGCGGCCTCGCGGCGTGGGTCGAGCGGTCGGCCCGCCCGCCGGGTCGGGGTGGGCGGGGTTGCAATCGACCCTGGCACGCCTCCATACTAATACGGAACCGTTCCGTATCAAAAGGTGGCGCCCACGTGCCCGAGACGATGATCGAGGTCGACGGGGTGACCAAGTCCTTCGGCGAGACCCGCGCGCTCGACAGGGTGGACCTCGCAGTCGAGCGGGGGCGCATCCTCGGTCTGCTCGGACCGAACGGCTCGGGGAAGACCACGTTGGTGCGCATCCTCACCACGCTGCTCCGTGCCGACTCGGGTCGAGCCCGCGTCGCCGGTCTCGACGTCGAAGAGGAGGCGGGCCGGCTCCGGTCGCGCATCGGCCTCGCCGGGCAGTACGCCACGGTCGACGAGCTGCTCACCGGGCGCGAGAACCTCGAGCTGGTCGGCCTCTGGTACCACCTCCCGAAGGCCGAGTACCGGCGTCGCGCCGCGGAGATCCTCGAGCGCCTCTCCCTCACCGACGCGGCGAACCGGAAGGTTGCCGGCTATTCGGGCGGGATGCGACGGCGACTCGACATCGGAGCGAGCCTCATCGCGCGGCCCCCGGTGCTCTTCCTCGACGAGCCGACCACCGGCCTCGACCCGCGGACCCGCAACACCATCTGGGAGTTCATCGAGGAGCTCGTCGCGGCGGGGACGACCGTGCTGCTCACGACGCAGTACATGGAGGAGGCCGAGCGCCTCGCGCACGGCATCGTCGTCCTCGACGTCGGTCGGATCATCGCCCACGGCACCGCCTTCGAGCTGAAGGAGCAGATCGGCGGCGACGTGCTCGAGGTGCGGGTGCGGCGTCCGGAGGATCTCGGTCGGGCACGGTCGACGCTCGCCGAAGTCGCAGGCGCCGCGGCCCGGGTCGACGACGACCAGCGCATCGTGAGCGTGCCGGCCGACGGTGGCACCCCGCTCCTCATCGCGGCCGGGCGTCGCTTCGAGTCCGAGCAGATCGACCTCGACGACCTCGGCATCCGACATCCGTCACTCGACGACGTGTTCCTCTCCCTCACCGGGACGCGGCGGACGGAGGAGGAGTGAACCGGTGACGGACGTGGCGACCATCGAAGCGGTCAGGGAACGGACCATGACCCCGGCCCTGGCCCTCAAGGACACCGGTGGTGTCGCGAAGCGCAACCTCCTCCGGATCCTGCGCACGCCGCAGCTCCTGCTGATCGGCGCGGCCCAGCCCGCGCTCCTCCTGCTCCTCTTCCGCTACGTCCTCGGCGGCGCGATCCAGGTCCCCGGCGTGTCCTACGTCGACTTCATCGTGCCGGCGGTCTTCGTCGAGGCGGTGCTCATCGGCGGGATGACGACCTCGATCGGCCTGTCGCAGGACGTCAAGAGCGGCATCATCGATCGGTTCCGGAGCCTGCCCATGGCCCGCTCCGCCGTGCTCGCCGGGCGCACGGTCGCCGACCTCTGCCGGAGCGTCCTCTCCCTCCTCGTCATGGTCGTGCTCGGGCTGCTCGTCGGGTTCCGGTTCCACAACACCGCGCCGGCGATCGTGGCCGGGATGGCACTCATCCTCACGTTCGGCTACGCGTTCTCGTGGGTCTATGCCGCGATCGGGCTCGCCGCCAAGGACCCGGAGACCGCCCAGATCGCCGGCATCCTCCCGTTCTTCATCCTCATGTTCGCGAGCAATGCGATCGTGCCGGTCCAGACCATGCCGTCGTGGCTCCAGCCGTTCGCCCGCAACCAGCCGCTGAGCATCACCGTCGACGCGGTGCGCGCGCTCTTCGAGGGAGGCGTGGCCGCGCACTGGGTCTGGCAGACCCTCGCCTGGTCGCTCGGGATCTTCGTCGTGTTCTTCACGATCTCGCTCCGGCTCTACCGCCACGTCACCGCGTAGAGCGGGCCGCGCCGAGGATCCGGATCCGTTCAACCGCCGAGTCGCCTACTCGGCGGGGTCGAGCCCGAGCTCCTTGCGCGCGTCCTGCGTGGTGTTGACCTTCGGGAACGGTGTTCCAGGCACTTCGACCCCGAGTGCGGCGCAGATCGGTCCCCAGCCGTCGCCCGGGGACCACTCGAGCAGGCGATCGGCCGGAGCGGTGCGGCGCACCTCGTCGTTGTGGGCGAGGAAGGCAGCCTTGGCGGCTCCCTCGTCGCGCCAGTCCCCGCAGAAGCGCTCCATCATCCCGCGGCCCATGGCGGTCCAGCCGTCGTCGGGCACGTCGGGAGCGAAGTAGGTCTCGAGCGCGATGAAGATCGTGTTGGAGACGCTGCGCCACCAGTCGTCCGCGTCGCGGACCGATAGGAGGATCACCGCGTCGGGGAACGCCTCGCTCTGCTCGCGCCAGAACGGCGCCGACGGCCAGTCGACGGTCGCGCGGTAGCCGGCGAAGAAGCTGTCCCAGTCGGGGAGGGATCCGGCATAGGCGGCCGCCCAGATGTCGGGATCGTCCGGGCGCTCGCGCACTTCGAACATGTGGTAGCAGGGGCCGCCGAGCAGCTCCTCGAGGGCGAGCTTCAGCGACGCCGTCCCGGTCCTCCCGAGTCCGGCACCGACCACGTCGAGCGCCATGTCCCCTCCTCCCGATGCCGGATGTCGTCCCGAGGCACGCTAGCCCGCGAGGCGGCGGGTCCTGCGCCGAGCGTGGGCGGCGGACCGGCAGACGTCGCAGCGCTCCCGGTAGGTTGCCGGTGTGCTGATCCCTTCGCTCGACCTCGACCGTGTGGAGGAGGCCCATGCGCGGCTCCTCCACACGATCGCCACCCTCGACGACGAGTCGGTGCGGCGGTCGAGTCTCCTTCCGGGATGGACGGTCGGTCACGTGCTCACCCACCTGGCACGCAACGCCGACAGCCATGTGCGCCGGGCGGCAGCCGCATCCGACGGCGAGATGGTCGACCAGTACGAGGGTGGAGCCGACGGGCGCGCCGCCGACCTCGAGGCCGGCGCGGACCGACCCGCACGCGACGTCGTCGAGGACGTGCGCCGCGACCTGCGCCGCGGCGGACCGTGCCTGGCGGAACCTGGACGTCGTCGCGTGGTCGGGACGATCACGCGACGCGACGGGGCAGGTGCGCCACCTGTTCGAGCTGCCATCGCGACGCTGGCAGGAAGTCGAGGTCCACCTCGTCGACCTCGATCTCGGGTTCACCCCGCTCGACTGGCCGGAGGCGTTCGTTGTCGAGTGGCTGCCGCGCACGCGCGAGCGGCTCTGGGCACAGCTTCCGGACGAGGCGCGGCAGTTCGACTTCGGCGCGCCGTCGGCCGAGCTCGCCTGGCTGTACGGGCGCACCACGGTCGGTGGGCTCGGGGCGGCACCGGCGTGGGGCTGAGGCGGGTCGCGCCGAGGCCCGGAGTGATCGTGGCGGCGGCCGGGGCCGCCGAGCGGCACCCGAAGTAGGCTGCTCGCGTCATCCGGGTTCGGTTCCGAGTCGAGCGGGAAGGAGGGACCCGTGTCCGTGCTCATCGACTCCGACACGCACCTCTTCGAGCCGGCCGGCATGTGGCGCGAGTACGCCGACCCCGCTGATCGCGACGTCGCGCTCCGGATGGCGAAGGACGAGCTCGGGTACACGTGGCTCATGGCCGGCGAACGCCGGCTCAGCCTCGGCGGCCCGCACCGGCCCGGCGACGTCGACGGGATCGGCCACTTCCGCCAGGGACTCGTCGAGGGCCGGCCCACCGACTTCGACCTCGACGCGTTCAACGAGCCCTACGCCGACCCGCGGGCCCGGCTCGAGCAGCTCGACCACGCGGGCTTCGGGGCGTCGATCATGTTCCCCAACTACGGCATCTCGTGGGAGCGCCCGCTCGACGGGAACCTGCGGGCCACCCTCGCCAACATGACCGCATGGAACCGCTGGATCGTCGAGATCGCGGCGCGCGGCGAGGGCCGGCTCTATCCGGTGGGGCATCTCTGCCTGCGCGACCTCGAGTGGCTCGAGATGCAGCTCGCCGCGCTCGCCGCGGGCGGGATCCGCCTCGCGATGCTCCCACCCGCGCTGGTCGACGGCCGGCCGCTGTCGGACCCCGGGCTGGAGCGGGCGTGGGCCGCGTTCGTCGACCACGGCATCACGCCCGTGTTCCACGTCGCGAACCAGCCGCGCCCCTTCGACGAGGCGTGGTACGGCGAGGACCTCGAAGGTGGAATCTCGCCGCTCAGCACCGTCTTTCTCTGGACCGCGGTGGGGCTCGCGCTCGCCGACCTCATCCTCAACGGCGTGCTCGAACGCCATCCGGATCTGCGGCTCGGCGTGATGGAGCTCTCGGCGCCCTGGGTGCCGCTCCACCTCCAGATGATGGACGGCGGCTACCGGCACACGGCGCGGTTCAACGGGGAGTCGACCGGGCTCTCGATGATGCCGAGCGAGTACTTCCGCCGTCAGGTCCGGGTCGCCGCGTTCTCCTACGAGCTGCCGAAGCGGCTCATGGCCATGGCGGGCGACCTCTTCATGGCCTGCAGCGACTATCCGCACACCGAGGGGACCGAGCGCGCCCTCGACGACTACCGGTCGACCGGCCTCGAGCCGGGTCCGGAGACCGCGGGGTTCTTCGGCGGCAACGCCGCGTTCCTCCTCCGCCTCGACGCCTGAGGTCCCCTCAGCTCGGCGCGAGTCCGAGCTGCGCCGCCCACTCCTGCACGCACGCGGCGAAGAAGGCGTCGCGCGCGCCCGGCTCCTCGGCGATCACGTTGTGGAACTGGCCGAACAGCTCGAAGGAGACGTAGCCGAACAGGCCGAGCCAGGTGAGCAGGCCGCGCTGGACGACCTCGTCGGGCAGCCCGGCAGGGAGCTGGGGCCGCACCGGCCCGAGGCCCGTGACGACCGCGGCCTCCGCCGGTCGCGCCGTCGGCGACGGGGCGAGCGCTCCGGCCTCGACGGCGTCGACGAGTATCTGCGCGAGCACGCGGGTGACCCGGCTCGCCGGCGCGACGGTGTCGACCGGGGCCGCGTAGCCGGGGACCGGTGAGCCGTAGATGAGCGCGTACTCGTTGGGATTGGCGTGGGCCCACGTCCGCACCGCGACGCAGGCCGCAGCGAAGCGGCCGAACAGATCCGCGCGGTCGACGGGGTCCTCTGCGGCTTCGGCTGCGGCGCCGATCGAGTCGTAGGCGTCGACGATGAGCCGGGTGAGCAGGTCGTCGCGGCTCGCCACGTACCGGTAGACCGCCGACGACGCCATCCCGAGCTCCACGCGCGACCGCCCGGAGGCTGAGGGCGGCGGCTCCTTCGGTGGCAAGCTGCCGGCGGGCGGCGTCGAGGATCTCGCGGGTGATCTCGGCGCGCGCCCGCTCCCGTGCCGTGCGAGGAACCGAGGTGGGGGACGCGTCCGTCGTGGCGCCTGCTGCGACGGCGCTGGCTGCCGTGGCCTCGAGCTGCGTCGGCGTGCCGGTCACCGCCCGATCATGCCACGGATCGAGAGCGGTGGCAAGAAACAAGAGCAATGCTCTTGCATCGGACGACCGATCGTGCAAGGATGGGAACCAAGAGCACCGCTCACAACAAAGAGCAGCGATAGATGGAGGTCAGCCATGGGAAGCACGCAGAGGAGCAGCCGGCATGTCGTCGTCGGTGCGGGACCGATCGGGAGCGCAGTCGCGAGGCAACTGGTCGCTCGTGGCGACGACGTGGTCGCGGTCACCCGCTCGGGGTCGGGTCCGGACGGGACGCAACGGGTCGCGGCCGATGCGGCCGACAAGGCGGCGCTCGCCGCCATTGCCGGCGGAGCGACGGCCCTCTACAACTGCGTGAACCCGCCGTACGACCGGTGGCCGACCGAGTGGCCACCCATCGCCGCATCCCTGCTCGGCGCGGCAGAGCGCACCGGTGCGGTGCTCGTGACCGTGGCCAACCTCTACGGGTACGGTCCGGCACGGCTCTCCCTCGGCTCCGACGCCTACGACCCCGTACACCCGATGACCGAGGAGACCCCGCTGGCGGCGGCCGGCACCAAGGGTCGCGTCCGAGTCCGCATGTGGCTCGACGCGCTCGCCGCGCACGAGGCGGGACGGGTGCGCGCGGTCGAGGTCCGTGCCTCCGACTACGTCGGTCCCGGCGCCCAGAGCATGGGGGGCGACCGGCTCGTGCCGCGGGTTCTCACCGGGAAGGGCGTCACGACGATCGGGTCGGTCGATCGCCTGCACACCTGGAGCTACACCGAGGACGTCGCGCGCCTTGCGGTCGCGGTGGCAGGCGAGCCCTGCGCGTGGGGCCGTGCGTGGCACACGCCGTCCCATGCCCCGCGGACGCAGCGGGAGCTCGCGGTCGAGTTCGCGCGTGCTGCAGCGGTCGCGCCGGTGCGCACCCACGCGATCCCGCACGCCGTGCTCTACGCGCTGGGAATCGGATCGTCCGTGCTCAAGGAGCTGCGTGAGACCGAGTACCAGTTCCGCGACGACTTCGTGATGGACTCCACCGCGGCGCGACGGACCTTCGAGATCGAGCCCACCCCCTGGGCCGAAGTGCTCGAGGGGACGCTCCGCTCGTACGGCTGGGCGCCGGGAGGTGCGATGTCGGGTGGTCGGAGCCGCGGCCGGTCGACGGCCGGGACGCGCTGAGATGCCCGCGGCGATCACCGCGGCGGTCGACGGCGTCGACGCACGCACGGTCGCGCGCACGGCGTGGCAACGTCGGACGCTGCTGGTCGGCGGCGTACTTCAGGCCGTCTTCGGGGCGCTCTGGCTCGAGCGGGGCCTCCATGCGCTGGTGCCGTCGAGCGCAGCGGTCGTGGTCGCCGGATCCGCGCTCGTCGCTGGCGGAACGGCCGCGATCCTCCTGCGGCGTCGCGCCCCGTGGCCCCGGGGAGGAGCAGCGCGCCGCATCGAGGTGCAGCTGACGACCGCCACCGTGGTGCAGCTCGCGGTCGCCGTCGCTCTGCCGATCCTGCTCGGGCACCTGGGCACCGGCCGGTACACCCCGGCAGCGATCGTGGGCACGACCGGCCTGTTGCTGCTCGCGGTCCACCGCCTGGTCGACTCCCCGTACCACCGCCGAGCCGGACGGCTCCTCGTCGAGCTCGCTGCGGTCGCGGCCCTCTTCGGCGGTGCACGACCGGCGCTCTTGGCCCTCGCTGCCGCGTCGGTGCTCCTCGGCTTCGCGGCGGCGGGATTCGCCCGGCTCGCCCGCGGGGCACCCCCCTCCTGAGCGCACAGTCGGGCGCGGCCGGCCGCGGCGCTCGTGTCAGGATGGAGGAGCACGCTGGATGTCGTGCCGCCGGTGGGGCGGTGACCGCGCCCACTCGACCGACGGGGGTCGACCGTGCCGCAGCAGCTCGACGAGGTCCGTGCCTCACCACATGCCGCCGCCGACGACGCGTCCGCCGCCCGAGGAGCGCTCCCCGACTTCGCGGTCCGACCGGTCGTCACGGTGGCGACCGCGTTCGTCATCGTCGAGCTCGCGGTCGCCGCCCGCTACGGCTTCCACCGTGACGAGCTCTACTTCCTCGCCTGCGCCGCGCCACCTGGCGTGGGGCTACGTCGACCAGCCGCCGGTCGTCCCCGCGGTGGCGTGGTTCGAGTCCCACCTCTTCGGGTCGTCGGTCGTGGCGCTCCGGATCCTGCCGGCGCTGGCCGGTGGCGGGGCGGTCGTCTGCAGCGGCGCGATGGCGAGAGAGCTCGGGGGTGCGCGCAAGGCCCAGACGCTCGCCGCGCTCGCCGGTGCCACCTCGCCACAGGTGCTGGCCGCGTGCCACCTGCTCTCGACAACGTCCTTCGACCTCTCGCTGTGGGCGGTGCTCTCGCTCCTCGTGCTGGTCGTGCTCCGCACGGGCGACGGTCGCTGGTGGCTGGCGATCGGCGCGGTCGCCGGTGTCGCACTGCTCACCAAGCTCAACGTCGCCTTCTTCCTCGTCGCGCTCGTCGTCGGACTGCTGCTCGCGGGCCGGCGCCGGCTCTTCGCCAGCCCGTGGCTGTGGGGTGGAGCCGCCATCGCGGTCGCGTTCTGGATGCCGAACATCCTCTGGAACGCACGACACGATTGGGCCGCGCTCGCGATGCTGCGGACGCTGCACGCGGAGAACGGCGGGCTCGGCGCGTCCTTCGGTTTCATCCCATCCCAGCTCGTCGTCGTGGGGCCGGTCCTCGTCGTCTTCTGGATCGCCGGACTCCGCGGCCTGCTCCGGACGCCCGCCGGGCGGCCGTTCGGGATCGCCTTCCTCGTCCTCCTCGGGTGGTTCACCGTCACGGGGGCGAAGTCGTACTACCTTGCCGGCGCCTACTTCGTGCTCTTCGCGGCCGGTGGGGTCTGGGCCGAGCGGCGCCTCGACCGGAAGGTGCCGCCTCGAGGGCTGCGCGGGTGGATCACGCTCATGGTCGTCGGCGCGGTCATGGCCGTCCCGTTGGCGCTCCCGGTCCTGCCCGAGCACGACCTGGCGACGGGTCCGTGGGAGGGGAACATCAACAAGGACCTCGAGCGCGACGGTCGGCTGGCCTGCATTCGTCCGTCAGCTCGCCGCGGTGGCGGCCACGTTGTCGCCGAGCGAGCGCGCGCACCTCGTCGTCTTCACGGGCGACTACGGCGCCGCCGGCGCCGTCGACCGGTTCGGCACCGCGGTCGGACTGCCGGACGCGATCAGCGGGCACAACTCGTACTGGTGGTGGGGACCGGTCGGAGCGCAGCGACGGCGCGACCACGATCGCGGTCAACCTCTCGTCGTCGTACCTCCGGACGATCTTCAGGACGGTGACACCTGCGGGGACGGTCGCGACACCGGGCGGGGTCTGGTCGGAGGAGCGCGGCGATCCGATCTGGATCTGCCGGGGCCAGCGGGTCTCGTGGGCCGCGGCGTGGCCCGCCGCGCGCCACTACGGCTAGGACCGTTCCGGGCCCGCCCGGCAGGTCAGCCGACGGTGAGCGGTTCCCGTCCGAGCGCGGCGAGGAAGCGATCGCGGGACGGCGCATCGGGCCGGACCGGACGTGCCTGCCCGAACTGCGCGGGGTCGCGGACCGGCTCGAGCACGACCGCCGCTGCGGCCGTGGCCGTGTCCCACAGCTCGTCGCGGCAGTCGAAGGCGACGCCGGCCGCGGTCGCGACGTCCCAGGTGTGTGCGAGCACGTCGACGAGGTTGATGCCCGCAGCCTGGGACGCGGTGAGCACTCCGAAGGGGAGTCGGCACGTGCGGCTCCGGTCGGTCTGCGCCCACGCCCGACCCGCGTCGAGGACGACGAGCAGCACCGCCGCGCGGTGGTCGGGGCCGATGAGATCGCCGTCCGGCGTCCTCGGCGCGTCGGTCTCGCCGGCAGCGAAGGCGGCGAACTTGGCGGTCACCCCGATGGAGTGCCCGAGCACGTCGCGCACGGTCCAGCCGGGACACGGCGTCGGCCGGTCGAGGTCGGCGGTGTCGATCTGCCCGCACACGTCGAGCTGGACGGCGAGGGCGTCGAAGAGGGCGGAGATCTCGTCCACGGCCACCAGCATGGCCGTCATCGGTCGCCGATCGGTGCACCCGCGCTCCCCTCCGGCGCGCAGCCTACGATCCGCGACGGCAAGCGAGCGTCGGCCCGGCCCGGACCGGTTGCGCTCGAAGGGAGTGGGGGAGGACCGTGACGACATCACTGCTGATCTTCGGGGCGCTCGGCGTCGCGACCACCGTCTACGCCTTCGTCGCCAACCGGCGGCTCTTCCAGGACGGCGCGGCCGGGCGCACCTCCGCGCTCGAGGTGGTCTACTACGTGCTCGGGCTCGCCTCCCTGCTGATCGGCTGGTACTGCAACGTGCGCTACGTCCATGCGACCGGAGGTCACGCGACCTACTGGAGCTACACCAAGGCGCTCTTCTCCAACTGGGCGTCGGACTCGGCTGCGCAGGACTACACGATGGTCAACCTCGTGCTCCTGCCGCTCTGGACGATCGTCGACGGCCGACGGCGGGGGATGCGATCGCCGTGGATCTTCTACGTCATGAGCTTCTTCACCAGCCTCGCCTTCGCGATGGCCTGGTACCTCGCGTTCGTCGAGCGCCAGCTCCGCTACAACCGTGCGGAGGAGTCCTCGAGGACCGCGGTGCCGCAGTTGTAGCCCGGGATGAAGGTGACCCCGGGTCCGCCGTGGCAGCCCACGCCGCAGAGGTAGAGGCCCTCGATCGGAACAGGCGAGTCGGCCCAGCCCCGCGGTCCGGGGCGGAACGGTCCCATGCACTCCGGCTGGAGGAGTCCGTGGCAGAAATCCCCACCGGTGCACCCGAACATCAGCTCGTAGGTGTACGCGGGGTAGTTGAACTGTCGGTCGATGAGGTCGGGGAAGTTCGGCGCCTTCGCCGCGATCTTCTCGACGATGCGCGCAGCCATCTCGTCGCGGAGCTTCGGCTGCTCCTCCTGCGACCGGGCGATCGGGTAGTAGAAGGCGAACGAGCTGGCGGCATGCTTCCCCTCCGGCGCCATCGCGGGGTTCTCCATCGTCGGGATCGCGAGGTTGAACGACGGTGACTCGGGGACCAGCCCGCGCACGCATCGCTCGAAGTCGAGCTGCATCTGCTCGGCGGTGCCGAAGAAGGTCACGTTGCGCCGGAAGTCCCCTTCGTTGAGCACCGAGGCCTCGCCGGTGTACTCGGGCAGGCCGTCGAGCGCGAAGTGCACCTGAAAGTAGGCCGCCCGGTGATCGATGGCCTCGACCCGTTGCACGAACGCGTCGGGAAGGGCCTCGCGGTCGACGAGCTGGGTGAAGGTCGCCGTCGGGTCGAGGTTGGAGACGACGACCGGTGCCGTCGCCACCGTCCCGTCGCCGAGCTCGACGCCCTGCACGCGCCCGCCGGACGCCACGATCTTCGCGGCCTTGGTGTGCCGGCGGAGCTCGCCGCCGTGCTGCTCGAAGAGCCCGAGGAGGTGCTCGGACATCGTCCCGATCCCACCGCGCACCTTGGACATGGTCGCCTCACCGGGTGACGCGAGGGCGAACGCAAGGCAGAGGGCGCTGCCCGGCGAGTAGGGACCGCGGTACGTCGAATTGACGGAGAGAAACGCGAGCATGCTGCGGACCTGCGCGTGCTTCTCGCGGTCGGGCAGGTGCCGGTCGACGACGTCCATCACGCTGCCGAACAGCGCGGTGCGGATCGCCTCCCGCTCCTGCTCGTTGGCCGCGACCTCGAACATCTCGTCGAACGACCTCGGGGGACGCCGGACGTCGAAGCGGCCGATCGCTCGGGCGGGCGCCTCCGCCCAGGCCGCGATCTCGGCCATCCCGAGCACCGCCTCGACGCCCAGACGGTCGTTGAGGTGCTCGACCAGGCGCTCGGGATCGCTGTAGAGCAGCAGGGGTGGCTGCCCGGAGGCGCCGAGGCTCGCGGACTGGAACTCCGGCTCGTAGATCGGGCACTCGCCGAAGCGCAGGTCCTCGAAGATCTCGTTGGGGATCGGGAACTGGATCGAGCCGGCGAGCTCGAACTTGTACCCGCGGGCGAGCTCGGTGGTCGAGGACATCCCGCCGATGAAGTGGTTCTTCTCGAGGCAGAGGACCCGGAGCCCGCCACGGGCCATCACTGCGGCGGCGGTCAGGCCGTTGTGGCCGGCTCCGATCACGATGGCGTCGTAGTCCGACATCGGCAGCTCCTCGGTCTCGCGGCCACCGGACCGTAGCGAGGGCCCGAAACGTTGTCTACTTCTGGGCGCCAGGCTCAGCCCGTGAGCGCCTCCCGCCACGGCGTGAGGTCGAGCAGCGGGTAGCGGATCCGGGTCTGCCGGAGCACCGCTTCGGTCCAGATCGGGTGGCCCGGCGGCGGGAACCCGAACAGCTCGAGCTCGCGGGGCGTGCACCGTTCGGCGAAGCGGGTCCACTCGGGCCCAGTCGAGCGCGACTGCGCCTGGTCGTACCCGATCCACTCGTGCGCGGCGTGGCGGAAGGCGAGGGCGAGCAGCACGCGTGCGGTGCCGGGGGACCGGAACGCGGTCCCGCGGTGGAACACGTCCGACCGGTAGGCGAGGTACGAACCGCGCGGGCCGACCGCGGAACGCTCCGAGCGGTAGACCTCGGGGGCGACCTCGGGCATGAGGACGAAGTTGTGCTGCGGGAGGTCCTTCGTCACGCTGGTCGGGACCACGGCCGTCGGGTTGTCCGCCTCGGTGACGTCGGTCAGGTAGAGGAATCCCTCGAGGTTCCACCAGGGCGCCTCGGCCACCGGCGGCAGCCATGAGTGGTTGCGGTCGGTGTGCATCGGCTGCTCGTACTCGACGAGACCCTCGTACTTGGCCGTGGCGTGGACCTGGTAGAGCCGGAGGTCGGTCGTGTCGAGGGCCCGCTCGGCGAAGTCGACCACGGACGGGTGGACGCAGAGCCGGTTGAGCGCACCGCTGCCCGGGAACGGGAAGGGATCGGACCACCGCTGCTGCTCCGATCGGAAGCCCGGACCCGTCTCGGGCCAGGTGAGCTCCTCGGTGGGCTCGCGCGGGTGGCCGCGGCGCCGCTCGGTCTCGCCGTCGGGGTCCGCGTGGTACTCCTCGTCGGTCGGGTAGAGGAGGTGGAGGTCGTCGAGCACGGCGTCGATCTCGTCCGTGCCGACGAGGCCGTCGAGGAGCACCCACCCCTCGGTGCGCCACACCTCGACCTCGTCGTCGGTCGCACGTCGCGAGCCCATCAGTCTCCGACCGCCTTTCGTCCCGGCACCGGTCCGCCGTCGGCGAGCGACGTCGGCGGACCGGTGCCATTCTGACCGCGCGCCGACACGGCCGGCGAGTCCCTGCGGCGCGCGGTCCGGGCCCCCGTGCCGCGCGATCGCACCGCGCCCCGCGGCCGACCCTGGGAACCGGGGTCCAACCGGTCGCGGAAGGCGTGCAATACGCTTTCCTTCTCGGAGCCCCCACTGGGCCGCCCGGGGCGAGTCGAGGACGGACCGATGGCATCGACCGACAGAGACCTCGTGGCACCGTCCGAGGACGCCGGCGTGGTCGGGGCCCGGTCGCTCCCCCCGTCGGTCGAGGGGGCCGAAGCCGTGGCGGCGGTGGCCGCCCGGGGCGGGGAGCCGACGGGGCGCCCCCGCCCGGTGCCGAGTACGAAGACCGTGGTGGTCCACGCCCCGGACGACCACCATCCGGTCCCCCCGCACGTGATCGTCCTCTTCGGAGCGACGGGCGACCTCACGAGGCGCAAGCTGCTTCCCGGGCTCTTCCACCTCTCGAGGGCGGGCCTGCTCCCCGAGTGCCGGATCGTGGCCACGTCGCTCGAGGAACTGGGCGAGGACGAGTTCCACGGCATCGCCCGCAGTGCGTGCGAGGAGCACGCCCGTGGCGACGTGCTCGAACACGAGTGGCAGGAGTTCCGCCGCCACCTGCGATACGTCCCCGAGTCGCACGGGCCCTCCGCACTCGCGACGGTGGTCGAGCACTCGGAGTCGACCCTCTCGGCCGAGCCGAGCAGGCTCCACTACCTGAGCATCCCGCCCCACGCTGCCGGCAACGTCGTGCGAACTCTCGGCGAGGCGCGCCTCACCGAGCGGTCGCGCATCATCATGGAGAAGCCCTTCGGCACCGACCTCCTGTCCGCGCGGCTGCTCAACACCGTCGTCCAGGAGCACTTCGACGACGACCAGGTCTTCCGCATCGACCACTTCCTCGGCAAGGAGGCCGCGCAGAACATCCTGGCCTTCCGGTTCGCCAACGGGCTCTTCGAACCGATCTGGAACCGCGAGCACATCGACCACATCCAGATCGACGTGCCCGAGTCCCTCGCCGTGGGGTCGCGCGCCGCGTTCTACGAGCAGACCGGCGCCTTCCGCGACATGGTCGTGACCCACCTCTTCCAGATCCTCGCGTTCGTGGCGATGGAGCCGCCGACCGCGCTCGAGCCGCGTGCGATCAACGAGGAGAAGAACAAGGTGTTCCGGTCGCTCCGCCCGATCGACACCTCGCGGGTGATCCGCGGGCAGTACGAGGGGTACCGGACGACCGACGGCGTCTCCCCGGACTCCGAGACGGAGACGTTCGTCGCCCTCCAGTGCGAGATCGACAACTGGCGCTGGGCAGGGGTGCCCTTCTACCTCCGGACCGGCAAGGAGATGGCCGAGGGGGCGCGCATCGTCTCGATCGCGTTCCGCGCACCGCCCAAGTCGATGTTCCCGTCGGGTTCGGGCGTGGGGAGCCAGGGCCCCGACCATCTGACCTTCGACCTCGCGGACAGCTCGAAGCTCTCGTTGTCCTTCTACGGCAAGCGCCCCGGCCCGGGGATGAAGCTGGACAAGCTGAGCCTCCAGTTCGCGCTGCACGAGACCGACAGCGCAGGGAGCGTGCTCGAGGCCTACGAGCGGTTGATCTACGACGCGATGATCGGTGACCAGACGCTCTTCACCAACGCGGAGGGGATCGAACGGCTCTGGGAAGTCTCCCAACCCCTCCTCAACGACCCGCCCGAGGTCGAGCTCTACCGGGTCGGTTCGTGGGGGCCGTCGTCGATCAGGGAGCTGATCAGCCCACGCTCGTGGCGGCTCCCCTTCGAGCGCGAATGGCGCCAGCACCCCTGACCCGACCTGCGTGCCTCCCTACCATGGCGGGGAGGAGGTGGATGCGGTGAGCGACTTCGTCAAGGTGGTGGCAGCAGGACCGATGTTCTTCGTGAGCTCGTGGGTGCTCATGCTCTTCGCGGGGATCGTCTGGTCGGACGTGGGGATCCGCCCGTTCGGCTACGTGACCTCGATGGTGGTCACCATCGGGCTCTGGCTGACGCTCGCGCCGGCGATCGGTGCGGTGGCCCGAGTCCCGAAGGCCAAGCGCTCCGACCACTGAACGGCGCGGCGGGCCTCAGCTCGTCACGAACTGCGGGAGCCAGGCGGCGGTGGCGGCGAGCAGCTCGTCGGTCATCGCGACCAGCTGCTCGAAGGGGAGGTGGCGGGCCACCTGGTCGGTGAGCATCGCCTCGAGGACGCGCGTGCGATCGCCGGACAGCGCGGCGTCGACGGTGAGCTCCTGCGAGGCGGAGATCTGGCGGAGCACCTCCCCGAGCACCGAGTCGACACGCGCGGTGTCGCGCGGACGGACGCCGCCCTCGCCGGTCACGCCGATGCACTCGACGACCGCACCTTCGGGGAGGTTCTCGACCTGACCGCGGTTGGGGAGGTTCATCGGAAGGTGGTGCTCCGCCCCAGTTGCCACGCCGGCCACCAGCTCGGCCACCAGCTCGCCGGACGGCCACGGAGGGATCTCGTCCGCCGCGAGCAGATCGGCCACCTCGCGGTCGTCGGCGACCTTGTCGGCCCGGTGCCCGCTGAGGCCGTAGTGGTGGACGCCCCAGTCGCGGCCGAAGTCGGAGTGCGGCGTGACGAATCCGGGGAGGAACTCGACGATGTGGGTGTCCGAGGCGCCGGGCAGGACGCCGAACCGCCGGAACAGCTCGAGCTTGACCCGGTGGTTGGCGAGCACGTCGGCCTTCGTCCAGGTGTCGCCCTCGGAGACCTTCTGCCAGTGCATCCCCTGGACCGGCGCCATCCAGATCGGCTCGTCGGTCCACGCGCCGGGAGCGTCGAGGATGTCGCGGAGCATGGCGAAGCCATCCGCACCGTCGACGCGGAGATCGGTCACCAGCGGGAAGTGGTTCACGCCCGCCGAGACCGGATCGATGGAGTGCATCGGCGCGTCGAAGAGCAGGCTGAGCGAGAACTTGAGCCCGACCAGCTCGTTGCAGAGCCCGACCACGGACACGCCCGACTCGCGCACGGCCGCGCGGCAGAGGGCGGTGAGCGGGTTGCTCACGTTGACGAGCAGCGCGTCGGGGCAGTGCCGCTCCATCGCCGCCGCCACCTCGCAGACGACCGGGGCGCTGCGCAGCGCCCGGCTGATCCCTCCGGGCCCGACGCTGTCACCGACGGGCTGGCGGATGCCGTAGCGCGCGGGGATCTCGAGGTCGTGGCGCATGCTCGCGAAACCGCCGACCGTCAGGGCGATGATCACGAACTCCGCACCTTCGAGCGCGTCACCGAGGTCGGTCGTGGCCCGCACCGCGAGATCGATCCCGCGCACCTTTGCGATGTGGGCGGCAACCTCTTCCATCAGGGGGAGCGACCCTCCGTCGACGTCCATGAGGGCCACGTCCGCGGCGTGCAGGGCCTCGGTGTTCGCGAAGTCGACGAGCAGCCGGGGCGTCCAGTGGGTGCTCCCGCCGCCGACGATCACGATCCGGGGTGCGCGCACGGACGAACGCTACCCGGTGGGCTGTTGCCTTGGCGGAGGCGGTCGCGTACGGCGGGCCCGGTCGCGGGTGCCTGACTCCGGTTGCGACGCGCCTACCCGGGGCGCCCGGACCCGCTCTCGGCGAGCGACGACGCCGGCTCGCCCGCGCCGGGTGCCCCGTCGTCCGGGGACGTGGCCGGGGGCTCGACGTCGACCTCGACGCCGAGCGTCGGGACGATGCGGTCGAGCCAGCGCGGCAGGTACCAGTTCGCGTTGCCGAGCAGCTCCATCACCGAGGGCACGAGCACGAGCCGGACGAGCGTGGCGTCGATGAGGATCGACGCGGCGAGCCCGAGACCGAACACCTTGAGCACCCGGAGCGGATCGCCGATCACGAAGGAGCCGAAGACGCAGATCATGATCGCGGCCGCCGCGCTGATCACCCGGGCGGTCTTCGCGAGCCCGTCGGCCACCGACAGCGAGTTGTCCCCGGTCCGCCGCCACTCCTCTCGGATCCGGCTGAGGAGGAAGACCTCGTAGTCCATCGAGAGGCCGAAGAGGATCGTGAACATCATGAGGGGGATCCACGGATCGATGGGTCCCGTGTGGCCGATGCCGATGATCGAGCCCCCCCAGCCCCACTGGAAGACCGCGACGATCACGCCGTACGCGGCGCCGACCGACAAGAGGTTCATGATCGCCGCCTTGACCGGGATGACCACCGAGCGGAAGACGGCCATCAGGAGCAGGAACGCGAGCACGATGACCGCGCCGATGACCCAGAAGAGGCGGCTCGCCAGGTATGCCGACGCATCGACGCTCGCGGCGGTCTCTCCGCCGACCAGCACGTGCAGGCCCGTGCCCGCGGTCGCGGCAGGGATCACGTGGTCGCGGAGGTCGCCGACCAGCTGCGCCGTCTGCGCGGCCTGGGGCGCGGTCGTCGGATAGGCGATGATCACCGCCGCGCTGTGGTCGGCGCTGACCTCGACCGGGGTGGCGAACGCGACGCCGGGCGTCTCGCGAAGCGCCGTGCCGACCCGGTCCATCGTCGCGACGTCGGTGGTGGACGAGACCGGGGCCGCGACAACGAGGGGTCCGTTGAAGCCGGGCCCGAATCCCTCGGCGAGGAGGTCGTAGGCCTGGCGGGTGGTCAGCGACGTCGGGTCGTTGCTCGCGTCGGTGAACGCGAGGCGCATCGAGAAGAGCGGGATCGCGAGCGTGAGCAGGACCGCCAGTGCCGCGATCCCCGCGATCCACGGTCGTCGTTGGATCATCCGGCTCCACCGGTACCAGAAGCTGTCGGGTGCGGGCGTGGCGCCCGTCTGGAGGAGGCGCGGGAGGTGCATCCGGTCGATCGCACGGCCGGCGAAGCCGAGCATGGCGGGCAGGACCGTCATCGAACCGGCCATCACCAGCAGGACCGCGATGATGGTGCCGACCGCGAGGCCCTGGAGGAAAGGGAGCTGGAGGACGAAGAGGCCCACGAGCGAGATCACGACCGTCGTGCCGGCGAAGAGCACGGCCCGACCCGACGTCATGAGGGAGGTGACCACGGCGTCGCGCGGCTCGCGGCCTTCGAAGAGCCCCTGCCGGTACCGGGTCACGATGAAGAGCGCGTAGTCGATGCCGACGCCGAGGCCGATCATCGCCAGCATCTCGGGGGCGAAGATCGGGACGTTGAGGACATGGCTCAGGATGTCCTCGAGCGCGAACCCGATCGCGATCCCGAAGAGGGCCGTGAGGATCGGCAGGCCCATCGCGACGACCGAGCCGAACGAGATGAGCATGATGATCATCGCCGCCATGATCCCGGCGCCCTCGCTCGGCCCCGGCGATGCGGTGACGACCTTGCCGATCGGTCCGCCGCCGAGCGCGACCTCGTAGCCGGGGCGCGCGAAGGACTTGGCGGTGTCGATCACGTCCGAGACGGCGGCGTTCGGAACGGTCGCCGCGTCCTCGTCGAACTGCACGACCGCGAAGGCGATGCGCCGGCTCGGCGCGATCTGGTGACCGGTCGGGTCGAACGGGCTCTGCACGACCGAGACGTGCGGCAACGTCGCCAGCTTCGCCACCATCGCGTCGGTCGTCGCGCGGTTCTGCGGCGTGCCGATCGGATCGGTCGTGGCGACGACCACGTCTGCGCTCGTCCCGGCGGTTCGCGGGAAGCGCGCCGCGAGGAGGTTCTGCACCTGCTGGGAAGGTGAGTTGCCGGACCCGAACGACTCCTGGAACCGGCTGCCCATCGTCTGGGCGAGGGCGGTGACCACCACGATGGCCGCGATCCACCCGAGGACGACCTGGCGCCGATGGTCGTGGCTCCAGGCCGCCAGCCGTCCGAGGGCGCCGGTGTCATTGCGCGGGTGGGGATCGCGATCTGTCTGCCCGGCGCCGTTGGAAGGCGCCGCCGGGCCTGCCGGGGAGGTAGAATTCATCACTGATGAGTTCTAGCACACCCCACCCGGGCGTTGGAAGGCCCGACCGGCCGAGGATCCGGCGGTGATCGCGATCCGTGGGCGCCGGCCCGGGGGCGGCGACACCCGCGCACAGATCGTCGAGGCCGCGCGGGAGTCGTTCGCGGTGGACGGCTACGCGTCGACCAGCATCCGCGCCGTCGCCCGCCGCGCGGGGGTCGACCCCGCCCTCGTCCACCACTACTTCGACGGCAAGGCCGAGCTCTTCGTCGAAGCCATGGCGCTTCCGGTCGACCCGCGTGCGATCAACGAGCACGTGTCGGCCGGGCCGTTCGACGGCGTGGTGCTGATCGAGCGATTCCTCGCACAGTGGGAGGACGGCGCGCCGGGCGGCCCGGCCTCGTTCGTGAGCCTCGCGCAGGCCATCACGAGCTCGCCGGCGGTGGCGGACAGCGTGCGCGAGTTCCTCGCCGAGCGGATCGGCGTGCACGGCCTCCCCGACGACGAGCTCGCGGTGCGGTTGCGCCGCCGCTCGCTCATCTCGTCGCAGCTCCTCGGCATCGCCTGGACGCGCTACGTCATGCGGATCGAGCCGATGGCCTCGGCGAGCCGCGCCGAGGTCGCACGCTGGGCCGGCCCGACCATCGACCGGTATGCGACCGGGCCGATGGAGGCCTGAGCCCGCAGGAACGCGCGGCCGCCGCCCGGCGTCCGCTGCTACCGGTAGATGTTGACCGACTCGTCGAGCCCGAACCCGGCCGGGTCGCCGCGGCCGGTCGACGCGAGCACGAACGCGAAGGCGTCGCCTGTCACGCGACGGCCGCCTCCGCCGGCGACCGCGAACGCCTCGATCCCGTCGAGCTCGAGGTCGGCGGGCCCCCACCCCTGGTCGGTGAGGACCTGCGCGATGTGCGAGACGGACGGCCGGAGCGCCTCACCGGTCGTGCCGGTCCTGCCGATCGCCGAACCCATGTCGTCGGCGTGCAGCCAGGTGTCGAACCAGAGCGCCTCGATCCCGAAGCCGAGGGTCCCACCCGCCCCCGCCGGCAACGGTGCATCCCACGCGTCGTCGTCGAACGCGGCGGCGAGGCCGGTCGCGGCCTCGATGCCCGAGCGGAGCTCCTCGACGAGCTCGGCAGGCGGCCGGCCGCGGCGCTGGTCGACCTGGCGCTCGGTGACCTCGGGGGTGCCGACCCCGTCGAGGTTGAGGCTCACGACGTCGGTGAGCTGGCCGGCGACGTGACCGGCGACGTCGGCGACGCGCCAGCCCGCACACCGGCTGGGCGTCTCCCACTCGCGCTCGCTGAGCCCGCCGACGAGCGACGCGAACGACTCGTACTCGGCGAGCATCCCCGGGACGACGAAGGTACGGGGCAGGGTCATGGCTCCTCCTCGGATGGGCCTGTAACATGCACTTGGCATGTATCTTGCATGCAGAGTGCACGAAAGGTCAAGTGGCAGTTGCCGTCACGGCGCACGCAGGCGGAGCGGTCGGAAGCCACCCGGGGCGCCCTCGTCGACGCCGGCCGAGTGCTCTTCGCGACGAAAGGGTACGCCGGCTCGGCCCGCGAGGAGATCGTGGCCGCAGCCGGGGTCACCCGCGGCGCGCTCCAGCATCACTTCGGCGACAAGGCCGGCCTGTTCCGAGCGGTCTACGAGACCGTCGAGCAGGAGGTCGTGGCCGCGACCGCGGAGGCGGCGATGGCCGCCGGCGACGATCCGGTCGAGCGTCTCCGGGCCGGGTGCCACGCCTACCTCGACACGGTGCTCGATCCCGCCGTCCAGCGCATCTGTGCGATCGACGGTCCGGCGGTGCTCGCGCCGGCCGAGGTCGACCAGATCACCGACCGCTACGCGCTCGGCCTCGTGCGCATGGCGGTCGAGGAGGCCGTCGACGCCGGCTCGATCGACCCCGCGCCGGTCGAGCCCCTCACCCGGATGCTCCTCGCAGGGGTGACCGCGGCCGCCCAGTACGTGGCGACGGCCGAGGAGCCCGAACGTGCCCGGGTCGAGGCCGGGAAGACGGTCGACCTGCTGCTCGACGGGCTCCGCCGCGCACCGGGTGCGCGTGGATGACGCGGGCGCGGCCGGGCAGGGCGCGGCTCAGCCGGCGCGCTGGGTGAAGCTGAACCAGTTGCCCGAGTCGTCGACGACGATCGCCTCGACGCCGTACGGCCGTTCTGCCGGCTCCTGGCGGAACGAGACGCCGCGAGCGGCGAGCGCCTCGTGGTCCGACCGGCAGTCGGTCGTCGCCATCACGCCGGGGCTGAGGGCGCCCCGTTCGACGAGCGACCGGACCTGCTGGGCGGTCTCCGCGTCGAGCATCGAGTGCGCCGGGTCGAGCAGTAGGAGCTCCTGGCCGTTCCCCCCGGGCGGCCGGACCGTGAGCCACCGCATCCCGTCGTCGAGCACGAGGTCGTTGGTGAGCTCGAAGCCGAGCTGCTCCACGTAGAAGCGCTTCGCCGAGTCCTGGTCGAGGACCCACACCGTGACGATCGAGATCCCGGTGATCATGCGTTCCTCCTCTGCCGGTCCGCCGACCAGATTAGGAGTGCGGGAGCGGCACCGGTCGCTCCGCCGGGGCGAAGCCGATGCCCGCGACCGGCGCCGGCCCAGCCGTCGCCTCGCGTGCGCCCCGGGTGGGGAAGACGACGCGCTCGTACACCGCGTACTTGGCGAGCCAGAGGACGACGCTGATCACGAGGAAACCCGCGGCCACGATGGCCACGTGGAACGGCGCAGCGCGTGGGACGACCGCGGCGACCAGACCGGTGGCGATGCTGGAGGCCGCGATCGAGACGGCGGAGACCGTCCAGTAGAGGACGATCTGCCGCCCCACCCTGCGGCGCGGCGCCTCGCGCCAGATCCAGTAGCGGCTGAGGAGGTAGGAGGGCACGGTTCCGGCGAGGTTCGCGGCGAGGGCGGCGGCGGTGGCGCCGAGGAGCCCGCGACCGTAGAGCACGACGAGGGTGATCTCGCTCACGCCGAACGCGAGCACCGAGGTCGCGCCGTACCGCACGAGCCGGCCGATCCCCGCCCGCCGGGCGCGGAGCCGGGCGCCGCGGTTCAGCAGTGGATCCCGCACTCGGTCTTCTCCGATCCCGGCCATCGGCCTGCACGCGCGTCCTCGGTCGGCCCCACCGGCCGCGTGGTCGGTGCGCACCCGATCGAGCGGTAGCCGCGGGCCTTCAGCGGATGGACGGGCAGTCCGTGGTCGGCTTCGTACGCGGCGACGTCGGCCTCGCTCCAGCGCGCGAGGGGATTGACCTTGACCGCGCCATGGCGTGCGTCCCACCCGACGGTCGCCGTCCTCGACCGCTGCACGGTGTCGACGCGCTTGATGCCGGTCATCCACGCGCTCCTCCCCTCGAGCGCACGGGCGAGGGGCAGCACCTTCCGCCGCTCGCAGCAGTCGGCGGAGCCACACGGCGGAGCCGCCGTGCACGGGTCCGGTCCGACGATCCGAAGGTTGAGCTCGTACCGGGCGCGGACCTGCTCGACGAACGCGAGCGTCTCGGGGAAGTGGGCGCCCGTGTCGAGGAAGACGAATTCGACGCCCGGGTCGACACGCGTCGCGAGGTCGACGAGGACGCAGTGCTGGAAGGAGGTCACGACCGACAGGCCGGCGCCGAACCGTAGGCACGCCCACCGCACGACGTCACGTGCCGGCGCGAGCTCGTAGCGGTCAAAGCGCTCGTCGTCCCCGTCGATGCGCCGGGGCCGCCACAAGGTGTCGCACGGCACGGCACCGGTCGTCCCGCCCGGTTCGCTCGTCTGATCGGCGCGTCGCACGCCTCCTCCTCAAGCGGACGGACCGGCCCGATGGCCCGTCTGGCAGACGGCGTCCGCTGCTCCAAGCGTGCGCCGGTCGGACGGCGTTCTCCAGGGACGAAGGTCCTGACAACCCCTGCACAGCCCGCTGCCAGCGGGCGCCAAGGATGCGGGCGGGACGGACGGGGGCGACTGCCACGGGAGGCGGTCCTGCGGAACGACGCTGTGAGGCGTGCCACCGCGACCAGGGCGGATGTTCGCCGCGCCGCGCGCTCGGGCGACGCCTCCTCGGTCGCCCAGGTCGTGACCCAAGCCTCTACCGAACGGTCCATGGTGTTCGGTACAACGGGAAGCGGGACGCTCCGTCCTGCACCGACGACAACGGAGGAGCCATGCGCATCTTGGTCCTGGGAGGCGACGGGTATCTCGGATGGCCCACCGCCCTGCACCTCTCGGCGGTCGGGCACGACGTGGTGATCTCCGACAACCTGGCCCGCCGCGGCTACGACGACGAGCTGGGGGTGACGAGCCTCGTCCCAATCGCGTCGCCGCAACGGCGCATCGCCGCGTGGGAGCGCGTCTCGGGACGGCGCATCCCGTTCCTCGTCGGCGACCTCACCGACGCCGGCTTCACCCACGATCTCATCGCCGACGCGCGGCCGGACGCGGTCGTGCACTTCGCGGAGCAGCGTTCGGCCCCCTACTCGATGATCGACCAGGCGCACGCGGTCTACACCCAGTCGAACAATGTGCTCGGAACCCTCAACCTGCTCTACGCGATCGCGGAGACGGATCCGGAGATCCACCTCGTGAAGCTCGGCAGTATGGGCGAGTACGGCACACCGAACATCGACATCGAGGAGGGCTGGCTCGACGTGACCCACAAGGGGAGGACCGACCGTGTGCTCTACCCGAAGCGGCCCGGCTCCTTCTACCACCTCTCGAAGGTCCACGACAGCCACAACATCGAGTTCGCGTGCCGGGCATGGAACCTGCGGGCCACCGATCTCAACCAGGGGATCGTCTACGGGCAGGAGACCGAGGAGACGCGTCGCGACCCGGACCTCGTCACCCGGTTCGACTACGACGCGGTCTTCGGCACGGTCCTCAACCGGCTGGTGGTCGAAGCCGTGTGCGACCACCCGCTCACGGTCTACGGCAGCGGCCGTCAGATCCGGGGCATGCTCGACATCCGCGACACGGTGGAGTGCCTGCGGCTCGCGATCGAGCACCCGGCTGCACCCGGCGAGTTCCGGGTGTTCAACCAATTCACCGAGCAGTTCTCGGTCATCGAGCTCGCCGGACTTGTCCGTGAGACCTACCCGGGGCCGGTGCGCATCGAGCTGGTCGACAACCCGAGGGTCGAGGCCGGCGAGCACTACTACCGCGCCGCGCACACCCACCTGCTCGACCTCGGTCTCGAACCGCACATCCTCGGTGAGACGCTCATGACGTCGCTGCTCGCCATCGCGCACGCGCACCGCGAGCGTGCCGACCGCTCGCTCTTCGATCCGTCGGTCCGCTGGACCGCGACGGCCAACCGCGTGGGACCGGCCGTCCCGACGGGCGCGGCAGCCTGAGCACGCGTGCCGCCGGCGCTACGGTGGCCCGATGGACTGGTCAAACTGGGCTGCCCGTCTCGAGATCGCGCTCGGACCGGAAGGTGACTTCCCGTCGTTCTTCGCACCCGGGGCGCTCTTCAGCGACCCGGTGAACGCGCCGACCGAGGACCTCGCGGCGATCGAGGAGATGACCAAGGCGTCGTTCCCGGACTGGCGACAGGAGATCACCTCGGTCCACGGCGACGCGACCGGCGGCTCGTTCGAGTGGATCGGACGGGGCACTCTGGGTGGGACCACGCCCATCGTCATCCACGGGTGCACGGCCGTCGACGTCGACCAGGCCGGCCTGGTCACCCGCTGGCGGGACTACTTCGACCTGCAGGAGATCGAGGCTCAGCTCGGCGCCACCCAGGGCTGAGCGAACGGTCGCGACGGCTGCTACGAGTCGAGGATCTTGTCGATCGCCTCGAGCTCCCCGGGTTCGAAGTCGAGCCGGTCGAGCGTCGCGAGATTCTGGTCGAGCTGGGCGAGGCTGCTCGCCCCGACCAGCGTCGACGTCACCCGCGGATCGCGGAGCGTCCAGGCGAGGGCCATCTGCGCGAGCGACTGGCCGCGGCCCCGCGCGAGCTCGTGGAGGGCGCGCACCCTGGCGAGGGTGGCCTCGTTGAGCTCACCGCGGTCGAGGGTGTCGGAGGTGTTGGCACGTGAGTCGGCCGGTATCCCGTCGAGGTAGCGGTCGGTGAGGATCCCCTGCGAGAGCGGCGAGTAGACGATGCAGCCCGCGCCGGCCTCGGCGATCGCGTCGAGGGTGCCGTGCTCGATCCAGCGGTTGAGCATGGAGTAGGGGGGCTGGTGAATGAGCAGCGGCGTGCCGTGCTCGGCCAGGATGGCCGCGGCCTTCGCAGTCTGTTCCGGCGGGTACGACGAGATGCCCGCGTACAGGGCTTTGCCCTGCCGGACCGCGGTCGCCAGAGCGCCCATCGTCTCCTTCATCGGTGTGAACGGGTCGAAGCAGTGCGAGTAGAAGATGTCGACGTACTCGAGCTGCAGGCGTCGGAGGCTCGCATCGAGGCTCGCGAGGAGGTACTTGCGCGAGCCTCCCTCGCCGTACGGCCCCGGCCACATGTCGTAACCCGCCTTCGTCGAGACGATGATCTCGTCCCGGTACGGCGCGAGGTGTCCGCGGAACGCACTGCCGAAGTTGGTCTCCGCCGCTCCGGGGGGAGGTCCGTAGTTGTTGGCCAGGTCGAAGTGGGTGACGCCGCGGTCGAAGGCACGGGTGAGCATCGCCCCGACCTCCCGGGCATCGCGTGCGTCGCCGAAGTTCTGCCAGAGCCCGAGCGAAACGAGCGGGAGCTTGAGCCCGCTCCGTCCGCACCGTCGGTACTCCATGCGCTCGTAGCGGTCGCCTGCTGCGGTGTGGGTCATGCGGCAACCCTATTGAAGAACCCGGCGCACGATCCCGTGAGGCGGTATGCCTGCGCCGGCAGAGCGGGCGGCAGTGCCGCTGTGGCCGACCCGGCGCGGCGGTGCCGTCGGGACCGCCCTGGCATAGAGTCTGCGGCGACGTGACCGGGTCCGCGCGTCTCTGGACGGGGGACGGGGATCCGGTGGGGGAGGTGGGCTCGTGGGCGAAGTGCCCGAAGTGATGCCGGTGGCCGTCTACCAGCGGCCGGGGGAGGTCGCCGTCGAGGAGCGACCGGTCCCGATGCCCGGTCAGGGTCAGCTGCTCGTGCGGGTCGACCACTGCGGCATCTGCGGCTCCGACATCCACCTGCTCCTCGAGGGGTGGGCGGGCAAGCCTGGTCTGATCGCCGGCCACGAGTTCAGCGGATCGATCGCCGCCCTCGGACCGGGCGTCTCCGGCTGGGCGGTCGGCGAGCCGGTGCTCGGCGGCCCGTCGCCCAAGTGCGGGCACTGCCGGCGCTGCCTCGAGGGGAAGCCCTCGCAGTGCGAGAACCGCAACAGCACCATCGTCGACGGCGAGGACGGCGCCTTCGCCGGCTACGTGCTGGTCCGCGAGACGGCACTGCTCCGCATGCCGGAGGGGATGAGCAGCAGGACCGCCGCACTCGCCGAGCCGCTCGCCGTCGCGCTCCACGGGATCAACCGTTCCGGGGTGGCCGAGGGGGATCGCGTCATGGTGATGGGCGCCGGGCCCATCGGCGCGCTCTCGATCGCGGCCCTCGCAGCGCGTGGGATCGGCCCGATCCTCGCGGTGGAGCCGGGGGAGCGGCGCAGGCAGCTCGCGAAGGACCTCGGCGCGAGCGAGGTCCTCGACCCCGCCGAGCTCGAGGTCTTCCCGCCGTGGGAGCCCGAGCGGCTCGCGTCGCGGGGAGTCCACGTCGTCCTCGAGTGCTCGGGCAAGAAGCCGGCCATGGAGGCCGGCTTCAATCAGCTGCTGCGCGGCGGGACGCTCGCCCTCGTCGGTGCCGGAATGGAGGCTCCGACCTTCGACCCCAACCGATTCCTCCTGAACGAGCTCTCGGTGGTCGGCTCGTTCATCTACGACAAGGGCGGCTTCGAGGCGGCGCTCGAGCTGCTCGCCACGGACGACTTCCCGAGCGACCTGCTGCTCGAGGCCGAGGATGTGCCGCTCGACCGACTCTCGGAGGCGCTCGCCGACCTCGCGTCCGGCCGGCTCGGCGGCAAGGTGCTCGTCGTGCCCCGGCTCGCAGCCGACGGACCACGGAGGAATTGATGGCCCACACCCTCTACCCGAGCGGGATCCCCCGCTTCAACCACGTCGCGATGAGCCTGCCGGCCGACGCGCTCGATGCCGCGCACCGGGCCGACCTCTGCCGGTTCTGGCACGACGTCTTCGGCTTCGACGAGCTCGAGATGCTGACCGAGGATCGCCGGCGTCTCGTGCTGTCCTGCGTCCACTGGGACCAGTTCATCTTCCTCGCAGCGGAGGACGTGCCGATGCGCTGCCCGCGGCTCGACCACTTCGGCTTTTCGGTGGGGTCGCTCGCCGAGCTGGAGGGCTTGCAGGAGCGCATCGCCGCCTATCGCGAGCACGACGACCGGGTCGACCTCATCGACCTGCACGTCGACGACCAGAAGGTGGTCAAGATCCACTCGCTCTATGTTCGGTACCTCCTCCCCATGATGTGCGAGGTGCAGTGGTGGGAGTTCGTCAAATGAGCGCGCGGCCGTCGGGACGACTCCAGCTCGGGGTCTTCGTGCCCCAGGGCTGGAAGCTCGAGTACACCGGGTGGAGCGGCCCTGACGCGTGGGCGCGTTCGGTCGAGCTCGCACAGCTCGCCGAGGCGCTCGGCTACGACCACCTCTGGGTCTACGACCATGTCGAGACCGTGCCGCGTCGCGAGCCGTCCCACGTCTTCGAGGCGTTCACCATGCTCGCCGCGCTCTCGCAGCGCACCTCGAGCGTCGGACTGGGCCAGCTCGTCACCTGCTCGTCGTACCGGAACGCCGGGCTCCTCGCGAAGGAAGCCGCGTGCATCGACGTCTTCTCGGGCGGCCGCGTGATCCTCGGGCTCGGCGCCGGCTGGTACCACGAGGAGTACGGCGCCTACGGCTACGAGTACCTCCCGGACCCGGTCCGGCTCGCGGTGCTCGACGAGACCCTCGACGCGGTGCAGCGCCTCTGGACCGAGGAGACCGTGACCCTCGACGGCGCGCACGTGCAGCTGCGCGGCGCGTTCTGCGATCCGAAACCGGTCCAGAACCTCCCGCCGCTCCTCGTCGGCGGCGGTGGGGAGCGGGTCAACCTCCGCATCGCGGCCCGCCGGGCGGACCTCACCAACTGGCAGGTCGGGCTCGAGTCCTTCGTGCGCAAGTCGGAGCTGCTCGCCCGGTACTGCGACGAGATCGGCCGGCCGTTCGAGGAGATCGTGCGGACCCACGGTCCGGACTGCCGCATCTTCGACACCGAGGCGGAGGCGGTCGCCTGGTGCGAGACCGAGGACGGCGGCCACCTCTGGGGCGGCACGCCGACGGAGGACTACCTCGCGGAGAACTTCGTCGGAACGGTCGAACAGGTCATCGACAAGACGCAGGCATTCGTCGACGCGGGCTGCGGCGGCCTCATCCTCTGGCTTCGCGACTACCCGAGCGACGAGACGCTCCGGCGGTTCGTCGCAGAAGTGGTCCCCGCCCTCAAGCTCCCGAGCTGATCGCCAGTCGCTTCCGCCGGCGCGGGCACCGATCGGCGCGGGTGTTCACTTGTGGTGCACCCCGAGCTCGATGGCCTTGACGAGGAGCAGGAGCACGGCGACGACCAGGTAGCCGCGCAGGAGGTACATGCCGATGAGGCGGCCGCGCGACCAGGTCGGTCGCTCGAGGAGGGCGAGCGAGGGCATGCGCCAGTTGGCGCGCTGCTCTCTTGAGACCGCCGGTACGGGCTCACGGCGCGACCGCTGCCGCACGAGGGCGATGCCGCCGATCAGGTAGCCGACGACGAGCACCCCGCCGAGCACGACAGAGAGGACCCGCACGTTGACCTGGCTGAAGAGCGTCGTCGCCATGAGGACGAGCGACATCATGAGCAGCACGGTCACGATGACGGTCGCCAGCACGTTGAGCCACGTCCGGTTGACCCACGGTCCGAGGACCTCCTTGTCGTTGCAGAGCAGGAGGAGGAAGACCGTCGCGCTGGGCAGGAGCACGCCGGCCAGCGCCTGGACGGCCGTTGTGATGAGGCCGAGCGGCGCACCGGGGATCAGCACGATGCCGGCGGCGACCACCACCATCGAGGCGAACGCGCCGTAGAAGAACTTGGCCTCGCGCCAGCTGCGGTGCAGCGAGTGGCGCATGCCGAAGATGTCCCCGAAGGCGTAGGAGGTCGCAAGCGTGACCGATGCCGCGCCGATGATCGACGCGTTGAGCAGGACGATGGCGAAGAGCGCCCCGGCGGCGTGCCCGACGGTGCTGTCGAGGCCGCTCGCGACGCCACCGGCGTTGGTGAAATGCCCGGCGAACGTCGTGCCGCCGAAGGCGGCGGCCGTGACGGCCATGAGCAGTGAAGCGGCGAAGACGGTGATCAGCGATCCGATCACGGTGTCGGCGCGCTCGTAGTTGATCCAGCGGGGGGTGATCCGCTTGTCGACGATGTTCGACTGCTGGAAGAAGAGCTGCCACGGTGCCACGGTCGTCCCGACGATGGCGATGACGAGCAGCACCGAGGTCGAGGTGAACCCGCCCTGCACGCCCGGAGTCGCGAGATGGTGGAGGAAGTCTCCGGCAGACGGGTGGCTGAAGACGGCGAGCGGGATCACGAGGAAGTTGGCGAAGATGAACACGAACATGAACCGCTCCCACCGCCGGAAGCTGCCTGTCGCGGTCATGGCGACGAGCGCGAACGCGGCGATGGGGACCGAGACGTACTGGCTCACGCCGAAGTAGCCGAGGGCGAGGCTCACCCCGATGAACTCCGTCGCGATGGTCAAGAAGTTGAGGATGAACAGGTCGCCGACGGAGAAGGCCCCCCAGAAGGTGCCGAAGCGCTCGTTGATGAGGCGCGCGTGGCCCACCCCGGTGACCGCGCCGAGGCGGACGACCATCTCCTGGTTCACGATGAGCACCGGTACGAGCAGCGGGAGCGTCCACAGGAGGGTGAGCCCGTAGTTCTGACCGGCCTGTGCATAGGTCGAGACGCCACCGGCGTCGTTGTCCCCGATCATCACGATGAGGCCCGGACCCATGATCGCGAGCAGGGTCAGCGCGCGGGCTCCCCAGCTGCGGCGCACGCCGACGTCGTGCTGGCGGATCGTCCCGAACGCGCCCCGGATGTCGCCGAGGTGCGCCTCGTCGAGCACCGCGGACGACGGCTCGGATGAGGCGATCTGCTCGTCCACGGGGCTCACCTCCTTCGTTCGGGCGGGGGACGGTGCTCGGGGCAGGCGCCATGCCGGGGCCGTGTCCGATCCGGCGGGCCCGGCGAGCGTGGATGGAAGGGGCACCGGCACGGCGGGGCACCTGTGGTGGGGGACGTCGCGGCAGCGAAGCCGTCGCGGTCCGCCGTGCGCACGTGCGCGAGGTCAGAGCGGATCGTCGCTGGCGGGTTTTCGCTCGCGCCGCACCGTCAGTCCTCGACCGACGACGTGCCGAAGTCGCGCCGCCATCCCGTCGGGAGGAGGAGCTCGAGGACGTCGTCGACCGTGACGACGCCCAGGATCCGCTGGTGGTGCGCGTCGAGCACCGGGGCCACGACGAGATTGAAGTCGGACATCTTGCGGGCCGTGGCACCGAGGTCCCAGTCCGGGTGGACGTGGGGCGGGTCGTGGTCGAGCACCGCGTCGAGCTCGTCGGAGGGGCTCGCCTTGATGAGGGTGACGGCCGGCGCGGAGCCGCTCACGTGGTCGTTGTCGTCGAGCGCGAACACGACGTTGAGCGTCTCGACCGGTGCGGTGCTCCGCTGGACGGCCTGGAGCGCAGCTCCGACCGACAGTGAGCCGGGAACGCAGAGGAAGTCCGGGCTCATGAGGCCCCCTGCGGTCTCGGGGTTGTAGCTGAGCAGCGAGCGGATCTTGCGTCGCTTCGGCTCCGGGACCAGCTCGAGGATGGGAAGGCGACGTTCCTGGTCGACCTCGGTGATCAGGTCGGCGGCGTCGTCGGGGGCCATCGACGCGAGGAGGCGCGCGGCTTCGCGGTCCGGTCGCGAGTGAAGGAACTCGACCTGGTGCTCGGTGTCCAGCTCCTCGAAGACGTCGGCCTCGAGCTCGACGTTCTCACCGACCGCCTCGATGATCTCCTCGCCCTCCTCGTGGGACGCCGCCTCGACGAGATCGGCGATCTGGGCGGGGTGGAGCTTGGCGAGCTTGCGGTAGGGGATCCGCAGTCGCGACGACGGGACGTGCGAGACGAACGGCTCGATGCTCGCCCAGTCGACGACCGGTCCCGATGGCGCCTTGCGGCCCAGTCGACCGGGAAGGAAGCGCTGGCGCAGGGGATGGCTGGAGGGGTCGACGCCGACCACCTCCCAGGTCCCGTCCACGTTCGCGAGCTCGATCTCGTTCGCCCGGATCAGCCGCCCACCGACGAAGTTGATGAGGTGGTGCGCCAGCAGGTCCCGTGCGAGCAGGAGCTCGCCGGGGCGTCGCTCGAAGCGCCGGAGGTCGACGCGCCGGCCGTCGAAGAGCACCCGGCCGCGCTCGAATCGTGCGACCTTGCGGATCGGGACGAAGAGGTCGCGGCCGCCGATCCTCACCACCAGTCCGACCACCGGGGGATGGGGACGGTCGCCGAGCCGGACGATCAGGTCCTCGACGCGACCGATCCGGTCGCCGGCGCGGTCGACCAGCGGGCGCTTGATCGCGTTCGAGAGGTGGAGGATCTCGACGTCCTGCTCGGCCGCGACCTCGTGCGCAGTCATCGGTCTCCCACCGTAGTCGTCGTCGATCCGTCCTCCGCGGTGCGACACCGACCGGGGTTCGGGAGCCGTGGTCAGTCCGCGAGCGTCCCGGTCCCCTCGGGGGTGCGAATCGGGAGTGGCACCCGGGCGACGACCACGTCGGGCCGGCGGTGGAGCTGCGCGGTGAGCGCGAGGTCGACCTGATTGTGGAGGAGCCGGTACCGGAAGTGCTCCGGGATCACGACGGGGATCAGGACGACGACCTGCCGGTCCCCCTGCATGCGGAGCTCGTCGACGACCCCGAGGATCGGCTCGACGATCGAGGCGTACTCGGTGTGCAGGACCCGGAGCGGGACGCCGGGATCCCACTCCCGCCACTGAGCCTCCACGTCGGGTGGCCGGTCCTGCGCGGGCACGCCGTCGATGACGACGGTCACGGCGAGGACGTCGTCGCCGAGGGAGATCGCCTCGGTCAGCGCGTGGTGGGTCATGCGTGAGACGGACGTCACCGGGACGAGCACGATCGTCCGCTTGCGATGGAGGGGCGGCTGCGTGGTGCCTACTCCGAGCTCCTGTGCGGAGCGCGAGTAGTACGCCTCGATCCGGTTGAAGAGCAGGATCAGCAATGGAATGGCGACGACGACGACCCAGGCACCCTCGACGAACTTGGTCACGAGGAAGATGACGGTTGCGAGGGCCGTGACGACGGCGCCCGTTCCGTTGACGATCGCGCGCCGGGTCCAGCCCGGCTCCCTCGTCCGGCGCCAGTGGACGACCAGTCCGGCCTGCGAGAGCGTGAACCCGGTGAAGACGCCGATCGCGAACAGCGGGATGAGCGTGTTGGTGTTGCCCCCGACTGCGACGAGCAGGATCGCCGAGAAGACCGTCAGCGCCAGGATCCCGTTGCCGAACACCAGCCGCCGGTCGCGCAGGCCGAAGAAGTGCGGCAGGCAGTTGTCGCGTGAGAGCAGGCTCGTGAGAACGGGCAGGCCGCCGAACGAGGTGTTGGCCGCGAGCGCGAGGACGAGGGTGATCGTGATCGACACGAGGTAGTAGGCCCAATGGCGCCCGACCGCCTCGGCCATGATCTGGCTGAGCACCGTCTCGTTCGAGCGGGGCTGGATGTGGAACTTGTTGGTGAGGACGGCGAGACCGAGCAGCATCGTGCCGAGGATCACGCCGAGGAGCAGTTCCGTCCGCTTCGCTCGTTGGACGCGAGGCTCCCTGAACAGCGGCACGCCGTTCGCGATCGCCTCGACGCCGGTGAGCGCGCTGCACCCCGCCGAGAATGCCTTGAGCACGAGCAGGATGCCGACGGCCTCGAGCGGATGGGTGGCGACCACCGACGCGCCGGCAGGCGGTGTGCCGGCTCCGAATGGATGGACGAGGCCGACCGCGATGATCGCGAGGAGGCCCACGATGAACACCATGGTCGGAAGGAGGAATGCCCGGGCACCCTCACCGAGCCCGCGGAGGTTGAGCGCGGTGATCACGAGCAGGATCCCGATGCAGATGGGGACCGTGTACGGCGCCGTCGACGGGAAGGCGGACGAGAGCTGCCCGACGCCCGCGGCGATCGAGACCGCAACGGTCAGCGTGTAGTCCACGATGAGCGCCCCGCCGGCGAGCTTGCTCACCGCGGCTCCGAAGTTGTCGCGCGTGACCGCGTAGGCACCGCCTCCGTGCGGGTACGCATCGATCACCTGGCGGTAGGAGATCACGAGGATCGTGAGCAGCCCGATGATGGCGATCGTGATCGGGAGGATGAGGTGCAGCGCGGTCGCACCCGCCGCAGCGAGCACGACCAGGATGGCCTCCGGTCCATACGCGACCGAGGTCAGCGCGTCGAGGGAGAGCGCTGAGAGCCCTTCGACCGGTGTGATCTCCTCGCTTGCGGCTTCGCTGGTCGACAGCGCGTGGCCGAAGAGGATCCGCTGCACCCTCCGGGTCGTACTCATCGGGACGGGCGCGACCGGCACGCGATGAGTGGCATCGGCACCGGAGTCTACGAGTGGCTCAACGCGCGGACGCGGCACGTCCGGGCACGCCTCCCCGTCGAGCTCGGCCGGTTCGAGCTCCGACTTGTTGGACGGATTTTGCGCACCGTAGGGTCTTCACGTCGGAACAGGCTCGTGAAGGGTGTGACGATCATGAAGATCGCGGACGACATCACCCAGCTCATCGGCAATACGCCGCTCGTCCGGCTCCGCCGACTGACCGAAGGGCTCGGCGCCGACGTGGTTGCGAAGCTCGAGTACTTCAATCCCGCGCACAGTGTGAAGGATCGGATCGGCGTCGCAATGATCGACGCGGCCGAGGAAGCCGGCTTCATCGGGCCCAACACGATCGTCCTCGAGCCGACCAGCGGCAACACCGGTATCGCACTCGCCATGGTGTGCGCAGCGCGGGGCTACCCGTGCGTGTTCACCATGCCCGAGACGATGAGCAAGGAACGCCGCGCGCTGCTGCGTGGGTACGGCGCCGAGCTCGTCCTCACGCCGGGGCCGGACGGTATGGCCGGCGCGATCGCGAAGGCGGAGGAGCTCGCGAAGAGCGACTCCCGGTACTTCGTCCCGCAGCAGTTCGAGAACCCTGCGAACCCTGCGATCCACCGGAGGACCACCGCCGAGGAGATCTGGCGCGACACCGACGGCGGCGTCGATGCCGTCGTGGCCGGCGTCGGAACCGGTGGGACGATCAGTGGCGTCGGCGAGGTTCTGAAGGAGCGCAAGCCGTCGGTGCGGATGGTGGCCGTCGAGCCCGCGGCGTCACCCGTCCTCTCGGGAGGTCAGAAGGGTCCGCATCCCATCCAGGGGATCGGCGCGGGATTCGTTCCGTCAATCCTCGACACGTCGGTGATGGACGAGGTCGTCACCGTCGAGAACGACGACGCCTTCGAGTACGCGCGCCGGGCGGCGCGCGAAGAGGGGCTGCTGGTCGGCATCTCCTCTGGCGCCGCGATCTGGGCCGCGCTGCAGGTCGCCGCGCGACCCGAGAGCGCGGGGAAGCTGATCGTCGTGATCGTGCCCTCCTTCGGCGAGCGGTATCTGTCCACCCCGCTCTTCGCCGGCCTGGTCGACTGAGCGTGCTCGCGACGCTGCGGAGCGATCTGGAGGCGGCCCGCAGTCGCGATCCGGCGGCGAGGTCCAGCTTCGAGATCGCCCTTTGCTACCCGGGTGTGCACGCGGTCTGGAGCCACCGCGTCGCCCACCGGCTGTGGTCCAGCGGCTGGAGACTGGCGGCGCGCTTCTGTTCCGCGGCGACGCGGGTGGTGACCGGGGTCGACATCCATCCCGCCGCGCGTCTGGGCCCGGGGCTCTTCATCGATCACGCGACCGGTGTCGTCATCGGTGAGACCACCGAAATCGGGCGCGATGTGACCCTGTACCAGGGTGTCACTCTCGGTGGCACGAGCCTCGAGCGGGTCAAGCGCCATCCCACGATCGGTGATCGGGTGACGATCGGCGCAGGTGCGAAGGTGCTCGGTCCGGTCACCGTGGGCGACGACAGCCGGATCGGCGCGAACGCGGTCGTGGTGAAGCCGGTGCCGCCGAACTCGGTGGTCGTCGGCGTGCCAGGACAGGTCATCGCACGGAGTCGCCCGAGGACCACCGACGCGCAGCCGGACCTCGACGGCACGCTCCTTCCCGACCTCATCGGGACGAGCCTCCAGGCGCTGCGCCGTCGGGTCGACCGGCTGGAGACGGCGGTCGAGGGAAGGTCCGCCGAACCCGAGGTGCGGCCGTCGGAGTCCGGCATCTGGCAGGGGGAGGACTTCTCGATCTGACGAGGCCGGTGCTGCCGGACGTTTCCGTCTAGCCAGGCGCGAGTGCTGTTCGACACTCAGAGTGCTTCTGTTGACACAGAAAGTGACCAAAGCCTCTGGTCCGCAGCGCGGGGAAGGCGCAAGGTCAGAGAAGAGAGGCAGCGAACCCTTCGGGGTGCACCGCCTCAGCAGGGAGCGATTCCGTTCGGACGCGAGGGCCACCTTTGACGCGAGCGCCGACGCGTCCTCAGCCGAAAGGGGCAGGTCGCCATGGAACGGACGCGGCAGTCAGTCGGTGGAGACGGACCGGAGCCGAGGCAGAAGCGATGGTCGGGTCACCGGATCGCGAGGTTGCGGCGCCGGCTGCGGTCCGTGTCGGTCTTCGGCCTGTCGCTACTGACTGTCGGCGCACTGTCGTTGCCGCTCCTGGCGACACCGGTGGTTGCTTCGGGACCCCCTCCGTCGGTGACCGCGGTCGTTGCGAACAGCGGTCCACTCTCGGGTGGGCAGCGGGTGACCGTCCTCGGCACCGGCCTCTCGAGCCCGACCGCGGTGCACTTCGGTCTCAATCTGGCCACCGTGCTGGCGAGCACGAACACGACGGTGACGGTGACGTCCCCGGTGGGGTCGGCAGGGACCGTTCACGTGTCTGTCACCACGTCAAACGGAACGAGCTCGTTGACGAGCGCCGACTTGTACAGGTATGTGCAGGTACCGAGTCTCTATGTGGCGGACTCTGGCCTAGACGAGATCACGCCAATCACCTTCGCAAGCCAGGTTCCGAGAGCTCCTATCGGCGTGGGTGGAACGCCGACAGCAATCGCGATCACACCGAACGGCTCGACGGCACTTGTAGTGGACAGTGGATCGGACGACGTCACTCCAGTCGATCTACCAACGGGAAGTCCAAGCGCGTCAATTTCCGTCGGCAGTGATCCGACGGCGATCGCGATCACGCCGAATGGAGCGACCGCCTACGTGACGAACAGCGGATCGGGCACGGTTACCCCAATCGCGACCGCCTCTGGTACGGCGGGTACGCCGATCACCGTCGGGAGCGATCCAGCCGGCATCGCCATCACGCCAGACGGACAGACCGCGTACGTCGCGGTGAGAGGGACCGGACATGTCGTGCCGATCGCTCTGGGATCCGGCACGCCCGGGACACCGATCGCCGTCGGCAGCCAACCGACGGGGATCGCGATCACGCCCGACGGTGCCACGGTGTACGTGACGGATGCAGGTTCGAACCAGGTGACACCGATCACGGTCTCGAGTGGTGCTGCCGGCACGCCCATCGGTGTCGGTACGACCCCTGTTGGCATCGCCGTCACTCCGAGTGGCCGCACTGCATTCGTCACGAACAGCGGTTCGGACAACGTCACGCCGATCGCCCTGCCGAGTGGCGCCGCCGGGACGCCGATCGGGGTGGGGAGTACTCCCATCGGAGTCGCGTTCACTCCCGACGGATTGACTGCTTACGTGTCCGATTCGGGCGAGGACGACGTGACGCCCGTCACGGTCTCGACGGGGACCGCCGGAACGCCGATCGACGTGGGGAGCGTCCCGCAAGGTCTCGCAGTTAGCCCCGACCAGGCGCCGACGGCGTCATTCACAGCGGTTCCCGCCGTTCCCGGGTCTGCATCGACGTTCGACGCGTCGGCGTCCGGAGCCCCCGCTGGGACGATCGCCCAGTACGCATGGGACTTCGGAGACAGCAGCACCACCGTGACGAATTCTGCGACGGTGAGTCACACCTACCTGGCAGCTGGGCCAGTTCACAGCCGGCTTACGGTGACGGATTCGGCTGGTACATCGACGATCGACGACATTCGCAGGTCAAACCGTTTCGAATAGCGGTGCCAACGTCGGCGACAGTCACCCGAGCGAATAGTTCTTCCGCCTGAGGTAGACTGTTGTCTCCAAACGCTGGTCAGGCCGAGGGAGGTGGGACGACGGTCATCATCCCAGGATCGGACTTCACTCCGACGACGGCAGTGAGTTTCGGCACGAATCCCGCAGTTCCGAGCTTTACCGTAATCGATACCGATCGGAAAATCACCGCGGTGTCGCCGGCGGGGACCGGCACCGTCGACGTGACCGTGACGACGGTCGCCGGCACATCCGTGACGTCAGAAGCAGACCAGTTCACGTACGCACCCGTCCCGACCGTGACGTCGGTCTCGCCATCGCAGGGTGCGGCGACCGGGGGCTCGACCATTGTCGTTTCGGGAACCGGTTTGACCGGAGCATCGCTCGTGTCGTTCGGTTCGAGCGCGGCGTCGTTCAGCGTCGACAGCGCCACGTCGATCACCGCGACCGTGCCGGCGGGCTCCCCCGGAACGGTTGACGTGACAATCACGACACCAGGAGGAACGTCGAACACCTCGTCGTCTGACGAGTACACATACGTTGCCGCCCCCTCCGTCACGAACATCTCGCCAAACTCCGGACCCTCGGTCGGCGGCACCGACGTGACGATCACAGGGACCGGATTCATCGGGGTCTCATCGTCAACTGGTGTCCATTTCGGGTCGCCTGCGGCGACCGCTATCACCGTCATGAGCCCCACGTCGATCACCGCAACTGCTCCGCCCGGCACGGCCGGCACGGTCGACGTCACCGTGACCGGCACGGGTGGCACGTCGCCCACGTCGCCGTCTGACGAGTACACCTACGTCGGCGGACCGACCGTCACAGCGATCTCACCGAGCTACGGTCCGACGGCCGGCGGCACGACCGTGACTATCTCTGGCACGAACTTCGTCGGCGTCTCGACCTCGACGGGCGTCATGTTCGGCTCGACTCCGGCGACCGGCGTCACCATCACGAACGCGACCTCCATCACGGCCACGTCACCGCCCGGAGCGGCCGGCACGGTCGACGTCACCGTGACCGGCATGGGTGGCACGTCGTCGGCCGGCCCGGGTGCGCGCTTCACGTACACGGCGTCGCCCTTGCCACAGCGCACCGGTTACTGGCTCGTGGCTTCGGACGGCGGCGTCTTCTCCTTCGGCGGCGCGGCCTTCTACGGCTCGGCCGGGAACCTCGTCCTCAACGAGCCTGTTGTGGGAGCGGCAACGACGCCGGACGGCAATGGGTACTGGTTGGTCGCATCCGACGGCGGCGTGTTCACCTACGGCGACGCGGGCTTCTACGGATCGACGGGCAATCTGGTCCTCAACGAGCCCATCGTGGGCATGGCCACGACCGCCGACGGGCGCGGCTACTGGTTGGTGGCAGCAGACGGCGGGATCTTCGCGTTCGGTGACGCCGCATTCCACGGATCGGCCGGTGACCTGATCCTCAACAAGCCGATCGTGGGCATGGCCGCGACACCGGACGGCGGGGGCTACTGGCTCGTCGCAACCGACGGTGGTGTCTTCGCCTACGGCGACACAGCGTTCTACGGCTCTGCCGGCAACCTCGCACTGAACAAGCCGATCGTCGGGATGGCGGAGGTGCCACAGGGCAATGGCTACTGGTTGGTCGCGTCCGACGGTGGCGTGTTCACCTACGGCGGTGCCGAGTTCTACGGCTCGACCGGCGACATGCGGTTGAACGAGCCGATCGTCGGGATGTCGGCCACGCCCGACGGGGGTGGCTGCTGGCTCGTCGCCTCGGACGGAGGGATCTTCTCGTTCGGCGACGCCGTCTTCTACGGCTCGACCGGTGCGATGGTCCTCAACAAGCCGATCGTGGGCATGGCTGCACTCGGATGATGTGGCACGACGGACGGCGCCGGGAGACCGGCACCTACCGCATCACCAGGTCGGTTCGGTGACGAACGACGGATCGAGCGACTCGACGGACGGTGCACCGACGAGGCGGAGCGTGCGGTCGATGTCCTGGCGAAGCACCGAGAGGATCTTCGAGACCCCTGCCTCACCTGCCGCCGCCAGTGGATAGGCCCAGGCGCGTCCGATCATGGCGGCCTTCGCGCCGAGCGCGACCGCTTTGACGACGTCGGAACCGCGGCGGAATCCGCCGTCCACGAGCACTTCGACCTGGTCGCCGACGGCGTCGAGGATCTCGACGAGGGCCGGCAGCCCTGCCGCGACGCCGTCGAGCTGTCTCCCGCCATGGTTCGAGACGATGATCGCCGAGACGCCGGCGTCGACGGCGCGCTTCGCGTCCTCGGCCGTCACGATGCCCTTGCAGATCACCGGTCCGCCGAACTCCTCGCGCATCCACGCGAAGTCCTCCCAGAGCGGCGGCCGTGTGAGCCAGTACATGAGGGCCTCGCCCTCGGACAGACGCTTGCCGTCGAGCTCGATGCTCGACGCGTTGACCATTTCGAGCTGGAACCGGTCTCGCGCAAGGTCGAGCAGCCACCACGGATGGGCGATCGCCTGTGGCGCCATCCGGAGCATCGTGTCGCGGTCGAACGTGATCGGCGGCGAGATGCCGTACTTGTGATCGCGCTCGCGGTTCCCAGGCGTCTGCGTGTCCACGGTCACGACCAGCGCGCCGTAGCCGGCGTCGCGCGCTCGACCCACGAGCTGCTCCGCTCCGTCCCTCCCACCGAGGAAGTAGAGCTGGAACCAGACGGGTCCCGTTGCGGCCTTCGCCACCTCCTCGATGCTGTGACCCGACATCGAGCTCAAGGTGAAGATCGTTCCGGCCTTGCCGGCTGCACGCGCCCCCGCGACATCCCCCGACGGCTCCATCATCCGGGTGAACCCGACCGGGCTCAGCAGCAGTGGCATCGAGACCGGGGTGCCGAGCACGGTCGTCGCGAGCTCGGGTCCGGGGTCGCACCTGGTCACGCCCATGCGCGGGACGAACCCCAACGATTCGATCACCTCGCGGTTGGCGGCGAGCGTCCGCTCCTCGCCGGCGGCTCCGTCGATGTAGTCGAACACCGCGGGGGGAAGCCGTCGGCGGGCGAGGCGGCGCGCGTCGGCGACGGTGTTGAGCTTCCGGAGCGTCCGCTCGAGCCGCATGTCGGAAAGCGATCGCCTGGGTCGGTCGGCCATCAGAACGGCCACAGTAGGCACTGCGTTCACGCTCTGCCATTTCGTCGGGCCCGAGCCGAACGCAGCCGGCGAGCCGACGCGCCGGTCGGGAGGTGCCGCCGATCCGATGAGCCGTGAGACACGGCCGTGCACCGTCATTGACGCCTGATGACGGGCTTCCTAGTGTGCGAAGAAGAGGTCGATCGCGACGAGGGGAGGGGAATGGTCACGGTCATCGCCCACGAGCTCGAGCTCCCGATCTACGACCCGACCGGTGTCGACAAGGACGATCGGCTGGAGCTCATCGCCGCCGCCCGGAGCCGGCACTGGCTCGCCCGCACACCCCTCGGCTACGCGGTCACCCGATATGAGGATGCTGCGGCCATCCTGCGCGACCGGAGGTTCCACAACGCCCTCTCCCTTCTCCCGCAGATGCACGGGATCGAGGGGACCTACCTCGAGGATCGCCGCCCGTCGATCCTCGGCATGGAGGGGGACGAGCACACCCGCCTCCGCCGGCTGGTGAATCCCGCGTTCACACCTGCAAGCGCGGATGTGCTCCGTCCGTTCATGCGGAGCGTCATCGGCGAGCTCATCGACCGTGTCGCACCGACCGGGCGGTGCGAGTTCGTCGCCGACGTCTGCGAGCCGTACCCGATCCCGATCATCTGCGAGCTGCTCGGCGCGCCACGCGAGGACTGGCAGCTCTTCTCGCAGTGGGCCACGGACATCTTCCGGATCTTCAACCAGAACCTCGCCGAGGACCTCCCGGTGATCCAACGCGCATCGGAGGCGCTCGAGGCGTACGTGCACGCGCTGATCGACCGCCGCCGCAGCGAGCCGTCGGACGACCTGCTGAGCCGGCTGATCGCGATCGAGGAGGCCGGCGACCGCCTCGACACGGACGAGCTGGTCATGCTCGCCGAGGCGGTGCTCATGGCCGGGACGGACACCACCCGGAACCAGCTCGGATGCTGCATCGCGCTGCTCACCGCCCATCCCGATCAGTGGTCGATCTTCGTCGGGCGGCCTGAGCTCGCCCCGCGGGTCGTCGAGGAGACCATGCGCTACCTCGGCGCGGTGCAGGCCACGATCCGCGTCACGTCGGAGGACATCGAGTACCGCGACGTCCTCTTCCCGCGGGGCACCCTCATCGGCGTGTCGCTCGCGGGAGCCAACCGCGATCCCGCCACGTACGACGAGCCGGATCGCTTCGACGTGAGCCGCGAGCCGTCAGTGCAACAGATGACGTTCGGGTCGGGGATCCACCGCTGCCTCGGTGCCCCCCTGGCGAGGGCGGAGCTCCACGAGGCGCTCGTGCTCGTGGCCGAGCGGCTGCCCGGCCTCGAGCTCGACGGGACGATCGAGTGGAAGCCCGAGACGTTCGGGATCTGGGGACCGGCCAGCCTGCCCCTGCGCTGGCACGGCTGAGCCGCGCGGCGTCAGGGCTCGACCCGGGCGCACCGCCGAATTCTCGCTGGTCGGGTTCGCAAAGGGGTCGGCTATGTTCTCGACCGTGCGCCCCCTCGCGAGCAGCATCCCGATCCTCTTCGGCCCCGCCGGCGGTAGCTCACGATGAACATCGTGGTCAGCAACGTCAAGGGTGGCGTCGGCAAGACGACGACCTCGATCTACCTCGCGGCCGCCGCGGTGGACCGCGGCTGGGATCCCGTGGTGCTCGTGGACTCGGACCGCCAGGCGTCCTCCGCCGAGTGGTACGACGAGCGTCCGATCGACGGGGTCGAGCTGGTCGAGGCGCCGTCGGAGCGCACCGTCGGCAAGGCCCTGGCCGGCAACAAGGGGCTCGCCGTCGTCGACACCCCGCCCGGTGACGAGCGGATCGTGCGCGCGGCGATCGACCGTGCGGACGCGGTGGTCATCCCCACGCGGGCAGGAGGCGTCGAGTACTCGAGGGTTGCGGCGACCCTCGACCTCGTGGGGAGTCGGAGGCGCTGTGGCCTGGTGATCTGTGCTGCGAGGCTCGGGACGAACGACCTCGACGAGGCGATCGCCTGGTGGAAGGAGGCCAAAGTGCCCATCTGGGGCATCGTCCCCGAGCGGGTCGGGATCGCGTCGGGCCCCGAAGCGCGCCTCTACCGCGAAGGGCTCGACCTCTACTCGTCGGTGTTGAAGCGGGCGGTGCGGAAGCGGGCGGCCTGAAGGCGCCAAGGTTCCGGCCCCGGTGAGCGCCTGACCGTCACTCGCTCAGCGCATCCGGGCCGCTCGGCACGTCGACTGCGTGCTCCCGGAGCACCTCGAGGGGCACGATCTCGAGCGCCCGCTCATGGGTGGACGCGAGCACCACATAGGCGGCCGCACCGTCGACGTGGGCGCGGTACCAGTTGACCGCGGTCACGCACCAGCGGTCGCCGGCAACGAGTCCCGGGAACCGGTACTGGGGCATCGGCGTGACGAGATCGTTGCCGATGGCACGTTGGTGCTCGAGGAACTCGGCCGTCACGACCGCGCAGATGGTGTGGCTCCCGACGTCCTCCGGGCCCGTGTTGCAGCAGCCGTCGCGGTAGAAACCCGTGACCGGATCGGAGCCGCACGGCTCGAGCGGCTCCCCGATGACGTTCATTTCGCTCACGACGTGCAGTATCGCAGGCCCACCGACGACGCCCGAGGTGACCGGTGGGCGCCGCGCCGCTCAGGTCGAGCGGACGAAGTCGATCACCACTCGCGCGAGCTCGGGCCCGCGGTCCTCTTGGAGGAAGTGTCCACCGCCGGTGATCGTGGTGTGCCGCTGCCCGTTCGTACCCGGGATGCGTGCCTGCAGCGCGCGGTCGGAGCCGCCGGTGATCGGGTCCTGGTCGCTGAACGCGGTGAGGAACGGTTTCGTGAACTCGCCGAGGACCTCCCACGCCGCGCGGTTGGCGGGCGCCGCCGGATCGTCAGGTGAGATGGGCACGAGCGTCGGGAACTGGCGCGCACCCTCGGTGTACGTCTGGTCGGGGAACGGCGCGTCGTACGCGGCGATGACGTCTTCGGAGAGGTCGGTCGTGCAGCCGCCGTTCACGATCAGTCCGGTCGGGAAGACCTCGACCTCCTGTGAGAAGGTCAGCCAATTGAGGAACGCCTCACCGGGCTGTTGATCGCCGGTCGGGAGGAAGGTGTTCGCGGCCACGACCCGCGCGAAGCGGTCGGGGTGCTCGCCGACGAGACGGAGTCCGATGAGGCCGCCCCAGTCCTGGCAGACGAGCGTCACGTCGCGGAGGTCGAGGCGGTCGAAGACGAGGCTTCGGACCCACTCCACGTGGCGCGCGTAGGTGTACTCCGTCCGCGGTGTGGGCTTGTCCGAGCGTCCGAAGCCGACGAGGTCCGGTGCGACCGCCCGCAGTCCGGCCTCGGTGAGCAGAGGGATCATCCTCCGATAGAGGAACGACCACGACGGCTCACCGTGGAGCAGCAGGACGACAGTCCCGTCGCGAGGCCCCTCGTCGAGGAAGTGCATGCGGAGTGAGCCGCCGTCCTGGTCCGCGACGTCCGCATAGTGGGGCTCGAACGGGAAGTCGGGGAGCCCGGCGAAGCGCTCGTCGGGTGTGCGGAGGACCAGCATCAGTGCGCCACCTCGAAGTCGTTGTCTCCGTCGATCGCAGGAGCATCGCCGGGCCTGGTCGGCGGCCTGACCCTAACAGGACCCTTGTCCAGGGAGTCTTCCTCCGGGCCGACGTCGGATCGGGTGCGGGTCGCCGAGGGCGCGACAGAACGTACGCGCCCCCTCCGGGACGCCTGGCCTGTTGCATTCGAGCAGGGCTTCCCCTAGGTTTCGCCCTGGTTGGAGGAGCCGCACGGGGGCAAGCAGGGGCACGCTGCGTCAGCCACACGCCAAGTCGGAACGGGAGGAGCGGACCCTCGGGTCCGTGCCGATCGAAGGTCTGAGGAGAGACGTAGATGAGAGCAACACGAACGCTGTCTGTTCGCCTGGCGTCGTTGGGCGGTGCAGTGGCGCTGGCATTTGTCGGCATTGTCGGGACAACCGGTCTGGTCGCCTCGGGTGGCCCGGCGGCGGCTGACACGTCCCCATTCACGTCGACCTGCCTCCTTGCGGCACCATTCGGATCGACGCCCTTCCCGGGCACGATCGTCACAGGAAAGATCAGTCCGAGCCCCGCTCCGGCCGGTGGAGGGTTCAGCGTCACCAATCTCGCGATCGAGCTCACGCTGCCGTCCTCGATCACGTCGCTCATACCCGGCGCGACGATCGCGGGCACGTTCACGTCGACCCTGACCGCGACCGGCGCGACGCCTTCGTCGCAAGCGGTCACCTACACGATCCCGACGACGACCATCACCAACCCGGCTCCGCCGATCGTGGCGACGGCGCCTGACGCGTCGTTCACCGCGGACGCTTCCGGTGCACCGTCGGTCTCGATCTCGACCGGCACGGCGGGGTCGTTCTCTGCCGTTCTCAACGGCACACCGGTCACTCCGCCATCAGCGTGCACGAACCCCGCGGAGACGATCGATACCGCGACGATCGCGTTGCCTGCCGGGCAGCTCTCGGCAGTGCTGCCGAACGCTGATGCGCCTGCGGGCGGGGCAACCGTGGTGATCCACGGTCGCTTCCTGAGCAATCCGACCTCGGTGACGTTCGGTGGCGTCCCGGCGACCAGCTTCAAGAGTTTGACGCAGAATTCGATCCAGGCGGTCGTGCCGCCCGGCGCCGCTGGCACAGTCGAAGTGGAAGTCACGACACCGGCCGGCGCGTCGACGACCGTTCCGTTCACCTACACGAACGGCCCGATCGTGACCGGGGTGTCGCCGAGCACCGGACCACCGGCAGGCGGCACGACCGTCAACATCACCGGGACCGGCTTCCAGAACAATGGTGACGCGACCGTGGTCGACTTCGGCTCGACACCGGCCGCGAGCTTCACGGTCAACTCGGACACCTCGATCACCGCGGTCTCGCCGCCGGGCACCGCCGTGGCCGATGTGACGGTGACCGCACCCGCGATCGGCCCCGCTGTTCGGGAAGGGCACATCACCGGCGTCCCGACGGTCTCGATCGTGAGCCAGCAGGACAACTTCAACTACCGCGAGGGCTACTGGCTGACCGGTGGCGACGGCGGGGTGTTCAGCTACGGCAACGCGCCGTTCGAAGGGTCGGCCGGTGGTCTCACCCTCAACGCGCCGATCGTCGGGATGGCTTCGACGCCTGATGCAGGTGGGTACTGGCTCGTCGCGTCGGACGGCGGCGTCTTCTCCTACGGAGACGCTCAGTTCTGGGGCTCGGCAGGGAACCTCGTCCTCAACTCGCCGATCGTGGGTATGGCGCCCACACCGGACGGGTTCGGGTACTGGCTGGTCGCAGCCGACGGCGGCGTCTTCTCCTACGGCGACGCCTTCTTCTACGGCTCGGCCGGTGGTCTCACCCTCAACGCGCCGATCGTGGGCATGGCTGCCACGCCCGACGGCGGCGGCTACTGGCTCGTCGCCGCCGACGGTGGCGTGTTCTCCTACGGTGACGCCGTGTTCCACGGCTCGATGGCCGGAACGCCGCTCGTGACCCCGATCGTCGGCGTCTCGGCGACGCCCGATGGTGGCGGCTACTGGATGACCACCGGGGACGGTGGAGTGTTCAACATGGGCGATGCCGGCTACTTCGGCTCGACCAGTGGGACCGTCATCAGCGCCCCGGTCGTCGGCCTCACGGGCAGCCCCGACGGCAACGGCTACTGGTTGGCCGCGGCTGACGGCGGCGTCTTCGCCTATCCCGACGCCACCTTCTACGGCTCGGCCGGCGGCACGATGCTCAACGCACCCGTCGTGGGCATGGCGTCCTCCTAGTCGGGACGCACAAGGCTGTTGCGAAGGACCGGGGGTTCCGACCCCCGGTCCTTCGTCGTTCCGGGCCCGTGATCGGATGTCCATCGGGATCGCGGACCGGTGAGGGGTCCGTCGGCGGTCGCGCCGCGCACGCCGTACCATGCAGGGATGGCCAACGACCGATCGATCGATCCCGCGGAGGCGCCGCTCGAGGGGCGCAAGCCCCGGAGCTTCGAGGTCACCGACGGCCCGACCCGGGCACCCGCACGGGCCATGCTGCGGGCGGTCGGGATGACCGACGGCGACTGGGACAAGCCGCAGATCGGGGTCGCGTCGTCGTGGAACGAGGTCACCCCCTGCAACCTCCCGCTCGACCGCCTCGCCAAGCGGGCGAAGGAGGGCGTCCGCGAGGCCGGTGGGTACCCGCTCGAATTCGTCACCATCGCCGTCTCGGACGGGATCTCGATGGGTCACGAGGGCATGCGCGCCTCCCTCGTCAGCCGCGAGGTGATCGCGGACTCGATCGAGACGGTCATGCACGCGGAGCGGTTCGACGCGATGGTCACGCTCGCCGGCTGCGACAAGTCCCTGCCGGGCATGTTGATGGCGGCGGCACGGCTCAACCTGCCGTCCGTCTTCCTCTACGGCGGGACGATCCTCCCCGGTCGGGTGCGGGACCGCGCGCTCGACATCACCTCGGTCTTCGAGGCGGTCGGTGCGCACGCGGTGGACGCGCTGACCGACGAGGAGCTCAGCCTCATCGAGCACAACGCGTGCCCGACCGAGGGTTCCTGCGCGGGGATGTTCACCGCCAACACGATGGCGTCGGTCGCGGAGGCGCTCGGCATGTCCCTGCCGGGGAGCTCCTCGGCACCGGCCGTCGACCGTCGGCGTGACGACGCGGCCTTCGCGAGCGGCGAGGCGGTCGTCGCGCTCCTCGAACGCGGCATCCGCCCACGGCAGATCCTGACCAAGGAGGCCTTCGAGAACGCGATCGCCGTCACCATGGCGCTCGGCGGTTCGACCAACGCGGTGCTCCATCTGCTCGCGATCGCCAACGAGGCGCGGGTCGAGCTCGCCCTCGAGGACTTCAACGACGTGGCCGCGCGCGTCCCGCACCTCGCCGACACCAAGCCCCACGGGAAGTACCACATGAGTGACCTCGACCGGATCGGCGGGGTCCCGGTCGTGATGGCCGAGCTGCTCGACGCAGGTCTCCTCCACGGTGACTGCCTGACCGTGTCGGGGAGGACCGTGTCCGAAAACCTCGCCGCACTCGAGCCGCCGGCACCCGACGGCGAGGTGGTGCACGCGATCGGCGATCCCATCCACGTCCAGGGCGGCATCGCGATCCTCTCGGGGTCGCTCGCGCCGAACGGCGCGGTGGTCAAGGTCGCAGGCATCGACCAGCTGACCTTCGAGGGAACGGCGCGCGTCTTCGACGGCGAGGACGTGGCGATGGAGGCGATCCTCGCGGGGTCGATCGAGTCGGGCACCGTCGTGGTCATCCGGTACGAGGGACCCAAGGGCGGGCCGGGGATGCGCGAGATGCTCGCGGTCACCGGGGCGATGAAGGGCGTCGGGCGCGGTTCGGACTGCGCGCTCGTGACCGACGGCCGGTTCTCCGGCGGGACCCACGGGTTCTGCATCGGGCACGTCGCGCCGGAGGCCGTCGACGGCGGCCCGATCGCGCTGGTGGCCGACGGGGACCGCATCGCAGTCGACGTCGTCGCACACACCATCGACCTCGTGGTCGAGCCGGACGAGCTCGACCTGCGCCGTGCGGCGCTCAAGCATCCGGCGCCGCGGTACACGACGGGCGTGCTCGCCAAGTACGCGCGGCTGGTGACCGGCGCCGAGCGGGGCGCGGTCACCGAGCCGTAGCGGCGGGACCGGTGGCGAACTGGGGAGCGTTCGCGGCCGGCGATCCCGATCTGGCCGTGCTCGCGGCCGCTCGGATCGACCGCGACGGCCTGGTGCTGGTGGGCACCCTCCGGGCAAACGGATGGCCGCGGATCAGCCCGGTGGAACCGCTCATCGTGGGGGTCGAGCTCTACCTCGGGATGATGTGGCGCTCGCGGAAGGCCCTCGACCTGCTCCGCGACCCTCGTCTCGTCGTCCACTCGGCGACCAAGGACGCCTCGGGGGCCGAGGGGGACGTGAAGATCTACGGCCGCGCGGTCGAGGTGACGGGTGCCGACGAGCGGGAGGAGTACTGCCGGCGGCTCGAGGAGCGGATCGACTGGCGGCCAGAGGGCGACTTCCACCTCTTCGCGGTCGACATCACCGAGGTCGGCTACTTCGCGGTCGCAGGAGGCGGCCACGAGGTCCACACCTGGAGGGCCCCCGGAGGGTGATGGGGTCCCGACCGGGGAAACGCTTGCTGCTCGCGGCCGGGGCGTGTCACAATGGCGGGATCATGGCTAGCGCACCGTCCCGCCGCACCAACCTGGTACTCGTCTCGTAGCGCACGCGACGCTTCCTCGCCGTGTGCGCGTTCCGACCTCCCAGACGGGAGGTCGTTTTCGTGTCCCGCCACAATTCCGCCCACCGCAGCAACGACCGACCATCGCCGACAAGGAGCCCCCGATGGAACTGACAGGAGCACAGGCGCTGATCAAGAGCCTGGAGATGGAGCAGGTGGAGGTCATGTTCGGCCTCCCGGGCGGCGCCATCCTCCCGGTGTACGACCCGATCATCGACTCGTCGATCCGCCACATCCTGGTCCGCCACGAGCAGGGCGCCGGACACATGGCCGAGGGCTACGCCCAGGTCACCGGGCGGCCCGGCGTCGCGATGGTCACGAGCGGTCCGGGGGCGACCAACATCGTGACCCCGCTCGCGGACGCCCACATGGACTCGATCCCGCTGGTGGTGGTCAGTGGGCAGGTGCCGACGACCGCCATCGGCACCGACGCGTTCCAGGAGAGCGACATCACCGGCATCACGATGGGGATCACCAAGCACAACTGGCTGATCACCGACGTGCGCGACATCCCCCGGGTCGTCGCCGAGGCGTTCCACGTCGCGACGACCGGCCGGCCCGGACCCGTCCTCATCGACATCCCGAAGGACGTCGCCAACCAGACGATGGAGTGGTACTGGCCCGACGCGGGCGATCTCGACCTTCCCGGGTACCGGCCGGTCACCGAGGGCGATCCCGCATCGGTCCGCCGGGCGGCGGAGCTCGTGCTCGACGCCGAGCGGCCGGTCATCTACGCCGGCGGCGGCATCCTCAAGGCGCGGGCGGCGGCGGGTCTCCGCGAGCTCGCCGAGCGCACCGGAATCCCGGTCGTCACCACCCTCATGGCACGGGGCTGCTTCCCCGACTCCCACCCCCTGTGCCTCGGCATGCCGGGGATGCACGGCAACTACACGGCGGTCACCTCGATGCAGAAGGCCGACTTGCTCGTCGCCCTCGGGAGCCGGTTCGACGATCGGGTCACCGGGCGGGTCGACGCGTTCGCGCCGGAGGCCAAGATCGTCCACGTCGACATCGACCCCGCCGAGCTCAACAAGGTCCGCCGCGCGGACGTCGCGATCGCCGGGGACTGCCGCGAGGTCATCGACGAGCTGCTCGCCGCGCTCGACTCGCTCGGTCTGCCGCACTCGGACGCCACCCGGGGCGGTTCGGGCGGCGCCCCGGTCGATGCGGTGTCCGGCGCTGCGGCGGTCGCCGGGTCGTACGCCGCATCGCGTCCGCGTGAGCGGCTCGCGCCCTGGCGGGCGCAGCTCAGCGCATGGCAGCAGCGGTACCCGCTCGTCTACGACCAACAGCCCGGGACGGGGTCGCTCAAGCCGCAGTTCGTGCTCGAGATCCTGCGCGACGCGACCCCCGAGGACACCATCGTCGCCTCGGGTGTCGGCCAGCACCAGATGTTCGCCTCCCAGTGGTGGCAGTTCGACCATCCCTACACCTGGGTCAACTCGGGCGGTCTCGGGACGATGGGCTTCGCGGTGCCCGCGGCAATCGGGGCGAAGGTCGGGCGGCCGGGGAGGATGGTCTGGGCGGTCGACGGCGACGGCTGCTTCCAGATGACCGCGCAGGAGCTCGTCACCGCGAGCTCGGAGCGGATCCCGGTCAAGGTGGCCATCCTCAACAACGCCTACCTGGGCATGGTCCGGCAGTGGCAGGAGATGTTCTACGGGGAACGGTACTCGGAGGTCTACCTCTCTCCGGACCTGCCGGACTACGTCGGCTGGGCCGAGTCGATGGGCTGCGTCGGCATCCGCGTCGAGTCCACCGAGGAGGTGGCCCCCGCCATCGACAAGGCGAACGACATCGACGACCGACCGGTGGTCATCGACTTCCGGACCGACGCGTTCGAAAAGGTCTTCCCGATGGTCGCCGCCGGATCGTCCAACGACGACATCGTCGTCGATCCCTCGCAGGCAGGGGGGCCGGACCAATGAGCGTCTACGGCACCGACCGTCGGCACCACACCTTGACCGTGCTGGTGGAGAACAAGTCGGGCGTCCTCGCACGGGTCGCCGGCCTCTTCTCGCGGCGCGGGTTCAACATCTTCAGCCTCGCCGTCGCGCCGTCCGACAACGAGCGCCTCAGCCGGATCACCATCGTCGTCGACGTGGAGTCCTCCCCGCTCGAGCAGATCATCAAGCAGCTCGACAAGTTGGTGCCGGTGGTCTCGATCACCGAGCTCGATCCGGCGCACTCGCGCGAGCGGGAGCTCCTCCTCGCGACCGTCGAGGCGGGTCCCGAGACTCGAGGTCAGGTGATCCAGCTGGTCGGCGTCTTCGAGGGGAAGATCGTCGACGTCGGGCTCGACCGGCTCACCGTGATGCTGGCCGGTGCGCCGAGCAAGCTGGACGATTTCGAAGAGCTGATCCGGGGCTACGGCATCGTCGAGATGCAGCGGACCGGTCGCGTCGCGCTGCCTATGCTGGACCGGGCCGATCGCGACCGAGGACACCTCGAGGTCGCCCACGACACGCAGAAGGCAGGTTGAACACGATGGCCACGCTCTACTACGAGAAGGATGCCGACCCGGGCGTCATCGCCGACCGCAAGGTGGCGATCATCGGCTACGGCTCCCAGGGCCACGCCCACGCGCTCAACCTCGCCGAGTCGGGGGTCGATGTGCGGGTCGGCCTCCGGCCGGGGTCGTCCTCGAGGCAGAAGGCCGAGGAAGCCGGGCTGCGGGTCACCTCGGTTGCCGACGCGGCGGCCGAAGCGGACCTTGTCATGATCCTCCTTCCCGACACCGAACAGGCCGCGGTCTACGACGCCGAGATCGCGCCGAACCTCCGAGCCGGAGACGCACTCTTCTTCGCGCACGGCTTCAACATCCGCTTCGGGCTGATCTCCCCGCCTGCCGACGTCGACGTGGCGATGGTCGCGCCGAAAGGACCCGGCCACCTGGTGCGCCGGACGTACACGGAGGGCGGCGGCGTGCCGTCCCTCATCGCGGTCGCGGCCGACCCGTCGGGCAAGGCCCGTGCCCTCGCGCTCGCCTATGCGCACGCCATCGGGGCCACCCGGGCCGGCGTGCTCGACACCACGTTCGCCGAGGAGACCGAGACCGACCTCTTCGGGGAGCAGGTCGTGCTCTGCGGCGGGCTCACCGCGCTCGTGCAGGCGGGGTACGAGACACTGGTCGGCGCGGGCTATCAGCCCGAGTCCGCCTACTTCGAGTGCCTCCACGAGCTCAAGCTCATCGTCGACCTCATGTACGAGCAGGGGATCAGCGGGATGCGCTTCTCCATCTCCGACACCGCCGAGTACGGCGATCTCACCCGCGGGCCGCGGGTGATCAACCAGGCCGTGCGCGACGAGATGGGCCGCATCCTCGGGGAGATCCAGGACGGGAGCTTCGCGAAGGAGTGGGTGGCGGAGAACGCCGAGGGCCGCCCCAACTTCACCGCCCTCCGCCAGCAGGGACTCGACCACCCGATCGAGAAGGTCGGCGAGGAGCTCCGGGCGATGATGCCCTTCGTGAGCGCCGGTCGGCAGAAGATCCAGGACGTGAGCGGCGGCTGAGCCGGACGTCGTGACGACCGGGCGACGAGTCGCGCCACGATGAGGACCGCGCCGTGAGGACGGCACCGTGAAGGTCGAGGGCCTCGCTCCGACGTTCCGGCACCTCGACGATCCGGACCTACCGTGGCAGCGGGTGAAGTCGATCCGCACCGCGGACGGCGTGACCGCGTCGGTGTGGGAGAAGTGGCTCGCGTTCTCACCCGAGCCGCAGTACCTCTCGCTCTACGCGCGGTGGGATCCGGGCATGGTGGTGCGGCGGCACGGCCACTACAGCCCGCACGTGGTCTTCGTGGTCTCGGGCGAGCTCTCGTGCGACGGGCGCCACTGCCCGGCCGGCACCCACATCGAGCTCCCGCTCGGCGCCGCGTTCGGTCCCTTCGTCGCGGGCCCGGAGGGGGTCGTGCTCTACGAGGTCATGATGGGCGACCCACGCTCGTGGGGCGATGACGCCGCGGCGTTCGAGGCCGCGCTCACGTCGCGTGGCGCAACGGCGCTGCCCGATCCAGAGATCGAGCTGCCGGCGTGGCTCGCCGATCTGCGGTCGCGCTGGGTCGTCGACGGCGAAGAGGTCGACGCACCCTGACCGGCCCTGGCGCCGGCCCCGGCCGCGCCGATTCGGTGGCGGCGACGATGGACCCCCGCGGGATCAGGAGAGGGCGCCCACCACGTAGTTGATGCAGGCGCAGAGCGCGGCGACGTCTTCGGGATCGATCGCCGGGAACATCGCGATGCGCAGCTGGTTCCTGCCGAGCTTGCGGTACGGCTCGGTGTCGACGACGCCGTTGGCCCGGAGCACCGCGGCCACCGCCGCCGCGTCGATCGAATCGACGAGGTCGACGGTCGCGACCACCCGGCTCCGGTCCTCGGGGTTGACGACGAACGGCGTGGCGAAGTCCGAGGCCTCGGCCCAGGTGTAGAGCACCTCGGCGGAGCGGTCGCACCGGCCGGCAGAGAACTCGAGCCCTCCCTGCTTGTTGAACCAGGTGACCTGGTGGTCGAAGAGGAAGATCGTGGCGAGCGCCGGCGTGTTGTAGGTCTGGTCGAGCTTCGAGTTGTCGAGGGCGATGGCGAGGTCCATCGACGCCGGCACCCACCGCCCGGTCCCCGCGATGCGGGCGATGCGCTCCTGCGCAGCGGGGGAGAGCAGCGCGACCCAGAGCCCGCCGTCCGAGCCGAAGCACTTCTGGGGTGCGAAGTAGTAGGCGTCGAACGCGGCCGGGTCGACCCGGAGGCCGCCCGCACCGGAGGTCGCGTCGACGGCCACGAGGCCCCCGCCGTCGGCGGCCGCGGCCGCGCCCTTCGGCCTCGCGATGGGCATCATCACGCCGGTCGAGGTCTCGTTGTGGGTGAGGGCGTAGACGTCGACGTCGTCGCGGGCGACCGGCAGCGGGTGTGTCCCGACGTCGGAGGTCACGACCTCGGGATCGTCGATGTGGGGCGCGGCCGCCGCCGCCGCCGCGAACTTGGAGGAGAACTCGCCGAAGGAGAGGTGCTGGCTCTTTCGTTCGATGAGGCCGAAGGTGGCCGCGTCCCAGAAGCAGGTCGTCCCGCCGTTGCCGAGTGCGACCTCGTAGCCGTCGGGGAGCGAGAACAGCTCACGCAGGCCCTCGCGGAGGCTGCCGACGACCGACTTGACCGTCCGCTGGCGGTGGCTCGTCCCGAGGTAGGTGCCGGACGCGGCGGCGAGCGCCTCGACCGCCTCGGGGCGCACCTTCGACGGGCCCGACCCGAACCGCCCGTCAGCAGGGAGGAGGTTCGCCGGGATCTCGATGTCAGGGGTGTCGGTCACATATGGAATCATGACACCATGGCCCGCGCGACTGAAACCGGCACCACCGGATCCGGGCTGCGTCGCGCGCTTCGGCGATGAGCGCGGCCCGGATCTCCGCCCGCGTCGCGGCGGTCTCCCCGTCGGCGACGCTGGCGGTCGACGCCAAGGCCAAGGCGATGCAGGCCCAGGGTGAGAGCGTGATCGGCTTCGGCGCCGGCGAGCCCGACTTCCCGACGCCGGCGCACATCGTGGCCGCAGCCGTCGAGGCGTGCCGCGACCCGCGCAACCACAAGTACACGCCGACCGGCGGCCTGCCCGAGCTGCGCGAGGCGCTCGCGGCGAAGACCAGGCGCGACTCCGGGCTCGAGGTCGCGGCCTCGCAGGTGCTGGTCACCAACGGCGGGAAGCAGGCGATCGCCAACGCCTTCGCCGTGCTCTGCGACCCCGGCGACGAGGTGATCGTGCCCGCGCCCTACTGGACGACGTACCCCGAGGCGATCTCGCTTGCGGGCGGTGTGCCGGTCGCTGTCGGGACCGGCGTCTCGAGCGGCTTCCGGGTCAGCGTGGATCAGCTCGAGGCCGCCCGCACCCCACGCACCAAGGTGCTGCTCTTCGTCTCCCCGTCGAACCCGACCGGCGCCGTCTATCCGCGCGGTGAGATCGAGGCCATCGGGCGGTGGGCCGACGCCAACGGCCTGTGGATCGTGACCGACGAGATCTACGAGCACCTCGTCTACGACGGCGCCACGCAGCATTCGATGCCGGTCGTCGTGCCCGAGCTCGTCGACCGGTGCATCGTCGTGAACGGGGTGGCGAAGACCTACGCGATGACCGGCTGGCGGGTCGGGTGGATGCTCGGCCCACCCGACGCGATCGCCGCCGCGACGAACCTGCAGTCGCACACCACGTCGAACGTCGCGAACGTGAGCCAGCGCGCCGCGCTCGCCGCGGTCTCCGGTGACCTCGAGGCGGTCGCCGAGATGCGCCGCGCCTTCGACCGGCGCCGTCGTGCGATCCACGCGGGGCTCAATGAGATCGACGGCGTGACCTGTCTCCTCCCGGAGGGAGCGTTCTACGTGTTCCCCTCGGTCGAGGATCTGCTCGGCCGCGAGCTCCGCGGGAGGCGTCCGGCGACGTCGGCCGAGCTCGCGGAGGTCGCCATCGAGGAGGCGGGGGTCGCGGTCGTCCCGGGCGAGGCCTTCGGCGCTCCGGGGTACTTCCGGCTCTCGTACGCGCTGGGTGACGACGATCTCGCCGAAGGGGTCTCGCGCCTCGCCAAGCTGTTCGGCGAGGCGTCCTGAACGCATTTCGGGTGCGGCTCGGCGCGCGGACGCGCGTCTCGATCGACGAGGGAGAGGAAGACCATGGCGAGGGTGCTCGTTACTGAGCAGTTGGCCCAGCGGGGACTCGACCTGCTGCGCGAGGCCGGCCACGAGGTGGACGAGTCGCTCGGGCTCGGCCCGGACGAGCTCGTCGCCGCGGTCGCCGGAGCACAGGCACTGATCGTCCGCTCCGCGACGACGGTCACCGCAGACGTGCTCGCTGCGGGCAGCGACCTCGTCGTCGTCGGGCGCGCCGGGATCGGCCTCGACAACGTGGACGTTCCCGCGGCGACCGCCCGCGGCGTGATGGTGGTGAACGCGCCGCAGTCGAACATCCTCTCCGCCGCCGAACAGGCGATGGCGCTGCTGCTCGCCCAGGCCCGCAACATCCCCCAGGCTCACGCCGCGCTGGTCGCGGGAAAGTGGGAGCGGTCCAAGTGGGAAGGTGTCGAGCTCTACGGCAAGACCCTCGGCGTCATCGGCCTCGGCCGGGTGGGGGCCCTCGTCGCCCAGCGGGCCTTGGCGTTCGGCATGCGACTCGTCGCGTACGACCCGTTCATCTCGGCGGACCGCGCGAAGCAGATGGGCGTGGAGCTGGTCGACCTCGGCGAGCTCGTCGAGGTGTCCGACTTCGTGACGGTCCACCTCCCGAAGACACCCGACACGATGGGTCTGATCGGCAAGGACCTGCTCGCGCGGGCGAAGCCGGGCCTTCGCATCGTCAACACCGCCCGCGGCGGAATCGTCGACGAGGAGGCGCTCGCCGAGGCGATCCGTTCCGGCCGGGTGCAAGGTGCCGGGCTCGACGTCTTCGCAAAGGAGCCGACCACCGAGTCCCCACTCTTCGAGCTCCCCTCGGTGGTGGTCGCACCGCACCTCGGCGCATCCACGACCGAGGCACAGGACAAGGCCGGGGTCACCATCGCCGAGCAGGTGATCCTGGCGCTCAACGGCGACTTCGTGCCCTTCGCGGTCAACGTCGACGCGGCCGACGTGTCCGAGACCGTCCGGCCCTTCATGGGCCTCGCCGAGCAGCTCGGGCGGATCCTCGCGTGCCAGAACGACGGGCTGCCCGGCACGCTCGAGGTCGAGTACCAGGGGGGCCTCGCCGGTGCAGGGACCGACATCCTGACCCTCTCGCTCCTCAAGGGGGTCTTCGCCGCGGTCACCGAGGACCCGGTCTCCTACGTCAACGCCCGGCAGGTCGCGGCCGAGCGCGGCCTCGAGGTCCGCGAGATCTCGACGGTCACGGCCCACGACTACGTGAACCTGATCACCGTCCGCGGCGGCGGGCACTCGGCTGCCGGCACGCTGACGGGACCACGCAGTGAGGCCCACATCGTGATGATGGACGACCACACGGTCGAGGTGCCGCCCGCGCCGCACATGCTGGTCGTGCGCAACGACGACCGCCCCGGCGTGATCGGCGTCGTCGGCACGGTCCTCGGCGAGGCGCTGGTGTCGATCTCGTCGATGGCCGTCGGTCCCTCGGCGACCGGTCAGACCGCGCTGATGGTGCTCTCCACCGACAAGAAGGTGCCCGACGACGCGTTGGCCCGGCTCCGGCAGGACTCGGGCATCAGTGATGTCCACACGCTCGAGCTCTGAGGCGAGTTCGTTGCACGACTCACAGCGCGCTCCGGGTCCCCCGCTCGCGCCGGGGCAGGTGGTGACCGTCTTCCGCTCGCGGCGCCGCCCGGGGGCGGAAGCGGACTACGCGGTCGTGGCCGACGAGATGCTGCGCGCGGCGCGTGCGATGCCCGGTTTCGTCGACTTCAAGATCTTCACGGCGGACGACGGCGAGCACCTCTCGGTCATCACGTTCGAGACAGCTGAGGCGCAGCGTGCCTGGCGCGACGACCCGCGGCACCGACAGGCGCAACAGCGTGGGCGCGCTGGCCTTCTACGAGGAGTACACGATCCAGGTCGCCGAGTGCACGCACGTCGCGAGGTGGGAGCGTGGCGAGGACTGACCACTCGCGAGGAACGCTCTGACGTCCATCTCGCGAGGAGCGCTGGGACGTCCCGGCGGTCAGCCGGCTCGGTGCGGATTGGTGGGCACCGGTGGCCAGAGGTCGTTCGTGACCCCAGACTCCGTCGCCGGGCCGTCGCGCGTGATCAGCCGGTAGCCGATGGCGACGGCGAGTACACCGGCCACCGCCGCCGTGAACACGATCGCCAGGCGCCGCGTCCACGTGAAGATGTCCTTCAGCACCACCTCACCTTATGGCGCGTCCAGCGTTCGGCAAGTGAAGTGGTGGTCAGGGCGGGGTGGCCGATCTGTGATCCGTCGAGGTCACTGGTGCGTCGGAATCGCGGTGTCGCGACCAGCCCTCCGGAGCGTGCGTCCTCCTACCCTCCGGACGCCTTCGGCACGCTCGTACCGGTCGGAGGAGGCCGAGAGATCTGACTCACGATCGTCGAAGCCAGCGTCTCGAGCTGACTGACCGGCGAGGTCCCGGTGACCATCACTTGGGTCGAGCCGACCAGCGCGACGACGGAGCTGAGGGTGAGCGAGCCGGCGGGAGCGCCGAAGCTGAACGACCCCGCGGTGAGACCGGTCACCGGCGTCGTCTGTCCGAACGTGCTCGAGACCTTCGAGCTGTAGCTCTGGAACGAGGCGGGCGTCACCCCCGAGTCGAACTGGGTCACGATGGAGGACGGGAGCACCTTCGCCTTGTAGTTGCAGGTCGTCTGCGAGCCGTGGATGCCGACCTGTGCCGGAGCCACGGTCTCCCCGGTGGCGGCTTTGATATCGGCTGGGGTGATCAGCAAGCAGAGTGCCCCACGGGCCCTCAGCATCGCTCTGGTCGAAGCGCTCAGTGTGGTCGTGGTCGTGCTCGATGAACTCGAACATGCGCTCGAGACGGCTACGACGAGCAAGGAGCCGGCGAGGAGGGGCGCGTGGCGCCAAGGCTTGGGCCTCCGGAGCATGCGGAGACGTTACACGGGCTGACAGGCGGAGGACGGCGGGACGACCTCCGTATGAGTGCGGCGCGTGGAGTCCTTCGTCGACGCAGTCGCGGTGTACGGCGACGTCCCTGGGGACGATCGTCGCCGCGGCCGCGTTGACATCGAGGGCGCCGGTCTGATCAGAATGGTGCGCCGAACGGGGCCGACTGCTGCATCGTCCGGCGATCGCGGAGCACCTGAACCGAGTCTGGCCGACCGACCGATCACCGAACCGACGAGGGACACCCAGGACATCCAGCATGAGTGAACGACGACCGAATTCTCCCTGCCCTGCATGGCGTCGACTCCGCCGCGCCGCCGCGGGGGCCACCGCGGTTCTGGCGTTGTGCCTCGCGGCCTGTGGGGGCAGCGGCTCGGCATCCACCGGGTCGGTGACGACGGCCGCGCTGGTCAAGACGCCGCCACTCCCGCTCCAGGGCTGCACCTACATGATCAACGGGCAGGTCCCGCCCGGAGAGGCGCCCGGCGAGAGCCCGGCGTTTCCGCAGTCACAGCCGGATGCCGCGGCCGCCTCGGCGATCGCGAGCATCCGTGGACACGGCGGGTCCGCCATGGTCGGCAGCTTCCTGCTGCCTGCCGGCACTGCGCTCTACAACGGTCCCGACACGAGCCAGCCGCCCGTGGGCACGGTCTCATCCACCCAGCAGTTCGTCGTGGTCGAACCGGTCGTCTGGGTCGATCACTCGGGGAAGCGCTGGCTGGCCTCCTTCCTTGCTTGCGGCGGTCCGAATCTCTACTGGATCTCGGTCGACCAGGTGGATTCGAAGCAGCCGGGCGGCGCAGGGTCAGTGGGATCGCAGTTGACCGCGTTCCAGAAGGCGCCCCCGTACACGCAGACCGGAAAGGCCTCGTTCCTGCCGATCAAGGTCGACCACACCGATCACTTCGTCTTCGACGACCCCCGGGTCACCTTCGCGATCGGCCGGGGCGAGCTCATCATCAGCTGACCCCGGCCCCTGGCTCCTGGGCCCGGTTCGAGGCGTGAACCCCGGCGGATGCGCCTTCGATCACGAAATGATCACCCGGAGGTCGACCAAAGTTTGAACTGAGTTCACTTCTCCTGGCTAGCTTCGCCATCGGTCCTTGAATTCAGCGACAGGCCTCGAGCCGGTGCGGGGCTGACGGCCGAGCGACCATGCCGACGGCCGAGCGACGAAAGCAGCCAGAGAGGTCCAGGGACATGTCCATCCACGCTGATTCGACACGCGTCGGTGCAGGGACCGGGGTCCCCGGGCCGATCGCTGTCACGAAGGACTACAGCGTGCCGGACCGGATCTTCCGTCGCGGGGTCCAGGCCGCGGGCTTCGGCGTCCTGGTCCTGCTGGTCGCCATCGGGATCTTCCTCTTCCACGCGGGCTACCCGGCGTTCCATGTTGCCGGAATCCACTTCTTCACGCAGTCGGGATTCCAGACACTCGGCGCGCATCCGTCGTTCGGCGTGTTGGCGTCGATCGTCGGCACTTTGGAGGTGGCCGGCGTGGCCATGTTGGTCGGGACCCCGGTGGCCGTCGCCACCGCGATCTTCCTCAGCGAGTACGCACCGCTGTGGAGCAGGCGCTCGCTGATCGCGATGATCGACCTGGCTGCGGCGATCCCGAGCATCATCTTCGGACTGTGGGCCGTCTTCGAGCTGCAGCCGAACGTCGTCGGCTTCAGCACATGGCTCTCGCGCCACGCATCGTTCATCCCGTTCTTCAGAGTCGTGAGCCCCCCACTCAATGCGTCCTTGTTCATTGCCGGACTCGTCGTCGGCATCATGATCGTTCCCATCGTCGCCTCCATCTGCCGTGAGGTCTTCTCGCTTGCCCCGCCCGGGGAACGCGAAGCGGCACTCGCGCTCGGGGCCAGCCGGTGGCAGATGATCCGCTCCGTCGTGCTTCCCTTCGGACGTGGCGGCATGATCGGAGCCGTCATGCTCGGCCTCGGGCGCGCCCTCGAGGAGACGATCGCGGTGGCGATCATCCTCGGCCTCTCGTTCACCGCCACTCCCTACATCCTCCAGCACGGCGGCACGACCATCTCCCAGCTGATCGCGGTCAAGTTCGGATCGGGCGGCACCCTCGGCACGCAGGATCTCCTCTTCTGCGGCTTCATCCTCTTCGTCATCACCATGGTGATCAACCTGGCCGCTTCTGCCATCGTGAACCGGTCCCGGAGTGGGGCGGGGATCGACCTGTGACGTCAGGGACCGGCAGTCAAACGGCACCTCCCGGGGTGCTGATGCCGCCGTCGACGTCAGCGACGGCCTCCTTGCCGCGACGAGAAGCGCCGTCCGATCCGACTGGAGGAGAGCCGCCCGACGGACCGCGCCCCCCCTCCCGCGGCCGAGGCGGCTTGCCACGCCACTGCGTCCTCGGGACTTCGGAGTCCGCGACATCTGGCTGTTGGTGATCTCGGCGCTGTCCTCGTTCTGCCTGACGTGGATCATCTTCTTCCAAGCCACCACGTTGACCGGCGCGTTCGGCTTCCTCGTCTGCTGGTACGCCGGGTTCCTCGCGCTCATCTGGCTGAGCACCGCGCAGGTCGTCGAACGATCGGTGGCCACCGACCGGGTGGTCGCGGTGCTGGTCGTGAGCGCGGCCCTGCTCGTCACCGGGTTGGTGGTGTTCATCGTCGCCTGGGTGGCCTACAAGGCCATCCCGAACATCCACTGGGGTTCGCTCTTCTCGCACGACCAGTCGCATCTCGACGCGACCGATCCGAACGCCCTCGCGCACGTCGGGGTGCTCCACGCCGTCATCGGCACACTCGAGCAGGTCTTGCTCGCCGCGTTGATGGGCGTGCCCTTCGCCATCGCGACCGCAATCTTCCTCAGCGAGGTGAGGGGCTGGGGGGTGCGGACCGTCCGCACGGTCGTGACCGCGATGAGCGGAACACCGTCGGTGGTCGCGGGGATCTTCGTGTACTCGATGCTGATCCTCACCGGTGTGCTCAGCTATTCGGGCTTCGCCGCGTCGCTTGCCCTGATCGTCATCTTGCTGCCGTCCGTGACGAGGGTCGTCGAGGAGGTCCTCCGTGTGGTCCCGAGCGGCCTCCGTGAGGCGTCGCAGGCCCTCGGTGCACCCGAGTGGCGTACGGTCTGGTCGGTCGTGCTGCCGACCGCCCGGTCCGGCGTGGTGACCGCTGTCCTGCTCGGCGTCGCCCGCATCGTCGGTGAGACGGCGCCGCTGCTCTTCACCGCCCTCGGATCCCAGGTGAAGAATTCGAACCCGTTCGCGCATGCGCAAGGGGCGTTGCCGCTTGCCATCTGGTCGGACGTGAAATTCCGCCCAAGCCGTCTATCAGGCGCTCGCCTTCCAGGCGGCCTTCGTCCTCATCTCGATCGTGCTCGTGCTGTTCGTACTGGCCCGGCTCTTCTCGCGGCCCAAGGGCATACGATCGAAGAAGGTCCAACAGGAGGTCGACGACGACATGATGGCGCGCTACTTCCTTCCGCTCCCCATCGACCGTCCCAACGAGAGTGAGGTCGGCCCGTGACGACCGATCTGAGCATGCCACCTTCCTCGGCCGACCTGCCGAAGAGCACGCCGTCCAGCCGGGGGCGACACTCGGCGACGGGTCAGCGCTTGGCCTTCCAGGCAGGGGAGATCGATGCGAGCGGGGTCTGCGCGTGGTTCTCCGGTCGGCTCGTCCTCGAGCTGGTCTCCTTGACGATGGAGCGGTCGAAGGTCACGGCCCTTATCGGCCCTTCGGGCTGTGGCAAGTCCACCTTCCTCCGGATCCTCAATCGCATGCACGAGGTCGTCCCCGGCGCGCAGCTGGCGGGGTCGGTGAGCCTCGACGGCGTCGACATCTACGGTCCCGGGCAACGGGCCATGGACACCAGACGACACATCGGGATGGTCTTCCAGAAGCCGAACCCGTTCCCGGCGATGAGCATCGCCGACAACGTGCTCTCGGGGCTCAAGTTCTCGCGGATCTCGCCGGCCAACCGCGACGAGCTGGTCGAGGAGATGCTGACCAAGGCGGGTCTGTGGAACGAGGTCAAGGACCGGCTGGGCGAGCTCGGCGGGGCGCTGTCCGGTGGCCAGCAGCAGCGGCTCTGCATCGCCCGGGCGCTGGCCGTGCGCCCCCGTGTGCTGCTCATGGACGAGCCGTGCTCGGCGCTCGACCCGACGTCCACACTGCGCATCGAACGCACGGTCCAGGAGATCGCCGACGAGGTGACCGTGGTGATCGTGACCCACAACATGCAGCAGGCCCAGCGGGTATCCGACTACTGCGCCTTCTTCCTGGCGGAGGAGAACAAGCCTGGACGGGTCATCGAGTCGGGTTCGACCGCCACCATCTTCGAAAGTCCCACCGATCAAAGGACGTCTGACTATGTCAATGGCCAATTCGGCTGAGTCAATGGCCAGTTCGGCTGATCGAGCACCGGGCCGCCCTCGCCGGCGGACGGTTCGGCTCGGTGTCGCGGCCGCTTGCCTGGCGCTGATCGCCACCGCAACACCGTGGTCTATCGCGGCGGCCGGGGCGAGCCCGTCGATGGACTCGACGGGCTCGAGCTTCGCGGGTGTCGCCATCCAGAACTGGGTCGCCCAGACGAACACGCTGTTCGGCCTCAACATCAACTGGCAGGTCCAATCGTCGGTCGTACGGCCTCCAGTACTTCGCGCAGAACCAGGTCGACTTCGCCGCATCGGACATCCCCTACAGCGCAGGACAGACCTCCTACTACCCGAGCACTCCCTACCAGTACATGCCCGACGTGGCCGGGGGGCTGGCGTTCATGTACAACCTCAACGGGAACGACGGCCAACGGATCACGAGCCTCAATCTCGACGCGGCCGTGATCGACGACATCTTCCTCGGCAAGATCACCAAGTGGAACGACCCGGCCATCGCCTCCCTCAATCCGGGTCTCTCCCAGGACCTGCCCAACCAGACCATCATCCCGGTGTTCCGTTCGGACGCCTCCGGGGAGAACTACCTGCTGTCCGACTATCTGCTGCACCAGGACGGGGGCACCTTCACCCAGGCGCAGAAGGACTTCCAGTCCGGAAACGACGGACTGCCCTCGGCGACCTGGCCGGTCCCCTCGGCGTCGGCGAACATCAACCCCTCCACCTACCCGAACTGGGCGTCGGCGACGCCGGTCGGACAGTCCGGCTCGGACAACGCCGCCAACTACGTCTCTGCAGAGTCGAGCGTGGGGTCGATCACCTACCTCGAGACCGCCTACGCCCTCGAGCACAAGTTTCCGGTCGCGTCGCTCGACGAACGCGAGCAGTGCGACGGTGCAGCCGACGTCGCTCAACGTCGCGACCGCGTTGGAGACCGCGATCCTGCACCCCGACCTGACCCAGGATCTGACCAACGTCTACACGAACCCCCTGCCGAACGCCTACCCGCTCGCGGCGTACAGCTATCTGGTGACGCCCTGCTCGACGTCCCTGGCGGCAGCGCAAGGTACCAACTGCGCCGGCGGTCCGAACGTGCCGTCCCCCTTCCCGAGCCAGAAGGGCCAGGCGCTCGGGCAGTTCGTCGGCTATCTGGCATGTGCCGGTCAGGAGAAGATGGTGACCCTCGGGTACTCGCCGCTTCCACCGAACCTGGTCTCCGAGGACTTCACTGCCATCGGGCGCATGAACGGTGGCCAGCAGCCGCCACCGCCGACGCCGGTCAACTGCAAGAACCCCTACGTCGACGGTGAGATCCCGCTGCCCGGCGAACCCGCGATCGTCGGGCAGGCCGGCGGGGGCCTCAATGCCGCGAGCACCGCGGTCGCGCTGGCGGTTGGCACGACGGGAGCGGCCGGATCGGGAAGTGGTTCGGCCGGTGCGGGTCCGGGCGGCACGAGTGCGTCCGGTTCGGGAACGTCGAGCGGAACGGCGAACGGACGGAACGGGGCGCACGCCGCCCCCGGGTATCAGATCGTCAACGGGCACCGGGTGCGTGGGCTCCGGCCACCCTGCCCGGATCGGTTCACCTGTGCGGACGCCCTCTTGGCCGCCAGCCGACGGTGGGAACGGTCACCGGGCTGTCCGGCGCATGGGCCGTGGTGGTACTGGCCGTCGTTGTCGGGCCTCCCTTCATCGCGCTGTATCGCCGGCGCCGCTCGGTCGGTGGCGCGGGGGAGCCGGCGGAGGTTCCGGTGGAGACCACGTGACCGGTCGACAGGGCCTGCTGCGGCGGTTGGCAGAACACCGGAGCCTGCGGGCATGGCTGGCGATCGCAGTCATCGTGACCGGCGTCTCGACGACCGGTTCCGTCGTCGTGGTCGCGTCGAGCCCGTCCATCGCCGGTGCGGCATCGTCTGCACTGACGACGGGGCCAACGGCTGCCTGGTGACGTTGCCGTGCACGAGCGGGACCTGTCCGACCATCGACGTCAGCCCGACCGTCAACCTGGTCGACGGCCAGTACCTCGCGATCAAGACCCGCAACTTCGACCCGACCGGTTCGATGCGCGTCGCGATCTGTGCGCTCGACACGATCGGCCCGTCGGGCGGCGATCCCACCTGCCTCGCCGGGCTGTGGTCGGAGAGCCAGTGGTCACCGATCAGCATCCCGGTCCTACCCGATTCCGCGACCCAGAACCTCGCGTCGATGACCTATCCGGCCTTCTCCGATCCGAGCGGCCAGGGCAACAGCCTGATGCCGGCCCAGGACCTGTTGGGTATGGCGGGAACCTGCCGGGCTTCTATTGCGACAACGGCGCCGATCCTTGTGCTCTCGTGGTCACCGAGGAACCGATCCAGGGCAATTCAGTCGGCAAGGGTCCTGCGGTCAGCTCATCCAACAGCGCGGTCGTCCCACTCAACTTCCTGGCGTCGAGCACGGGATGCCCGGCGAGTGCGCCGCAGCTGCAGACCGACAGTACCTACAGTGTGGAGCAGTTCATGCCGGTCGCCGTCTCATCGACCTGTGGCGGCACCGGCGGTGTGGTTGCGGTCAACACGGCGCTCGACGGGCAGGCGGTGACATCGGACTTCGCCGCGGGCGGCGCCGACGCGGCCTTCACCGACAATCCGAGCGACCCGGTGGAGACCGCCAACCTCGCGAAGACACCGCACACGCTCATCCCGGTGGCGCTGAGCGGGACAGCCGTCAGCTTCCTGGCGTCGGAGTCCGGCAATAGCGTCGAGTCCCCTCTTGCGACCTACAACCTCACACCCAACATGGCTGCCGGACTGATCACTTCGCTATACCAGTCCCCCATCGGTCAGGTGGGGTTCGCCGACGGCACGCCCACGATCCAATTGGCGGACAACCTCATCCCGCCGTTGGACTGCACCCAACTGGTCGGATGCCCCGCAAAGAACCCAGCCAACCAGGTCTACAACGAGCTGTACTTCAGCTCGTTCAACCTCCTCAACACGTTGGGAGCCGGCGAGGGAGGGCCGACGGCGCTCGGTTCGTTCATGTCCGACGTGCCGAGTGGGGCGAGCTACCAGGTGACCGACTGGATCTGCAAGGCGCCCAACACGCCCTTTTCGGTGACGGTGAAGGAGATCGGCAAGCACGGTCCGGTCACCGTCCCGGTGACCGATCCGAACTTGGCCGCCACCACCCTGACCACCGCGCCGATCGGATCGTCGATCTGGCCCCCATACCAGGGTGCGCAGTGGCTGTTCCCCACCTGCCAGGGGTACTCGACCTTCCCTGCGCTCGCCGCCTCGCAGGGTTCGTCCTACCAGGAGACGTCATTCCCCTCCCTCCAGGCCAAGGCCATGCGCAGCTGGGCCTACAGCGGCCTCGTCGTCCCGCCACAGCTCACCTCTCCCTCGGCGGCCTTCGGCGTGATGGACTCATCCGAGTCGGCCTTCTACGGTCTCAGTGACGCCAACCTCTTGAACCCCGCCGGCACGTTCCTTGCGCCCACCACGGCGAGCCTCGAGGCAGCCGGCAACGACCTCACCCCGTGCCCCTCGGGCGACCCGACGTGTCCGGTCGGGACCTACCAGGTCAACTACGGGAACACGGATCCCACGGCGTACGCGATGCCCGACGTCACCTACGCCATCGTGGACACCGCGCCGCAGCCAGCTGCAAAAGCGTCGGCGATCAAGAACCTCCTCACCAATCTGGTGAGCTTCTCGCACTCCAACTCGATTCCGGCAGGGTACGCGCCACTTCCGGGCGGCCTGTATCAGACCGCCCTCTCGGAGATCAACGCAGACGTCACCGCGGTTGCGGCGCCGGCGACCTCCCCGGGGGCGTCTCCCGCAGCCGGGCCCGCCGGTGCAGCCGGATCGTCGGGTTCGGACACTTCGGCCATCGGCAGTGACGGTCAGTCGCTGTCGTCGACCGGCGTGGCGGGACTCGACGCCGGCTCGTCCGGGTCGCCCATGTCCTCGACCGGCACCTCGCCACACGGAGGATCGACACACAAGAGCGGAACCTCACCGGGGGGCGTCGCCGCCATCCCGACCGGCATCCTCTTGGTCGGTCTCGACGCCGCATCGCGGTACCTGCTTCCCACGATGCTGATCCTCGCCGTCGCCTTCTTGGCCGCGGGATCGCTCTTCCTCGTGATCCCCGAGGTCCGCCGGCGGCGGCGTGGGACGGAGGACTCCTCGTGACCGAAGCCCACGCGTCGATCGCGGTGGGGGAACCCGGCGAGACGCGCGAGGTGACAGCCGCGGGCATCGACGAGCGGGTGCGACCTGCACCGGATGGCGTCGTGGCTGCCGACGTCGACGTTACCCCCGATGATCGGTTTCCGCCGGTAGCGGACAGTGGGGAACCCGAAGCCGATCACCGCGCGCGGTGCACCTTCCTGACCTGCCCTACCTCGAAATTGTCAGGAGTGGCGATGATCAGCATCGGGTTGCTGATCGTCCTGTTCGTCGTCTACCTCTTCGCGTTCACGCCGCTGACCGCCAGCCGGAACCAGCAGCGGCTGACCCAGTCCCTCGTCGGGGATCCGAGGGCCCGGTTCCACCTGATCGGCGGAGCGCTTCCCCCAGAGGGCAGCGCGGTCGCCGTCCTCGAGATCCCCGCACTCGGACTCCACCAGGTGGTGGTGGTGGGAACGAGCGCCGCCGATCTCACCAACGGACCGGGCCTCATGCCGGACTCGGTCCTTCCTGGCACACCGGGCAACTCGGTCATCGCTGCGAGAAGGGTCACCTTCGGCGGGCCCTTCGGCCCGATCGGCTCACTTCGACGTGGACGGAGGATCGTCGCGGTCGACGGGGCCGGGACGTTCACCTATCGGGTGACCCGAGTCTTCACCGTCGGCGCCGGACAGAAGGACGTCGTCGTGCCCACCGCCGACGATCGGATCACGTTGATCACGTCCGATTCGAGAGCCGTGACCAGCGGTCGTCTGGTGGTGGTCGGCAAGTTGGTCGGACAGCCCGTGGCCGTGGCCACCAGCAAGCTGGCGGTGCCGCGCTACGACCTCGGACTGAGCGGAGACTCCACCGCCGGTTGGCTCGCCGTGCTCTGGTCGTTGTTGACGGTGTCGGTGCTGACGTTCGCGGCATTTGCCGCCTGGAGGTGGCGCCGCCTGTGGCTCACCTACCTCTTCGCCGCACCGGTGGTCATGCTGTGCGGGCTCTTCGCGTGCGAGAGCCTGGCCCGAGCGCTTCCCGCCACGTTCTGAGCTGTCAGTCCGGGTCGCTCGAGCCGCTCGGACCGACCGGACTTCGGGCCAGGCCGTGTCCGAGCTCGACCACCTACCGGGGTTGCCGCGACGCCCAACGGGCGGGTCGGAACTTCTGTCACCAAAGGTTCATCGTGGTCCTACCGTTCCGTGACATTGGGGTTACCTCCCTTCCTTACAGTGCTCTTACGAGGGGCCCAGTGCGGGTCAGCAGGTTCCCGTGCCCTCACATCCAACCGTCAAATATGAGGAGATGCTCCATGTTCCGATCGCTCACCCGCCGAGGTGGTGTGGCACTCGCCGCAGCCGCCGTCGGTGTGTCAGGGCTGTCCCTGGCGCTCGCCGGACCGGCCGGCGCCAATGCGCCGGTCCCGACCGTCACTGCCGTGTCGACCAACTCGGTGTACGCCGCCAACGGCCCGTACACGGGTGGGACGACCGTGACCGTGACCGGCACCAACTTCATCCCCGGATCCACGACGATCGCCTTCGGTGCGAATGCCGGCACGTCGGTGAACTGCACCTCGACGACGTCGTGCACCGTGGTGAGCCCGCCGGCTGCGGCGTCGCCCACCGTTGCCGACGAGACGGACCTCGTGGACATCACCGTGACCGCCAACGACGGCACGGGTCCCTCGACTTCGGCCACGAGCTCCGCAGACAAGTTCCAGTACACGCCGCCTTCGGCAGCGGGCCTCGGGGCCTCGGGCTCCCAGACCTCGTGGCAGGTGATGGAGAATGTCTCCGACGCCTTCAACCACCAGCCAGGTTGCGACATCACGTCGTCGACGGCGTTCGCGGCTGAGCTGAACTGTGGGACGGCGACCTTCGCGTCGGGCACGCCGCTCGGCGAGCAGGGCCTGACGATCGGCTCGGACAACCCGTACAACGACTACTCGTACCAGGAGTCCCCGATCGGTTCGGGCAACGGCGCCATTCAGGAGCTCCATCAGGGCCAGCAGCTCATCGCTTCGGGGGCGTACTTCCGTGCGTCTGCCCCGAAGGGTGACACGACGGTCAACCGGGTGGCCTACGCCATCGACGGCCAGTCGTGGATCCACTTCACCCAGCTGAACGGCGTCGCGACCCCGTCCGCCGCTGTCAAGGACATCTCGATCACCCAGCTGAACGCGATCTACGCGGACACCCTGAGCTGCACCGTGGGTGGCACCAACTACCACGAGGACTGGATCTGCCTCGGCGCCCCGACATCGGCCCACATCGACTGCTACGACGCCCAGACCGGTTCGGGCACGTACGCGACATGGACCACCTCTACCAACGTGCCGTCGGCCTCCTACACCCAGGGAGTCTCGGTTCCGGCCTGTGCCAACGACCTCATCGCCGGTGACGGCACCGCGGCCAGCCACGTGAACATCCCGGAGAACCAGATGGCGTCGATCTATTCGAGTGCCAACGGTGACGCGGCGAACGCCCTGTACTACTTCTCCTACGGGAAGTTCAAGCAGGTGTGCAAGTCGAGCAAGTGCCAGGGAACCTCGTCGACGACCCTTGCCGCCCTCGGGCAGATCAACCAGCGGGTCACGGGGAAGCCGATGACGATGGCCACCGGGAATATCCAAAGCACGGTCGCGAACAAGCAGTGGGCGATCATCCGGTACCTGTACAACGACTACAGCAACTCGTCGTCGGCGACTCCCGCCAGCCAGGCCACGCTGAACTTCACCTCGGAGCTCGGTTGGCTCTGCAAGGCGTCGGCCGCCACGGAGATCGACCCGAACACCGGCCTCACCGAGCGTGCGACCATCAACAGTGCCATCGAGGCAGGGGGCTTCCTGCCGATCCAGCCGAACGGCAGCACCGCTGCCTTCGCGACCGGTTCGAACGCCCCTTCGTACCTCCACCCGGCAGTCCTGACCGACCCGGGCTACGTGGCAAATGACGGCAGCAACGGTGCGACCACCGGGTCCACCGGCTACTGCCTGGTCACCATCGGCTAGCACGACACCGCACCATCGCAGTACGGGGCAACTGCGAGTACCACGGGAAGGGGTCCGGCTTCGGCCGGACCCCTTCTTCCGTCCCCTCGGGGAAGCCGGAGGCGGGAGTCATCCGGAGAAAGGTGAGGATGAAACGGGATCATGTCGTGGCGGCGGTGCTGTTTGGGGCGCTGCTCCTTCTTTCAGCATGCGGAAGCCCGAATCTTCCGCAGGCCAAGAAGGCCACCTCTTCGACCGTGCGCACGACTTCTTCTGCCACGTCGACGTCCGTCGCTGCTCCGGCGACAACGTCCGGCACGACAGCGGCGTCGTCGAGCACGTCTACAGCTGCGTCGCCGGCGTCGGGTCCGGCCGGGGGTGTCATGGGTTCCGGCGGCGTGATCACCTATGCAGTCGGCCAGACCGGCACGCTCTACGACACCGGATCCTCGGCGAACCTTGCGACGATCACCGTGTCGGCGCCGACGTTCGTCACGACGGATGCCAACGGCAACGAGCCCCAGTTCGGTTACTTCGCGAACTTCACCGTCACGGTCAAGGACATCGCGCCGTCATCGACCCAAGCTGACATCGCTCCCTCGGACGGGGACTTCTATGTACAAGCGACGGATGGTCAGAAGTACGGCGTCGGCGACCAGGAGGGCGTCCAATCCGGCTACAGCATCCTCGCTGCTGCAACGGATGAACTCGGGACGAACGGCTCCGGCGGTCCGGTCGACCTGCTGCCCGGACAGTCGACCACCGGCGAAATCGTCATCGACGTACCGAGCCAGCACGGTGAGCTCGTGTACGCGAGTGGTCCGATCAACGGCGCGTGGAAATTCTGAGGGCGAGTCACGGGTGACGGACCGAGTCCCGCTCGCTCCACCGGAATGCGAGTCAGACCCGTGTGACGTTCGGGGCAAGGGACGCGATGCGCGCAGTGAGCACGTCCGCTGCCTGGTCGTAGGTGATGGCCGCGCCCGTTCCTGCCGGGTCGGGTATGGACCAGTGCATCTCCCGAAGGTCGCCCCGCTCGGCCAGGGCATCGTGTGCTCGATCGCAGACGCTGATCACCAGGTCGTCTCGAGAGAGCTGAGGCAGTGGTTTGGGACGGGCCCGGGTCAGATCGAACCCGCGCCCGGCGGCGACCTCCAGCGCTCCGGGTTGCAGCTCGGCCGCCGGCTCGGTTCCGGCACTGGTCGCCGGCACGGAGTGCCGCTGGTTCCAGATGACCTCGGCCAGCGGCGAGCGGGCCGCGTTCTCGGTGCACACGAAGACGACCCTGCGGGCCGGGATGGCGCCTTCCGATCGGAGCCCGGAGAGCGCGGACGGCACCAGCTGGACGTACCGCTTCCGCCGGTCGCCTTCCGACGCGACCCGCACGATGATGCCGAGGTCCTCCAACACCGCCAGGTGATGTGCCATGAGGTTGCTCGCCAGCCCGGTGATCGCCGCCAGTTCGGACGGCGTGCGGTCGGAGAGGCGCAGGGCGTCGACGACGGCCAGGCGGTGCGCATCTCCGAGGGCGGCGTGCAGACGGGCGCGTGTCTCTAGCTCAATATTCATTGACTCAAGTATTGCTGAGTCATATGATGGATGCAAGCAACGGGGGAGGTCGGGACATGGGGGATTCGCTGCGAGATCCGAAAGTGGTGACGGAATCCGAACGGAGGGGTCTGTCCCAGGCTGCCGTTGAGCTGCGCGACCAGTACGCGGGCGTGTTCGGCCTCGAGACGATCGAACAACTGCTGGTGTCCAACGCCGAGGACATGGCCGCACGCTCCACGGTGGTCAACCAGTTCCGGATGGTGCTGTTCATCCGGATGGGCGGCGAGCGGTTGCAAGCACTTGCCAAGTCGGAAGGTCACATCGGCCGGGGTCTCCCCGGTGTGCTGTTCCTCTGCGTCCACAATGCCGGTCGCTCCCAGATGGCACTGGGTTGGTTCGGAAAGCTGGCCGGCTCACGTGCCTTTGCCTGGTCGGGCGGCTCGGATCCGGGCGAGTCGCTCAATCAGACGGCGGTCCGCGCGATGGCCGAGATCGGCATCGACATCTCCGAGGGTTACACCAAGCCGTGGACCCATGAGGTGCTCGAAGCGGCAGACGTGGTCGTGACCATGGGCTGTGGGGACGCGTGCCCGCTGTACCCGGGGAAGAAGTACGAGGACTGGGAGGTGGAGGATCCGGCGGACAGGTCGCTCGACGAGGTTTGTGCCATCCGCGACCAGATCGGGCTGCGGGTCCTCGACCTGCTCACTGAGATCGGGATCGTTCCGGACTTGAGCGGCTTGGAGAACTGGGTACCACGCCGAACGGTTGCGTCCTGATCAGCCGTGCGGGAGCGTCACCGGTCGGCCGGAAACTGCGTGAAGTTGCCTCCGTCGACGGGGCGCAGGGCGCGGAAGTGACGTTCGTCGGATGTGAGGATGCGTCGGGTGCCGTACTGATGGGCCGCAACGACCACACTCAGATCCGCGAGTCCTGCGTCGAGGTCCTCATACCGGCGCTCGAGGTCGACCACCATGGAGTGACCGGAGCCCGCAGGACGACGAGCCGGATCCGGTGGGTCAGCGAGGTCAGCCGGTCTTCTTGACCAGGGTGAGCGCGAGGCGCGGGCAGGAGAACGCCGCTCGCTCCGCGTGGTCGACCAGCTGCACCGGTACATCCCCCTGCTGGACGATCGGGAAGCCCCAGGGGTCGAGCGTGATGCGCTCGGGGAAGAGCTCCGCACACACCCCGTGGCCGTCGCACGCGATCGGGTCGACCAGCAGCTCGAAGCGGGGCCGCTTCACCGCGGTTCCTTGGCCCGTTGGCCGCGGGGGACCGGCAGGAACGCAGGCGAGTTCCGGCACGGACCGCGCCGCAGGTGGAGCTCGGCGTGCTCTCCGAAGACCCGGAGCGCGCTGCGCACGAAGCGTGCGACACCGTCGGGGTGGCGGCAGGCGCCGCGGCCCTCGACGAGCCCGCAGATGGTGGGGATCGCCGCGAGCCCGCCCCGTAACGTGTTCGGGCGGTGCGCGAGCTGCTGCATCGCGCTGTGCAGCACGGCGAGCCCGTTCACGCACGGTCCGCACTGCCCGGCACCCTCGCGCTCGAGGTAGCCGACCACGCGGCTGACCTCGGCGAGCGGGCAGACGTCGGACGGGAGGAGCGCGACCACCCCGGCGCCGAGTGACGACCCCCGCGTGCGGGTGGCTTCCTCGGTGAGTGGGATCGAGAGCGCCTCGGCGGTCGTCAGCCAACCACCGCCGTAGCCGCCGAACAGCACGCCCTGCACCCCTCGGGCCTGGTCGGGCCCGAGCTGGAGCACCGCACCCACCGGTGTGCCGAGGGGGGCCTCGAGGATCCGCGGCTCGTTCCACCGTCCGGTGACGGTCAGCAGCATCGTCCCCGGTGCCTCGGCGGTGCCGGCCGAGCGAAACCATGCCGCACCGAATCGAGCGACGAGCGCAGCGTGCGCGAGCGACTCGACGTTCTGGACGAGCGTCGGCCGCCCGCCGACGCCCTGGTCGCGGACGGTCGTGATCCCGGAGAAGGTGGGGATGCCGGGCCGGCGGCCCACGATGGTGGCCACGACCGCCGACTCCTGGCCGGCGAGGAACCGGTCGGGTGCGACGACGACCTCGGTCTGGCAGTGCTCGACCCCCGCCCGGCGTCGCTCCTCGAGCGCGCGTTCGACCGGCCCGACCGAGCGGGCGGGCACGTGCACGTAGACGCGCCCAGCGCCGACGGCGGTCGCCGCCGCCGCCGCGCCGTCGAGCACGAGGTGCGGCAAGTGCTCGACGAGGAAACGGTCCTTGCCGCTCGCCGGCTCGCCTTCGGCTGCGTTGGCCACGACGACCGGCTTGCGGATCCCGGTCCCGCGGACAGACCGCCACTTGGCCCCGACCGGGAACCATGCGCCCCCGTGCCCACGCAGCCCGCTCGCCTCGACCTCGTCGACGAGGTCGGCGCCGCGCCAGGCCGGGAGCTGGCCCCACTGGTCGAGGTGGTCCTCGAGGCCGACTGTGCTCTGCTGGTCGCCGACCCCGCGCAGCAGGCGCAGCGCCCCGGTCGGCGCTGGCACCGTGCGCCGCGTCCCGCTCACGTCGAGCGATGTCGGCCCCATCACCGGCTCCCCCTGGTGGTCGTGCCCGCAACGGTGCCCGAGAGCGCGCCGGTGCTCTGGTCCACGTTGAGCGAGAGCACGAGCTGGATCGGCGGCGACGTGTTGACCGTCGCGTCGACCGTCCCGCCGTTGAGCGCGGTGACGACCCCCGAGTCGGAGCCGAAGGTCACCGAGCCAGAGGACATCGCGACCCCGCCGCCTTCGACCGCGCTGCCGATGAGGACGACCGTGAGCGGCGTCGCCGACGCGTTCTGCAGCTGCATCGAGAGCGTGACCTGGACCTGTCCGCCTCCGGCGTTGGCGGCCGTCTGGGTGCCCGAGATGCCGACGGTGAACGGCACCGAGGGGATCGAGCCCGAGCCGCCGGAGTGCGACGGGGTGGTCGTGGTGGTCGACCCCGCCGGTGTGGTCGTCGTGGTCCCGGCGGCCTTCTTCGCGAGTTGGGCGAGGAGAGCGTTCGACGTCCCCGCCCGGCGCGACCAGCCCGGCTTGAGCGGTCCGAGGACGGCGAAGACGACGATGACCAGTGCGATCACCACGGTGCCGACCGTCGCCACGGCGCGCTGCACGACGGTGAAGGTGCGCCCGGTCACGAGACGCCAGGCGACCACCGCGAAGACCGCCGCCGCACAGAGGATGTCGACGAAGAGGACGAGCGACTGCGAGGTGTCGGAACCGCTCCCGAGGCCGTGGACGATGGCGATCGGCCAGCAGAGGTAGGAGAGCCAGTGGACGAAGCGCCACGAGGAGAAGCCGATCCTCCGGCGGAGGGCGCTCGTGACGAGCACGGCGAGCATGAGGTCGAAGGTGAGTGCACCGAGGCCCACCCACAACGGCCGGTAGGCGGTCCGGAACGGGATGAACGCGTCGGCGAAGCCGATCGGCACGTAACCGTCGCTCACCGTCGTGACGACGTGCACGCCGACGAACGCGACGCAGAAGAGCGAGAGGTTCCGGTGGATCGTCTGCGAGAGGAAGCGTGGCCACCGCTCGGAGGTCCAGCCGACCGAAGCCATCACCCCGACCACCACCGTCGCGGTCAGGAGCAGGAGCGCGACCAACCCGGTCGCCCTGGTCAGGTACCAGAGCGCCTTCGAGCTGGCGGCGCTCGCGACGAGCGTCGTCGCCGCGGTCATGGCACGGCGGGGGCCGTCACCGTGGCCAGCTGTCCGGTGGGATCGGGCGGCCAACCGGCCACGGTGACGATCGTGCCGTCCGGTCGCGCCAGCCGGGCGGGGAGGCGCCGGTCTTCGAGCCATGCCACCGCCGCCGCGCCCTTGAGCATCGCCGCGGTCGAGGCGGTGTTCGCGTCGACGCACGACCCGGCCGCGACCGACACGGTCTTCCAGTGGGTGTCGGCGGGCAGGCCGGTCGCGGGGTCGACGAGATGGTGGACCGGGGTGCCACCGAGGAGCCAGCGACGACGCCCGATGCCGGAAGTCGCGAGGCCGCCTGTCGTGATCGAGACCGCCAGCGGGGCGGCCTCGTCCCCGCAGATGTCGGCAATGCCCACCGCGAAGCCACCCTCGGGCGCGTTGCGCACGGCGAGGTCACCGCCGAGCGAGACGAGCACGCCGCAGCCGAGGCGCGAGGCGATGGCGTCGCACGCCCGGTCGGCGGCCCAGGCCTTTCCGGTGGCGCCGAGGTCGAGCACCGTGCCGGCGGGCATGGCGACCGTCGACCGCTCGGGGTCGAGGACGACCGAGCGCCACCCGGGGACCGGCGCCGGCTCGGGGAGGGAGCCGGCGCATCCTGCGGCCAGTGCGGCGAAGTCACGGTCGTAGCCGAGCGCGCACATCGCGGCGCCGACGGTCGGGTCGACCGCGCCGTCGGTCAGCGTCGCGGCCCGCAGCGCGATCGAGAGCGCCTCGACGAGCGCGGGCGAGATCTCGACGGGCCGGTCCTGCCTCGCGGCCGCGTGCAGTCGCGAGAGCTCGGAGTCGGCGCGGAACCTCGACGCCAGACGGTCGACCCGGGCCAGCTCGTCGTCGAGGATCGATGTCGCGGCCACCAGCACGCTCGCGTCGGTCACCACCAGGTCCACCCGGGTCGACCACACCGTCGACCGGTACACCGCAGGCGTGGACGTGCGGGGCGGCGTCGAGGTCAGCGTGCTCAACTCGATCCGCTGACCACGGGGGCCTGCTGGTACGAGGGAGCCGGCGCGGCACTCGGTGTGTTGAGGTTCGAGCCGCCCGAGCCGTAGCCGCCACCCGCGTAGCCGCCGCTCGCGTACCCGCCCGTCGACTGGCCGCCGGAGACCGCCGAGGTCGAGCCCGACGGCTGCGAGGTGTGCCCGGGGAAGACCCGGCTCACGTACACGCCGAAGACCGCGACCGCCGCGACCGCGGCGAACCCGATCGCCTTCGTGATCGAGCGTGATCGCTCGATCGCGGCGTCACGGTGGAGACGGGCGGTGCGGACGGGGTCGGCGGCGCGTGCCGCCCGGGGCGCGTACGTGCGGATGGTGCTCATCACCCACAATCCTACGGAGTCATCCTGACGCTTCCATGACGCGTTTGTAAGATTTCGCGAAGAAAACCGCTGGTCAGGGGCTGTGTGAGCCCACGCTGCTCCGTGAGACGGCCTCCGATCCGGGTGCCGGCGGGAGGGAGGACGGGTGCGGCGCGGAGGCGTGCCAGCTGATCTCCATCCGTGCACCTCCGAGGCGGGACCGACCGATCGACCAGGTGCCGCCGCTGTTGCGGACCACCGCGTCGGCGATGGCGAGGCCGAGCCCGGTGCCACCCGGATCGTTGTCGACCCGGTGGAACCGGTCGAAGACGAGCTCGCGATGGGCTTCGGGGATCCCCGGTCCGGAGTCCTCGACCGACAGCACGACCTGGCCCCCGGTGTGGACGACCCGCACCTCGACCGAGCCGCCCGTGCCCGCGTACTTGCACGCGTTGTCGAGGAGGACGCTCACCAGGCGGTCGACCGAGTCGGCGTCCGCCCGGATCGTGGTCGGCTCGCCGGTGCCGGTGCATGCGAGGGTGATCGACGAGGCCCGGGCGACCGCGGCGAACCGCTCGGTGCAGCTCGCGGCGACGGCGGCCACGTCGACCGCCTCCTTCCCCTGGCTCTCGGGGAGCTCGCCGTCCGCGTGGGCGAGCCAGAGGAGGTCCTCGACGATCGAGCGGAGCCGTCCGCTCTCGGAGGAGATCCGGCGGAGGGTGGCCTGGTAGCTCGGTGCGTCGCGGTCGCGGCTCAACGCGAGGTCGACCTCCGCCTCGATGACGCTGAGTGGCGTGCGGAGCTCATGGCTCGCGTCGGCGGTGAACTCCGCCTGCCGCTTGCGGATCAGCTCGATGGGCGCCGACGCGCGCAGGCCGACGACGAATGCGCCGGTGAAGGTGACCACCAGGAGGAGTGCACCGAGCAGTGCTTCGGCGACCAGCAGGTTGTTGCGGGCCTGGCTGAGCTTGAGGATGCTCTCGCCGGCGACCAGCCACCCGTCCTTGGTGGGGATGGCGTCGAAACGCAGCGTGCTCCCGGCCACGGCGAGCGTGGTCGCCCCGTTGGACCACCGGCGCGGCGTGAGCGCGGGCGCGCCCGTTGTGAGCGCCGTCGCGACGCCCGAGGGCGAGACCTTCCAGACGAACGAGGGTGGGTCGTCGAGGTCGCTCTGGAGCGCGCCCTGGCTGTGGGCCGGGTTGTAGACCTGCTGGGAGACGTTGGTCAGCCGCTCGGAGAGCCGGACGTCGATGTCGTGGCTCAGGTGGGCGACGATGAACGAGTTGAGCCCCAGCGCGGCGACGAGCGCGACCGCGGCGACGATCGCGGTCGCGACCGACGCGACCTTCGCCGCGTGCACCCACCGCGCCGGCCGCCGGCTCACCTCGAACCCACCGTGCCCGTCACCCGGGGACCAGACGGTACCCGACGCCCCTGACCGTCTCGATGTGCGCGTCCGCTCCCGTCAGCTTGGAGCGTAGGCGGGCGACGTGGACGTCGATCGTGTTCGACCCGACCGCGTCCGCTTCGTCGTCCCAGACCTGGACAGCGATGGCCCGCCGGCTCACCACCGCGGGCGACCGACGCAGGAGGAGCTCGATGAGGCCCGTCTCGATCACGGTGAGGACCACGGCCTCGCCGCCGTGGGAGACCTGCCGCGTCGAGGGTTCGAACTCGAGGTCGCCGCAGGCGAGCACCGGGTCGAGCGCCAGCGCCGGGCGGCGCTGGAGGGCGGTCAGCCGGGCGGCGAGCTCCGCGAAGGAGAAGGGCTTGACGAGGTAGTCGTCGGCGCCCCGGTTGAGACCCTCGACCCGGTCCTCGGTCGCATCCCGGGCGGTGAGCATGAGCACCGGGGTCCGGTCGCCCCGGGCCCGCATGGCTTCGAGGACGTCGATGCCGCTCAGCTTCGGCATCCGCCAGTCGAGGACCGCGACCTCGTAGGAGTACGAGCGGAGGTAGGAGAGGGCGTCGGGGCCGTCGGCCACCGCGTCGACGACGTATCCCTGCTCGCGCAGGCCCCGCTCGAGCACCGATCGGAGACCCGGGTCGTCCTCGGCCACCAGCACCCTCACCCGGGGAACCCTTCAACCGCCGGACCGGCTCCCTTCGGCCGCATTCACCCTCCTTGCAGCACGCCGCCCGAGGCCAGCCACGAGCTCACGACGGGCACCATCACACTACCGAGGATCAGCCCGGCGACCAGGCTCGCCGCCTGCAGCCAGAGTCGCGCACCGGCGCCGCGTACCTGGCGGCTGGTGCGCCGCACGAGATCGGCCGGCGCGAGCTGCGCGGTGTCGAGCACGTGGCCGAGCACGTGGAGGGTCATCGCGCCGAACCAGAGGACGAAGCTCGCCTTGTGCACGAAGAGCAGCTCGCCGCGGTCGGCATGCGGGACGAGCAGCAACGCGACGCCCGACGCGAGCACGATCGTGGTGAGGACCACGACCACCGGGCCGAGGAGGCGCAGGACGAGCGGTGGGGGCCCCTTCTCCCGGTACTCGCGCGAACCGGTGTAGTAGCGGACGATCCGCCAGCCGGTGCTCCCGATCTTGAGCACGGTGGGAGGGAGGAGGAGCATCCCGATGAAGACGTGGGGGGTCAGCAGGCGGTGGATGCTCAGCAGTGTGAAGCCCTCGGCCGCGAGCAGCACGAGGAGGACCGCGGCGGTGAGTCCGGTCAGCCGCGCGTTGCCCTCGACGCCGTCGGTGTCCGGCGCGCCGTCCGTCGGTGACGCGTGGTCGACGAGGCGCACGACGGTCGGTTCGGCATCGGGGTGGACGGACTCCGAGGATCGACCGGCCATATCCGACCCACTCTGACCGAGCAACCTGACGGCGTGATGACGACCCTGGTCACCGGTGGTGCCGCGGGTGCGCCGCACCGATCCTCGGCGGGTGCCGCGGGCACCCCGCACGCTGCGTCCGGCGCGTTCGATGTCACCCGAACGAACGATTGACCCGCCGCACGACCGGGCCTAGCATGACCGCTGCAGGGCAGTGGGCCGTCTTGCAGTCGGCGGTAGCGTGGCGGGCGGCGGACCACTGGGCTGTTCCACGGGTTGGCGGCGACGGGGAGGGGATGGAAACAGTGTGTTGCCAAACGCAGTGTGCTCGATCCCGTACCCTGCGCCGGTATCCGTGCCGCTCTTCTCACCGTCGTGTACCGTGGCGCGCACTCGCGAGGTATCCCGACCGATTTGATCGGAGTCTGCGCCCACCGCACGGAGACAAGTTCGCAGCTGCGACCGGAGCGGGTACCGGCGCAGCTCTCCATCCTCCGGGTTCCCCGACGTTGGCTGCCCCCCTGCCCCTCGTGGTAGTCGGCGCCGGGGACCCGGCGGGCTCTCCCTTCCCTCGCTGAGCCGCCCGTGGTCAGCGCGTGGTGGGGAGCCAGGTCGGACGCACCGCTTCGTACGCGGTGATCTCGTCCTCGTAGCGCAGGGTGAGGCCGATGTCGTCCCACCCGTTGAGCAGGCGCGCCCGTGTGAACTCGTCGAGGGGGAAGGTCGCCTCGATGCCGACGGCCGGCGCCTCGACGGTGCCCTGCCCGATGTCGACGGTGAGTTCGAGCGAAGGGTCCTCGCGGACCGCGTCGAGCAGGGCGCGTCCCGTCGCCGCGTCGACCTGCACGGGAACCAGCCCCGCCTTCGTGCAGTTGTTGCGGAAGATGTCGGCGAAGCTCGGTGAGACGACCGCCTCGAACCCGTAGTCCTGCAGCGCCCAAACTGCATGCTCCCGCGAGGAGCCGATGCCGAAGTTGGCGCCGGCGACGAGGATCGTCGCGCCCGCGTACTCCTCCTGGTTGAGGACGAAGTCGCGATCGTCGCGCCACTCGCTGAACAGGCCGGCGCCGAACCCCGTCCGTTCGACCTTCTTGAGCCAGTCCGAGGGGATGATCTGGTCGGTGTCGACGTCGGAGCGGTCGAGCGGCACGGCGCGTCCCGTGACGACCGAGACGGCCCTCACTGGTCGAGCTCCGCCGGCGAGGCGAAGTGGCCCGCCACAGCTGTCGCGGCGGCGACCGCAGGCGAGACCAGGTGGGTGCGACCGCCGCGTCCCTGGCGTCCCTCGAAGTTGCGGTTGGAGGTCGATGCCGCGCGCTCGCCGGGGGCGAGCTTGTCCGGGTTCATGGCGAGGCACATCGAGCACCCCGGCTCGCGCCACTCGAAGCCGGCAGCCGTAAAGATCGCATCGAGTCCCTCGGTCTCCGCCTGCGCCTTCACGCGGTGCGAGCCGGGCACGACGAGCGCACGCAGCCCGGCGCGGACCCGACGGCCCTCGAGGACCGCCGCCGCCGAGCGGAGGTCCTCGATGCGGCCGTTGGTGCACGAGCCGATGAAGACCGTGTCGACCGGCACGTCGTGGAGGGCCGTGCCGGCGGCGAGCCCCATGTACTCGAGCGCGCGCGCCGCCGCCTCGCGCTCGGCGGGATCGTCGAAGGAGGACGGGTCGGGCACCCTGCCGCCAATGGCCACCACCTGGGCGGGGTTGGTGCCCCACGTCACGAACGGCGAGAGCGAGCCGGCGTCGAGGACGACCTCGCGGTCGAAGGCCGCGCCGTCGTCGGTGGGCAGGGTCCGCCAGTCCGCGAGTGCCTCCTCCCACGCGGCGCCCTTCGGTGCGTGGTCGCGCCCCTCGAGGTACTCGAAGGTCACGTTGTCGGGGGCGATCATGCCGGCGCGCGCGCCCGCCTCGATCGACATGTTGCAGACCGTCATGCGCCCCTCCATCGAGAGCGCACGCACCGCCGGCCCGCGGTACTCGATGACGTGACCGGCGCCGCCGCCGGTGCCGATCCGCCCGATGACCGCGAGCACGAGATCCTTCGCCGTCACGCCGTCGGGGAGCTCGCCGCCGACGGTGACGGCCATGGTGGCCGGCCGACGCTGGGGGAGGGTCTGCGTCGCGAGCACGTGCTCGACCTCGCTCGTGCCGATGCCGAACGCGAGCGCGCCGAACGCGCCGTGGGTGGAGGTGTGGCTGTCGCCGCAGACGATGGTCATGCCCGGCTGGGTGAGCCCCTGCTCGGGGCCGATGATGTGGACGATGCCCTGGTTCGCGTCGCCCATCGGGTAGCACGTGATGCCGAATTCGGCGCAGTTCTCCGCGAGCACCTCGAGCTGCCTTGCCGACACCGGGTCCGCGACCGGCTTGTCGATGTCGATGGTCGGCACGTTGTGGTCGGCCGTCGCGACCGTGAGGTCGGGGCGGTGGACGGTGCGCCCGGCGAGCCGGAGCCCGTCGAAGGCCTGCGGTGAGGTGACCTCGTGGACGAGGTGGAGGTCGATGAAGAGGATGTCGGGCTCGTCAGCCGAGCCGGGGCGGACGAGGTGGCGGTCCCAGACCTTTTCGGAGAGGGTGCGGGGACCAGTCACGGTCGGCGCGCCGGTGCCGGGTTCACCGGCGGATCCCGACGATCTCGACCGAGAGGGTGCCGCCCGGTGCCGCGTAGCTGACCACGTCGCCCTCGCGGTGTCCCGCGAGGGCCTGACCGAGCGGCGAGCCCGGCGAGACGACCGACAGGTCGCCCTGCTGCTCCTCGATCGAGCCGACGAAGTACTCGCTCGTGTCGTCCTCGTCGTCGCCCTCGTACCGGAGGGTCACGACGGTGCCCGGCCCGACCGCCCCGTCCTCGACGAGGTCGGCCTCGACGACGGTCGAATTCTTGAGCAGGTGCTGGAGCCGCCGGATCCTCGACTCCATCTTCCCCTGGGCGTCCTTGGCGGCGTGGTAGTCGCCGTTCTCCGACAGGTCGCCGAGCGCGCGGGCGGACTCGATGGCCGACGCGATCTCCACCCGTCCGTGGGTGGTGAGGTGCTCGAGCTCCGCCTGCAGGCGGTCGTAGGCCTCGCGGGTCAGGTGGGACTCGGTGGTGTCGCTCACGGCACCCCAGGCTAACGGTTCGCCGTCGGGTGACGGCACGGCGCCCCGGCCGGTCGGCATGCCCCGTCACGACGCTGCGTGAAATGATCGACGCGACCGCCGGAGCTGAGGGAGGCGTCCATGGCCGACATCCAGGGGAGCTGGGAGCCGAGGTTCGGGCCCGTCGTGTCCACCTTGGCCGCGAGCCTCGACACGGGCACCGACGTCGGCGCATCGGTGACGGTGCTCGTCGACGGCGAGCCGGTGGTCGACGTCTGGGGCGGGTTCGCGGACGAGGCGCGAACGGCTGCCTGGGAGCGGGACACCATCACCAACGTCTGGTCGACGACCAAGACGATGACCTTCCTCTGCGCGCTGATGCTCGCCGACCGCGGCGAGCTCGACTTCCACGCCCCCGTCTCCCGCTACTGGCCGGAGTTCGCCCAGGCGGGCAAGGAGCACGTCGAGGTCCGCCACCTCATGAGCCACACGGCGGGCCTGCCGGGTTGGACCGAGCCGATGGTGCCGGAGGACCTCGCCGACTGGGAGCTGTGCACCTCGCGCCTCGCCGCACAGGAACCCTGGTGGGAGCCGGGCACCTCGTCGGGGTACCACGCGGTCACCCAGGGCTACCTCGTCGGTGAGGTGGTCCGCCGGATCACCGGGACGTCGATCGGCACCTGGTTCGCGAAGGAGGTCGCCGCACCGCTGGGCGCCGACTTCTTCATCGGCCTGCCCGAGTCCGAGGACGACCGGGTCTCGCTCGTGATCCCACCGCCCTCCTTCGACCTCGCGGCCCTCCGGCCGCCGAAGATGGTCCTCCGCGTCTTCGCCAACCCACCGCTCGACGCGACCTACCCGCGCCATGCATGGTGGCGGAGGGCGGAGATCCCGGCCGCGAACGGGCACGGGAACGCCCGCTCGGTGGCGGCCGTGCAGTCGATCGTCGCGGGCCGGGGCGCGGCCCGGGGCGTACGGCTCCTCTCGGAGGCCGGGTGCGACCCGATCTTCGAGGAGCAGGCGAACGGGACCGACCGCATCCTCTCGTGGCCGCTGCGGTTCGGGATGGGGTACGGGCTCCAGTCGGAGATGATGCCCATCGGACCGCGTGCCTGCTACTGGGGTGGGTACGGCGGCTCGCTCGTGGTCATGGACCAGGACCTCCGCCTCACCGTCTGCTACGTGATGAACCGGATGGAGGGTGGGCTCACCGGCGACCTGCGCGGCGCCAACCTGATGCTCGCGGCCGCCGGCGCGGCTGCGGGCGGCTGAGCGGCCGGCTCGCCGACACACAGGGGCGGTCCGGTGGAGGAGATGCCCGGACGGGAGGGGAACCCGAGAGCCCACTCGTTCGAGGCCCAGTTCGAAGAGGCGCAGGAGCGACCGTTCCCGTGGAAGGGGCTCGTCAAGCGCTCGATCGTCATCGGCATCACCGGCATCGCGCTGTACCTCGTGGCGCCCAGTGTGCTCGCGGTCTTCCACGCCTGGCCGCGGCTCGTCACCCTCAACCTGCTCTGGTTCATCCCGGCGGTCGTGGCCGAGGGCGGCCACTTCGCGTGCACGTTCGCGCTGCAGCGCATCGCGCTGCGGACCAAGGGGTGGTTCGCGGTGGTCACCGCACAGCTCGCCGGCAACTCGATCTCGCTGATCGTGCCGGGCGGCGCGGCGGCCGGCGCGGCCGTGCAGTTCCGCATGCTGGCGGTGAGCGGCATGGACTCGACCGAGGCGGTGAGCGGGCTCACCGCGTTCTCCTTCCTCGGGATCGGCGGACTGCTCGCGCTGCCGGTCTTCGTCCTGCCGGTCGTGCTCTTCGGGGCGCCGGTCGCACGCGGGCTCACCGACGCGGCCGTCGTCGGTGCGATCGGCTTCGTCCTCTTCGTCGGCTTCGGGGTCGCGGTCATGGCCACCGACGGCCCGCTCGAGCTCGCCGGCCGCACCGCGCAGTCGCTCCACAACCGCTTCCTCCGCAAGCGCGAGCCGGTCAGCGGGCTGGCCGAGCGGTTGATCGAGCAGCGCGACCTCATCGGCCGGGTGCTCGGGCAGCAGTGGTGGCGCGCGGCGCTGTTGTCCGCGGGACGCCTCGGCCTCGACTTCCTCTGCCTGCTCTGCTGCGTGCGGGCGGTCGGCAGCCATCCCCGCCCGTCGCTCATCCTCCTCGCCTACGCGGTGGCCGGCGTCATCGGGCTCCTGCCGATCACGCCCGGCGGCCTCGGGATCGTGGAGGCGAGCCTCACCGGGCTCCTCATCGCGGCCGGCCTCGACGGCGCGCAGGCGGTCCTGGCCACGCTCGCCTACCGGCTCGCGTCGTACTGGCTGCCGATGATGGCCGGGCCGGTCGCCTACCTCGCGTTCCGCGTCCGGTACCGGACCTCGGGCTCGTCCCCGCCCGGGCGCGTCGAGCCCTCGCCGACCTGAGCGGCGCCGGCCCGGCCGGTCAGCGGAGGTCGACCTCCCCCGAGCCGGTGAGCGTGCCGAGTCGGCCGCACCCCTCCTCGGTCACCAGGACGGTGAGCTGGTCGGGGTCGGTGACGGTCGCCCAGGCGCGGAGCGCGTCCGTCGTGCGGCAGGCGACGACCGCCCGTTCCGGTGTGCCGTCGCGTCGGTACGTCACCGTGTAGGTCTCGACGGTCACCTCGCCCTCCGCGTCCGCATCCGGGGTGCACTGGGGGAGTGCCGCGATCGCGGCCTGCGGCTCGGCACGCAGGAACCCGCCCGCCTCTTCGACCGCGGTGCCCTCCGGAAGCTCGTCGCGTCGCACGCCGAGGCTCGGGCGGCTCGGTCCCGTAGAGGCAGACGCTGTGCTTCGTGAGGTACCAGCCGACGCCGGTGAGCAGCCCGGTCGTCCCGGGGTCGTCGCGCAGCGCTCCGACCATCGCGGCGAGCGAGTGCGCGGTGTAGTTGTTGCCGGGACCACCGCCGAAGGTGAGCCCGCCGGTCACGGTCAGCGGGCGCGACGGTTCGTCGACGGAGAGACCGAGCTCCGCGGCGGCGATCTGGACCGCGGCGGGGAAGCAGGAGTAGAGGTCGAGGTGCGCGACCTCCTCGACGGCCGTGCCGCCGAGGGCGAGCGTCGACGCGCCGGCCAGACGGATGGCCGGTGACGAGTGGAAGTCCGCGCGGTGGGAGAGGAACCAGTGGTCCTCCGCGTCCGCGCCGGCGAGCGGGAACACCCACCGGTCGCGCGGGACGCCGGCCGCGTCGGCCGCGGAGGCGGAGGCGAGGACGATCGCGGCGCCCTGGTCGACCTGCATGTTGGCCGTCAGCAGCTTCGTGTAGGGGTAGGAGACCATCCGGTTGGCCTCGCCGACCTCGGTGATCTCGTCGGCGGTCCGCGGTGCGCGCAGCCAGGCGTGCGGGTTGGTCGCCGCGACCTCCGAGAACCTCGACCAGAGGGTGCCGAGCCGGTGCCGGTGCCGCTCGAGGCCGTGGCCCGCCTCGGCTCGGAGGGCGTTCTCGAAGAGCGGGTAGACGTCGACCGGCAGGTCGAGACCGCACGCCTCCTCCGCCTCCGTCGTCGGGCGTCGCTCGCCGCCGAACACCTCGGGGGCGGGGGTACCCGCGGGCTGCAGCGTCCAGGGCAGGGTCGGCCGTTCGGGGTGCCGGCGCGCGGCCGCCTGGGTGTAGACGCAGTCGGCGCCGACCACGACGGCCACCTCGAGCTCGCCGCGCCCGATGGCGAGCGCGATCGCGTTGACCAGCCGCTGCACGTTGTCTCCGCCGACGCTCGTCACGAGGAGCCGGTCCGGCTCGATCCCGAGCCCGTCGGCGACCAGCGTCGCCGGATTGGCGTACTCCCAGCTGAGCGGTCGCGAGACCGCCAGCAGCCCGGCACGTGCGAGCAGGGCCCGACCGGCCGGGGCGCGACCGCCCCGGGGCGCCCCGTCGCAGTCCTCGACCGCCGCGTCCACCGCCTCCACCATGAGGGCGACCGGCTCCGGTCGGTGCGCGAGGCTGCCCTCGCCCTCGGTGTGCGGGCGGTTGGTGACCTGGCCGACGCCGACGACGACCGGCGTGGTGTCCCGAGTGCCCCTCGTCGTCCCCATGAGCCCAGGGATTCTACCGTCGGAACCGCCCCATCCCCCCTCGGTACACTCGGGAGATGCGCATCGCGGTCGGTTCGGACCACGCGGGCTACGCCCTCAAGACCACCCTCGCCAAGCACCTCGCCGACCAGGGCCACCAGGTCGTCGACCTCGGAACCGACCGCCCGGACGAGCCGGTCGACTACCCCGGGTACGGCATCGCGGTCGGGCGGGCGGTCGTCGAGCGGAAGGCGGAGCGCGGGATCTGCGTCTGCGGCACCGGCATCGGCATCGCCATCGCGGCCAACAAGGTCGTCGGGGTTCGTGCGGCCGTCGTCCACGACGTGACGACGGCCTCGCTCGCGCGGCGGCACAACGACGCCAACGTGCTCTGTCTCGGCGGGCGCACGACGGGCCTTGCCGAGGCGCTCGACGCGGTCGACACCTTCTGCGCCACGGCCTTCGAGGGTGGCCGGCACCACCGCCGCCTCGAGGAGCTCGCCTCGTACGAGCGGGAGCGCGACCGGGGCGCCGGGGCGGTGGTCCCGTGACCGGAACGCCCGTGGCGACGCCGTTCGACCGGTGGCTGGTCAGCGATCCCGAGGTCGCCGGCCTCCTCGGGGACGAGGCCGAGCGGCAGTCGACGACGCTCCAGCTCATCGCGTCGGAGAACTTCACCTCGCCGGCCGTGCTCGCCGCGAGCGGGTCGATCCTCACCAACAAGTACGCCGAGGGCTACCCGGGCCGCCGCTACTACGGCGGCAACCAGGTCATCGACCGTGTCGAGGACCTGGCCCGTGATCGGCTCACCGCGCTCTTCGGGGCCGAGCACGCCAACGTCCAGCCGCACGCCGGCGCGACGGCCAACCTGGCCGTCTACCAGGCGCTCCTCGAGCCCGGCGACACCGTCCTCGCCATGCGGCTCGACCAGGGCGGTCACCTGACCCACGGCTCGCCGGCGAGCATCACCTCGAAGATCTGGCGGTTCGTCGCCTACGGCGTCTCGCCCGCGTCCGACGACCCCGACAAGCCCGGCGAGATCATCGACTTCGACCAGGTCGCGGACGTCGCGCGTCGCGAGCGGCCCAGGCTCATCGTCGCCGGGTCGACCGCGTACGCCCGCATCATCGACCCGCTGCCCTTCCGCGAGATCGCCGACTCGGTCGGCGCGCGCTTCATGTTCGACGCGGCCCACCCTGCGGGGCTCATCGCGGGCGGCGTCCACCCCTCCCCGGTCGGCGTCGCGGACGTGGTGACCCTCACCACCCACAAGACGCTTCGCGGGCCGCGCGGCGGCGCGATCCTGACGACCTCGGAGCTCGCCAAGGCGATCGACAGTGCGGTCTTCCCGGGGCTGCAGGGCGGACCGCTCGAGCACGTGATCGCCGCCAAGGCGGTCGCCTTCGCCGAGGCCGCCCGTCCCGAGTTCCGGTCCTACGCCGTCCAGGTGGTGGCCAACGCGGCGGCGCTGGCCGGGTCGCTCGCCGAGGAGGGCTTCCGCCTGGTGTCGGGGGGGACCGACAACCACCAGGTCCTCGTCGACCTCCGCTCCTTCGACGCGGAGCTGACCGGCAAGGTCGCCCAGGAGGTCCTCGACCGTGCGGGCATCACCTGCAACCGCAACACGATCCCCGACGATCCGCGCTCACCGTTCGTGACCTCGGGCCTCCGGCTCGGATCGGCCGCCCAGACGACCGCGGGCATGGGCACCGGCGAGCTGGGCACCGTCGGGACGTTCATCGGCCGCGCGCTGCGGGCCCGCGAGGACGAGGCGGAGCTCGGAAGGATCCGTGCCGAGGTGCGCGAGCTGTGCTCGGGCTTCCCGCCGTACCCGACGCTGACGTCGGCGTGAGCCCGGAGCGGGGGCACCGGTGAGCGCCGGGGTCCCGCTCAACTGGTACGGCGTCGTCCTGGTGGTGGCCGCGGCGTCGTCGTGGCTGCTCACCTTCCCGGCGCGCCGGCTCGCGATGCAGGTCGGCTACGTCGCCCAGCCCGACGAGCGGAAGGTCCACCAGCGGGTGACCCCCGAGGCCGGCGGCGTCGCGATGTTCGTCGCGATGCTCGTCGCCTGGGCGGTGGCCGCGTCAGTTCCGGCGCTCGCGCCGCTCTTCCGGGGCTCCTCCGAGCCGGTCGGCCTCCTGCTCGGCGCGGCCGCGATCATGGTCGTCGGGATCATCGACGACGTGCGCGACATGTCGGCGCCGGCGAAGGTCGCCGGTCAGGTGCTCGCCGCGTCGATCCTCTGCTTCCTCGGGGTGACCTGGTACCAGTTCAAGATCCCCCTCGCCGGGGTCGTGCAGCTGTCGCCGGAGTGGACCCCGCTGCTCACCGCGTTGTGGGTGATCGCGATCACCAACGCGGTCAACCTCATCGACGGGCTCGACGGACTCGCGGCCGGTGTCGTCGCCATCGCCTCGGGCGCGCTCGCCGTCTACGGACTCCACCTCCAGTACCTGGGCAGCCTGCCGAACGACAACATCGGCCCGCTCGTCGCGGTGGTGACCTGCGGAATCGCGCTCGGCTTCCTCCCGCACAACTTCCATCCCGCCCGGATCTTCATGGGGGACGGCGGAGCCATGCTGCTCGGGCTCCTCATGGCCGCCTCGACGATGCTGATCGGCGGCCGGTGGGCCGACACCGTGAGCGCAGGTGGCCTCTCGGTCCGCAGCGGCCAGACCTACTTCTTCTTCGCCCCCCTCTTCATCCCGTTCTTCATCCTCGGCGTCCCGATGGTCGACATGGCCTTCGCCTTCGTGCGGCGCACGGCCAACCGGACCGGCTTCTCGACTCCCGACAAGAACCACCTCCACCACCGGCTGCTCCGGCTGGGCCACGGCCATCGTCGCAGCGTCCTCATCCTCTGGGCCTGGACGGCCCTGCTCTCCGGGTTCATCCTCTTCCCGCTCTACATCTCGAGCGTGAACGCGGTGATCCCCTTCGGCGTCCTCGCCCTGGGCGTGGTGCTCTACACGCTCTTCCACCCCGGGCTCCGCAAGGCCACCGAGGTCGAGCCGGGGATCGAGGCGGCCGAGGGGATCCCGACGGCCCGCAGCAGCGGTGCCCCGGTGGCGCCCCAGGCCGACCCGGTGGTGCCCCAGGCCGCCCGGCAGGTGGCTCCGATCGAGGTCGCGACCGGCGGCCCGGGTCCGGTCGCGCCGGAGACGGAGGCGCCGCCGCTGTCGCAGCGGGGGGTCCTCGGCGTCGACGCGCCGGCCAGGTCGGACGGGGTCCGGGCGCGGGCCCGACCGGCTGCCGAACTGTGAACGCCGTGTTTCCGGCGTTTTGCCGCCCGAGCCGCCGGGATGCGATGATGCTGCCCGTGCATGGCAGTCCTGCAGCCCGTCGTGCGGGCGCTCGTCCAGGTCGCGGTCGGCCCTCCGACGGCACCCGGACCACTGCGTGATCTCGGGATCGATTCGTGACGCACCGAACCTTTCCACCCCCTGACCCGGCACGGCCCGAGCATGGAACCGCACGCCCCGCACGAGCCGGAGCAGACTCCCCCGGAGGAGCCGGGTCTCGGCCCCGGAGCGATCGCCTTCCTGACCCTCGGCGTCACCTGGGCGGCCCTGCTCGTGGCCGGGGGCGTGCTCGGCGCGCTGCTCGACGCGTGGGCGCACACCAGCCCGCTCTTCACGCTGCTCGGAGTGGCGTTCGGCATCGGGGTCGCGGTCGCGATGACCGTGGTGCGCGTCCGCAAGTACCTCTAGGCCCGGTCCGCGTCCCCACGCGTCCGGAGCCCGCGACCGCGCGCCTAGGATAAGTGGTGTTCGCACATTTCTCGCTGCCGAACGTTTCCGACGTCGCCCGTCGGACCCTCTCCGCCACGTTGATCGTCGGGATCGCCGCGCTCGTCGGCACCATCGCCTTCGGCCATAGCCTGCTCGGCGTCGGCGCCTGCATGGGCCTCGGGCTCGGCACGCTCAACTTCCGGATGATCGGCAATTCGGTCGCCAAGGTGAGCGAGCGCGAGGACGGCAACACCCGCCGGCCGCTCGCCCTCAACACGATGGGCCGGATGGGGATCATCACGGTGGTCGCACTCGGCCTCCTCTTCATCTCGCCGAGCCTCGGGTTCGGGCTGCTCGTGGGGCTCGCCGTCTTCCAGGTGATCCTCCTCGCCAACGTCGCCCGCTCGATGGCCAAGGCCGGGCCGATGACGTCGGTCGACGACGTGATCAACGCGAACGTCGTCGACGACGACCGCGCCGACCAGGGCGGACCCCGCGCGCTCGGGAGCGGCGACGAGCGACCGGGAGGGGCGTGAGCCCGTGCTGCTCGGATCCCATCTGCTCAGCGCGCCCCTGCTCGCCGACATCAGCGTCGGAGAGCACCCCCAGGTCCAGTTCCTCGGCCTGACCATCGACATCGACACGGTCTGGGCGACGATCATCGCCGGTCTGGTCGTCGTCGCCCTCGGCCTGATCCTCCGCGCGCGGGCGACGAGCGGGGTGCCCGGCAAGTTCCAGCTCGCCTGGGAGATGGGTGTCGGCGCGGTGCAGAAGCAGGTCGACGAGTCGATCGGTCCGCGAGGGGCGAAGGTCGTCCCGCTCGCGGTCACGCTCTTCGTCTTCATCTTCACCTGCAACCTCTTCGAGGTGCTCGGGATCGGTTCCCGCTACGAGCTCCTGCCGGCGCCGACCAGCGACATCAACCTGCCGCTCGCGATGGCGCTCTACGTCTTCGTGCTCGTCGAGGTCGCCGCGATGCGGAACCGGGGATTCATCGGCTACCTCCGGCACTTCGTCACGCAGCCCTTCGTCGGAAAGCGCCTCCGCGGGAAGGTCGCGTACTTCCCGGTCAACCTCTTCATGAACGTGGTCGACGAGATCATCAAGCCGATCACCCTGACCCTCCGGCTCTTCGGGAACCTGCTGGCCGGCGGCCTCATGCTGTCCCTCCTCGCGGCGCTGGTCATCTGGCGGCTCGGGCCGGTCCCGCTCGGCGGCCTGCTCACGGTGCCACTGACGCTCGTCTGGAAGCTCTTCGACATGGCGATCGGGGCGATCCAGGCGTTCATCTTCGCCCTGCTCACGATCCTCTACTTCGACACCGCCATGGCCGAGGAGCACTGAGCCGGCGGCCGCCCGCAGCGATCTTCACCCGTCCCAACGACCCGACCGAACGACCCAACAGCAGAACAAAAGGAGAACCTCGGATGGCAGCATCCTCATCGATGGCCGATGCAGTACGGATCGCCGGCGCCATGGTCGGCGGCGGCCTCGCGCTCGGAGGCGGTGCCGTGGGCGCCGCCATCGGCGACGGCCTGGCCGGCAGCCAGACGATCGCCGGCGTGGCCCGCCAGCCCGAGGCCCAGGGTCGTCTGACGACGATCATGTTCCTGACCGTCGGCCTGTGCGAGGCGGCCTACTTCATCAACCTGGCCTTCACCGCACTGTTCATCTTCTCCCTCTACAAGAAGTAGCCGTGCCGGAGGCCGGCCCCGCAGCCGGCGGCGTCCCCGCGTCGCCGACACCACTGCGGGAGCGCACCCCGCCCTCGACGACCCAAGGATGACGGACATGTTCACCCCAGCGTCCAGCAACTTCCTCGTCCCCAACGGGACGTTCATCGTGGTCCTCATCGCGTTCCTGCTGGTGCTCGGCTTCGTCGGCAGGATCGTGCTGCCGCCGCTCAACCGGGCGCTCAACGACCGCCAGGACCAGATCCGCGGTGAGCTCGAAGCGGCCGACCGGGCCAAGGCCGACGCCGAGGAGGCCGACGCGGAGCGGCGCGCGATGCTCGACCAGGCGCGCGCCCAGGCACGGGAGATCGTCTCGCAGGCGTCGACCACCGCGGAGCAGACGAGGGTCAGGGCCGAGGTCGAGGCCCAGGCGATCCACGACCGGATCCTCGCCGCGGCGGAGGCCGAGGTCGCGGTCGCCCGTCAGGCCGCCATCGAGCTCGTGTCCGCCCGGGTGGGCGAGATCGTGATGGCCGCGGCGGAGCGGGTGATCGGTCGTGAGATCAGCGCCGGCGACCACCAGGACCTCATCGACGAGGCGATCGCCGCGGTCCGGGCCGAGGGGGCGGACGTCCCGTCCGCAGCCGGGGGCGCCCGGTGATCCCTGCCCTCGAGGGCTACCTCGCGGCGATGGAGGAGTCGCTCGTCGCGGACGGCGCGGTCGCCGAGGCCGGCGACCAGATCGCGTCGGTCGCCGAGCTGGTCGACGCCAACAACGAGCTGACCCTCGCGCTCGACGACGCGTCGGTGCCGGCGGTCCAGCGGCGCGCGGTCCTCGACGACCTGCTCGAGGGCAAGGTCCGCTCCGAGGTGCGCCGGTTGGTCCATCAGGCGGTCACCCTGGTCCCCGCCGGCGACCTCACGGCGTCCTTCCACGCGCTCGCCACCCGCCTGCGCCTCGCCGCGGCGCGCGGGGAGCCCGGCCCCGAGGAGCCGGCGGAGGAGGAGCCGCTCGGGCGGCTCGCCTCGCGCAACCGGGTGGCCGGGTACGCCGCCGCGGTCTTCGAGAGCGTGACGACCCCCGACCTCGAGGAGATCGAGGACCAGCTCTTCCGCTTCGCCCGTACCGTCGAGTCGAGCCCGCGCCTGCGCGCGGCGCTCGGGGACCGTGACCTTCCGGTCGCCGTCCGCCAGCAGGTGATCACCGACCTCCTCGGCGACCGGGTCCTGCCGGCCGCGGTGCGGCTGGCCAACTACGCAGTGCGCGGCGGCAGGGCACGCGACATCGTCTCGACCCTCGACTCGCTCGTCGAGGACGCCGCGCGGGCACGGGGTTGGCGGATCGCCCGCGTGCAGGCCGCGGACGACGTCGGGGACGTCCAGCGTCGCGAGCTCGGCGACGCGCTCGCCCAACTCGCCGGCAACCCGGTCGACCTCCAGGTGACCATCGACCCCGCGCTTCTCGGGGGCGTGGTCGTGCAGGTCGGCGACCTCCTCATCGACTCCAGCACCCGCCACCGCCTCGCGGGGCTGGCCGAGCACATCCGGGCGACCGAGGCGGCCTATCGCACCCAACACGGAAGGGAACCCACCGATGGCTGAGCTGACCATCAGCGCGGACGAGATCACCGCCGCCCTCCGGCGGCACGTCGACGACTACACCCCGGCCGTCGGCACCGAGCAGGTCGGCCGCATCGTCGAGGTCGGCGACGGGATCGCGCGCGTCACCGGACTTCCGGGCGCGGCGGTCAACGAGATCCTCGAGTTCGAGGACGGCACCGAAGGGCTCGCCCTCAACCTCGACGAGGAGACCATCGGCGCGGTGATCCTCGGGGCGGACACGGGGCTCGAGGAGGAGCAGCTGGTCAAGGCCACCGGCCGCATCCTCTCGGTGCGGGTGGGCGACGCGCTCCTCGGTCGGGTGGTCAACGCGCTCGGCGAGCCGGTCGACGGCAAGGGGCCCCTCGCGACCGACCTGACCCGGCGGCTCGAGGTCCAGGCCCCCGGCATCGTGCGGCGCCAGCCGGTCTTCGAGCCCCTGCAGACCGGCATCAAGGCCATCGACGCGATGACCCCGATCGGGCGCGGGCAACGCGAGCTCATCATCGGCGACCGGAAGACCGGCAAGACCACGGTCGCGGTCGACACGATCCTCAACCAGAAGGGCCAGGGGGTCAAGTGCATCTACGTCGCGATCGGCCAGAAGGAGTCGTCGGTCGCCCAGACCGTCGCCACCTTCGAGCGGTACGGCGCGCTCGAGTACACCGTCGTGGTGCTCGCCGGCGCGGCCGATCCCGCGCCGTTCAAGTACCTCGCGCCCTACGCGGGGTGCGCGATGGGACAGCACTGGATGGAGAACGGCGAGCACGCGCTGATCGTCTACGACGACCTCTCCAAGCAGGCCGAGGCCTACCGGCAGATGTCGCTGCTCCTCCGCCGTCCGCCGGGTCGCGAGGCCTACCCCGGTGACGTCTTCTACCTCCATAGCCGGCTGCTCGAGCGGTCCGCCAAGCTGTCGGACGCCGAGGGCGGCGGCTCGTTCACCGCGCTGCCGATCATCGAGACGAAGGCCGGTGACGTCTCGGCCTACATCCCGACCAACGTGATCTCCATCACCGACGGCCAGGTCTACCTCGAGAGCGACCTCTTCTACGCCGGCGTTCGGCCGGCCATCAACGTGGGCATCTCGGTGAGCCGGGTGGGGAGCGCGGCGCAGATCAAGGCGATGAAGGCGGTGTCCGGCACCCTCAAGCTCGACCTCGCGCAGTTCCGCGAGCTCGAGGCGTTCGCCACGTTCGGCTCCGAGCTCGACAAGGTCTCCCAGGCGCAGCTCGACCGCGGCTACCGCCTCACCGAGCTCCTCAAGCAGGGCCTCAATGCACCGGTGCCGGTCGAGGAGCAGGTCGTGGTCGTCTACGCGGGCTCCGAGGGCTTCGTCGACGACGTCCCCGTGTCGGAGATCCGCCGGTACGAGGAGGAGGTGCGCGCGTACTTCCGGGCGAGCCACGCCGACCTGCTCGAGCACATCCGGTCGACCGGCACCCTGCCCGAGGGTGACGCCCTCGCCACGGCGCTGCGCGCGTTCACCGACGCCTTCGACGCGGGACGATCGGACTGACCGGTGGCGGGCGGCAAGGAGCGAATCCTCCGTCGGCGGATCAAGAGCATCCAGTCGACGAAGAAGATCACGAAGGCGATGGAGCTGATCGCGGCGTCGCAGATCGTGCGCGCCCAGGGCCGGATCGCGGCCTCGAAGCCCTATCAGGAGGGCATGGCCCGCATCGTCCTCGAGACCGCGCTCGGCGACCCGACGGCCGCCGGCCGGATGCTCGGCACGCCCGAGTCGGTCTCCAGGGTCGCGGTCCTCGCCATCGTCGCCGACCGGGGACTGTGCGGCGCGTACAACTCGTCGGTGCTGCGGACCACCGAGCGCCTCCTCGCGGGCGGTCCGGCCGAGGGCATCGAGTACCGGCTCTTCACCGTGGGCAAGAAGGCCCAGGGCTACTTCCGCTTCCGCCACCAGGCCGTCGAGCAGTCGTTCGTCGGGATGAGCGAGCGACCGACCTTCTCCGACGCGCGCGCCGTCGCACGCGTCGTGCTCACCCCGTTCGTCGCCGGCGAGGTCGACCAGGTCCTCCTGATCTCCACCCGCTTCCACTCGGCCGGCGCCCAGCGGGTCGAGACGCGCCAGCTCCTGCCGCTGGTCGACCCGCGCGCCGCCGCCGAGACCGGGGCCGCAGAGGCGCCCGCGCCGGAGGGTCCGCAGGGCTACACCGAGTTCGAGCCGGACGCGGCGATCCTCCTCGAGACGCTCGGTCCGCGCGCCGCCGAGACGGAGATCTTCGCCGCCCTCCTCGAGGCGTCCGCCTCCGAGGTCACCGCGCGCCAGCGCGCGATGGCCGCCGCGACGGAGAACGCCGGTGAGCTCATCACCAAGTACTCACGGATCATGAACCGCGCCCGCCAGGACACGATCACCACCGAGATCATGGAGATCGTCGGCGGCGCAGAGGCCTTGCGCGCCGACACCGAGGTCGATGAGCGCGGGCCGGTCATCGAGACGAGGACCTGAGCCGCCGTGACCGATCACCGACCGCACCTGACCACCGACCCCGGCCTTCGATCCTGCACCGAACGACCCAAGGGAGCACCACACCCATGACCACCACCGCCCCCCAACCCACGACCACGGAGACGCTGGTCTCCGGCCGGGTGGTCGCGATCGCCGGCCCCGTCATCGACGTGGAGTTCCCGCCGCATTCGCTTCCCGAGATCAACGGCGCGGTCGAGGTCGACGTCGAGCTCGAGGGCGAAACCGTCGTCATCGTGGCGGAGGTCGCCCAACAGATCGGCGACGGCCGGGTCCGGTGCATCTGCCTCAAGGGGACCGACGGCCTCACCCGCGGCGCCGTCGTGCGCAACCTCGGCCGCGGCCTCCAGGTGCCCGTGGGCGACGCGGTGCTCGGCCACGTCTTCAACGTGCTCGGCGAGCCGCTCGACACCGATTCGATCGGTGAGCCCGAGGACCGCTGGGAGATCCACCGCGAGGCGCCGGAGTTCGAGAACCTCGAGCCCCGGGCCCTCATGTTCGAGACCGGCATCAAGGTGATCGACCTCCTCGAGCCCTACGTGCAGGGCGGGAAGATCGGGCTCTTCGGTGGCGCCGGGGTGGGCAAGACCGTCCTCATCCAGGAGATGATCAACCGCGTCGCCCTCAACCACGGCGGTGTCTCGGTCTTCGCCGGGGTCGGCGAGCGCACCCGCGAAGGCACCGACCTCTGGATCGAGATGCAGGAGTCGGGGGTCATCGAGAAGGCCGCGCTCGTCTACGGCCAGATGGACGAGCCGCCCGGCGTCCGGCTCCGGGTCGCGCTCGCGGCGCTCACCATGGCGGAGTACTTCCGCGACGTGAAGAACCAGGACGTGCTCCTCTTCGTGGACAACATCTTCCGGTTCGTCCAGGCCGGCTCCGAGGTCTCGACCCTGCTCGGCCGCATGCCCTCGGCCGTGGGCTACCAGCCGACCCTCGCCGACGAGATGGGCCAGCTGCAGGAGCGCATCACCTCGACCCGCGGCCGGTCGATCACTTCGCTGCAGGCCGTCTACGTGCCGGCGGACGACTACACCGACCCCGCGCCGTTCACCACCTTCACCCACCTCGACGCGACGACCGAGCTCTCCCGCGACATCGCGTCGCTCGGCATCTACCCCGCGGTCGACCCGCTCTCGTCGACCTCCAACATCCTCGCCCCCGAAATCGTCGGCGAGCGCCACTACGCCGTCGCGCGACGCGTCCAGGGCGTCCTCCAGCGGTACAAGGAGCTCCAGGACATCATCGCGATCCTCGGGCTCGACGAGCTCTCGGAGGAGGACCGGGTCACCGTCGACCGCGCGCGCAAGATCCAGCGCTTCCTCTCGCAGCCGTTCAACGTCGGCGAGGTGTTCACCGGGCTCAAGGGCGTGACCGTGCCCGTCGAGGAGACCGTGGAGTCGTTCGAGGCGCTCGTCAACGGCGAGCTCGACGACGTGCCGGAGCAGGCCTTCCTCAACGTCGGCGGGGCGGAGTCGGTCCTCGCCAAGGCGCACTCGCTGCAGAACGCCTGAGGACGGGGACCGATGGCCGACGACGCCCTCTTCGCGATCGCGCTGGTGACCCCCGAGCGCATCCTGGTCGACGCGCTCGCGACCGAGGCCGTGCTGCGCACCGACGAAGGTGACATCACCTTCCTCGCCGGCCACGCGCCACTCGTCGGCACGGTCGAACCCGGCGTCGTCCGCGTCGTCGGTCGCGAGGGCGACGTGCAGCGCTTCGCGACCCACGGCGGGTTCGCGCAGGTCGAGTTCGGCGTCGACCTCGGGGGCGAGGACGCGGCGACGCCCGAACGCGGCACGCGGGTCACCCTGCTCGTCGGGATCGCGGAGCCCGCGGACGAGATCGACGTCGAGCGCGCGCGTGCTGCTCTCGAGGCCGCCGAGTCCCGGGTCGCAGAGCTCACCGGGGCGGGCGCCCGCGGGTCGGCCGAGTCGGAGGAGCCCGACCTCGAGCTGGCCGAAGCCGAGGCGGGGCGCCGTCGGGCGCAGGTCCGCCTCGAGACGGTCGAGTCCGGAGCGGCGACGCCGGCGGGGTGAGCCGGGGCACCGGTCGGTGCCGGACGCCGGGCGGACCCGAGGCCGGAGGCCGGAGGCGCTCAGCCGAATGCGATCGAGCTGTACTCGGCCAGCTTGTGGAGGGGGTGGCGCGCGTCGATGAGGCGGACCGTGCCCGACTTCGAGCGCATCACGAGCGACTGGGTCATCGCGCCGACCTCGTCGTAGCGGACGCCGTGGAGCAGCTCGCCGTCGGTGATGCCGGTGGCGGCGAAGAAGCAGTTGTCGCCGCGCACCAGGTCGTCGGTCGTGAGCACCTGCTCGACGTCGTAGCCGGCGTCGATCGCGGCCCGCCGCTCGCCGTCGTCGCGGGGCCAGAGCCGGCCCTGGATCTCGCCGCCCATCGACTTGAGCGCGGCGGCGCTGATCACGCCCTCGGGGGTGCCGCCGATGCCGACCAGCAGGTCGACGCCGGTGTCGGGCCAGGCGGTCGCGATGGCGCCCGCGACGTCGCCGTCGGTGATGAGCCGGATGCGGGCGCCCGTCGCGCGGACCGAGGCGATGAGCTCGCCGTGGCGGGGCCGGTCGAGGATCACGACGGTCAGGTCGCGCACCGAGGTCCCCTTGGCCTTGGCCACCGCGGCGAGGTTGTCCTCGATCGGCCGGGTGATGTCGATCGCCCCGACCGCCCGAGGGCCGACCGCGAGCTTCTCCATGTAGACACAGGGGCCCGGGTCGAACATCGTCCCCTGCTCGGAGACGGCGATCACCGCGAGCGCGCCACCGCGCCCGAGCGCGGTCGAGGTCGTGCCGTCGATCGGGTCGACCGCGATGTCGGCCCTCGGCGGTGTCCCGTCACCGATGCGCTCGCCGTTGTAGAGCATCGGCGCGTTGTCCTTCTCGCCCTCGCCGATGATGACGGTCCCGTCCATCGAGATGGACGCGAGGACGATGCGCATCGCGTTGACCGCGGCGTCGTCGGCGCCCTCCTTGTCGCCCCGGCCCATCCATCGGGACGCGGCGAGCGCCGCGGCCTCGGTCACCCGCACGAGCTCCATGGCGAGGTTGCGGTCGGGTGCCTGGGGATGGTCGGGCGTCACGGCCCACGACCCTAGTGGGTGACGGACCACGGCAGCGGCGGCGGAACGCCGCGCGCACGTCCCGGTCCGAGTGCCGGCTGCGGGCGGGAGCTGTGCCCTCCGAAGTGCCCGGGGTGTGCGGTCGGGGCGGCCATACTTGAGGGGTGGACCGCTTCATCGTGACGCCGAACGGGCCGCTGTCGGGCACCGTTCGGGCCGGTGGCGCGAAGAACTCGGTGCTCAAGCTCATGGCGGCCTGCCTGCTCGCCGAGGGGCGCCACGTCCTCACCAACGTCCCCCGCATCACCGACGTCGAGATCATGGCCGAGGTCCTCGGCGCGATGGGCGTGTCGGTCGAGTGGGGGACCGCGTCCGGCGAGCTCGTCGTCGACACCCCGGCGACGGTCGTCCCCGAGGCCCCCTACGAGCTGGTCGAGCAGATGCGCGCCTCGGTGGTCGTGCTCGGCCCGCTCCTCGCCCGGTGCGGGCGCGCGACCGTCCCCCTTCCCGGCGGGGACGACTTCGGGCCGCGACCGATCGACATGCACCTGCACGCGCTCGAGACGCTCGGGTGCTCGTTCACCTCGTCGCACGGCAACGTCGAGGGCCGGGTGGAGTCGACCGTCGCAACCCATCCGCGCCTCCTCGGGAACCGCGTCGTGCTCGAGTACCCGAGTCACACCGGCACCGACAACGTGCTGATGGCCGCCACCCTCGCCAAGGGGACCACCGTGATCGAGAACGCCGCGCGGGAGCCGGAGGTCCGCGACCTCGCGGACTTCCTCAACGCGATGGGCGCGCGGATCACCGGGGCGGGCACCAGCCGAATCGAGGTCGAAGGGGTCGAGGCACTCACCCCGGCGCGCCACGCGATCCTCCCCGACCGGCTGGTGGTCGCGACCTTCCTGGCGGCGGCAGGGCTCACCGACGGCGACGTGGTCGTCGAGGACGGCCGCCCGGACCACATGGAGATGCTCATCCGCAAGCTGGTGGCGATGGGCATCGTGGTCACCCAGGAGCCCGAAGGGCTGCGCGCCCGGCACGAGGGCGGAGCCCGACTCGAGCCGGTGGACGTGGCGACCCTGCCGTACCCGGGGTTCGCGACCGACTACAAACCGCTGCTGGTGACCTTGCTGACCGCCGCCAACGGCGTGGGCATCGTCACCGAGAACCTCTTCTTCGGGCGGTTCCGGTACGTCGAGGAGCTGCGCCGGATGGGTGCCGACATCCGCACCGAGGGGCACCACGCGGTCGTCCGCGGTGTCGGGCGGCTCTCGGCCGCACCGGTGCGTGCACACGACGTCCGCGCCGGCGCCGCGCTCGTCCTCGCCGGACTGGTCGCGGACGGCGAGACCGTCATCTCGGACGCGCACCACGTCGACCGCGGGTACGAGGACTTCGACGGCAAGCTGACCGCGCTCGGCGCGCACGTCGCGCGGGCCTGACCGCGACCTCCGTCGAGGCTCTCCGCCCCATGGCCGCGGTCCGCTCCACCGATCCCGCGACGCTCCTCGAGGACGCGCGCGGAGGGGACCGGGTGGCGCTCGCCAGGCTCCTCACCCTCGTGGAGCGAGGCGGTGCCGGTTCGCGCGCGGTGGCTGCGCTCGCGTACCGCGCAAGGGGCGAGGTCTACACCGTCGGCATCACCGGCGCCCCCGGTGCGGGAAAGTCGACGCTCACCGACGGCCTGATCGCCGCCGCGCGGACCCGCGGCCTCGCGGAGCCCGGCCCGGTGGCGGTGCTCGCGATCGATCCCTCCTCGCCCTTCTCCGGGGGTGCGATCCTCGGGGACCGGATCCGGATGCAGGACCATGCGGGGGACGACGGCGTCTTCATCCGCTCGATGGCGACCCGAGGCCACCTCGGCGGTCTGGCGGTCGCGGTGCCCGACGCGGTGCGCGTCCTCGCCGCGGTGGGCGTCCCGATCGTCCTCGTCGAGACGGTCGGCGTCGGGCAGCAGGAGGTTGCCGTCGCCGCGGCGACCGATACGACCGTCGTGGTGGTGAACCCCGGGTGGGGTGACGCCGTCCAGGCCAACAAGGCCGGGCTGCTCGAGATCGCCGACATCTTCGTGATCAACAAGGCGGACCGTCCTGGCGCGCGCGAGACGCGGCGCGACCTCGAGCTCATGCTCGACCTCGGCGAACGCGAGGGGTGGCGCCCGCCGATCGTCGAGACGGTCGCGACCACCGGGACGGGCGTCGACGAGGTCTGGTCCGCCGTGGCCGCACACCGGAGCCAGCTCGCCGAGGGCGGCGCGCTCGGCACGCTGCGGCGCGAGCGCCTCGAGCGGGAGTTCCAGCAGATCCTCGCCGCCCGGGTCCTCGCCCGAGTCGACGAGCTCGTCGCCGATCCGCGCTTCGCCGACGTGATCGGCGCGTTGGAGGACGGCTCGCTCGATCCCTACGAGGCTGCGGACGGTCTCCTCGGGGACGCGCTCCCGGGCGCGACGTCCGACGCGACGGACCGCGCACGGCCGGCCGACCACGCCTGAGGTCGCCCAGGCGCACGCCGCCGCTCGGATAGCGTGCCCGGCGTGACCGTCGACGCGACCAAGGGGGCGGCCCCGCGACTGCCACCACCCGAGGAGGACCCGCAGTGGTTCCAGCGCGCCGTCTTCTACGAAGTGTTCATCCGCGGGTTCTTCGACGGCAACGGCGACGGTGTCGGCGACCTCGCGGGCCTGACCGCCAAGCTCGACTATCTCCAGTGGCTCGGCGTCGACTGCCTCTGGCTGCTGCCCTTCTACCCGTCGCCCCTGCGAGACGGGGGCTACGACATCAGCGACTACTACGCGGTCCATCCCGAGTGCGGGACGGTCGACGACCTGCGGACCCTGCTCGAGCAGGCGCACGCCCGGGGCATCCGGGTCATTGCGGACCTGGTCATCAACCACACGAGCGACACCCACCCGTGGTTCGCGGAGTCGCGCCAAAGCCGCGACAATCCGAAGGCCGACTGGTACGTGTGGAACGACGACGACCAGCGCTGGCCCGAGGCGCGAGTCATCTTCATCGACTCCGAGCGCTCGAACTGGGCCTACGACGCAGCCCGCGACCAGTACTACTGGCACCGCTTCTACTCCCACCAGCCCGACCTCAACTACGAGAACCCCGAGGTCGCCGACGCGATGCTCGACGTCGTCCGCTTCTGGCTCGACCTCGGGCTCGACGGGTTCCGCCTCGATGCCGTCCCGTACCTCTTCCAGCGGGACGGCACGAGCGGGGAGAACCTGCCGGAGACCCACGCCTTCATCAGGCGGGTGCGCGCCGAGCTCGACAAGGACTTTCCCGGCAGGATCCTCCTGGCCGAGGCGAACGGCTGGCCATCGGACGTGGCCGACTACTTCGGCGAGGACGACGAGTGCCATCTCTGCTTCAACTTCCCGCTCATGCCGCGGCTGTTCACCGCGGTCCGGCGGGAGCAGAGCATCCCCGTCACCGAAATCCTCGCCCAGACCCCCGAGGCGCCGCCCGGCTGCCAGTGGGCGATCTTCCTCCGGAACCACGACGAGCTGACCCTCGAGATGGTCTCGGAAGAGGAGCGCGACTACCTCTTCGCCGAGTACGCGAAGGACCCGCGGATGAAGCGCCACATGGGGATCGGTCGCCGCCTCGCCCCGCTGCTCGACCGTGACCGACGTCTGACCGAGCTCCTCTTCTCCCTCCTCTTCACGCTGCCGGGGAGCCCGGTCCTCTACTACGGCGACGAGATCCAGATGGGGGACAACCTCTACCTCGGCGACCGCGACTCGGTGCGCACCCCGATGCAGTGGACCCCCGACCGCAACGGCGGCTTCAGTCGGGCGGACTTCGCCCAGCTCTACCTCCCGCCCCTGATGGACCCCGTCTACGGCTTCGCTGCGGTCAACGTCGAGGCCGAGCAGCGCAACTCGAGCTCGTTCCTCCACTGGATGCGGCGCATCCTCGCGGTGCGCCGGCAGTTCCCGGTGCTCGGGACCGGCAACCTGCAGGTGGTCTCCTCGGCGAACCCCTCGGTCCTCGCCTACGTCCGCACCGCCCGCGACCCGGCAGCTCCCGATGCGGTGAACCCGGTGCTCTGCGTGCACAACCTCTCGAAGCTCGCGCAGCCGGCCGAGCTGCACGTCGAGCGGTGGGCCGGAGCGCAGCCGATCGAGCTGCTCGGCCGCGTCGCGTTCCCGCTCATCGGTCCCGAGCCCTACCCCCTCACGCTCGGTCCGTACGGCACGCTCAGCTTCGAGCTCGCCTGAGTCCGCGGGCCGCGAGCGGGGCGGGGCGGCCCATTCCGCAGGAGCACGTCACCAGACGGTGCGGGCTCCGCCTCCGGCGTGGCTCCTGAGCCTTCGATCCTTGGTCACGAGCGTCCAGTCGAGCTCGGTCGCCGTCGCGTAGATGAGCCGGTCTGCCGGGTCACCGGGAAACGTCGACGGGAGCCCGGCCGCGGTCACCGCGATCGACGGTGAGATCCCAGCGGTCCGCAGCTCCCTCGACAGCGCGTCGAGCCAGCTGCGCACCGGCACCGTGACCTCGATGCGACCGTTGCCTGCGAGCCACGCGAGCTCGTACCAGGTGACCGAGGAGACGGCGAGCTCGTCCGCTGCGTCGACCACCCGCGCCGCCGATGGGCTCAACCGTTCGGGCTCCGCCGACCACCAGTGCGCGACATGGGTGTCGAGGAGGACCGTGGTCACGAGGTCTCCCACTGCTCGCCCGTGGAGTAGAGCTCCTCCTCCGGACACGCGGTACGGGCCACGGCTGCGAGGCGTCCTTCGAGCGATCGGGGACCGCGGGCGGGGACGAGCCGAGCGACGGTCCGGCCGTGCTTGGTGATCTCGATCTCGTCCCCGGTCGCCACGTCGTCGAGCAGCGCAAGCAAGGTGGCCTTCGCCTCGGTCGCGGTCAGTTGCCGAGCCATATGGTCATTGTAATGGTCATATGGCTGGCGCACGCCGAAGGGTCGCGGTCAGTTGAGCGGCCAGCTCCGGTCAGCCGGCGTTGGCGACGGGGACCCGGACCGCGAGCTCCTCGGTGGCCTGCTCCGGGTTGACGATGTTGATGAGCACGCCGGTCCCCATCTCGAAGCCTGCCACCGTGGTGATCTTGGGCACCACGTGGACGTGCCAGTGGTACGGCTCGGGCGCGCGGTAGGGCGCGGAGTGGAAGACGAGGTTGTAGGCGATGTCACCGAGGAGGTCGCGCAGCCTGCCGAGCGCGACCTTGAGCGCGTGGCCGACCGCGACCAGGTCGGCCTGCGGGCTGTGGTGGAGGTGCGGCCCGTGCGCGCGCGGCAGCACGAGCAACTCGTAGGGCGCGCCGCTCCAGAACGGGCAGACCACGAGGACCCGCTCGTCCGCATAGACGACCCGGTGTCCGACGTTCTCCTCGGCGTCGACCGTGGTGCAGAGCAGGCAGCGCCCCGCGAAGCGGGCGAAGCCGGCCTGCTCCTCGACGAGCTCCCTCGGCACGAACGAGAGCCCGAGGAGCTGGCCGTGCGGATGCTCGATCGAGGCCCCTGCCTCACGACCGGCGTTCACGATGGCCTGGCTGTAGCGCAGCCCGGGGATCGCCGAGTGCTGCTCGATGCGCGTGGCGATCGTCTCCATGACGGCGGCGGTCTGCTCGTCGCTCAGCATCGACCACGAGTTCTGGTGGCTCGGGGAGAGGACGAGCACCTCGTGGATCCCCCCGGCGGTCGCCTGGGTGAAGACCGGTCCCCGGTTCGTCACGACGAAGGGGTCGTCGCCCTCGAACGCCGGGTAGCGGTTGGGCACGACCCGGACCAGCCAGCTGCCGTCCGGTCCCGACGCCTCCAGGGTGGGGGTCACGTCCGCCTCGTTGCCCGGGCAGAACGGGCACGGCGCGGAGGTGTCCGCCTGGATCGGTGCCATCCGCGGTGCGAAGGCCTTCGGGCGGCTCGCACGGTCGGTGCTGACGACCACCCAGCGACCGGTGAGCGGATCGAGACGGAGCTGATTCATCAGCCTTGCGCGACGCTCCTCTTCGGCGTCCCCATCGTCCTGCGCACCGCGACCACCTCTCGTCCTCGGCTCGGGTTCCGGACGCGGTCGGCCAGGTCCGTCCGACCCGCCTCCTAACGTAGCAACTCGCGGACCGGCACAGGCGTCACGACCGCCGGGACCGACCGCCGTGGTCCGGATGCCAGACTCTTGCCATGGGGCAGCTCCCGCCGGTCGGTCCCGTGATGCTGCTCGCCTTCGACCAACCCCGCAGTGTCGGGTACGACCTCGTGCTCCTCGCGCACGTCCTCTCGGCCGTCATCGGGATCGGCGCGCTCGTGGTGGCAGGCGCCTACGCTGTCGCGCTGCGCCGGCCGGGCGTGCCGTCCGCTCCGGTCCTGCGCTACTACCGCCAGGGGGTCAACTGGGCGGGCAGGATCCTCTTCGCGGTCCCGGTCCTCGGCGCCGCGCTGGTCGCGATGAGCGGCAGCGACTGGACGTACTCGGACGCGTGGGTGGTCGCCGGATTCCTGCTCTGGGCGATGGTGGCCGTCGTCGCCGAGCTCGCGGTCTGGCCGGCGGAGCGCGGGATCCAGGCCGAGCTCGCGGCAGCGGCCGTGGCAGCGGCCGCGGCCGACCTGCCGATCCTGATCACGCCCGAGCGCGGCCCTGTTCTCGACCGTCTCTGCTCGCAGGTCACGGTGCTCTCGACGGGCTGCATCGTCGCGCTCGTCGTCGCGATGGTGGTGATGGTGGCGAAGCCGTAGACCCGCCGTCGACGGTCCGGCGCCGGCGCCTCGACTCAGGCCGCGGTGAAGCGGCAGGGCAGATGCTTGATGCCGTTGATGAAGCTGGACGCGAGGCGGTCCGGCTCGGCGGTCGCCTCGATGTCCGGCAGCCGGACGAGGAGCTCGCGCATCATGACGTCGATCTCGCGCCGGGCCAGGTGTGCGCCGAGACAGAAGTGCGGGCCGGCCGCCCCGAACCCCAGGTGTGGATTGGGAGCGCGCCGCACGTCGAACCGGTCGGGGTCGTCGAAGACCTCCTCGTCGCGGTTGGCCGAGCTGTAGAAGAGGAGCACCTTGTCGCCCTCGTGCAGCTCCTCACCCGCAAGCACCGTGTCCCCGGTCACCGTGCGCCGCATCCAGATGACCGGTGTGGCCCACCGCACGATCTCGTCGACGCCGGTCGGTCCCACCGCGGCGGGGTCCGCCTGCCAGATCGCGCGCTGGTCGGGATGCTCGGTCAGCGCCCAGAGCCCGTGGCTGATCGCGTTCCGGGTCGTCTCGTTGCCGGCGGTCAGCAGCAGGACGAAGAAGGACGCGAGCTCCGCGTGGGTGAGCGCCTCGCCGTCGATGTTGGTCGTGATCAGCGCGGTCGTGAGGTCGTCGGTCGGGTGCTCGACCCGGTGCGCGCTGAGCTCCTGCATGAGCTCGGTGAGCTGCTGACCGGCCTCGATGAAGGCGAGGACGGGGTCGGTGCCCGGCGTGATGAATTCGGGATCGCCGCCGCTCAGGATCACGTTGGAGCATGCGAGCACGGTCGCGTACTCCGACGAGGGAACACCCATCATGTCGCAGATGATCTCGAGCGGGAACGGTGATGCGATCTCGGACACGAAGTCGCACTCGCCCTTGCCCGAGGCACGCTGGATGACCCGGTCCGCCACCTCCTCGATGCTCTCCTCGATGGCCTTGATCCTCCTCGGGTTGAAGGCCTGGGAGACGATGCGGCGGAGGCGCGCGTGTCGCGGGTTGTCCGTCGAGATCATCCCGGCGAAGTACTCGACCATCTCCGGCGGGAGGTCGGGGATGCTGACCGCGCCCTTGCCCGAGCAGTAGAGCTCGGGGTGGCGGCTGATCTCGGTCACGTCCGCGTGCCGGGTCACCGCCCGGTAGCCGGGGCCCGGCGGCGGCGCGAGGGCGGAGATCATGGTGCCGTCGGGCTCCTCGAAGAAGGCGAGCGGGCGCTCAAGCCGGAGGAGCGCGAACGCGGCCTCGCGCTCGGCCCAGGGGCGCTCCCAGAACGTGATGTCGGAGAGGTCGATCTCGTCGAGGGTGAGGACGGTCTCGGGGGTCACCTCCCCAACGCTACCCATCCCCGCGCCCGGACGGCGGGCCCGCGCCGCGGTCCTCGGGACGGCCGGCACCGTCGCCGGTCGGGCCGGCGCCGATTGCGGCTCGCAGGACCGCCCGCGCCTCGTCCACCCGTCCGCCGTCCACCAGGGGTGCCATCCGCTCGAGCAGCGACGGCCAGTCCACCGAACCGGTCGGCTGGCCGGCGGCCCGGAGCGCGCCCCGGGCCTCGACGACGAGCTCGACGAGGATCGGCAGGCCGTGCCCGAGCGTTCCGGCGATCCGCCCGCGGAGCCAGCCTGCGACCGCTGGCGCCGAACCGTCGGTCGAGACGGCGACGGTCACCGGACCGTCGCGGTGCACGGCCGGGAGCAGGAGGTCGCCGGGGTGGTCGGCGTCCGCCGAGCTCACGTGCACATCGGCGGCCCGTGCGTCGGTGACGACGGCCAGGTCGACCTCGGCCACCCCGGTCGCGGCGACGACGAGGTCGTAGCCTGCGGCTTCGCCGGACCGGTACGGGCGGTGCTCGACGGTGAGGCGGCGGTCGTCCCCCGGCCGGGCACGCACGCGGTCGAGGAGCTCCGGCCCGACCTGCGGTGCGACGACCGTCACGATCGCACCCGATCGGAGCAGAGCCCCGGCCCGGCGTGTGGCGACGTGACCACCGCCCACCACGAGGCAACGGCGGTCGGCGATCGAGAGGAGGACCGGGAGCGGCGGCCACGGTCCGCCGCCGGTCCCGCCGGCGCCGTCCCCGTTCACGTCCCCGGTCGCGGATCGGTCGGGCGGCAGGGTGCGGGGCTCATCGGAGGAGTCGGGCAGGCGGCTCGACCACCGACCCGTCCGGTGCAGTCTTGCCCGTCGCCGATCGACCCGTCGGCCGCGGCCGGGGGTTGCCCTCGGGCAGCTATTCTTCTAAAACCTGATCTAGTTAGTCATGTATAGTGACCTTCCGGTGGCGGGACACCCCGATCCACCGGGCAGACCGGGGCCGGCCGGCGTCGGACGGGGCCCGACCGGGAGGACAGGGAGATCGCATGGGGACGAGCACCGTGGACTGCGAACCGGACGTGAGGGCAGTGCGAGACGAGATGGCCGAGGTCTCCGAGCGCTTCGAGACGGCCCCGCCCGGGCTGATCGTCGCCTGGGCCGTCGAGCGGTTCGGCTCCAAGGTCGCCCTCTCGTGCTCCTTCCAGGACGCGGTCCTCATCGACATCGCGGTCGGGATCGACCCCGCGATCGAGGTGGTCTTCCTCGACACCGGCTCGCACTTCCCCGAGACGCTCGCGTACGTCGAGGCGGTCCGGGCCCGCTACGACCTCAACCTCACCGTCACCCAGCCCGCGACCGGCGCGGAGCAGTGGCCGTGCGGGTCCGCGCAGTGCTGCGAGTTCCGCAAGGTCCGGCCGCTCAAGGAGGCGCTCGCCGGCAAGGAGGCGTGGCTCACCGGCCTCAAGCGGGTCGACGCACCGACCCGACGGGACGCGCCCATCGCCTCGTACGACGACGCGTGGGGCAAGGTGAAGATCAACCCGATGGCGACCTGGACCGACCAGGACGTCGCGGGGTACGCCGCAGACCACGGGATCCCCGTGCACCCGCTCGTTCCGAAGGGCTACCTCTCCATCGGCTGTGCCCCGACGACGCGCCCGGTGGCAGACGGCGAAGACCCGCGCGCCGGGCGGTGGGCCGACTCCGACAAGGTCGAGTGCGGGTTGCACCTCTAGCATGGCCAAGGACCGGGACGAGCTCTACGGGCTCCGGATCCGCGGGACCGACCGGCCCATGCCCTTCCTCAACCCCTACCGGACCGAGGGTGAGCTGAACGAGATCGAGCGGTGGAAGCTCGAGCGGCATCCGCTCGAGATCGCCGATGCGATCATCGACACCTACTCGAAGACGGGACCGGCGGGCATCGCGAAGGTCCCCGGCGAAGTGGAACGCCTCAAGTGGGCGGGCATCTACCCGCAGCGCCAGGGCGGCGACGCGTTCATGATGCGGATCAAGGTGCCGGGCGGGTTCCTGACCGCGCCGCAGCTCCGGGAGGTCGGTGTCGTCGCCGACGCGTTCGGCGAAGGCCCCGACGGGACCGAGAGCCGCGTCTTCGGCTCGCGGTACGCGGACCTCACGACGCGGCAGAGCATCCAGATCCACTGGCTCCGGATCGAGGACGTCCCGCGGATCTGGCGGCGGTTCGCCGCGGTGGGCCTCACCACCATCCAGGCCTGCGGCGACTCCTCGCGCAACGTGCTCAACTGCCCGGTCTCGGGCGTCGACGCCGAGGAGGTGTTCGACGCGCTGCCGGTCGCGCAGGCGGTCTCGGCGTTCTTCACCGGCAACCGCGAGTACGCGAACCTGCCGCGCAAGTTCAAGATCTCGGTGACCGGCTGTCTCGAGGACTGCGCGCAGGCGGAGATCAACGACATCGGCCTGTGGCCTGCGCGGGCGGCCGACGGCACACTCGGCTTCAACCTGCTGGTGGGCGGTGGGCTCTCCGACGGGGAGCGCATGGCGTCCGACGTCGACGTGTTCGTCCGCACTGACCAGGCGGTCGAGATCACCCGGGCGATCGCCCAGGTCTTCGGCGAGCTCGGCAACCGCGAGCACCGGGGCCTCGCGTGGATGCGCTACCTCGTCGAGGAGCTCGGTCCCGAGGGGTTCCGCGAGCAGCTGGCCAAGCGGGCGCGCTTCGAGCTGTCGCCCGCCGGGGAGCAGCTCACCCGCCGTTATCGCGGCGACCACGTCGGGGTCCACCGCCAGAAGGGGGAAGGCCTCTCCTATGTGGGCTGCTCCGTGCCGGTGGGCCGGATGACCGGGCTCGAGCTCGTGGAGGCCGCCCGCCTCGCCGAGACGTACGGCGACGGCACGGCGCGCCTCGGCACCGACCAGAACCTCGTCTTCACCGGGGTCGCCGACGACCGCCTCGACGCGCTCCTCGCCGAAGACCTGCTCGCCAAGTACTCGCCCTTCCCGGGCCCGTTCAGCCGCGGGGTGGTGGCCTGCACCGGGTCGGAATTCTGCCGGTACGCCATCGTCGAGACGAAGGAGCGCGCGGTCAAGTGGGCCCGCTTCCTCGACGAGCAGCTGGCCGACGACGCGGTGGGAACGGGTGCGGACAGCGGTCGCGCTGCCGACGCCGGCATCATCCGCATGCACTTCTCGGGCTGCTCGGCGAGCTGCGCACAGCCCCAGATCGCCGACATCGGCTTCCGGGGCGAGGTCGCCCACGTGGGCAGCCACCTCGAGGAGGCCGTCGACATCGGGATGGGCGGGTCGCTCGGGGAGCAGGCCGGGTTCATCGACTGGATCGAGCACGCCCGGCCGGTCACGCAGGTTCCCGACGCGCTCGTGCGCGTCGTGCGGAGGTACCGGGACGAGCGGCGCGACGGTGAGCGCTTCGTGAACTGGGCGCGCCGCGTCGACAACGACGAGCTGCGCCGGACCCTCGCCGGTGAGCAGTCGCCGGTCGCGGCCGGCGCGGTGGAGTCCGGGCGATGAAGGCGTACCGCCTCCGCGAGTCGATGAACGGCATCGAGGAGCCGCCGGGCAAGACGTGGTTCTGGGAGCTCGAGGCCGGCGTGATCGAGGCCGACCGGTGCATCCAGTGCGGGACCTGCATCGCGGCCTGCCCGTCCAATTCGATCGGCATCAACGAGGACACCTTCCTGCCCGAGCTGGTCAAGATGTGCACCGGCTGCTCGCTCTGCTGGGACTTCTGCCCCCGTGGCGGGCTCCGGTACGAGGCGCTCTGGCCGCCCTCGACGACGGCCGGTCGGGCCGACGACGAGGACGTGGCGGACGCGGATGCCGTGGTGCGCGCCGACGCATCGGACACCTACTGGAAGATCACCGGAGGCCCGCCCGGGGACGGGCTCGGCGCGGTGCTCGACTCCTACGCGGTGCGTGCCGGGTCACGACCCGAGTTCGCGCAGGACGGCGGAGTGGTCAGCGCGCTGCTCGTCGCAGCGCTCGCGGCGGGCGAGATCGACGGCGCGCTCGTGACCAAGCCGAGCCCGGACCCCGAGGAGCCCTGGAAGGGCGTGGCCCATCTCGCCACCACCGCAAAGGAGATCGTCGACGCGGCAGGCAGCTACTACAACCAGACGATGGCCTTGGCGGAGCTCGACCTCTCGACCTACGACCTGCCGGCGAAGCCGAAGATCGCAGTCGTCGGCACGCCCTGCGAGATCCAGGGGATCCGCGCCATGCAGGCCCGGCGGTGGCCGACCGGTGCGCACCGGATCGACGCGGTGGTGCTCACGATCGCGCTGCTGTGCACGAAGAGCTTCGACTATCGGGGCCTGATGCTCCAGCTCCTCCGCGAGGACCGCGCGATCGACATCGAGCGGGTGAGCAAGGTCGACGTGATCCGGGGACGGATGATCGTCGAGTACCGCGACGGCGATCTCGCGGTCGACGAGCCGATCAAGAATTTCCACGGCGCCGCGCTCAAGGGTTGCGACGAGTGTGCGGACTTCCTCGGACGGAGTGCGGACCTGTCGATCGGGAGCGTGGGGTCGATGGACGGGTGGAGCAGCGTGCTGGTGCGGACCGAACGGGGCCGCCGCGCCCTCGACAACGCACGCGGCCGACTCGACTTCCGCGAGATCGACCATCCCGAGGCCCTGCTCAAGCTCGACGCGCTCGACAAGCGGATCGCCGTCGACAGCCTCCAGCGGACGTTCGATCCCGATGCACCCCTGTTCATCGAGTACGCGGAGCACCTGGCGGCCTACGACGGCTCGGACCGGGCGCCGCTGGTCCCCGAGCGCTGAAATTGTCGGTGGCGGTGCCGGGACGTGGTGGCGACGATCTGGGTAGGGTTGGATCCATGACGGTCTTCGAGGTCGAGGGTGGATCACGCCTCGAGGTTCCCGAGGAACCGGTCGAGATCAGGGTCGCGCTCCGCGACGCGGTCCTCGGGGGTCAGGACTGGCGTGACGGCTTCAGCGACGACGTCTGTCTCGCCGTCTGGCTCTGGCAGCGGTGGCAGCCGACGCTCGAACCGTGCGGTTTCAGCCGCGAGGAGTTCGTGGACGCGGTGGTCGGCTACCGCCGCGAGATCTGGCTCTGGCTGATGGGCGAGCGGAAGTGGCTGCCGCTGGTGACCGGCCTCGCGGGGCGCGTGCTCCGCCGGGTGCCCACGCCGATCGCCTGAGCGGACCGCCGGACGACCGACCGACCACGAGGAGGACCGATGCCCCGCGTCGCGGTGCCCGCCGACCAGGACCCGCTCATCTACGTCTGGACCCAGCTCGCGCCGCCGCTCACGGCCGCTGCGGGCGGGTACTCGAGTGCCGTCTACGAGCGGTCCTCGCTGTCGCTGCGCGAGTTCGAGGCCGCTCGCATCACGATGGCGAGGATCAACCGGTGCGCCCTCTGCCTCGACTGGCGGACCGCCCGCGACGTGCCGAGTCGCGCGGCCGAGCCCGACGCGGTGCCCGAGTCCTTCTATGGGGCGGTCGGCGACGCCGACCGGACCGGCGAGCTCAGCGAACGGGAGCAGCTCGCCGCCGAGTTCGCCGACCGCTACGCGACCGATCACCTCGGCATGGACGAGGCGTTCTGGAAGCGGCTGCACGCATCCTTCGACGACGACGAGCTCGTGGACCTCGCGCTCTGCGTGGGATCGTGGCTCGCGCTCGGCCGCTTCAACCAGGTCTTCGACATCGACGGCGCCTGTCGCGTGCCGGCGCACGCCCCGCACTGATCCGGCCTGCGCGGTGGAGAAGCTCATCTACCTCCTCTGGGGCGACGGCGACGCGGCTTCGGGTGACGTGCTCCGCGACCGGCTCCTCGGTGAGACCGCGCCGCGCCTGCTCGCCGGCGGGGTGCGCGGCCTCACGATCGACGTCCACGACGCCGACGCGGCCGCCGCACCGTCCCCCGCGCCCGCGCCGTCGGGGGAGGAGGTCCACGTCGCCGAGGTCTCGGTCTGGCTCGACTGCTATGAGCGCGACCACGGCACCGTCGGTGTCCTTGGCGAGCTCGGACGCCGGACGGCCGGCTACCTCGTGGTCGAGTCGCTCTACGACGACTACGGCACGACGCACCACGCGACCCCGCGCGACTGGCCCGACGGCGAGCGCTCGCCCGGTGTCGCCACCGTCGCCCTCATCCACCGACCGGCCGGCCTCGAGTACCACGAGTGGATCTCCCGGTGGCACGGGACCCAGTCGCCGCTCTCGGCCGAGCTCCAGCCCCGGACGCGGTACGTGCGCAACGAGGTGATCCGCCCGATCACCGCCGATGCGCCCGAGGTCGACGGCATCGTCGAGGAGTGCTGGCCGTCGGCGGCAGACGTCGCCGATCCGATGCGGTTCTTCCTCGCGTCGACCAAGGAGGAGCTCGACGACCACGTCACGCGGATGCTCGAGAGCGTCGGTGCGTGCCTCGACCTCGCACGGCTGCGCAGCTCGACCATGAGCGAGTACCTGCTGCGCAGCCCCGGCTGAGGTCGCGGGCGGCGACGGAAGGCAGCTGTGGGACTCTCCATCGGGATCGTCGGCCTACCGAACGTGGGCAAGTCCACGCTCTTCAACGCGCTGACCCGCAACGAGGCACTGGCCGCCAACTACCCGTTCGCGACCATCGAGCCCAACATCGGTGTCGTGGCGGTCCCCGACCCGCGGCTCGAGCGGCTCGCCGAGCTCTCCTCGTCGGCGGAGATCGTGCCCGCGACGGTGACCTTCGTCGACATCGCGGGGATCGTGAAGGGCGCCTCGGAAGGGGAGGGCCTCGGGAACAAGTTCCTCGCAGCGATCCGCGAGACGGACGCGATCTGCCAGGTGGTCCGCGTCTTCGGTGATCCGGACGTCATCCATGTCGACGGCCGCATTGCGCCGGCGGCCGACATCGGAACGGTCAATGTCGAGCTCGTCCTCGCCGACCTGCAGACGGTCGACCAGCGGCTCGTCAAGCTCGAGAAGGAGGTCCGCCGCCAACCCGAGCTCGCGCCGGTCAAGGCCGCGATCGAACAGGCACGGGCCGTCCTCGACGCGGGTCGGACGATCACCGAGGCGGCGGCTGCGGGCGAGCTCGACCCGGCTCCTCTCGCCGACCTCCACCTCCTGAGCGCCAAGCCGTTCCTCTACGTCTTCAACGTCGACGAGGCGTCGCTCGGGGACCAGGCGGTCGAGGCCGAGCTCGCCGCGCTGGTCGCACCGGCCGACGCCGTCGTCGTGTGCGCGCAGATCGAGGCCGAGCTCGCCGCGCTCGACCCTGCCGACGCGGCCGAGCTGCTCGCCGGGTACGGGCAGGAGCAGTCCGGGCTGGTCAAGCTCGTCCACGTCGGCTTCGAGGCCCTCGGGCTCCAGACCTTCCTCACGGCCGGGCCGAAGGAGGCGAGGGCGTGGACCATCCGCCGCGGCGCGACCGCGCCCCAGGCCGCGGGAACCATCCACACCGACTTCGAGCGCGGGTTCGTGAAGGCGGAGGTCGTGGGATACGACGATCTGATCGATTCGGGCTCGGTCGCGGCCGTGCGTGCGGCAGGCAGGGCCCGCATCGAGGGCAAGGAGTACGTGATGCGAGACGGGGACGTGGTCGAGTTCCGCTTCAACGTCTGAGGGATCCGGACCACCGCGCACCACCGGAGCCGCGTGCGGAGGCACGCTCGGGCGATTCCGGACCGCCGGGTGCTCCGAAGATGAGTGAATCCTCACAATTGGCGATGTAATCGCGTGAGCGCTCATCTAACTTGTGGCAGGGAGTCGGCAGAACCGGTCGAGTGCCGTGTCGGCTGTGCACGCTGTGCCACGTGGCGGACAACGACGTGGCGATGGGGGAGGACGCATGGCGGGAGCCAAAGTGGGTCGCAGTCTCGCGGCCATCGCCGTATCGACCGCCGCGCTCGCGCTGGTGGCCACACCGGCCTCGGCCACGACGGTCCAGGCGCAGGGGCCGCTCACCTGTGCCTACGGCACGACCTACCACTTCAATCCGCCGCTGACTCCAGGCGTGGGGACCCCGGAACCGGCGGGGGTCAACGAGAAGATCACGGTCGATCCGGCTTCCCTCACCGGCTGCACCGGCTCGCCGACGCCGCCGATCGTGCCGACCTCGGGCATCGGCAAGGCGGCGATCGTCGTGTCGATGAAGTCCACGTCGATCGCCCGCGTGCGCTACGTGGGCGGGTGCGAGTTCCTCTCGGCTTTCGTCTTCCCGAAGAAGACCGATGTCTTCAACTGGACGGCGGTCGGTGAGACGCTGAGCCCCACGAAGGCGATCCTGACCGGCAGCTCCCTGGTCTCGAACCTCACCGGCAACCTCGGATTCACGTTCAGTGGCACGGCGTCCCTCGGCTCCTTCAACGGGGCCTCGACGATCGACGCGTACTTCGATACCGCCTCCACCAGTGCGATCACCGACTGCATCGGCAACCGGGGCGGACCGATCAGCTCGGCCACCGTCGACCCGACCATCAGCAGCATCTCGGTCGGCGGCTGAGCCGGGACCAGGGCGCGGGAGCACGCCGGGCACGGGCAGACGGGCAGACGGGCAGACGGGCAGAGCCGTTCGAGGAGCCGGCGAGGGACGTGAGGGACCTGAGGGACGTGAGGGACGTCAGCTGAGCATCGAACCCTGAGGGGGCGACGACGCCGTCGTGGGTCGGGGCCGACGTCGGCCGCGACCGGAAGAGCGAACTGCGGCTGACGGGGCCCCAACGAGATCGCTGACGACACCGCATTGAGATCGAGAGTCACTGCATTGGGATCGAGGGAAGGACACACCATGGCGAGAGCGCGGTCGGTTCCGGACGGCATCCGGCGCGAGCGGGGCGGCCGCATGCGGCTGTGGCACGGGTGGCAGATCGGCGCGGTCGCCGCGCTGACGCTCTCGTCGGCCTTCGTCGCGGTCGCCGGCACGACACCCGCGGGCGCGTCGAACACCCCGATCCTCGAGGCGTGGGGCTACAACGCCTACGGAGAGCTCGGAAACGGGACGACCACCAATGCGACGACCCCACAGGCGGTGACCCTCCCGAACGGCGCGACGCCGGTCGCCGTCGCAACGGGCGCCTACCACACCCTTGCCATCGGCTCGGACGGGAATCTCTACGCGTGGGGCCAGAACGGCTTCGGCCAGCTCGGCAACGGCACGACGACCGACTCGTGGACGCCGATCCTCGTCCAGCTTCCGGCCGGTGTCCACGCAACCGCTGTCTCCGCGGGGACGTCGGACAGCCTTGCCATCGGTTCGGACGGACACCTCTACTCCTGGGGCGACAACAGCTTCGACGAGCTCGGCAACGGCACCACGACGAGCTCGACCACGCCGGTCCAGGTCTCGATGCCGGCCGGCGTGAACGTGACGGCCATCGCGTCCGGCGAGTACCACAACCTCGCCCTGACCACGACCGGCCAGGTCTACGCCTGGGGATACGACAACTCCGGGCAGCTCGGCGATTCGCGCCGCAACCTCGCGCCCACGCCGGTGCTCGCACACCTCCCGACCGGGGTGACCGTGACGGCGATCGCTGCCGGCGGCCTCCACACCCTGGCGATCGGCTCGAACGGCACGCTCTACTCCTGGGGGTACAACCTCTACGGCCAGCTCGGCAATGGGACGAAGGCCGCGAACGGCACGCCGGCGGCCGTGTCCCTGCCGGCGGGGGTCACCGCGACGGCGATCGCCGCCGGTCTCTACCACAGCATGGCGGTCGGCTCGGACGGCAAGACCTACGCCTGGGGCTACAACCTCTACGGTCAGCTCGGCAATGGCAACACGACCAACTCGTTGCTCCCGGTGGTGGTCAATCTCCCCTCGGGTGTGACACCGACCGCGATCTCCGCCGGGGAGTACCAAAGCCTCGCGCTCCTGCCGAACGGCACGATCGACTCGTGGGGCCAGAACGGGTTCGGGCAGTTGGGCAACGGCACCACGAACGACTCCTCCAACCCGGTCACGGTGAGCACTCCACCGAACGCGACCTTCACCGGCCTGGCGTCCGACTCGTCGTCGTCGCACTCGGTCGCCATCGCGACGCCGACGCAGTCGTCGACGGCCACGACGCTCACCTCGTCGGTCTCGTCGCCCACCTACGGGCAGGCGGTCACCCTCACTGCGACGGTGACCGGCTCCGACGGTGGTGGCACGGTCGACTTCGAGTACGGCTCGAGCTCACTGGCCGGCTGCGCCGCGGTGCCGCTGACCCTCTCCGGCTCCAGCGAGCAGGCCCAGTGCACCGTCTCGACCTTGTCGGCCGGCACGCACAACCTCATGAGCGCCTACTCGGGTGACTCCACCTCGCTCGGGAGCACCTCCTCGACGCTCGCGCTCACGGTTGCGCCGGCGCCGCTGACCATTACCGGCGCTTCGTCCGCCGTCACCTACGGCGGGACAGTGGCCCCGGTCACTCCCGTCTTCGCCGGATTCGTCAACGGCGACAGCGCGTCCTCGCTGAGCTCGCAGCCGAGCTGCACCACCTCGGCGACGTCGACGAGCCCGGTGGGGACCTATCCGACTTCGTGCTCGGGCGCCTCCGCGTCCAACTACGCGATCAGCTACGTGCAGGGCACCGTCGAGGTCGGCCCCGCGCCGCTCAGCATCGCGGCGGCCTCCGGCACGATGACCTACGGCGGTTCCGTCCCGACGATCTCGCCGACCTACACCGGCTTCGTCAACAGCGACGGCGCTTCGTCGCTGACCACCCAGCCGACCTGCGGGACGACCGCGAGCCTGTCGAGCGCCGTCGGGAACTACCCGTCGACCTGCAGCGGCGCGGCGGACGCGAACTACACGATCAGCTACACCGCCGGCCAGGTGAGCGTCGGCGCGGCCCCGCTCGTGATCACCGCCTCCTCGGCGGCCACCACCTACGGGACCGCCGCGACGGCGATCACCCCGTCCTACTCGGGCTTCCTCAACGGTGACACCGCGTCGTCGCTGACCACCCAGCCGGTGTGCACGACGACCCAGGACGCCTCGAGCCAGGTCGGGACGTACCCGGCGTCGTGCTCGGGGGCCTCGGACCCGAACTACTCGATCAGCTACGTCGACGGATCGGTCAGCGTGGCCCCCGCACCGCTCGCGATCACCGCCTCGTCGGGATCCATGACCTACGGCGGCAACGTTCCCGCGGTCACGGCAAACGTGGTCGGTCTCCAGAACGGCGAGGGAGCCTCCGTCCTCGGGAGCGGGCTCCAGTGCTCGACGACAGCCACCTCGACGAGCGATGTCGGCAGCTACTCGTCGAGCTGCACGGGCGCCTTCGACCCCAACTACGCGATCACCTACTTCAGTGGGAGCATCGGGGTGACGCCGGCGCCGCTCACGGTCACCGCGTCCTCGGGCACGATGACCTACGGGGGCAGCGCACCGACGATCAGCCCGACGATCTCCGGCTTCCAGAACGGCGAGGACGCCTCGGTGCTCGGCTCGGGGCTCGTCTGCTCGACGGACGCCTCGTCGTCGAGCCCGGTGGGTAGCTACGGCACATCGTGCACGGGGGCCTCCGATCCGAACTACTCGATCACCGACGTCGCCGGGTCGGTAACCGTCGTCCCGGCGCCGCTCACGATCACCGCGTCCTCCGGCTCCATGACCTACGGCGACAACCCGCCGTCGATCACGCCACTGGTCGCCGGCTTCCAGAACGGGGACAACGTCTCCGACCTGGGCGGAGGCCTCATGTGCTCGACAGCGGCCCAATCGACGAGCCCGGTGGGCACCGACGCCTCGATGTGCACCGGCGCCGTCGACGGCAACTACACCATCGCCTACGTGGACGGTTCCGTGACCATCGAACCGGCGCCACTCACCATCACCGCTTCGTCGGCGGGCGTGCAGTACGGCTCGGCGGTCCCGTCGATCACCGCGTCGTACTCGGGCTTCGTGAACGGCGACGGCGCCTCGTCGCTCACGGCGCCCCCCACCTGCTCGACGGCCGCGACGTCGTCGAGCCCGGTCGGGACGTACGACTCGTCGTGCTCGGGGGCGGTCGACGCCAACTACACGATCAGCTATGCGACCGGTGCGGTCGTGATCGGCCAGGACCCGCTGGTCATCTCCGCCTCGACGGGGAGCATGAACTACGGCGACAGCCCGCCGTCGATCAGCGCGTCGTACTCGGGCTTCGTCAACGGGGAGGCCGCGACGTCGCTCACCACGCAACCCACCTGCACGACCGATGCGACGTCGTCGAGCCCGGTGGGCACGTACACGAGCTCGTGTACGGGCGCGGTGGACGGCAACTACACGATCACCTACGTCGACAGCACCGTCACGGTGGCGCCGGCGCCCCTGACCGTGACCGCTCTGTCGGGCACGGTCGACTACGGCGCCGCGTCGCCGAACATCACCGCGACCTACTCCGGCTTCGTGAACGGTGACACCGCGTCGTCGTTGACCACACCGGCAACGTGCTCGTCGCTCGCCCTGCCGACCAGTCCGGTAGGCGACTACCCGTCGACCTGCTCGGGCGCGTCCGATCCCAACTACGCGATCACCTTCGTCGACGGCGACGTGACCGTCTCGCCCGCGCCCGTCACGATCACGGCGACCTCGGGCACCTCGACCTACGGGACCGCAGGGCCCGCCGTCACGGCGCAGGTCTCCGGCCTCCAGAACGGGGAGGACCCGTCGGTGCTCGGCGCGGGCCTGACCTGCTCGAGCGGCGTGGTCCCGACCACCCCGGTCGGCACGTACGACAGCACCTGCTCCGGGGCGGTCGACGCCAATTATGCGTTCACTTACGTCGACGGCACCGTCACGGTGACCGCCGCTCCGATCACGGTCACCGCGTCGTCCGGCTCGTTCGCCTACGGCGGCGCTCCGCCGGCGGTGACCCCGTCGGTCACGGGTCTCCAGAACGGCGAGGACCCGTCGGTGCTCGGCTCGGGCCTCACCTGCGGGACGACCGCCACCTCGGCGAGTCCCGTGGCGACTTACGCGAGCACCTGCTCGGGCGCGGTCGACGACAACTACGCGGTCACCTATGCGGACGGCACGGTCAGCGTCGTCGCCGCACCGCTGCTCGTGGCGGCGACCTCCGGTTCGATGACCTATGGCGGCGCACCGCCGTCCATCACCGCGACCTACTCGGGCTTCGTCAACGGCGAGGGTCCCTCCGCGCTCACGACGACGCCGGTCTGCTCGACGGCTGCCACCGCGAACAGCCCCGCCGGGACGTACGGATCGAGCTGCTCGGGAGCCACCGACCCGAACTACTCGATCACCTATGTGCCGGGCAGCGTGGTGGTCGGCAGCGCCTCCCTGGTGATCTCCGCATCGTCCGCGACGCGTACCTACGGGAGCGCGGGTGCACCGATCACGCCGACCTACTCCGGCTTCGCGAACGGTGACGGCCCCGGTTCGCTCACGACGCAGCCGACATGCACCTCGACGGCGTCGGCGTCGAGTGCCGTGGGGGCGTACACGAGCTCGTGCTCGGGTGCGGTCGACCCGAACTACACGATCACCTACGTCTCGGGGTCCGTCAACGTGCAGCCCGCACCCCTCACGGTGTCGGCGTCGTCCGCCACCATGACCTACGGCGGGGCGAAGCCGGCCATCATCGCGACGGTGACCGGCCTGGTCAACGGCGACACCACGGCGTCGCTCGGCTCGGGTCTCACTTGCACGACGGCGGCCGGACCGACCAGCTCGGTCGGTTCGTACACCTCGACGTGCTCGGGCGCCACCGACGCCAACTACACCGTCACCTACACGGCCGGGACGGTCACGGTCGCACCCGCATCGCTGACGGTTCGGGCGAACAACCAGAGCATGCAGTTCGGCGGGGCGGTGCCAGCGCTCACCTATACGATCAGCGGCTTCGTGAACGGACAGACCCTCGCCACGTCCGGCGTGACCGGGCAGGCGGTCTGCACCACGACCGCGACGTCGATGAGCCGTGCCGGCACCTACCCGATCACCTGCATGCCGGGGACCCTGGCCGCCGGCAACTACACCTTCACGTTCGTCGCCGGCACCCTCACCGTGGGGAACACCGTCGATCTCGACTGCCATCACGAGGGCTCGATCTGGATCCAGTCCGGCCAGTCCTACCGCCTCGACCCGGGCTGCCGCATCGACGGTGACGTCCATGTGGAGCCGGGCGGCTCGTTCGACTCCGAGGGCGGCCACGTCGGCGGCTCCGTGGACGCGGAGGGCGGCGGTGTGCGCATGTGCAACACGTACGTCAGCGGCAAGCTGACCGTCAACGGGACGAACCTGCCGGTCGACGTCGGTGACGGCACCGCACGGTGCGGCGGGTCGACCCTCCTCGGCGGCGTGCAGCTCTCCTCCAACACGGGCGGCGTGAGCTTCGAGTTCTCCAGCTCGGTCGGCGCGGTCAGCGTGTCGGGGAACTCGGGTGACGTGACCGTCGGGTGCAACTGGGTGAGCGGCTCGCTGTCCGTCTCCGGCAACCAGGGCACGACGGTCAACCGTTCGAACTACGTGGACAACTGACCGGGATCGGGCGTGGTCCCACTCCGGCGCCACCCCGGTGGCGCCGGAGTGGCGACGCGATCCGCCGCTCGTCGGCGGGGGCGTCTCCGGTTGACCGCCTCTGACGAAGGCGTCGAGAATCGTCGCCGATGACGGGATCCCCGAGGTCGCTGCCGGTGCTCGCCGCGCCCCGACGGTGACGGGCGGACGCCCTGGCGGCCGTGAGGTCGCGGTCAGGCTCGACGCGGTCGCGGTGGTCCGCGACGGCAACGCGCTCCTCGACCGGATCAGCTGGGAGATCCGCGCGGGGGAGCGGTGGGTCCTCCTCGGACCGAACGGCTCGGGCAAGACGACGCTTCTGCGCGTGGTGGGCGCCGCGCTCTGGCCCACGGCCGGTCGCGTCGAGATCCTCGGCGAGCAGCTGGGTCGGATCGACATGCGGTCGCTCCGCACCCGGATCGCCACGGTCAGCGCCGCCGTCGCGAGGACCCTCCGTCCCGGACTTCCGGCCCGTGACGTGGTGCTGACCGGACGGTACGCCGCGCTCGAGACCTGGTGGCACGAGTACACCCCGGCCGACCACCGGCATGCGGAGGTGCTGCTGGCCGAGGCCGGGTTCGGAGGCGAGGCCTTCGCGGACGCGTGCCTTCGGACTCCTCTCCGAGGGCGAGCGCCAGCAGGTCCTGCTCGCCCGCGCGCTCATGGGCGATCCCGAGCTGCTCCTGCTCGACGAGCCGGCGGCCGGACTGGACCTCGCCGCGCGTGAGCGCCTCCTCGCGCGGGTGGCACGCCTCGCCGCCGACCCCGCCGTACCGCCGCTCGTCTTCGTGACCCACCACCTCGAGGAGATCCCGCCGGGGGTCACCCACGCCGCCCTGCTCGGTGCGGGTCGGCTCGTCGCCGCCGGACCCGTCGAACAGGTGCTGACCTCCGAAACGGTCTCTGCCGCGTACGGGCTGCCCGTCGCCGTCGAGCGCCGATCGGGGCGGTGGACGGCGAGAGCAGCGCTCGAGGGACGATGACGGCGCAGGTCGGGGTCGACCGGCCGGGAAGCGCATTCCGCGCCGTGCTGGCAGGATGGGAGGGTGCTCGACCACGTCTCCATCCAGTGCGCGGACGTGCCGGGGAGCGCGTCCTTCTACGAGGCCGTGCTCGCGCCGCTCGGCGGCGCCCCCATCATGGACTTCGGTGAGGTGATCGGCTTCGGCGCACCGGGCAATCCCGAGTTCTGGATCGGCCCACGGACGACCGGCGAGGGGTTCCGCGAGGCGCATCTCGCCTTCACCTCGCCGGACCGGGCGGCGGTGCGGGCGTTCTTCGACGCCGCCGTGGCCGCCGGGGCGGAGGTCCTCCACGAGCCGCGCGTCTGGACCGAGTACCACCCGGACTACTACGGCGCGTTCGTACGCGACCCCGACGGCAACAACGTCGAGGCCGTCTGCCACACGCCACAGTGAGCACGGAACGGGCCGCCGCGCCCCTTCCCGCCGGCGGAGGGCCCGCGTGACGAGCGCCGAGCTCCTCGCCGACGGGTTCGGGCGGGTCCGCGAGGCCGTGCACGCGGTGCTCGACGGCATCGACGGGGAGCAGCTCGCCCACCGCCCCGGCGGGTCGGGCAACTCGATCGCCTGGCTGCTCTGGCACCTCACCCGTGTGCAGGACGACCACGTGGCACACGTCGCCGGAGTCGAGCAGCGGTGGACCGCGGGCGGTTGGGCGGACCGGTTCGGGCTCGACCTCGCCGTCGGGGAGACCGGCTGGGGCCACCGTTCCGACCAGGTCGCCAAGGTCGTCGCGCGGGCGGACGACCTGCGCGGCTACCACGACGCGGTGCACGCGGCGACCCTCGAATTCGTCGCCGGGCTCGTCGATGCGGATCTCGACCGCGTCGTCGACGAGCGGTGGGATCCGCCGGTCACCCTCGGGGTGCGCCTGGTCAGCGTCCTCGACGACGACCTCGAGCACGTCGGCCAGGCCGCCTACGTCCGGGGCATGCTCGAGCGGTCGTGAGCGGGTGATGCCCGCGGCCGAGGGTGACCACTGCCGCGAGTGCACGTTCGACTGGGCGGCCGGGCCCGATGCGCTGATCGCACTGGTCGCCGGTCTGCCCGACGCCTTCCGCGAGGTGACCAGCGGTGCACGGGGCGAGGAGACCCACCCGTCGCTCGGCTGGTCGGTTGGGAGCTACGTCTGCCACGTCGCGGACAACCTGCGCATCTGGGCCGAGCGCCTCGCGGGCGTCACCGCCGGCGCCGATCGCCTGGTCGCGCCGTACGACGAGAACGCGCTCGCCGCGGCCCGTCGGTACGGGGCGATCCCGCTCGTCGCGGGCCTCTGGTCACTCGAGCGCTCGTCGGCGGACTGGTGCGCGGTCGTGACCCGGTCACCGAAGCAGGGCGTCGTGCTCGTGCATCCCGAACGCGGCGCGCTCTCGTTGGTGGATGTGGCGCAGGCGAACGCGCACGACGGGTGGCACCACCGTGGCGACGTCGCGCGCATCCTTGCCGCCGACGGCGTCTGAGGCTCGTCGCGGCTCAGCCGGGGCGCGCCCAGAGCAGGATGCGCTTGAACGGATAGAAGCACGGCGACCGGTCGCCCAGCTGCTCGAGGAGCCGCGCGCGGTACTGCTCGACGTACGCCGTCCAGCCGTCGGGCCCGAGCGCCTCTTTGAAGCGGGTGAGCGTCGACCCCTTGACCCACTCCACGATCTCCGCGGTCGAACCGAGCCGGTGGGGGTAGACCTGCAGGCGCACCGCCTGCGTCGCGAAGCCGAGCTCCCAGAGGAGCGTGGCGTACGCCTCGGGGGCGAGCACGTTGCGCGCGACCGGATCGGGTGGCGGGTCGTCGAGGAGGTCGGCGGCGACCTCGCCGGCGATGCGGTGGGCCGGGTGGTCGGCGTTGGCCGGCACCTGGACGGCGAGCTGACCGGTCGGGGTGAGCGAGCCGGCCCAGCGAGCGAGGACCGCCGGATGGTCGGGGAGCCAGTGGAGCGCCGCGTTCGAGAAGACGACGTCGTACCGTCCCGGCTCCTCCCACGAGGAGACGTCCTGCCGCTCGAAGGTCACCCCCGCGTCGGCGTGCCCGGCGGCCGCCTCGATCATCGCGGGCGAGCTGTCGAGCCCGAGGGTCGACGACGCATGCAGGGTCCGGTGGAGGGCGGCGGTGAGCCGACCGTCGCCACAGCCGAGGTCGACGAGCACGGGCGCGTCGACCGGCTCGAGCAGCCCCGCGAGGTCCCAGAAGGGCTGTTCCCGCTCGTCTGCGAACCGGTTGTACTGGGCGGGGTCCCACCGGTCGGAAGCGGTCACCGCTCCTCCCCCCGCATGGTGACCGAGCCCGCCACGACCTCGACGGTGCACGCGATCCCCTCGTCACCGGCGTGGCGGGCCACCCGCAGCTCGTACCGCCCGGGGCGGACGACCGTCGCGTGGGAGGCGACGTCGCGCTCGGCGAGCGCGTCGCCTCCGACCACGAGCTCCGCCGTGACGCGCTCGCCGCGCCCGACCGCGACCCGGGCGAAGGCGACCAGGCGCTCGGGACGTGCCCCCTCGCGGCGCCGGGCGTAGACCTGCACGACGTCGGAGCCGGGTCGCTGCCCGGTGTTGTGCACCGTCGCACGGACACGGATCGCTCCGTCGGCGACCTCTGCCTCGGCGTCGTCGAGCGCGAACGTCGTGTAGCTCAGGCCGAAGCCGAACGGGTAGGCCGGCGCGGTGCCCTGGCGTGCGAGGTGCCAGTAGCCGTGCCACGCGTCGTAGGTGCAGGCCTCCACGTCGCCGGCGAACTCCGGGAGGTCCGACTCGGAGCGGGGCACCGAGAACGGCAGCCTGCCGGAGGCGTCGACCGCGCCGGTGAGCACGTCCGCGACGCCGTGGCCACCCTCCATCCCCGGGTACCAGGCATGGACGACTGCCGGGACCGTCCCGTCCCACTCGTCGGTCAGCACGGCGCTGCCCCCCTCGAGCACCACCACGGTGCGCGGGTTGGCGGCGGCGACCGCGCGCACGAGGGCGACGTCGTCGGGGCGGAGCCGGAGCGAGGTCCGGTCGCCCCCCGAGCTGAACCCGCCGGAGGCCAGTCGGGGGGCTACGTGGGCGGGCGGCTCGATCGTCCGCTCCGCGGCCACCGACGCCTCGAAGCGCTCGACGAGCTCGGGGTCGTCCTCGCCGGGGAAGAGCGTCGCGAGGGACGCCATCGTCGACTCGCCCATGAACTCGCCCTCGTCGAGATAGGTGTAGCCGACCACCACCACGGCGGCATCGGCCTCCGATGCGACCTTCGCGACGGCCACCGGGTGCGAACCGTCGTCCACGGTGAGCGTCGCGTGAGGGAGCGCGGCACGCAGTCCCTCCTCGATCGTGACGACCGCGGGCGCCCAGACGTCGCTCGACCCGCTGTCTCCGAGGTTGGCCGCCGTGGCCAACGCGCCGACGAGGGCGACCGTGCCGGAGGCACTCGGGTCGAGCGGCAGGACCGGGGCGCCGGCGACTGCCTCGTTGCGGAGGAGGACGATCGAGCGGGCCGCCGCCTCGCGGGCGAGGGCCCGGTGCCCAGGGCTCGCGAGGATCGAGCGCGGCGGTCGGGGAGCGGCGAGCACCGAGCCGAACCGCTGCCGTGTGGCGACGACCCGGCCGGCCGCGATCTCCACGTCGTCCCACGAGGCCGAGTCGGCCGCGAGCGCGTCGGGGAGCGATCCGGCCCGCAGCATGCGGTAGGGCATCTCGACGTCGAGGCCGGCGTGGAGGGAGCGCGCCGCGTCGCGGAGCCCGAAGATCCAGTCGCTGATCACGAACCCCTCGAAGCCCCACTCGCCGCGCAGGACGTCAGTCAGCAGGGGGCGGCTCTCCCCGCACCACTCGCCGTTCACGCGGTTGTAGGCGCTCATGACGACCGCCACGCCTTCGTCGACGATGCGCTTGAAGTGCGGGAGATAGACCTCGTGCAACGCGACCTCGTCGACCGTGACGTCGACCGCGAAGCGCGCGTTCTCCATCGAGTTGCACGCGAAGTGCTTCACACAGGCCATCGCGTGGCGCTGCACCCCGCGGGCCAGTGCAGCGCCCATCTCCCCGACGTGGAAAGGATCCTCGCCGTAGGTCTCCTGTGCGCGGCCCCAGGCCGGGTGACGGAGGACGTTCACGCACACCCCGCCGAAGAGATCGGCTCCGACCGCGCGCAGCTCCATGCCGATCACCTCCCCGATCCGCTCCTCGAGCCCGGGGTCCCAGGCCGCGCCCCGTGCCATCGACACCGGAAAGCAAGTCGCGCGGTCGACGACCACCCCGCGGGGGCCGTCGGAGAATGCGAACCCGGGAAGTCCGAGGCGCGGCACCGCCGCGGCCCGGAACGGGCTCTTGTGGTACCCGCCATCACCCAGGTAGCCGATCCCCGCCCAGAAGGGCGCGTCGCCGTCGAGGCACCAGAGCTTCTCCTCGTCGGTCATCGAGTCGACGGGCCCGCCGGGCTCCGAAGCCTCCTCACCCATCAGCGTGTCCCGCCCCGCTCGTCGGCGGGGACGACCGCCCCGGCTCTGCCTCCGCGCATGGCTCAGCGTACGCCGCCGGCGCTCAGCGCAGCAGGGAGAGGACCAGCAGGACCTGCGCCGTGTGATAGGTGACGTGGACGAGGAGCGGCCCGCGCCGGATCGGTTGCACGAAGCGGTCGAGCGCAAGGAACGTGTCCGAGAGGAGGAAGCTCGCGGCGCCCACGGCGGCGAGCGGGATCCCTACATTCGCGGCGAGGACCACCATGGTCACGATGGCGGCGATGTACAGGCAGACGGGCGCGATGAGCGCTCCCTCGCCGCGGGCGGCCAACGACCGCAGCACGACGACGCCGGGTACCGCCTCGATCGCGAGGACGGCGAGCGTCGCCACGACGATCCCCGTCGCCGAGAAGGCGAACGGCGGCGAACCCGGCGGTGACGGCGGTTGCAGGAACCCGCCGATGAAGAGGAGGTGGCCGACGAGGAACGACGCGAGGCCTGCGACGAACAGGTCCTGCGGGAGCATGAGGAGCACGTCGCCCGCGAGGCAGCAGACCAGGGCGGCCACGAACCACCAACGACGGCCGTCCAGGTCGGACGAGGCGGCGGGCAGCACCGCCGCCGCGGCCGTGAGGAACGTCAGGACCGCGGGCTTCGCGGCGTACTCGAGCCGGCGGTCGCCGGTCGCGACGGCGATCCAGTCGGTGCCGGCTGCCAGCGCGGCGAGCGAAACCAGGATCCAGAACGCCGGCACCACGCGACCCTAGCGGCGCCGGACCGGCGCCCACCTGGACCGGAGCGGAGCGGTTGAGGCGCCCATCGCCGGGGTGTAGAACGAGATCCGAAGGACTGGGGGAAGGCCGTTGCGACCATGGCACATGGTCGGTGTCGGCGCTGTCGTTCCCTGACCATCCACCACTGCGGAATCCCTTGTCGTTAGGGTTTTTTCTGCAAGGAAGGTAGGTCGAGGAGCAGATGCCCATGGTGCTTGTGGTGCTCGTCGTGGTGGCGTGGGCCGTGATCCTCACCCCCAGCTTTCTCCGCCGCCGGCAGGCCGGCGACGGGATCAGCTCGATCACCCACTTCCACCACCAGCTCCGGGTCCTCGAGCACTCCGCCCCCGCCCCGATCGTGAGCCCCGCGTACCGTCTGCGCGCGGTGGACGACGGCGGGAGGACGAAGACGCTCGCCGCCGGACCGGCAGGGAGCGCACCGGTACTCACCGTGGTCGGGGCGAAGGAGCTCCCCCGGCCGGCCCTGGCATTCCTCGGCGACGATCCCGACCGTCGCGCCGTCGACCGCGCCGTCGACCGAACCACCGACCGCGCCGTCGACCGCACCAGGGTGGAGCCGCCCGAGACGCACGAGCCACCGTGGACCGACGTGTCGATCCGGCCCGACCCGCGGGCCGCCGACCCGTACGCTCGTCAGCTCGCCCGGCGGCGCCGGCGTGACACGCTCGGCGTCCTCATCCTCGTCTTCGTGCTCAGTCTCCTCGCGGGCTTCATCCCCGGTGCGTCCGTCCTCTGGTCGGTCACCGCGCTCTCGGGGGTCGCGCTCGTGGCGTACGTGGCGCTCCTCGTGCACCTGCGCCGGCGCGCCGAGGAGCGCGAGCACAAGCTCCACTACCTGCGGCCGGAGGCGGGCGCGCCCGTCCGGGCGGCGAGGAGCCAGGTCCCGACGCGGGTCGGCGGCCGGTTCGCCCACCCGTCGAACGGAGCAGCCGCGATCCGCTGAGCCGGTCCGACCACCGCTCGTTAAGATGCGGCATGACCACCGACTCGACCTCCATCGACACTGCGCGCACCACTCTGACATCGGCGGTCGCCGCCGCACTGGAGGGGAGGGAGCTGCTCTCCCATCCCTTCTACCGGCGGTGGGAGGCCGGACTCCTCGCTCCCGGTGAGCTCGCCGAGTACGCGGTCCACTACCGCGCGTTCGAGGCCGCGCTCCCGGTGGTGCTGGAGGCGGTGGTCGAGCGGCTCCGGGCCGAGGGCGACGTCGACGGCGCCACGCTCGTCGAGCGCAACCTCGACGACGAGCTCGGCCGTCCCGAGCCGCACCTCGCGCTCTTCGACCGGTTCGCCGCCGCGCTGCCCGAGACGCCGTCGGCCACCGCAGCGGGCCCGGCCGCTGCCGACCTGGTCGCCACCTACCGCGAGCTCGTCGAGACCGGCCCCGAGGCGGCACTCGCCGGGCTCGCCGCCTACGAATCCCAGGCCTCGGCCGTCGCCCGGACCAAGGCCGACGGGCTCCGCCGCTGGTACGGGGTCGACACCGACGGTGCCGAGTTCTGGGAGGTCCATGCCGCGCTCGACGCCGCGCACGGCGAGTGGGCGGTCGACGCGCTCGTCCACCGCGGCGCCGACCCGGACGCGGTCACGGCGGCCGCGACGAAGGCCGCGGTGGCCTGGTGGGCGTTCCTCGACGAGCGGGAGGCCGAGGCCCCGTGCTCAGCCGAGCTCGGTGCCGACGACTGAGACGAAGGCCACCATCTCACCCGGGTAGCCGCCCAGGTTGTGGGTGAGGGCGAGGGTCCGGTCGGTCTCGATCTGCCGCTCGGGGGTCGCTTCGCCGCGGAGCTGGAGCCACGCCTCGAAGAACATGCGGAGCCCCGACGCGCCGACCGGGTGGCCGAAGCTCTTCAGCCCGCCGTCCGGGTTGACCGGGAGCGCGCCGGTGCGGTCGAAGGTGCCGGCGAGCACCTCCTTCCACGCGGTGCCGCGCGCGGCGAATCCGAGGTCCTCCATGAGGACCAGTTCGGTCGGGGTGAAGCAGTCGTGCACCTCCGCCATGGCGAGCTGCGCGCGCGGATCGGTGATCCCCGCCTGCCGGTACGCGTCCTCGGCCGCCGTTGCGCACTCGGGGAACCAGGTGTAGTCGAACGTCGGGTCGATGAGCCCCGACCCGCTGCCCGCGGCGAAGGAGAGCGCCTTGATGTACAGCGGCCGGTCGGTGTAGCGGTGCGCGTCCTCGGCGCGCACCACGATGGCCGCGGCCGCACCGTCGGCGACGCCCGCGCAGTCGAAGACGCCGAGCCGACCGGCGACGCGCGGCGACGCGCAGATCGTCTCGGTCGAGACCTCCTTGCGGAACTGGGCACGCGGGTTGCGGGCGCCGTTCTGGTGGTTCTTCCAGGAGATGCGCGCGAGGACCTCCGAGAGCTCGTCCTCCGGAACGCCGTACTTCTTCGCGTACGCCGGAGCGACCATCGAGAACATGGCGGCCGCGGTCAAGGTGCGGGCGGTGCCGTCATTGGGGATCGGGAAGGCGTTGAGCCCCTGGTACCCGGAGTCCTTGACCTTCTCCGCGCCCACGGCCATGCCGACGTCGTAGGCGCCCGACGCGACCGCGTAGGCCGCCGCGCGCAGTGCCTCCGAGCCGGTCGTGCAGTAGTTCTCGACCCTGGTCACGGGCTTGCCGGCGAGCTGGAGCGGCCGGGCCAGGGTGATGCCGCTCATGCCCGACTGGGCGGTGCCGAACCAGAACGCGTCGACGTCGTCCTTGCCGATGCCGGCGGAGGCGAAGGTGTCGGTGGCTGCATCGACGATGAGGTCGTCGAGCCCCTTGTCCCAGTGCTCGGCGAACCGCGTGCAGCCCATCCCGACGATCGCCACCCGGTCCTTGATCCCGTGCGATGCCACCGCTTCTCCTCCTTTCGGTGCGCCGTGGGGGCCGGAACGGCCCGCGGCGACTCGTGTCGCTGCGTTCAGGTGCGGGTCGGCGCGTCCGCGGCGTTCGCTGTGCGCACCGGCCTCGCCTTCCAGAAGTAGTCGTGGATGCCGTCGGCCGTGTAGAGCCGCCGGAAGGTCATGGCCACCCGGTCGCCGATGCCGACCGTCTCCGCGTCGACGTCGGTGAGCTCCACGGGGAAGCGGCCGCCGCCGTCGAAGTCGAGGACGGCGAAGACGATCGGGGGGCTCGGGGAGTAGGCCAGGCGGTCGACGGTGTAGGTCGCGATCGTCGCCTCCGTGTCGGCCAGGGCGATCGGGTCCATGTCGTCGAGCGCACCGCCGTCCATCGAGATGCGCGCCGGCGGCAGGTGCACGGCCGACGACGACCGGTCCTTCGATCCCACGAAGCCGAACTTCCACGGCTCGCTCCGACCAGCTGCGCTTGCCGAGACGCGTGGTGGCGCGGGACGCCGCGGAGGCTCGAGGGTCACCATCCCGCGCCAGGCGAGGAACGTGCCGTAGTCGAGCTCCGCGCCTGCCGCGACCTGGTCGGCCACCGGCATCGCCGGCGCCCACTGTGCGTGCGCACCGGTCACGCGGAAGATGAGGACGTCCGCGCCGTCCGCCAGTGCGACGACGGCGAGCACCTGCCCGGGCACGGCCTGCTCGAGCATCGAGGCGAGGACCAGGCCGGGATGGGCCGCACCGGTCTGGCCGACCGTGGCCGAGTGATCGTCGGCGAACGCCCCGTCGGTGACGCCGAGCGCGCGTCCGAGCCCGCGGACCGCGCGACCGTGCATGCCGGTGACGGCCAACCGGTCGACCGCGGTGGGCTCGATGCCGACCGACGCACAGGCCGCCTCCCAGGCACGGGTGCCGAGCGGGACGTAGCGGGTCTCACCGAACCGCTCCTCCCAGACGTTGGAGCGGCGCTCGCCGCCGGCGCGCCATCGGTCGAGGAACTCGTCGCTGAGCGACGCGCCGCCGAGGTACTCGGCCACGACCGGGTGGTCGGGCGAATCGTCGCCCACGAGGAGTGCGGCCGCGCCGTCACCCCCACCGCTCTCGTCCGCGGAGGTCGGCAGCCCGTCGCGGAGGTCGGCGAGCACCACGAGCGCGGTGCCGCTGCCCGGCGCGCCGAGCGCCGTGCGGAGCGCGCCGGCCCCCGAGCGGAGCGCCCCGCCGAAGTCGTAGGCGGCCACGTCCGCGGGCAGGCGGAGGGCGGCGTGGATCGCGGTGGCGTTGGTCTTGTCGAGGTAGGCGGGCGATGCCGTGGCGAACCAGAGCGAGTCGACCGGGACGCCCGGGGCGGCGCGCAGCGCGAGCCGCGCGGCCTCGACCCCCATGGTGGTCGTGTCCTCGTCGTGCGACGCCACGGCCCTCGTCCCGCGGCCGCCTCCGCTCCCGAAGACGGCGGCGATGGCGGACCGTGGGAGGCGCCGGTACGGCACGTACCCGGCCGCGCTCACGATGCCTCTCATGGTGCCGTCCTCTCCTTCGCTCTCCGGCCGCGCGACCGTGCGCAACGCCGGTTGCACGGGGCCGCGTGTGGTCACGGCTCCTCGACGGGCCCGTCCGGCGCCGGCGCCGAACGTGGAGCACGTCCTGCCGGTGTCGACCCGGTGACACGGCGCTGCCTCGTGCTGCGCCGCTGGCCCGGCTTCCCGCCCCATCCTATGATGACCACAGTATCTGACGGTCAGTCAGGTAACCACTGCGGCCGTCGCCGCGTCCGGACGATGGAGGCCCCTGCATGGACTTCGAGCTCACCAGCGAGCAGCTGGAGTTCGTCAAGGAGGTCGAGCAGTTCCTCGACGAGAACGCCGATCCCGAGGTCTTCGACCTGACCCGCGAGAACATGGCCCAGATCGTCGACACCCCCGCGCGGCGGGCGTTCATGGCGAAGGTCGGGGAGCGGGGCTGGCTCGGGATCACCTGGCCGGAGGAGTACGGAGGCTCGGACGGCGAGGGCATCTACGAGTACCTGCTCAACGAGGCGCTCGCCGCCCGTGGTGGCCCGCAGATCGGCAAGGGCGTCGGGATCATCGGCAAGACGATCATCCGCAACGGGAGCGAGAAGCTGAAGGCCGAGTTCCTCCCGAAGATCCTGCGCAACGAGGTCGAGTTCGCGGTCGGGTACTCGGAGCCGAACGCGGGCTCCGACGCCGCGTCGATGCAGCTCAAGGCCACCCGCGACGGCGACGGCTGGCGGCTCAACGGCCAGAAGACGTGGACGACCTCGGCGCACTTCGCCGACTGGTACTGGGTCGGCGCGCGCACCGACCCGGACGCACCCAAGCACAACGGGATCACCCTCTTCCTCGTCCCGATGGACCATCCGGGCATCACGGTCAAGCCCATCTGGACGATGGGCGACGAACGGACCAACGAGGTCTACCTCGACGACGTCTGGGTCTCGGACGACTACGTGGTAGGCGAGCTCAACCGCGGGTTCCAGTACATCTCGGAGGCGCTCGACCTCGAGCGGTTCACCCTCTTCACGTTCTCTCCCATCGCGCAGCGCCTCGAGCTCCTCACGGAGTACGTGCGGACGGCGACCCGCGACGGCGAGCCGCTGCGTGACGACGCGGTGGTCCGATCGCGCATCGCCCAGCTGCAGACGGAGGCCGAGGTCGCACGCGTCCTCGGCCTCAAGTTCGTCGCGGCTTCCGCCGAGGGCGGCGCGCCGCCGACGTCGCAGGCTTCCGAGTACAAGCTGTTCACGACCGAGTACTCGCGCCGCCTGGCCGACGCCTCGATGGACATCGCGGGTCCGGGCGGCCAGCTCCGGGTGCGCGACGAGGAGGCGCCGATGGCGGGGCGGGCCGAGTCGACCTACCGCTACACGGTCATCGACACCATCGGCGGCGGATCATCGGAGATCCAGAAGAACATCATCGCCCGGCGCAAGCTCGGACTCCCGAAGAACTTCTGAGCGCACCGGACCCGTGAACGAACCCACCGCCACGCCTGCCGTCGCGCCGTCCGCGACGGCCGGTCGCGGCCCGGGCGGTCCCCTCGTGGGGATCACCGTCCTCGACCTCGCGAGCGTCGGGCCAGCCGCGCGCTGCACGCGCCTGCTCGCCGACTACGGCGCGACCGTCGTGAAGGTCGCTCCGGTCGCAGGGCGCGGCACCGAGCAGATCCGACCGCCGTTCTACGCGTACAGCGGCTCGCGACACCTGCGCCGCGTCGCGATCGACCTGAAGGACGCCGACGGGCGCGAGGCATTCTTCGCGCTGGTGCGCCGCGCCGACGTCGTGGTCGAGAGCTTCCGGCCCGGGGTGGTCGACCGGCTCGGCATCGGCTACGCGGAGCTCGCCGGGGTCAATCCCGCGATCATCCTCTGCTCCACGTCGGGTTACGGCCAGAAGGGACCGCGGGCGTCCTGGGCCGGCCACGACATCAACTACCTCGCGGTGGGCGGCTACCTCGCCGCCACCGAGCCCGCGGGCGACGGCGGGCCGCCGGTTCCCGGCGCGACCATCGCGGACGCGGCCGGCGGGGGGATGCACGCCGCGATGGCGATCATGGCCGCGCTCATCGGGCGCGGGGCCGACGGTCCAGGCACCCACCTCGACGTGTCGATCGCGGACGGGGTCCTCTGGTTGACCTCCCTCGCCGTCGACGAACATCTCGCGACCGGCGCGGCCGTCGGGCCCCGGCACGACATGATCACGGGACGCTACGCCTGCTACGACACCTACCGTGCCGCGGACGGGCGCTGGCTCGCGGTGGGCGCGATCGAGCCGAAGTTCTACGCGAACCTCTGCCGGCTCCTCGGCTGCGAGCAGTGGATCGCCCACCAGCTCGACGACGAGGTACAGGACGCGATCCGCGCCGACCTCGCCGCCGTGTTCGCCACGCGCGACCGGGAGTCCTGGGTCGAGGCGCTCGCGGGTGCCGACACCTGCGTCTCGCCGGTGCTCGCCGCGGACGAGCTGGTGGAGGACGAGCAGTACGCGGCTCGCCACGCCTTCGTCGAGGCCGAGCTGCCTGCCGCGGCGGACGGCGGCGACCAGGTCCGGTTCCGGCAGGTCGGCGCGGTCCTCGCCGGGATGGCGCCGCTCGAGGGGACGGTCGCACTCGACGACCCGGGCGCGAGCGACGCGGACGCACTCTTCGCACGGGCCGGGCTCGGGCCCTCGCGCGTCGCCGAGCTGCGCTCGAAGGGAGTGGTCGCGTGAGCGCGATCGGTCTCGCCGACGTCGACCGCCTCGTCGGGGTCCCGCAGTACGAGGAGGAGGGCGAACTCCCCGTCGAGCAGGGCTACATCTGGACGAGCTGCGCGTCGGTCGAGAACGGGAACCCGCTCTTCTGGGACGAGGCGGTCGCCGCCGAGGTGACCGGCGGCCCGATCGCGCCGCCGACCATGGTCTCGGTCTGGTTCCGCCCGCACCACTGGGCACCCGGCAGGACCACCCAGGCGCTGCCGCTCCAGGTCCACTTCGACCTGAAGGAGGGGCTCGGCCTCCCCGAGGCGGTCATGACGGACAACACCATCGTCTTCCACGAGCCGGTGCGCCCCGGCGACCGGCTCACGACACGGCAGATCCTCCGCTCGGTGAGCGACGAGAAGACGACCAAGCTCGGGACCGGCCGCTTCTGGGTCATCGACGTCGAGTACCACAATCAACGCGGGCAGCTGGTCGCGGTCGAGAGCTACACGGGGTTCGGCTACCGGCGGGAAGCGGCAGCGGACGGGGGGACGGCGTGAGCGCCCCGGCGGCGACCCGCCTGCTCCACGCCGACGTCGCGGCGGGGGACCGCCTGCCCGACCTGCCCTACCCGGTGACCGCGACGACGGTCGTCCTCGGCGCGCTCGCGACCCGCGACTGGCGCCCCATGCACCACGACAAGGACTTCGCGGTCGAGCGGAACGGCACCCGCGACATCTTCCTCAACACGCCGAACCAGGCCGCCTGGTTCGAGCGGTACGTGACGGATTGGACGGGTCCCTACGGCCGCCTCCAGCGGATGACCTTCCGCATGCGGGGCTCGATCTTCCCGGGCGACACCATGGTCTTTTCGGGCCGGGTGACCGACAGCGGCGTGGACGGGTCCGGCTGCGGCTGGGTGGCGCTCGACATCGCCGTCTCGGTCGACGGCGACCCCAAGACGACCTGCAGCGCGCGGGTCGCGCTGCCCCTCGATGCATCGGACAACCCGTGGCAGCGCTCGGGCGACCGGTGGCTCCCGTGACCCCGACCAGCCGTTCCGGCGGTGGCCGGCCACACACCATGCACGACGCAGCTCACCTGGAGGAGACCCCGAGATGTTGGACCTGAACTTCAGCCCCGAGCAGGAGATGCTCCGCGAGACGGTACGCGGCGTCTGCGCGACCACGTGCCCGCTGCCCGTCGTGCGTGAGCTGGAGGACGATCCGCTCGGCTACTCGCCCGAGCTCTGGAAGCAGCTGGCCCACCTGGACCTGCTCGGCCTCCAGCTGCCCGAGGCGTACGGGGGCTCGGGGATGACCGCGCTCGAGGGCGCGGTGCTCTACGAGGAGTTCGGCCGGGCGCTCGCACCGTCCCCGCACTTCGTGAGCTCGGTGCTGTGCGGCAGCGCGCTGGCCCGTGCGGGATCCGACGAGCAGCAGGAGGCGTGGCTGCCGCCGATCGTCCGAGGGGACGCGATCCTCACGCCGGCGTGGCTCGAACCGGACCGCGGCTTCGGTCCGAAGGGCGTCGCGGTGCGTGCGACACCGGGCACGGACGGCTGGACCATCACGGGCACCAAGGTCCACGTCGCCTTCGCCGCGGCCGCGACCCGGCTGGTCGTGCTCGCCAGGACCGGCGACGCGGCGGAGGACGTCGAGCTCTTCCTCGTGGACCCTGCGGCCGACGGGGTGACGCTCACCCAGCAGCTCACGATCGCCTCGGACGCGCAGTACCGGGTCGACCTCGACGGGGTGGTGGTGACCGATGCCGACCGGATCGGTCCGTCCGGCTCGGGGTGGGCGACGTGGGACGCCGTGATGCAGGACGGCGCGGTCCTCGCCGCCGCCCAGGCCGTCGGCGGGGTCCAGTACACGCTCGAGATCACGGTCCAGTACGCGAAGGACCGCCACCAGTTCGACAAGCCGCTCGGGGCCTTCCAGGCGCTCGCCCACTACCTGGCCGACGCCGTGACCCGGGTGGACGGGGCCGAGGTGCTCGTGCACGAGGCGGCCTGGGCCGCCGCCCACGACCGGAGCACGGCCACCCTCGCTCCGATGGCGAAGCTCTACGCCTGCAACGACGTTCCGCGACGTCACGGCCACCGCCCAGCAGATCTTCGGCGGGATCGGGTTCACCGTCGAGTTCGACATCCAGCTGTACTTCCGGCGTGCCAAGCAGCTCCAGATCACATGGTGGGACGCCCGCTTCCTCGAGGAGCGGATCGCCGCCGCGGTCCTCGATCGCTGACGCAGGAACCGACCCCCCGACAGCGCCGGCTGCGCGTTCCCCGACGGCGCCGAATCCCCAGCTGACGGCCGGGATCGGGGTGTGCCTCACCCCTTCCGCGCGGATCAGCACGACGGCGGTCGGTGTGCGCTACGGTCGTGCGGGCGACCGGGGAGGGTCGCCACCGAATACCAGGGGGAACAGCCATGGCAGCGGACAGCGCAACGTTCGTCACTCCGGATTCGGGCGCTGGCAGCGCGGGGGGACACGGCGGCCTGTTCCGCTTCCTCTTCGTCCACGAGATCGACGAGTACCCCGACGGCGGACCCCGCACCGCCTACCTCGGGCTCGCCGTCGTCGCGACGATCGTCCTCTACTACACGTACTTCACGCAGACGGGTGTGACGCCCAACATCCTGCGCAGCTACCACATGTCGTTCAGCTTCTACGTGTGGATCGTGATCGTGTCGAACCTCATCGGCGCCTTCGCCTCCCTGCCGGCCAGCCGCACCGATCAGCTGGGTCGGTCGAACGTGGTCATCTACGGTCTGCTCGTCGTCGGGCTGCTCGTGGCGGTGGGCGTCCCGCTCTGCAGCACGGAGTGGCAGTTCGCGGTCGTGATCTGCGTGCTCGGCCTGGTGGAGGGCGCGATCCTGGTGGCGACACCCGCACTGGTCCGTGACTTCAGTCCGCAGCTCGGGCGCGCGTCCGCGATGGGCTTCTGGACGGTCGGGCCGGTCGCCGGCAGCCTCATCACCAGCTTCGTGGCGAGCGCCACGATCAACCACTTCATGAACGGCCACCCGGACGGCTGGAAGAGCCAGTTCATCATCTCGGGCTGCATCTCCCTCATCGTCTTCGTGGTCTCCCTCTTCTTCATGAAGGACCTCTCGTCGAGGCTCCGCGACCAGCTCATGGTCACCGAGCACGACCGGGCGCTCGTCGAGGCCCGTGCCCGGGGCCTGAGCGAGAGCGACGTGGAGGCGGCGACCGCCCGCCCATGGCCGCAGATCCTCAAGTGGGACCTGGTCGGCTCCGCCCTCGGGATCTCCCTCTTCCTCCTCGTGTACTACGCGGCCTCCGCGTTCTTCACGATCTACTGGTCGGTCGTCTTCCAGAACAGCAGCGGGGTCAACTTCTCGGTGGCCCAGGCCAACGACCTCAACAAGTGGTTCTGGTTCGCCGACCTCATCGCGCTCATCGTCTTCGGTGTCCTGTCGGACGCCCTGAAGGTGCGAAAGCCGCTGATGCTGGCCGGGGCCATCGGGTCGATCGTGATGCTTCTGGTCTTCTCCCACCAGGCGAGCAACCCGCATACGACCTTCTCGACCCTGGTCCTCATCGAGGTCCTCCTCGCAGCGTGCATCTCGCTCACCTACGCGCCGTGGATGGCCGGGTACACCGAGATGGTCGAGGCGAAGAACCCTGCGCTGGTCGGCACCGGTCTCGCGCTGTGGGCCTGGATCCTGCGACTCGTGGTCGGGATCTCCTTCATCTTCCTCCCCTTCGTCATCAACTCGGTGAACCCGGTCGTCGACAACCTGCAGTACGCGCAGACAAGTCCGACCGGCACCGCACCCTTCAACGTGCAGGCGTTCCAGGTGGCCCATCCGAAGTCGGTGGCGTTCGCCGAAGCGAATGCGAGCTGGCTCAAGGTGCTGAGCGAGCCGCAGAACGCGCCGATCGTGGCCGCGGCCAACTCGAACCCGACCGCGGCGAACCTCGCGGCACTGACCAGGGCGGTCGGTCCGGCGGTCTTCGCCAAGGTGGTCGCGAACATCGTCTCCCTCAAGACGCTGGTCGTGCCGTACCAGACCCAGCTCACCTACCTCGCCGCTCACCAGAACCAGCTGCTCGCAGTGCAGGACGGCGTCAATCGATCGGCCAAGCAGTGGCAGCACTGGTTCTGGGTCTGCCTGGTCGGCATGCTCCTCTTCATCCCGACCATCTGGCTCAACCGGGGCCGGTGGAGCCCGCGCCGGGCGTCCGAGGACGAGGCCAAGCACGAAGAGGATGTGGAGCGCGAGCTCAAGGAGCTGGTGGGCGCCAGCGCCTGATCCCTGGTCGTGCGGCGGGGACACCCCGCCGCACGATGTTCGGGCAGACCCGCGACCGACGCCGCGGCACCGGTCCGACCGGTGGCCCGGTCGCACTTGTGCCGGCTTGCGGGCGTGCGCAGACTGGTGAGGATCGGGGCCGCGGCCACGGGTGGACCGTGCGGCGACCGATGCCCCATGATCCGTCGAGGGAGGCCCACCGATGAGCACGTCGCACGCCGAGCTGCTGGCCCGTCACCGGAAGGTGATGCCCGACTGGATCGCCCTCTTCTACGACGAGCCGATCGAGCTGGTGAGCGGCGAGGGCCGCACGGTCCGTGACGCGGAGGGCAACACCTACCTCGACTTCTTCGGCGGGATCCTGACCACCAGCACCGGGTACGCGGTCCCCGAGGTCGTCGAGGCGATCCGCGAGCAGGCGGGGCGGATGCTCCACTCCTCGACGCTCTACCTCATCGAGCCGATGGTCGAGCTCGCCGAGCGGATCGCCCAGCTCTCGACCATCCCCGATGCGAAGGTCTTCTTCGGGAGCTCGGGCACCGAGGCGGTCGAGACCGCGCTGCTGACCTCCTGCTGCGCCCGCGGCTCCAACCAGGTGCTGGCGCTGCGCAACAGCTACCACGGCCGCTCGTTCACCGCGACCGCGGTGACCGGCAACCGCTCGTGGTCCCCGACCAGCTTCTCGCCGCTGCAGGTGAGCTACGTGCACGGCGGGTACCGGCTGCGGAGCCCGTTCGGCCACCTGGACGACGAGGCGTTCATCGCCGCGTGCGTGGCCGACCTGCGCGACGTGATCGAGACGACGACCGCTGGCGACGTCGCGTGCATGATCGCGGAGCCGATCCAGGGTGTCGGCGGGTTCGTGACCCCGCCGGACGGGCTGTTCGGCGCGATGCAGGCGGTGCTCCGTGAGCACGGCATCCACTTCATCTCGGACGAGGTCCAGACCGGATGGGGTCGCACCGGCGAGCACTTCTGGGGGTTCGAGGCGCACGGCGTGGAGCCCGATCTCCTCACGTTCGCCAAGGGCCTGGGCAACGGCCTCGCGATCGGCGGCGTCGTCGGACGCGGCGAGATCCTCGACGCGGTGCACGCGAGCTCGATCTCGACCTTCGGCGGCAACCCGCTCGCCACGGCCGGCTCGCTCGCCAACCTCGAGGTGCTGCTCTCGGGCGACCTCCAGGGCAACGCGCTGAAGGTCGGCGGCCACCTCATGGACGCGCTGCGCGCCGGGGAGGCCCGCTCCGCGTGGTGGCGGAGATCCGCGGCAAGGGACTCATGATCGGCGTCGAGCTCGTCGAGCCGGGGACGCTCACCCCGAGCCCCCGGGCCGCGGCCCTGGTGCTCGAGCGCTGCCGGCAGGGCGGACTGCTCATCGGGAAGGGCGGCCTCTACAACAACGTGCTGCGCATCGCCCCACCGATGAGCGTGACGCTCGACGAGGCCGACCGGGCCGCGGACGTGCTCGTCGACGCGCTGCACGCGGCCGACGAGGCCCTCGGCACGGCCGTCGCCGACGCTCGCCCGTGAAACACCTCACCCACTGGATCGGGGGCAAGCCGTGGGTCGGCGAGGCGGCCCGGCAGGGAGCCGTCTTCGACCCGGCGACCGGTGAGCGCACCGGGGCGGTCGACTTCGCCACGGACGCGGAGATCGACGCCGCGGTGGCCGCCGCCGCCGAGGCGTTCCCGGCGTGGCGGACGACGTCGCTGGCGCGGCGCACCACCTCGCTGTTCGCCCTGCGCGAGCTGGTCCGCCTGCACACCGCCGACCTCGCGGCGCTGATCGTCGCCGAGCACGGCAAGGTCACGAGCGACGCGGCCGGCGAGGTGGCCCGGGGGCTCGAGGTGATCGAGTTCGCGTGCGGGATCGCGGATCACGTGAAGGGCGAGTACACCGAGCACGCGTCGACCGGCGTGAACGTCCACTCGCTCCGCCAGCCGCTCGGCGTGGTGGCCGGCATCACGCCTTTCAACTTCCCGGCCATGGTGCCGCTCTGGATGTTCCCGATCGCGATCGCGTGCGGCAACACCTTCGTGCTCAAGCCCTCCGAAAAGGACCCCTCGGCCTCACTGCTGCTCGCGGAGCTCGTGGCCGAGGCGGGCTTCCCCAACGGGGTCTTCAACGTCGTCCAGGGCGACCGGGTGGCCGTCGACGCGGTGCTCGCGCATCCGGGCATCGCCGCGGTCAGCTTCGTCGGCTCGACCGCGGTCGCCCGTCATGTCTACGAGACCGCCGCCCGGCACGGCAAGCGGGTGCAGGCGCTCGGCGGCGCCAAAAACCATCTGGTCGTCCTGCCCGACGCGGACATGGGTGACGCCGCGGAGGCGGCTGTCAGCGCGGGGTTCGGCTCGGCCGGCGAGCGGTGCATGGCAGCGTCGGTCGTGGTCGCGGTCGGGGGGTGCGGTGACGTGCTCGTCGAGCGGATCCGCGAGCGGGTCGGGCGTCTCACCGTCGGTCCGGGTACCGACCCGGACGTCGAGATGGGGCCGCTGGTCACCGCGGAGCACCGCGACCGGGTCGCCGGCTACCTCGACATCGGCGTGACGGAGGGCGCCACCCTCGCGATCGACGGGCGCCGCCACGCGACCGGCGGCGATCCCGGTGGGTTCTGGCTCGGCCCGTCGCTCCTCGACGAGGTGGATCCCTCGATGCAGGTCTACACCGACGAGATCTTCGGTCCCGTGCTCTCGCTGGTGCGGGTGGAGACCCTCGACGAGGCGATCGGGCTCGTGGCGCGCAACGGCTACGGGAACGGCGCGTCGATCTTCACCGGGGACGGCGAGGCCGCGCAGCGCTTCGAGTCCGAGGTGGAGGCCGGCATGGTCGGCATCAACGTGGCGATCCCGGTGCCCGTCGCCTACTACTCCTTCGGGGGCTGGAACAGCTCGCTCTTCGGCGACCTCCATGTCTACGGACCCGACGGCGTCCGGTTCTACACCCGCGGCAAGGCCGTCACGACCCGCTGGAACCAGATCGGTCAGCACCACGCCTCGCTGTCGTTCCCGGTGGGGCCGCCCGAGCCCGGACGCTGACCGGACCACCCCGGCGTCGCACGCGCGATCTACGGTGGGCGGCGTGACGAGCACGGGCGAGGCGACGGCGGGCTTCGCGGTCGTCGACGTGGAGACGACCGGGTTCCTGCCGGAGGCCGAGCGGATCGTCGAGGTCGCCGTCGTCGAGCTCGACGCCTCGGGTCACGAGGTCGGCGCGTGCTGCACCCTGCTCGACCCGGGGCGCGATCCTGGGCCGACCCACGTCCACGGGATCACGTCTGCGATGCTCGACGGCGCCCCGACCTTCGGCGAGATCGGTCCGTACCTCACCGGGCTCCTCAGCGGGCGGGTCGTCGTCGGTCACAACGTGGACCGGTTCGACCTCGCGTTCCTGCGCGCCGAGTACGCGCGCACCGGGCACCCCGACGCGGTGCCCGCCGTGCTGCCGACCGTCGACACCCTCCTCCTCGCACAGGTCCATCTCGGGCTGCACGGCAAGGCGCGTCTCGTCGACTGCTGCGACCACTTCGGGCTGACCTGGGTCGACCACCACAGCGCCCTCGGGGACGCGCGTGTCACCGCGGCGCTCTTCGGTGCGATGCGCGACACGCTCGGTGACGAGCTCCTCGGGATCGACCGGCTGCTCGCAGACGCGGCGCGGTGCAGCTGGTCGGGTCCGACCTCGACGGCGCCCGTCCTCCAGCCGCGACCCGAACCCGTCGTGGGCTGAACGCCCGAACCGGCGGGGGCGCCCGGCTCAGGCGAGGGGAGGGTCGGACGGCACCTCGACCGCGACCGGCGCGAGCGCGACCGCGTCCTGGGCCGGGAGGTGCACGTGCACGCCCGCCGGCCGGGCGTGCACCGCAGGGATCGCCGCATCCGGAGCGGACGCGCGCGCACGGGCGCCGGCCAGCATCTCCCCGTGCTCGCCCTCGACCTGGGCGCCGGCGACGAGGGGCGAGCGGGCGAGCACCACGACGCCGACGACGAGGACGGCGAGGGAGAGGACCTCGAGGGTGATCCAGAGCGGCCCGGAGCGCAGGTGATCGGAGAAGAGCGTGACCCCGAGCACGATGCTCCCGAGCGGGCTGATCGTGACGAGGGTCGTGCGCGACGCGGTGATCGGGCCGGCGTGGAGGGCGTTCTGGAGGAGGAAGACGGTGCCGAGACCGGTCACCGCGAGCATGTAGGGCTGCGCGTGGGTGAAGACGTGGCCCCAGCCCTCGGTGACGTACGTCGTGATCGACTTGGTGAGTCCGGCGCTCATGATCGCGGTCACCGCACTCGCCGCGCCGAAGCTCGCAGCTCGCCACCAGCGCGGCCCCCGCATCGCGGCGACGATGAACGCCGCGATGACCGAGTAGATGATGATCGAGGCGACCACCCACTCGTGGGTCGACGGCAGCGCCCGGATCCCGCCCGGACGGGCGGCGAGGAAGAAGGCGCCGAGGCCGATCACGATGGTCACCGCGCCGAACCACTCCTGCGCGCCGAGCCGGTAGCGGAACCAGACGGCGAGGATGAGGAGGAGGAAGAGGAGCTCGGTGGTGAGCACCGGCTGGACGACGCTGAGCTCGCCGAAGCGGAGCGCGGTGGCCTGCAGCGCGAACTGGACGAGCATGAGCCCGAACCCGATGAGCCAGATCCGCCGCCGCAGTGCGTGGGCCATGAGGCTCCACCGCAGGGTGGTGGACTCGGGTGCCGACTCGACCCCGATGCGTTGGAGCACCGAGGTCGTGGCGTTCACCAGCGCTGCGATCGTCGCGAGCAGATAGGCCACGGGCCACAGTTGTACACGCAATTCGGGCCGGGCGTGGGACGCAGGACCGGCGGCGACGCCTGCCGTCCCGACCGTCAGCAGGCGGTCGACTGCAGTCCGAGGGTGTAGCCCTCGAGGAAGAGGTCGGCCTCCTGTCGGCGCGGGTAGCGCCCTTCGAGCTCGCGGAAGCGCGGGGAGTGGTTGGGTTCGATGAGGTGGGCGAGCTCGTGGACGATGACCGCGTCGAGGACCCATGCCGGCGCGGCCCGCAGCCGCTCGGAGATGCGGATCTCACGGGTCTCGATGGTGCAGGAGCCCCACCGCTTGCGCTGGGTCGCCGACCAGCGGATCGACGCGGGCGCGACCCCGTCGAGGTAGCGCCGGCCGAGCACCCTCGCCCGCTCCGCGAGCTCGTCGTCGGACGAGTGCAGGTGGGGCCGGTGGCGCAGCAGCCGCCGTGCGAGCTCGTCGACCATCGCGTCGCGCTCGGCGCCGCGCAGGTGGCTCGGCACCACGACGACGATCCGCTCCCCCTCCCAGTGTGCTCCTGCGGTCTTGCGCCGGCGGTTGCTCACGCGCACCTCGACGGACGGGTGGAACAGGGAGGGGTGCTCGGTGAGGGCGGTCATGGGCGTGACCCTAGAGGTGCGGTGTGACCGTCCGGCCGCGCCGCCCGCGCCGCGCCCGTCGCCGCCAGGCCTGCCCCCGTGGTCGTCGGCAACGGCGCTACTCGGGCTGGGGGCGCCGGCCGTAGGGAGGGGGGGTCACGGCCTCCGAGACGTCCTCGGACATCTCGTCGGTCGAGGGCCGCAGCGCGCGCCAGAGCGCCGCGCCGAGGATCCCGCCGACCACGGGGAAGACGAGGAAGACCCAGAGCTGGTCGAGCGCCCAGGTCCCCTGGAAGACCGCGGCCGCGAGGCTGCGGGCCGGGTTGACCGACGTGTTGTCGACCGGGATGGAGATGAGGTGGATGACCGACAGCGTCAGGCCGATCGTGATGCCCGTCAGACCGACCGGCATCGAGCGACGGCTGGTCGAGGCGATGACGAAGACGAAGACGGCGGTGAAGAAGACCTCCGAGAGCATGACCGCGCCGAGCTTGAAACCGCCGGGCGAGTGGATCCCGTAGCCGTTCGCCGCGAAGCCCGTGGCCTTCGCGCTGAAGGGGACCAGGCTCCCCTTGGCGATGATGAAGATGACGAGGCCGCCGATCAGGCCGCCGATCAGCTGCCCCACGATGTAGAAGGGCAGCTCCCTCGTCTTGGTCTTGCCGATGACCCACAGGCCGAGGGTGACCGCGGGGTTGATGTGGCACCCCGAGATCGACCCGATCGCATACGCGGCGACGAGCAGGCTGAGGCCGAAGGCGAGGGCCACGCCGAGCACTCCGACCGAGCCCTTGGGGAAGAAGGTGCCGGTGGCGAGGACCGCGGTGCCGACCCCACCGACGACCAGGATCATCGTCCCGACCGCTTCGGCGATGCCGATCCTCAGGCGTTCGTCCATGGCCGTCCTCCCCCGGTCGCGGCGACCGTGCCGTCCGGCCCCGTCGCCTGCGGCACCTGCCGATTGTACGCAGGCGCCCTCGTGCCGAGGCGGACCGTCGAGCCGCGAGACGGCCGGTCCACCCCGGGCCCGAATGGGAGGTCGCGGACCCCAACGGTACGATGACCTGGTGCGTCGCTACTTCACGCCGCGCTGCATCGGGATGCATGTCACGCTGCTCGTCCTGCTCCCGACGTTCGCCCTCCTCACCCGCTGGCAGCTCTCGCGGGCGCTCGACGGCAACACGCTGAGCTGGGCCTACACGTTCGAGTGGCCGCTCTTCGCGGGGTATGCGATCTACGTCTGGTGGCAGCTCGTTCACGACCAGCGGGTCCCCGTCGCGTCGCCTGCGGCGAAGGCCGGTCCCGCCGGCGGTCACGGGGACCACTCACAGCCCGGCTGGGCGCTCTCCGGCGGACGCCGGAAGAACGTCGCCATCGCCGCGGGCGCGCCGATCGACGAGGAGGACGGCGGACGGAACGAGCGCTACCGACCGCAGACCGACCAGGAGGCGACGGAGCTGGCCGAGTACAACCGGTACCTCGCGGCACTCGCTGCGGCGGACGCTGCCGACGCGCGCCGCCGGTGAACCGGCCGGGCGCCTCGCCGTGCTCGTGAGCGCAGACGGAGCGCCCGGTCCCGAGGCGCGCACCGCCGGACGGTTCGGGGGCCTGCAGGGCGCGCTCACCCGCTACCGGGTGATGGCCTTCATCGTCGGGACGGCGCTCATCGTCCTCGTCTTCGTCGCGATCCCGCTCCAGTACTGGGCGGGGATCACCTGGGTGGCGAAGGTCGTGGCCCCGATCCACGGCTACCTCTATCTCGTCTACCTCGCGGCCGGCGCCGACCTCGCCCGCCGGGCGCACTGGCGACTGCTCCGGATCCTCGCCGTCGTCGCGGCCGGCTTCGTCCCCTTCGTCGCGTTCATCGTCGAGCACCACGTGAACGCGCAGATGCACGCGGAGTGGGCTGCGGAGGACGCGGCGGCCACCGCGGGCGCAGACGAACGATCGGACCCGTTCCAGCCGCCGGGCCCGGTCGCCCAGCCGACGGGCCCGGTGCGAGACGCCGGCACCGACTGACGGCCGGCGGCGCTCCTCAGCGCGCGCCGCGCAGGAGACGTCCGGGCCGCTCTCCGGTGTCCTCGCCGTCGGCGAAGGTCGTGACGCCCGACTTGACCGTCTCCACGTAGCCGGTGGCACCCTGGAGGAGGCGGCGGCCGCCGGCAGGCAGGTCCTGGACGACCGCGGGGTCGCCGAGCTGGAGTCGCTCGAGGTCGATGAGGTTGAGATCGGCGACCGTCCCCTCCTCGACGGTGCCCCGGTCGGTGAGCCCGTAGAGACGGGCGGTGTCGTGGCTCTGCTTCTTCACGATCCACTCGAGCGGGAGCCTCTCCCCCCGTACCCGGTCGCGGGTCCAGTGGGTGAGCATGAAGGTCGGCTGCGAGGCGTCGCAGATCACGCCGCAGTGCGCACCGCCGTCGGCGAGGCCGGCAGCGGAGCGCGGGTGGAGGAGCATCTCGCGGGTTGGGTCGAGGCTGCCGTCCGAGTAGTTGAGGACCGGGACGTAGAGGAGGCCCTGCCCGTCGTTCTCGAGCATGGCGTCGTAGGCGACCGAGAGCGGGGTGCGGCCCGCGGCGGCCGCGATCGCGACGAGCGAGCGGTCCGGTCCCGGCTCGTACTCGGGCGGGCTCCCGAGCGTGTAGGAGGTGGCGAACGCCTGCTGCATGCGATCGGCGGTCGCCGGGTCGGGGTCCCAGGCTTCGATGGCCCGCCGGACCTCGGGGTCGCGCAGTGCGGCGACGAACTCGTCGGGGCGCAGCCCCCGTGCGCGGAGCTCCTGGTAGGGCGCGATCTGGTCGAGCAGGCAGAAGGTGGTGAAGTGGCCCGAGAGGAGGCCGAAGCCTCGGCCGGCCACCTGTGGCCAGAGGTCGGCGCCCTCGTCGGCCGCGCGCAGCGACTCCTCCATGAGCTCGCGCCAGAGATCGGGTGCGGGATCGACCTGCACGAGCGCGAAGGTGACCGGCCGGCGGATCGCGGCGGAGAGCCGGCGCATCCAGTCGACCTCCTTGGCGGGGGAGACCACGTCCTCACCGGCCACGCCTGCCGGCGCGAGCTCGAAGACCCCCGTGCCGAGCTCGCCGAGCGCCGCGCCGATCCCGAAGAGCTCGTCCTCGGCGGCATACGTCCCCGGTACCGGCTCGCCGTCGATGGCCAGGTGCGCGATCGTGCGCGAGGTCGAGAAGCCGAGCGCGCCGGCCGCGAGGGCGTCCTGCACGACGCGCTTCATCGCGGCGATGTCCGCGGCGGTGGCGGGCTCGTTGCGTGCGCCGCGCTCGCCCATCACGTAGGAGCGGACCGCGCCGTGGGCCACCTGGGTGCCCACGTCGATCGTCCATCGCCGGCGGTCGAGCGCATCGAGGTACTCGGGGAAGGTCTCCCACTCCCACTGGATGCCCTCCGAGAGCGCGGTGCCGGGGATGTCCTCGACGCCCTCCATGAGCCCGATCAGCCACTCGCGCCGGTCGGCGCTCGCCGGCGCGAACCCGACGCCGCAGTTGCCGGTCACGATGGTCGTCACGCCGTGCCAGCTGCTCGGCGCGAGGACCTCGTCCCAGGTGGCCTGGCCGTCGTAGTGGGTGTGGATGTCGACCCACCCCGGCGTGACGTGCAGTCCGTCGGCGTCGACCGTCCGCTTCGCCGCCTCACCCCCGAGCGAGCCGACCCCGGTGATCCGCCCTGCGCTCACGGCGACGTCTGCGGTGCGCGGCGGCGCGCCGGTCCCGTCCACGACGGTGCCACCCCTGATGAGGAGGTCATGCATGACCGGCTTCCCCCTTTTGCCCCAAAGACTTGTGCCCCAAAGACTTGTGCCCCGCAGACCCGTGTCCGGCGGCCGGCTCCACCGATGGTGGCACGGGCGCTCCGGGCGCGCAATGGCGGGGGAGCCGCGACACGGCGGGCCGGGCACGCGGCTCCCTGCTGACGAGGGACCGAGGGCCCCCGCGCGGGTCAGGGTGGGATCGAGTAGGTGACCTGGGCCTTCGCGACCGGCTCGTCGTGCTCGACCGAGTACATCGCGACCTCGGCGACCGCGAGGCGCTTGCCGAGCTTGAGAAGGTCGGCCACCGCGACCACGTCGACGAGCGCCGGCTTGCGGAAGAAGTCGATGTGCAGGCTGGTCGTGACCGCCAGTGCGACCGGCCCGTTGCGACTCGAGATCGCCATCCACGCCGCACAGTCCGCCAGGGTCATGAGCGACGGACCCGAGACCGTGCCTCCCGGACGCCGGTCGTGCTCGCCCACCAGGAGGCGCATCCGGATGCCCGTGTCGGTGATCTCCTCCACCACGAACGGCACCGGTGATCCGCGGTACGAGTCGACGAGGAACTGCTGGAGGACGTCGGCGGAGACGGTGGGGGCGGCGACCATGTCGCCGGGGAGCGTAGCCAAGCCGGCGCGCTTCCCGCGAGGGATGAGGCCACGGACCGGCCGCGTCGTGCAGACTGTCGGCCGGACCCGCACGAGAGAGGGGACGCCATGGCGAGCGACGGCACCGGCCGCGCGCGGAGTGACGGGATGGATCGGGAGCACCGGCTCGCCGCTGCGCTGGCCCAGCGGGCAGGGGAGGGACTGCTCGAGCTCCGGTCGCGCTCCGCCGGCGGTTCCGAGCTCGGTGCTGCCGGCGACGCGTGGTCGCACCGCCTCCTCGTCGACGAGCTCGCGGTCGAGTTCTCCGAGGACCGGGTCCGGTCGGAGGAGGCCGACCGGGCGGCCGAGCTCGACTCCTCGGAGGGCAGGGTCTGGATCGTCGATCCGCTCGACGGCACCCGCGAGTACTCGGAGGGGCGGTCGGACTGGGCGGTGCACGTGGCCCTCGCGGTCGACGGCGCACCGGTCGTCGGCGCGGTCGCGCTGCCCGGGCTCGGCGAGGTGCTCACGACCGGCGAGCCCCCCGCCTTGCCGCCGGCGGCGGATCCGCCGCGCCTGGTGGTGAGCCGCACCCGGCCGCCCGCATTCGTGCCCGACGTCGCCGAGGCACTCGGTGCCGAGGTGGTGCCGATGGGATCGGCGGGGGCCAAGATCGCCGCGGTGATCCGCGGTGAGGTGGAGGTCTACGTGCACGCCGGCGGGCAGTACGAGTGGGACTCGGCCGCTCCGGTCGCGGTCGCGCTCGCCGCGGGGCTCCACGCGAGCCGGCTGGACGGATCGCCGCTCCGGTACTCGCAGCCGGATCCCTGGCTGCCCGACCTCGTGGTCTGCCACCCGACCCTGGTCGACGCGGTGCTCGCCGCAGTGGCCGCGTCCGGCGTCCTCGGGGGAGAATGACGTGGTGCGCGTCTCGGAGGAGCGGGGGTGACGGTCCGGGGTGACCGGCGCGAGGACCCGGTGCCGCGCGCGGTGTTCGAGCCGGCGACGCTCGGCCCGCTCACCCTCAAGAACCGCATCGTGAAGGCGGCGACCTTCGAGGGCGTGACCCCGAAGGGCGCGGTCACCGACGACCTGGTCGCGTTCCACCGCAGGATCGCCGAGGGCGGCGCTGCCATGACGACGGTCGCCTACCTCGCGGTCTCCCCAGAGGGCAGGACCGACCGGCACTGCGTCCTCCTCGGCGACGAGTCGGCCCCGGGGCTGCAGCGGCTCACCGACGCGATCCACGAGGCCGGCGCTGCGGCGTCGGCGCAGATCGGCCATGCCGGCCCGGTCGCCAACGGCCGGTCGAACGGCGCGCCGTCTCTCGCGCCGACCCGGCGGATGAGCCCGACCGGGGCGATGACCAGAGCGGCCACCGACGCGGACCTCGAGCGGATCACCGAGGACTACCGGCGCGGCGCGGCCGTCGCCGTCGCTGCCGGGTTCGACTGTCTCGAGATCCATCTCGGGCACAACTATCTGTTGAGCGCGTTCCTGAGCCCCAAGCTCAATCGCAGGACGGACCGGTGGGGCGGGAGCCTCGAGCACCGGGCACGGTTCCCCCGGCAGGTGGTGTCCGCCGTCCGCGAGGTGGTCGGCGACCGGGTCGCGGTCACGGCCAAGCTCAACATGGCCGACGGGGTCGAGGGCGGGCTCTGGGTCGACGAGAGCCTCGAGGTGGCTCGTCTGCTCGAGGGGGACGGCGCGCTCGACGCGATCGAGCTGACCGGAGGGAGCTCGCTCGCCAACCCGATGTACCTCTTCCGCGGCGAGGCGCCGCTGCGCGAGTTCGGGGCGACGCTGCCGGTGCCGCTCCGTCTGGGCTTCCGGTTGGTCGGTTCCCGGTTCTTGAAGGCGTACCCCTTCGAGGAGGGCTACTTCCTCCCCTACGCGCGGCAGTTCCTCGCCGCGCTGCACCTCCCGCTCATCCTGCTGGGCGGGGTCAACCGCCTCGAGACGGCCGAGACGGCGGTCGCGGAGGGATTCTCCTTCGTCGCGATGGCGCGGGCGCTGCTGCGGGAGCCCGACCTCGTCGCCCGGTGGGAGAAGGGCGAGCGCGCGGACGGACTGTGCATCCACTGCAACAAGTGCATGCCGACCATCTACAGCGGGACACGGTGTGTGCTCGTCCCCGAAGCGCCGGTGGGTCCGGTGCCGTCAGCGGCGCGGGACTGAGCCCTCCCACCGTTCGCCGGATGCGACGAGGCGGGGCGGCGGGCGGTGCCGCCTCGTCGACTCAGCCGAGCTCGTCGCCCTCCTCGGGCAGCTCCGGCTCCGGGGTTCGGTGGCCGGCGACGGGTTCGTCGAGGTCCCATCCGACGTCCTCCTCGCGGGCGACCGCACGTCGGGTGGGCCCGCCGATGCCGTCGGGGTCGTCCATGCCGCCGTCGAGGACGAGGTGGTCCTCGGGATCGTCGAGCTCCGCGCCGGTCTCCTCGAGCTCGCGGTCGTCGACCTGCAGCGCAGGATCGATCGACGGGTCGAGCTGGAGCGCCTCGAGGAACTTCGGGTCGATCCGGTCGGACTCGTCGAACGCGTCGTCGGCCTGCTCGAACGACTCGGTGCCGAGCGGCTCGTCGGGCGACCAGGTGTCTCCGGGGGTCATCGTCCGGTCCTCTCGCCGTCGGTCCGGGCCGGCTGACCGTGACTGCTTCGAGGATGCACGCCTTCCTCCCTCGCTGTTTCCCTGCACGTCCGATCGTAGGTCGTGGGTGGGAGGGGCGGAAGCGTAGAATTGCGCAACCCGGTCACGCCCACGTAGCTCAGGGGATAGAGCACTCGTTTCCTAAATGAGGTGTCGCAGGTTCAATTCCTGCCGTGGGCACTGCTGTGGGCACCGCGAGCGGAGATCACCCGTCGGTGATGCCTGCGAACGACCAGCAGGATGAGCGATCCCGCCCCCACGCCGACGATCAGGACGGCGACATCCTTCGCCCCGTGATGACCGCTGACGAGCTTGGAGACCCCGTACGCGCCGCCGACCGTGAAGAGCGCGAATCCGAGTGAGTCGAGGAGGTTCCAGGTCGCGAACTGGCGGTGGTCCATCTTCGCGGTGCCCGAGACGATCGCCGGGGTGAAGAACACCGCCAGGCGACCCCAGCGCTCGTACGCCTGTTCGCCCTTCGCGAGGATCCGCTGCCGATACGCCAGGTGCCTGCCCGGGTGCTCGGCAAGTTGTCGTCCCCACCGGAGCCCGATGCGATAGCCGATCAGCCCGCCGACCTCGCCGGCAACCGTGATGACGACGACCGTCGTCGCGAGGTCCAGCCGCCCCTGGCTCGCGGCGACACCCGCCGCTGCAGCGGCCGTCGCGCCGACGAACGGCACTCCTGCCCACGACGCGGCGACGGCGAAGAAGAGCACCAGGTACTGCCACCAGTCGGTGGCGAGATCGGCTGCCGGAGTGAACCCGTGGAGGAGTGACACGGTTCAGGACCGTGCCACCGCAACAGTGGAGGCCGTCGTTCCCACCGGAGCCCGATCGATGCGCATCGTCCGATCATGCTGCAAGCGGAGCCCGACCGGATGATCGATCCGGACGGTTCACGGACACGGGATGGTCGTCGCTCGGGACGTTCGGAGTCCACCCGTGCCCGGCTGGCAGAATCAGCCGTGGTGGCCAACCGACTGCGTGACGACGCGCTCCGCGCACTCGGGAGACCGGTCGGCCGCACGTCCGCGGCCTCCGTCACGCTCCTCTCGTTGGTGCTCGCGGCCTGCGGCGGAGGAGGATCGACCGCTCCCTCGACCACGGCGCCTGCGACGACAGTCACGCGGACCACCCGTCCCGGAGCGGCCACCACCACCTCTGGCGCGTCCGGAGCGCTCACCGCGACCGTGGTCGCGTCGCCGACGTCCGGCGTGGCCGGTGGAGCGGTCCTCTTCACGGTCACCATCCACGGGAGCGGCGTCCTCTCGGGAGAAGGTGTGACGTTCGGTGACGGCGGGACCACCGGTGCGAACGCCGGGGAGATCACCTGCGCGGCAGGGGCACGGATCGGCGTCACGCACTCGTGGGCACACGCCTACGCCGCGCCGGGCACCTACACGTTCCGGGACGAGATCGGCGCGCTGGGCCCGCCGCCGAGCTGCCACAGCGAGCACGTCGTCGCGACCACGACCGTGCGCGTCGCCGCCTCGAACGCCGTAGCTCTTCCGCCGGGCGCCTTCCTCTCGCCGAGCGCGAACATCGCCTGCAATCTCGACCCGTCGGGATCGCCACCGGTCCGGTGCGCGACCTTCTCGCCGCCGCAGCTCGCCACCATGGACCAGAACGGCACGGTCTCGACCTGCAGCGGAGGGCAGTGCCCGCTCGGCAACCCGGCGAGCGGGACCCCCGTCCTCCCGTACGGCTCGTCGACCACGACCGGTCCGTACGGATGCGTGTCCCAGCAGACCGGGGTGACCTGCACCATCGCACGGCGTCGGGGGTTTCCTCATCTCCCGCGCCGGCATCCAGGTCCTGACCGGCTCGGCGTGATGCGCTCGACCCTAATCGCTCGGGTCCGCCCAGCTCCGGCCGGAGACGTCAGTCCGTGAAGTCCGGCGGGCGCCCTTCCCTGCGCGCGGCGACCGACTCCTCGAAGTTCCTGGTCGTGACGCGCACGAAGAGCTGTGACGTCCCCTCCGCATCCATGTGCGACTGCAGGCTGCTCGCGTCGAGGCTGTTCCACAGCTGCCGCTTGGTGAGCTCGACCCCGGCCCGGCTCCACCCGTTGATGCGGTCCGCCAGCTCGTAGGAGGCGGGGAGGAGCTCGTCCGCGGGCACGACCCGGGAGACCAGTCCGATGCGGTCCGCCTCGGCCGCGTCGACGTCCCGGCCGGTCAACATGATCTCCGTTGCCCGCGACTGGCCGACGGAGCGGGGGAGCAGGAAGCTGAGGCCGAGCTCTGCCGCGGTGAGCCCGTTGTTGATGCCCGCGGCCCGGAAGTAGGCACCTTCCGACGCCAGCCGGATGTCGGCAGCGAGGGCGAGGCAGAACCCTCCACCGATCGCCGCGCCGTTGACTGCGGCGACGACCGGTTGATGGAGACGACGGATGGTCGAGATGACGTCGTCCAGCATCTCCATCGAGCGCAGCGCGATGGTGGGAAGGGTCAGGCCGTCGATGTTCGGGAGGCTGCCCGGGTCCTCGTGGTCCGCACCCGAGCAGAAGCCGCGCCCTGCACCGGTGATCACGACGACCCGCACGTCGTTGTCGGTTCCCACCTCGCGGAGGGCGTCGCGGAAGGGGATCATCACGTCGAACGCCATGGCGTTCATGCGTTCGGGCCGGTTGAGCGTGACCAGCGCGACGTGCGGATGAGGTCGGGTGATCTCCGTGAACGGCATGGCGTCGAATGGTAGGCGGCTCCGGCGTGCGTCCGGCGCGCCGGATCGCCGCCTCTCCTTGCGGGCGAGACGACCACTGAGCGTGGTCGTCCAATGTGACCTGCGGCCCTACCGCGTCCGGACCGGTTCCCGCAGAGTCGCAGGTGGACGACGTGTTCCACGCCGTCGGGTGGCAGCGAAGGGAGCTGTGCGATGGCCATCAGACGTGAGGAAGCAGACAGCGGTAGCCAGGGCGCGGTGGGCGAGGGTGTCACGCCGCACCCGGGGATCTCGGAGCGCAACCAGCAGAAGGCCCACGCGCTCGGGTTGACCTCCGCCACCGGGCTCGTCATCGGGAGCATCGTCGGCACGGGTGTGTTCACGATGCCCGCCGTCCTGGCCGGTGCCGGCACCATGGGAATCATCGTGCTCGGCGTGATCGCGGTCGGAGCGATGCTCCTCGCCGTCCTGTTCGGGCAGCTCACGAGACGCGTGCCGAACAGCGACGGCGGGCTCTACGCCTACTCGAGGCACGAGTTCGGCGACTTCGCCGGCTATCTCGTCGGGTGGTGCTACTGGGTCCAGACCTGGGCAGGCAACGCCGCGATCGTCTCGTCGTGGGTCTTCTACGTCGACGCCCTCTTCAACTTCAGCCACCCGACCGGGCTCGAGAACTGGGGCATCGCCCTCGTCGGGCTGTGGGTGCCGGCCGCGATCAACCTCGTCGGGATCCGGCAGATGGCCTGGTTCCAGAACGTGACCGTCGTCCTCAAGTTCCTGCCGCTGCTCTTCGTCGGGGTCGTCGGCTGGTTCTACGTGCAGTCGGGGCACTTCGGGGCGTTCAACGCCTCCGGTGGGAGCCTCTACAGCGGGATCGGCATCGCGGCCGGCGTCGCGCTCTTCTCGTTCATCGGCGTCGAGGCCGCCGCGATCACCGCGAAGCGGGTGAAGGACCCCCGGGTCAACGTCGGGCGGGCCTCCCTGCTCGGCACCGGACTCAGCGCGATCCTCTACCTGCTCGTCTCGGCCGCCGTGATGGGTCTCGTCCCCCACGGGACCCTCGTCAACACCGGATCTCCGTTCGTCAACGCGTTCAGCTCGATGTTCCCGGGCACGCCGTGGGCCGGCCGGTTCATCGCCGCGGTGGCCGTCGTCTCGGGCATCGGGGCACTCAACGGCTGGACCCTGATCGTCACCGAGACGTCGCGTGCGGTCGCGCAGGACGACATGTTCCCGCGGCCGTTCGCCTGGGTCGACCGCAAGGGCACGGCGTGGTTCGGGATCGTCGTCGGCGCGGCACTGCCGTCGATCCTCATGCTCTGGCGGTATATGACGAGCACGGGACTCACCGTCTTCACCTACCTCATCGACCTCACGGTGGTGACCGTGGCGATCCCCTACTTCATGTCGGCGATCGCACAGCTCACCTTCCTCGTGTCGCGCCGTCGACGGGTGCAGGGGTGGGCGCTGGCGCGGGACCTGCTCGTTGCGGGCGCGAGCGTGCTCTTCTCGATGTGGGTGACCTTCGCCTCCGGCTACCAGGTCGTCTACCAGGCGCTGGTCGTCATCCTCGCGGGGCTCGTCCTCTATGCCTTCCTCAACGCGCGGCGGCAACGGCTGGGTGAGGCGTCCGAGCCGGTCGACGTCGTGCCCGACGAGGTGGCCGTGGAGCTGCCGAAGTCGGCCTGACGTCCGGGAGTCCCGACGGCCTGAGGGCCGAATCGGTCCGATCCGCCGGCGGGGCCTCGGCCCCGCCGGCGTCTACGTTGGGCCGGTGCCCGCCCCCGATGCGTCGGACGCCGACGACGACGCCGACGCTGTCAGAGGCCTGGTCGGAGGGCAGGGCGGCCCGGCCCCGAACCGGCTCTGCCGACTGGCCGGCATCGACGTCCCGATCTTCCAGGCGCCGATGACCTTCATCGCCGGCGCCCGGCTCGCGGCCGCCGTGTCCGACGCGGGGGCGCTCGGCGTGATCGAGACCGCGTCGGACGAGGGGCGCGCCGATCTGCAGCGCGTGAGGGGGCTCACCGACCGGCCGGTCGGGGCGAACGTTGCCTTGATCATGCGACGGGATCCCGGGGTCGTCGACGAGCTCGTCGCGGCGGGGATCTCGACGGTGACGACGTCGGCAGGCGACCCCGCGCTGCTCACCGGGCGCCTGCACGACGCCGGCCTCACCGTGCTGCACGTCGTCGGCACCGTCCGGTCGGCTCGCAAGGCCGTCGACGCCGGGGTCGACGCGCTGATCGTGGAAGGGGTCGAGGGCGGCGGATTCAAGAGCCGCGACGGCGCGTCGACGATGGTCCTACTGCCGGCGGTCGCGGCCGCCGTCGACCTCCCCGTCGTGGCGGCCGGCGGGATCTGCGACGCGGTCTCGATGGCGGCGGCCCTCGTCCTCGGCGCCGACGGCGTGCAGATGGGCACCCGGTTCCTGGCGTCGGCGGAGTCGCCGGTCCACGACAACTTCAAACAGGCGGTGCTCGGCGCCGAAGAGACCGGAACGGCGCTCCTTTCCCTGGGCGGCACGCGGTCGATGCGTGTGCTCCGTACGGCCGCAGCCGAGCGTCTCGAGCGCGACGGCCGGCCGGCGGGCTCCGGCCTCGATGCGGTGACCGAGCTCTACTTCGGCGGCGACATGGACGCGAGCGTGGCGAACACCGGCCAGGTCGCCGGGAGGATCGGCGAGATCCGCACGGTGGCGGAGATCGTCCGGCAGACCTGGGATGGCTGCCGCACCGCGCTCGAAGCAGCGGGCAGGCGGATGGGCTCGTCGGCGGCGAGGTAGCCCCTCCCGCGCGCAACCACGGTGGACAGCACGCGCAGACGCCGCACCTCTACTATGCGAGCCGAATCGGCTATGGCACGCCCCCGGACCCGACACCACCGGCCCCTCGAGGGCAGCACCTCGGAGGTGCGGTCGCGGGCGGGGGGCTCACCGGCCCAACAGCGCCGGCGAGCACGGACCCACCGGCGGATCGCGACCGTCGGCGTCGTGACGCTGACCGCTCTGCTCGCGGCGTGCTCTTCGACCAACGCGGCCACCACCACGGGAGGGGCTGGGACGTCGGGGCACAGCGGGATCCCCGCCGCCGCCTTCCACGACTTCACGGGCATCACCCCGACATCGGTCACCATCGGCAACGTGTCGACCGAGGCGGGCGGCCTCTTCAAGGGCGCGATCGTCGGTACCGAGGCGTACGCCGCGTACGTCAACGCCCGGGGTGGTGTCAACGGTCGCAAGGTGATCGTGCAGAGCGCCGACGACCAGTTCGAAGGCGCGATGAACAAACAGCTCACCGAGGCCGCGGTCCAGAGCACCTTCGCGGCGGTCGGGAGCTTCTCGGTCGAGGACAGTTACGGCGGCACCGTGGTCGCAGCCAATCCGCAGTTCCCGGACATCGCGGCCACGCTCGACCCGGCGACCCAGAAGCTGCCGAACAACTACAGCCCGATCCCCGGCGGCTCGGGCTGGTCGCTCGGACCGATCGTCTACTTCAAGGACCGGTTCCCGACCCAGGTCCTGCACACCGGGACGATCGTCGCCGATCTCCCGTCCACCGTGCTGGCGTGGAACGACGAGAAGGCGGCGATGGAGCACGAGGGGTACAAGATCCTCTACGACCCAGCTCTCCCGCCGACCCAGACGGACTTCACGCAGCAGATCATCGCCATGAAGAACGCCGGTGTCCAGATCGTCTTCTTCGAGCAGCTCCCGCAGAACTACGCCTCCGCGGCGATCCGCGACATGGTCCAGCAGGACTTCCATCCGGTGCTCGTCCTCGGCGCGGCCGCGTACAACGAGCAGCTCGTGCCCAACGCAGGCGGACCGGCCGCGGTGGACGGCTCCTACCTCGAGCAGGCGTCGTCCCTCTACCTCGGAGAGGACGCGCCGCTGATCCCGGCCGTCACCACCTTCAACACCTGGGTCCAGAAGGTGGCGCCGGGGTTCTCGGCCGACTTCTTCACGCTGACCGGCTGGCTCTGCGCCGAGCTCTTCGTCGACGCGCTGCGGAACGCGGGTGCCGACCCGAGTCGCGGGTCGCTCCTCCAGGCGCTTCGGCACACCACGGCCTTCGACAGCGGCAGCCTGGTCCCGATCAGCAACCCGGGCGACAAGGTGCCGATCAACTGCTACCTCATCGGGCAGGTGTCCGGTGGACGCTTCGCCCGACTCGACGATCCACCGGTCACCGGGTCGACCCACGGGTTCCGCTGCGACCAGCCCTTCTACTCCGTACGCTGACCGGCCCGGTCCGACAGCGATGCGCCGGGAGTGGAGCGGTGGCTCGGTCTGCCCGCCCGAGCCACCGCCGGTCCTGCGGCGCGCACTGCGCCGGTGATCGGTGCCCCGTCGCGCAGCGGGTGCGCCACCCGCTGCGGCAGGTGTCGTGTTCCGGAGCTCCTGCGGCGGGCGGGGGCCTGCTCCAGGTCTACCCGGTCAAGATGACGCGTCGATGACGTTCGTGAGGTGTGCCGCACACCGCCTCCGCGGCGCCGCACCGGGTGGGGAGGTCAGACCGACGACTTGGTGTTGGGAAGCGAGCTCGACGTCCACATCAGACCGAGGCACATCTCGTCGGACGAGCCGTCGCCCCACGTGACGAAGTGGGGTGGCACCTTGCGGAGCGCGGGGAGCTCCTGGGCCAACTTCGGTTGGTAGGTGCACGTGACGCGGACTGTGTCGCCCGCGGACACCGCGACCGGTGTCTTGAGGTTGTACGCCCGCTGATAGTGGAAGTTGTACGCGGGCACGTTCAGGATCGTCTTGGCCTTGGCGGTCCCCGGGTCGAGCACCATGGTGAAGCTGCTCCCGAGGAGGTGCATGTGTGCGCCGGCCCGGACGATGTACCCGCTCCGGTAGATGGGCCAGTCGCACGACGTGGTGTCACCGGCCGGTGGGTTCGCGGAGTTCCGCCCGCAGACCGACTCGACCGTGTTCACGAAGTCGACCGCGCTCTGTCCGAAGCGCTGGCCGAGGTTGGCGAGCGACGCCGTGCGGTCGCAGAGCGGACCGATCACGCCGGCCGGGCAGGGGATGTCCGGTGGCGCCGGCATCAGGTCGAGCTTGAGCGGGCGCAGGGGCGTCGCGGCCGGCACGACGTGGAGGACGAGCGAGTTCTTCACCGGTCGGTCGCCGACCAGCAGGTTGTAGTGCACCTGCATGACCACGAGGCTGCCCGCCGGGAGGTAGACGCCGGTTCCCTTCGGTAGGTTGTCCGCGCCATGGCCGGGCGCCCAGGCGCTCAACCACGGCGTGTTCGAGATCTGGTCGAGACCGGTGTTCGGGATCGGCGTCTCGCCGAAACAGGTCCAACCCTGTCCGCCGACGTTGGCCGCCTCCGCCTCGCCCGCGAGGTTCGGCGGGACGAGGAAGAGGATCGCGTGGTGATCCTCGGGGCTCCCGGGATTGAACTGGCTCGACACGATGTAGGAGTTGCGCGTCACGTGCGGGTTCATGAGTGTGCAGTGGTAGTCGTCGGTCGCACCCGCGGGGGCCTTCGGCGTGTAGGCGGCGCTCTGCTTGAGCGTGATGGTCGAGATGGTCGACGAGGACGCCTGTGCCGACGTCGTGCCCGCTACGACTGCGGTGACCGCTCCGGCGACGACGACCACGACCGCGCCGATCAGGAGCAGGCGAGCGGGGCGCACGGAAAAAGCCTATCGGAGGGCGGGGATCGAGCGACGTCGCCGCCGGCATTGCCGCCGATCGAAGTGAGGGGGAAGCGGTTTCGTCGCGCCGCACCTGGGCCCAAAAACCAATCTGGACGGGGCCGTCGCCCCGCCCAGATTGGCGCTGTATCTCCGTTGGGGGAGAACTATTCGGGCGATCAACCGTGGCTGAGCGCCGGTCCCGGTTTCGGACCCTGGAGTGTTCACCTGGCGATGCCGTCCGAGTCGGTGCCACCGGCGGCGGATCCGACCGGCCTCACCAGCACAATTGCGATGGCACTGCACTTTCAGGCGGCCCCGCCTCTTGAACCTCGTCTCTCGTGGGTGCCCGTCCTGGGACTTCGGCTGTGGGCCCTCACTCTCTACAAACGAGAAAGGGCGGAACGGCGTTACCATGGCCCTCCGGCGGGGCGTCGTGAGGGAAGGCGGCGGGGGCGTCGGCCGTTCGTCCCTGGTCAGGGCTCAAGTCGGGCCCCCGGCACGGCGATACAAGCCAGATGAGGAATCCGAAGGCCGTGGGCGGCCGGCGGAGACGCGGGGCACAAGGCGCCTGGCGGTCCCGCGCACCCCTGGGGTTCCTCCTCTCCCTCCTCATCTACCTCGTGCCGGTCGCCGCGTCGGTCGCGGTCGCCCTCGTCGTCTCCCGCGTGCTGCCCCGGGGGTCCGGGCTTCCCGCCACAGTGGCCTGGTGGGCCGGCGTCTTCGCCGCCTCGACGCTCGCACTGTTCCTCTCCGAGCGGGTCACTCGCCGCTTCCTCCCGCTGGCCGGACTCCTCAAGATCACGATGGTCTTCCCCGATCGGGCGCCGTCCCGCCTGGCCGTGGCCTGGCGAGCCGCCACGACCCGTGACCTCCAGCGGCGCCTCGCCACGGCCCGGTCAGCGCCCCCGTCCGACGCCGACGAGGCCGCTGCAGAGATCCTCGCCCTCGCCGGTGCGCTCAACTTGCATGACCGCCGCACGAGGGGGCACTCGGAGCGGGTCCGGGCGCTGACCGACATGCTCGCCGACGAGCTCAAGCTCCCCGCCGCCGACCGGGACAAGTTGCGATGGTCCGCCCTCCTCCATGACATCGGGAAGCTCCATGTCCACCCTGACATCCTGAACAAGGACGGCAGACCGACCCCCGAAGAGTGGGAGTCGCTCAGACGTCATCCCCTCGAGGGGGCGGCCCTCATTGCACCGCTCCAGTCGTGGCTCGGCGAATGGGCGCTCACCGTCGAGCAGCACCACGAGCAGTTCGACGGGAGCGGGTATCCGTTCGGGCTGTCCGGTCAGGCGATCTCCCACGGCGCGCGGATCGTGGCGGTCGCGGACAGCTTCGAGGTGATGACCGCGTTGCGCTCGTACAAGGCGCCGATGAGCGCGACTGCGGCACGCCAGGAGCTCGTTGCCTGCTCGGGATCGCAGTTCGACCCGGTGATCGTCCGTGCCTTCCTCAACGTCTCGCTCGGCAGGCTGCGTTGGACGCTCGGGCCGCTCGGCTGGCTCTCGGACCTGGTGGTGCTCCGTTCGATCCCGAACCTCCCGCGGCTCGCACAGGTGGTGGCCGGCGCCGCGCACCAGGCGGCTGCCGCCGTCGTGGTCGCCGCCGGGGTCGTCGTCGCGGCCACATCGGCCGCGTCACCCGCCGCGCTCGTCCACAGAGCGGCATCGGGCGCCAGCGGTGCTGCGGCGGCGAGTGACCGGTGCAGGTCGTGCGCCGGCCCGGGCGGCGCGGGGGCGTCCGGTGCGCGCCAGGGTACCGCTCCGGTTGGGGCTCGGGCCGGCGTTGCGAGCACGTCGGACACCGCAGGATCGACGTCGACCACGGGCACCGGGGGCACTGGCGCCGCCGGACCGACGAGCGGCGGTGGATCGGGCGTCGGGAGTGGAGCGGGCGCCGCGTCGTCGAGTGGGTCCGCGACGTCATCCGGCACGAGCGCGACCGGGTCGGGTGTCGGAGGTTCGGGCGGATCCGGGACCACCACCACCAGCTCCTCGCCGACGACGACCGGCGCGCAGACGGCCGGCACCCCGGGCTCGCTCGCACTGGTGAACTCGGGTGGCGCGCCAGGGCGCGCCGACCAGGGCGACACCATCGTGGTCGTGTTCGCCCAGCCGGTCGCCGCGTCCTCCCTCTGCTCCTCGTGGACCGCGTCGTCGCATCCCGACCTCGGCGGGGCGAACGTCACGATCGACGCGACCCATCCCGCTGCCGGGGACGACGAGATCACCGGGGTCTTCGACCCGAGCGCCTGCCCGGGCGGTTTCCACTTCGGCACCGTCGACCTCGGGCAGAGCGGGTTCTTCAGCACCTCCGTGACGTTCGGGGGGTCCGGGCCCCAGTGCACGGGATCCGTGACCAGCGGCTGCTCCACCATCCACTGGGACGGCGCGAACACCCTGACCATCACCCTCGGCAAGCCGTCCGGCACGGACCACGCGGACGCGACGCCGGTGGTCGCCACCTACACGCCAGATCCCGCGCTGGGCGTGGCGACACCACTACGCAGCGCCCCTGCCGTCCAATTCTGATCAGCCGGCCCTCCGAGCGTTTCCATCGGAAACGTCGTGCCGCTGGCTCCGCGTCGACCGCTCGGCTCGCGACGCGGACTTGTGCCCCGAGCAGGGACGCCGCCGCCTCCGAGGTCCCAACGACCGGAGCTCCGATCGCGTCTGCACGCGGGATCCGCGCTGATTCCGCCTCCGGAACGGCGGATTTCGGTGGTAGACGCACCGTGCGCCTTGGTGTAAGACAGGAGCCGGGGAGAGCAAGTCCGAGCAGTTTCTGCATCTGCAGGTGGATCCGTTGGTGGACTTCAGGGGGAGATTACTAGCCGCGCAGCAAGGCGACGAGGACGCGTTCGCGACCATTTGGGCGGAGTTCCAGCCCGGTCTGCTCCGGTACCTCGTCGTGAAGGCGGCACCTGTCGCCGAGGACCTTGCCGCGGATACCTGGCTCCGCGTGCTGCGCGCGCTCCCGAGCTTCGAGGGGGATGAGAGCGGCTTTCGCGCCTGGCTCTACACCACAGCTCGCAATCGCATGATCGACTGGTTCCGCGGTTCGGAACGGAAGGTTCAGTTCATCGACGACTCGAAGCTCGCGGTGATGCCCGCGAGCAACTGCGTCGAGACGGACGCAGCCGAGCAGTCCGAGACCGACGCGGCGCTCGCGCTCATCGCGAAGCTTCCGCCCGACCAGGCCGAAGCGGTGATGCTCCGCGTCGTGGGTGGCCTCGACGGCGTCGCGGTGGCTGCGATCATGAACCGGTCGCCGGGCGCGGTCAGAGTCCTCTGTCACCGTGGCCTCCGTCGGTTGGAGCGCATGCTCGAGGAGTCGAAGGTGGACGCGGTACCCGACGGTCTCCCCGGGGTCGCCTGCGTCGGAGTTGCCTCGGGGCTGCCGGATCGGCCGCTGGGTGTGCTCTTCCAGGAGCAGCAGCGTCATGGCTGACGTGAACTTCGGGACGCCCATGGCGGGCGACCTGCTTCGTCGCGGGAAGATCGTCGAACTGTCCAACGTGGTCGACGGGAAGCTCGCCGACCTGCTCGAGGCCGCGTCGGCACCGGCACAGCCACACGAGCTGTGTTGGGAGTACGGCGCCCGTGCCGCCTACCGCTCGGCCGCGGCGTCGTGGCTGACCGTCCGTCGTCGCCACATTCGCTCTCCGGCCGTCGTCGCCGTGCTGAGCGCGACCAGCCTCTTCGTGACGACGACCGGCCTCGCCGCCGCGACCGGCCTTCCAACGCCTGCCGCGCACGCGGTCGATCAGGTCCTGACCAGCGTCGGCCTCGACGAGTCGACGCCGTCCGCCTCGAAGCCGTCGGCACCGGCCGCCGCTCCGCCGCCGGCGCCAGCGAGCAGGACCGTCGCGGCCGTGGCACCTCGTGGCCACACCGCCACCGCTCCATCGGTCTCGTGCTCGGCGACGGGCGGCGGTTCGGGCACCCAGGCGTCTGGAGTCCTCGCCGGGGCCAACTGCCCGACGGTCCCGGCGGTGGTCCACGCGACCACGACGCCGCCGCCGAACGGCAGCCCGGTTCCTCCGGGAATCCGCGTCCACTACTCGAGCGCGGGTGCTGCGCGATCCGGCGGTGCGCCGAGTGGTACGCACCGGGGGTCGAACGGAAACCAGGGCGGCGGCGGCGTCGTGACGCTACCCGGCGGCGATACCAGCCGCGGCGGCAACCAAGGGACCGGTGGCGGCTCGTGCAACGGCGGCACCGGCACGGGGTCCGGTACCGGCACGGGAACCGGCACCGGGACGGGAACCGGCACCGGCACCGGGACGGGAACCGGCACCGGCACCGGCACGGGAACCGGCACCGGGTGTGGTGGCGGGACCCACCACCACAAGCACGGATCGAAGCAGGGGACGTCGCAGCAGAGTCCGAACGGCACGGACCAGTCGCAGACGGGCGGGGGCGGCAGCGGACCGGGCACATGAGCCGCCGCGCCCTTCGACTGCCCGTCGCATCCGTCGGGCCATGAGACGGGGCGGGCTCTCAGGGATCGCAGCACTCCTCGCGATCGCCGCCTCCGGACTGCTCTCCGGCGCCGGGGCAGGCGCCGCACCGCAGGTCACGGTCGATCGCGCACCGATGCTCGCCCAAGGCTCCGTTCACCACCAGAAGCCGGCGGGCGTGCCGTCCACAGGTGGCGCGAGCCAGAACTCACTCGACTGGGCCGGGTACGCGGCGACCGGCACCACGTTCACCAGCGTCGCTGGGAGCTGGACCCAGCCGGGCGCCACGTGCAGCACGAAGGCGTCGCAGTCCGCCTTCTGGGTCGGCATCGACGGCTACGCGTCGAGCGACCCGACCGTCCAGCAGATCGGCACCGACACCGACTGCGTCAAGGTCAAGGGGAAGAAGGGTCTGGTCCCCCTCTACTACGCGTGGTACCAGATGTACCCAGGTGCGCTCGCCGTGCTCTCGACGGCGTCGTTCCCGGTTGCGCCGGGCGACGTCCTCACCGCGACGGTCTCGCTGACCGGTTCGACCTACGTCCTTGCGATCTCGGACCTCTCGAAGTGGTCCTTCTCCACCAACCAGACCCCCGCGACCCCGCCTCTCAATTCGTCGGCCGAGTGGATCGCCGAAGCGCCGACGTCGTGCGTGAAGTCGAGGTGCAAGGTGGTCCCGCTGACCGATTTCTCGTCGATCAGGTTCACCGGGGCCACGGCGAACGGACTGCCGATCTCGTCGTTGAGCAACGTCCAGATCGACATGACGACCAAGGGCGGCAAGTCCGTCCTGGCCCAGACCTCGGCACTCGGGGGTGGCGGCAACAACTTTGCCGTCACCTGGCTCAACCCGTAGGCCGCTCGGCCACCGGACCCTCCGCGACGCGCCGGTGATGCGCGGACGATCCGGTGCGGCCGTCGGGCGCGCGTTCAGTGGATACGGCGGAGCGGCACGACGCGGCCGGAGCCCACCGGGATCGGCAAGGAGCGCTGGCGGTTGAGCTCCTTGAGGATCTCGATGTCGAGCGCCTGCTCGGCCACGATGCGCTTGAGCCGGAGGATCTCCTCCTCGAGCTCCTCGGTGCTCCTGGAGGGAAGCGGGAGCGTCGAACCGTACCGGTCCTGCCGGGGGTGCCACGCCTTCACGGCGATGCCAAGCCTGCGGAGAACCCGGTCGAGGCGTTCGCCCCACGCCGGCGGCAGCTCGCCATCGGCGACCGTGCTCCCGATCGGCGCGCGCGAGCACCGGGGTCGCGTCAGCACGTGGTCCTCGGCTCCCACCAGCTCCCCATGCGACAGAGCCTCGCGCCGGCGGATCGTCGAGCCGTGGATGCGGCTGGGTCCTCCGCGGTCACCGAAAGAGATGCTCAGGTGGCCGCGGATCCGCGTGCCGCACGGGCCTCGAGCCCGAGCTGGGCGATCGTGGGGAGGACGGACGGCTGCACCAGCTGACCGCCCGCGACCGTCACGTGGATGCCGTCGGACCAGCGCACCACCGTCCCCGAGATCGAGGGCTGGAAGTGGCCGGCGGGGTCGAGGAGGCGGTTGAGGTCGATGAGGGTGGCCACGGACCGCTTCGCGTCGACGACCGTGCGGAGGAGCGTATTGAACGCGGCGATCCGGGCCGGGTCGTTCTCGCTGAAGGGTGAGCCGTCGGGCGCCTCGACCTGACGGATCGACGAACGGCATCGTGAAGATCGCGACCTTCGCGCCGCGACTGGAGAGGAGGTCGATCGCCTCGCCGAGCTCGGCACGGAGGTGGGCGTCCCAACCGGGCTCACCGACGTGGACCCAGCTCCCGCCCTCGAGGTGGTCGCTCACCTCCCAGCGGCCGATCAGCAGCCCGACGACGTCGGGCCGGTCGGCGGTGATCTCGGCACGCCAGACCGACCGCCAGTCGGTGCAACCCGGAGTGGCCGGACCTTCCGCGCCGCTCAGGATGACCGGCACGGTGTCGAGGTCGCAGCCGAGCGCGCCCTGGTCGACCAGATCGACGCCGTAGCGGCGTGTCGCGCCGATCTCGAGCCCGTTCCCCAAGGTCAGCGCGACCGAGTCTCCGATGAGCAGGAAGTGGACCGGGTCGGTGAGGGGAAGCGCGCTCGCCGCGGCGCCCCGGATCGTGGTCGTGCCGGTTGCCCCGGACTGCACGGCCCCGACTGTGGTCGCCGGCACGATCGTCGCCGCGACCACGGCGGACGCGACGAGGGTGGCGGTCGCGCCGAACCCGATGGCGCCGTTCCGGCCACGCAGCCACCGTCCCGTGCGGATCGGCTCCTCGAGTAGGACGAACGAAGCGGTCGCGACGGCGAAGGTCGCCGCGAGTCGGACGACGAGCAGAGGAGCGCCGCTCAGCCCGGTGTGCGCGTGGTCGATGACCAGATAGAGGGGCCAGTGGTAGAGGTAGACGCCGTACGAGATCCGGCCGATGAAGACGAGCACCCCGATCGAGCAGCACCGCGCGAGCAGCGAGTGCGGCAGGGAGGTGCAGCACACGATCACGCAACCGGCGGCCACGGCGACCAGCAGGAAACCCCCGCGATAGAGGAAGCCGTCGGTGCCGTCGAGGCGGTGCCAGGCGAGCACGAGGAACGCCGCTGCGGCGAGCCCCAGTCCCGACCAGAGCCGGCGCGCCGTGGCACCGGCCGTCAGCCGCGCGGGGAGGACGCCGCTTCCCGACCCGACGAGCGCGCCGACCGCGCCGAGGAACGAGCCGACGAGGAGCGCCTGTGCCCGGGTGTCGGTCCCGTAGTAGAGCCGGTCGATCGAGATGCCCGCGCCCGCCATCGCAGCGGTCGCGACCGCCGAGGCGACCGCGCCGGCGCCCGCGACGACGGCGAGCGCGGCGACGCCGAACCGACGGACCACGACGAGCGCGACGAGGGGCCAGAGCAGGTAGTACTGCTCCTCGACCGCCAACGACCACGTGTGGAGCAGAGGGGAAGGCGCCGAGGTGAGGGCGAAGTACCCCTGGTCGGAGAGGATGAAGTGCCAGTTGGACACGTAGGCGAGCGTGGCGATCGCGTCGGCCCGTATCGCGGCGACGTCGACCGAGGCGGAGAATGCACGCGCGTAGGCGGCGACGCCGAGCAGCAGGACGAAGAGGGCGGGCAGGAGCCGGCGGGCGCGCTGCGCCCAGAAGCGGCCGAGTCGCACCGTGCCGCTGCGTCCGAGCTCGCGACAGAGCAGCGAGGTGATGAGGTAGCCGGAGAGCACGAAGAAGACGTCCACCCCGAGCAGGCCTCCCCCGAACCACGAGATGCCGTAGTGGTAGAGGACGACGGCGAGCACCGCGAACGCCCGGATCCCGTCGAGGGCGCGCAGGCGACCACCCGGCGAGAGCACCGTGTCGGGGTCGCCACCCGGGGCGGGTCGCTGGGTGGGGTCCGGGCGTCGGACCGGGCTCTCGTCCAAGCTGCTGCCTTCCCTGCCGGTCGCGCGGGAGCTCCCGGGCGGCTCCTCGCGCCGTCGATCGTACTGCGGTGGCATCTGGGCATCCCGGTGCCCGGCGGGCGGCCGTGAGCGGCGACGATCCTCCGTATCGAGGTCGCGGGCATCCTGCCGGCAGTCGCCGCGGAGCCGGCCGGGCTACTGGTCGAAGGAGAAGTCCTCGCTCGTGGCGTGCTTGTCCGGCAGCGACTGCACGAGCCGACTGACCTCGGAGTACTGCCTGGCTCGCCAGGCCTCGGCGATGGTCCGGTTCTCGAGCTCGCGGTGGCGGGTGAAGTTCCACCACCGCGTCACATCGCTGTCCGAGTAGCCCTTGTTGGCGAGGACGATGTTGAGCCGGGTGGCCTCCCATGCGGCTTCGTCGGCGTCCGACGGTCCGAACCGGACCGGGCCAGTCGGCGAGAGCGACCGCGACGGCGACGCGTGCCGGCTCATCTCGTGGGCGAGCTCGCGGTCGAGGTCCCGCGAAACGTGACCGCGGATCGTCTTGAGCGAGCCGCCCGCACTAGCCAGACGGTCGGTCACCCGCCGCTCGCGCTCGCTCTCGAGGCTCCTCGACCAGAGCCGCTGGGCGGTGTCGTCGACGTCGGTCGCAGTCACCCGCAGCCGGAGTCGGCGCTCGATGCGCTCGGCCGTCCGCTGCTGCGGCGCCACGCGCACCCGCTCGCTCCCCCGACCGACTGCGGCCGGCTCGGGCCCGGCGTCCGCACCGAGGTCCCGCGACGCGGGGCGGTGCCGCACGGGCGGCCGCTCGTCGCGCACCGGCGGCGGGCCGCTCTCCTCGCGGACACGGATGCGCTCGGAGGCCGCGCCCTCGAGCGCCGTGCGTGGGGGCCTCGACGCATAGGTCTCGGGTGGGAACATGTCACCCGAGGTCCCGGCCATCGCGGCGCCGAGGTAGGCCGCCGTCCACTCGCTCTCCCCGACGGCCACCGTCGCCGCGCCGGTGGCCGCGAGCCGGGCCAGCGGCACGTCGAGGCTCGCCGCGACGGCGATCGCCTCGGTGAAACCGAGCCGTCGGTTGGTCGTCTCGACCTGTGCGACCGTCTCGCGGGTCCAGGCGACGCCCCGCAGCAGCATCTCGTCGGCCAGTCCCTGCTGGGTGAGGTTGGCCTTCGAACGCAGCGCCGCCACGTTCCGCCGGACGATGTCCTCGATCCCCGTCGTCGACTCACCGTTCATGCCCGCAGCCTACTTCGGCCGTGTCCGAATTCTGAACATCCCGTCGGCGCAATTCGACGTACGCGATGCCGCGACGAGCTGCTCGTGCGCGCCGTCCCCAGGCCTGATGATGAACGATCGAACACCGCTGCCGATGCGCGTGCGGCATGCACGTAGCACCTGGTACCCGGTGCCGGCAGGCCCCGGCGGGCGACAATTCCACTACAGGTCGGGGACGCCGATTCCGATCATGAAGACAGGCAGTGGCAACACAGGGGCAGGTGCACATCGTGTCGATCGATCCGATTCACGTACGGAGACTGGGGACCTGGACAGAGGACGACCTCGCCTTCGAACTCGACGATCTGGACCTCCCCGCCCAGCCGCAGTGGCACCGGTGCGGCGCGGTGCACTGCATCGACCGAGGCCCGTGGATCGGCACCCTCGTCTGCTGCGTGCGGCGGAGCGGGCACGACGGCGGCCACACCATGTCGCTCGGCGATGCCGACGGATCGGATCACTGGCAGGAGATCTGGTACTGAGCGGGTGACGGTGCGGCGGCCTCAGCGCTGCCGCAGCACAGCGGCACCGTCGGGGCCGAGCATCCCGTCGAAGCGCTCGCCCTCCTGCTCGGGGTCGGTCGAGACAGCCACCCGCCACCCGCCGCCGGTCGCGCCGAGCAGGTCGGAAGGGATCTCCCGGGGCTCGCCGGTGAAGTTGATCGCAACCGTGCACGTGTCGGCGCCGAAGGTCCGCCGGTAGCCGAGCAGCCCGTCTGCGAGATCGAGGAGCTCGAGATCGCCGAGCGCGAGCGCAGGAGTCGCTCGCCGGAGTGCAAGCAGTCGTCGGTAGAGGTGGAGGATCGAGCCGGGATCGCGCCGCAGCTCTGCCCGGCTCCGCGGACCGGCCTCCGGCGCGAAGGGGAGCCACGGCTCGCCGCCGCCGGTCACCGGCCACCCGTGCCCGGGGGACGCGTCCCAGGGGAGGGGAGCGCGGCAACCGTCCCGTCCACCCGGGTCGACCGCGCGCGACGCGGGGATCGCCGCGTCGAGGAGCCCGAGCTCCTCGCCCTGGTACAGGAAGGGCGTCCCGCGCAGGGTGAGGAGCAGGACGGCAGCGGCCCGCGCTCTTGCCTCGCTCCGACTCGTGCGCACGGCCGCGTCCTCACCGGCGAGCTCGGCGCCGACGTCGTAGCGGGTGCGGTGGCGTGGGTTGTCGTGGTTCGAGAGCACCCAGGTCGGCCACGCCGTGCGCGGCTCGAGCGCGCGGGCGGTCTCCTCGATGCAGGCTCGCCACCGGTCCGGGCGCCACGCGGCGAAGAGCGGCGGGAAGTTGAAGGAGAGGTGCAGCTCGTCGCCGTGCCCGTAGTAGGCGGCCACGGCCTCGGTCGAGAGGAGGAAGACCTCACCCACCATGACCCGTTGTCCCGGATACCCGTCGAGCAGGGCGCGGATGGCCCGGAGGCGGTCGTGGGTCGCCGGCACGTCGTTGACCGCGCAGTGCGGGACGCCCACGGAGCCCTCGGGCTCGTCGGGCAGCGCCGGATCCTTGCCGATGCAGTGGACGACGTCCGCCCGGAAGCCGTCCACACCCCGGTCGAGCCAGAAGCGCAGCACGTCGTGCATGGCCGACTCGACGGCCGGCTCGTCCCAGTTGAGATCGGGCTGGGCCGGGTCGAAGAGGTGCAGGTACCACTGGCCCGACGGCGGGTCGAACGTCCAGGCCGGGCTCGAGAGGTCGAAGGCCGCGACCCAGTTGTTGGGAGGGCCCCCACCGCGAGCGGGGTCGCGCCAGACGTACCAGTCGCGCCGGGGGCTCCCCCGACCCGAGCTCGACTCCGCGAACCACGGGTGGCGGTCGGAGGTGTGGTTGGGCACCCAGTCGATCACGATCCGCATGCCACGCGTGTGGGCGTCCGCGACGAGGTGGTCGAACTCCTCGAGGGTGCCGAAGACGGGGTCGACGTCGCAGTAGTCGCTCACGTCGTAGCCGAAGTCGACCATCGGCGAGGGGAAGAACGGCGAGAGCCAGAGCGCGTCGACGCCGAGCCAGGCGAGGTCGTCGAGGTGGGAGCGGACGCCGGCGAGGTCGCCGACCCCGTCACCGTCGGTGTCGGCGAACGAGCGTGGGTAGATCTGGTAGAAGACCGCCCGCTGCCACCAGGGGGCGTCCCGGACGACGGTTCCGCCGCCGCGCCCGGATCGCTCGGTGGACGGCACGGCCGGACGTTACCAAGCACGGCTGGCGGGGGGACCGGAGCCGGGACGTACCGCCATCGCGGCAGGACTCCGGGGACCACCTGCAGGAACGGTCCCCGGTCAAGTTCTCCGCCATCCGTGCCGAAGAATTCGGTGAACGCAGGACGAAACCACGGATCGGAAGGGGCACCATGGTGGAGCGTCGAGCGGTAGAGGACGGATCGTTGCTGGCCGACGGGATCTCGGGCTCGTCGCCGCCGCCCGTGTACGGCACGGACCGGATCTGTGTCGAGCCGCACTGCCAGGTCCGGCTCTCCCGCTACAACAGCACCAGCTGGTGCGCGCTCCACGAGAGCGAGGCGGCGATCCAGCGTCCCTACGACAGCTCGCTCGGGCAGCGCGGACGGCGGCGGAACAAGTCGAGCCGTTCGAAGGCCCGGGGCACGGCAGCTGCCTAGCAGCCGCCGCCCCCAAGCGTCCCGGTCCGGGCGAGACGGACCGGACCGGGTCGGGTGAGCCGGTCGGCGACCTGTCGACCCACGTCGGTACACTGCTTGGCGATCCCGCCCGGACGCGGCGGGCGACCACGCGTGGACCGACTCCGATGACCGTGCCCGACGATCCCACCGAGGCCATCCGGCGCCTCAAGTACGCCTACTTCCGCCTGCTCGACCTCAAGCGGTTCGAGGAGCTGGGCGAGCTCTTCGTCGAGGACGCGACGACCGCCTACGAGTCCGGCACCCTCCGCCAGCAGGGCCGGCGGGAGATCGTCGACTTCCTCACCGGCTCGCTCGGCGATCCCGGGATCGTGACCTTCCACAACGGCCACCACCCCGAGATCGACGTCGGGGGCGACCGGGCGCAGGGCACCTGGTACCTCGAGGACCGGGTCATCGTGCCCGCCGCCGAGCTCGTCCTCGGCGGCACCGCGCTCTACGACGACCGCTACGTGCTCGACGACGGCCGGTGGCGGATCGAGCACACGGGCTACGAGCGCATCTACGAGGAGCGGCGGAACCTGCGGACCGGCGAGCTCGTCTCGTTCTCGAGCCGCTTCGAGCCCGCCGGCACGTGACGCCCGAACGGCAGCCCGGCGCCGCGCCGTGTCGCGCGGATGCTCCGGACACGAGGACGGGAGGAACACCATGAACGACGCGGAACGGCCGCTCGACGGCACGGTGGCGCTGGTGACCGGCGCCTCGAGCGGCATCGGCGAGGCGACCGCGGCTGCGCTCGCCGCACAGGGCGCGCGAGTCGCGGTGGCCGCCCGGCGGCGTGACCGGCTCGAGCAGCTCGCCGGTCGGCTGGGCGGCAACGGAACGGCACTCGTCGTCGAGGCCGACGTGACCGACGAGGCCTCCGCGCGCGCCGCGGTCGAGCGCACGGTCGACCGGTTCGGGCGCCTCGACGTCCTCGTCAACAACGCGGGCGTGATGCTCCTCGGACCGATCGTCGACGCACCGGTGGAGGAGTGGCGCCGGATGGTCGAGCTCAATCTCCTCGGCCTCCTCTACTGCACGCACGCGGCCCTCCCGCACCTGTTGCGCGCTGCGGACGACGGGCCGCGGCGGGTCGCGGACGTGGTGAACGTGAGCTCGGTCGCCGGTCGCATCGCCCGGGTCGGCAACGGCGTCTACAGCGCGACCAAGTTCGGGGTCGTCGCCTTCTCCGAAGCCCTCCGCCAGGAGGTCACCACGCGCCACGTGCGCGTCACGATCGTGGAGCCGGGCGCCGTGCTCACCGAGCTCGCGACCCACAACCGGCCCGAGATCATCGAGACGATGAGCTCCACCTTCGGCTCGATGGAGATGATGCGTTCCGAGGACATCGGCGAAGCGGTCGTGTTCGCCGTCACCCGACCCCGTCACGTCGTGCTCAACGAGGTACTGATCCGGCCCACCGAACAGGAACGCTGAGTGGCGATCAGCGGGTACCCGCCCGCCAGTCACATCCTCGGCGACCTCGGTCTCGAAACGGTGGTCACCTCGTTGAGCGAGGCGACCCTCCGGATGCAGGCGACCCCCCATCTCGCCGGCGCGGACGGGGCGGTCCGGGCCGGCGTGCTCGCGACCATGGTCGACGTCGTCGGTGGTGCGGTCGCCGTCCGCGCGGTGCTGCCCGACTGGATGGCGACAGCCGATCTTGCACTGCAGATCGTCGCCCCGGCGACGGGTCCGGTGCTCGAGGCACGGGCCACCGTGCTGCGCCGCGGCCGGACGACGCTCGTCATCGAGGCGATGGTGCGCAACGTCGCCGGCCCGGACGCAGAGCCCGCCGGACCCGTCGGGGACGGGTCGATCGCGGCATGGGCGACGATGACCTTCGCCGTGCTCCCCGCCGCGGCCCGCACCACGACCGTCGGGGACCTGCCCGACCTCCCTGCAGGTTGGAGCTTCACCGGCGCGGGGCTCGATCGTCCCGTCACCGAGGCGCTCGGGATCGAGGTGGACACGACGGGGAGGGCCACGGTCGACGTGCACGAGTACCTCCACAACTCCTTCGGCGCGGTGCAGGGCGGGGTGATGGCACTCCTTGCCGACGTCGCAGCGGCTCGAGCCTTCGATGAGCCGGGCGGACTCGGCGTGGTCACCGACCTCCAGGTCGGCTACCTGGCACTCGGCCGGGCCGGGCCGATCGTCGCGACGCCGCGGGTGCTCCGCTCGAACACGCACGACGGGGGACGGCGCCACGCGGTCGTCGAGCTCGCCGACGCCGGCGCGGACGGGCGGCCCACCACCGTCGTCAACGTCGGCGGCACGGTGGTCCCGCGGTGAGCGGGGGCGCCGAGGCGACCGGCTCAGAACGCGGCGGCCACGTCGGCGGGTACTTCCGCCTCGAGCGCTGGGAGATCCTTCCGCCCGACGGGGCGGAGACGCCGTCCGACTTCGGCGGCCGCGCCCCGGTCGACGACCACCAGCGCGGTGCCGGCGGGGGCCTGCGCGCCGGGGGACTCCTCACGGCGATCGACTCCCTCGGTGGCTTTCTCTGTGGGCTCGCCGTCCAGCCCGACTGGATCGTCACGACGTCGATCATGGCCACGGTCACCCGCCTCGACCACCGGGGACCGCTCCGGCTGCGCGGCCGGCTCCTGCGGCGGGGCAGGACGGCGGCGGTGGCCGGTCTCGAGATCGTCGACGAGGGCGACGGCGACGCACCCGTCGCGGTGGCGACGATGGGCTGCGCGGTGCTCGACCCCGGCGATCTCGTCCTCGAGTTCGAGCGGCCGTTCCGCTCTCCGATGCCACCGCTGGACCCGGCAGCTCCGGGACCGGAGGAGTTCTTCTGCATCGAGCCGGGTACCGGGCCGGTCTCCCGGCTCGAGCTCGTCGAGCGGCTCCGGAACCCCTGGGGCATCCTCCACGGCGGCGCGGTCGCGATGCTGGCGGACGTCGCCGCCTGCCGGGCGGTCGACGTCCTCGGTGGAGGCGGCATGCGCTCCTCCGGGCGGCGGGCTGCGGCCGCCGGTGCAGTCCTCCACTATCTGAGGCCCGCACGTGTGGGCCCGGTCGAGGCCCGCTGCGAGGTGCTCGGGGTCAGCGCAGACCGGGCCGTCGTGCGCGTCGGCATCCACGACGTCGGCGCAGACGATCGCCAGACCGTCGCCGGGTCGGTCGAGGTCGTCCTCGTCCCCGATGCCGGTGAGCCGGTCGCGGTCACCACCGCAGCGGGCACACGCCCGCGCCGTACGCAATAGGCTGACGCCACATCGGGACGTCGGAAGATCGGAAGAAGCCATGAGTGATGAATGGGGCCCGCTCGGGCCGTTGGCCGGGGAGTGGGAAGGTGAGGGCGGCCTCGACACCGCCTATTCGCACGCCAAGGGTGAGGTGCTCGGGACGCCCTACCTCGAGAAGTGCACGCTCAAGCCCTTCGGGCCGGTGGACAACGGGGACCAGCACCTCTACGGACTCGACTACAGGTCGGCGATGTGGCGGGGTGACGAGGAGAACCCCTTCCACACCGAGGTCGGCTACTGGCTCTGGGACGCAGCGACCGGCGAGGTCGTGCGCGGCTTCGTCGTGCCCCGCGGGATCACCGTCCTCGCGGGCGGCAACGCCTCGGCGGGTGCCGGGTCGTTCACGCTCAAGGCTGCGCAGGGGGAGAGCCTCTACACGATCGGCGAGAACTCCTACCTCGCGAAGAACGCGAGCACGCTGAGCTACGAGGTGACCATCACCGTCGGGGACGGCACCTGGTCCTACGACGAGACGACCATGCTCCGCATGAAGGAGTTCGACCAGCCGTTCTCGCACACCGACCACAACACGCTCCACAAGGTCGGCTGACCTCGACACGCTCCGCAAGGTCGGCTGACCTCGATACGCTCCGCAAGGTCGGCTGACCTCCGCGCGGTGGGCCGCGCACGGACGGACGATCCCACCGTGGGGGCCGGCGGGCGGTCCGCGTCCCGCGAATGGCGCAGTCCTAAGCTCTGCGGTTGACCGCGGGCGGCTTCGTACCGCCTGCACGTACCGCAGGGAGGGAACCATGGCGGAGCAGGGGGGAACGTCCCAGGGACTGGCGCAGGAGGAGGGCGACGTCCTCCGCCTCATCGGACGGTCGTGGGGATGGGTGCTGTTCTTCGGCATCGTGACGCTGATCATCGGCATCCTGGTCGTCGCGCGCCCGAAGGACACGGTGTACTTCGTCGCGATCGTGATCGGGATCTGGCTCTTCGTGGCCGGTCTGTTCCGGATCGTGATGGCCATCGCGGACGACGAGGAGACCGGTGGGACCCGATGGCTCATGGCCTTCCTCGGCCTGCTCTGCGTCATCATCGGCATCCTCTTCCTCCGCCGGACCGACCAAACCGTGACCACGCTCGCGTTCCTGCTCGGGCTCTTCTGGGTGGTCGGCGGCATCGTCGAGTTCTTCCACGCCTACGGCGACCGGGGCCTCCCGGCCCGCGGCTGGCGGCTCGCGATGGGCGGGCTGGCGTTCGCCGCGGGCATCGTGACCCTCGTGATCCCCAATCTCACCCTCGGCGCGCTCGCGATCATCATGGGGATCTGGCTGATCATCTACGGCCTGCTCGAGATCGTGCTCTCCACGCAGCTGCGGCGCCTGGCCCACGCCTGAACGATCGGGCCGCGCCCTGACGGTCGGGCTGCGCGGGATCCTCAGGCGATGGCGAGCTCCGGCCGGCCGCCGCCGAGCAGCTCGCCGTGGACCTCGCCGATCCGGCGGGACGCGGCGACACCGTGCCATCCGATGCTCGCCGCGGCAACGAGCTCGACCGCCGCGAACAGCCAGCTCCCGCCCGGCCACACCACGAACGAGATGAGTGTCGCCCAGCTCGCGACCAGCGTCGTCACATAGCTGGCCCACAGCCGCACGACGAGTCGGCGGCCCTCATCCCCTGGGGGGAGGCAGTCGCGGAGGGCGAGGTACGGGAACCAGAAGTTGACGACGGGGATGAACCACCCGCCCACGCCGAGACCGGGTGAGAGGGAAGCCGGCAGCCCGAGGAGGCGGGCGGTCCGGGCCGCCCGGAACTGCCACAGGAGCACCGACACGAAGACGGCCACCTCCAGCAGCAACGAGAGCCAGATCAGCGTGTGGGTCGTGCCCGAGAGGGTGGGGCCGCGATGCGTCCGTCCGGTGTCGAAGTCGACGCGGATGGTGTGGGAGAGCTGACGGAACCAGGTGGCCTCGGACCAGTTGGCCGCGAGGTGGAGCGCGAAGACGACCACGAAGCCGGCGAACGCCCTCCGGGCCCAGGGTGCGAAGCGGAGCTCCTGGGTGAGGCTCTCGTGGGCCGAGAGAAGCGCGGGACCGCCTGCCCAGCCGGACGATTGCCCACCGGCGACGAACGGCGAGCGCGCCAGTCCGGGTGCGAGCGGCCAGGTCGGTCCGGGTGCGCCCGGCCAGGTCGGTCCGGGTGCGCCCGGCGGGTTCGCGAGGTCCGCGGTCCACGACGACCCGTCCCACCAGCGCCAGGTCGCCATCGCCCACGGGTCTGCGTACCACCCGGGCGGCGGTCCGCCCTGCTCGCCGGGAATCACGCGACGGATGGTAACGGAGCGCCCGTTCGGGTCCCGGGATCCGCACCGGACGGTCGGACGCTGCGTCGGACCGCGCGGGTGCGCGTCCGACGAGTGACGTCGGTCGGGCGACTGCGGCGGTTATGCTCAATCCCATGCACGCCGCCGAGGGAGCCACGGGCACCGCGCCCGGATCGGGGAGCGAGCACGTGGCCGAGGAGGCCGAGTCGCTCGAGGACTCGACGCCGTCCATGGCGGTATCGATCGCCGGCGTGTCGACCGCCTGTAGCAAGAAGGCGCTGGCGTCGAGCGCCAAGGCTGTGCGGGAGTCGCTCTCGTCGGATTGACCAGACGGAGACATCGTCTGCAACCGCCGAAGAGCCGCTCCCAGGGGAGCGGCTCTTGTGTTCCCTCCCGACAGCCGTCACGAGCGGCAGCACCGCTCGATCGCACCACCGCATCACCACCGGATCCGCACCAGCAGACCCGACACTCACCACCACCTGATCGGACGCTCACCAGAAAGGAGCCTGCGATGCACGACGAGACCATCGATGCCGAACATCGCCCGTCCGAGCTGGGCACGGTCGTCGCCCGACTCGAATGGGCGGCCCGCGCTCTCCGGGCACGCGCCGCGGCGTGGTCATCGGACCGCGACCTCGACCCGGGCGACTCCCACGTCAAGGGGGAGGCGTCGTTGTGCGTCGGCGAGGCGGCCTGACCGCACGGCGTGTCGCGTCCGGCGAGCCGGCGCGCTCAGCGGACGGGGTCCGACTCCTGCCGCTCGAACTGGATGCGGTAGAGCTCCGCGTAGAGGCCGCCTGCGGCCAACAGCTGCTCGTGGTGGCCGCGCTCGACGATGCGGCCCTCGTCGATGACCAAGATCGTGTCGGCCTCTCGCACCGTCGAGAGCCGGTGGGCGATGACGATGGACGTGCGGCCCCGTAGTGCGAGGGCGAGCGCCTGTTGCACCGCGGCCTCGGACTCGGAGTCGAGGTGGGCGGTCGCCTCGTCCAGCACCACCACGGAAGGCGCCTTGAGCAGCAGCCGGGCGATCGCGAGCCGCTGCTTCTCGCCTCCGGACAGCCGGTAGCCGCGGTCGCCCACCACCGTGTCGATGCCGTCGGGGAGGGCCGCGACCATGGTCGCGATCTGGGCGCCGGCAAGGGCGGAGGCGAGCTCGGCCTCGGTCGCGTCGGGCTTCGCGTAGAGCAGGTTGTCGCGGATGCTCTCGTGGAAGAGGTGCGCGTCCTGGGTCACGACCCCGATGGCCGAGGTAAGCGAGGTGAACGTCGCATCGCGGACGTCGAGCCCGTTGATCCGGACCGCGCCCGATCGCACGTCGTAGAGGCGCGGGATGAGCTGGCTGATGGTCGTCTTGCCGGCACCGGAGGGACCGACCAGCGCCACGAGCTGACCCGGCTCGGCGGTGAACGTCACGTCGAAGAGCACCTGTTGGGAGACGGATGCGTCGAGCACCGCGACCGACTCGAGCGAGGCCAGCGACACCTCCTCGGCGGTCGGGTACCGGAAGTCGACGTGATCGAACTCGACCGAGGCGGCACCAACGGGGATCTCCGCGGCGTCGGGCTTCTCCTCGATCATCGGCGGGAGGTCGAGCACCTCGAAGACGCGATCGAACGAGACCAGTGCGGTCATGACGTCGATCTGCACGTTGGAGAGCGCGGTGAGGGGCGCGTAGAGCCTCGTGAGGTACGCGGCGAGCGCTACGACCGTTCCGAGCTGCAGGTTGCCCGAAACCACCTGGAGGCCGCCCCAGCCGTACACCACCGCAGTCGCCAGTGCGGCGGTGAGCGTGAGCGCGGCGATGAAGAACCGCGCGTACATCGCCTGGGTGACCCCGATGTCGCGGACGCGGCCAGCCTTCTGCTCGAAGGCGGCTCGCTCCTCGTGCGGCCGGCCGAACAGCTTGACCAGGAGGGCGCCGGCGACGTTGAACCGCTCGGTCATCGTCGTGTTCATCTGTGCGTTGAGCCCGTAGGACTCCCTGGTGATGGAGGAGAGCCGCCGTCCGACCCGCTTGGCGGGCACCACGAAGATCGGCAGGATCACGAGGCTGATCACGGTGATCTGCCACGAGAGGAAGAACATCACGATCAGCACGAGCGTGACGCTGATCAGATTGGAGACGACCGACGAGAGGGTGTCGGTGAAAGCCTGCTGCGCGCCGATGACGTCGTTGTTGAGCCGGCTGATCAGCGCGCCGGTCTGGGTACGGGTGAAGAAGGCGATCGGCATGCGCTGGATGTGCTCGAAGACCTTCGAGCGCATGTCGAAGATGAGTCCCTCACCGACCTTCGCCGAGACCCAGCGGATCCCGATCGACAGCACGGTGTCCACGACGGCCAGCGCGGCGGCCACGAGCGCGAGCCCGACGATGAGCGTGCGGTCGTGCTCGGGGATCCCCTTGTCGATGATCGAGCGGAACAGGAGGGGGTTCACGACGCCGATGACGGCGTCGACGACGACCAGGCCGAGGAAGCCTGCGAGGATACGGCGGTAGGGCCGGGCGAAGGAGAGCATCCGCCGAGCGGTGCCCTTGGTGACCTTCTGGCTGGTCACCGAGTCGTCGCGGCGCATCGACCGCATCACGCCGGCGAACTGCCCGCCCGCGCCGCCCATGCCCATGCCGTGGCCGGTCATCGCCACGGTCGGCCACCCCACTGCACATCCATCGGGATCGGACCCTACCGTCTCGGTCCGCTCAGCCCGATCGCAGCGGCGCGGTCAGCCGGGGTGGCTGTCGCGTCCCCCGTGCCCGGGCCCCGGCGTCGCCGGCCCGTCAGGAGACGAGGCCACGGCCGGTGACCGGTGGGAGGTCGAGCGCGGTGAGCAGGCCGGGCGGGGCCCCGATCACGGCGGGGACGGCGTTGACCAGCCGCATGGCGGTCGCCTTCAGTCCGGCGGTGTTGTGGTCGCCGTCGCTGCCGAGCAGCTGGAGGTCGAGGGTGTAGTTGGGCTCGCCGGTGAGCTGCACGCGGTAGCACCCGTGGCCGGCCGGCTGGGGCCAGTCCGGCGCGAGGTCGTCGTGCAGGCGCGTGACGTGCTCGAGCACGATGACCGCCCGCCCGTCGCGGATCCCGCGCACCTCGAAGTGGAGCGCGGCGGCCGTGCCCTGCTCGATGGTCCCGGCGTCGACCTCGAAGGTCTCGGTGGCCGGCAGTCGCTCGTACCACTCCTCGACCCCGTCGAGCTCGACGTCGAGGCCCGCGGCGAGCTGCCGGACCACGCTGCCCCAGGCCATCGTGAGGACGCCGGGCTGCAGGATCATCGGCACCTCGTCGAGCGGACGGCCGAAGCCCATGATGTCGAAGAGCACCATGGCCTGGTTGTAGGTGTTGTAGTTGAGGATCTCGGCGACGCGCACCTCGTCGATGCGCTCGCAGACCCCGCTCAGGACGAGCGGCAGTGCGTCGTTGGCGAAGCCCGGGTCGACGCCGTTGACGAAGAGCGAGACGCCGCCTTCGAGGGCCGCGGCCTGCACGGGCTCGATCATCGAGTCCGCGACCACCCCGTAGGGGTACTGGAGGAAGACCGGGCCGCTCGAGATCACGTTGACCCCGGCCCGCAGGAGCCGCTCGATGTCGCGGAGCGCGTCGATGAGCCGGTCGTCGGCCATCGCGGTGTGCACGACGACGTCGGGCTTCGTCGCGAGGAGGGCGTCCACGTCGCCGGTCGCCGTCACGCCGAGGGTCCTGCCGAGCCCGGCCAGCTCACCGGCGTCCCTGCCCACCTTCGCGGGGTTCGAGACCCAGAGCCCGACGAGATCGAGGTCGGGGCGTGCGTCGATGCCGGCCAGCACGTGGCGCCCGACGTTTCCGGTGCTCCAAGCGGCGACTCGGTGGTGCGCGGTCATGGCGTGCTCCTCGGGTTCGGAGGGGTCAGGGTCGGGGCGGCGGCGTCCGGTGTGCCGTCACAGGTCCGGAAGGCCCATGTCGAGGTTGGGGGTCTCGATGCCGCCGTCCACCTCGAGGACCTTGCCCGTGAGGTACGAGCCCGCGGCCGACGCCAGGTAGATGACGGCTGCGGCGATGTCCTCGGGGTCGCCGATGCGCCCGAGCGGCGTGCCGGACTCGAGAGCCTCCTTGAGCTCCTCGGTCTGCATCACGATGTCGAGCGCGGAGGTGGCGACCGAACCGACCGCGATGGCGTTGACCCGGATCCGCGGGGAGAGGTCCGCTGCGGCGAGGCGCGTGTAGTGGGCGAGTGCGCCCTTGGCCGTCCCGTAGGCGAGGTACCCACGCCCGGCGAGGCGCCCCATGGCCGAGGAGATGTTGACCACCGAGCCGCCGTCGCCCTCGAGCATGAGGGGCACCGCGGGGCGGAGCAGGGCGTGTGCGGTCGAGACGTTGAAGTGGAAGGCCTGCTCGATGCGGCCGGGCGAGGTGTCGAGGAAGGGCCGTGGCATCGCGCCGCCCACGTTGTTGACCACGAGGTCGAGCCGCCCGAACGCCTCCCGGGTCCGGTCCACGAGGCCCGCGACCGCCTCGAGGTCGCTCAGGTCGGCGGGGACCGTGACCGCGCGCCGGCCGACCGCCGTGATGCGGGCCGACACGTCGTCGAGCTGTTCGGCCGTGCGGGCGGAGATCACGACGTCGGCCCCGGCCTCGGCGAGGGCGACGGCCGAGGCCGCCCCGATGCCGCGTCCGGCGCCGGTCACGATTGCGACCCTGTCGTCCATGCGGAAGCGGTCGAGAATCACGGTGCGGCTCCCCCTCGTCGGTTGTCGGTGCGGGAGACGGCGCCGGGTGCGGCGCCGCTCGCCGACAGTGCTAGCAGTACCGGTGTGCCCCGCGCCACGCCGCGTGGACGGTCGACCCGCGCCACGGTCTCACGACGGCCGGGTGGACGGGAGGCCGAGCTTCCGGTGGTCCCACGAGACCGTTCGCTCCACGTTGACCTTCGCGACGATGCGCTTGTGGAGCATGGTCTCGACCATGGGCCGGAGCTCCTCGGTGTAGGCGCCGTAGTACCGCTCGAAGAGGTTGACGCCGAGCTCCCACATCCTGTCGGGATCGGTGACGATCTCCGCGGTGCCCACGAGCTCCACCCCGCGCAGCTCCTCGTAGTAGTCGCCGTCCTCGAACATGCAGGTCACCCTCGGGTCACGGGTGAGGTTGACCGCCTTCTGCGCCTTGGCCTTCGTCTCGATCGCGATCGTGCCGTCGACGAACCCGTACCACATCGCGACTGCGTGGATCGAGCCGTCGTGGTTGATCGTGCACATGGTCATCGGCCGCCGCTCGTGCAGGAACGCGTCGACCTCCTCCGCGCTCATCTTCACGACGTCACGCTGCTTGACCCCGTGGCCCATCTGCCCCGGACCTGGACCTGCCGGCTGCTCGTCGCCCATGACGTCCTCCCTCGCGGCGGGGCACACGGACCTCGCGCCGGCGGGCAGCGTACCGCCGACGCGGCGGGCCGTCGCCGGCGCAGGTGCACAATGGTCCGGTGGCGATCCCCGACCAGCGGACCGATGTCGCACCCTCCAAGCTGCGGGACGACGGGCTCTTCGGGGTCGTCTTCGTCTGCACCGGCAATATCTGCCGCTCGCCGATGGCCGACGTCGTCCTCCGCCACCTTGCGGGCGTCGCCGCGGTCGGCGACGGCATGCGCCTCGCCGACCGCCTCGAGGTCTCGAGCGCGGGGACGAGCGGGTGGCACACCGGCGAGCCGATGGACGAGCGGGCGCTCGCCGCGCTCGTGCGGCGCGGCTATGCAGACCACGGGCACGTCGCCCGCGCCTTCGACCGGTCCTGGTTCGAGACCGCGGATCTCGTCGTCTGCCTCGACCGCGGCCACCGCGAGACGCTCGCCGGGCTCGCCCGGAGCGCGTTCGGCGACGACCGGTTCGAGGACCGTCTGGTCCTCCTGCGCACCTACGACCCCGCGGCAGGCGGCGCGGTGGACGTCCCCGATCCGTACTACGGCGACGACGCCGAGTTCGAGCGCTGTCTCGACCTCGTCGAGTCGGCGTGCCGCGGCCTGACCGGGCACCTCGCCCGGACGATCGCCGATCCACGGTGACCGCGACGGAGCGGTCCGCGGCGAAACCTCCGGTCAGCGGCGTGGTCGCCCCCGGCCTCGAGGCGGTGCGCGAGGCGTTCGTCGAGAACTTCACCGAGCGCGGGGAGGTCGGCGCCGCGCTCTGCGTGCTCGTGCGGGGCCGGGTCGCGGTCGACCTCGCCGGCGGCTGGGCGGACGAGGCGCGCACCCGGCCGTGGCGGTCGGACACCCTGGTCAACGCGTACTCGGTCGGCAAACCGGTGGTCGCACTGCTCGCGCTGCAGCTGGTGGACGCGGGACGGATCGGCCTCGACGACCCGGTCGCCTCGGTCTGGCCGGCGTTCGGTTCGGCGGGCAAGGAGGCCGCCACCGTCCGGCACGCACTCTGCCACCGGGCCGGAGTGCCCGCGATCCGCGAGCCGCTCACGAACGACGACCTGTGGCAGTGGGACCGCATGGCGGCGGCCCTCGCCGCGAGTGCGCCGTGGTGGGAGCCGGGAACGCGCCACGCCTATCACACCAACACTTACGGCCACCTGATCGGCGAGATCGTGCGCCGGGTCGGCGGGGAGGGCTGTGGCGCCCGGCTGCGGGCGCTCGCCGGGCCCCTCGGCGCCGACCTCTACTACGGCGTGCCGGCGACCGAGCAGCCGCGGTGCGCGGACGTGGTCTGGGCGGGATCGGACCCGGGTGGAATGTTCGACCTCGAGGCGCTCGAGGGCGACGAGCGCATGGTCATGCAGAGCTACGTGAACCCGCCCGGGTACTCGTCGCTCGGTGTGGTGAACACCGCGGCCTGGCGCAGCGCGGAGGTGCCCTCGACCAACCTGCACGCGTCGGCGGGCGGCGTCGCGCGCTTCTACGCAGCGCTGCTCGAGCCCGGACGCCTCCTCTCACCTGCGCTCCTCGCCGAGGCCACCGCACCCCAGTCGGTCGGCTACTGCCCGGTCCTCGGCGAGGAGGTCACCTTCGGGCTCGGGTTCAAGCCGACCGTCCCGCGCCGTCCCTTCGGTCCCCACCCGGGCAGCTTCGGCCACTTCGGGACCGGCGGCGCGGTGGGCTTCGCCGATCCGCACTCGGGCATCGCCTTCGGCTACGTGATGAACCACGTGATCCCGCGGTGGCAGTCCTCGCGGAACCGGGCGCTCATTGACGCCCTCTATGGTGCCCTCTGACCGTCACCCGAAGGCGACGAAGGACTCCTCCTCGTACCCCCGCAGCCGCTCGTAGAGGTCGCGCACCTCGCTGCGCCGCGAACGGTCGTTGGCCAGGTTCTCGAGCTCGTGCGGGTCGGCACCGTGGTCGTACCACTCGTGGTCGTTGTCGTCGAAGGCGCAGTCGACGTCGAAGAGCTTGGCGCCCGCTGACTTCCCCCACAGCCCCGTGGAGGGCATGCCGCCGCCGACCCCGTAGTAGCGCGCGTACTTGGTGGAGCCGTCGAAGAAGCCGCGGAGCGCGTACCGGACCTTGTTGAGACCCTCGGTCTGTGCCGAGTCCTGCGCGAAGAGGATGTGGTCCCGCACCGACGCCGCAGGGTCGACGAGGACGGGGGAGAGGTCGACCCCCTGCACCGTCCGGCCGAACCCGCCGGCGTCGAGCCCGGCGAGCGCGCAGATCGTGGCGGCGAGGTCGACGTGGGACCCGAGCGCCGCGGTCGTCGTCCCCGGCGTCGTGACCCCGGGGACCTTCGCGTACAGCGGCACGCGCATGATCTCGTCGTAGACGAACGGCCCCTTCGAACGGAGCCCGTGGGACCCGCACATGTCGCCGTGGTCCGAGGTGAAGAGCACGACCGTGTCGTCCCAGGCCCCCGCGCCCTCGAGCGCGCCGAGGACCGTGCCGAGGCTCTCGTCGGCGAGCCGGTGGAGGTGGACGTAGTAGTCGAGGTGGCGTCGCCAGGCGTGCGTGTCGGCCGGGTCGATGTACCCCCAGAGCCCGTGCTGCTGGTCCCATCGCCACTGCCGGTGGGCCTCGGGCTTGGTGTGCAGATCGTCGTCGAAGTTGTCCGGGAGGTCATCGACCACCTCGGGATAGGGCTCGCGGTAGACGGGGAGCGGGTCGTCGTCCTTCCAGGCGGCGGACTCGAGCACCTGTCGGATCGCCGCCACGTCGTCGGGGTGACGCTCCGCATAGCCGGGCTGGTCGACCGGGAACCACATCACGTCGTGCGGGTTCACCAGGGCAACGGTGAGGAACCACGGCCGTTCGTCCCTGCCCGTCGCATTGGTCTCGAGCCAGTGCGCGGCGTTGCCCGCGATGATCGGGTCGAAGTGGACGCCGGTCCCCGCCCATCCCATGAAGTGGCGGTCGTTGCCGTCCCAGTCGGCGAAACCGTACGCCTCCATGGCGGGGGTCGGGGAGTGGGAGAGGTGCCACTTGCCGATGTAGGAGGAGCGGTAGCCCGCGCCCTCGAGCAGCGAGCCGAGGGTCGGGGTCGACGTCGGGAGCTCGTGGTGCTCGGGCATGATCACGTTGTCCCGCACACCGTGCCCCTCGAGGTAGCGCCCGGTGAAGAGGGTGGCCCGGCTCGGCGAGCAGGGCGACGAGTGGGTGAAGTAGCGGGTGAACTCGAGGCCCTCGGCGCGGAGCCTGTCCCGCCACGGCAGCGCGAACCCCGGCGGCAGCCACGACCGCTGCCGCTCCTGATCGGACACGACGAGCAGGATGTTGGGGCGCCGGCGCCCGGGTGCGACCACGGTCCGCCACGGTAGCCCGACAGCACTGGGACGTTGGCGGCCAAAAGTGAAATGTGTTCTACTTTTCGTCCACCGCCGTCGACGTGCCAGGGGGAGGTCAGGGTGCCCGAGAGCGACGTGCTCCACGCCAGTCACCGGCTCGAATATCCCTACTCGCGCTCCGTCGGGCCGGTCATCGGAGCGTTCCTGACCGGGCTGCGCGACGGGAAGCTCCTCGGTGTCCTCGGCACGGGCGGCACGGTCGTCGTCCCGCCCACCGAGTACGACCCCACGACCGGCGAGGACACCGGCGAGCTCGTCGAGGTCGGCCCGGGCGGTGTCGTCGAGTCGTGGGCGTTCGTGGCCCACCCCCTGCCCAAGCACCCGCTCGACCGTCCGTTCGCCTGGGCGCTCATCCGCCTCGACGGGGCGGACACCGCGATGCTCCACGTGGTCGACAGCGGCGGCCCCGACGGGGTGGCGACCGGTGACCGGGTGACGGTCCGCTTCCGGCCGGAGGCCGATCGGATCGGCGCGATGGCCGACATCGAGGCCTTCGTTCCCGAGGGGTCCGGCCGGTGAGCGAGGAGACGACCGCAGAGGCGCCGGGTCCGGTCACCACGCTCGCGACCCCGATCCGTCTCGACTTCGAGTTCACCCCGGGTGTCGCGCAGTCGCGGTTCCTGCGGGGCCTCGCCCGGGGGAGGTTCCTGGGCCAGCGGTGCCCGCGCTGCGGCAAGGTCTACGTCCCCTCGCGCGGCTCCTGCCCGACCGACGGCGTGCCCACGACCGAGGACGTCGAGCTCGGCAACACCGGCACCGTGACCACCTACTGCGTCGTGAACGTCCCGTTCGCGGGCCAGTCGATCGAGATCCCCTACATCTGCGCGCAGATCCTCCTCGACGGGGCGAATCTCTCCTTCATGGGCCTCCTGCAGGAGATCCCCACCGACGAGGTGCGGATGGGCCTCCGGGTCGAGGCGGTGTGGGTCGAGCCCGAGGAGCTCGGGCCCTCGCTCGCCTCGGTCCGCTACTTCCGGCCGACCGGCGAGCCGGACGCCGAGTACGAGACGTACAAGGAGTACCTGTGAGCGCGGCCGCCCGGACCGTCCGACCGGTCTGCGTCGCGTCCTTCGCCCAGGCCAGGAACTCGCGGCGCGACGACGAGCACAACGAGGTCGAGATGCTCATGCCGGTCGTGGCCGAGGTGTTCGGCACCATCGGCATCACCAAGGACGACGTCGACTTCATCTGCTCGGGATCGACCGACTACCTGATCGGCGGCCCCTTCAGCTTCGTGACCGCCCTCGACGCCGTCGGCGTGTGGCCGCCCCGCTCCGAGAGCCACGTCGAGATGGACGGTGCCTGGGCGCTCTACGAGGCGTGGGTGCTCCTGCAGGAGGGCTCGATCGACGCGGCCCTCGTCTACTCGTTCGGGCGCTCCTCGCCGGGCGACCTCCGCGAGATCCTCGCCCTCCAGCTCGACCCGTACTACCTCGCCCCGCTCTGGCCCGACCCCGTGAGCCTCGCCGCGCTGCAGGCGCAGGCCCTCATCGATGCCGGCAAGGCGACCGAGGCCGACTTCGCGGCGATCGCGGCCCGCAGCCGCAAGGACGCGCTCGCCAACCCCAACGCACAGGTCGCGAAGGACGTCCCCGTCGAGACACTCCTGCAGGACGAGTACCTGGTGTCCCCGCTGCGGCGCCACGCGGTGCCGCCGATCACCGACGGCGCGGCCGCGGTCGTGCTCGCGGCCGGGGACAAGGCGCGGCGGTGGGCCGAGCACCCCGCGTGGATCACCGGCTTCGACCACCGGATCGAGACCCATTCGATCGGGGCCCGGGACCTCACGACCTCCCCGTCGACGGCGGCCGCCGGCGCCGGGGCCGGGGTCGGGGCGGGACCGGTCGACGTCGCCGAGCTCCACGCACCGTTCGCCCATCAGGAGCTCATCCTGAAGGAGGCCCTCGGGCTCGGCGACGACGTGGCGGTCAACCCGTCCGGCGGGCCGCTCGCGGCGAACCCGTTGATGTCGGCCGGCCTGATCCGCATCGGCGAGGCCGCGGCCCGCGTCTCGTCGGGGCAGGCCCGGCGCGCCGTCGCCCACGCCACGTCGGGACCGTGCCTCCAACAGAACCTGGTCTGCGTCCTGGAGGGTGGGTGATGGCAGAACGCTGCGCCGTCATCGGGGTTGGGCAGACCCACCACAAGGCCAAGCGAGACGACGTCTCGATCGCCGGGCTCGTGCGCGAGGCGGCGAAGGCCGCGATCGCCGATGCCGACCTCTCCTGGTCGGACATCGACGCGGTGGTCATCGGCAAGGCGCCGGACATGTTCGAAGGCAACATGATGCCGGAGCTCTACCTCGCCCCGGCCCTCGGCGCGGTGGGCAAGCCGATGTTCCGTGTCCACACCGCGGGCTCGGTCGGCGGCTCGACGGCACTGGTCGCCGCGCACCTCGTCTCCTCCGGGATCCACAAGCGGGTGCTGACGGTCGCCTACGAGAAGCAGTCCGACTCCGACGCGATGTGGGCGCTCTCGGTGCCCCAGCCGTTCGCCGCGCCGCTGCTCGCGGGCGCGGGCGGGTACTTCGCACCCCACATCCGCGCCTACATGCGCCGGTCGGGCGCACCCGACCACATCGGTCGGATGGTCGCGGTGAAGGACCGGCAGAACGCGATGCGGAACCCCTTCGCGCACCTGCACATCGCCGACATCGACATGAAGATGGTCGAGGACTCGATCATGCTCTGGGACCCGCTCCGCTATCTCGAGGCCTGCCCGTCCTCGGACGGCGCGGCGGCGATGGTGCTCGCGGCGGAGGACGCGCTCTCGGGCGGCTTCCCGCCCGCCTGGATCCATGGCATGGCCATGCGCTCCGAGCCGACCATGTTCGCCGGGCGCGACCAGGTCAACCCGCAGGCCGGGCGTGACTGCTCGGCCGACGTGTACGCGCAGGCCGGCGTGACCAAACCCCGCGAGCAGTTCGACGTGGCCGAGGTCTACGTGCCGTTCAGCTGGTACGAGCCGATGTGGCTCGAGAACCTCGGGTTCTGCGAGCTCGGCGACGGCTGGAAGCTCACCGAGTCGGGCGCGACCGCGTTCGACGGCGACATCCCCTGGAACACCTCGGGTGGCGTGCTCTCGTCCAATCCGATCGGCGCGTCGGGGATGCTCCGCTTTCTGGAGGTGGCCATGCAGGTCCGCGGGCAGGCCGGTGAGCACCAGGTCGACGGGGCGAAGCTCGCCCTCGGGCAGGCGTACGGCGGGGGCTCGCAGTTCTTCTCGATGTGGGTGGTCGGCAGCGGGAAGCCGTAGGCGCGGCTCCGGGCCCGCGGCTCGAGCGGGCCGGCAGGGCACGACCGGCGACCGGTCAGGCCGCCGCGGCGGCGCTCAGCCCGCATTGGTGAAGACGTCGGACCCGAACGTGGCGCTCACCGTCTTCGCCTGCCCGAGCCGGGCCAGACCGAACAGCACCTCGATGGTGGCGAGCGTCGAGTAGTGGTTGTACGGCACGGCGGAGCTCGTTCCGGGACGGATGAACGGCGAGATCAGGACCGTGCCGGTCCGTCCTCCCCCGGGTCCGTTGACCCCCGGCTGCGCGGCCGCGGGGCCCGGCGTCTGGTTGCAGCACGAGCTCGCGTCGGACGTGTCCGCCTCGTCGAAGGTGATCTCCAGCAGGCCGTCCTGCTTGAACGCCGGCGAGGCGGTGATCGCGCGGCACCCACGTCTGGAGGAAGGTGTCGACGTTGGTCAGCGCGGAGGGTGACGCCTGCTCACTGATGCACGGTGCGTCGTGGCCGTCGGAGCAGAGGCTCGGCGTGATGAAGGTCAGGTTCGGGGTCGTGGCGACGGACTCGAGGTCGGTCGCGAGTCCGGTGACCCCCTTCGGCGTCCCGGCCGGCAGGGCGCCGGTCGTCGAGCCCAGCGGGACCACGTGGGAGTCGCAGAGGGCGGTGTCGTCGATGATGGAGTGGAAGTAGACGAAGGGGTTGTGCCGGGTCGCGTAGCCGTCCCCGGGCACCGCCCTCTGCGTGTTGTCGGGTGCGCCGATCGCAGGATGCGCGCACACGGCAGGCTCGCGGGAGGGGATGTTCCCCATGTCCTGCATGTAGCCCTTCCACGTCAGGTGGGCCTGGTCGAGCTGGTCCGCGACCGTCGGGACCGACGTCGGGAAGACACAGCCCGAATCCGAGATCTGTCCGTCCGCCGCAACCGTGGCACCGGCCGGGAAGTCGACGAAGTTCTGGCAGTCGGACTGGTTGAGCGGGTTCGGCGCCTGCCCCGACACCAGCGCGATGTAATTGTCGTTGGAGAAGTGGCCGATGCCGTAGTAGTTGGCGAGCAGGGCGCCCGACGCCGGGAGGACCGTGGCGAGGTACGGGTCTGACGACGGGCTGCCGAAGGTTGCCTGGTAGCCCTCGTTCTCGAGCGCGATGAGGAAGACATGGTGGATCGGCGGCAGCGAGGAGCCGAACGAGGCCCGGGTCGAGCTCGTCGCCGTCGCCGCCGTCGTGGTCGGGCTCGATGCGCTCGAGGAGCAGGCGGCGAGGAGCACGCTCACCGCACCGAGCGCAGCGGCACACCACGCGCCGCGCAGGGCGCGCCGTCGGCGGGACGAATGGGTGAGGGGGGTCGGAGCCATGCGCAGTGTTCTACACGGTCCAGCCGGAGGTGGACAGGGGACCGGGGCCACGCAGGGCCGGTCGATAGACTGACCCGCGTTCGCCGAACTGCCGGAGGAGAGCCATGAAGATCGTTGTCGACTACGACGAGTGCGCGTCCAACGCGGTGTGCATGGGGATCGCTCCGGAGATCTTCGAGGTCCGCGACGACGGCTTCCTCTACGTGCTGAACGAACACCCCGGTGAGGAGTTCCGCGAGAAGGTTCGCCAGGCGGCCAACGGCTGCCCGACCGGCGCGATCAGCATCGTCGAGGACGACGACTAGCCCGGAGTGCCCGGCGACGCACCTCGGGTCCGCTTCGCCCCGTCGCCGACGGGGTACTTCCACGTCGGGAGCGCCCGGACCGCACTGTTCAACTGGCTCGTCGCGCGGCGATCGGGCGGCACGTTCGTCCTCCGGATCGAGGACACCGACGCCGAGCGCAACCGCGAGGAGTGGGTCGAGGGGATCCTCTCCGCCCTCCATTGGCTCTCGATGGACGCGGACGAGGGCCCCTACCGGCAGTCCGAGCGCACCGCCCGCTACGCCGAGGCCACCGATGCGCTCTGGGACGCGGGCCGGCTCTACGCGTGTGCGTGCACGCACGACGAGATCGAGGCGCGAAACCGGACGGCCGGGATCCAGACCCCGGGATACGACGGGTTCTGTCGCGGCCGCGGGCTGCCCCGCGGCGACGGCCACGCGCTGCGCTTCCGCACGCCGGACGAGGGTGTGACCGTCGTCGACGACGTCGTGCGCGGGAGGGTCGAGTTCCCCTGCGCGGCGATGGACGACTTCGTGGCCGTCAAAGGCAACGGCGCGTCGCTCTTCGTGCTGGCAAACGTCGTCGACGACATCGACATGGCGATCACCCACGTGATCCGGGGCGAAGACCTCCTGCCGACGACACCGCGGGGGGTGCTGATGTGGGAGGCGCTCGCCGCGATCGGGTGGCGGTCGGACGGGACCGCCGGCGGGGGGCCGGGGCCGACCCCGGTGCTCCCCGTCTTCGCCCACCTGCCGATGCTCGTGAACGAGCAGCGCAAGAAGCTCTCCAAGCGGCGCGACCCGGTCGCCGTCGAGTCCTACCGCGAGCAGGGGTACCTGGCCGAGGCGTTCGTCAACTACCTGGGTCTCCTCGGCTGGAGCCCTCCCGGTGGTGAGGAGATCTTCGGGATCGACCGGATGGTCGAGTGGTTCCGCCTCGAGGACGTGAACCACTCGCCGGCGTTCTTCGACGTGGCGAAGCTCACCCACCTGAACGGCGAGTACATCCGGTCGATGCCCCCCGCCTCCTTCGTCGCCGCGTGCGAGCCGTGGACGACCGGGCCGGCCGCGCCCTGGCCCGCGTCGCGGTTCGACCGCCATGCGTTCGAACAGCTCGCGCCGCTCGTGCAGGAGCGGGTCGCCACGCTCGGCGAGGTGCCAGTTATGGTCGACTTCCTCTTCCTCCAACAGCCGGCGATCGATGCCGACGCGTGGTCGAGCGCGATCGCGAAGGACGACCTCGCACCGACCATCCTCACTGCGGCGATCGACGCCTACGGGGAGCTCGGCGGGTCGTGGCGCCGTGACGAGCTCCACGCGGCGACGCTCGCGGTGGGGGAGGGGGTCGGGCGGAAGCTCGGCAAGGCGCAGGCGCCGATCCGGGTGGCGGTCACCGGGCGGCGGGTCGGACCGCCGCTGTTCGAGTCCCTCGAGATCCTCGGCCAGGGTCGGACGCTCGAGCGACTGCGTGCCGCGCTCGAGTCGGCCGCGGCGGGCGACGACGTCCCCGGTGGCCCGGCGTGAGGCGCGCGCACGGACCACCCGTGGCCCGCCGCACGTAGGCGGTGGGCCTGCTCGCGACCGTCACCGGGCTGCGCCTGCTGCGGTTCGTCCTCCGCCTCGTGGCACTGGTCGTCACCGTCCTCGTCGTCTACCTCGCGGTCACCGCGGTGCAGGTGTGGCTCACCGGCCGCCGGTACGAGCCGCGACAGGCGGGGGCGATCGTGGTCATGGGGGCCGCACAGTACAACGGCGTGCCGTCCCCCGACCTCGCTTCCCGCCTCGACCAGGCGGCCATCCTCTGGCGCCAGCATTTCGCCAGCGAGATCATGGTCACCGGTTCGAAGCAGCCCGGCGACCGCTACACCGAGGCGCAGGCGTCGGCCCGCTACCTGACCGCGTCAGGCGTGCCGGCCGTGGACATCCTCGAGGCGGGCGGGAACGACTCGTGGGAGAACCTCGCCGACGCGGCTCCGGTCCTCCTCCAGCGCGGCGAGGGTACGGTGCTCGTGGTGACCGACCCCTTCCACGAGGCGCGGAGCCTGGCGATCGCCTCCTCGCTCGGGCTCACGCCGTACCCGACCCCGACCCAGTCCTCGCCGATCCGCGGGCTCTCGACCGTTCCCTACTACGCGAAGGAGACGGTCGGCGTCGCGGCCGGCCGCATCATCGGGTTCGACCACCTGAGTGCTTTGCACACCTCGCTCGGCTGAGGCCACACCGGTGCACCGCAACGTCCTCTTCGTCACCGTCGACCAGTGGCGGGGCGACTGCCTCTCCGCGCTCGGCCATCCCCTCGTCGAGACCCCCGCGCTGGACCGGCTCGCTGCGGGCGGGACGCTCTTCGCCAACCACTGGGCGAACGCCGCGCCGTGCGGGCCGTCGAGGGCGTGTCTGTACACGGGCACGTATCTCCACCGCAACCGTTCGATCAACAACGGCACCCCACTCGACGCGCGCTTCACCAACGTCGCACTGCTCGCCCGCGAGGCCGGGTACGACCCGGTGCTCTTCGGCTACACCGACACGAGCCTCGATCCACGGACGGTGGGGCCCGACGACCCGAGGCTGCGCTCGTACGAGGAGGTGCTCCCGGGGTTCCGCGCCGAGCTCCACGAGCCCTTCGAGGCCGGGAGCCGGAACTGGGGACGCTGGCTCGCCGCCCAGGGCGTCGACGTCCCGGCCAACCCGCACGACCTCTACCTGCCGATCCCCGACTTCCCGGGAGCGGACCGCCACGGTTCCACCTGGGCGCCGGCACGGTTCGCCGCCGAGCAGTCCGAGACGGCGTTCCAGGTCGGCGCCGTCATCGAGTGGCTCGAGCGCAACGGGGACCGGCCGTTCTTCGTGCACGCCTCGTTCATCCGGCCCCATCCGCCGCGTCGGAACCCGCTCGGCTACCACGATCTCTACCGGGCCGGCGACGTGCCCGACTTCGTCGGGCTGCCCACGAAGGCCGAGGAGGCGGCGCTCCACCCGCTCAACCAGGTGGTCATGTACCTGCCGTACGCCGGAGCCCCCGAGGACGAGCGTGAGCGGCGCCAGCTGCGAGCGACCTACCACGGTGCCCAGCGCGAGGTCGACGACCAGCTCGGACGTCTCTTCGACTACCTCGACGACTCGGGGCTCGCGTCGTCGACGCTCATCGCGCTCACGAGCGACCACGGCGAGATGGGCGGTGACCACTGGCTGGTCGAGAAGCTCGGCTACTGGGACGAGTCGTACCACGTGCCGCTCATCGTGCGCGACCCCGATCCCGCCGCCGACGCCGGGCGGGGTCGGGTGGTCCACGCGTGCACCGAATCGGTCGACGTGCTCCCGACGATCTGCACCTGGCTCGGGATCGAGGTCCCGTTGCAGGCCGACGGCTTTCCGCTCCAACCGTTCGTCTCGGGAGCGGGCCTCGGCGACGCGGGCGCCCCTGCCCACTGGCGAACCGAGGTGCACTGGAGTTGGAGCTTCTCGAACCCGGCCACGTTGCTCGCCGAGCAGTTCCTCGGGGTGCCAATGGCGCACTGCGCGCTCGACGTGGTGCGCGGTGCGGATCTCAAGTACGTGCAGTTCGCGGCCGACCCCGACGTGCTGCCACCGCTGCTCTTCGACCTCGGCGAGGAACCGGACCAGCTCCACGACCTGGTCCGGACGGGCGATGCCGGTGACCGGGCCGCGGACGGTGCGCAGCGGCTGCTCCGGTGGCGCATGCGCTCCGACGAGCGCACCTTGAGCGGGTCGATGCTGACCGAAGACGCCGGTCCGGTGACCGCGCGCGATGCGTGGCGCTGAGGTGCCTCCGTGATCAGCCGATCACCAGTTCCGGCAGGTCGGCGACCGAATCGATGATGTGGGTGTGGGGCGCTTCGTCGAGCTCCTCGCGCGTGTGGGCACCGGTGAGCACGCCGGCCACGATCGAGGCGCCGGACCGGGTCCCGGCGAGGAGGTCGCTCGCGGTGTCACCGACGACGGCCACCTCGGCGACATCGTCGACACGGAGGCGGAGCACAGCGGTCAGGATCATGTCCGGCCAGGGGCGGCCGCGGCCGGCGTCGACGGGCGAGAGCACGAGGTCGACCGCGCCGGTCCATCCGAGTGCGGCGACGATCCGGTCGCGGGTCGCCGGCGAGAAGCCGGTGGTCAGGCAGGTCCGGATCCCCGCGTTGCGCAGCGAGCGGAGCGCCGCGTCGGCGCCGGCAATCGGCTCGAGCTCCCCGCGGTCGACTGCCTGGTCGAACGCGACCTCGAACGTGTCGTTGGCGAGCTCCGCGCGGTGGCGGTCACCGTGGAGGAGCTCGGTGAAGACCGCGATCTTCGACTGACCCATCGTGCGCCTGATGTAGGAGTGCGCGTCGTCGCGGAGGTCCCCGGCGGTGAGGCCGACCGCGTCGAGCGCCACTTGGAACGCCTCCTCGACCGCGCCGTCGTCGGCGACGGTGGTCCCCGCCATGTCGAGGGCGGCCATCCGGATGGGGTGGGGCATCTCGTCGTCTCCTCGATCGGCTGGGTCAGGTCTGTCGGCTCTGGCCCGTGTCGAGCTCCGGTTCGCCGCGATCGTGAGCTCCGGCCGGTACGGAAGTCCGTCCGCCGGGCCGATCGTAGCGACGGTGCGTGGGACCCCGGGGCCGTCAGCGGTGCCGGCCCGGTCGTCCGCGACCTGGTTGTTTGCCGGCGCCTGCAACGGTGCATGCGACGTGGCGGCGCAGTGCGAAGCGCCTCTGCGAGGTCCGGCGTCGGCTAAATTGACGTCTCGCCCATTCGGGGGTGGCGCAACTGGCAGCGCGCATGATTCTGGTTCATGAGGTTGGAGGTTCGAGCCCTCCCCCCCGAGCGCACGAGAGGCTCCTCTCGAGGGGCAGTGCAGTATCGGCCCCTCGTGGTGCCGGTACACCGACGGGTCGCCCTCGGGCGGTTCGACAAGGTCCCATCGTCTAGTGGCCTAGGACACCACCCTCTCAAGGTGGAGACACGGGTTCGAACCCCGTTGGGACTGCTCGTTCAACTGGCCGCTGAGCTGCTCCTTTCCTTCCTCCGGCTCGCACAGCCCGGAAGGCTCCGAACGATCCATCGCGCGTGCATCGCGCGCACCGAGGTCCACGACGGCCGCGTGCCTGTCCAGGTCCGCCAGCGCTCGAGCCAGCACTCGGTCCCGGTCTTCGGTCGCGTGCTGGTACCGGATGGCGGCAGCGGGCGAGGCGTGGCCGGCACGGTGCATGAGCTCGGCGATCGTCGCGCCGGTGGCGGCAGCCAGGGTGAGTCCCGTGTGGCGCAGGTCGTGCAGGCGGAGGTCCGGCCTCTCGATGGTCGCCCTTGCGTCGTCCCAGGCTCGTTCGAGCGTGCGAGCAGAGACGTCGATCACCCAGGCGTCCCGGTCGGGTCCGGTGAAAGCGGCCAGATGCTCTTCGAGTGCCTCGGCGATGTTCGGCGGGATCGCAAGGGTGCGCCGCCCTGCCTTGGTCTTGGGTTCCTTCACAACTTCCCTGCCCCGCATGCTGGGGCCCCTGGTGACGGCCACGGTGATACTGCCGTGGAGAAGGTCAACATCCATCCGACGCAGCCCAAGGATCTCGGAGCGACGTAGCTGACACCAGGTGGCGAGCTGCACGGCCAAACGGAGCTCGTCCGGCATCGCGCCCGTCAGAGCCTGGACCTCAGACACGCTCGCAATCGGTCGAGGTGGCGCGGTCTCGGTGGATGCTCCCTTCACCTGGCAGGGGTTGCGGTAGAGGATTTCGTCCGCAACGGCGGCCCGCATGATCGAGGAGAGGAGGCGGTACGCACCGGCGGCCGTGGTGGGCTTCTGCATTGCGAGATTCGCGTGCCATTCTCGAACGTCCGTTGGCGTGATGGACGAGAGCGCCATTTCGCCAAGCGTCGGCAGGATGTGATCGTCGAGAAGCCAGCGGTACTTCGCCACGGTTCGCTCAGCAAGGTGAGCGCGACCGGCGATGTCCCTATCGGCGAACGTTCGAAGCGAGACCTTCGCGCGTCGGGGGTCGATCGCAACTCCTCGGAGGCGGTCGGCCTCGATTGTTGTCGCGTAGGCATCTGCATCCTTGCGGCGTCTGAACGATTTCGTGACCACCCGCCCCCCGATCCGGGTCCGCACGTCGTAGCGGAACTCGCCCGCGCATTTGGTCCGTCTGCTCACCTGAGCCATCGCTGTTTACCTCTTCCCCGTTCCGTCGACGTCGGTCTTGGCTGGACAACCGTCATTCGTGTACGTCAAGCGGTCCCCATCGACGGCATTGCTGCTCTCGGCGTACTCGTCGACTGCTGGACGCTCGGAATCGGCGGGTGGGGTACGCGACCACCCTGCTCGTATTGTGCCCGACGGGTGTCGAGCCTCGCTTCGCGCTCGCAACTCCGTCACGAACGGCTCGAGGGCTTCGACCGGCACCCGCCGAGCACGCCCGATGAGCACCGACTCGAGCTCACCCCTGGCGATGAGCTCGAAGGCCTTGGTGCGCCCGATGGAGAGCCGCTCGGCGGCCTCCTCGACGGTCAGGAGCACCTTCTCGCTCATTGCTCCTCCTTGCAAGCCGTCGGAGTGTTGCTCATCGCCGCCCGCTCCTCTCGTTCATCTCGGGCGAGGTGCCGCCCGAGCCGGAGCTGTTCCTCGACGTTGCGGGCGAGGCAGGCGTCGCCGGCGGTCAAGTAGCCAGAGCCTTCGTAGGTCCACTCGTGAATCTCACCCTCGTGGTCGTCGATCTCCGCCGATCGGTGGCCGAGCGCAGCGAGTCGCCACAGTTGCCGCTCGCCACGGAGCTCGCCGAAGGTCGTCGAGTAGCGGCGGGACTTGGTCAAGAAGTGCCCGCGGAACCCACAGGTGTGAGCCCAGAGGCGCAGCCGGAAGTCCGCGAGCGCCGGATCCTCGGCGAGCGTCCACGCGGTCTCGACGAGCCTCCGGAGGTGGACCGGCAAGCGTGCATCCGTCGGAACGCCTGCACGCAGGCGGTGGTCGAGCACGCCGGTTTCGTCGGACCCCTTTGCGCTGTACTTCGCGACGTACCAGGCGGCGCGCCGGCGGCCCTCGTCGACATCGCTGACGACCGCGGTGTCGATCTGCGCTCCCCAGACGATGCGTCGGCCGTCTTCACGACTGGGACAAGGCGCGCTCACCTTCTTCGCGGCGACGCGCAACGCTGCGGCGAGCATGTCGCCATCGACGCCTCGGGGGACCTCGCCGGTCTCGTCGCCCCGGCAGTCGACCCGCACCACTGCGTGCAGGTGGACCGAGCCACGCTTCTGGAACTCGACCACTTTCACGTAGGAGAGGCGGAGCGTGCGAGCGGCTTCGCGTGCGCTCATTTCGGTCAGTGAGCCGAGTGCGCGGAGCGCGTAGATCGTCGTGCGCCGCCAGAGCTCGGAGACCCCGGCGTTGAAGAGCACGGCGCCCTCGTAGTCGTAGCAGTTCGGACAGAGGGCACCGCCGAGCGCCTCGTCGTCTTCTCGGTGTCGTGTCGCACAGACGAGGGAGACACCGTGTGGACAGCGCGGACCGGCGAGGTGGCAGCTCCCGTCGGGTAGGCGGCGGTGCACGGCCCCGAAGCTCGGGGCGGTCAGGGTCAGGAACACCGTCGGGTGCTCCGCGACGGTCTCCGGGACGCCCTTTCCGCCGCGCAGTCCTGCGGCCACCAGGGCGAAGGTGTCCCCGCGGTAGAGGGAGGCACACGGCGGACAGACCGTCTCGCGGCGAGATCCGCAGGCCTTGAGCAGCACTCTGTCGGGCAGAGTCCGGCTGTCGAAGAGAACCTCGCGGCCGCCGTCCGCCGTCACCTTGGTGATGCGGCCCAGGAGCCGCACTGGACGTCGGCAGGCCCTCGCTGCACGCACCTGCGACTCGAAGGCGTCGTAGCCGCCTGGGGCGTTGAGCCGGGAGAGGATGCCCTCGAGCTCGCGGGCTTCGTTTCGGCTCGCTCGAGCCGGACGTGGCGTCTGGCGGGTGGTCATCATGGCCGGCCAGGGTGCCCGGGGGAGTGTGACCTAAAGTGTGACCTTCCTCCCCGCGCAGCAGAAATAGCTCGCTGACCAGGGACTCGAGGACCGTCTGCAACCGGTGTTGTAAGGCGCCGACACACGTTCGGGGCGCTTTTGCAGTCGTCGGTGACGCCGGGCCGATCGGGCATCGCCAAGGGCTCGCGAGTCTCGCCGGAGGCGACAAGCCCACGGGTCGAGCGGAAGCGATCGCATGCGGTTCCCACGGGCAGGAGGTTGCCTGTGGGGCTGTTGACTAACTTGTTGACTTTCTCCTGCGCCTCCGGAAACAAGTCCCTGACCAGGGCCATCGCGAGGGCCTGGGACAGCGGTGGCGGCAGCATGTCGGAGGTGCCGAGACGCCGCCAGCGGCGTCAAGGTCCACTCGCAGAGCCGCGGATCTTCTGCTTGGCGCCCCGCCCGTCGTCGGCTCTCCTCGTTGGAGCTCACGCTCCCCCTTGACCCCGCCGCGCCGTCTCGGACCGATGCACTCAGGGAACGACGAGGGCTCATCGCTCCCCAGGACGGGGACCGCAAGAGGGGAGACGCAGATGACGCGACCTCGTCCCAGTGCGCAGTTCAACAACGAGGAGCCGTGGCCCCCATCACCAACAAGACGCTCGGGGCGTTTCTCGCCTTCGGCACGGCTTCCATTGCGGTTGCGGACGTCACCGAGCTCGGAGCTCGCGTACAGCTCGACGGTGCCGCCCTCGATCTCCTCGTCGAGCTCGAGGATCTCCACACACGACTCCGAGCCCTCTTCGCCGATGGGCACGACGACGCCGTTCGCACCGTTGCCGAGAACGTCGTGGTGTTGGACAATCGAACGACAGATGCGATTCTCGAGATCACGAACCGATCTGGCGACTGACCAGAGTCTCTTCCATCTCTTCTCATGGATTGACGGCTCACGCCGGCGGGCCTGCCTGCGGCGCCCGCCGGCGTGCCGCACCAGGGTTCGGCCGGGCAGCGGGTCTCAGCCAGGCGAAGGCCCGGGAGGTGTGTGAGAACTCTCTCTACGAAGATCGAGGCCGCTATGCTCAACATCCCTGGCGCCAATGCGCCTCGATGAGCAATTGCAGCTGATATTCGGCGGTCCGGATTCGCGATTGGAGAATACCGTGAAGAGTTGTGCATTGCCTTCATTGAGCCGACGATCCGGCACTCGCATCGCTAGGGTCATCTCCACGTTTGCAATTTTGCTTGGACTCCTATCAGTCACTCAGATAGCGAACTCGCCCTCGGCATTAGCGTCCCCTACGACGTATTTCATAGACAATACCGCAGCCTGTCCAGGATCGGGGACTCTTAGCAGTCCATGGTGTGACTTTAGTGTCGCAAATACGGTGACGCTGAATCCAGGCGATCAAATACTATTGATGCGTGGCGACACCTTCACTTCTCAACTAGTTGTCAATGGAGCCGGAACCTCGGCAGCAAACATTATCGTTGGAGCATACGGCACTGGACCCGATCCAATTTTTGACGCTGCCAAGAATTTGAGCGCAATCGAGATCCTTCTACTGAACAATGACTATGTAACAGTTCAAGACCTGACACTGCAAAATTCAGGCGTAGGGGTCGGCATCGCAAATACCAATGGGCCCCACAGTGGATATGAGTTTTCACGTCTGAATCTGTATGGGAATGGCGTCGGTATCTCATCGCCTGTCGATGGAGGCGCTTGGCTAACCACTGACGTGCGCATTGATGACGTAGTCGGCGAGAACAATAACCTTCTTGGAACTGGATGCACCTGTAATGCTCAACCTATCCATCTCAGCGAGGTCGCTGGAGTGGTGGTCAATAGGCTTTACTCAAGTGACAACTGTGGTTCGACCTCCTTCTATGGATTGGGCGCCACAAACGTGACAGTCCTCAATTCAGTATCGACTGGCGACGCTGGGTGCAGTCTTGTTCAGGGGAATACGGCCAACTTCGTATCTTCAGACACGAACACGACCTTTGTCAATGATATAATCACAAATGTTCCACCAGATACGACAGCAGATCAAACTGGCATCGACGTCGAGCCAATAATCGTGAATACCGGTATCAACATCGAAGACAACTATATTGCTGACAATGCTGGGCCAGCGATTGAGATACTCAATCGTCCTGCGGGTACAACAAATCTGAATATTTGGGGCAATCTGCTGGAAAGCAATTCACAGAGTCCGAATCCAGCCTTCTTGCGTGGTCAAATCTGGACGGCACGTTTGCAAACGGGATCTCCTGACGCCACGGGCACGATTACAAACAACTTGTACTACTCGACTACGACCGAGGGTGGATTCGAAAGAAACGATAAGAAGGCCACATTCAACGGTTTCACTCAGGCTAACAATCAAGACATCGGTTCACTGAGCAATGCTTGGTACGCAGCCAATGGCTTCAGTTGTTCTGTTCAGGGAGCTAACAACTGGACCTATCAATCGAGTAGCGATGGAAGCACGTGGACCAATTTCAACGGCTGTCAGTCAGTTAACCCGCTCGACAATGAGTGGGACAACGACCCATCGAATGCAGGTGGATTCGTGAGCAATTTCGAAGAGCTGCCCTCCGCAACACCGAGTGACTGGGTATCGCGATCGTGGACATCGCCGCTCACCGGAACTGCCACGATCCGCGGGAGAGTTCTCATGACCGACACTTCTTGCCCGTCGGGCGTGACGGCGGAGATCACCGTAAACAGCTCTACGGTCCCCATCTGGAACCAGTCGATTGCGGCGGGGGATGGGGTGGGTCAGGCAAGCGATCTGGATCAGGTGGCACTGAACGCAGGAGATGTCGTCCACTTTGCAGTTCAAGACGCCGGTTCTTCTCAGTGTCGCGTGAGCTGGACTCCTAGCATTGCTTTGGATAATCCGATCGCAACAGTGACTGCCCCCCTGTACGGAGCAACGCTGTCCGGGACTCAACTTGTCACTGCAACTGCTTCAGCTAGAGCGGGCGTCCGAAAAGTCCAGTTCTATTATGTGAACGATAAGGAGGCGTCAAAGATCATTGGCGTCGCCACCTTCGTATCGGGCCAGTGGCAGTACTCCTGGAACACCACTCTGGTCGCCAATGGCAGTTACATGATTTACGCTCTTGTTACCGACAAGGGCGGCGGAACCGCTTACAGCGTGATGGAGCCCATAACCATTTTCAATTGACAATTGCTGATGGGCATCACTGCGCAAGTTGCGAACAACTCCAACTGGAATGTGTGTGCCTAACGTGACGTTCATCTGCGATCCTCGAGACCGAAACCCATCATGGTATTTCAAAGAATCGAAACTCAATTGAGTGTGCGAGAGGTCGCCGAACGGCCATTTCGGCGGTTTGCAGAGCTGATTGCCGAGAGAGCAAAGCAACGTTTAGTTGGTGAGTTGGATGAGATTCGCGAGTCTCAGGCGCGAAACGCGGCGTATTCGATCCAGATCATGGCTGCCCTGCAGGCGAGTGATTCCAGGAGCATTCTCGACCTGTTCGGTGACTCTTCAGATGACTACTGGCTGTGGGCCAACACCACGGGGACTCGCTACTTCCCTGAGTTGGAGTCCCTATTACCAAGCCTGCCACCGGAGCCGAACCAGCGAGCTGTCGCAGGCACTCTCGGAGACGCTTCGCTGACCGACGGTTTCGAGATCTACAAGCTATTTCGAGATCTGATTGCATCGCACTATGGACCTGTACGTGATTGTGATGCGCTACTGGATTTTGGTTGCGGATGGGGAAGAACACTGCGCTTCTTTCTCAAGGATGTTGAGGGAGACAAGTTGTGGGGGCTTGATCTGCTCGATGAACAGATCTCCTACGCCCGAGAGACAAATCCCTACTCGCACTTTCTCACGACGCCGAGGCATCCACCGTCAGGGTTGCCCGATGCCAAGTTCGATGCCGTGATGGCGTACTCGGTGCTTTCACATATTTCAGAAGCGACGCACTCGCGTTGGATGGCGGAATTCGGCCGAATTCTGAAGCCGGGCGGACTGGCTGTGCTCACGACGTGGGGCCGAGATCGAAGCGCCTTCTTCGAGTCCGTTGCTTCGGGGAGGTCGAAGATCTGGGAATCGCACTACAACGAAGGTATGGCCCGAGAGTTTCCGGGAGTTGAGTCGTGGCTCCGACAATACGATTCTGGCATGTACTGCCATGTCGACTTGGGATACCAAGGGAACGAGGACTATGGCGAAACGAGCATTCCATTCGCGTATGCGAAACGGGAATGGAATGAACAGTTCGAAATGGTTGAATTCGTCAGCGACCGGTCGCGCTGTCAACAGGACGTGTTTGTCGTCCGACGTCGGTAGTTTGATATTGGAGCTGTGCAATACGGCGGTCCGCACCGTCGCATCATTATTTTGGGATGTTGCGCCAGCTTCACCAACCCTAGGGCCGACTGCTGACGATTGACGTATCCTGCATCGCACCAGGCAGCAGCGCCCGCATGACATGAGGAGTGGTCGGTTATTGGACGTTTCTGGGTGTGGAAGAGTTTGAAGGAGAGTAACTATTCAGGCCCCGGCGGGGACCCAGGCCTGGCCCTCGAACAGCTGACGTAGTCCGGCGAGCACGTCGAGGTCGTGCTTGCGGATCGTCGACACGTAGCTGCGGATGGCACAGAAGTTCCTGGCACCGGCAAGAGTGCGCCACGAACCAGAGATCTTCTGCTGGAGCTTCACCATTCGGATGTCTCGCTCGGCCTGGTTGTTGTCGAACGGCACGTGGAAGTCGACGGTGAACCGCAACACGTCGGCTCGCTGGGTGTCGAGTCGGACGAGGAGGTTGAAGGCCTTCTTCTCGTAGCCCCGGCGCTTGCCCGTCTCCGGTTCCGGGTTGGCGGCGAAGCCCTTCGCCACCAGCTGGCCGTAGCGGACCCGGATCGAGTGAAGCATTGCCCGATCGAGGTGGTCGGCCCCGGCGACCCGGGCAGCTTCGACTGCGTGCTTGGCCTCGACCAGCAGTCGGGCCAGGTCATTCGCCCATCCCTGGTCCCAACCGACGGCGACAGCTGTCAGCTCCCGGAGATGGTGGGCGTTGCAGAGGGCGTGGTCGATCCCGTAGTGGCGGTAGGGCCGCCAGCCGTCGTGGACGGCCACGCCGGACATCTCCCCGATCACCCCGAGGTCGTCCATGGCCGACCGTCCACGCTTGGGGTGGCAGTCGAGCAGGGTGAGCCGACCGGTCGAGGCCGAGTGCACCCAGTGGAGCCGACCTGTCGCCCGGCCGCCGGTCTCGTCGAAGTGGACGACCGGCGCGTCACGCAGCAGTCGCCTCGTGGCCTCGAGGAACGGGCCGGTGGCATCGGCCGCCTCGGTGACCATGTTCGCCAGTGCCCCGACCGACACCGGAGCACCGAGCACGTCGGAGAAGAGTCGGGCCATCCGATCCATGGGCAGGTGCTGGTGGACGGCCAGGTAGGCGGCGAGGGCCCGGACCGAGGGTCCGTAACAGGCCGGGGCGATGGCCTCTCTCGGGAAGGTCGCCTTGGTCGTGCTCCCACACCGGCACCGCCGGCGCTCCGCAACGTGCTCGGTGACGACAAGTCGGATCTCGGGCAGCTCGAAGACCTGACGGGCTTCGGCGTCGACCACCTCGGCGTCCTCCATCCCCGAACCACACGAGGTGCACGCGGTCGGCGTGTGGCGAACCACGTGGTCGGGATCGGTCACCTGGGCCAGGTGCTTGCCCGGTGCACCGGGTTGCTTGCCCTGCTTCTTTGCCGCCGCACGACGCTCGGCCCGCGATGGCGTCGGGGGCTTGGTGAACAGCTCGGCCGACGGCGGCATCGAGGAGTTGCGAGGGTTCCGTCCGAGTCGCTCCTCGAGGTCGGCCACCCGGCCCTGCAGCTCGGTGACCCTGGTCGCCAACTCGGCGTTGAACTGCTTCAGCAGCTCTATCGAGGAACGCAGCTCGGCGTTCTCGGCAACCAGCTGCTCGTAAGTCGGAGCGTCAGAGGAGGGATCGCGGGTCGGAATTCCCCACGGTACGCGCGTCGATCGCGGAGATGGTGGACGCGGAAGTCAGGGGACGTGAACAGTTACCATCTGGACAGACTTCAGCGACAGCCTCTGAGTACGGGGTACGGAAAAAGGCTGGGACGCTCTATCCGGAGTCGCTGCAGTCATTCAACGTGAACTGCCTGACGACGTTTGGGACAGGGTGCCCAACAAACTGCGGCGCTCTCGTCTCCTCTATCGGAATGTGAGGCAGAACCCAGTCAGTCATGTGCTCCAAAGACCCAAAGACGGACGAAGTCTGCCGACGATGGTCAGTCGGATGCGACCATCATCCCGCTGACCAGCCACAACGAGGAGCAGTCCCAACGGGGTTCGAACCCGTGTCTCCACCTTGAGAGGGTGGCTGGATTACCGCTGAGAGTTGCTCAGCTGGGCTTTCGCTGCAATCTGATCGCCATTTGCAGCGCCTGCGGCTTCCTGCACCTCAAAGTCAGTTGGCGGAATGTTGGCAGGATTCAGCACCTTCAGTAGACACCATTCTGCGCGATTTGTAGGGCAAGTTGTCAGCCAATCCGACCTCAGCCATTGCAGTCACGTGTGTCTACGTTTCGAGTCGAAGCCGCACAAGTCCGGCGAAGCCTGTGGCGCCCGCTCGTTCGATGGCGCCCAAGACGTCAGCGGCGGTCATCGGAGGCCGACGACGGTCGGCGGCCATATTGCCCACGATGCGAATCACTTCGTCCGGCTCTTCTTCAAAGACCTCACTCAAGTACTCGTCGGGTCGACACACTCTGACACCAAGAGCAGCCATCGGCTCGGTAGGGAAATCGCGCACGTTCTCCGTGATGATCGTGATCGGCGCCCTCGCTACGGCGGCCGCCGCGTGAACATGGTCGTCGGGATCAGATCCCGGCATCTCGGTAATCAGATGCTCGTACTCGGCGCGCGGAACATCCTGACCGACGAACGCCGTACGGATGTGATCGCAGACCTGCCGGGCGTCTGCTCGGGTGCGGATGCCGTGTCCGACCCACGTGTCCTCCAGCTCGACAAGAAGATCTTCGGTCCAAACGACCTCATGTAGCGAAGCCTCATCGAGGCGGAGTACCAGATCCAGCAGCGAGATCGGATAGCAGACGTTCGTGTCAGGAAGGACACGCCGAAGCGCCACGGTCGATCAGTAGGTCAAACCGGCAGCGGTCGCATCATCGACGACTCTCCGAATCCCGGCGCGCTTGCGCTCGGAAGCCTCCCTGTAGGCAAGCACCGACCGCACCGGAATCTTCCGATAGGAGCTGTTGGGCAGCTTTCGGGCTGGAAGCATCCCCTTCGCTACCAACCTGTCGACATACTGACGCGAGACCCCCAGCAGTTTGCTCGCCTGGGCGGGGCTGACTTCGACTTCTTCGCTGACGACCGCGATCGTGTCTCCGTCATCGAACGACTCCGCGGCTGCCACGAGCACTTCTACAAGTGGCCGGGGAAGTTCGACGTCGACATCCCCCACTTGCACACGTAGGCCGGTCCGGGCGTCGCCGACCAGTGCCAGAACGGCACGAACCTTCGAATGCTCGTTGGCCCGGGCATGAATCTCGGCAACTACGGGGTTCGGCATCGCTCCTCCTCTCTTCTCGGGAGTCTACCGTTAAGGTGCCACACCTGCAACCAGGGTAGCGGAGGGAGGCTACAGATCAGAATCAATATCGGGGAGGTGTTTTCAACCTTCAGTACTCCCCTGCGCCGCCGCCTGTTGCCCGCCCCAGACGTACTCTCAGGTGGGCAGCTTTGACGACCTCGGCATGCCAGCACCCACGTAGCGGCCGGGCGTGCAGGTCAGAATCACGATCTGGAGGACTGGCCAGCTGTGTGGACCCTGCCTGTCAGGCTGACATGCTGTCCAATTTGCCGGGCCCCATCCGAGAGCATCGTCGAAGACCACGGGGGGCCTCCGTCGGTAGAAAGCATTGACGCGCAGGCTTGAGATGGACCGATTGGTCTCTTGTACAGCACGATTCGAGTTAACCCACGGGTAACTATTCAGGCCCCGGCGGGGACCCAGGCCTGGCCCTCGAACAGCTGACGTAGTCCGGCGAGCACGTCGAGGTCGTGCTTGCGGATCGTCGACACGTAGCTGCGGATGGCACAGAAGTTCCTGGCACCGGCAAGAGTGCGCCACGAACCAGAGATCTTCTGCTGGAGCTTCACCATTCGGATGTCTCGCTCGGCCTGGTTGTTGTCGAACGGCACGTGGAAGTCGACGGTGAACCGCAACACGTCGGCTCGCTGGGTGTCGAGTCGGACGAGGAGGTTGAAGGCCTTCTTCTCGTAGCCCCGGCGCTTGCCCGTCTCCGGTTCCGGGTTGGCGGCGAAGCCCTTCGCCACCAGCTGGCCGTAGCGGACCCGGATCGAGTGAAGCATTGCCCGATCGAGGTGGTCGGCCCCGGCGACCCGGGCAGCTTCGACTGCGTGCTTGGCCTCGACCAGCAGTCGGGCCAGGTCATTCGCCCATCCCTGGTCCCAACCGACGGCGACAGCTGTCAGCTCCCGGAGATGGTGGGCGTTGCAGAGGGCGTGGTCGATCCCGTAGTGGCGGTAGGGCCGCCAGCCGTCGTGGACGGCCACGCCGGACATCTCCCCGATCACCCCGAGGTCGTCCATGGCCGACCGTCCACGCTTGGGGTGGCAGTCGAGCAGGGTGAGCCGACCGGTCGAGGCCGAGTGCACCCAGTGGAGCCGACCTGTCGCCCGGCCGCCGGTCTCGTCGAAGTGGACGACCGGCGCGTCACGCAGCAGTCGCCTCGTGGCCTCGAGGAACGGGCCGGTGGCATCGGCCGCCTCGGTGACCATGTTCGCCAGTGCCCCGACCGACACCGGAGCACCGAGCACGTCGGAGAAGAGTTGGGCCATCCGATCCATGGGCAGGTGCTGGTGGACGGCCAGGTAGGCGGCGAGGGCCCGGACCGAGGGTCCGTAACAGGCCGGGGCGATGGCCTCTCTCGGGAAGGTCGCCTTGGTCGTGCTCCCACACCGGCACCGCCGGCGCTCCGCAACGTGCTCGGTGACGACAAGTCGGATCTCGGGCAGCTCGAAGACCTGACGGGCTTCGGCGTCGACCACCTCGGCGTCCTCCATCCCCGAACCACACGAGGTGCACGCGGTCGGCGTGTGGCGAACCACGTGGTCGGGATCGGTCACCTGGGCCAGGTGCTTGCCCGGTGCACCGGGTTGCTTGCCCTGCTTCTTTGCCGCCGCACGACGCTCGGCCCGCGATGGCGTCGGGGGCTTGGTGAACAGCTCGGCCGACGGCGGCATCGAGGAGTTGCGAGGGTTCCGTCCGAGTCGCTCCTCGAGGTCGGCCACCCGGCCCTGCAGCTCGGTGACCCTGGTCGCCAACTCGGCGTTGAACTGCTTCAGCAGCTCTATCGAGGAACGCAGCTCGGCGTTCTCGGCAACCAGCTGCTCGTAAGTCGGAGCGTCAGAGGAGGGATCGCGGGTCGGAATTCCCCACGGTACGCGCGTCGATCGCGGAGATGGTGGACGCGGAAGTCAGGGGACGTGAACAGTTACGGCCACTCAATCTTGCCAAGGTTCTATCGAGCTCTCTATTGAGATTCCTTGTACTTGCGGTGCTGCTCAAGGATGTGCTCATGGGAAGCACCCCGGGTCGGCACGTGCGGAGAGGTTGTCCCGCTGAGCGTGGAAGTTTGAGGTGGCGGTCCCCCGCCTGATGCCTGCCTGGTGGTAGGTGTCGGGCGTTCCGCAAGAACTCCGATCAAGAAGGGGACCGCCATGAAGAAGAACTACCAGACCACGACCGGGCGCGCTCGCATGGGCCGCACGACGCCGAAGAAGGCCAGGCCTGACGCGGCCCGCGTTGACCACGAGGCGGCCCTGGCGCTGTCCGGCACCGTGAGCGTCGCGGTGGCTGAGCTCGCCGGCGAGCTCGAGGAAGGCCTGCTCGCGTTCGCTGTCGGCGCCGGGCTGAAGGTGCTCGACGTCCTGTTGGAAGGCGAGGCCACACTGCTCGCGGGTCCGAAGGGCCGCCACGACGCCGACCGCACCGCGGTGCGTCACGGGAGCGACTCGGGCCTGGTGACCCTCGGGGGCCGCCAGGTTGCCATCACCCGCCCCCGGCTGCGCAGTGCCGACCGTTCCGCCGAGGTGTGCCTGCCGACGTATCAGGCCTGCGCGTCGACCGAGGTGCTCGGCCGGGAGGCGATGGCCAAGATGCTCGCCAAGCTGTCCACCCGTCGCTACACCGCCGGCCTGGAGCCGGTGGGATCGACCGTCGAGGCCAAGAGCCGGGGCACGACCCGATCGGCGGTCTCCCGCCGGTTCGTGGCCGCCACCGAGACGGCCCTGGCTGAGCTGATGAGGGCTGACCTGTCCGGGCTCGACCTGGTGGCGTTCATGGTCGACGGGGTCCATTTCGCAGGTCACACCTGTGTGGTCGCCCTCGGGATCGACAGTGACGGCGTCAAGCACCCCCTCGCCGTCGAGGAGGGCGACACCGAGAACGCGACCTTGGTGAAGGACCTCGTCGTGGGCCTGCGGGAGCGGGGGTTGGACGTGACGAAGCCGATCCTTGCCGTGCTTGACGGCTCCAAGGCGTTGTCGGCCGCGGTCAAGGCGGTGTTCGACCACCCGGTGATCGCTCGCTGCCAACTCCACAAGATCCGCAACGTCGAGTCGAAGCTGCCCGACAACGTGGCCACCGTCGTGGTGCGCGAGATGCGCGCCGCCTACCGGAACCCCGACGCGCTCGCCGCCCAGGGTGCGCTCGAGGCTCTGGCGAAGCGCATCGAGCGTCAGCATCCCGGCGCGGCGGCTTCACTCCGTGAGGGCCTCCCAGAGACCCTGACCTTCGCCCGCCTGGGGGTACCCCCGACGTTGGCGAGGACACTGCGCTCGACCAACCCCGTCGAGTCCATGATCGAGATCTGCCGGGACCACTCGCGCAACGTCAAGCGCTGGCGCGATGGCCAGATGGTGCTGCGCTGGTGTGCGGCGGGCCTCGTCGAGGCGAAGAAGCAGTTCCGACGCGTGAATGGCCACCTGTACTTGAAGCAGCTGCGCGCCGCGCTCGAAGCTCACGTCGCGGTCACTGTCACACCCTCCCACGACACTGCGAACAAGGAGGTCGCCGCATAGCTCACACCGCTCGGACCGTCACCCCAAGTTCCACACGGAACGGGACATCCTCCGTGCGGATGATGGTGACGACACAAGATGTAAGGAGTGCCGTCCAGCTGGTGATGTCCGATCCTCCAGCACCCTTTGGTGTGGCAGTTGACCTTGCGGACGCCTGTGTTCACCCCGATGCCTACCGCACTGATGAGTGTGGCCTCACCAAGGTCGGAGCCGAAACCAGACCAGAAGTTGTAATAGAGATCCGGTCCGCCATGGAGTGTCCCCGAGTGGAGCGCGAACCAATGACGAAGAGCGCCGAAGAAGCCGATCAATAGCGCGACAGCAACGAGCAAGACGATGATGCCGATCACCCAGGCGAGTCTGTTTCCTGAACTCTCTGGGGGAAACTCCGGCGTCGACACCGTCGAGTCGCCCGCGGTGGGCACAGTATTGCCGCCGCCGCTCCCCGTGTGGGTGGCAGCAGAGTCGGTTTGCGAAGCAGAATCCGTCGTCTCAGTCATGGTCTTCCAATCCCCGCTTCTCGACAAAGAACCGGGACCCCAGGGCCCTTCGCGATTCTGCCGTCACCAGGTCCGATTCCGCGCGGATGCCTGTCCCTGATCTCCGATCTGGTGAGACACCCTCTCTTGCTCAAGCAGCCGTCGCTGGCGGTCGATACCGCCTCGGGTTGCCGGTTCCGTCCAGCAAGGTCCCGTCACCGCGCTCCGGACCCGGCAGTAGTCGTGCCGCGTTGGAGGTGTCGCGAGGGAAGCGACCTCACGCCGGTCCGTGGACGTACCGGCGTGAGGCGCTACGACCCCGGTCCCCGACGGCGGTTGCGCCCGACGCGCTCTGGCCTCCCGGTCCGATCACACAGGCGGCATCGGGACAGCACCTGCCGGCTTTCGGGTGCGGAGCTAGCTTCGGCTCAGCGCTCCCCTTCACCGGTTGTTGCCCGCCACGTTCGATGACCATGAAGACGACACGATCCATGAGCATGAGTTCGTGAACACGGTGTCGCCCTCGTGATCATCGGCGGTGGCGTGATGGTCAGGCTGTCGTCGTAGAGATGATTATTCCGCGGTCACCTCGGTGACCGCGGCTCGGGCCGAGGACTCGTCGACGATCGCCTTGCTGTCGGCGAACGCGGCGACGAGGGACTGGACAGCCAGGTTGTTGACAGCCCGTGGCAGGCCCCTCGACACCTGGTGGACGAGTGCGAGCGCGTCGTCGGAGAACAAGGTGTCGGCCCTGCCGGCGAGCTTCAGGTGGTGGCTGACGTAGTCAGCAGTCTCGGGGCCGTCCATGCCTGTCATCGAGTAGCGGAGCGCGACCCGCTGGTCGAGCGCGGCGAACGCGCCGAGCCGGATCCGGCGGCGCAGCGTCGGCTGGCCGACGAGGAGGCACGCGAATGGCGGATGGGAGTCCATGTCCGCGTTGGTGAGCAGCCGGAGGCCTTCGAGCTGTTCCGCGTCGAGGAGGTGGGCCTCGTCGAGGACCACGACCACCTGCCGTCCCCGTTCGTGTTCCTCGGTGGCGAGCGCGTCTGCTGCCTGGGGGATGAGCGAGGCGCGGTGGAACCTCGGGGTGCCGCCCAGGGTGGTGACGATCGTCGAGTAGAGGCCCCGCACACCGACCGACGGGTTGCCGAGGTAGATCACGGTGTGGCGGCTGGCGTCGATGCCGGCGAGCGCGGCCCGCACCGCGACGGTCTTGCCGGCACCGACCTCGCCGGTGACGACCCCGACCACCCGCTCGTCGACACACCAGCCGATCCGGGCGACCGCCTCCGCGTGGGACCGGTGGGTATGGAGCATGGACGGGGCGAGGTCCTTCGCGAACGGCATGCGGGTGAAGCCCCAGTGGGCCCGGAGGCGGTCGATGGTCATGGCTGGATCTCCTTGGTCGTGGTGGTGTGGTCGTCGGCGTGGGTGTCGAAACCGGGCAGTGCGAGCTCGGAGTAGTTGATGGACTTGGCCTGTTCGGCCTCCCGGCGATCGGCGAGCAGGCCCAGGTAGTCGATGCCGGTGGGAGCGGGAGCCGAGGCCGCCTCGGGGCGCGCCTGGGGGTGGGAGTGACGGCCGATCACGACCGGGATGCCGCTCCCCATGGAGCGGCCCTGAAAGCGGATCTCCACGGTGGCCAGGTCGAAGGGGTCGAAGACGACCTCGACACTGGAGCCCACCAGCGCGGCGTCGACCTCGAAGGCGTTGCCGTGGAGCGAGATGGTCGCCGTCTTGGTCACCTTCCGGACCTCGGACCACAGGAACGCCTCGTGGAGGGCGGCCGGCGTCGGGAGCTCCGGCGGCCCTGTCGCGAGCAGCCGGTCGATGGGCGGCTCGCCGGTCTCGGAGTGGACGCTGCGGTGATAGACGGTCTCCACCCAGGCGGCAAAACGCCGGTTGAGCTCGGCCAGGTCTGCCGGGGGCCGTGCCTCGATCTCGACGAGGAACTGCATGCGCACGGTCTTGAAGACCCGCTCGATCTTCCCCCGACCTTCAGGTCGCCCGGGCTTGGAGTGCACGAGGCGCACGCCGAGGCTCGCGCACGCCCGCAGCAGTTGCTTCGAGACGTACGCGCTTCCGTTATCGACGTAGGTCCGACGGGGCACGCCACGCGACCCGAGTGCGGCACGGAACGCGGCTTCGAGCCGGACCGTGTCCTCCGAATGTCCCCACCGATAGCCGACGAGCGCCCGGCTGTGGTCGTCGATGAACGCGAACAGGTAGGTCTTCCGCCCTCCGATCACGGGTCCGTGCAGTGCGTCGCCGGTCCACAGGTCACCGGGAGCGGCCGCCTCGAAACGGCCGAAGGCTTCCGGCGGCAATCCGTCGGGGCGGGTGTTCAGCCCCAGGCGGGCCAGGTGGCGCTGGACGGTGCGCTCGGAAGGCCCGTCGCCTTCGATGGTGCGGATGATCTGGGCGACCTGTGCCCCGGTGCGGGCCGGGACCTCTCGCTTGAGCGCCTCCGCCAGGTCCAACAGGCGCTTCTCGGTCACGGGCTCGCCGGTGCGAGGGACGGGTGCCAGCGCGTCGAACCCGCCGGAGCGATAGGCCCGGATCCAGCGGTCGATCGTCCCGCGGCCGACGCGGACGCGCTTGCCCGCCGGAGCGGCGTGGTCCCGACCGGCCAGCTCTCGCACGAGCCGGCCTCGTTGGCGGACGCTCAGTTCCTCGTCGGCCGCCTCGCGGACCAGCGAATAGCGGAAGAGCGCGACCTCTCGTTGCGCCTCGTTCATGGATCAAGACCTCCTCGTCGTGGGTGAAGAGGAGACCCTTGCCGCTCACACGGGCTGCACCCAGGGTGAGCTCGTGTTGCAGAGCAAGTGGCCACCGGTGAGAAACGAGGCGAGCGACCACGGCGGGCGGGGGCCGAAGCGCCGGACCGCCACCACGCCGAGTACCCCGACGGCTTCGACCGCGTCGAAGAGATCGGATCCGCCGGGCGATCTGCGGTCGTGTGTGGGATCGATCACAGACGCCCACCGGGTGAAGTGCTCCCGAAGAGCGACCGCTATCGAGGCGAACCGGCGCAGCCACCCGCGCACGGTCGAGTCCGGCCGGCCGAGAGCGAGCGCGATCTTCCGGTGGCCGGAGCCGTTCGCCTTCGCAGCCAGTGCCGCGCCGATCACCTCTGCGCCGTCGCGCCGTCGCACCAAGGTGTCCTCGGGAACGAGGACGTGGGTGACGGCACACAGACGGCAGACCGACCGACGGAACCGGCGCCGGTCGCTGCCGACCAGCAGGCGGACCTCTCGGGCGATGCCGTGCCCCCACGGCCGCAACGCAGAACCGCAGATCGGACAGGTGAGCCGGCCGCGGACCAGGTCCGCCTCGACGGCAGGTCCGTCAGTCCCTACGATGAGCACAGCGGAGCTCCGGCTTCGTCAGGAAGAGCCCCTTCGTAATCCGTCGAAAGATTTCGCGAGGGGGCTCTTGCGCGTTCAGGTCGTGCTCACGCTGACGCCCGCGCACCCTCCCCGGCAAACCCGATCCTGGTTCGGGCCGTCCTCTTCCGCGATGGCGCCGCCACCGGGACCACCAAACCGTGCTCAGGTTCGGTGGCGGGAGACGGTCTCGCGGTGGTCAACCATCGAGGCGCTCAACACCGGTGCGAAGAACCATATTTGGAGGAGTGAGGATGATCGGCGCCCTTTGACCAGCGCCAGCGTGTTCGCGCAATGCCAGGGTGGGACTCCTCGGCCCATCAGTGCCATTCACATCTCGGGTAGCCCGCCATCGGCCGCTCCTGGCACGTCGCCGTGCGTGTGATCCACAGGCGAGGGGAAGCCCCGGCGGGGAAGTAGGCACCTGTCACCGGGCCGGACAGGTTCGGCCAAATCACGGTGGTAGCGTCCCGCGGCGATGCCGAGGGGACTCGTTGGCGAGCGTGGGTCCGGACGTTCCGAATCGCAGCGGCCATTCGGCCCGGTGACCTGGGAGTCGCGGTCCTCGGGCGGTGGAGCCCGGACCGTCGCGCGCCGGCTCCGTCGCTGGCGTCTGCCGATCGTAGTGGCGGGCCTCGCCGCCTTCGCGTCCGGGTGCGGTGGTGGCAGTGCCGCAAACGCTCACGTCAATCTGATCGCCGCCGGGCAGCTGCCACCCTCTGCCATCCCGTCGGCCAACGGCAAGGGGGGAGCCTCCACGGCGGCGACGATCCCTCTCGCCAAACAGAACCCGATCACGAGCCTCTTCACCGCCATCGGGGTCTTCCAGTCCTGCCTGACCAGTTTGGGCGTGACATTCATCGGTGCGCCCAATCCCGCCAACCCGAACTCGGCCGCCAACAACCCGACGTACCTCAAGAACCTGGGGACGTGCGCTGCCCGGAGCAATATTCTCCAGGCCCTGAAGGCCGAGCAGAGCGCCCAGGACAACCTGACGCTGGCTCAGGTGAAGAAGGAGAACCAGCAGTATCTCAAATGGCGGACCTGCATGATCGGGCGAGGTTGGGGGATCCCGACTCCGACGCCCAATGCAAAGGGACTCCTGTTCTCCTTCGGGGGTACGTCCGGCGGCGGGTCGGGCGGCGGCTCCGGTTTCACGCCGCCACCGGGTCAGAGCGTCCTGAACAGCCCAGATTTGCAAGCCTGTGCCGCAAAGGTGCAATCGGGTAGTTCCTGACCAGACCTCGGGGGGTCCTGTTGACGCGCACTCGAAGGGTCGTGGTGATCGCAGCCGCGGCCGTCGTCGTAGCGGTGGCCATCACCTATGCCGTCACCAACGCGAATGGCTCGAACAACGCCGGCGCGGTGGCTGTCTTCAGCCGGGTGCAGACGCGCACGCTGCAGGACACGGTGACCCTGACCGGCACCCTGTCGCGAAAGTCGATCCGCAACGTGGACGCCACCAGCGCGGGTGTCGTCAGCTCGGTCACCTCGTCCGCCGGCGACGTGACACAGTCGGGCCAGAGCCTCTTCGCGCTCGGCGGCCGCAACGCCGTCGCCGTTCCGGGGACGCTGCCCTTCTTCCGGTCGCTGGTCCCCGGCGATTCGGGCCCCGACGTGCTGGAGCTGAAGCAGATCCTGGCCGGAGCCGGTGACTACCCCGGCATCATCGACGACAACTTCACCCAACAGACGCAGTTCGCGCTGGCCCAATGGCAGGCCCAGCAGAACTATCCCAATTCGACCCCCGCGAATCCCCAGGCGGTCACCGTCTCGCTCCAGCAGGGCACCGGGTACCAGCTCGGCACCCAGGACTCGGCTCCCCTGACCATCGGTCCACCCGACCCGCAGACGTCATCCTTCCGCACCGGCGCCGCCCCCGGAACCGCCACGTTGGCATCCGCGGTCGCCCACCTGGGTGGCGACATCCTCACCATCCAGTCGGTGGCCAGCCAAGTCAGTCAGGGCATGGTCGCCGAGTTCGTCATCAGCGACTCGCAGCCGAGTGCGAGTTCGATCACCGTCAACCTGACAAGTGGGGGAACGGCGACGAGCCAGGATGTCGTCACACCACCGACCCAAGCAGTCCTCCAGGCCGGTGCCACCCAGACGTCGGTCGCGGTGCAGACCCGGGTCAACACCACAGTCGGCCCGGACCCGGTCATCACACTGTCGATCGGGGCAGGCTCCGGGTACTCGGTCGGGTCTCCGTCGAGCGCATCGACGACCGTCGCCAACACCAACGTGCCGGCGCTGAGCATCTCCGGCGGGACCACCGTCTCACCTGGCGGTGCGGCCACCCTGACCATCACGGCCAACCAGGCGCCGCTCCAGGCCACCCAGGTGCAGATCCAGGTATCCGGGAGCGCACAGCCCGGCACCGCCTACGACCCCGTGAACCCGGTGGTAACCCTCGGCGCCGGGCAGACCACGGCCAGCGTCACGGTCGACACCCTCCCGACCTCGGTGATCCAACCGTCCACGTACATCGTCGTCGCAATTGCACCGTCCCCCGGCTCCTACACGGTCACGTCACAAGGGAGCACCGTCGTCACCATCGCCGGGAGCGGCGCAAAACCCACCGTGACACTCACCTCGGCGACCACCTACCTGCAGAAGGGCCAGCCCTACGCCGTATCCGTCGGCTTGAGCCAGGCCGTCAGCACTTCGGTGACCATCCAGCTGACGTACGGGGGAACGGCCGTGCAGGGGACGGATTTCGAGCCCCCGGCGGGGAGCATCGTGGTGCCCGCCGGCCAGACATCGACCCAGGTCGAGATTCCCACGGTAACCAACAACACCGTCGAGTCCGACCGGATACTCACCGTCTCGCTCGCCCCGGGCGGCTCGTACGTGGTCGGCAACCCGAGCAGCACCGCGGTCGACATCACGTCGTCGGTGGTGCCCATGTTGACCATCACCTCGAGCACCGGGTCGGTCCCGCAGGGCGGGGCCGCGAGCTTCGTCATCACGGCCAACCAGGCCCCGGCGAAGAACACCTCAGTGAACTTCGCCGTGCAGGGCACCGCACAGGCGGGTCAAAACTACGTGCCGCTGTCTGGGTCGGCACTCCTGCTGGCCGGGCAGACCCAGGTCACGGTGGTCATCCAATCCCTCCAGACCAACATCACCTTCGAGCCCACCGACATGATCGTCGGGCAGTGGCCGACCCGGATCGGCCAGGTCAACGTCAAGGCCGGCCAGTCAGTCGCACCGGGCGAAGCCATCCTGTCGCTGGTCGAGCCCGATCTGAGTGTCACGCTCCAGGCGTCGGCGGCGGAACGCAGCAAGCTCTCGGTGGGCCAGTCGTGCACCGTGCAGATCAGCGGGGAGAGCACGCAGGGTACCGGGGTGATCACCGAGCTCGACTCCGACACCACCCAGGTCGGCACCGCCCAGGTCTACGAGGGCACCATCGAGGTGACCGGAGTGACCGGTGCGGACGGCTCGCAGGTGTCGATCACCGTCGTCGACCAGCAGATCAACGATGCGCTGACCGTGCCGATCGCAGCGGTCAAGCAGAACGGTACGGGTGAGGACGTCGTGCGGGTGGTGAACCTGGCCCTGGGTGGTCGGGTCATCGAGGTGCCCGTGACGACCGGTCTCACCGAGGGCTCCTACATCCAGGTGACCGGAGGACTGCGGGTCGGCCAGCTGGTCATCGTGGAGGTCACGCCCCCTTGATGACGCAGTCAGATCGGTGACCTTCGACCTGGCGGACACGCCGCCTGCGGGCACGCCCACGATTCAGGAACTTCCTCTCCTCGAGCTCGATGGGGTCTCGCGCGTCTACGGCGAGGAGATCGAGGTGTACGCCCTGCGTGACGTCTCCCTCCAGATCCACGCGGGAGATTTCATGTCAATCGTGGGGCCGTCCGGCTCGGGCAAGTCCACAATGCTCGGCCTGCTCGGAGTCCTCGACCTCCCGACCTCGGGGACCATCCGGATCGCGGGCCAGGACGTCAGCCTCCTCGACGACCCGACCCGGTCCAAGCTTCGAGGCGAGTCGATCGGGTTCGTCTTCCAGCAATTCCACCTCATCCCGCACCTGACCGCGGTCGGCAACGTGGAGACAGCACTCCTTTATCGGGATCTACGGCCCAAAGAACGTCGGGAGCGGTGCATCGCCGCCCTCGAGGAGCTCGGACTCGGTGCCCGGGCCGATCACCGCCCGGTGCAGCTGTCCGGAGGTGAGCAGCAGCGGGTCGCTCTCGCGCGGGCGATCGTCACCGAGCCACTGATGATCCTGGCCGACGAGCCGACGGGCGCCCTGGACTCGACCAACGCCGCCCACGTGCTCGAGATCTTCGGCAACCTCCAGTCTCCCGAGCGGGCAGTCGTGATGGTCACCCATGACCAGGCGGTCGCCGCCACCGCCCACCGGACGATCACCATGCGTGACGGTCAGATCGTTGCCGACGAGCTCCGGGCGGAGGCGAGCCGGTGAGCGACTTCGACGACCTCGTCGGTGTCGCATGGTCCGGTCTGCGCGCCCGCAAGATCCGGACACTGCTCATCATGCTCGGTCCGATCATCGGCGTGGCTGCCATGGTGAGTGCTGTGGGTCTGACCGAGAGCGCGAAGGGAGCCCTGCAGGCGCAGCTGTCCCAACTTGGCACCAACTTGATCATCGCCCAGGCCGGTGGGACGTTCGGCTCGCAGAGCCCGACCTTTCCCGGTGACGCGGTTGAGCGGGTCGAGAACGTGTCCACCGTCGAGAGCGCATCGGCAACCACCAATCTCTCCGCCGTCATCGCCCTGCCCATCAAAGGTGCGAGTACCTACTACGAGGCGTTTCCGGTCCCGGTGCGGGCCGCCGACACCGATCTCCCGACGGTGCTCGGGGTGCCGATGGTCAGCGGACGCTGGCTCGACCCTGCGGACACGCAGCTCCACACCCAGTCGGTGGTGCTGGGTGAGGGAATCGCCCGCCAGTACGGCTACCTCCCGGGGGAAATCCGCACCATCTCCCTCAACGGGACGAATTTCGGCGTCGTCGGCGTCCTCGGCAGCGTGCCCCTCGATCCCGAGCTCGACAACGCCGCGTTCGTGACGCAGTGGTCCGCGCAGAACATCTTCCACACCAACGGACAGCCCAACGAGCTCTATATCAGGTCCGTGCCCGGTTCGACCCAGGCGACCGCGGCCGTCATTCCCACCGCGATCAACCTCGGTGGCCCCGTCCAGACGTCGACCCAGATACCGAGCGACGTGCTCCAGGCCGCGGCGCAGGCCAACAAGACGCTGCAAGAGGTCGCCTTGCTCGCCGGGCTCCTCGCCCTGACCGTCGGTGGGATCGGTATTGCCAACGTCATGTCGATCTCGGTCATCCAACGCTCATCCGAGATCGGCATCCGACGGGCGGTCGGACACAACAGGTCGAAGATCGGACTGCAGTTCCTCCTCGAGTCGCTGTTCGTGGGTGTACTCGGCGGACTGATCGGTGCGGTGTTGGGCGTGGTCGTCGTGTACACCGTGTCCGCGTTCGCGGGCTGGGTGGTCGTCATCGCCTACGGCGAGATTCCACTCTGGATGGGTCTGGCACTCCTGGTCTCGGTCACCGCCGGCCTCTACCCTTCGATCAAGGCGGCCCGCCTCGAGCCCCTCGAGACACTGCGTCTGGGCTGAGCATGCGGGTCGGTTCCAACAGGGTGCTCAGCTTCGCACCGGTGTGTCGCTCTACCCGGGCGCCCTGACCCGACGACCAGGATGGCGACGCAAACGCTCCTCGCCGAAACCGGGATGACGGCACCTGCGATCGAGGGTGACCGCGGCGGCCAGCCGCGTGCCTTCACTCCGCAGTGGATCGTCGTCGCTGTGGCCGTCCTCTGGAACTACTGGTGGCTGCGTGCCGAATCGCTCAGCGTGGCGTCGCTCGACGACAGTTCGATGCACCAGCAGATGGTCCGTTTCGCCGCGACCCGTTTGCGGGCCGGCCACCTGCCACAGACCAGCTGGTTCCCCTATCTCGGACTCGGGTCACCCCAGTTCCTCCACTACCAGAGCCTGCCTTCGACGATCACCGGCGCGGTCGGCATCGCGATCGGACCCGATCGCGCCTACGCATGGAGCCTGTACCTGCTCCTCTCCCTCTGGCCGGTGAGCATCTACTTGGGAGCGCGGGCGCTCCGGTGGGGCCCTTGGACTGCGGCGATGTCGGCGCTGCTGTCACCGTTCATCGTGAGCACCATCGGGGTCGGGTTCGAGACCAAGGCCTACGTGTGGGTCGGTTTCGGGGTCTGGACCCAGCTGTGGGCGATGTGGACACTTCCCCTGGCGTGGGGCTACACCTGGCAGGCGATCAGCGAAGGGCGGCGGTACGGGCGGGCTGTGCTGCTCACCTCGCTGACAGTGATGTTCCACTTCGAGACCGGGTACCTGGCGCTGCTCCCGATCGTGCTCCTTCCGTGGCTGGCGCCCTCGGCGCTGCGAAAGCGGATCGGTCGGGCCCTGGTGGTGCTTGTCGGATCACTTGCCGCCACCGCATGGGTGACCGTGCCCCTCCTGTTGTCGGCGCGTTGGGCGTCGATCAACGAGATCCTCCGCGGGACGCCGCTCGAGAACGGCTACGGGGCCCGCAAGGTGTCGGAATGGCTGGTCACCGGGCAACTGTTCGACGCCGGCAGGGTCCCGCTCGTCACGATCCTTGCCGGCGTCGGGCTCGTCACCTGCATCGTCAGATTCCGCGACGAGCGCTGTCGGGTGCTCGTCGTCGTGCTGGTCATGAGCATGCTCCTCTCGTTCGGCAGGACGACATTCGGCGCGCTGGTGGACGTCCTCCCCGGTAGCTCCGACATCTTCCTGCGGCGCTTCATGATGGGCATACAGCTCGCCGGCGTGTTGCTTGCGGGTGTCGGGGCGGTCGCCCTCACGATGTTGGCGGCGCGGGTCGCGCACAGTCGATGGGGGAGCGCGTGGGAGGCACAGGCGGCGCACAAACGGGTGCGCGTCACAGGGGCGATCACGCTCGGAGCCGTCGCGCTGCTCGTGCTGTCGCCGGCACTGGACCAGTCGGCCCGCGCCGCGGAGGTCAACGCGACCGCCATCCGGGCGCAGGTGGCCGCAGACAACCAACAAGGCGCGAAGCTCGCACCACTGCTGGCGAGGGTGCGGGCGGCGGGCGGCGGGCGGGTCTATGCGGGCCTTCCCGACAACTGGGGAGCACGATTTACCGTGGGCGCGGTGCCGGTGTTCAAGTACCTCGAGAGCCAGGACATCGATGAAGTCGGCTACACCTTGCGGACCGCCTCGCTGATGACCGACCCCGAGTACTTCTTCGACGAGTCGAACCCCGGGGACTACGCGCTCTTCGGGGTCCGCTACATCCTGGTGCCGGCGGGGTCCCGACCTCCGGTCCCGGCACGGCTGTTGATGGCGCGGCGGAGGCTACGCGCTGTGGGAGCTTCCTGCAGTCGGCTACCTGTCGGTGGCGAGCGCAGTGGGCGTCGTCCCCGAGGACCGAACCGACGTCGGCACGGTGTCGGTGCCCTTCCTCCGCTCTGCGCTCCCCGGGGAGGGAAGGACCCTCCTTGTCGACTGGGCCGGGACACCGACCCCTCCTGGCTCGATGACTTCGAACAAGGCGACAGCCGGCCGCCCGGGCGCCGTCGCGGCCGAGTCGGCGCGGCTCAGCGAAGGGGACGTCTCGGGGGTGGTCCGGATGCGACGGACCGGGTTGGTGGTCCTGTCGGCCTCGTTCGATCCGGGGTGGCACGTCTTTGTCGACGGGCGGCCGGCCACGACGGTCATGGTGGCACCGGCTCTGGTCGCGGTCAGCGTCGGATCCGGCACCCACCGGGTGGTCTTCCGGTACGTGGGGTTCAGCTACTACATGCCGCTCGTGCTCCTGTCGGTGGCGGTGCTCGTCGGGGGCCTGGTCTCCGACCGGTTGCGGTCGAAGCGAGCGTCGTCCGGTTAGCCGGCAGAAGTGGTGCTCGTGTTCGCTGCCGTCGTGACACTTGCTCCGGCTCCACTCGTCGTCCCCGTTCGTCCACCCGAAGACGCACCGGCGCCCGTGGACGGGGTGACGCCGCCGCCGGCCGACGGCTGGTCGTTGACTCCGGCGCCGCCACCGCTCTCGGACCCGCCCCCACCAGCGTTGCCGCCACCGCTGGCCGCCCCGCCGGCACCGGTGTTGCCGGCACCGGTCGATCCGGCGTTCGCGCCGCTCGCAGCTCCGGCTCCGCCACCGCTCGCCGCCCCACCCGCGCCGGTGTTGCCGCTCCCGGAGGACCCGGCGGTCGGGCCACCGGTCACACTGGAGCCGCCGGAGTTGCCGGCCGAACCGGATGAGCCTGAGCCGGCGGTGAACCCCAGGCCGTGAGGATTGGACCCCAGCGGGCCGCTGTAGTTGCCGCTTCCGCTCGGGCCCGACGTGGTGAGGGCAACGGTCACGCCGATGGCAACCAGCACGGCCAGGCCGACGCCGGCGTAGACGGCAGGTCGGTCCGAGGTCCGGCGTCGGCGGTGAACCCGAGATCCGTCAGCCATGGACTGGGCCCCCGTCTGGGAGTTTGCAAGTTCGATCGGTCCATCGCCCGGTCGCGGCACGGTGACGATCTCGCATCGTCCCAAGTTGCGGGTGCCGGCCTGACCATTGCACGCAATGCAGCTTGCCAGAGCCTTCACTGAACCGGGTAGGCCCGTCCCGACGCGCTGGTGGATCAGAATCCAGATCTTCGTCCCCGTCAGTCCGTGAGAGGTTGAAAATCAGTGGAAAATGATGCGAAAACGCTGAAGGGGGTATCCCAGGTCAATCCCCATTTTCGCTGGTAGGCGGAGTGTCCAAGGGGTCAATCTCAGGTGGAGACACGTGTTCGAACCCGGTTGTGACTGCTCGCCGGCCGAAACCCCTGAGGCCGGATCAGCGTTGGGAACGCTTGGCGTTGACCCGTTCTCACGCGCACCTTGATGGAGTCAAGGAGGTGACGCAGCGGATGAGGTCTTCCCGGCGTTGCGCCGCTCAGCCAGATCAGGTCGATGATGTCCTGCCCCCGATCGCATGGCCGAGGGCGAGCGATCAACCTTTGCCAACTGTGCACTCGAGGCTGTCTGCATCCCGAACGCCCTTCCACCTCGGTCGATCGAAGGTTCCTAGCCGGGAGGATCGAGCATTGGCCCCGGGGATGTCGACGTCGGTGGGTGCGGCGACCCACGAGCGCGACCCCTACGGCGTATTGGTCAGATAGACGTCGGAGAAGGCGTTCCCGGCCGGTGCCAATTTCGAGGCCCGGATCTCGATGACGAACTTGTGCTTACCGATTCGGACGCCTTCGTTGTACCGGATCGGGCCGAACGACGAAATCGTCTTACTGTTGACCGCCAAATGACTGAACCGAATCCTCGTGAATGGCGGGAACTCGGATGTTCCGTCGCTCCCGGCGTTGACGGCTACCCCGCTTGGAACGCCCCCGACACCGGTCGCCGACTTGGTCGCTCCGGTGGTGAGGTCGGTGGCGGTGGCCATGCCGGCCGACGAGCCGCTGAATGACATGACATCACCTGCGGACGGAGCAGCCATGGTCGTCACGATGGAGTCGATGACCACATTGGCGCTGTAGTGGGCCGTGGCCCCGGAGCACGTGACTCCGAGGAACAGCGCGACTCCGCCGACCTTGGTGCTGACGACGAACGAGGTCAGCAGCTTCCCCGTGATCACCGCCGAGCACGTCACGGCGGGTACGGTCACGTGGCCGGCCAACGTCAGCGGCGCCGAACTCGATTGGACCTCGTAGCCTGCCGCGATCGGCGACGGCGGTGTCGCAGATGCAGGAGTGGTGAAGCCCAGTGCGGCCGCGAGAAGGACCAACCCGGCTGCCGCCCCCTGGGCACAGTGACGCAGGCGAAGTCTCAAGGTTGTCCACCTCCATGGGTGTCACCGTGTGTGACCAGTCAACAAGTCACGCTACCGGAAACGGCCCCGCGCCAACGTGGTCAGGGTGTCTTGGGCAACTCGAGCGTTGACCGTACCGACGGTCGTGTCAGTACTCGGCTATGAGCGCGTCGTTGAACACCACGTGGAATCCTTGTCGTCTGAAGCCGGCGAAGAGCGCTGGCCGGATCTTCTCGAGTCGGACGGAGAGGCGTTCGCTACCGCCGATTGTGAATTCGTAGCGTCGTACGGTATCGACGCCGAAGATGTGCACTTCACGAAGAGCTCTTCTGCCGTCGAAATCGGCGGTGAACACCCCCAGTATCCGGCCGGCAGTAGCCACCGCCGTCGTTGCTCCAATGAGCCGTGTACAGGTTCTCCACGACGTCGAGGCCGCCCACCTCTCAGAATGTGGAACGAGCCCCTCGCAGATCACCTGCTGATCGCCGCGCCGTGGCTGCCGTCCTCGAGGAAGATGGCGGCACCGCCCATCTCATGGACGACCCGCCTGTACCCGGCTGCTCACGCATGTACGTCGCCCGTTCGTCGACGAGATCGTGCCAGCTGTGAAACGTTCCTGTGTGTTCAAAGGTCGGTCAAGACGCTCGCGGGGTAGTGCTGGCGAGCCGAGACCGAGCAGACCGCCGCAGCCTTCCGAGTGTGAGGCGGGCCCTCCGGTAGGTGAGCACCGCGGTCGTGGCGAAGGAAGATCGGACGACTGCCGGCCAGCGATTCGAATCGCGAGGAATGGCGACGACGTCGAGAAGCGGAAGTGGGAGGATGAGGTGGGAGACGAGGCTCCGACTCTTCAGGCTCGGGAGCCGGCCGGTCTCGAATACGTCCTCTCTCCCACTTCGGTGATGGAGATTGACCAGAAACGCGTAGTCGAGTCCCGCGAATTGGTTGACGACCTCCCGCACATCGCTTTCGGGGCCCGTCTCGAAGACGACGATCGGTCGGTCACGATGAAGCAGTTCTTGCGCCGACCGAAGAACCAAGGCCTCCATGCCCTCGACGTCAATCTTCACGAGTGACACGCCGGTAGCGGCGAGATCGTCCAATTTTACGCCGAGGATGGCGGAATCGAGCTCTCCGCCCTCTGTGCCGAAGCGGGCCGAACCGGAATTCCCCGTGTTCGCACCCAGAAACGTTGCCTCTCCGCCCGCCACCGCGCGGATGGTTTGGACTCGGTCTGTGAGGCGGTTTCGTTCGAGGTTTCGCTGAAGCAGCACGTAGTGCTCCTCCAACGGCTCGATGGCAATCACTTGTCCGGCTGGGCCGATCGTCTGGGCGATCGGAATCGTGTACGTCCCGATGTGGGCCCCTACGTCGAGGACGGTGTCGCCAGGACGAAGGAGGGAGAGGAGAAGTGCAAGATCAGATCGCTGATGAGCTCCGTACTCACGTAGCTGATCCGTGATCAGGTCCCCTGCGAAACTCTCGAGCGAGCCCCACGGAGTCGTGAGAACTACAGTTTCCACCGCTGGGCTGTCCCTTCGCGTAGCGCCAAGTCGAGAGTATCGTAGTGATGAAACGCATGGGTTCCGCACAGATGTTGGACCATCCTGACCGGCCTGGAGCTACTTTCGCTTGGAGAGCGGTGGCCTCATGCCAGCCCCAGTCTCGACCACGACGCGAGTGGAGGTGGGTTTGAAACTCGCTTGCAAGACACTCGTCGCACTGGCGGTATCGTTCGCAGCGCTCCCCTTGGCGAACCCGGTGTCGGCCTCATCGCGGCCGAACATCTCGTCGGTCGCCGTACTTTCGTCCTCGCACACACTTGGTATTCGACTACCGCCCGGCGTCAGCTTCACGGCGGCGCAGGATCTGTTCACCACCAACGGTGCGGTGTATGTGATCGTCATCGGAGGTGACTTCACGACGCACGGCTGGGAGGGCAGGAAGATGATGGGAACCGGGCCGGAACCGCTCGCCTCGCACTTCGCGGTCGCGTCACCACGAAACGGTGCGATCGATGCGTACTTCGCACTCAACAAGGCGCCGGCCAACCTTCCCACGCTTGTGGTCAATGGGCCGAAGGTCGTTGGAAGGTTCCAGAGGTAGCCACCAACGAAGGGGCCGAAGGGGTCCGACACTTTGAGGCAGGCGTCGTCGTCGGCTCGGTGCCTGTCCCGAGCAACGCTTAGCGGGGACAGCAACTCAACGGACCCGGCACCCGAGCGAAGGCGGGCCGATCACCGGCCGCCGTGTGCCCCTGGTTCCAGTCGCGCCGTGTGCTCGTGGTCCCAGGTGCGCGACCTCCGGCCTACCCAGTCCTCGGGATCGCCAAACACGAAATCGTAATGCGGGACATGGCATCGGGCCCGTGGCCGGCATGTGGGCCGCGCTCCATCCGAGGCGCGGGGCGGCCAACCTCCGGACGCTCACTGCCGTCCGGGGTGACGCTGCCTTCCGACTTGGCGGTCATCGGCTCCGCCGGTCGGGTCCACCCGAGTGTGCCGCCGACCGATCCGGGTGCGCCCGATCGGTGCGGCTTCGATGTGCTCAGCGGGGAGCACTCGAGCTCGTCGGACCTCGTCCACGAGGCGACGCTCTCGATGGCTCCGCCGGCCTATCTACGACGACGCGGCGCTCCTCGCCATGACGGAGCCGGGTCTCGCTCATCTCCTCGGTCCATGACGAGCATGCATCCGGCAGGCGGAGCCCGTCACACGTGCTTGCCAGATCAGCAGGCGTAGTTGCCGTCGAACGGTCCGAGGCTGCCCTGGACCAGGGTGACCGGGCCGCCGGTGAAGCTCGGGGTCGCGCACCCCGGTGACGGCGACGTGAGTGTGGCTCCCGTGGCCAGCCACTCCACCGTGGAGGGATTGAACGACCCGGCGATCACGGAGAACTGGTACCCGGTCGAGTAGATGCCCGGTGTCTCGCCGGCCTTGCGCAGCGCGGTGAGAGCGCCGGCGATCACCTGGTCGTTCACAACTGTGTCCGGCGACCACACGTTGGAGGTCTCGACATCGAGCCACACGATCCGCGGTGCGTACCCGGCCAGATGGACACGTGCGAGAGCGTCAGTCGCTGCGTTGGAGCCGTAGTCGAACGAGTCGCATGCCGCTGCGCCGGGTGGGCACGTGCCGGCAGGCCCGGTTGCGGACTGTGGTTGGTCCGTCGGATCGGGCGAATTCAGGTTCATGTAGACGGACAGGTCACGTCCGGCCCAAGCGGCCTCCTGCTCGAAGCAGGGATTGCCCGTGAAGGCAGTGCCACGGTTGATGCCGACGATGGCCAGCGCGGACGACGCCGGAAACGGAGCCGTGCACTGGGGCCACGAGATGTCGTAGCCGACCGAACCCGATGGTGCACTGGCGGCCGATTGGGACACGGCAGGTTTGGAGAAGTTGCCGCTCGTGCCGAAGAAGTTGGTGACCCCTGGTCCGGCCGCGATGGCCACGATGCTCTCGCCGGGGGGCACATCGCCGGTTGCCGAGCCGCGGAACGACGCATCACCGAAGGCGAAGACGCCGCCGTCGGCCGAGGCGAGCCAGTAGCCCCGCGCATCGGGTGTCGGTGCGATGGAGGCGACCGCATGGACCGGCGCGGCGGCCGACACGGAGCCGTAGAAGTGCGCGGCGCCGTACGCGAAGACACCCCCGTCGGCCGCGGCGAGCCAGTACCCTGCTCCGCCGGCCGAGGCTGCCGCCCCGACGATCGGCGACGTGAGGTGTATGCCCGTCGGAGAGCCGAAGAAGTGGGCGTCACCGAACGCGAACACACCTCCGTCGGCCGCGGCGAGCCAGTAGCCCCGTCCGTCGGGAGTCGGGACGACGGCGACCACCGGGGCGGCGAGCTGCAGTGCCGAGAGCGAACCGCTGTAACCGGCGTCGCCGAAGCCGAAGACGCCGCCATCGGCCGCGGCGAGCCAGTAGCCCCCCCCGTCGTGTGTGGGAGTCAGGGCGACCACCGGTGCGTCGACGTGGTTCGCGCCGAGCGACGAACGGAACAGGGCTCCGCCGAAGGAACCGACCTTCCCCGCCGAGCTCGCGATCCAGTATCCCGGCGTCACCGAGGAGGGTCGGGCACCCGGTGCGATCGGGGTCCGGCTTCCCGCGACCGTCTGGGTCGTGGTCGTCGGAGGGACGCGGTGGACGGCTGCGGCCTGGGCAGGATTGGCGAGGACGACGGTGCAGATCGAGGCGATGCATGTTGCGGCGAGAGCGCTCCACCACGTCGTGGTGTGGCGCTTCACAGGTCGTGCTTGCGCCTCTGATCTGGACCCGGACGGTCTGAGGCATCAACTGCGCGGTGCTGGTCAGGGCCGAGGAGCAGGCAGTTTCTGGCATGGAACACCTCGGTGCGGCCCCGCGTGACGCCACGGCGATCCCGAAACGCGCGCGACGGGAGAAGCGGAGTTGCATCGGGTAGGTGCACGGCCGGATTATCCGTGCCCTCGCCCGCGATGCGGGCGCGGATCGCAGCAGAAATTCGTAAGCATGCGGGAGGAAGTCCGGCCGCTTCCGCCGATTCTCGCTCCTGACCTGGCCGAGCGTGACCATGACCGTCGAGCCTCACGATCGGGAGACCGGGCACGTCGGTGCTCCCTGGCGAGGTCGGCGACCGCGAAGGTGGCTGTCCTGAGGTTCTCAGGTGCAGACCGTGGTCGCTCCCATAGAGTGGCGCCCGGACGACGGTGATCGCCGGGGGCTCGTAACCCCATAGCCGTTTCGGCCGGCACGCCGCCGTCCCGCTGTATCTCCGTGCCGGGGGAGTGGGACCCGCCACCCACTCCCCCGCATGGGGCACGGGGCGGTGCACCGGGGCGCCGCGGCACGGCCTGCAACGGGATCGAATGCGTGACGGGAGTCCCAGCGGCACGCAGCGAGACGTCGCCGCTGTCGACCTGCTTCGGGCGTGAAGGGATACCGGGCAGGCTCTCTTGGCCGCCGCTACAGTCGCCAGCGTCTCTTCCCGAACGCTCGTTCCGGAAGTGACTCCACTGGACGCACCACCGGCGGGCCGTTCCGCGCGGGGTGCCAGAACAGGAGGTTGGGGGATGCAAAGAAAGAAGGTGGGCGCGGCCGCACTGGTCGCCCTCGTCGCATTCGGGAGCGTGCTGGTGTCGACGGGCACCGCATCAGCGGTGCCGCTGCCGAAGGCCGTCGGATCGGTAGGCTGCAAGGTGTCGGGCGCAGGGAAGTTCGCGCCCAAGCTCACACCGGCCGGCACCGCGGTGACGATCCTCAAGACGGTCTTCACCGGATCGTCGACCGGCGGCTGTGGGGGAAGTGCCGGCATCCCGAATACGGCCGGCACGCTCACCCCGGTCACGATCACCGGGGCAGCGTTCAAGGGGGTGGGCTACTACAACGGCGCGCCGCACCCGGACTCCTGCCCCAGCTTCACGACGGCCGACGTCGTCGGGATCATCAAGGTCAAGATCGTCTGGTCCTCCGTCCCGGCGATCGCGCCGACGGTCCTCACGTTCACGTCGGGCTCCAGCCCCGTCGTCTCGGGATCGCCGACGGACACGATCACCCTGCCGTCGGGTGCGACGATCACGGCGACCGGGTCGTTCTCGTTGCCGCTGCCACCCGCGGTGATCTCGCAGCTGACCAACATCGTGAGCACGTGCTCTCTGACCTGGGGACCCTATGCGACGTACACGTTCGGCCCGGGTTCGTTCCTGACCGTCTGATCGGCTCACCGGCGGGGGATCGGGAGATCCCCCGCCGGCTCCGACCGGCCGAGTCGGGACACGACGCGATGCGGGGGTCGGGCCGTCGTGGGCCGTCGTGACGGAGCGATCGCCCCTGGGCCGGCGACCAGGTCGGCGGGAACCGGTCGAGCGCAGCCCAGGGGCGGGCCGAGGGTAGTCGTAGCGGTCCGGGCGCCGTGGGATACCCGTGGGACGATCGATCGGAGCCGTTCGAGGCGCGCGAGCCGACCTCACGCACAGCCGGCACGGCCGAGGATCGCACGGATCACCGGACCCTTGGCCTCCGCGTAGTAGTTGATGTCCGGCCACCGCCTCACGGCGAGCGCGACCTTCGTCTGTTCGTAGAGGTGCCGGTCGCCCTCGTCGGACCCGAGCCGGTCGCGGAACGCGAGGTAGCGGGTGATCTCGACCGAACCCGGCGCATAGCAGTGCAGGTTGGCTGCGTCCGGGCCCACCGCGTGGAGACACCGGTGGCCGGGCTCGCGCACGCGGAGCTCGTATCCCGCGCAGGTGAGCGACGGGAGGTAGGCGGACTCGTCGTCGGGGTCCGCGACGCCCACGACGAGATCGATGATCGGCTTGGCCGCGAGGCCGGGCACCGCGGTCGAGCCGATGTGCTCGACGAGCAGCGCGCGCTCACCGAGCGCCTGCGCGATCCGGTCCCGATGGACGGCGTACTTCGAGGGCCACGCCGGGTCGCAGGGGACGAGGGTGACCGTGCCGGGCCTCGGCCCGTGGACGAGGATCCGACGCAGCTCGTCGTCGGTCAGCGGCGGGGGCGGTTCGATCCCCTCCGTACCGTGCAGGTCGCGGGTCGGCATCGTCCGCCATCGTGGACCGCAACGTCGGATCCTGCCAGGCAGGGCCACGGGAAAGCCGCGACTCCCGTGACCTGCGGGGATAGATTGCGCGGATGGCAGCGATCAGCGTGGCGGAGTCCGCGCTCGAGGGACTTCCCCGCGGCGGGATCCTGACCCCGTGGGTGGTCCGTGAGCTCCAAGGGCTGCGGCCCGAAGCCGCCGGAGCCGCCCTCTTCGAGCTCTTCGCCCGCCGCTGTCGTGACGAGGACCTGCGTCGCGTGGACGCCCGTCACCATGCGGGGCGGGGCAAGATGCTCCACTCGCTGCGGTCGACCTACGGGGGCGGGGACTACCGCCTCATCTACTGCATCGTCGAGCTGGTCGACGGACGCGGTGCGGACGGTTCGCGGATCACCGGACCCGAGCTCACCGAGGCGCCGCTCCTCCGCCAGTACGTCGGCCTCCTGGCGTGGGGCAAGGGCAAGGACAAGGCGGGTCCGGCCTCGTGGACGGCATGGGAGCGCTCGATCGCCTGGCTCGCGCGCAATCCGGAGTACCGGCGGGCGTGAGACCGCACCGGGTCTGCTCGGCCGTCGCCCGGGGGCGCCCCGGCCGGCGGACGACGAGGAGAGGACACCGGCATGGCACGTGAGCGGTCTGGCTTCCGGCTCGGCAAGGGCCGGGTCCTCCCCGACGAGGCCGAAGCCGGCCACGCAGACGACTCGGACGGTGCGGAACTGCTCGCGCGGTCGACGTTCTGGAGCCACGTCGAGGATGCCGAGATCCGCTCCCACCTCCTGCGCGACCTGGTCCGGACGCGGTCGAACTCGAAGATGACCCAGACGGCGGTGGCCCGTCTCACCGAGATGACCCAGGCCGCGGTCACCCAGCTCGAGGGCGGCGAGATCGATCCGCGCCTCTCGACGCTGCAACGGTATGCGCGCGCGGTCAACTGCCGGATCGAGGTCCGCGTGGTCGTCGAGTCGGCCGAGCAGGACGGGACGCACCCGGTCGAGCGCGCGGCCCTCAGCGGCTGACCGGGTCGACTACAGGAGCGGCCCGGCGTCGGCCGGCACCGGATAGGGCTCGGCCGGGAGGCCGGGCATCGGGTTGTCCCACCAGAGGGTGACCTCGACCCGCGAGGCGATCCGCCACCCTTCGGACCGTTTGACCAGCCGGTCGTGGTAGCGGCCCCCGACCGTGAACCGCCACGGAGCGCCGTCGACGGTGAGTCCGTTCGGATTGAGGAAGATCGAGATGGCCCGCGCGCCGGTTCCGTCCGGATCGACCTCGACCGCACGGTTCACGACCAGGTGCTGGGTCCACGTGAAGATCGGCAGCACGTCCGCGAGCCACTGCCGGACCTCCGCGAACGTGCCGGCGATCCCGCCGGCCGAGCGGTAGTCGAGATGCGCGTCCGGCGCGAAGACCTCGTCGAGATGGTCCCACTCGCGTGCGTCGATCGCGGTCGCGTACCGGATGAGGAGGTCGTCGATCTCCCGCCGGTCGAGGAGGAGCCGCAGTTCGTCGTCCATCGACACGACCGTACCCGGCGCGGTGCCTACCAGAGCGGCGACCAGGCGCTCGTGCGCAGGAGCTTGCTCTCCCACTGGTCGCGCACCTCGAGGCTCCTCGCCATGTAACTGCCTGGCCATGTGGTCGGGTCGTGCTTCGTCACGTTGGTGAGCAGGCCACCTAGGGCGTCGAGGTTCATGATCTTCTGCATGAGGATCGCCTCTGGTCGGATGCCGCTCCCGTGCACGACCTGGAAGCATGCGACGACGTCGAGGAGCTGGCGCTCGGGCGGCGTCTTGCGCATGTGCTGCCAGTACTCCCGGTCCCAGAGCTCGAGGTACTCGTCGAGCGGGGCGTCGGGCCACCCCGTGTCGTGCATGTACACCGAGAGCTCGTGCTCGCGCCCGTCGACCGGCACCGTGCCGAAGTCGACCTCCTGGAGCGCGGACCACTCGACCGGCGTGAGGAGCTTGCCCACGACCTCGTGCCGATACGTGTCGAGCCGGTCGGCGAGCGCGGCGAGGTCGCCGGTCGTCAGCCGGGTGGCGAGCGCCTCCCACGATGTGCCGTCGGCGAGTGCCGTGACGGTGACCACCTGGTACGCCGGACCGCTGCCCATCGCATGGTTGAGGTACCAGAGCAGCCGAGCGTCCTCGGTGCGGGCGAGCGCGGGCATCCACTCGCCCCGGAGCACGTCCTCGAATGCGCTCGCATGCCGCCCGATCACCTTGTGGGTCTCGTGCATCAACAGCACTGCGCCCACCTTTCCTGCACTCGGCCACCGTTGCTCATGGGAGCGGCGACCACGACGCAGTGCGGAGCAGCCTGCTCTGCCACTGATCGCGGAGATCGAGCGCGTCGTGCATCCACGACCCCGGGCGGGTGAGCTCCTCGGGGATCTCGTTCGTGAGCAGGCGGATCAGCGGCGGCACGCTCGTGAGCCGTTGCAGGAGGGTCACCTCGGGCGCCCGCCCCGCCCCGGGCATCGTGCGGAGCGCGAGCTCGATGCGCAGATTGACGTGGGACCCCTCCCCGTGGATCGCGGGGCGGTAGACCTCGCCGGCCGCCTCGAGGTACGCACGGAGCTTGCCGGGGAAGGGCCACATGGTGTCCTCCATGTAGACCGCGGGTTCGCCGTCGACCGGCTCGGTCGGCACCGACTCGAGATGGCCGACCGGCGGCGACCACTCGAGGGCGGACAGGATCCGGCCGGTCGACTGGTGCTGGAGGCGGTCGAGGTCGCGTGCCCACGCCCGGAGGTCGCCGCGTGCGATCCGCTCCGCCAGCCGGCACCACGCCGCACCGTCGGCGACCGCGGTCACCGTCACGACCCGGTAGGAGAGGCCGCTCCCGTGGGCGAGGTCGAAGTACCAGAGGAGACGGGCGTCGGAGCCCTGTGCGAGCTCGGGCAGCCAGCCGTGGCGGTACGCGTCCTCGAACTCCTCCGCGCGCTTGCCCACGACCGTGTGGACTTCGTGGACGAAGAGCACGTTCCCCTTTCCGCGGCCACGGTCCCCGGCTCGCGCGCCGCCCGTCGGCGCTTCCCCGATTCGGGGACGGCCGCGGTGCGGGCATGGTAGGTCGGGCTCCGATGACGGTCAACGGTGGCGCGACCGCGGACGGTCATGCTGCCGGGCGCACGGACCCGACCAGTCCGTTCGCGTACGCGCCCGGTCCCGCGCTGAACACGAGGGTGTCCGCACCGCCGAACGTTGCACTCCCCGCGCGCAGGCCCCAGAGGCCGGGGATGACGACCGGGCTCCCACTCCGACGAGCGAGCGCACCGAGGTAGGCGCCAGTGCTCGGATTGAACGCGTTGATCCAGCCGTTGCCCAAATTGCCGACGAGCAGTGCGCCGGCCGCGGCAACGTGCAGCAGGACGCGGTCGACCGGTGCCCTCGAGACGGACGGTGGTGAGCCGAGTGCCCCAGCATCTACCTGACTCGTTCGATCGTGACCACGACAGTGACAATGAGAGGTCGAACGACAAAGAGACCGAGAGCAACGACAGCGCCGACCGCTGATCGAGGGGGTGCCGGGCCGGCAGGCGGTCGTCTCCGGCCCGGCACCCGTTGCTCCCTGCGCGGCGTGTCGCTCCCCGCGGTGCGCTAACCGATGGGCGAGACTGTCGGCATGGAGGTGCAGGGGAGTGCGCTCGTGACCGGTGCGAGTCGGGGGATCGGGCGCGCGATCGCGCTCGAGCTCGCCGACCGGGGATTCGAGACGATCGCCACGATGCGTGACGTCGGAGCCGGCGAAGGGCTGTCCGATGCCTCCGACGGTCGGCTTTCCGTGCGCCGTCTGGACGTGACCGACCCGTCGACCATCGAGTTCCCCGACGACCTCACCGTCCTCGTCAACAACGCGGGGATCGACTCCGACTACCTCCCGGTCGAGCACAGTGACCTCGACGACTGGCGGTCGCTCTTCGAGACCAACGTGCTCGGTGTGGTCGCCGTCACCAAGTCCGCGATCCCCGTGCTGCGGGCCAACCGTCCGTCGGTGGTGTGCTCGGTCACCTCGTCGTCGATCCTGGCCTGCGTCCCGTTCTACGCCGCGTACCGCGCGACCAAGGCCGCGGTCTCGGCGATCTGCGACACGCTCCGGGTCGAGCTCGGGCCTTCCGGTGTCCGGGTCGTCGAGATCCTGCCCGGACCGGTCGACACCGACATGTTCCAGCTCAGCACCGGGGAGCAGGCGGCCTCCCGGTACGACCGCTACAGGGCGATGGCCGAGGTCACGAGCGCCCAGCGCAAGGAGTTCGCGGACCCGCACGTGGTCACGTCGGCCGCGGCGGCGGTCGCGATCGTCGACGCCGTCCTCGACGACGACGGGCCGATGCGCTACGGCTGCGATCCGATCTCCGACGGGATGCTCCAGCTCTGGCGCACCTCCGACGACGAGACGATGTTCGAGCTCACCGGGCGCTCGATCGTCGACGCGGCGGGTGCCCAGGGCTGACCGGAGGGACGTCGCGACGGCCACGACGCGACCGCCCACCGCAGCGCTCAGCCCGCGGCCGGCAGCAGCGCGTGCGGGTTGAGGACGCCGTCGGGGTCGAGTGCGCGCTTGAGCGAGCGGAACGCGTCGATCTCGGCGTCGCTGCGGACGAGATGGAGCCACCGACGCTTCGCGGCGCCGATCCCGTGCTCCGCGCTCGATGCTGCCCCCGAGGGCCGCGACCAGCTCGAAGACGGCACCGTCGACGCGGTCGTCGCCAGGGTCGACCCCGGTCACGTTCACGTGGACGTTGCCGTCGGCCGCATGGCCGAAGAGCCAGGTGCGCGCGGTCGGCGCGATCGAGCGCACCGTACCCGGGACGGTGTCGACGAACCCGGCGAGCGCGCCCGCGGGAAGGGTGACATCGAGCTTGTGCGGCGCCCCGAGGGTGTTGATCGCCTCGGTGTGGGCCTCGCGATAGCGCCAGAGTGCGGCACGCCGTGCGGGCTCGACCGCGACGAGGGTGTCGACCACCCCGTCGAGGGAGCCGACGGCTTCGGCCAGGCCGACGGTCGGATCGGTCCGTCCGGCCGCCTCGACGAGCAGGAGGACGGGACGCGGGGTGGCGAACGGCGGCTCGAGCCCGTAGGTCGCGCAGACGAGCTCGAGCCCCGGTGCGAAGAAGAGCTCGACGGCCTCGAGCTCCGCCACCGAGCGCCGGAGCGTCGAGGCGGCGCCGAGTGCCTCGTCCACCGAGGTGAACGCGAGGAGCGCGGTGGTCCGGCAGTCGAGGGCCGGGACGAGGCGCAGCCGGGCGGCCGTGACCACTGCCAGCGTCCCCTCGCTGCCGCAGAGGAGACCGGGGAGGTGGTAGCCGGTGTTGTCCTTGAGCAGCCCGCCGAGATGGGAGACGACCGCACCGGTCCCGAGCACGGCCTCGATCCCGAGGACCTGGGCCCGGGTGTCGCCGTAGCGCACGAGGCGGGTGCCGCCCGCGTTGGTCGCGACCGTACCCCCGACCGTGGCCGACTCCCGGCTCGCGAGGTCGATCCCGTACGCCCATCCCTCGCTGCGCGCGGCGTCCCGGACGACGGCGACGGTCGCGCCGGCGCCGGCGGTGAGCTGGCCCGAGACCGCGTCGACCGGTCCGATCCCGTCGAGATCCCGCAGGCTGAGGACGACCTCGTCGTGGAGTGGCACGCTCCCGCCGACCAGACCGGTGAGACCGCCCTGGGGGACGAGGGGAACACCGAGCTCGCGACACGCGGCGACCACGGCGGCGACCCCGTCGGTCGTGCGCGGCCGAACGACCGCCGGGGTCGATCCGACGAAGCGCCCGGTCCAGTCGGTGCAGTAGGACGCGGTGATCGCCGGATCGACGACGACCCGGTCGCCGAGGACCGAGCGCAAGCGGCGGGCGAGGAGGTCTTGTCGGAGCACGGCCACCACTCTGCCCGACCGGGGCGGGCCGCCGGGCCGTCAGGCTGGGCTTTTCGCGTTCGGCAATTCGCATTCGACGGTCTCCACCCCGCCGCCTATCTTCTGGCCCGTGGGGACCGTCGGATCGTCGTACCGCAACCGGTTGCTGCTGGTCCCGCACGGCGACACCGTCGCCGAGCACCGGCCGGCCGGCCCCGACGTCGAGGCGCTGCGCGCCTCGGGGTGGGAGCTCGTGAGCACCAGCATCTCCGAGGACGGCGACGACCTCCTCGTCTTCCGCCACCCGACCGGCGGCTCGGTCCCGCGCCCGGTCGCCGACCTCCCGACCTGATCCAGGCACCCGTCAGGGAGGCGGCGGGGGCTCCTCCGGCCCTCCGGAGCCGACGATGATCCTCGGTCCCGACGGCCAGCTCAGGTAGCGCCACGTCCAGTTCACGAGGACCGTCACCTTGTTCCGGAAGCCGACCAGGTACACGAGGTGGAGCGCGAACCAGGCGATCCAGCCGAGGGTGCCGCGGAGGATCGTGCCGTTGCTGAGCTGGGCGATCGCGGCCCGACGTCCGATGGTGGCCATGATCCCCTTGTCCCGGTAGCGGAACGGCGTGAGCGGCCGCCCGGCGACCGCCGCCGCGATCTGGGCGGCCGCGTGCCGACCCGACTGGATCGCCACCGGTGCGAGCTGGGGGCACCGGCCGTCCGATCCGGGCGCGAGGGGGATGGCGGCCGCGTCGCCGATCGCGTAGACCGCGGGCTGGTCGCCGACCAGCAGGTTCGAGTCGACCTCGAGGCGCCCATTGCGCCCGGTCGCGCAGTCGAGCCGGGAGGTGAAGGTCCCCTCCGAGGTCACCCCCCCGGCCCAGATCACCGTCCGGGTCGCCAGCAGCGTCCCGTCGGCGAGCTCGACTGCGTCCGCGTCCACACGGGCCACCCGGCGTCCGAGCTCGACTTCGATCGTCCGATCCGCGAGGGTGTCCGCGGCATAGCGCCGGGCTGCGCGGTCGAACGGGAGCAGCAGCTCGTCGACCCCGTCGACCAGCACGATGCGCGCACTGGACCGTGCGAACCGGAAGCCGTCGCGACGCGCCGACATGTCGAGCAGCTCCGCGATCGCCCCGGACACCTCGACGCCGGTCGGACCTCCTCCGACGACCACGAAGGTCAGGGTGCCGTCGGACGCGTGGGCAGGGTCGGCGTCGGCCTCCTCGAGGCGGCGGAGGAGATGGTCCCGCAGCCGCCGTGCGTCGGCGAGCGTGTAGAGCGGCAGCGCGTGGGCCGCCGCACCGGGGACGCCGAAGTAGTTCACCACCGCGCCGGTCGCGACGACGAGCGAGTCGAACGGGAGGTCGTCGGCGCACACGTTCGACCCCTCGGCGTGCGCGCCGCCGCCAGGGGCGACGCGCACCGTCCGGTGCTCCCAGTCCACCCCGGTCACCGTGCCGAGCCGGAAGCGCACGTTCGGGGTGCGTCCGACGACGGCGCGCACGGGGTACGCGACGTCCCCCGGGTCGAGCCCGGCGGTCGCCACCTCGTAGAGGAGGGGCTGGAAGGTCTGGAAGTTCCGCTGGTCGACGATGGTGACGTCGACGGGCTCGCCGGCGAGTGCCCGCGCCGCAGCGAGCCCGCCGAACCCGGCGCCGAGGATCACCACGCGATGCATCGTGCCATCGTGCCATCGTGTGCCCCCGGCGCCGCCATTCGACGCCCGTCGGAAGGGGAATCTCGTGGGTGCACGCCGTGGGGACCGGGTGACGGGGTCGAGCGGGGAGGGGTCGGTCGAGGCGCGCGTGCACGCCTGCGTGCGATCGGTGCCGTCGGGGTTCGTGACGACCTACGGCGACGTCGCCCGGCGGACCGGGTTGCGCTCGCCTCGCCAGGTGGGCCACGTGCTCGCGCGTTCTGGCGGCCGGATCCCGTGGCACCGCGTGGTCCACGCGGACGGGACCCTCGTGGCGGACCTCGCGGCCGAGCAGGGCCGCCGGCTCCAAGCGGAGGGTGTCGCCGTCCGTCGTGGCCGGGTCGACCTCGCGACCTACCGGTGGTGAGCGCGGGACCCTGCGGTCCCGGGGACCGGATGGCATAGGCTCGGGCCACCGTGCACGTGTTCCTCTTCGCGGTCGGCCTGCTGATCGTCGTGCTCACGGCCGCGAGCGTGCTCTTCACGATCGTGCTCCCACGCGAGCCGCGCGGCTTCGAGCGCCTCTCCCTGCTGGTCAACCGCATGGTGCGGCTCGCGTTCGTGGGGCTCTCGCGGCTCGCCGGCACGTACGAGGGCAAGGACGCGGTGCTCGCGGCGACCGCGCCGGTCGCCCTCATCGCGCAGCTCGCGGTGTGGGCGGTGTGCTTCATCGTCGGCTACGGGCTCATGCTGGTGGCGACCACGCACGACCTGGTGAGCGGGCTCGACCAGGCGACCGGCGCGGTCTTCACCGTCGGGACCATCGACCTCAGCGGTCCGGCCAATCACGCGGTGGACATCGCCGCCGGTGCGACCTGGGTGGTCATCGTCGCGCTCCAGATCGCCTACCTCCCCTCGCTCTACGCGTCCTTCAACCGGCGGGAGTCGCTCATCGCGATGCTCGAGAGCCGAGCGGGCCTGCCCGCGTGGGGGCCCGAGGTGCTCGCCCGCCATCAGCTGGTCGGGATCGTGGACACCCTCCCCGACTTCTACGCCTCGTGGGAGCAGTGGTCGGCCGACCTCGCCGAGAGCCACACGACCTACCCGGTCATGCTGCTCTTCCGCTCGCCCGAGCCGTGGTTCTCGTGGCTGGTCGGCCTGCTCGCGGTGCTCGACAGCGCCGCCATGCACCTCGCGCTCTCACCGAGCACGGCGTCCTCGCAGGCGCGGCTCTGCCTCCGCATGGGCTTCACCGCACTCAACCGGATCGCCAAGGTCGTCGGTTGGGAGGTCGACCCCGATCCCTCGCCGGAAGGACCGATCTCGCTCACCTTCGAGGAGTTCTCGCAGGCGGTCGCGATGCTCGAGCAGATCGGCTTCCCGACGGAGCGCTCGGCCGAGGAGGCCTGGCCGGACTTCCGTGGATGGCGGGTCAACTACGAGACCGTCGCGTACCGGCTTGCGGACCGTGTCACCGCGCCACCCGCACCGTGGTCGGGGACGAGGCGACACCTCCGGTCCGGCCCGGTCGCACCACGCCGTCCGCCGCAGCGCAAGCCGGGCATCCTCGAACAGCACCGGCCGACTGTCGTCGTCACCCCGCGGGCGCGCAGCGCTGCCGGACCGGCGCCGGAGTCGCGGTGAGACCGATGGACGGTCGGTCGGTGCTCGTGACCGGTGCGGCGAGCGGCATCGGACGCGCCTCCGCGGCGCTCCTCGCGGCCCAGGGGGCGCGGGTCGCACTCGTCGACCGAGACGCCGAGCGCCTCGAGGCTGCGGCCGCCGCGATCGAACCGGCCGTGCCGGGCGGCGTCGTGACCTCGGTCGCCGACGTCGCGGACGAGGCGTCCGTCTCGGATGCGGTAGAGCGGGCGTTCGGCGCGTTCGGCGGACTGGACGGTCTCGCGACGTGTGCCGGGATCTTCGACCCCGCCGACCTGGTCGAGATCGGCGAGGTCGATCTCTCGGTCTTCGATGCCGTGCTCGGCGTCAACCTGCGCGGCACGATGCTCTTCCTACGCGCGGTGCTGTCGCGGATGGGGGAGGGTGGCGCCGCGGTGACCGTTGCCTCGACCGCAGGGCTCCGCGGGCACGGATTCGGACCCGCGTACACCGCGAGCAAGGGCGCGGTCATCGCGCTCACCAGGCTCGCGGCGGTGCAGTACGGGCCGCGCGGCGTCCGGGTCAACTGCGTCTGCCCGGGTGCGACCGCAGGGGAGGGCATGGGCGCCGTCTTCGCCGACCCCGTGACGGCGGAACGCGTGGCTGCCGATCTGCCGCTCCGGCGCGTCGGTCAGGCGGCCGACGTCGCCGGCACCATCGCCGCGCTCCTCGGTGACGGGACGCGCTCGGTCACCGGTCAGGTGCTCGCAGTCGACGGCGGGGCGACGATCCGCTAGCCGGCACGTCCGGCCGACAACTCGCGGAAGGGAACGTCGCGGTCCGTGCGCGGCTCCGGCGGCAGCCCGAGGACGCGTTCGCCGATCACGTTGCGCTGGATCTGGTCGGTGCCGCCACCGATGCGCACCGACCACTGGCCGAGGAACTGCTGCTGCCAGAAGCCTCCGTCGACCGCGGCCTGGCCGGTCAGGCACCCGGACGCGCCGAGCACCTCGAGCACCAGGTCGCCCGTGAGCCCGGCGTGGCGCGAGTAGGCGAGCTTGAGCACCGAGCTCTCCGGTCCCGGGGGGCGGCCCTGGCTCGCCGCGGTGCGGGCGCGGAGGCCGAGATACCGCAGGAGCTGGGTGCGGACGTAGAGCGCCGCGAGTCCCTGGCGGACCAGCGGGTCGCGGTTGCGCCCGAGCCGTTGCGCGAGCTCGATGACCTCCCCGACGCCCCCGGCACCGCCGCCGCCCACGCCGCCGCCGATGAGCCCGCGCTCGTTGGCGAGCGTCGTGCGGGCGACGCGCCAGCCGTCACCGACCTCGCCGATCAGATTGGCGGACGGGATGCGAACCCCGGTGAGGAAGACTTCGTTGAAGTGGGCGACACCGTTGATCTGACGGAGCGGGCGCACCTCGATGCCCGGCGTCCGCATGTCGACGACGAAGTAGGTGATCCCACGGTGCTTGGGTACCGACGGGTCGGTGCGGGCGAGGAGGATGCCCCAGTCGCTGTGCTGCGCACCGCTCGTCCAGACCTTCTGGCCGTCGACGATCCACTCGTCGCCGTCGGGAACCGCTCTGGTCGACAGCCCCGCGAGGTCGGAGCCGGCCCCGGGCTCGCTGAAGAGCTGGCACCAGATCTCCTCCCCGCGGAGGAGCGGCTCGAGGTAGCGGGCCTTCTGCTCGTCGGTGCCGTGCGCGATGAGCGTCGGGCCCACCATGCCGATCCCGACGGCGAAGACCCCGACGGAGACGTCGAAGGTGGCCTGCTCCTGGTCGAAGATGGCCTGTTGGGTGCCGGTCCCCCCACGCCCGCCGTACGCGGCGGGCCAGGTGATGCCGGCCCACCCGCCGTCGTAGAGGGTCCGCTGCCAGGCCTTGCACCGTGCCACGTGCTCGGCGGCCGCGGCGGGGTCGGGATTATGCCGGAGCAGTCGGCTCGCGTCGTCGGCGGTCCGGAGCGACGCGTGCGCGGCAAGGAACGCCCGCGCCTGGGCGCGGAAGGCGGCCTCTTCGGGGGTGTCGTCGAAGTCCACGGCCGAGAGTCTGCTCGCGTCAGGGATGCCCGGTGGACGGGCCGCCCGGACCGGGCCCGAGGCCGCTCGGTGGGTCGTCGAGATCGAGCTTGAAGACGCGGGCCGCGTTCTCGCGCAGGAAGAGGGGCCAGACCTCGTCGCGGAAGGGCACATCGGGCAGCTCGCGGAAGATCCGCTCGAGGGTGAGCCCCATCGGGTAGTACCCGGCGTAGAGGATCTTCTCGCGGCCGCGGGTGTTCGCGTACTCGACGATCGCCCTGGGGTAGTAGCGCGGGGCGAACGCCGAGGTCATGTAGTGGAGTCCCGGCCACTTGAGCATGAGCTTGACGGCAAGCTCCTCCCACGGCTCGGCGCCGTGTCGCATCACGATGCGCAGCTCGGGGAAGTCGTAGCAGACCTCGTCGAAGTCCATGACGTCCTGGCAGCGGGAGGGCACACGCGGGCCGGCGATCCCTGCGTTGACCACCACCGGGAGGTCGAGGTCGATGCACGTCTGGTAGATCGGGTAGTAGCGGCGGTCGCCCACCGGCACCTGCGGGTTGCAGCCCGCGGGAAAGGAGGTGACCGCCTTGATCGCGTGCTCCTCGTGCGCACGGCGGATGGCGCGGACCGTCCCGGTGATGTCGTTCGGGTCCACCTCGAGCGCGCCGATGAACCGGTCGGGGTGGTCGCGCAGTGCGCGCACGGAGAGCTCGTCGCGCACCCCGATCATGCCGACCGACACGCCGAAGCGGTCCATCTGGGCGAGGGTGATCGCGATCGGGTCCTCTCCCTCGTCGAGGCGGTTCGGCACGTCGTGGAACATGTACCCCGCCGGGAACTCGGCGCCGCGGCTGTCGGCGTCGCGGAGCTGCGAACGGAGGAAGTCGTACTGGCGGTGGGCTTCCGGGCGCGGGAAGCCGATCATGAGGTCGACGACGCCGACACCCGCAGGCATGCCCATGGAGGGCAACCTTGGCAGAGCGCGGGGCGGCTCGGCAAAGCCCGTCGAACGGACCGGCGCGGCCACCTAGCGCGAGGACGGCACGGCCCCGTCCGGTGACGCGGCCGCGCCGGCCGTGTCCATCGCCTCGGTGGTCGTGCGGAGCGGGATCTCCTCGATGAGCCACGCAAGGGCGAACGACGCGACGGCGAAGGGGAATGCGACGAGGAAGACGCCCTGGAGGGCGTGGCTGAACGCGTCGACGAACACGATGCGCTCGGCGGCCGGCAGATGGTCGATCTGTGCCGGGTTCGCGGCCACGGTCGACCCCTGCAGGATGCTCGAGTGCGCGGCGGTCGGGTGCGACGAGAGCTCGGAGATGAGCCGGTTGTTGAAGACCGCACCGAGCACTGAGACGCCGAAGGCGCCACCGATCGTGCGGAAGAACGTCGCCGTGGACGTCGCGGTGCCGAGCCGTTCGTAGGGGACCGCGTTCTGGACGGCCACGATCAGCACCTGCATCACCATCCCGACGCCGAGACCGACCACCAGCATCCCGCCCGCGACCTCGAGGTAGGTGGTGTCCGTCCCGATCCGCGACAGCAGCAGGAGGCCGATCGCGAGCACCGCCGAACCGGTGATGGGGAAGACCTTGTACCGGCCGGTCGTGGTCACGATCCGACCGCTCACGATGAAGGTGCAGAGCATGCCGGCGACCATCGGGAGCAGCTCCAGGCCGGACGTCGTCGGGGTCGCGCCGTGCACGAGCTGGAGGTAGAGCGGGAGGTAGACGATCGCGCCGAACATGGAGAAGCCCATGATGAAGCCGACCGCGGACGAGGCGGTGAAGGTCCGGTTGGCGAAGAGGTCGAGAGGGATGAGCGGCTCGGCGGCGCGGGTCTCGACGAAGCAGAAGGCGACCAGCAGCACGACGCCCGCGACGGCGAGCCCGACGATGGTGGGGGAGCCCCAGGCGTACTCGGTCCCACCCCAGGTGGTCATCAGGATGATCGCCGTCACGCTCGCCGACAGCAGCGCCGTGCCCGCCCAGTCGATCGTGTGCGGGACCCGGTGGGCGGGGAGGTGCAGCACGGTCGCGATGACGACGAGTGCGACGATGCCGATCGGCACATTGACGTAGAAGATCCAGCGCCACGAGAGATGTTGGGTGAACAGGCCGCCGAGGAGCGGGCCCGCCACGCTCGAGATGCCGAACACAGCGCCGAAGTAGCCCAGGTACTTGCCGCGCTGGCGCGCCGGCACGACGTCGCCGATGATCGCCTGCCCGCCGACCAGGAGTCCGCCGGCGCCGACCCCCTGGACCGCGCGGAAGGCGATGAGCTCGACCATGTTCTGTGAGAGCCCCGACAGCATCGACCCCGCGAGGAAGATCACGATCGCGAGTTGAAAGAGCTGCTTGCGACCGTAGAGGTCGCCGAGCTTCCCCCACAGCGGCGTCGAGATGGTCGAGGTGAGGAGGTAGGCGGTCACCACCCACGAGAGGTGGTTGAGCCCGTGGAGATCGCCGGCGATCGTGGGGAGCGCGGTCGACACGATCGTCTGGTCGAGCGACGCAAGGAACATGCCGAGCATGAGCGCGCCGATGATGGCGAGGATCCGGCGGTGCTCCGTCCGGTCGATGACCGGCGGCTCGGCGGTCGCGACGTCAGGCGCCACCGTTGCCGTCCAACTCCCGTTCGAGGACGGCGGAGAAGCGTTCGAGAAGGGAACCGAACGCGGCGAGGTCCGCGTCGTCCCACTCGGCGAGCAGGCCCTCGAGCCACTGGCGGCGTGCGCGCAGAACGCGCTCGAGCGTCCGTCGCCCGGCCGGACGGAGCTTGATCCGGGTCGCTCGACGGTCGGTCGGGTCGGTCTCCCGGGTGACCAGGCCGTCGCGCTCGAGCTGCTGCACCTTGCGGGTGACCGTCGGCGAGTCGACGCCGAGCGCCTCGGCGAGCTCGGAGACGCGCAGGGCATCACCACGCACGGCGAGCCGGTGGAGGAGTGCAGCGCCGGCCCGGTCGAGGCGGACGCCGGCCGAGCGCAGCAGGCGCTCGTGCACCCGGACCTGGGTCGTCGAACGGGCCACCACGAGCAGCGCCCCCTGCACCTCGTCGACCAGCACGTCGCGGCGCGGGAGGCGGCCGACCGAGCGCCCCGAACTCGTTGCTTTCAGCACAGAACTAGTACCGTAGCCCTCGACCGCGGCCCCGGTGGACGGCCGCACGGAGGCGACTGCCATGGCCGAGATCGCACCGTCGATGCGGAGCGTCCATCTCCACCGCGACGACGTGCCCGCGGCAACGGGCGCGCCCGGGTCGAGGCGCGAGGTGCCGACGCCCGCGCTCCTCTGCGACCTCGACCTGCTCGAGGCCAACATCGCCACGATGGCGGCAGCGGCCAAGGCCGGAGGGATCGCCCTCCGGCCGCACGCGAAGTCGCACAAGTGCGCCGCCATCGCGCACCTGCAGCTCGACGCCGGCGCATCGGGCATCGCGTGCGCGAAGCTCGCCGAAGCGGAAGTGCTGGTCGATCGCCTCGCTGCGGCCGGTGCGACGCCGGTCGCCGTGCTGCTCACGTCGCCCATCGTGGGGAGCCGCGCGGCGGGGCGTGCGGCGGCGCTTGCCGGACGGTGCCGGCTGACGGTGGCCGTCGACCATCCCGACGGGGTGCGCGAGTTGTCCGATGCCTGCGACCGTGCGGGCGCGAGCGCCGGGACCGTCTGCGACGTCGACGTCGGTCTCGGCCGGACCGGGGTCACCGGGCCCGACGGCGCGGTCGCCGTCGCGGCAGCGGTCACGGCCTCGGCCGCGCTCCGCCTCGACGGCGTCCAGGCGTACGCGGGACACCTCCAGCACGTCCCCGGCCGGGCCGTGCGCCGCGAGGCGGTGGTCGCCGCCGACCGGCGGCTCGCGGACGTCGTCGGCGCGCTCGAGGACGCCGGCCACGACGTCGTGCTGCGGACCGGCGGCGGGACCGGGAGCTTCCTCCTCGACGCCGAGGAGGGCCTGCTCACCGAGGTCCAGGCGGGCAGCTACGTCTTCATGGACCGCGAGTACCGGGACGCGCTCGGCGACGATCCCGAGGGGCGGTTCGCCCAGAGCCTCACCGTGGCCACCACCGTGGTCTCGGCCAATCAGGAGGGGTTCGTGACCGTCGACGCGGGGCTCAAGGCGATGGCGACGGACGCGGGTCCGCCGACCGTGGTGGGCTCGCCCGACGGGGTCGGGTTCGCCTTCTTCGGCGACGAGCACGGCCTCGTCACGACCGCCGGGACGTCCCGATTCGCACGCGGGGCGCGCCTCGAGCTCGTGCCGCCGCACTGCGACCCGACGGTCGACCGGTACGACCGGCTCTGGCTGGTCCGGGGCGACGTCCTGCTCGGCTGGACCCCCGTCGACGCACGGGGCTGCTCTACGTAGCCCCGCTCCCGTGCCGACCGTCGCGCTTGCTTTCGTATGAGTATCCGTTAATATGTTCATATGTTGATGCAACCGGGGGCCGCCACGGGCGTCGCCACCGGTCCCGACACGGGCTCGAACGCAGGGGGCGACCGCGACGCGAGGAGCGCCCGACGGGCCGACCCGGGTGCGGTCGCCGCGGCCGGCGAGCTGCTGCGGGCGCTCGGTGCACCCCACCGGCTCGCGATCGTCTTCGAGCTCGCGGACGGCCCGCGCTGTGTCCACGAGCTGGTCGAGCGCCTCGGCATCTCGCAGTCGCTCACCTCGCAGCACCTCCGCGTGCTGCGGACGGCCGGACTCGTGGTGGGGACTCGTCGCGGCAAGGAGACCGCGTACGCGCTCGCCGACGAGCACGTCGCCCACATCGCGCTCGACGCGCTCGCGCACAGCAGCGAGCCCGCCCGGCCCGCCCGACTCTCGAACACCGAAACCACCGAAACCACCGAGCACGAGGAGCACACCTCATGACCACCACGCACGACACCCATACCGAGCACGAGCACGCACACGGCGAGGGCTGCGGCCACGTCGCGGTGGACCACGACGGGCACACCGACTACCTGCACGACGGCCACGTCCACCACGCCCACGACGGGCACTGGGACGAGTGCGCGCCGGAGCATCACGTCGTCCACGAGCACCACGAGCACGCACACGGCGAGGGCTGCGGCCACGTCGCGGTGGACCACGACGGGCACACCGACTACCTGCACGACGGCCACAGGCACGCACCCCACGGCGGCCACTGGGACGAGCACTGACGCCGCAGCCGTCGGCCCCTTCTGTCGACCCGGACCAGCCGTGACGCTCGCCCCCTCGGTCCACGAGGTCATCGGCCTCCGCCTGGCCGGGCTGGACCAGCGCTACACGGCGTCGCGGCGCGCGCTCGTCGAGGCGCTCGCGGGCTCGTCGCGTCCGCTGTCGATCCCCGAGATCCTCGAAGCGGCGCCCGAGCTGCCGCAGTCGAGCGCGTACCGCAACGTGACCACGCTCATCGATGCCGGGGTCGTGCGGCGGGTCTCGGTCGTCGACGACCACGGTCGCTTCGAGCTCGCGGAGGAGCTCTCCGGCCACCATCACCACCTCATCTGCGCGGGCTGCGGGCGGGTCGAGGACGTCCCGCCCTCGGCGAGCCTCGAGCGCGCCCTCGACGAGGCGGCCCGCGCCGTGACCGATCAGCACGGGTACGCCATCACCGAGCACCGGTTCGACCTGGTCGGGCGGTGTCCGGACTGCAAGGCAGGGGAGTGAGTCGGACCGGGTGGGCCGGCCGGCCGGCGGCGAGCCGAATCCGGGGATCGGGCGGTTGACGCGGAACTGAGAGTGATTATTATTCTCGATAGGAGCGGTCGAGGGACCGCCCCGTCGGGAAGGAGTCGCTCGTGGGACGTTGGCCGGGTCGCCGAGGTGTCGCGGCGCTCGTCGCCGGTTGCATCGCGCCGCTCTGGCTGCTCGCCGGCTGCTCGACGACCCTGACCGCGGCGGCGACGCAGGCTGACGGCCGAATCGTCGCCGTCGGCGCCGAGAACGAGTACGCGGACGTCATCGCGCAGATCGGCGGGTCTGCGGTCACGGTCTCCGCCGTCATGCACGACCCGAACACCGACCCGCACGCCTTCGAGACGAGCCCGTCGGTCGCGCAGACGGTGAGCGCCGCCGACCTCGTGGTCCAGAACGGATTCGGCTACGACGGCTTCATGCAGGCGATCGAGAACGCGTCGCCCTCGGCGATCCGCAGGGTCGTCGTGGTGCAGACCGTGCTCGGGCTGCCGTCGAGCACGCCGAACCCGCACGTGTGGTACGACCCGGCGACGATGCCGAAGGTCGCCGCGGCGATCGCGCGCGATCTCACGGCGCTCGACCCGGCACATCGGGCGATGTTCGCCGCGAACCTCGCCACGTTCGACCGGTCGCTCGCCGGATGGCGCGCCGCCATCACTGCGCTCGCCGGGAGGGCCGCCGGTGCACCGGTGGCGACGACCGAGCCGGTCGCCGACGACCTGCTGCAGGCAGCCGGGCTGCGCAACGAGACGCCGTTCGCCTTCCAGGCCGATGTGATGAACGGCGTCGATCCCTCGCCGCAGGCGGTCGCGACGGTCCAGAGCCTCATTGCAGGCCGCAAGGTCCGGGCCTTCGTCTACAACACCCAGGTGACCGACTCGCTCACCGAGTCGTTGCGTGCTCTCGCCCGGCAGCACGGTGTCCCGGTCGTCGGGGTCTACGAGACCATGCCCACACCGGGATATCACTACGGGTCGTGGATGGTCGCAGAGACGCACGCGCTCGACGCGGCGCTGGCCACGGGCGCATCGGCTCCCTCGCTGTGAGCGCGTTGCCGGCACCCACGCCGCTGAGCGGCGACCGGCCGGTCGCCGCCCTCGACGGCGTCGACGTCCACCTGGGCGGTCGGCAGATCCTCACCGGGGTGAGCTTCGCCGTCGAGGCCGGCACCTTCACCGGCATGATCGGCTCGAACGGCGCAGGGAAGACGACGATCTTCCGGGTGCTGCTCGGCCTCCAACGCACCGCGGCGGGCCGGGTCCTCCTCGACGGAGCGCCACGGACGAGGAGGACCAGCTCGATCGGGTACGTCCCGCAGAAGGTGGTGGTCGACCCCGACCTGCCACTGCGCGCCCGTGACCTCGTCGCACTCGGTGTCGACGGCCACCGGTTCGGCCTGCGGTCGCGGCGGGGCCGCATCGAGCTGGTCGACGAGCTGCTGGAGGCCGTCGGCGCCCGCGCGTTCGCGGACTCGAGGGTGGGCAGGCTCTCGGGCGGGGAGCTCCAGCGGGTGCTCGTCGCGCATGCGCTGGCAGGTTCGCCTCGGCTGCTCGTCCTCGACGAGCCGCTCGCCAATCTCGACCTCGGGAGCGAGCAGGAGATCGTCGCGCTGCTCGCCCGGCTCTGCGCGGCGCGCGGTGTCGCCGTCCTCATCTCGGCGCACGATGTGAATCCGCTGCTGCCGGTGATGGATCAGGTCGTCTACGTGGCGGGCGGCAGGGTGGCGAGCGGCCCGGCCGACGAGATCGTGCGCTCCGACGTATTGAGTGGGCTCTACGGCCATCCGATCCGCGTGCTTCGCATCGAGGGTCGGGTGCTGGTGATCGCCGCGACCTCGGCCGGCCGGATCCTGCCCGACGAGGAGGCGGACGCCGCCGCGACGACGATCCGCGCCCTGCGACCGGGCGCTCGTTCGCGTCGATGACCAGCCTGCCGGCGATCGCGTTCGCGCCCGGCTTTTGGCAGAGCGCGCCAGTCCGCGACGCGTTGCTCACCGGCGGCGTGGTCGCGGTCGTGACGGCGGTGGTCGGCGTCTTCACCGTCGTGCGGAGCCAGGCGTTCGCCGGTGAGGCGTTCGGCGACGTCGGCACGCTCGGGGGCTCGGGGGCGTACCTCGTCGGGGTGGACCCGCTGTGGGGGTTCGTCGGTGCCGGGGCCGCGGTCGCCATGACCATGGAACTGTTCGGCGTGGAGCGTCGCAGGGGTCGCGACGTGGCGACCGGGGTCGTGCTCGGCGCGGCCCTCGGCGCCTCTGCGCTCTTCCTCTACCTCGACACGACCGTGCACACCACGACGGGTGCGACGATGACCATCCTCTTCGGCTCCCTCTTCGTGGAGAGCGGCGCGGCGGTCCCCGCGATCGTGGTGCTCGGTGTGATCGGGCTCGTCGTGGTGGCGGTGGTCGGCAGGCCGCTCCTGCTCAGCTCGGTGAGCCCGGACCTCGCCGCGGCGCGTGGCTTGCCGGTGCGCCGGCTGGGTCTGGTCTTCCTCCTCCTCATGGGGGTCTCGGTCTCGCTCTCGTCCGTCGTGGTCGGCACGATCCTCTCGACGGCGCTCCTGGTCGGTCCCGCCGCGACCGCGCTGCGCCTCACCGCGCGCCCGGGCCGCGCGATGGCGGCCGCCGCCGCACTCGGGGTCGGCGCGAACGTGGCTCGGCGTCGTGCTCGCCTACGACAGCTACGACTGGCCCCCCGCGGGCCGTGGGTGGCCGGTGAGCTTCTTCGTGGCGTCGCTCGTCCTCGTCGCCTACCTCGTCGCAGGCGCCTGGTCCGCTCGCCGTGCGCGTTCCGGCGACGTGCGGGAGCAGTCCACGGGCGGGTGCGGCTGATGTTCGGCGGGCTGATGGTGGCGACCTGGGAAGCCGCGACCGTCGCCGCGGTCGTGGCCGGGATCGTCGGGGTCTTCGTCGTGCTGCGTGGCGCATCGTTCGCCGCGCACGCGGTGCCCCAGTCGGCGTTCGCCGGCGCGGCCGGGGCCGGCCTGCTCGGGATCGACCCGCTGGTCGGGCTCGGCGTCTTCGCGCTGGGGAGCGCACTCGGCATCGGCTGGCTGGGCCGTCGCGGCCGGCACGACGTGGCGACCGCGCTCTCGCTGGTCACGATGCTCGGGCTCGGGGCCCTCTTCCTCAGCTGGAGCACCGAGTACGCACAGGGCCTCTCGTCGCTCCTCTTCGGCCAGATCGTGGGCGTGAGCCGCGCCGAAGTCGGTGTCCTCGTCGGGCTCGGCACCGTGGCCGTGGTGGTGGTGGCCGTCTTCGCACGCCGCCTGCTGCTGGCGTCGGTCGATCCCGAGCTCGCCCGTGCGCGGGGGATCGACACGTTCCGCCTCGAGCTCGTCTTCCTCGTGGTGGTCGCGCTCGTCGCGACGATGGCCGTACCGATCGTCGGCGCGCTCTTGCTCTTCTCACTGCTGGTCGGACCGCCCGCAGCGGCCCGCTGCCTCGTCGACCGGCCCGGCGCCACCGTTGGGCTCTCAGTGGTGCTCGCGCTCGTCACGGTGTGGACCTCGATCGCCGCCGCGTACGCGACCGACTGGCCGATCGGCTTCTTCGTGGGCACCGTCGGCGCTGCGGTCTACGCGTCGGCGCGGCTGCTCGCCGCCGCGCGCGACCGGCGGCGAGCCGTGAAGGTCGTCGAGCGAACCCGGCTGGAACCGCTGCTCGCCACCGCCTCGCGCTGAGTCAGCGGCCCGGTGCGGCACGGAGCAGTCGCACGGTCACCCGCTCGCCCCCGTCAGGGAGGGCCGAGGTAGCGAGCGAGCCGCCGACCGTCTCGACCAGTGCGGTCGCGACGAGCAGCGAGGCGTCGTCGGCCCGGGACGGCGCTCCGTCGGCGGCGCCGTCCACACGAGTGCCCGCCGGCACACACCCGGCATCCGTCGGTGCGCCGGGGTCGTCGAAGCGCAGCTCGACGAACATGCCGACCGCGGCGGTGCCGACCGCCGGGGGCCGGGGGGCCGGGGGATGACGCAGCAGTCGGGACACGAGGACCGTCACGATGCGGACGAGCAGGGCCGCGTCCGCGATCGCGTCCGGCAGATCGTCGGGGACCTCGACCGCGAGTCCGTGACGCCCCGGTCCGAGGTCGTCGAGCGCCGCGGTGACGACGTCCGCGATCTCCACGGGGCGCAGTCGCACGTCGAGCGAGCCGGTGCGCGCCCGGGTGAACGCGGTGAGCTCGCGGAGGAGCACCGAGACCCGCCGCAGTCCACTCGCCGCAGCGGTCGCGAGCTCGGTCGCCCGAGCCGAACGGCCGGGTCCGGCGAGACCGGCGAGCTCGTCGAGCGTCGTGCGGGTCGAAGCGAGGAGGTGTTCGACCTCCCTCCCCGTCGCCGCGGCGACCAGGCCGTGCTCGCGGTCGTCGGCGAGCACGTGCTCGGCGGTGGCCGCCCGGCGATCCGCACGCCGTCCGCGCTCGGCCGAGGCGAGCAGCTCCCCGACCGCCTCGAACGTCTCGAGCTCGACGGGGGCGAGCAACCGTCCGCGCGCCGCGAGCAGTCGGTCACCCCCGAACGGAACGGAGGTGGTGGCGTCAGCCGGCGTCTCCGGAGGGCGGTCGCCTGCGCTCGCGAGCACGTCCCACGCATCCCCGGTGCCCCGTTCCCTCCGGTGCCGTTCGAGCACGCTCACCGCGTCGAAGCCGAAGCTCTCGCGGACCTGCTCGAGGAGGCGGGGGAGCCCGCCGCCCGCGACCGAGCTGTTCGCGACGGCGGTCATCACCGCGGTCTGGGCCGATGCCGTGGCGAGCGCGCGGCGCCCGCGGGACGCCCGCGCCGCCGCCCAGGTCCCGAGCACGGCGACCTCGCCGGCGGCGACCGCCGCCAGCGTCGCGAGCGCTGCGCTCGTCGGCGGGGACACCAGCCACAACAGGGCGGTCGTGAGCGCGAGCAGCGCGACCGCGGCGACCGTCGCGAGCCACGGCCGGGCGGATCGGATCCCGGGCGTCCCGGAGCCCCGCGGACCGGACGGACGGTCGTCGACGACGATGTGGACGTCGACGGCGCCGGCCTCGCCGAGGACCTTCCGGGTGACGGCGCCGCCCCGTCCGGCCCAGCGTGCCGGCCCGGACCGCCGGCTCTGCCCGATGACCAGCTGCGTCGCGTGCTCGTGCGCGGCGAACCGGCACAGCGCCTCGGCGACGTCGGACGCCACGACCTGGTGCCAGGTCCCGCCGAGTGACTCGACGAGGATCCGGTTCCGGAGGAGGGCGGGTCCCGGTGCGCGGGGCCGCTCGTCGAGGGTTGCGACCGCGACGGCGGCGAGCGCGCTGCCCGGCGTCTCCTCGACCATGCGCGCCGCGCGGCGGATCACGGCATCGCTCTCCGGGCCGCCGGACACGCCGACCACGACTCGCTCGCGCACGGCCCAGGGCGCGGCCTCGGGCTCCTCGGCGCGCCGGCGCGCCTCCTCGACGCGGTCGGCAAGCCAGAGGAGCGCGAGCTCGCGCAGACCGGTCAGGTTGTGGGGGCGGAAGTAGTGGGAGAGTGCCGCGTCGACACGGTCGGGTGGGTAGATCTCGCCGGCGACCAGCCGGCGGCGGAGCGCCTCCGGTGAGATGTCGACGAGCTCGAGCTCGTCGGCGGCGCGGACGAACTCGTCGGGCATCGTCTCCTGCTGGCGGACGCCGGTGAGGCCGGTAACCAGGTCGGCGACGGACTCGAGATGCTGGATGTTGACGGTGGTGACGACCTCGATCCCGGCGTCGAGCAGCTCGTCGACGTCCCCCCACCGCTTGGCGTGGCGCGAGCCGGGCGCATTGGTGTGGGCGAGCTCGTCGACGAGCGCGACCTGTGGTTCGCGGGCGAGGACGGCGTCGAGGTCCATCTCGGCGAGCTCGACGCCCCGGTAGCGCACGGTTCGCCGTGGCACGACCTCGAGCCCCTCGGCCATCGCTTCGGTCGCCCGCCTGCCGTGCGTCTCGACGACCGCGATCACGCAGTCGGCACCGAGCGCCGCACGACGCCGACCCTCGGCGAGCATCCCGTAGGTCTTGCCCACGCCGGGCGCCGCTCCGAGGAAGACCCGGAGCCTGCCTCGGGTGGTCACCGTCCGCCGTCCACGGCCGGGGTCACCCGACCCCGCAGGCGCCGAGGCGCCCGCGACGGGTCAGGTGAAGATGATCTGTCCCCCGGCGGCCATCGCATAGAACTCCCCGACGGTGATGATGTCCTTCACCTGTTCGATGAGGTCGTCCCGGGTCAGCTCGAACAGGTCGACCGACGCCTTGCACGCGTAGATGCCGGCGCCGGTGTCCGCGATCATCTCGACGAACTCCGGGATCGGCGGGATGTCGAGCTTCTCCATCTTGCGCTCGAGGTAGTGGGTCATCACCGACGAGACCCCGGGCAGCCCGCCCGCGACGGTCGCGAGGTGCAGCCCCGGATTGCCGACGGTCGCCACCTTGATGTGGTCGATGCGCGAGCGGTGGACGACGTCGAGGCCGAAGAAGGTGAAGAAGAGGTTTGCCTCGATCCCCTCGGCGCGCGCCCCGTTGGCCATGATGAGGGCCGGATAGACCCCCTCGAGCGAGCCCTTCGAGACGATGATCGAGACCTTGTCGATCGGTGCGTCCATGGTCGTCCTCCTTCCGTGTCCGGTGCCGGCATCCGTTCGGTCGCGTGCGGCTCAGATGCAGCCGCGCGGCTTGGGGATGCCGGCGATCTTGGCGGCGACCTTCGCCGGGCCCTTCGGGAAGAGCTCGTAGAGCTCCTTCACCGACACGCCCGACGTCTTGCCGAGCATCCGCACGGTCGGACCGGCCCCCTTCGTCTCGTACTCGGTCCGCATGAACTTGACGACCTGCCAGTGGGGCTCGGTGAGCTCCTCGATCCCCTCGGACCTCGCGATCTCGGGTGCCATCGCCTCGGTCCACTGGCTCGGGTCCACGAGGAACCCCTCATCGTCGACGATGACCTCGGTGCCGGCGTAGACGGCGCTGCTCATGATCGGACCTCTTCCTGCTGCTGCTCGTGGTGGTGCTCGTCCGGTGCCGTTGCCGGCGTCGCGCACCGCGCGCCGTCGTGGGGGCTCATCGTCCGGCGCTCGTGGTCTTGCCCCGCACCGGCATCGCCGCGCCGAGGCCGGGGAGGTCGTGACCGGGGAGCAGGCCGTGCCAGTAGAGGGGCTCGAAGAGGAGCTTGCCGACGTGGTTGGCCCGCGACTCCTTGAGGAGCGGGAGCCCGACCGACGCCGGGAAGTGACCCGGCAGCGGCTCGACGTCGTAGTTGAAGTCGATGAGCAGGGCCTTGCCGTGGCCGGTCTCGACGAAGCAGGTGGTGTGCCCGTCGAAGGAGGCATCGAGAGGCAGGCCCAGAAGGAACCGGCCGACGTTCTCGACGAGCACCTCGCCCTCGAAGTGGGTGACCGAGCCCGCCTTCGAGGTCGGGACACCGGTCGCATCGCCGAGGGCGAAGACGTTCGGCCGGGCCGGCGACTGCAGGGTGTGGGGGTCGACGGTCACGAAGCCGAGCTCGTCGCCGAGGCCAGGGGAGGCGGAGACGTACGGCGCGCCGCCGTGCAGCGGGACGACGACCGCCAGGTCGAAGGGGAGCTCGCGGCCGTCGTAGGCGACGAGGCGCCCACCCGTCCCGTCGACCTCGCCGGTGTTGAACTCGGTCACCAGCGAGACACGCTTCGCCTCGAGCAGCCCCGCGAGCGCCCGCGAGGCGACGGGCTTGGTGAACGCGCCGTCGAGCGGGGTCGCGTAGGTGAGGTCGACACGGTCCCGGATGCCGCGTCGCTCGAAGTACGAGTCCGCAAGGAAGCAGAACTCGAGCGGTGCCACCGGGCACTTGATCGGCAGGTCGACGACGTTGACGACGATGCGGCCGCCGTCGAAGCGCTCGAGCGCGTCGTGGAGCGCGGACGCACCGTCCGGTGTGTAGAAGGTGAAGACCCGTTCCATCCACCCCGGTCCGGTGAGGCCCTCGGTCTCCTCCGGGAGGAGCACGGCGCCGGAGGCGACGACCAGCACGTCGTAGGGGATCGAGCTGCCGCCCGCGAGGTGGACGGTGTCGGTGGCGAGGTCGACGCGGTCGACGGCTGCCTCCACGAACCCGACGTCGTGCCGCAGCTGCCGTCGGCGCGGCCGTTCGAGCCCGCCCGGATCGGTCGTGCCGAACGGCACGAAGAGGAGGCCCGGCTGGTAGACGTGGGTGTCGTCGCGGTCCACGACGAGGATCTCCACGTCCTCCGGCCGGTGCCTGCGGCGCAGCCGGTTGGCGGTCAGGGTGCCGCCGGTCCCGCCGCCGAGGATCACGATGCGCTTGGCCACTCGTCCATCGTCCCCAGTCGATACCTCCAGGGGTAGGGTCGTAGGTCCCCAGTTCGACCGTCGGGTGGCGGGCTGTCGGCGGGAATGCCCGACCGCCCCGTGCGTTGCACCGATATACCCCCCATGGTATGAAGCCCCGGACGGGAAGGAGTGGCATGGACCGGCAGGAGTGGGACGAGCGGTACCAGACGGCCGACCTTGTGTGGTCCGCCGCACCCAATCGGTTCCTCGTCGAGGAAGTCGGCCCGCTCGAGCCCGGGAGCGCTCTGGACCTGGCCTGCGGCGAGGGTCGCAACGCGATCTGGCTCGCGGAGCAGGGCTGGCGGGTGACCGGGGTGGACTTCTCGGCGGTCGCCGTCGACAAGGCGCGGCGGCTCGCCGCCGAGCGCGGTGTGGCGGTCGACTGGCAGGTCGGGTCCGTGGAGGAGTACCAGCCGCCACCGGACGGGTTCGACCTGGTCGCCGTCTTCTACCTGCAGCTCCCGCCGGCGCAGCGCGCGGAGGCGCTCGCGCGTGCTGCGTCCTGCGTCGGACCGGGCGGCGCCATCCTGGTCGTGGCCCACGACCGGGCGAACCTCGCCGACGGATACGGCGGTCCCCAGGCCGAGGAGCTGCTCACCGACGCCTCGGACGTGGCCGCCACCTTCCGACGTTCGGGCCTGGTGGTCGAGCGGGCGGAGCGGGTCACCCGAGCGGTCGAGACGGACGAGGGACCGAGGGAGGCCATCGACACCCTGGTCCGCGCTCGTCGTCCGCCCGGTGCGCCGTGACGTCCTCCTCGTCGCTGGCGGAGCGGTTGCCCGTCGCACGTTCGGTGCTCGCGGTCTGCGCGCATCCCGACGACGAGAGCTTCGGGCTCGGCGCCGTGCTGGACGCCTACGCGCGGTGCGGCACGTCCGTCGCGGTGGTGACCTTCACCGCGGGCGAGGCCTCGACGCTCGGCCATGGGGACGTCGACCTCGGCACGGTCCGGCGGATCGAGCTCGAGCGCGCGGGTGTCGAGCTCGGCGTCGCCACCTGCACGTTGCTCGAGCACGTCGACGGCGCCCTCGCCGATGTCGATGCCGCGGCCCTGGCTTCCGAGGTCGAGCATGCGGTGCGTGCCGTCGCGGCCGATCTGCTGCTCGTCTTCGACGAGGGGGGGATCACCGGACACCCGGACCACGTCGCGGCGACCGCCGCCGCACTCGACGCGGGGCGCCGGGCCGGTCTCCCGGTGCTCGCCTGGGTGCTCCCGGTGGACGTGGCCACGCGTCTCAACCACGAGTTCGGCACGGCCTTCGTGGGCAGGTCCGCCGGTGAGATCGACCTCGAGGTGCCGGTCGACCGATCGTCGCAGCACCGCGCGATCCGATGCCACGCGAGCCAGGCGGACGACAACCCGGTGCTCTGGCGCCGGCTCGAGCTGCAGGGTCCGAGCGAGTCGTTCCGCTGGCTCGCACGTTGAGCGCGTCGGGTCGGGGCGGCCGGAACCGACCGGCCGGTCCGATCAGGCGGACTGCTCGAGGGCGGGTTCGGGTGCTGTGAACTCCTGGTAGGCGGCCCAGGCCCTCGGCCCGTACACGGTCGCCGTCCCGCCGTCCATCAGGAGCGCGACCGAGAGGACCTCGGCCACCTCGCCGGGCGTCGCGCCACGAGCCGCAGCGGCCCGCGCGTGGGCCGCGATGCAACCGTCACACTGCTTGACCACCGCGATGGCGAGCGCGATGAGCTCCTTCACCCGCGTGCTGAGCTCGCCCTCCGCGATCGCCCCGTCGTGCAGTTTGGCGAAGCCGGCCCAGGCCTCAGGGGCTGCCTTGCGGAGCTCGCGGGTCGGGGTCCGGAGCTCGTCGAGGACCTCACGTGCACCTGTCATCCCACTCGCTCCCTTCGTCGGGGCACGCGCCCGGCACCCCCCGGCCGACTGCGTGACCTCTCTCGCTGGGTCCATCCTATAATACCCCATGGGGTATAGCAAACCGGCCGGGTGGCCGGGCGGGGGCGATCAGCGGCCCGGCGACACCGCCCTCCCGATGAAGTGCGGGGTCACCGGCAGCCGGATCGGACCCGGGGCGAACTCGAAGTGCCGGACGCTCGCGAAGGTGAACCCCGCCGCTTCGCCGGTCGCGGTGGTCGAACGGTTGCAGTGGCAGCCGCCCGCGAGCCTCGACCAGAGCCAGTCGACCCGGTCCTGGCGGCGTGCGCGCCGCGCCTCGGGCGCGCGCACGTGCTCGTAGACGCGGAGCTCGCCTCCCGGGGCGAGGACGCGGGCTGCCTCGTCGCGGTGCTCGCCCGCGCCTGCCGCCTCCGCCACGCGGGCGTAGAAGCGCGCGAAGAGGGGATGCCGCACCCGCTCGGGCGGCGGAGACGTGGTGTCGTCCATGGGGTTCACCGGACGCAGCATCGCGCCGGGCCGGCCGGGGGCGCGCCTCGACGGGTGTCGTCCATCGGGCGGGTGGCCCCGGTCGGGAAGCGATCAGTGAAGCGGGAGCCCGAGCTCGGCCGTCCCGCTCAGGTGCTCGCCGAGGTCGTTGGTCGCCCGGAACTCGACGGCGACGACCCCTTCGTCACCCCGTCGCTCGTGCCCGGTCACCGACCCGGAGTACACGAGGCGGCTCCCCGCGTACATCGGGACCCCCAGCCGGATGGCGATCGTCCGCACGGCGGCGTCGGGGCCGGCCCAGTCGGTGAGGAAGCGGCTGCAGTAGGCGGTGTCCGAGAGGATGTTCATGAAGATGTCGGGCGCGCCCTGGGACGCCGCGTAGTCGCGGTCGTGGTGCACGGGCATGAAGTCGCGCGTCGCGATCGCACCGGCCACCACCCGGGTCGGCGTGACGTCGACCTCCATCGCCGGCAGCTCGTCGCCGACCTCGATGCCGGACCACGCGACCGTGGTCCGTTCCTCCGGCGCGCTCACGACGCGCCCGCCGCCGGCTTGAACTTGAGGATCCGGAAGCGCTGCCTGCCCACGACCTCACCGCCGGCCACGGCGTAGGTGGTGACCCAGGTCACGAACCGACCGGGGCCGAGGCGGGTCGACTTCTCCTCCGAGATCGACTCGATGGTCGAGACGGCCGAGACCTCCTCCCCGAGGCGCAGGTACCGCACGATCTCGAACTCCGTGTTGGTCGCCAGCGTGGCCACGTACCCCGCGTCGTCGAGGACGGTGAGCGGTCCGGGCCCCTCGGCTGCGACCGGTGAGCCACCGCGTTCGGCGATGCCGTCGAGCGTGGGCGTGGCCATCGTCCAGGTCTGGAGCATGAGGGGCGGCGCGACGACGCCGCCGAAGCGGGACGCCGCCGCGCGTGCGGGGTCGGTGTAGACGGGGTTCCAGTCGTCGAACGCGGCTGCCCAGTGGCGGATCATCGGCTGGTTCACCGGATCGGGCGCCACCGACACGCCGGTGGCACCGACCGGGCGGCCGACGAGCGCGGCGAGCCGGTCGTCGAGCGTCTCTGCGGTCATCGCCCCGTCACCTCCGGACCGGAACCGCGGCTGCGGTCCCCGCGAGGGTGCGGCCCGGGCGGCCGCACGTCGGGCACGAGTTCTACCGCCTCAGCCCCCGGCGGGGCCAGATGCGGACCGGCCGGCCGCGGCCGCGTCGTGGACGCGCCCTCCCACCGACCCAGGTCTCGGCGACGCCGGGCGGGTCCTCGGCGTCGAGCGGGCCGTCGAGGACCACGAGGTCCGCCCGCAGTCCCGCCACGAGCCGGCCGCGCTCGTCCTCCTGCCCGCCGGCGTAGGCCGCCCCCGCGGTGTACGCCTCGAGCCACGTCGCGTAGGGCAACGACTGCTCGGGGCCGACGAGGGTCCCCTTCGACGTGCGCCGGGTCACCCCGCGGGCGGAGGTGAGGAGCGGCTGGTCGAAGGTGCAGGGATGGTCGGAGGAGGCCGCGAGCGCCACGCCGGCCGACGCCAGCTCGCCGAAGGGGAGCCAGGTGGCCTCGTCGAGCTCGAACCCGTCGACGGCACCGCCCAGGTGGTGGACGAAGCCGGGCTGCACGACACCGACCGCCCCGAGCTCGCGCATCCGTCGCACCTGGGCCTGGCCGGCGAGCGTCGCGTGCTCGACCCGGAAGCGGTGGTCGCCGTCGCCGACCGTCCGCGACGCGCCCTCGAACGCGTCGAGGGCGGCCTCGAGCCCGCGGTTGCCGATCGCGTGCACGGCCACCCGGAAGCCCCGCTCGGCCACGCGGGTGACCTGCTCGGTGAGGCCCCCGAAGACGAGGCCCATCGAGAGGGCATGGCCTCCGACGTGACCCGCGATGGCCGGCAGGACCCCGCCGTCCGCGAAGAGCTTGACCGCCCCGGTCCGGAGCCGCTCGTCGCCTGCGCCGGTCGGCGGCCCGTCGAGCCGCGACTCGTCGAGCGCGGCGAGGAGGGCCTCGGGGTGGGGCATGGCCAGCACCGAGACCGGGAGCCGGTCCTCCCGTGCGAGCCGCTCGTAGAGCCGCTCGGCCGACGGCGGGCATGCCGCGTCGTGCACGCAGGTGATGCCGTCGGCGAGGAGGCGGCGCCCGGTCGCCTCGACCAGCTCCCCCCACCGGTCGGGGTCGCGGTAGGGGGCCATCGACCGCTGGTGCGCGGCGCTGAACGCGCGCTCGACGAGGAGGCCGTTCAACCGCCCGGTGGACGACCTGCCGAAGGTGCCGCCCGGGGGCTCGGGGGTCGTGTCCGCGATCCCGAGCGCGTCCAGACCTGCCGAGGAGACCACGCACTGGTGGTAGCTGTAGTGCACGACGACGACCGGGCGGTCGAGGCCGAGCGCGTCGAGGTCGGAGCGGCTCGGTGTCCAGCCGTCCTCGAGATCGCTCCAGCCGACGCCGCGCACCCAGGCCGCGTCGGGCTCGGCGGCGGCCTGGGCGAGGAGGGCGCGACCCAGGCCGTCGGCGTCCCGGACCTCGGAGAGGTCGGCCCAGCGCGGGTGGAGGGCGGCGATGCACAGGTGCGAGTGCGCGTCGATGAAGCCGGGCGTGAGCACCCTGCCCGCGAGGTCGACCCGTTGCGCGTGCGGGAAGCGCTCGAGGAGCCCGGCCGGCCCGACCGCCGCGATCCGGTCGCCCTCGACCACGACGGTGTCGGCATCGGGACGTGCCGGGTCCATGGTGAGGATGGTCCCGCCGGTGAAGGCCGTGTGCGCCATACCGTCCCCGAGCATGCCCCGGTCGGGACGGTGCGGCACGCCCCGCTCCGGGCGGCCTCGGGGCGCGCCCGGACCTGCCCGACGTCCGGCCATCCATGCGGACCCGAATGCCGTGCGTCATCGTGTACCCCATGGGGTATACTGCCGGGTGGAACCGGGCCGGACGCGCCGCTGCCCGTCCGCCGTGTGAGGGAGGACCATGGAGATCCCGCAGGAGGTCGTCGACGACGTGCGCAAGCGGCTCCGCCGGGTCGCGGGGCAGGTCCAGGGCGTCGAGCGGATGCTCGAGGAGGGCCGCGAGTGCCGCGACGTCGTGACCCAGCTCTCCGCCGCGACCAAGGCTCTCGAGCAGGTGGGCTTCCGGCTCGTCGCGTCGGGCCTCGTCTACTGCCTCGAGCGCCCCGAGGAGGCGGCCGCCGAGGGCTATGCGATCGACGAGGTCCAGCGCATGTTCATGAAGTTGGCGTAGACGAGGACGACGCGGCCATCGCGTCGAGCTCGGCGTCCACGAGTGCCGCCCGGCGCTCCTCGTAGCGGACGAGCGCGACGGCGACGGGGATCATGGCGAGCGCCATGAGGGAGTCGCCGCCGATCCACATGATGGCGCCGCCCAGGTGGAGATCGCCCACCAGCGACGGGCCCCACGTGCGGGTGAAGGTGCCGTAGTAGGGGAACATCTCGTGGTTCGTCGAGACGAGGACGAGCCCGCAGAACGTGTCGATCGGCACCGCCAGCATGAGATAGACGAGCCGAATGCCCGGGTGCAGCCGGTGCCGGCTGGGCTCGATCGCCACGACCGGCCGCCAGAAGAGGTAGCCGACCACGAGGAAGGCCAGGTGCTCGTTGTCGTGGGCGAGATCGTGGGTGAGCGAGTACCCGTAGAGCGGCGTGAGGTGCGCGAGCGGGATGAGCACCGTGTAGAGGAGGAAGCCGACCAGCGGGTGGCCGAGCACGCCGGCCGCCTCCGAGTCGAGCGCGCGCGCGACGAGCTGGTGGGCGCGCCCGGCGGTCGCCGACCGGAGCAGCTCGAGCGGCGCGCTCATCGCGATGAGCGGCGCGGCCAGCATGATCAGGACGAGGTGCTGGATCATGTGGTCGTAGAAGAGGACGTCGTCGTAGACGCCGAGGAAGAGCTCGATGGCGACGAAGGTCAAGGCCATGGCTCCGACGAACGCGGCGGACCGCGACCGCGACCAGGGCTCGTCCGGGTGCAGGCGCGCGACCCGCCGAGCACCCAAGAGGTAGAGGGCCGTCGCCCCGCCGATCAGGAGCGAGGGCGTGGCGGCGATGGCGGTCGAGCCGACGTTCCCCCAGATGTCGGGTGGGACCGCGTCGGCGAGCACGTCAGCCCCCGGCCGTCGGCAGGTGCTTCTGGAGCACCCAGCTGAGCGCGGCCAGCGCGTCCGTCGGCGTCCAGCCCGGTTGCGGCGGGTGCGCGAGGCGGCTCCGGCCGAGCGGACTGAGGAAGTGGTGGAGCGTGGGGTTCAACGTGCCGGAGAAGTCGGGCGACGCCCCCGTCGCGTACCGCTCCACGCCCGCGGCGTCGACGAGGGTGTAGCCGTCGGAGTGGTTCACATCGTAGGTGAGCGGCTGGTGCGTCCACCAGTCCACGGCCGGCGGCGAGTCCTCCGGCGTCGTCTGCGACCACCAGCCGAAGAACCGCTCGAGCTGGTTGAGGGTGGACGGCGTCTCGGTGAGCAGGAGCCAGTGCGCGCCGACCAGCTGCGCGTATGCCGCGAGCCGCGCCGGCGAGTCGCGCCCGGGGTCCACGCTGATCTCGACGAGGGTCACGGCCGATCGCACACCGGCCAGGTCGATCGCCTGCTGCACCTGGAGGAGGTTGCCGGTGTCGAAGGGGCACATGTCCTGGCAGAGCGTGAGGAACGGCACGAGCATGAGCGTCGTGCCGCGCAGCTTCGCGAGGTCGGTGACGGCGCCGTGCTGGTCGATCAGCGGGAGGTCGGCGATCGGCGCGGGGATGCGGAGGCTCACGAGCGTCCCCGCCGAGGCGGGAGGCGGTCCCGGCGGGCCGGAGGAGCAGGCGGCCAAGGAGGCGGCCAGCACGACCACGACCGCCACGACGGTGCGCGGGCAGGACCGGTGGCGGATCGTCGTCGGGAGGTTCATCGGGGCAGCGGCGGCGGAGGGCTGCGTGGCAACCTATCCCTCCTCCGGCCTGGAGCATCGTCGGGCCGTGCTCGGCAGACCGCGCGCCTCAACCGTCGAGGAAGGTGAACCGCACCTGGCGTCGGGGGTTGTCCCCGTTGGTGTCGACCAGCACGAGCCGCTGCCACGTCCCGAGCGCGGGCGCCCCGTCGATGACCGGGATGGTCAGCGAGGGCGCGACGAGCACCGGGAGCAGGTGGTCGGCGCCGTGGCCGGCCGCGCCGTGGCGGTGGCGGTAGCGGTCGTCGCGGGGGAGGAGCCGGTGGAGTGCGGCCTCGAGGTCGGGCTCCGATCCGGAGCCCGTCTCCATCAGGGCGAGGCCCGCGGTCGCGTGCGGAGCGAAGACGTTGACGAGGCCGTCGCCGCGCCCGCGGCAGAACGATCCCAGCGACGACGTGAGGTCGACGACGGTGCTGCCGGTCGAGTCGACGGTCTGGACGGCCGAGTCCATGCTCCATGATCGCGCCGGCTCCCGGGTCCGCCGGGTCCGTCGGGTTGCCGGGCCGCCGAGCCGCCGGGCCGCCGGGCCGCCGAGCCGCCGGGCCACCGAGCCGCCGGGCCGCCGGGCCGCCGAGCCGCCGGGCCGCCGGGCCGCCGAGCCGCCGGGCCACCGAGCCGCCGGGCCGCCGGGCCGCCGGAAGGTTGCCGCGGCCATGGAGGAGGTGCGACGGTGGGTGCCGTGAGCCTGGGCGAGCGCTGCGGATGGGCCGAGGGCTCCGATCTGCTCCGCCGCTACCACGACGAGGAGTGGGGCATCCCGGTCCACGACGACCGTCTCCTCTTCGAGCTACTCGTCCTCGAAGGCGCGCAGGCGGGGCTGTCCTGGTCGATCGTCCTCGCCAAGCGGGAGCACTACCGGTCGGCCTTCGGCGGGTTCGACCCGGCGGCCGTCGCGACCTACGACGACGCGAAGGTCGCGTCCCTCCTCGCCGATCCCGGCATCGTGCGCAACCGCCGGAAGGTGGAGGGCGCCGTCCGCAACGCTCGCGCCTTCCTCGCGGTGCAGGACGAGCTCGGCTCCTTCGACGCGTACCTCTGGAGGTGGGTGGACGGCCACCCGGTCGTGCACCGCCCGCGGTCCACCGACGAGCTGGCCGCGACGAGCCCGCTCGCGGAGCGACTCTCGAAGGACCTCCGGGCGCGCGGCTTCACCTTCGTCGGGCCGACGATCGTGCACGCCTACCTGCAGGCGGTGGGCGTCGTCGACGATCACGTGGTCGGATGCCCCGCGAAGCGCACCTGACCTGGGAGGACGCCCGCCGGCCCCGGCCCGTTGCATTTTCCTCCCAAGTTGGTAGAACATAGAGGAATGCATGTGGACCCCTACATCGTCCTCGGCTCCGCGGTCGTCGGGTTCCTCGTGGGCCTGACCGGTGCGGGCGGGGGAGCGCTCATGACCCCGATGCTGATCCTCCTCTTCGGGATCAAGCCGTCCACCGCGATCTCGAGCGACCTCGTCGCCGCGGTGCTCATGCGGCCGGTCGGTGCCGCGGTCCACTTGACGAAGAGGACCGTCAACCTGCGGCTCGTCGGTTGGATGGTCCTCGGCTCGGTACCGATGGCCTTCCTCGGCGCCTACCTGCTCCACCTCATGGGGACGAAGGGGGCGACCGAGAACAACATCCAGATCGCGCTCGGCGCGGCCCTCCTGCTCGGCGCCGCGGCGATGGTGCTGCGGTTCGTCCTCGACCGACGCTCGGGGCAGACCCGCAAGGGGATCGTGCACGACCTCGAGGTGCGGCCGGTGCCGACGGTGGCCATCGGGATGATCGGCGGCATCATCGTGGGGATGACGTCGGTTGGCTCGGGCTCGCTCATGATCGTGCTCCTGCTCTTCCTCTACCCGATGCTCGGTGCCAACCAGCTGGTCGGGACCGACCTGACCCAGGCGGTGCCGCTCACGCTCGCGGCCGCGCTCGGGGCGCTGGCCTTCGGGCACGTCGAGTTCGCGGTGACCGCCTCGATCGTCATCGGCAGCGTGCCCGCAGTCGTCGTCGGCGCCTTCTTCTCGTCACGCGCGCCCGACCGCTACATCCGGCCGGCCATCACCTTCGTGATCTTCGCCTCCGGGCTCAAGTACGTCGGCGTGGGGACGACCGCGCTCGGCTGGGTCCTCTGCGCGGTGCTGTTGGGAGCCGGCGCGGTCTGGCTCGCCTACGTGCGCCCGTGGCAGCGTGACGTCCTGCCGCCCCAGACGGCGGAGGCCGAGGCGCGGGATCGCGCGACCGCAGACGTCGGCGGCTCCGGCTAGACCGTCTGACCGGGGCGGCCGTGTAGGTTGCACCACCTGGCAGGAGGGGGTCGGCCGTGGACGGAGGCGCCACCGCGCAGGGCGGACGAAGGCGGATCGGGGCGCGGCCGCGTGTGTGACACCCTCGTCTCCGTCACCGACGGCGGTGTGCTCTTCGCCAAGAACAGCGACCGCGACCCCAACGAGTCCCAGGTGCTCCAGTGGATCCCCGCCGCCGACCACCGGCCGGGCGACAGGGTGGCCTGCACGTGGATCGAGATCTCCCAGGTGACCCACACCCATGCGGTGCTCCTGTCGCGCCCGTGGTGGATGTGGGGCGCCGAGATGGGTGCGAACGAGCACGGGGTGGTCATCGGCAACGAGGCCGTCTTCACGAGGGAGCGGACCGCGGACGAGGCGCTCCTCGGGATGGACCTGCTCCGGCTGGCGCTCGAGCGTGCGGCGAGCGCCGAGGACGCGGCGTCGGTGATGATCGACCTCCTCGAGCATCACGGCCAGGGCGGGCCGTGCAGCCACGAGCGGCCGGGCTTCACCTACGACAGCAGCTTCCTCGTGGCCGACGGGAACGGCGCGATCGTGCTCGAGACGGCGGGCAGGCGGTGGGCGACCGAGCCGGTGACCGGTCGAGGTCGGAGCATCTCGAACGCGCTGACCATCCCGGGGTTCGCCGCCGCCCACACCGAGCGGGTGCGCACGTGGGTCGCGTCCGGCGCGGCCCGGCGCCGCCGCACCGAGCCGCTCGCGTGCCGGGCCGGCGGGCCGGGCGACCTCATGCGCGACCTGCGCGCGCACGGCCGCCACGACTGGCCGCACTGGTCGCCGGTCCACGGCGGGCTCGGCGCTCCGTGCGTGCACGCGGGTGGGCTCCTGGCGTCGAGCCAGACGACCGCGTCGTGGGTCTCGGACCTGCGGGACGGCGCCCGCCACTGGGCGACCGCGACGGCGGCGCCGTGCACCTCGCTCTTCAAGCCCGTCGCGGTCGACGAGCCCGTCGATCTCGGGCCGGTGCCGACCCGGACCTTCGAACCGCGCACCACCTGGTGGCGCCACGAGCTGCTCCACCGGGCGGCGCTGCGCGACCATCGCGCCCTGCTCCCGCGATTCGGCCCCGCCCGTGACCGCATCGAGGCGTCGTGGCTCCGCGACACCCCGACGTCGGCTGCGGCCTTCGCGGAGGCCGATCGGCTCGAGGAGCGGTGGCTCGCCGAGGTCGCAGCGGCCCGAGGTTCCGACCGGCGCCCCGGCTACGTGCGGCGCGCCTGGCGCTCGATCGACCGCGACGCGGGTCTCGCCGCACCCGAGGCGCGCTGAGCCTCCACCGTCCCTCCGACGGGCGTCATCGCGTCGCGCAGTCGGAGACGACGTCGACGAGGCGGTCGAGCTCCTCGTCGGTGTTGTAGTAGTGCGGCGAGGCGCGCACGACCGCTTCGGGCCGTGGGGCGCGCATGTCGAGCAGCGCCCAGGGCGAGCTGCTCACCGAGATGTTGATCCCGGCCCTCGCCGCCGCGTCCGCGATCTCCGCCGGCGCGACCCGCGCCGGGGTGAAGGTCACGATGCCCCCGCGCCTGGTCCCACCGTCGTGGACCTCGACACCGTCGACCGTGGCCAGCGCATCGCGGAGGCGCTCGCCGAGCGCGCCCACCCGGGACGCGATCGCCTCGAGGCCGAGGTCGAGCGCGTGGTCGACGGCCACCCCGAGGCCGAGGTGGGCCGCGACCGGGACCTCGAACTCGGCGAAGCGCTCGACGCCCGGCCGGAGCGTGTAGCGGTCGACGTCCTCCCAGACGGCGGACGTCTCGCTGATGCCGGGGGGTCGCAGGCGCTCGGCGAACGAGCGCTCGACGTAGAGGAGCCCGGTGCCCCGTGGCCCGCGCAGCCACTTGCGTCCCGTCGCCGTGAGGACCGCGCACCGGAGCGAGGCGACGTCGACCGGCAGCTGGCCGACGCTCTGGCAGGCGTCGATGAAGAAGGGCACGCCCGACCGGCCGCAGGCGGCGCCGACCTCCGCCGCGGGGTTGACGAGCCCCCGGTGGGTGCCCACGTGGGTGGCGGCGACCAGCGCGACGCCGCCTGCGCCGAGCGCGGTCTCGAGCGCGTCGAGGTCGAGGGAGCCGTCCGTCGTGCTCGGGACCACCTCGATCGCCGCACCGGTGAGCTCGCGCACCTGCAGGAGGCCGAGGTAGTGGCTGTTGTAGCTGAGCCGGTCGACGAGGACGCGGGCGCCCGCCACGAACCCGCCGCCGAGTGCGAACCCCCAGAGGGCCTTGGTCCACGACTGGGTGTCCGAGCCCGTCACGAGGACCTCGTCCTCGTCCGCACCGAGCAGTCGGGACACCGAGGCCCGGAGCGCGGCGATCCGGTCGGCCACCTGGCGCTCCGCCTCGTACCCGCCGCGCTCGGCCTCGAGCCGGAGGTGGCCGACGACGGCCTCGAGGGTCGCAGCGTTCGGGAGCGCGGCGCCCGCGTTGTTGAGGTGGTCGACGAGCGCACAGCCGGGCGTCGCCGCGCGTTCGGCGTCGACGTCGATCACCGGCGGCATCGCGGCGGAGGATAGCAACGGCCGGCGTCCGGGTCCGCGCTCGGTAGGGTTCGCGTCTGATGACCGCTCCCGACGGGCCGCTCGACGAGGCGACGGCCGATCCGGATCCGTTCGTCCAGTTCGGACGCTGGTTCGGGCAGGCCTCGGCGTCCACCGCGATGCCCGAGGCGATGGCGCTCGCGACCGCCGACGCCACCGGACGCCCGTCGGTGCGGATGGTCCTGCTCAAGGCGTGGGGATCCGAGGGGTTCGTGTTCTACACCAACCTCGACAGCCGGAAGGCGCACGACCTCGTCGACAATCCGTGGGCGGCGCTCCTCTTCCACTGGCCGGCCGACGGGCACCAGGTGCGCGTCGAGGGCGCGGTCGAACGCCTCGACGACCGGAGCGCCGACGAGTACTTCGCGTCGCGGGCTCGGGGCAGCCAGCTCGGTGCGTACGCGTCGCACCAGAGCCGGCCGATCGGAGCGCGCGGGCTCCTCGACGCGGCCGTCGCGAGCACTGCCGAGCGCTTCACCGGCGCCGAGATCCCGCGCCCGCCGTGGTGGGGCGGGTTGCGCGTGCTGCCCGACGTGTTCGAGTTCTGGCAGCAGGGCGTCGACCGGCTCCACGACCGGCTCGCCTACGCGCGCACCGATGGGCCCGGCGACTGGTCGGTGACGCGGCTGCAGCCCTGAGGAGCGAGCCGCCGTCGCCGGGTAGCTTGTGCGTCCATGGCCGACGACGCGACGCTGGTCGACGAACGCACGAGCCGGCTCCTCGACGAGCTCGACCCGAGGGCGACGGAGTTCGCGGCGTTCCGCGCCCGCCAGTTCGAGCTCGGCCTCGCCTGGGTGACCTTTCCGGAGGGGTCGGGCGGGCTCGGCGTGAGCCCGCGCCTCCAGCGCGACGTCGACCGTCGCCTCGCCGTCGCGGGCGCGCGGCCTCCGGGAGCCCGGGAGTTCTTCGGCCTCACCATGGCCGGCCCCACGGTGGTCACCCACGGCTCCGATGAGCTGCGCACCCGCCTGCTCACCGGGACCTTCACCGGCGAGGTGTCGTGGTGCCAGCTCTTCAGCGAGCCGGGCGCCGGCTCGGACCTGGCCGGCCTCGCGACCCGCGCGGTGCGCGACGGGGACGAGTGGGTGATCACCGGGCAGAAGGTCTGGAACACCCTCGCCCACATCGCCGACCGCGGCATGCTCGTGGCCCGCACCGACCCCGAGCTCCCCAAGCACAGGGGCCTCACCTACTTCGCGCTCGACATGCACGCCCCCGGGGTCGAGGTGCGCCCGCTCCGGCAGATGACCGGCGAGGCCGAGTTCAACGAGGTCTACCTCACCGAGGTGCGGGTGCCCGACGCCGACCGCATCGGCGACGTCGGGGAGGGGTGGCGCGTCGCGATGACGACGCTCTCGAACGAGCGGACGAGCATCGGGGGCGGCGGCGGTGCACCGCCACGCGGCTCGGGTTCGATCGCCGAGGCCGTACGCATCTGGCAGAGCGGCGACATCCGCCACGACCCGGTCGCGCGCGACCGGCTCACGCGCCTGTGGATCGAGGCCGAGGTGCTCCGCCTCACGAACCTCCGGGCCGGGCAGAACCGCACGGTGGGGAACCCCGGTCCCGAAGGCTCGATCGCCAAGCTCATGTTCGCCGAGGTCAACCAGCGGATCTACGAGCTCTGCGTGGACCTGCTCGGGCCGGACGGCCAGGTCGGCTACGACTACACGATGCGCCGCTCGGAGGTCCTCGGCCTCGTCGGCGCGCCCGGCTCGGCACGCACGATGTTCATCCGTTCGCGCGCCAACTCCATCGAGGGCGGGACCTCCGAGATCCAGCGCAACATCCTCGGCGAACGGATCCTCGGACTGCCCGGCGACGTCCGGTCCGACAAGGAGCTGCCCTGGTCCAAGGTGCCCCGCAGTTGAGGGCACGGAGCGCTTCGTGGCGCGACCGGCCCGCCGGGCCGGTCGGCCGGACTCCGGCCCGGTGACCGACGCCCAGGAGTTCCTGGGGATGGCACCGGTCGGCGACACGCTCCGCTGGCGGCTGGACGTCGTCCCCGAGCTGACCACGCCCGGCGAGTTCCTCTTCGGCGGGTGCGGCCTCGGCGCCGCGCTGGTTGCGTTCGAGGGCGCCTGCGGCCGACCGACCGTCTGGTCGACGGCCCAGTACCTCTCGTACGCGCCGAGCGGGTCGGTGCTCGACCTCACGGTCACCCTCGCCGCCGTCGGTGGGAGGGTGACGCAGGGTCGTGTGGTCGGCCATGTCGGGGGGACCGAGATCCTCACGGTCAACGCCGCCGCAGGCCTGCCGGGTCCGCTCGAGGACGAGGGGATCTGGGTGACGCCGCCGAAGGTTCCGCCGCCGGAGGAGTGCCCGCCGCGGGTCCTCCCGGACTTCCCCTCGGCGTCGATCTTCGACCTCATCGACGTGCGGCTCGCGAAGGGTCTCACCTTCGAGCAGCTCACCGGGCCGACACCGACGCCCGGCGATCCCGACAGCGCCCTCTGGGCCCGCGTCCCGGGGCACCTCGAGCCCTCGGCCGCGACCCTCGCGATCATCGGCGACTACGTGACGGGCGGGGTCGCCCAGCCGGTCGGCCACCGTGTGATGTCGCGCAGCCTCGACAACACGCTGCGGGTGGTGCGGCTCGAGCCGACCGAGTGGATCCTCTGCGACATCCGGATCCAGGCGCTCGCGAACGGGTACGGCCAGGGCGTCGCCTACCTCTGGTCGGAGCACGGGAACCTGCTCGCCACGGCGAGCCAGTCGATGAGCGTGCGCCGGTGGACGTGAGCCGCCGGCGTTCCGCCGGCGGACGCGGGCGTGACGACGACCGTAGAGTCGGTGCGCCCGGCAGCCCGACGGTCGGACCGAGCGGAGGGGAGCCCCGATGAAGATCAGCACCATGCTCAGCTACTCGGGCGGTTTCCGCGAGGCCGCGGCGGAGGTGGCCGAGCTCGAGCGGGCAGGGCTCGACCTCGTCTGGGTGGCGGAGGCCTACGGCCTCGACAGCCCGAGCCTCATGGGCTATCTCGCCGCCCTCACCGAGCGGGTCGAGATCGGCTCGGCGATCCTGCCCATCTACTCGCGGACCCCGACGCTCATCGCGATGACCGCGGCGGGCGTCGACACCCTGTCGGAGGGCCGCTTCCACCTCGGACTCGGCTCGTCGGGCCCGCAGGTCATCGAGGGGTGGCACGGGGTCCCGTTCACCGCGCCGATCGGCCGTACGCGCGAGATCGTCGAGATCTGCCGGGCGGTCTGGGCGCGCGAGGCGCCGCTCGAGCACCACGGGAGCTACTACGACATGCCACTGCCGCCCGGCCGCGGCACCGGTCTCGGGAAGGCGCTCAAGATCATCGCCCATCCGGTGCGGCCCGCGATCCCGATCTGGATCGCCGCACTCGGCGAGAAGAACGTGGCGATGACCGCCGAGGTCGCCGACGGCTGGATCCCGATGCTCTTCGTCCCGGAGAAGGCGAAGGAGGTCTGGGGCCCGTCCCTCGCCGACGGGGCGGCGAAGCGCGATCCGTCGCTCGGGTCGCTGCAGATCACGGTCGGCGGGATCCTCGCGATCGGCGAGGGCGAGGACGTGGCCGGCCTCCGCGACCTCTCACGCCCGATGGTCGCGCTCTACGTCGGCGGGATGGGGGCGAAGGGCAAGAACTTCTACAACGACGTCGTCAAGCGGTACGGCTTCGAGCGCGAGGCCGAGGAGATCCAGGATCTCTACCTGAGCGGCAAGAAGCGCGAGGCCGAGGCGCTCGTGCCCGACGAGCTGCTCGAGGCGACCTCACTGTGCGGTCCCGAGTCCTACGTCGCCGATCGGATCGCCGCGTTCGCCGAAGCGGGGGTCACCCACCTCCAGGTGGTGCCGGTGCCGACCGGCGGTCAGCGACCGGCGGACCTCGTCGCGACGGTCAAGCGCCTGATCGGTTGACCGGGTCGAGGGACCTCAGTCGGCGACTGCGCCGGCCCCCTGCTCGTCGACCGTGTCGAGCGCGAGCAGGGAGTCGAGCTGGCCCGCCATGTCCTCGATCTCCGCGGCGTCGTAGTACTGGCGGTCGAGGGTGAGCGTGAGCTGGTGCTGCACGAGCGAGAGGGCCTCCTCGGCCGCGGTCGCGGCGTCGTAGACGGAGAAGAGCCGGGCCTGCATCGCCTGCGCCGAGACGAACCGGGTGCCCCGGCGCTCGGCCTCCGCCGGCAGCGCGCGCAACAGGTCACCGGGCGTCGCCGGCGAGCCGGTGGGCTCGGTTCCTTCGGTGTGCTGCTCGTCCATGTCTCGCTGCTCGTCCATCGTGCGCTGCCCCCTCGTCCACGCTGTGGACGGCTCCCGGTGGAGCCGTCCCTCCATTAAACACGCGTGGACGCCGAATTTCGTCCCATCCCCGCGTCGTCCCAGCTCAGGGGCCCGTCGCGGTGCGCTCCGGCAGCAGCAGGACGGCACCGACGAGGAAGCAGACCGCGCCGGCGAACGTCCCGAGGTTCGAGAGCTGGGCGTTGCGGAGCTCGCCCGTCGACGGGACGATCGCGGCGGCCACCGCGGACACGCCGAAGGCGACCGAGCCGGTCAGGTTGAGCGCGGTGATCCACCAGTCCACGCGGTGGGGCGACCACGACCACCAGCCGTGGCTGACCTCGAACCAGGCGAGCCCGCTCGCGACGAGGAAGCAGATCGAGCCGATCGCGTCGGGCCGCCAGACGTGCTGCCTGGCAGCAGTGACGCTCAGGTCGGTGTTGGTCGCCATGCCGGTGCTCACGTTGAAGTAGAGCGTGCCGACAAGCTGGACGCCCGACGCCCACCAGTCGATCCGGTCCGGGAACGCCGAGAGCACGCGCCGCCGACCGCGCGGCGGCCCGCCGTTGGCCGCGTCGACCGACTCGCGGTACTGCAGGAGCGCCGCCGCGGTAAAGAACAGCGAGCCGGCGAAGAAGGTCACCGAGTCGGCCCGGATCCCGACCGTGCCCGCATAGCCGGGGACGGCCCCGATCGCGAAGAGGGTCGAGCCGATCGCGAAGAGGACGCCGATCCACCAGCCGCGGGCGAGCGGCGCCCACCAGGTCCCCTCGACGCGCCGTGCCTGCGCCCAGTGCTTGCGCTGCCGGCGCGACTCCCAGCGGGACTCGATGCCGCCGGGCAGCTCGCTCTCGACGAGGGTCACGAAAGGCCCGAACCCGCGCCGCCGGCCGTCGGGGCGCTCGAGCGGCGGTGCGCCAGGCCGGTCCGTCGCCCCCGGACCGGTGGTGCCGAGACCGGTCGCCATCAGGCCGAACGCTCGGGTCGCATGAGGGTCAGTATCGTCCCATCCCGACGAGGCGCGACGCGTCGGGATGGGAGGGCGTCGGGGCGCGCCCGAGGTTCGGAGGGATGCCGCATGGAGGGCCGAGACCGCGCGACCGACCGCACGGCCGCGGTGCGCGCCGCGTGCTCGAACGTGCCGGCGACGGCGAGCTGCGCGCGGGCCTCGCCACACTGGGCTCGGGGCGGATCCCGGTCTCCAAGGTCGAGGCCAACGCGGTCAACGCGCTCCGGCGCCAGCGCGACGTCGCGGGAGCGCTCGGACGGGCGCAGTACCGTGCGGTCCTCCCGGGCCTCGCGGTGGTGGTCGCCGACGAGTGCCTCGCCGCGACGATCGAGATCCTCGGCGACCACGCGGAGGACCCGTCCGAGGAGGAGCTGCGGGAGGCCCTCGACAAGATCCGGCCCCGCTTCCCCGACACGACGATCGCGGTGATGCTCGCCTCGGTGGCCGACGGCGGGATGGTCGCCTCAGACCTGTGCTACGAGCTGCTCACCGGCGACGAGCGCTACGGCGTGTCCGACCCTGCCGCCGCCGCCGCTGCCGCCGCGCCCGAGGCCGCGTCCGGGCCCGGTGGCGGCCCGGAGGACGACGCCGGCACGGGGGCGCCGGATCACTCGGGGTCGGACGGACGGCCGGAAGGACATGCGGACGGGGAGCCCGACGATTCGGCGAAGCGGGAGGAGCGCCGGACGCGACGGAAGCGCTCCGCCGACGCACGGCGCAGGCAGGCGACCGCGAGCGCGGAGGCGAACGAGCGGGCCCGGCTCGAGCGCAAGCGCGAGCGGGCACGCGCCCAGGGTGCGACTGGCCCCCCTGAACCGGGAGCGTCGCCGAGGACGAGGGCAGTCGAGCCCGATGCACGACGGGCGGTGCTCACCCCCGTGCAGGAGGCGGAGTTCGACCGCGACGACCCCTGGGTCGGTGGCGTGGTCTTCGCCTGGGTGCCGTTCACCGACCCAAACACCGAGGCCGACGCAGACCATCCTGACGTCGACGGGAAGTCGCGCCGGTGCGTCGTCGTTGCCGGTTCGGCCTCGCACCTCCTCGTGCGTCCCGGCTACTCGGAGGGCGGGGTGAAGGGTCGGACCTGGAAGTCGGTCCCCCTCGCCCACTGGAGCCGAGCGGGGTTCGACCAGCCGACGTCGATCGACGTCGAGCTCGTGCGGGTCGAACGACCCGACGGTCCTCCGGTCGGTTGGCTGACCCGCGAGGACTGGAACGCCCTCTGGTAGGGAGCCGGTCGGCGGGCCGTTGTGCGGCACGGCGAGCCCCCGGTTGGCACGGCGCGCGCGGCGCCCGGCCAGTCCGCCGATCGCGGTTCATCAAATTTGGGGGTTTCCTTGTTGTGTCGGTCCCGTAGACTCCACTCTTGTAGTTCCGCATGCCGATGGGCACGTGTGGGGACGGCGAACGCGGGTGAAGCGCCCTGAGGTTCAGGGATGTCATTGGGCTGGCGCGTGCGCGCGCCGGGAAGGCTGGGACGATGATCCGCAGACTCCTGCTCGGGACCGGGGCGTTGGCCCTCACCCTGAGCGCGACGGCGGCCGTGGGCGGAGGGCCCGCGTCGGCGTCAATACCACCGAAGGTTCTCACCGGGTCGATCAGCTGCCAGGTGGTCGGGACCCTCAAGTTCAGCGCTTCGATCACCAACGGCGGCTCCACCCAGGTGACCACCTCGGTGCACGCCTCGCTGACGAACTGCACGGGGCCGGGCACGGTCCAGCAGGGCGTGATCGTGGTGTCCGGCACGCTCAACGCGACCTCGACCGCGACGGTGGCCTCCAACTGCGGCGCGATCTTCAGCGGCGCCTCGTTGCCGACGATGACCGGCGTGACCAAGTGGAAGATCAGCAGCGGCACGTCGGTGCCGTCGGCGGTCACGATCACCAACGCGAGCGCGTTCCTCGACTTCAACACCGAGGAAGTGGTCGTCGGCCTCCCGACGTCGATCTCGAGCGGCTCGTTCGCCGCCGAGCCGGTGAGCTTCAGCGGCCTCAACTCGAACGCGTCAGGACTGACGCTCGCCTCTCGATGCGGCACCCTCAACGGCGTGCGCAGCATCGGTTTCGGTAATCCAGTTTCGATGGGCTTCGTGACCGGCGCGGTCACGATCTAGTGAGGAGTGGACCACAGATGAGACAGCGCTCCTCCAACCGTGTTCTGCGCACGCTCACGCGCCTCGCCATGGCGGCGGGCGCGGCGGGCGTGCTCGCCGTCGGCGTCGCCCAGGCGCCGGCCGGCGCGGCCACCGGACCTCCCTGGGCCACCGCGACGAAGGTCACCTCCTCGGTGACGAAGCCAGTCACCGGCCAGCCGGTCACCTTCACCGCCACGGTCACCGTTCCGTTCCACTCCTCCTTCGTCCCGACCGGGACGGTCACCTTCACCATCACGAGCAACGTGGACTCGTCGACGGTCAACTGCGACTCGGGCAACGTGGTCGCGACGACCGGCAACACCGCGAGCTGCACGGTGAGCGGCGGCCTTCTGGCGAGCCTTTCGACCTACGCGGTGACCGCGTCCTACGTCGACACCAACGACTCGACCTACAACTCGAGCCAGGGTTCGCTCACCACGACCGTGCTACCGGGCAAGACGACCACCGGGGTGACCTCCTCGGTCGACCCGTCGGTCACCGGCCAGCCGGTTGACTTCACCGCGACGGTTGCGGTCGTGAGCCCGGCGGTCGGTGCGCTCTCGGGCTCGGTGACCTTCACCGGCGTGACCTGCGACGCGGGAAACACGGTCCCGGTCACCGGCGGAATGGCCCAGTGCGCCGTCAGCGCCGGGCTCACCCATACCGGCTCGTCGTACACGGTGACCGCGGCCTACGGCAGTGATCCGAACTTCGCCGCCAGCTCCGGCCACGTCGGGCAGGTGGTCTCGGCCGACGCGGCCACGGTGGTCCTCTCGGCGAACCCCAACACCTGCAGCGGCAACCTCTGCACGGCGACCGAGGGCACGCCGATCGCCTTCACCGGCACGGTCTCGGCCAACGCGCCGGGCGCGGGGACACCGGCGGGCTCGCTCGTCTTCAAGATCCTGCCCGCGGGCTCGAAGACCTCGCTCACCTGCAGTGGCGGCAACACCCAGCCGGTCGTCACCGGCCAGGCGACGTGCAGCCTCCCGGCCGGCCTTCCGGCGGACGTCTACTACACGGTGTCGGCCCAGTTCACCAGCGACCCGAACTACCTGACGGCGACGGCGACGCTCTACGAGAACGAAGGTCTGCTCTCGACGAGCACCACGCTGTCGGTGGCACCCAAGTCGCTCGGTGCGGGGGAGTCCTTCACGGTGACCGCCCAGGTCAACCCGCTCGCCACGTCGTCCAATGCGCCGACCGGTTACGTCGACATCACGGTGTGCGGTGCGAACTCGGTCGGCCCGAACGGCTGCCAGGGTGGAGCCGCCGCGGTCGACCCGGTGACGGGACAGGCCCAGCTGCTCGTCGGCGGGGGGGAGTTCCCGGGGACGTACTACGTCCACGCGCAGTACCTCGGTGACCAGAACTTCTACTCGAGCGTGGCGAAGTCGAAGTCGATCCTCATCGGCCTGTCTTCGACTGCGATTGCCATCTCCTCGTCGCTGAACCCGTCGGTCGACAGCGCGGCGGTGAGCCTCACCGCGGTGCTCAACGTTCCCGATGGCGCTGCCGGCTCGACGCTGGTCGGGCCGCCGACCGGCTCGCTGGTCTTCACGATCACCGGGCCGAGCGGTACGATCACCTGCCTCGACGGGAACAATGTGCCGTTGGGCACCGACCAGGTCGAGGGCTCGGCCCAGTGCATCCTGCCGTACGGGACCCTCACCGACCCGGCTGCGCCGGGCAACACGACGTATGCCGTCAACGTGACGTACGCCGGCGATTCGAACTTCCGTGCGTCGGCCGCCAACTTCACGCAGACGGTGGTGCCGCCGGCCTGATCGCCGAGCGCTGATCGCAGCGTGCGAGGCGCACCCCTCCGGACCGGGTCCGGGAGGGTGCGTCTCGTCGCGTCAGGGTGGCGCGCCGAGGCCTGGCCGTCAGGCCGGCGAGCGGTGCGGTCCCCTACGCCGGGGCGGACGATCCCGAGAAGGCCTCGGTGATCTGGGCGAGGTCGAAGTAGTCGCGCCAGGCGCAGATCTTCCCGTCACGGACTTCGAAGGTGCCCATCACCGGCAGCGCGGCCACCACGTCCCCGACGGTGAAGGTGTCGATCCGCTCGGTCAGCACGACGTCGTCGCGCACCGCCAGGTGCGTGGTCTCGATCGTCATGCTGGCGCACATGCCGAAGAACCCGGTGATGAACGCGATGGTGGCCTCGAGCCCCACCGCCGGGTCCATCGGGATGTTGTGGTAGACGACGTCGTCCGTGAAGAACGGACGCAACGCCTCGGCGTCGTGCAGTGAGAACGCGTCGCACATCGCCCGGACGACCTTCTCGGCGGCAGCTTCGTCACCCATCGGTGGACCTCCTGCGGTGGATCGGGTGGATGGTGTCACGCTAGCCAACGCCGCGGGGCGGCCCCGGAGCGCCGCCGATAGCCTCGACAGGCGGGAGTCGAGGAGCGGTTCGGTCAGGTGCCGGCTCGGTCGCGGTCGGTAGGAGGAGGGGGCGATGAGCGAGAACGGGGAGACATCCGAGCGTCCCGCGCGGGTCGGGACCTCCCTTCCCGCGAGCGGGAAGCGGCCGTTCGCGTCGTCGTGGCGGCGCCGGCGACTCACGGTCGAGGAGCGGGTCGCACGCGGGCGTGCCGCCCGCAGCGATGCTCCGCGCTCCAGCCACGGTGCGTTCGTGCCCCGCCCCGACCGCCCCGACCCGATCGCGATGCTCGAACGGCAGGCGGCGACCCGGGTGCACGACCTCGTCCCCATCCGGTACGGCCGCATGCTCGTCTCGCCGTTCACCTTCTTCCGGGGCGCCGCGCTGCTCATGGCCGACGATCTGGCCGCGACGCCGGACGCGGGCATCACCGTCCAGCTCTGCGGTGACGCCCACCTCTCCAACTTCGGTGTCTTCGGGACCCCGGAGCGCCGGATGATCTTCGACATCAACGACTTCGACGAGACGCTGCCGGGTCCCTGGGAGTGGGACGTGAAGCGCCTCGCCGCCAGCTTCGAGCTGCTCGGGCGCGACTGCGGCCACTCGCGCCCGGACCGCCGGTCGGTCGTGATGGCCTGCGTCCACGCGTACCGCACACGGCTGCGCGCCGCCGCCGAGCTCGGCACCCTCGAGGTCTGGTCCGACCACCTCGAGGTCGGCGAGCTCCTCGACCGGGTGGTCGAGGAGCAGCGACGGGGGCGCCTCTCGCGACGCGAGGTGCGCGAGGTGACCGCGGACGTGGCGAAGGCCCGCACCCGCGACAGCGTCCGCGTGTTGACCCGCAGGGCCGGCGCCGTGGACGGCGAGCTCCGGTTCCTCGCCGACCCGCCGTTGGTGGTTCCCATCGAGGACCTGGTCGGGGACGGCTCGGCCGCGGAGGGGACCGAGGCGTCCATCAAGGAGATGCTTGCGTCGTACCGCAGGACACTCGGTGTCGAGCACCATCCGATCGAGGAGTTCCGCTACCTCCACGCCGCCCGCAAGGTGGTGGGTGTCGGCTCGGTCGGGACCCGGTGCTACGTGCTCCTCCTCATCGGCCGGGACGATCGGGATCCCCTCATCCTGCAGGTGAAGGAGGCCAACGCCTCCGTCCTCGAGGCGTATGCCGGACGGAGCGTCTACGAGCACCACGGGCAGCGGGTCGTGGCGGGCCAGCGCCTCATGCAGGGCGCGAGCGATCCCTTCCTCGGCTGGCAGCGGATCGGCGGCTTCGACGGCGTCGAGCGCGACTACTACCTCCGCCAGCTCCACGATTGGAAGGGGGCCGCCGAGCTCGACGGCATGCTCGTCTCGGGTGCCACGCTCTACGCGCAGATCTGCGGCGAGACCCTCGCCCGCGCGCACGCCCGGTGGGGCGACCGCCTCGCCATCGCCGCGTACCTCGGGAAGGGCGACGCCTTCGACCGCGCGGTCGCCTCGTTCGCCGCGGCCTACGCCGACCAGTCCGAGCGGGACTACGAGGTGCTGACCGTCGCGGTGCGGTCGGGCCGGGTGGAGGCGCTCGAAGGGCTCTGAACCGCCGCGGCGATGACCGCGAGGATGTCGTCCCCGATGAGCTCGTGCCGTTCGAGCAGCGCGTCGCGGAGCGCCTCGACGACTATCCGGTGCTCCTCGAGCATGCTGGTCACCGACGCCTTGGAAGCGGCGAGGAGCTCCTCGACCTCCTCGCGGCCGTGATCGGTCGCGAGGACCTTCGAGACGATCCCGCCCGCCGGGTACTCCATCGCCGCCGACGAGACGAGCGTGCGGCCCATGCCGAGCAGCCCGACCATCTGGCACGCGTGGAGCGTGGCCGCCTGCAGGTCGCTCGCCACCCCGGTGGACGACTCGCCGAAGAAGAGCTCCTCGGCGACCATCCCTCCGAACGCGATGTCGACGAGGGCGACCACCTCAGACCTGGTCTTCGTGAACCGCTCCTCCTCCTCCGAGTGGCTGAGCAGCCCGAGGGCGTCGTTGCGCTTCACGATGGTCAGCACTTCGAGCTTGCGTCCCTTGCCGACCAGCCATGCGACCGTCGCGTGGCCGGCCTCGTGCGTCGCGATGGTGCGGCGCTCCGCCTCGGTGTACTCGACCGGCTGGGCGAGCCCGATCTCCTCGGTCATCTTGGCGTGCTGGAGGTCGTCCCACGAGAGCCGGCTCGCGCCGCGGCGCAGCGCCCAGATCAGGGCCTCGTCCATGAGGTGCTCGATCATCACGGGCGAGTAGCCGGCGGTGAGCGCGGCGAGCGTCTCACGGCGGGACGGGTCGTCGAGCTCCTCCTCGTGGGCCTTCTTCCCGAGGTAGTAGTCGATGATGTCGCGCCGGCCCGTACGGCTGGGGAGCCCGAAGTAGATGGTGCGATCGAACCGTCCCGGCCGGAGGAGGGCGGGGTCGAGGTCGGCCGCCCGGTTGGTCGCGCCGATCACGAGGATGTTGGGCGGGACCGCGGTCGGCTTGCGAAGGCGACGGTGACTGGGCAGCCACGCGTTCACCGCGTCGACGAGGGAGCCCTTGAAGCGCACCGAGGCCGGGGTCTGCTCGAACGACTGGAGCTGGATGAGGAGCTCGTTGACCACGCCGGGCACGCCCTCCCCGTGCCGGTGCGCGCTGCCCCGGGCACCGCCCACCGCGTCGAGCTCCTCGATGAAGCCGATCGCGCCGCCCTCGCGCCACCGCGTGCTGGCGCAGGGCCTTGAAGTACGCGCGGATCTTGCGGTTGGTCTGGCCGTAGAACATCGACTGGAAGGCGGAGGACGAGACGAAGAGGAAGGGCACGCCGGCCTCGGCGGACATCGCCTTCGCCATGTAGGTCTTGCCCGTGCCCGGCGGACCCTCGAAGAGGACGGCCTTGCGCGGTGAACCACCCATCTGCTCGGCGAAGGTCCGGTGGGCGAGGAAGAGGTTGAGCGACTTGGTGACCTCTTCGACCAGCGTCTCCGAGCCGCGGACGTCGTCGAAGCTCATCTTCAGCTCGTCGGGCCGGTAGAGGATGTGCGGTGAGCGTCCCGCCGCCAACAGCGGCACGACCATCACCAGCACGAGGACGCTGATCAGCACCATCGCCGGCAGCATCGGCTGGAACGAGGCCGGAAGGTGGGGCACCGGCAGGGAGGCGCCGGGGTCGAAGAGGTCGCGCGCGACGAGCAGCGCGGCGACCGGGGCCAGGAGGATCGCGAGCCGTCGAAGACGGCCAGCCCGCACCCGCTCGCGGTGCGCGCCCACGTCGGTGCCCGCGACCCGCGCGACCTGGTGGGAGCCGAGTGCGGCGACCAGGGCGTCCGACCCCTGGCGCACCGTCGACAGGTCCGGCTCCCGGCCGGCCGGCGACGGGTCCGGCGTCACGCGCCCCTGCTCCTGGTTGGCGACTTCGTCCGCGCAGGCCGGAGAGGCCAGACCTGCCTCCGGGTCGACGATCTGCTCACGCTCCACGACCGGCCTCCATGCTCTGCCCCTCCGCGACGCCGTGCTGCACCCCGGAGGTCGGAGGACGCACGGCGGGGCCCCTGCTCCGCACGGTGCCCCCCGATCGGACGTGACCGGCGTCCGCACCAGGTGCGAACGGCGGTCTGCGTCGAACATAAAGTCCTGGTGGGAGGGAGTCAACACTCATCGCGGAGCGTGTCGGGCACGGCGCGCAGCGTGGCTCGGTGCAGTGTCGGCCGTGCACTTTCGCGCCGCGCTGGCAGCCCCGCTGACAAGGCTGCAGGCGGGGACGAGGGGGCTGACGCCGTCGCCGCGTGGCCGGCCCGCGGTCCGCGGGTCAGCCGGCCGCCGGCGTCGGGAACTCGCGGACGTCGAAGTCCGCGGTGATCACCGGGCAGAGGGTTGCGTCCGAGAGCGAGCAGGTGAGCGCCGAAACCGCAACCGGCGTGCCGTCCTGGACAGCGGGGCTCACCTGCGGGAAGAGCACGGTTCCCGACACAGGGTGGAAGCCGCCCGATCCCTCCAGGGACCCGGTGTCGCCCGTCGGGTCGGTCACGGTCGCGACGTCGGGCGTGGCCATCGAGACCGTCTCGCCGGCCGGGCGGACCGACGAGCAGTTCGCCTCCTGCTGCTGCCAGGCGGGCACGGTGAAATAGGGGCACACCAGCGCGACGCCCGGCACGTGGCCGGTGGTGTCGTAGGTCGCGAAGACGCCGACGGTGCCCGGCGGTGCCGGACCGCTCGGCGGGAGCGGCGGCGCGTTCGGCGGGGTGACGGCGATCGCCGCACCGCCGTCCGGCGCGACCGTGGCCGCGCAGCTCCAGCCGGTCGGACCGAGGACGACGTGGGAGCCGCTCGCGTAGAACTCGACCTTGTCGACGAGCGTGGTAGGGATCGCGGCGAGCAGGATCTGCGGCTTCCAGCCTCCGCCTCCGGCGACGCCCGATCCCGCCGTGCACGGGACCACGGGGAACGCGACCGCGACGCCGGTCGCCGACGGGACCGCCGGGCTCGTCGTCGGATCGGCGGTCGTCGGGGTCGCGGTGGTGGTGGCGGTCACCGATGTCGCGATCAGGGACCTGCCGCATCCGCCGAGCGCGGCCGCCACGGCGAGCGCGATCCCGACCGTGGCCACACGGCGCGCGGCGAGGCGGGGACCGGACGGGATGCGTCGGGGCGCGACAGATCGAGGACGGCGCGGCACCACCCGCGACGATACGCGGGCGCGGACCCGCGGAGGTGGTTGGTCCGCGGGCTCAGGTGAGCGGCGGTACGGCGCCGACGTGCGCGAGCTTGTCCGGATTGCGCACGATGCGGACGGTCGTGATCCGATCCTCGACGACCTCGCAGGCCATGACCAGCTCGATCTCCCCGGCGATCGAGACGATCACCCCGGTATCGCCGCCGACCGACGCAGCGCGCACCTCCGCCTCCGGCGGGCTTCGACGTGCCAGGTTCACGAGGAGGCGCGCCACCCGGTCCGCTCCGACCACCGGACGGCGGGCGGCCCGCTTCGACGGTCCGCCGTCCGAGACGCAGACCACGTCCGGCGCCACGCACTCGAGCACGCGGTCCACGTCCCCTGCGGCCAGCGCCACGATGAACGAGTCCACGCGCGAGCGATCGGCGGCCGACGGGGTGACCGGCGCGGCGATGCGCACCCGCCTGCGTGCACGGCTCGCGATCTGGCGGCAGGCGGCCTCGGACTTGCCGACGGTGGACGCGATCTCGCCGAACGGCACCCCGAAGACGTCGGCCAGTAGGAAGACCGCGCGGTCGATCGGCGCGAGTCCGTCGAGCACCGCGAGGAAGCCGATCCGGAGCGAGTCCGCCAGCTCGGCCGCCTCGGCCGGGTCCGCGTGGTCCGCGTCCGGGACGAGCGGTTCGGGCAGCCAGGGACCGACATAGGCCTCGCGTCGGCGGTGCGCTCGGCGGAGGTGGTCGAGCGCGACCCGCGTGGTGACGGTCGTGAGCCAGGCCTCGGGACGCTCGACCTCACCGGGCGGTGCCGACTGCCAGCGGAGCCAGACGTCCTGCACGACGTCCTCGGCGTCGGCCAGCGTGTCGAGCATCCGGTAGGCGAGTCCGGTCAACCGGGGCCGCTCGGCCTCGAACGTCTCGGTGGGCGTCGCCGCTCCGGCGGTCACGCCACCAGCCCGCTGGCGCCGGCAGTGCCGCGTGCGGCGAGGAGCCCGGCCGCGTGGCCGCTCGCGAGCGCGGCATCGGCCAGCAGTCCGGCGGGCCCGACCCAGTCGCCGGCGAGCAGGATCCCCGGCACGCCCGAGTCCTCGACGCCGGGCCGGCCCGCGAGCCCACCGGTCGCGGCCCGCGGCATCGAGCCGGCAACGGTCATCGACGCGAGGAAGCGTTCGGCCGCCACGGCCTCCGGCCGCACCCCCGCCAGCCGCGCGTGGGCCTCGAGCTGCGGCCGGTCGAGCGAGGCGCTGCGCGCGCCGTACCGGAGGACGCCGACGACCGCGTGACCGTCGGGTGCCTGGCGCGCGGGCGGGGACTGCACGGTCGCGTACAGCGGCTCGTCGATCCCGAGGACGTACCCCGGCTCGGGCACCTCGCGCACGCCGAGGTCGAGGCACGCCGCGGTGACCGGCGGGCCGAGCGGCCCCCATCCCGGCTCCGCGGGGAGCAGCCGGGCGACCGCCGTGGGCGGGCCCGCCGCGACCACCACACGCGTGGCCCGCAGGGCGCCGGCAGCCGTCGTCACCTCGAGGGCGCCGTCCGCCGGCTCGAGGCCGGTCACGTCGGTGGCGTCCTCGACCGTGAGGCCCGACGCGAGCGAGTCGACGAGCCGGCGCCACCCGCCGTCGAGGTAGCGCACACCGCCCCTGGCCGCGATCTGCAGCTGGGCGATCGCCGCGTCGGCGCTGAACTCCGCGGTGTCCGCGGTGTAGGTGCCGAGCCGAAGGAGGGCGCGGACCACCGCCGCAGCGTCTTCTCGAAGCCGCCGCTCCGCCAGGAACTCGTCGACCGACCGGTCCGCGAAGCGTCGGGACTCGAGGCGCGGCAGGGTGCCGAGGAGCCGGACGAGCTGGCTCTTGCTGCGCGGCCCGAGCAGACCGGTGCCGAGGAGCGAGGGAGCGTCCGTGGGCAGCCGGTGGAGGCGGCCATCGGCCAGGCCGCGGTAGCGGCGGAGCGGTGGCGGCGCGCCGCTCGGGTCGACCCCGAGGCCACGGAGGACCGCGCTGCCGTCACCCGCCCGGTAGAGCGCATGTGCCCCCATGTTGAAGGTGTAGCCCTCCCGGTCGACGCAGCGGGCCCGGCCGCCCGGCGTGTGCGCCTCGAGCACGAGCACCCGGGCCCCTTCGCGCTGGGCGGCGGCGGCGGCGGTCAGTCCGGCGATGCCGGCCCCGACCACGATGACGTCCCAGTCGGTTCGCATACCTCTCCTGACGCCGCCGGACACCGACCTGTGACACCCCGGGTGCGATCCGTCCGGCAGGCCGCCTTCGGGCCGGGCACAGCATTGACGTGTACGTTAAGCTTTCTTCACCCCGGCGAGAACCTCCTGATCGGGCACCGGAGCTGCTGTGCTGCAACGTCTCACACCGTCGGCGTCCGCACCGACCGACCTCCCGGACCAGGACCGATCCTACGGTCCGGCGTCGCCCCCCGCCCTGCCGCCGAGCTACAAGTGGCTCGCGCTCTTCATCTCGACCCTCGGCGTCCTGATGGCGACCATCGACGGCTCGATCGTCCTCATCGCGCTCCCCGACATCTTCCGCGGGATCGGTCTCGACCCGCTCCAGCCGGGCAACACCTTCTACCTGCTCTGGATGATCCTCGGCTTCCTCGTCGTGACGAGCGTCCTCGTGGTCAGCCTCGGCCGCCTCGGCGACATCTATGGACGGGTGCGCATCTACAACCTCGGCTTCGCGGTGTTCACGTTCTTCTCGCTGCTGTTGAGCATCACCTGGATGACCGGCCCGGCCGCGGGGATCTGGCTGATCGTGATGCGCCTCTTCCAGGGCGTCGGGGCAGCGATGCTCATGGCCAACTCCGCGGCGATCCTCACCGACGTCTTCCCCGACAACCAGCGCGGCATGGCCCTCGGGATCAACCAGGCGGCCGCCTTCAGCGGGACGTTCATCGGGCTGGTCCTCGGTGGGGTGCTCGCGCCGATCAACTGGCGGCTGATCTTCCTCGTCTCGGTCCCGATCGGGCTCTTCGCCACCGTCTTCGGCTACTACAAGCTGCGCGAGGTCAGTCCCCGCCGGCCCGCCAGGATCGACTGGCCCGGCAACGTGACGTTCGCGCTCGGCCTCGTCCTCGTGATGATCGGCATCACGTACGGCATCGAGCCGTACCGGAACCACACGATGGGCTGGACGAGCCCGGCGGTCGACGCCGAGCTGCTCGCCGGGATCGCGCTCCTCGGCGTCTTCTGCGTGATCGAGACGAAGGTGCCCCAGCCGATGTTCCGCCTCCAGCTCTTCCGGATCCGCGCCTTCACGAGCGGCGTCGTCGCGAGCTTCCTCGCCGCGCTCAGCCGCGGCGGGCTCATGTTCATCCTCATCATCTGGCTTCAGGGGATCTGGCTGCCGTTGCACGGCTATGCGTTCAGCGTCACGCCGCTCTGGGCCGGTATCGCGATGCTCCCGCTCACGCTCGGCTTCCTCATCGCCGGTCCGGTCTCGGGGATCCTCTCGGACCGGTTCGGTGCACGTCCGTTCGCGACCGGGGGGATGCTCGGCTCCGCGCTCTGCTTCGTCCTCCTCGAGCTGCTGCCGGTGGACTTCCCCTACTGGGCGTTCGGGCTGCTGCTCCTCCTGACCGGCCTGACCATGGCCTCGTTCGGCTCGCCGAACCGGGCCGGCGTCATGAACAGCCTGCCGCCGCAGCACCGGGGAGCGGGCTCGGGCATGAACACCACCTTCCAGAACTCGGCCCAGGTGCTCTCGATCGGGATCTTCTTCTCGCTCATGATCGTCGGGCTCACCGCCTCCCTCCCGGACAGCCTGTTCCACGGGCTCGTGGCCCACGGGGTGCCGGTCGACGCCGCCTCGCGCGCGGCGCACCTCCCGCCGGTGTCGACGCTCTTCGCCGCGTTCCTCGGGTACGACCCCGTCCGCCACCTCCTCGGCGCCCACGTGCTCTCCCAGCTTTCCGTGGCGCAGCAGCATGCGCTCGCCGCCCGCAGCTTCTTCCCCGGCCTGGTCAGCTCGCCGTTCGACGCGGGACTCCACGCGGCCTTCGACTTCGCGATCGTGGCGAGCCTGCTCGCTGCGTGGGCCTCGTGGCTGCGCGGCGGTCGCTACGTCTACTCGGAGCCCGAGCCGGAGCCGACCGCCCAGCGTGACCGGCACCACCGTGGGACGGGCGACCGGGAGGGCGCTGCGCGGGCCACACCGGTCACAGCGGACGGATCGGTCGGGCGCCCTGCCGACAGCAGCACACGGGGGGACCGAGCGTGAGCGCACGCCAGGTGACGGCCGAACCGGCTCCCGTCGTGCTGCGCATCGGCGAGGTCGCGAAGCTGACCGGTCTCACCACCCGGACCCTCCGCTACTGGGAGGAGGTCGGCCTCCTCCGGCCGAGCGCGCACCGCGCGAGCGGTGAGCGGCTCTACTCGGCGGCCGACATGGCGCGTGCGACCCGGATCCGCGATCTCCAGGAGCTGCTCGGCTTCTCGCTGGCCGAGGTGGGCGCGGTCCTCGACACCGAGGACGTCGACGTGCTCGACCGCGTGCGGTCCGAGTACCGGGCCGGCGACCTGCCCGACGAACGGCGGCGCGAGCTCCTCGACGACGCGATCGAGGCGAACGACAAGCTCCTCGACAAGCTCGACACCACGCTGGCCCGGATCGGCGCGTTCCGCGACGAGCGGGCGGCGAAGGCCGTCCAGCTGCGCGAGGTGCGCCGTGCGCTCGGCGCCGGCGAGCCGTGACCGCCCGCGGCGACCGGTTCGACGGACACCGTGAGGACCGACCACCGAGAGGAGAGGAACGACCGTGAATGACGCGATGCGCGCCGAGACGGTGCCCTTCATCGGGCACGCGGGGGACACGATCGAGGGCTACCTCGCACAGCCCCTCGACGGACCGCCGAACGGCGGGGTGGTGGTGATCCACCACATGCCGGGCTGGGACGAGGGGACCAAGGAGATCACGCGGCGGTTCGCGGCGCGGGGCTACCTCGCCCTCTGCCCGAACCTCTACGTGCGCGAGGCGCCGGGTGCGAGCCCCGACGACGCCGCCGCGGCGGCGCGGGCGGGCGGCGGCGTGCCCGACGAGCGGCTGGTCGGCGACGTCGCCGGCGCCGCCGAGCACCTGCGCTCGCTCGCGCTCTGCAACGGCCGGATCGCGACGATCGGCTACTGCTCGGGGGGACGACAGTCCTTCCTCGCGGCCTGCAGCCTCCCGCTGCAGGCCGCGGTCGACTGCTACGGCGCCTGGGTCGTCGGTGCCCCGCCCGAGGGCTTCCCGATCAACGTCGAACCGCTGCTCCACCGCGCGCCCGACCTCTCGTGCCCGCTGCTCGGCCTCTTCGGCAACGACGACCAGTACCCCACGCCGGCCGAGGTCGACGAGCTCGAGCAGGCGCTCGTCGCGGCCGGCAGGGAGTTCGAGTTCCACCGCTTCGACGGCGCCGGCCACGCCTTCTTCTCGACGGAGCGGCCGAGCTACCGACCGGAGGTCGCCACCGAGGGGTGGCGCCTCGTCTTCGACTTCTTCGGCCGCCACCTGGCCGACGGCTGAGAGGAGCCACCATGTGCACGTACACGACCACGACACTGGCCATCGGCGGGAGCGGCAAGGGAGCCGACGGCTGGTTCCCGCTGACCGACGCCTGCGTCTACTTCGACCACCCCGTCCACGCGAACGTCGAGCACTCGCTCAACATCGACTTCCGCAATCCCGATCGGGGCGCGGCGTCCCGCGTGGCGGTCGAGCTCGATGCGGATTCGGCCCGCGCACTCGCCGAGGCGATCCTGACGACGCTCGACACGGTCCCAGGCGCGCTCGCCGGGTAGCTCCGCACCGGTTCGGCGTGGGCCGAACCGGTGCGGGCCGCGCTACTGCGGCGCGGACTGGTCGGGCGGGGGAGGAGCCGGAGGAGGCGCGGACGGCACCTGCCCAGCCGGAGGGGGCGGCGGTGGCGCGGGCGGCATCTGCCCCGGAACGGGCGGCGGTGGCGGCATCTGCCCTGGCGGCGGTGGCGGGGCGCCGCCCTGCTGAGGGTACGAGGGCGGGGAGTACGGCGGCTGGGCCGGGTAGCCACCGGGTTGATAGGGCGGCTGGGCCGGGTAACCACCCGGTCCGGAGCTCGGGGGAGGCGGGTACCCGCCGGCGGCGCCGAGCGCCGCCGGGCCGCGGTACTGGCTCGACCCGAGCCAGATGACGTACCAGAAGATCGGGCCGAGGAGCACCAGGCCCACGGTGAACCCACCGCCGTGCCCGAAGCTCTTCGAGACGTCGTGGAGGACGATGATGGCGATGACCAGGAAGGCGAGGCTGCCCACGAACGGGATGATGGTCAGGAGGAGGAACCAGCCCCAGGTGACCGGGCGGCCGGCGATCTTGAGCATGACGATGAAGTTGTAGATCGGGACGAAGCCCGCCCAGCCCGGTTGGCCCGCCTTCTTGAAGCTCCCGTAGAGGCCGAGCGAGAACACGACGTAGATCGCGAGGTAGAGGACGATGAGCCCGGCCGCGCTCCCGCCGCCGGACGTGGTGTACGCGCCCACCAGGTGTCCCATGTCGCCTCCCTGAGGTCCGCCGCTCGCGTGGGGTCGCGGGGGTGCAACCTTGTTACCACCTGCGCCTTCCGAGCGGGTCGATACCGGCCGCCCGTCACACCTCCTGAGTAGGGTTCGCGCCGATGATGCGCGTCTACACCGCCGGACGTGCACGGCCCCTGGCCGGGCGCCTCGGCTCGCTCCTCGCGGAGCAGCCGGCCGACCCGATGGTGCCCGAGTGGCTGGCCGTGCCGACCGAGGGGATGCGCCGGTGGCTGCTCCTCGAGCTCGCCCGCAGCCTCGGCGCGAGTGGACCGTCCCGTGCGGACGGCGTCGCCGCCAACTTCGTCCGTGCCTACCCGGGCTCGCTGCGCTCAGCGGTCCTCGCAGCCGATCGCACGCCCGGTGCGCCGGATCCCTGGGAGCTCGACCGCCTGGTCTGGCCGGTTCTCGCCGAGCTCGAGCGCCGGCGTCGCGCATCGGGGGACGAGCCGGCGCCGGCGCGCGCTGCTTCGCTCGGCCCGTCCGCGTATGCCACGGCGCGCAGGGTGGCCGACCTCTTCGACCGCTACAACCTCCATCGGCCGTCGATGGTGCGGGCGTGGGCGGCGGGGCGTGCCGTCGACGGCGGCGGCCGCAAGCTGCCGCCGCAGGCCCGGTGGCAGTTCGACCTCTGGTACGCCGTGCGGGGGACGCTCGCCGAGCCGAGTCCGGCCGAGCGGCTGCCCGACCTGCTCGAACGGGTCCGTTCGGGGGACCTCGTGCCCGACCTGCCACAGCGTCTGCTCCTCTTCGGCTTCGCCATGCTGCCGGCGGGGGACTTCCTCGACGTGGCCCTGGCGATCGCCGCCCGGCACGACGTGCACTGCTTCGTCCTCGACCCCGGCACGCCGTCGACGGTGGCGACGGGCTCCGATGCGTCCGCAGGGAACGGTCCGCCCGCACCCGGCGGTGGGACGATCGCGACCGGACACCGTCTCCTCCGCTCGTGGGGCCGACCGCACCGCGAGATGGTGGAGCAGCTCGCGGCCGCCGCCGAACGGGACGGGCTGGCGCCGGCCGAGCGCGTCGACGGCGTCCGGACGGCGCAGACCACCCTGCTCTCCCGCCTGCAGGAGGCGATCCGCTCCGACGGGAGCTCGGCCCAGGCCGTGCCGCTCGACCCGGCCGATCGGTCGGTCCATTTCCACGCCTGCTACGGCGCGTTGCGTCAGGTGGAAGTCGTGCGCGACGCGCTCGGCCACCTGCTCGGCGATCCGACGAGCGAGCTGCTCGAGGACGACGTCCTGATCGTCTGCCCGGACCTCGATCGCTTCCTCCCACACATCGAGGCCGTCTTCGGTCGCACCATCGACCGACTCGCCGACGCGCAGTCGGGCGGCTGCGTCACGTCGGCGCTCCGGTTCCGCTACCAGGTGGCCGACCGGACGCTCCGGACGGTGAATCCCGTCCTCGGGGCGACCACCGACCTCCTCGAGCTCGCGTCGGGTCCGCTTGATGCGGCCTCGGTCCTCGATCTCCTCTCGCTCGAACCGGTTCGACACCGCTTCGGTTTCGACGAGGAGGACCTCGCGTCGATCGCCACGTGGGCGCGCGCGACCGCGGTGCGATGGGGTCTCGATGCGAACCACCGCGAGCGGTTCGGTCTCCCGGCCTCGATCGCGACCAACACCTGGCAGGCCGCACTCGACCAGCTGCTCGTGGGAACCTCCGTCGACGACGGTGGGTGGGGGCTCGCGATCGGAGGGATCGCCCCCTCGCCCGTGGAGGGGGGGGACGTGGAGGTCCTCGGTCGGATGGCCGAGGCGCTCCGGCATGTCGGTGCGCTGGTCGAGGCAGCGTCGGCACCGCGCACCGTCACCGCGTGGGTCGACGTCGTGCAGAGCGCCTGCGACGGGCTGCTCGCCACCCCGGGCAATCGACGGTGGCAGCTCGATGCCCTGCACCGTCTCCTGCGCGAGATCGTCGAGTCCGCCACCGACCACGACGCGGTCGCTTCGGCCGCGCTCACGTTCACGGACCTGCGCAGACTGGTGGACGAGCGACTCCACCGAGGGGTCGGACGTGCGGACTCCTTCCGCGGCGGGATCACCGTCGCGTCGCTCACGCCGCTGCGCTGGGTGCCCTTCCGGATCGTCTGCCTCCTCGGGATGGACCAGGCGGCGTTCGGGACGCAGACGGCCTCGAGCGACGACCTGCTCGCGAGTGCACCCCAGGCAGGGGACCGCGATCCCCGCGCCGAGGAGCGCCAATCGCTCCTGGAGGCGGTGCTCGCCGCCGGGGACCACCTCGTCGTCCTCCGCGACGGGCACGACGTGCGCACCAACCAGCGGGTGCCGCGCTCGGTGGTCGCCGCCGAGCTCTTCGACGCCGTCTCGTCCCTGGTCGAACACGAGGGCGACGACGAGCCGCCCGGGCTCGAGGTCGACCATCCGCGGCACGCCTTCGACCGGCGGTGTTTCGAAGGCGGCGCGCTGATCGCTGGGACGCCGTGGGGATTCGACCCGACCGACCTCGACGGCGCCCGCGCCCGGCTCCGCCGCGAGCACCGTCCGACCCCGTTCCTCGAGGAGGCCCTGCCCGCCGTCGACCAAGACGTGATCGAGCTCGACGCCCTCGTCTCGTTCTTCGAGAACCCCACCCGACACTTCCTCCGGGCGCGGATCGGTGCATCCCTCCCTCCCGGCGCGGGGCCGGGTCCCGGGCTGCTCGCCGTGGAACCCGACGCGCTCGAGCAGTGGGGACTCGGCACGAGGCTCCTCGCCGCTCGGCTCGCAGGGATCGACGAGCGGACGTGGGTCGCACGGGAGCGGGCCGGCGGGACGCTGCTTCCGGGCGTGCTCGCGGACCGACTCGCGGGTTCGCTCGCCGGAGAGGTGGACGCACTGGTGGTTGCGGCCGGTGCGTGCGGACGCCGCGCGCAGGTCGCCGACTCCATCGAGGTCGATGTGTCGCTCGACGACGGCACCCGCCTGGTCGGCCTCGTCCCGCTCGAGCTCGGTCCGCCGGAGCGTGGCCGCGCGCGGGTCTCCTTCACCCGCCCCCGACCGCACGATCGCCTCCGCTCCTGGCTGGAGCTCATGGCGCTCGTCGCCCACCGACCGGACAGCCCGTGGCGCTCGGCTGTCGTCACGCGGTCGCCGACCTCGTCGTCGACCGTTCCCGAGGTGGTCGACCTCGTCGTCGCTCCGGACGGGGACGCCGGACGCACGGCCTCCGAAGCGCTCGCCGTGGCCGTGCACTGCTACCGGCGGGGATCGTGCGAACCGCTGCCGATCTTCCCGCGGCTCTCCTCCGAGCTCTACCGCGGGGCGGCGACCGACGACCACTGGCATGCCTACGGGGGGCTCGCAGACGGCGACGACCCCGCCGTCCGGCTGGTCTTCGGCGAGCTCGAGCTCGGTGAGCTGCTCGAGCTACCGGCGCGCGCCGGCGATCCACCTGGTCCGGGCAGCCGGGCCGAGCGGTGGGCCCGCCTGCTCTGGAGCGCCTACGACCGGTCGATCGTCGATCGCGGGACCGCCGCCGCGCGAGGCCGGGGACGGTCGGGACGGTGACGGTCGGACAGGTGCTGCCGTACCGGGTGACCGACGGGCTCCCCTGGGGCAGGTCGTCGATCGAGGCGAGCGCGGGGACGGGCAAGACCACCGCGCTCGCGGGCCTTGCGACCCGGTACGTCGCGGAAGCCGCGGTCCCGGTCTCCGAGCTGCTCGTGGTCACCTTCACCCGGGCCGCCACCCACGAGCTGCGTGCACGGGTACGGAACCGCCTGGTGGACGCCGCGGCGGCGCTGCGTGCCCCCGAGGGGTCCACCCGTGGGGACGAGCTGCTCGAGCACCTCGTCTCGACCGACCGTTCGACCCGCCTCGACCGCGTGGAGCGCGCGCTCGAGGAGTTCGATGCGGCGGTCATCACGACCATTCACGGCTTCGCGACGCAGGTGCGAGGGGTGCTCGGGAACGCCGCGGGCATCGATCCGCTGGCAAGGCTCGACGATGACGTCGACGGGACCCTCGCCGCCGCGTGCACCGACGTCCTCGCAGCGGCGTCGGTCACTGCAGCACCGGCCGACGGGCTCCCCGGCCTTGCCGGTCTGCTCGACGCCGTCCGGATCGCCGTCGCCCAGCCGGATCTCACCGTGGTGCCAGACGGCGGGGACGGCGCGGACGTCGACGACGTGCGCGCCGCATCGCTCGTCCGTGCAGCCATCGGCCTCGCAGCGCAGCGCCGCGCGATGGCGGGTGTGATGAGTTTCGACGACGTTCTCACACAGCTGCGGTCGGCGCTCCGAGGCTCCGGCGCGGCGGGCGCGCTCGAGGCGATGCGTCGAAGGTTCCGCGTCGCGCTGATCGACGAGTTCCAGGACACGGACCCCGTGCAGTGGGACATCTTCTCCGAGCTGTTCGATCCGACGGCGCGTGGACGCGCGCTCGTCCTGGTCGGGGATGCGAAGCAGGCGATCTACGCGTTCCGCGGCGCCGACGTCGGGACCTACCTCCGCGCGGTCGACGGCACGCCGCCCGGGGCGCGCCGCGCCCTGATGACCAACTGGCGGAGCGACGGCGCGGTGGTCCGCTCGCTGGACGCGCTCCTCCGTGGGGTCGCGTTCGGCGACGACCGGATCGCATTCACCCCGGTGCAGGCGGCGGGGGACCACGAGGACCGGCATCTCACCCTCGGTGACGACGTGGCACCCGCGGTCTCGCTCCGTCTGGCGACAGGTGGTGCGATCCAGCGGACCGCCAACGGCGGGCGGGTGCGCACCGCGGCCGCCGCCGACGCGATCGCCGCCGACCTGGTCGCCCACGTCCAGCACCTCCTCGACGACGCGAAGATCCCGGCGGGCCAGGGCGAAGGACTCCGATCGCTTCGGCCGAGCGACATCGCCGTGCTCGCCACCACGGGTGCGACCTGCGACGAATTCAACGCCACGCTCGCGGCGGGTGATGTGCCCTCGGTCGTGGCCGGCGCGAGGAGCGTCCTCGATTCGGAGGCCGCCGGACAGCTCCGGATCCTGCTCCACGCCATGCGGCGGCCGTCCGACCCCCGGGCCGCCCGCATGCTTGCCCTCTCGTGGTTCTTCGGCTGGACGGCTCAGCGCGTGGCCGGCGCACACGACTCGGAGCTCGAGCAGCTCCACGAGTGCGCGACCACGTGGTCCGACCTGCTGTCGGCGCGTCCGGTCACGGAGGTCTTCGAGCGCATCCGGTCCGAGACGGCGGTGGCACCGAGGATCCTGCAAGGCCCGGCGGGCGATCGCAACCTCACCGACCTCGACCATCTCGTCGAGCTGTTCCGCAGCACGACGCCGAACGGGTCCGCCGGCATCGATCGGCTCTGGTCCGTCCTCGACGGGGTGCCGGGTGCCCGCGCGGACACCGAGGTGGACGCGGACGTGACCGCCCGGCGCGTCGAGTCGGAAGCCGATGCGGTCCAGGTGATGACGGTCTGGACCGCCAAGGGCCTCGAGTTCCCGGTCGTGTGCGTGCCCAATCTGTGGCGGTGGGGGAAGGCGGACTCGCCGCCGGTCGTCACGACCGACCCGGTGACCGGCGTGCGGACGTTCGACGTGACCGGCGGCGGACCGTGGCCGGACAAGGCGGCGGGATCGCGACGGAAGGGCGCGGCCGAGCGCGAGGTCGCGGGAGAGAAGCTCCGCCTGCTCTACGTCGCCCTGACGAGGGCGCGTCATCACCTCGCCGTCTGGTGGGCGAACGCTCCGTCCAGTGACAAGACGGCCCTCGGACACGTCCTCTTCGCACGCCGTGGCGCCGCCGTCGACCCCCGGCTGCTCTCCGCTCCGAAGGTCGCGGTCCCGTCCGACGACGATGTCGTCGGATCGCTCGACGGACTCGTGACCGCAGCGGACGGGGCGATCTCCGTCGTGGCCGTCGGACACGCACCGGCGACCGTCAACTCGTGGGCCGGTCGGCACGCCTCCCCCACAGTCCCGGTCCTCGAGATCGCCCGGTTCGAGCGCGAGCTCGACCGGAGCCGCCGTCGGTGGTCCTTCACCGCGCTGGTCGATGAGACGGTGGCCTGGCGGGCCGATCCCGACGACGCAACCGGCGCGGATCGGGGCGCGGACGACGAAGGCGACGACGTCGTCGGCGACGGGTTCGACGACGCCGAGGCCGCCGACGGCGGGAGGACGATCGCCGCGCCCCGTGGCTCGGGTCCGGGCGGGCAACCAGGCCCGCTCGCCACCCTGCCCGCCGGAACGGACTTCGGCACCCTCGTGCACTCGCTCTTCGAGGAGGTCGACCTCTCCGCTCCCGGCGCGCGCGACGCGCTGTGCGATGCGCTCGACCGGCAGCTCGAGCGCCGACCGCTCGACCTCACCCCGGTCGACGGGGACGGGGAGTCGCGAGTGGACGGTCGGTCGGCGCTGGTCGACGGGCTCCTCGCCGCTGCGGCCACGCCCCTCGGGCCGATCGCAGGTGGTGCGCGACTCGGGGACGTCGGCCCGACCGACCGCCTCGGTGAGCTCGCCTTCGACCTCCGACTCGGCGACGGTGGCCGACTGCCCGACCTGCCGGCGATCGGCCGGATCGTCGCCTCACGGCTCGACCCGTCCGATCCCCTGTTGCCGTGGGCGGCGGCGCTCGCCGAACGGCCGGTTCCCTTCGGGCTCGGCGGGCACCTGACCGGCTCGATCGACCTCGTGCTCCGGGTCCGTCCCGACGGAGGTGTCACGCGCTACCTCGTCGCCGACTACAAGACGAACCTGCTCACGCCGCGGGGCAGTGCTCCGGCCGACGGCGACTACGCCCCCGAACGACTGGTCACCGCCATGCTCGAGCACGACTACCCGCTCCAGGCGCTGCTCTACTCGGTCGCGCTCCACCGCTACCTGCGGTGGCGGCTCCCGGAGTACCGGCCCGACGTCCACCTCGGCGGCGTCGCCTACCTCTTCGTGCGCGGCATGCGCGGCCCCGAGACCCCGTTGGCCGACGGTCGGCCCCACGGGGTCTTCGCCTGGGAGCTCCCTCCCGGTCTCGTGACGGACCTCAGCGACCTGCTCGAAGGGGTGCCGATCGACGGCGTGCCGGACACCGAGGTGGCACGGTGACCCGTCCTGCCCCGTGCGAGCGTGACCTCATGGTCACCCCGCGGGCGTCGATCCTCGCGCCGCTGGTCTCGACGGGGATCGTCGGGTCCTACGAGGTGCACCTCGTCGACACCGTCGCGCGCCTCGCACCGGACGCCTCCGAGGTCGAGCTCCTCGCGCTCGCGCTCGCGGCACGTGCGCCGCGCTTCGGCCACGTCTGCGTGGAGCTCGGCGTCGGCCAGGGTCCGGGCGCGGTGGTCGACGACGACGGGGCCGTGGCGTTCGAGTGGCCGTCGCCGCCCGAGTGGACCGCCGCGCTCGGGGGTTCACCGATCGTGGCCGCGCCGGAGGAGGCGGACCGGTCGCCGCGACGACCACTGGTCTGGGACGGGCGGCGCCTGTACCTCCAGCGATACTGGCGCTATGAGGCGTCGGTCGCGGACGCCATCGCCGCGCGTTCGCGCGCGTCGACCGGCGCGGCACCGCAGGCCCGGACGGAGGCACTCGAGCGGGTGCTCGACGCGCTCTTCGTCCCCGACGAGCGGGATGCGCCCGATCGTCAGCGCGTGGCGGCCGGCATCGCGCTGACCCGGCCGGTCTCGATCGTCGCCGGTGGACCGGGCACCGGCAAGACCAGGACGGTGGCCCGGCTGGTCGCGGCCGACCACCTCCTGGGTGGCCGGGCCGGCGGCCGGCTCCTCACCGCGCTGGCCGCGCCGACGGGCAAGGCGGCGGCGCGCCTCACCGACGCGGTGCACGCCGAGGCGCAGACCCTCCGGACGGCGGGGCTCATCGACGAGCACGTCGCCTCCGCGCTCGAGGCGACCGCCGCGACCACGGTCCACCGGCTGCTCGGTTCACGGGGCGGGACCCGGGTCACCCACGATCGCGACCACCCGCTTCCGCACGATCTCGTCGTGGTCGACGAGACCTCGATGGTCTCGCTCCCGCTGCTCGCGAGGCTGCTCGATGCGCTGCGCCCGGAGGCGCGACTCGTCCTTGTCGGCGATCCCTACCAGCTCGCCAGCGTCGAGGCCGGCACGGTCATGGGGGATCTCGTCGGCCCCACCGACCCCGTCGGCGCCGTACGCGAGGGTGTCCTGGCCGGTGCGGTCACCGTCCTCGAGCGCATGCACCGCTTCGGCGAAGGATCCACGATCGCCGCGCTGGCCGACGCGGTCCGCACCGGCGACCCGGACGCGGCGATCGCAGTCCTGACCGCCGGCTCGACGGACGTCGCCTGGGTCCGACCCGACGACGATTCCGGGCTGGACCGGCTCGTCGCCGAGGTGGTCGCGCCCGGCGTCGACCAGATACGCGCCGCTGTCGCCGGGGACGCGGAAGGTGCGCTCGAAGCCGCCGCCCGCGTCAAGGTCCTCGCCGCGACGAGGCAGGGGCCGCTCGGCCTCCACGCGTGGAGCGACCGGATCGAGGGGGCGGTCGCCAGCGCGGTGCCCGGGTTCAACCGCAGCCGGCGCTTCTACACGGGCCGGCCGGTCATCGTCACCGCCAACGACCCGGCGACCGGCGTGGCCAACGGCGACGTCGGCATCGTGGTCGAACGCGCCGGACGGCGGTCCGTGGCGCTCGCGACCGGAGGCGGTTCCGCGAGGTCGCTCCCTCCCGGCTCGAGTGGGTCGAGACCTGGTGGGCCATGACGGTCCACAAGAGCCAGGGTTCGGAGTTCCCGCACGCCGTCGTCTCCCTGCCCGACGCCGGGTCCCCCGTGCTGACCCGCGAGCTCCTCTACACCGGCGTCACCCGCGCGAGGGAGCGCGTCACGATCGTCGGCTCCGAGGACGCCCTGCGCGCCGCGGTCGCCCGTCCCGCGGCTCGGGCATCCGGCCTCGCCGACCGCCTGTGGCCCGAGCCCGGCGGTCCCGGCGTCGATAGGGTGTGATCGAGCGAAGGGAGGCGCCATGACGGTCATCGACGAGACGGTCCGGCGGCACAAGTTCCTGCTCGACGAGGACGAGATGCCCACCGCGTGGTACAACCTCGTCCCCGACCTGCCGACCCCGCCGCCCCCGGCGCTCCACCCCGGCACCCTCGAGCCCGCAGGCCCCGACGACTTCGCGCCGCTCTTCCCGATGGACCTCATCCTGCAGGAGGTCAGTCCCGAACGGTTCATCGACATCCCGGGTGGTGTGCTCGACGTCTACCGGCAGTGGCGGCCGTCGCCGCTCTACCGGGCGCACCGGCTCGAGCAGCTCCTCGACACCCCCGCGCGCATCTACTACAAGTACGAGGGCGTCTCCCCGGCCGGCTCGCACAAGCCGAACACGGCGGTGCCGCAGGCGTACTACAACGCGAAGTCCGGCGTCCGCCGCCTCACCACCGAGACGGGCGCGGGCCAGTGGGGGACCGCGCTCGCCTACGCCTGCGCGATCTACGGGCTCACCTGTGAGATCTGGCAGGTCGCCGCCTCCTACGATCAGAAGCCCTACCGCCGCCTCATGATGGAGGCATTCGGCGGCACGGTCCACCGCTCGCCGAGCGGGCTCACCGAAGCCGGTCGCGCCGTCCTCGCCGCCGACCCGGACAGCCCCGGGTCGCTCGGGATCGCGATCTCCGAGGCGGTCGAGGTCGCCGCGCCCGATCCCGACACCCGGTACGCGCTCGGCAGCGTCCTCAACCACGTGCTGCTCCACCAGACCGTGATCGGCGAGGAGGCCCTGATCCAGCTGGTGAAGGCCGGCGAGGACCCACCCGACCTGCTGGTCGGCTGCACGGGCGGCGGCTCCAACTTCGCCGGCCTGGCGTTCCCCTTCCTGCGCGAGAAGCTGGCGGGCAGGATGGCGCCGGTCATCCGTGCGGTGGAGCCCGCCTCGTGCCCTTCGCTGACGAGAGGCGTCTACGCCTACGACTTCGGCGATACCGCGGGCATGACACCGCTCATGAAGATGCACACCCTGGGCCACGACTTCATCCCCGACCCGATCCATGCGGGCGGCCTCCGCTACCACGGGATGTCGCCCCTCATCTCCCACCTCTACGAGCTCGGCATGCTCGAAGCCGTCGCCATCCCGCAGCTCGAGTGCTTCGCCGCGGCCATGCAGTTCGTGCGCAGCGAGGGCATCCTCCCGGCACCCGAACCCACCCACGCGATCGCGGCGGCGATCCGCGAGGCGACGGCCTGCCGGGAGTCGGGCGAGGAGAAGGTCATCCTGACCGCGCTGTGCGGGCACGGGCACTTCGACCTCGCCGCGTACGACTCCTACCTGCAGGGCACGATGGTCGACGAGGAGATCACCGAGGACCGGTTCGCAGCGGGGCTGGCGACCGTGCCGAGCGTCGCCTGAATCGGCCGGTCAGGCGCCGCCGCGCGCGGCCGGTGCGTCTTCGGGCTCGGACTGGCGGACCCAGGTTTCGTACATCGCCGCGTAGTGGCCGTCCTCGGCGATCAGCTCGTCGTGGCTGCCGACCTCGGTGATCCGCCCGGACTCGACCACGGCGATGCGGTCGGCGCGGCGGGCCGTCGAGAGCCGGTGGGCGATGAGGATCGCCGTCCGGTTCTCGAGCAGCACATCGAGCGCGGACTCGATCTTCGTCTCGGACTGCAGGTCGAGGTTGGAGGTGGCTTCGTCGAGCACGAGCACACGCGGGTGCGCGAGGAAGGCGCGGGCGAGCGCGATGAGCTGGCGCTCACCCGACGAGAGCGTCTGGCCGCGCTCGTGCACGATCGTGTCGAGCCCGTCGGGCATGCGCCCCACGACGTCGGCCAACCCGACCCGGCGGACGGCCTCGAGGATCTCGTCCTCGGTGGCGTCGGGCTTGGAGAACGCGATGTTCTGCCCGATGGTCCCGGCGAAGAGGAACGGCTCCTGTGGCACGACCCCGAGCTGGCGGCGGAGCGAGCGCATCGTCACGTCGCGTAGATCGTGGCTGTCGATCCGCACGCTGCCCTCGGTCGGGTCGTAGAACCGGGTGACCAGCTTGGCGAGCGTGGACTTCCCCGCACCGGTCGGTCCGACGAAGGCGACCGTCTCGCCCGGAGCGACGGCGAGGTCGACGTCCTCGAGGACCGGGCGGTCGGGGTCGTACCCGAAGGTCACGTGGTCGAAGACGATCGCACCGTCGATCGGCGGCAGCTCGGCGGCACCGGGTGCGTCGGTCACCTCCGGCAGGGTCTCGACGAGGCCGCGCAGCTTGACCACCGAGGCCTGTCCCTGCTGGTACGTGTTGTACTGCTGGACGAGCAGCTGGATGGGCTGGAAGAAGCGGTTGAGATAGAGGAAGAACGCGACGAGCGCGCCGATCGAGAGGGAGTGGTCGAGGACCATCTTCCCGCCGATCGCCAGGAGGACCGCCTGCCCGACTACCCCGAGGAGCTGGGTGCCCGGACCGTAGAGGGCGTTGACGTGCGCGGTGTAGTTGTTGGCGTCGCGGTAGTCGCCGACGACGTTGCGGTGGTGGATCACGTTGTGGCGCTGGCGGTTGTGGGCGGTCACGATGCGGACCCCGTGGAGGCTCTCCGACAGGTCGGCGAGCACGTTGGCGATCCCGTCCCGGACGCGGTCGTAGCCGCGCTCGGAGGCCCGCTTGAACCAGAGCGAGGCGAGCACGAGCGCAGGCACGATGAGCACGATGGTGATCGTCGCGAGACGGACGTCGGTGGTGAACAGGATCACGGTGATCACCACCATCGTGAGGGCCTGGATCGCGAGCTGGGAGAGCCCGTCCTGGAGGAGCTGCTGGAGGTTCTCGATGTCGCTCGTCATCCGGCTCATCACGACGCCGGCCTTCTCCTCGGTGAAGAAGCCGAGCGAGAGTCGCTGCAGGTGCGCGAAGACCTGCACGCGGAGGTCGTTCATCACCCATGCGGCGAGGCGGCCGGTCACCTGCACCTGGAACCGCTGGGCGACGGCCGTGATCGCGACGAAGACGAGGTAGGCGACGGCCATCGCGGCGACCACCGCGACGCTCTTGTGCCCCGGCGACATCCCGTCGTTGATGGCGATCTCGGTGAGCTTCGGCCCGGTCTGCGCGGCGATCGAGATCACGACGACGAGCAGCCCGGCCAGCGTGAGCATCCCCTTGTACCGGGTGAGCAGGCGCCAGAGGGAGAGCCGTCGCAGCTCGGCCTCCGAGGCGTTCTGCTCGAAGACGAGACCGCTCGGCGCGTGCTCGGGCTCGGAGTCGAGGAGCCGGTCGACGCCCGACTGGAGCTCCGAGGGGATGCCCGAGAAGGGCAGGCCCGGCGCGGCCGGGCGCCCGAACCCGCCAGGCGCCGCGAAGCCGCCTCCCATGCCGCCGAAGGTCATCGTGGACCTCCGTCGAGCGGGCCGAGCAGCCCGTCGAGGTCGCGATCGGCCGGCGCGCCGACACGGTCGAACGGGCCGCCGTCTGCGGGGCGGCGCAAGGTCTCGGCTCCGGACCCCCCGTCTCCTTGGTCGGGCTCCTGCCCGGCCTCGAACTCGGCCGCCTGGGCCAGGACCTCGGCGTAGAGGGGGGTCGTCGCGAGCAGCTCGGCGTGCGTGCCGTCGGCGACGACGCGCTGCTGGTCGAGCAGGACGACCCGGTCGGCCAGCGAGATGGTCGAGAGGCGGTGGGCGATGATCAGGGTGGTCCTCCCGGTGAGCTGTTCGCGCAGGCTCGCATGGATCATCTGCTCCACCTGGACGTCGATCGCGCTGGTCGCGTCGTCGAGCACGAGGATCGGCGGGTTCACGAGGAGCGTGCGGGCGATCGCGATCCGCTGGCGCTGTCCGCCCGAGAGCGTGTAGCCGCGCTCGCCGACCACGGTGTCGTAGCCGTCTGCGAGGTGGATGATGAACTCGTGCGCGCCGGCGGCCCGGGCCGCGGCCTCGACCTCCTCGATGCCGGCGGACGGTCTGCCGTAGGAGATGTTGTCCCGGATCGAGACGGAAAAGAGGAAGGGCTCGTCGAGGACGACCCCGACGCTGGCGCGCAGGCTCGCGAGGGTGAGGTCCCGCACGTCGTGGCCGTCGATCTCGACCGCGCCGTGTCTCACGTCGTAGAAGCGGGAGAGCAGCCGTGCGACCGTCGACTTGCCCGCGCCGGTCCTTCCGACGATCGCCACCGTCTCGCCGGCCGCGATGTGCAGGTCGAAGTCGGCCAGCACCAGCCGCTCCGCATCCGCGTCGTAGGCGAAGTCGACGTGCGAGAAGCGGACGTCACCCCGGCACTCGCGCAGGTCGACCGCGTCGGGGCGGTCGACGACCGTCGGCTGCTCGTCGATGATCTCGTAGATCCGCTCGGCCGATGCGGCCGCCCGCTGGCCCATCATGATGAGCATCCCGAGCATCATGAACGGCGCCTGGAGCATCAGCAGATAGGCGTTGAACGCCAGGATGGCCCCGATCCCGAGCGTCCCGTGGATCACCATGATCCCGCCGAAGAGGAGGACCAGGGCGAGCCCGACCTGGGGGAGGTTCTGGACCAGGGGTGTGAACCGGGCACGGAGGTCGGCGTCCTTGATGTAGCCCCACTGGACCCGGTCGGCGGCGTCGGCCAGCGAGCGGATCTGCTGCTCCTCCGCGGCGAAGGACTTCACGACCCGCACCCCGTTCACGTTCTCGTCGACGATGGTGGCGACGTCGGCGAGACGCGCCTGGATGAGCCACGAGACCGGGAACATCGACCGCCGCATACGGATCCCGGTCACGTAGACGAACGGCATCGTGGCCATGGCGATGAAGGCGAGCGGCACGTTGATCGAGAGCATGTAGATGAATGCGACGACCGCGATCGAGCACTGGACGAGGATCAGCGGTGCGAAGGTGAGGTACATCTGGACCGACCGGATGTCCGAGTTGGCGCGCGAGATCAGCTGCCCCGACTGCACGCGGTCATAGAACGAGAACGACATCTTCGTGAGGTGCTCGTAGATGATCGTGCGCAGGTCGTACTCGATGTCGTATGCGGTCTCGAAGAGGAAGAGCCGCGCGATGTAGCCGGAGATCCCGCCCGCGATCCCGAGGCCGAGGATCCACCAGACGTAGTGGCTGAGCGGGACGGAGTGCGTCTCGATCGAGTTCCCGATCGCCTCGTTGAGCAGGTTGGGGATCTGCACCTGCAGGACGAGCCCGAGGAACGAGAGCGTGAGCGACGTGAGGAAGATCCCTTTGTGGGCACGGAGGACGGGCAGCGCGCGGCGGATCCACGACAGGGTGCGGTCCGGATCGATGGACGCCCGCGGCGTGGGGTTCCGGGCCTCCTCGGCGATCGGCTCGAACTCGGTCGGTTGCTCAGGCACGGGTCGGCGCCCTGGCCGGAGCGTGGGCGCCTTCATCGGGCCGCTCTGGCGCGCCGATAGGCGAGGAGGGCGTGCCTCCACGCGGCGAGGCCGTCGAACGCGGACGCGGCGCCGTTCGGGTCGTCGGAGCAGGAGGCGATCTCGACGAGGCGCGCATCGACCGCGCCGTCCGCGGCGTCGAGCACGCGGCGGCCCTCGTGGGTGAGGACGTGGTCGACGCGACGCCGGTCACCGGTGACGGCGCGGCGCTCGACGAGGCCGCGTGCGACGAGCCCGTCGACGACGGCCGTGATGGTCGGCGGACGCACGGCGAGCCGCTCCGCCAGTGCGGAGGAGACCGCCGAGCTCTCGTCGAGCAGTCCGAGGATCCGGTACTGGGGGAGCGAGAGATCGGCTTCGGCGAGCCCGAGCTCGACCTGCTTGGCGAGCCACGCCGCGGTGCGCCCGAGGGAGCGCGTCGCGGACGGCTTTCGGTCGCTGCTCACATAGTTAGACTATCGAAGGAACTCACGGTGCCGTCCGCCCTGGTCAGCCGGCGAACGGGTGCTGGGCGAAGAACGCGAGCATGAGCCCGGTCGCGTCGACCTGCTCGTTGGTCGGGCCGAATGCCGCTGCCGGCAGGATGATCGGCGCGCCCGGCCAGGTGTGCCCACCGCCCTCCAGGGTGTCGAGGACGACGGCCGACCCGCCGGCGCAGCCGCCCCACGACTCGCGGACCACGGCCGACGCCGGGTGTGCGAGCCGGGGCGCCGGATGGCAGCGGTCGAGGTGCGCCCACGAGGCGAGGTTCTCCTGCACGCTCGGTACGTCCAACCCCGGCAGCGCCCGCCCCGAGCCCCCGCCCCCGTAGGGGACGAGGGGATCGGCCGTCCCGTGGAAGGCGAGCACCGAGACCGGCCCTCGGCACGGCCCGAGCAGGAACTCGGCGGTGACCAGGCCGATGGCGGCGATGCGCCCGGGAACGGCGCACGCGGCGATCGCGGAGAACTCCGCGCCCTGCGAGATCCCCGCGGCGAAGACGCGGGCGCGGTCGACGCAGAACCGCCCGGCGAGGTCGGCGAGGAGCACCTGGACGAAGTCGAGGTCGGGCGTGTGTGCGTTCGGGAGGGAGATCTGCCACTGCCCGCCGCGGCCGTCCGGGGTCGCGACGAGGAAGCCGGCCGCGGCGCCCCGCCGTGCGAGCTGCGTGTAGATCGAGGTCTGGAGCGCGTTCGACCCGCTTCCGTGGAAGACGAGGAGCAGTGGCGTCGGGGCGTCACGACGGTAGGACGCGGGGACGGCGAGTCGGTAGGTGCGCACGCCGCCGTCGACCACCAGCGTCTGGCCGAGGTCGCCGGTGGACGTCGCGCTCTGCTGCGAGGTGGGCGACGGAGCCCGACCGCAGCCCGGGGTGCCCGCGCTGGCCTCGGCCGGAGTCGAGGCTGCGGAGGAGGATGCGGGAGGTGACGACCGGACGGCCGCGGGCGCACCCGCCGCTGCAAGGGAAGCGCCGACGACGCCGACCAGCGCGCCCGCCGACGCCAGGAGCACCGGCCACCGCCGGAGGCGCGGCGTCCCCCGGACCGTCACGGTTCCGGGCGCGTGCGCCCGGGACGAGAGATCCCCGCGTCCCTACGCGAGCAGGCTGCCCGTGTTGAGGTTGAGGCCGTCGGTGCTCTTCGAGCGGTGGACGACCTGGACCTCCGTGAACTCGTGCAGCCCCCAGGGGCCGTTCTCGACGCCGACCCCGCTCCATTTGAAGCCCCCGAACGGCTGGCTCGGTCCGAGCGCGAGGTGGGTGTTGACCCAGGCGGTCCCGCACTCGAGCCGCGCTGCGACGTCCGCCGCCCGGTCGCCGTCCGACCCCCACACCGAGCCGGAGAGCCCGAAGTGGGTCGCGTTGGCCCGCTCGACCGCGTCGTCGAGATCGCGGTAGGCGACGACCGGAAGCGCGGGTCCGAACTGCTCCTCGTCCACGATCCGGGTCCCGTCGGAGAGGCCGGCCAGGATCGTGGGCTCGAAGAAGTAGCCCGGGCGGTCCATCGCCTTGCCGCCCGCCGCGGCGCGCGCTCCGTGGGAGATCGCATCGCCCACGAGCTCCTTGACCCGCTCGTACTGCGGCGCGTTGTTGATCGGCCCCAGCTTGGTGCCGGCGTCGGTGCCGTCGCCCACTGCGATGGCGGCGGCCTCTGCGCTGAGACCGTCCACGATGTCGTCGTACATGGCCTCGGGCACGTACACCCGCTTGATGGCCGAGCAGACCTGACCGTTGTTGAGGAACGCGCCGGCGAAGATCGCCTTGCTCACGACGGCCGGGTCGGCGTCGTCGAGCACGATCGCCGGGTCGTTGCCGCCGAGCTCGAGCGTGACCCGCTTGAGATCGGGTGCGGCCGACTGGGCGACCTTCTTGCCCGTCTCGATCGATCCCGTGAAGCTGACCTTGCGTGGCACCGGGTGTCCCGTCATCCACGCCCCGAGGTCGTCGCCGCCGCTCACCACGTTGACCACGCCGGGCGGGAGCACGTCGCGGAGCAGTTCGACGGTCTTGAGCGTGGACAGCGGCGTGAACGGCGACGGCTTGAGGACGAGCGTGTTCCCGGCCAGCAGAGCCGGGGCGATCTTCCAGAACGCGAGGGTGAGCGGATAGTTCCACGGCGTGATCGCCGCGACGACGCCGAGCGGCCGTCCGACCACCTCGACGCGTGCCTCGGCGTCGTCCTGGATCACCTGTGGCGGCGTCTCGAGGCCTGCGAAGTACTGGCACCAGATGGCCGCGGCGAAGACCTCGATGTTCGCGTCGCCGAGCGGCTTGCCCTGCTCGGCGGTGAGGATCGGGGCGAGCTCGCCACCCGACGCGAGCAGGACGTCCGCCATCCGGTTGAGGGTCTCGCGCCGGGCGGCCTCGTCGGTCCGCCAGTCGCGCTGGGCCTTGGCCGCGGCGTCGAAGGCGGCGTCGAGCTGCTCGCGGGTGCACTCGGGCGCGTGGGCGAAGACCTCACCGGTGGCCGGGTTGACGACGCCGAAGGAGTCGCTCGCCGGCACGGTGTCGCCCCCGATGGTCATGACGAAATCGGACATGGTGGTCCCCCGGTCCTCGGCTGAAGGCTGACGAACCGACGCTACCTCAGACCCGGACCGGCTCGGGCGTGGCCGGCGCGCCCGGCTCCTCCTCGCCGCCCCCGGTCGGCGTCACGTCGGGATCGACGGAGAGCCGGGGCAGGATCCGGTCGAGCCATCGCGGGAACCACCAGTTGGCCCGCCCGAAGAGGAACATGAGCGACGGCACGATCGCCATGCGGATGAGCAGCGCGTCCATCAGGATGCCCGCGGCGAGGCCCAGCCCGAACTCCTTGATGACCCGCTCGCCGCCGAGGATGAACGAGCCGAAGACGAGGATCATGATGAGGGCTGCTGCGGTGATGGTCTTGCCGGTCGCCGCGAGCCCCTTGCGCACGGCGGTCCGGTTGTCGCCGCACGCCAGCCACTCCTCTTGGATGCGCGAGATGAGGAACACCTCGTAGTCCATGGACAGCCCGAAGAGGATGGCGAAGAGCATGACGGGCAGGAAGGCCTCGACCGGCCCCGGCCCGCCGACGCGGAACACGTTCCCCAGCCATCCCCACTGGAAGACGGCGACCAGCACGCCGAAGGCCGCACCGATCGAGAGCATGTTCATGGCCGCCGCGGTGATCGGGATCAGGATGCTGCGGAAGACCGCGGCGAGCAGGAGGAAGGAGAGCGCGACCACGAGGCCGATGAAGAGCGGGAGCTTCGAGGTCAGCACGTTGGCGAAGTCGACGAAGATCGCCGTGTTCCCGCCGACGTCGACGGTGAGGCCGGTTCCGGCGACGGCGGCGGGGATGGTGTCCTGCCGGAGGTGCTCGATGAGGTCGGTGGTCGCGGCGTCCTGGGGCGCCGAGCGCGGGTAGGCGGTGATGAGCGCGACCTGCGAGCCGTCCTTCGCCGGGAGCGCGACGGGTGCGGCGACGTGCGCGACGTCAGGTTGGGCGGCGACCGCGGACGCCAGGCGGTCCAGGGTCTGCAGGTCGACCGTGCCCGGGCTCTGCGCGACGAGGAGCAGGGGTCCGTTGAACCCGGGGCCGAAGCCCTCGGCAAGCAGGTCGAAGGCCTGGCGGGTCGTGGTGCCCACCGGATCGTTCCCCTGGTCCGACGAGCCGAGGCGCAGCGAGAAGAACGGCAGCGCGACGAGCAGGATGATCACGAAGGCGACGACGGCCGGCAGGACGGGGCGGCGGTCGACGAAGCTCGCCCACCGCGGCCAGAAGCCCTTCGTGCCAGTGCCCACGATCCGCGGCCCGAGCTCGGCGAGCTCGCGCTTTTGGCGCCGCGAGAGAACACGTGGCCCGATGAAGCCGAGGAAGGCCGGCAGCAGGGTGAGCGCCGCGATCATGGTGAACGCGACCCCGATCGCAGCCGCGATCGAGAGCCCGTAGAGGAACGACACGCCGAGCGCGAACATCCCGAGCAGGGCGATGCACACGATGATGCCGGCGAACATCACGGCCCGGCCCGACGTGTTGATCGCGTTGGCGATCGATGACTCGATGTCGTTTCCGGCGATGAGTCCCTGCCGGTGCCGGGTCACGATGAAGAGCGCATAGTCCACGCCGACGCCGAGTCCGATGAGCAGGACCAGCTGGGTCGAGAACTCGGGCATCTTCAGCACGTTGCTGAGGAGGCCGATCACGGCGACCGCGGTCCCGAGCGATGCGAGCGCGGACAGCAGTGGCAGCACCATCGCGAAGACCGAGCCGAAGACGAGCAGGAGGACGACGCCCGCGAGCAGGACGCCGAGCCCAGTGCCGCCGAAGCTCGGGCGGTTGGCCGCCTCGGCCACCTGGCCCGCGACGGCGATCTGGAGATCCCCGCCGGCAGGAGCGGTTGCGGTCCGGACGAACTGCTGGGCGACGGCCGTGGGGACGTACTGGGGCTGGACGTTGAAGGTCACCGTGCGGAACGCGGTCGTCCCCTCGGCGCTGACCTGCGTGTAGCCGAACGGACCGCTCGTGGTCGGATTGGAGACGTGGGGGATCTTCGCGACCTCGGCGAGCATGCCGTCGACCTTGGCCACGACCTGCGGATCGGTCACCCGGGCTCCGCCGGTGGTGTGGACGACGATCTGCTCGCGATCGCCCGCGGCGCTCGGCGACGCGGCCTGCAGGAGCGCGAGCGCACGTGTCGACTGGGTGTCGGGCAACGAGAAGTTGTTCGAGTAGGCCGTGCCGACCGTCAGGGAGATCACGGTCGTTCCGACGAGGGCCGCCAACCAGAGCAGCAGGACGAGCACGCGGTGGCGGACGCACCACCTGGCGAGGGACAGCATGAGGACGCACTCCGTTCGGGTTCGGGTCGTGATGGTGCCGGAACGGACGAGGGGGGCCGACCCGCCGGCGGCGTCCATTCTTCTCGATGCGCGCCTCGTTTCGTGCGCATGGCGCCGGACGGGCCAGGGGGCACTGCCCCGGACGGGCCAGGGGGCACTGCCCCGGATGCGGCGTGATCGACCAAGATGAAGGGGTGGAGCGCCGCGACCGCCTGATCCCGCTGTCGGGCGCCTTCAACTTCCGGGACCTCGGCGGCTACGCGGGATCGGGGGGCCGGGTCACCCGGTGGGGGCGCCTCTTCCGGAGCGACACGCTCCACGAGCTGACCGCATCCGACGTCGAGCTGCTGCGCTCGATGGGCCTCGCCACGGTGGTCGACCTGCGCACCACGAGAGAGCTGCTCCGCACCGGTCGGGGTCCGCTCGAGCCGGAACCGATCCTCTATCGCCACCTCTCGGTCGTGTCCGATGCCGACGGGGCGGACGGCGAGGCCATGGCGGCGCCCGTACCGTCCGGCGACGACCTCGCGGAGCGCTACCTCTGGTACCTCGAGGTCGGGCGGCAGGCGCTCGTCGACGCGCTCGACCTCCTCGGGGACGAGTCGAGCTATCCGCTGGTGTTCCACTGTGCCGCGGGCAAGGACCGTACGGGCGTCCTCGCCGCCCTCGTCCTCGACATCCTGGGCGTCGGCGAGGCCTCGATCGTCGACGACTACCTCATCACCGCAGGACGGATGGAGCGCATCCTCGACCGCTACCGGGGCGATCCCCGCTTCGTCCAGCGGATGGCCCAGGTGCCGGCGTCGCGCTTCGGGGTCGAGGCGTCGACGATGGAGCGGTTCCTGCGCGCCGTGCACGACCGGTTCGGCGGTGCGGCGGCCTGGGCGCTCGGCGCCGGGGTGTCGCGCTCGACGCTCGAGGGGATCGAGTCGCACCTGCTGGACGCAGGCCTCTGAGCGGGCAAGAGCCGTCAGAGGGTGGCCGGTGGGAACGCCGGCGCCACGCGCCGTAGACTGCGGGCGTGGTCGCGTCGGAGCTCGTACCCGTCGTCGCAGGGGTGCTGGTGTTCGTCGCCGTGGTGCTCGGCGCGGCGGCGTTCGGTGGCCTCCTGCTGTGGCGCGTGGGGCGTCGACGCTGGCGTGCGTTCCGCTCCCACGGGTTGGTCGTCGGCGCGCTCGCGCTGTGGGAGGCAACAGCAGCCGTTCGGGTCGGACGGTGGACGGACCGCCCGCTCTCGCCGCGGGACCAACGTCCGTGGACACCGCGCGCGACGCGGCGCGCCCTCTGGCGCTCGATCAGCGCAGCCGAGTCCGCGGTCCGGGCCGCCGACGACGTCGGCGCTCCCACCGCCGAGCTCCCCTCGCTGTGCCGACGGCTGCGCACCACCGCGCTCGATCTCGACACGGTCCTGCGGGTCGAGACGGCGCCGGGCATCTCGGCCGAGGTGCGCGCGCAGGTCGGCGACGTGCTGCGTGCGGCGGCGGACATCCGCCAAGCCGCGATGGCTTCGGCGAGCGACGTGAGCGGCGCCCGGGTCCGGGAGCTGGTCCGCGACGCGGACCATGAGCTGCAGTGCCTCAGCGCCGGCCTCGCATCGGCCCGCGCGTCCCTCCCCGATCCTCGCAGCTGATACCGGCTGCGTCCGGCTGCGTCCGGTTCAGTCTGCGCCGTCGAGGACGGCTGCCGTCGTCTCGCACAGCACGTCGAGCCCCTCGCGCAGCAGCGCATCGTCGATGACGAGCGGCGGCAGGAGGCGGAGCACGTTGCCGAAGCTCCCGCAGGAGAGCACGACCACGCCCGCCCGGTGACAGCCCTGCACGATCCGGCGGGTCGCGTCGGCGTCCGGCTCCAGGGTTCCGGGGCGCACGAGCTCGATGGCCTGCATCGCGCCGCGTCCCCGCACGTCTCCGACCCCTGGGTGATCGCCGCGGAGCTCGCCGAGCCGGTCGGCTACGACGGACCCGATGCGGCGGGCGGCGGCTGCGAGGTCCTCCTTCTCCATGGTCTCGATCGCGGCGAGCGCCGAGGCGCAGGCGACGGGGTTGCCCCCGTAGGTGCCGCCGAGCCCGCCCGCGTGCACCGCGTCCATGAGGTCGGCACGACCGGTCACCCCGGCGATCGGCAGTCCGCCGCCCATCGCCTTGGCCGTCGTGACGAGGTCGGGGACGACACCTTCGAAGTCGCAGGCGAACCAGTCGCCCGTGCGGCAGAAGCCGGTCTGGATCTCGTCGGCGACGAAGAGGACCCCGTGCGCGGTGCACCAGCGTGCGAGCGCGGGGAGGAAGCCGGGTGCCGGCACCACGAAACCGCCCTCGCCCTGGATCGGCTCGATGAGCACGCAGGCCACGTTGGCCGTCCCCACGAGACGCTCGATCTGCTCGATCGACCGTGCCGCCGCCTCTTCGCCGTCCATCCCCTCGGGGTCGCGGAACGGGTACGACATCGGGACCCGGTAGACCTCCGGCGCGAACGGTCCGAAGCGGTCGCGGTAGGGCATGTTCTTCGCGGTGAGCGCCATGGTCAGGTTGGTGCGACCGTGGTACGCGTGGTCGAAGACGACGACCGCCTGTCGCCCGGTCACGTTCCTCGCGATCTTGACCGCGTTCTCGACGGATTCGGCCCCCGAATTGAACAGCGCGGAGCGCTTCGGATGGTCGCCCGGCGTGCGCTCGTTGAGCACCTCGCACAGCGCCACGTAGGCCTCGTACGGGCTCACCATGAAGCACGTGTGGGAGAAGTCCGCGACCTGTGCCGCGACCGCCTCCACCACGGCGGGCGACGCGTGCCCGACGCTCGCGACGGCGATGCCCGCACCGAGGTCGATGAGGGAGTTCCCGTCGACGTCGACGAGGATCGCTCCGCCCGCGCGCTCGATGTAGACCGGGTACGTCGAGCTCACCCCACCGGCGACCGCTGACCGCCGCCGCTCGTCGAGGCTTTGGGACCTCGGTCCGGGGACGTCGGAGACCAGTTGGCGACGCTGCTCGATCGGCCAGCTCACCGAGTCGGTCACGCAGTCGAGCGTAGCGGACCCGCCCGCCGGCGGACGTGGCCGCGACCCGACGGCGGCGAGGCCGCGCCGGTCAGGCGGCCGCCATCTTGATGACCCCGAACACCGCGCCCGCGGGATCCGCCAGCACGGAGAACCGCCCGGGCGGGATGTCGGTCGGCGGGACCAGCACCGAGGCGCCGGCGGCCGTCGCCGTGTCGACCGTCTTGTCGCAGTCGGCGGTCGCGAAGTACGCGAGCCAGTGTGCGGGGACCTCGGCGGGCACCTCGGCCGGCATCGTCATCATGCCGCCGATGCTCCGCCCGTCGAGCTTCCATTCGGTGTAGGCCATGCCCTCCATGTCGCTCGTCGCCGCCTCCCAATTGAAGACGGCGGTGTAGAAGGAGGCCGCGGCCGCGGTGTCGCGGGTGTTGAGCTCGTTCCAGCAGAGCGCGCCCGGCTCGTTGACGATGCCGGCCCCCTTGTGCGCCTTGGGCTGCCAGACGGCCGCGGCCGCACCGGTCGGGTCGGCGAAGACGGCCATGCGCCCGACGTCGAGGACGTCCATCGGCTCGACGAAGACGGCGCCGCCGTTGGCCTTGACCTTGGCGATCGCCGCGTCCGCGTCCTCGACGGAGACGAAGGTCATCCATGCGGGCGGCTGTCCCTCCATCATGATGGGCCCGGTACCGCACACCGGCTGCCCGTCGAGCTCCATGATGGTGTACCCGCCGGCTTCGGGACCCTGGTCCTGCGCGGTCCAGCCGAAGAGCGCGGCGTAGAAGGCCACCGACGCGGGGATGTCGGCGCTCGCGAGATCGACCCACGACGGGGTCCCTGGCACGTACTCCTCGACCGTGGGCATCGGCCGCTCCTTTGCGTTCGGTGCGCGGGCCCCTCGGTCTGCGTCCCGCCGAGGAGCGGGACACCTCGGGGCGTCGCGCCGGTCGCCGTCCACCCTCCCACGGATCGACGTGACGTGCTCGCGAACCAGGCCGCGGCGGCGATGCGTCGTCAGCCGGGCGGTCAGCTCCCGAAGTTCCAGGTGTCGCCGTCCTCGTAGTGGTGGAGGATGTTCTTCGCGATGAGGATCCGGTGGACCTCGTCGGGCCCGTCGGCGAGTCGCAGCACGCGTGCGGTGAGGTACATCTGGGAGAGCGGCAGGTCGTTGCTCACGCCGGCACCGCCCCAGACCTGGATCGCCCGGTCGACCACCCGGTGGTAGGCGGCCGGCACGAAGATCTTGATGGCGGAGATGGCGGTGCGGACGTCCGGGGCGCCGTCGGCGACCTTCTCCGCCGCGTCGATGGTCATGAGCCGTGCCGACTGCACGTCCATGTAGCTGTCGGCGATGAAGCCCTGGATGAACTGCTTGTCACGGAGCAGGCCGCCGTGGACCTCACGGGTGAGGGTCCGCTCCACCATGAGGTCGAACGCCCGCCACATCTGCCCGACGGAGTTCATGCAGTGGTAGACGCGCCCGGCGCCGAGACGGTCCTGGGCCGCCTGGTGGCCCTGACCCACGAGCCCGAGCGTGTTCTCGATGGGCACCCGCACGTTCTCGTACCGGATCTCGCAGTGGTCCGACGTCGAGTGACCGAAGATGCCGATGCCGCGGAGGATGTGCACGCCCGCCGTGTCGGTCGGCACGATGATCTGCGTCATGTGGCCCGGCGGCCCGAGCTCGCCGGAGGGATCGGTCGCGCGGCACATCACGATGAAGAAGTTGGCGTCGATCCCGTTGGAGGTGAACCACTTGTGGCCGTTGATGACCCAGTGGTCGCCGTCGCGTACCGCTTCGGTCCGGATCGAACGCGGGTCGGAGCCCGCATGGTCCGGCTCGGTCATCGAGAAGCCCGACTCCATCTCGCCCTCGATCAGGGGGAGCAGCCACTTGCGCTTCTGCTCCTCCGTTCCGTACTTGACGAGGATCGTCGCGTTGCCCGAATTGGGCGCCGCGATCCCGAAGAGCGACGAGGCGCCGACCGCGTAGGCGAGGATCTCGTACATGTAGGCGAGCGAGAGGAAGTCGAGGCCCATCCCGCCGTACTCCTTGGGCAGGTGCGGCGCCCAGAGGCCGGCCTGGTTGACCTTGGCCTTGATCTCCTCGCGGAGCTCGATGCTCCGCCGCCGGCTGTGCTCCCGATCCTCGTCGGTCTGTCCGAGGTCGCGGCGGGACTGCCAGAGCTCCGCCTCGTTCGGCAGGATCTCGGCGTTGATGAAGTCCGCGGTCCGACGGCGGATGTCGTTGATCTCCGGGTCGAGGCCGGCGATGGGTGTCACGTTGATCGCCACGGCGAACTCCTTCTCCTCGGCTCCCACGTTGGTGGTGCCGCCTCATCATGGCCCACGCGCCGGGACGAGTCAGGGGGCGGTGGCCGCGCCCTGCCAGCCGGGGTCCGGCTCGATGAACTGCGTGATGAGGGTGTGGAGCGCGATGCCGAAGACCGTCCACTCCTCGGGCTCGCCCGCGGGACCCGTCGGCATGCTGATGTGCCGCATCGCGCCCTCGTCGACGAGGTCCCGGAGGGCCGAGCCCTCGGCCAGCGCCTGGATCGCGGACGCTCCGTGCTCCATCGTCATCGGCGCCTTCACCCGGAACCCGAGCATCGCGAGGATCGCGGTGGAGAGCGAGGTGGTGTCCCGCATGACCGACCGGTAGCTCATGAGGAGCGCGCCGGCCAGCCGATCCTTCTCGGGGCTCTGCTCGCCCGAGCCGGCGAGCGCCCAGATGCCGATCCACACCCGCCAGACCGGCGAGCTCCGCAGGATGTCGAGCAGGAGAACGCCGGTCGTGCGGCTGATGTCGCGGATGCACCGCCACCGCCCCTCCAGCGAGGTGAGGTCGGCCTCGACGAGCACCTCTTCGACGATGACCTCGGCGAGGCGCCGGAAGTCCTGGGAGTCGCTGGCCGCGATCGTGGCGAGGACCTCGGTCTGGAACTCCTCCTGGGTGCGAAAGGCTCGCCCGATGACCGAGGCATTGGTCAGTCGCACGCCCCGGGTCCGCTCGAGGCGGCCGTAGACGCGCTTGAAGGTGAGCCCCTCGGCACCGCTGCCGAGTCCCTCGTCGAGTAGGATCTCGACGCCCGCGTCGAGCAGCAGGCGCCTGATCTCCTCGCTGCTTCGCCGGACCCGCGGCCCACTGCTCATGCCGGAACCTGACCTCACCTGCGGCCCGGCCCCGGTCCGGGACCCGGTTCGGCCGTGTGGCCGACGGACCGAGACGCTACTCGCAACTCACGGTTGCATCGGGACTGGCCGGCCGGTACGCTCCGGGCAGGTGGGAACCCCCGCGACTCCGACGGCAGGGGCAGGCGGCCCCTCCGTCCGAGCGGGCGACCGCCGCGGACCGGACTGCCATCGTCACGCCATCGTCTGCCGGCGGACTCGGCTCAGCCCCCGGTGGGCGCCTCCTGTGGCGCCGGTGCGAGGCTTCCCCGTCCGTTGCCGGCTTCGGCACCGCCCGCGCCGACCCGGTCGCCGGCGCCCGGTCCGTCGATGGGGAGCCGGACGGTGAACGTGGTCCCGGCGCCGGCGCGCCCGCGAGCCGCCACCGTGCCGCCGTGCGCCGCGACGATCGCGCTCACGATGGAGAGCCCGAGCCCCGCCCCGCCGTGCGCCCGCGATCGCGAGGGGTCGGACCGGTAGAAGCGCTCGAAGATGTGCTCGGCCGCCTCGGGGTCCATGCCCGGACCGTCGTCGGCGACCGTCACGACGGCACCTTCGGCGTCGCGGCCCACGGTGACCGTCGCCGTCGTGCCGGGCGGGGTGTGGGCGCGGACGTTGCCCAGCAGGTTGTCGACGACCTGGCGCAGGCTGGTCGCGTCGCCCATCACCTCGATCGGTTCGCTCGCCTCGAAGGTGAGCAGCCACTCGGGGCCGACGGTGGCGGCCGTGTGCACCGCTTCGGCACACAGGGCGACCAGGTCCACCGAGTGCTGCTCGAGCGGGCGGCCCTCGTCGAGCCTCGCGAGGAGGAGCAGGTCCGCGACGAGGTGCTCCATCCGGCTCGTCTCGGTGCGGATCCCGAGCATGAGCCGCTCGAGGTCCTCCTTCTGCTCGGAGGCGCCCCGGCCGAAGAGCTCGGCGTAGGCCGACACCGCGGCGATCGGTGTGCGGAGCTCGTGCGACGCGTCTGCGACGAACTGCCGGAGACGGCTCTCGGAGGCACGCAGCCGCTGCTCGGACGCGACGCGGGCGCCGAAGGCCGACTCGATGCGGGTGAGCATCACGTTGAGGCTCCTCGCCAGCCGGCCGACCTCGGTCGTGTCGTTCTCACCGGGCACCCGCTCGGTGAGGTTGCCGTCCGCGATCGACGCGGCGGTGCGCTCCATGGCGCGCAGCGGTCGGAGCCCGAGACGCACGAGCCAGTAGCCGCCGAGCAGTGCGACGAGCACAGCGCCACCGGTCACCGCGAGCTCGATCCAGAGGAGATGGTGGAGCGTGCTGTCCGTGTCACCGAGTGGTTGGGCGACGATCAGGAGGTCGCCGTTGGCAAGGATCGAGGCGCGCACTCGGAACGACGGTCCGTCCGCCGAGGTCGACGGCGCCGTGAAGTACGCGACCTCGGTGCCGTCGGGCGCCCGGCTGAAACCGGTGATCGTCGCGGGGAGCTGGGGGAGCTGATCCTTGCCGTCCACGCGGGCGGGGCAGCTCTGCCCGTCGACGACTCCGCCGTTCGGTGCCCGCACCTCGACGGCGGGGAACTGCACGCTCGGGACGCCGCCGTTGCCCGGCTCCCCGGACGGCGCGGAGACCCGACCGCCGCCAGGGCCCCCCGGCCCCACGGCGAAGCAGGTGAGCCCGCCGCCGTTGGCCGACAGCTCGTAGGGCGCGTGGGCCTGGTCGAGCTGCTGGTCGACACGCTGGTACAGGAAGGACTGGAGCGCGGAGTAGGTGACCGCGTCGGCCACGACCAGGGCCACCAGCGCGATCACTCCGATGGCGATGAGCAGCCGCGTGCGCAGGGACACCGGCTACTCCACCGCCGGCTCTCGCAGCGCGTAGCCGACCAGCCGGACGGTGTGGATGACCGGAGGGCCGGCCACCTCGAGCTTCTTGCGGAGGTAGCTCACGTAGGTCTCGACCACATTGCCGTCGCCGCCGAAGTCGTAGTGCCAGACGTGGTCGAGGATCTGCGACTTGGACAGGACGTGGCGGGGGTTGAGCATGAAGAAGCGCAGGAGGTTGAACTCGGTCGCGGTGAGCGAGATCGCCACGCCCGCTCTCGTGACCTCGTGCGCGTTCTCGTCCATCTCGATGTCCGAGAAGCGCAGGATGCCCGCCTCCTCGGGCTCGCTACCGATGCGCCGGAGGATCGCGTGGACCCGGGCGACGATCTCGGCCAGGGCGAACGGCTTCGTCACGTAGTCGTCCCCGCCGACCGTGAGTCCCGCGACCTTGTCCTCGACCGCGTCGCGTGCGGTGAGGAAGAGGACCGGCACGCGGATGCCGTCGGCGCGTAGCCGCCGGGTGACCTCGAGCCCGTCGAGGTCGGGGAGCATGACGTCGAGGACGATGAGGTCCGGCGGCCGTTCCTGGGCGGCGGCCAGCGCCTGCCGGCCGTTCGAGACCTCGTCGACCTCGAACCCCTCGTAGCGGAGCGAGGTGGCCACCGCGTCGACGATGGACGGCTCGTCGTCGACCACGAGGATGCGCTGGCTTCGGGTGGGCTCCATCACCTCGTCCCTCCGTGGCGGGCGACGGTCGTCGCCCGGCCCGACCAGCATCGCACCGGCCATTGGTGTCCGGTTGTGCGTCCGCTGTGAGCGACCTGTGAACGGTGCGGGACGCCGCGCCCGCATTCACAGCGACCTCCCAGCGGGGACGGAGGTGGCTCTGCAGCCGGACCGCTCCACTGGTCGCCATCGGGATCGCCGCAACGGTACGGGCGGTCCGAGCGGTGCCGGACGGTCCGGTGCCGCGCCGCCGCTCCGTCGAGCCGCAACGTCGAGAGGTGAAGCCATGGAACCGCAGGATCTCCCACAACCGTCGGGACGGAGTGCGCCCGACCGCTCCCGCGTCCGAGCCGCGTCGAAGGTGCGCCGCCTGACCCGACTGGTCGCGGTCGGGGCGACGGCCGGCGCGCTCGGCCTCGGCGCGCTCGTGGCGTCTGAGGCGAAGGGGCACGCGAGCGCCGTCACGGGTGGCGTCTCGGCGTCGTCGGGTGGCTCGGGCGCCGGGGCGACGACCGCGACCACCGTGTCGGGCCAGTCGGCCTCGACCGGCGCAGCAGCCGGCTCGTCGTCCGCGGCCGCCGCCTCGACCGGGTCTTCGAGTGGCTCCACGACGGGCTCGAGCGCCGGAACCACCGCAGGTGCCGCGACCGTGTCGGGGCAGTCGTGAGCACGGCGCTCCTCGACGCTGCGGCCGACCCGGATCCTGCGACCCCGCCGGCCAGCCGGACCCTGCACGCGATCGGGACGACCGCGATCGTGGTGGTCACCGACGAAGGGGCAGCCGACGTTGCCGCGCAGCTGCTCGCGGACGACCTCGCGCGGCTCGACGTGGCCTGCTCGCGTTTCCGCGAGGACTCGGAGCTGCGACGCGTCGAGCGGACGAGCCGCGGGAGGCCGGTCGCGGTGAGCCCGCTCCTCTATGAGGCACTCGAGGTCGCCTGCGCCGTCGCGGTCCGCACCGCCGGCACCGTGGACCCGACGGTCGGGTCGGCGGTCGCCTCCCTGGGCTACGACCGCGACTTCGACGCGGTGCGCACCGCGCCGGACGCGTCCGGTACCCACGCGGCGCCCGGCGCAACACCGGGTTGGTGGCAGCTCACGCTCGATCCCGAGGCGCGCACCCTGGCCGTACCCGAGGGCGTCCGGATCGACCTCGGCTCGACCGCGAAGGCGCTCGCGGCGGACCGCTCGGCGGAGCGGATCGCCACCCTGGTCGGCTGCGGTGTGCTGGTCAACCTCGGCGGTGACGTCTCGGTGGCGGGGCATGGCCCGGCGGCCGGCTGGTCGGTCGGCATCGCGCCGCGCTCCGACGCCGCGACGTCCGACGTCGACGAGATCGTCCCGCTCGCGGACGGAGGCCTCGCGACTTCGGGGACGACCGCGAGGTCGTGGACGCACCGGGGCCGTGCGGTCCACCACATCGTCGACCCGTGGACGGGCGACTCCGCGCCGGCCGTCTGGACACTCGCCTCCGCGGTCGCACCGACCTGCGTCGAAGCGAACGCATGGACGACGGCGGCGATCGTCTGGGGCGACGACGCTCCGGGCAACCTCGCGGCCCGCGGAGTGCGGGCCCGACTGGTCGCTGCCGACGGGACCGTGGTCACCGTCGGCGCCTGGCCGGGCGTGCCGGTCGGGGCCGGCAGCGGGGGGGCGCGGTCATGACGGCGGCGGTCGCCTCGCCGGCCGTCTGGTACGCGATCCGCGCGACCGGCATCGTCGCCCTGCTCCTCCTCACCCTCACCGTGGTGCTCGGCATCCTCACCGCGGGACGCCTCCGGACCCGGACGTGGCCGGCGTTCGCCCAGGCGGACCTGCACCGCCGGGTGTCGGTTCTCGCGATGGTCTTCCTCGGCCTGCACGTGCTCGGCGCGGTGGTCGACACCTTCGTCCCCGTCGGTTGGGCGGCGGCGCTCGTGCCGTTCGCCTCGCCGTACCGCACCCTGTGGGTCGGCCTGGGCACGGTCGCGGTGGACCTGCTGATCGCCGTCGCGGTGTCGAGCGCGCTGCGCCCGCACCTGGCCGCGCGCACGTGGCGCGCCCTGCACTGGCTCGCGTACGGCAGCTGGCCGGTTGCGATGGCCCACGCCCTCGGCATGGGGACGGACGCCGCCCGCGGGTGGATGGACGCCCTCGCCGCGGTCTGTTCGCTCGCCGTGGTCGCGGCCGCCGGCTGGCGCGTCGCCGACGCGGTGCGGACCGGCCGACGCGCCGCGCGTGTGGGCGCGCGCACCCGCTCGGTCGGTCCGACGCCGCTCGTCGGCGCATTGCGGGAGCACCGGCCGTGAGCGCCGTCGTGACCGGGGTCCGGCCGCGACTGCTCGCGGGGACGGGAGGCGGGTGCACGACCCTCGGGGAGCACCTCACCGTCCACGGCACGATCGACGTGCCCCGCCCCGGCGACGACCGGAGGCGCGCCGCCCTCCGGCGGGCCGTGCAGGAGTCGGGGCTCGGCGGTCGGGGCGGCGCCGCGTTCCCCTCGGCGGTCAAGTGGGAGGCGGTGACGCGTGATGGGCGCCGCGCCCTCGTCGTGGTCAATGCGATGGAGGGTGAGCCGGCGAGCGCGAAGGATCGGATCCTCCTCACCCGCTCGCCGCACCTCGTGCTCGACGGCGCGGAGCTCGTCGCAGCCGCCATCGGCACCTCCCGGGTCACCGTCTGCGTTGCCGACGACGCAGACGGCCCTGCCGCTGCCGTCGAGCGGGCGATCGCCGAGCGCCAACGGGCCGGCATGGCGGGCGTGCGCTACGACGTCGGCCGCCCGCCCGGGCGGTACGTGACCGGCGAGGAGTCGGCGCTCGTCGCGTGGCTCGAGGGCCGTCCCGGCCTGCCGTCGCTCCGGATCGACAAATCGGTGCCGTTGCGCGTCGCGCGCCGGCCCGCGCTCGTGCACAACGCGGAGACGCTCGCGCAGGTGGCCCTCGTCGCGCGACACGGCCCCGCCTGGTTCCGCGAAGCGGGGCTCGCCGACGCGCCCGGCACGACCCTCGTGACCGTCGGAGGCGCCGTGCGTGCACCCGGTGTCGTCGAGGTGGAGCTCGGGACGCCGATCGGGTCGATCGCCGAGCGGGCGGTTCTCGTGGAGGAGCCGGCCGCGTACCTGGTCGGTGGGTACGGCGGCGCCTGGCTGGGAGCCGAGCACGGTGCGACCCCGTACGCGCCGCGGCCGCTCCGTGAGGCCGGCGCGGCCGCGGGAGTCGGGATCGTGCTCGCACTCGCGGCCGGCTCGTGCGGCATCGCCGAGACGGCACGCGTCGTGCGCTTCATGGCGGGCGAGAGCGCGGGACAGTGCGGTCCCTGCGTCTTCGGCCTCCACGCGCTCGCCGACGATCTCGAGGCGCTCTGGACCGGCCGGGCCGCACTCGCCGTTCTCGACCGGATCGGGAGGCGGGCGGCGCAGATCGACGGTCGTGGCGCCTGCCGGCACCCCGACGGCGTCGTGCGGGTCGTCCGAACCGCGCTCTCCGTCTTCGCGGCCGACGCGCACGCGCACGCCAGGGGCCGACCGTGCCCGGGCCACGGTTCGCCCACCCGGCTCGCGTTCCCACCGCGGACCGGCCCTCCGGCCGACCGGAGCGGGCGGTGAGGGGGCGCGGCCGGCACGCGCTCCGGGTCGTGGTCGACCCGGTCGCCTGCGACGCGTTCGGCTACTGCGCCGAGCTGCTGCCCGAACGGGTCACCCTCGACGAGTGGGGCTATCCGATGGTCGACGGCGCGCCCGTCGACGGTGCACTGGCTGACCTTGCCCGGACTGCCGCCGCCGCCTGCCCACGGCGGGCGCTGCTCCTCGAGCCGGACGCCGATCGGGGGCGCGTTCCGCGCTGACCGTGCGCCGGCCGTGCCGGTCGGCCGCCGACTCGTAGTCTGCGATGGTGCGCAGGCGACGGAGCGGGGGCGGGTCCGGACCCGCCGGCGGGTCGGGCGACGGGCTCTGGGCGCCGGAGCGTCGGGCCCTCACCGCCGGTCTCGTGATGAACATCACACTCGTCGCCTCGGAGGCGCTCGCCGTCGTCACGATCATGCCGCAGGTCGCCCGCGATCTCGGCGGGCTGCACCTCTACGGATGGGTGTTCAGCGCCTTCATGCTGGCGAGCCTCGTGGGGATCGTGGCGGCCGGCCGCGAAGCGGACCGCACTGGGCCGGCTCGCCCGTACGTGGCGGGCGTCGTGCTCTTCGGCTCGGGGCTGGTCGTCGGCGGTCTCGCACCCTCGATGCCGGTGCTGGTGGTCGGTCGCGCACTGCAGGGTCTCGGTGCGGGCGCGATCCCGGCGGTCGCGTACGTGGCCATCGGACGGTGCTACCCCGAGGCGATCCGCGCGCGCATGATGGCCGTGCTCTCGACCGCCTGGGTGGTGCCGGGCATCGTGGGCCCGCTGCTCAGCGCCGGGGTCGCCCACCTCTTCGGCTGGCGGTGGGTCTTCCTCGGTCTCCTCCCGCTTGTCGCGGTCACCGGGCTCCTCGCGCTCCCCGGCCTCGCCCGACTCGGCGGGCCGGACGAGCCACCGGAGGCCGAGCACCGGATCGTCGACGCGCTGCGGGTGGCCGCAGGCTCGGCGCTCATCGTGGGCGGGCTCACCGACGGCGGGGCGATCGTCGCGGTCGTCCTCGTGGTCGCGGGCGGGATCGTCCTCGTGCCCGCGCTCTCGCGGCTGCTCCCGGCGGGGACGTTGCGCGCGCGGGCGGGACTGCCCTGCACGATCCTGAGCCGGGGCCTCCTCACCTTCGCCTTCTTCGGTGCCGACTCCTTCGTCACGCTCACCGTCGCGACGGTCCGGCACCAGAGCCTGGCCAAGGCGTCGATCGCGGTGACCGCGGCGACCGTCGCCTGGGCGGCCGGCGCCTGGGGCCAGGCGCGCCTCCACGGGCGGACCGAGGGTCGGGTCCTCGTGCGTACCGGCGCCGTGCTGGTGACGGCAGGTATCGCCGGCATGCTCCTCGTGTTGCACCCGTCTGTCGGGATCCCGGTCGCCTACCTCGCCTGGGCGGTCGGCGGGTTCGGGATGGGTCTGGCCTACGGGCCGATCACGCTCATGACGCTGCGTCTCGCGCCGGCCGGGCGCGAGGGGTGGGCGTCTGCGTCGCTCAACCTCTCGGACGTGCTGGGCGCCGCCCTCGGAGAGGGGATCGGGGGCGCGGCTGTCGCGCTGAGCGCGGCACGGGGGTGGGCGCTCTCGACGGGCGTCGGCATCGCCTTCGTGGTCACCGGCGCGGTCGGCCTGCTCGCGACCGGGCTGGCCGGTCGCCTGCCGCTCCGGTCGCTCCGCGCCGCGGTCGACGGGACCGGCTGAGCTCCGTCGCCGACCGTCGGGCCGCCGTCACCGTCAGGGGCAGACCGTCCCGGCGGGCGGTAGGCCCCCGCCGGTCAGATAGACGGTCACCGATCGCTGCATGCATGCATCGGCTGCGCCACTGAGCAGCCAGGTGTGGCCCCACCCGTCCCAGGTGAGCAGCACGGAGGTCGGGAAGGCCGCGGCGAGATGACGCGCCCCGACATAGGGCGTGTTCGGATCGCCGGTGTTGCCGATCACGAGGACCGGTGGCGCCGCGGACGGCCGGAGGTCGACGATCGGCTGGATGCCCCGCGGCCACGCCACGCACCCGCCCATCGTGTAGGTCACCGCGTACCCGCCGAGCAGGGGATCGCGCGCGTCGAGCGCGCGGGCGAGCGTCCCGGCCGCGACCGGCCCGGGATGGTCGGCGGCGTCGTTGCAGGTGATCGCCCACAAAGGGTCGACCAGCGGTTCCCCGTCGACGTCGGTGGCGAATTCGAGTGACAGCGAGCGCAACGGGCCGCCGTCGCCGGCCTCCGCCGCGACGAGCGCGGTGAGGTACGTCGCGGTGAAGTCCGGGACGCTCACGGCGAAGAGCGATGCCGTCTCGAGGTCGCCGACGGTGACCGGGGCGCTGTCGCCCCCGCCGGGGGCCGGCAGCGGACGGGCGGTGAGCCGGGCCTGGAGCCCCCGGTAGGCCGCGGTCGGATCGGCGCCGAGCGGGCAGGGCGTGACACCGCCGCAGGTGGAGAGCAGGTGCTCGAGGGACCGCTCGGCGGCAGGCGCCTCTTCCGTCGCCTGCGTGGTCAAGGCGGCGTTCACGTCCACGGCGCCGTCGAGGACCATCGTCGCCACGTGGTGCGGGAAGAGATCCGCGTAGACCGCGCCGAGCACGGTGCCGTACGACAGGCCGTAGTAGCTGATGGTGGACAGACCGAGTGCCTGGCGGATCCGGTCCATGTCCCGCGCGGTGTCGACGGTGTCCACGTGCCGGGAGAGGAGCAGCGCGGCTCGCGGCGCACGCGTGCGCCATCGCGGTGAACACCGGCGCTCCCGGAAGGGGCAGTCCCGCCCGTGCGGGGACGGGAACGACGCTCACCGCGGCGGACGGGGAGGTGCCGCAGCGGAGCGGGTCGCTCGCGCCCGTGCCGCGCGGATCGAAGGTGACGAGGTCGAATGCGTCGAGCACGGCGGGTGGCAGCTGGCTGCGTGCGACGGGGAGGAGCTGGTTCCCGCTCTCGCCCGGGCCACCGGGGTTGAAGAGCAGGGTCCCGTGCCGGGCCCCGGGATCGGGTGCGGCCACCCGTGTCAGCGCGAGCGCGATCGAACCGGCGTCGGGTGCCCGGTAGTCGAGGGGGACCTGCACCGTCCCGCATTCGACGGTCGGATCCGACGCGCACGGCGACCAGGCGACCGGGGTGACCGGTGGCGGTGCGGGGAGGGGTGCGGTCGTCGGTGCGGTGCCCCCGGTCGCAGCCTGCGGACCCGCGCAGGCGGCACCGGCCAGCACGAGGCAGATCGCCCCGGCGAGTGCGGTCAGCCTGCCGTGACCGCGCGGCGCCATCGGCGAGACCGTACCAGCGGAGCAGGTCGGCGGCTCCGGAGGGAATCCCGCCGGAGCGTGGCACGTTGGATGGAGGGTGCACTCGCTGAGCATCCCGCTGGGCGCGAGCAAACGGGGCAGGTCAGACCCGGTGACCTGGCGCCTGCACGCGGCCCGGACCGTGGCCGTTGTGGGAGTCGCCGCGTACAACTGGTGGGTCGTCGTGCCCTTCGTCCCGGGCATGCTGCCGTCGGTCAACGGCTTCTTCTCGGACCTCGAGGCGACCGGGATGCCCCACGCCGGCATCCTCGGCGACGCCGACGTCCTGGCCGGAGTGCTCATGCTCGTCGCACTGGTCCTGCGCGGCCCGTTGGCGGGCGGCCGGGCGCGCGGTGAGTGGAAGTGGCTGGTGGTCTTCGCCGCCGCGGGTACGATCGGCGGCCGGTACCCGTACGCCTGCGCCGAGGGGCTCAGCGCGACATGCCGCCGGCTCGAGTGGCAGCTCGCGCTCCCCGTGCACCACTACGTGCACATGCTCTCGGGGATCGTCGAGTTCGCCGCGCTGACGGCCGCGGCCGTGCTCGCCATGCGCCGGACCCGTGCGCGCCACGACGTCGTGGCGCGCGGCTATACCGCGGTGGTCGCAGTTCTCGTGGCCGGCTACCCGCTGCTCGGGTTCGCCTACCTCGCCGACCGGTTCGGCACGCTCGTCGAGCCGGTCTTCTTCCTCACCTTCTCGACGATGCTCCTCCTCGAGATCTTCGAGCCGGCCGTCGCGCCCCCGGCCGAAGCGGTCACCATCCGCGACAGCCGTACTGATCGGGCGGACTGGACTGGATCCGCTCCGCGACCATGATCTGCTGGTCCTCGGTGGCCATGGCCGCCTCCGGCGCGTAGGCGAGCCCTCCGTACGCCGCCCAGTTCGAGCGGCGGATGCCGAGCCCGCCGCTGAACGCGGCGTTCTCCGCGTGCCAGTCGCCTGCCTCCTCGCAGAGCGCGACGCGTTCCCAGGCGGTGCGCTCGACCGGAGTCACGGTGTCGGGTGGTCCCGCCGTTGGGAGTGCCTGGGCGATCACCGGCGGCGCAGGTGGCGTGAACGGGTGAGCCGGCAGGAACAACGGGGTGAGCTCGTCGAGCGGGGGGATCGCGGCTCTGCCTGCCGTGATCACCCGTACGAACGCGACGAGCTGCTGACCTCGGAGCGCGACCGGAGCCGACCGCCGCGGTCGCGCGTGTGGTGATGGACGAACCGACTCGGCAGGCGCAGGCTGCAGGACGGTGGTGGTGATGACGACAGCGACGGCGACGACCGCCGCGAGTGCAATGCGGGTCCGCACGGCACCTCCCTTCGTCGGGCGCGCGAGCGCGCCTTCCTCTGCTCGGTGTTGGCGGGCGCCGGCCATTGCATGCGGTCCCCGGACGGCGAGCGGGCAGGCGTCGTTCGTCCTGGCGTTGCGCCAGAGGGTGTGCGGCCGGTTCGGTTATGCCCGGGCGTGCGTCGTTACGGCATCACTCGTTTCTTCTCGCGACCGTCGCCGGTCGGGGCGAGCGGGTCCTGCCGGCGATCGGACGCGACCGATCGGACCGGGTGTCCGATCTCCTGCTGGTCGACCGTCCGGAGCCATCCGGCCCGGCCGGCCCGTCCGCCCGCACGTGGTGCGGGGATTCTGCCCAGCAGTGGTGCGTTTCCAAACGCCGTGAGGACCATAGCAGCGCGCGAGGTGCAAGATGGGGGACCGCTGCCTCCTGGGGGCTCTGACCTGGGGGAATGGCGTCGGAAATCCTCAATCTTGAGGGGGCCATTGGAGCATGGAGGTGACCGTTTGGCGGCCTGGTATTCCGGGCAAATCGCCCGCCGGGCACGGCCCGCACACGGTGCGCCCGGCGCCGTCCTTCAGGGGCTGACGACCGGGACCCCGCCGGTGATCGTCACCTGGCGGAGGAAGAGCGGACGGCTGTTGGGGTAGCCGACCTTCCCGGCGATCCACGCGTGGAACGCCATCCAGAGCGTGCCCTGCGCGTCCGTGAAGAGCGCGGGTCCCCCGGGGCCGCTGAAGGTGGACTGCGAGGCGAGCAGCGGCTGCGGCGACTGGTCGGTGCACGGTCCGAGCGGTCCGTCGCAGCTCGCGTATCCGACCGCGTACGACGAGGTCTTCCAGTCGCTCCCCGAGTAGAAGAGGAGGTACTGACCGCCCGAGACGACCATGTCCGGTCCTTCGATGGAACCGTGCTGCCAGGCCTCGCTCGGCTGGAGCAGCCCCGACGGCGCGCCGGTGACCAGCGCGGTGCCGTCGGGCGTGAGCTGTTGCGACCAGAGTGTCGCCGGCGCGCCGTTCGCACCCTGCGACTTCCACACGAGGTAGGGCGTCCCGTCGGGTGCCACCACCGGACTGGGGTCGATCGAGCCGCCCTGGTCGAGCTGGCAGACGATCGGCCACGCCGAGTCGTCGAGGTAGGGACCCTGGGGCGCGGAGGCGACCGCCTCCGAAATGCACTGCTCGCCGCTGTTCGCGAAGACGGCCGAGTAGTACATGACGAAGGTGTTCCCGCGCTGCAGCACGGAGGGCGCCCACGTCGCGCCCGGCTGTGCCCACGGCGCGAGGTGGGGGAGCGCATCCCCGACCGCGGTCCAGTGCACCAGGTCGGTCGAGTCGATGATCTGGACGTTGCCGGCCACCGAGTTGGTGGCGAAGGCGTAGTACTGGTTGTCGAACGGCAGGACGAACGGGTCGGGGAAGTCGAAGGGGTAGACCGGCCCGCCCCTCGAGCCGTCGAGCGCGAGGCACGACGACGACACGGCGTTGATCGACTGGACGGCCCCGGTCACGTTCGCGGCGGCCACGTCGCTCGTCGCATTCGAGACACCGCCGAGGCAGGTGTCGAGCGCCGCGAGGTCGAGGGTCTGGAAGAACTCGGTCCGCGACGCCGTGGAGAGGTTGCGCTCCGTCGAGGTGATCTCGTCCGACGTGGTGGCGACGGCCGCCCGGTGCCGCTCGAGTGACGCGCTCGACGCGTGCAGCGACGAGGTGGTGGCGATCTGGCTGCGATGCGTGGCGGTGAGCCGCTGGTCGACGGCGTGGAGGGCGCCGCGTGCGTCCCGGAGCTGCGCGTACACGAGCGCGTCGTAGGTCACGGCGGCGACGAGGAGCACGACGAGCGAGACGACCGCGACCACGCGCGGCTGCAGGACGCGGCCCCGCCGGGCCGGCGCGTCTCCGCCGGTGCCGTCGTCGCCGGTCGCGACCGTCGCCGGGGTGCGCTCGGGCGCGGTGAGGGTCACGACTGGGGCCTCGCCTGCCGGCAGTCGGCACCGACGGAGGTCAGTGCCGATGCCGCGCCCCCGGAGTCCCCGACCGCGATCTGGTTGAGCGCCTGCTCGACGCCCGCGAGGCAACTGTCGAAGGCGGCGATGTCGAACCCCTTGGCGAAGACCGTGGCGTCGGTCTGGGCCAGCACCGCCTGGTCAGACGAGAGCTGGTCCGATTCGGCCGCGAGGGTCCGTCCGACTGCGGCGTCGGTCGACTCGGTGGTGTGCAGGTCGGCGCGGGTGGTGGCGAGGTGCTGGAGCGCCTGGTGGAGCTCCACGCGTGCGCCGGCGAGCGAGGTGTCGGTCCCCTGCAGGGAGGCATGGAGCACGACGCCGAGCACCACCGCGGCGAGCGCGGCGAGGAGCACGCCGACGACCGGCGCGGTGCGTCGCACGGTGCGGCGGGCGGAGCGCGCCTCGCTCGGGCCGGGTGCGTGGCCGGTCGACTCCGCCTGGGCGTCACCATCCATCGGGGGATCCGTCACCTGTTCGACGTGGGGCAGGGGAAGGGCCGCTCTCGCCGCCGCGGCCCCGGGAGGTCCGGGTCAGTCTCGCGCCGATCGGGGCCCACGCGGGGTCGCGCGCACGGCCGGGATCACCGGCCGCAACGTCCGTGCGCGCAGGCTGCCGCTCCAGACGCCCGCCCCGTACGCGACGTCGTCGGCCACGCAGGCGATGGCCCAGCGGACCGGGTCCATCGCCGGCCGGCGGCGCCACCACTCGACCACGGTCGGGAGGAGCACGAGCGCGGCGACCCGCCGTGCAGCGCGCGGGGACCGGCACGCGAAGGCCAGGAGCGCCGGCGACGCGAGCATGGTGAGCGCCCGCCCCGTCCCGATCGCCGTCCAGAAGGCTCCCGAGGCGGTCCAGCGGAGGGGGAGCCACCACGGGAGGTCGGTCCGGCCGGCGCGCGCACGTGCGGCGGCCGCGGCACCGCCTGCGAGCGCGGTCATCGTGCCGATCCGTCCCGCGAGCGCGGCGACGACGATCGCGGTCGCCGCGGGCCGGAGCTCGACGGGGTGCAGGCGGTCGGGGTGCCGCCGGGCGAGCGGGCCCGCCGACTCGCCGTAGCGGAAGCGGCGCGCGAGGAGGCCCGTCCAGGTCGTGGGTTCCTCGTGGTGGACCTGGACCGCGGGCACGTAGCGCACGTGCCACCCCGCGTCCACGAGACGCCAGACGAGGTCCACGTCCTCGCCGACGAGGAGCGCTTCGTCGAATCCGTCCCCGAGCGCGGCGCGGCGGACGACGAGCGCGGCCGTCGGGGCGTAGCGCACGAGGCGGTCGGGCCCGACCTCTCCCTCGCGCTCTCCGAGATCGAGCGCGCTGTGGCCGTCACCGAAGCGGTCGATCGCGCGCCGACGCGCGCCGGTCGACGACGGTCGGACGCGGGGGGCGACCGCGCCGACCGCGGGGTCCTCGAAGAGCCAGCGGAGGCGCTCGAGCCAGTGCGCGGTGACGGTGCAGTCGCTGTCCACGAACGCAACGAGCTCGGTCTCGACCGCGTCGAGCCCTCGGTTGCGGGCAGCCGCAGGACCACCGCTCGTCGGGCACGCGATGAGCCTCGCCCCGTGTGCCCGGCAGACGTCGGCGACCGCGTCCGGGTCCACCGACCCGTCGTCGACCACGAGAGCGGGCACGTCACCGCCGATCGCATCGAGGCACCGATCGAGCTCGGCCGCCCGGTCCCGGACGGGCACCACCACCGTCACCGACGGCGAGGCGTGGCCGCCGGTGCGACCCGGGCGAGGGTGGGCCATGCCGGCGTCGACCAGGCGGCGGCCGAGGACGCGGGCCGCCTCCGAGCCGGATGCGCCCGCGAGCTGGGCGTCGAGCTCGTCCCGCCCCTCGGGGGTGAGCGTGACCAGCCGCCCGGGGTACCCCCCGACCAGGACCGTCCCGTCCCGGCCCCGCCGGACCGACGGGTCGAGGACCAGCCCGAAGCCCTCGGGCAGCGGGATCACAACGTGAGGCCGCCGTCCACGGGGAGCACGGCACCGGTCACGGCGTCCCCCTCGCCTCCGGCCAGCCAGACGAGGACGTCCGCCACCTCCTCGGGCGCGAGGAGCCGGCCGATCGGCTGATGGGCGGCGAACCCCCGGGTGTCGGCCTGGCCGTACAGCCGGGCGCTCTCCTCCAACATGGCGGTCGCCGTCGACCCCGGGCTCACCGCGTTGGCGGTCACGCCGGTTCCCGCGAGCTCGACGGCGAGACCCCGGACGAGCCCGGCCACCCCCGCCTTCGCCGCACCGTACGCGGCGAGCATCGGCAGCCCGCGGGAGGCGGCGGCCGATGCGACCGCGAGGAAGCGGCCGTGGCGCGGCTCGGGTCGCCGGAGGAGCGCGGGCACGGCGACGCGCGCGGCGGTGATCGGCCCGCCGAGGTCGACCCCGAGGACCGCACCCAGGTGGTCGGCGGGCATCTCCCAGAGGGGCACGCCGCCCGCGATGACCCCGGCGACCGCGACCATGGCGTCGAGGCCCCCGAAGCGCCGCTCGGCGAGCTCGACCGCGGCGGTGAGCGCCGTCGCGTCGGTCGTGTCGGCCACGTGCGCGACGACCGGGACGTCTCCCGCCGCGCCGCGCGGGTGGGATGCGAGTGCGGTGGCGACGACCGAGTCGAGCTCGGTCCGGGTGCCCATCCGATAGGGAAGTCTCGCGTCGTCACTGCAGCGGTCGACGGCGACGACCGACCAGCCGCCGGCCGCGAGGCCGCGCACCGTCGCCGCGCCGATGCCGCGTGCAGCGCCGGTCACGATCGCCACCCGGTCCATCAGCCCACCTCCTGGTGTTCGTCGCCCGGCCCGTCGAGCCGCGCCACGAGATCGTCGACCGCCGCCGCGAGCAGCGCGCGTCCCTCGTTGGGATGTGCCCCGGCGGGGTCGCCGAGGACGCCGTTCGCGCTCACCGCACGCACCCCGTGCGCGCGCAGCAGTGGCGCGAGCTCGTCGGCCGGCCGGCGGTCACCGGCCGCCGCGCGCTCGAGGTCGACACACCCGGGCGCGATCGCGAGCATGACCGACGTCTCGATGCGGCCTGCGTGCAGATCACCGGGCCACCGGGGCCAGAACGCCTCCACGGGATGGCCCTCCATGCGGAGCCGCGCCAGGGCCCGCCGGAGCGGCGCGGCGTTGCCACCGTGCGCACAGACCAGCACGGTCCGGTCGAACACGGTCGCCGCGGAGCGTCCGAGCTCGAGGATGACCTGCTCGGTCGCTTCCTGCCCGATGGAGAGGGTGCCCGCGAACCCGGCGTGCTCGCCGCTGGAGCCGAAGGCGAGCGCCGGTGCGACGACGGTGCGGCCGACCTGGGCGGCAGTCGCCTCCGCGATCGCGACCGCGATGTCGGTGTCGGTCGTGCACGGGAGGTGGGGCCCGTGCTGCTCGGTCGCCCCGACCGGCACGAGGAGGACGCCGCCCGCCGCGGCTGCTGCCTCGACCGCCGGCCACGCCGCAGTGGCGAGACGCGTCATGGCTCGCGCCCTCGGTCTGCGCCCGGGAGCTCGTCGAGGTAGCCCTGACGCACGAGGTACGCGAGCAGCTCGTCGGCCGCCTCCTCGGCTCCGAGCGGACCGACCACCGTGGGCGGCTCGTGCGCGACGAGCACGCCGGTGAGCGCGAGGAGCCGGTCACGGGGGTCGTCGCCCGGGGGCGCCGGCCGCACGCGGGCGCGCGGCGCGAACGGCCTCGTCCCGCCGATCGCGTACCGTCCGGACCGGTGGCCCGCCCCGGGTGCCGCACGGCCGGTCGACGCGACCGGGACGGCCGTGGTGCCGGCCTCGAGGGCCGCGGCGAGCCCGGCCCGCCGCAGCCGCCGGCCGGCGCCCTCCACCGAGCAGACCGCGGGGAGTGGCACACGGAGGCGCTCGCGCCATCCGCCGTCGAGGCGCCGCTCCGCGAGGAGCGAACGGGGCCGCTCCGGGTCGGCGGCGAGGGAGACCAGGCCGAGCGCCTGCGCCGCCTGCAGCTCGTGGGCGAGGAGGGCGGGGAACGCACCGGTCCCTCGGTCCGCCGACCGGTCGCCGCACACGACGAGCTCCGCCCCGCCGTGCTCGTTGATCACGGACGCGACCGTCCGGGCGAGCCCGCCCTCGTCGTCGGCGAGCACGACCGCACGACCGTGGTCGGTCGTCTCGTCCCCCCAGGGGACGCGGACCGCCGACGCGCCGAGCGCGACCGCGTCGCGCAGGACCGCCTCGACGTCGGCCGGGCCCGCGGCGACCGCGAGGACGTTTCCCGACCACCGCTCGGCGAAGGTCAGGGCGAGCTCGAGCGCCGCCGCGTCGGCCGCAGCGAGCCCGATGCCGAGCAGGTCGGTCGAGACCGCCCCGTCCAGGGGGTCGACCTCCGGCCGGAGGTCGCAGACGCGCAGGCACGCCACCACGAGCGGTCCGACCGGGTGTGGAGCGGACCGGCTCATCCGTGGTGGAAGACCACGCCGTGGCCCCCGTCGGGATAGGTCCAGGTGATGGCACCCGCCTCGTTGCAGACCATGTAGCAGGTGCCGCACTCGAAGCACTCCTCGTAGTTGAAGAGGATGCCGCCGTCGGCGGTGGGGGCGAAGAGGTCGGCGGGACAGGCGGTCACGCACGCGCGGGTCGTGCAGGAGCGGCAGAGGTCTGCGTCGACCGTGATGTGTGCGCGTGCACCGACCCGGAAGTCCACGGTCGCCATGCGCTCCTCGAACGAGATCCCGTGCCACCGGTGCTCCGCGCCCGGTGTGGGCCCGTGGGCGGCGGTCATCCGAAGATCCTCAGGCCCCGCCACGCGTCGGCGGCGAGCTCGCGGAGCTTGACCCCGTGGCGTGCGGCCGCCCGCCGGGTCACGCGGATGCCGCCCGCCTTCGGCGAGGGGTTGGTGACGGTGAACATGCCCTCCGCGAGATCGCAGAGGAGCCCCGGGTAGCGCTGCTGCATCCGCTCCGAGAGGACGAGCGCGGGGGCCTTGCGCAGCCGCTTGTGGTCGGCCAGGACGAACTGCGACTCGAGGTCGGCGCGGTAGGAGGCGAGGCCCGCCGCCGAGCAGTCCCCGGCGCGGATCGCGCGGTCGGCCGCGCGGCCGGCCGCGTACCCGGAGCCGATGGCGAAGTTGACGCCTTCGAGCCAGAGCCCGGCCGCGAGGGTCATGGCGGCCGCGTCGCCGGCGACGAGCATCCCGTCGGCGACGAGGCGGGGCATCGTGTCGTACCCGCCTTCGGGGATCAGGTGCGCGGCGTACTCGACGAGCCGACCGCCCCGGAGGTAGGGCGCGATCGACGGATGCGCCTTCAGGCCGGCGACGAGCTCCTCCGGCCGTGTCCCCGATGCGGCCAGCTCGGGCAGGGACACGACCACGCCGACCGAGACGGTGTCGGCGTTGGTGTAGAGGAAGCCGCCGCCCGGGACGCCGCCCGTGCAGCCGAGGATCTCGATGTCGACGCCTTCGTGGCTGCGCACGCCGAAGCGCTCGTCGATGACGGAGGGTTCGATGGCGATGACCTCCTTCACCCCGAGGGTGTGGTGCGAGGCCTCCGCCGGCGGCGACAGGCCGGCCTCCTTTGCGAGAAAGGAGTTGACCCCGTCGGCCGCGACGACGACCGGCGCGTGGAGCTCGGCGCCGTCGCGGTCGGTCCGCACGCCGGTCACCCGTCCCGCGCCGTCACGGAGCAGCCCGGTCGCGACCGTCGAGGCGAGCAGGGTGGCGCCCGCGTCGGTGGCCTTGGTGGCGAGCCAGGCGTCGAAGTGCGACCGCCGGGTGGTCATCCCGTTGTAGGGAGCGGCGCCCCAGGCCTCGGTCCGGTAGTCGACGGCGAGCGACTGGGTGCCGGTCGCGAGCATGGTCGAGCGTCGCACGACCCACCGCTCGACGGGCACCTCGTCCCACCAGCCGGGGACGAGCTCGTCGAGGACCCGGCCGTAGACGACGCCGCCGTAGACGTTCTTGGAGCCGGGGAACGGCCCGCGCTCGACGAGCACGACCGAGCGTCCGGCCCGCGCGAGCGCGAGGGCCGCGGCGGCGCCCGCCGGGCCGGCGCCGACCACCACCGCGTCGGCGGTCGAGACCTCAGGCACCGCCCGCTCCCGTGGTCCGCGTCGCCGGCGCGGCCGCCGAGGCCGCGTCGACGGCGAACCGCTTCGCGAGCTCGACGAGCAGCGACCGGGCGTCGGCGACGAGCCCGAGATCGGCCATCGCGGTCATCGGGCAGGACGGGTCCGTGTTGACGCTCACGACGGTGCGCGGCGTGCCGATCCCTCCGAGGTGCTGGGTCGCCCCCGAGATCCCGAACGCGAGGTACAGCTCGGGGTCGACGGTCACCCCGGTCGTCCCGATCTGCCGCTCGTACCCGGTCCATCCCGCGTCGGTGGCGACACGGGTGGCGCCCGCCGAGGCGCCGATCGCCGCGGCGAGCGTCTCGAGCACCCCGAAGGCCTCCGTCGCCGCCGCGTCGTCGAGTCCGGCCGCGAGCCCCGCGCCCCCGGCCACCACGCGGCCGGCTTCGGCGAGGTCCATCGTCCGCGGATCGGGCGGGACGAGGGCGACGAGCTCGGGGTCCGGCCCGACGGCCGACGGTGCGTCCCGGCCGACCGCGGCCGCCTCGAGGTGTGGGTGGCCCTCGCGGGGCGGCACCGCTCGGCTGCCGGGCAGGAGCGTCGCGATCGCGGGGCCCTCGACGACGACCGGGACGAGCACCCTCCCGTCCAGCCGGCTCACCTCGGCCTCGACGGTCGGGAGCTCACCGGGCGCGTCCGGCGGCCGCACCGATGCGCGCACCGCACCTGCGACGAGTGGCCGGCGACAGGCCGCGGCGAGGCGTGGTGCGAGGTCGCGTCCGTCCGGCGAGGCGGGCAGCACGGTGAGGGCGACCGATGCGAGCATCGGCGCGACGGTGGCGGCCAGCTCGGCAGGTCGGAAGCCGTCGCCCGTCTCGAGCCACCAGACGTGCGACGCGCCGTCGAGCGCCCTGCCGGCTGCCTCGCTGCCGCTCCCGACGACCAGCGCCCGCCCACCCGCCTCCGCGGCGGCCTCGTCCGCGCCGACCGGCAGGCGGCCGTCGCGAGCGACGACGATCGCGAGCGACGTCCCCGACGAGGACGGGTCGGCATCGTTCACAGCGCGACCGCCACCCGGTGGCCCTCGACGACGGCTGCATGCGCTCGCCGCGGGGTCACGCAGTCGCCGACGCGGTGGACCGCGAAGGGTGCGTCCCGCAGCGCCTGCCAGAGCTCCTCCTCGGGTTGCTGATGGACCGAGCAGACCACCCAGTCGCACGTCCGCACCTCGTCGGTCCCGGTCGGATGGTGCTGCAGGGTGAGCGCGATCCCGCCGTCCGCGTCGGCCACGCCCATCGGGACGAGGTCGACCGACTGGCGGATTGCCTTGGCGTGCGCTTTGACGTGCCAGGTCTCCATGTCGAGGGTGATGCCCAGGTCCTGCCCGACCACCATCCCGTTGGTCACGATCTCGACCGCGCACCCGCGGTCGGCGAGCAGCTCCGCGGTGGAGGTCGCCTGGTGGAACCCGAGCTCGTCCACGAGCACCACCGAGCCGGACGGGTGGACGCGCCCCTCGAGGACGTCGCGGACGTCCACGACGCGCGGGTGGTCGCCCGCCCACCATGGTCTCGCCGGCCGCGCACCGGTCGCGAGGACGACCGCGTCCGGCTGTTCGGCCCGCACGGCGTCCGCTCCCGCCTCGACCCCGGTGCGCAGCTCCACGCCCTCGCGGCGGGCGGCCACGATGAGGTTGCGGGCCAGGTCGAAGAACTCGGCCCGGCTCGGCACCGCGGCCGCGACGTGGACCTGGCCGCCGAGCCGGTCGTGGCGCTCGAAGAGCACGACCCGGTGGCCCCGCTCGGCCGCAGTCACCGCGGCCTGCAGCCCGCCGGGACCGCCCCCGACGACGACGACGCGGCGCCTGGCCGACGGTCCGGGCAGCGCGACCGACTCGCGACCGGTCCTCGGGTTCTCGATGCAGCCGAGCCACCGGTTGAGCCCCATCCGGCCGACGCACTCCTGGTTGCACGAGAGGCAGGTTCGGATGTCCGTCGCGTGGCCGGCCCGTGCCTTGCGGGCGAAGTCGGGGTCCGCGATCTGACCGCGGACGACACCGACCAGGTCGCAGAGCCCCTCTCGCAGTGCGCGGTCGGCCTGCAGCGGGTCCTTGAACCGGCCGACGCCGACGACGGGCAGGTCGACCGCGTCGCGGAGCGCGCTCGGGATGAAGAGCGCGTAGCCGGGAGGCACCTGCATGCTCGCCTCGATCATGTAGAGCGTGGCGGTCGCCACGCCGATCGAGGTGTTGAGGTAGTCGACCTGCCCGGTCTGCTCCACCAGCCGCGCGACCGCCACGGCATCCTCGATCCCGGTGCCGCCTTCGATGAGCTCGTCGCCGCAGAGCCGGACCCCGAGCACGCGGTCGGGCCCGATCGCCGACCGCACGGCGTCGACGAGCTCGATGAGCAGGCGCGCGCGGTTCCGGAGCGGGCCGCCGTAGTAGTCCTGCCGATGGTTGGTCGCGGGCGAGAGGAATCCCCGGACGATGGAGGAGTGCGAGCACTGGAGCTCCACGCCGTCGAACCCGCCGGCCGCGCAGTGCTCCGCCACCGTGGCGTAGCCGTCGACGATCTCGGCGATCTCGCCGGCGTCGACCGCCTTCGGCATCTCGCGGAAGAGCGGGTCGGCGACCGGGCTCGGCCCCCAGACCGGCCGCCGCGAGTACCTCCCGTCCGCCTGGCCGCCGTTGTGGTTGAGCTGGGCGAGGATCGGCACCCCGTGCGCGTGCACCGCGTCGGTGATCCGCCGGTACCCGTCGACGACCCGCGGGTCGAAGCCGTGGATGAGCTTCTCGTAGGGCCAGTCGGTCGGGTGCGTCGAGTGCTCCTCGGTGACGATGAGGCCGGCGCCGCCCGCGGCGCGCGACGCGTAGTAGGCGGCGTGCTGCTCGGAGGGGAGGCCGTCCTCGGCGTAGTTGGTCAGGTGCGCGGAGAAGACGATCCGGTTCTCCACCGTCACCGGGCCGAGCCGCAGCGGCGTGAAGAGGTGGCGATACCGGCCACCCGCGCTCATCGGGCGCTACCGGGCCGACGCACCGGCGTCGACGGTGAGGGTGTGGCCCGTCACGTACCGGGACTCGTCGGAGGCGAGGTACAGGACCGCGGCCGTCACGTCCTCGGGCGCGACGACGTCGACCCGCAGCGAGTTGAGGAAGATCGGGCCGACGTCGGGGCTCTGCTCGATGCGCTCGGTCAGCCCGGCCATGCCCACGAGCATCGGGGTGTCGACGCCGGTCGGATGGACCGAGTTGACCCGGATCCCCGTCGACGCGAGCTCGTTGGACAGGACGCGCATGATCCCGACCAGGCCGTGCTTCGAGGCGACGTAGGGGGCGAAGAAGGGCTGGCCCTTCAGTCCCGCCACGGAGCTGATGAGGATCACCGAGCCGCCCCCTCCGTCGACCAGGTGCGGGAGCGCCGCCGTGCAGGTGTACCAGGCGCCGGTGAGGTTGACCCCGAGCACCGCCTCCCACGAGGGCGGGTCGACCTCGTCCCACCGTTGGACCGTGCAGACGCCGGCGTTCGCCACGACGATGTCGAGGCGGCCGAGCCTGGCGACCCCGTCGTCGACCGCGGCGCGCAGTGCGTCGACGTCGCGGACGTCGACCGTGGCGGCCACGATCCGGCCCCCTTCGGCTTCGACCAGCCGTGCCGTCTCGTCGAGGTCGGCCGGCCTGGCCAGGGGATAGGGGATCGCGTCGATGTCCGCGCAGCGGTCGAGGGCGATGACGTCGGCCCCTTCGCGTGCGAGGCGCACCGCATGGCTCCGGCCTTGGCCCGCGCGGCGCCGGTCACGAGGGCGACCTTGCCCGCCACCCGCCCCGGTGCGCGCGCCGGCGTCCCGGTGCCTGCGTTCACGCGCCCGCTCCGGCGAGCGCTGGACTGCGCGCCGCGGTGACGCCCGCGACCTCGAGCGCGAGCCGGCGACCTTCGCGGACGGCCTCGGCGATGGTGCGCGGCGCGACGCAGTCGCCTGCACGTGGCGCGCCACTGGACGCCAGGTCGTCGTCGGGGAGGCGGTGGCCGCAGTCGACGAGCACGGCGCACGGGACGAGTCGCCGCTCGCCCGTCCAGACGTCCTCGAGCGTCGCGGCGCCCTCCGCGACCGCGCGCAGGACCGCGCGCAGCTCTCGGCGCACCCCGGCGCGCTGGAGGCGCACGTTCGCATCCGCGAGGTCGCCGGTCCGCGCCAGCTGGACGCCCGCGACCTGGTCCTGCGTGACCAGCGAGACCGGGGCGCCCGACGCGGCGAGCCACTCCGCCACCCCGACCCCGATCGGTCCGCCGACCGGATCGAGGACGACGAACGGGCCCGCCGGGAGCGCCTCGGATCCCCGGGCGAGGAGCGCCGGGGCATCGAGGACCAGCGTGGCCTCGTCGACCGGGACCGCGAGGGGCGCGGCCCGGGAGCCGGTCGCGAGCACGACCGCGGTATCCGACGCCAGTGCGGCGTCGACCTCGGCCGCGGTCGTCTCCTTGCCGCACTGGAGTTCGACCCCCTGGAGCCGGCACTCGGCGACCAGCCAGTCGGCGAGTGCGCGGAGGCGGCGCCTGCCGTCCCCGACGGCGGCGGTGCGCGCCATCCCGCCCGGTCCGGCGTCCCGCTCGACGACGCGGACGGCGTGGCCCCCGGCGGAGAGGACGCGTGCGCACTCGAGCCCGGCGACCCCGGCACCCACCACCAGTGCGGCGCGGCGCGGCGTGTCCACCGCGTCCGCCGCCGGGGAGACGCTCCGGTCGTCGACGGTCGGATCGCTCGACTCGAAGCCGCTGCGTGGCTCGCCCACGCACGTGACGAGGAGGTTGCGGTCGTCGCGCACGCGGCAGGTCTGGTTGCAGAGGAGGCACGGGCGGGCCCGCGGGGCGTGTCCGGCGGCGACCAGCGAGACCAGCCGGGGCTCGGCGATCTGTGCCCGCGTCATCTCGACCAGGTCGCAGACGCCGTCCTCGATCGCGGACTGGGCAGCACCGGCGTCGACCACGCTGCCCTGGAGCACGACCGCGGTCCGGCCGGCGGCGGCCGTGCGCATCGCGCGGCAGAGATCGGTGTTGAACCCGGGCGCCGTGTGCTCGTCCGGGCGGTAGGCGGCGGTCGAGTAGGGACCGCCGCGGACGACCGTGAGCAGGTCGACCAGGTCGGCAAGTGTGGCGACCTGGTCGGCGGCCGCCTCGGGGGTCACGCCGGCCCAGGGCGCGAGCTCGTCGCACGAGAGGCGGAGTGCCACGACGCGTGACTCGCCGACCACCTCACGGACGGCGCGGAGGACCTCGCGGGTCAGGCGCAGCCGGTCGTCGCCGTACTCGTCGTCGCGCAGGTTGGTCAGGCCCGAGTGGAACTGCCGGAGCAGCGAGACGGGACCGGCGTCCACCTCCACCCCGTCGAGGCCGGCCACGGCGGCGACGGACGCGGCCTGCGCGAAGCCGTCGACGAGCGCGGTCAGCTCCGGGCGCTCCATCGCCATCGGCAGCTCGCGGCTCACCACGTCGGCGACCCGCGACGGTGCCCAGAGCGCGGCCTGCGAGTGCGCGCTCGACCCCTGGCCGCCGCAGTGGCCGATCCCGCCGAGCACCAGCGTCCCGTGCGGGCGGCACCGCTCTGCGATCGCCTCCCAGCCGGGGCCGCACGACGTGGCGAGCGGCGCGCGCTCGTACGGCCAGTCCGACGGATGGACCGACGCGGGCTCCGTGACGACCACCCCCGCGCCCCCCGCGGCTCGAGTGCCGTAGTAGGCGACGTGGCGGTCGCTCAACGCGCGTCCTCGACCGAGGTTCGTCTCGTGGGGGCCGAAGACCACCCGCGACGGCGCCGTCCTGCCGGCGATCGCCACCGGCTCGGTGAGCGGGGCCACCGGTCAGGTCCGCCGCGGTGCCGGTGCGGTGCCGGCGAGCGGCCGTTCGTCACAGGGCCGGCCGCCGCCGGCATGGCCGCCGTGGGGGAGGAGTGAGACGGCGACCCGCTCCGGCGTGCGCCGCCGGGCCGGGCGCGCCGAGTGGTCGGCGGACGGGCGCGGCGCCGCGGTGGCGCCCCGATCGGCGAGCGCGCGCTCGCCGTGGCCGAGCACGCACTCGGGATCCGGGCCGTCGAGCGGGAGCCCCGTGAAGAACTTCGCGGCCATGCAGCCGCCGCGGCAGGCGTCGTACTGCCCGCAGCTGCGACACGCCCCGCCGCTCCCGCCGGCCCGGAGCTCGGCGAAGAGGGGCGCCTGCCCCCAGATCCGCTCGAACCCACCCGGGGACCGGACGTTGCCGGCGAGGAACTCGTCGTGGATGGCGAAGGGGCACGCGTAGACGTCACCGACGGGGTCGACGAGGCAGACCACCCGCCCGGCCCCGCAGAGGTTGAGCCCGGGGAGGGGCGTGCCGTACCCGGCGAGGTGGAAGAAGGAGTCGCCGGTCAGCACCCGGTCGCCGTGCTCCACCAGCCAGTCGTAGAGCGACCGCTGCTGCGCGGCGGTCGGGTGCAGCTCGTCCCAGACGTCCGCGCCGCGCCCGGAGGGCCGGAGGCGCGTGAGCCGGAGCTGCGCGCCGTACCGGTCGGCGAGCACCTCGAAGGCGTCGAGCTGCCCGGCGTTCTGCCGGGTCACGACCACGGACAGCTTGAAGCCCTCGAGACCGGCGCGGGCGAGGCGCTCCATGGCGGTGACCGCCGTCTCGAACGAACCCTCGCCGCGCAGCGCGTCGTTGACCGAGGGGGTTGCGCCGTCGAGGGAGAGCTGCACGTCGACCGCGTCGTTGGACGCGAGCCGGGCCGCGACGTCCTCGGTGATCCTCGAGCCGTTCGTCGAGAACTTGACGCCGACCCGGTGCGCGGTCGCGTAGTCGACGAGTTCGAAGAAGTCGGCCCGCACCGTCGGCTCCCCGCCGCCGACGTTCACGTAGAAGATCTGCATGCGCTCGAACTCGTCGATGAGCGCCCTGCACTCCTCCGTCGAGAGCTCCGCGGGATCGCGGCGCCCGGAGCTCGAGAGGCAGTGGCGACAGGCGAGATTGCAGGCGTAGGTCAGCTCCCAGGTCAGGCAGATCGGCGCGTCGAGCCCGCGTTCGAAGAGGTCGACGAGCCGCTGACCCGCGGCGGCAGGTGGGGCCGGCGCCGTGCCGAGCGTGGTCATGCGCCCACCCGCTCGCGGATCATGCCGGTGCCGGCCAGCGTCGCGAGCGCCCGGCGGTAAGTGTCGCGCTCCTCGTCGGACACGCCGGCGGCGTCGCACGCAGCGCGCCCGGTGGGGTGGTCGGCGAGCGCCTCGACGACCGCGAGCAGCGTCGGGCTCTTGAGGAAGGAGAGTCGCCGGGTCCCGAAGTGGTAGGCGAGCGCGCCGAACGGTTCGGGGCGCAGCGAGACCTGGGGATGGAGCTCCCAGGCGCTGCGATCGTCGAAGCCGGCAGCTGTGGCCGGCGGCTGCTCGTGCACGGTGAGGTCGGTCGGGTGTGGGCGGGGGCCTAGTAGACGCCGCACATGCCGTCGATGGACACGTCCTCGACCAGCAGGTCGCGCTCGACGAGCTCGTCGCCGCCGGCGGGGCGGACCCCGTCCGGCTCGGCGACCGCGTCCCGCGGGTCGGTCTGGGTCTGGGGTGCGGCGTCGGGCATGGGACCTCCACGGATCGGCCGGGCGGGCCCGGCGGGTCGGCAGTGGGTTCCAATTTAGTGCACTCGATGCCAAAATGGAAGCCTGATGGCCACCGGGACCGGGGACGAGGCGGGGAGCCCGTCCGACGACGGGCACGCCGCGCCGCCGTGGGCGACGCCCGAGCACGTCGCGCGAGCAGGTGGCCAGGGCCGCGCTCGAGCTCTTCCACCGCCAGGGCTACGACGCCACGACGGTCGACCAGATCGCGGCGGCGGTCGGCGTGGGGCGGCGGACCTTCTTCCGCTACTACGGCTCGAAGCACGACGTCGTCTGGGGCGAGTTCGACGCGGAGCTCGACCGTCTGCGCGCCCGGCTGGCCGACGCGCCGGGCGACCGGCCGATGATGGAGGTCCTGCGCGAAGCGGTGGTCTCGACCAACCGGTTCGGGGCGGGCGAGACCGACGAGCTGCGCATCCGGATCGGGCTCATCAGCTCGGTGCCCTCCCTCGTCGCGCACTCCGCCGTCCGGTATGCGGCCTGGTGCGACGTCATCGCCCAGTTCGTGGCCGGGCGCACCGGGAGCGCGCCGGACGACCTCGGTCCGCAGACGGTCGCGCGCGCGGCGCTCGGTGCGGCCGAGGCCGCCTTCGCCTGCTGGGCGCTCCGGGGGGACGACGAGCTCGCCGACGAGCTGGACCGTGCGTTCCGCATGCTCGCGGCCGGCTTCGACGAGGCACGGCTGCGCGGATGACCGGCGCGGGCCCGCCGGCGTCCGTCGCTCGACGTGCCCGGCGCGCGGGCGCGAAGCTTGGCGGAGCCGTTCGGTGCCGGAGGGCGCCGCCACAAGTGGGAGGTCACCATGAAGATCCGTGCCGCCGTCTGCTCGGGACTGCACGAGCCCTGGAAGGTCGAAGAGGTCGACGTCGATCCTCCCGCCGCGCACGAGGTGCGGGTCCAGATGGCCTTCGCGGGCATGTGCCACTCCGACGAGCACCTGCGCACGGGGGACATGAGCGCCCCGCCCGAGGTCCTCGAGGTCTTCGGGGTCGACTCCATGTTCCCGATGATCGGGGGCCACGAGGGTGCGGGCATCGTGGCCGAGGTGGGTCCCGAGGTCGAGACCCTTGCGGTCGGCGACCACGTGGCGATGTCGTTCATCCCGGCGTGCGGCCGCTGCTTCTGGTGCGCTTCCGGTCGCCAGTACCTCTGTGACCTCGGCATGACCGTCCTCGCCGGACCGATGATGAGCGACGGCACCTGGCGCTACCATCTCGACGGCAAGAACGTGAACCGGATGACCCAGCTCGGCACCTTCGCCGAGTCGGTGGTGGCCAACGAGGCCTCGCTGGTCAAGATCGATCCCGGCATGTCCCTGAAGGCGGCGGCGCTCATCAGCTGCGGGATCTCGACCGGGTTCGGCTCGGCCGTCGACCGGGCGAAGGTCAGGCCGGGCGAGACGGTCGTGGTCGTCGGGTGCGGCGGGGTCGGCTCCGGCGCCGTCCAGGGCGCGCGGCTGGCCGGCGCGCGCCACATCGTCGCGGTCGACCCGCTGCCCTTCAAGGTGGAGCGCGCGAAGGAGATCGGGGCGACCCATGGTGCGGCGTCCATCCTCGAGGCCAACCTCCTGCTGCCCGAGCTCACCGAGGGCCGGATGGCGGACGTGGTGGTCCTGACCCCGGGCGTGCTGACCGGCGACCTTGTCGCGCCGGCGATGGCGCTCGCCTCCAAGGACGGCCGGGTCGTCGCCACCGCGATCGCGCCGTTCAACCAGGAGCAGGTGAGCCTCAACCTCTTCAACCACGCGATGTTCAACCAGGCGCTGCTCGGCACGGTCTTCGGCTCGTGCAGTCCGCGCGTCCAGATCCCCAACCTGCTCCGCCTCTACGAGGCAGGGATGCTCGAGATCGACCGCCTGATCACCCAGGAGTACACGCTGGACCAGGTCCAGAACGGCTACGACGACCTCGCAGCGGGGACCAACGTCCGCGGCGTCGTCGCCTTCCCGATCTGATCAGCCGGCACAGGCTCCGATCGCGGCGGCACCGGTGCGGATCGTGATCGGCTCCGACCACGCCGGGGTCGCGCTCAAGCGCGCGATCTCTGCGCACGTGACGGCGGCAGGCCACGACGTCGACGACCGCGGCACCTTCACGGACGAGCCGGTCGACTACCCGCCGATCTGTGCGGAGGTGGCGCGCCGGGTCGTGCGCGGCAGCGCGGAGCGGGGCATCGTGATCGGCGGGAGCGGGCAGGGCGAGGCGATCGCGGCGAACAAGGTCCGGGGGGCCCGGGCGGCGCTCTGCCACGACGAGTACACCGCCCGCTTCGCCAGGCGGCACAACGACGCCAACGTGCTCTCGCTCGGGGCACGCGTGGTGGCCACCGAGCTCGCGCTCGACATCGTCGACGTGTTCCTGGCCACCCCGTTCGACGGGGGGCGGCACGTGCCCCGCATCGTGGAGATCGCCGCGATCGAGGCCGAGGAGGCGCGCGGGGACGGCGGGGGCGGCTCTTCGACGGACCGGGCGTGAGCACCCGAGACGGCGGGGGCGGACCGGAGACGGTCCGTTTCGTCGCCGACGCGGTCGTGCCCTGCGACGGGACGGGACGCGTGCTCCGGCCCGGGAACGTCGACGTCGTCGACGGCGAGATCACCGCCGTCGGTGGGGGCACCGGCGCGGATGCCGAGCGCGGCGACCCGGGTCTTCCGCCGGTCGACGCACCCGACCGGAGCGTGCGGGTGCACGGCGCGCTCCTGCCCGGGCTCGTCAACGTCCACTGCCACTCGCCGATGACCATCTTCCGCGGCACCGGCGAGAACCTCCTGCTCCACGAGTGGCTCGCCGAAGTGCTCTGGCCGCGCGAGGCGCACCTCACCGAGGAGGACGTCTACTGGGGCATGTCGCTCGCGGCCGCCGAGCTGCTCTGCTTCGGGGTCACCACGACGTGCGAGGCCTACTTCCACGCGGACGCTCTGGCCGACGCGGTCCTCGACGCCGGTTCGCGCTCGATCGTGACCCCGGGCGTGCTCGAGCTGCCGGGGAGCGCCGGCGGGGACCGCTGGTGGGAGGCGCAGATCGACGGGATCGTCGACTTCCACCGGCGGCGCCACGGCGACGGCGGACGGATCGAGGTCGGGTTCGGGCCTCATGCGGCGTACACGGTGCCGCTTCCCGGGCTCCTCGCAGATCGCCGCCGCGGCGCGGGATCTCGACGCGCTCGTCCACATCCATCTTGCCGAGACGGAGCACGAGGGTGCCGCCTTCGAGGCCGAGCACGGCGGTTCGGTGCCCAGGGTCCTGGCCCGCGAAGGGCGTGCTGGAGAGCCGCATGCTCGCCGCGCACAGCATCTGGCTCTCCGACGACGACCTCGACGTCTACCGCGACCACGACGTGGCGGTCGCGCACTGCCCGCAGAGCAACGCGAAGCTCGCGTCGGGGGTGGCTCCGCTCGTCGCGATGCTCGGGCGCGGCATCCGGGTCGGCCTCGGGACGGACGGTCCGGCCTCCAACAACGATCTCGACCTCTGGGAGGAGATGCGGTTGGCGGCGATGCTGGCCCGCGTGCGTGAGCGGGACGCGGCCGTGCTCCCGGCGCGGGTGGCGCTCGAGCTCGCCACCCGGGGCGGCGGGGTCGCGCTCGGCCGGTCCAGACCTCGGCATCCTCGCGCCCGGTGCCCGCGCGGACCTGCTCGCGGTGACCCTCGACGACCCGGCCTTCGTCCCGCTGCTCGACGACGCACAGCTCGTCGAGCACCTGGTCTGGTCGGCCTCGAGCCGGCTCGTGACCGACGTGTGGGTCGCGGGGCGCCAGGTCGTCGAGTCGCGCCGGTGCCTGACCGTCGACGTCGCCGAGGCCAGGCGCCAGGTCGAGGCGCGCGCACGGCGGCTCCTCGAGGTCGCAGCGTGAGCGGACCGACGCCGACGGCCGGATGGGACGATCCCGATCAGGTCGCGTGGTACGTCGACCGGCTCGACCGGCTGGGCCCGCGCCTGGCCGGTGAGGCGATGGTCCGGGACGTGTTGCCGGACGAGCCGCGGCGCGTGCTCGACCTCGGCTGCGGCGACGGACGCCTCGCCGCACTCGTCCTCGCGTCCCGCCCGACGGTCACCGCGGTGACCGCCGTCGACCGCTCGCCGGCGATGCTCGCCGCGGGCCGCGGAGCGCTTCGCGGGCGACGAGCCGGGTCGACGTCCGGGTCTGGGACCTCGTCGACCCGATCGGCCCGCTCGGCCGCTTCGACCTCGTGGTCTCCGGCTTCGCCATCCACCACCTCGAGGACGACCGCAAGCGCGCGCCTCTTCGCCGAGATCGCCGAGCAGCTGGAGCCCGGCGGCCTCTTCTGCAATCTCGAGGTCGTCGAGTCCGCGACACCGCGGCTGCACGCGGCGTTCCTCGCCGCGATCGGCCGGACCGCGGACGATCCCGAGGACCGCCTCGTCGGCATCGACGCGCTGGCCGGGTGGATGCGGGCGGCCGGCCTCGAGGAGGTCGACTGCCTCTGGCGGTGGCGCGGGTTCGCCCTGCTGGTCGGATCGAAGCCCGACCGTTCGGTCCCGGGCCGGACTGACCGGGCCTGGCCGGGACCGGGGCACTCCGTCGGTCCGGACGCGACGCGTCCGGGCAGGCTCAGCCGGAGCCGGGCCGGAGCCGGAGCCGGAGCCGGACGCGGGCGCGGGGCGCGCTCGGCGGCGCGGGCGACGCCGGTCGCGAAGCGGCGCATCAACGAACGCCGGAGGAGCAGTCGAGCAGAGCGCCGGTGCCGGGGAACCGCTCGTCGTACGTCCCGGCCCAGGTGACGGTCGTGCCCGTGCCGTTCGAGGTCAGCCGGACGTCCGAGCGGTAGTTGCGGACGGGGAAGCCCGACAGGATCGTGTAGCCGAGATGATGCGGCGGCTCCCACGCCACGACCTCCTCACGCGATCCCGTGCCGTACGCGGTGAACCGCCGGATCGCGCCCACGCCGTCGGGCGCCGGATCCCCTCGCGCTCGAGCTCGGTGCGGGTGAGGAACGACCACTCCTTCCACCGCCGGGCCTCGGCGAGGAGCGGCCAGACCGACTCGACCGGCGCCGCCGACTCGGCGACCACCTCGTACCCCGCCGTCCGGTGGGGCGGTCGGCAGGCCGGCCACCCGGGTCGCTCATCCCTCGACGTGGCTCTTGAGCGCGTCGAGCGCCTGCTGGTAGATGGTCGCCATCAGCTCGGCCATCTCGTCGGGAGCGGCGTCGACCGTCCAGGTGACCGAGCAGCCGCTGCCGGCCGGCGTCACCGCGACGACGGCCTCGTGCCGCTCGACCGGCGCACCCTCGACGATGGAGTAGGTGATCGAGCGGGCGGTGTCGTCCTTGCCCACCAGATGCTCGGTGATCGTCATGCCCATGGTCTCGATCACACGGTCCTCGCCCTCGACCCGGCACGAGTCGATGCCCGGCATCCAACCTGCGATGCCGCCGAAGTCGCCGACGACCGCCCAGACGTCGTCCGCCGGTCGATCCACGTCGATCTTCGCCTGTCCGGTTCCCATGGCACTCCCTCGGTGGCTCGGTGCAGCGCGCGTCGTCATCGGTCGCGCCGCGGTGTGGCCCGATCGTAGGCGGTGGTGCCGGCCGGCTCCACCGCTAGCGTCGTTGCATGCCCACGGCGCCCGACGACGCCGCGGACGCGCCCGCGCTCTTCGTGACCGACGGTCGCCGTCTGCAGCCGACCGGGTTCGCGCGCGGGCCGTGGTCCCCCGGATCGCTCCACGGCGGCCCGGTCGCCGCACTCCTCGTGCGCGAGGTCGAGCGCGTCGCGGGTGCGGACGTGCTCCAGCTCTGCCGCGTCACCGTCGAGCTGCTCCGACCGGTGCCGCTCGCCCCGCTCGAGGTCTCCGCCTCGGTCGTCCGGCCGGGGAGGAAGGTCCAGCTCGTCGACGCGGTGCTCGAGGCCGACGGCGTGGAGGTCGCCTGGGCGCGGTGCCTCCGCGTCCGCACGGTGCCGGGCGGGGAGGTACCCGAACGCGTCGAGTGCGAGGACGCACCGCCGCCACCGGAGAGCGCGGTGCCGCGAGCGCGCCGGCCGGGCGAGCCGCGTGCCTTCCACAGCGAGGGGATGGAGCTCCGCAGCGTGGAAGGCGGCCTCGACGAGCTCGGACCGGCGACGGTCTGGTTCCGCCTCCGCCACCCCGTCGTCCTCGGCGAGGTGCCCTCTCCGACCCAGCGCGCCGTGGCGGCGGCCGACTTCTCCAACGGGATCAGCGCCGAGCTCGACTTCACGACGAGCCTCTTCATCAATCCCGACCTCACCGTCTCCCTCACCCGTCCGCCCGAGGGGGAGTGGGTCGCGCTCGTCGCGCGGACCCGCTTCGGCGCCCCCGGCACCGGCGTCGCGGAGTCCTCGCTCTGGGACGAGCGCGGCCGGATCGGGCGCGCGGTCCAGAACCTCCTCGTCGAGGTCGGCCGGTGACCGACCAGGCGCCGCCCGCACCGGCGACGAGCGTCGCCGACCTCCTCTGCGCCCGCGCCGGCGACCGGCACTGCGGGCTCGTCTCGGGCGACGACCGCTGGACCTGGGACGCGATCGTCGACGAGTGCGCGGCGCGGGCGGCGCTCCTCCGCTCGTCGCTCCCCGCGGGTCCGCCCCACGTCGGGGTCCTCCTCCCCAACGTCCCGGAGTACGTCTTCTGGCTCGGCGCAGCCGCGCTCGCCGGCGCGGTGGTCGTCGGGGTCAACCCGACCCGTCGAGGCGAGGCGCTCGCCGCCGACATCCGGCGGACGGACTGCGCACTCCTCGTGACCGACGCGGACGGCGCCGGGCTCCTCGAGGGACTCTCGACCGGTGTGCCGGACGAGCGCGTCCTGCGGGTCGACTCCGGGGCGTACCGGCGGCTCGTCGCCGCGCACACCGGCGTGTCGGCCGGTGCGGTCGCCCGCGCCGCGTCGCCAGGGCCGTCCGACCTCTTCCTGCTCCTCTTCACCTCGGGCACGACCGGGGACCCGAAAGCGGTCCGCTGCACCCAGGGACGGCTCGCGTCGATCGCGGCCCGCTCGGCCGAGGCCTACGGCACCTCCCGTGACGACGTCGCCTACTGCGCGCTGCCCCTCTTCCACGGGAACGCCCTCATGGTCCTGCTCGGCCCCGCGCTGGTCGTCGGGGCCACGATCGCGCTCGCACCGCGGTTCTCCGCGTCCGGCTTCGTCGCCGACGTGCGCCGGTACGGCGTCACCACCTTCACCTACGTGGGCAAAGCGCTCGCCTACGTGCTCGCCACCCCGCCCTCGCCCGAGGACGCCTCGGTGACGTTGCGGCGCGGCTTCGGGACCGAGGCCTCGGTCGCGGACCGCGCCGCGTTCGAGGAGCGGTTCGGGTGCGTGCTGACCGAAGGGTACGGGTCGAGCGAGGGCGGGGTCGCGATCGTCCGGACCCCCGATACCCCGCCGGGGGCGCTCGGGCGCCCGGTGGAGGACGTCGTCGTCCTCGACCCGGCCACGTCGGAGGAGTGCCCGCCCGCGCGCTTCGACGGGTCGGGGATGCTCGACGAACCCCGGCGAGGCGATCGGCGAGATCGTGAACCGCTCGGGCACCGGCGGCTTCGAGGGCTACTACGCGGACGAGGGGGCGGACGCCGCCCGGACCCGCAACGGGTGGTACTGGACGGGCGATCTCGCCTACCGCGACGGCGACGGCAACTTCTACTTCGCGGGGCGCGGTGGCGACTGGCTGCGGGTCGACTCGGAGAACCTGACCGCCGGGACCGATCGAGCGGATCCTCCAGCGGATGGAGGGCGTCGCGGCCGCCGCCGTCTACCCGGTCCCCGATCCGCGCACCGGCGACCAGGTGATGGCCGCGGTCGAGCTCCTGCCCGGGCGCGCCTTCGACCCGGGCGGCTTCGGCGAGTTCCTCTCGGCGCAGCGCGACCTCGGCACCAAGTGGGTCCCGTCCTTCGTCCGGGTCACCTCCGCACTGCCGCTCACCGCGAGCGGGAAGGTCACCAAGCCGGGCCTCCGGCGCGAGGGGTGGTGGGCCTGCGACGAGCCGGTCTTCGCCCGCGAGCGTGCGGCGCTCGACTTCCGGCCGCTCGACGCGGCGGAGCGGCGCCGGCTGCGCGAGGAGCTGCGCCGCCACGGGCGGGAGGCGCTGCTCGACGGGTGAGGCCGGACGTCCCGGGTGGCGCTGCCCGGGATGGTGCCGGGCCTTCCGGTGCCCGGCTCAGTCCGGTCGTGGACTGCGGGCCGGGTCGGGATGGTGAGGGCGATGAACCCGCCGATCAGCACGATGACCGACGCGATGAGGAAGCCCCGGGCGAAGCCCGCCGTCGCGGCCGCCCGCTGGACCTCTGGGGTCACGACCCTGCCGCGCAGGAGGGAGCTGATCCGCGAGGCGGCGACGGTGGAGAGCACCGCGAGGCCGAGCGACGCGCCGATCTGCCGGCTGCAGTTCACGAGCCCCGAGGCGAGGCCGGCCTCCTCGCGCCGGACGCCCCCGGTCGCGAGCAGCGCGATCGGGGTGAAGGCGAGCCCCATGCCGAAGGTGCAGAGGACGCCGCCGCCGCAGGCGCCGGTCCAGTAGGTGTCGCCCGGGTGGATGAGCGAGAGCCAGTAGAGCCCGGCCGCCGAGAGGAAGGCGCCGACGACGAGCACGTTGCGCGGTCCGACCTTCGGCGCGATGCGGCCGCTCAGCGTGGCGCCGATCGCGATCGCGGCCGTCTGCGGCAGGAAGGTGAGGCCGGTGACCACCGGGTCGTAGCCGAGCACCTGCTGCAGGTAGAGGGAGAGGAAGAACCACATCGCGAACATCGCCGCGCCGAAGCAGAACATGACGAGGTTGGCACCGGTCAGCGCCCGGGAGTGGAACAGACGGAGCGGGACGAGCGGGTGGGTCGCGATCCTCGCCTCGATGAGCACGAATGCCCCGAGGAGGACGGCGGCCAACGCCAACCACCCGATCGTCGACGCGGACCCCCAGGAGACCTGGTCGGTGTGGACGATCGCGTAGACGAGCGCGAGGAGTCCGGCGGTGACGGTGACCGAGCCGGCGACGTCCAGCCGGGACCGCGGGCCCTCGGCCTTCGACTCGGTCAGCACCAGGCGCGCGAAGACGAAGAGGACCACGCCGATCGGCACGTTCACGAAGAGGATCCACCGCCACGAGAGGTACTGGGTGAGGATCCCGCCGGCCAGCGCGCCGGCCGCGCCGCCGCCCGCCGCGACCGCGCTCCAGACGCCGAAGGCCTTGGCACGTGCGCGCTGGTCGGTGAAGGTCACGGTCAGGATCGTGAGGGTGGCCGGCGAGAGCACGGCGGCGCCCGCGCCCTGCAGCGCCCGCGCCGCGATGAGGGTCCCCTGGTTGCCCGCGAACCCGCCGAGGAGGCTCGCGCCCGTGAAGAGGGCGAGCCCCGTGAGGAAGATGCGCCGACGGCCGAAGAGGTCGGCGAGCCGGCCGCCGAGGAGCAGCAGGCCGCCGAAGGTCAGCGCATAGGCGGTGACCACCCACTGGAGGTTCGCGGCGGTGAAGTGCAGGTCCTTCTGGATCGACGGGAGCGCGACGTTCACGATCGAGATGTCGAGCACGACCATGAACTGCGCGAGGCAGACGATGACGAGGACGAGGGTGTCCGAGCGGCGCAGTCCGGTCGCCGGCTCCTGCGTCGGGCGGCTCGGAGACCTCGGGCCCGTGGACCGCCGACGCGGGGCCCGTCGCCGTGAACGACTCGGCCCGTTCGCCCGTCAGCGTGCCGCCGACGTCTTCGTCGAGGGGGGCGTCCATTGAGGGAAGCGTAGGGGACCACGGACACCGGTCGATCGCCCGGGGCCCGCCCGGGCCGCGGTCAGCGGGACTCCCAGGCCCCCGGCTCGGTGGTGAGCTTCTCCACCGACTTCGGGAGGCGGCCCGACGTGATGTCGGCGATGGTCACGCGGTCGAGGACGGTGCGGAGGCTCGCCCGGACCGCGACCCAGACCGTCTGCAGGTGCTCGGCGGAGCCCTCGTACGTCGCCGACTCGGGGCGCAGCCCGCGCACCTCGGCGAGCGGGCCGTCGAGGGGCCGGATCACGTCGGCCACGGTGATGTCGTCGGCCGGCCGCGACAGGCGGTAGCCGCCTTCGGCGCCGCGCTGGCTGGTCAGCAGTCCGGCGCGCCGCATGTCGTTGAGGATGCTCTCGAGGAACTTGGGCGGCAGGCCCTGCGCGGTCGCCAGCGCCTCGGCCGTCACCGGGCGCTCGTCCGCGTCAGCGAGCGTGCAGAGCGCGCGCACCGCATAGTCGACCTTGGCCGAGATGTACACGGCCCTGATTCTGTCAGAGGTCGCGCCGTGGCGGAGGAGGCTCAGGCTGCGGCGTCGACCAGGCCGTAGCGCTGGCGGACCGACCGGTCGACCGTGGTGAACGCGACGTCGACGGCGATGCCGACGCAGACGATGACGATCATGAGTGCGACGACGGTCGCGTAGTCGGCCTGGGTGAGCGCGTTGACCGTGCGGCCGCCGAGGCTCAGCGGGTTGACGAGGATGAGGAACTCGCCCGCCATGAGCGCGTGCCAGGCGAACGCCCAGCCCTGCTTGAGTCCGCCGAGGATGCTCGGGAACGCCGCCGGCAGCACGACGTGGCGCTCGAGGGCGACGCCCCTGGCGCCGAGGATCCGTCCCGCGCGGAGCAGTCCGGGCGGCACCTGGTCGATCCCGCTGATGAAGCCATTGGCCACCGACGGTGCCGCGCCGAGCACCATCATGAGGATGATGGCCTTCCAGTTCTGGCCGAAGACCATGTACCCGAGCGGGTACCAGAGGACCGACGGCATGGTCTGCATGCCCGTGATGAGCGAGCCGATCCCGGCGCGGAGAACCGCGACCGCGCGCGACCGCGGTGCCGACGACGCCCCCGACGAGGACGACGAGCGCGTAGCCGAGCACGGCCTGCTGCGCGGTGACCCAGCACGACTGCCAGAAGTCGGCGGTGCCGAGCAGGTGCCGGAGCTCGCGGGCGACCGTGCTCGGCGACTGGAGGATGTACGGCCGCCAGTGCGCCCCGACCGCGAGCTGCCAAACGGTGAGGATGAGGGCGAGCGCGACCAGCTTCGGCCAGGTCGCCCGCCAGAGGCGCCGGGAGCGGCGGTCGCGGGACGGGCCAGCAGGGCCCTCGAGCGCGTCGAGGCCGGCGAGCGCCTGGTCGAGCGTGGGCGCGGTCGCGACGGCCGAGCCACCGGGACCGGCGCCGGCGTCAGCGGCCATGGCGGCCCACCTCCGAGCGCAGCTGGTCGGTGACCGCGGCCGCGAGGGTCGCGATCTCGGGCGAGTCGATGCGGCGCGGGCGCTCGAGCGCGACCGGGAAGACGGCGGCGACCCGGCCAGGCCGGCTGGTGAGCAGCACGATCCGGTCGCCGAGCCGGGCCGCTTCGCGCACGTTGTGGGTCACGAAGAGCACGGTGAAGCCCCGGTCGAGCCAGAGCGACTCGAGCTCGTCGTGGAGGAGGTCGCGGGTGATCGCGTCGAGCGCGCCGAAGGGCTCGTCCATGAGCAGGAGCCCCGCGTCCTGGGCGAGGGCGCGGGCGAGCGCGGCCCGCTGGCGCATCCCGCCGGAGAGGTCGTGCGGCCGCTTCGCCCCGAATCCGCCGAGGTGGACGCGCTCGAGGAGGTCGGCCGCGACAGACCGGCGTTCCGCCGTGCCCACGCCGTGCAGGCGGAGCGGGAGCTCGACGTTCGCCGCGACGCTCAGCCAGGGGAAGAGCGCCGAGTCCTGGAAGAGCATCGCGGTCGGTGTCGCGGGCGACGAGGGGTGGCCGGCGCGCCCGGTGGCCTGCCCGTTGGTCGTCGGGGCGGTCGTGCCCACCGCGAGGGAGCCCGCGGTCGGGCGGTCGAGGCCGGCCACGAGGTTGAGGAGCGTCGTCTTGCCGCACCCGGACGCGCCTACCAGGCAGACGAACTCGCCGGGTGCGACGTCGAGGCTCACATCGGCGAGCGCCACCACGCCGGTCGCCGGGTCACCGTGGCGCTTGGTGACGCCGCTGAGGGTCACGGCCGGTGCGCGCGCGTCGACCCGCCGCGTGAGCGTCGCGGCCGGCGCGGTCATGGCGCGGACACCTTGGCCTTGCCGGCCGCGGCCAGGAGCTGGTTGAGCGGGCCGACGTCGAAGATCCCCGCGATGTCCGACGTCGGGAGGCCGGCGGCCTTCGCGTGGGCGAGATCCGTCACGATCGACGAGGCGATCGGGTCGTTGGTGAAGGTCATGTCCGACCAGGCCGCGGTGAGCTCGGTCGCCTTGAGCGGCTTGCCGGTCAGGGTGGCGAGCTCCGTGTTGGCGACGGTCGCCGCCTGGGCAGGAGAGGCGTCGAGGTACGCCGTGATGGCGAGCTGGGCCTTCAGCAGGTCGGTCACGACCGGGAGGTGTGCAGCGAGGAAGGAGGTGGTGACCACGAGCAGCGTCGTCGAGAACCGCCCGCCGGGCCACTGGGTCCGCTCGTTCACGAGCACGTGGCCGTGGCCCTCGGTGACCATCCGGGTGACCCACGGCTCGGGGACCCAGGCGCCGGCGATCGAGCCGGCCTCGAAGGACGCGAGGGTCGTGGCGTTGTCCTCGGGGAGGATGGTCACCTCGCCGCCGCCGCCGTTCGGCCCGGGGAAGGTGAGGCCCTGCTTGCGCAGCCAGGTGCGCAGTGCGACGTCCTGGGTGTTGCCGAGCTGCGGTGTCGCGATGGTCGTGCCCTTGAGCCGCGAGGGCTGCGTGATCGACGGTGCGACCACCAGGGCTGCCCCGCCGGAGGTCGCGCCCGAAATGATGCGGATCGACCCCTTGCCCTGCGAGTACGCGGTGATCGCCGAGTTCGGGCCCATGTAGGCCGCGTCGAGCGAGCCCGCCAGCAGCGCGGTCACCTCGGCCGGGCCGGCGTTGTACGTCGAGGTCTGCAGGGTGACGTTGCTCCCGATGTCCTTGGCGTACATGCCCTGAGCCAGGCCGACCAGGGGAGCGGCGTGGGTGAGGTTGGTGAGGTAGCCGAGGCGGAGGGTGACCGGTCCGCCGGTGGTGGTGGAGCCGCCACCCGAGGCGGTGGTCGGCGTCGAGCCGCCCGAGCTCGTGCTGCAGGCCGCGGCGAGCACGGTGGTCGAGAGGACCGCGACGAGGGCCGCGAGCCGGACGGGCCGCGCAAGACGGCGGGACGACGGTGCCATGGTGCTCCTCCGGTCGGTGAGCGCTGTCGGTGTCGGTCGGCGGGCCGGTGGTCTTCCGATCACCAGAGCCTATAGACATATCAACTATGTAGGAATACTAGAGTAAATCGCACGACCCGCGGAGCGCAACCCGGATCGGGGGCGGTGGGCGTCGGGGCGTCAGGAGGCGAGGCGCTCGAGCAGGCGCCGGCGGTGGGCGGGCCACTCGTCGGCAAGCAGGGAGAAGACGGCCGAGTCGCGCACCGAGCCGTCGGCCGCGGGCCGCTCCGCGCGGATCACGCCGTCGAGGGTGCAGCCGAGCCGCGCGATCGCCGCCCGCGACCGCTCGTTGCGCGCATCGGTCTGGAGCCGGACCGCTCGCACCTTCCACGCCTCGAAGGCGTGGTCGATCATGAGCACCTTCGCCTCGGTGTTGACCGCGGACCGCTGCACCGCCGGATCGAGCCACGTGTACCCGATGCTCGCGACGTCGGGGGCGTCGCCGCGCCGGTGCCACTCGGATCCCGGGAAGAGCCCCGTCCAGTCCCACGGAGCGAGGTCGTAGAAGCGGGTGGTCCCGACGATGCGCCCTGCCGCATGCGACCACGTCGCGAAGGGCTCCTGGTCGCCGGCGTCGCGGCGCTCGAGGGCCCGGTCGAGGTAGGCGCGCATGGTCGTCTCGTCCCATGGCACCGGCGTATAGGCGAACGTCGAGCGGTCCGCGGTCGCCACGGCGAGGAGCGGCTCGAGGTGGTCGGGCTCGAGCGGGAGGAGCCGGACGAAGCGGCCCTCGAGGACGAATCGGTCGCGCACCGGACCATTGTCTCCGATGGAGGCGTGGTCCCCGAAGGAAGGGGGACAGGAGCCCGTTGCGACTACTTGAGCAGTCGCGAGAGCCGGCGGTCGGCCAGCACCTTGCCACCTGTCTGACAGGTCGGGCAGTACTGCAGGGACGAGGTCGCGTAGCTGACCTCCCGGACCGTGTCTCCGCAGTCGGGGCAGCGCTCGCCGGTGCGCCCGTGGACCTGCATCGAGCGGTGCTTGTCGCCCTTGAGCTCGGCCGGTTCGAACGCCGCGGCGCGGTCGACGGCCTCGGACAGCACCGCGACGAGGGCGTCGTGGAGGCGGACCACGGCGTCGTCGTCGAGCGTCGCAGTCCGCGCGAAGGGGGAGAGGCGCGCCCGGTGGAGCGCCTCGTCGGAGTACGCGTTCCCCACCCCTGCGAGCACACGCTGGTCGGTGAGCGCGACCTTCACGGTGGCGCGGACGCCGGCGAGCCGTTCGGCGAGCACCTCGGCGGTGAAGGCGGGATCGAGCGGATCGACGCCGAGCGCCGCGACCGCCGGGACCTCGTCCGGGGTCCGGACCACCCAGAGCGCCACGCGCTTCTCGGTGCCCATCTCGGTCACGTCGAACCCCGCGCCGCCCGAGAGCCGCACTCGGAGCGCGAGCGGCCCGCGGCCCGGCGCGCCCCTGCCCGCGGGCAGACGGTCGGACCATCGGATCCAGCCCGCGCGTGCGAGGTGGACGACGAGCCAGAGGCCCGACGCGTCGAGGCAGACGTACTTGCCGCGACGGGTCGAACCGGTGCACGTGCGGCCGGCGAGCTCCTCGAGCGGGGGGTCGACCGTCTTGAGGGCGGAGAACGAGGCGAGCTCGCAGCGCTCGATGCGGTGCCCGGCGGTCCGCGTCGCGAGCGCGTCGCTCAGCGCCTGGACCTCGGGGAGCTCGGGCATCGCTGCAATTGTGGCCCGGGTGCGCCCGTAGTATCTGGTCCGCCCTGCCCGTCCGGGCTCCGCACCCGACGTGTCCCGAGAGCGAGGAGGTCCCCGCGTGTTCCGCCCGGTTCCGGCCGACGCCGACTTCGTCGCCCTCGAGGCCGAGGAACTGGCCCGCTGGCAGGAGCACCGGGTCTTCGAGCGATCGGTCGAGCTGCGCCACGGCGCACCGGCCTGGGTCTTCTACGAGGGACCGCCGACCGCCAACGGCCGCCCCGGGCTCCACCACGTGTGGGCGCGCGTCTACAAGGACCTCTTCTGCCGGTACCGCACCATGCGCGGCTTCGCCGTGCCCCGGAGGGCCGGGTGGGACACCCACGGGCTGCCGGTCGAGGTCGAGGTCGAGAAGCAGCTCGGCCTGTCGGCCAAGCGCCAGATCGAGCACGAGGTGGGGATCGCCGAGTTCACGCGCCTCTGCCGCGAGTCGGTGCGCAACTACGTCGACGACTGGCGGACCCTGACCGAGCGGATCGGCTACTGGATCGACATCGACGACGCCTACTGGACCTTCTCGCCCGAGTACGTGGAGGCCGTCTGGTGGAACCTCAAGAGCCTCTGGGACCAGGGTCTGCTCTACGAGGACCTCAAGGTCGTCCCGTACTGCCCGCGCTGCGAGACCGCGCTGAGCAGCCACGAGCTCGGCCAGCCCGACGTCTACCGCGACGTGGAGGACGAGTCGGCCTACGTGCGCTTCCCGCTGCGCGACGGGGGCGAGGCCGCCGCACGCCTCCGAGCGGCGTTCGGGGTCGAGTCCCTGACCGGCCTCTCGCTCGTGGCCTGGACGACGACGCCGTGGACGCTGCTCTCCAACACGGGCGCGGCGGTCGGGCCCGATCTCGTCGTACGCGCGTGGTCGGCGACGCCATCGTCGCGGCCGACCTCGTGCCGGCGGTCTTCGGCGAGGACGCGGTCGTGACGGCGACCGTGCGCGGGACCGACCTGGTCGGGATCGGCTACGAGCGACCGTTCGACGACCTCGAGCCACCGCCGGGGCCGGGGGAGCCGGACCGGATCGGGTGGCGGGTGGTCGCCGGCGAGTTCGTCGAGGCCGACGAGGGCACCGGCGTCGTGCACCTCGCGCCGGCCTTCGGCGAGATCGACCGGCAGGTGGGTCGCGAGACCGGACTGCCGACCCTCAACCCGGTCGGTCCGGACGGCCGGTTCACCGACGCGGTCGCCTGGCTCGCGGGCCGACCGGTGCGCGAGACGAACCACGAGGTGAACGACCGGCTCGAGGCGGCGGGCCGGCTGCTGCGACGCGAGCCCCACGTCCACTCGTACCCCCACTGTTGGCGGTGCGGGACGCCGCTCGTCTACTGGGGGAAGCCGAGCTGGTACATCCGGACCTCGGCGCGGAAGGACGACCTGGTCGCGCAGAACCGCACGATCGGCTGGCATCCCGAGCACATCCGCGACGGCCGGATGGGCGAGTGGCTCGCCAACAACGTCGACTGGGCGCTCTCCCGCGACCGGTTCTGGGGCACGCCGCTGCCGATCTGGCGGTGCGGGGAGGGGCACCTGCGCTGTGTGGGCTCGCTCGCCGAGCTCTCGGCGCTCGCCGGGCGCGACGTGACCGGTGTCGATCCGCACCGCCCGGACATCGACGAGGTGACCGTGGCGTGCGACGAGTGCGACGCGGGCACAGACGGCGTCCGCCCGCCGATGCGACGCGTCGAGCCGGTGATCGACGCGTGGTTCGACTCCGGCTCGATGCCCTCGGCCCAGTGGGGCTACCCCCTCGCCGAAGGGTCCGACCGGCGGTTCGTCTTCCCCGCCGACTTCATCTGCGAGGCGATCGACCAGACCCGCGGCTGGTTCTACTCGCTGCTCGCGGTCAACACGCTCGTGCGCGGCCAGACCCCGTACCGCAACGTGCTCTGCCTCGGCCACATCGTCGACGCGGACGGGCGGAAGATGTCCAAGAGCATCGGCAACGTGATCGACCCGTGGGAGATCCTGACCACCCGTGGCGCGGACCCGCTCCGCTGGTGGATGTTCTCGCAGGGCTCGCCGTGGACGCCGACCCGGGTGAGCTTCGAGGTCATCGACGCGGCCCTCCGGGACGAGCTCCTCACGCTGTGGAACACGTGGTCGTTCTTCACCACCTACGCCTCGCTCAACGGGTTCGAACCGTCCGACCCCGCCGTCCCGGGACCCGCATCGCGCGCCGAGCTCGACCGGTGGATGCGTTCGCGCCTGCACGCCACCGTGCAGGCGGTCACCGATTCGCTCGACGGCTACGAGCCGTACCCGGCGGCCGCGGCGATCGCCGCACTCATCGACGACGCCTCGAACTGGTACGTGCGCCGCAGCCGGCGCCGCTTCTGGCGGACCGACCCGGACGCCGATCCCGCCGACTCCCTCGGTGCGCAGGCGACCCTCTACGAGGTGCTCGTGACCGTCGCGATGCTGCTCGCGCCGTTCTGCCCGTTCCTGGCCGACCGGATGTGGCGCGAGCTGACCGGCGCGGACCCCGACGCGTCGGTGCACCTCGCCGACTGGCCGCAGTTCGACACCGCGGCGCTCGATCCGGCACTCGACGAGGGGATGGCGCTCGCCCGACGCCTCTCGTCGCTCGGACGGGCCGCCCGCTCGGAGGCCGGTGTCAAGGTTCGCCAGCCGCTCGCCCGCGCGCTCGTCTACGTCCCCGCCGGCGGGGCGGTACCACCGGCCGGCGTCGTCGAGGACGAGCTCAACGTCGACCGCGTCGAGCTGCTCGACGAGGTCGGGGACGTCCTCGCCTACGAGCTGGTCCCCAACTACAAGGTGCTCGGCCCGCGCCTCGGCGCGCGGGTCCAGCTGCTGCGCGCGGCGATGGGCACGGTCGACGGCGCCGATGCGGCGACGGCGCTCGCCGACGGGAGACCGGTCGTCGTCGAGCTCGAGGACGGGCCGGTCGAGCTCGGCCCGGACGACGTCGAGCTGCGGGTGCGCGCACAGGCCGGGTACGCCGTCTCGCGGGACGGCGCCGAGATGGTGGCGCTCGATCTCGCGCTCGACGAGGACCTCCGTCGGCGCGGGCTCGCCCGGGAGGTGATCCGCAACGTGCAGGATCTGCGCAAGTCGAGCGGTCTCGAGGTGTCGGACTGGATCGACCTCACCCTTGTCGGCCTCGACGATCTCGCGCCGCTCTTCGACCTCATCGCACGGGAGGTCCTCGCCCGCTCGATCGCCACGACGCCGCCGCCGGACTCGCCGACGGGCACGACGATCGCGCTCGACGACGGCGCGACCGCCCGCGAGGCGACCGCCTGGGTGGCGAAGGCGTGAGGTGCGGAGGGCCGGTGGACAGGTGAGCGGGCGCAGCGGCGGTGCCGACTGCGTCCTCGCCGTGGACCTCGGCACCGGTGGACCGAAGGTCGCGGTGGTCTCGGCCAGGGGCGCGATCGTCGCGCACGCGTCGGAGCCCGTGGCGCTCCACCTCTTCGAGGGCGGTGGTGCGGAGCAGGACCCCGGCGAATGGTGGTCGGCGATCTGCGCGGCGTCGCGCCGCGCGCTCGGCGCAGCCGGTGTCCCGCCCGAACGGCTGGTCGGGGTCGGGTGCACCTCGCAGTGGTCGGGCACGGTCGCGGTCGGCGAGGACGGCGAGCCCCGGATGCAGGCGATCATCTGGATGGACTCGCGGGGGAACCGGGCGATCCGGCGGGTCGCCGGCGGTCCGGTCAACGTGATCGGCTACGACCCGCGCAAGCTGCTCCGTTGGGTGCAGGTGACCGGCGGTGCGCCGGGGCTGTCCGGCAAGGACCCCGTGGCCCACATCCTCTACATCCGGGACGAGCACCCCGACGTCTACCGGACGACGCGCACCTTCCTCGAGCCGGTGGACTACCTGAACCTCCGGCTGACCGGACGGACCTGCGCGTCGTTCGACTCGATCGCCGCGCACTGGATCACCGACAACCGTGCGATCGACCGCGTCGCCTACGACGAGCGGCTCCTCGAGATCACCGGGATGGAGCGGGCGAAGCTCCCCGAGCTGGTGCCCTCCGGGTCGCTCATCGGCGAGCTCACCGCCGGTGCGGCCGAGGCTCTCGGCATGCCGGCCGGCGTGCCGGTCGCCGCCGGCTCCGGCGACGTCCACTCCGCCGTGTTCGGCTCGGGCGCGGTCGCCGACTTCGCGGCACACCTCTACATCGGCACCTCGTCGTGGATCTCGGGCCACGTGCCCTTCAAGAAGACCGCGCCGACCAGCAACGTCGCCTCCATCCCCGCGGCGCTGGCCGGCAAGTACGTGATCGTCGACGAGCACGAGACGGCCGGCGCGTGCCTCACCTTCCTGCGCGACAACCTCGGACTCGCGGCGGACTTCGCATCGATGGACGCGATCGCGGACTCGGTCCCTCCCGGTGCGGGCCGGATCCTCTTCACCCCGTGGCTCAACGGCGAGCGCTCGCCGGTGGACGACCACACCGTCCGCGGCGGCTTCCACAATCTCTCCCTCACGACCACACGGGAGCAGATGATCCGCGCCGTGTACGAGGGGGTCGCCTTCAACTCGCGCTGGTTGCTCGAAGCGGTCGAGCGCTTCGCCGGGATGCGCCTCGACCCGCTCGCGTTCATCGGCGGCGGCGCCAACTCCGCGCCCTGGTGCCGCATCCACGCGGACGTGCTCGGACGCGAGATCCGCCAGATCGCCGATCCGGTGCTCGCAAACGTGCGGGGCGCCGCGCTGATCACCCTGCTCGCGCTCGGGAGGATCGAGGTGGAGGAGATCCCCTCGATGGTCGAGGTCGCGGCGACCTACCGTCCGGACCCCTCGACCGCCGCGGTCTACGGCGAGCTCTTCGAGGAGTTCGTCGCGCTCTACAAGCAGACGAAGGGCATCTACAAGCGGCTCAACCGGTTCTGACCCGGTCCGAGCACCGCACCGTTCGATGCGCGGTCGGTGGCCGCGGACGTCGGTCGATGCGTTCCTCGTTCAGGAAGCAGATCGTCGCTCGTGGAGCCGGCTCGCCGCGCTCACCACGGCATGGAGCGAGGCGTCGAGGATGCTCGAGTCCATGCCGACGCCCCACCAGGTCGCACCGTCCGCGCCCTGGGCCTCCACGTAGGCCACGGCGGACGCGCCGCTGCCGGCGGTGAGCGCGTGCTCGCTGTAGTCCTTGACCTCGAGCGCGATGCCGAGGTCGGTGTGGAGCGCGTCGGTGAGCGCGTCGATCGGTCCGTTGCCGGTGCCCATGATCGTGCGTGGCTCGCCGTCGACGAGCAGCTGGGCGGTCACCGTGGTCCGGCGGCCGCCCGTGGTCACCTCGCTCCCGAGCAGCCGCAGGCCAGCGTCCTCGGGGAGGTACGTCTTCGAGAAGACGTCCCACATCTCGCCGGGCTGGATGACCGTCCCACTGTCCTCGGTCACGGCCTGGACGTGCTTGGAGAACTCGATCTGCAGCCGGCGCGGGAGGTCGAGGCCGTGCTCGGTGTCCATCACGTAGGCCACGCCGCCCTTGCCCGACTGGCTGTTGACCTGGATGATCGCCTCGTAGGTGCGGCCGGTGTGGCTCGGGTCGATCGGCAGGTAGGGCACCTCCCAGCGCTCGTAGTCCTCCCCGATCGCCGCGATGCCCTTCTTGATCGCGTCCTGGTGCGAGCCGGAGAAGGCGGTGTAGACGAGGTCGCCCGCGTAGGGGTGGCGCGGGTGGACCGGCAGCCGGGTGGCGTGCTCGGCCACCCGGCGCACCTTGTTGATGTCGCTGAAGTCGAGGACCGGGTCGACGCCCTGCGAGAAGAGGTTCATCGCGAGGGTCACCACGTCGACGTTGCCGGTCCGCTCACCGTTCCCGAAGAGCGTGCCCTCGACCCGGTCCGCGCCGGCGAGGACCGCCAGCTCGGCAGCGGCCACCGCGGTGCCACGGTCGTTGTGCGGGTGGACGCTCAGGATGATCGAGTCGCGGTCGCGCACGGTCCTGCCGAACCACTCGATGACGTCGGCGTAGACGTTCGGTCCGTACATCTCGACCGTGTTGGGCAGGTTGATGATGATCGGGCGGTCGGGCGTCGGCTCGATCACCGCCATCACCGCCTCGCAGATCTCGACCGCGAACTCCGGCTCGGTGCCGGTGAAGCTCTCGGGCGAGTACTCGTACCGGATCTCGGTGTCGGGCAGCGTCGCCTCGAACTTCTTGCAAAGGCGTGCGGCGTTGACCGCGATCTCGACGATGCCCGCTCGGTCGAGCCCGAAGACCACCCGCCGCTGGAGCTCCGACGTCGAGTTGTAGAAGTGGACGATCGCCTGCCGTGCGCCGGTCAGCGACTCGAACGTCCGCTCGATGAGCTCCTCGCGACACTGCACGAGGACCTGGATCGAGACGTCGTCGGGGATCAGCCCCTCCTCGATGATCGCCCGCTGGAAGTCGAAGTCGGTCTGGGAGGCCGACGGGAAGCCCACCTCGATCTCCTTGAACCCGATCTCCGCGAGCGTCCGGAAGAGCGAACGCTTGCGCTCGGAGTCCATCGGGTCGACCAGTGCCTGGTTCCCGTCGCGTAGGTCGACGCTGGCCCACTGGGGGGCGCGGCCGCACTGCCGGTCGGGCCAGGTCCGATCGTGGAGGACCAGCGGGAGGGTCGGCCTGTAGAGGTGGAACGGCATGGGGGAGACGTCGCAGGGCAGGTCGAGCCTGTGGTGCCGTCCCGTCGCCTCGGCATCGGTTCGGATCTCGTGGTCGGTGCTCACCTCGTTGCTCCCTTGGTTCACGCGTGGTCGTCGGTGCAGTCGGTCCCGTGGTCGGTCCCCGCCCTGCCTTCCCGCCGCTCGTGCGGCAAAGAAAAAACCCCCTGGCCGGAACGGCACAGGAGGTTGCGGGCGAGCGCGATGTGGCGCTCGCCGTCAGGTAAGGAGGAGGCCCGCGGTCACTGGTGCGTACACGCCACCCATGCTGGCAGGGTCCCGTGCGGCCGTCAAGGACGCCGGTCGAGCTGCGGGCGCCGCGGGCACCGGTCGCCGGGGATCAGATCCGCTCGAAATTGCGCGCCAGCTCCCAGTCGGTGACCACCAGGTTCGCCTTCGCCCACTCTTGCCGCGCGGTGTTGAGGAGATGGTGGTGGACCTCGGGGCCGAACGCCTCGGCGGCGACCTCGCTCGACTCGAATCGGTCGATCGCCTCGGCGAGCGTCGAGGGGATGCGCGGGACGTCGGGTGCCTGGTACCCGTTGCCGGTGAACGCCGGCTCGAGCTCGAGCTCGTGGTCGATCCCCCACAGGCCGGCCGCGATGGCCGCGGCCAGCGCGATGTACGGGTTGACGTCGGCACCGGGGATGCGGCTCTCGACGCGCCGTGACGCGCCGTCGCCGACGGCGCGGAATCCGCAGGTCCGGTTGTCCTCGCCCCAGACCACCGCCGTCGGGGCCCACGAGTCGGGGACGTAGCGGCGGTAGGAGTTCACGTAGGGGGCGAAGCACCAGGCGAGCTGTTGTGCGGCGTGGAGCTGGCCGGCCAGGTACCGCTCGCCGGTCGGCGAGAAACCCGAGGCGCTGGTCGCCCCGTCGTCGGGGGCCATCAGGGGAGCGCCACTGGCCGCGTCCCACAGGCTGCTGTGGATGTGGCAGGACGAGCCCGCGTCGCGCATCGTCCACTTGGCCATGAAGGTCGCCGCGCGCCCGTGCGAGGAGGCGATCTCCTTCACGCCGTTCTTGAAGACGAGGTGCCGGTCGGCGACTTCGAGGGCGTCCGAGTAGGTCACGTTGATCTCGTGCTGGCCGACGCCCGCCTCGCCCTTCGAGAACTCGATCGGGATGCCCGCCTCGATCATCTGGTTCCGGATGCGGCCGATGATGTACTCCTCGCGCGAGGTCTGGAGCAGCTGGTAGTCCTCGATCGAGCCGGCGTGCGGGACGAGATCCTGCCAGCGTTTGCCGGCAGCCTCCTCGAACGAGTCGAGGAAGAGGTAGAACTCGAGCTCGGTCGCGCACTTGACGTCGAGTCCGCGCTCGGCCGCGCGCTCGAGCTGGCGCCGGAGGATGCGGCGAGGGGAGACCTCGACCGGCCGGCCGTCGAGGGTCAGCAGGTCGCAGAGGACGAGCGCGTTGCCCGGCAGCCAGGGCACCGTGCGCACGGTGTGCGGGTCGATGACCGCGTTGAGGTCGCCGTACCCCGTCTCCCACGTCGCGAACTGGTAGCCCGGCAGCGGGTCCATGTCGACGTCGCACGCGAGGAGGTAGTCGCAGGCCTCGATGCCGTGATCCATGACGTGCTCGAGGAAGAACGGACCCGTGACCCGCTTCCCGACCGGGCGACCCTGCAGGTCGGGGAAGGCCACGATGACCGTGTGGATGTCGCCCGACTGGATGTGGTGGGGAAGGGTCTCGAAGGTCAGCATGGTTGCACTCTGGCGCAGGGCCGACCGCCCGTCCAGCCGATCGCGCCGCACGACGACCTGGTCGGGCGCTACTCGGGCGTCACGTAGGCCGCGGTGATCCCGCCGTCCACGACGAGCGCCGAGCCCGTCACGAAGGACGCCTCGTCGGACGCGAGGAAGAGCGCGGCCCTGGCGATCTCCTCCGGCCTGCCGAACCGGCCGATCGGGATGTGCACGAGGCGCCGCTCGCGGCGCGCGGGGTCGGCGAGCAGCTCGGCGAGGAGCGGCGTCTCGATCGGCCCCGGGCAGATCGAGTTCGCCCGGATCCCACGGCGCGCGTACTCGACCGCGAGCTCGCGGGTGAACGCGAGCACGCCGCCCTTGGAGGCGGTGTACGCGACCTGCGCGGTGGCCGCACCCATCAGCGCGACGAACGAGGCGACGTTGACGATCGAGCCGCCGCCCGACTGCAACATCGCGGGAACGGCGGCACGGCAGCCGAGCCAGACGCCCTTCAGGTTCACGTCCATCACCTTCTGCCAGGTCGACGGGGGCGTGTCGAGGACCCCGCCGTCGTCGTCAGGGAAGATCCCCGCGTTGTTGAAGAGGACGTGCAGCCCACCGTAGGTGTCGACCGCCGCGGCGATCATGCCCGCGACCTGCCCCTCGTCGGCGACGTCGACGACGACCGCGGTCGCGGCGGCGCCGGTCGCCTCGATCTCGGCGACCGCGGACTCGGCATCGGCGGCGACGACGTCGGCGACGACGACCTGCGCTCCCTCGGACGCGAAGAGGGCGGCGGCGACGCGGCCGATGCCGCTGCCGGCTCCCGTGATGACCGCCACCTTCCCGTCGAGCCGTCCCATGGCACCTCCGATCGATCCGTCGCCGGAACCGCACGGCGGCGCGGGCCGGCGGTCGCGCCACACCGTACCGGGGCGCTGCGGACTCGATGGAATACTGGCGAGCATGGCTGCCGACGGACCCGCGCCGCTCATCGGGGTCTCCACGTACCGACAGGTCACGCAGTGGTGGTCGTGGGACCGTGACGCCGCGGTGGTCCCGGGCGCCTACCTCGATCTCGTGGTCGCGGCAGGCGGGCAGCCGCTCCTCGTGCCTCCGGCCGGGGAGGGTGCGCCCGACTGCGCCGTCGGCGCGGAGGCGGTCGGGCGCGTGCTGCAGGCGCTCGACGGCCTCGTGCTCATCGGCGGCGGCGACGTCGACGCAGGGTGCTACGGCGACGAGCCCGATCCGCGCAGCGGCGGGACCAACCCGCGGCGCGACGAGCTCGAGCTCGCGCTCGTCGCGGGCGCGCTCGAGGCAGATCTTCCGCTGCTCGCGATCTGCCGGGGGCTGCAGGTGCTCAACGTGCACCTCGGGGGCGACCTCGTCCAGTGGCTCCCGGACCAGGTGGGGGGCTCCGCCCACCAGCCCCGGCTCGGCGCGTTCGGTGAGGTCGGGGTGACCACCGTGGCGGGCTCCGCGGTCCGCCGCCTGCTCGGCGGGCGGGTCAAGGTGCAATGCAGCCACCACCAGGCGATCGGGACGCTCGGGGACGGCCTGGTCGTGACGGCGACGAGCGACGATGGCGTCGTCGAGGCCGTCGAGGTTCCGGACGCGTCCTTCGCGGTCGGCGTGCAGTGGCATCCCGAGGAGTCCGGCGACCGCCGGCTCTTCGACGGGCTCGTGGAGGCGGCCCGCGCCCGGGGCGTGCGGTCCGAGCGCGAGGAGATGTCGCGATGAGGATCGATCCGAGGACGGTACGCCGATGAGCGATGCGAGCATCGTCGTCAACCCGGCGACCGAGACGGCGATCGCCGAGGTCCCGATCCTCGGCGCGGTCGAGGTCGACGAGGCGGTCGCCCGCGCACTGCGCGCGGGCCCTGCCTGGCAGGCGGTCGCGCCGGCCGACCGGGCGCGGCTCCTGCGCCGGTTCGCCGCGCAGGTCGAGGAGCACGGGGAGGAGCTCGCCGCGCTCGAGACGGCCAACGTCGGCAAGCCCATCGGCGAGAGCCGCGACGAGGTGGGCATGGTCGCGGAGGTGCTCTACTTCTACACGGGCGCGGTCGACAAGCACCGCGGTGCCACCGTGCCCGTCGCCGGTGGGGTGGACATGACCTTCCACGAGCCGCTCGGCGTCGTGGCGGCCATCGTCCCGTGGAACTTCCCGATCGCCATCTCGTCGTGGAAGATCGGCCCGGCGCTCGCGGCGGCCGACACGATCATCGTGAAGCCCGCCGAGATCACCCCGCTCACCGCGCTCCGACTCGCGGAGCTCGCGCTCGCCGCAGGGATCCCCGAGGGCGTGCTGCAGGTCGTGACCGGCAAGGGGTCGGTGGTCGGGACCCGGCTCGTCGAGCACCCCGACGTCGCGAAGGTGGCGTTCACCGGCTCGACCGAGGTCGGCCGCGACGTGATGGCCCGGGCGTCGGGCACCATCAAGCGGGTCACACTCGAGCTCGGGGGCAAGTCGCCCTCGATCGTCTTCGAGGACGCGGACCTCGAGCGGGCGGCGGCCGCGACGCCTGGCGGGGTCTTCGCCAACGCGGGCCAGGACTGCTCCGCGCGCAGCCGGCTGCTCGTCCAGCGCTCGGTCTTCGACCGCTTCCTCGCGCTCCTCGGTGACGCGGTCGACGCGTGGACGGTCGGCGATCCGACCGATCCGGCCACGAGGATGGGCCCGCTCGTCTCCGCGTCGCAGCGCGCGACGGTCGCCGGGTTCCTCGACGAGGGGATGGGGGAGCCGGGCGGCGGCCCGGTGCCGACCCGGTTCGCCGGGGCCGTCCCCGAGGGGTCCGGGTTCTGGTTCCCGCCCACCGTCGTCGCGCCGGCAGGCGTCGAGTGGCGGATGGCACGCGAGGAGATCTTCGGACCGGTCGTCGCGGTGATCCCCTTCGGTGACGAGGCGGAGGCCGTGCGCCTCGCCAACGACACCCCCTACGGGCTGTCAGGTTCGATCTGGACGCGGGACGTCGCCAGGGCGCTGCGCATGGCCCGTGCCGTCCAGTCGGGCAACCTCTCGGTGAACTCGAACGGCTCGGTGCGCGTGCAGACGAGCTTCGGCGGGATGAAGCAGTCGGGTTTCGGCCGCGAGCTCGGGCTCGAGGCCCTCGCGTCCTACAGCGACGTGAAGAACGTCTTCGTCTCGACCGACGACTGATCGGTGGCCGCCCGCGTCCTCGACCGGCGGAGGACCTGACGGTCGGACAGGTGGCCGACTCGACCACGTGCCCGGTGTCGGCCGGGTAACGTCGTCGCCATGCCGGAGCGCTCCCACAAGGTCGCCAAGCCCGCGGCCGCGTTCGGCGTGCTCGCCACGATCGTCAGCATCTGGTGGTTCGCCCTCCGGCCGCGTTACCGGGTCAAGCGCAAGGGGTAGGTCCTCCCCGCGACGGAGGGCCCCGGGCTCCGGCCGCCGGTCGCGTCGGTAACCTCGACGGCGTGGCACTCGCCTCGCTGCGGCCGCTCCGCTCGCGCAATTTCGCCCTCATCTGGTCGGCCGCGCTGGTCTCGAACGTCGGCTCGTGGATGCAGACCGTCGTGCTCGGCGCGATCGTCTACGTGCGGACCGGGCAGGTGGCCTGGACCGGGCTGGTCGCCGCGGCGGGCTTCATCCCCATCGGTCTCCTCGCCCCGATCGGCGGCGTCCTCGCGGACCGGCTGGACCGCCGCCGCTGGCTCATCGTCACGACGGTCGCCGAAATGCTCTTCGCGGCGACGCTGGCCGTACTGGCGGCCACCGGCCACGACCCGCCCGGCGTGCTCGTGGTGCTCGCCTTCCTCGGCGGCGCCTCCGGTGCGATCGGCTTTCCGGCCTACCAGGCGATGGTGCCCGACCTGGTTCCCCGCGAGGATCTGCTCGGCGCGGTCTCGCTCTCCTCGGCGCAGTTCAACCTCGGGCGGGTGCTCGGTCCCGCGCTGGCCGGGCTCGCCATGCTCACCCACGACGACGCCGTCGTCTTCGGGATCAACGCCGCGTCGTTCGGCGCGGTCGTGGTGGCACTGTCCCTCGTGCGCCTCCCGAAGCCGACGCCGGCGGCCGGTGGGTCCGGGATCGTGGCCCGCCTCGTCGCCGGGGCGCGCGCCGCGTGGACCGAACCGGGCTGCCGGGACGCCATCGGGCTCATCGCGGTGGTCGCGCTGTTCGCCTCGCCGTTCATCGCCCTGGTGCCCGCGATGTCCGGCGCGCTCCAGCGCGGCGGGGTGAGCGTGGTCGAGGGCACCGCGGTCCTGGTGACCGCACAGGGCGTGGGCGCGGTGGCCGGCGCCGTCGCGCTGCCGGCCCTGGCCGAGCGGTTCGGCCGGGTGCGGATGCTCCGGACCGCGCTCTTCGTGCTGCCGCTCCTCCTCGTCCTCTACGCGGTCGTCCCGTCCCTCTGGTCCGCGGCGGTCGCCTTCGTCGCCGTCGGGGCGGGCTACATCTGCGTGCTCTCCGGGCTCAACACGGTCGTGCAGCTCCGCGCGCCGTCCGAGGTGCGCGGGCGCGTGCTGAGCATCTACATGATGGGTCTCGGGATCGTCTACCCGATCGGTGCGGTCCTGCAGGGATGGTTCGGCAACCACCTGGGCGTGAAGGCGGTCACGGTCGCCGGCGCGCTCGGCCTGCTCTGCGTCGTCGTCGGGCTCGCGGTCCTGCGACCGCGCACGTTCGACGAGCTGCGCGATCCGACCGAGGTGCCCGAGGAGACGGCCGGTGAGCCCGCACGCCCGATGCCCGGGGTCGCGCCCCGGACCGTCGCGCCGGCCGACGGCCGGACGTGAGGACAGGAGGGCCCGCGGCGACCGTCGAGGTGGTGACCCCGTCGGACGCGGAGGCGCGCCAGGCCCGGGCCGCCGGGACCTTCGCCGCCGCCGGGCTCACCGCGGGCGATCGGGTCGCGTTCTGCCTCCCGTCGTCGGGCGCACTGCTCTGCGCGGTGCTCGGCGCGCTGCGGAGCGGCGTCGTGCCCGTCCTGCTCCACGCCGGCCTGCTCGAGGCCGAACGGGACGCGCTGCTGGCCGACGCCGACCCGGCCCTCGCCGTCCTCGACCACGAGACCCTCGAAGCGATCGACTCCGGCCGGGCGATCCCGCTCGCGCCCTACCCGCTCGCCCGCCCGATGCACTACACGTCCGGCACCACCGGCCGCGCGAAGGGCGTGTGGTCCGGCCTCTGGTCCGCCGACCTCGCCGAGGCCGCCTTCGTCGACGAGGCCGATCTCTGGGGCTTCGGCCCCGACGACGTCCACCTGGTCTGCTCGCCGATGTACCACTCGGTGTCGATCCGGTTCGCGGGGGGCACCCTGCTGCGCGGCGGGACGTGCGTCGTCCTCAGCCGGTTCGACCCCGACGTCGCGGCCGAGGTCCTCGAGGGCCGGCACGGCCCGGTGCCGACGACCGCCTTCCTCGCGCCGGTCGCGCTCGCGCGGCTCCTGCAGGCGTCGTCCGGACGCGCGGACTTGCTCGAAGGCCTGCGCCTCCTCGTGCACGCCGGTTCGCCGTGCCCGGACCCGCTCAAGCGCGCGGCGATGGACGCGGTGGGACGCGGCGTCCTGTGGGAGTTCTACGGCTCGACCGAGGGACAGTTCACGGTCTGCGGACCGGACGAGTGGACGGCCCATCCGGGGACGGTCGGCCGGGCCCGCGCCGGGCGCACCCTCGAGGTCGACGCAACCGGGACGGTCTGGTGCCGGCCCCCTGCGTTCGGCCGGTTCACCTACTGGCGCGACGAGGCGAAGACCGCGTCGGCGTGGCGCGACGGCGCCTTCACGGTCGGCGACCTGGGCCGGCTCGACCCGGACGGGTACCTCTACCTCGACGGCCGGCGCGACGATCTCGTGATCACCGGCGGGGTGAACGTCTACCCCGCCGAGGTCGAGGGCGTGCTCGGTGAGGTCGCCGGCGTGGCCGATGTCGCGGTCTTCGGGCTCCCCGACGAGAGGTGGGGGCAGCGGGTCTGCGCGGCCCTCGTACCGAGGAGTCGAGGACGTGCCGGCGACGACCTGGTCGACGCCGCGCGGCGGCACGCGGCTGGTCGACTTGCCCCCCACAAGCGCCCGAAGCAGTACGTAGTCACCGACGAGCTGCCGCGGACGGCGACCGGCAAGGTGCAGCGCGGCCTCGTCGCGGAGCGGCTCGGGCTCTCCTGAGCACGTCCGTCGCACGTGGCTCGGGGGGGTGGCCGCACCGGCTCTCCCCGCGTGGTGCGGGCCGGGCTGGGGGATACTGAGGGCATGCATCCGGCCGACGGAGGTCCTCCGATCGCGAGCGTCAACCCGACGAACGGCGAGCTCCTCGAATCGTTCGAGCCGTACGACGACGCCGCGGTCGAGTCACGTGTGCAGACCGCGGCCACCGCGGCGGCCTCGTGGGCCGGGACCACCTTCGCCGAGCGCGCCCGCCTGTTGGTGACGGTGGCCGAGCTCCTCGAGGGGGAGCTCCCGTCGATCGCCCAGGTGGTCACCACCGAGATGGGCAAACCGTTCGCGCAGGCGAAGGGCGAGGTCGCGAAGTGTGCGCACGGGTGCCGCTGGTTCGCGGAGCACGCCGAGGCGCTCCTCACCGATGAGCGGGTGGCGGTCGACGGCTCACTGGGGCTCGTCGCCTACCAGCCCCTCGGCGTCGTGCTCGCGATCATGCCGTGGAACTTCCCGCTCTGGCAGGTCGTCCGGTTCGTGGCGCCGGCGGTCATGGCCGGCAATGTCGGCCTGCTCAAGCACGCGCCGAGCGTGCCGCGTTGCGCGCTCCTCCTCGAGGACCTCTTCCGCCGGTCCGGCGCGCCGGACGGGGTGCTGCAGGCCCTGCTCGTCGGGACCGACCGGGTGCCCGCGCTCATCGCGGACCGGCGGGTGGCCGCGGTGACCCTGACCGGGAGCGTCGGCGCCGGACGTGCCGTCGCGGCCGAGGCGGGGGCGGTGGGAAAGAAGGTCGTCCTCGAGCTGGGCGGGTCCGACCCCTTCATCGTGCTGCCGTCGGCCGATGTCGCGCGGGCCGTCGAGGTCGGCGTGCAGGCGCGCGTCCAGAACGCCGGGCAGTCGTGCATCGCCGCCAAGCGGTTCATCGTCCACCGCGAGGTCGCGGACGCATTCGTCGAGGCGTTCGTCGCCGCGATGGACGGCCTGACCGTGGGCGACCCGTTCGATCCGGCCACCGAGGTCGGTCCGCTGGTCGACGACGCGGCTTGCGAGCGGATCTCCTCACTGGTCGACGACGCTCGGGCGAAGGGCGCAACGGTGCGCTGCGGAGGGTCGCGCCTGGTCGGGCCCGCGGGTCCCGAGCGACCGGGCGCCTTCTACCGCCCGACCGTGCTCACCGGGATCACCGACCAGATGCGGGTCGCGAGCGAGGAGGTCTTCGGTCCGGTCGCGCTCGTCTTCGTCGTCGACTCGTCGGAGGAGGCGCTCGCGGTCGCCAACGGCACCGAGTTCGGCCTCGGTTCCAGCGTGTGGACGAACGACCCCGACGAGCAGCAGGCCTTCGTCACCGGGCTCCAGGCCGGCCAGGTCTTCGTGAACGGCATGGTCACCTCGATCCCGCAGCTTCCCTTCGGGGGGATCAAGGCGTCGGGCATCGGGCGCGAGCTCGCCGGGCCCGGCCTGCGCGAATTCTGCAACGTGAAGGCCGTGTGGGTCGCGTGACCGGACCGCGCGCCTACCTCGACCACGCGTCCACGACGCCGATGCGCGCCGAGGCGGTCGCCGCCATGCTCCCCTACCTGTGCGGGTCGTTCGGCAATCCCTCGGGCGCCCACGCAGAGGCACGCCGCGCGCGGCGCGCCGTCGACGACGCGCGCGAGCAGGTCGCCGCCCTGCTCGGCGCGGACTTCGGCGAGGTGGTACTCACCTCGGGTGGCACCGAGGCCGACAACCTCGCGATCGCGGGCGGATGGGAGGCCATGGCCGCCGCCGGCGGGCCGCGACCGACCGCCGTGGTCACGACCGCGATGGAGCACCACGCGGTCCTCGAGACGTGCCGCGCACTGGCCGTCGGGAACCGTCTCGACCTGCACGAGGTGCAGACCGGCAAGGACGGCGTCGTCGACCTCGACGGGCTGGCCGAGGCGTGCACCGATGCGGTCGGCCTCGTCTCGGTGATGGCGGTCAACAACGAGATCGGGACCATCCAGCCGATCGGTGCGATCGCGGAGATCGTGCGCCGGCGGTCGCCGCGGGCGCTCCTCCACACCGACGCGGTCCAGGCGGTGCCCTGGCTGGACGTGGCCGACGCGACTGCGGGGGCCGACCTGGTGTCGGTCAGCGCGCACAAGTTCGGCGGGCCGAAGGGCGTCGGCGCGCTGCTCGTCCGCGGCGACCGGCGGGTCGAACCGCTCCTCCACGGCGGCGGCCAGGAGCGGGGACGCCGGAGCGGGACGACGAACGTGGCCGGCGCGGTCGGCATGGCCGCCGCCCTCGAGGCGTGCGACGCGGCACGGGCCGCGACGGTCGAGCGGGTCCGCCGGCTCCGCGCCCGGCTCGGCGACGGCCTGCTCGCAGCGGTCGGCGGCACGGTCGAGACCGGCGCGCGCGCCGACAAGGTCGCCGGCTCGCTGCACCTCCGCTTCGCCGGCGTCTCGGCCGAAGCACTGGTCGTGCTGCTCGACTCGCTCGGCGTGGCGGTCTCCGCCGGTGCCGCGTGCACGAGCGGCGCGGTCGAGGCGAGCCACGTGCTGGTCTCGATGGGGCTGTCGCCCGCCGAGGCCTCGAGCGGGGTCCGCTTCTCGCTCGGCGAGACCTCCGGCGAGCAGGACGTCGACCACGCCCTCGCGGTCGTGCCGGAGGCGGTCGGGCGCCTGCGAGACTGAGCCGGTGCGGGTGCTCGTGGCGATGTCCGGCGGGGTCGACTCCTCGGTGGCCGCCGCGCTCGCGGCCGACCGGTTGGGGCGCGATCGTGTGGTGGGCGCGACCCTCAAGCTCTGGGGCGGTCCCTCCGACTCGGGGTGCTGCTCGGTCGGCGACGTGGAGGACGCGCGCCGGGTCGCCGATCGGCTCGGCATCGTCCATCACGTCTTCAACTTCGCCGACGAGTTCGATCGGCACGTCGTCGGGCCGTACGTCGCAGGGCACGCGGGGGGGACGACGCCCAATCCGTGCATCGAGTGCAACCGCCACATCAAGTTCGGCCGGCTGCTCGAGCGCGCGCGGTCGCTCGGCTTCGACGCGGTGGCCACCGGCCATCACGCCCGGCGGTCCGACCGCCCGGACGGCCGGGTCGAGCTGCGCCGCGGCGCGGACGCGGCCAAGGACCAGTCCTACGTCCTCTCGATGCTCGGCCAGGACGAGCTCGCCCGGACGCTGCTGCCGGTCGGCACGATGACCAAGGCGGAGGTCCGCGACGAGGCCGCCCGCCGGGGGCTGCGCACCGCGGGGAAGCCCGACAGCCAGGATGTCTGCTTCATCCGCTCCGACGAGGGGCGCCGGGGCTTCCTCTCGTCGCGGATGCCGGTCCACGGGGGACGGCTCGTCGACCACGAGAGCGGCGCCGACCTCGGACCGGTCGAGGCGGTCGAGCTGGTGACGGTCGGGCAGCGGCGGGGCATGGGGCACGGCCGCGACGGCAGGCGACGGTTCGTGACGGCCGTCGACGTCCCCGGACGGCGGGTCGCCGTCGGAACGCCCGAAGCGGCGATGAGCCCGACCGTCAGGCTCGGCCAGGTGACCTGGGTGCACCGCGAGCCGTTCGCCGAACGCGGCGACGAGGCGCCGGTGCTCGCGCAGTGCAGCGCCCACGGCCCGGCGGTCCCTGCGGTCGTTCGGCCGGACGCACCCGGTGGGGTGGTGGTGATCTTCGACAGACCTCAGCGACGGGTCGCGCACGGCCAGACGGTCGCGTGCTACGACCCCGGGGACCCTGACCTCGTACTCGGGTCCGGGGTCGCCCGTTGAGCCCGAGACGGCGTGGACCGGGCGACGCCGGCTCCGATCCGGTCGCACGCGCCGAGGAGCTGCGGCGGCTGATCGCACACCACAGCGAGCGGTACTACCAGCACGACGCTCCCGAGATCTCCGATGCGGAGTTCGACGAGCTCGTCCGCGAGCTGCGCTCCCTCGAGGCCGACCATCCCGACCTGGTCGTCCCGGGATCGGCGAGCACGACCGTGGGCGCGGCGCCGTCGGCGCTCTTCGCGCCGGTGACCCACGCGGTGCCCATGATGAGCCTCGACAACGCGTTCAGCGCGGAGGAGGTCGACGCGTGGGCCGCGCGCCTCGTCAAGCAGATCCCCGCCGACGCCGGCTACGTCTGCGAGCTCAAGATCGACGGGCTCGCGATCTCCCTGACCTACCGCGACGGGGCCTTCGTGCAGGCGGCGACCCGGGGCGACGGGCAGACCGGCGAGGACGTGACCGCGAACGTCGCGACCATCGCAGCCGTTCCGGAGCGGCTCCATTCGGCGATCGGCACTCCACCCGCGGTCATCGAGGTGCGCGGGGAGGTCTACATGCCGGTCTCCGCCTTCGAGGAGCTCAACCGCCGGCAGGCGGAGGCCGGCGAACGCCTCTTCGTGAACCCCCGCAACTCCGCCGCGGGCTCGCTGCGCCAGAAGGACCCCGGTATCACCGCGTCGCGGGCACTCTCCTTCTGGGCCTACCAGGTCGGCGAGCTCGCGGCCGCTCCCCGGCGCGGGAGGGGCCCTGCCGCGCCGGTCCCCGAAGAGCTCGCGACCAGCCAGTCGGCGACGATGGCGTGGCTCGACCGGGCGGGCTTTCCGGTCAATCCGGAGCGCCGCGTCGTCCACGGGGTGCCGGAGGTGCTCGAGTTCTGCCGGCGATGGGAGGCCGATCGCCACGGGCTCGACTACGAGATCGACGGCGTGGTGGTCAAGGTCGACGACCTCGCGCTCCAGCAGCGCCTCGGCTCGACCTCCCGGGCGCCCCGGTGGGCGGTGGCGTACAAGTTCCCCCCGGAGGAGCGCTCGACCGAGCTGCGTGCGATCCAGGTCTCGATCGGACGGACAGGCAAGGCGACGCCCTTCGCGGTCCTCGAGCCGGTCTTCGTCGGCGGCTCCACCGTCTCGCTCGCGACGCTGCACAACGAGGACCAGGTCCGCCTGAAGGACGTGCGGCCCGGCGACACGGTCATGGTGCGAAAGGCCGGTGACGTGATCCCCGAGGTCGTCGGCCCCGTGATCGTCCCGGGGCGACGACGCAAGCCACGCTGGAAGTTCCCGACCGCCTGTCCGGACTGCACGAGCCCGCTCGTCCGCCTCCCGGACGAGAGCGACACCTTCTGCACCAACCTCGACTGCCCGGGCCAGCGCATCCAGCGCATCGCGCACTTCGCGTCGCGCTCGGCGATGGACATCGAGGGACTCGGCGAACTGCGCGTCCAGCTGCTGGTGGAGCAGGGCCTCCTCGTCGACGTCGCCGACCTCTACGCCTTCACCCCGTCGACCTTCGAGGGTCTCGAGGGGTTCGCCGAGCTCTCGGTCTCCAATCTGCTCGGCGCGATCGACCGGTCGCGCACCCGTCCGCTCAGCCGCGTCCTGATCGGGCTCGGCATCCGGCACCTCGGACAGGTCGGGTCGATCGCGCTGGCACGTGCCTTCGGTGGCGTCGATGCGGTCATGGCTGCCGACGAGGAGACCCTCGCGGCGGTCGACGGGGTCGGACCGATCATCGCGACGAGCGTGGTGCGGTGGTTCGGGTCCGACGTGAACCGATCCGTCGTCGCCCGGCTGCGCGCCGCCGGCGTCACGATGGTCGAGCCGCGGACCGGCGCCGGCGACGGCGCGGCGGGGGAGCCGTCCCAGACGCTGACGGGCAGATCGGTGGTGGTCACCGGCACGCTCGAGGGCTGGAGCCGCGACGAGGCCGAGGCGGCGATCGTCACACGCGGCGGGAAGTCACCGGGCAGCGTCTCGAAGAAGACCTTCGCGGTGGTGGTCGGAGCCGCGCCCGGCGCGTCCAAGGTGACCAAGGCGGAGCAGCTCGGCGTGCCGACGGTCGACGGCGCGCGCTTCGGCGAGCTGCTGGAGAGCGGCGAGGTTCCTGCCTGAACGCACGTGCACGTGTTCGGTGTGCCTGGTCGCACCGTGCGTGCGTGCACATTGCCAATTTTGAGTATTTCGAGGACGCGCCGCGAAATGGCCGCACCACTTCTTGAAATGCCACCTGCCGATCGTTAAGGTGCCGATACCGGCCTGAATGGGTGTGGCAGAAGGAGGGGGATCTGAGCTTCGGTCGCGCGTAACGCTGGCTTGGTTTCGGGGGTCGCTCGCACGAGCATCGCAACCAAATCCGCAGGCATCTCGCGTCCACGAGCTCGGAAACGTCACGCACGGAGCAGTCGTGCTCTCGTGTCGCCTCTTTGCTGCGCACCTCTACGGACCGGCTGCTGTAGCTGTACCCGTTGGGGCGATCGTCGCCTGATTCATGCCCGTGGAGACACGGGGGAACCAGTTGTTGAAGCTGTACCCGTTGGGGCGATCGTCTCCTGATTCATACCTGTGGAAACACGGGATGACAAGGAGCAAAGAACATCATGATCCGTAAGCTGCTTATGGTCGGCGCTGCGGCCGCGATCCCCTTCGGGGCCCTCGCCGTCGGTGCCATCGGTGGTGGCGTGGCAAGTGCCGCGACGCTGACCTGCACGGAGTCGGCGACGATCACCTTCGCGTCGCCGGGCATCGACTACGCGGGCTACGCCACGTCGGCGACCAGCACGACGACCAATGTGTCGGCGTCGACGCTGGGCGGCGGCGGTTGCACCGGCTCCGGACCGGCGCTCGCCATCGTCTCGAAGAACAGCAAGTGTGCCGGCGTCACGCCTGCGGTGCCGGGGTGCTCGAAGACCCACAAGGACTACTACGACTCTGCTGCCGGCTTTGCGTCAAACGCGGGAAGCCTGGCCAAGGAGGTCAAGGGTCTGTCGCTGACCGTCAACGGCAACACCTGGGCCGTGAAGGTCAAGACCTCGAGCGCCGCGTCGACGTGTCCGGCAGGTGAGGTCGGCTTCCAGCTGAACGGGACCGTCAAGTCCGCGACGAGCAAGCTGTACAAGAACATCGTCGTCGCCACTTGCCTCCTCGGTGACACCGGTCCGGGAACGACCGGCAACTTCCTCACCGACTACGGCACTGCCCTCGGTGGCGGGACGGACCAGATCCAGACCGCGACGATCGATCCGGGCGGCAGCACCATCACGCTCAGCTGATCGCCTGAACGCAGTCACCGGTCCCCGCTCCGGCGGGAGCCGCACGTGGAGGGACGGGGCTTCGGCTCCGTCCCTTTGCGCGCCCGGGGGTGCACCGGTCTCCCGGGCGCACTCGGTAGCCTGGCGGGAGACCGATGCCGAGCATCACCGAATCCATCGGGCGTGTCCTCGGCGACCGCTACCGCCTGCGCACCGCCCTCGGCAGTGGCGCGTCCGCGCACGTCTACCTCGCCGACGACGTCTCGCTGCACCGGCGCGTGGCGGTCAAAGTGCTGCACCCCGCGCTCGCCGACGACGTGGCCTTCCTCCGTCGCTTCCAGGCCGAGGCGCGGGCGGTGGCGGCCCTCAGCCACCCCAACATCCTGCAGGTCTTCGACTGGGGCGAGGACCAGCATGAGCCCTACGTCGTGCTCGAGTACCTCGCGGGCGGCAGCCTCCGGCGGATCTACGACACCGGCACGCTCCTCACACCGGAACAGGCCGTGCACGTCGGCCTCGAGGCGGCGGCCGGCCTCGAGTACGCGCACCGCCGCGGTGTCGTCCACCGGGACATCAAGCCGGCCAACCTCCTCTTCGGCGCCGACCGCCGGCTGCGCATCGGCGACTTCGGGCTCGCCCGTGCGCTCTCGGAAGCGGCCTGGACCGAGCCGGACGGCGCGATCCTCGGCACCGCCCGCTACGCCGCGCCCGAGCAGGTCGAGGGTCTCGTGCTCGACGGCAAGGCCGACGTCTACGCGCTCGCGCTCGTCCTCTACGAGGGGGTGACCGGGCAGGTCCCCTTCGCCGCCGACACCACCGTCGCGACGCTCATGGGGCGCGTGGGCACGCTGCTGCCGGAGCACCCCGCGCTCGGGCCGCTCCACGAGGTGCTGCTCTGGGCCGCCGCCCCCGAGCCGACCGAGCGGTTCGACGCCTCCCAGTTCGCCCTCCGACTCCGGGCGCTCGCCGTGGCGCTGCCCGAACCCGCGCCCCTCCCGATCGTCGACGGAAGCGATCACGCGGACGACACCGATCCGGACGTGACACTGCTGCCCGGTGTGGCCGGCCCGCTCCCGACCGACGACCTCACCGAGCTCGGCGCGCCCGAGCCCGTGGTCCCCGAACGCCGCCGGAAGCTCCGCCGCGCGGCGCTCGCCGGGACGGTGGGAGCCACCGCGCCAAACGACCCGGCGACGGCCGACGCGGCACCTTCCGACACCGGCACCGGCACCGAGGACGACGCCGACGCCGAGCAAGACGGAACAACGAAGACCCGGACCCCGCGGCGGTGGCCGTGGGTCGTGGCCGTGGTCGCGCTCACCGGTGCGCTCCTCGCCGCCGGTGCCGCCTACGCGGTCTCGCACCAGCTCTTCGTGGCGAGCCATCCCGTGCCGTCGCTGCTCGGCAGGACGCTGCCCGAGGCGCGCGCCGCCGTCTCGCACGACCACTTCACCTTGCATGCGACAGGGACCCGGCCGAGCATCACCGTGGCGACCGGGCTCGTCCTCTCCCAGCAGCCGGCCCCGGCGTCCGGCAAGGGCGCGCCGACCGTGTCCGCCAAGGAGGGCGCCGTCATCGACGTCGTCCTCTCCTCCGGACCACCGCCCGTGGCGATCCCCGACCTCACCACGTTCTCCAACTGCAACGACGCGATCCACGCGCTCGCCGCGGTCCACCTGGTCGGCACCTGCCCCGCCTCGGCGGCGCAGTACAGCTCGACCGTGGTGAGCGGCGCCGTCCTCGGGACGTCACCGCAGGGGACCGCGCCCTACGGCTCGACCGTGACGGTCGTCACCTCCAAGGGACACGCGCCCGTCGCGATCCCCCCGGTGACCGGACCGGGGTCGAGCTGGCAGGCGGCGTCCGCCGCACTCGCCGCGGCCGGGTTCGCCCCGACCGAGCAGACGCAGTACAGCAGCTCGGTCCCCTCCGGCCAGGTGATCGGCACCACGCCACCCTCCTCGGCCGGCCCGCAGCCGTTCGGTTCGCCGGCGACGGTCGACGTCTCGCTCGGCCCGCAGCCGGTCACCGTCCCGGATCTGCGCGGCAAGTCCCCGGACCACGCGGCGGCCACGCTCCAGGCGCTCGGGCTCCAGGCGGGCGGACCGTACGGGCCGCCCGGTTCGACGACGGTGGTCTCGACGAGCCCGGCGGCCGGCGCCTCGCTCCCGCCGGGGTCCACGGTCAACGTCTACACGCAGTGACCCAGTCCGCGGCGCACTGCGACCTCTGCGAGGCCGCGCGCATCACCGAGTGGTTCCACGAGGACGACACCTGCTGGGTGGCCGACTGCGAGATCTGCGGGGTGCCGATGGTGGTCTGGAAGCGGCACGGCGCCGAGCCGCCCGAGGCCGAGGTCGACCACATGCTCGACCAGCTGCGCATCATCGCCGACGCGCGGCTCGGTGAGGGGATCTGGTCGTACGACCGCGTCATGCGGCAGATCCCCGACCACTTCCACGCCCACGCCCGCGATCCGGACTGGTGGTTCCGACGGTTCAGCCGCCGGTGAGGCCGGCTGCCCAGTGATCAAGTACCTCGGGTCGAAGCGCCGGCTGGTCCCCGCACTCACGCTGCTCGCCCGCGCGTCCGGCGCGCGCACCGGGCTCGACCTCTTCGCCGGAACCACCCGCGTCGCCCAGGCGTGGAAGCAGGCCGGACTCGAGGTGACCGCGGTCGACACCACGCGGTGCAGCCATGTGCTCGCGTCCTGCTACGTCGCGACCGACCCGGAGGCCGACCCCGGGATCGCGGCGCGGGCGCACCGGGCCGTCGAGCGGCTCGACCTGCTGGCCGGCAGGCCCGGTTACGTCACCGCGACGTTCTGCGAGGAGAGCCGCTTCTTCCAGCCGCACAACGGCGCGCGCATCGACGCGATCCGCGCCGCGATCGAGGACCAGTTCGCCGGCACGCCCCTCTGGCCGATCCTGCTGACCAGCCTGCTCGAGGCGGCCGACCGGGTCGACTCGACGACCGGCCTCCAGATGGCGTACCTCAAGCAGTGGGCGGCGCGCTCGGCGCGGCCGCTCGAGCTGCGCGTCCCCGAGCTGGTGCCGGGGCCGGGACGCGCGATCCGCGGCGACGCGCTCGTGCTCGCCGGCTCGGCCGAGCTCGGCAGCGTCGACCTCGCCTACCTCGATCCGCCCTACAACCAGCACCGCTACGACTCGAACTACCACGTCTGGGAGACGCTGGTCGCCGGAGACGCGCCCGACCACTACGGCGTGGCCTGCAAGCGCGCCGATCTCCGGGACCCGGCGCTGCGCAGCCGCTTCAACGGGCGTCGCACGATGCCCGACGCGCTCGCCGCCGTCGTCCGTGCGGTCGAGGCCGACACCCTCGTCCTCTCCTACAACGACGAGTCGTGGCTCACGCTCGCCGAGCTCGTCGGGCTCTGCTCCGACCGCGGCCACGTGGAGGTCCTCGGGTTCGACTCTGCCCGCTACGTGGGCGCGAGGATCGGGATCCACGATCCTGCCGGCCGGAAGGTCGGCACCGTCTCGCACCTCCGCAACACCGAGTACCTCCTGGTCGCGGGTGACAGAGCCCGGGTCCGTCGTATGGTGCGCGCGGTCCGCGACGCGGGACTGGGCGTCCCCGTGGCATCTCCCGACGCGCCGGCCGCGATCCGGGCACGGCGCGCCGTACCGGTTTGACCGGGGCTCGAGCGCCCTGTCAACGTGGGCGTCGACACGACGTGGCCGTCGCAGGGCGCCCGCCGACCGACGGCCAGCACGAACGGGGGACCGAGGACATGGGAGCTCTGGACGGACGGATCGCGGTGATCACCGGCGCCGGTCGGGGCATCGGACGTGAGCACGCACTCCTGTTCGCGGCCGAGGGAGCGAGGGTCGTCGTCAACGACCTCGGGGGTGCGGTCGACGGCTCGGGCGACGACCGCTCACCCGCGCAGCAGGTCGTCGACGAGATCACCGCGGCCGGCGGCGAGGCGGTCGCCAACGGCGATGACATCACCGACTGGGACGGCGGGAAGCGGCTGATCGACACGGCCGTCGAGGCCTTCGGCGGTCTGCACGTGCTCGTCAACAACGCGGGCATCCTGCGCGACCGTGTCCTCGTCAACATGTCCGAGGACGACTGGGACCTGGTGATCAAGGTCCACCTGAAGGGCCACTTCATCCCCACCCGCCACGCCGCCGCCCACTGGCGCGAGCAGACCAAGGCCGGCAACGAGGTGAAGGCATCGGTCGTCAACACCTCCTCGACCTCCGGGCTGCTCGGCAATCCCGGGCAGTCCAACTACGGCGCGGCCAAGGCGGGCATCGCCGCGTTCACGACGATCGCCGCCGACGAGCTCATCCGCTACGGGGTGCGGGTCAACGCGATCGCCCCTGCCGCACGCACCCGGATGACCGAGCAGACGCCGGGACTCTCCGACATCGTGCAGGCCCCCGCCGACGCCGCGACGTTCGACCGCTGGGACGCGGCCAACGTCTCGCCGCTCGTCGCCTACCTCGCGACCGAGGACTGCCCGTCCAACGGCCGGGTCTACTTCGTCCACGGGGGGCAGGTGCGCCTCTTCCAACCCTGGACGATGACCGAGACGATCGAGCAGGACGCGCGCTGGACCGTGGCCGAGCTCGTCTCGGAGATGCACCGGCTCGGAGGCTGATCGGTGTCCCGGGTCGAACGGCCCGGCCGCCCAGCGGAGGAAGGCGACTTCGACAGCGCCGCGGTGATCGAGGCGGAGGCGCTGCTGAGCGGCACCGGCGCCGGCGCCGAGGCCGGCATCGTCGTCCCCTGGCCCCTCCTCTTCCACCGCCGCCTCCACCGGCGGGTCGTCCGCTCGGAGCGGTACCAGTGGTGGATCCTCTGGACGGTCCTGGCCGGCCTGCTCTCGGTCAACATCACCTTCACCGTGTTCGTCGTGGCGCTCCCGCAGGTCGCGCGCCAGCTGCACACCTCGGTCTCGACGCTGGCCTGGACGTCGACCGGCCCGCTGCTCGCGTTCGGGGTCGCGGCGCCGATCCTCGGCAAGCTCGGGGACCTGCGCGGCTACCGGCGCCTCTACCTGCTCGGGCTCAGCGGCGCGGCGGTCAGCGTGGTGCTGACGGCGACCGCACCCACGGCGGGCGTGCTGATCGCGGCCCGGCTCTTCGACGGGGTCCAGGGCGCGGCGACCGGGGCGGCCTCGATGGCCCTCGTGCTCGAGGCCTTCTCGCACGAGGACCGGGTGAAGGCGTTGGGGTGGTGGTCGCTCGTCGGCGCCGGCGGACCAGTCCTCGGGGTCACCATCGGCGCGCCGATCATCCAGTACTTCGGGTGGCGTGCGCTCTTCTGGGGTGAGCTGCCGCTGATGCTCGCCGCCGCGGTGCTCGCGATCGTCGTGCTGCCCAACCGCGACCACCAACGAGCCGCCCGCGCAGGCGCTCCGGTCGCCGGTTCACCATCAGGGGAGCCCGCACCTTTGGAGGCGCCGGCGACCGACGGCGGCACCCGGCGCGCGCCGGGTCCGTGGCGGTCGCTCGACTGGCTCGGCTCTGCGACGCTCTCGACCTCGGTCACCGCGTTCCTGCTCGCGCTCAACGTGGCGCCGAGCTGGGGGTTCACCGCCCCCTCGACGCTCGCGGTCTTCGGGCTGTCCGTGGCCGCCTTCGTCGCGTTCGTCCTGCGCGAGCGCAGCGCGCCGCGCCCCCTCATCCCGCTTCGCTACTTCGCGATCCGCAACTTCGCGTTCCCACTGGGCTCGAGGTCGCTCGCCAACTTCGCCTACATGGGCGGCTTCTTCCTCTTCCCGATCCTCGTCGAGCGCATCTACGGCTACAGCGAGACGAAGGCCGGTCTCGTCTCGACCGCACGACCGCTCATGTTCTCGCTCGTCGCGCCCATCGCGGGGTACGCGGCGGTGAAGGTGGGGGAGCGCATCTCGGTCGTCGCCGGCGCGGTCGTCCTCACCGTCTCGATGGTCCTCTTCACCCAGCTCGGGTCCGTGCCGAACCTGGCGATGATCCTCCTCGCGCTCGCGCTCTCGGGGATCGGCATCGGGGTGCTCACCCCGTCGACGACCTCGTCGTCCTCGAACGAGGTCGCGCCCGAGGAGCTCGGGGTCATGAGCGCCGCGCAGCTCCTCGTGACCCAGGTCGGCGTGGTCGCGGGGATCCAGGTGATGGTCACCGTCCAGGCCTCCTCCGGCGGAGGTGTGGGCGACCTCGCCTCCTTCCACCACGCCTACGCGGTCGGCGCGGTGGTGGCAGGGCTCGCGGCGGTCTGCGGGTTCTTCGTGCGCGACACGCCGCGCCCGAGCCGGGACCTGGCCGTCCGCGAGGTGCCGGTCGCCTGACGCGGACCGGACGGTCGGCCCGCCTCGCCGGCCGGTGCTAGTCGGTCATCGCCTGGATGCGGGAGCCGAGCTCGACGGTCGCCTCGTCGGGCTGGAGCGTCTGGAGCTCGAGGAGCTTCGCGATGTCGCCCTCGACCTTGATCTTCCCCTGCATGAAGGCCTGGATGCCGGCCTGGGGGTTCCCCTCGACGAGGATCGCCTTCGCGATGTCGTAGTCGAGCGTCACCCGCAGATCGGCGGGATCGATGTGGCCGACGTCGAGCACGAGCGCGCCACCGCTCGTGTCCGCGTGGGCGTCGAGGGAGCCCTCGCCGAAGGGGACCTCGCAGATCACGAGGTTCAACCGGATCGAGTGGGAGATGGTGGCGCCGCGGTCCTCGAACTCCGCCCGGATGGACTTCGCCTCGGCCAGCCACTCGTCGCTCAGGAACTGGTAGGTGGCCATCGTCGCGTCGCTCCTTGCCTCGGTCCGCGGGTCGTTGCGGAGGCCACTCTAGAGCCTGTCCGCACGCGCACGGCCTGCGCCAGGCCACCCGCCGGGCGCAGGACGGCCACCTACAATGCGCCGATGCAGCTGCCGATGCGGGCCGAGACCGTCCCGGCTCCGACCCGGGGGACTCGTTGAGCGGACCGGCTGGTGGGCCTCCGCCACCGGTCCACGTCCTGGCGGTGGAGTCGACCGGCACCTGCGAGGGTGGTGCGCAGATGATGCTCGACGAGCTCATCCATCGGGTCGACCCCACGCGCTTCGCCGTCTCCTTCGCCTGCCTGCAGGAGGGCCCGTGGCCCGAATCCCTCGCGGCCGAGGGCTACCGGGTCCACGTGATCCCGCAGACCCGCTCGCGGGACCTTCGCAACGCATGGCACGTCTCCGGGGAGCTCGCCGCGATCGTCCGCCGCGAGAAGGTGGACCTGGTCCACGCGAGCTACAGCCAGACGTTGCTCCGCGCGAGCCTCGGTGCGCGGCGGGCTCGCGTTCCCTCGGTGTGGGTGGTCTTCGACCCGCTGGTCGGGTACGAGCGACGCAGGACGGTTGCGGCACGGCGGCATCTCAATGCCAACCTCCTCCGCCTGCTCCGTCCCGACGCGATCATCTACGGCACCGCGCGGGCCGCCGGGGGGGTGCCACACCACCGATCGACGTCGACCGTGACGATCCTCCCCGGCATCGACCCGACGCGACACGGCGGTGGCGACGGAGGGCGTGCTCGGCGAAGGCTCGGGATCGCGGAGGACGCAGCGGTGCTCGCGATGTTCGGTCGGCTGACCTTCCTGAAATCGCAGACGGACTTCCTGCGGGCCATGCCGACCGTGCTCCGGTCCCACCCGGAGGCCCGCGGGGTCATCTGCGGCGGCGAGGGCGAAGGTGACTACTCCACGCGCGTCGAGGCGCTCCGAGCCGAGCTCGGGCTCGAGGACGAGGTGCTGCTCACCGGCTTCGTCCCCGACGAGGAGAAGGACGACATCCTCGCGGCGGCCGACGTCGTCGTGCACCTCGCCAAGCGCGAGTCGTTCGGGCTCACCGTCATCGAGGCCCAGGCAGCGGGCAAGGCCATCGTGGCCGCGGATGCGAGCGGGCCGCACTCCCTCATCGACGACGGGGTCACCGGCATGCTCGTCCCGATCGGTGACGTCGACGCCCTGACCACGGTCCTGCTCGAGCTCCTCGACGACCCGGCACGCCGCGCCGACCTCGGCGAGGCCGGCCGGGCGGCCGCCATGCGGTACTCGGTCGACGAGATGGTCCGTCGTATCGAGGACGTCTGGGACGCGACGTTGGGACGCGCCGCGCGGAGGCCGGACGCCGATCCCTCGACCTCGGCGCGCGCCTCAGGCTGACCGGTCGGGGTCGCCCTCGAGGGCCGTGAGGTCGGAGCCGTCGTCCGGCACGGCACTAGCATCCCACTCCGTGACCGCACCGATCATCCCCGGCGCCGAGCCCTGGTCGGCCGACGGCGGCACGAGCAGCGTGCTCGTCCTGCACGGCTTCACGGGTAATCCGCAGTCGATGCGACCCCTCGCGGGCGCGCTGGCTGCGGCCGGCTACACCGTTGATCTGCCGCTCCTGCCCGGCCACGGCACCGCGGTCGAGGACATGGTCCCGACCCGGTGGGCGGACTGGTCGGTCGCGGCCGAGCAGGCCTACGACGCGCTCGCCGCCCGGTCCGAGCGGGTGATGGTGACCGGGCTCTCGATGGGCGGGACGCTCGCCTGCTGGCTCGCCGAGCGCCACCCCGGGATCGCAGGGATCGCGGTCGTGAACCCGCTCGTCGACCCGCCGGCCGCGTCGGCCCGCGACGGTCTCCGCCAGCTCGTCGAGCAGGGGACCGAGGTCATCGACGGGATCGGCTCCGACATCGCGAAGGAGGGCGCGGTCGAGGCCGCGTACCCCGGCACGCCCATGTCGGCCGTGCTCTCGCTCTTCGAGGGGGTCGACGAGGTCCACGCCGGGCTCGAGCGCATCACGTGCCCGACGCTCCTCCTCTCGAGCCGCGAGGACCACGTCGTCCCGATCGAGTCGGGGGACGTGCTCGCCGGTTCCGTCGGGGGGCCGGTCGAGCGGGTCTTCCTCGAGCGCAGCTACCACGTCGCCACGCTCGACTGGGACGCCCCGCTCATCGAGGAGCGCATCGTGGCCTTCGCCGCCGAGGTCCTCGGCGGCCCCGGCATCGTCGCCGCCTGATGGCGCGCCCCGAGCGGCTCACCCGCGACGAGGTGGCCCACGTCGCCCGGCTCGCACGGCTGGCCCTCACCGACGAGGAGCTCGAGACCTACACCGGGCAGCTCGCGCAGGTGCTCGACCACGCGGCCGACGTGGCCTCGCTCGACCTCACCGGCGTCGCGGGCACGGCGCACCCGCTCGCGCTCGCCAACGTGCTCCGTCCGGACGAGCCACGGGGGTGCCTCGACCGCGACGAGGTGCTCGCCCAGGCGCCGGACGTCGAGGACCACCGGTTCCGGGTCCCGCCCCTGCTCGGCGAGGCGCCGTGAGCGCACCCACCCCGGCCGGCGATCTCGCCGCGCGCATCCGCTCGGGCGCCGCGTCTGCCGTCGACGTCCTCGAGGAGCGACTCGCGACCATCGCGTCCCACGAGGACCAGGTCCACGCGTTCAACCTCGTGCTCGAAGAACAGGCCCGGGAGCAGGCACTCGGGGTCGACCGGACCGTGGCCGCAGGCGAGGACCCGGGTCCCCTCGCAGGCGTGCCGATCGCCCTCAAGGACAATCTGTGCACCCGCGGCATCCCGACGACCTGCTCGTCGCGCATCCTCGAGGGCTGGCGACCGCCCTACGACGCGACCGTCGTGCAGCGCCTGCGCAAGGCCGGCGCGGTCACGATCGGCAAGACCAACATGGACGAGTTCGCCATGGGCTCGTCCACCGAGGGCTCCGCGTTCGGGCCGACCCGCAACCCGCACGACCCGAGCCGGGTCCCCGGCGGCTCGTCGGGGGGCTCGGCGGCCGCCGTCGCGGCCGGCTTCGCCCCCCTCGCGCTCGGCTCCGACACGGGGGGATCGATCCGCCAGCCCGCCGCCCTCTGCGGAGTGGTCGGCATGAAGCCGACCTACGGCACGGTCTCGCGCTTCGGGCTGGTGGCCTTCGCGAGCTCGCTCGACCAGATCGGCCCCTTCGCGACCACCGTGGGGGACGCAGCGCTCCTCTTCGACGTGATCGGGGGCCACGACCCCCGCGACTCGACCTCGCTCAACCGGCCGACCCCGCGGGTGGTCGCGGTGCTCGACGAAGGGATCGAGGGCGTCTCGGTCGGCCTGCTCACCGAGCTCCTCCACGGTGCGTCTCCCGATGTGATCGCACGGGTCTCCGAGGCGGCCAACGCGCTCGCGGCCGCCGGCGCGCGGGTCGAGGAGGTGTCGGTCCCCGAAGTGGTGTACGGCCTCTCCGCCTACTACCTCATCGCTCCCGGCGAGGCGTCGTCGAACCTCGCCCGCTACGACGGGGTCCGCTACGGGCTGCGCGTCGACGCCGAGGACACCGAGGCGATGAACACCGCGACGCGCACGGCGGGATTCGGGCCCGAGGTCAAGCGGCGGATCATGCTCGGCACCTACGTGCTCTCGGCCGGGTACATGGACGCCTACTACAACCAGGCGCTCAAGGTCCGCACCCGGATCATCGAGGGCTTCGCCTCCGCCTACCAACGGTTCGACGTGCTGCTCGGACCGACGACCCCGACCACCGCGTTCGCGCTCGGCGCGAAGACCGGCACACCGCTCGAGATGTACCTCTCCGACGTCTGCACGATCCCCTCCAACCTCGCCGGCCACCCCGCGATCAGCGTGCCCTTCGGCACCGGCGACGACGGGCTCCCGGTCGGCGTCCAGCTGCTCGGCCCTTCGCTCTCGGAGGGGACGGTCTTCCGGGTCGCCGCCGCGGTCGAGGCGGCCGCCCCGGCGATCCCGGCACCGGCCCTCGCCGCAGGGAGGGCGTCGTGAGCGCCGGCTGGGAGACCGTCATCGGGCTCGAGGTCCACTGCGAGCTCAAGACGGCGACCAAGCTCTTCTGCGGGTGCCCGAACGCGTTCGGCGCGGCGCCCAACACCCACGTCTGCCCGGTCTGCCTCGGCCTGCCGGGATCGCTGCCCGTCCTCAACCAGCGGGCGGTCGAGCTGGCCATGGCGATCGGGACCGCGCTGCACTGCGAGATCCGGACCTCGACGTTCCACCGGAAGAACTACTTCTATCCGGACCAGGCGAAGGACTACCAGATCAGCCAGTACGACGAGCCGATCAACACGGACGGATGGCTCGCCCTGCCCGACGGCACGTGGGTCGGCATCGTGCGCGCGCACCTCGAGGAGGACACCGGCAAGACGACCCATGCCGGCGCCTCGGGGCGGATCCACGGGGCGGACTACTCGCTCGTCGACTACAACCGGTCCGGCGTCCCGCTGGTCGAGATCGTGAGCGAGCCCGACCTTCGCACCGCTGCACAGGCCCGCGCGTACGCGACCGAGCTCCGGGCCGTGCTCGTGGCCTCGGGAGCCTCCGACGGCAAGATGGAGGAGGGGTCGATGCGCGTCGACGCGAACGTCTCGGTCCGCCGCTCGCCCGACGACCCCTTCGGCACCCGCTGCGAGATCAAGAACCTCAACTCCGTGCGCTCGCTCGGCCACGCGATCGAGTACGAGGCCGAGCGCCAGATCGCGCTCCTCGAGGCCGGCGAGTCGGTCGTCCAGCAGACTCGCCACTGGGACGAGGACGCCGGGCGCACGAGTGCGCTGCGCTCGAAGGAGGAGGCGTACGACTACCGCTACTTCCTCGAGCCCGACCTCGTCCCGCTCTCCCCGGATGCCGAGTGGATCGACGCGGTCGCCGCCACACTCGGGCTGCTGCCCGCCGCACGGCGCGCGCGCCTCGTCGAGCTGCTCGAGGAGGCCGGGGGCGCGTCCGACTCCCAGCGCGACCAGGTCGCGACGGTGGTCGACCTGGGGCTCGACGACCTCGTGGTCGAGGCGGCCGCGGGCGGTGTGGCCACCGCCCTCGCCCTCGCCCGGACGGCGAACGAGGCGGCCGCCGACCCCGAGGCGGCACGAGCGCTCGATCCCGCCTCGTACCTCGCCCTGCTGACCATGGAGGCCTCGGGCAGCCTGAGTGCGACCCAGTCCAAGGCCGTCCTCGCGGACCTGCTGGTGGTCGGGGGCGGCGATCCCGCGGCGATCGCCAAGGAGAAGGGTTTCGAGGCGATGTCCGAGGACTCGCTCGCGGCGGCGGTGGCCGCGGTGGTCGCGGACCACGCCGACGAGTGGGACCGCTTCTGCGAGGGCGGGGAGAAGGCCGACAAGCTCATCGGGTTCTTCACCGGGCTCGTCATGAAGGCGAGCCGCGGGCAGGCCGACGGCAAGGCGGTCGCCGCCGAGCTGCGCCGCCTCCGGGACGGCTGAGCGCGACGGGGCCGCGCGCGGCGAGCGGGGTCGGAACCCGTCCGCGCCGTCGATGAGCCGCGCCGGGGACGCGCCGCGCTGGGGAAGAACGGTGGACATCTCGGCCCGGCCTGGGGACGCCCGAAGAAATGTCGGGGATAAGGTACGGATTTCGCGCGGAGCCCTTGACCCTCGCGTCGTCGCAGTTCAGAGTGTGATTTGTCGAACGGCAGCCGCCCGGGGCGGCCTCCGGGAACGGGTGAGGGAAGGCCCGCAAGGACCTTCTCGAGCGCGGTTCCCCCGGGTCCTCCGAGGTGGGCGCCGATCGGTACGGTGGTCCGGGGAAGGGCGTCGTCCTCGTCAGAGGACGAACGCTCGTCGCCTTCGCAGAGTCGTCCGACACGGCTTCGCGCGGGTGCAGCCGGGTCCCTCGTGTACGTGGCCCCGAGGAGCTTGGGCGGTTTCGGTCGCTCGGTTACTCGGGGCCGCGTCGCGTCGGTAGCCTGCCCGGGTGCGCATCCGGCCGACGACCCGCCGGGGCCGGGTGCTCGCCACGGTCGGCGCCGTCGCCCTCCTCGCGGCCGCCCTCTTCGCGGCTGCCACCCTGCGACTGTTCGTGTGGCCGCCGAGCGACCGACCGACGCCCGCCGACGCGGTGGTCGCGCTCGGCGGGGATCCCGGGCAGCACCGGGCCGCCGAGGCGATGGCCCTCGCCCGCTCGGGGTACGCACCGGTCGCCGTCATCTCGCTCGGCGGCACCCCGCCCGCACCCTGTCCGAAGGCGGCCCGAGCCGTCGAGGTGCTCTGCTTCCGGCCCGATCCGCTCGACACCCGGGGCGAGGCCGAGCACATCGCCCGACTGGTGGCGGCCCGCCACTGGCGGAAGATCATCGTGGTGCCCGAGCGGAGCCAGGCCACCCGGGCCCGCCTGCTCGTCGAGCGGTGCACCGGCGTCCGGCTCGAGATCGTCCCGGTCGCCGACCCGCTCTCGCAGCTGCCCGAGGACCTCCTCTACGAGTGGGGTGCGCTCGCGAAGGCCCTCGTGCTCGAGCGCACGTGCTGAGCTCGCCCCGAACCGGCCGGCATAGCGCAGGCCGGCCCCGATCCGGCGGCGCTCACGCCGGCGTGTCGTCGAACCGCCGGTAGAAGGTCGGGTCGACCCGGAGCTGCTCGAAGACCTCGGCCTCGAGGGCGGACCGCCGCTCCGCGTCGCGGGCGCGGCGGTGCGAGATCCACCGGCGCCGCTGCTTCGCGATCGTGACACCGGTCGCACCGGGCAGCTGAGCGAGGTGGCGGGGGCGCAGCCGTGCGAGGTCCGACGGGTGGCGCAGCGTACGGCTCGCGAGGCCCTCGAGGCTCGCGCCGCGCACCGCGAGGACGCGCGCGTCGTCCGAGGTGGCCTCCGCGTGCGCGCCGACCCTCGAGATCCGCTGTCGGAAGCCCGCGCCGTGGTGGTACACCCGGTGGTCGTAGACGCCGAACCAGAGCGGGTCGGGGTCGTCGGTGTTCGTGCGGAGCAGCGGGCGCCAGGCCACACCCCGGTCCTCGAGCTGGTGGAGGAGCGTTCCCCCGACGTCGGTGGTCGTCTCGCCGGCCGAGTTGACCCAGGTGCCGCCCTCGCGCCAGTCCCCACCGACCGCCGCCCAGAAGCCGCAGGTGGTCACCGCGAAGCAGGGGTGGGGCTGGCGGTCGCCGAGGTTCTCGTCCCGCCGGACCGCGGCCAGCTCGGTCGCTGCGAGCGTCTCGGGGATCCAGCGGTCGAGCGGGCGGACGGGGAAGGCGTCCCCGTCGAGGAAGACGAGCGGATCCTCCGGCGTGGACTCGGCGACGGCCAGTTCGGCGAGCGCGTTGAGCTTCTCGGCGTGGGTGCCCTCGAGGTCGACCGCCAGGTGGAACCGCGACCGGAGTCCGGGGTCGGTGATCCCGTTGAGGGACGCGAACACGCGGTGCCCGGTCCCGAGGCTGCGCTCGAGGTACCCCAGCTGGGGCTCGATCCACCGCGGGGTCTGCCAGTGGACCGTCACGACGTTGATCACGCCGGCCCCGGCCCCCCCGCTCGGTCAGCGCTCCGCACCCTCGAGCTCCGCGACCTCGGCGGCCACGTCGCGCATGGACAGCGAGCGCATGCCGTCGGAGGCCGCGAGCCGGTCGAACTCGTCGAGGAGGCGGTCGAGGAAGGCGAAGCTCTCGGCCGGGTGGCGGGCGAAGTTGTGCGGGTGCCACCAGAGGTGGAAGATCCGCCCTCTCGTCGCCGCGTCGCGGAGCCCGGCGACCAGTCGGCGCTGCTTCATCCCCTCGAGCGACCGCAGGCGCGGCGCGTACGGTCGGAGGAAGGCGCTCGCCGGCACGTCGCAGAGACCGGCGGGCCCGGTGCGGTCCGTCCAGGCGAAGGTCGGCGGAGGGACGGTGCCCGCGTAGGTGTCGAGGAGCCGGCTCGCGCGGTCGGCGAGCCGCTGCTCCCCGTTGGCGCGCGCTGCGTGGCCACGGGTCGGCTGCGGCCCGCGGAAGCAGGTGAACCCGGCCGCCGCGACGGCTGACGCGTACGCGGGGTTCCACTGGTTCCGCGGGAGCACGAGGCTCGTGAGGGTGAGCCCGTGGCTCGCGGCGATGGCCTGGGCCGCTGCCAGGTCCGCCCGGAGGGCGGCCTCGTCCTGGCCGTCCTCGAGGCAGTAGTAGTGGGAGAAGGTGTGCGAGCCGACCTCCTGGCCCGGGGTGGCCGCCACCAGCCGCACGAGGGAGCCGGCGAGGTGCTCGGGGTCGGCGTCCTCGTCCCGGCCGACCGGCTCGCGGTAGGGGTCGTACTCGGCACGGCGGTAGGCCGGCCGGAGCGCGGGCCGGAACCCTCCGAGCTCGGTCTCGCTCGAGGCGAAGAGGAAGCCGACCGTCGCCCAGGTGGCCCGGATGCCCCGTGACGCGAGGCGGGCCGCGAGGTCCTCGGTGACACGGCGCGACGGGCCGAGCTCGGCGTACGCCGCGCTCGAGCGGTCGGCGTGGTCGCGCATGCCCCAGTGCAGCTCGAAGTCGAGCGAGACGACGAGGGCGCCGGGCGGGTGTGCCATCGAGGCCGACACTACCGTCGCGCCCCGGCGCGCCGACACGACCGTCGCGCCCCGGCGCGCCGACACGACCGTCGCGCCCCGGCGCGCCGACACGACCGTCGCGCCCCGACGCTCACCGGACCCCCCGCGCCGCCCGCCGGGCGAGGTACGCCCAGAGGGTGGGGTGGTGGTAGAGGCGGGACCCGTCGGCGAGCGCCCCGTCGGCGCCTGGCGCGGGCGATCCGGTGGCGAGGACGGCGGCGACCTGCTCGGCGAGGAGCGGCAGGCCGGCGGCCAGGTGGAGGTAGGGGTAGGTCGCGATCGAGTCCTCGTGCGAGACCGTGAAGGTCGCCTGTGCGAGGACCCCGCCGGTGTCGATTCCGCGGTCGACGAGGTGCACGGTGGTCCCGACGAGCTCCGGCCGGCCCTCGGCGAGCGCCCAGTAGCCCCCGTGCACCCCGCGGTAGCGCGGGGTGACCCCGGCGTGGGTGTTGACGAACGGGCAGTCCACGGACTCGAGGACGCGACGGCCGATGATGCGGGTCCCGTTGACGACCACGACCGCGGGCCGGATCTCCTCGAGCAGCTCGACCGTCTCGGGCGCATTGACCGATTCGACCGGGTGGACGGGCCGGTAGGGCGAGGGGTCGAGCCCGGAGGTCGCGACGATCTCCGCGATCCGGCGCCGGCCCGACCGGCGGAGGAGCGGCATGGCCGCGGTCACGAAGAGGACCTGGCCGGTGACTGCCGGCCAGCCGAGGCGCGCTGCCCGTCGGCGCGCCAGTGTGGCCCGCGAGGGCGGCTGCTCGACGACCACCACGAGGCGCGGGACCCGCGCCGCGAGATAGTTCGCCACCAGATCGGTGGTGTCGCCGGGCCCGGCGAGCAGGACGACGGTGTCGCCCTCCCCGGCGGATCCCCCTCGCGGGGCGCCGCTCACCTAGGAGGCTTCGGTCGTCTCGCTGCTCTCGAGATCGCGGCTGTTCGCGATGGCGACCGCCGCGAGTTGCGAGCGCACCCCGAGCTTCCGGAGGACCGACCGGATGTGGGAGCGCACGGTGGTGAGCGACACCACGAGCTCCGCAGCGATGTCCTGGGCCGCCCATCCCTCGGTGAGGTAGTAGAGGACACGGCGCTCGCTCGCGGTGAGTCCGAGCAGGGCGCGGAAGCGGTGTGGGAATCCGAGGTCGGCGACCTGGCGCACCTCGTCCGGGTCGAGCTTCTGGAGCGAGCGCAGCGCGTCGGGCAGCCCGTCGAGGCTGAAGAGCGCGAGGGCGCCCTGGGCGACGCACGCCGCGAGGGCACCGGCACCCGCCCCGGCGCTGACCGCGAGGACCGGGACCTCCGACGCCTGGTACGACCCGGCCAGGCGCGCCGGGATGCCCCACGAACCCGACGCCCAGGTCGGGGCGTGGGCGACCCATCCGCCGTCGAGGACGAGCACCACGACGTCGACCGGGACGCCGTCGACGGCCATGGTCAGCTGGTCGTCCGGCGAGACGGCGAGGATCGCGTTGCGGCAGCCGAGGCGGTCGACGACGGACGCCGCGGTGATCGCGGCGAACCCCGGCTGTCCGGCCTTCGACGCCAGCGGGTCGACGACGAGCACCGTGAGATCGCCCGCCATGCCGTCGATCCTCGGGTCGTGCCCGTTGCCCGATGGGCCGGGGTGCGAGGTCCGTGCCGAGACGACGTGCCCGGTCTCGGTGCGGTAGACGTTGCGCCGACGGAGGGACTGGGTCGTGCGGCCCGAGGGTGAGCGGGCGACCAGCCGATCGACGGTCACCACCAAATCGTGGCCCCCACCGTTCGACCCGGCGCGGTCGAGGTGCGCGCTGCCCGCCTGGGCCGCGGCGAGGGCGTGGCGCACGAGCTCCTCGCGGGAGAGATGCGCCTCGGAGGCCGCCATGCCGACCGAGATGGCGAGGCCGGTCGCGGTCGCGTCGACTGGCAGGTTCTGCCTCACGGCACGGGCGAGCCGGTCGCCGAGGACCTGTGGGAGCACGCCACTCGCCGCGGCGCCGAACTCGACGGCGAGACGCGAAGTGCCGACCGGGCAGATGCGGTCGTCCGACCGGACGGCACCCTCGATCTGCCGGAGCGCGGAAGCGAGCGCCGCCGTGGCCGACCCCGAGTCGCACCCCGCAGCGCCGACCCGCATGACCCGGAGGTCGACGCAGGCCATCGTGCCGGCGCTCCGCCGGTCCCCCTGCTCCGGAGGAGCGCTCTCCACCCCATTCAACATGGTGCCCCCACGCGCCGCCTGCCGCACTCGGCGCCGTCCGACCTCTCGAGAGGCCAAACGATTGACGGGAGACACTGTACCTGCGGCACCGGCAAAGACACCAGGGCCTCCTCACGTTTGAGGAGCCGGGGAGCCGGACCGCCTGTACGCTGGGCTTCTCGCCCCGGCCCGGCCGGCGTCGACCCCAGGGGCCCGCTCAGATCGAGGAGCGGACGGTCTGGAGGGTCCCGTCGAGCAGGAGCACGACACCGACCCCGAACACGGCGCCCGCGAGGGCGTCGGTGGGGAGGTGCCAGCGCAGGCCCACGACCCCGAGGGCACAGGCGCCGACCAGGACGGCCCCCACGGCGGCCATCGGCCAGCGCAGCCGGCGTGGCACCGCGAGGGTCCAGGCGGTCGCGAGGGCGGCGATCGCGGTCACGCTCCCGGAGGGGAAGGTCAGGACCTCGAGGTAGCGGCGCCCGACGAGCGGCTTGACCACCCACTCGGCCAGCCCGGTCGCCGCAGCCGGGCCGACCAGGCAGGTCACCGCCCGCCAGCGGTCCCGCCCGACCACGACGAGCGCCGCGAGCACCGAGCCGCCGAGGAGCACCGCCGCGGAGCCGAGCTGGGTGCAGCGGGCGTAGAAGGTCGAGTGCAGCGACGGGGCGACGAGCGAGAAGCCCCACCGGTCGATCGCGTCGGCGCCCGGCCGGCGGGCGACCGCGGCGGCCGCGATCGCGGTCCAGGCGACGAGCAGGACGCCGGCAACGAGCTCCCACCGGCCGGCCCCGCCGGCGCGTCCGCTCGTCGTGGTCGAGCGGACCGGCGACCTCAGGACCCGCCCCCGAACCACTCGATCGTCGCCCGGAGGCCCGCTTCGAGCGGGACCGGTTCGACGTCGGGGAAGAGCCGGCGCACGGTCGACTGGTCGGCCTGCGAGTCGCGCACGTCCCCGGGGCGGGGATCGGCGTGCTCCCGTGCGAGCTCGCGCCCGAGCTCGTGCTCGAGGAGCGAGATGAGCTCGAGGAGGGAGACCCGCGTCCCGAAGGCGAGGTTGACTGGGCCGGGCTCGGTCACCCGGCGGTGCACGGCGTCGGCGAGGACGGCGGCGACCGTGCCGACGTAGGTGAAGTCTCGTGTCTGGCCGCCGTCGCCGTGGACCGGGAGCGGCTCGGACCGCAGCGCTGCTGCGACGAAGGTCGGCACGACCGCGGCGTAGGCGTGGTCGGCGGGCTGCAGGGGACCGAAGACGTTGAAGAACCGGAACGCGAGGACCGGGAGGCCGAACGAGCGCTGGTAGGCGAGCGCGTACGACTCGGTCGCGAGCTTGCTCGCGGCGTACGGGCTCACCGGCATCGCGACCATGTCCTCACGCTTGGGGAGCGTCGGGTTGGCGCCGTAGACGGACGAGGAGGAGGCGACCACCGTGTGGATCCCGCCGTGGCGCCGGGCCGCCTCGAGCACCTGCATGGTGCCGGTCGCGTTGGCGTCGTGGCTCGCCATCGGGTCGAGGAGGGACCGGGGCACCGACGGGCGTGCCGCGAGGTGGACGATCGCCGCGGCGCCGGGCACCACCCGGTCGAGCAGCGCCGAGTCGAGGATCGATCCTTCGACCAGGTCGACCCCCTCGAGGCCCTCGAGGTTCTCGAGGCGCCCGGTCGAGAGGTCGTCGAGCGCGACGACCTCGTCGGCGCCCGGATCTTCGAGCAGCCGCCGGCAGAGGTTGGCGCCGATGAAGCCGGCGCCGCCGGTCACGATCACCCGCACGGACGGGGATTACAGCCGTTCGACGGTCGGGCCGTCCAGCCGGTTGCGGGTGTCGAGGACGTAGGCCGCATGCCTCGCGACCAGCTCGTAGTCGAACGCGTCGTGGTCGGTGATCACGACCACCGCGTCGGCCCTGGTGACCTCGTCCTCGGTGGCCTCGACCAGCGGGAACTCGCAGGACCGCTCGTCGAGGTGGGGGTCGGCGACGACCACCTCGGCCCCGAGCGCTCGCAGTGAACGCCCGATGTGGGTGCCCGGCGCCTCGCGGGCGTCCCCGGTGTTCCGCTTGTAGGCGAGGCCGAGGAGCAAGAGGCGCGACCCGTGGACCGACCGGCCCATCCGGTTGAAGGCCAGCATGACGCGGCGCACGACGTAGTCCGGCATGTGCTCGTTGACGTCGTTGGCGAGCTCCACGAAGCGGAACGGCTGGCCGAGGCTGCGGCGGACCTTCCACGAGAGGTAGCTCGGGTCGATGGGGAGGCAGTGACCGCCGACGCCCGGCCCGGGCGTGAACCGCATGTAGCCGAACGGCTTGGTCGACGCGGCGTCGATCGCCTCCCAGACGTCGATGTCGAGGTCGGCCGCGAACATGGCGAGCTCGTTGACGAGGGCGATGTTGACGTGGCGGAAGGTGTTCTCGAGCAGCTTGGTGAGCTCGGCCTCGCGGGTCCCCGACACCGCGACGGTCCGCTCGACGAGCCTGCCGTAGAACGCCTCGACGGCCGCGAGCGAGGCGGGGTCGATGCCGGAGACGACCTTCGGCGTGTTCTCGAGCTGCCAGCTCGGGTTGCCCGGGTCGATCCGCTCGGGGCTGTAGCCGAGGTGGAACCCGCTGCCCGCCCGGAGGCCGGAGCCGGACTCGAGGATGGGCTGGACGAGCTCCTCGGTCGTGCCCGGGTAGCTCGTCGACTCGAGGATCACGGTCGCGCCGGTGCGGAGGTGGATGGCGAGCGCGGCGGCCGCCTCCTCGACGTAGCGGAGGTTCGGTGCGCCGTCGCTGAGCGGGGTCGGCACGTCGATGACCGCGAGGTCGAAGCCGGCGAGGTCCGCCGGGTCGTCGGTCGGCGTGTACCGGCCGGTGGCGAGTGCCGCGCCGAGCCGGTCGTCGCCGATGTCCTCGACGAAGGAGCTGCCGTCGGCCAGCCGCTTGATCCGGTCGACGTCGAGGTCGAAGCCCACGACGTCGTAGCCGACCTCGGCGGCGCGGAGGGCGAGCGGGAGCCCGACGTACCCCTGTCCGACGACGACGAGCTTGCCGATCGACTCGGCAGCGCTCAATGCGCCCCGCCCTGCCGCGACGTCACGCCGAGACCTGGTCGGCGCCGTTGCCCGTCGAGCCGACCCGCGCGCTGACCGGGTGGGCATGCCCGAACTCGGACTCGACGGAGTCCAGCTCCGGCCACTCGAAGCCCGCGTCGATGACCGCGCCGGCCGGCTCTGCGGGTACGGCGGGCACGGTCGCGTCGATCGAGCCCGCGGTGAAGAGCAGCATGCGGACCGTCTCGCGGTCGCGCCGCATCGTCGCCTCCTCGAGCTGCTCGAGCTCGCCGGCGAAGGCGTCCTCGGGCGCCTTGATGGGCACCAGGCGGTTGATGTAGGGGTGGCTCGTCCCGAGCACCTGCTCGTCGGGCGTCGAGAGGACCTCGTTGAGCTTCTCGCCCGGGCGGATCCCGGTGATCTCGATCGCGATGTCGGTGCCCACCCGGCAGCCGGAGAGCCGGATCATCCGCTCGGCGAGGTCGAGGATCTTGACGGGCACGCCCATCTCGAGCATGAAGATCTCGCCGCCGCGGGAGAGCACCGACGACTGGAGGACGAGCTGGACCGCCTCCTCGACGCTCATGAAGAAGCGGGTCATGCGCGGATCGGTCACCGTGACCGGGCCGCCGTCGGCGATCTGGCGGGCGAAGGTCGGGATCACGCTCCCGCGGCTGCCGAGCACGTTGCCGAACCGCACGGTGCAGTACGCGGCGCCCTCGGGCGCGTGGGCGAGGACGACCTGCTCCGCGAGGCGCTTCGAGGCGCCCATGACGCTCGAGGGACGCACCGCCTTGTCGGTCGAGATCTGGACGAAGCGGGTCGCGCCGACGAAGGCGGCGGCGTCGACGACGTTGAGCGTGCCGATCACATTGGTGCGGGCGGCCTCGAGCGGGTGCTTCTCGAGCACCGGGACGTGCTTGTGGGCCGCGGCGTGGAAGACGACCTCCGGGCGGTACCGCTCGAACGCCTCGAGGACGGCGTAGCGGTCGGAGACGTCGACGAGGGCCTGCTCGCACGGACCGGTCACGGTCGCCGCGGTGTCGTGGAGGTGGGTCTCGTCGTGGTCGAGGAGCACCAGCATGGCCGGGTCGAGGCTCGCGACCTGCCGGCAGATCTCCGAGCCGATCGAGCCGCCTGCCCCGGTCACCAGCACACGGTGGCCCGCCACCGAGCGCCGGACCGACTCGAGGTCGGTCGGGACGGGGGTGCGGCCCAGCAGGTCCTCGATGCGCGGCTCGCGCGCCTGGCGGATGGCGGCGAGGTGCGCCGGCTCGTTGAGCATGTCCTTCACGCCGGGGAGGATCTTCATCGCGACGCCGGCGATCTCGGCGGCCCGGAGCCCGCGCTCGACGACCTCGGGCGGTGGCGAGGGGATCGCGAGGAGGACCTGCTGGATCGTGTAGCGGCTCGCGGCCGACGGGATGTCGTCGATCGTGCCGACGACCGGCACGCCGAGGAGGGAGAGCCCGTGGGCGCGGGGGTCGTCGTCGAAGACGGCCACCGGGACCAGTCCGGCGCCGGGGCTGCGGAGCATCTCGCGGATGGCGGCCGCGCCCGTGTCGCGGCTGCCGATGACGGCCACGCGCAGCCCGAGGCGCTTCGAGCCGCGCTGCCAGGCGAACAGGCGGGAGTGGAAGCGGAGGATGCCCATGCCGGCCGCGGAGAACATGCAGCCGACGACGACCACGATCGGTGCGACGAGCTCGACGTGGAGCGACCGGCCGACTGGCCAGAAGGTGATGAGGACGCAGAGGGTGACCGCCATGGCGAGGATGAGCTGGCGCGCCTCGTCGGCGCCGGCGTGGCGCCACATGCGCCCGTAGAGCCCGAAGATCCGGTTCGAGAGGAGCGTCACCGCGATGGCGACGAGCAGGAACTCCCCGAAGTGGGCCCAGTAGCCGACCGGTGCGCGGTCACGGAAGTAGGCGACCTCGGCGAGCCCGTAGCCGGCGACCACGCAGATCGAGTCGAGGAGGACGAAGACGATCGCCGCACGGACACGGCTGGCCATGACCGCGACCTGGCGCATGTCACGAGCTGACGACGGGTCTTCGGCGGGCATCTCCGGTTCCGACACGAATTCTCCCTTTGATGCCGATGCATCCATTCGATCGCCCCCCAACGGTGTCTCACCGCCCCCGATCCACGGCCCCACGGCCGGGCGGCCGACCCGAAATCCCCCGATCGCCCCGGAGCGCCCCCACGCGTCCGCAGCCTTTCCTCCTGCACCGGTCTCAGCCCTCGGTCGACCCGCTCCAAACCTTACCCCGCCCCTTCGGATTCGACATCGTCAGGATTGAGGATTCGCAGGGGGCGAGCAGGCGTCATCAGCGTGAACTCGCGGTGACCACCGACCGTGACCGGCCACCCGGTGACGACCCCGGCCCGGCGGTGCGGACGGCCGGCCCGGGGCCCGCCCCGGCGGTGCGGACGGCCGGCCCGGGGCCCGCCCCGGACATGCCCGGGCCCAGACGACGGTTTCCGTCGTCGGCGACGGGAGCCGGCGGGCGCTGGCGGACGTGGGGGCGTCGGACCATGCCGGCACCCCTGGTGACCTCGCAGGGTCGTCGCCTATCATCGGTGGCGTAGTGGGCAGCTGCGTGGCCGTTGCGACCGCGCCGTCTCCGGCCGTGGCCGGCGTCGTGCGGCCGCACCCTGCATCGCCGGGGCGAACATCCAGTTGGTGCGCGTTTTCCGACCGGGTCGTCGAGTAAACTTGCCGGGCCGCGAACGAGACGGGACAGGGGCATGACCGAGCCGATCAACTACTGGGCTGCGCTCCGGCGTAGCTGGCGCCTGCTCCTCGCGCTGACCGTGGTGGGCGCGATCGTGGCGGTCGCCATGCCGGTCAGCTCGAGCCCCGCGAAGTCGTCGACGTCGACGTCGAAGTTCAAGTGGCAGTCGGCCGCCGTGGTCGGGGCGGTGTCGGCGGGAGGCATCGGTGGGACCGGCGTCACGACCTCGACCATCCTGCTCTGGGCGAACAACTTCTACGTCAAGATCAGCGCGATCACCGACGCCGGCCTGAGCAGCGACTCGCTCGCGCTCGCGGCCCAGATGACCGGTACGGCGATCACCTACGCGCAGTTGGAGTCGGGTCCCAAGCCGGCCACGTCGACCACCGGCGCGAGCGCGAAGGCGCCGACCTCGAGTGCGAACAATGGTCTCGTGCAGCTCGACGCATCCGGGACGACCCCGGCGCTCGCCATCAAGCTGACCGACGCCTACGCGAAGGCCGTCGAGAACGGGGTCAATACCGCGTTTACCAACCACCAGCAGAGCCAGCCGAAGTCGCAGACGGCGTCGCAGCCGGCCACGAGCGGTTTCACCATCCTGCTCCCCGCCCTCAACCGCAACACCTTCAAGACGGTTACCTCCAGTCCGAACCAGCTCGCGAGCAAGAAGGTGCGCCTGCTCCTCGGCGCGGTGCTCGGGCTGCTGGTCGCCGCGCTGCTCGTGCTGGTGCGCGAGCTCCTCGACAAACGAATGCACAAGGCGAGCCAGGTCGAGAACCACTTCAAGTACCCGGTGGTCGCCGAGATCCCGGAGCCGGCCGACACCAAGACGGCACAGCACGTCCTCGAGGTCGTCGACGACCCCGGCTCACCGACCGCCGAGACCTACCGCAAGCTGCGGATGTCGATCCTGTTCGAGCGCCTCCACGTGGGAGGCTCGTCGTCGAGCGCGCTCGGGGACCCGTTCGCCGCTGCTGCGCTCGGGATCCCGGTTGCTGCGGCCGAGCCGTACACGTCGCCCGAGCCGGGCACCCGCCAGGTGGTGCTCGTCGTCTCGGCGGTGGCCGAGGAGTCCCGCCCGGTGGTCGTCGCCAACCTGTGCGCGACGTACGCGGAGGCCGGGCAGCGGGTGATCGTGGTGACCACCAACGACCTCGACTCCGGCGCGCGGTCGGGCGATCAGCGCAACGTCTCCGGTCCGGTGACCGCGGTCGACGTCCAGAGCCAGCTGCGGCCGTCGAACCTCGAGGAGGTCTCGACCCTCTCGCTCCGCCCGTTCGTCCGGACGAGCGGCCGACTGGTCACGCGGGCGAAGGCCGTGCTCGACGCAGCCCGCGAGCTGGCGGACGTGATCATCGTCGAGGCACCACCGCTCATCGACTTCCACCACGGCGAGGCCCTGCTCCACGCGGTCGACGTGGTGCTGATCGTCGCCGAGTGCCAGACGACGACGACCGAGGACGCCGACGAGGCGGGCTCGATCCTCCGCAAGCTGGGTGCACCGGTCCTCGGGGTCGTCTTCACCAACATGCCGGTCAGCCGCCAGGAGGCCCGGCGACGCGCCCGGCTCGCCGAGTGCATGGTGGCCGTTGACGAGCACGACGTCGACGAGCACGACGTCGACGGGAACGACGTCGACGGGAACGACGTCGACGGTCCGACCGAGCCGACCCGGCCCGTGCCGCAGACCGTCCCCGACGGATACGACGGGCAACCGGCGGGCTCGCAGGTCTCGCTCCCGACCTAGTCGGACTCCGACATGCTCGTCGCGGCAATCCACACGCCGTCAAGCCCGATCGTCGCGCTCCTCGTCGCGGTGATCCTCTTCGTCATCAGCCGGCCGATCATCCACCGGGTCGCGGCAGCCGAGCGCAGTCCGTGGCTGGTGCGGATCATGACGGCCTGCCTGATCCTCCACCTGCTCGCCGCACCGACGCAGATCTTCGTCGTGGACCACTTCTACGGCGGGATCGCGGACTGGATCCGCTACGACACGCAGGGTGCGACGCTCGGGCCCGCGTTCCGCCACCTCAACTTCAGCCTCGCGAACGCCGACGTACGGGGGATCGTGAACGACGGGTCGGTGAGCATCGCGGCCGGCATCGTGATGGCCATCGTCGGCGTGAACCTGCTCGCCACCTTCCTCGTCTTCTCGTGGCTGTCGTTCCTCGGGTCGATCCTCTTCTACCGGGCCTTCACCCTCACCTTCCCGGGTGCCGTGGCTGGTCACCGGCGGTACGCGCTCATGATCTTCCTGCTCCCGTCGATGATCTTCTGGACCGCGGACACGAGCAAGGAGGCGATCATGATGCTCTCGCTCGGGATCGCCTCCTACGGTGCGGCCAAGGTGCTCGTGCGCGCCCGCGGGGGGTTCTCGCTCCTCGCGCTCGGCGTCGCGCTCGGCATCCTCATCCGACCCAACGAGCTCCTCATCATGCTCGGCGGCTTCGCGGTCGCACTCATGATCCGACCGGCCGCTCCGGGCCAGGGCGCCGGTGGACTGAAGCGCATCGGTGGCCTGGTCTTCATGGCGTTCCTCCTCGGCGTGTCGGTCTTCTTGACCGTCCACTACCTGCACACCTCGGGAGGGACCCTCTCGCTCAATCAGGCATCCGCGGGGAACCAGGGCACCGGGGCCGGCTTCGGCAGCAGCGGGGTCGCGTACTCGAGCAGCCCGCTCTACTACTGGCGGGACGTCTACACCGTGCTCTTCGACCCACTGCCCATCAATGCGCACGGCACAGGGCAGCTCATCGCCTCCATGGAGAACATGCTCGTCCTGGCCCTCGTCTTCCTCTCGCTTCGCCAGCTCCGCATGACCTTTCGGGCTGCCGCGGCGCGCCCCTACGTGATGCTCTGCCTGGTCTACAGCGCGGGGTTCCTCTACGCGTTCGCCGCGCTCGGCAACCTCGGGCTCATCACGCGAGAGCGGACATTGCTCTTCCCGTACCTCCTCGTCCTGCTCTGCATCCCGAGGACGCCGAAGGGCTTGCCCAGCCGCTACGACTGGGAGTATCGCCGGCGCGACCGGAAGCTCCGCCTGGCCGCGCGCGCCGAGCTGGCGGCGATGGGGACGTCGCCCGAGGCACTGCATGCGTTGGCGCTGGCCCGTCGGCAGGCGGACGGCGCTCCCCGGCCGGCGGTCGGTGCAGGACCGGCCGCCGGGGGTGACCAGACGTCAGGCGGTCCGTGAGGCGCCGAATGTGGGCAGGAGCGGCTGCAGCATGGCGAGCCACTGTGCCGCGACCGCCTCGAGGCTGAAGCGGGCGACACAGCGTGCCCGCGCCGCTTCGCCCATGGCGAGACGGCGACCCTCGTCCGCGAGGAGCGCGTCGACGGCGGCGACCATCCCGTCGAGGTCGTCCACGCCGAGCACGTGGCCGGTCGTCCCGTCGTCGAGCACCGTCCGGACGCCCGGGACGTCGGTGGCGACGACCGGGACGCCCGACAGCCCTGCCTCGATGAGCACACCCGGCATCCCTTCGCCCGTGGGCAGGCTCGGGAAGACCATGACGTCGGCGCCGCGCAGGAGCTCGGCCACGTCCGAGCGCGACCCGAGCAGCTCCACACCGGCGTCGTGGGCCGGCCCTGCGAGCGTGGAGCGCAAGGGCCCGTCGCCGATGAGCAGTGCCTCGATGTCGCGACCGGACGACCGGAGCGCCGCGACGACGTCCACGAACCGATGGGGTTGCTTCTGGTCGGTGAGCGCGCCGACGAAGACGACGACGGGGCGATGACCCGGCGAGCGCTCCGCGCGCGGGAAGAACGTGTGGGGGTCGCGTCCGTTGGGCGTCATCGTGACCCGGCTCGCAGGCACGCCGAGGAGCTCCGAGCACTCGGCCGCGACCTCGTCACCCTCGGCCGCGATCACGTCCGCCCGTCGCGCGAGGCGGCGCCACAGCTGGATCTGCAGCCGCCGGTCTCGCTCGCCGGCGAAGGTCCCGATCGCGTAGTAGGCGAGCGGCAGGTCGCGCCCGACGTTCGCCGGCACCACGTACTTGAGCGCATCACCCCCGTGTGCGACGACGAGCGACGGGTCGAGCCGTGCGAGCGCGGCGCGCAGGCGGAGCACCAGCGCAGGTGCGTACCCGACCGCCGGCGTCGCCCCACCGTCGAAGCGGAGCGAGAAGTCGGTCCGCACTTCGGGTGGGCCGTCGAAGAGGGTGAGCACCCGGTGCGCCCGCACGCCCGGCGCGTCGAGCTGGTCCGCGAGGGCGCGGGCCTCGCGCTGCGCGCCGCGGGCGAGGGGGGTGGGGATCACGTGGAGCACGAGGGGCTCGCTCGCGACATCACCTGCAGCTCTCGACGATCGATCACGAGTGCTCATCGGTGCTCCCAGCCGGTGGGCGTCGCTTCGGCTCGGGGAGCGTAGCAGCGCCCCGATCCGACGGCTCCACTACCATCGCCACGCTCCGGACGGCGCGCCCGACCTCCCGCGCACCCCCATCCGAGCGGAGCGATGGGACATCCATGCGAACCCTGGTCATCTCCGGCGAGTACCCGTGGCCCGTCAACAGCGGGTCGCGGCTTCGGCTCGCGACGGTCCTCGGCGGGCTGGCCCGCTGCGGACCCGTCGACCTGTTCGCAGCGGTACCGGCCGGCCGGGCCGATTTCGACCCACCGGAGGAGCGTCTCGGCCTCGGCGCGGTGGCGCACGTCGGCTGGGACGACGCGACCCCGACGGGTGGCGGTCTGGTGGCGGCGCTGCTCGTCCGCAGGGGGCCGGTCGGGCTCCCGCTCCGAGACCGCACCGCGGTGACCTCGGCGCTCGCCAGGTTCGCCTCGGGTCCCTACGACCTCGTCTGGTACTTCGGTGTCAAGTGCTGGGCGCTCGCCGGCGGGCTCGAACCCGTCCCGGTCGTCCTCGACGTCGACGACCTCGAGGACTGCAAGATCGAGGCTCGCCTCGCCGTCGAGCGGCCCCCGGCTTCTGGGGCGGGCGCGCGGCTGGCACGGCGGGCGGGGACGGTGTTCTCGCGTTCTGAGGCCCTGCGCTGGCGGCGCCTGCAGGCCAGGGCGAGCCGCAGCAGCGCCGCGACGGTCGTCTGCAGCGAGCTCGACGCCGCCCGGGCGCGACGGTCCGGCCTCGTGCGCGTCGAGGTCGTGCCCAACGCGTACCGGCGGGTGGAGGCCCCGGTCGGGCGGATCGGGGTGCGCACGCCCCCGACCGTCGTCCTCCCAGGCACCCTGCGCTACCCACCGAACGCCGACGGTGCCCGCTTCCTCGTCGACGAGGTCCTGCCGATCCTCCGGCGTCTGGTGCCGGAGGTGCGGGTCCGGCTGGTCGGCGTGACCGCCCCCGCGCTGGAGCGGCTCCACCACCCGCCCGAGGTCACCCTCGTCGGACGGGTGCCCGACATCGCGACCGAGCTCGCCGGCGCCGACCTGGTGGTCGTCCCGCTGCGCTTCGGGAGCGGGACGCGACTCAAGATCATCGAGGCGTTCGCGCAGCGCGTGCCGGTCGCGTCGACCACGCTGGGCGCCGAGGGGCTCGGCGCGAACGACGGGGAGCACCTGCTCCTCGGCGACACCGCGGAGAAGCTCGCATCGGCGTGCGCGCGGCTGCTCACCGACCAGGCGCTCCGCCGGTCGGTCACGGCGACGGCGTGGAACCTGTTCGAACGCCGGTTCGACGAGGAGCTCGTCGAGGAGCAGGTCGCCGTGCTCGCGCGGGCGCGTCGCGTCGACGGCGCCGGCGCCTCAGCCCGCCGGCGAGGCGGAGAGCACGCGCTCGTAGGTCGCGAGCGTGGTGTCGATGATCGTGCGGTCGTCGAAATCGGCCTCGGCCTTCTTCCTCGACGCGACACCCATCGTCTTCCGCCGGGTCGGATCGCGTGCGAGATCGCCGATCGCGTCGGCCAGCGAGCGTGCGTCGTGCAACCGGACGAGCAGCCCGGTCGTGCCGTGGTCGACGGCCTGGCGGCACCCGCGGATGTCCGTCGCGATCACGGGCACGCCGCAGGCGGCCGCCTCCATGGCCGAGCGGGGGAAGCCCTCGCGGTAGGAGGGGAGCACGAAGAGGTCGAACCCCGGGTAGAGCGCTTCGACGTCGTCGCGATGACCGGTGAACACGACGTTGCCGATCTCCCTCGCGCCGGCGAGATCGGACGCGTCGAGTGCGTCGCCCTTGGCGGTGTCCTCCGGCCCGACGACGACGAAGACGACCTCGGGGTGGGTGTCACGGAGCAGGCGCGCCGCTTCGAAGAGCTCTCGGAAGCCCTTCTGCCACACCAGCCGGCCGACCGTTCCTGCGACGACGGCGTCGTCCCCGACGCCGAGCGACGCCCGCGCCTTGGCGACGTCGGCCGGACTCCGGCGATGCTCGAACCGCCGCAGGTCGACCCCGTTGCCGAGGAGCTCGAGCTTCGCGGCCGGCACCCGCAGGCGTTCGAGGAGCTCGAGGTCCTCGGGGTTCTGGACCAACTCGGCGTCCGAGCAGGTCGCCGCGAGCCGCTCGAGCGCGTAGACGACGGCACGGCGGAGCAAGGGGTCCTCGGGCGCTGCATAGAGGCCGTGCACCGTGTTCACGATGCAGGGGACGCGGGCGACCTTGGCCGCGAGCCGTCCGTAGAGCCCGGGCTTCGGGTTGTGGGTGTGGACGATGTCGGGCCGCAGCCGGCGGAAGACCCCGACGAGCTCGGGGAGCGCGAGGAGGTCGTCGACCGGCGAGACCGAGCGGGTCGCGTGCTGGAGGGGGACGTGGGTCACGCCGATCGACTCGAGCTGTGCCACGAACGGTCCGGGCGCCGAGACGCCGATCACCTCCATGCCGGCGTCGGCGAAGGCCCGGAGCTGCGGACCGAGGAGCAGAGCCAGCGTGATGTCGGTGGTGGTGACGTGGACGAGGCGCCTCCCGACGAGCCCGCTCATGCGGCCGGCTCGCAGAGGTCGTGGTAGATGCCCTCGATCTCGCGGCAGGCCGCGCTCACATCGAACATCACGCTCTTCGCTCTCGCTGCCCGGCCGAGTCGATCGCGGAGCTCGGCGTCGCCCGCGACACGTTCGACGGCGTCGGCGAGGAGACCGGGTTCGCCCGGCGGGACGAGGAGCCCCTCCTCGCCGTCCCCGATGACCTGGGGCACGCCTCCCACGTCGGTCGCCACCACGGGCAGCCCCACGCTCGTCGCCTCCATGAGGACGACGGGAAGGCCCTCGTGTCGCGAGGCCAGCACGAAGAGGTCGGCGCCGGCGAGGAGCCGGAGCACGTCGTCGCGGATGCCGAGGAGGAGGAGCCTGCCGTCGAGCCCGAGCGCACGGTGTCGCTCGCGGACCTCGTGCTCGAGTGGGCCCCGTCCCACGGCCGCGATCGTGAGCGGCACGTCGCGGTCGGACAGGATCCGCGCAGCGTCGAGCAGCACGTCGTACCCCTTCTCGGGGCGGAAATTGGCAACCGTCAGCGCGAGGGTGTGACCGTCTGGCACGCCGAGCTCGGCCCGCACCGACCGCCGGACCTCGTCGCGCTCGGCCACGAGCGTCTCGGCCCTGCTCAGGTCGACGCCGTGGACGATGACCCTGGCACGGTCGCGGAGCGACGTGGGGAGGGACTCGCGGGCGGCCTGGGAGACGACGATGAGCGACTGGTCGAGGCCGATCGAGGCCCGGTTGAGCCCCTTGATGAGCACGGCCATCCGGTTCCAGAGGCTGTGCTCGGTGTAGACGATGGCCGGCCGGCGCCCGGCGGGCAGCGAGGCGACGACCAGTCGGCCGAGGGTGGCCGTGTAGGGCAGGTGGAAGTGGACGACGTCGTAGTCGCCGCCGGTGAGCAGTCGTCGCAAGCGCGGCATCCAGGCGAGATCCCAGTTCCCCCGTGCTCCGAGCCGGTGGACGGTCACCCCGTCGTCCCGCAGGAAGGGGACGAGCCCGTCCTCGGCGGCGAGCACGTACGCCACTTCGTAGTCGAAGGCCGCGTGGTCGCCGTTCGAGACGGTGTCGACCAGCAGGCGCTCGGCGCCGCCGTAGCCGAGGCACTTGATGACGAGGAGGACGCGGAGCCGGCGGCCCGACGGATCGCGAACCGAGCGCCCTGCACGCACCCGGCGATCTTACCTTCCTGTCTTCCCTTCCTGGTCAGAGCAGGCGATTGCGATCGATGGACGTCGAGCGGGCTGGGCTAGCATGTCGGGACGCCGTGATGTCAGGACGGCCCGGTCTTTCGGGCCGAGGGGGGTAGCTTCGACGCCATGAACGCACCGCGCCCGGAGGGAGGAAGCTCGTTGGTCGTCGCCGACCTCTCGGCCATCCCCGACGAGCCGTCGCCTGAGACGTTCTATCACCACAAGATCCGGCTGGTCGATGCGGCGCAGAACCTCTGGCGCCACCGGGAGATCATGTACACGCTGGCGGAGCGGGACTTCCGGGTCCAGTACAAGCAGGCGACCCTCGGCGTCATGTGGGCCGTGCTCAGCCCGGTCCTGACCCTGGTGATCTTCGTCGTCGTCTTCTCACGGGTCAAGCAGTTCCCCACGCAGGGAATTCCCTACGCCCTCTACGCGTTCGTGGGCATCTTGTGCTGGTCCTTCTTCGCCTCCTCGCTGGGTACCGGCGGGAACTCGCTCCTCACCAACAAGGCGCTCCTCGCGAAGACGCAGTTCCCCCGCGAGTGCTTTCCGCTCGAGACGATGCTGGTCAACTCGCTCAACACGGTGATCTCGTGGATCCCGCTCGCGCTCCTCTTCGTGATCTTCGGGCGGGCGCCGAAGATCGCCACCCTGTGGGCGCCCCTCTTCATGCTGATCGAGGTCGCGTTCGCGGCCGGTCTCACCCTCGCCGTCTCGAGCCTGATCATCCAGATGCGCGACCTCGTCCAGGTGCTGCCCATCATCATCTCGCTCGGCATCTTCATGACACCGGTGATCTGGCCGTTCAGCAACATCCCGGCCCACTACCACCTCTTCGGCGGGACCGAGGTCCACCACCACTGGATCGGCGGCGTCTCGATCAACCTGCAGGTCGTCTACAGCTTGTTCAACCCGCTCGGGCCGGTCATCGCCAACCTCAGAACGACCATGCTGCTCGGCCACAATCCCGACTGGGAGACCCTGCTGGCCGGAGCCATCGGTGCGTCGTTGTACCTGGTCTTCGGCTACCGGATCTTCAAGCGGCTCGAGGTGTACCTTGCCGACCTTGCCTGACGGCAGCATCAGGGTCGAGCACGTCTGGAAGCGATTCCGCGCGGATCGCACCCAGCCCCGGGTCGGTGACCAGGTGACCCGGCTCGGCAAGGCGTTGATCCGACGCGACAAGGTCCAGTACCGGTGGGTGCTCAAGGACGTGAACGTGGATGTGGCGCCCGGGGAGAGCCTCGCGCTCATCGGCATCAACGGGTCCGGAAAGACCACCCTGCTCAAGATCCTCTCCAAGGTCACCTACCAGACGGCCGGCGTGTGCACCGTGCAGGGGAGGATCGGCGCGCTGCTCAGCGTGACGGCCGGCCTCCACCCGGACCTGACGGGGCGGGAGAACGTCTATCTCTACGGCGCCGTGCTCGGGATGGGTCGAGCGAACATCCGGCGCAGGTTCGACGAGATCGTGGCGTTCGCCGACCTCACGGAGGCGATCGACCGCCAGGTCAAGTTCTACTCACTCGGCATGCAGATGCGGCTCGGGTTCTCGATCGCCGCCTACCTCGAGCCCGACGTCCTGCTCGTCGACGAGGTGCTCGCAGTCGGGGACGCCAACTTCCAGCAGAAGTGCCTGCAGCGGATCGGCGAGATCGTACGGTCGGGGACGACGCTCCTCTACGTCTCGCACGATCTCGCGTCGGTCGAGGCGTCGTGCCAGAAGGCGGTCTGGCTCTCCAACGCAGCGGTGCGGGCCTCCGGGCCGACGAAGGACGTCGTGACCATGTACCGCACCGCGGTCGAGCAGGACGCGACGCTGCTCACCCAGCAGGAGGGCATGGTCCGAGTGGTGAAGGCAGAGATCGCCGCCGTCGACGGCGGACCCCTCCGCTCCGAGTGCGAGGTCGACGTCCGGCTCGTGCTCAATTCACCGCTCACCGCGAACGCGAGCTTCTTCATCGGCATCTCGCAGGGCACCGCGTTCCCGATGTTCGTCGTCGACCACACGGGTCCGATGCCCGAAGGCGATTTCGAGATGCACTGCCGGTTGGGCTACCTGCCCCTCCCCAAGGGGCACTACTCGCTCTGGACCGCCATCACCGGGTACCCCCGTGGGATGCGGGACCCGTACCTCCCCTGGCAGCCGGTGATCTCGTTCGAAGCCTTCGGTCCCGAGCGGTTCGATCCCCCCGAAGGGGTGATGGCCCTCTCGCCGATCTACGTCGCCGCCGAGTGGAAGTTCAGCTGACCGACACCGCGGGAGACGCCACGACCTCCCGTCCGGTGACGAGGGTCAGGGGAAGAAGACCTGCTCCTTGATCGACCCGTCGATCCGCCCGACTCGCATGCCGAGGGTCCTCGCCCACTCGGTGCGCCGCTGTCGTTGGAGCAGGACCGGAAGCGAGATGATCAGCCAGACCCATGACTTCAGGGCGCCGAGCAGGTCGCGCCGCGCGCCCTCGCTGCGGTAGCGCCGGTGGAGGACCGGCCCGCACCGCCCGTAGGAGAGCGCCTGACGGAAGACCTCGCCGAACTCCGAACGGTCCCGCCTGGCCACGATGGCGTCCTCCGCGATGGCAAAGCGGAACCCGCGCAGCTGCATCCGCCAGCACAGGTCGATGTCCTCCCCGGGGAGCAGCTCCTCGGTGAATCCCGAGACCTGCTCGAACGCGCTCCGCCGCACGGCCAGGTTGGCGCCGAGACCGGCAGGAAGGAAGCCGAGCTGACGGATCGCGGCCGGTGCGAAGGGCGTCGGCGCGATGCCGTTCAGCGTCCAGAAGTCGAAGGAGCCCGCCACCACGTCCGCACCGCCGAGCGCCCGGACGCAGCTTTCGAGCCACCCGGCCTGGACGACGTCGTCGGCGTCGCAGAAGGCGATGAGGTCGCCGCGGGCCGCTTCCACCCCGGCGTTCCGGGCCGCCGGCGCACCCTGGCGCGTGGACGCGTCGACCACGCGGAAGACCGGGTTGCGCTCCGCCCACGCCGATGCCAGCGCGTCGCTGCCGTCGGTCGAGCCGTTCTCCGCGATGACGACCTCGTAGGGACCGGTGAACGTCTGGGCGGCGAGCGCCCGGAGCTGCTCCTCGAGCCAGGGCATGCCGTTTCGTACGGGCACGATGACGCTGATGACCGGCACCGGGGCGCCGGACGCCGGGGCAGCCGCGCGTGCCGTCATCCCGTCCCGCCCCTCGCTGGACCTCTGGACACGCTTGCCCCCAAGACGTCGGCCGGCGACCACCCGCCACCCCGATCGCGGCGCTCCCCGGCAGCTCCCCTCCCCGGGAGCACTGGTACCCTACCTCCGTGAACGGGCGATGAATGACTCGGGCACGCCGTCCGGGCCGCCCGGGGTCACCGCGGTCGTCCTCACCCACCTGCGTCCGCGACTTGCGGGCGACGTGGTCCGCTCGCTCCTCTCGGAGGAGCACCTCGCACCCGAGCGGATCGTGGTGGTCGTGAACGGGGAGGGCGGGCTCGACGATCCGGCACTCGAAGCCGCGGTGCAGATGGTCAGGCTCCCCGACAACCTCGGCCCTGCAGGCGGCTTTCGGGCCGGGCTCGAGGTCGCCGCCACCGATCCGACCTGTGCGTGGATCTATCTCTGCGAGGACGACATCGGGCTCTTCTCGCTCCCACGGCCGCGACTCCCGGATCTGCTCGAACGGGTGGGCGAGCTCGGGACCGCGCACCCGGCCCTCGGCGCGGTGGTGGCCTACGGGCGCTCCTTCGTCGGGCGCGGTGCGCACACGGTCAACGTGGTGCCGGAACGTGCAGCGTTCACGACGGTCGACGTCGCGTGCTGGGGCGCGACCCTGGTCTCTCGCCGGGTCGTCGACCACGGCGTCCTTCCGGATCCCGAGTGGTTCTTCGGACTCGAGGACTTCGACTTCTTCTGCCGGGTCCGCGAGGCCGGCTTCGAGGTCCTCGTCGACGGCGTGGCGGCCCGTGCGGTCGCCGACCAGCAGACGTCGACCGGGCGCGAGGACGCGATCGGCGCCGCCCGCCCGACCGACGCAGCCGAGGCCTGGCGCGCCTACTACCACGCGCGCAACTCGGTCGAGCTGGCGCGCCGCCACGGTCGCCCCTCGTGGTACGGGTGGCACCTCGCCTATTCGGCGCGACACCTCCAGCGCGCGGCGAGCGGCGCGGAACGCGCCGCGATCCTCGCCGGGCTCCGCGACGGGGCGCTCGGCCGGCTCGGCCGGCATCCGCGCTACGTGCGCCGGACCGGCGAGTACGTCACGGCCGACGGCGCGGCGGACGGCGCGGCCGACACGGCGAGCTGAGCCGTGTGCGGCATCGCCGGGCTCTACGACCCGCAGCGGGCGACCAGCACCGACCGTCTGGGCCGGCTGGCCTCGGAGATGGCCTCGGCACTCGAGCACCGCGGGCCGGACGACGCCGGGGAGTGGGTCGATCCCGACGGGCGGGTCGCCTTCGGGCACCGCAGGCTCTCGATCGTCGACCTGAGCCCCGCCGGCCACCAGCCGATGGTCTCGGCGGACGGGCGCTGGGTGCTCTCCGACAACGGGGAGATCTACAACCATCTGGCGCTGCGGCGGCGCCTGTCCAGCGAGGGCATGACGTTCCGCGGCACGTCGGACACCGAGGTCCTGCTCGCGGCCGTGCAGCGGTGGGGGGTCGAGGCGGCCCTCCGGGCGAGCGAGGGCATGTTCGCCGTTGCGCTCTGGGACCGGCGTGACCACGAGCTCCACCTGGTGCGGGACCGGTTCGGCGAGAAGCCCCTCTACTACGGCTGGGTCGACGGTCGGCTCGCGTTCGCGTCGGAGCTCAAGTCGTTCGCCCGCCTGCCCGGCTTTGCGCCCGAGCTCGACCGAGATGCGATCGCGCTGTTCCTCCGCCACAACTGCATTCCCGGCACGAACACGGTCTACTGCGGGATCCGCAAGCTCCACCCGGGGGAGTGGGCCACGTTCGGTCGCGAGGTGCGGCCGGGGGACGCGCCGGCCACGCGGCCGTTCTGGACGGCACGCGAAGCGGTCGCCGACGCGCGCCGCCGCCCGATCGCGGGCGACCCTGCCGAGCTCACCGACCGGCTCGAGTCGGTGCTGTCGGCGGCCGTGGGAGCCAGGATGGTCGCGGACGTCCCCGTCGGCGCCTTCCTTTCGGGCGGCGTCGACTCGAGCCTCGTGGTCGCGCTCATGCAGCAGCACGCCGCGCACCCGGTCCGGACCTTCACGGTCGGGTTCGCGGACCGCGCGTTCGACGAGTCCGCGGACGCCGCGCGGGTCGCCGCGCACCTCGGCACCGACCACACCGAGCTCCGTGTCAGTGACGCGGACGCGGTGGAGGTGATCCCCGAGCTGGCGGACGTCTGGGACGAGCCCTTCGCGGACATCTCGCAGATCCCCGTGCTCCTGGTGAGCCGGCTGGCGCGCACCGAGGTCACGGTCGCGCTCTCGGGCGACGCCGGGGACGAGCTCTTCGCCGGCTACAACCGGCACGCCTGGCTCGCACGCCTCTGGCGCGACGCGGCGCGGGTGCCACCCTCGCTCCGCAGGCTGGCGGGTGCCGGGCTGACCCGGTTGCCACCCGGACTCGTCGACGGCGCGGCCCGGATCACCGATCTCCTCCCCGTGCGCTACCGCGTCCGCACCCCGTCGACCAAGGTCGCGAAGGTCGGCAAGGTGCTCGCGTCGTCGGGGCCCGAGGACGCCTACCTCGCCCTCGTCTCGCACTGGGATCGTCCGGAGACGCTCGTGCTCGGATCGGACGGCGGGAGCTCGGTGGCCGCCGATCCCGACCGCTGGCCGGAGCTGCCCGGCATCACCGAGCAGATGCTCTGGCTCGACCTGGTCGGCTACCTGCCGGACGACATCCTCACCAAGGTCGACCGCGCCGCGATGGCGACTTCCCTCGAGACGAGGATCCCCTTCCTCGACCGCGAGGTCTTCGATCTCGCCTGGCGACTGCCGATGGACGTGAAGCTCCGCCAGGGCACCACCAAGTGGATCCTGCGCCAGGCCCTCTACCGTCACGTTCCGCCCTCGCTCGTGGACCGGCCGAAGATGGGCTTCGGAGTGCCGATCGGCTCGTGGTTGCGCGGCCCCCTCCGCGAATGGGCCGAGGGCCTCCTTGCCGAGCGGCGGCTCGCCGCCCAGCACCTCCTCGACCCGCGACCGGTCCGTCGCGCGTGGGAGCTCCACCTGTCGGGCCGGCGCGACTACGGGTACGAGCTCTGGGACGTGCTCGCGCTCGAGTCGTGGCTCGATCGGTGGATGCCCTCGATCGGGTGATGACCTCCAGTTGCGCGACGGTGGGCACCACCGCGCACCGATGGTCGGTTCGGTCTCCAGTGGTTGTCCCCTCGTGACCCGTGTGGCAGCCTGAAGTGATGAGCCCACCTCGCGCGGCCGGGCGGGTTCTTCGGCGACTCCCACCGACCGTCCGGTCGGCGGTGCTCAACCACTTCGGACGGTTCGAGCCGTGGGAGGACGGGTTCGACTTCACCCCCCCGGCGCTGCACGAGGGCGAGTCGGCGGGTCCGCCCGACTTCGTGGGCGTCGGCGTGCAGAAGGCGGGGACCAGTTGGTGGTTCTCCCTCATCCTCGAGCATCCGGAGGTGACCCATCGCGTCGACATCCACAAGGAGCGCCACTTCCTCTCGCGATTTCTCGACGCACCGTTCGGCGACGAGGAGATTCGCCGGTACCACGGCTGGTTCCCGCGTCAGGCGGGGAAGCGGACCGGGGAGTGGACACCCGACTACCTCGCGCAGCCCTGGGTGCCGCCTCTGCTCGCCGCGGCCGCTCCCGACGCCAAGGTGCTGGTCCTCGTGCGCGACCCGATCGAGCGGTTCCGCTCGGGGCTGACCTTCCGACTTCGTGCGGGTGGCGCACCCGACACGGCGGCCACGGTGGCGGAGGCCGTTCGGCAGGGCTTCTACGCGGACGCCCTCGAACGGATGTTCCGGAGCATCGACCGCGACCGCGTGCTCGTCCTGCAGTACGAGCGTTGCTGTCGCGATCCGGCCGGTCAGCTCGCGGAGACCTATCGTTTCCTCGAGCTCGCAGCGTTCGAACCACCCGATCTCCGACGCGAGGTCAACGTGAGCGAGGGAGAGAAGGTCGACCTCGCGGAGGACGCACTCCGACATCTGGCCGAGCTCTATCGGGCGGACGTGGAGGCACTGCCGTCCCTCGCGCCGGGCATCGATATCGACCTGTGGCCGAACTTCGCCCGTTCAGTCCGGTGAGCCTGCGCTCACTGTGCGCCGCGGCCCTGCGCCACCTGCCTCCGGCGGTGGAGCGGCGGGTACCGCACGCCGTCCGGGCCGACCTGCGCCGTCGGGTCGGTCTCTACGCCCCCGGGGACATCGGGTACGCGCCCGTCCCGCCACCACCGAGGCCCGGCTCGGTCGCGGCGGCACCCGATGTCGTGGTGCTCGCAGGATCGGAAGCCGTCGGCAGATGGTGGTTCGAATCGATCGCGGACCACCCGAGGGTCGACGCACCGCCGTCGACGGACGACACCGCGCGCTACTTCTCGAGCTTCTGCACGCGCCGATTCGGGATCCCCGAGGCCGAGCGGTTCCGCGCCTTCTTCGCGAGGCCGGAGGGCGCGATCGCGGCGTACTGGTGTCCGGACGGTCTCGCCTACCCGTGGGTGACCGTTCGCCTCTCCGAAGCCGCGCCAGAGGCACGGGTCGTCGTCGTGCTCAGTGATCCGGGGGCGTCGGTCCTCGACGCGTTGGCTCGCACGTCAGTCGAGCGCGCGTCGCACGTCGACTCCTACCTCTCCGACGCGGCCGAACGAGGGCGCTACGCGGGTCAGCTCCGGCGCCTCTCCGAGTGGTTCGACGGCGAACGGATCCTGATCCTCCAGGCCGAGGGTTGCACCACCGACGCGGCCACCGAGCTCGCGCGCGTCGACGGCTTCCTCGGGCTCGATGCGCTCATGCGCACTGCCCCGCCGCGGACGCCGCCGATACTGCCGCAGGTGGACCGCCTCGGCGCCGCCACCGCCGCCCGGTTGCGCGACCTCTACGCGGACGACCTCTCCGAACTGTGCGGTCTCGTCCCGGACCTCGACATGTCGCTCTGGTCGACGGCCGCACCCTGATCCCCGTCCGGTCCCGGCCGCGGGCGGCGATAGAGTGCCCGGATCGAAGGCTGACGTTGGGAGCGGGTGCGTGCTCGGAAAGGATCGGCGATGAGCTCCTCGGCCCACCCGCTCGCCGACGAGGCGCCCTCGGTCGCCGCGGTCGTCCTCACCCACAATGCACCCGAGTCGCTGCGCCGCTGCCTCGAGTCGATCGCCGCCCAGGCACTCCAGCCCGACGGGGTCATCATCGTCGACAATGCCAGCGATCCTCCCGTCGATCGGAGCACCCTTCCGACGATGCAGGCCGAGGTGGAGCTCGTCCGCTCGGAGGTCAACGGCGGCCCCGCGGGCGGCTACGCGCTCGCACTCGGGAAGTTCCTCGAGAGCCGGTTCGCTCGGGCATGGGTCCTCGACGACGACATGCGTCCTGACCCGCACTGCCTCGACCGCCTCTGGGTGGTCGCAGGAAAGGCTCCGCACACCGCGTACGTCTTCCCGATCTCGTACCAGTCCGACGGCTCGTTCGGCGCGTGGCCGTCGTGGTGCGGGTTCCTCGTCGCCCGCGAGATCATCGAGCAGGTCGGCATGCCGATCGAAGAGCTCTTCTGGTGGGCCGAGGACACCGAGTACCTCCAGTGGAGGATCCCCGAGGCCGGATACCCGATCCGTGTGGTCGGCGATGCCGTCGTCCACCACGACTCGATCCGCCACGGCGACGAGGTGCCCGTGTGGAAGTACTACTACGAGGCCCGCAACATGCTCTACGTCCACCTGTACGTGAAACGACGGGTCGGGCGGTACCCGCGCAACGTCTCGAAGCTCATCGGGCGGGCGATCTTGCGGGAGCCACGGGGTCGGATCGTGCGCCTCCGGGCCATCGCCGAGGGGTTGCGCGACGGCGCGTTCGGCCGGCTCGGCAAGCGCTTCCCGACCGAGCCGATGCGCGAGCGCTCGCTGCAGTCGATGACCTCTCCGGCGGGGTCCGACCGCTGAGCACCCGCTGGTCGTCGGGGCGGGCCCCGGTCGCATGCACCAGGCCAGCCGCGCGGCTCGATCCATGAAGATCCTCTTCGTCGCCGACAACTTCCCCTGGCCCGCGAACGGTGGCGGCCTCATGAGGATCTCCAACGCGCTGCGGTCACTCGGCGGACTCGGTGAGGTCGAGCTGTTCGCCCTGTGCGACCACCGGCGGACCGAGCGCGACGTTCCCGTCCGCGTCACCCTCTCCCGCTGCACGACGACGCCGTACCCCGAAGCCGCGCCGGCGCTCCGCTGGCGCGCCCGTTGGTGGCTCCGGTCCGGGTCGCCGATGGAGGTCGTCCGGCGCCAGCGAGACGCCAGACCAAGGGCGGCGCTCGCCGGGTGGGTGGACCCGCCCTACGATCTCGTCTGGTTCGCCACGCTCTCGACGTACGTCTGGCTCGGGCGGCCGCGACTCGGACCGACGGTGGTCGATCTCGACGATCTCGAGGACGTGAAGGAGCTGCGGCGCGCTGCGCTGGCACCGGCCGCGCCCGGCGGATCCGGAGCGCTCCGGTGGGCACGGTCGGCGGTCGCCGCCGCGCAGGGCCGGCGCAACGCGCGGGACTGGACCGCTGTGCAGCGCTCGGTCGCCGGGGCCGTCGACCGGGTGGTGCTCTCGACCGAGGTCGACCACATCCGTTGCGGCTTCCCCAACGCCGTGGTCGTTCCGAACGCGTTCGAGCGACCCGAGCGGCCGGCGGGTCGGCTCCACGACGGCGAGCCGACGACGCTCCTGCTGCAGGGCTCGCTCAACTATGCGCCGAACATGGACGCGGCCGAGTGGTTGGTGGAGCAGGTCGCCCCCAGCATCCGGGCACTGGTCCCCGATGTCCGGATCCGACTCGTCGGGCGCCCGACCCCCGGGGTCGAGCGCCTCGGTCGGCGTCCCGGCGTCGCCGTGGTCGGTCGGGTGCCCGACATGGTGCCCGAGCTCGCGGGGGCGGATGTCTGCGTGGTGCCGATCCGGTACGGCAGCGGCTCGCGCATCAAGATCCTCGAAGCGTTCGCGCACCGTGTGCCCGTGGTCTCGACGACGATCGGGGCCGAAGGGCTCGACGTCGAGGACGGCGTCCACCTCCTGCTCGCCGACGACCCCGCATCGTTCGCACGTGCCTGTCAGCGCGTGCTCGTCGAGCGCGATCTCCGGGCGCGGCTCGTCGACGCCGCCGAGGAGCGATTCCTCGAGCGGTACGAGTGGCGCGTCGCGGACGAAGCGATCCGTTCAGTGGTCGACGGGTTGGCCGACCGCTCGCGTCAAGCGGACTGATCCGCTCGCGGCCTAGGGGCCGGTGCGTGCGAAGTCCGCCCCTGACCAGGTGGTGATCGGAAACTCGTCGAGCACCCGGCGCAAGGTGGCGAGCTCCGCATCGTCGAGGCGGGACTGCCAGGACCCGGGAAGGTCGATCGCGACCCGTTGCGTCGTGAACCCGACGCCGGGCACGTCGTTGCGCTGCAGGTAGCGCTCCGCCTCTTCGCCCCACTCGAGGCCGAGGGCACCGGCGAGGGAGCGGAAGGTGTCGAGCGGATCGAGACAGAGCTCCTCGTGGGTGCGCACCTGCCACTCGGGATGTCGCCCGACGGCATCCTCGAGCGCTGCCGTGAGCAGCGCGATCCGCCAGCTCATGCGCTCGATCGGATCGGGCCCCGGTGCCCGCACTCCCCACGGCTCGAGGTACCGCGCCCGGACGTCCGCGCGCGTCTCGAGCGCGGACTGGCGTGCGTCCTTGATCTGCACCTCCTTCCAGCTGGCGAGGACGCTCGCCGGATGGCGGAGCAGCACCAGCACCGCGACGTCGAACTCGTGCACGAGCCACTCGAGCGCGAACTCGAGGTGGATCGATTTCGCGATCACCTGCAGCCCGGGTTCGCGTCGATCCGGCTGCGGGCGAGGATCGCGGGCGAGGGTGGCAGCCAGGAGGGTCACCAGGTCGAACCTGCCGTCGTGGGACCGGTCGTCCCGACCGCGCACGAGCAGCTTGCGGGCCCAGGTCGCCCGCCGGCTCTCGTGGGCGCCGTCGAGTATCCACGCCCAGAGGCGCAAGAAGGCCGGTGCGGGCTCACCGGGGGCGAGCAGTGGAAAGCGCCCCAGCCCGTGCTTCGCGTGGATCGCCGCGGGGAAGAAGTCCTCGTTGTCGCCCTCGGGGACCCGGCTCGTGCGGGCGCACGATCCGAGCGCTCGCATGGTCCAGGTGGTTCCCGAGCGCGGCACGCCGGCGACCACGACCGGCCGTCGTGCGGCGCCGGCGTCCTTCGCAGCTTCGACGTTGCTCACCGTGCGACGCTCCGAGTTCCGGCCACCACCGGTCGGGAGCATACCCGTCGTGCCGGCCGACAAGGGTAGGGTGGATCGACCGCGAAGGCCGGTCGGGAGTCGGGTCGGTGGGGGAGCGCGCATCTGGAGGTCGAACGGCACGAGGCGCGGCGCGCCTGCCTCCCTTCGTCGAACGTGGACGGAGGGTCGTCGACGCGCCGGACGTGACGGTCATCGTGCTCGTCCTCGACGACGTGGAGCTCCTGGGCACATGTCTCGATTCGGTCCGCTCGTCGACGACCCGTCCGGTCGAAGTCGTCGTGGTGGCCAACGGCACGCCGGAGGAGCGCCTCGACCGGCTGGCACGCGACGACGTCGTGCTCGTGCGCAGCCGGGCGAACCTCGGGTTCGCCGGGGGCAACAATCTCGCCGCCCACTGGGCGTGCGGCGAGTACCTCGTGCTGGTCAACGACGACAGCCGGCTGGGTGCCGGCTGCATCGACCGCCTCGTCGAGGCGGCGCAGGCCGACCGCACGATCGGTGCGGTCGGCGCGCGGATCACCGGTGCCGACGGCCTGCTGCAGGAAGCCGGGGGCGTCGTCTGGCGGGACGGGACGACCAGCCACGTGGGACGCGGTAGGCCAGGGACGTCGAATGCGTTCGACAAGGGTCGCGACGTCGACTACTGCTCGGCCAATGGGATGCTCGTCCGGCGCAGCGCCTGGGACGAGATCGGTGGGCTCTCCGAGGTCTACCACCCCGCGTACTACGAGGACGTCGACTTCTGCATGATGCTCCGCGCGCACGGGTACCGCGTCGTCTACGAGCCGGGTGCCCGGCTCGAGCACGCCGAGACGTCCAGCACGTCGCCCGCGTTCCGGGCGTTCCTCATGGAGCGCAACCGCCAGGTGTTCGTCTCCCGCTGGGATGAGGTCCTCGCGGGGTTCGAACCGGTCCCCGACGTCGTCGGGGCCTCGGCGGACCAGCGCGCCGCGCTCCGGGCAGCAGCGATGGTGCGCGCCGTGGAACGCTCGGCAGCGCGTCGTCAGGAGGGAGGCGGTCCCCACCCGGCCGTCGAGCCGATCGCGATCTCGACCGATCCAGACGAGGCCGTGGCCGAGCAGCGCGAGCGGGAGCTGCACCACGCGATCGACGAGATCCGGGTCCAACGTGAGTACCGCCGGCTCCTCGAGGCGCGGCTTGCGGCTGCGACCGAGGAGCTCCAGCGGCGGACCCGGGTGCGGCGGGCGGTACGCGGGGCGGCCGGACGGCTGAGGCGGGCCCTGGGGATGCAGCCGGCAACGACGGCGGATCGAGCACCCTGGTCGTGATGCCCCGCACCTGATGACTGAGCCGCTGCGCCGCATGATTCACGGCGCGGAAGCGCAGAGGTCACTCGCCGCATTCGATCCGGCGATCCCTGTCCTCGGTCGCGCCGGCTGTGTCGTCCGCCGTGTCGCCCGCCGTGTCCTCTGACGAGTCGTCCCGGGTCCAGGCCGACAGGTCACGACCGAGCAATGACTCCAGTCGGCGGATGTCCCCGGCGAGCTCGTCCTGCAGCGTGCGACGCAGCTCCGGTCGCAGTGGCTGGCGGCGAAGACGCTGGGCATTGAGCTGCTGGACCTGGAGTCCGAGCGCGCGCCGTGTCCCCTGGTTCCGGACCAGGCCGCGGCCGATCGTGCGCAACAGCGGAGGCGGATTGCGAAGCAGTCGGATCACGAGTCGGCTGCGCGGTGACGTGTGTGCGTTGACGACCGCGAAGGCGGGCACGCTCGCAGCGTCGGGTTCGAGGCCGAGGAAGGCGAGCGCCGAGCGGTACGTCGCCGATGGATCGGCGGCGAAGTCGTCGTACACGATGACGTGGACCCGTTCACGCCCGAGTGCGTCGAAGAAGCGCTCGAGCTGATCCGCGTATCGGGCGACGTCCCGATAGAACAGCGACCAGAGCGCCCCCTGGCAGGTCGGAGGGATCCGCTCGCCGCGCCGCCGATCGTCCTCGGCCTCCAATGCCTCCTCGAAGTCGGCGATGTCCTCGTCCCCGTTGAAGAACGCCTCTCCGTGGAGCGAGTACATCATGTCGATCGGGTTTCGCAGCATGGCGATCGCCCGGGCATCGGGCGAGAACTCGGCGATCTCCGACGCGGCCCGTGTGGAGCACAGGTACATGGGCGATGCGTCGATCAGGTAGCGCTCGTCCGTGGCTCCTGCGAACGAGGCCAGGTACGTCTCGAGGGACCTCCGGGGGAAGTTATTGGAAGGGAGGTCGCTCCCGAAGTAGTAGTACTCCTTCCCCTGCGGGACGCCGCGATCTTTCGGAGCCGGGGTACCGCTCGCAGGCGCCGGCTGGTGCTCTCCGGCACCGCCGCTGTAGATCTCGGGGTGCGTGCTCAGGTAGGACCACAGGGCGGTCGTGCCGGACTTCGGGGCGCCCACGATGAACAGGTTCGGCCTGCGCGCGGCGGCGCTCATCGTGCCAGTGGGCTCCGGAGGAGCCGCGCCATCGTGCGGGCAGGCAGCGCAGGATCGCGCGTACGCAGCCCGACCTTGCTCGCCTGCCATGCCGACGTCAGCACGACGGTGACGAAGGCGGCGTCCGCGGGGGACCGACGGGCCGCCTCGGCCAGGTGCCGGCCCACCGCGTCCCGCCGGCCGAGCAGGAGGTCGGCGATGCAGCGGTGGTACGTCCTGCACGCCGGGGTCATCGCGTCGTGGTGCTTCGCGACGATCTCGAGGAGCCCCGCCGATTGCCGGGCGGGATCGTCGGTGATGCGTGGACCCCCGTGTTGACGGTAGAGATAGAGCACGCGCGGCACGACCCGGAAGGGGCGCTGCTGTGCGCACCGCAGCCAGAAGTCCCAGTCCTCCGCCACTTTGACCAGGGCGGCGTCGAAGCGGTGGTCGGGGCCGAAGCTCGAGCGGCGATACATGCCGAAGGGCTTGGCGACGAAGTTCATCCAGGTGAAGAGGTGGTCGTCGAGGTCGAGCGGCCCTCGGTAGAGGACGGCATGGCCGCTTTCGACCTGCATGACCTCGTGCCACGAGGACGCGGCGCCGACCTCGGGATCCTCGTCGAAGACCTCCACCAGGTAACGGGCCGCATCGGGAAGCCATGCGTCGTCGTCGTCGCAGAACGCCACCAGGTCGCCCGATGCGACCTCGATCCCGCAGTTGCGGGCTCCCGGAAGGCCGACCGCGACGTCGTTCCGCACGGACCGGACCCTCGGGTCCTCGTCGACGAGCTGCTTGATCGCACCGGGTGTCCCGTCCGTCGATCCTTCGTCGATGACGACGAGCTCGAGATCGCGAAACGTCTGTGACAGGACCGATCGGGCTGATCGGAGGAAGTCCGCCTCGCGGTTGCGCGTAGGGAGCAGGACGCTCAATCGCGGTGACGACATGGTCCCCTTCCTCGACGCATTCACCCCTCAGACCAGAATGCAGTACGACAACGATAGGACAGCGACGGATACCTGTCGAGGGCCTCGGCTGGGCCGTCAGGCGGGAGGAGCGGGAAAGACCGGCGGACGGGTGATGTGCGCGAAGTGCTCCCAGAGGGAGAGGTCGATCGTCGGGTAGCGCGCCACGAGGTTGGCCACGTCCGGTGCATAGAGCTGGACCAGCTGTTGGACGATGTAGGGATCGAGGTTCAATTTCGACTTCGACGCGTTCACCCGGGTGCGCAGGTCGGGCGGATGGAACGAATCGTCCACGCCTAGGAACCGGAACGTCTTGGCGAGGTTCTCGAGCGGCTCGCGGACACAGGCCTCGTACTGGAGGACGAGCAGCTCCTCGGGACGGTACACGTCCTCCCAGGGTTGGAGGACGTTCGAGTACATGCCGTTGGCGAGGGCGCGGTAGCGGAGTCGGTTCCTGTCCCTCGCGGGCATCTTCCTCGACAGGTCGGAGCAGTAGCGCTCGACGGGGTCACGCAGCATGACGATCAACTTCGCGTCGGGTGCCGCGGCCCGAAGGACCGGCGGGAGGTTCCGGGCGAAGATGGTGTTCGGCGACCACTCGCCGGTGACGGTCCCGTCCGGACGGGGGAACCAGTCGCGATAGGCCTCTGCGTCGGCGAGCGTGCACCTTCCCGCGTCGAGGCGACGCAAGAAGTGGTTGTTGAAGAATTCGAGCTCTTTTTCGTACTCGACGTGGATCTCCGGATGCGAGACCATCAGGCTGAACCACCAGGTGGTCCCCGACTTCGCCACGCCGATGCCGACGAAGTCGGGAGCGCCGGACTGCATGCCCTCGGGGACGGGCATCGGCGTCGGAGGTGTACCGGTCGCCCACCAGGCCTGTCGACCGAGGACGCGCAGGACTCGGCTCTGGAACGACCGCGGGGTCCGGATGAAGAGGAAAGTGGCCGGGCGGCGAAGAGAACTGATGGTCGACATCCTCACGATCAGACGCCCGACGATGGTGGCGGTGGGGCGATGAACACGGTCGCTCCCTGCACCTCACGTGGACCGATGCTCGGGAATGCGCTGCGGCAGTATACCGATCCGTTCGTTCGGCCTTCCCGTGCACGGACCGGACAACGGCACGCCGGCCGAACGGGTCAGCGCGCGTCGGGACGCAGCCGTGCCGTCGCCGCGCGGAGGGGCTTCGTGACCCGCCAGCTCGTCGAACCTCGCAGGTGCTCGAGCTCGACCCGCCTCGCCTCGAGGAGCGCCTCGAGCTCGTCGAGCTCGCGAGAGCGGCTGCCCCGTCGCGCGGCGAGGAGGGCCGTGGTCCAGGCGGACTCGGGCGGGAGGGCAGGCGCTTCGAGTGGCCGGTGGCCGCCCTCGAGCTCGGCGAGCTGCTCCGCGAGCGCACGCTGCTCGGCGAGGAGGAGCCTGTCGGACCCGGCGTCGCGACCGGCCGCGGGTGCCTTGAGCGACGCCGTCGCGGCGGCCCGGTCCCACCCCGCGGCCGCACCGGCGAACTGCGGCAAGGTGCCGAGCCATCCCGCGAGCGCGTCGACCGACGCCTCGGGACCGTCGACGAAGGTCTCGTAGCGGCAGACATAGGTGTCGATGCCGTCGAGCACGTCGAGCGCCGTGCGGTTGTACCGCTCCCAGAGCGCGACGCCGCTCGCCGCCGGCATGCCGTCGCGGGACTCGAGGGAGCGCGCTACGCCGAGCGGCGAGCGCCAGACGAGCACGGCGGCGATCGGTCCGGGCAGCACCGCGCGCCAGAACGGCAGCAGCAGGCAGAGGCGCGGGTCCTTCCAGAGGAGCGGTCCTGCCGCCGAGTAGACCGAGGCGAGGGTCGCGGCGCCCTCGCCGGCACGGGCCGCCAGCTCGTGGTGCTCCCAGCCGTCCTCGAGCTCGGGCGCGGCCTCCCAGCTTCCCCCGAGCCGGGCGAGGAGTCGGTCGTCGAACGCGGTGAGGGCCGCGCTCTCCCAGTGCTCGAGATTGCTCTCGGGCCAGTCGACGCGGTCCGAGGGGTCGCTCGTCGCGAATCCGAGGGAGCGGAGGACCCCGGTGACCGCCGAGGTGCCGCTCCGATGCATGCCGAGGACCAGGAGCCACGGGCCCTCGGGCACGCGGCTCACCGGAGGCGCCGCCTCGCCTCGTGCCACGCCGAGGCGGTCCTCGGCATCGACCTCGCCAACCGGTGCAGCGCGCGCCGCCAGGTGGGCGCGGGACGGCCCCGGCCGGCCACCGCACGGCGGTTGGTCTCGCTCGCGACGAGGCCGATCGACGTGAGGTACCGGTCGACCGCGCGGCGCGGTTCGTCCCCGACCCCTGTATCGGCGGCCGCCGGCCCGACGACATCGTCGACGCGTCCCGGCGGTGCGTCGACTCGCACCGGAGCCAGCAGCCAGACGAACTGCTCGACCGACCAGCTCGGATTCGTCGCTTCGGCCAGCGTCCGCAGCGCGCCGACCAGCTCCTCGGGGAGGGAGCCGACGAGCTCGTCGGCTCCCGACGCGACCGACGAGCAGTCGCTCCGCTCGAGCCGTTCCCAGCCGCAACCGGAGAGCAGCCGTGCGAGCGCGTCCTCCGTGAAGGCGTGGACCGGTTCGCCCGCCTGCCACCCGCGGCCTCCGTGACTCCAACGACCGCAGAGCAGGCGCAGCGCGACGTCGAAGTGAGCCACATTCGGCGCGGTCAGCACGAGCAGCGCGCCTCCGTGCCCGAGCGACCAGCGTGACAGCTCCGCGAGCAGCCGGTGCGGCTCGGCGAGGCGGTGGACCGTGTCGACCAGCAGCAGCGTGTCGACCCCGCCGAGCTCGTCGAGCGCGCGGGTGAGCGCGCCGAGGTCGGCGATGTCGCACTGGGCCGCGTCGATGCCGGCCAACTTGAGGTCGTGCACCGACTCGGCGGTGCCGTCGAGCGCGACGAGCGGCACGGCCGCGTGCAGCTTCGCGTGGGCCCCGGCCCGCGCGCCGGCGCAGAGGTCGACCGCGGGTCGCCGGGGGTCGCCCCGGTCGCCGCGGACGAGCTCGGCGACGTGGGCCGAGAGCTCGTCGGTGGCCAGGTCGGCCTCCTCGGGTGCCGGCTCGGCGAGGGGTGTCCCGGCCACCGGTGCGCCGCCGCCGAGCACCGACCGGGTGGCCTCGAGGAAGGCCCGCCCGTAGCGCAGGTCCGGTTCGAGGTGGTTTCCCTCGGCCCACTCGTTCCACGCGAGGAGGAAGACGTAGTTCTCCTCCTCGCGGACGTCCGCGACCGAGGCGACGACCCGCTCGAGCCACTCGCGGTAGCGCTCGGGCGTCGCGCCCTCGAAGACCGTCGCGCCCCGCGGGTAGCGCGGCGTGTTGTCCCACCCGACCATGACCGACGGGAAGTGCTTCCACGGCGGCGGTGCTTCGGCGAGCCGGGCCTCCACCGCGGACCCGTAGTCGAGGATCCGGTGCGGTCGGGTCTCGACCGCCGGCGCGAACAGCCGCTGCCCGGTGAAGGGCATGAAGCCGACCGTGGCGTCGAAGCCGGACGCCTCGGGACCGCCGGGGGGCCGACCCCAACCGTCGACCCAGCACAGGTAGAGGTCGGGGAAGCCGGCGCGCCGGACCTCCTCTCGCCAGCGGTCCGTCAGCCGGTTCGCGTCGGGGAGCACGCCGGGCCGGTAGACGAGCAGGAGCGGTCGACCGTCGATCGTGATGTAGCGACGGTCGGCGAAGGCGGTGAGCATCCACCGGATGTGCGCGAGATCGTCCTCCTCGCTGTACTCCTGGGCGATGAGCACCTGGCCCGAGCGTGCGTCCCAGTTGCGGGTCCACTCCTCGTTCGCCCAGCAGAGCGCGAAGGGGAAGTCGGGTGAGCCGGTCGCGAGCACCTCGTCGAAGGGGCGGTGGAGGAGCCGCCGGCCGTTGAACCAGTAGTGGTAGTAGACGAAGCCGGCGATGCCGTGCGCGCGGGCCAGCTCGGCCTGTGCCTCGCGGACCTCGGGCACCCGGAGGTCGTAGTAGCCGAGCTCACCGGGGACGTGCGGCTGGTAGTGGCCCGGGTAGAGCGGGCGCGCCCTCGTCACGTTGGCCCACTCGGTGAAGCCCTTGCCCCACCACTCGTCGTTCTCGGGGATCGGGTGGAACTGGGGCAGGTAGAACGCGAGCGCCTTCGGCGTCGACCCCGCGTGCTCGCTCAGCCCCCCCGGCGCAGGCATGCCGACCAGGATACGACAGATCCCCGCTCGAACCCGCTGGTCAACGGCGGGTTCTCTCGTCCCGTCCTCCCTGCGCGGCCACGAGGGCGCAGATGCGGTCGACGTCGTCGCCGGTCAGCGCGGAGCCCGTGGGCAGGCAGAGCCCGCGCTCGAAGATCGAGGCACAGACCGCACCCCCGACGACCGGCGCGTCGGCGTAGACCGGTTGGAGGTGGAGCGGCTTCCAGGTCGGGCGGGACTCGATGTCCTCGGCCTCGAGCGCGAGCCGGACGGTCTCACGGTCCGCACCGAACTCGGCCGGGTCGACGAGGATGCAGGTGAGCCAGTAGTTCGGCTCGCCGTAGCCCGGATGCGGGAGGAAGGTGACGCCGGGGAGACGGCCGAGCGTCTCCCGGTACCGCTCGTCGATCCGCTTGCGCCGTGCGATCTTGGCGTCGAGGCCGCGCAGCTGCGCGCGCCCGAGCGCGGCGAGCAGGTTGCTCAGCCGGTAGTTGAACCCCAGGTGCGAGTGCTGGTAGTGGGGGGCGGGGTCGCGCGCCTGCGTCGCGAGGAAGCGTGCGTGGTCGGCGAGGTCGGCGTCCTCGGTCACCAGCATGCCGCCGCCGCTCGTCGTGATGATCTTGTTCCCGTTGAAGGAGAAGACGCCCATCGATCCGAACGAGCCGGTCGGCCGCCCGCGGTAGGTGCTGCCGAGGGCCTCGGCGGCGTCCTCGACGAGAGGGAGGTCGTACTCGGCGCAGAGCGCGCCGAGCGGCTCGTAGTCCGCGGCCTGCCCGTAGAGGTCGACGGTCACGAGCGCCTTGGGGAGTCGTCCCACCGCGGCACGGCGGGCGAGCTCGCCGGCGACCAGGTCGGGGTCGACGTTCCAGCTCGATGCGGTCGAGTCGACGAAGACCGGCCTGGCGCCGAGGTACCGCACCGCGTTGGCCGACGCGACGAAGGTGAACGACGGGACGAGGACCTCGTCGTCCGGTCCGACCCCGAGGAGCAGCAGTGCCAGGTGGAGCGCGGCGGTCCCGCTCGAGAGTGCCACCGCGTGGCCGATCCCCACCCGCTCGGCGAATTCGGCCTCGAACGCGTCGACGTCGGGTCCGAGCGGCGCGATCCAGTTCGAGTCGAAGGCCTCGAGGAGCATGCGTCGCTCCACCGGCCCGACCTCGGGCGGCGAGAGGTAGATGCGGCTCATGCGCTCGCCTCCCGGTCGGGGGTGAGGGCGCCGGAGAGTGCCGCGCCGGCAAGGAGGCCCGCGGCCGCCGCGACGTCGAGCGCGACGGCGGGACCCATCGCCCCGTGGCGCGCGGCTGCCACGGCGCCGGCCCCGAGGACGGCCTCGACCCCCACGTAGGCCGCGCTCGCCGCGAGCGGGGACCAGCCGCGGGAGACGAGCCGGTCGTAGGGGTGGCCGCGGTCCCCGGCCATGAGCGCGCGCCGGCCGCGCAGGCGGCGGACGATCGCGAAGGCGACTTCCGCGGCAGCGAGCGCGACGATCGCGAGCGCGGCGACGCCGACCGCGGGCACGAGGTGGGGTCGGAAGCTCTCGGCCAGCAGCACGGCGAGCACGGTCCCGAGCAGGTAGGACCCGCCGTCCCCGAGGTAGATGCGTGCCGGCGGCCGGTTGAAGACGAGGAAGCCGAGGATCGCGGCCGCGATGGCGATCGCCACCTGGTGGCCCGTGCCGTGGAGGATCGCGGCGAACGCCGCGGCGCCGACCGCGACCACGCCGCCGGCCAGCATGTCGAGGCCGTCGAGGAGGTTGACCCCGTTGACCAGAAGGACCGTGACCGCCACGACGGCCACCGCAGCGGCGAGCCCCGGCAGCCGGACCGGGCAGGTCGCGACCACGGCCACGCCGATGCCGACCTCCCCGACGAGGCGGACGGCAGGGTGCAGGTCGAAGCGGTCGTCGTCCGACCCCGAGCACGAGCGCAGCGCCGAGCGGGACGAGCAGGGACGGCCGCCAGCTCACGACCCCGACCGCGGCGCCGCAGAAGACCGCGACGCCGCCGAGGTAGGGGACCGGCGCACGGTGGGTCTTGAGCTCGCCCGGTCGGTCGACGATGCCGGTCCGGGTGGCGACGACGATGGCCAGCGGGGTCACCACGAGCGTGACGGCGAAGGCGACGGCCGCGAGGACCGGCCCGCTCACGTGGACGACCGGGGAACCGGTCCCGGCGGCGGCCGGTCCCACTGCAGCAGCAGCGAGGGCTGACCTTCGTGGAGCTCGAACGAGCCTGCCTGGGCGAACCCGCTCCGGAGGTAGAGCGAGACGGCCCGCACGTTGTCGGCGCCCACGACCACGAAGACCCCGCGTTCGCCGGCGTGCCTGGCGCGCTCGAGGAGCGCGTCGACGAGCCGCCCGCCCACGCCGCGCCCCTGCACGCTCGGGTCGACGGCGATCGAGAGGAGCTCGACGCCGCGACCCCGGCTCAACGCGCCCGACCCGCCCTGCCGGAGCGTCTCGAGCACCTTGCGCCACTCGCGCAGCAGCGTCGGGGCGGAGCTCACGGCCGCCGCGACCCCGTCCCGGAGGATGAACGCGCGGTACAGGGCGCCGCGGTCGCCCGTGCCGGCGACCATGCCCACCACCGCGCCGCCGTCCTCGGCGACGAGGAGGAACGAGCCGGGGGAGCGCACGATCCGGCGGTAGAGACGGTCGAGGAAGGACTGGCCGAGGCAGCGAGAGGAACCCCTCGGCGATCTGGGCCCGGTGGAGCCGGGCGGCGACCGGGGCGTCGGCCTCGGTGCCCTCGCGGACGGCGAGCTGCTCGCCGCGGACCCCTCGGGTGGATCGCCGTCTGGGCCCGGTGGAGCCTTCGCCGGGGGACGTTGCGGGCGAGCCGGCGGCCGGTTCGCTGCCGGTGGAGGCGTCCCGCCGCTCTCCCTCCGTGGGCCCCATCGTGGTCTCCTCCGGCTCGCTCGCACTGGGCCGGACCTGGGTCTGCAGCCGCCTGGCCTCGGAAAAAAGAGTGTACGGCCTATTTATTGGACGTGGTGCCATGGGGTAAGTTGGCATGCTGTGGAAATGGGCCGGGGGGTAGGGACGTCGGGGCAGTACCAGCTGTCCCAATTGCGCGCCATCGAGGCCGCGTCGATCCACATCATCCGTGAGGTGGCCGCCGAGTTCGAGCGGCCGGTCCTGCTCTTTTCGGGCGGGAAGGACTCCGTGGTGATGCTCCGCCTCGCGCAAAAGGCGTTCTGGCCGGCCCGGATCCCGTTTCCGGTCATGCACGTCGACACGGGCCACAACTTCCCCGAGGTCCTCGACTTCCGCGACGCCACCGTCGCCGAGCTCGAAGCGAACCTCCTGGTCGCGTCCGTGCAGGACTCGATCGACGCCGGCCGTGTCGCCGAGGAGACCGGGGTCAACGCCTCGCGCAACCGGCTCCAGACCCGGACCCTGCTCGACGCCATCGCCGAGTACCGGTTCGACGCCGTCTTCGGGGGCGCCCGCCGCGACGAGGAGAAGGCCCGGGCCAAGGAGCGGGTCTACTCCTTCCGGGACGAGTTCGGGCAGTGGGACCCGAAGAACCAGCGCCCCGAGCTCTGGTCGCTCTACAACGGCCGGCACCGCCCGGGCGAGCACATCCGGGTCTTCCCCCTGTCGGACTGGACCGAGCTCGACATCTGGCAGTACATCGGCGACGAGGATCTCGACCTGCCCTCCATCTACTACTCCCACCGGCGGGACGTCTTCCGTCGCGACGGCATGCTGCTCGCCGACGGGCCCTACATCACGCTCCAGGCCGACGAGGAGGTCTTCGAAGAGACGGTCCGCTACCGCACCGTCGGGGACATGACCTGCACGGGAGCGGTCGAGTCCTCGGCGACCACGGTCGAGGAGATCATCCTCGAGGTCGCGGCGTCCCGGCTCACCGAGCGGGGCGCGACCCGTGCCGACGACCGCACGAGCGAGGCCGCGATGGAGGACCGCAAGCGGGAGGGCTACTTCTGATGGAGCTGCTCCGCTTCGCCACCGCGGGCTCGGTCGACGACGGGAAGAGCACCCTCATCGGTCGCCTGCTCTACGACTCGAAGGCGATCTTCGAGGACCAGCTCGAGGCCGTCGAGCGGGTCAGCGTCCAGCGGGGCAACGACTACACCGACCTCGCGCTCCTCACCGACGGCCTCCGTGCCGAGCGGGAGCAGGGCATCACGATCGACGTCGCCTACCGCTACTTCGCGACGCCCGCCCGCAAGTTCATCATCGCCGACACCCCCGGGCACGTGCAGTACACGCGCAACATGGTCACCGGGAACTCGACCGCCGACCTCACCATGGTGCTCGTCGACGCGCGCAACGGCATCGTCGAGCAGACGCGCCGGCACGCCTTCCTCGCCTCGCTGCTGCGGGTGCCCCACCTGCTGGTGTGCATCAACAAGATGGACCTGGTCGACTTCGACCAGGGCGTCTTCGACGCGATCCGCGAGGAGTTCACCGCCTTCGCGACCCGGCTCGACGTCACGGACATGACGTTCGTCCCCATCTCGGCGCTCCTCGGCGACAACGTCGTGCAGCGGTCGGCCAACATGCCCTGGTACGAGGGCACGTCGCTCCTCCATCACCTCGAGCAGGTCTACATCGCCTCGGACCGCAACCTCATCGACCCCCGCATGCCGGTCCAGTGGGTGGTCCGCCCGCACGCGACGAACCACCACGACTACCGGGGCTACGCGGGGCGAGTCGCAGGCGGGGTCTTCAAGCCCGGCGACGAGGTCATGGTCCTTCCCTCCGGTCTCACGACCACCATCGAGGCCATCGACACCTTCGAGGGACCGATCGACGAGGCCTTCCCGCCGATGTCGGTGACCATGCGTCTGGCCGACGACATCGACGTCTCGCGGGGCGACATGTTCTGCCGGCCGCACAACCGGCCGACGGTCGGGCAGGACCTCGACGCCATGGTCTGCTGGATGACCGAGAAGCCGGTCCAGGTCGGGGACTTCCTGGCGCTCAAGCACACCACGCGTTGGGTCCGGGCAGTGGTGCGCGACATCCACTACCGGCTCGACGTCAACACCCTGCACCGCGACGAGTCGGCTTCCGCCCTCGGCCTCAACGAGGTGGGCCGGATGAGCCTGCGGGTGACCCAGCCGCTCTCCTACGACAGCTACCGGCGGAACCGGCAGACGGGTTCGTTCATCCTCGCCGCCGAGGACACCAACGTGACCGTCGGCGCCGGCATGCTCCACGGTCAGGACTGAGGGTCCGGCGGAGCTCGTGACGCCGTCCAACGTGACGTGGCACCCCGGCCACCTGAGCCGCGAGGAGCGGGCGGGGCTGTTCGGCGCGTGCGGTGCGACCCTCTGGCTGACCGGTCTGTCGGGTTCGGGCAAGTCGACGCTCGCCTCCGCCGTCGAGCAGCGGCTCGTGCTCTCGGGCCGGGGCGCCTACCGGCTCGACGGCGACAACCTGCGGACCGGCCTCAACACGGACCTCGGCTTCAGCCGCGAGGAGCGCGACGAGAACGTCCGTCGGGTCGCCGAGGTCGCGCGGCTCTTCGCCGATGCCGGCATGGTTGCCGTCGTGGCGGTCATCAGCCCCTACGCGTCGGCACGGCAGCACGCCCGCGCCATCCACGTGCAGGACGGCCTGCCCTTCGTCGAGGTCTACCTCGCCGCCTCCGCCGACCACTGTGCGACCCGTGATCCGAAGGGCCTCTACGCGCAGGCGTCCGCGGGGCGCATCGGCTCGTTCACCGGAATCGACGACCCCTACGAGGTCCCGGAGTCGCCGGACCTGGTCATCGAACCCGAGACGTCCGTGCCCGACGCGGTCGACCTCGTGCTGGGCGCGCTCGACCGCGCCGTCGGCGGTTCGCACCCCCGCTGACCACGGATTCCGTCGTCACACTCCCGTCACTTGCGCAGTCAAGATCTCGTCAGTTTTGGTGATGCCGGTCGGCCCTGCCGCATGAGAAAATCAATCGCCGGATGGCGGTGCGCAGCGCGTGGCGGGGCAGAGGGCTGGGGAGTGGTGTGAGGGCGTCCAGGTTGAGTGGCGTGTACCGGGCGACGGTCGCCGTCGCCCTGGTACTGGTCGCGTCCGGTACCGCCATGGTCAGCACCGGCGCCGCGTGGGCCTCGTCCAAGACGCACCAGCACATACGGCCGCGGGCCGTCGACTACCCGGTCTTCCGGTTCGACGACTACTTCGGCGCGGTCGAGCTGATCGTTCCGACCCCGGCGTGCGCGAAGTCCGACCCTGGCTGCGAATGGATGCTGTACGTCAACGAACCCGGCGTGAAGGGAGCGCCGCTGGTCGCGTGGAGGATCGGGACGTCGGGCATCCTCACCGTGATGTACCCGCCTGACTTCTGCGGCGGAATCCAGGCGGACGCCCTCATCGGCCCAGCATCGTGGGTCCGGAAGGCCAGCGCGATCCACCACATCTACACCTGCGAGAGCTCGACGACGACGACATCGACCTCCAGCACGTCGACGACCAGCACGTCGACGACCACCACCTCGACCACCTCGACCACCAGCACGACGCTGCCGGCGACGACGACCACCGCGTCGACGAGCTCGACCGTCCCACCGTCCACCACCTCGACCACCGCGACGCCCTCGTCACTGCCGTTCACCGCCGGCGCCTCGGGCTCGACGACCACGGTCGCAGGTGGCGGCGGCGCCACATCCGGCGCCTCGGGAGCTGCCGGCACGACCGCACCCCACGCCGCGACGGGGAGCTCGGCCCAGCTGCCATTCACGGGCTTCGACCCGCGCCCCCTGATCGTGCTCGGATCCCTGCTGATCGTCGCGGGCGGGCTCCTACTCACGACGGTGGAGCAGCGCCGGCGGATGCTCCGGCGGGCCGGTGCGATCCGGGTGGAGCACGCCAAGGACGGCGCCCGCAAGGCGAGCAACTGGTTCTTCGGCCTCTGACCGCCGGCCTGTGGCTGGCCCCCACGCCCGACCTCGTGAGATATACAGACCTGATCTCGTATATACTCCGAGGACATGTCGAAGCACTTGGTGGACATCGACGAGACGGCGCTCTCGGCGGCCCAGGCTGAGCTCGGAACCGTGAGCATGAAGGAGACCGTCAACGAGGCCCTGCGGAAGGCCGGCGCGGGGAGGGACGACAAAGTCCGGGAGGCCCTCGACCGCCTCGGCCGTCGTGAGCTGCCCCCTCGTGAGGAAGCATGGCACTGACCCACCTGGTGGACACGAGCGTGATCAGTCGCTTGGGCGATCAGAGGGTGCGTGTCGTGGTCGGTCCTCTCGCCGAGGAGGGTCGCGTCGGCCGCGCCGGCATCACCGATCTCGAGGTCGGTTACGGAAGCCGAAATGCCCGCGAGTGGGATCAGGACATGGCCGACCTCTCGGTGTTCAAGCTCGTGGAGACGACCGCAGAGCATGTGCAACGTGCTCGGCAGGTGCAGCGCCTCCTTGCTTCCCGCAGTCAGCGGGGGCGGAAGGTGCCCGACCTGCTCATCGCTGCCGCCGCCGAGCAGGATCGTCTCGTGCTGCTGCACTACGACGCAGACTTCGATCTCATCGCCGAGGTGACGGGTCAGCCGTGCGAATGGGTCGTGCCCGGCGGCACCATCGATTGAGCGACCGCCCCGACCATGGGTCGGGCTTCGGAAGCGCGACTATGCGATCGGCTTCGCCTCGATGAGGAACTGGTAGCCGAACATCGTCGGCCACACGCTCACGAACATCCGGTCGGTGAGCCGGACCCACCGTGCGACGCCGCCCTCGAGACCGAGTGCGTCGAGCGGGAGCCCCACGGCCTCGAGTCGCTGGATCGCGAAGCCGTTGCGTTCGACGAGGCGCCTGGCGGTCTTCCGGGTGAAGAACCGCAGGTGGGTGGCGTCGAGGATGCCACGTTGGTCGTAGTCGAACTTCCCGAGCGTCGATCGGAACCGCGGATACCAGTGGGCGACGTTCGGCACGCAGAGGATGAGCGAGCCCCCGGGGATGAGGACGTTGCGGATCTGCTCGAGGAGCGCGCTCGGCTCCACGAGGTGCTCGAGCACATCGGCGGCCAGCACGACGTCGAAGCCGGTGCCGACCTCGGGGGGGATGCCCTCGTTGAGGTCGGCCTTGAAGAACGCGCTGGTGCGCTCGGCGACCGCGTCGATCTCGGTCACGTCGACGCCGATCACGTGGTGGCCGATCTTGCGGAGCCGTTCGGCGAGCAGGCCGCCCGAGCAACCGAGGTCGAGGATCTTGCTCGGGGCGCGTGCGCTGAGCAGCGCCGCGATGCGACCGTGGGAGCTGTCCTCGCTGGGCTTGAGCTGGTACTCCTCATTGAGCGAGATCCGGGTCCCGTCGCCGAATCCCGCTTTCTGCAGGCGGTAGGCGACGACGTCCTTGGTCACGTCGGCCGCGTAGCCGAGGCCGTCCACGTAGCAGATCTCGTCGCCGTAGTAGGTGGGGATGGGTACCTCGGCGATGTGCATACCGGCGTCGTGCAGCTGGATGATGATCTGGGTGTCGAAGTTGAAGCCGTTGGTGTTCTGCTCGAACGGGATTTTCTTCAGGGCGTCGACCGAGTAGGCCCGATAGCCGGAGTGGAACTCGGTCAGGTCGGTGCCGAGCGCCGCGTTCTCGAACCGCGAGAGGACGCGGTTCCCCACGTACTTGTAGAGGGGCATCCCACCCTTGCGGGCGGCGCCCTTGATCATGATCCGTGAGCCGAAGACGGCGTCGGCGTCGCCGGAGACCAGGGGTGCGACGATCTCGGGCAGCGACTCGGGCGCGTACTGGCCGTCACCGTGGAGCATCACGACGATGTCGAGGCCGTGCTCGATGGCCAGCCGGTAGCCGGCCTTCTGATTGCCGCCGTAGCCGAGGTTCTCGGGCTGGCGGATCAGCGTGATCGGCAGGTCCGAGAGCTGCTGGTAGCCCAGTCCGACGAGGTAGGTCGAGTCCTGGCTGTGGTCGTCGCTGACGATCACCTCTTCGATGTCGGGGCGGACCGAGTCGGGGATCCGGTCGAGGACCTTGGCGAGCGTGGTCGCCGCGTTGTACGCGACCACGAGGATGCCGATGCGCTTCTTCTCAGCTGCCATCTCGTCGCCCTGTCCTCACGTTCCGTGGTGCTGGCCTCAGGGCGGGATCGATTCCCGCCGACGCCAGCGAGTCTAACGCCGCCCCGAATCGCGATTCGGGAGGGGGAAAGGCCGCTGAGCTGGGAAGATCGGCATCGGTCCTCCGGGAGCGCGGCCGTGACCGTCGCCTCGGAACAGGCCCGCGGACCTGGCAGAATGTCCCGTCAGCCCGATGCGGGGTAGCGGTGACGTCCGGTGGCGGCCGGCGAGTGTCGCCTCGAGCGAGTCGTGACGAGGGGAGGGGCGGCGTGCAGCAGACCGCGGTGGCAGAGAGCCGCTTCCTCGCGTCCGGTGACGAAGCCGGCACGGCGCCAGACGACCGCCGCTTCCGGCCGGACGTCGAGGGGCTCCGCGCGGTGGCGATCGGTCTCGTCGTCCTCTACCACGCCGGCGTTCCGCTCATCTCAGGCGGCTATGTCGGGGTCGACGTCTTCTTCGTGATCTCCGGTTTCGTGATCACCGGGCTGTTGCTGCGCGAACGACAGGGCACTGGTCGGACGTCGATCATCGGCTTCTACGCCGCGCCGGTGCCGACGGATCCTTCCCGCGGCAACCCTGGTCATCGTGGTCGTCGTCGTGTCCACCTACGTCCTCCTCGGCTTCGTCCTCGGCAATTACACGGCCGACGACGGGCGGTGGGCGGCCGTCTTCTTGTCGAACTTCCACTTCGAGTCGATCGGCACCAACTACCTGACCGCCCTGCGGGCGCCCTCGCCGCTCCAGAATTACTGGTCGCTCTCGGTCGAGGAACAGTTCTACGTCGTCTACCCGACCCTCTTTCTGCTGGTCGCCGGCCTGAAGCACCTCTGGTCGTTGCGGGTCCGCCTCACCGTGATGCTCGTGGCGGTGATCGCCGGGTCCTACTGGCTCTCTGTCATCCAGACCTCCACCCACCCGTCAAGCGCATACTTCTCGCCGTTCACCAGAGCCTGGGAGCTCGCACTCGGCGCCCTCGTCGCCGTCAGCACGCCGTGGCTCCGGCAGGTCCCCACGCGGCTGGCAGCTGCCGTCACCTGGGCGGGTCTCGCCGCGATCGCCTACGCGGCCGTCGTCTTCAACGCAACGACCGCCTATCCCGGTTCGCTCGTCGCCATTCCGGTGGCCGGCGCCGCGCTCGTCATCGCCGGTGGCGTGGCGATCCCCACCGGCGGCGCGGAGACGGTGCTCGGACTCGGGCCGTGCCGCTGGCTCGGGAAGCTCTCCTACTCCCTCTACCTGTGGCACTGGCCGATCCTCATCCTCGCGGCCGAGTACGCGGGCAAGTCCGCGCTGCCGGTCGGCGAGAACCTCTTGCTGGTGCTCGTCGCGGTGGCCATCTCCATGGTCACATTCCGGCTGATCGAGAACCCGGTCCGCCATGCGCGCCTCACCTCGCGCAAGAGCGTGGCCATGGGACTCACCCTGGTCGTCGCAACCGTCGTCTTCCTCAGCCTCTTGATCGCCAGCCAGACGACCTCGGCGCCTGCCTACCGTGTCGTCCCCGCGGCCAACGAACAGGTCGTCCTCGATCAGGTGGCGGCCGCGCCGCACATCACGACCTTGCCCGCGAACCTGCAACCGTCGCTCAGCCAGGTCAACGACGACTGGGGGGGCAAGGTCATCGAACCGCAGTGCATTTCCGCCGTGACGGCGGCGACCGAAACGATCTGTCCGATCGGCGATGTGCATGCGAGCCGTCTGATGGTCGCATACGGGGACTCGCACATCCTGATGTGGCTGCCAGCATTGGACAGCATCGCCAAGGAGGCCCACTACAAACTCATTGTCCTGTCCCACTGGTACTGCCCCGCCAGTCCGTTGACCATCATCGATCCCGAAGGCGTCGGTCCAGCGGACCAGCCGTTCCTCCCCTGCAACCAGTGGCACCATTGGTCAATCCGATGGATCCAGCAACACGAACCTTCCGTGGTGCTGGTCTCGCAGGAGAGCCTCTACGGGCCGCCGGCGAAGACGCGAAAAGCGGCAGAGTTCTTCACCCCGGCTAAGTGGCGTCAGGGCTTCACTTCTCTGCTCGCGAGCGTGAGCGCTCCGGGACGGAGGACGATCGTGCTCGGGAACATTCCCAGCCTTCTCTCATCGCCCCCTGCGTGCCTGGCCGCGCACAGCGACGTCCAGTCCTGCGCAACCCCGAAGCGTGAATCGACGCCGCCGTACGAGCAGGTCGATCGAGCAGTCACCACCGCTCTGGGAGCTCAATACGTGGACCCGACCGATTGGTTCTGCTCTGCGGTGTGCTCGCCGGTCGTCGCGCACTATCTCGTCTACTTCGACGCGTTCCACGTCACCGGCACCTATGCCCGGTACCTCGAACGGGTCTTGGCGAAGGCGTTCGCGCTGCCGTCATCGTAGGGGACGCGCGCTTTCCGATGAATGCGCGTGGAGGTCAGTGCATGGCCAGGTCGAGTTGCATGCCCAAGACGTTCTGCAGGTACTTCGCGTACGTTCCCGTGATGTGGTAGCGGTCCTGGTAGACCGTGAAGTGGCTGATCACCGCAGTACAGCGCGGCAGAACAGAGCCACGGTGTTGGATCGATGTATTGCGCGCCGACGGCTGCGATAACCGAACGCTCCACCGGTGTGAGGGGAACGGCAGCAGTGGGGAGCGGCGTCGAGCACGCCTGCACTTCGCTTCGGTTGCGAGCCAGGCAGTCAGGTCCTGCCTGTGCGAGCACTGGCACGTTCCCGATGAACACCTTCGAACTCGCAGGGCGGTTAATTGCTTCGATGAGCCGGGAGAGTCCGTCGGACCAGGCGCGTGCATCGAATTGGATCTCGGGCGTCGTGGCGGTCGCGGGGGCGGTATAGAGGCTCTCCTGAGCGATCACCACCAAGTTCGGCCGGAGTCGGTTGATCGTCGAGACGGCCCAGCGGTGCCACTTGTCGCAGACGGCGAACGGTCCGCCGGCGGATCCGAAGCCGGGTGGATCGGAGACGGTCACCAGCTCAGCGGGACAGAAGTACTTGGCAATGACGATGAGCCGCCAGTGGTCACGCACCGCGATCCCGTTGAGGGCGGGCACCCACATCAATGCGTGCGAATCACCGTACGCGATCATGAGTTTGGAGCCCGATGGATCGCCGAACGCGCACAGGGGTACTCGACTGGTGCCCGTGGGAGGGGTGCCTGCGCACGCGTAGTGGAGGGTACCTCCGTAACCCACGAAGTCCGTGTCAGCGGACGTGAGCGACGGTTGCAGGTTCGCGGGCAAGGTCGTGATGTGCGGCGCGGCCGCCACCTGGCGGAGGACGACCTGTTCGTTGGCCGCGGGGACGACGCGGTAGGCAGGCGCCGAGGTCGTCTGGCTGGCGATCAAGAGGCTGAGGAAGACGACGGTTGCGACGACCAGGGTGAGTCCCATGGCCACGCTCTTGCGCGAGGTGAGGCGCGCATGGCGGACCGGGTTCTCGATCAGCCGGAATGTGACCATGGAGATGGCCACCGCGACGAGCACCAGCAAGAGGTTCTCGCCGACCGGCAGCGCGGACTTGCCCGCGTACTCGGCCGCGAGGATGAGGATCGGCCAGTGCCACAGGTAGAGGGAGTAGGAGAGCTTCCCGAGCCAGCGGCACGGCCCGAGTCCGAGCACCGTCTCCGCGCCGCCGGTGGGGATCGCCACGCCACCGGCGATGACGAGCGCGGCGCCGGCCACCGGAATGGCGACGAGCGAACCGGGATAGGCGGTCGTTGCGTTGAAGACGACGGCCGCGTAGGCGATCGCGGCGAGACCCGCCCAGGTGACGGCAGCTGCCAGCCGCGTGGGGACCTGCCGGAGCCACGGCGTGCTGACGGCGACGAGGGCGCCGAGTGCGAGCTCCCAGGCTCTGGTGAACGGCGAGAAGTATGCGCTTGACGGGTGGGTGGAGGTCTGGATGACAGAGAGCCAGTAGGACCCGGCGATCACCGCCACGAGCATCACGGTGAGGCGGACCCGCAACGACCAGAGGTGCTTCAGGCCGGCGACCAGCAGAAAGAGGGTCGGGTAGACGACGTAGAACTGTTCCTCGACCGAGAGCGACCAGTAATTCTGGAGCGGCGAGGGCGCCCGCAGGGCGGTCAGGTAGTTGGTGCCGATCGACTCGAAGTGGAAGTTCGACAAGAAGACGGCCGCCCACCGCCCGTCGTCGGCCGTGTAATTGCCGAGGACGAAGCCGAGGAGGACGTAGGTGGACACGACGACGACCACGATGACCAGGGTTGCCGCGGGAAGGATCCGTCGGCACCGACGCGCGTAGAAGCCGATGATCGACGTCCGACCAGTACCCTGTCGTTCGCGCAGCAACAGCCCGGTGATCACGAAACCGGAGATCACGAAGAAGACGTCCACCCCCACATAGCCGCCTGAGAAGAGCGGCACGCCGGCGTGGTAGAGGACAACGAGACCGATCGCCACCGCGCGGAGCCCCTCGACGTCCGGCCGGAAGCGGCGGTCGTCTGGCGCCGTGCCGGCCTCGTCACCGGACGCGAGGAAGCGGCCCTCTGCCACCGCGGTCTGCTGCACCGTCACCCCCCTCTCTCCGTCGTAGCGCTCACGAACCGTCGGCGGCCATCCCGCCGTGCAGGTGTTGGAGGAGGACCCAAACTAGCGAAGCCACGTGATGGGAGACGGCGAACCAGCGGGCGACGTTCATGACAGCCCGAGCGAAGTGCCGAGCACGTTCTGGAGATAGCGGGCGTATGTCTCGGTCACGTGTGCCTGGTCCCAGTAGACGACGTAGTGCCCTACGATCGGCGTGCAGACTGCCGAGCAGAACCAGGGGAGCGTGTCCACGTAACGCGCACCGACCATGGCTGAGGCCGATGCCTCGACGCCGGCATCGGGTGACGCCGCCGCGGCGATCGGCGTCGAGCACTCATGGACGTTGCCGGGGTGGAGCGACAGGCACGTCAGCACGTACAGGTCCATCGTCGGGAGATCACCGAGGAAGACGAGCTTCGACGTACCCCGGGCCAGCGCAGCATCGAGCGCAAGCAACCCGCGCTGCCACTCGTCGGGGGAGAAGCTCGTCGGCGCCCGGCCTCCAACACTGGGCGTGCGGTAGAAGTTCCCGTTCTCCTGTGAGACGACGACCATGGCCGGTCGATGCGCCACGATCCAGTGAACAGCCCATCGGTGCCACTGGTCGCACAGCGAATAGGGCTGACCCGGTTGCTGCCAGCCATACGGGTTCGCGACGGTGACCAGCTCGGCAGGGCAATTGAGCTTCGAGAGGACGACGAGGCGCAAATGGTCGCGACGCGGCGAGTGGCGCGAGCGCCGGCAGCCACATCGTCGCGTGGGAGTCTCCGTAGACGACGAGCAGCCGGTTGCCGCTTGGGTCGCCAACGGTGCAGATCGGCTGGGACCCTTGGCCGACATAGGCCGTGCAGAGTGGGCTTTCGATGTCGGATACCAGGAAGGTATCTTGAGCGGCCGCGGCCAGCGGCGGGCGGAGGTCCGGTGGCAACGCCGTGATCGACGATGCCGCAGCGACCTGCTCGACGACGGACTGTTCGTTTGGTGCGGGGACGATCGGCGATGCGTCGGCACCTACGGGGCTCGCCGACTGGCTCACGATGGTGAGTGAGAGCCCGACGATTGTCGCCACGGCGAGTGTGACGCCACCCGCCACGCTTGTGCGGGACGGCAGCCGCCAGTGACGTATGGGGTTCTCGAGCACCCAATACGTGACCGCGGCCAGCGCTACAGCCAGAAGGACGAGGAGAAGATTGTCTCCCAGTGGCAGGCTCCGCTTGCCGACCCGCTCGGCCGCAAGGATGAGGATCGGCCAATGCCAGAGGTAGAGGCTGTACGAGCGACGGCCGAGCCACTGCATTGGTCCCCTCGCGAGCAGGATCTCCACACCCCGGACTGGTCGCGCCGCGCCGCCTGCTACGACGCAGGCGGCGCCGACGACGGGGATCGCGACAAGCGACCCCGGGTATGCGGTGGACGAGGTGAAGATCAGTGTTGCCCAGATGATCGCCGCGATCCCCAGCCACGTCAGACACATCGCGACTCTGCCGCGGTACACGCTGCAACCACGGTGTGCCGACTGCGACCATCGCGCCGAGCGCCAGTTCCCAAGCGCGCGTGAACGGTGAGAAATAGGCCGAGGTGGGGCTGGACGCCGTCTGGGCGATCGACAGCCAGTACGAGGTGGCGATCACGACTCCGAGGACGCAGAGAAGGCGGGCACGCATCGAGACGGTGTCCCTGACCGCGGCTACGAAAGCAATCACGGTCGGGAACACGATATAGAACTGCTCCTCGACCGCAAGCGACCAGTAGTTCTGGAGGGGCGACGGCGGCTGCGATTGGGTGAAGTAATTGGTGCCGACGGATGCGAAGTGCACGTTGGAGAGGAAGGCCGCAGCCCACCTGCCGTCATCCGCGACGATGTTCCCCGATGCCGCGCCGAGCAGGAGGTAGGAGAACGCGACGGTGACCAGGATGACCAAGGTCGCGGCCGGGAGGATTCTCCGGCATCGTCGCGCGTAGAAGTCGACGATCGATGTCCCGCCGGTGCTCTGACGTTCGCGCAGCAGCAGTCCCGTGATCACAAAACCCGAGATCACGAAGAAGACGTCGACCCCCACATATCCTCCGGTGAGGTGTGGAACGCCGGCATGGAAGAGCACAACGATGCCGACCGCGACCGCACGAAGTCCCTCGACGTCTGGCCGGAAGGGACGGTCGTTCGGAGCACTCCCCGCCTCTTCCCCCGACGCGAGGTACCGAGTGCTCTCGACCGCAGTCTGCTGCACCGTCACCCCCCTCGGTCCCCCGAGACCACTCGCCCCTATTTTCCGCTGCTGCTCCGTCGTGAGACCGAGGACCGCCAACGGGTACGACTTCGGGCCGCGGCCTCAGCAACTGTCACGTGTCCGGCGTCGAAGTCCAGTGAATGTGATCGACCGCAACTCCGGTGAGGACGCGATATTACGTGAGCCACGGACTCCGGAGGGTGCCGGCGAATCGATCCGAACTAGGATCTCCGGAACGTGTCCGCCGTGGTGGGGCCGCGAGGGGAGGAGGACGGTTCGTGTCGGATGCCGTAACGTCCGAAGTGGGAGTCGAGGAGCCAACCGCTCCGCGCGCGTTGTTGCGCACCGGACTCGGGCTCACGGTCGCAAGCTGGTTGGCGAGCCGATTCATCGTGGGGATCGTGTGGGGACCGGTCCGGAATCCGTTCTCATTTGTCCCGAATCAGTGGATCCGCTGGGACAGCTTCAACTATGCCTCGATCGTCCTGCACGGTAGGACATTCGCAAGGTGCTCGAGCCCACCATTTGCCTCGCACCCAAATCCGTTGAGCCAAGTGTGGTGCGGTACGGCTGGATGGCTTCCCGGATTTCCATGGCTCGTCCGCGTGTTCAACCTTCTTGGCATCTCGTTCCAGAGCGTCGGCATCGTGATCACCTGGACTGCAATGGCGGCGGCGCTATTCCTCGTGTGGTTCGGCTGGGGGCGCGAGCTGACGGTGCCGCGGGCGTTCGCGATGATGATGCTGTTCGGACTGTTTCCGGGTGCCGTCTACAACTTTGCCTACTTTCCGACGTCGCTGGCGCTCGCGTCAGTTGTGGGCGCCGCGATCGCGATAGGCAAGGGCAGGTATTGGGCTGGCGCGCTCCTCCTGACGGCGGCAGGACTCTGCTACCCATCCGCATGGTTTGCAGCCATCGGAATCGCGGTCGCGCTGGTCGCCACCGCCTGGAATCTCGGTGACTCAGTCCTCATGCGCCGTGCATTCTGGGGTCTTGCCGGATTTGGTTCCATCGCGATCCTCTTCATCGATGATCAACTCTCGTTCCGTTACGTCGGGGCATACTTCGTCGAGAACACGCAACGTGGAGTACGGGCATCGGGATACCCCGGGATGGACTTCCTCCGCATGCTCTTCACGCAGAACACGGTGGAGCAGCATTCGATTGGCGGTTTCGCCGGAGCAATACTTGCAGTCCAGGCGCTCCTCGCAATCGTGCTCGCGGTAGTCGGTGCCTGCCTTGCGTGGAAGTCATGGCGAAGTGTGGACCACGACAAGCTGATCATCTATCCAGCGGCGATCGGCGTGGGAGTTGTTCTCGGCGTCCTATTCCTCTCGGCGGGCGCAGGATCCTGGAACCGGAGCATCGTGCTCGCGGCACCATGTGTGGTGTGTGTGCGTCGGCTGCCCTACGCGTTCCTTTTCCCCCTGATCGCAATCGCGGGCTTCACAGCCGCGGTCCTCGGAGACTCGTTCTTCGCCGGCTCCCTTATCTAATTCTTCATCGAGTGCCGTGACCGGCAACGTTGATTGGGGCGCGTCTGCCCCTGACGAACCGGATCACGCACACTTGGTTGATGGCCGAACGTGTGCAGGTCCGAGATCTGACGAACGTCGACGGCAACAGCATGTTTCAGCATTGTGTGACGAGGGTCGGGGTCGGTGGTGCGAAGGCGAAGAGCCCCGATCATCTCGTGGTCCGTTCAGGCCATGGACGTGCCGGCCATCGCCAAGATCGCCTTGACCTCCGAGGTTCGGGTCCGTCAGGTGATCCGCAATTTCTATGCCGACGGGTCCGACTCCCTCGCTGCGAAGTATGCCGGCGGGCGCCTCGCAAAGTTCACCTTGCCTGAATGTCAGGCGATCAAAAAGGTCGCCCTGTTCCGTGCGCTGGACCACGGCATGCCCTTTTCGACCTGGAGTTAGTCGATGCTGACCGAACTCCTGGTCGCCGATGGGGTGGTCGACGACCTCAGCCATAAGGACCTCCGGGTCCATCTCCAAGAGGAAGGCGTGTCGATTTGTCAGCGTTCAAGTAATCCCGCAGCTCAGCGGGCCTGCGTTCAAGTAATCCCGCACCTCGGCGTTCAAGTTATCCCGCACTTCTGAGGCGGGGTCCACCGCTCGGGCTCCTTGTTCCAGTAGCCGCTTCCTCGTCCCCAGAGGCGAGGAGCGCCGATGACAAGGAGAACGTTCACCGTGATCGACATCGTCGAGATCCTCATGCACTGGCACGCCGGCCGGAAGAAGGCCGAGGTCGCCAGGAGCCTCGGAGTGGATCGGGGCACCGTCGCCAAGTACACCGCCAGGGCGGCGGCCGAGGGCCACGTGCCCGGCGGCCAGCCGCTCACCGCAGAACAGTGGGGAGCACTCGTCCACCGCTGGTTCCCCGAGCTCGTCGACCCGCGAGAGCGGAGCCTCACCCACGAGACGATCGACGTGTTCCGTGCCGACATCAAGGAGATGCTGGAGACCAACACGGCGACGACCGTGCACCAGCGCCTGCGCGACGAGCACGGCCTGGACGTGAGCCTCACGAGCTTCCGCCGCTACGTGTGGCGCGAGTTCCCCGAGGACAGCTTGCGCAACATCGCCACACCACCGCGCCCCGAAGTCGCCGCCGGTGAAGAGGCCCAGGTCGACTACGGCTACCTCGGCACGTGGCTCGACCCGATCGCCGGGCGGATGCGCCGGGTGTGGGCGTTCGTCGTCGTGCTTGCACGCTCGCGCCACATGTTCGTGGCGCCGGTGCTGACGATGGACCAGCGCACCTGGACCCAGTGCCACGTCGAGGCCTTCGAGTTCTTCGGCGGCGTGGTGCGCCGGGTGGTGTCGGACAACCTGAAGACCGGGGTGATCAAGCCCGACATCTACGACCCGTTGCTCAACCGCTCCTACGCGGAGCTCGCCGCCCACTACGGCTGCCTGATCGACCCGGCGCGTGCGGTCAAGCCGAAGGACAAGCCCCGCGTCGAACGACAGATGCCCTACGTGCGCGATTCGATGTGGCGCGGGCGCGACTGGCTCAGCGTCGCCGACATGCGCGCCGGGGCACGGACCTGGTGCACCGATGTCGCCGGGTCACGCTCCCATCGATCACTCGAGGGTGCGTCACCGCTCGCGGTTTTCTCCGCCGTCGAGGCCCCGGCGCTGATCGCGCTCCCGAGATCGACCTTCGAGCTCGCCACGTGGAGCCGGCCGAAGGTCGGACCCGACTGCCACGTGAAGGTGGGCAAGGCCCTCTACTCGGTCCCGTGGCGTTTCATCGGCAGCCACGTCGACGCCCGCAGCGGTGACACGACCGTCGAGCTCTACGTCGACGCCAAGGTGGTGAAGACCTGGGCGCGGGCCGAGAAGGGCAAGCAGACCGACTGGGCCGACTTCCCGTCGGAGAAGGTGGCCTTCTTCATGCGCACCCCCCAGTGGTGCCTGAAGCGTGCCGCAGACCTTGGGACACACGTGAAGGCCCTGGTGGAGGGTCTGCTCGGCGTCCACGCCCTCTACAGGCTGCGCCAGGCCCAAGGGGTCGTGCGCCTCAGTGACAAGTATGGCGCGCAGCGCCTGGATGCCGCGTGCAGGCGGGCCATCGAGATCGGCGATCCCGAGTACCGGACGGTGAAGGGGATCCTCGTCGCCGGCACCGAGGACGAGGGTGTGGCCGAGGAAGCACCACCGCCCGACGCGCCGCCCACCTCCACGGACCGACCACGCTGTTCGCCACGCTCGCCGTCGAGGTGGCGCAATGAAGGCGCACCAGCTGGAGACGACACTGCGGTCGCTCGCGCTCTCGGGCATGCTCGACACGTTGGAGGTCCGGCTCTCCCAGGCGCACGCCGGCGAGCTCGGGCACGTCGAGTTCCTCCAAGTGTCAGCCGTCACGGAATTCCCTATTTGAGGCGCTTTTCCGTCAAGTAATTCCCTAACCCGCCGTCACGGAATTCCCTGGCTTGCCGTCACGGAATTCCCTGGTGGGTAGGGATCCCTCGCTCCGGCCACTTATCCGTTGAGCATCCCCTCGTCGACGAGACGAGGAGGACGAGTGGCAAGGAGAACGATCAGAGTGATCGACGTAGTCGAACTGTTCCAGCACTGGCATGCCGGGCGCCGCATCGGCGAGCTGAGCTCGTCGCTCGGCATGGACCCCAAGACCGTGCGCAAGTACATCATGCCGGCCAGAGACGCCGGCATCGTCCCGGGCGGCCCGCCGCTGAGCGCCGAGGAGTGGGCCGCAGCTCGCCGAAGGCTGGTTTCCAGAACTGGTGGATCGATCCCGGCGCCAGACCACATGGCCCGAGATCGCCCCGCACCACGACCGCATCAAGGACTGGATCGGGGTGGTGACCATCGCCACCATGCACCAGCGCCTGCGCGACGACCACGGACTCGAGCGCGTCGGAGTCATCGGTGCGTCGCTACATCTGGGCCAACTTCGAAGAAGAGGTAGCCCGGGCAGCGGTGACGGGTGCTGCGCGACACGCCACCGGCCGGCGAGGAAGCACAAGTGGACTATGGGTTGCTCGGGCGCTGGTTCGACCCGGCGCCGGAACGCTGGCGTCGGGTGCAAGGCTTCATCATGGTGCTGGCGTTCAGCCGCATCATGTTCTTGCGGCCGGTGCTCACCATGGACGAGGCGTCGTGGGTCGAGAGCCACGTCCTGGCCTTCGAATTCTTCGGCGGCGTGGTCGCCCGGGTGCGTGCCCGACAATCTGAAGACAGGGGTGATCAAGGCCGATCTCTATGACCCGCTCATCAACAGGTCCTTCGGTGAGTTCGCCGACCACTACGGCATGTCTGGTCGACCCCGCCCGGGTCCGCAAAAGCCCCGGGACAAGGCCCGGGTCGAACGGCCGGTGCCCTATTGCCGAGACTCGTTCTTCGCCGGGCGCGCCGAGCGAGTTCAACGACCTCGCGTACATGCAGGCCGACGGGCTGCGTTGGTGCGCGCAGGTGGCCAACACACCGCCAGCACCGAGGCATCGATCGGATCGCCCCCCAGGTACTGTTCGACGCCGAGGAGAAGGCTCTGCTGCTTCCGTTGCCGCGTTCACCGTTCGAGCTGGCGAAGTGGTCGACACCCAAGGTCCCGCCCGACATCCACGTCAAGGTGGGCAGGGCGCTCTACAGCGTGCCGTGGATCCACATCGGAAAGGTGGTCGACGCCCGGCAGAGCGCACGCACCGTCGAGATCTACTTCGAAGGCATCCTGGTCACCACCCACGTGCGCATCCGAGCGGGGCAAGCAGACCAACTACGACCACTACCCGCCCGAGAAGATCGCCTTCATGATGCGCACCCCGGCGTGGTGCCGCCGGCGGGCGGCCGAGCTCGGTGAGCCGTGGACCAGGTGGTGGCCGCCATCATGGAGGTCAACGCCCTCTATCGCCTCCGCCAGGCCCAGGGAGTCGTGGGGCTGGCCGACAAGTACGGGGCCGAGCGCCTCGATGCCGCCTGCGAGCGGGCCCTGGTGGCTGGGGACCCGTCCTACAAGACGGTCAAGGGCATCCTGGCCGCCGGCATCGAGCTCGACGAGGAACACGAGACCCAGTCCCCGCCGGCCGCCCCGGCCCACCTGCACGGGCCCGAGCGGCTCTTCGACATCGGGGAGGCGGCCCGATGAAGCCCCACCACCTGGAAGAGACGCTGTCCAAGCTCAAGCTCTTCGGCATGCTCGACACGCTCGAGACCCGCCTGGCCCAGGCGACCGCCGGAGAGCTCGGTCACGTCGAGCTGCTCCAGAGCCTGTGCGAGGACGAGGCTGCCCGGCGCGACGCGGCGGGATCGAGCGCCGGGTGAAGGCGGCGCGCTTCGAACAGACTGTCACCATCGAGGACTACGACTTCTCGTTCAACCCGAAGATCCCGGCCACCCAGATCCGTGACCTCGCCACATTGCGCTTCGTCGAGGCCGGCGAGTCGGTGATCCTGCACGGCCCGGTCGGGGTCGGGAAGTCGATGATCGCCCAGGCGCTCGGGCACCAGGCATGTCGACGGGGCTACACGGTCGTCTTCACCAAGACCTCCCGGCTGCTCGCCGACCTGGCCGGCGGCCACGCCGACCGGAGCTTCGAACAGCGCCTGCGGCCGATGGAGCCGGCCGCAGGTCATCGTCTTCGACGACTTCGCCATGCGTGACTTCACCCTGGCCCAGGCCGACGACCTCTATGAGCTGGTGACCGCCCGGATGCATAAGACCTCGATCTTCACGGCCAACCGGCAGGCCTCGGACTGGTACTCGCTGTTCCCGAACCCGGTGGTGGCCGAGTCGATCCTCGACCGCATCGTGAACTCGGCGCACCACGTGCACATGGACGGCAAGTCCTACCGGCCCAACAAGCGCCCCGGCGCAAACACCGAAGGGAGCGCCAAGTGAGCGCGGGGAGCTGCGCCGCGAGGGCTGCGACAAACCGGTGCCGCGTCGCCGTCCGGGTCAGGTGGGTCGCCCGCCCATCTACTGCTCGCCGGGCTGTCGCCCCTGGTGGGTCCGACCGCCAGTGCCGTCGAGGTCGACCGCTGCGAGGACAACGACGGCTTCATCACGGGCGAGTGGATAGTCCGCCTCCGGCATGGCGCACCGGGTCGTGGTCGTCGGCAGTGGGTTGGGCCGCTTCAGCGCCGACATGCTCGCCAACGAGCTGCGTGCGTTCCTCGATGGCGGTTCTGTCGGAGTGGCGTCATGACCGCAGCGTTCTCCGCCATCCGATGCCTCCGACCCTCGACCGGCGAGCGGGGAGGAGGTGCCATCGACTAGACACGAACTACACACGCCGGACGAGGGAATTCCGTGACGGCAGCGCCAGGGAATTCCGTGACGGTCGACATCCAAGCACTCTGCGAGGACGAGCTCGCTCGGCGTGACGCGGCCGGCATCGCCCGGCGTGTGCGGGCCGCACGCTTCGAGCAGACCTGTGCGATCGAGGACTTCGACTTCTCCTTCAACCCGAAGATCCCCGCCGCACGCATCCGTGACCTCGCGACGCTGCGCTTCGTCGAGGCCGGCGAGTCGGTCGTCCTCCACGGACCGGTCGGCGTCGGCAAGACGATGGTCGCCCAGGCGCTCGGCCACCAGGCCTGCCGGCGTGGCTACACCGTCGCGTTCACCAAGGCATCCCGGCTGCTCGCGGATCTCGCCGGTGGACATGCGGACCGGACGTGGGAGGCGCGTCTGCGCCGCTGGGCGCGCCCGTCGGTCCTCGTGCTCGATGACTTCGCGATGCGGGCGTTCACGCCGAGCCAGTCCGACGACCTCTACGAGCTCGTGACCGAGCGCGCCGGCAAGAGCCTCATCGCGACGGCCAACCGGGCTGCCACCGACTGGTACTCGCTCTTCCCGAACCCCGTCGTCGCCGAGTCGATCCTCGACCGGGTGGTGAACAGCGCGCACCACGTCCACATGGACGGGAAGTCCTACCGGCCGAACGCCCGACCGGGCGCACCCGAGAGGAGGCAGCGGTGAGCGCGCCGGTCACTCGGCCGAAGGAGTGCGCGACGCCCGGATGCGGAGCGCCACTTCCCGAACAGTCCGGACGCGGTCGCCCGCGCCTCTACTGCTCGCCGAGGTGCCGGGTCTCGGGACGCAACCGCACCGGTCCTGTCCACGTCGAAGTCGACCACGCACTCGACGACGATGGCCGACGTCCGACGGGCCGGGTCTGGCTCGTCCGGCTGCAGCGCGGAGGGCGCGCGGTTGTCGTTGCGAGCGAACTCGGCCGGCCTTCGGCCGACCACCTCGCCCGTCAGATCACCGACCTCATCGGCCCGCGTCGACGGGCGGAACGAGGCGCGATGGAGTAGACAGAATCACCGGGGCCCGGTGGTGGATAACTTGAACTTCGGGCTGCGGGAATACGTGAACGTCGACACGATTCAAGTCATCATGGCCTGGAAGCAGTCCACCGACCTGAAATTCGAGGCGAAGAAGAACCAGATCCTCGAGCTCAAGTCCGTCGCGGATGGCACGACCAGGCCGAACAAGGGTGATCGGACCGTCGTCATCTGCAGGGACTGGATCGGTCCGCTCAACCTTCAGCCCTACCCGGCACGCAGTGGGCATCGGTGGCAATTGGTGCGGGTGACGAGGCCGCCCCCTAGCCCTGATCGTTCACGAGAAGCCGGTGTCACGTGCTGAGGTCATGGAATGGACGGCCTGAGCGGCGAGTCCGTCGATTTTGGATCCGGCGAGTTGGTGCCGCTGCCATTCGGTCGAATTTCAGTGGTCGCAGACCACCCGGATCGCGGTATCGGGGCGCACGTCGTCAAGCTGGTGCCGCCTGGCGGGGTGCTGGTGGTACTCAGCTGATCAGTTCGATGCGCCGGTAGGCGGTGAGCAGTGCATCGGTGCCGGGCCAGCCGTCGATGATGCGCACGACGCGTTGGCGTGCCCGGTGGATGAGCCGGCCGGGGGCGTGGAAGACGCCCCAGCGCAGGCCTTCGGCCGGGCATCGACCCAGGTGTCCGTCGAAACACAGCAGTTGGAACCAGCGCACCAGGTCGGCAGCGATGGCGACGGTCATCATCCAGTTGGCGTTGGCCTCGAAGCTGGTGAAGGGCATCCGGCAGAGTCCGGAGTCCTTCAGCCGGCCGGATGTGGGCTTCGACGTGGGCGTGGGCACGCATGGTGGCGTCCAGCTCGACCGGGCGTTCCCGTCGGCATCGGTGTAGAAGCCCCAGTAGCGGAACTCGAGACTCGGGAACAGGCTGCGCTGGGCGCCGGGGTGGAGGGGCTCACGTCGGACGATGAGGCGAGTCCCTTCGGGCAGCTTCTGATCGTCGATCAACGAGGTCAGCTCGCAGACCGAGGCGCCTCACGCGTGGACCGCCCTGTTGGGTGACGGCCGGTTCCCAGACTTGCTCGAGGCCGATGGCGTCACAGATGGCAGCACTCACCTGGGGATTCGATCGTGCCGAGACGAAGAAGGTGACGTTGCGTGCACGACAGGCGGCAAGGAACCCTTCGGTGCACCCGGCCGAGTCGGCGCGGACCACGACGGTCCGGATCACCACGTCGGCGTCGTCACCGGACCGGTGACCCGAAGCGATCGACGCGGGCAGCTGGGTGATGGCTTGGTCGAGGACGCTGACGTGGTCGGCCACGGTGTTGGCTCCGGCGTTCCCCGGACTCAGCAGCGAAGAGAGCGCCTCACCGGTCGCATCGGCGAAGCAGAACATCGGGTGGAACCCGAACCCGCCCTTGTAGGTCGGCCCGGCGTTCTCCTTGCCGTCGGTGTGGATCTCGACCAACGTGGCGTCGATGTCGAGGATCACCGGGTCCTTACCCATCGTCGTCGAGGATCGGGAGCAGACCGCAGACCGCACCTCGGCCATGGCTTCGGCGATGCCCGACCTCGTCGTAGCACCGAGCTCGTGGAAGGTGCGGAACACCGTCGAGTCCGACGGGACCGACGGGAACAGATCGGACTGCAGACGCAGGTGCTCGATGTCCGCACAGCTCTCGCCGCCACCGGCGAGCATCAGCGCCGACTGGACGAGGACCTTTCCCCGGTCGTGCAGCGGGAACCGTTCACCGGTCGGCGGAATCCGGGCGGACAGCGAATCACCGAGGCCCATTCGATCGGCAAAACAACCAAGGGCGTGCAGCCCGACGTGGGCCACGACCCCCTCGCCACCGGATTCCACAACCACACGAGACGCGCTGATACCGTTCACTTTGGAAGTGCCCTCCTGTTGCGGGGTTCCTGTTGCTTCGAGAACAACAGTTTCCCTTGTGCGGAGGGCTTTTCCGCGGACGCGGGCAGGTCAGGTCAGGCGGCTTCGTGAACGATCGGGGCTAGCCGGCGACGGCGTGCCACCTACGCCCGTCTTTAGGGGGTGCAGGCCCTCACGTCCGACTCCGACCTTTCATACGACCGCCATTACGGACACATCACCACGGAGAAGGGACGCCCCGAGATCCTGGCGTTCGTCCGCTACCCCCGTCGACTCCACCCGCCCGAGGTGCGCATCGCCGTCGTCGTGGACAACTTCAGCCCGCACACATCGACCAAGAACGACCCGCGCTTCAGTCGCTGGACTGAGGCCAATAACATCGTGTTCACCGACACCTCGACCTACTCGTCGTGGCACAATCGGATCGAGGCCAGTTCCAGGTCCTCCGTTGACTCGCGTTCGACGGCACTGACCTCGCCAGCCAAGAGGAGCAGGCCTCCGTGATGCGTCGCACCATCATCCGGCGGAACTGCAATGTGCACGATCGAGCGCTCCGGGAGCTGATCAAGTGCGCAAACGTTGCCTGAGGCAGCGGCAGAACTGACGGTCGATTCGAACGATCAGCCGCCGCCCTCGTTCGGAGATGACGGAGGCGTTTGAACCTCAGGCGATGACATGAGGTCCTGGGCCGACGTAGGTGTCGAAACGCTCGGCGCCGAGGTCGGTGGGGTCGGTCCAGCGTCTGTTGCCGGTCGATTCTCTCGCCGAATGCGGAGGAAGAGGAAGATTGCAGCGACGATTGCAGCCGCACCGATGAAGAAGCAGAGATAACCGCGCTTTTGATAGTGACCACGAGTGTTGAGTTTCCCAGGTACCCAGCTCGGAAGCTTGTGGATCGGAACAGTGAGGTATTCGATCGCGTAAATCATCGCAAGGATTGCAATGATGACAAGGACGACGATGCCGATCCATTTGGCCGTAGTCGACTGTTTCATGGTTGCTGACTCTACTCAAGGATGGGCCAGCATGACGGCCAGATGAACGACTTGTGAGGCATTCGTCAATTCAGGGGAGAAGCGTTGGAGTGTGGGATTCCCGTGTCCCAAGGGCGGCGGAGGAACGAAAGTCCTGGTAGGTCGAGCGCGAGCACGCACTCGGTGTCCGAGTGGCTGGACGGCGGCGCCTGCTTCTGGCGTGTCCACGCGACGGTTGTCGCGATCGATACCCACCGCGGCTACCACGAAGCGTTCTGCTCGAGGCTGCCAGAGCCGATGGTGACTGTTGCACTCCGACGAAGGCTCACTTGCGGCGAAGTGCCTCACTTGCGAGCACGGCCAATGCGCGTCTGGCAGCAGCATCCCAGGAGAATTGGGATGCAAATTCCTGTGCACCAAGTCCCAGGCGCTTGCGGAGGACCTCATCCGTCAGCACCTCGTACAGCTTCTCGACCATCTCCGTGGAATCATCGAAGAGCAAGCCGGACTGACCCTCCAGTACGGCATCCTGGTGCCCACTGATCCGCGAGACGACTGACGGAGTGCCACACGCGCCGGCTTCTGTCACCGTCATCCCCCAACCCTCGCGAAGCGAGCTGGATGTCACGACCCAAGCTTTGCGATAGTGGTCCACCAGAGTCGGCTGGTCGATGAATCCCGGAAGCGAGATCCAAGACTCCGCGTGCCCGCGACGGATCAGCGCTTCGAGCTTGGGCCGCTCGTATCCTTCGCCGGCGATCACCGCTCGGAGTTCCGGCACGCGCAGCTTGAGCTGGAGAAGAGCCTTGATCATGAGGTCGAAGCGCTTCACAGGAACCAGGCGCCCGACCGCGAAGACGAGCGGCGTCTCCGATCGCTCGGTTCCGGGCGAGAAGTCCTTCTCGACGCCTGGAGGTGAAACACTTACGTTCGACGGCGGCAGGTGGAGCTGACTGACGATCTCGTCCTTCGAGGACCGAGAAAGTGTCACCACCTGGCTCCGGCGGTAGAAGGGCGGGGCCAGCCTGTGCTCGACGGCATGTCCGACCTCGGCCAAGCCCTTGGGAAGCACCATCTTCCACATCTCGGCATGCACGTGATGCAGGAAGACGATTCGCGGACACCGTGCCCAGACCGGCGAGAAGAACGGCATGCCGTTCCAGATCTCCACCAGTCCGTCCCCCCGTCCGAGGTGGCCCAGCAACCCGGAGATCACCGTGCGAGGGAAGATCGAGTAGCGCCCGACCCTCCGGGTGACCCGGTATCCCCCACGTTGAATGAATGCCGGAGCGCCGGGAGCTGTCGACGTCGTCATATTGATACTGAGTCCAGCGTCCGCCCACGCCGTCAGGATGCGATGCGCATGCAGTTCGGAACCACCGGCTTCGGCGTCATCGAAGTCTCGCCACGCGACGACGTCGATTCTTCGGAGCCCAGCGGTCTCTGCGATCTCTTCGATCGAGAGCCTGGCAAACCGACGAGCGGTCTCCGCCTCGTCAAGGGGGGCACTCGAGGATGCTCCGTCACGCCCCACCTGGTCGTCGCCAGCACTCACTGCTTGATCCTTCTGAACTCAGACTGACGGCTCGCCGAGCCTGGAACCGCCGGCCGTGGGCTGCGCGGCGGAAGCCGTCTGGGGCGTACCGATATCTCGACTCATCGGATGGTCCCCCCAACCCGAGCCCCGGAGCACCGTGGTCGCCCCAAGATCCAGGCATTCTATTGCGTGGCGGCCCATAGTGGCGATTCCAGATGTCCTTGTTGATTCGAGGGTCGTAGCCCCGACAGCAGGCCCCTGCGCACGATCGGAGGACGGCTAGGGTGCTCCCGATGGTTTGCGGGGCGAACGGGCCGTCATGACAAGTGCCGCTGAGCTGGCCGAACGGGCATCGAACCTGTACCACGCCGCGCGGCGGGGGATGCGCATCGACCGGAATCCCGCAATCGAATGGGACGAATACCAGGTGCCCCCCGAGGTGGCCGCGGACCTGGAGGACAGCCATTCGCAGATCGCCGGAATGTTCTTCGAGCACGAGGGGCGACGGATCCACAAGTGGACCCACTACCTCGGCGCGTACGAGGAGCTCTTCAACCCGTACAAGGACGGGTTCGTCGAGGCCGACGGGACGCGGCGACCGCTCACGCTGTTGGAGATCGGGGTGCGCGACGGCGGTTCGCTTCAGCTCTGGCGGAAGTACTTCGGTCCCGACGCGCGGATTTGGGGGATCGACTGTGACCCGAACTGTCGCAAGGTCGACGATCCCGACCTCGAGATCCGGATCGGCTCCCAATCGGACACGGCATTCCTCGAGTCGGTCATCCACGAGATGGGCGGTGTCGACATCGTCCTCGACGACGGCAGCCACGTCGCCGGCGACCAGAGGGTGAGTCTCGAGGTGCTCTTTCCCCTTCTGTCGGTGGGCGGCCTGTATGTCGTGGAGGACCTTCACACGTCATACTGGAGCAGCTACGGCGGTGGCTACCGCCGGTCCGGTACCTTCATCGAGCTGACGAAGGCGATCATCGACGACCAGCACCGGTGGTACCACAGGCGCACCAATCGCTCGCCGGTCGACGCGGCGACGTCGGTGGCACGCGTGACCGTCTACGACTCGATGGTGGCCCTCAAGAAGACGCGCCGTGGCCATCCGACGGTGTCGATGGTGGGTGAGCCGACGTACTGAGGTCGCGGTGAACCGCCCCCTGGGCGCACAATGCGCGGCGCTCGCCGCCGCCTCGACGCCGACGCCAGCTCAAAAAGCACCGTGGCTACACTGACCGGCACCCATGGCTGATCTTGCCGTCTCATCCGCACCCACCTCGGATGCTGCCTCGGGCGGAACAGAGGGATCTGAACGGACCCGAGGACTGAAGGGTCGGGTTGGAGTCCTCGAGTACGTCGGCATCGGTCTGCTGGCCTTTGTGGCCATGTTGGCGTCGCAACCGGGCGTGGTCACGGACGACACCAAGACGTATCTCTATCTCGACCCGGGACGCTACGTCCGGCAAGCCGTCTCGCTTTGGAATCCCAATGTCGCATTAGGCACCGTGACCCATCAGAACATCGGCTACCTCTTGCCGATGGGACCCTTCTACTGGGCGCTCGCCGAGCTCCACGTCCCGATCTGGATCGCTCAGCGACTGTGGATGGGGATCCTGCTCTTCGCCGCAGGGGCGGGCGTGCTGTATCTGTGCCGAACTGTCGGCCTCTCCGGCCCCGGACGGTTCATCGCATCGTTCGGATTCATGTTCACGCCGTACGTCTTGCAATACGCGGGACGACTTTCCGTGCTCCTCATGCCGTGGTCGGGCCTGCCTTGGATGATCGCATTCGTCATCCTGGCTATTCGTCGCGGTGGATGGCGGTACCCTGCCCTCTTCGCACTGGTCGTCGCTCTCGTCAGCGGAATCAACGCGAGCTCCATCCTCTACGTCGGCATCGGGCCGGCATTGTGGATTCCATTTTCTGTCCTCATCCTTCGTGACTCGACGTGGAGGAAAGGGTGGGGAGTGGCCTGGAAGATCGGTCTCCTCAGCGCTCTGGTATCGCTCTGGTGGGCGGTCGGATTGCAGGTGGAGGCGGCATACGGCGTCAACGTCTTGAAGTACTCCGAGACGGTCCAAGCCACGAGTTCGTCTTCGTCACCCTTTGAAGTGCTGCGCGGATTGGGGTACTGGTTCTTCTATGGGGGATCGCAGCAGGGTCAGAACTGGACACAGTCCGCCGTCGCGTACACCCAGAATCTGTGGTTGATCGCGGCCACCTTCGCGGTCCCGACCCTCGCCTTCCTCGCAGCTGCGCTGGTGAGATGGCGGCTGCGCGTCTACTTCGCGCTGTTGATCATCGTCGGGACGATCCTTGCCGTCGGTCCGTATCCCTACAGCGCACCGACGGGTGCGAGCGCATTGATCAAGGCATTCATGGTCGACACCACTGCTGGCTTGGCGCTCCGTTCGACCGATCGCGCGTCACCACTCGTGCTGCTCGGTATGGCGATGTTGCTCGGTGCCGGAGTCACGGCAATCTACCGGCGCATGACGCGAGCGGGCCTGCTCGTCGGTGTCTTCGCCGCCGCAGCGATCGCTGGCGCATCGGCGCCGCTGTGGACAGGGGCAACGGTGGACAACACCCGTACGCAGTCCGCAAGCCCGCCAGAGTATGTGATGCAGGCAGCGAAGCACCTCAATTCCGTTCATCCAGGAACCCGCGTGTACGCGCTGCCGGGCAACAACTTTGCCGCGTATCGGTGGGGCACTACCTACGACACCGTGTATCCGGGCATCCTGACGCGTCCGTTCGTCACGCACGAGCAACAGACCATGGGTTCGCTACCGACCTCCGATCTCCTGACAGCAGCAGATTCCCCACTGATCGATGACGTCGCTGATACGAAGACCATCGGGCCGATTGCGGCGTTGATGAGCGCGGGTGATGTGCTCATCCAGTACGACCAGGCATGGGAGTCCAACGACATGCCGAATCCGCTCGCGCTCGCCCAGGCATTCTCGACGACGCCGGCTGGATTGAGTGATCCGATCTCCTATGGGTCGCCGCGGCCGAATGTCTCAACGGTTCCGCATCTCGACGAACGGACGCTTTCGATCCCCAACAAGGAGAAGCCGACGGCACCGTTGGTTTCGTACACCGTCACGAATCCCCGCCCAGTCGTCCGGTCAGAATCGCTGCAGTCACCACTGGTGATCGACGGCAGTGCACCGGGGCTCGTGAGCACCTCATCAGTAGGCCTGTTCTCCGGCAATCCGGCCATCTTCTACGCGGGCACCCTCGACGGCAATCGGTCGCTCCAGCACAGAGTGCTGGCAGGTACGCCGAGGCTCGTGGTCACGGACTCCAACCGCAAGCAGGGATACCTCTGGAACGGAATCTCGTACAACGCGGGCTACACCGAGACGACGTCCGAGACGTCCGACGCATCGAATCTCGCGAACTCGCCCCTCAACTACTTCAGTCATGCGCCGACCGATGCTCAGAGCACGACCGTGTTCAACGGCATCAAGTCGGTGACTGCGTCGAGCTATGGCTCCCCCTACGGCAACTTCGTCGACGATCGTCCAGCAGCGGCCGTCGACGGCAATCCGCAGACCGCCTGGCTCGTCACAGGAGGATTCTTCGATGAGGCGTTGCAGATCACCTTGGACCAGCCGAAGACAATTGACACGATCAATCTGGTGCAGTCCTTGACGCCGAATCCTGGGATCACCATCGCGAAGGTGACGTTGGAATTCGATCTCCGGCATCCCGTCGACGTGACCTTGGGTCCGGCGTCCCTCACCGCCGCCGGCCAGACGATTCGCTTTCCTGCACGCACGGCCACGAGCCTTCGGATCATGATCGACCGGCTGACGCGGCATCCCGCGAACATCGTCAAAGTCGGCACCTTGAACGCCATCGGATTCGCCGAGGTTCGGATTCCCGGCGTTTCGGCGCAGGAGACCGTCTCCATGCCTCAAGACCTACTGAGGACGGTCGGACCCGCATCGCTCTCGGACCCGTTGACCCTCATGATGACCCGACTTCGCAGCTCCGGGTATCCGCCTCGCTCCGACCCTGAGACGACCCTGAGTCGGACGTTCTGGCTTCCAACCGCACGGACGTTTTCACTCATCGGTCAGGCTCGTATCTCGCCACTGGCATCGGACCAGACGATCTCCCAGCTCACTGGCCAAACCGGATTCGGATCGCCGGTCGCGGTGGCGACGTCGAGTACTCGCCTCACCGGCAACATCCAGGCCGGCGCGAGTTCTGCGATCGATGGCAACCCGGCGACTGCGTGGCAGTCCGGACTCGGGAAGGGCCAGCAGGTCGGCCAGTGGATCCAGTACGACACCGCAGCGCCGGTGGTCTTCAACACCCTCGACCTCAAGATCGTCTCCGATCAGCAGCATTCGATACCAACCGCAGTCACGGTGACGGCCGGGGGCCGTTCGGAAGAGGTCACCCTCCCGGCGATCGCGAGCAGCAGGATCAGCGGTGCGGTCACCGACGTTCCAATTGCGCTGCCGGAAGCGCTGACCGGTCAGACCATTCGACTGACCATCGCGGCCGCCAATCTGAAGTACACGACGAACTACTACTCGCAGTCGCCACAGTCCCTTCCCGTCGGTATCGCCGAGCTGGGCATCCCAGCGCTCTCGGCGCGACCGGTCCAGGCGCAGCTCCCGACCACCTGCCGCGGCGATCTGGTGTCGGTGGACGGTGCACCTCTCTGGATCTCGGTGACAGGCTCGACTGCCACCGCTCTCGCCCGCGGTTCACTGACGGTCTCGCTCTGCGGACCAGACGCCACCGGACTCACCCTCAGCGCGGGTGACCACACCATCCGTTCCACTCTCGGGCAAGACGTCGGGTTCGATATCGACCAGCTTGCGCTTTCCTCTTCTGCAGGGGGCGGACCGGATCCCATCCTGCCGGGAGGAGATTTTGCGGTGCAGGCACCGCCACCGGCACCAGCGACACGAGTGGTCAGCGAACATGCGACATCAGCTCAGCTGACGATTGCAGGGGTGACGCGAGGGACGGCACCGTTCGTGCTGGTGATGGGACAGAGCATCAATCCGGGATGGGCAGCAACGGTCAACGGTCGGAGCCTCGGATCGCCGGTGCTCGTCGACGGATTCGCCAATGGCTGGACGATCGCGCCGGCCACATTGGGGAGCGCACTCCGCGGCAACCAATTGGATGTGCAATTGCGATTCACCCCGCAGCGCGGAGTGAATCTCGCGCTGCTCGTCTCCGCACTCAGCTCTCGTCGTGTGCCTCGTGCTCGCATGCCTGCCCGTGCGCCGGCGCCGGCGTCGTTCGAAGAGAGCGGAACAGCGGGCCGTGCTCGGCGGATCCCGAAGACTCGTCGTTCCCACCGGTAGAACTGGGTGAGGTCGAACTGCGTCTTCCACTTGCGCCCATCGAGGCAACGATCTCGATGGAGAGGACGGTGCTCGCTGCCACCGTGATCGGGCTGATCGCGGCATTCATCTCCTCCCCCTCGACGGGGGTTCTGGTTGGGCTGGGCATCGGCGTCGTGCTGCGGCGCCCACGGGCACGCATCGGACTCGGCCTGGTCGCGGCAGCATGCGTGTTCGGCGTCGGGGCCTATGTCACACTCCGCCAGTGGACGTTCCCGTCCGCCGCGAACGGCGGTTGGCCGACCGGATTCGGGACTGCTGCCGGGCTGGCGTGGGCCGGCGTGATGTTCCTCGGAGCGGACATTGCCGCGGAGATACTCCTTCGATGGAAGGTCATCCGGAGCAGATCACCAGATGAGCCGCAAGCAACCTCTCCGGTCGACGCCGTCGAAGCAGCGGACGCTGGGGTCAGCGGCCGTACCGGCACGATTGCCGACGACCGGAACCCGTAGGGGAGCGACGTGGCCGACGAACTGCTTGTCGACAAGGTGCCCGATCGGAACACCGACGTCGTCGGCTCGATGCAGGAGGTGCGCGACGGGGATCCGGACCTCGGTTCACTGTCGTCCAACGGGCGCAGGTCGCTGTGGATGGGCGGTGCCGTGTACCTGCTGTTGTCGCTCGTCGTCTGGTCCAACCTCTGGACCACGCATCCGACGTCGACCACCATCTGCGGATGCGGCGACAGCGCGGGCGCGATCTGGGTCATGGAGTGGCCCGCCTATGCGCTGGCTCACGGCCTCGATCCCTTCTATTCGACGGCGCTCGGACACCCGACGGGCATCAACCTGCTGGCGAACGCGGGGATCGTGGCCTTCGGGTTCCTCCTGACGCCGGTGACGTGGGCGTTCGGCCCGGTGGCATCGCTCAATGTCGCGCTCACGCTCAGTCCCGCCCTGTCGGCGATGGCCATGTACGTCCTGCTCCGCCGCTGGGTGACCTGGACGCCGGCCGCGTTCGCCGGGGGGCTCCTGTACGGATTCTCGCCGATCGTGTTGGTCAGCCTCACGGCAACCGCAATCAATTTGGGAATGGCCGCTGTGCCACCGTTGGTCGTCGCTTGTCTCGACGAGATCGTGGTCAGCCAGCGGCGACGACCGGTGCGGATCGGAATCCTGCTTGGCCTCTTGCTCACGCTCCAGTTCTTCATCGGTACCGAGGTCTTGCTACTGACCGTGGTCCTCGGAGCGGGCACGCTCGTTCTCCTCATCATCGTGACTGCCGTGCACGATTTGGACGCGGTGCGCTCTCGCGCTCACGGCGCACTCGTCGGCCTCGGCGCCGCGTTCGCGACCGCCGTCTCCCTGCTTGCGGTTCCGGCCTCGTTCGCCCTCTTCGGCCCCGGTCACTACACGGGCGCGATCTGGCCCGGGAACCGCCTGTCGACCCGCGCCAACGAGAGTGCCGTGCTCGCTCACTACGTCTCGGGCTGGCCGGCGACCGAGCGCGCCAAGGACATGTCGCTCTGGCATGCATTCGGCGGCTACCAGGGTCCCGCGGTGTCCTGGCAGTATCTCGGGCTGGGGGCAGTGGTGGTCGTGCTCGGGGGACTGGTCGTTTGGAGGCGCGACCTCCGGCTCTGGTTCTTCGTTGCGCTCGCAGCCGTCTCGATCGCGCTCTCGCTCGGCTCGTCGGACGCCGCCTTCTCGCCGTGGACCATCGCGAACGGTCTGCCGCTACTCGAGAACGTCGTTCCCTATCACATCGTGCTCTTCGTGTTCCTCGCCGTGGCGGTGCTCGTCGGCCTGATCGTCGACCACACCTACCGAAGCCTGCTGACGATGCGGGTGTCGAGTGAAGCGAGGGACGGAGCCAGCCGGTCACTCGGCGGAGACTCACCCCGACGGGTCAAGGTCGCGGGAGTGGCCGGACTGCTCGTGGCGGCGATTGCGCTCGTGCCACCGGCGCTCGCCGTCGCAGAGTCGATCCCGGTGACGACACGCCCAGTGGTGTTGCCGACATGGTTCGCGACAGCCGCCCACCGTCTCACCGGCCACCAGGTACTGCTCGTCCTGCCCGCCTGGCAACCGCTGCCGGCGACGTCGATCGCTTCTGCGGTCTCATGGCAGGCAGTGGACCGGATGGGCTTCTCCGTCGTGAACACGCTGGGCCCGGGAGGCATTTCGCAACGGGCGGGCCCGGAGGAACCAGGCGCAACTGTCCTGGCGAGGGTGACGTCGCTGTTCGGCGTCCCACCGCCGATCACACTGCAGGACATTCGCGCGGTGCGTGCGTCCCTCACCGGGTGGGGGACGACCATGGTCGTCCTCCCGGACCAGCCGGAGCTTCCCGTCTACGACAAAGTCCGGTCGGTGACGGCTGCCGCAGCGCTCGTGACGGCGGCGACCGGTGAGCTGCCCGTCTATCACGAGAAGGCCTGGCCGGGGTTCCGCGGCTGGTAGGCATTTTCGATGGTCCTGTGTGACATCGTTCCTAGTCACAGCGTTGCGGGCGTCTGGAAACTTTGAAAAGCGTAGGCACACGAATACTTGACTGAGCTGGGATAGTCAGTGAAGATGTAGGCGTGTACTTGCGTGAGTCGAGTCGGCGGAACAAGGACGGCTCCAAGGTCACCTACCTGCAGCTGGCCCACAACGAACGGCACCCGGCCACCGGCTCGCCGGTGGCCAAGGTCATCCACAACTTCGGCCGGAAGGACAAAGTCGACAAGGAGGCCTTGACCCGGCTGGTCTCCTCGATCAGCCGGGTCCTCGATCAGCCGATGACCGACACGTCGGTCACGTCGACCGACGTCGAGATCGTCGACTCCCGCCGGCTCGGCGGAGCGTTCGTGCTCGACCAGCTGTGGAACCGGCTCGGTATCGCCGACGCCCTGCGTTCTGTGGCCACCGGGCGTCGACTTGACGGTGACCTCGTCGAGCGGATCTGCTTCGCGCTGGTGGCCCAGCGTTGTCTGGAACCGGCGTCCAAGTTGGCTGCCATCCAGTGGGTGCGCGAACGGGTGGCCATTCCCGACTGCCCGGAGTTCTTGGACGACGCCACCTATCGGGCCATGGACTTCTTGTTGGCGTCGTTGCCCGAGATCGCCGAGCGGATCTTCTCGACCACTGCCAACCTGTTGAACCTGTCCTGCGACATCATTTTCGTCGACACCACCTCCACCTACTTCGAGCGGGACGTGGCCGACGGCGAGGCCGACCTCGACTTGGCCCAGAGTGCAGAGGAGAAGGCCGCGGCCAAAGCCAAGGGGGTCGGTGCCGACGATGCCTGGCCCGCAAGAAGAAGCGGTCCGCCACTTCAACAAGCACAGTAAGGATCACCGGCCCGACCTTCCCCAGGTGGTCATCGGCATGGCCGTCACCGCCGAGGGCGTGCCGGTGCGGTGTTGGACGTTCCCGGGCAAGACCTCGGATCAGGTGATTATCCGGACCATCAAGGATGACCTGGCCGGATGGATGCTCAACCGGGTGGTGTGGGTGGCCGACCGGGGCTTCAACTCCGCCGCCAACCGGGTCTACCTGCAGAAGGGCGGCGGCCACTACATCGTGGCCGAGAAGCTGCGGAACGCCAGCGGCGAGGCGAGGGAAGCGCTCTCCCGTCCGGGTCGTTTCACACCGCGGCCGGCAACCTTCAGGTGAAAGAGGTCGTCGTGGGCGACGGCGAACGCCGACAGCGCTTCGTCGTCTGCTTCAACCCCGAAGCGGCGACACGCGATCAACAGGTCCGGGCAAACCTCGTTGCCTACTCGGAGACCCAGATCGAAGGCACCGACAAGTGGACGAAGTCCAAGCGGGACGAACTGGCCGGCAGATTGCGCACCACGCCGGCGCTGTGGCGACTGGTGCGACGACTCGCCGACGGACGGTTCCGCATCGACAAGGCCGCCATCGCACGCGAGGAGAAGCTCGACGGCAAGTGGCTGCTGCGCACCAGTGAGACAGCCTCACCCCAACGGACCTCGCCCTCGCCTACAAGCAACTGCTCGAAGTCGAGCGGGGCTGGCGGGACATGAAGGGCTCACTCGGACTCCGTCCCGTGTTCCACCACCGGGAGGACCGGATCCGGAGCCACGTCCAGCTCTGCTGGTTGGCCCTCCTCCTCATCCGCTGGTTGAGAACGCCACCGGCGACACCTGGCGCAACGTCCGCCATGAGCTCGACCGGATGCATCTCGTGACCATGGAGACGGCCGAGGGACGGATGGCCCAACGCACGACCACGACACCGGGCCAGGCCGAGCTCCTGGCCAAACTCGACATCGACGAGCCCGGCCGCTTCCTCGATTTCGAGCCGACGCCCTCCGCGTAGTCCAGGTCACCGGCTCGGTAGTAACACGCTTCAATCGGCCGTCCGCGCCCGTTCTCCAGCTACGCTCTATTTCTGAGGAAGTCGTGTGCCTATCATCTGCGGAAGTCCGGCCTGGGTGTGGGTGGGTGTCGGCAAGGGACCTGGACCGGCTCTGTTGCGCTCAGCGTCCTTCGCTGCATGCACCTCGGGGAGCGTGGCGTCCGGAGTCGCCGAAGTGGCGGCGGCGACGCGATGCACCATGGTGTCGATCGGACGGTGAGGTCGCGTCCCGTCGTCCGCGACGATCAGTTCACACGCTCGAAGAGCCCGCTCGGCCGCATCCCGAAGGCGACCTGACGGGCGACCTCGGCGCTGACCATAGGGAGCAGCACCACGGCTTCCGACAGCGCTGCGAACAAGCCACAGCATCTGCCGTGAAGTCTCGACCAGGCGCATCGGGGATACCTACAACATCGGGGAGGCCGGTCCCTCGGATCTGCCTCCAACGGTGACCCCTTGTGGCCTCCGGGTGACAAACACCTCGAGGCACTCCCCATCAAGACCGAGTCGTCGATCATGCAGCTGATGGGTCTCTGTCTGAAGGCCAGCGTGTTCAGCCACGAAGTCAACAAAGTCGTCGCCCCATTCGCGCACGACAAGTGAACCATTCGGGTCCACGGGATTGCCGTGATATTGGGGTGCATGAAGGTGCTCAATCCGGCTCTTCCGGAATCAGGGGGGACGGACTGAAGTGATCCGCGGCGGTCGGATGGCTGGCCAGTTGACACCGCCAGCGTGGAGCAGCACCGAGCCGGTAGTGCTCGAAGTTGGTGAACCCCCGACCGGCGCGCTTGACCTGTTTGGCGCAGAAGTTCATGCCTTCGGTGGGACCGTTCGACGCACCGGTGCGATGGTGGTTCAAGATCTCCTCGCGCCAGCGGGCGAGGGTGCGGCCGAGGGTGCGGATCTCGGGGACGGCGTCGGACGCGGCAGGCCTCGATGGCGTTGTCGAGGAGCACGGCGGCTTCGCTCGGACTCGTCGCTCAGGTAGACGGCCCGCACCGATTCCTTGGCCAGCCATGCGCCGAGGATCTCGTCGTAGGGGTCGCCGAAGCGCAGGGCGGCCAGCAGCTTGTCCCGGCCGCGACTCGTCGAGCCGCTCGTCGCCCTCGGTAGGAGCTTGCGGACGCGGAAGAGGGGGTCGTCCTTGCGCCCGCGATGGCCGAGCGTCTCGTTCTGCACCCGACGGCGGACTTGGTCGACCGTCCGGTTGGCCACCCTCGTGACGTGGAACGGATCGGCCACCCTGCTGGCGTGGGCGAGGTGGGGCGAGAGCCCGGCCCGGTAGGTGTCGGTCAGGTCCAGGGCCACAACCCGCACGCCCTTGCCGCCAGCGCTCGAGCGGCTCGCCGACCATCGTCGCAGCTTGGCGGCGTCTTTTCCCCTCGAAGAGATCGATCACCATGCGCCGGTCGAGGTCGACCAGGGCGGTGGCGAAGATGGTGGCGTGTCCCGGCGTGGCCGAGAGGTAGCTGTGCTCGTCGACGCCCGAGGGCGCGCACGGCGCCCACCCGGCGGGGGTCCTCGACCAGGGGGCGCCCGTGGAGCTCGACCGCCGCCCAGGCGGTGTCCCAGCCCACCCCGTACTCGGTCTGCCACCGAGGCAACCGAGCGGCAGAGCTGGCCGACCTGGCGGGTCACCTCGGCGCCGGCCCGGGCGGTGAGCACCTGGCGGGCGCGATGCCGTCGATCTTCTCGGTCCAGGTCTTCTTGCATGCACCCCTGGCGTCCGACAGCGCCAGCGGCGCTTCGTTGATCGACGAGCCGGGACGGACGGCCGAAGCAGTGCAGGTCCCGCAGATGGACCTCGACCCGGTCCTGGGCTTCGGCCCGTCGCCGACACGACGGACAGCGTCGCCTTGCGTCCGCGTCGACTCCGCCTGGATCACCAGGCTCGCCGGGACGTCGTCGACCCGAGGACCACCAGCCGGGCAGTCCCAGCATCTTCTCCGCCAGACCGATACCGTCTCCACTGCCAGGGGCCTCCTCGTCGCATGTCGCAGTCACCGCAACGATGCGGGGCCCCTGGCCCGATGGTGGATGTCGTCAGATCACGGCGTGGCTCGATCCCCACTCATTCCGGAAGACGTGGAAACTGCTGTTCTCGAGGCACCAGAGCCGAAGCAACCGGAGGACATTCCAAGTGAGCGTTAGGGCGCGTCACAGGTGGAATCCCGGAGCGGTACGGATGTGACCACAACGAACCGCACGCACCGGATCATGGCCGATCCACTGGGCTGGTGATTCACTCTCGCCCCGGATCCGCCGACCGGTGAACGATTCCCGCTGCACGACCGGTGAAAGGCGCTCTCGGTGCTCTCTTTGGATTGGAATATGGCCGCGATCGCTCGACCTGGGCATCTCCGGATTGCGTAGGAAACTCTTGCACAAAGCCCCCGTCTTCCAGGACTTTAGCGAGGCTCACGATGAAGTCTGGCCAACGTCACGGTTTGAAGTGTGCTAAGTAGCCCCAATGCGAATTCGGCGGACGCACTTCCGATCCCTAGCGTTCCTTGTTCGAGTGGGAAGCCACTTGACGGTTTGGGCAGTTGTATTATTTCCGACGCTCATCGTCATATCCCGCCATTGGCGCGCGCTGGGCGACTATGCGGGCAATTGCAGTGAAAGCGCACCAAGTCATTTCTCTCAACCCCCCTCTTGTTGGACTCTATACGACGGCCTCTGGAACGACGGGTTACGTCCTGTTCGACCCGGGCTCATTAATGTTCTATCTACTTGCAATCCCTGTGAAGATTGATCCTAGCCAGGGTTTACTGTGGGGAGCCGCTTTCGTAGCTGGAACATCATTTTCGTTAGCAATTGAAGCACTGTGCGATTTAAAGAATTTGGATCGGCTGCGCCGTAGTTGCCTTCACTGCACTTGACCTTGCCTGGCTCAATCCGGCAGTGTTCGAAGCAAATCCGTGGAATGCTACTTTCCAGTTCCTGTTCTCATCGCTGCAATCGCAGTGGCATTCATTGTTGCGCTGGGTCGGCTCGCTCGGTGATGAGACCGTGTGCTGCTCGCATCCGTGGTTGCCAGTGCCACCTTGCCTTCGTGATTCCCGTTTACCTTGTCTTACTTGCTCCAGCCATTGCTTAACAAGATTCAAAGGTCGAAATGGATTTAGGTGGCTCTTGATTGGGGCAAATGCAGGATTCTTTGTCTGGCTCGCTCCGTTCGTACAGGATTTGGCTAGTGATGGGAATCTCTCGGCCCTCGCAGGGGGGGATTCAGGCCACTCGCTGACTGGCATCGGCTTTGGTCTGAAGGCACTGGGGCGCGCCTGTCGCAAAGCCTATTTGGCTCATCCATGAGCCGGAGTGTCTTACTTCGCACACAGTTCGTGAGCTCGGGGTCGACGGCCGTAGGACTGGGCGGTTTGTTGGTGCTCGGTCTTGTGATTGTTCTCACACGTCGGAATCGACAGTATTCCTGGCGACATTATCCATAATGGCGCTGGGACTGTCGGTCTCCCTTCTACTCGTGTTCTCGATATTTCCCGCTCGAACTTACTAACCACAATGGACTATCTGATTGTGTGGATTTGGGTGACGGGAATCCTCGTTGGTGTGCACTGTTGTGGGCGGCGATTCTTGCGACAATCGGTGCAATAGGTGCTCTGAGACGCTCCAAGGTCATCTAATGGGAGAAGCGACTTGGCGAAATACCGCTTCCAATAGTTGCAACTGCCGGACTCGTATTTGGGCTTCTCATTGCGACGGCAAGTTGGCGCTAAATTCCGCTTTCAGCCCCGAGCGACGAGACACAGAATGGACTCCTGGTGACGTATCTAGTGTGCTCGATGCTTCGGCATCAATAGAGAAAGTAGTGCCGAAGGGACCTGTGCGGTTTGCATAGTGATCAGAGCCGCATCAGAGTTGGTTTAATGATGCAATCATCGAAGAGCCCGCTCGGCCGGATCCCGAAGGCGACCTGGCGGGCGAGCTCGGCGCTGACCACCGGCAGGTCCGCGGCGTGGGTCACACCGATCACCCGCGCGTCGGTGGTGAGCACCGTCACCGGCCGCCCTCGGCCGGCGGCCACCATCGTTGCGACGACCTCAGGGAGAAGCACCTCGGCCTTCGGCGGCTCGGCACCTGCGGCCACCTCGGCGAGGAGTCGTTCCTCGTCGAGGCCCGAGTCGTCCATCGCCGATCGGAAGGTCGCCCAGATCCCGGGGAGGAACCCCCAGAGGTTGACCGAGGCCGGCACGTCGCCGGACAGCAGGGACGGCTCGAGCCCGTCCTTTGCCGCGAACTCGCTCCCGTCTCCGAGCCTCGTGACCTGCCGGCGCTCGGTGAGCGAGCGAAGTGCACCGTCCGCGCCGACCTCGCAGATGCCTCGGGTGACCGGGTCTGCGGTCGCGACGGTGTCGCGGAGTCGGTAGCCGACGAGCGCGTGGCCGAACGCGCCGTCGCCAAGGTGGTCGGCGAGGAGTCGCATCGGCGCCTCGCCGTAGATGTCGTCGGCGTTGCAGACCGCGAACGGCTGGCCGTCGTCGAGCTCGTCGTGTGCGGCGAGGACGGCGTGCACGGTGCCGAGCGGGAGCCGCTGTTGCGCGAACGCCACCTCCACTCCGCGGGGCCAGCACTGCTGGACGTGGTAGCGGATGGACGGGCCGGTTTCGGGGTGGAGCACGAGGACGATCCGGCCGAAGCCGGCCGACACGGCATCGCTCACCAGCAGGTCGATGACCGCCTCGCCGCCAGGCCCGATCGGGGCGAGCGGTTTGCAGCCGCCGTACCGTCGGGCCAGACCGGCCGCGAGCACGACGAGTGACGCCGGCACGCGGTGGTTCAGCCTCCCCAGCGCAGCACCGCGCTGGCCCAGGTCATGCCCCCGCCGAACCCGGTGAGCAGCACGTGGTGGCCGTTCCGGAGCCGGCCGGTCTCCAGCGCGTCGGCCAGCGCGAGGGGGATCGACGCAGACGACGTGTTGCCGTAGCGGTCGATGACCACGACCGCCTTCTCGTCGGGGATCCCGAGCCGCTGGCTGGCCGCCGCGATGATCCGGAGGTTCGCCTGGTGGGGGACCATCAGGTCGATGTCGTCCGGAGTCAACCCCGCCTCGGCGATCGCCTGCTCCGCCGACTCGACGACGACGCGGACCGCCTTTCGGAAGATCTCCTTCCCGTCCATCCAGAGGAAGCCGCCGTGGTCGCACTTGAGCAGATGGCGGAGCGACCCGTCCGACCCGAGCTTGTAACTGAGCAGCTGGCCGGGGCCGTCGACCGCCTCGAGCACGACCGCGCCCGCACCGTCGCCGACCAGGACCGCGATCGACCGGTCGTCCCAGTCGGTGATGCGGCTCAGGGTCTCCGAGCCGATCACGAGGAGCCGCTCCGCTCCGATCGCGAGCATGCCGTGGGCGACCGCGAGGGCGTAGACGAAGCCGGAGCAGGCGGCGTTGACGTCGAACGCCCCGCCGGGCACCCCGATCCCGTCCTGGACGGTCGCGGAGGTGCCGGGCACGATCTGGTCGGGCGTGGTGGTGGCGAGGATCACCGCGTCGATCTCGTCCGGCCGGCGGCCCGCCTTGGCCAGCGCGGCGAGGCCGGCCTCGATGGCGAGCTGCGAGGTCGTCCCCCCGATGCGCCGCTCGCGGATGCCCGTGCGCTCGACGATCCACTCGTCCGACGTGTCGAGTGAGACCGCGAGGTCGTCGTTGGTGACCACCTTGTCGGGTAGGCCGATACCCCACCCGGTGACCACGCCTCCTCGGTTCGTCAACACGGCGCGCTGCTCACGCGTCAGCCGGCTTCCAGCACGTGGATGCCGATAAAGGCCGCATCGGTCGTCCCTCCATCGGTTCCGATCATGCCACCCGTGTTGGCCGCGACCGCCAATCGGGCGCCCTCGACCTGCCGGGGGCCGGCGTCGCCGCGGAGCTGGGAGACGAGCTCGACCACCTGGGCGATGCCCGTTGCGCCGAGCGGATGGCCCCGGGCGACCAGCCCGCCGCTCGTGTTGACCGTGATGCCTCGCCCGCCGATGGAGGTCTCACCGGCCACGGTGGCAGGTCCGGCATCCCCGGGCTTGAAGAAGCCGAGTGACTCGAGCGCGTAGAGCTCCTCCGCGCTCGTCGCGTCGTGGAGCTCGACGACGTCGACGTCCGCGGGGTCGACGCCGGCGTCGTCCCAGGCGGCCGAGCCGCCGTCTCGGCGAGCCGCTCGTGGTAGTCGAGGTCGCCGTTGCCCGAGCGCGACGTGCTCGCACGGATGCGCGGCGCCCCGGCGACAGGTGCGCCGGTCAGCACCACCGCGGCCGCGCCGTCGGTGAACGACGAGCACATCAGGCGGGTGAGTGGCGGGACGATGGCGGGGGAGGCGAGCACCTCTTCCACGGTGACCTCCTTGCGGAACTGCGCGTCCGGGTTGAGCGAGCCGTGCTTGCGCGCCTTGACGGCCGCGGCCGCGAACTGCTCGACCGTCGCGCCGCGCTCGTCCATGAGCGAGATCGCCCACGACGCATTGAGCGCCATGAGCACGGAGCCCGAGGGGTTCTCCATCGTCCGGTGCAGTGAGGTCCGGTCGACCAGGGGCACCCCGTCCTCGATGCCGGCGAGCGTCGCGGCCCGGTCTCCCGTCCACATCTTCTCCGCGCCGACCGCGAGGACCATTCCGGCTCCGCCCAAGGTCGCCAGATTCGCAAGGTGGAGAGCTGAGGCACCGCCCGCGCACGAGTTGTCGACGTTGACGATGCCCGCATTGCGCAGTCCTGCCTCGCGGAGGAACGACTGGCCGCGGATGCACGCCTGGTCGAGGAGGCGACCCGAGGTGGCGTTGCCGAAGATGACGAGTCCGACCTCGCTCGCGTCCACGCCGGCGTCCGAAAGCGCCTCGGCCACGACCCGGTGGGCCATCTGCTCGATGCCGAGGTCGCGCCGGTGCATCGCCGTGGTCGCGACGCCGACGATGTGCGCGGAGTGATCCACGGAGCCTGCGACCTAGCCCCGGGTCGCGCTGCTTGCCACCGCCATGGCCGAAGAGAGCTGCTCGAACTGTGCCACCGGCTCGTCGGCGGTCACGTAGAGCACGACGTGCTCGGCGCCGGCCTCGCGGTACGAGGCGACGGTCGCGGCGACCTCGTCCGCGGTCCCCGCGACCAGGTGGCGATCGAAGGCCTTGGCCGGGATCCCGTAGAGCGAGGCCATCCACGCCGAACCGCGTGCCCGGGCACGCGCCGCATCGCCGTCGACCGAGACGAAGAGGACCATCGAGGGAGTGACGGCGTCGGGCGCCCGTCCGGCGCGGTCGACCTCCTTCGCGAGCCGCTCGAGCGCCGCGCCGTACTCGCCCACCGAGAGGAAGAGCGGCATCCAGCCGTCGCCGAGCCGCGCCGCCCGCCGGAGCGCAGCCTCCGAGGAACCTCCGACCCAGATCGGCACCGGCGCGGTCTGAGGCGCTTGCACGTAGCGAGCTGCTCCGATCGGCTCCGTCCCACCGCGAGGACGCGATGCGGCCTCCCACGAGCGCCGGAGCTCGAGGATGCCCGCATCGAGCGCGCGTCCCCGCGTGGTGTAGTCGACGCCGGCCTGCTCGTACTCACCCGGATGGCTCCCGACGCCGACGCCGAGCACGAACCGCCCGCGGGAGAGCGATTGGAGGGTGGCGGCCTCCTTCGCGACCACGTTGGCGCGCCGGAGGGGGAGCTGGACGATGCATGTGCCGAGTGCCACGTGTTCGGTCGCGGTCGCGGCGACGGTGAGCGCGAGCATCGGCTCGAGGCACGGGCCGGGCCAGAACACGTGGTCGCAGGCCCAGATCCCGCCGGCTCCGAGGGCTTCGAACGTGCGGGCGACCTCGGCGGTGTGCGCCATCGGATCGGGGTGCTCCGTCCGGTCCTGGGGGAAGGTCGGCAGGATGCATCCGACCGGCCCCAGTGGCGTCCGTGGCTGCACCGTGGGCACATCGCATCGTAACCCGCGGGGGTGGCCGATCGTGGCGACAGTTGGGGGCCTCGTGCCCGGTCAAGGCGACGATGCACGACGCGGGCCGCCGGCACGGCAGACTGGTGGGCGATGGACGAGCACACACACGACGCCGGGGACGACGGGAGCACCGACGAGTCCCGGCAAGGGGACGTCGGCAGCAGCGCCGTGCCGGAGGCCGAGCTCGGGCGACGAGGAGCTCACTGACGAGGAGCGCCGCGAGCGGCTCGCCGCACTCACCAGCCTCATCGAGCTCATGCGCCCGGCCGTGCAGTCCGACGGCGGCGATCTCACGCTCGTCTCGGCCGACGTGGTCACCGGTGTCGTCGAGGTGCAGCTCCAGGGGGCCTGCAGCTCGTGCGCGATCAGTGCGTCGACCCTGCAGGGCGGCGTCGAGCGGATCCTGCGGGACCGGCTCGAGTGGGTCACGGAGGTCAGCGGCGGCGTGGACGACTCGATCGACCCCTTCCTCAGCGAGTCGATGGGCCGCGGGGGCTACGTCCCGAGCTTCTGACCGGGGCCCGTCGACCCGGGCCGGCCGGCGCCGGAGGGGTAGGCTCTCCTTCTGCTTTCTGCCGGTACCGGGCACCGGCAGTGGGCGCAGTGGGGGGTGCGGCTCGTTGCGACAGTTCGACCGACACGACGGCGTGACAGATCGGCGCGGCCGGAGGACCGACCAGCCGGGGCACGTGGGATGACGGTCACCGACCAGCCGCAGACCGGCGCCGGCGAAGTCCGCGTCGACGCGGCACCCGTCGCCGAGCCGGCACAGCCGAGTTCGTCGCTGAACGACGGACGCCGGACGCTGCTGCTCGCGGCGGGCGTGTACCTGCTCCTCTCGCTGGTGCTCTGGTCGAACGTCTGGTCGGCGCACCCGACGTCGACGACGATCTGCGCCTGCGGCGACCCGTCGACCTTCATCTGGTATTTCGCCTGGCCCGCCCACGCGATCGCCCACGGGCTCAACCCATTGCACTCGAGTGCAATCGGCTACCCGACGGGCGTGAACCTGCTCGCCAACACGAGCGAGCTCCCGGTCGGCATCCTCATGACGCCGGTCACCTGGCTCTTCGGGCCGATCGCGTCCCTCAACGTGGTGCTCACGCTCAGCCCTGTCGTCTCCGCGATCGCGATGTTCGTGCTGGTGCGACGGTGGGTCCGCTGGGCGCCAGCGGCGTTCATCGGCGGGCTCGCCTACGGCTTCTCACCGTTTGTGCTCGTGTCGCTGACCGAAGCGCACCTCATGCTCGGGCTCGCGTTCGTGCCCCCGCTCGTCCTGCTCTGCCTCGACGAGCTGTTCATGACCCAGCGGCGGAGCGCGGTTGCGATGGGCGTCGGCCTCGGGCTGCTGGTCACCGTGCAGTTCTTCGTCGGGTCCGAAGTCCTCTTCATGACTGTTGCCGTCGCAGCGATCGGGATCGCCGTTCTCGTCACATGGGCGGCGCTGCGCGCGCCCGACGCACTCCGGCTTCGTGCACCTCACGCGGTGCGCGGCGTGGTAGCTGCCGGCGTGACGAGCCTCGTCCTCCTTTTGCTGCCGGTCTGGTACTCGCTCGCCGGACCGGCGCGCATTTCAGGGCCGGTATGGCCAGGAGAGAACCTGGCTAACTCGGGGGCAAGGTTGAGTGATTACTTCGTCCCGAGCTTCAAGCCCGTGGGGATCGGCGCCAGCCTCGATCGCGCTGTCGGTGGTTACCAAGGTGCCTTGATCCCGGCTGAGTACGTCGGCCTCGGCATGATGGTCGTCCTACTCGTCGGCCTCGTGATCTGGCGTCGAGACCGTCGACTCATCTTCTTTTCCGTCCTCACCACGGCCGCAGCAATCCTCAGTTTGGGCGCGGGCACGCACATTCCTTTGCCGTGGCGACTGGTCGGCGGCCTCCCCCTCTTCCAGAACGTCATTCCCGAACGGTTCGCGCTCTTCGTCTACCTCGGCACGTCCGTCATGCTCGCGATCATCGTCGATCACGTCCGCCGCGCAGTCGGAGCCCCAGGGCGGGAGGGAGCCGGCACGACCCGGACGCGCCGGGTAGGACCGATGGCAGGGATCCTCGTCGCGGCGGTCGCACTGGTCCCCCAATCGGCCGTGATCGCGCGAACAGTGCCGTTCACGGTCCAGTCACTGGTGGAGCCGCAGTGGGTCACCACCGCCGGTCGCCACCTTCCGAGCGGGCAGGTCGTCTTGATCTTCCCCGCACCCTTCTCCGGTATCAAGAGCTCGGTCGCGTGGGAGGCTCTCGACGGCTTGCGGTTCGCGCTGATCGGGACGGGGGGTCCGGGGGGCGTCGTCCAACGTGCGGGCAAGGAGGCGCCGGGACAGGCGGCGATATCGAACGCCTCGTTCTCGTTCAATCCCGATGTCGCTGCCCTGACCTCGTCGGTTGACGTACGAGCCGTCCGACAGGCCCTCGACGGATGGGGGGTGACCACCGTGGTCATTCCGGATCAGCCCTCGCTCCCGATCTACGAGCGGACCCAATCGGTGAAGTTCGCAGCGGCCCTCATCGCTTCCGCGACCGGCGAAGCACCGTTCCTCCAGGACGCAGCCTGGGTCTGGACCGGGGTCGGCACACGCGCCCCCACCGGCCGTGCCCTCCTCAGCGGCCTACGCGGCCTGTACCCGCGGCCTCGTGATGAACGGGACCATCGCGGTCGGGGCCGCGACCCAATGTGTGCTCGCGGCCGCCCATGCGGGGAGCCAGGGGAGCGACTGACTGAGCAGTCGACGTATGCCCGCCCGCCCGTTGTATTAGTTAGCCGAACTAACTATAATGGTCGCATGGTCTCGACCGAGTTGCACGGTGCGGCCGCCGCCGCCACCCACATGCACGGTGCGGCCGCCGCCACGGAGACGGAGCTCGCCTCACGGCTCCGCCTCGCGGCGACCCGGCTCCACCGCAAGCTCCGCCAGCAGACGGCCGGGGGTCTGACCCCCTCTCAGGCCTCCGCCCTCTCGAGCGTCGAGCGGCTCGGGAGCCCGACCCTCGGCGAGCTCGCCGCCCGCGAGGCGGTGCAGCCGCCGTCGATGACCCGCATCGTCGGGATCCTCGAGGAGCAGGGCTACCTCGCGAGGGTCACCGACACGGCCGACCGCCGGGTGGCGCGTGTCGCGGTCACGCCGAAGGGGGGCGAGATCCTCCGCCGCAGCCGATCGCGCAAGGACGCGTTCCTCGTCGAACGGCTCCACGGGCTCCCGCCGGAGGAGCGGGCCGCACTGCCCGCGCTGCTCGAGCTCCTCGAGCACCTCGTCCACACCGGCGAGGACGCGCGACCGTGAGCGCGGTGCGGGCGGCCGCCCACCAGACCTTCGCCTCCCTGCGCGTCCGCAACTACCGCCTCTACTTCGTCGCGCAGCTCATCTCGGTCTCCGGGACCTGGATGCAGTCGGTCGCCCAGGCCTGGCTCGTGCTCCGCCTCACCGGCAGCGGCGTCGCGCTCGGCATCGTCGTCGGCCTGCAGTTCCTGCCGATGCTCCTCTTCGGACCCGTGGGCGGTCTGGCGGCCGACCGGTTCGACAAGCGTCGCGTCCTCTACGCCACCCAGTCGGCTGGCGGGCTGCTCGCCCTCACCCTCGGGGTGCTCGTGGTGAGCCACACCGTCGAGCTCTGGCAGGTGTTCGTGCTCGCAACGCTGCTCGGCGTGGTGAACCTGTTCGACAACCCCGCGCGCCAGACCTTCGTGATCGAGATGGTCGGCCGCGACGACCTGCCCAACGCGGTGAGCCTCAACACGGTGGTCATGAACGCGTCGCGGGTGGTCGGCCCGGCGATCGGCGGTCTGGTCATCGTCCTGCTCGGCCTCGGGCTCTGCTTCTTCCTCAACGCCGCCTCGTACGTGGCGGTGCTCGTCGGCCTCGCCATGATGCGGGCGTCGGAGCTCCGCCCCACCCAGCCGGTCGCCCGCGCGAAGGGCCAGATCCGCGAGGGGTTCCGGTACGTGTGGCGCACGCGGGGCCTGCGCAACACGCTGCTCGCGGTCGCGCTCATCGGGGTCTTCGCCTACAACTTCACGGTCACCCTCGCCCTCCTCGCGAAGGGGACCTTCCACGGTGGCGCCGGGGCCTACTCCCTGCTCTCCTCGTGCATGGGGATCGGCGCGGTCCTCGGCGGGCTGCTGGCCGCGCACCACGCGCGTCCCACCCCTCGGCTCCTCCAGGGCCTCGCGTTGCTCTTCGGCGCGCTCCTCGCCGGCGTCGCGTTCGCCCCGAACCTCCTCGCCGCGTCGCTCCTCATCATCCCGATGGGGGCGGCCTCCATCGGCTTCATCGCGACGGCGAACGCGACCCTCCAGCTCAGCGCCGAACCCGAGATGCGCGGGCGGGTGATGGCGCTCTACGCGATGGCATTCCTCGGCACCACGCCGATCGGCGCACCGCTGGTCGGGGCCATCGCGCAGTGGACCGACCCGCGGATCGCGCTGGCGAGCGGCGCGGCGGCGACGGTGCTCGCCGCGGGCCTCCTCGCCTGGCGGCACCGTGTGGCCGAGCGGCGGCTCGACGATGCCGACGGCTCGCTCGGCCGCGAGGCAGAGTCACGTGCGGTGATCGATGCCCAGTCGAACGTCGCCTGATCCCACGTGCGTCGTGGGTGGAGGCGCCGCACACCGAATAGGTTTGCCGGACGTGGACGTCATCGATCGCCTCTACGCCCGCTACGTACCTCCCACCGACGACTACTGCGACATCCTCGACAAGATCCATCAGCATCTGCTCCCGCGGACCTACGTCGAGATCGGCGTCGCTCGGGGACGGACGCTCACCCTTGCCCTGCCGGGCACCCGCTGCGTGGGCATCGACCCGGAGCCTGCCGTCGAGTACCACCTCCCGAGGAGCACCCAGCTGTTCGCAGAGACCAGTGACGACTTCTTCGCGGGTCACGATCTCGTACAGGTCCTCGGGGGCCTGCCGGTGGACCTCGCGTTCATCGACGGCTTCCACCACTTCGAGTTCGCGCTCCGCGACTTCGTCAACCTCGAGCGGGCGTGCCACGAGCACTCGACGATCCTCGTCCACGACTGCCTGCCCCGTGACGCCGTCACCGCATCCCGGGAGCGGACGACCGACTTCTGGAGTGGCGACGTCTGGCGCCTGATCGTGCTCCTCGCCGAGTACCGGCCGGATCTGGAGGTCTCGGTCGTGGACTGTGCGCCGACCGGTCTCGGTGTCGTGCGGGGACTGGATCCTGCATCGGACGTCCTGGACGAGCACATGGACGAGATCGTCGCCCGCTACCTCGACGTCCCTTACGAAGCGCTCGAAACCGACGCGGTGCGCGAGCGCTTCGCTCGGGCCACCGGCGACTGGGAGACCGTGCGGCGACTGCTGCCGGATCGTCCGTTCCGGGGCGGCAGCGTCGAGGTCCTGAAGGCCGGGCGCACCGTCGGCGCCGCGGTGCATGCGCACCGCCGCGGTCGCGAGCTCCGAGCGTCGGCCTGAGGCAGTCCGGCCCGACCCAACGGACCGGCGCCCTCCCGCGTGCTCCATCGTCGTCGGCTGTGGTTGTCGGGCGGACGAACCGAACGGCCGGTCATCGTCGATTCCGGTGCTCGCTCACATCGTGCTATCCATAGAATAATGTGTATTACACCGAATATACCCGTCAATCACCAGATTTCTGTCGGTGTGTCGCTGCCAGTTGACTACCGGCGAACATCGAGTATTCTAGTTACAGATGCTAGAACAGGCCCGAACAGCTAGGAATCTGCGAGTAGAGAGCACCTATCGAACTATCGATGAGTGGGAGGTCGCCCTCGGCGACCAGGTCCGGCGGGCGCGAATCGGTCGCGACCTCGACCAGGCGGGTCTGGCCGCGTTGGCGGACGTCTCGATCGGTGCCGTCTCCAACCTCGAGCGCGGCAGGGGATCGTCGCTCCGAACCCTCGTCAGCGTCGTCCGCGCGCTCGGGCGCACCGAGTGGCTGGAGTCGCTGGCGCCGAGCGTCGAGGTCTCACCGATGCATCTTCTCCGCAGCAAGCAGAGAGCGCCGAAGCCACGCGTTCGCGCCAGCCGTCGCCCCCGCCCGCCGTCTGAGCCGCCGTGATGCCCTACCAGCCGGTCGACGTCGTGGAAGTGCGGTGCTGGGGAGCTCGAGTCGGGGCCCTCGCCCTCGATCCGGCGTCAGGGTTCTACGCCTTCGAATACGAGCCCGCCTGGGCGCGGTCTCGGGTCGAACTGGCGCCGATCTACCTGCCGACGACGGCGGCCGAGCCCGTCTTCGTCTTTCCGACGTTGCCGGTCGAGACGTACCACCGGCTGCCCGCGATGATCGCGGACGCACTCCCCGACGACTTCGGGAATGCGCTCACGACGGCGTACCTCGCAAGCGAAGGGGTGGGCCCCGAGGACATCACGCCGCTCGATCGGTTGGCCTACCTCGGCACCCGCGGCATCGGAGCACTGGAGTTCCATCCGATCCGCGGACCTCGGACCCGCAAGTCGACGGCGATCGAACTGTCGGAGCTGGTGGTCGCGGCGAGGAGTGCACTTGCCGGGGACCTCGGCGCCGAGGACGGCATCACCGACGCGTTGAAGCACCTCATCGCCGTCGGCACGTCGGCAGGAGGTGCGCGGGCAAAGGCGGTGGTCGCACTCGACAGGGCGACGGGCGAACTGCGGTCCGGCCAGGTCCCGGTCGATCCCGGCTTCGAGCAGTGGCTTCTGAAGTTCGACGGTGTCGGTGCCGACCCCGACCTCGGCGCGACGGGCAACTTCGGCCGGATCGAATTCGCCTATCACCGCATGGCCCTCGCTGCGGGTATCGACATGACCGAGTGCCGCCTTCTCGAGGAGGGCGGTCGAGCCCACTTCATGACGCAACGCTTCGATCGGGCCGACGACGGTGGCAAGATCCACGTCCAATCGCTCTGTGCGATGAGTCATCTCGACTTCCGACAGATCGGCGTGCACGACTACGCGCAGTTGTTCCTCGTCGTCGACGGGCCGCTCGACCTCGGAGCGGAAGCGCGGGCGGAGGTCTTCCGCCGCATGACGTTCAACGTTGCAGCAGCGATCTGCGACGACCATCCGAAGAACTTCGCGTTCCTCCTGCCCGAGAGGGGACCGTGGCGGCTCTCCCCCGCCTATGACGTGACGCACGCCCACGCGCCGTCGAGCAGGTGGACCCACGAACACCTGATGGCGGTGAGTGGCCGCCGGATCGACATCTCACGCGCCGACGTCATGGAGGTCGGCGATCGATTCTCGGTTCCCGATGCGTCGGGTATCTTCGAACAGGTGCTCGAAGCCGTTGGCAAGTGGCCGGCGTTCGCCGATGAGGCACACGTGCCCGCGGCCACGACCGAAGTGATCGCCAGGGACATCGACACCTGGTCGGCTCCGCTTCGCGCCTGAACGCGATGACGGGAGATCGCTGAGCACCTCCGACGGTCGCGGCCGGTCGGATCGGCTTGCGAAACCGGTCAGGCCGGCTTGGGATCCTTCGGGAGCCCGAGGACCCGCTCGCCGACGATGTTGCGCTGGATCTCGGCGGTGCCGCCCCAGATGGTCTCCGACCGCGAGAAGAAGAACGACGCCTGCAGGTCGCTCACCGGGTAGTCGGCCCGACCGCGCCGGATCCGCTCGTCGACGACCTCGTCGGGGTCCCCGGTGAGGATCTGCCCCTCCAGACCGAGGATGTCGAGCGCGAGCTCCATGGTCTCCTGGTGGAACTCGGACCAGAACATCTTGTTGCACGCACCGAGCGCGGCCATCTCGTGGGTGCCGTTCAGCGCGTCGGTGAGGGTGCGGTAGCCGTTGATCTCCATGATCTTGATCTTCGACCAGGCGGTGGCGAGGCGCTGGCGGACGAGCAGGTCGCCCGACTTCCCGTTGCGCTTCGCCGCGGCGACGATCTGGTCGAGCTCCCGCTGGAACCGACGGTGCCCGGTCGTCGCCGAGGTGCCCCGCTCGAAGCCGAGCGTGGTCATCGCGACCTTCCACCCGTTGTTCACGCCGCCGACGACGTTCTCCTTCGGGCAGCGCGCGTTGGAGAAGAAGACCTCGTTGAAGTCCGCGCTCCCGTCGACCTGCTGGATCGAACGCACTTCGACGCCCGGCTGCTTCATCGGCACGAGGAGGTAGGAGATCCCCGCGTGCTTGGGCGCCTCGGGATCGGTGCGTGCGAGCAGGAAGATGTAGTCGGCGAACTGCGCCTGGGTCGTCCAGACCTTCTGCCCGTTGATGACCCACTCGTCACCGTCGAGCTCGGCGCGCGTCGTGAGCGAGGCGAGGTCGCTCCCAGCATCGGGCTCCGAGAACCCCTGGCACCAGGCGATCGAGCCGTGGAGGATGCCGGGGATGAACTGCTGCTTCTGCTCCTCGCTCGCCCACTGGAGGATCGTCGGCCCGACGAGCGTGTCCCCGAAGAAGTCCGCGCGCTGCGGCGCCTCGGCACGGGCGAACTCCTCGTTGAGGACGACCGACTCCATCAACGACAGGCCCTTGCCGCCGTACTCCGTCGGCCACGAGGCGCAGATCCATCCGCCGTCGAAGAGCTTCTTCGTCCACTCGGCGTTGAAGGCCTTCCGCTCGTCGCGGGTCATCGAGAAGCCCGGGGTGCCCCAGCCGGTGGGGAGGTTGTCCGCCAGCCACTGGCGGATCTCCGCCCGGAACGGCTCGGTCTCCGGTGGATAGGTGAGGTCCATGCACCGAGCGTATCCCTGGTGCTCGGAGGCGTCCGCGGCCGCCCCACGGGTGGGCCCGTCGGCGGGACCGCCGTCGGGTCCCCGCCGGACCCGTGCCCGGCGACCCGCGTCGTCCCTGGTCGCCGAGGTGGTGCGCCGGCAAACATCCGCGGCGGAGCCGGGTGCCACGCCGCGTCTGCCGCCGTCCGCCGTTTGCGCCGGAGCCGCAGGTCGCGGGAGTATCTGGCTTCTATGTGTCCGCCTGCCTCGGTCGTCCATGCCTAGCCTCTGGCTGAAGCGGCACAAGATCAAGGGTCCGTCCACCCCACCACCGGTTCCCGAGCGCATCGCTCCTCGGCCGCCCGCTCCGGGCGGCCTGCGCATCGCATTCCTCGTCTACCGCGGCAACCCGCGCTGCGGCGGGCAGGGCGTCTACACGCGCCACCTGACCCGCGAGCTCGTCGCGCTCGGCCACTCGGTCGAAGTCTTCGCCGGTCAGCCGTGGCCCGTGCTCGACGACGGCGTCGGCTTCACTCCCGTCCCGAGCCTCGACCTCTACCGCGACCCTGACCCGTTCCGCGTCCCGCACCCACGCGAGTTCCGCAATGCGCCCGACCCGGGGATCGCCGCACTCGAGTTCGGGGTGATGTGCACCGCCGGGTTCCCCGAGCCGTGGACGTTCAGTCTGCGCGCGCGTCGGCTCCTCGCCGAGCGCTTCGGTGACTTCGACCTCGTCCACGACAACCAGTGCCTCGGGAACGGCCTCCTCGGCATGATCGAGGACGGCTGGCCGCTGCTCACGACGCTGCACCACCCGATCACCGTCGACCGCCAGCTCGCGCTCAGCCACGCGACCAATCCCTGGCAGCAGTTCACGCAGCGGCGCTGGTTCGGCTTCCTCCGGATGCAGGCGCGGGTCGCCCGCGCCCTGCCCCACGTCGTCACCGTCTCGGAGTCGTCGAAGACGGACATCGCGGACCAGATGGGCGTCGACCCGGCCCGGATGACCGTCGTCCCGGTCGGCGTGGACCACACCGTCTTCCGGCCGCAGGAGGACGTCCGGCCGGTGCCGGGGCGGATCATGGTCACCTCGTCCTCGGACGTGCCGATGAAGGGTCTCGTCCCCCTCCTCGAGGCGGTCGCCAAGCTCCGGACCGAGCGGGACGTGGAGCTCGTGGTCATCGGGAACCCGCGCCCCGATGGTCGGGTCGCCCGCGCGATCGAGCGGCTCGACCTCGGCCCCGTGGTCCGGTGCGTGACCGGCATCAGCGACGAGGAGCTCGCGCGGAACTACGCACAGGCCCAGGTCGCGGTGGTGCCCTCCCTCTACGAGGGGTTCTCGCTCCCGGCGATCGAGGCGATGGCCTGCGGGGTCGCGCTCGTCGCGACCACCGGCGGCGCACTGCCCGAGGTGGTCGGGCAGGACGGCGTGACCGGCCTCCTCGTCCCGCCGGACGACCCCGGCGCGCTGGCCGTCGGCATCGGCCGGCTCCTCGACGACGAGGAGCTCCGGTCCCGGCTCGGCGCGGCCGGACGGGCGCGGGTGCTCGGCCGCTTCACCTGGCAGGTGACCGCGACCGGGACGGCCGCGGAGTACCGCGCGCTGCTCGGGACGGCCGGGGCGACACGCTCCGGCGCAGCCGTCGTCGAGGCTCTGACCGCGCCCGCCGGCGAACGTGACGCGACGCCGCGTGCGGAGACGGCGGCGTTGCGGTGCTGACGGTCGACTACGGACGCCTGGGCGTCCTGCCGGGTGAGCGCGTGCTCGACCTCGGGTGCGGGTTCGGGCGCCACGCGTACCAGGCCGCCCGCCTCGGTGCCGAGGTGGTCGCGTTCGATGCGGGCGCGGACGAGGTCCGCAACGTGCAGGACACGTTCGGCGCGATGGCCGTCGCCGGCGAGCTCGACCCGGCGACCGCCCGGGTCGGAGCCGTCCAGGGCGACGCGCTCGCGCTGCCCTTCCCCGACGGCGCCTTCGACCGGGTCATCGCCTCCGAGGTCCTCGAGCACATCCCCGACGACCGCGCCGCGATGGCCGAGCTCTGCCGGGTCCTGCGTCCGGGCGGCACCATGGCGGTGACGGTGCCGCGTTGCGGCCCCGAGCTCGTGAACTGGGCGCTCTCCGACGCCTACCACGACGTCCCCGGCGGGCACGTGCGGATCTACCGGCGCAGCACGTTGATCGCCAGGCTCGAGGGGACCGGCCTCCGTGCGACGGCGAGCCATCACGCGCACGGTCTGCACGCGCCGTACTGGTGGCTGCGCTGCCTCGTCGGCCCGGCCAACGACTCGCACCCCGCGGTCGCCGCGTACCACCGGGTGCTGGTCTGGGACATCGAGAAGGCGCCCTTCGTCACCCGGACCGCCGACCGGGTCCTCAACCCGCTCGTCGGCAAGAGCTTCGTCCTCTACCTCGCGAAGCCCGAGGCCGCCACGGCCGACTCCGCGCCCGCAGACGGTGAGGCGGAGTCCGGGACGGCCCAGGGGGAGGGCGCCCTGCCCCGGTGGAACGGCGCAGCGCGCGCAGCAGCGCCCGACGAACCGGCTCGAGCGGAAGGAGCGGTTGCATGAGGTCGATCCCCGAGGTCGAAGGCGTCCTGAGTGCGGGCCAGGTCGTCGCCACCGCGCGGGCGATCGCGGCCCTGCAACGTCCCGACGGGATGATCCCCTGGTTCCCCGGCGGCCACTGCGACCCGTGGAACCACGTCGAGTCGGCGATGGCGCTGACCGCGGCCGGCATGGACGCCGAGGCCGACCGCGCCTACCAGTGGCTGGTCGACACCCAGCTGCCCGACGGGAGCTGGTTCAACTACTACCTGACCACCGGCATCGAGGACGCCCGGCTCGACACCAACGTGTGCGCCTACCTCGCGACCGGCGCGTGGCACCGCTACGTCTCGACCGAACAGGTCGACGGTCTCGCCAAGCTCTGGCCGTCGGTGGAGGCCGGGGTCGACTTCGTGCTGCGGTGGCAGCGCGAGGACGGGGCGATCCGCTGGTCGCTCGACCCGTCGGGGATGCTCGAGGAGTACGCGCTGCTCACCGGCTCGTCGTCGATCTACCACAGCCTGCGGTGCGCCATCGCCTGCGCGGAGCGGCTCGACCAGGAGCGACCCGACTGGGAGCTCGCGGCGGGCCGGCTGGCCCACGCGATCGCGCACCAGCCGGACGCCTTCGAGCCCAAGGTCGAGTTCGCGATGGACTGGTACTACCCGATCCTCTCCGGCGCGTTGCACGGCACGGCGGCGGCACGCCGGATCGACGAGGGGTGGCCGACGTTCGTGCTCGAGGGACGCGGGGTGCGCTGCGTGTCCACCGGCGAGTGGGTGACCGCCGCCGAGACGGCCGAGTGCGTCCTCACCCTCGACACGATGGGTCGGGACGAGACCGCGCTCGAGCTCCTGGCCTGGGTGCAAGCCCTGCGCAACGAGGACGGCTCGTACTGGACGGGCATGGTCTACCCGGAGGAGGCGACCTACCCGCCGCTCGAGCGCTCGTCGTACACGGCGGGCGCCATCGTGCTCGCAGCCGACGCGCTGAGCCGGACGACGCCCGCGTCGGGCATCTTCCGGGGCGACGGGCTGCCGAGCCACCTCGATCTCACCGAGCCGGCGCCGGGCGCGCCCGTCGAGCCCGCGCTCCGCGGTCCGGGTCCGGCCACCTCCCGCTGAACCCCGGGCGCCGCCGCGCTCACCGCTTCCGCAGGACGCGGAGGGAGCCGCACTCGCCGTCCTCGACGAACTCGTCCGACTCGAGCGCCGCCCGCCAGAGGTCGTAGGGGGGGCGGCCGCCGTCGGCCGGGTCCGGGAAGACGTCGTGGATCGCGAGCCAGCCGTCCTCGGCGACCTTCGGCGCCCAGCCCCGGTAGTCGGCCCATGCCGGCGCCTCCCCGTGGCCGCCGTCGATGAAGCAGAAGGCGAGCGGGGTGGACCAGTGGGCCGCCACGATCGGCGAGTCCCCGACCAGCCCGACGACGCTCGACTCGAGCCCGGCCCCGACGACCGTCCGGCGCCAGTGGGGCAGCGTGTCGATCCGGCCCGTCGCGTGATCGACCAGGTTCGCGTCGTGGTGCTCCCAGCCGGCCTGGTTCTCCTCGGAGCCGTGGTGGTGGTCGAGGCTGAAGAGGACGGCGCCGGTCTCCTCGGCCGCGGCGCCGAGGTAGACGGTGGACTTGCCGCACCAGGCGCCGACCTCGACGAAGGTCGCGTCCTCGAAGGTCGCGCCGGCCCGCAGCGCCGCGAGGAAGAGGGCCTCGCCCTCGTCGTCGGGCATGAAGCCCGTCGTGGTCCTGGCCCGCTCGAAGAGCCGGCTGCGCCGCTCGGTGCGGGTTGCCGACCCGCTGGGCGCGGGCACCGCGGGGACGTCCATCGGAGCAGCCTCGCACGGACGGCGGGCACCGGGCACGTCGCGGCGGTGCCGCCGGGGCGGCTGGTTCAGTCGAGCGCGAGCCCGTAGTGGAGCTCGCCGTCAGGGGTGACCTCGTAGAGCTCCACCCCGTCGGTCACGTGCGGGGCGTCGGCCCCGAGCGCGACCGCCACCTTGTTGAGCGCATTGCGGGTCACGTCGAGCACGAGCTCGACCTGCTGGGCCCCGCTCGCGACCTCCTGCAGCCGGGCGAGGGTCGCGGGCTCGATGCGGGCGGGTGTCCAGAGCATCCCGTCCGTGAACGCCAAGGTGGCCTTCGCGAGCGGCGGGAGATCGCTGGTGGCATGGCGGTCGACCGACGCGAACGTCGCCTCGTCCGCGCCGGCGCGCACGGCGGGCCGGCTGCGCAGCGACCGGCAGAGCCGGCAGTCGTGCGCACGCGCGCCGCGCAGGCGCACGAGCTCCGAGGTGACCGGGTCGAGCGCGTCGAGCGCGGGCACCGTGCGGACCACCGCGTCGAGGGCGGGCCAGAGCGCCAGGGGCTCGGCGCCGCCCGCCGGCAGCCACCCACCCGGCGTGGTCGGGCCGAAGAGGGCGTCGAGGGCGGTGCGGAGCCGGGGCAGGAAGTCGACCGCGAAGACGGCGGCGGCGAGCGTCCCGGCCTCCGCGCCCCATGCGGCGAGGAACGCATCCCGCTCGGCGGCGTCGAGCGCGGCTACGTCGACCGCGAACTGCCGGGCGAAGCGGAGGAGCGCCGTCTCCCGTTCACCGACCCACTCCGCGCGCTCCCACGCATCGGGATCGAGGTCGCCCCAGCGGCCGATCGGGACGTCCGGAGGGGGTCGGAGGGGCTCGAGGGCGAAGGGCGCGCTGCACACGCCTGCCGCGGCTGCGACCGGGCCCGTGATCCCCGTGGCGCCGGCCTCGTGCCAGAGCGCCGCCTCGACCCCGGCGACCGCGGCGGCGGCCACCGGCGCCGCGCGCGCGAGCGCCTCCGCACCGGTCACGCCGGTTCCCGTCGACTCGGCGTGCGATGGTCGTCCACGGCGCAAGTGTGGCACGGACCCCGCCGCGCTCACCCGGTCAGCAGCGTCACGAGCGAGAAGACGGCGAGCGCGGCGAGGACGAGCGCGCCGACCTTGCGCACGAACCCGAGGGGCACCACCCGGAGGAGCGCGCGCCCGGCGAAGGCGCTGAGCGCCGCCACGGTCGCCAGTGCGGCGAACGCGCCGACGAAGACCGAAGCAGGCAGCGTGGGTCCGGGCCGCGAGGTTGGCCGTGAGGATCTGGGTCAGGTCGCCGAACTCCCCGACGAAGATCACCGTGAAGGCCGTGACCACCGTCAACCCGCCCTCCCGCGCGCTCGAGGCCTCGCGCTCGCCGGCGACCTGCTCCTCGCGCTCGGGGACGAAGAAGAGGTATGCGGCGCCCGCCGCGAAGAGCACGGTCGTGACCACCTCGACCCACCGGTGCGGCAGGAGGTGGAGGAGCTGCCCGGCGGCAACCGCGAGCAGGGCGTGGCAGCCGAAGGCGAGGGTCGCGCCGATCCAGACGAGCAGCGGGCGGTAGCGGCTTCCGAGGACGAGGGTGGCGATCATCGTCTTGTCCGGGAGCTCCGCCACGAAGACGAGCCCGAAGACGGACGCCACGAGGCCGAGCTGCACGACCTCAGGAGCGGTGGCCGCTGGTGGGGCGCGGGGTCAGCGGTCCGGGAGCTCGAGCGTCGCGGCCAGCGTGGCGGCGAGCCCCGTGGCCTCGCGCCGAGCGAAGGCGACGTTGACCGCGAGGCGTTCGAGGATCTGGTCGACGGTACGGCCGCCGGACGGCAGCGGGTGCGACTCGACGAACCGGGTCACCTCGTCCGCGAGCTCCGGGGGCGAGCAGAGCCCCCGGATCCCCTCCAGCATCCTCGGGAGGATATTGGAGGGGAACTTCTCGACCAGGGTGTCCCATGCACCGGCGACCCGCTGCCAGCTCGCGGCCCCGGTCGTGCGGTTGGCGAGGAGCAGTTGCAGGAGGAAGGGCGCGTTCTGGGTGCGGACCTCGTCGAGGGCCAGCTCGAACGCCCGGGCAGCGAGCCCGTCGTCGTCGAACGAGGCCAGCGCGTAGAGGTAGCGGTTCTCCTGCTGCGGATTGGCCGGCTCGCGGTAGCGGGCGAGCACGGCGTCGAAGACCGGCACGCCGCCGCCGACGGCCACGATGTCGAGGACGGCCGACTCGGTGTCGGGATGGAGCGGTGTCGTCCCGGCAGCCGCGAACCTGCGGCGAGCCTCGCCGCCGGTTGCCTCGTGCTCGCCCATGGTCCCGAGCGCGCGCGAGCACGGACGCACGGAGCGCCGGCGTGCGCTCGTCGTCGTCGGGACGCGGATCCCAGCCGAGGCGTGCGGCGAGCGGATCGAGCAGCGCGCGCACGGCGGCCGCGAGCACCGGGCGGTCGCCCGCGGGGACCACCCGGTCGAAGAGCCCGAGGGCGCCGAGGACCACCGACCAGACGCTCGGATCCCCCTCGCCCGACGCGGTCATCGCCCGGGCGAGCCGGAGGAGATCGGCAACCGGGGCGCGCCCGGCAAGCGCGGCCGCCCACGTGTCCGAGACGAGGTTGTACCGCTCGAGCGCGGCGAGCGCCGGGAGGTCGGCCGAGAGCCGCTCGACCGTCTCGGTCGGGTAGGCCACGCGGTAGTAGCCCGAGCCGCCGGCGTTGACCAGCCGGCCGGCCGCGTCGACCCGCTCGCCCTCGGTCAGCAGCGCCGCGCGCCGGTCGTCGCCGTCGAGGGCACGGGTCAGCACCGGGACCTGCCAGGCCGAGCCGATCGCGCCGCCGGGGTCGCCGCGGTACGAGAAGGGGACCTGGGCGAGCGACCCGTCGGCGCCGACCTCGACGAGCGGGTACCCGCCCTGGTCGATGAAGGTGGCCATGATCGCCCGCACGTCGCGACCGCTCGACCGCTCGAGGGCGTCCCAAAGGTCGGCCGTCTCGGTGTTCGCGTAGGCGTGGGTCACCAGGTAGTCGTGGATGCCGGCGCGGAAGATCTCCGGGCCGAGGAACTGCTCGAGCATGCGCAGCACACTGCCGCCCTTCTGGTAGGTCAGGACGTCGAACATGCCCTGGGCCTCCTCGGGCCGCCCGACCGGGAACTCGACCGGCCGGGTCGCGTGCAGGCCGTCGACGGCCATCGCCGCCTCGCGCTCGACCCCGAAGCTCACCCACCGCTCCCACTCCGGCCGGTACGCGTCGACCGCGAGCACCTCCATGAAGGTGGCGAACGCCTCGTTGAGCCAGATGCCGTTCCACCACTTCATCGTCACCAGGTCGCCGAACCACATGTGGGCGACCTCGTGGCAGACGACGTCCGCGATGCGCTCGAGCTCGGTGCGGGCGGCCTCGTCCGGGTCGACCAGGAGGAGCGACTCGCGGAACGTCACACAGCCGAGGTTCTCCATCGCCCCGAACGCGAAGTCGGGGATCGCGACCAGGTCGAGCTTGTCGGCGGGGTAGGGGATGCCGAAGTAGTCGGCGAAGAACTCGAGCGCGTGACGCCCGACGTCGAGGGCGTACGCGGTGAGGTGCCCCTTGCCCGGCGGGTGGACGATGCGGAGGGGCACCCCGCCGACGTCGACGGGTCGGGTCGCCTCGAGGCGTCCCACGATGAATGCCACCAGGTACGTCGACATCACCATGGTCGGCGCGAACCGGACCCGCCGCTTGCCGCCGGGCTCCGGCGCGTCCTCGACCACCGCCCCGTTGGAGAACGCGGCGAGCGCCTCGTCCACGACGAGGGTGACCTCGAAGGTCGCCTTGAGCTCGGGCTCGTCGAAGCAGGGGAACGCCCGCCGGGCGTCGGTCGACTCCATCTGGGTGGTCGCGACGACCTGCTCCACCCCGTCCTCGTCGATGAACGTCGAGCGGTAGAAGCCCCGGAGCATGTCGTTGAGGACACCGGTGAACGCGAGGTGGAGCGTCGCCGGCCCGACGCCGAGCGGCTCGGCGAAGGTCAGGACGGCGCGCTCCTCCTCCTCGTCGAGCCCGATCCCGCTCGGGACGAGCGCGTACCCCTCGTCGGGGTCGCCGGCGTTGAGCTCGGCGAAGGTGATCTCGAGCTCGGCGGCGTTCAGCACGACGGTCGTCGTCTCCTCCTCGATCGACACGTCGATCTCGACGTCGCCGCGGAAGGTGGCCGACCCGAGGTCGGGGGTGAGCTCGAGGCGGTACGCGTGCGGCCGGACGGTCGTCGGGAGGCGGTAGGCGGCGGGGTCGCCGCCCGGGGCGGTGGTCGGGGAGCGCATCCGGGCAGGCTACCGTCGCTGCGTGCACTCCGACCCCACCGAACCCGGCGCGTCGGTCGCCGCCGGCGCCGCCCGCCCGCCCGCTCCCGAGCTCGACGTCGTCGCGGTCGGGAACGCGCTGGTCGACGTGCTCGCCTCCGCACGTGACGAGGACCTCGCGGCGCTCGGGCTCGTGAAGGGGACCATGGCCCTCGTCGACCACGCGCGCGCCGACGAGATCTACGCGACGCTCGGCCCGACCATCGAGGCGTCGGGCGGGTCCGCGGCCAACACGGCGGCCGGCGTCGCGGCACTCGGCGGCCGGGCCGCCTTCCTCGGGCGGGTGGCCGACGACGAGCTCGGGCGCATCTTCACCCACGACATCCGCTCGATCGGGGTGGCGTTCGAGCCGACGCCGACCGAGGCGGTCCCCGGGAAGTCGATGACCGGCCACTGCCTCGTCCTGGTGACCGAGGACGCCGAGCGGACCATGGCGACCCATCTCGGCGTCGCCTCGGACTTCGCGTCGGTCGACCTCCACGACGGCCATCTGGGCTCGACGCAGGTCGTCTACCTCGAGGGCTACCTCTGGGAGCAACCCTCTGCGAAGACGGCCATGCGCGAGGCGATCGACGTCGCCCACGCCCACGACGCGGCGGTCGCGCTCTCGCTCTCGGACCCCTTCTGCGTCGAGCACCACCGGGCCGAGTTCCTCGACCTGCTCACCGGCGATCTCGAGCTGCTCTTCGCCAACGAGGAGGAGGTCAAGCTGCTCTTCGGAGTCGACACCTTCGAGGCGGCGGCCGACGCGATCGCCGAGACCGGCGTGCTGGCGGCTCTCACCCGGGGTGCGACCGGCAGCGTCGTCGTCACCGCGTCGGGCCCGGTCGAGGTGGCGGCCGAGCCGGTCGGGCGGGTGGTCGACACCACCGGCGCCGGCGATCTCTTCGCAGCCGGCTTCCTCCACGGGATCACCAACGGCCTCGCGCCGGGCGACGCGGCGAGGCTCGGCGGGGTCTGCGCGGCAGAGGTCATCGCCCACGTTGGCGCACGGCCGCAGGCCGACCTCCGGGCGCTCGCCGAGGGCGCTGGGCTGCTCACCTGACGCGACGCACCGTCCGGCCGGCACGCGGAAGGCGGCGGCCCGTCCGGCTGCTCAGCCGGTCGACGTGTCGGTCGGCAGGAAGGCGAAGGGGAGGTCGCCGAGTCGGACGAGGGCCGAGGCCACCGCCCGTCCGAGCGGTGCGAGGGCGTCGTCGAGCGTCTGGGGCTCCTCGAGCATCGTCTCGTCCAGCTGGCACGAGCCCTCGTAGGAGACCTCGACCGCGCACTCCGGCCGTTCGTGCCCCCCGACGAGCACCTGCTCGAGCGTCGCGCTGCCCCGGGCGAGCGGCTCGTCGCCGAGGACGTCGAGCTGCTCGGGAAGGGCGGCGAGCAGCGGGCCCACCTCCGGGGTCCCGTCGAGCCCCTGCACGCGGAAGGCGATCTCGACGAGGATCTCGGGCAGCTCCTCGGGTTCGTCGCCGATCGCCCAGCTCCGGTACGCGGTCTGGCTCCACGTCGGCCAGTCGAGGCTCGTGTCGACCCGGATGCGTGCGGGGCGCTCCTCGCCGGGCAGGCTGTAGGACGTCTCGAAGCTCACGTCCCCGAGGAACACGTCGACCTGGAAGCGCTCCTCGATCGCCTGACGTTGGAGCAGCGCGGCTTCGAACGCGTGGCGGTGCGAAGCGACGAGCTGGGTGAAGACGTGATCGAGCATGGCGGGGCAGAGGCTACCGTTCTTCCCATGCCAGCCCGGCAGGACGCAGCCCGGCAGGAGCCGGCATCGGAGACGCCGTGGACGGACCGCCGGGTCATCGCCTATGCGCACCAGGGCGGCGCGTGGGAGGGCCCGTCCTCCACGTTGCACGCGATCGCCGCCGCGCTCGACGCGGGCGCGACCGGCATCGAGCTCGACGTCCACGCGAGCCGTGACGGCGTGCTCGTGGTCTGCCACGACGCGACCGTCGACCGCACGACGAACGGGCACGGGCGGATCGCGGAGCTCACCGCAGCCGAACTGCACGAGCTCGACAACGCCTACTGGTGGGCACCGGGGGCGGACGTGTCACCGGGGCTCGCCGACGACGCCTATCCGTACCGCGGCCGCGCCCCTGGCGACCGTCGGTTCGGGGTCGCGCTCCTCGAGGAGGTGCTCGGCACCTTCCCCGGTGTCCTGCTGAACCTCGACATCAAGGAGACGGCGCCCGCGGTGGCCCCGTACGAGGAGGCGCTCGCGACCATGCTCCGCCGCTTCGGCCGCGGCGACGACGTGATCGTGGCGTCCTTCCTCGACTCGGCGACCGACGCCTTCTCCGCGACCGCCCCCGAGTTCCCGACGTCGGCCGGGACTGCGGCGGTCGCCTCCTTCTACCAGGCGGTCCGCGCCGGCGAGGAGCCCCTGCCGATGCGCCATGTGGCGCTGCAGGTGCCCGCGACCTTCGGGGAGGTGACCCTGGTCGACACGGCCTTCGTGGCGGCGGCGCACCGCTCCGGCCTCGCGGTCCACGTGTGGACGATCGAGGAGGAGGTGGAGATGGAGCGGCTCTGCGGGCTCGGGGTCGACGGCATCATCACCGACCGGCCGACCGCCCTGGTCGAGGTGGTCGGTCGGCTCGGCTGCGCGTGGAGCCCGCCGGCGCGTGGACGGTGAGCGAACGGGGCCCGTGACGGTCCCGCCGGTACGGAACGGTCACACCCGGCGGGGGGACGCCGGGCTTCGGCGAGGGGGCGACGGGTGTCCGGCCCCTCCGGCAGGTTCAGCCCCGGCCGCAGTTCGGCTTCTTGCCGTGGTTGGCCTTCTTCTTCGTGCGCAGCTTGCGCTTGGTGGTTCGCTTCGACACAGTCCGGAGATGGTAGTCGGCGCCGTGGACCGGCTGCGACCGCCCACGAAGTGCCCGGGTACGGACGGTGTCCGGCGCCGGTCGGGTCGTCGGTGACCTGGCTGCTCCGCGACGGCGACGTCCTCGCCGCCGCCGAGGTCGCCACCGGGTTCGCCGAGCGGTCGAAGGGACTGCTCGGCCGGAGCGACTTCGCGGGCGCCATGGTCCTCCCGCGCACCCGTTCGGTCCACACCTTCGGCATGCAGTTCGCGATCGACGTGGCGTTCTGCGACCGCGAGATGGTCGTCCTCGACGTGGTGACCCTCCGGCCCTGGCGGATGAGCGTGCCTCGACCGCGCGGCCGCACGGTGGTGGAAGCGCGGGCGGGCGCGTTCGAGCGATGGGGGCTCAGGGTGGGCGACTCGCTCGAGGTCCGCGGGTGACCGATCGCCGTGCGCAGGACGGAGCAGCGGAGGGGATGCTCGTCGTCGTGGGCACGCCGATCGGCAACCTCGGGGACCTCTCGCCCCGTGCGGTCGAGGCCCTGCGCGAAGCCGACGTGCTCTACTGCGAGGACACCCGCAGGACCCGCGGGCTCCTCACCCACGTGGGCGTGACCGGCGCGACGCTCCGCTCACTGCACGGGCACAACGAGGACGTGCGGGTCGACGAGGTGGTGCGCGCGGTGGAGGCGGGCCGGACCGTCGCCCTCGTGAGCGACGCGGGCATGCCTGCCGTCTCCGACCCCGGCGCCCGGGTCGTCGCCGCGGTCGTGGCGGCCGGCCTTCCCGTCACGGCGGTGCCCGGTCCGTCCGCGGTGCTGACCGCGCTCGTGGTGAGCGGGCTTGCCACCGACCGCTTCTGCTTCGAGGGCTTCCTCCCGCGCTCGGGCGCCGCGCGCACCGCGCGGCTCGAGGCGCTCGCGGCCGAGCCGCGGACGGCCGTGCTCTTCGAGGCACCGCCACGGGTTGCCGCGACCCTGCGCGACCTCGCCGCCCGATGCGGGGACGACCGGCTGGTCGCGGTCGTCCGCGAGCTCACGAAGGTCCACGAGGAGGTGCGTCGCGGCACCCTCGGCGAGGTCGCCGCCTGGGCCGCCGGGCACGCGCCGCGCGGCGAGATCGTCCTGGTGCTCGCGGGCACCGGGTCCGAGCCGGCGCCGGTCGACGACCGCGAGATCGGCGCCGCGCTCGACGCGCGGGAAGTGGACGGCGGGCGGACCCGCGAGGTCGTCGACGACGTCGCGGCCGACCTCGGCGTGCCGCGCCGTCGCGTCTACCGGCTGGCCCTCGCGCGCCGGCAGGCGTCGGGCGGCGGGGTCGATCCCGCCGCACCGGAATGAGGAGGAGCGCCGCGGCGTTGGCACGCGGGCAGCCGAGAAGGGAGCCGACATGTTCGGACGCAGCCAGCTTGACCACACCCAGGCACCGGGCATCGCCCCCGACGACGTACCCGAGGGGCTCGACCGGGCGGCCTTCGCCGCAGGGTGCTTCTGGGGGGTCGAGGAGTTCTTCCGGGCCGTGCCGGGCGTCGTCGACGCGATCTCCGGGTACGAGGGTGGCACGGAGACGGCGCCGACCTACGAGCAGGTGTGCTCGGGGAGGACCGGTCACGCCGAGGCGGTCCTCGTCACGTTCGACCCGTCGCGGGTCACCTTCGAGCAGCTGCTCGAGGAGTTCTGGCGCCACCACGACCCGACCACCCTCAACCGGCAGGGTCCCGACCACGGGACGCAGTACCGCTCCGCGGTCTTCGTGCGCGACGAGGCGCAGGCGCGGGCGGCGCGGGCCTCACTCGAGCAGTACCAGGCGAGGTTCGGCCGGCCCATCGTGACCGAGGTCACTCCGGCGTCGACGTTCTGGCCTGCCGAGGAGTACCACCAGCGGTACGCGGAGCGCACCGGGCGTGGCGGGTGCCACGTGGCCAACTGGTGAGCGACCCCGCGCGCTGAGGTCGCGCGCGAAGGGGTCGCGCCGGGCGGCGCAGGTGAGCGGGCGGACCTGGTGGGATCGGTACGCTACCGGGGCAGTGCCGCGCTTCTACGTGACCACCCCCATCTACTACGTGAAGGACGCGCCCCACGTCGGGCACGCCTACACGACGGTCAACGCCGACGCCCTCGCCCGGTGGCACCGGCTGGCCGGCGACGAGGTCTACTTCCTGACCGGCACCGACGAGCACGGGCAGAAGGTCGCCCGTGCCGCCGCCGAGCAGGGCATGACCCCGACCGAGTGGACCGACCGCCTCGCACCCCGCTTCGTCGACGCCTGGGCCGACCTCGACATCTCCAACGACGACTTCATCCGCACCACCGAGGACCGCCACCGGATCGCCGTCCAGCACTTCCTCGGCCGCATCCACGACAACGGCTTCATCTATCCCGACACCTACCGCGGCCTCTACTGCGTCTCCTGCGAGCAGTACTACCTCGAGGACGAGCTGGTCGACGGCGGTCTCTGCCCGGTCCACCGGCTCCCGGTCGAGCACCTCGAGGAGGAGAACTACTTCTTCAGGCTCTCCGCCTTCGAGCAGCCGCTCGTCGAGTGGTACGAGGCCAACCCCCGTGCGGTCGTGCCCGAGTCGAAGCGGAACGAGGCGCTCAGCTTCATCAAGGGCGGCCTGCGCGACATCTCGATCACCCGCACGTCGATCGACTGGGGCGTCCCGGTCCCCTGGGACGAGGGCCACGTCTTCTACGTCTGGTACGACGCGCTCGTCAACTACCTCACCGCCATCGGCTACGGGCTCGACGAGTCCCGCTTCGACGCCTGGTGGCCGTCGGTCCACCACCTCATCGGCAAGGAGATCATCCGGTTCCACTGCGTCTGGTGGCCCGCGATGTGCATGGCCGCGGGCATCGATCCGCCCGCACACGTGCAGGTGCACGGCTGGCTCCTCCTCGGCGGGGAGAAGATGTCCAACTCGAGCGTGAACCAGATCACGCCGGGTGAGCTCACCGCCGAGTACGGGGTGGACCCCGTCCGCTACCACCTGCTCCGCGACATCCCGTTCGGCAGCGACGGCGAGTTCTCGGCGGAGGGCATCGAGAGCCGGTACAACGCGGACCTCGCCAACAACCTCGGGAACCTGGTCTCCCGCGTCGCCACGGTGGTGGGGTCGAAGTGCGGGGGCACCGGCCCCGCACCCGACCCGCGCGAGCCGCCTCGGCGGCGTGGCGGCCGAGGTGGTCGCCGACGCGTCCGCCGGCTGGGAGGCGGGCCAGCCCAACCTCGGCCTCGAGGCGACCTGGCGCCTCATCCGCGAGACGAACGCTGGAGCTCGAGGCCGCCGAGCCGTGGAAGGCCGAGCCGGGGCAGGCGGTCGACGCGGTACTCGGGAGCGCGCTCGAGGTCCTCCGCATCGTCGCGGTCCTGATCGTCCCGGCGATGCCCGCGACCGCGCGCGAGATCTGGCGCCGGATCGGGCTCGAGGGGGACCCCGCCGACGAGCGGCTGCCCGGCGCAGCCGACTGGGGCGACTACCCGGGGGGCCTCGCGGTCGTGAAGGGCGCGCCCCTCTTCCCGAGACGGAAGGGATAGCGCCCGGTGGCGCACGAGGCGGTCCTCGAGTGGTTCGACTCGCACTGCCACCTGCAGGACGAGTTCGCAGAGGCCGGCGGCGCGGCGGCCACCGAGCCGCACGCGAGCCGGCTCGCCGCGACCGTCGCCCGCGCCGCCGAGTCCGGGGTCACCCGCGTCGTCTGCGTGGGCACCACGGCGGCGACCTCGGCCGAGGCCGTCGCGCTGGTGCGTGCCATGCGTGAACCTGGCTCCGCCGCGGTCGGCGAAGGCGTCCGGCTCTGGGCGACGATCGGCCTCCACCCCCACGACGCGAGCGCCGGGGTCGACTCGCTCGCCGCGCTGCTCGCCGCAGAGGTCGACGGGACGGACGCGGGCGGGGACGATCGGGTCGTCGTCGCGATCGGGGAGTGCGGCCTCGACTACCACTACGACCACTCGCCCCGTCCGGCCCAGCGCGAGGCGTTCGCCGCCCAGATCGAGCTCGCCACGGCGCACGACCTCACCCTGGTCGTCCACACCCGCGAGGCGTGGGACGACACCGTCGACATCCTGGCGGCCGCCGGCGTGCCCGAGCGCACGATCGTCCACTGCTTCACCGGCGGTCCCGAGGAGGCCAGACGCTGCCTCGACCTCGGCGCCTCGCTCTCGTTCAGCGGCGTGGTCACCTTCAAGAACGCGGCAGACGTGCGAGAGGCTGCCGTCCTCTGCCCACTCGACCGTCTCCTCGTCGAGACGGACGCGCCGTTCCTCGCGCCGGTCCCGCACCGCGGGACGGCCAACGAGCCGTCGAGGACGCCGCTCGTCGGCGCCGCGATCGCCCAGTGCCGCGAGGTCGAGACGGCCGTCGTGGCCTCCGCGTCCACGGCGAACGCCCGCGCGCTCTTCGCCTGCTGAGCACGGTGCCGGGCGCGTCGGCGCAGAGGGGCCGGTGCTAGCCTCACGCCGCTCGGACCGACCGCCGGAAGGAGGGGGCGTGGCCGCTGAGGGCGACGACCGCGTGCCGGCCCCCGCCGAGGCGACGACGGTGCTGCCGATCCGGGTCGGGATCATCACGCCCGTGCTCACCCTCCTGCCCGGCATGCACGCCGGCTGGGAGGTCGACGCGGGCATCGAGGACGTGGCCCGCGTCGCCACGACCGCGGAGTCCCTCGGCTACTCGCACCTGACCTGCAGCGAGCACCTCGTGGTCCCGGTCGACGTCGCCGAAGCGCGCGGCAGCCGCTACTGGGACCCCCTCGCGACCTTCGGGTACCTGGCGGCGGTCACCTCGCGGATCCGCCTCGCCACCAACGTGCTCGTGCTCGGCTACCACCACCCGCTCGAGATCGCCAAGCGCTACGGCACGCTCGACCAGGTCTGCGGCGGGCGGCTGGTCCTCGGGGTGGGTGTCGGCTCCCTCGAGGAGGAGTTCGACCTCCTCGGCGCTCCGTTCGCCGACCGGGGTGCGCGCGCCGACGACGCACTGCGCGCGCGCTGCGCGCCTCGCTCTCGACGCCACGGCCGTCGTACGACGGGCCCTACTACCGCTTCGCGGACGTGGTGCTCGACCCTTGTGCGCGCCAGGAGCGGGTGCCGCTCTGGATCGGCGGGCGCACCGCGCGCTCGCTGCGACGCGCGGTCGAGCTCGGAGACGGGTGGGTACCCTTCTCGCTCCGGGCGGCCGAGGTGGCCGACCTCCTGGCGCGGGCGCGGGCCACGGAGGCCTGGGCGGCGCGGCAGCGGCCACTCGAGATCGTGCTCTGGAACGGTCGGCCGGTCGATCCGCTCGGCGACCCGGACGGCGCGCGCAAGGCGGTCGGCCGGCTGCTCGACGCCGGGGCGACAGGCGTGCAGCTCGGCTTCGTGCACCACTCGCTCGACCACTACCTCGAGCAGCTCGCGGCCATGGCCGACCTGGTCCGGGCGCTGGACCCACCGCGGGTCGGGAGCGCGTCGTGAACCGGGTCGCCGCGGGGTTCTTCTCGCTCTCCCACGCTTCGCCGTCCGGGGACGACCTCCCGTACCTCGAGTGGCACCAGCTCGACCACATGCCCGAGCAGTACGGGCTCCCGGGCATCGTCCTCGGCCAGCGCTGGGTCTCGACGACCCCCTGCCGGGCGGCGCGTGCGGTCGCGGTGGAGGAGTGGTCGCTCGTCGAGCACGTGGTCTGCTACCTGATGGGACGTCCGCTCGACGAGACGGTCGACGAGTTCTACCGGCTCGGCCAGCACCTCGCCGAGGTCGGCCGGTTCTCGCACTCGCTCCCGAGCCAGTACGCGGCCCCGCTGGCGCTCCTCGAGGCGCACGCCGCGCCCCGGGTCCTCGTCTCGCCGGAGGTGGTGCCGTTCCGTCCCCACCGCGGGGTCTACCTCGTCGTCGAGGAGCCGGCCGCCGACGAGCCGCAGGAGGCCTTCCTCCAGCGGATGCACGTCGAGGTGCTGCCGGCCCTCGTCGCGGTGCCGGGGGTGGCAGGTGCCTGGAGCTTCGCGACGACGCCCGGGTTGCGCCGGTCCTTCACCAGCCCCGGCCGGTTCCGCATGACGCTCTGCTACCTCGACGCCGAGCCGGCCGAGGTCGGGTCGCGCCTCGGGCCGCTCGTGCGGGAGCAGTGGGGCGGGGCAGCCCTCCCGGCTCCTGCTCGCGGCGCCGTTCGAGTCCCTGGTCCGCTGGGAGTGGGACCGCTTCTGACCGCTCCCGGCCGCCCGAGCCCGCCCAGCTCCCGGGCCCGCTTGCCCGCCGGCCCGGCTCCCGCCTAGCCTTCGCCTGCGGCCGCGAGCGATTGCGGTCGTTTGCTTTTGGGCACCACTGTCGGAGGTGTCTTGCGTGATCGGCCGGTTCGGAGGAGCCGGCCCCGCCCGTCCTCCGGGACGGGCCTCCCTGCGGGGGCGCGCTCCGACGGAGCCACTCCTGCTGGGCGCACGAGGCCGTCCCACAAGGAGCGTGGAGTCCTGAGGACACAGAGGCGAAGCGGGCACCGGCCCGCCGCTGCGTTGGGGTTGTGCGGTGCCGTCCTGGTCCTGCCGCTCCTACTTATCCAGAACACCTCGGAGGCGTCGGTGCCGCCTGCCGGACGATCCCTCGACGCGAGTCCGACGGCCCGTGCGGCCCAGACGACGGCCGCCCGTCCGCACCGGGCGAGCAGCAGCCCGGTCGCCACCGTCGGACCGGTGCGGCTCGTCGTGCAGACGGGGGACGCCACCCCGAGCGCGACGAGCATCCCGACCGGCGGCCGTCCGGGTCCACGGCCGGCCAGCAGATCGGGCCCGACGATCGTCACCGCTCCCGCCCAGCTCGTCCGCCACGACGAACCGGTCGTGCCACCCCTCGACAGCACCGGGATCACCATCCCCACCACGACCACCACGACGACCTCCGAGGCCCCGACGCTCGTGGACGGGGTCCACACCGCGGGCATCGTGACCTACTACGACCACGAGCCCGGCACCTGTGCGAGCCCGTGGCTCCCGTTCGGCACCGTCGTCGAGGTCACCAATCCGGCCAACGACGAGTCCGTGACCTGCGTGGTCGACGACCGCGAGGCGGACACGGCCCGGTCGATCGATCTCGCCACGTCCACCTTCGCCGAGATCGCACCGCTCTGGCAGGGCGTGATCGACGCCCGGCTCAGCTGGTAGCGCCTCCGGCGCGTTCGCGACCGGATCGGCCCCTCCGACAGGCCCGACGGGCGGACGGACCCGGCCGGGGTGGCACACTGGCCAGGTGACCCACGGGCGCGCCGAGATCTACGAGCTGCTCGCGGCACACGACCTGCGCCCGAGCCGTGCGCTCGGCCAGAACTTCGTCGCCGACGCGAACACCGTGCGCCGCATCGTGCGGCTCGCCGCGGTGGGCGAGGGTCGGCAGGTGCTCGAGATCGGGGCCGGGCTCGGCTCGCTGACACTCGCGCTCGCCGAGGCGGGCGCGTCGGTGACCGCGGTCGAGGTCGACGAGCACGTCCTGCCGGTGCTGCGCGGCGCAGGTCGAACCCGCCGGCGTCCGCGTCGTGGCCGCGGACGCGCTGACCCTCGACTGGCCGATGCTGCTCGGGGACGAGCCCCGCCGGTGGTCACTCGTCGCGAACCTTCCCTACAACGTGGCGGTGCCCCTCGTGGTGCGGGTGCTCGAGGAGGCGCCGCAGATCGCCGACGTGCTGGTCATGGTGCAGCGGGAGGTCGGCGAGCGACTCGCGGCCCACGTCGGGGACGCGGCGTACGGCGGGGTGTCCGTCAAGATGGCCTACTGGGGCCGGGCCCGGCTGGTCGGGCGGGTGCCCCCCTCGGTCTTCGTGCCGCGTCCGAAGGTCGAGTCCGCACTCGTCCGCATCGAGCGCCACCCGATGCCGGTCGGCGGCGCGGAGCGACCGGGTCCCGGGACGCCGTCCTACGACCGGTTCGAGGCGGTGGTGCGCGCCGGGTTCGGCAAGCGTCGCAAGATGCTGCGACGGTCGCTCGAGGGACTGGTCGTTCCCGAGGCGTTCGCCGCCACCGGGGTGGCGCCGACGGCCCGCGCCGAGGAGCTCGGGCTCGACGCCTGGGAGGCGCTCGCCGCCTGGCGGCCCGCGGTCACGGACCCGTCGGCGGATGCGGGTCGGGACTCGACGGCGGCCGACCGGTCGGCCGCCGGCACGGCAGTACCCGGGGCAGCGGCAGGGCGGGGGCGGCGGTGACCGAGACGGAGGGCGCGCCGCCGGAGGCAGCCGGGCCCGGTGCTCCCGACGAGCTCACGGCGCGGGCGAAGCTGACTCTCTCCCTGCAGGTCGCCGGCGTGCGGGCCGACGGCTACCACGCACTCGAGTCCGAGATGGTCGCCCTCGACTTCGCGGACACCATCATCGTGAGCGAGGGCACGGGACTGACCGTCACCGAGCGGTTCGGCGAGCCCGGACCGTCCTGGCGGGGGGGATCCGGCGACCGGCGCGCGCCGTTCGGCGGCCGGCGGGAGGCGTGGCGGAGCGCGACGGTTCCCATCGGAGCGGACAATTTGGCCCTTCGCGCGCTCGACGTGGTGGGCCGGCGGGCCGCGGTGCGGTTGGTGAAGCGCATCCCGCCGGGCGCCGGCCTCGGGGGCGGCTCGGCGGACGCCGCCGCGGTCCTTCGCTGGGCGGGCTGTACCGATCCGACCGTCGCCGCGTCGATCGGTGCGGACGTGCCCTTCTGCGTCCTGGGGGGTCGTGCGGTGGTGTCGGGCATCGGTGACGTGGTCACCCCGCTGCCATTCGAAGAGCGGCACTTCACCCTCCTCCTGCCGCCCTTCGGCATCGACACCGCCGCGGTCTACCGCGCGTGGGACGACCTGACCGAGCGCGGCCAGCGCCTGGACCCGTCGCGGGGGAGCAACGATCTCGAAGTGGCCGCGATCGCGGTCGAGCCGCGCCTCGCGCTCTGGCGCCGCGTGTTCGCGGACGCGGCGGGCGCCTCGCCGAGGCTCGCGGGAAGTGGATCGACCTGGTTCGTCGAGGGCGCTCCCGACGAGCACGGTCTCGGTGGGCGACCGTGGCTCACGATGGGCTACGACCGTGCGCTGCTCGTCCCGGCGGCGACGACCCGGCCGACGGGAGCCGGACTGACGGTGGGCTGAACCGGGCGACCACTGTGCGGCCACTGTGTGGCCACCGCGCAGCCGATCCGGTGGGTGCTGGGCTGCCTGCGCTACTTGCCTGCGGCCCGCCGCTGCCAGCGGGTGGCCTTCAGCATCTTCTTGTGCTTCTTCTTGCGCATGCGCTTGCGGCGCTTCTTGATGAGGGAGCCCATGTCGACCGGCACCGTAGCCGACCAGGGAGTTTGGCGCCAGATGGGTCGGTCGCGGGCGGATCGACGCGCCCGGGGCGGGATGTCTGTCGGCTCAGTACTCGTTCGCGCCAGGCGGCGCCTCGACGACCGGGAGGAGGAACCGGAAGCGGGCACCGCCGCCTCCGGCCTGCTCGACCGCGACGCTCCCGCCCTCGTCGCGGGCGACCTGCGCGACGATCGCCAGCCCGAGCCCCGACCCGGGGCGCCCCCGTGCGCTGGGCGCGCGGTAGAAGCGGTCGAAGATGTGCTCGACGTCGCTCTGGTCGACGCCCGGACCGTGATCGCGGACGACCGTCTCGCCCTCCGCACAGGTGACCTCGACGACCCCGCCGTCCGGGCTCCACTTGAGCGCGTTGTCGAGGAGGTTGTCGATCGCCCGCCCGATCCGCTGCGGCGAGCCCGACACCCAGGTCGGCGCGGCCCGGACCTCGAACCGCACGCCGCGGCTCCGACCGTGGGTGATCGCGACCTCGACGGCCTCGAGCACGATCGCGTCCAGCCGGACCGGTTCGGTCGTCTGTGCGGGCTGCTCGCCGCGGGCCAGTTCGGCGAGATCGCCGACCAGGGTGGTGAGCTCGTCGAGCTGGGTGAGGACGTCGCCGATCAGCACGTCGCGCTCCTCGGGCGCGAGCTCCTCCATGCGGCGCGCCACCTCCATGTTCGTCCGGAGGCTGGTGAGCGGGGTGCGCAGCTCGTGCGAGGCGTCGAGGACGAGCTGGCGCTGGCTCTCCCGCGAGGTGTCGAGCGCGACGAGGAGGCGGTTGAACGCGCGCCGCAGCCGCCCGAGCTCGTCGGGCCCGCCCGCTTCGAGACGTCGCGAGACGTCGGTCGTCTCGGCCAGCCCCTCGATGGTCTCGGTCAGGCTGTTGAGCGGTCGGAGCACGGTGCGGCCCACCGCGAGCCCGAGCAGGACGGCGACGGTGATGCCCACGAGCACGATGAGCCAGAGGGCCACCGCGAGGTTGCGGAGCTCCTGGTTGACCCCGGTGAGAGGCTGGGTGACCTGGAGCGCACCGCCGTTCGGCAGCTCACGGTTCGGGAAGACCGGCAGGCCGTCGTTGTAGACGAAGCCGGGCGGGAGGGCCGAGACGATCTCGCGGATGGCTGTGCCGCTGACGGTGGTGGAGAAGAAGTGGTCGGCCGCATGGCCTCCGCTCGATGCGGACGCGCGGACGGCATCGGTGACGCCGAGCACCGGGTTGCCCGGCGGTCCGACCGTGCCGTCCGAGTCGACGATCTGCGTGCAGACGCCTGCGGTGTTGCCGCACGCATTGACGATGGGGGGCGGGGACTGGCTCGCGATGAGGGCATGCGCGTCGCCGCTCAGCGTGACGTCGACGGAGCCGACCAGTGCGTTGTAGGCGACGAGGTAGGTGGCGATCGAGCCGAGTACGACGACGACCAGCACGGCCGCGGTCGCCGCGAGCACCAGCCGGGTCCGGAAGGTCACCGCTGACCTCTTCCGGTTCGGGCCCGTCCCACGGCCCGGCGTGGTGTCGTGCCGACGGCGGCTCCGCCCATCTCAGGGCTCGCGCAGGACGTAGCCGACGCCGCGCGCGGTGTGGATCGAGACGCGGCTCGCCGTCCTGTTCCGTCTTCCGTCGGAGGTAGCCGACGTAGACGGCGAGGGAGTTGGTCCCCGAGTCGAAGGTGTACCCCCAGACCCGGTCGAGGATGAGCTCGCGGGTCAGCACCTGTCGCGGGTGGCGGAGCAGGAGCTCGAGCAGGTCGTACTCGATGCGGGTGAGGGTGAACGGCCGCTCGCCGCGGCGGGCCTCCCGGGTGATCGGGTCGAGGGCGAGGTCGGCGAACTGGAGGAGCTCCCCGGTCTCCTCGGGCCGCCTCCGGAGCAGCGCGCGCAGCCTCGCGAGCAGCTCGGCGAGTGCGAAGGGCTTGACCAGGTAGTCGTCGGCGCCCGCGTCGAGGCCCTGGACCCGGTCGTTGATCGCGTCGCGGGCGGTGAGCATGAGCACCGGCGTGTCGTCCCCGGCGGCACGCAGCCGGCGGCAGACTTCGAGGCCGTCGAGCGTCGGCAGCCCGACGTCGAGGACGACCGCGTCGGGCGGGCGCACCGCGACCTCCTCGAGCGCGCGGTGGCCGTCGTCGGCGAGCGAGACGTCGTAGCCCTCCAGCCGGAGCGCACGGTGGAGTGCGCCGCTCACCGCAGGATCGTCATCGACGACGAGGATCCTCATTGGCGGGCGAGCCTATCGGCAGCCACTCTCGCGGCCGCGGCGCGCTCCCTCGATCGACGCTTGCGCCGTCCCGCGACGCACGTTCGGTGCGCACGGTCGCTGCGCACGGTCAGGCGGCGTGGAGGACCGTGCGGGGTAGCCTTTGTGCGTCGTCGCCCGACTGCGTTCGGGCCGGTCCGAGGTAGTTCAATTGGCAGAACGCTGGCCTTTGGAGCCAGATGTTGGAGGTTCGAGCCCTCCCCTCGGAGCACCTCCCTCGGAGCAGGTCGAACGACCCGGGGGCATCCGACCGTCGGCCCGCCGCTCAGCCTCCCGAGCGCTTCGCCCTCGAGCGGAGCCTTCCCCGGGTCGCCTGGTCGAGGACGACCTTGCGGAGCCGCACGGCACCGGGCGTCACCTCGACGCACTCGTCCTCGGTGATGAACTCGAGTGCCTGCTCGAGCGAGAGGAGCTGCGGGGGAGTGAGCCGCACCGTCTCGTCGGAGGCCGCCGCGCGCATGTTGGTGAGCTTCTTCTCCTTGGTCGGGTTGACGTCCATCTCCTCGTCACGGGCGTTCTCGCCGACGATCATCCCCTCGTAGACGTCGGTCCCCGGGCCGACGAGCAACATGCCGCGCTCCTGCAGCGACATGAGCGTGTACGCGGTGGTTGCGCCGCGGCGGTCGGCGACCATCGAGCCGTTCCGCTTGGTCCGGAGCTCGCCGTACCAGGGTGCCCACCCGTCGAAGACGTGGTGGAGCATGCCCGTGCCGCGCGTCTCGGTCATGAACTCGGTGCGGAAGCCGACCAGGCCCCGCGCCGGGACCCGGTAGTCCATCCGCACCCAGCCGCTCCCGTGGTTGACCATCTCGACGAGCGTCCCCTTGCGCAACGCCATGAGCTGGGTGACGACGCCGAGGTAGTCGTCGGGCACGTCGATGGCCACCCGCTCGACCGGTTCGCACCGGCGGCCGTCGATCTCGCGGGTGACCACCTGCGGCTTGCCGACGGTGAGCTCGAAGCCCTCGCGCCGCATGGTCTCCACGAGCACCGCGAGCTGGAGCTCGCCCCGACCCTGGACCTCCCAGGTGTCCGGCCGTTCGGTCGGGAGCACCCGGATCGAGACGTTGCCGACGAGCTCGGCGTCGAGCCGTGCCCTGATCTGGCGCGCGGTGAGCTTCGAGCCGTCCTCGCCGGCCAGCGGCGAGGTGTTGACCCCGATGGTCATCGCGAGGCTCGGCTCGTCGACGGTGAACACCGGTAGGGGCCGCGGGTCGTCAGGATCGGCGAGCGTCTCACCGATCGTGATTTCGGCGAACCCGGCGACCGCCACGATGTCGCCCGGTCCCGCCTCGGTCGCGTCGACGCGGTCGAGGGCGTCGGTCAGGTAGAGCTCGGTGATCTTCGCCCGCTCGATCGTGCCTTCGACCTTGCACCAGGCCACCGACTCCCCCCGCCGGAGCGTGCCGTTCTGCACACGGCAGATGGCGAGCCGTCCCACGTACGGCGAGGCGTCGAGGTTGGCGACCAGCGCCTGCAGCGGCGCCTCGGGGTCGTACCGGGGTGCGGGGATGTGCTCGACGATGGCCGCGAAGAGCGGCTCGAGGTCGGTGCCGGGCTGTGACTGATCGGTGCTCGCCCGGCCGGCGCGTGCATTGGTGTAGAGGATCGGGAAGCCGATCTGGTCCTCGTCGGCGTCGAGGTCGAGGAAGAGCTCCTCGACCTCGTGGACGACCTCGTCGATCCGCGCGTCGGGACGGTCGACCTTGTTGACCACGAGGACGACCGGCAGCCGCGCCTCGAGCGCCTTGCGGAGGACGAACCGCGTCTGGGGGAGCGGTCCCTCCGACGCGTCGACCAGCAGGAGCACCCCGTCGACCATGGTGAGCCCCCGTTCGACCTCCCCGCCGAAGTCGGCGTGGCCCGGGGTGTCGACGATGTTGAGCTTGACCCCGCCGTGCACGACGGCGGTGTTCTTGGCCAGGATCGTGATGCCCTTCTCGCGCTCGAGGTCGCCGGAGTCCATGACCCGCTCGTCGACGGTCTCGTTGGCCCGGAAGGCACCGGACTGCCAGAGCATGGCGTCGACGAGGGTGGTCTTCCCGTGGTCGACGTGCGCGACGATCGCCACGTTGCGGATGTCGTCGCGGGTCTTCAGGGGCACAAGTGGACGAGGTTACCTGCCGCCGCCGGCCTGGTCGGCCCCGGCGCCCCCGCCGGGGTCGCCGACGTGATCAGGGGGCCGTCGGGCAGCCGGCCGCGCCCGGCGAGGTCGACCCGACCAGGTTCGGCCAGGCCGGCTGCGAGGTCGACGGCGTGGCCTGGACGGGCGGGCAATTCGGTTCGGTGCCGGTGTACGTCTCGGCCGAGGAGTCGAGCCCCCACGAGGCGGTGCCCGGCGCGAGGTAGTAGGGCGGCCCGTAGAGGGTGAGGCGCGGGTCCCAGAGGTAGTACTTGAGGTAGCCGGTGTTGCCGCCGCCGCTCGTGCCGACCGCGCCGCGGGCGTCCTGCTGGATCGAGCCGTAGATCGTAGAGCTGACGACCTCGTTGCCGGTCGTGGCGAAGTTGTCGACCGCGAAGGACTGATTGAGGGCGAGGATCGTCGCGTCGATGGTCAGTCCCTGTGCGCCGGTCGGGCTGCCGGTCGAGGTGCTGGGGTCGCAGAGGGGGATCGCAAACGCACCGGCTGTGCCGCACGCCGGCAGTGGCTTTCCCGACTTCCCCTGGGTGTTGGTCGAGTTGTAGAGCGGGCGGTTGACCTCGACGTAGTTGTTGGCGATGAGGCCCAGCGTGTCGTTGGTGCCGGTCAGGCGTTGTTGTAGGCGCAGAGGCTCTGCGACGCGGTGCCGGCCCAGGTGCAGTCGGCATAGCTGATCGGCCCGTCGACGAGGACGTCGTTGGACGCGGCGACCGTGAGGTGGCCGGAGAGGTTGCCGTGGACGAATGCGTCGCCCTCCGAGTCGGGGGTCGAGCTCTGCGCGTAGTAGCAGTTCGGGCAGAGGCTCTGGACCTGGGAGAGCCCCTTGGTCGCGCCGTTGGTATTGGTGTCGAACGGATTGGCGCCGGCCACCGGGCTCGATGCGCCGTTGACGAAGAGGACGCCGTTGTTCGGGAGGGCCTGTGCTCCCTGGGCCGTGCTGGTCGGGCAGTTCGGGTCGCCGATGCCCGACGTGTTCATCGTGTCGTTGTTCGGGTAGCCGGCCGTGTCGGGGCTGTTGACGGTCATCTTGCCGACGCCACCGACCACCGAGAGCTGGACGGTCGTCGGGCCCTCGTAGTAGCAGCCGCCCTGCTTCGCGTAGGTGGAGAGCTGCGAGTCGTCGGTGGGCAGCGGCTCCTTGGGGCGCCCGAATCCGCTGCCGTTCACCGTGTAGGAGATGCCGGCGTCGAGGCTCGCGCAGGTCGGGTTCGACGAGGAATCGGTCGCGCCGGTCCCCGGGTCGACGAAGAGGCAGTGGGGATCGGCCGTGTTGACCGTGCCGGTGAAGGTGGGGTTGCCGATCACGTAGACCGAGTCGTTGGTGTAGACCGGCCCGTAGAGCGCGTCACCGCTGATGAAGCTCACGTAGACGCACGGCGTCGCGCCGACCGTTCCCCCGCCCGAGATGGTGCGCCCCTGGTTGTAGAAGTAGTCGCAGGTCGCAGCCGACCCGCCCGCGTTGTCGTTGAACGACTCGTAGTTCGACCACCAGACACCGTTGAGGAAGCCGTTCTGCGGGACGAAGCGGGCGACGGTCGAGTAGTAGACGAGGTTGGCAGGGAAGCCCGCGGCGCCTACGACCTGGACCTCGAGGTAGGTGATGGCACTCGTGGTCGAGCTCTCGACCTCCTGGGGGTTCTCGAACATGTAGAACTCCGGGACCACCCCGTTGCCGACGTCGGTGCCGGGCACCTGGCTCCAGGTGTCGTAGCTGAGCCCCGCGCACTGCGCGTTCGCGTTGGGGCCCGAGGGGTAGTTGGTGTTCGCGTTGCACGCGGCGAGGTAGGGGTTGCCGTTGATCGCGGTCTGGTAGGAGTTGAGACCCGATGCGAGCGCGCGATATGCGTACCGCTGGATGTTCGCCTGGGTCAGGATCGGCGCGTTGGTGACGATCGAGTTGATCATCACGCCGCCGAAGGTGGCGAGCAGAACGACGAGCGAGATGACGACGATGAGCGCGGCCTGGCCGGCATCGGTCGCGGCCCGGACGGCGGATGCCCGCCTGCACTTCGTGAGGAGTCTGCGCATGGTTCCCTACCCGACCAGCTGGCTGTAGAGGTACGACTTGGACGAGAGCCGGTACACGACGAAGGAGTTCTCCTGCGGGGCCGCTCCGACGACGTCGACGCTGAGGTCGACCCCGATGCTCTGGACCGTGTCGGCCAGGGCAATTGGACGCGGTCGGGTTCCCGCTGCCGTTGAGCGTCGGTGCCGCGCAGGAGTTGAAGTTGGGCAGGATGCCGGAGCCGTTCGGTGTGCCACCCGCACCGGGGGTGTATGCGGTCGAGTACGGGTCGAGCGCGTTGTAGGTGAAGATCGTCGGGGGCGTCGCGTTGGTGAGGTACGTCGTCGGGTTGATGACCCCTCGGACGCTCACGAGTGTCTTGCCGCCCGTCGACCAGGTACAGGTCGCGGTCGACGTCACGGCGAACGGGCAGGCGGGCGTCGCGCCCGTGCACCCCGGGAGCGTGGCGGCGGGCGGGTTCGGGCACGCCGGGTACTGCACGACGGTGAACGTCCCCGAGTAGAACTTGCAGCCGGCGCACTTGGTCGGTGTGGTGAGCGACATCACTATCTTGCCGGGACCGTTCGCGTCGCCGATGTTGGCGAAGAACGTCGTCGACCAGGTGCCGACGCTGCCGGTCAGGAACGGCGGGCAGGGTGCGTTTGCCGCCGCACAGTTCGTCGCCGCCGTGGGCGTAGGCGCGGGCTCGACCTCGCTGCGGATCAGCCGCTGGATGATGATCGAGCTCGGGAGGAGCTGGTCGGTCGCGTTGTACGACGAGATCACGTTCGTCCCGGCGTTGAGGTAGGTGGTGAGTGCGCTGGCGACGATGGTCAGGAGCACGATGAGGGTGGCGAAGGCGATCATCAGCTCGACGAGGGTGAGGCCTTCGTCACCGGTCATGTCGCCGGACCGCTCGCGCTGTGCAGCGACCAGCGCGCGGATGGAGGTGAGCGCACCCATCACGGCACGCTCACCGTGACCGGGTAGCCGACGAGGGTGGCGGACGAGGAGGTGGAGACCGTGCTCCCACCGACGGTGATCGGCACCGTCGTCGAGGAGGTCCCGGTGACCGTCAGGTTGTAGGTTCCGAACGGCACCTCGGTCCGGCTCAGCCCGTCCGGTCCGGCCGATTGGAGCGTGTACGCGTCGCCGGCGCAGCCTCCGGTCGTCGCGGTCAGCGAGAAGGTCGCCCCGGCATAGGGCAGTCCGACCAGGGCGCCCGATGCATGCAGCGCCTGCACGGTGACGAGTCCGAGTGGCACCGTGACCGATGTGGCGCCGCCGGGCACCGTCGCGGCCTGGGCGACGTTGAAGCTCCCCGCGCCGATCTCGGCGGAGCAGTCACCGGCGAAGAGCCCGTAGCCGCTGTTGAACGGGTAGACGTCGGAGAGCTGGGTGATGTTCGGCGACGCACCGGCGGTCACCACCGTGGCGAACGGGTTCGGCAGGAGTCCGGTGTTGTTCTCCTCAACCGGGATGCCCGGGGCCGGCGAGCCGGCGAGCCCGACCGGGGTCTGGTCCGACCACGGTCCGGACGGCCCGCTGGTCGTCGAGAGCTCGATTACGCCGAGCGGCCCGGCGCCCACCGCACTGCAGTACGTGCCGTACCCCTGCTTCGTGCAGTCGATGTCGCTCAGGTACCAGGCCGGATTGGTGGTCGGCAGGGTGATCGAGGACCAGCTGGTCGTGCCACCGCTGCTCGCGAGCAGGAAGGCGGTGGGCTGGCTGCTGGCGTTGGTGCCGTAGCCGATGGCCGCGCAGTTGGTCGTGGTCGGGCAGACCACCTGGTTGAGCGCGGAGAGCGTGCCGGACACCGAGGGGACGGCGGCGCTCGTCCAGGTGTCGGCCGTGCCGGGGCCGGTGATGGCGCCCGAGAGGATCGCGGGTGCCGACGCCGCGGTGGCGAGCAGCACGCACGTCGAGGACGACGGGCAGACCATGGATCCGACCGTGCTCACCGGATTCGCACCGACCGGGGGAAGTGTGTCCGCGCCGAACACGGTGCCGCCCGAGGTACCCCCCTCAAGGACGAGCGGGACGGTGCCGGCGCCCTGGGTGCCTGCGCCCGTGAGCAGGCACTCGTTGCCGGCCGGGCAGGTGAGCCCGGTGAGCGAGGTGACCGTGGTGCCCGCGGGGAAGGAGTCCGCGGTCCAGGCGAGCCCCGAGGCGCCGAGGCCGCCGGCAGCGTTCGCGGCGATTGCGATCGGGCCGCTCGCGCCGGCGCCGACCGTGCCGGTACCGATCGCGACGCACGCCGAGTCCGACGGGCACGCGAACGACGAGAGGGACGAGACCGTGAAGCCGGTTGCGGTCGAGAGGACCCAGCTGCCCGAGTACCCGCCGGACACCACGACCGGCGTGCCGTTGCTCGGCGAGCTCGTGGTCCCCATCGCCGCGCAGCCCGTTCCGCTCTGCGGGCACACCAGGCTGGTCAGTCCCGTGATACCCGCCGGCAGGGTGACGGCCGACCAGTTGTCGGTTCCGTTGTTGATCGAGTCGGTGAGCACTGCGGCACCGATCGCCGTCGTGCCGATCGCCACGCATGTCTGGTCGGAGGGACACGTGACCTGGGTGAGCGAGGTGACACCGGTGAGCGCGGCCGCGTCGTTGGGGGCCGCGGAGAGGGACGGATTGAATCCGGTCGTCGCATCGAGGATCACCCCGGACCCGCCGCCGTAGCCCACGCCGACGCACTCGTTGTCGTTGCAGGCGACCGAGCTGATCCGACTCACCGTGCCCGGCACGGCGATGTTCGACCAGGCGCCGACCTTGTTCCAGGTGACGACCGCGCCGCTCGAGTTCTCACCGGTCGACACGCAGGTGATCCAGCCGGCGCCCGGGCACTCGACGCCGTCCTCGACCGAGCTCGAGGAGGGGTAGCTCAAGTTGATCGTGCTGCCCTGGTCGTAGCCGGGGTAGGTCGTCGGGTAGAGGGCGTCGAGCTTCGTGACCGCCCCGATGTTGACGGCGATGCCGGAGAGCGACTCGGACGTCGGTTGCTGGAGGACGTGGTTGGTGACCGTGCCGGTCGTGTTGGCGACGAACGAGGGTGAGCCGTATGTGCTGCCCGCGGGAACGCCGCTCGACGCGTTGGCGACGCTGACCGTGTAGGTGTTGCCGACGGTGGACGGCAGCACCTGCGCGAACGCACAGCCGTAGTTGTCCGGGTAGATGGTGAGGTTCTGCGGCCCGGTGATGGTGACCGGGGGCGCCTGGACCCGCTCGCTCCACGGGTTGCCCTGGGCGTCGAGTGCGGCGACGTCGCCTGTGAACTGCAGCGCGATGAACCCGAGCGTCTGGATGCCCGACGGCGGGTAATTGAGGATGACGCTGTCCTGCACGTTGTTGGTGTCGCTGTTCGGTCCCCACCCGACGGTCATGCGGAGCTTGAGGACCTGGGGGGTGCCCGACGTGCAGAGGTTGGGCTTCGAGTTGCGTCCTGGGTCAGATCGACGTTCGCGAACGAGCCGGTGCCACCAGTGACGCCGGTCAGCGTGGTGGCGGTCATGCCGGTGTAGAAGACGTCTGGGTGCCGTTCGACGTCGTCACGATCTTGGCGGACTGCGGATTGGCGATCGACGCGATGGAGAAGGTGAGGAATCGAGGCGACCGTGATGGTCGGAGGTCGGCAGCGTGCCGGACCGCGGTCGTGGTGGTCGCGGTGGTCCGTGCATTCTGGATCGTGGTCCACTCGTACTCGGCGAGCAGCGAGTAGGCCTTTCCGCCCCGGGTCTCCGTCTGGGTGGTGACCGACGACTGGGTCACTGGCTGCCGGTCGCCATCGGGCCGGTGCCGCCGGTCACGGACCGGTGAGGGTGGTGGCGGTCTCCCCGATGTACGTCACGTCTGGGGACCCGCGGAGGTGGTGACCTGAGCGGTCTGGGGATTGGATGCAGACGCCGACGGGGAGGAGTTCGATGGCGGATGCGCTCGTGGAAGACGACGTTGATCGTCGACCTGCGTGGAGGCTCAGCCCGTTGGACGCCGCCGTGACGGTCGTGCGCCTGGCGCCCGGCCCGATGCGGCGATGCGTTGGGCGTGTCGACGACGACCTCACCGATTGGCGTTGACCGGCGGGGTCACGTTCGACAGGATCTCGGTCCACTTCTCGGCGATGGAGAGCGCGGTCTGCTGGTTGGCGGATTGCCCGGCCGAGATCAGCGACGTGGTGAAGAGGTAGGAGAGTGGGACGAGGGCGATCAGAGCACCGTGAAGGCGACCATCACCTCCACGAGGGTCATGGCCTGGTCGTCGCACAACGGCCGGCCGGCGGGCCGTCGCCCGCGTCGGTGTCTCAGCACTGGTCCCACTACCTTCTCTTCTCGGCGGAAACGCCCCGCTCCTATAGCGGTACGGGTGGGTACGGCCCACCGGACCACGTGGACGCGGCGAGTCCGCCGGTCGGGGGAGTGCCACGGATGCGCTGCGCTCGGTTTCATGACCCTGAGTGGCAGAGTACGGCCGCTTCTCGGGCGTTCCTAGACGTGATTCCACCTGGACCAGGGGAGATCGACCACCCCGATGCAGACAGCCCTCAGCGGATCACCAGCTGAATCTCACGCTGCGTGGTAACGCAGGAACCACGCGGGGGTGCCTGAGGCGTGGATTCGGGGCCAGGCCGGTGCCTCAGTAGGAGCGGGGCATCCCGAGCGAGTGCTGGGCCACGTAGTTGAGGATCATCTCGCGGCTCACCGGGGCGATCCGCAGCAGCCGGGTCATGCCCCACATGTCGGCGAGCCCGTACTCGGACGACATCCCGTTCCCGCCGTGGGTCTGGATCGCCTGGTCGAGCGCGGCGAGCGCCGCGTCGGCCGCCGAGAACTTCGCCATGTTGGCCGCCTCGCCGGCGGCCGCGGTCTCGCCTGCGTGGTCGCACAGCCACGCCGCCTTGTCGGTCATGAGCCGGGCGAGCTCGACGTCGATCTTGGCCTTGGCGAGCGGGTGGGAGATCCCCTGGTGGCGGGCGATCGGCGTGCCCCACACCGCGCGCTCCTTCGCGTAGTCGGCGGCCTTGCCGAGGACGTACCGGCCGATCCCGTTGGCGGTCGCCGCGGACAGGATGCGCTCGGGATTGAGCCCGAAGAAGACTTGGCGGAGCCCGTCGCCCTCGGTGCCGAGCAACCGGTCGGCGTCGACCTGGACGTTGTCGAAGAAGAGCGTGAACTGCTTCTCCGGTGCGGTGATCTCGACGGGCAGCACCTGCTTGTCGAGACCGGGCGTGTCGACGTCGACGACGAAGAGCGAGAGCCGGCCGCGTCCCGTGTCCGGGTCGACGCCCGACTTCGTCACCACGAGGATCGCCTCGCACTCGTCGACACCCGAGATGTAGTACTTCGACCCGTTGAGCCGGTAGACGTCGCCGTCCTTGGTGGCGGTCAGCCCGAGGTTGTGGGAGTTCGAACCCGCATCGGGCTCGGTGATCGCGAAGGCCATCTTGAGCTCGCCGGTCGCGAAGCGCGGGAGCCACCGCTGCTTCTGCTCCTCCGTGCCGAACCTGGCGATGATCGTCGCGCAGATCGCCGGCGAGACGACGATGACCAGCAGCGGGCAGCCCGCGGCCGCGAGCTCCTCCTGGACCGCGGCGAGCTCGGTGATCCCGCCGCCGCCGCCTCCGTACTCCTCGGGCACGTTGACGCCGAGGAAGCCCCCCTCGGCCACCGCCTGCCACAGCTCGTCGGTCCGCTCGTCGGCGTGCGCCTTGGCGACGTAGTACTCGTGCCCGAACTTCGCGGCGATCGAGGCGACCGCCTCGCGCAGCATCTGCATCTCGTCGGATTCGATGAAGTCCATGGCGGGTCTCCTCTGCTTGCCCTCGTGTCGCCCTCGTGTCGCTACCGTCCGTGCGGCGCCCCGCCGTCGAGCAGCCCGACCGGGATGTCGACGGAACGGCTCCGAAGGTACTCCCCGAGGCCCTTGGCCTGAGGATCCTGCCTGGTCGAGGAGGCGACGCCCTCGCCGAGGAGGCCGACGACCACGAAGTTGAGCGCCCGCAGGTTCGGGAAGCGGAACCGGCGGACCTCGAGCCCGTCCGCCTCGGGCAGGAGCCGCCGGAACGCGTCGATGGTGAGCGCGGCGTCGAGCCACGCCCACCCGGCGTCCGACCGCGCCCAGAGCCCGACGTTCGCGTTGCCGCCCTTGTCGCCCGACCGCGCCCCGATGATCGTGCCGAGCGGGACGTGCCGGGTCGGTCCCGGGGGTGCAGGCCGATCCGGCGCGCCGCCGGCCGATCCGCCGTCCTCCGACCCGAGGGTGCCGCCGGACGCGCCTCCCGTGCCGTTGGCGGCGTGGGGAACCTCGACCCGGCGACCGTCCGCGTGCACGACCTCGGGGACCACGAGTCCGGCGGGAACCAGCGCCGGCCAGTAGACGCCGTACGCCGTGGCGTCCGTCGGCGGGCCCGTCGTCGTGAAGCCGGGGTAGTTGGCGAGCCCGAGCTCGGTCACGACGCTCGAGAAGGCCCGCCCGACCCGCGCCTGGTCGGGGTCCTTGACCGTGAGCCTGAGCTGCGCAGTGGCCTCGGCGTTGACGGGCGCGTCCGGCTTGTCCGTGCGCACGAGCTGCGCGTCGAATGCGGCGAACCGGTCGGTGCCGCCGACCGCGTCCTCGAGCGACCGGAGCGCGAGCGCTGCCTTCTCCTCGATGTCGAGCCCGGTGAGGAGGAAGGTCATCGAGTTCCGCCATCCGCCGAGCAGGTTGAGGCAGACCTTCACGTCGGCCGGCGCGGGGCGGCCGCGCACCCCCGAGATGCGCACGCGGTCCGGGCCTTCCTGCGCGAGGTCGATCGTCTCGAAGCGCGCGACGACGTCGGTGTTCGGATAGTCGGGCCCGGCGATCTCGTAGAGCAGCTGGGCGGTCACCGTGCCGACCGACACTTCGCCGCCCGTACCGGGATGCTTGGTCACGACCGTCGAGCCGTCCTCGGCCACCTCGGCGATCGGGAAGCCCGGATGCTCGAGCCCGGTGACCTCGGTGAAGAACGCGTAGTTGCCGCCCGTGGTCTGCGCGCCGCACTCGATCACGTGGCCGGCGACGACCGCGCCGGCCAGCCGGTCCCAGTCGGTCGGTGACCAGCCGTGGTGGAAGGCCGCGGGGCCGACGACGAGCGATGCGTCGGTCACCCGGGGGCAGACGACGATCTGGGCGCCGCCGGCCAGCGCCTCCACGATCGGCCAGGCGCCGAGGTAGGCGTTGGCGGAGACGACCTGCCCGGTCGCGTCGGCCAGCGACGCACCGGTGTCGAGGTGGGTGAGCGGGTGGCCGGCCGCCGCCAGTTCGTCGACGCGGCCGAGGAGGTCGTCGCCCTCGACATGGGAGACCGCGACGTCGAGCCCGAGGCGGTCGGCGAGCGCCCGGACCTCGCCGGCCAGCCCGGCCGGGTTGAGGCCTCCCGCATTGGTGACGACCTTGATCCCACGGTCGACGCAGGTGCCGAGCACCTCCTCCATCTGGGTGAGGAAGGTGCGTGCCCACCCCTTGGTCGGGTCTCGCTGGAGTCCCTTCCAGAGGATCAGCATGGTGAGCTCGGCGAGCCAGTCGCCGGTCAGGAAGTCGATCGGCCCACCGTCGACCATCTCGCGGGCGGCCGAAAGGCGGTCCCCGAAGAAGCCCGAGCAGTTCGCGATGCGGACCGGCTCGCTCACGGCCCGGCCACCGCGCTCTCGGCAACGTCGGCCCCCGCGCCGTCGGCCGCGTGCGGTTCGACCACGACGAGCAGCCGGCCGGTCTCGACCTGGTCGCCCTCGCCCACGCCGACCTCGGTCACCGTCCCGGCGGCGGGGGCGTGGACCGCGTGCTCCATCTTCATGGCCTCGAGCACGACGAGGAGCTGGCCCGCCTCCACCGTGTCGCCCTCGGCCACCGCGACACGGACGACACCTGCCGGGCATGGGCGCGAGCGCCGAGCCCGCATGCGCGTGGTCCGTCGCCGTGGGGAAGCGGTCGACCTCTGCGAGGACCGAGGCGCCGTCCGGTCCGTCGACGTAGGTGGTCGGGCCCACCCGGTCCACGCGATACCGGCGCGCGAACCCGTCGGCGAGGGTCAGCGAGACCTCCTCGGCCGTGACGGTGACCGCGTCGAGTGCGACTGGCTCGCCGTCGACGGTGAGGGTGACCAGACCGCCGTCACGTCCGAAGGCGTAGCCGACCGCGTGGGTCACCCCGCCGCTCCGGTAGGCGACCACCTGGGGCGCGAACGGGTTGTTCCGGTACCCCGAGACGATCGCCGGCTGCACCGGCGCGTGCGCGCGGCGATCGGCCTGCGCGGCCAGCGCGGCGGCGATCGCGTGCCGCCGGACCGCGTCGTCGGCGGCGAGCGGCGCGGCGAGCTCGGCCAGTCCGTGCCGTTCGAGGAAGCCGGTGTCGGTCGCTCCGGATTCGAACCCGGCGTGCCGCAGCGTCCGCACGAGCAGGTCGCGGTTGGTGGTGACCCCGTGGATGCGCGCGCCGGCGAGACACGAGGCGAGGCGGGCCGCGGCCTCCCCGCGGGTCGGCGCGTGGACGACGACCTTGGCCAGCATCGGGTCGTAGTGGGGGCTCACCACCGAGCCGGTCTCGACACCCGTGTCGACGCGGACGCCGCCGTGCCCGTCGTCGACCTCGAACCGGTGGAGGGTGCCCGTCGACGGCAGCCAGCCCGCGGCGGGGTCCTCGGCGTAGAGGCGGGCCTCGATGGCGTGGCCGGACGGTCCGGACGCAGCGGCGGCCGCGACCTCGGCGGGGAGGTGCGCGCCGCCGGCGACGAGCAGCTGGATCCGGACGAGGTCGAGCCCGCTCACAGCTTCGGTCACCGGGTGCTCGACCTGGAGCCGGGTGTTCATCTCGAGGAAGTACGGGTCGCCCTCGTGCCCCTCCGCCGCGCCGTCGACCACGAACTCGACGGTGCCCGCGTTCACGTAGCCCACCGCACGGGCGGCGGCGACCGCAGCATCCGAGAGCCGTGCGCGGAGCGCGGAGGAGACGGCAGGTGACGGCGCCTCCTCGATGATCTTCTGGTGGCGCCGCTGGATGCTGCACTCCCGCTCGAAGAGCGCGACGACGGCGCCGTGTGCGTCTGCGACGATCTGCACCTCGACGTGGCGGGGGTCGACGAGGTAGCGCTCGAGGAAGACGGTGCCGTCACCGAACGCGGCCGCCGCCTCGCGCCGTGCGCCTGCGATCGCCTCCTCCAGCTCGTCGGGCTTCGCGACGATCCGCATCCCGCGCCCGCCGCCGCCCGCCGACGCCTTGACCAGCAGCGGCCAGCCGAGCGCCGCGACCGCCTCCGCGTCGGGGGCCACCCCCTCCTCGATCGTGATCGACGGCAGGGTCGGCACACCCGCGGCGCGCATGAGCTCCTTGGCCCCGATCTTCGACCCCATCGCCTCGATGGCCGCGGCCGGCGGACCCACCCAGCAGAGGCCGGCGTCGGCGACCGCCCGAGCGAACCCAGGCGACTCCGAGAGGAAGCCGTACCCCGGGTGGACGGCGTCCGCGCCGCTGCGGAGCGCCGCGTCGACCAGCAGGTCGGCGCGGAGGTAGGTCTCGGCCGGGGCCGTGCCGCGCAGATGCACGGCGGCGTCCGCGTCCCGCACGTGCGGGCTCGCCGCGTCCGCGTCGGAGTGGACCGCGACGGTCGCGATCCCCATCGTGCGCGCGGTCCGGACGACCCGGCGCGCGATCTCGCCACGGTTGGCCACCAGCAGCGTGCGGATCGGGGTCGTCACCGTCGCGCTCACATCCGGAAGACGCCGTACCCGCGGGTCCCGGTGATCGGCTGGTTGTCGATCACCGAGAGGCAGATCCCGAGCACCGTGCGTGTGTCACGCGGGTCGATGATGCCGTCGTCGTAGAGCCGGGCGCTGAGGTAGAGGGGCAGGGACTCCGACTCGATCTGGGACTCGACGAGCTCGCGCATCGCCGCGTCGGCCTCCTCGTCGAACTCCGCGCCCCGCGCCGCGGCGGACTGGCGGCCGACGATCGAGAGCACGCCGGCCAGCTGGGCGGGGCCCATCACCGCCGACCGGGCGTTCGGCCAGGCGAAGAGGAACCGCGGGTCGTAGGCGCGGCCGCACATGCCGTAGTTGCCGGCGCCGTACGAGGCGCCGATGTTGAGCGTCAGGTGGGGGACCGACGAGTTCGAGACCGCGTTGATCATCATCGCCCCGTGCTTGATGATCCCGCGCTGCTCGTACTCCTTGCCCACCATGTAGCCGGTCGTGTTCTGGAGGAAGAGGAGCGGCACGTCGATCTGGTTCGCAAGCTGGATGAACTGGGTCGCCTTCTGCGACTCCTCCGAGAAGAGCACGCCACGGTGGTTGGCGAGGACACCGATCGGATAGCCGCAGATCGACGCCCAGCCGGTGACGAGGCTCGTCCCGTAGAGGGGCTTGAACTCGTCGAACCGCGAGCCGTCGACGACCCGTGCGAGCACGTCACGGGGGTCGAAGGGGACCTTGGGGTCCGCCGAGGCGATCCCGAGGATCTCGTCGGGGTCGTAGCGCGGCGGGTCGGCCGGCATCGTCGGGCCGGACCCGCGCTTGCGCCAGTGGAGCCGGCTCACGATCTGGCGCCCGAGTCGGATGGCGTCGAGCTCGTCGACCGCGAGGTAGTCGGCCAGGCCGGAGACCCGGGCATGCATCGACGCGCCGCCGAGCTCCTCGTCGGTCGACTCCTCGCCGGTGGCCATCTTCACGAGCGGGGGCCCGCCGAGGAAGACCTTCGAGCGCTGCTCGATCATCACGATGTAGTCGCTCATGCCCGGCACGTAGGCGCCGCCGGCGGTCGAGTTCCCGAACACGAGGGCGATGGTGGGCAGCGTTGCCGCCGAGTGGCGGGTCAGGTCGCGGAAGGCCCGGCCGCCGGGGATGAACAACTCGGCCTGCGCCGGGAGGTCCGCGCCCCCCGACTCGACCAGGTTGATCGACGGCAGTCCGTTCTGGAGCGCGATGTCCGAGCCCCGCGCGCCCTTGCGGAAGGAGAACGGGTTCATCGCTCCGCCCCGGACCGTCGGGTCGCTCGCCGAGATGAGGCACTCGACGCCCTCGACGACGCCGATGCCGAGCACAGAGGACGCCCCGACCGTGTACTCGGTGCCCCAGGCGGCGAGCGGAGCGAGCTCGAGGAACGCGGAGTCGCGGTCGAGGAGGAGCTCGATCCGTTCGCGTGCGAGCAGCTTCCCTCGCTCGCGGTGTCGCGCCACGTACCGCTCGCCGCCGCCGGCTCTGGCCGCCGCGAGCTGCTCCTCCACGCCTGCCGACGGCCTCCTCGAGGGCCCGGTAATTGGCCCGGAAGGTCTCCGACGAGGGGTCGATGGTGGAGGTGAGAACGGGCATCGGCATGGTGTGGCGACCGCTGGAGGTGGCGGCGCCGGCGTCGAAGGTCGCATCATCCCCTCCGACGTGGGAAGAATAGGCGCATGAGCCTCGGGTCGTGCGAGGGGGAGGCGCCCGGAACCCCCACTGTTCGCAGGGGTCGCGGGCCGTGGTGATCCGCGTCACACCGCAGCGCGGACCCGAGCGCGTGCCACGATCGCTCTCCGCGGTGGTGCTCGCCGCGGGGGAGGGCACCCGGATGCGATCGGCGCGACCGAAGCCGCTGCACCGGCTGTGCGGACGCCCGATGGTCCTGCACGTGCTCGACGCGCTCGCGCGCCTGCCGGTCACGCGGGTGGTGGTCGTGGTCGGCCACCGCGCCGAGTGGGTCACCAAGACGCTCATCGAGCACGCGCCGCCCGGCATGGCGATCGAGTTCGTCGAGCAGCCCGAGCAGCGGGGCACCGGCGACGCGATGGCGGTCGCGCTGACCGGGCTCCCCGACGACGACACCGACGACGACGACGTGGTCGTGCTGCCGGGCGACACGCCACTGCTGCAGCCCGCCACCCTCGCCCGGCTGGTCCACGGGCACCGGGCCTCCGACGCCGCGGCGACCCTGCTCACCGCGGTCGTCGCGGACCCCACCGGCTACGGCCGGGTGGTGCACGGCCGGGACGACTCGGTCGCCCGGGTCGTCGAGCACGAGGACGCGACGGACGAGGAGCTCGGCGTCGCCGAGGTCAACACCTCCATCTACTGCTTCCGGCGCAGCGTGCTCGCCCCGGCGTTGCGGCGGATCAGCCCGGCCAACGCGCAGGGCGAGTACTACCTGACCGACGTCGTCGGCGTCCTCTACGAGGCGGGCCACAAGGTCGGCTCCGTGGTCGTCGAGGACTCGATGGAGGTCGCCGGCGTCAACGACCGGGCCCAGCTCGCCATCGCCGAGGCCGAGCTGCGCGACCGGATCAACGAGCGGTGGATGCGCCGCGGCGTGACGATGTGGGACCCGCAGACGACCTACGTCGACGTCGACGTCGAGCTCGCGACCGACGTGGTCCTCCTCCCCGGCGTCATCCTCCAGGGGGACTGTGTGATCGGCGAGCACGCGGAGATCGGCCCGGACAGCCGGCTGGTCGACACCGTGGTCGGGGAGGGAGCGGTCGTGTCCTCGAGCGTCTGCCGGCACGCGTCCATCGGCGCGGACGCCCGGGTCGGGCCCTTCGCCGTGCTCGACGAGGGCGCGGAGGTCGAGGCGGGCGAGGTCGTCGGTCCCTCGGCTCCGGACCGCGGCAGCGCAGGGGGGTAGCGTCGTGGACATGGAGTTCACCCCTCGCCGACGGCTCGTCCTGGTCTCCGGGCGGTCCCATCCGGAGCTCGCAGCGGACATCGCGTCGCAGCTCGGGGTGGAGCTCGGCGAGGCCAACCTCCGCGAGTTCGCCAACGGCGAGATCCACTGCCGGTTCGACTCGTCGATCCGAGGCGCCGACGTCTTCATCGTGCAGACCCACTGCGGTCCGGTCAACGACACCCTGATGGAGCACCTGATCATGATCGATGCGGCCAAGCGCGCCTCGGCGAAGCGGATCACTGCCGTCTGCCCCTACTACGGCTACTCGCGCCAGGACAGGAAGGCGACCGGCCGCGAGCCGATCACGGCGAAGCTGGTCGCCGACGTCCTCTCGGTCGCCGGCGCCGACCGGGTGATGAGCGTCGATCTCCACTCGGGGCAGATCCAGGGCTTCTTCGACGTCCCCTTCGACCACCTCATCGCCGCGCCCGTCATGGTCGACTACCTCCGGAATCACCGGGCCGAGGACCTCGTCGTGGTCGCACCCGACGCCGGGCGGGTCAAGGTGGCCGAGCGGTTCAGCCAGCACCTCAACGCGGACCTCGCCGTCGTCCACAAGCGCCGGCCGCGCGGGACCGCCAACGAGGTCCAGGCGCTCCAGGTGGTCGGCGACGTCGACGGCAGGCAGTGCGTGCTCATCGACGACATCATCGACACCGCGGGCACCATCGTGGCCGCCGCGGACCTGCTCGCCGAGCGGGGTGCGGCCGAGGTCTGGTGCATGGCGACGCACGCGGTGCTCTCGGACCCCGCCATCGACCGGCTCAAGAACTCCGCGCTGACTCGGGTGGTCGTGACCAACACGCTCCCGATCGCGCCCGACCGGCGCTTCGACAAGCTCGAGGTGCTCTCGGTCGCCAAGCTCATCTCCGACGCGATCGACGCGGTCTTCGAGGACACGTCGGTCTCCGAGATCTTCGACGGCGAGAACCTGGTCTGACGGTCGCCGCGTCGCGCTCGGCGAACCGGGGCGCGTCGCGCCCGGTGCGACGCGAAGCGGCGCCCTCCGGCGCACCGGGACAGCCGCACAGTTCTCAGGGTCCGCCAAGGTTCTGCGGCTACCGTTCGGCATGCCCTGGAGCCCGGCGACCCTCCGGCACCGCGACGTCGTCCTGCTCGCCTCCGGCTTCGACGACCTCGCCAGCGGCGGCCTCTTCCGCTTCGACGGCACCAGGCTCGACTTCATCGACCGGCTCAGCTCGACGGGGCTCTGGATCGGCGAGGGCACCATCGGTCGGGTGCTCCGTGCGTCCACCCGGACCGACTCGATCGCCGAGCTGCTGGTCTACGACGAGATCGGCGTCACCCAGTACCTGCGGCTCGACCGGGTGGTCGACCCGCACGACCTCCGTCGGCTCGACGACGGCTCGTGGCTCGTGGTGTCCTCCGCCGACAACGCGGTCCTGCGGATCCGGCCCGACGGTGAGCTCGAGGAGGTCTGGCGCCCCTCGAGCGTCGCCGACTCCTGGCACCCGAACGGGCTCGCGGAGAAGGACGGCGAGCTCTGGGTCACCGCGTTCGGCCGGTTCGAGCAGAGCAGGGGCTGGCGGGAGGATGCCGGCAGCGGTGCCGGCTTCCTCCGCAACCTCACGACCGGCGAGGAGCTCGGCGGCCTCTCCCATCCGCACTCGCCGAGCTTCGTCGACGGGACCTGGTGGGTCTGCAACTCGATGGACCGGACGGTCGTGCGCTGGGACGCGGACCGCGGCCGATGGGAGACCGCGTTCGAGCTCGACGGCTACACGCGTGGGCTCGCCGCGCTCGACGGCATCTTCTTCGTCGGGGAGAGCGCGAACCGCGGCGTGCCGGACGAGTGCGCGGCGATCGCCGTGATCGACAAGGGCACCGTCGTCGAACGCGTCCTCGTGCCGTGCGCGGAGGTCTACGACCTGGCGTTCGTCCCGCTCGACCTCGTCGACGGCCTGCGCCGGGGGTTCAACACCAATCCTCAGCGGGTGGTCAGCACGCACGGGGGCGGGCTCATGGCCGCGCTCGGCGAGGAAGGCCTGCTCGAAGGGGTCGGGGAGCTGCTCGGGGCGGACGACGCGGCCACGCGCATCTGGGTCGAGCCCTTCGCGACGATCGGCCTCGGCGAGCACCGGCAGGTGCGGGCGGTGGTGAAGAACGTCGGCTCGTCGGCGTTCGCCTCCGTCTCGCCGTTCCCGGTGAACCTCAGCTACCGGTGGGTCGATCCCGACGGCGATCGCATCGAGGGCCGGCGGACCAGGCTCGGCAACGCCCTCCTCCCCGGGCAGTTCGCACCCGTCGAGCTGGAGCTGCGGGCCCCGGAGGTGCCCGGCCTCTACCGGCTGGCCATCTCCCTCGTGCAGGAGGGCAACTGCTGGTTCGACGAGTTCGAGGCCCGGAACGGCATCAGCCTCGAGGTGATCGTCGCCGGCGCCTGATCCTGCGGTGGTCACCCGTCGCCGGCGCGTCTACCATGGGACGCCGCCCGGAAGGCCCGGAGCGCAGGTCGAACGTGCCCGAGCGGCGCCGACGGCCGGTCGCCCGACTCCCCGGGTCCGATCCAGCGTCGTTGGAGGAGTGCACGCATGCCCGAAGTCACGCTCACCGCAGAGGCCGGCCGCGAGACCGGTTCGCGCCCGACGCGGCGGCTCCGGGCCGGCGGGAAGATCCCGGGTGTCGTCTACGGGCACGGGACGGACCCACTGCCGGTGGCGGTCGGCGCCCGTGAGTTCCAGGTCGCGATGTCCGGCGAGGCGGGGCTCAACACCCTGCTCTCTCTGCAGGTCGACGGCAAGGACTACCTCACGCTCGCCAGGGCGATCCAGCGGCACCCGGTCCGCAACGTCGTGACCCATGTCGACTTCCAGATCGTCCGCCGCGACGAGGTCATCGCGGCCGAGGTCACCATCAACATGGTCGGCGAGGCGATCGAGGTCCAGCACGCGGACGGCGTCGTCGAGCAGCAGCTCTTCACCCTCGCCGTCAAGGCGAAGCCGGCGGACATCCCGCCCTCGTTCGACATCGACATCTCGACACTGACCATCACTTCGGGCCTCCACGTCTCGGACATCGCGATCCCTGCGGGAGTCGAGCTCGACGTCGATCTCGACACGACGGTCGTGGTCGCACACCCGCCGCGCGTCCAGGTCTCCGAAGAGGAGGCCGTCGAAGGGGAGGCGGAGGGTGCCGCCGCAGGCGAGGGGCCGGGCGAGGAGTCGTCGGCCGCCGAGTCCGAGTCGCCGGAGGGCTAGACCCTGCTCCGTGGCGGAGGGGGCCGGCGCACCGGGACGCCGGTCGACCAGCTCGTCGTCGGTCTCGGCAATCCCGGTGCGGAGTTCGAGGGCACCCGGCACAACGCGGGCGCGGAAGCCGTCACGGTCCTCGCGGCGCGCCACGGCGGGAAGCTGCGGTCGGAGAAGGGGCTGCACGCGCTCGCCTGCACGGTCACGATCGACGGCCGCCGCGTCCTGCTCGCGGTCCCGGTGACCTACATGAACGAGTCGGGACTGGCCGTGGCACCGCTCCTGCGCCGCGCCGGCGTCGAGCCCGGCGCGGGGCTCGTCGTCCTCCACGACGAGCTCGACCTTCCTCCGGGACGGATCCGGGTGAAGGCCGGCGGCGGAAACGCCGGCAACAACGGCCTCAAGTCGATCGACCAGCACCTCCACACCAACGACTACCTCCGCGTGCGCATCGGGATCGGGAAGCCGCCCGGCCGACAGGGAGGCGCGGACTACGTGCTCAAGCGGGCCGCAGGCGCGGACCGCGGAGCGATCGCGGTGGCGATCGAGCAGGCGGCCGACGCGGTCGAGACGATCGTCGCCGACGGCGCGGAGGCGGCGATGAACCGCTTCAACGCGGAGTGAGGCCCGACCGGTCGGCGAGGGGCCCCGGTACCCTGAGTCGGTGAGCCTCCGCTCGCTCCCTCCCGCCCTCCGCGACGAACCCGCGATGACCCGCGTGGTCGGCGCGCCAGGCGCCACCGTGGCCGTGGCGGGGCCGGCCCAGGCCATCGTCCTCGCAGGACTGGTCCACATCGGCGCGCGCCGGCCGGTCCTCGTGATCACCCCGACGGGGCACGCGGCCGAGCAGCTCGCGCACGACCTCGAGGTGTTCGTCGGGGAGCCCGCGGGCGACGGTGCCGGGACGGCGGACCCGGGGACGGGCGTGCGCGCCGTCGAGGTCTTCCCCGCATGGGAGACGCTTCCCTTCGAGCGGGTGAGCCCCGAGGTCTCGACGATGGGTCGTCGGCTCCGGCTGCTCTGGACGCTCGACGGCGACCACGGCGACGGGGGCGCCGGGTCGCCGCACCGCCCGTCGGTCGTGGTGGCGCCGATCAAGGCGGTCCTCCAGCGGCTCGGACCGTGGCGCTCGGCGGCCCGCCCCACGGTGGTCTCCTCGGGCGACCGCATCGTCGTCGACGACCTGGTCGCCCGCCTCGTCGGACTCGGATACCGACGGGAGCCGCTCGTCGAGCACCGCGGTGAGCTGTCGGTGCGCGGCGGCATCGTCGACGTCTTCCCGTCGACGGCCGACGAGCCGGTCAGGATCGACCTCTGGGGCGACGAGGTCGACCGCCTCACCCGCTTCGACGTGGGGACGCAGCGCTCCGCCGGCGACCTCGCGTCGGTCGCGCTCTACGGCTGCCGCGAGCTCGTGCCGGACGAGCTGGCCACCAAGCGCGCCGCGGAGCTGGTCGGCGCGGCGCCCTGGGGGCGGCACCAGTGGAGCCGTCTGGCCGAAGGGGAGCTGTTCGACGGGATGGAGTCGTGGCTCCCCTGGGTGGCCGACGGTGACGAGCTCGTGACCGACCTGCTCGGCGACGACGCGCTCGTGGTGCTGGTCGAGCCGCGCCGCATCCGCGACCGCGCGGCCGAGCTCCTCGAGGAGGAGGCCGCGCTCGCCGATGCGTTGGCACCCACCTGGGGCCTCGACGCAGCCGAGGAGGCCCCCCGCCTCCACCTCCCCTTCGACCGCGTGCTCGCCGCGACCCGCGCGCCGGTCACCTCGGTGGTGCCGTCCGCCGAGGGCCCCGACGAGCCGACGGTCGAGTCGCGGGGGTGGGAGCCGATCCTCGGGGACGGGTCGAAGCTCGCCGGCCAGCTCGCCTCGCTCGTCGGTGCGGAGTACGCGGTCGTGCTCTGCGCGGCGAACGAGCTCGCCGCCGGGCGGCTCTCCGACCTCTTGGCCGGTGAGGGGCTCGCGGTGCCGGTCGTCGCCGGGGCGGACGCCGCGCAGGACCTCCGCCGCCCCGGTGCGCGGATCGTCCTCGCCGAGCTCGACCGGGGCTTCGTCCTGCCCGGCAGCAAGATCGCGGTGCTCACCGAGTCGGACGTCACCGGTCGGCGGCGTCCCCACCGCCAGGCACGGGCCCGTGCGCGGCCGGTCGACGGCTTCTTCGACGACCTCGCACCGGGGAACTTCGTCGTCCACCGCCAGCACGGCGTCGCCCGCTACGGCGGCATGGTCACCCGCACCATGGGCGGCGCGACGCGCGACTACCTGCTCCTCGAGTACCGGGGCGACGACAAGCTCTACCTGCCGACCGACCAGATCGAGGTGCTCACCCCGTACGCGGGCGGCGAGTCGCCGACCGTCAGCCGGCTGGGCGGCTCCGAGTGGCAACGCGCGCGCTCGAAGGCGCGCGCCGCGGTCCACGAGATCGCCGAGGAGCTCGTCGCGCTCTACCGCCGGAGGCTCCAGGTCGAAGGGCACGCCTTCGCCCCCGACACCCCGTGGCAGGCCGAGCTCGAGTCCTCGTTCCCCTTCGTCGAGACGGCGGACCAGCGCCGGGCAATCGACGAGGTCAAGGCCGACATGGAACGTCCCCAGCCGATGGACCGCCTGGTCTGCGGGGACGTGGGCTTCGGCAAGACCGAGGTGGCCGTCCGCGCGGTGTTCAAAGCCGTCCAGGACGGGTTCCAGAGCGCGATCCTCGTGCCGACGACGCTGCTCGCGAGCCAACACTTCCAGACCTTCTCCGACCGGTACGCGCCGTTTCCGGTCAAGGTCGAGCTCCTCAGCCGCTTCCTCACCGCGGCACAGGCCAAGGCGGTGCTCGCGGGACTCGCCGACGGCTCGGTCGACGTCGTGGTCGGGACGCACCGGCTGCTGGCCGGCGACGTCACCTTCAAGAAGCTCGGGCTGCTCGTCGTCGACGAGGAGCAGCGGTTCGGCGTGAGCCACAAGGAGTCGATCAAGGCGCTCACCGACGGGGTCGACGTGCTGACCCTGACCGCGAGCCCGATCCCGCGCACGCTCGAGATGGCGCTCACCGGCATCCGCGACCTCTCGATGGTCAACACGCCGCCCGCGGCCCGGCGTCCGATCCTCACCCACGTCGGGGAGTTCGACGAAGCCGCGGCGGCAGAGGCCATCCGGCGCGAGCTGCTCCGCGAGGGGCAGGTCTTCTACGTGCACAACCGCGTCCGCGACATCGACGCGGTCGCAGCGCGCGTCCGCACCCTGGCGCCCGAGGCGCGCGTGGCGGTCGCGCACGGCCAGATGGACGAGGGCACCCTCGAGCGGGTCGTCCTCGACTTCTGGGAGGGCGGCTACGACGTCCTGGTCTGCACGACGATCATCGAGTCGGGGATCGACATGCCGACGGTCAACACGCTGGTCGTCGACCGGGCCGACCTGCTCGGGCTCGGCCAGCTCCACCAGCTGCGCGGCCGCGTGGGCCGCGCCGGCCAGCGGGCCTACGCCTACCTGTTCCATCCCGTCGACCGCGTCCTCACCGAGCAGGCGTACGAGCGCCTCCGGACCATCGGCGACCACACCGAGCTCGGGTCGGGCTTCAAGATCGCGCTCCGCGACCTCCAGATCCGCGGCGCGGGGAACCTGCTCGGGCGCGACCAGTCCGGGCACATCGCGGCCATCGGCTACGACCTCTACGTCCAGATGGTCTCCGAGGCGGTCTCGGAGCTCAAGGGCGAGCCGCGCCCGCAGCCCGTCGAGCTCTCGCTCGACCTGCCCGACGCGGCCCACCTGCCACCCGGGTACGTGGAGGCCGAGGACGTCCGCCTCGAGGCGTACCGGCGGCTCGCCGCGGTGCGCACCGAAGGCGAGGTCGACGATGTGCGCACCGAGTGGGAGGACCGGTTCGGACCGGTGCCGGCGCCCGCCGCGGCGCTGCTCGACGTGGCCCGCCTCCGGGTCGAGTGCCTGCGCCTCGGCGTGACGGACCTGTCGGTCGCGCCGCCGAAGACCGGGGGATCGAGGCAGGCCGTGGTCAAGCTCTCGCCGCTCACCCTGCCGGCGTCCGCCGAGGTCCGCCTCCGGCGGCTCGCCCGTGACGCGACCTACCAGGACGAGCTCCACCGGCTGCTGCTCCCGATGGCTCCGCCGCCCGGCGGCACGGGCTACGCAGCCCGGCTGGTCGGCTTCCTGCGCGAGCTGCTGCCCGTGGACTGAGGCGTGGCCGTGAGCGCGCCGGTGCCGTTCGCTGCATCGGTCGTGCACAGGCGGCGAAATCAGGCAACGGGACCCGGAACATTGGGCCACCATCGCCGTCGGCCGGGACGGGCGCCTTGGGCGCACGGTCGACCTCGGTCGAGGGACGCTCATCGAGTTCGAAGCCGCCGTGTCGCCACCCGCGCTCCCCGGCAATGACGGGACCCGTCACCGAACTATGCGAACAGTTCTTGACCGAACCACCCGCCAGGTCGGATGCCCGGTGGAACGGCGAACACCGCGCTCCCCACCGGCGTGATGAACGAGTTGAGTCGGTCGTGCGCGGCGAGACGCGTCTGGATCGGAACGAACTGTCTTTCGACGTCGCGGACGAAGGCGAGAAAGAGCAGGCCTTCGTCTCGGATGCCACTCGAGGCACTGACCCCGTTGTCGTAGGAGTAGCCCCTCCGCAGCATGGTGGCGCCGGCGTTGACCTCGCTGCTCGCGAGCCGGACGTGGCTGTCGACGGGTATCGCCGGCTGGCCGCTCGAAGTCACCTGGTCGAGCTCCAGGGGGCTGAATTCGGTACCGCCCGACAGTGGGGCGCCACTGGCCTTTGTCCGTCCGATCACGACTTCCTGGTCGGGGGTGCTGAGGCGGTTCCAGCTGGCGACGTCGATCCGGATCCTCCGGACACAGAGGTAGGTGCCGTCCATCATCCACGACGGTGCATCCTGTCGGGTCGCCCAGACGGTCGAGTCGAGTGACCGTGAGCCTGGAGGGGGATTCCCGCTTCCGTCCTTGAACCCGATCAGATTTCGAAAGTCCCCCCCTCGGGTCCCCGTCGGCTGGGGCCTGAAGCCGGCGAGCTGCCAACGAGGCACCGCGATGCCCGCCGCGAGCTTCGTGAGCGCAGCAAGACCCTGCGCAGCAACGTCGTCGTCCTCTGCGCAGGACTGCACCATCAGATCGCCGTCTGAGATGCTCGGGTCGAGCTGATCGTTGGGGAATGCCGGCAACGGCGAAAGTCCAGGCGGCACCCGCGTGCCGAGGTCGAACCGAGCGTCGAACATGGTCCGACCGAAGCCGACGGTCAGCGTCAAGGACGAGGGTCGTAGGCGGAGGTTCGACTGTGACGCATCGTGTCCGGACATGAGGCTTTCTGCCGAGGAGGTCCAGTACGCGGAGGAGCTCGACCAGTTCCCCCACGTCGCTGGTCGAGACATCGAAAGCTCCCACGTGGGCATGGGCGGGCGGCGCCGTTGTGATCCCTGCCTGATGGGACCCGTAGAAGGGCACGAGAGCCTCGGCGAGACCGGTGGTGTCGGGTGTCGCAGCGCTCGGTCGCGCACCTGAACGTGCACAATCGGTTGCAGCGACGCCAATCCCGGCAAGCATCCAACCCAGGAGCCGCCGCCGAGGGACGGTCGACCCGTGTCCGGTGCGCCGAGTCCGGTCGAGCTCGTCCGTGGGCGGCAGTGGTCGCGCCGCGTCCGATGGTCCGGGGATCACCGGCACAACTGTTGCACGTCGCCGTCGAACGTTGACGTGACAAGCGCAGCATCGATGAGTCCGGCGTGGCTGGATGGTCACCGTCCGTGGCGAGCTCTGTGAACGGTGTGCGAAGCGATTGACTGAGCGCCGTCAGCATGTAACGGTACGGCACCTGGTGTTGTCCGGGCGGGTGACGCAAGGTGCGGAGCGCTTGGAGCAACACGAGGGCAACACCGTTGGACGTCAGGTTCAGCTCCGACACGTGTCGCGCGATTCGTCGCGACCGTCAACCCCTGCACCTTGCGACGTCCACCGGGGGAGCGCTCGACGGCGCAGGCGCGAACTGTGTCGTCGATCTCCCGATAGCAGCGGCGATCGGAGCGTGAATCGGTGAGGACGGTCAAGGCGGGTGGAGGCCGGTCGAGCACCTCCATGGCACGACGCAGGATCTTTCAACGGTGCGGAATGGTCGTTGTGGCGGCGGTCGTCTTGATGCTGGACGTTCTTGCTCCGGCTGGGGCGTCGCAAGGATCGGCAGTGGACCGGCACTTCGCGGTCTCGGCACTTTCCGTACAGCTCTCCTCTCCTGCTGCAGGAGCCGAAGAGGTCTCGTACGCGATTGGGTTCACGACGAGCGCCACCGGGGCGCTCGCTGCAGGGTCCGACGTCATCGCCATCCAGGCGCCGAGCGGCACCGTCTTTCCGAGCGGAAACGCCTACTCGATGAGTGTGGGGGGTGGTGCCGGGGTCACGGCTTCGGCGGCGATTCCCGGTGCCAGCAACATCGTCGACGTGACGGTGCCGCAGAGTGTGCCTGCGTCCACCTCGGTAGGGATCTCGATCGCGGGTGTCACGAATCCCCTGGCGGACGGACCACTCCAGGTGATGACGTCGGCCGATCTCACACCGGTGTCGCAGCTCTTGGGGATCGCGTCGGCGACCTCGATCGCCAACCTCACGGTCACGCCCTCGTCGACGGCCGCCGGTGCCGAGGGGGTCAACGACACGATCTCGTTCACCACGAGCTCGAAGGGCGCACTCGTCGGGGGTTGGTCGAAGATCACCGTCGAGGGCCCTCCCGGCACGGTCTTCCCCGGTGGCTGCTGCGGGAACGGCTACTACGACGTGAGCGTCGCGGGTGGCGCCGCGGCCACGGCGAGCCCGACGTTCCCCGAAGGCCTCAACGTCGTGGACGTGCTCGTGCCGAACAGTGTCCCGGCCAGCACCGCGGTCACCCTCAACATCTACGGGGTCACCAACCCGTCCGGGGGAGGTCTCTCGGTGTGGACCTCGAGCGATCCCACCCAGGTCTCGAAGTCGCTCGGGCTGAAGACGGCGACCTCGATCGCCAACCTCACGGTCACGCCCTCGTCGACGGCCGCCGGTGCCGAGGGGGTCAACGACACGATCTCGTTCACCACGAGCTCGAAGGGCGCACTCGTCGGGGGTTGGTCGAAGATCACCGTCGAGGGCCCTCCCGGCACGGTCTTCCCCGGTGGCTGCTGCGGGAACGGCTACTACGACGTGAGCGTCGCGGGTGGCGCCGCGGCCACGGCGAGCCCGACGTTCCCCGAAGGCCTCAACGTCGTGGACGTGCTCGTGCCGAACAGTGTCCCGGCCAGCACCGCGGTCACCCTCAACATCTACGGGGTCACCAACCCGTCCGGGGGAGGTCTCTCGGTGTGGACCTCGAGCGATCCCACCCAGGTCTCGAAGTCGCTCGGGCTGAAGACGGCGACCTCGATCGCCAACCTCACGGTCACGCCCTCGTCGACGGCCGCCGGTGCCGAGGGGGTCAACGACACGATCTCGTTCACCACGAGCTCGAAGGGCGCACTCGTCGGGGGTTGGTCGAAGATCACCGTCGAGGGCCCTCCCGGCACGGTCTTCCCCGGTGGCTGCTGCGGGAACGGCTACTACGACGTGAGCGTCGCGGGTGGCGCCGCGGCCACGGCGAGCCCGACGTTCCCCGAAGGCCTCAACGTCGTGGACGTGCTCGTGCCGAACAGTGTCCCGGCCAGCACCGCGGTCACCCTCAACATCTACGGGGTCACCAACCCGTCCGGGGGAGGTCTCTCGGTGTGGACCTCGAGCGATCCCACCCAGGTCTCGAAGTCGCTCGGGCTGAAGACGGCGACCTCGATCGCCAACCTCACGGTCACGCCCTCGTCGACGGCCGCCGGTGCCGAGGGGGTCAACGACACGATCTCGTTCACCACGAGCTCGAAGGGCGCACTCGTCGGGGGTTGGTCGAAGATCACCGTCGAGGGCCCTCCCGGCACGGTCTTCCCCGGTGGCTGCTGCGGGAACGGCTACTACGACGTGAGCGTCGCGGGTGGCGCCGCGGCCACGGCGAGCCCGACGTTCCCCGAAGGCCTCAACGTCGTGGACGTGCTCGTGCCGAACAGTGTCCCGGCCAGCACCGCGGTCACCCTCAACATCTACGGGGTCACCAACCCGTCCGGGGGAGGTCTCTCGGTGTGGACCTCGAGCGATCCCACCCAGGTCTCGAAGTCGCTCGGGCTGAAGACGGCGACCTCGATCGCCAACCTCACGGTCACGCCCTCGTCGACGGCCGCCGGTGCCGAGGGGGTCAACGACACGATCTCGTTCACCACGAGCTCGAAGGGCGCACTCGTCGGGGGTTGGTCGAAGATCACCGTCGAGGGCCCTCCCGGCACGGTCTTCCCCGGTGGCTGCTGCGGGAACGGCTACTACGACGTGAGCGTCGCGGGTGGCGCCGCGGCCACGGCGAGCCCGACGTTCCCCGAAGGCCTCAACGTCGTGGACGTGCTCGTGCCGAACAGTGTCCCGGCCAGCACCGCGGTCACCCTCAACATCTACGGGGTCACCAACCCGTCCGGGGGAGGTCTCTCGGTGTGGACCTCGAGCGATCCCACCCAGGTCTCGAAGTCGCTCGGGCTGAAGACGGCGACCTCGATCGCCAACCTCACGGTCACGCCCTCGTCGACGGCCGCCGGTGCCGAGGGGGTCAACGACACGATCTCGTTCACCACGAGCTCGAAGGGCGCACTCGTCGGGGGTTGGTCGAAGATCACCGTCGAGGGCCCTCCCGGCACGGTCTTCCCACAGAGCAATGAGTACAGCGTGGCCGTCGGCGGAGGTGCTGCCGTGGGTACCTCGTGGACGGTGCCGGCCGGACGCGACGTCGTGGACGTGCTCGTCCCCAACAGCGTCAGTCCTGGTTCCACGGTGACGCTCAGCGTTGCGGGGGTCACGAACCCCGGCCAGGGGAAGCAGCACTTTTCCGTCTCGACCTCGAGCGACTGGATCGCGGTGTCGAAGAGCATCACCTTCATCGGCAGTACGCCGGCACTGACCTCGGTGAGCGGGGCCTCCGTCGTGCCGTCGAGCGCCTCGGTGGGGGCCACCGCGGTGACCTACAAGGTCACCTTCACCGCGACCTCGGCTCTGCCGGTCAACGCGGGGACGCCCTCGAACGGTGGGGCCATCGTGCTGGCCGCGCCCTTCGGCACCCAGTTCCCCCACAACTCCGGCGACTACGCGGTCGCCGACACGACCGCCGGGTGGTCGACGACCTACGTCTCCGACACCGAGTCGATCGCCAACGGTGGGGCGACGGTCAGCATCAATCCGCTCGACGCGATCAACGCCGGGGACTCGATCACCGTGGTCGTCTCGTTCGTCCGCAACCCCGAGGCGACCGGCGGCAGCCTGTCGGTCTCCACCACGGCCGACCCGGTCCCGATGTCCGCGACCCTCGGACTGGCCGCGGCCACTTCGGTGAGCGGGGCCTCCGTCGTGCCGTCGAGCGCCTCGGTGGGGGCCACCGCGGTGACCTACAAGGTCACCTTCACCGCGACCTCGGCTCTGCCGGTCAACGCGGGGACGCCCTCGAACGGTGGGGCCATCGTGCTGGCCGCGCCCTTCGGCACCCAGTTCCCCCACAACTCCGGCGACTACGCGGTCGCCGACACGACCGCCGGGTGGTCGACGACCTACGTCTCCGACACCGAGTCGATCGCCAACGGTGGGGCGACGGTCAGCATCAATCCGCTCGACGCGATCAACGCCGGGGACTCGATCACCGTGGTCGTCTCGTTCGTCCGCAACCCCGAGGCGACCGGCGGCAGCCTGTCGGTCTCCACCACGGCCGACCCGGTCCCGATGTCCGCGACCCTCGGACTGGCCGCGGCCACTTCGGTGAGCGGGGCCTCCGTCGTGCCGTCGAGCGCCTCGGTGGGGGCCACCGCGGTGACCTACAAGGTCACCTTCACCGCGACCTCGGCTCTGCCGGTCAACGCGGGGACGCCCTCGAACGGTGGGGCCATCGTGCTGGCCGCGCCCTTCGGCACCCAGTTCCCCCACAACTCCGGCGACTACGCGGTCGCCGACACGACCGCCGGGTGGTCGACGACCTACGTCTCCGACACCGAGTCGATCGCCAACGGTGGGGCGACGGTCAGCATCAATCCGCTCGACGCGATCAACGCCGGGGACTCGATCACCGTGGTCGTCTCGTTCGTCCGCAACCCCGAGGCGACCGGCGGCAGCCTGTCGGTCTCCACCACGGCCGACCCGGTCCCGATGTCCGCGACCCTCGGACTGGCCGCGGCCACTTCGGTGAGCGGGGCCTCCGTCGTGCCGTCGAGCGCCTCGGTGGGGGCCACCGCGGTGACCTACAAGGTCACCTTCACCGCGACCTCGGCTCTGCCGGTCAACGCGGGGACGCCCTCGAACGGTGGGGCCATCGTGCTGGCCGCGCCCTTCGGCACCCAGTTCCCCCACAACTCCGGCGACTACGCGGTCGCCGACACGACCGCCGGGTGGTCGACGACCTACGTCTCCGACACCGAGTCGATCGCCAACGGTGGGGCGACGGTCAGCATCAATCCGCTCGACGCGATCAACGCCGGGGACTCGATCACCGTGGTCGTCTCGTTCGTCCGCAACCCCGAGGCGACCGGCGGCAGCCTGTCGGTCTCCACCACGGCCGACCCGGTCCCGATGTCCGCGACCCTCGGACTGGCCGCGGCCACTTCGGTGAGCGGGGCCTCCGTCGTGCCGTCGAGCGCCTCGGTGGGGGCCACCGCGGTGACCTACAAGGTCACCTTCACCGCGACCTCGGCTCTGCCGGTCAACGCGGGGACGCCCTCGAACGGTGGGGCCATCGTGCTGGCCGCGCCCTTCGGCACCCAGTTCCCCCACAACTACGGCGACTACGCGGTCGCCGACACGACCGCCGGGTGGTCGACGACCTACGTCTCCGACACCGAGTCGATCGCCAACGGTGGGGCGACGGTCAGCATCAATCCGCTCGACGCGATCAACGCCGGGGACTCGATCACCGTGGTCGTCTCGTTCGTCCGCAACCCCGAGGCGACCGGCGGCAGCCTGTCGGTCTCCACCACGGCCGACCCGGTCCCGATGTCCGCGACCCTCGGACTGGCCGCGGCCACTTCGGTGAGCGGGGCCTCCGTCGTGCCGTCGAGCGCCTCGGTGGGGGCCACCGCGGTGACCTACAAGGTCACCTTCACCGCGACCTCGGCTCTGCCGGTCAACGCGGGGACGCCCTCGAACGGTGGGGCCATCGTGCTGGCCGCGCCCTTCGGCACCCAGTTCCCCCACAACTACGGCGACTACGCGGTCGCCGACACGACCGCCGGGTGGTCGACGACCTACGTCTCCGACACCGAGTCGATCGCCAACGGTGGGGCGACGGTCAGCATCAATCCGCTCGACGCGATCAACGCCGGGGACTCGATCACCGTGGTCGTCTCGTTGGTCGAGCATCCGACTGCCGGCACCTTCATGCTGTCGACGACGGCGGATCCGACGGCGATCTCACTCGGCACCCTTTCTCTGCCTCCCGCCCCGACGTTCGTCGCGGTGGCAAGCGCCGGCGCCAACGCCGCCACGGTCACGTGGAGCCCCGTGAGCACGGCGATCACGCCGATCGAGGCCATCCTCGTCACGGTCACGAGCGGCCCGAACACCGGAGAGCAAGTTGCCGTCGCCGGTACCTCGACCGCGGCGCTCGTCTCCGGTCTCGTTGCGGGTCCCACGACCTTCTCGGTGCAGGCTTTCGACGTCGTCGGGTCGAGTCCTCCGGCCGTCTCCCCGTCCTTGGCTGTGCGAGGCGTATCGGGAAAGGCAACCTATGCGTCAACGGTCCTGGCCAACCATCCGGCGCTCTTCTACCGGCTCGGAGACACATCACCCACGGCGATGGCCGACTCCTCGGGAACTTCACCATCGGGCTCGAGCGCGACCGGCTACTACAACTCGGCGGACGGGGGTCTCTACGGCTCCCCGAGTGTCATCTTGAACGAGCGCCCGGGAGCGCTGACCTCCGATCCGAATGCAGGCGCCGTGGCAGATGTCGCCACCGGTCCCTCCGGTGGATGGATCGGGATGGGCGCGCAAGACGCACCTGCGGGATCGACGTCTCGAACTGTCGAAGTGTGGTTCGAGACCAGCACGAGCGCGTTCAGTCCGTCTTGCCTGGTCGGCTGGGGATCCACCGCGACTGACGGCGCGTTCGACGTGTGCATCTCTGCAGCGAACCAGTTGGAGGTGTCAGGTGAACGTGACGACCACGTGTTCACGACGCCCTCTGCCGTCAATGACGGGCATTGGCATCTCGCGACCGTTGTCTCCGTCGGAACGGCATTGTCGGTCTACCTCGACGGTTCGCTCATCGGCACCGGCGCCTTCAATGCGAGCCCGAACACCGCTCTCGACTATCCGATCATGGTTGGTTCGGACACCACACAGCAGTTGGGTGACTCCGGGATCTCACTGGACGACCTCGCCGTCTATCCGAGTGCGCTATCGGCATCCCAGGTCCAAGCCGACGATGCAGCTGGGCTCTAGAGGCGGAGAAGATTCACCGATCACACAACGATGCGCGGCGAGCGGAGGAGAGCACCGTGGCTCCTTCGTGCGACCGCGCGAACTCGACGGAAGGGAAGGGGCGAAATGACTCGACGTGAGGTCGCGCGTGCTGCGGAGCAGGTCGGGACGGGCCGGGTTCAGGGCCGCGTTGGTGGTGGCGTTCTCGCTGGGACTGGGTGCCACGGTGTTTGTCCCTGCAGCGAGCGTTTCCGCCACTCAGGTAGCGGGGGGATCGACGGCGCCCACCCTGTCCGCAGCGCCGACTTCGAGCTCGAAGTTCCGGTACACCTATTACGCAGACGGAGCCCTTCACACGGTGATCAGCCCCACCGCCACCAAGGCCACCTACACCTACGACAAGGACGGAAACGTCGTCGCGATCTCCACGGGGCCCGCCGCCGCGTCCGTTTCCGCCGCTGCAGCCACTCCGGCGACGCCCCACCCGATGGTTTCATCGGTCGACCCCCCGGTGGCGAGCGCTGGTGCTGAGGTCACCATCTCCGGGACAGGGTTTGCAGCCGATCCGTTGTCGAACGACGTGCGAATCGGCACGCTGATGGCCCACGTGGTCTCGAGCACGGCGTCATCCCTGACGGTGATCGTTCCTCCCGGTTCGGGCGGCGGGGCGGTCACAGTTGCCACCCCCGGCGGCATGTCGAGTCCGGGGCCACGTCTCACGGTGCATCAGGTTTCTCCCGCCGATCTGGCCGCAGACGAGCACCGCCTTCCTTCGACAGGGGCAACTCCGGCTGGCTCGGGAGTGACGGGTTTGAGCGGCGTGGTCCGGAACACGTCGGGTGCGCCACTGTCCGGCGTGACGATCACCGTCAGCGATGGATGGGACCAGGGAGATTCGACGACGAAGAGCGATCGCAACGGTCGGTTCGACCTGACCGACCTGTCACCCGGTCACCGCGAGCTCACGATCGACGGTTCGAGCGCCGGTCGATTCGGCTACTACGTCGAACCGATCGATCTCACCGAGGGGAGGACCACGTCCATACCGACGCCGATCTGGCTCGACGCCCAGCGGCAGCGCAACACCGTGAGCATCCCGGTGCGGCCGGCGCAACAGGTGATCGTGCGCGCCCCGCAGGATCCCCGATTTGAGATCGTGGTTCCCAAAGGCACGACGATCACCGATCACCGGGGCCACGTGGTCACCCGCCTGACAATTACGAAGGTGCCGCTGGGCCGGACCCCGGTTCCGCTCCTGCGCAGCATGTCAGCGTTCTTCGACGTGCAGCCGGGCGACGCATCCGTCAGCGGGCCCGGTCTTCGGGTGATCTATCCGAACCAGTCCGGGCAGCCGGCCGGGACCGTGCTCCCGTATGTCGCAGCAACCCCCTACGGCACCACAAGCGGTTGGTCGACCTACGGCACCGGGACGGTGAGCGCTGACGGGAAGTCGATCGTCGCTTCGGGAGCTTCGGCACTCGCCACGATCATGCCCTTCACCTACGTCGGCACCCCTCCGCCGGTCGGTCCCCCGAACAACAACAGCAATCCGAACAGCGGAGATCCCGTTGATCTGGCAACCGGACTCTACGTGATGAACAAGACCGACTTGTCGCTCAACGACTCGATGCCGATCGATCTCACACGCACCTATCGCCAGCTCGATCCGAACATGCGGGATTTCGGACTGGGGATGACCGACAACTTCTCCTACTTCATCAACTTCCCGATTTCCTCCGTGATCGGACCCGGTCCGGTGCAACTCGTCGAGCCCGACGGGACCCAGGTGCAGTACGTGCCGACGAACCAACCGGGATGCGATGCGGTGACCGTGCCGTGCCACTACAGCGCGGCGACCGCACCGTCGTCGTGGACCGGTTCCACACTGACGGCGAACTACCTCGGCGGATACTACGGAGAAGCCGACTCTTGGACGCTGAAGCTCCTCGATGGGACCACCTACCAGTTCTGCACCAATCTGAGTCAACTTTGTTCGATCACCGATCGATTCGGCAATGCGATCACGATCGAGAGGACACCTGTGCCGGTCAATCCGGACCGCTCGGACATCGCCCGCGTGATCTCGCCTGACGGCGATTGGATCGCCTTCAATTGGGGAGCTTGCGGTGGCGTGACCGCCATGAAGTGCGTGAGCTCGATCACGGACAACATCGGTCGCTCAGTGAGCTACACCTACGACAGCAATGGCCGGCTGCTCAGTGCGACCGACCCCAATGGGAATGGAGTGCAGACGGGCTACCAGTGGTTTCCCTGTCTCTCGGCTGGATCGATCCAGTGCACGGAGGTGCAAAGCGTCACCGACGCAAGGGGCAAGGTCGAGCTGACCAATGCGTACTTCCCAGGTGGTCAGGTGCAGACACAGCAGATCGCGACCGGTGGGACCTATCAGTTCAACTACACGATGTCAGGCTCGAGCGTCGCATCGTCGACGGTGACCGATCCCATGGGCCGAGTGAGCGATGTCAACTTCGACCCGCAGGGAGGTGTGACGGCGGAGACCATCGGCGCGGGTACGGCCGACGCGCAGACCACGTCGTTCATTCGCGACCCGGCGACGGACCTGGTGCAGTCGACGACCGATCCTTTGGGCCGGACCACGAGCTACACCTACAACGCGAATGCCCAGGTCGCGAGCCAGACGGCGCTTGCCGAGCTGCCGCCGTCGCAGCAGCTGGTGACGTCGTTCACCTACGACTCCACTTACGGACGTCTGACAGGTGTGACCGACCCCTTGAACTACAAGACCAGCATCGCGTACGAGGATCCGGTCGATGTGACCACGCAACCGGACGTCGAGGTGATCACTGATCCTCTCGGGCATGTGACGACGGTGACATCGCTGCGCGGCCAACCCGTCCAGGTGAAGGACGCGCTCGGGCGAAGTTCGACCATTGGCTACGAAAGTGGACTTCCCATCGCCATCACGGATCCGATCGGGAATACGACCTCTGATTTCTACGACGCTGCAGGACGGCGCCTGAGCATCACCACACCATCGGGAGGAACTACTTCCTTCTCGTATGACAACGACAATCAGATGACGTCCTCAGTCGATCCCCTGGGTCACAAGACGACGGTCGAATTCGATGCAGATGGCGACATCACGAAGATCACTGATCCGAACAAGGGATCTGCAAGGTACGTGTACAACAACGCGGATGAACAGGTCAGAGCTACCGATCCCCTCGGATTTGTCTCGACGGCAAGCTATGACTTGGCGGGAGCACTCACCTCTACCAAGGACGCGAATGGCACCGTCGACGAGATCAAGTACGACCCGCTCGGACGAGAATCCACTGAGAAGGTCGGTGTCACGGGAAGTGCTGCGCCGTTTGACACCATCTCACTCGGGTACGACTCCGGTAACCGTCTGACGAATATCAAAGACGCTGTGCAGGGTTCAGTTTCGCGGCAGTACAACTTGGCGAACGACCTGGTCAATGAGCAGACGGCCCAGGGCACGCTCGCCTACACCTACGACAACGACGGGAACCGCCAGACCATGACGGCCCCGGGATTGCCGCAGACGAACTACTTCTACGACGCAGACAACAATCTGAAGACGATCGCTCAGGGCTCATCTTCTGTGGGATTTGCCTATGACTCGGTCAATGAGATCAAGAGCGTCAGTCTGCCGAATGGCGACATCGAGAACTTCGTCCCGACCCGAGATGGGCAGTTGGCGTCAGAGAGTCTTACCCAGGGTGCGACCACATTGGGAACGCTTGCCTACTCCTACAATTCTGACGGGCTCGAGAACTCAGTGTCTGGTTCTCTGATGGATGCATCGCTCCCGACGCCGATTTCGACGTCAACGTACAACCTCGATGATCTACCGACGAACTTCAATGGGGCAGTGCTCAGCTATGACAACGCGGGCCACCTCAAGGGCAACAGCGCGACTGGCCAGGCATTGGTCTGGAACAAGCTTGGGGAACTGACCTCCATCAGCGGAGGTACGACGCCTTCGACCTTCTCGTACGATCCGCTTGGTCGCCGAGTGTCGGCGGCGTTCGGCAGCACATCGAACAGTTACCTCTACGACGGATCGGGCGTCATCGGCACTTCGCAGATTTCCGCGGCAAGTGCGCAGGTCGGCGTTCAATCAGGGCGCCCCTCCCAATTGGCAACGGCGACCACGACCTACTTGACGGACCCCGGTGGCGGTACGACATTCGCGGCGAATTCTTCCAGTGGCATGACCTCGTTGGTGACCGATCGGGTTGGATCCACGACGGCATTGTCGGACGCGGCAGGTGCCATCACAACGCAGTACGTATACAGCCCATCGGGCCTTGCGACGACGAGCGGCGCCAGTTCTGCGAATCCGATTCAGTCACTCGGACAACAGGCCGATCCAACAGGCTTGATGTACTCGCCAATCGGCGGCTACTCCGCGCCGGCGCTCATGCTCAATCTGGGGGGACAGGCCGTCCGTTCGTTTGTGGGTGGTGGCAGCGGTGGCGGCTCGGGTTCGTGGACCTGCAACAACTGCAGCGACGGAAGCAACGGTGATTGGGGCGATGGCTGGCCAGGTGGTGATGGTGGTGGAGACACTGCTGCACCGAAGTCGCCGCCGAACACTGGTCCCCCGAACGGAGGTGGGGCCGGCGGCGGTGCTGGTGGCGGAGGTGGTGGATCGAACGGTCAACAGGCCGACTGGACCCAGAATTGGCAACCTCAGGACTGCCCGACAGGAGCGGTCTGCTCCTCGCCGGGACCTGGCGTCACGAACTTCGACTGGACGCCTCCACCTGCCGATGTGCCGCCCGAAATTCATGGCCAAATTCAGACCGCACCGCCGAGCTGGACTGCGCCGGATCCGCAGTCTGGGGGATACGCATCGATTGGAGATTCATCCGAGGCATCGAATTCGTCTACGCAACCTGCGCAAACGCAAGGAAATCGATCTACGGGGATCACGAATGTACCGACCGGTGTGGAGTGGCAGAACCTTCCGAATGTTCCGGCGCTTCAGGTTCCTGCGTGGGTTCCGGGATCGCAAGCCATCAATGGCGCGCTGAGCACCGCAAGCAATCAGGTGAATAATGCCATCGACGCGGCGAATGCTGTCGGGCAAGCGACGAATGGAAACGTTGCTGGATCTCTCAACGCGATCCAGAACATCATTCAGCGATTCATCAATGGCCTGCCGATTCCATAGTGCCTGAATCGGCCGAACGGAGTGCTCGTTGGGGAATTGGATATTGTGCACCCCTGATTGACGTGGCATTCGCGAGGGAGCACGTCGCAGAAGGGACAGAAACGGCGGCTCGGAAGATCCCATCGGACCTGGCAATTCAGCGAATCGGATCTCGCGGGGGTCTCGCGGACAGCCTCCATTAGGATCCTTCGCCGTGAAGCGCTTCCGAGGTGTGGCGGCACCCGCCCTGCTCCTACTCGCGTCCGGCCTGCTCGCCGCGGCGTGCCAGGTCACGCCCAATGCGGCGTCGGCCAACGGCGACACGATCGCGGTCTCGTCGCTCAACTCCCAGCTCGACACCCTCCACAACACGATCGCCGGTGCCTGCCTCGTGCAGGCCGAGTTCCCCCAGCTGGCGAGCTCCATCGGTCAGGGCGCCGCCGGAACGGGCACCTACCCGATGGGCTTCGTGAACATCGTGCTCAGCAGCGACGTGAGCCAGCTCCTCGAGTCGCAGTACGCGGCGTCCAACGGCATCTCGATCTCGTCCACCGACCTCGCCGCAGCCAAGACGGACTACCTCGCGTCCCTCACCGGTTCGATCAGCGCAGCGATCCAACAGGCCCAGTCCGCCGGCACCGTGCCGGCGTGCCAGGCGACGACCGGCGGCGCCCCCTTGACGGCAACCCAGGTCCTCGCAGCGCTCCCCTCCGATCTCCAGAACAGCCGCATCCGCCAGCAGGCCGTGGAGGAGCAGCTCCTCTCGCACGACGCCCCGATCACCGAGGAGCAGATCGCCGCCTACTACGTGAGCCACCCGGCCACGTTCACCGTCGTCTGCGTGAGCCAGATCGTCACCGACACGCAGGCCCACGCCGATCAGTACGTGGCGCAGATCCAGGCGGGCGCCTCCTTCGCGTCCGTCGCCCAAGCCAACTCCCTCGACCAGCAGACCGCGGCGAGCGGCGGCCAGCTCGGCTGCAACTTCAGCCTTGCGGAGGTCGAGCAGTCCCTCAGCGTGCCGTCCGTGACGGTGGGCGCGCCGCTTCCGCCGGTGCAGGATCCCAACAGCGGCCAGTGGGTGATCTACGGGGTCACCAGCCAGTCGCTCGTCCCGCTCGCGACCGCCGCCCCGCTCGCGAGGCGGGAGCTCCTGCAGACGACGGCGAACGTCAACCGGGTGACGACGGAGCTCGTCGCGTTCGCCCGTCGCTCGAACGTCTCGGTCAACCCGCAGTACGGCACCTGGCGCGGCCTCTCGGTCGCGCCGCCGACGTCGCCGCCGGCGGAGTTCCTGCTTCCGTCGTTCGCAGGGAGCGCTGCGACGTTGAGCCCGTCGCTCGGGGTCGGCGGGTCGGGTTCGCCGGGCACCCCGGGGTCGAGCGGCACGTCGACCGGCGGGTGAGCCGGTGGTGACGTCGGCATCGGCGTGAGCGACGTCGCCGGACGGGTCCGGGCGCGGGCCGACCGTGCACGGATCGACGTCGTCGGGCTCGGGCCGGCCGGGCCGGAGCTCGTGACCGCCGAGGCCGCCTCGCTCCTCGACGGACCGGGCGAGGTCTACCTGCGGACGACGAGACACCCCGCTGCGGCCCCCTTTTCGACGGCCCGTTCGTTCGACCACCACTACGAGCAGGAGCAGGAGTTCGAACGCGTCTATCGCGCGATCGCCGACGACCTCGTCGCGGCCGCACGCTCAGCGGGGCGCGTCGTCTATGCGGTGCCCGGCTCGCCGACCGTCGCCGAGCGGTCAGTCGAGCTGCTCCGGGCGCATCCGGCGGTCGCGGCCGGCGAGGTCCGCGTCGAAGTCCACCCCGCGATCTCCTTCGTCGACCTGGCGTGCGCGCGCCTCGGCACCGATCCGATGCGGTCGGGACTCCGCGTCGTCGACGCCGCGTCGTTCGCAGCTGCGGCCGCGGGTGCAGACGGTCCGTTGCTCGTCGCCCAGTGCTGGAACCGCGGGCTGCTCTCCGAGGTCAAGCTCGCGGTCGAGCACCCGCCGACCGGACCGGTCACCGTCCTCCACCACCTCGGCCTCCCCGACGAGCGGGTCCTCGAGGTCGCCTGGGACGACTTCGACCGGTCGTTCGAGCCGGACCACTTGACGTCGCTCTGGGTGCCGCCGCTCGACGCGCCGATCGCCGGCGAGCTCGTCGCCCTCGGGGAGCTCGTCCGCACCCTCCGCGAGCAGTGCCCCTGGGACCGCGTCCAGACCCACGGCTCGCTCGCGCGCCACCTCCTCGAGGAGAGCTACGAAGTGCTGGAGGCGATCGACGCGATCGCCGCGATCGACGAGTCCGGTGCAGGCGACGCAGCCGATGAGGAGCGCACCGTCGCCCATCTCGAGGAGGAGCTCGGGGACCTCCTCTTCCAGGTCTACTTCCACGCGGCGCTCGCGGCCGAGGAGGGCCGCTTCACGCTCGCGGACGTCGCTCGGCAGGTGCGCGAGAAGCTCGTCGCGCGCCACCCCCACGTGTTCGGCGACGTCTCGGCCGATACACCCGACGAGGTCGCGGCGAACTGGGAGGCGATCAAGAAGGCCGAGAAGGGGCGCGCGTCGGTGACCGAAGGCATCCCCGCAGCGCTGCCGGCGCTCGCGCTCGCCGTCAAGCTCCAGCGCAAGGGCGTCGCGGTCGGGATGGATCTCCCGTCGCTCGATGCGGCGCGTCGCGAGCTCGCCGACGCCGTCGCACGCCTCTGTGACGACGGACCGGACCCCGCGACGGTGGTCGCGGACGCGCTCTTCTCGCTGGTCGACGTGGCTCGGCTGCTCGGCGTCGACCCCGAGACCGAGCTGCGGGTGCGTGCAGGCCGGTTCCGCTCCGAGGTCGAGCGGCATGGCTGACACCGCTCGTCGCCCGGCCTCGATTGCCCGCCCCGGCCAGGAGGTCGCGGTGAATTCCCTGGTCCGGGCCTATGTGGGTGGTACGGTTTTCCACAGTTCGAACAGGAGCACGAGCGCGACGTGAGCGTCATCGAACAGGTCATCGGCCGCGAGGTCCTGGACTCCCGCGGCAACCCGACGGTCGAGGTCGAGGTCGTCCTCGACTCCGGGGCGTCCGGGCGGGCCATCGTGCCGTCCGGCGCGTCGACCGGGACGTTCGAGGCCCTCGAGCTCCGCGACGGCGGTGAGCGCTACCGCGGGAAGGGTGTCCTCACCGCGGTCGCCAACGTGAACGGCGAGCTCGCCGGGATCCTCGACGGGATGGATGCCCTCGACCAGCGCGCCGTCGACCTCGCGATGGTCGACGCGGACGGGACGCCGAACAAGGGGCGGCTCGGTGCCAACGCGATCCTCGGCGTCTCGCTCGCGACGGCGAAGGCGGCGGCCGACGAGCTCGGGCTCCCGCTCTACCGGTCGCTCGGCGGAGCGAACGCGCACGTCCTGCCGGTTCCGATGATGAACGTCGTGAACGGCGGTGTGCACGCCGACAACTCGATCGACCTCCAGGAGTTCATGATCATGCCGGTCGGCGCCGCGTCCTTCTCCGAGGCGCTGCGCTGGGGCGTCGAGACGTACCACACGCTCGCCAAGGTGCTCGAAGCACGCGGCCTCTCGACCGCCGTCGGCGACGAGGGTGGGTTCGCGCCGAACCTGCCGTCGAACGAGGACGCCGTCCGCGTGCTCGTCGAGGCCATCGAGGCAGCCGGCCGCGCACCCGGCGACGAGATCGCGATCGCGATGGACCCCGCGTCGAGCGAGCTCTTCGAGGACGGCCGATATGTCCTCGCCGGCGAGGGTCGCACGCTGACCTCGATCGAGATGGTCGACTACTTCGCAGGCCTCGTCGAGCGCTACCCCATCGTGTCGCTCGAGGACGCGATGGCGGAGGACGACTGGGACGGCTGGGCCGCGCTCACCGAGCGCCTCGGCAAGACCACGCAGCTCGTCGGGGACGATCTCTTCGTGACCAACGAGGAGCGGCTCCGCCGGGGGATCGACGTGGGCACGGCCAACGCGATCCTGATCAAGGTCAACCAGATCGGCACGCTCACCGAGACGTTCGGAACCATGGACCTCGCCACCCGCTCCGCCTACCGGTGCGTGATGTCGCACCGGTCGGGCGAGACCGAGGACACGACGATTGCCGACCTCGCGGTCGCGACCAATTGCGGCCAGATCAAGACCGGGGCGCCCGCGCGCTCCGACCGGGTGGCCAAGTACAACCAGCTGCTCCGCATCGAGGAGCTCCTCGGCGAATCTGCGGCGTTCCGGGGTGGCGACGCGCTGACCGCGCCGAGTGGCCCGTGAGGTTCCGTCCGTCGGGCACCCGCAGGGCGACGCGCCGGGGGCGGCACTCGAAGCGCACCCGACGGGGAGCAGCGGCGGCGCGACGTGTCTCCGAATCGAACCGGCGACCGCGATCCACGGCGGGGCGCCGGAACACGGGAGCGGCCTCGTCCAAGGGTCGTCGGACCGGATCGGGCCCTTCGCGACCGGGGAGGACGAACGCGAACCGGATCACCGTCGTCCTCGCCGCGGTGTTCGCCGTCGCCGTCCTGGCGACGAGCTTCCCGTTCGGCTCGTTGCTCGCACAGCACAAGCAGCTGGCCGCCGCCGCGGCCCAGCTCTCCGCGCTCCGCCACGAGAACGGCGTGCTCGCCGAACAGCAGCGACAGCTCGCGACCAACTCGGAGCTCGGCAGGATCGCCCGGGAGGACTACCAGCTCGTGGCTCCCGGGCAGACGCTCTTCGACATCCTGCCTCCTGCGGGGGCGGCCGGGTCCACCGGCGCCGGTGGCACCTCGATCGGGGATCCGGGCAGTCAGCCCCTCGTCGCGCCGGCCGACGCGCCGAACATGACTCCGGACCCCGGGTTGCCGCAGACGGCGCCGTCCGGCAGCGGGAACTCCTCGGGCCGGGCAGCGAGTGGCGGGTCGGGCTCCGCGAGTGGGCCGGGGGCGGGTGCCACGGGCGGGAGCCCCTCGAGCTTCTGGTCGCGGGTCGTCAACACGCTCGAATTCTGGAAGTGATCGCCGGAGGTGCCGTCGATCGCGGTGACGGCAAGGCGACCAGGGAGTCCCGAGGTGCCGGCGACGGACGATGACCGGCGCGCCGTGGCCGAGCTGCTCGGCCGGGAGCCGGCCGGCGAGTTCGACGTCGTGGTCCGGAACGCCGACGGCCTGCCTGCGGTGATCGAGAACGCGCCGTTCCTCGCCGACGGCACGCCCATGCCCACCCGCTACTGGCTGACCGACCCCGGTCTCCGAGAGGCCGTGAGCCGGCTCGAGTCGACAGGCGGGGTCCGTCGGGCGGAGGCGGCGGTCCCTCCCGAGCTCCTCGCCGCGGCGCACGCCGAGTACGGTGCCGCGCGTGACGCACTGATCGACGCGGCGCACACGGGCCCTCGTCCAACAGGCGGCGTGGGTGGGACGAGGCAGGGGGTCAAATGCCTCCACGCGCATCTGGCGTCGTGGCTCGCGGGGAGCGACGACCCCGTCGGTGCCTGGACCGCGACGCAGATCGGGCTGCATCCCGCCTGACACCTCGCTGGCGCTCGGGTGGTGCCCGGGTGGTGTCCGGATGCCGTTCGCGCAGTGCCGTTCGCGCAGTGCCGTGGTAGCAAGAGTGCATGCATGGAGACGGGCCGGTCGCCGCAATCGACTGCGGGACGAACTCGACGCGGCTCCTCGTCGCCGACGCGAAGGGAGCACCCCTCGAGCGACTGATGCGGATCACGCGGCTCGGTGAGGGCGTCGACGCGACCGGCGCGCTCACCGACGAGGCCATCGAGCGGACGCTCGCCGTGCTGCGGGAGTACCGCCAGGTCATGGACCGCTTCGGGGTCCGTCGTGGCCGGGTCGTGGCGACCTCCGCCGCCCGTGACGCTGCCAACGGCGCCACCTTCCTCGCCTCGGCCAACGAGGTCACGGGCTTCCGGCCCGAGCTCCTCACCGGTATCGCCGAAGGGCGCCTCTCGCTCGCCGGAGCGGTCGCCGAGCTCGACCCCGCGGAGGGCCCGTTCCTCGTCCTCGACATCGGCGGGGGCTCGACGGAGCTCGTCGCCGGCTCGGGGCCGGACGACGCCGACCTCGCCGTCGTCTCGATGCAGATCGGGTGTGTACGGATCACCGAACGGTTCTTCACCACCGATCCACCCTCGGCCGCGGAGCTCCGGTCGGCCGAGGACGCGGTCGGCGCCGCGGTCGACGAGGCGATCGCCGCCCACCCGCGCCTGCTCGCGGCCCACCGGCTGGTCGGCCTCGCCGGCACGATCACCACCCTCGCCGCGCTCCGGATCGGGCTCGCCGCCTACGACCGCGACCGGGTCCATCACTCGGTCATGACCGCCGCCGACGTCGAGAGCTGGTACGAGACGCTCGCGTCGGAGCGGGCCGCGGCGCGGCTCGACCGCGCCGGCATGGTCCCCGGACGCGAGGACGTGATCGTGGGGGGCGCGCTGATCCTTACGGTCGTGATGGCGCGCTTCGGGCTCGACGAGTGCCTGGTGTCGGAGGCGGACATCCTCGACGGGCTCGTGGCGAGCCAGCTCACCAGCGCGTAGTGGCGTCGCCGATTGATCGGCGGCGACACGCGCTCGGACGAACCGCCCGCGCGCACGGATGGGTGTTCAGCCGGTCGTTCTCTTCGGGAAGGTGACGCTGATCGTTCCCGGTGGTGGCTGCCAGAGATAGGCGCCGACGCCACCGGTGTCGATCAGGACCGATGCATGCAGGTGGTTCTGGACGTAGCTCTCAGCAGCAATGTCGTCGCTCGGGACCGCCTGGGGGATCGTGTTCTCGTTTGCCGGGTCGAAGACGAAGACCACCGGTCGACTCTTCACCGGGATCGTTCCGCCCGGGGTGAACCAGTAGATCGAGGTCCGGCCTGCGAACCGCCCCATGATGCCGATCGTGGCGATGACTTCCGCGTGCGGCGGGAGCAGGGTCAGGGCCTTGCTGAGCTGCGCCGCCTGAGGCGGGCTCACTCGATCGACCGCCCAGCGGATATTGCCGGGTGAGGTGGAGAGCCCGTACGTCAGTGCGAGCACGGCCACGGCTGCAGCGACGCTCCCGGCCGGAATCCAACCCAAGCGAAATCGCTGGGCGATCCACGTGAGGACCATGACGGTGCCGAGGAGGACGAACGGGAACACGGCGGAATTCTGGAACGCCTGGAAGATGAAGCCGTACTGCGAGTTCAACGCGTTGGTCACGAGCACCACGAATGGCACGCCGAATCCCCACGCAGATGCCATACCGATCACACCGACCGGCTTGAGCAAGACCCAGATGTAATGGAGGCGTTCGTGCAGCATGTTGATGACTCGCGAAGGGTGGGCCAGGATCCCGCCGGCGATCAAGAGGACCCCTGCCGAGTGGGGAAGTGTCTGGCGACCGGCGAGGTAGGCGTAGAAGTCGAGACCGGAGCCCGCATTCGTGCCGCTGAGCGAGATCAGAGCGAGCCAGCCGAGGGCTGCCCCGATGATGAGGATGCCGACTCGACGCGACGAGGACCCGGCGAGGATCGCGGAGAATCCCAATCCGACGAGAGTGATCGCCGCAAAGGAACCGCACAAGAGGGCGAACGCAACCCAGAGCCAAGCCCGTCGATTTCGGCCCCACCAGAGGTCGCGACCTGCCAGCAGCACGAACACTGTGGAGATCGGTTCGAGATGGAAGTCGTAGAGGAGCGTCTGATAGACGCCGGGGTTCGCCACGAGGACCGCCAGGACCGCAAGCGCGACACCGACGCTGACCGACCACCGCACCTTGCGCGCTTCGAGATAGTCCACAATCCAGAGGAAGACGACGAACCCACTGGCCGCGACCGCCAGATCTTGTAACCAGAGCAGCACGATCGGATGTGGGAAGACGAGATGGATCAGGGCCAGCGGCCAAATGATCAGCTCGAGATCGCTCCGGACGAAGGGATAGCCCGCGTAGATGGTGTCGAAGGGATTGAGGTGACCCTGTCCGATGAGCGTCCATGCCTGGTTGTAGGTCGCGAAGTCGGCGGTGAGAATGTTCCGTCGGTAGAGGACCGTCGAGAACGCGACGAGCCCGACGAGCCAGACGAGCAGGACGGTCATCCCGCCGATACGAAGGACCAAGCGACCCCACGAAGGCCATGGTCCGCCGCGGTCGAATTCGAGCACGTGCCCGCGAACCGGTGGTGCGGTGGCCGCCAACGTCGCTGAGGTCATGATCAGGTGGTGCGGACGCCGGGTTGACGAGCGTCGGGTTCCAGACGTTTGGCGGCACCTGGCGATGGCACTTCGAGAGCTTAGCCAGGCGCCCCGTCTCCGCCCTGGCACAGTGCGGCCTGTCGACGGGTTGCCGCGCCGCCCAAGATATGCTCGCCCGGTCGGCAGGTGAGGCCGTTCCCTGGAGCCGTGGAGGGCAATGCTGGACGTTGACGGGCAGGTCGTATCCGCAGATTCGCTGATCCAGAGGGTGGAGCAGCTCATGCGGACGATCGACGGTGGGGGGACAACCGCGCCGGGTGCTGGCGTCGCGTCCCAGGCCGGAAACGCCCAACCGCCACCGATGGATCTCCCCATCCACCTGATGCGCGTTGCGCACGGACAGATGCACCCGCCGGACCTGGACGGTGCAACCGGCGTCCGCGGGCGGATCGGGGCGATGGCCAAACGCATCGTGCGGAAGCTGACCAGCTGGTACATCGAACCTCGTTGGGTCCAGCAGCAACAGTGGAACGCTCAGGCAATCGAGTTCGCCTCGTTGGCCTACAACTCCTTCTACCGAATCGACGCACAGCTCGATGAGATGCGACAGCAGAATGCACGCTTGCGCCTGCAATTCGTCGCCCTCCGCGAAGCTGTCAACCGATATCACGGTGAGGTCAGCGATATCCACGGCGAGGTGACCAGGCACGAAGGCTTCTTGCAAGGCGTCGCGATGCACGACGATGTCAAGCCCCTCACGAAGGAAGTGCACGGACTACTGGACCGGTTGGGTGCGATCGGATCCACAGGCGCGGAGATCGACTACTCGAGCTTCGAAGATCACTTCCGAGGTGACGTCTCCGAGGTGGCAAAGGCACAGGAGCGGTACCTCTCGCTGTTCCCGCCCCCCGAGGATCCCGGCCGCGTCATCGACATCGGATGCGGTCGAGGCGAGATGCTCATCCTGCTCGCCCGAGAAGGACACGAGATCACGGGCGTCGATCTCGACGAAGGTATGGTCGCAATCTGCCGCGAGAAAGGCCTTCCCGCGGTCGTAGACGACGGCATCCACTTCCTGTCGCAAGTGGAAGCGGACACGTTGAAAGGCATCTTCTCCGCGCAGGTCGTCGAGCATTTGATCACGCCCGAGATGGAGCAGCTGGTGAGGCTCGCCTACCGCACGCTCCGGGTCGGGGGCGTGCTGGTCATGGAGACCATCAACCCACGAAGCTCTTTCGCCCTTGGCAATCACTTCTATGCAGACACGTCCCACGTACGGCCGGTCCATCCCGAGACCCTCCGATTCATCTGCGAGCAGGTCGGGTTCAGCCAAGTGCAGCTCGAGGAGCGGTCCCCTCATCCGGCGCTCACCATCGGTGAGGACCTTCCGGACGGTCCAGTCGGTGACGCGGTGAGCGAGCTGCTCAAGAGCGTCTTCGGCTTCCAGGATTACGTGATCGTCGCGACGAAGTGAAGACGTTCGGCGCGATCCACCAGTTCCACTCTGGGACTGCCGTCGGCGATGCGATCACCAACCAGATGCTCTCGCTGCGGCAGCACTTTCGAAACCTGGGTTTCGAGTCGGAGATCTTCGCGGAGCACATCCCTGCGGCACTGCAAGGCCGCATCACTTCGATCCACGGCTACCAGGGATCGAGGGACGAGCTGCTCTTCACGCACCACTCGATCGGACACGACGCGTTCGACGACGTGATCGGCCTTCCGAATCCGATCGTCACGGTGTACCACAACGTCACGCCGGAGGAATATTTTCGTGACGAAACGGTGCGCCGGTATATCCGACTGGGGCGAGAGCAGCTCGGGCTCCTTGCACTGCGGTCGTCTGCCGGGGTCGCGGCCTCGAATTTCAATCGACGCGAGATGCTCGCCGCAGGATTCCGGCGGGTCGACGTACTTCCGGTCCGGGTCGACTTCTCCGGTTTCCGTCGCACGGCGAGTACGGCTCACCGCGATTCCACCGACTGGCTGTTCGTCGGCAGGTTGGTCGGAAACAAGTGCCAACATGAACTGGTCGCGGCCTTCGCGATCTACGCTCGCCATTTCGACCCTCGGGCTCGCCTGCTGCTGATCGGGGACACGTCTGATGAGGAGTACTCGTCGTTCGTGAGTGAGTGCGCCGAGCGCCTGGGCATCGCTGATCGAGTGGTGCTGCTGGGGAAGGTCTCCGACCGCCAGCTCGCCGCCGCCTACGCCGGAGCGAGCGTCTTCGTCTCGATGAGCGAGCACGAGGGATTCGGCGTGCCGCTGCTCGAGGCGATGGCTGCGAACGTCCCGGTCGTGGCGTTTGGCGCGACGGCAATTCCGGAGACGATGGGCGGCGCCGGTATCCTGCTCCGCCAGAAAGACCCGACCTTCGTAGCGGCGACGGTGCAGTCGGTGCTGTCGGATCCGGTGCTGCGCGACCGCCTCGTGGCCCGGCAGTCGGCTCGGATCGAACAGATCGGGAGGTTCGATGTCGACGCATTGTTGCAACGCGTCGTCAAGCGCGCCGCTGGGGAATTGACGCCCCTCGAGGTGCAGATCCAGGGTCCGTTCGAGACGAGCTACAGCCTCGCGATGATGAATCGAAAGCTCGCCCTGGGGCTGGCCGGAAGATCCGATCGCGAGCTCTCGATCTATGCGACCGAAGGGCCCGGCGACTACGTGCCCCGCGGAAGGATCTCGAAAGGTTCCCCGACGCCTCCGCCCTGTACCGGCGGTCCCGATCGGTGCCGTTCCCGGACGTCGTGATCCGGCAGATGTGGCCGCCGCGTGTCATCGACACGCCTGGCGGAATTACGTGCGAGTACTTCGGCTGGGAGGAGAGCCGTATTCCGGAGGCGATGGCGAAGGACTTCAATCGCTACCTCGACGGCATCGGCGCGATGTCGACCTTCGTGCGGGACGTCCTGCGGGACTCCGGCGTGACCATCCCGATTCGCGTCGTCGGCAACGGCGTCGAGACCCCGGACCCGCACGTCACGACTGACGCACCGGAGATCGCCGACCTTCGCGGCTTCACCTTCCTGCACATCAGCTCGGCATTTCCCCGAAAGGGCGTCGACGTGCTTCTCGACGCTTACTTCGGTGCGTTCGACGGCGCCGACGACGTGAGCCTTGTGCTCAAGACCTTTCCGAATCCGCACAATGAAGTAGCCGATTTGCTGGACCGCCTGCGCGCAAACCATGCCAATCCACCGGACGTCCGGTGGATCGACCGAGACCTCGGCGACTCAGAGCTCGCCGCCCTGTACGGCCTGGCGGACTGCTACGTCCATCCGGCAAGAGGTGAGGGGTTCGGTCTGCCGGTCGCCGAAGCGATGGCCGCCGGGGTCCCAGTCATCAGCGTGAGCTACTCAGGCCTGGCGGATTTCGTCAACGACGAGACCGCTATCACGATCCCTTTCACGCTCGAGTCTGCGCAGACCCATTTCGACATCCCGGACTCCGTCTGGGCCGAGCCGGATGGCGAACGATTGCGGCAGGAGATGGAGCGGATCGCGCAGGATCCCGGCAATCCCGTGGTCAAGGAGCGAACAGCGCGCGCAAAGGAACTGATCGCGACCCAGTACTCATGGGACGCGGCTGTGAACCGCTGGGAGGAGTTCATCGACGATCTCGACGAGGGTCTGTCCCCGACCCGCGTCGCGATGGTCACCACATGGAACTCACGGTGCGGCATTGCCGAGAACTCCCGCTATCTCGTCGGCCACTGCGGAAGCAAGGTCGAATTCGAGATCTTCGCCGACGTCGACGTGGAGTTGCTCGATCCCCTTGCGGAAATGGGGGTTGTGCGGACCTGGAAGAACAGGTGGGAGCCCGAGCTCGAAGCGCTAGAGGACGCGCTCGTCGTCTCGAGTGCCGATGTCGTGCACGTACAGTTCAATTTCGGCTTCTTCGAATTCGACCGGATGGCGACGTTTATTGAGCGCGAGCTTGGGCGTCGAGGCGTCGTCGTGACCATGCACCGGACTCTCGACTACGACGATCGCGGGGAGCTGCTCTCGGTGCGGCAGATCGCCTCGACCTTGCAGCGCGTCGACCGGATCATCGTTCACCAACAGTCGGACGCGGACTACCTCGCGGCGATGGACGTCGCGACCAACGTGTCGGTCATACCCATCGGTGCGGAGCTTCCCCGACCGCCTCTTCCGTCGAGGCGAGGGAGGCGTTGCAGCTCGGCCGTCGACCGATCGTTGGGACGTTCGGATTCCTCCTCCCGCACAAGGGAACCCATAAGCTCATCGAGGCCATCGACGCGCTGCGTGCCACGAATCCCGACGTTCTCCTGATCGCGCTCTGTGCTCGATATCCGAACGTCGAGTCGAAGGAGTACGAGGAGCTCCTGCGAGACGAAGTCGACCGTCGCGGACTTTCCGAGCAGGTGCTGTTGATCACGGACTACTTGCCGGACGAGACGGCGCGGACGGTTTTGCGTGGCGCTGATGCAATCGTCCTCCCGTACCAGAACACGGGTGAATCATCGAGCGCCGCACTTCGCTTCATCCTTCCGCTCGAGCGACCGATCATCGTCACGGACGAGCCGATCTTCGCCGATGCACGGGACGCGGTCCTGGCAGTCGACCCTCTCGAACCCAATGGGATCGCGGACGCCATCGATCGGGTGCTCCATGATTCGGGTCTCCGGCAAGATCTGACAGACCGATCGGCCCGTCGGGCTCGGCGCCTCCGCTGGGATCGTGTGGTCGCGGACCACGTCGAGATCTACATGATGGCCAAGCGGGCCGGCCGAAATCGGAGAGAGGCGCACTCGCTGGCGCCGTCGACGTAACGGAACCCTTCAGGACGGGCCCATCGGAGGCTGCCTGCGTCGTGCATTGATGGAGCAGGAGCAAGACCGTGAGGTACCTGCGACTACCGCGAGTACCAGCCGAGTACGTCGACGACGACGTCGACGGGACCGGAAGAGACATTGGCGATCGTTACCGTTCCGTTCGGCCCGAGGCCGGAAATGATAGTTCCGGTTGCGAAGCCTCCGAGCGGCGGGATGGAAGACGGGTCAACTGACGCCGATGCACCCGAGGCCAACGCCGTCGACGGAGCAGGCGGTACCGCCTGGACGTTGAGCTCGACCCCCGTCGCTCCGACGGGAACGTAACCGAGGCCGTCCACATGCAGGTTCACGTGAGCGCCCGGCGCCAGGAGTCGGTCGGGACCACCGGGCGAGGTGTTGCGGTTGCACTGCGTCGAGCCGTAGCTCAGATCCGAAGGATTCGAGCCACGCGTGTCGCAGATCCGCACAGGCGTGATCTCTGGAGTGAAGACGGATCCCCCCATTCCCTGTGAGACGAAGTACCCCGACAGATCCACGACAATATCGGTCGGTGCCGTTGCGTACAGCGTGATGAATCCCGACGCACTCGGCGACACGAACGCACGGTTCGTCGCGGTCTGGCCCGCGACGAACGTGAGATGTGATGCATTCGTCGGCGGGACGCCTGCTGACCCGATCGTCAAGTAGCCAGCTGCGCGTGGGTCGAGGACAGTCAGGTCGGCAACCACGGCCGTCACGCCGGATGTGGGCAGATGGCGGTTGACGTTCACGTTGATCGTCAGGGGTTGACCTGGTCCCACCGTAACCTCCGAACCACCGATGGATGGCGTACTGACACAGACGAAACCCCTGCCGAAGGGTCCATTGTGCACCCCACCCCGCGTGTCGCAGATCCGATCCGGGACCGAAAGCGGACGGAAGAGGCTTCCGGGCGTGGAGGATCCCGCCGTCAGGTAGCCCTCGAGGTCGATGGTGAAGTCGGTACGAACCGATGCATAGATGCCGATTGTCCCATTCGTTCCGAGTCCCACCTGGACGAGATTCGACGTCGGCCGATCGGGCGCTACGGGCATGGTCTGAGCGATGGGTGGTGATTGATCGCCGGGAAAGACCGTCAGGAAGCCACTGGCAGTCGCGTTGACAGCGGTCACGTTGACGACAACCGCAGTGACATTGTCTACAGGGACACTGAAGCGTCCGGCCACGTCGACCAGCTGTTCCGATCCGCTACTGATCGTCCGACCATCCGTACCGTTGCTGCACTGGGCCGCGCTCCCGACGAGTCGAGACGGATCGCCCGACCTCGTGTCACAGATACGCACGGGCATAACGGGCACGAATCGCCCGGGCGGGGAGAAGAGCGGACGTATCTGAGCGGAAGATGCAGCAATCGGATAGGAGACGATGACACCTCCAATTAGCACTGCCACGACAGCCGCATTCAGTCGAGCCGGGCGGTGGAGCAACCGGTGCTGAGGCAGTAGATAATCGATCCGCTCGCGAACACGAGACAGACGAGGCCCCAGAAATTTCGCGCCTCACTGAGGGCCGATCGCCCGATGTACCCCAGGATCGGTGACGGGTCCAATCCACCCCACCATCCGGCGTACGTCAGTGGGTCCCAGCCGGTTACGTTGTAGTAGTTGTGCTCTCGTCGCAGGATGAGGACGAATTGGAAGGCGAACAACGTGAATGCAATGGCCGCCAATACGATCGTCGCGAAGTTGCGAACACGCCATAGATCGATGAGATAGAGACCGGCGAATGCCAGAAGTATCGGAAGGACCGGCCAGCCGAAGCGTCCGACGAAGCTGTACCCCCGAAACTGTCGGGTTGGGTTGCATTTCCGTAGATCGTGACTACCACGATGAAAGAAGCGATCGCTGTTGAAACCGGGATCCGCTTCCGCCAGCTCCAGATACCTGCCACGCCGAGCAGCGCAATCGGAAGTTGGACGAACAGACCTTGCCGGCGGTCGAAGAGGAGCGCGGCCGCCCGGATCATGGTGTTGCCGCTGATGAGCTCGATGCGCTGAGACCCTCCGAGGAGGTCGCCGAACTCGTAGAAATTGAGGGCCAAGAGGGCGATGAGGCTCGCGAGGACTGGAAGGACGACGAATCGCAAGGATCGTGAGGGGCTGTGTGCTCGAGATCTGACGACCATGAATGCCACGAGCAGGGGAATCGGAAAGAAGACGTTCTTCTGATCGAGCCAGGGGAGCGCGACGAGGCAGGTCGAAACGATGGAGACGTCGATCCACGTGCAGCGGCGCCTCACCTCGATGAGCGCGCACGTGGCGATGACGATCGCCATCAGGAATCCGGTAATCGTGTCCGGGAAGACCTGGTCTGTCGCGAGTATGAACGCGGGTGCCAGGTAGAGCCCGGCCACGAGCATCCGCCACGGCGATGTCTCGCCGCTCACCTCACCGACGAGAAAGGTCAAACCAGTGGCGAGGACGGCGAGGATCACAATCAGGGTGACGACTGCCGTGGTCGTCGAGAAGAGCATCGGGATGACGAGGAGTACGGACAAGCCGATCGCATGGAACGGCAGGTAGAGCTGGTGCCGCCAGATGGCTTGGCCGATGATCGCCGCGAGATGAGGTCCCGGCGTCGCCGTCCAGGGGTAGACGCTGTGATGCGTGACCGCATACACATAACCTGGATTCATGTTCAACGTGTGGAATCGGCCGATCGAGATCGACTCGATCAGATAGTGAGGCTCGTCTCCTATGAGGACGACACCCTGGGCTCGGATGAGAAAGAGCATCGCGATCCAAGCTGTGCCGAGCACAGCGAGCACTGTGCTCGCAGCGAGAAGATGGACCCTTCGTATCCGTGTGGCGCGTCGGAGCTCTTGTCTGGACGCGGCCTTGGCTGCGCTCGGCGATTCGGCTGGTGCGTCGATGGTCAGCGCATATCCTCCCCATTGACGCTGGAAAGCCCGAATCCAGGCGTGAGCGGCTTCGATACGGCGGGAAGCATATCCTCGGCGATCGGCTCGAGACCGTTCCACACGACACTGCCATCCGCCGTGAGGTCGACAGCGCCACCTCTCCGATTCACATCGCCGCCTCCGTGCCGTGGTTGACCTTGATCCAGGGATGCGAGGATCCGGGGTGGCCCAGATCGAGGATTCCGTCGTTGGGCAAGAGCAACAGGGCGGGGCTCGATGGCCAGTGGCATGCGGAGTATTTATTGCACTCTGCGCGCTCGCAGGTGTGACCGCTCGGGTCTGGATGATCAACCGCATCGCGTTCAATTCCGACCAAGCGGTCGTCGGGCTGATGGCCAACGCTGCGATGCACGGCCACTTCGACGCCTTCTATTGGGGCCAAGCCTATGGAGGCGTTGAGTCCTACATCGTCGCTGCGATGTTCGCTGTCGGTGGGAGCAGTGCGTTGTCGCTCACCCTGACGCCTGTCATCTTGACCGGGATTGCGTCACTCCTGACCTGGCGGGTTGCGTGCCACCTTGTCGACGACAAGTGGCTCGCCGGGTGTGCCGGGGCCATAGTCTGGACGACGCCACTTCTCGGTTCGACCAACACGATTGAATACGGCTTCAGGAATGTAGCGATGGTTGCCGGGGTTTTGTCCCTCCTCCTCGTGTTGCGCGCTGTTGACGGTCGGCGCGGTCGTTTGAGCTTCGTTGCTCTTGGCGCCGTCGTGGGTATCGGCTGGTGGGCATCGCCCGAGTTCGCATTCTTCTTGATCCCACTCCTGTGGATCCTGGTTGGCGGAGTGCACCGGACATGGAATTCGGTGGGTGCCCGCGGATGGGTGGTGAGAATTGCATTGATGCTGATTGCCGCGATGATCGGCGCGATGCCCTGGATTTGGGCAAACCTCACGAACGGATTCTGAATTCACTGAACACGGAAGCTGTCGCCCAATCGGGTCACGGCGGGTACTTCAGCCACCTCCGAGTGTTCTTCGTGGATGTCTTGCCGATGCAGTTGGGGCTCCATCAGGTTCGGTCTGGCGATCCGATCATTCCCGGCGTAGCGCAGGGAGCGCTATCCGTGATCGTGATCGCTCTTGTTGCCTCATGCGCAGGTGCCTCATTGACAAGGCCAGGACCGACGAGGGCGATCGCGGTTGGCTTGTTTACGTTTCCGTTCCTGTACGCAGTGAATCCACTCGCGTCTGCTTGGTCTGACGGTAGGTACGCGGAGTACCTACCGATCTTCATAGCCCTCGTCGTTCCAACAGGACTTGACGTGTTCCAGGACTTGGCCAAACCGACCCGACATCGCTTCCGGCATGCTGCTACATCGAAGCGCGGTGTGGGCAGGTATTGGGCGCGGCCAGTGATCCTGGTTGTCGTGGCGACAAGCATGGTCGCAGCAGGACTCGGCTTCTGGCGCTCAGAGGTTGCAACAATGTCTGGCGGAGTTGGTGGCATCCGGATGTTCGGGGTGGATCCGAATGAACCGACGGTCGCGGCGGTAAGGGCGTTGCGGGCGAACGGCATCAGCTACGGGTACGCCAACTACTGGGTTGCATACAAAGTCGACTTCATTTCGGGAAACCAGCTCACGTTTACACCTGGACCATGGGACTTGGTTCGTTCATTGGCGATGTACAGCTCAGTCCGGTCGCGCCCCCGACCGGCCTGGCTCTTCGTACCGGGCGGCCAGCTGAACACCGCCTTGCATCAGTTCGGGACCACCAATGTCGAGGTTGGCTACGACCCTGAAGCCAACTTCACAGCAGCTCTGAATGCGCAACACGTACCGTTCACCGTGGTCCATGCAGGACTCCTTGACGCGGTGACACCGGCGGAGAGGATCGATCCTCGGCAGGTCGGAGTTCAAGTGCCTTCGGGGTCGTAGATCGACCGGCCCTTACGGACAGGCGTTGAGGCGGAACCCCGACTGTCGGCAGCTTTCGGTGGACGATTCCGCTGACCTACCATGCACGGGTGGGAGCACGTTGGGGGAGTCCCCCTCGGTGGAGGTGGGCTCGGGGATCGGAGCTGACGGGGTGGCACGAACTTCCGGTACGGGACGCCGGATCACACGGCGCAGCGACGTCGCGATGAGCCACGGCCTGCGGTCGCAGAGCCCCAAGGTCGTCCGCTCGCTCGAGCTCCACGGCTGGCGCATCCGGCTGGCCACCCTGGTGGACGCCGACTACGACTCGTGGCTCGCGGTGCGGACCCGATGCCGGTCGTGGCTGGTGCCGTGGGAGCCCCGGTCGAAGGGCGCCCCCTTCGCCCCCGAGGACGCCGCGAGCTTCGCCGCCCGCTGCGGGATGCGCGAGCGGGAGCGCCAGCTCGGGACCGGGTTCGGGTTCGGGGTCTTCCTCGAGGACCGGTTCGCGGGCGAGATCACCCTCTCGTCCATCCAGCGCGGCCCCTTCCAGAACGGCACGATCGGCTACTGGATCGACCAGGACCTCGCCGGCCTGGGCCTCGTCCCCGAGGCGGTGGTCGTCGTGCTGCAGTTCGCGTTCGAGACGCTCCGCCTCCACCGCATCGAGGTGGCGATCATCCCGCGCAATGCCTCGAGCCGCCGGGTGGTCGAGAAGCTCGGCCTGCGCAGCGAGGGCGTCGCCCTCGGCTTCCTCGAGATCAACGGCGAGTGGGAGGACCACGTCCGCTACGCGATGACCTACGAGGAGTGGACGGCGCGCGGCCGCGAGCTCCGGGCCTTCTGGCTCAAGGAGTCCTGAGGCTCCGGATTCCGGGTGACCGGGTCCGTCGGGCCGGCCGGATCAGCCGTCGAAGCCGCGCACGACCGACGGGGAGTGCCGGAAGAAGTGCTCGAGGTCCTGCTCGTAGCGGTAGTCGGATCCCGATCGAGCGCGTCGCGCGCCGCAGGTTGTTGGCCTTGGCGAAGTTCTCGACCGTGCCGGCGCTCGTGTAGCGGTACTCGAAGCCGGCCTCGCGCAATCTCGACGTGTCGACCCCGCGCCCGTACTTGACCAGTCCCTCCATCTCCGGCGGGAACTGGACGAGCCCGAGCCGCACCATGGGCGCGGCGAGCAACCTCGGCCGGATCGGGAGCAGCGGCAGGAGGTAGGCCCCACCGATCGAGGCGACCTCGCTCCAGGGGAGCTTGCCGGCGCCCGCGACGTTGTAGACGCCCGGCAGGCGCCGGTCGGTCACGAACTGCAGGGCCCTGACCACGTCGTCCTCCTCGACGAACTGCACGAGCGGATCGAACCCCGCGACGCAGGGGAGGAGCCGCCGCCGGAGGTCGACGCTGATCGGCGTGATGATGTCGGTCCCGAGCACGTTGGCGAACCGGAGCACGGTGACCGTGAGGTGCGGGTTGTCCTCGCTGAAGTCGCGGACGATGTTCTCGACCTCGAGGAGGGACCGCTCGAGGCGGGTGCGGACCGGGCTGGTCCGAGCGGTCCCCTCGTCGAACCACGCGGGATCGGTCTCCGCGGCGCCGTAGACGTGGGTCGACGACTTGATGACCACCTGCCGGACCGACGAGCCCTTCGACCCCGCGGCCGCGAGCAGGTTGAGCGTGCCGATGACGTTGACCTCGTGCAGCGCCCGCGGCGGAACGGTGGTCGAGTTGGTCACCAGAAAGGTGTGGACCACGGTGTCGACCTGGGTCGCGCGCACGATGCGGTGGAGGATCGAGTACTTCTGGTCCGACCGGACGAACTCGGTCCGTTCGAGCGGGACCTTCGGATCGCTCGTGCCGAGGCCGAGGAGCATCTCGACGTCGGGATCCGCCTCGAGGGCCTGTGCCATCCGCCCGCCCCAGAAGGTGTCGAGCCCGGTGATGAGGACGCGCCGTCCCACGTGCTCAGCCGAACCAGACGCTGCGGCGCTCGCGCAACATGTCGTGGAGCGCGTCCTGCAGCCGCGAGCGGACCTTCTCGGCCTCGTCGATGAGCAGGCTCCGCGAGTAGCGCTCCTGCTCCGGCTCGACGTCGAAGGTGATCGGGTCGAGGACGCGCATCTTCATCTTGACGGGGAAGTAGGTCACGTAGCCGATCGGCCCGAGCATGAGCGCGTTGACGGTGACCGGAAAGTACGGGAGGTTGAGCATGCGGGCCAGCCGGCCCATGCGGAAGAGGATCGGCATCGACTCCTCGGCGCCGACCACCGCGATCGGGATGACCGGCACCCCGGCCCGCATCGCGATCTCGACGAACCCGCCCCGCCCGAAGCGTCGCAGGCGGTAGCGGTCCGAGTACGTCTTGGAGGTCGCCTTCGTCCCCTCCGGAAAGACGAGTGCCAGCTGCTGCTGGTCGTGGAGGATCCGGTAGGCGTTGTCGGGGTGGGCCGGGACGCCGCCCGTGCGAGACCAGAGGGTCCCGACGACCGGGATGGTCCGGAAGAAGAAGTCGGCCAGCCCGTAGACCGGCCGGCCGAGCTCGGACTCGATGCCGTGCATGATCGCCGGCGCGTCCGACGGGATCGCCCCCGCGTGGTTGGCGATGAGCAGCGCACCGCCCTCGGTGGGGATCTTCTCGAGCCCCTCCCACTCGACCCGGAACCAGTGGCGGTAGGTGGGTTCGTACAGGCGCCGGACCAGGGAGCGCATCCGCTCCGAGCGGCCCCACTCGTCCACGTCGGACCGGCGCGGGTCGGGCGGCCCGCCGGCGTTCGGCGCGGCGACCGGCAGCAGCGAGACCGTCGCGCCCTCCGCCCTGCCGTTTCCACCGGCGAACGACGACGCCGCGGCCGACCGGGTGCCGACCTGGGCCACGGCGTCGATGAGCTCCTGATCGGTCGGGTGGCCCGGGCGCGCGTCCGGTCCGGTCTCCGGTCCGGGTTGCCGACCGTCCGGTCGCTCGGGGCTCACCCCTGCATGGTACTGCCGGGCGGTCGCGCCCCCGCTGAGGAACGGCGCGTCACCCGGCACCGCACCCGGAGGCCCGCCGTCCTCGGGTGCGGTGCCGTCAGATCGGGCCGCCGAGGCGACCGGTGAGGGGGCCGAGCGCGACCAGCTCCTCGAAGGTCGTGGTGTGCCGTGACACGACGAGCGGATCGAGCTCAGCTCGGAGGGCCGCGTGCACCGTGCCCGCGTCGTCGGGCTCGACGAGGGGGAGCAGGACCGAGACGGCGGTGCCGTGCGCGACGACCGGAAGCGGCGTCGAACCGGTCGTGTCCGCGACGACGGCGGAGACCTCGTCTGCGAGCTCGCGGCGGGGCCGGCTCCCGTCGCGCTCCCGGACGGTCACCGTCGGGACCGGCGGGGTCGGGATGAGCCCGAGCCGTGAGCGGTAGACGTCGGCCAGCATCGTGAGGGAGTCGTGGAGCGGGTGCACGGTGCTTCCCGGGACGTGCTTCCAGTGGACGGGGACCTCGGTGACGAGCAGCCCGAGTCGGCGTGCCCGTGCAAGGAGCTCGACGTCGAACGCGAACCGGTCGATCCGGACGAGGTGGAAGAGGAGTCGTGCAGCGGGCGTGCGGAACGCCTTGAAGCCGCACTGGGTGTCGAGGAGGCGGAGCCCGGTGCCCGACGTCACGAGGCGGTTGAAGAGACGGCCCATGAGCGCGCGGAGCGCGTAGGCGCTCTCGACCATCGAGTCCGGCAGTGCGCGCGAGCCGATGGCGACGTCGTGGCCGCCGAGCCCCGCCTCGAGGAGCGGTATCGCCTGCGGGTCGATCGCCATGTCGGCGTCCATGTAGGCGGTCGCCGCACCCCGGGCGAGCGCGATGCCGGTGCGGACGGCCGCCCCCTTGCCACGGTTGAGGTCGTGGCGCACGACGCGGTGGTGGGGGAGGCCCTCGAGGAGCGCGCTCGCCGTCGCGGCGGTGCCGTCGGTGCTGCCGTCGTCGACGACGACGAGCTCGGTCTGCTCGAGGTCGACCGCACCGGATGCGACCGCGGCGCCGAAGCGCCGCATGCCCTCGCCGAGACGGTGCGCCTCGTTGTAGGCGGGGACGACGATGGAGAGGCGGGGTGCCATGGGATCGGCTGCCGACGATAGGCGGGCGGTCCCCGCCCGGGGCGCCGGGTGCGCTGCGTTCCTTGCGCGGGGCGCCGGGAGCGCCGCGTGCTCGGAACGGGACGCCGGCTGCCGGTCGCCGGGAGCTACGGGCGTCCCGCCCCGACGAGCCCGTAGTACCACAGCGGGTCGAAGGTCACGACCGTGCCGGTGTGCGCCGCCTGGATGATGGTGTCGTTGCCGTACGCGGTCGGCCGGCCGTCGAGCGTCGGGCCGACGTACATGACCACGTGGTCGATGCCGGTGCCGTCGAGGTCGTAGAAGAGGAGGTCGCCCGGCTCGAGCGCCGAGAGGCTCACGTGCTGGGAGTCCGCGTACTGGTCGGCGGCCGAGTGCGGCAACGAGACGCCCGCCTGCGACCAGGCGAGCAGGGTGAGGCCCGAGCAGTCGACCCCGGCCGAGCTCGCACCGCCCCACACGTAGGGCACCCCGAGGTACTGCATCGCACCGTGCACCGCCGCGAGGCCGGCCGCCTCGGGGCTCCCGCCGCTCGACACCGGGCCGCCGGAGCCTGCGCCCGCGGCCTGGTTCGCGGCGTCCGTCGCGCTGGACGCCGCGGCGCTCCCGCCGCTCACGGTGCTCGCGACCTGCGCGGCCTGCGACGCCGCGGCCGCGGCCGCCTGCTTCGCCGACGCATTGGTGGCCGAGGCCGCCGCCTGTGCCGCCGCGGCCGCCTGTGCCGCGGCCTGCTGCGCGATCTGTTGGGCGAGCTGGCCCTTCACCTGGGCAAGGGTCGCCTCGGAGCTCGCCGCAGCTGCAGACGCCGCCTGGCGCGCCTGGTTCTCGGCGGCGAGCTGGGTCGTCTCGGCCTGCTGCTCGGCGAGGAGCTTCGACTCGGTGCCGGCGAGCGTGCGCTGGCCGGCCTGCACCTTCGCGACGTCGGCCACGATGTTGCCGACCCCGAGCTTCGCGTAGAGCGCACGCACCTGGTCGGCGCTCGTCGGCGCGGCGAACAGCTGTGCCACGGCGTTGGACGACGTGTCGTTGGTGTAGGCGCGCACGGCGTCGAGCCGGAGCTGCGCGCGCTCCGTCGCGAGCTTCGCCCGCGCCGCCTGGATCGCGGTGGTCGTCGCCTGCAGCGATGCCTGGGTCGCGGTGAGCTGCACCTCCGCCTGGTTGTACTGCTCGTCGGTCTGGTCGAGGACCTTCTGCTCCTGGGAGATCTGCGCCTCGACGGCGACGACCTGTGACTCGGTGGAGCTGATCTGGTCCTGCGACGGCACCGACGAGGTGGTGGTCGACCCGGTCGAGGACGACCCGGAGCCGGTCGCCGGGGCCGCCCCGGCGACGGCGGACGTCCCGGAGCCGACGGACAGCAGGAGGACGGCGGTCGCGGCGAGGCCTGCGATCGCGGCGCGACGGTGGTCGGACGCGGCACGGCCGGAGCGGGTGGGGGAGGAGAACCGGGTCACGATGGCGATCCGTCGCCGCCCACGGGCAGGCCGACTCGACGTCCGAGGCCGGGTCCGCACGGCAACGACCCGGTCACGCTACTGCCTTCGTCTGCGGGTTCCAAGGGGGTCATGCTTGAATTCGCTGGTCGTCATCTGTTCGGGCTGCTCGGGCTGCTCGGGCTGCTCGGGCTGCTCGGGCTGCTCGGGCCGCCGACCGGCTCCGGCGGGACCGCCCGGCACCGCGGAGGCGGTGCCATGATCGGTCCGTGCCGCGCGGCACCGGGGGGCGGGGTCGTCGCGATGAGGGTGGTATCGGCACGATCGGCCCGGAACTGGAGGTCACGAGGATGAACGAGGTGCCCGGCCCGGAGAGCACCGGTGCGATCGTCGACGTCACCGGCGGTCGGATCCGGGGGATGGAGCGGCACGGTGTCTGGTCGTTCTCGGGGATCCCCTACGCGGCGGCGCCAGTGGGCGGCCGGCGGTGGCGTCCTCCTGGAGCGGTCGAGCCGTGGGAGGGCGTCCGTGACGGCACCCGCTTCGGACCGGTCGCCCCCCAGGCCCCGAGCATGGTCGACCTGACCCTGGGCGGTGATCCCGAGGAGCTCGGCGAGGACTGCCTCAACCTCAACATCTGGACCCCCGCCCCGGACGGGGGCCGCCGACCGGTCATGGTCTGGATCCACGGCGGCTCGTTCGTGACCGGCTCCGGCTCGGGCGGCCTCTACCGGGGCGGGATGCTCGCCCGCGAAGGCGACGTGGTCGTCGTCACCGTCAACTACCGCCTCGGGATGCTCGGCTTCCTCGCGCACCCCGCGCTCGCCGACCCGGGCCAGACCTGGCTCGACGGTCGTCCGTGGACCGGGACCGGCAACTGGGGGATCGCCGACCAGGTCGCCGCGCTCTGGTGGGTGCGCGACAACATCGCGGCGTTCGGCGGTGATCCCGGGAACGTGACGATCTTCGGCGAGTCGGCCGGGGGGATGAGCGTCTCGACGCTTCTCGGTGTCGATGCCGCCCGCGGGCTCTACCACCGCGCGATCGTCCAGAGCGGCCCCCCGTACACCGCGACGGCCGAGGACGCCGCGGCCACCGCGGAACGGCTCGCCGCGCACCTTGGCGTCCCGGTCACCCGAGAGGCGCTCGAACAGGTCCCCGCCGACCGGCTCGTCGCCGCGGTCACCGAGGTCGGCCAGATCGGGAGCGCGACCGACAACTCCGGCCTCCTCCTCAAGCCGGTCGTCGACGGCGGTCTCGTCGCGACGCCGCCTGCGGACTCGGTCGCGGCCGGTGCCGCCGCCGGCATCCCGCTCCTCATCGGCACGACCCGCGACGAGTCGGCCTTCTTCCTGCTCGGGAGCCCCGCGCTCCTCTCGCTCGACGACGAGGGCCTGCGCCGCTGGATGCGGCGTGTCTCGCCCGACGTGCCCTCCGTCGAGACCCTGATCGCCGACTTCACCGGCGCCCGAACCGCCCGCGGCGAGCTCGTCGCGCCCCGCGACCTCTGGTCGGCGATCGCGACCGAGTACCTCTTCCGGCATCCGACCATCCGCATGGCCGACGCGCACCACGGGGCGGCCGACCCGGCGTGGGCACCTTCTGCTACCTCTTCACCTGGGAGTCGCCCGCGTTCGACGGGATCCTCGGCTCGTGTCATGCCCTCGAGCTGCCGTTCGTGTTCGGGACGGTGCACCACCCGATGGTCCAGACCTTTTCGGGTGCGGGCGAGGACGCGTTCGCGCTCTCCGCGGAGATCCGGCGTGCATGGCTCTCGTTCGCCCGCAACGGTCACCCCGGCGGGGAGTGGGCGCCGTGGCATCCCGAGCGCAGGCCGACGACGGTGCTGGGACCGTGGATGCGGGAGGACGGTGTGAGTGCTGTTCGCGACGTCGCACGCGTGGTGGAAGGTCCGCGCAACGAGGAGCTCGAGATCGTGTCGGCCTTCCTCTCCGCCGAGCCGGTCACCTGAGGTCGGCTGGTGACCGTGGGAACGTCTGTCCGAGGGAAGGGCCGGGGTGTGCTGACCCGTCGCTTCGCCCAGGCGCGCGGACGGGATGGCGCCGGGGACACGGAGAGCGCCTGACGCACGGGGACGTAGCCCAATTGGCAGAGGCAGGGCGCTTAAACCGCCCCCAGTGAGGGTTCGACCCCCTCCGTCCCCACTCGAATTCCACGACCGAACGTGCCCGGCCTCGTCGTGGCTCGGAGATGTCTGCCTTGCTCAGCCGTTCAATCCGATGAAGAGCCGGAGAGGTACCCATTCCGCTCGGTCGTTGCCATCAAGAAGTGGATGGTCCCCAGCCGGGCGATCAAGGTGGACTGCCGCCTCGTCGACGAAGTGAACCGGCCGTGCCCGCGGTCGCCGTCCCGGTGACCGCGAAGGCGACGAAACGACGAGCTCATCACACGATGAGCTCATCACTCCTCGAACCGGCGCGGCTCTGCGGCCCCGGACGAAGGACCGGCGTCACGTTCCGTCTTCGTCCTCCACTTCGGACTCCAGTGCCCCGGCCAGCTGGCGACGAGAGCGAATGCCGAATTTGGCGTACGCGCGTGCCAGGTGGGCCTCCACCGTCCGGGTCCCCATGACGAGCTCCTCGGCGATGTCACGGTTGCTCGAGCCCGCTGCTGCCAGGGCGGCGACCCGTCGCTCGGTCGGCGTGAGCTGGCTGGCCTTCGCCGCGCAGGACTTTGCGGGGATGGGCTCCCGTGGCCAACAGCTCCTCGCGGGCCCGCTCGACGAGCGGGGCGGCACCGCAGAGATGGGCGATCCTCTGACCCGCCTGGAGACGGAGGCGCGCGTCTGATGCCAGCCCACGCCTGCGCAATGCGGTGCCGAGTGTGACGAGGGCGTTGGCGTATTCGAGCGTCGACTGCGACTCCTCCAACACCCCGACAGCCTCCACCAGCATCGTCAGGCCTTCTTCGCCACCGACGACCTGTCCAGCGGCGCACAGCGCGTGCCCGATGGGGCGCGCCGTGCCGAGCGGTCGAGCAAGCGCGAGCCCGCTCTCGGCAAGCTCGTGCGCGAGAGAACGGTCGCCGGCAGCGTGCGCCGCGAGCGCGGCAAAGGGGCGCCATGGTAGCCAGGTCGGATGCTCCATCCCGTGACTCTCCAGGTCGTAGCGGCCAGCTGCCTGGAAGTCGGAGAGGGCCTGACCGGGAGCCTCCTCCGCCATGGCGAGGCGGCCGCGGGCAAAGAGCACGAGAGCGTGCTCGGGCCGGTCGGCTCCGAGCTGTTCGCCCAGCCGGACCGCTGCGTGAGCAGCCTCATGACGACCCCGGAGCAGCTCCGCGAAGGCGAGCGTGGGCACCGCGAGGGTGCTGAAGAAATTCCAGCCCAGGTGGCTCACCTCGCAAGCAGTCTCGGCAAGTCGCACGGCATCGAGAAGGCGGCCCTGGTGCCAGCGGACATTTGCCAGTGCCTGGGAGGCCTGAGCCCGCGCCACCATCGACCCGGTCTCCTGCCGCGCGCTGGGCCGCGCTTTCGGAAACGGTCGACGCGAGGTCGTACTCGCCGATCAAGATGAGCGCCGCCGAGAGCATCGCACGGGCGAATCCCTGGGCCGTCTCGTCCTCCGCGGGCCCGTGCCTCATCGCCGTTTCCGCCACTTCGCGCACCAACGCCGGCGGCATCCCACGGAGCGCCATTGCCCCCGCCACCTGGGCACACAGCTGGGGCTCAGTCGGGAGGACCCCGGTCTCCACCTCGGCGACGAGCTCCAACACCCGCGGGTCATCCTCGGGCCGCAGCCGGGGCCAGAAGAGCGCGACCGCGAGGTAGTCCGCAAGGAGCCGCCGTCCGAGGGTCGTCGTGCGTGCTGAGGCGTCGCCGGCATCGAGATCGTCGAGTGCGAGACGTACCATCTCCCCGGCGGCCGCGAACTCGCCTCTCAAGAATCGCAGTCGCCCGAGCGACTGGCGGACCCTGGCTCGTTCTGCGAAGTCTCGGATGAGCGCGAGCGCCTCGTGGAGGTGCTCGACAGCCTCGGGAGCCCCAGCCGAGGTCTCGGCGTGCGCAAGCGCGACGAGCAGGTCGGGTCGCTCGGACGCGGGCGGAGGTTCGGCCAACGCGCGGCGCAGATAGGAAGCCGCCGCATCACACGCACCCGATGCGATGGCGGAGTTCCCGGCGGCCGTCAACCGCTCGGCGACCCACGGATCGCCTGCGGGGATCAGAGCCGACAGCTGCGCCGCGACCCGTTCGAGCGGGCGGGCCGGCTGGGTGTCGAGGAGGTGCGCCGCCCGGACGTGGAGGGTTTGGCGATCACTGAGGCCGAGATCGGCGTAGACGGCGTTCTGCACGAGGGGGTGGACGAACTCGAGGGGATCGACGCCGACGATCACGTTTGCCCGGGTGAGGAGGCCGGCGGCTCGGGTTGCAGCCGAGGGATCGAGGTCGACGAGCGAGGCCGCCTCTCGGAGCTGCGCGTTGCCACCGAGGACAGCCATGGCTGCCGCCAGCTTGCGGGCGTCGTCGGGCAGCTGGCCCATGCGCACCAGCACGGCGCGGATCACGCCCTCCGGCGTCATCTGGCGAACCCGCTCCGCATGCGCCCTGGACGGCTCGAGACCCTCGCCTCGGGCGGTGAGCACCAGCTCGGTGAGCAGGAAGGGATTGCCCCCGCTGACCTCGGAGCAGGCAGCGGCAAACGTCGGGTCCGGGCGTATCTCCAGACCGGCCTCGAGGAGTGAGGCGACCGCCTCCGTGCTGAGGGGTTTGGGGTGCACCACGATGGCTTCGGCGGCGATCATTGCGAGCAGCTCGCGCCGCTCCCCAGCCTCGTGAGGGCGCGTGCCGAGCAACACCAGCGCGCGGAGCACCTCGACGCGCCGACACAGGTAGTGGACCAGGCGCAGCGACTCTGCGTCGGACCACTGCGCGTCGTCGACGCAGACCAGCAGAGGTTTTCGAGCTGCCCGTCCGGCCAGGGTCTGGAATCGTTGTTCGAGGGCTTGGAACGGAGCTTCGCCGGTCGAAGAGCTGGCCAGGCCGCCGTCGGTCCGACGGGAGCCGAGGAGTTGGTCCGCGACCCCGAAGGGGTGGTCGCGCTCGAGCACCGAGCCACGAGCCATGAGGACCTCGAAGCCCTTGGACTCGGCACGCTGGCGGGCAGCCTCGATGAGGGCGCTCTTCCCGATCCCGGGTGCTCCTTCGATGACGGCCGCTACTCCGGTGCCCTGTCCGGTTGCGGTCAGGAGCGTCTCGAGGCGCATCAGCTCTTCCTCGCGCTCGAGCAGGTTCACGGCAGCGCCGCCCACATCGCCCCAGCGTAGAGCGTGCCCATCCCGATGTCCGTAGTGCTGTCCGTGGTGCTTGCGGATGTGCGGCGACCGATCGGAGCGGATGATCACCGTGATGGACGTCCACCGCCTGACCCTCGAAATCGACCGGCATCACGATCACCCGAGCGGGTCGTTGTACGGCGACGGTCTGCCCCCGAGACGCTTCGAGGGCTACGTCCAGCTGATCGGCGCCCTCGAGGAGTTTCGGGGGGCCATGGCCCGGGCCACCGGGCCCGAGACTGAAACGGAGAGCACCGATGCGCCCGACACCGCCTGAGCACAACCTCCGAGCTGACGAGCCGATCTTCACCGGTCTCTTCACCGGCCACCAGCACGACCATCGCCCCCGAGGCTGGCGAAGCCGGGTGGCGACCTTCGTCGCCGTGTGCTCTGCCATGGCACTGACACTGACCGGTGTGTGCCTCGTCACGGAGAGCCCGGCCGGTGCCGCCGGATCCACCGACTACGTGACCTCCGGTGGCACCGGGAGCTGCGCGTCGAACAGCGCGTCGAACGGCCTGGCCACGATCGCCGCCGCGCTCTCGTGCTCGGTGAGCGGCGACACGATCAGCGTGGGTCCGGGCACCTTCGCCGGGGGGTTCACCATCTCCGACGACGTGGTCCTCCGTGGCGCTGGCCCCAGCACGGTCGTGACGGGCCCCTTCACCACCGGTCTCAACGAGATCACCGTGGCCGACGCGACCACGGTGACCATCGAGGATCTCGCCGTGGACGGCGGGCTCGGTCAGTCCACTGCGACCACCAACGGGGGGATCCTGGCGGGGTCGGGCTCGCTCACCCTTGCCCACGTCTCGGTGACCGACGCCGAGAACCTGAACACCGGCGACGGGGGTCCGGTCTATGGGGCCGTCGCCGACCTGCCGCCGTCGGGAACCGCCGCCGACCTCACCGTCTACGACTCGACCCTGGCGAACAACACCGCGGTCACGACCGACCAGGGCGGCGCGCTCGTCCTGAGCTCGTCGGCCAACGCCCCGGCGTCGGCGGCGACGGTGGTCAACAGCACCATCACCGGCAACACCGGGCTGAGCGTCGGCGCCATCTCCGCCAACGACTTCGGCCTCACGGTTCGCGACTCCACCATCTCCGGCAACACGGGGTCCATCACCGGCACCGGAGGCATCGAGCTCCTGGGCACCTCGACCCTCACCATGGCCGACACCATCGTGGCCTCCAACAATGTGAGCCACCCCGGCGTCACCCCTGACTGCAGGACCGCGGGCAGCTCCGGCCCCCTCCAAGACGGCGGGCACAACCTGATCGGCATCGACGCCACCATCGCCGACTTCGGGTGCGGCTTCGTCAACGGGTTCGCCGGCGACCTGGTGGGCACCGCCACCAGTGCCATCGACCCGGTGCTCGGGGCCCTGGGGCACAACGGCGGGCCGACCGAGACGCTCGCACTGCTCTCGGGCAGCCCGGCCATCGGGGCCGGCGGCGCGGCCGACTGCGAGGCGTCCCCGGTCAACGACCGCGACCAGCGCGGGCATGCCCGTCGTGCGGCGACCCGGGGTTGTGACATCGGCGCCTACGACACCGGGGGCTCAGCGACGCAGACGCTCGCCACCGACTACGTGACCTCCGGTGGCACCGGGAGCTGCGCGTCGAACAGCGCGTCGAACGGCCTGGCCACGATCGCCGCCGCGCTCTCGTGCTCGGTGAGCGGCGACACGATCAGCGTGGGTCCGGGCACCTTCGCCGGGGGGTTCACCATCTCCGACGACGTGGTCCTCCGTGGCGCTGGCCCCAGCACGGTCGTGACGGGCCCCTTCACCACCGGTCTCAATGAGATCACCGTGGCCGACGCGACCACGGTGACCATCGAGGATCTCGCCGTGGACGGCGGGCTCGGTCAGTCCACTGCGACCACCAACGGGGGGATCCTGGCGGGGTCGGGCTCGCTCACCCTTGCCCACGTCTCGGTGACCGACGCCGAGAACCTGAACACCGGCGACGGGGGTCCGGTCTATGGGGCCGTCGCCGACCTGCCGCCGTCGGGAACCGCCGCCGACCTCACCGTCTACGACTCGACCCTGGCGAACAACACCGCGGTCACGACCGACCAGGGCGGCGCGCTCGTCCTGAGCTCGTCGGCCAACGCCCCGGCGTCGGCGGCGACGGTGGTCAACAGCACCATCACCGGCAACACCGGGCTGAGCGTCGGCGCCATCTCCGCCAACGACTTCGGCCTCACGGTTCGCGACTCCACCATCTCCGGCAACACGGGGTCCATCACCGGCACCGGAGGCATCGAGCTCCTGGGCACCTCGACCCTCACCATGGCCGACACCATCGTGGCCTCCAACAATGTGAGCCACCCCGGCGTCACCCCTGACTGCAGGACCGCGGGCAGCTCCGGCCCCCTCCAAGACGGCGGGCACAACCTGATCGGCATCGACGCCACCATCGCCGACTTCGGGTGCGGCTTCGTCAACGGGTTCGCCGGCGACCTGGTGGGCACCGCCACCAGTGCCATCGACCCGGTGCTCGGGGCCCTGGGGCACAACGGCGGGCCGACCGAGACGCTCGCACTGCTCTCGGGCAGCCCGGCCATCGGGGCCGGCGGCGCGGCCGACTGCGAGGCGTCCCCGGTCAACGACCGCGACCAGCGCGGGCATGCCCGTCGTGCGGCGACCCGGGGTTGTGACATCGGCGCCTACGACACCGGGGGTCTTGCCCTGCCGCTGTCGGTGACGACGAGAAGCTTGCCCGCCGGCACGGTCGGGCTGGCCTACTCGGCAACCCTCGCGGCCACCGGCGGTACCACGCCCTATAGCTGGGCGGTGACGACCGGCACGCTTCCACCGGGGCTGTCCCTCGACGCCTCGACCGGGACCATCACCGGCGTGCCGACGGCTCCGGGCGCCACGAAGTTCACGGTCACCCTGACCGACTCGACCACACCGACCCCGAAGACCGCCGCCAGAGTGCTCTCGATACGGGTCCTGTCGTCGACCTGATTGGTCCGACGGCCTCTGCCGGGCCTGGTTGCCATGGACAGGCCCGGGATGCCGTGCTCGAGATGGTGGTTGGTCTCACGGGAATACCCCAGGGGGTATTGTGGTTGAGGAAGGCGTCCTCACGGGATTCGCAACGGGCGATTCGCAAGGGGCTGAGTAGGCCGAGAAGGCCGGGAGGAAGGTGCCGATGTCGACCGTCCGGTTGCACGAGGAGAACTTCGAGGAGACCGTGGCGGCGAACGACGTCGTGCTGGTCGACTTCTGGGCCAGCTGGTGCGGGCCCTGCCGGGCGTTCGCCCCGGTCTACGAGGCCGCGGCCGCCGAGCACCCCGACGTCGTCTTCGGCAAGGTCGACACCGAGGCGGAGCAGGCGGTGGCCGCGAGGTTCGGGATCATGTCGATCCCCACGGTGATGGCCTTCCGGGAGCAGATCCCCGTGTTCGCACAGGCGGGCGCGTTGCCGGCGGCGTCGCTCGAGGAGCTGATCCGTGCGATCAAGGCGCTCGACATGGACGAGGTCCGTCGGGCGGTCCGCGAGCAGGAGGGCGTGGCGTCGTGAACGCGATCGAGTGCACGGTCGACCTGCCATTGCCCGAGGCCGAGTCGGCGGTCCGTGAGGCGCTCGCCGGACAGGGGTTCGGTGTCCTGACGGAGATCGACGTGGCCGCGACACTCGAAGCGAAGCTCGGCGTCCATCGGCCGCCGCTCAAGATCCTCGGAGCGTGCAACCCGAGCTTCGCCCATCGTGCACTCGAGCTGGATCCGTCCCTCGCGCTCGGTGCTGCCCTGCAACGTCGTGCTCGAGGACGCGGGTGAGGGTCGCACGGTGGTGTCGATCGCCGATCCACGATCGATGATGGGCTCGGACGGCGATGCCGGTTCGGCTCTCGCGGATCTCGGTGACGAGGCCGCGACGGTGTTGCAGCGCGTCGCGGATCGTCTCGGCGGCTGAGGGGCAGAACCGGGCGACGGCGCGTCGACCCGGAGCCGGTCCGCGACGAGCGCCGTGCTGCGGGTCGCCGGGTGCGCACACTGGTGCACGCGCGCAGGTCCCGCTGGTGCACCCGCGCAGGTCCCGATGGCGAGGTGTGCCCGCTGATCTCCGCAGGAGCCGGAGTCTGCATCGGCGGTCCAGGATTGAGCGCAGGCGCCTCCATCGCACACGTCACTTGCGCCGCGTCTGCGTGTCCTGTGGCTCCCCTGTGAGAGGCCCCCCAGTGAGAGCACCCGAACCGTCAGCGCTTCACCGCAGGTTGCCAACTCCACCTCAGGCATCCGTACGCCCGGCGGACAATCCCTCGGACATGGGCCCCAAGGCCGGTTCCCGTTGAACGGTGCGCGAGCGAGGGTGTCGCTCGCGCACCAGACCCCATAGGCGCCCGGCCGGGCGTCATGCCCCCGTCAGAGTGCCTCCCTACGGTTTACCCGTGGACCGGTCCGTCAGCTGCGACCATCAGCTGCGGTGAGCCTCCGTCGAGGGAAGGGCATCGGCGCACTGGTCGTCCTCCTCGCCGGTGGATGGTTCGTGCTCGTCTTCGTGTCACCGCAGCTGGGTGACGCCGTGTTTCAACGGTCCCCGGCCAAACCACCCAGTGCCCAGGCGCTCTCGGCGGACCTGGCCACCGGGGCCTGCGTCGCCCTCAGCCCGACGCACGGTGACAACCACCGCACGGTCTTCCTCGACGCCGGTCACGGTGGAGTGGACCCCGGCGGTGTCGGAACCACCCAGTCCGGACAGGCCGTCGACGAGTCGACAGTCGACCTGGCCATCGAACTGCGTGCGGCCGGCCTCCTCCGGGCCCAGGGGTACCGGGTCGTGGTCTCTCGCACCTCGGACACCACCGTGGTCCGGCTCACCCCGGCGGACATGTCCGGACAGTACCTTTCGGTCCTCGGGGTCCACGACGACGTGGCGGCCCGCGACGTCTGCGCCAACCTCGCCCACGCCGATGCACTCGTGGGCGTCTACATGGATGCCGGTGCCACGTCCAGCACCGCCGGCTCGATCACGCTCTACGACACGGCGCGGCCGTTCGCCGCGGCCAACGAGCGGCTGGCCGTCCTGCTGCAGCGTGACGTCCTGTCGGCGATGGACGCCCAGGGATGGCAGATCCCCGACGACGGCGTGCTTCCCGATTCCGGATACGGCTCCTCCGTCGGCGATCCTTCTGCCGGGGGCCTCTCCGCCCTGGCCGCTTCCTACGACCACCTCATGCTGATCGGGCCCCCGCTCGCCGGATTCCTGACCACGCCGAGCCAGATGCCCGGAGCGGTCATCGAGCCGTTGTACCTGACCGACCCCTTCGAGGGCTCGATCGCCGCCAACCCGGCCGATCAGCAGATCATCGCCAACGGCATCGCCACCGCGGTCGAGCAGTACCTGACGCCGACCCCGGCGACCCCGGCGACCCCGACGACCTCGACGGCCCCGACGACCCCGACGACCTCGACGGCCACCGGTGGCTGACCTCCCGGACCGCCTCGGCGCCACCCCCTCGTCCGCGTGCCTCCCTGTGGCGTGCCCATGATTCGGTCCGTGAGCCGGCGTCGGCGGGGCAGGCGCACGTTCGTGACAGCGGCAGGTGCCGCGTTGGTCTTGTGCAGTTGCTCGTCGGCGTCGGCCTCCGGTCCCACGTCGACGGCCCCGACCGTTGCTCCGACGACCACGACCACGCTCACTGCGGAGCAGCCCGGATGGACCACGCTCAGCACCGGTCCACACGGCGTGGCCATCGATGAACGGGTATTCACCCAGTCGGACGGAATCCCGGTCACCGTGGCCCGCTACCTCCGTGGCAACGTCAGCTACGACCTCCACATCGGCAGCCAGGAGCCGCCCACCAACGGGGCGACCCTGGGCCCGGAGTCAGGTCCTGCGGTCAGTGCCACCGAGCAGCCCACTCTGCTGGCCTGCTTCAACGGGGGGTTCAAGGCGAACGCCGCAGCAGGCGGGGTCGAGACCGACGGGACGGTGCTGCTCCCGCTCGAGGCCGGTGAGGCCAGTCTGGTCATCGACACCAACGGCAGTGCCCGGATCGGCGTGTGGGGATCGACCGTCCCCACCCCGGGCGAGCCGGTGGCGAGCGTCCGCCAGAACCTCCCTCCGCTCATCCAGGGTGGCCAGCCCGCCGCCGATGTGGGCATCTGGCAGGACTGGGGATACACCCTCGGCAACGTCCCCCGGGTTCCACGCAGCGCCCTCGGTGAGGACGCGCACGGCAACCTGCTGTACGCCGCGGCCGCTGACTCCCTCCCGGTGGACCTGTCCGGCGCCCTCCTGAGTGCCGGGGCGGTCACGGCCATGGAGCTCGACATCAACCCCAGCACCCTGCAGCTGGACACCGCGGCGACCCCGGGCGCGCCCTTGGTGGCGAGGGTTCCTGGTCAGACCCGGCCGGCCGACCAGTGCGAGGTCGGGTGGACCCGGGACTTCATCACCGTGCTGTCCACCGGCTGAGGGTCGCACCGCAGGGGATCCTCTTCCCGTCCAAGCGGGAAGTTCCCCGGCCCCGGCCGCGGCTTCGTCCACGAGAGCAACTGGACCGTCGAGACCGACGAGGAAGGCACGACGGCTTCGTCCACCCCGACAGCCGACCGGATATGGGGACGGACACGGCCTAAGGGAGGTCGACCGTCTGGAAAGCAACGCCCTCGTTCGGTAGGACCGCCTGGAGCTGACCTCCGGCAGTCGGAGAACTGAGGACCATTTTCGCCTCCAGCAACAGTGCGGCGGCGGCGGCTTCGGTGTTGAGGACATTCAGAGCCGGGTGCCGACGTTGTACGTCGACCATCACCGGGACAATGAGTCTCGGATCGGGCAGCCCGACCTCATCGGGCAGAGCCAACATGCGTTCCAGCGCCACAGCCCGATGGACCGGTTCGAGCCGCTCGAAGGGCCCTGACAGATGGCCGCCGGCACCGACGACCACTGCTCGGCACGCTCGGAACCAGAAGTAGGTCGTTGTGTAGCGTCGGGCTCCCCTGGCGATCGGGAGTCGTTCGCCGACCAGAAGTGCAACGAGAGCCCGGTCGTCAAGCAGGAGTGGCCTAGAGGGCAAGGTCGGGGTCGTCGATGGCGGCAAGGCCCTCGGCGTACGCTCCGCCCGCCAATACCCGCCGGACCTCGGCCTTCGCTGCTTTCAGGCCTCCCGGCAGGACAAGTGCCGCATCCCCGAGGTCGATGAACGCAACGTCGCCGCCGTCGGCAATGCCCCATCGGTGTCGGAGTTCAGCGGGAAGGCTCGTCTGCCCCCGATGGGAAACCTTCGCTGTCACGACGCCGGCCACACATGCATTGTATCTGATCGTTCGTTACAAGGCGATCGAGCTCGGCGTTGGCTGGTGAGAGACGGCACCATGATTCGAAGTCACTGCGCGAACGGCCCCGCGAACCGGTGATGCGGGCACTTGGCCGAGTTCAGCGGATCATGACCACCTTGTGCGGCGTGGGGCTGGGTATGTAGTGGAAGTGCACCCTTCCCGCGGAACTGCAGGCAGTCAGCAGGAGGGTCACGGTGGCCAGGATCATGAGCGTCTTCATGGTGGCAATTCGCCTTGGTGGCTGAACGATGGCTTCACATCATCGGAATTGGCGCACACTGCCAAGCCCATCGAACTCCGACCCCATCCCGCGAGCTCCCCATGTGTTGTCACACGGGTGATCCGCCACGGTCGGTGGGCGGTGCTGACGCGGCGGTCAAGGGTCCGTCGATGATCCAGATCCGTGGGCGCCCGCGCAAGGACTCCGATGAGGCTTCAACGATCGTTCACGTCGAAATCGGCGAAGCGCCCGGATTGCGGATCGCGACGGCATCTCGCCCCGCTCTCTTCACTTGATAGAGCGCGAAGTCGGCCTCGTCGAACAGGTGCTCAACATCGGGCATCGAACGATCGAGACCACTGACCCCGATACTGAGGGTCACGGGAACCTCGACTGCGCCGGGAAGCTCTCGACGAATGCGCTCGGCGAATCGTGCCGCACCGGGTACGTCGGTATCTGGGAGGAGCATGGCGAACTCGTCCCCCCGATCCGGCCGACCAGATCGAAGACTCTCCCGCTTCGACGGAGAAGCGCTCCGATGCCGGTGAGCACGCGATCGCCGACGACGTGCCCGTAGGTGTCGTTCACGGACTTGAAGCAATCGACGTCGATCATCAGGAGACTCAGAGCACTGCCGCTGCGTACCGATCGGTTGATCTCCTCTTCCGTCCTTTGACGCAGTACTCGCCGGACAGCGCAGCCGGTGAGTTCGTCAACGGCCGCCATCTCCGCCAGAGCCGTCTGCAACCGTGCCTCGTGCTCTTCGATGTGCGTCCGATTGATCGCGGCGGCAACGGTGAGCGCTGCGGCGCCTGCAAGTGCCGCATAGAGCAGGAACGCCTGGCCGGGAGCGTGTGCAACGTCACGATCGATCAGGGCCACGAGCGCCACAGACGCCAAGGCGGCGATGCCACAGATGGCCGCTGCTCGGGGGGTGAACATCAGCGTTCCGAAGATCAAAGGAAGGAAGAGGAGAAGGAGAAGCGGGCTGTTCGTGCCTGTGTCCAGGATCGCGGCCAAGGCGACTCCGAATGCCGACAGTGCCGTCCAGGTCACCGAGTACGTGGCGCACCAAGGCTTCGAAGCAACGATCGGTGCGAGGGAGATTCCTGCCAGAGCCAGCACGAGCCAGACGAGCACCACCACCCGCAGGATCGGACGATGGGGACCGTGGGGCGTGAGGGCGAGGTAGCCCAAGACGACGAGCGTCTCGGCCAGGAAGATGCCAAATCCGATACGGATATGCGTGAGCCAGAAGGACCGCCACGCGTCTCGTCCCGCGTCCGCCCCAAGTGCGCCGTCGAGTAGATCTTGCTGGATCGAGTTCATGGAGGGCTCGGCCCTTCGCGAGGGTTTCCTGATGGGATCGGCTCAATCGCACTGCAGGTTGAATGCCGTCCCATTCGGTGCTCGACCGATCCGCATGATGTGGGGCCCAGCGGTCCGTCGCGGGAGGCAGGAGAGGATCTCCCCCTCTCCGGTGGTCGGGCTCAATCGAGCAGTTGCGGTGGCGATGCGCGACTCACCCGAAGCCGGGCTGGCTCTCCTGGAGGCGATCGAGGTGGGCACCTGGCACGAGTACCACCTCCTACCGGCGGCCCGTGCGGACCTGCTTCGCAGGATCGGGCGGATGGAGGAAGCGGCATGGGCGTATCGGGCCGCGCTCGACCTCGTCGCAAACGACCGAGAGCGGAGGTTCCTCATCAGGAGGCTGGCAGAGGTTGAGGCGTCGTCTGCTGCGGGAAACCGCTGCGAGCAAGATGGTGCCGGGTCGACGTCGGCCGGACCACAGCTGGAGCCGCACACCCTCGGAGAGCGGGCGCGGCCTGAGCAGACGCGTGCGCGGCCCGACCGAATCGTCCCTCGCTAGCATCGGCCCGGCTTCGAGTTCCGGGGGGATGACCACACATGGCTCACGATCCAGTGGTTGCCGAGACGACGCGTCGACGTGACGGACTCGAACCGAGGTTCGTCCTCGCCGACCAGGAGGCGCGCACAGCGGCGGCGCTCGAGACGTTCCGGGGGGACGGGCGGCGGCCCAACGTGCTGCTCGTCCTCTTCGACGACGTCGGCTGGGGCGACTTCGGGTGCTACGGCGGTGGCGTGGCGGTCGGGGCACCGACACCCAACATCGATCGGCTGGCGCGCCGCGGGACGCTTCTGACCTCGTGCTACTCGGAGCCGTCGTGCACGCCGTCCCGCGCTTCGCTGATGACCGGGCGCCTGCCGATGCGGCACGGGCTCCTCCGCCCGCCGATGTACGGCCAGCCGGGCGGGCTCGCCGGCGAGATCACCCTCGCGCAGCTCCTCTCCGGCGCGGGGTACGTCACCCAGGCCGTGGGCAAGTGGCACATGGGGGAGAACGTCGAATCGCAGCCGCAACACGTGGGCTTCGACGACTTCTACGGCTTCCTCTCGGTGTCGGACATGTACACGGAGTGGCGCGACCCCTACTTCTTCCCCGAGATCGTCTACAGCGAAGAGCGGACGAGGTGGGTGGAGAACCTGCCCTTCAACCGCTGCTTCGTGCACGCCACCCGGGGCGGCGAGACCGAGAACGTCGAGGAGGTCACGATCCCGGTGCTCTCACAGCTCGACGACCGGTGGGCCGGGTACTCGCTCGACTTCATCCGGCGCATGGCGGAGCCGGCGCCCACCGAGCGCACGCCCTGGTTCCTCTACCACTGCACGCGCGGCGCCCACTTCGACAACTACCCGCACGAGCGCTTCCTCGGCTCGTCACCCGCGAAGCATCCGTACAAGGACACCATCATCGAGCTCGACGACATCGTCGGAAGGCTGGTGGCCGAGCTCGAGGCGACTGGGCAGATGGACGACACGCTCATCGTCATCTCCTCCGACAACGGCCCCGAGATGGAGACATGGCCGGACGCGGCCTACTCACCGTTTCGCAGCGCGAAGGGCTCCACCTGGGAGGGCGGCCAGCGGGTCCCCGCGATCGTGACCTGGCCCGGGATGGTTCCCGCCGACCGTGCCACGGATGGCCTCTTCTCCCAGATGGATCTCTTCAACACCGTGCTCTCGCTCGCCGGAGCCGAAGACGCGGTCCCCGACGACCGGTACATCGACGGGGTCGACCAGACATCCTTCCTCCTCGATCCGGACGGGGTCTCGAACCGCAAGTACCTCTACTACTGGCTCACCAACGTCTTTTCGGGGCTACGGGTCGGGGAGTGGAAGTTCATGGTCGCGTCCTCGTCCGACGACGACCGCGACTGCTTCAATCTCGGCGGCTTCACCGGAGTCACCCAGAGGTACTCGCACGGACGGCTGTACAACCTCTACCTCGATCCCAAGGAGATGCACAGCTACATGATCCGGAAGCTCGCCTACATCGACAGCTTCACGAGCGGGATCGTCCAGCACCTGTCGACCTTCGCCGCCTATCCCGGAAAGCATCCGATCGCCGCCATGAGCTGAGCGGGGCGCCGCGCGCCGAGCGCCCGCCATGAGCTGAACGCGAACAGGCAAGGCGTAGGATGACGCCGTGTTCACCCATCTCAGCGGGACGGAGCAGGTCGTCCTGCTGGTTCTCTCGGTCGTCTTCGGGGCGCTCGGCTTCTGGCTCTCGGAGCGAGACCGGAAGACGCTGGGCCGGACGCCCTGGGGACTCCCGTCGGTGATCTGGGCACTCTTCTGGTTCCTCTCCCTTCTCCTCGGGCTCGTGCTCTTCGTGATCGCGCACTCGAGCGCCGTGCGCCGGGCCGGACAGCCTCCGCCGCCGCCGATGCCGGGCACCTACTCCTACCAACGCCCCGACCCCGAAGCCCCGCTGAGCGTGGCCGATCAGTTCCCCGCGTACCCGAGGCCGGCCAACACGCCGGAGCCGACCGGGCGGGCGGGCGAACCGGGTCCCGCTGGAGCAACATCGCACGAAGGGCGACCCGCGGCAGGGCAACCCACGACAGGGCAACCCACAGAGGTGCGACCCACAGAGGTGCGACCCACAGAGCAGCCCGCACACCCCGTGTCGCCACCGGCGTGGCATCGCGATCCGAGCGGCAGGTTCCACTACCGCTGGTGGGACGGCAGCCAGTGGACATCCCACGTCGCGATCAACGGGTATGTCGTGGTCGACACCAGCCCCGATCAGCGCATCGGGCCGTACTGAGCGATCGACCGCCCGAAACCGCGCCGCCGGCTTCCGGCCGGGATCGCCGTCGTCCTCTGGGTCGTCGTCGCGCCGCTCGCGCTCGTCGCGGTCCTGCGCATCGTCGCGTGGGACGATCTCGCCTGGCTGGCCATTCTCGACGCGATCACGCTCGTCCTCTATCTGCCCGCGTGGCCGATCGCGGTGGTCGGACTCGTCGGCAGACGGTTCGTCCTCGCCGCGGTCGCGTCCCTTGTCGTGGTCGCGCAGATCGTCTTCGTCACGCCCGAGCTCTTCGCGGCCGAACCGGTGCCGACGTGGACCGCGCACGCCCCCAGCCTTCGCGTCTTCGATGCCAACGTCTACGTCCACAACCCCTCGATGCAGGGATACGCGGCGGAGATCACCGCGTACCACCCGCAGGTCCTCACGATGCAGGAGGCCGCGCCCAACCTCGTGGAAGCGCTCACCTACTCCGGTGCGCTCGCCTCGTTGCCCTACCGGTACCAGGTCAAACGGAGCGACCCCTGGTCCTTCTTCCTCGCGTCGCGCTACCCCCTCCTGCGGACCAGTGTCGTCTCGATCGACCGGCGCCCGCTGCTCGTCCAGACGACGGTGCAGCTGCCCTCGGGACCGCAGCCGTTGTGGGTGGTGCACACGATCGCGCCGCTCCCGGTCTCCTTCTCCCAATGGCAGGCGGACTTCGATCGTCTCGGTGCACTGCTCAAGCGTCGTGGTGCGGCCGGCCTGCTCGTTGTCGGCGACTTCAACGCGACGTGGGGGAACCGCGGCTTCCGCGCGCTGCTCGATGACGGGCTGCTCGACGGTGCGGCCGCGCGGGGCGAGGCGCTCTCGATGACCTACTCAGAGGATTCGGGGCCGGTGCCGCCGCTCGCCCGCGTCGACCACGTGCTCACCGGCTCGGGCGTCGCGGTCACGTCGGTCTCGACGGAGGACGGACCGGGGAGCGACCATCGTGCAGTGCTCGCCACGGTCGCATTCCGACACGGGTGAGCTCAGGATGAGCTCCGGGTGAGCTCGTGGTGAGCGTCAGGCGACGACGCGATGCTTGACCACGCGCAGCGTGATCGGTGCCGGTGCGATCTCGGGATCGGCGTCGACGGGCGGCTCGTTGAGCGCCTGCAGGCAGTCGTCGCACATGCGGGCGTAGGACTGACCACTCGGAAGGTGCTTGCGCTCCCGCCGGCGCACCGTCGAGACCATGCCGCGCCAGCCGCACCGGTGGCAGGTGCCGTGTCGTGCGCGGTACCCGTTGGTCTCCTCCGTGTGGTCCATCTGTCGAGCGCGTCCTTGGCCGGATTCGAGCAGCACGGATGATCTATCGGCAGCTCGGGCGGAAACTGTAACGGAGACCTCCGCACATCTGGTGGCATTCCATGCCTGCCTCCTCGTCGTTCGCAGCGCGCCATGTCACGACGGATCGTTCCGCGCGAGGCGAGGAGTAATTTGGATGCATGGAGGTTGGGCTCGCGTACTTCGAGACGCTCGGGCGACTCGTCGACCAGCGGTGGACCGCTGCCGGTCGTCGCGCCGACCAGCTCGCCGAGCTCGCGGAGACGGCGCTCCTCGACGTCCCGGTTCCCGACTCCCTGACGGTGAAGACGGTGCTCGGTCTCCTCGCGACCGGGACCGGACTGCCCAAGCAGCGACCGTCGGGGGACAAGTTCGGCCAACCGCCGGCGGTGATGTACAAGGGCGAGGACTTCGAGATCCAGGCCCTCACCTGGATGGAGGGGACGACCTCCATCCATCAGCACGGCTTCGACGGCGCGTTCCGGGTGCTCTGCGGCTCGAGCCTGCACGTCCGCTACACCTACGACACGGCCGAGACCCTCGCGGAAGGGCATCTGCTCGCCGGCGAGCTCACGATGATCGAGCCCGAGATCCTCCGTGTCGGTGACGTTCGGCCCGTCGTCTCCGGCTTCGACTTCATCCACGCGCTCTTCCACCTCGAGCGCCCCTCGGTCACGATCGTGGTGCGCAACTCGTGGTCGAACCTGCCCTTCCCGCAGTACGACTACCGGCTGCCGGGGATCGGGATGGACGCGCTCTTCCCCGACGACCGGTTGGCCATCCGGTTGCGGGGCCTCCACTCGCTCCACCGGCTCGACGCCGACGGCGCGCGGGAGGTCGCGCTCGAGGTCGTCGGCGGTCAGGACCTCTGGACGGCCTTCCGGGTCTGCGACGACTGGGCCTACAGCTTCGGTGCCGGACCGGGGCTCGACTCGTTGGTCGAGCGACTGGCCAGCGCGCGACGCCGTGCTCGGTGAGCTGCTCGAGCCGATGTACGCGGAGGAGACACGCCGGATCCGGCTCTTGGCGCGCCGCGGGCTCCTCCGCGAGCAGCGCCACCGTCTCTTCCTCGCACTCATCGTCAACCTCCCCGACCGCAGGGCGATCAGCGCTGCGATCGCCGACCTCTTCCCGGGGGAGGACCCGGACGAGCTCGTCGTCGAGTGGGTGCGGGAGCTCGCGTCCCCCGAGTACAGGGGGATCTCGGGGCTGGCCCTCGGGGCGGACGAGCTCGAAACCCTGCAGGCGCGTCTCACCGATCCGGAGGGGACCGCGGCGCTCGACGCCGTCGCCGCCCGCTGGGACCCGCCGTCACTCCTCGAAAAGCTCTTCGTCTGACACGCGCCTGTTCAGGCCACGGCGCGTCCAGGGGCGCGCTTCCGATCGGTCGTCGCGGGATCACGCTGCCGGCGCTGCGGCTTCGCCGAGGCGAGATCGGCCGCACACTCGTCGCAGAGCCACCGGTAGAGACGGCTGGGGCTCTGCTCGTGGCGCTGCCGGCGGCGGACGCGGTGCACGAAGTCGTGCCAGCCGCACCGGTGGCAGAAACCGAGGCGGGCCGAGTGGCCGTCTCGCACGGGCTCCTCGCCGGTGAGGCCGGGCGTGTCGGTCTGGGTGGTGCGCATTCGTCGCTCCCGTCGTGTCCTCGTGGGATCACCGGTGCGCTCGCCGGTGCTCCCTCCGCTACCTACCCCCGACAGTGCGGATCCGACCTTGCAGGGGACCTCGACGGCATCCTTCCCGCTGGAATCTAGTAAGTCCATTGAAATACTGGGTAATACTCCCGGACCGCCGATCGTCGGTCAAGCGCCACCGTCCGGCGAAATCTCACGCATTGTGGACGGAAGGACGCCCTGCGTGATCGGCCGAAACGTCGGACGGAGGGGCGGAGCCGCGTCAGGCGGCGGGTTTCCTGATGGCGGGCACAATCTCCCCAGAATTGGTGATGCGACTTCTGGCAGCACTGTGGGAGATTCGACAGAACGCTCACCGCTTCTGTCGATCGGCTGCAAGGGGTCACGGAGACGAGGGGCGTCGAAATCGGCAGGGTGATGCGGGAAGTTCCAACGGCGGGGCTCGAGTGGATGTGGGCAGGACACGGAGGGCTGGAAGCTTTGAATCTCCGATCGGAGTCATCGAATCGATGGCGTCGCTTCGACGTCGGACAGCGGATGGGCAGGCGAGCGGTCGGCGTGCACGATCGTCATCGGGCAACGGGGCAGGTCCGCGCGACGGGCCTGATGGAGGGAGAGGGTCGATGAGCAGTCTGGAGCCGATGAACACCTCGGGCCGCGGGCGGGAGAGCGCGCTGCTCGACCGCAAGCTCCGCGTCGTCCGGGAGTCGTCGAGGAAGTCGAAGCCTGCAAAGGCTGAACCGACGGTCAGCGTCGTGATCCCGGCGAAGAACGAGGCGCGCAACCTCCCACTCGTCCTTCCGGCGTTGCCGGACGACCTGCACGAGATCATCCTCGTGGACGGAGGTTCGACCGATGCGACCGTCGAGGTCGCCCGTGAGCTGTGTCCCGAGATCATCGTGATCGACCAGACCCGCAAGGGGAAGGGGAACGCTCTGGCGTGCGGGTTCGCAGCATCGACCGGTGACTTCGTCGTCATGTTGGACGCGGACGGATCGACCGACCCCGCGGAGATCCCACGGTTCGTGAACGCGCTCAAGCACGGCGCGGACTTCGCGAAGGGGTCCCGGTTCATGCCAGGCGCAGGCAGCTCCGACATCAGCCGGCTCCGCCAATGGGGCAACTTCTGGCTGAACCGACTGGTGAACCTCCTCTATGGCACTCGGTACACCGACCTCTGCTACGGCTACAACGCATTCCGGCGCGGCTGCCTCGAGGCGATCGCGCTGGACCCGGCGCCGCGTCCCGACGTGGACGCCTCGACGATGCTCTGGGGGGACGGCTTCGAGGTCGAGACGTTGATCAACGTGCGGATCGCGAAGGCCGGACTGCGGGTCTTCGAGGTGCCGAGCTTCGAGCGGAATCGCATTCACGGTTCGAGCAATCTCAACGCCTTCTCGGACGGCCTGCGGGTGCTGCAGACGATCAGGATCGAGCACAATCGGGGTCTTCGGCGGGCGGCCACGCAGAACTCGACGATGCCGCGAGACGCCGGCGAGTCGTGGTCGGTGCTTTCGACCGTCTCCGAAGAGGCAGGCTGACTGCAGCCGCGTCGCGACCGGCCGTGCCCGATGTGGCGCGTGCGTCGCAGCGTGATCCGTCTGCAAGAGTGGGACAGTGTTCATCACGAACCACGTTCTGTCGGGCGCGCTGATCGGGCGGGCACTGTCGGATCGGCCGGTCGTCGCGTTCGTCGCCGGGTTGGCATCACACCTGGCGCTCGATGCCGTTCCGCACTGGGGATGTGACCTCACCGTTGCCGGGGGGCCCGAGCATTTCCTGCGGGTCGCTCGGCGCGACGGACTGCTCGGACTTGCTGCCGTCGCCGTGACGGGGACCGCGGCAGGGCGCGGCGCCCGGACCGCGACGCTCGCCGCGATCGGCGGCGCGGTCCTTCTCGACCTGGACAAGCCATGCCTGCACTTCTTCGGCGTCGATCCATTCCCTGAACTGGTCGGGCGCGTGCACGGCTGGGTGCAGAACGAGTCCCCAAAGTGGATGCCCGTGGAGTTCGCCGCGGGGGCGTTGCTCGCCATGGCCGACGGTGTACTCGCGTCCCGATCGAGCGTTCGGGACAGGGCACAGCGTCGCTGAACGATGCTCGCGGGCGAGGCGCGGGGAGACCTCGTCCGTTCACCCAGCGTTGGTCCGCTCGACACGAGGGCGCAACATTCGCCGCCTACCGTCGAGCACGGATGGAATTGGTGCGGTTTCCGTCGTTGGATCGGGACCAGCAGTCACGGTGTCCGCTGCGACATTCCTTCGTCGTGCACCGACGATGGTGAGGCGCACCGATGGACGCTCGAGTCTCGGTTGTGGGGCGGCGAGAAGCGCGCGAGAGTAGCAGCGTGTCGGATTGGCGGCTCGCCGTCACGGCGGGATCGGCCAAGGGCTCTCGGCGCGTGTTGGGGTCGGACAAACGGGCGAGATGGAGGGCAGGTCGGAATGAGGGCTGGTGACGCTGATCGGAGAATCCAGCGCACCGTCGGAGGCGGAGCTCCCGAACCGACAGTGACGGTGGTGATCCCTGCGAAGAACGAGGCGCGGAACCTTCCGCACGTGCTGGCGAAGCTGCCGCGCAAGGTCTACGAGATCATCCTCGTGGACGGTAGGTCCACCGACGACACCGTGAAGGTCACCCAGAAGCTCAGGCCGGACGTTCGAGTCATCGGCCAGACGCGGAAGGGAAAGGGAAACGCGCTCGCCTGCGGGTTCGCGGAAGCCACGGGTGATTTCATCGTCATGCTCGACGCGGACGGCTCCACCGACCCGGCCGAGATACCGCGGTTCATCAAGGCGTTGGAAGAAGGTGCGGACTTCGCCAAGGGGTCGCGGTTCATGGCCGGCGCCGGCAGCAGCGACATCAGCAGGCTCCGCCAGTGCGGCAACTTCTGGCTGAACAAGATCGTCAACCTCCTCTACGGAACCCGCTACACCGATCTCTGCTACGGGTACAACGCCTTCCGGCGCGAGTGCCTGCCGGTCATCGACCTCGATGAGGGAGAACCCGGTAGTTGTGATCCCAGCGTGATGCTGTGGGGCGACGGCTTCGAGGTCGAGACGCTGATCAACATCCGCGTCGCCAAGGCCGGATTGCGGGTCGCCGAGGTCCCGAGCTTCGAGCTCTCCCGTCGATATGGCACGAGCAACCTCAATGCCTTCTCCGACGGACTCCGCGTGCTCCGGACCATCCACGTCGAGCGCAAGCGCGGCGTTCGACGTGCCCGGGTCCACCCGTCCTACGAACGGAGCGAGTCGGGCGCGGACTGGCCGTCGCTGACGGCGCTGAGCGAAGAGGCAAGCTGACATCCCTGCTCGGCAGGACGCGACGTGGGACCGAGTGTCGGACGGTTTCCGATCCGAATCTGAAGCCATGACAGGCGCGTCGACCGCGCCCCGATTGTCGGGATCGGTGTCGATAGGCTGCCGGAATGGCTCGGAGGAGGTGGATCGTCATCGTCGTAGCGGTCGCGGCCGTGGTCGCCGGATTGGTCGGATCGTTCCTGTACGAACGCTCGGGATCGACGTCCGTATCGAACTCGACGTCGCCGCCGCCCGCCACGACGTCGCAGAGTCCGAGCTCGCAGCAGACCGCCTACAGCGGATGGCTCCACACCTCCGGAACCTCGATCGTCGACGCATCCGGTGCGGCAGTGCAGTTGACAGGTCTGAACATCTCAGGGATGGAGAGCTCGAACCCGGACGGGAGCAATGTACCGGGAACGTGCAATTCCGGCTGGAAGACGGTGACGTCGGCACAGGCCGATCAGATCGCAAACTACGGGTTCCACACGGTGCGTCTGCCCATCGCATGGGCGAATCTCGAACCGACAGCCCCGCAGGTGGGGTCGGGCGGGACATTGATCCACCAGTGGAACACGGCCTACGTCGCCGCCCTCGACAACGAGATCAGCCTCTTGGCGGCCCGGCAGATCGGCGTCATCCTGGACATGCACCAGTCGACCTGGAGCTTCGCCTTCACGACGACGTCGTCCAATCACCGTCCGGGCTGCCCCGGGAGCGGCATGCCGGGCTGGCTCAATCCGAATGCCGCAAACGAGACGTTCAACCGTGCCCGATGTGCGTTCCTGGAGAACAAGACGGAAGCAGGAGTGCCGGGCTCGGCGTGGGGGGACTTCGAGGCCGCCTGGTCCTACCTGGCGTCACACTATGCGGAGAATTCGGCGGTCATCGGCCTCGACACCATTAACGAACCGAACTGCGAGAACGTCAATCTCAACCAGTTCTACGACGCGGTGACGCCGGCGATGCACGCCGCCGATCCCCGTGCACTCGTGATCGTGGAGGACCGCGACGACCCATCGATGTACCAGGTGACACAGCTACCTACGGTCCCCAATGTCGTCCTGTCGATCCACCTGCACGAGGACTATTGGTCGGGTCCGAGCACCGGCCAACCAGTCCTGCCGTACAGCGCCTCCCAAGCGCTTGCCGCGAACGTGCAGCGGAGCGCGAGCTGGAACGTCCCGCTCTACATCGGCGAGTTCTACGCCTTCGACGGAGCCGGCGTACAGGAGGTGGGCAAGAACCAACCGGATGCCAGCTACGTCGCCGACACGGCGTCGTTCCTCAGCTACGCGCGGCAGCACTCGGTGAGCTGGACCTACTGGGCGTGGATCTCGGGCGCCCATCGAAGCAGCTCCACGAAGCAGCCATGGCTGCCGCAGCCGGTCGTCACGGCGATCTCGGGCTGATGGTCCACCGGTCTGCAACGGTGAGCGGACCCGACCTCACGATCCCGGGTCGCGAAGGAGTGTTCCAGCTCTCCGACGCCACGTGGAGCCTCATCTTCCGCCGACCTCGTGGCGCGGTGACGTGCGGTCTGCTCCGGTCGGAGATCACGGTGACGGATCTCGGCAGGCGACAGTGCGAGGTGTCGATCGCGGCGATCGGCGAGCCGGCCTTCCAGACCTCCTTTGTCGTGCATGCGAACGGTCGGAAGCTGCGGACGGCAGTGCAACGTCGAGAGCAGGTGCTCGAGCAGGCCATCGTCGTCGAGGTGGGAGTTCATGCCGGGCAGTGGTGGCGCGATCGTCGCGTCTTCGGTCCCTTCGGCCGGTCGGGAGCCGTCTCGGTTGCCGGCGTCCGCATCCGGTCGGGTTGGGAGGCCGAAGGCAGGCGACGCCGACGGCGACGGCAGCCGCGCCTCTCGAAAGTCCTCGACTTCGGACCGAGGGGCGTGTGTCTTCGGGGTTGGCGGAGCTTGCTGGTGGTGCCGTGGGAGCGTGTCTCGGCGATCGATATCGACGTCGAGGAACAACCGGAACAGGGTGCGCCCGAACCGGACGGTGGGTCAGGTGTCACCGTCGTGACCGTCCGAGCAGATGGAATGCCCGATGTGGTCCTCGCGACCTCCCTGGTGACCGCCGACGCGCTCCGATCGGACCTCGCTCCCGTCCTCGAGCATCTCTCGAACCCTCCGGCGCCCGCCAAGAGGGAGCAAGCACGTGTCGAGTGAGGAGCCTTACGCTGCGGCCCCGCCGATCGCCCGGGATCCGACTCGACACTCGCCGATCGCGGCGATGTCGTGCGCGCGGAGAACCGCTCGCATACCCGGGGGCGCACCCCTTTAGTTAGCTCTCCGGGTTGACGATGACCCGGATATGGGCAGGAGCGAGGACCGGAGGAGGTCCTGGCAGAGCCGACGTGCGCGGTCTGCCAGTGGAGTGCGAAGGAGACTCGACCCGACGAGGGCGGGCACATCGATCGGACTCGTCACGGTCGCATGCTGCTTCGCGCTGTTCCTCATCGGCATACCGACGTCACAGGCCGCATCGATCGGAAGCGCACCGGCACAGACGATTCCGTCCGGGGTTCCCCCTGCGACGACAGTTCCCACCACGCAACAGGTGTCGTTGACCAGTGCTGGGAGCACGTTCACGTATGGGTTCGATCTCACGCAGAGTGATCCGTTCGCCGCGACACGACCGTCCGATGCGGCAGCTTTCAAAGTGGCGGGATCGCTGAGCGGGCCCCTCGAAGACGTGCCGATCATGGGCTGGGGAGTCGGCAACCCGGAGCCGTCGCCCGGGAACTTCCAACTCGCAGGAGTGATCAAACGCGTAAACCTCGTCCAGTCAACTGGTGGCGTTCCGATCGTCACACTCTCGGCATCGCCCGACTGGATGAAGGGCGGCGTGGCCGGCACGACCGACTGGTCGCAGCTCAACGTGGCGCCGATGGCCTCGCACTACGCCGACTTCGCAACACTGTGTGCGACGGTCGCCCAAGCGCTTCCCCAGGTGAAGTACTTCGTGGTCTGGAAGGAGTTTCAAGGATTCTGGAACACCGCGGCACGAGCCTGGGACGCTGCCGGGTACACGCAGCTGTACAACGACGTCTACACGGCGATCAAGGCGGTCCGACCGGACGCCGAGATCGGCGGACCCTACATGTCGATGAAGTCGAATGCGAAGCCCCCTCCCGCAGGTGACCCGAGCGGACCGTGGGGAGCGCTCAACCGGGCCGACATGAGCGCGGTCACCTACTGGTTGGCCAACAAGGTCGGAGCCGACTTCATCGCTGTCGACGGACGCGCCTTCACGAACGATGCTGGTCTGATCACGGATCCCGTCACGTCGACGGAGAAGTACGCAGCGGTCGACAGCTGGCTGGCGTCCGAGACCTCGCTGCCGATCGTCTGGATGGAGTCCCACCTCGTACCGGACCCGACGATCTGGACGGCGCAACAGCAGGCCGCATTCCGGGTCGCCGCCCTGATCGAGATGGCCGCAAGCGGGGCGAGCGCGGGCATGCAGTGGGAGCCGGCCGACATTACGGGCTGGGACGAGGGGATCTGGACCAGCACCATCTTCGTCACCGGTGGCCAGCCGACGGTGCTCGGCGCGGAGCTTCCGCAGGTGCTCCCCGTTCTCTCGGTGCCGGTGCACCTCGTTGCTGGCGAGCCTGCAGGCGTGGTCGCAGCGACAGGAGCGAAGGGCACGGTCACGGCCTCCGCAAGCGGAACGGTGACCGTGACGCCCGCCTGACGCCTGATCCGATCTGGATCAGCGCTTCAACGAGCGACTCCGGCAATTAGTGGCGGGCCACCGGCTCGCACGATTTCCTCTCATGTGCAAGGCTCTTCGGTCGAGGCAACTCCGAAACGTCGGGCGGGGTGAGGGGCGAGGGCAATGGGGCGGATCAGCCAGGGGCGATCTCGGCATCCTTGGACATCGCGAAGAGTGTGGATCGCCTCGATGGCGTCTCTCGCCTTCGCAGCTCCCGTCGTGATCGGAACCGACACGATGGGCCCCGTCGTTCCAGTCGCCGGTGCGGCGTCCAGGGCAAGCACGTCGTGTGGTCCGACATGGACAGCCAACAACCCCGCTCCGGCATCTTCGCTCCAGTCGCTGACCGGCGTCGCCGCCACCACCGGGGGAGATGCGTTCGCGGTCGGCTACCAGGTCCCTGTGCACAAGGCCGGTGGCCAACCGTTCGCCGAGACGTGGAACGGTTCCACGTGGGTGTCGGCCACCGTGCAATCGACGGGTTCCCCCACAGCCCAGTTCAACGGCGTCTCGATGACGGGTCCGAGTGACGGCTGGGCGGTCGGGTGGCAAGCTTCGAAGAAGAGCTATCGGACACTTGCCGAACATTGGAACGGGACCGCCTGGTCAGACAGCACGACACCGGACGTCGGTACCGGAAACAACATGCTCGTCGGGGACGCCGCAGTAGGCCAAACGGATGCCTGGGCGGTGGGGTACTCGTCCGCGTCGTCCGCGTCGTCCGGGTCGACGCGTCGGACGCTTGCCGAGAACTGGAACGGGACGAGCTGGTCGGTTGCCACGACGCCGAACGTCGGGTCGGGAGAGAACACGCTCCTCGGCGCCGCCACGACGGGATCGAACGACGTCTGGGCTGTCGGCTATTCGAATGCCCCTTCGGGGTACTTCGAAGCGCTGATCGAGCACTTCGACGGCACTGCCTGGACGGTGTCGCAGTCTCTACCCGAAGCCTCCGGCGACAGCGTCCTCACGTCGGTGGCCGCGACCGGTCCCAATGATGCTTGGGCCGCCGGCTACCTGACGACTCCCGGGGGTCAGTACGAGTCACTCGTCGAACACTGGGACGGCACCGCCTGGTCCGTCGTGACATTGCCCTCACCCACCGACGACGTCGATGTCCTACGAGGCATTGCAGCGAGCTCGACGAGCGACGTCTGGGCCGTGGGGACCAGACAGGATCCGACGAGCGGGACGTACGTCGGATACACGCTCCACTGGGACGGGACGATGTGGACCGCATCGCCGCTCACCTCCTCGAACACCGAGCTGCGGGCGGTGGCCGCAGTCCCAGGCACGGGCCAATGGTGGACGGTCGGCGTTGCAGCGGCCCAGGCGAACGCCGACCAGCTCTGTGAGTCCGCAGCTGCAGCGCGAACGGCGGGACGTTTCACGCCCACCGGATCCGGGGGAAGGCGTGCAGCTCCCACGCCCGCGCAGAGATCAGCGGGGACCAGCTCCTCCGGGTCACGTGCCGCAGTGCCCCGCCTCCGGGCGAGTGCTGTTCCCGTGTACGCCGCGGATGTCGCCGCGGCGTCGGCACTGCCTTCGACGAGCGAATCGGCCGCGGCGGCCATTGCTGACTTCGGCAACGGGTCTCCCGACGTGTTCTTGTCCGGCAACAGCACGAACGGCGGCGCGAGCGGGGCGCTGTATCTGAACAACGGTTCGGGCCAGTTCCAACCGATCGACGCGTCGGACTTCCCGCCGGCAGACCGTCGCTCGTGCGACACGGCCGACGTGTTCGGAACCGGTAGGACGGACATCTTCTGCGCCGTCGGCGCCGAATACGGCAATGAGATGAAGACTGACAATCTCTTCGTCGAGGGCACCGGCTACACATTTGCGGATCAGGCTGCGGCGGTCGGGGTCGCCGATCCGTTCACGCGGGGAGGCTCCGCCACGTTCTTGACCGGACCGAACGGGTTGCCGGCTCTTTTCGTCGGGGCGACGCCGACGCGGGCGGACGGACTTCCGTCTCTGAATCGGTTCTATGTGAACACCGGCAGCGGCTTTCAGGATGCACCGCAGTTCGGTCTCGATCAGGAGATCGGGGCACACTGCGCGACCCATGGTGACTACGACCAAAGCGGATTCGACGACCTGCTCGTCTGCTCGAGCACCGGCCTTCATCTCTACAAGGACGAGGGCGGTACCGGCTTCGTCGACGTGACCTCGGCGGTCGGTCTTCCGACGTCGAGCTCGGTGCAGGACGCGATCTTCGCAGACCTGAACGGCGACGGGCTGCTCGACGTCGTCGTCGTGAAAGCGACCTCGCTCGACGTCTATCTGCAGAACGCAATGCACAAATTTACGGACTCGTTCTCGATGAATTTGACCGGTGGCGCCTCGGTTTCGGCCGGTGATGTCAACGGTGACGGTGTCCCCGACCTCTACGTCGTACAGGCCCGCTTCGGCAAGGTCGGAAACGAGCCGGATCTCCTGTTGCTCAACAACGGCAGTGGCACGGCGTTCACGCCGATGTCAATTCCCGAGGCGTCGACCGGAGTTGGCGCTCATGCCTATCCGATCGGATTCGAGAACAACGGGTTGACTGACTTCCTGGTCTTCAATGACCTGGTTGGCGCGAGTCCCGCTCCGTTGCAGCTGATCTCCTTCTTCCCCGACGCTCCCCTCATCACGAGCGCGAGTGGGGACACCGTGGCTAGCGGATCGTCGTTCACCTTCACGGTGACCACGACCGGCAGTCCGGCACCGTCTCTTGCCGAGAGTGGTGCCCTACCGCCCGGCGTCACCTTCGTCGACAACGGGAACGGCACGGCGACGGTCGCCGGCGTCACCGGCTCCACCGGTACGTTCCCCGTGACGATCACAGCGAGCAACGGCCTGAATCCGAGCGCCCAGCAGGCGTTCACCTTGACGGTGACGTAGGTCCCCCGCCCGCTCGGGTGGCGTCGTTCTCGACGCCTCGATCTCCCCCAGTGGGGGGCGTCTGCTCGGAACCGTTCATCGGGAGCCTGGTCCACCGAGTGACGCTTCGATCACGAGGGCAGTCGGTATGATGCCCCCGTGCCAGCGACGCGGCGAGCTCGACGTCGTTCACCTGCGACGAGTGTGCTGCTGGTCCTCGTCTTGCTCGTGGCCGCGAGCTTCGCGATCGGCACCTCTGTGTTTCGCAAGGGGAAGGGACCTGCCGCGCCGCAGGAAGGCGCCGGAGCACCCGGTACGACAATCGCGCTGCCCAACAGCCCGAGTGCCGGGACGGACGTGATGCAGCTTGCGGCATCTCCGACCCACTCGACGTCCCTCAGCGAGTCGCTGCCCGTCTCACTGCTCCAGCAGAGCGTCCACTACGTCGGGGTCACGCTAGATGGTGACGGTGTCGATGACCCGGAACCGACTCCGGGGTCCTACGACTGGAGCAGCATGGATGCCCGGATGAGGCAACTCGCACCGTTGCGATTGCCCATCGTGCTCAAGGTCTTCAACGCGCCCGACTGGATGAAAGCCGTCGCGGGTCCCAAGGGCTCCGTGAGCCCGGCGCACTATCAGGACTTTGCCGATCTTGCGGTTGCCGCTGCCCAGCGGTATCCGCAGATCCACTACTTCGAGATCTGGAACGAGCTCTGGGGTTTCCGGAACGGCACCGGGCCATGGAACTACCGCGGCTATACGGACTTCTACAACACCGTCTACACCGCGCTGAAGACCTACAACCCCCAGCTTCAAGTCGGTGGACCGTACGCGCCGTTTCCCCCGGCTACTGATCCGCAGTTCGCGTCGAGCCTCACCGGGCCCTGGGGAGCCATCGACCAGCGGAGTCTCGACGCCGTCACCTACTGGCTGCAGCACAAGGCCGGTGCAGATTTCATCGTCGTCGACGGCAGGACCGGGCAACCGACGCAGACGCCGCAACAGCCGGCGGGTTCGACCGAGATGTTCGCGGCCGTGGATCGCTGGATTCGCAGCCAGACCTCTCTGCCGATCTGGTGGAACGAGTGGTACGCCGAATCCGCCCAGCTCGGCCCATCGGAATGGGATGCTGTCTCTGCCGACGCGCTCCTCCAGCTGGCATCGTCCGGTGCTTCGATGGCCAACCTCTTCCAGGCGGAGTACGTCTCGAATCTCACGGCCTATCCTCAGCTGGTGCAGCGACATGGCGTCGCTCCGACGCCGGGTCTGTGGATGCAGGGTTCTGACGCTCCGACTGGGCTCGCGCCGGTGTTCGAGACCTTGCAGAACCGCATCTACGGATCGTCGGTGAGCCTGAGTGAACCAGTCGCCGGCGTCGAGGTCTTGCTCGGAGGCTCTCACTACGTAGCCGTCGATGTCGACGGAGCGGATCACACCGTGTCCGTGGCCGGCCGGACGCTGACGCTTGGCCCTTGGCAGATCGCAACCGGATGAAGCAAGGAGCCGATCGGGCACCAACGGTGCCGGACGGCTCCGTTCAGGTGACGTTCGGTCCCGAGTAGGGCTTGCCAAGCGGCTCGGCGAGCATGGTCGTACCGTCGCCGAAGAGGAAGAAGAAGCTGTGGTTGCCGACCGGCAGGGTCAGCTGTGCGCTGTAGACCGCTTTCTTCTTCGGCGTTCCCGAAACGAGCGTCATGGTGTACGGCGTGCTATCGACGTAGACGAATGCCTGTGTCGGAGCGACACCCTTGTAATGGGTGTAGCTGACCGTGAAGGTAAACACGGTCGTGGTGGTGCCGGTCTTCGGTGTGCACTTGGCTGCGCTGAACACGAACGGGGAGATGAGTTGGCCCGGCTCGCTTTCGTAGACGCCGGTGTTCGTGCCGTCGGAGAATCGATACCGGTGGTAGTGCTGTCCCGTCGAGAGTCCGTTCGCCACGTACTGGTAGGTGCTGGTCGTCCCGGCCACGGGTGCCATCGAAAACGTCTCGCCGTCGATGTCCACCTCGGCGAGCGTTGGAGGATTGCCTGAGGTCGCGACGAATTCGGCGGCGAAGACCTGCGGAGTGCCGTACAGGGCGGAGACCTTGGGGGATACATCTTTGACATCGAAGGGCATCACCGGAACGACGTACTCCACACCGTTGAACGGCAGGACCTGCGTCTGCCCGTTGCTCGAGAACGAGAACGCGACGGTATGGGACCCGACGGGAAGCGTCGTCGCATAGGAGTAGATGGTGCCCACCGGCACGACCTTGCTCGTCCCCGTTGGCGTCATCGGGTACGGAGTTCCGTCGATGACCACGGTGGCCGAAGTCGGCGCTGTCTTCGGCGTGTAGACGATGGTGAACTCGAAGGTGGTCGAGGGGCCACCGATCTGGGGATTGATCGCACTCGTGATGTGCTCGAGGTCGTGGAAGAGCACTCCGAGCATGGTCGGTGCGACCATGTGCTGCGTCGTCGACGGAGGGATCGGACTCTGCGAGAAGTCGAAGAAGTCGGTGAGGTCACTGGTCACGGAGAGAGCATCTCGTTGGCCGAGACTTGGAAGCGACCAATTATCGAGGACGAATTTCGCCAATGAGCTGAATTCGGCCTGGTTGTGCGAGATGTATCCGGGCTTCGCGTAGGGGGAGATGACGATCAGTGGGACGCGCGGTCCCAACCCGTACGTGTCGACCACAGGCGGGATGACGTGGTCGTAGAAGCCACCCCAGTCGTCCCAGCTGACGAAGATCGCGGTGCTGGCCCAGTAGGGGCTCGCCATAGTGGCATTGACCAGGTCGGCGAGGAAGTTCATGCCGGGGCCGAGGGAGTGCGCCGGGTGTTGGCTCGGCTCATCCTGTGGGCATACCCACGACACGCTCGCCAGATCCCCCTTCTTGACATCAGCGACGATCTGCGAGGTGTCCGAGATGATATTGGCCGAAGACGGGCCGAGATTCTTGACCATGCCGATGGCGTTCCACGCCGGAGCGGCGACGTAATAGCGCCATGACACACCGGCGGTGTCGAGTTCGGCTGGAACCGAATTGATGTCGAGACAGGGCGGCTGCAGGTACTGATAGCCGCTCGACGTCATCGAGAGAATCAGATGATTCGCCGGTGCGCCGCACAGACCGCCCTTGCCGTCCGTGTCGTTGATGCCGCCGCACTGGGCGGCGATCATGTAGAGGTGGTTCGGGCTGCTGTTGGTGCTCGTCGAAGTGAAGAAATTGTCACTGAGACCGAACTGCTTGGCATAGTCCCAGAGGATCTGCAGGTCGGCTTCGCTGTAGCTCACAACGCCGTGGACGTTGTAGCCATCGAGTGCGCCGCCCGCCAATGCCTGCTGGAGACCACAGTACGAGTGGTTGATGTCGGACATGAGGGGATTCGGGGCCGGCGAGAGCTCCTGTCCGTTCGCTCCCGGAAAGTTGCCGAAGAAATTGTCGAATGTGTGGTTCTCGAACATCACGACGATCACGTTCGTGATCGGAGTCACGGTGCTCGCCGCTCGCTGCGATGCCGCGGACGTCAGCGCGCCTGCGGTGCTGCTCTGACCGAGCTGCATGCCGGTCGCCAGTACGGGCGCAGCGACCATGGCCTTCATCGCCGTCCGACGTGAGAACCGCTGTCCACCCGTATCGGGCTGCGACGAGTCCTCGCCTTTCGGTCCTTCGATCCCCGTATGCACGAGCGCACCCCTCAATGACGCTGTCCGAAGGTTGATCCGCATGAACAGTGGTCCAGCGGAGGCAGGCCCGACTGTCGGTGTGCGCCACGACGCCGCGCACGATCGAAGACCGCCTTTCGGGAGTGTAACGCCCACTCGGGCGTCGGCGAAAGGCCCGTCATTGATCGATGCCTCGTAGCCGTGCGGGCGGCACGCGGATCGTGGGGGTCGCGGCTCCGCTAGATCGCCCGAGTGACGACCACGGAGAGCGGTGGTCGACGCGAGAGGTCCGCGCCCCGAACGCTGGCCTGACCGACGGAATCGCATCGCGTGCCCCGGTGGTCACGCGTTGGCGCTCCGCCGAAGCGCGGCACGAGCGTCCGCGACGATTCCAGGTCAATCTGCTCGGAAATATCCAGGTAAGCAGCGCGCTACCTCACAGGGCGGCCCCGGGGACTCGCCGGTGACGACGGCGACATGACCTTGGAGCTGTTGGCGTGGGGGTGCCACCATCCGGAGGTGGAGCCGAGTGACGTCGGCTTCCGCCCGTGATCACCGACAGTGATCGGATGCGATATTTCCGTTGACGACCTCGGTGCGCGCCGATAAGTTCACTCGCGGCGGCGCTCCTGGAGGGGCACCGGATGGACGTGGAATCGCCGCACCGGTGCCGCTGTGGCGGGGGCTTCACACGTGCTGGCTTGGCTAGGGGCCAGCGGAAGAAGAGGGGACGCAACATGGACACGGCCCGTGGCAGTGCATTTCGTCTGCGGAGCAGGGTGGCGCGATTTCGAAACTTCGCGACCGTCGGCATCGCAGCCCTGATGGGAATCGCCGTCGCGGTGGTCTCCGTCGCCGTCGCACCCGGTGCCCAGGCAGCGCAACCGCCTGAGAATTCGAAGTTGATCGTGACGACCGGCAGTGCGGTCGGCAACGTCACGGCGAGTTCGACCGCCTTCACGGCAACGATCACGCCTGCCTTCTCGCCGTCGATCCACGATTACGTCCTCTACTGCCCGACGGGCCCGAGTCCGGTCACCTTCACGATCTCCGCAAGTTCCGGCACGCTCAGCTACAAAACGCAGAGCGGTCCTTCTGTGTCTGCCACCGTCAATCTCGCGACGGACCAGGCAGCGGTGATCCAAGGGACGAACACCTCAGGCCCGAACCCCGAGCACTACTGGATCCGCTGTCTGCCGCCGGACTTCCCGAAGCTGGTGGTGACGACGGACACCGGGCAGGCACCTCAGGGCTACTACCTGACCCAGAACGCGATCGTGGCTCCGGGATACGGGCCGTACATTTTCATCCTGGACAAGCACGGAACGCCGGTATGGTGGCAGAAGACACTCAACTTCTCGGGCACTCCCGCCTCGGCCGCGTGGTTCCAGACGTGGGCCCCGAACGTTCTCGGCTGGGACTCGGCTGCCAGCGCCGGCGCACCGAACTTCAACAACGCCGCCGGCTTCACGATCGAGAACCTCATCCCCGGCACGAGCAGCACGCTCCTCCCGAACAATGCGCCTGCTGATGCCCATGACATCGTCCACCTCTCGAACGGGAACATCATCTTCCTGACGGATCCGGAGGTCACCGGCGTCGATCTCTCGTCGCTCGGGGATGGGACGAACCAGACGATCGCCGACTGCGGCCTGCAGGAGACGACGCCCACCGGCAAGGTGGTCTGGTCGTGGGACGCTCTCCAGCACATCGGCGTCGACGAGTCCGTCGATCCGCTGTCCGCCACTGTCAACGGCCAGCACGTGTGGGACGTCTACCACTGCAACTCCGTGGGCCTGCAAGGGGGCGCGTCCGCGAATCCGGAGACCGCCAACATCGTGTTGTCGTCTCGTGAGAACAGCAGCATCTACCTCCTCAACCGGTCGACGGGGAACGTCATCTGGAAGGTCGGCGGGAACAAGCCGAGTGCCACGGACCCCGACGCGAGCGCACAATTCCTCACGGTCCAGAACGATCCAGAAGGCGGGTTCTTCGCCCAGCACGATGCGAACCTCTCGGCGACCGGTGAGCTCACGGTCTTCGACGATCACTCCGGGGCACCCCTCTACAGCGATCCGAACGAGACACCCGGCCCGGCCCGAGGCGTGGAGTACAACATCGACACCGCAGCGGGAACGGCGACCCTCGACTGGTCGTACGTCGCACCGGACAACGAGTCGACCCTTGCCACCGGCAGCTTCAACCGCTACAGCGTCCCGGGCGGTGGCACCGACAACGTGATCGGCTGGGGCTTCGATCCCTCACAGGTCAACAACGGCGTCACCACGACCAAGCTCTTCAGCGAGGTGACCGGCGCAGGCCATGTCGAGCTCGCGGTCGACTTCGTCGATCCGACCGGCGGGGGGCTCTTCGGTGTCAACGACTGTTACCGGGTCATCAAAGTGCCGCCGAGCGACCTGAGCCTTCCCCTGCTCCACGCCGACATGGGAGGTCTGGGCTGATCCGGAGCCGTCGCAGTCCGGCATCGGCCTCGGCGCCTCGGGCGTCGGGCGATGCCGGGAGTCGGTCGGCCCCAGGTCGGCCGGCAATTTGCCGTCGATCAGACGGTGGGGCAACGAACAGCGGGGGGTCATCGTTGATCAGTTGGGGACGTCGATCCCGCGGGGCGCGACGATCGCCGGCCCTCGGCGCCGGCGGAGTTGCACGTCACCTCGGAGACGGGCGACCCGAACTGCAGGGGGCGGAGGGGCGTACATGAGGAAAGGGCAGGTTTCGGTGCTCACACGTGGGAAATGGTCCAAGTTGGTCGCCGCGGGCATCGGTGCCTGCGTGCTGTCGGTCGGCGTCGTCGGTGCCACTGCCGCACTGCCGGCCGGCGCAGTCTCGACGGAAGTCCTGACAGGGGTCTCCTGTATCGGCAAGATCTGTTACGTGGTCGGCGCGACCAACAGCTCGGGCGGGACGGCGATCATCGCGAAGACGGCCAGCAACGGTGCGACGTGGGCGTCGAAGACCGCACCGGTCGGAACGACCATCCTGAACGCCGTCTCGTGTGCGAGCACGACGTTCTGCCTCACGGTCGGACAGGACGGGAGCAACAACCCGGTCATCGCTGCGGCACCGGTGAGCGGCCGCCTGTGGACAGCGCAGACGCCGCCCGCCGCGGACGGACCACTCAACGCGGTGTTCTGCCATTCGACGACGCAGTGCTGGGCCGGCGGCTACTCCTCCGGATTCGCCGCGGGGGCTATGGCGGACACGTCGAACGGCGGGACCACGTGGTCCCCCGAGACGGTTCCGAGCGGCTCCACCGGCATCACCGACGTGACGGGTGTCGCCTGCAAGGGTGGAACGACCGTCAGTTGCTATGGATCGGGGTCGGGCATGCAGTACGTCTTCACCGCGCCCTATCTGATCTCGTCGACGAGCAAGAAGACATCGTGGAAGCAGGTCTCGCTCGGTATCTCCTCGATCGGACAGCTCAACGCGGTCTCGTGCCTGACGGCGACGAAGTGCGTGACCGTGGGGCAGGTGAGCAGCGCGGGCTACATCTCCACCTCGAGCTCCGCGACGACCTGGAACGCCGAGACGGTGCCTGCAGGCTTCTCGACGCTGAACGGCGTGAGCTGTGCCAGCGCTTCGACGGTGTGCTTCGCGGTCGGAAAACTCACCAACGGGAACGCCGGCGTCGCCGTGAGCACCAACAGCGGAGTGACCTGGTCTGCCCAGACTGCCCCGGCGGGCGTCGGTGCACTGAACGCCGTCAGCTGTGTGAAGGCGTCGACGTGCGTCGCGGTCGGCGCGGCCATCAGTGGCGGCGGTGCGGTGATCGCCACGACAAACGGTGGTTCGACATGGGTCCTGGAGACAGCACCCGCCTGAGTCCATCCCGCGAAGGGGGCCGGGGGGCAGATCCCACTGTGACGGGCCGATCGCGCGGAGGGGGCAGACGGTCGCCGCGGACCATGTCGGATCTCGCGAGCGGGCTGCCTGGCCCACGGAGGCCCGTCGAGGTCGTTGATGGATCCGCCTCCTGGCGGGATGTGAAGGCTCGAAGCACGAGGAGGACCGGTGCGGTCATTGGACGGTAGACGACGGAACGACCTGCGATCGAGGGTCCGGGGTCTCGTATCGCTTGTCGCAGCAGCCATTGCGCTGAGCTTCGTGCTCGCCACGGGGATCATCGCCGACGCGGCTCCTTCCGGCGCTGCGGGAGCGGCGACGCACCTGGTGGTCACGGCTCCGGCGACCGTGGGACAAGGTGACGAGGTCGTCTTCACGGTCACCGCGGAGGATGCGTCGAACCTCGTCGCGACCACCTACACGGGCACGGTGGCCTTCACGTCGACTGATTCGGGATTCGTCTTCGTGACTCCGACCACGTTGACGAAAGGGAAGGGAACCTTCACGTCAGGCCTGTTCACCGTCGGCTCCCAGACGATCACGGCCACCGACACAGTGACGAGCTCGATCACGGGCAGCGCCACGGTCGGCGTCGTCCGGCCTTCTGCGGACGTGGTGACGGTCACTGGCGGAGCGCTCGGCGGCCTCACCGCGTCGCCACTGGCGTTGGCGCCGAGCTTCTCCCCGACCTCGGCATCGAGCGACTACGTGCTGAAGTGCACCTCGGTGACCGGCAATGCGGTCCAGCTCACACTGACCGCCGCAGCCGGCCAGACCATCACAGTCGGCTCCTCCACCGGCACGACCGTCACCGTGTCCGAGACGCTGATGGAGAACCAGGCGGTCGTCGTGCAGGCGCCTGCTCCTGGGAGCACGAGCCGGATCCGGTCGTACTGGCTCCGGTGTCTGCCCCCTGACTTCCCCCAACTGACGGACTCGGTCACCGCCCACGTCCCGTCGGGCTGGCTGCTCACGGGCGCCGGGGCGGCCGCACCTCCCAGCTACTCCGCCAACTACCACTACGTCATGGTGCTGGACAGCACCGGCACTCCCGTCTGGTGGCGGGCAACGGGTCAGTACGACGGCGCGAACCTTCTCGATCTGCAGAACAACAGCTTCTCGTGGGGCTGGGGCTTCGTCCCCCACCAGGTGATCTACGACCTGAACACCGGAGCGACCTCGACGCTCACCTCCAACGCCCATGAGCTGCAGCAGCTGCCCGACGGTGACTTCATCACGCTCCAGTACGTCCAGCAGACGGGCGTCGACCTGAGCGGGATCGGTGACGGCACGAACCAGACCATCGACGACTGCCAGATCCAGGAGTACACGCCACAGCTGCAGCTGGTGTGGAGCTGGTCGGCGACACAGCACATGAGCCCCGACGAATCCCAGAACGCGGCGCAGTCCGCCCGGGTCTGGGACGTCTACCACTGCAATTCCATCGATGCCGACCCCAACTCACCTGATCCGAACAACCCGAATCTGCTGCTGTCGATGCGGGACACGAATGCCGCGTACTACATCGTGAACCCGGAGGCATCGGCCAACGCCGGCACGATCCTCTGGAAGCTCGGTGGGGGCGCACCGATCGCCGGATCCCCTGATGCGGCGGCTACCCACTACACGTTCAGCGGCGATCCGGGCTTCTATGCGCAACACGACGCGCGGTTCGGGACGAAGCCGGATCACATCACCGTCTTCGATGACGGGTCGCCTGGGCCGGGTACGACGGCCTGCACCCATGCCGCACGCGGCGTGGAGTTCGCTCTGCATCCCGCGACCGCGACCGCGACCGTGCTGTGGCAGTACGTACTGCCCAACGGCCAGTGCGCTCCGTTCGAAGGCAGCTTCCGGCGATACAACAACGGAACCGACAACGTCATCGACTGGGGCGACGCCCCCGGAGGCACCCTCATCTCCGAGGTCAACGGGAAGGGCGTCCCGATCCAGACGATCTCGGACACGAGCGCGAGCTACCGGGCCGTCAAGGTGCCCCTGTCCGCGCTCGACGTGGGCCAGCTCCACCAGGACATGGGTGGAATCTCCCCGAGCGTCACGGGGCTGAGCCCGGCGACCGGGCCGGTGGCCGGTGGCACGGTGGTCACCGTCAGCGGGCACGGTTTCACCCAGTCCGTCTCGGTGGACTTCGGGTCCGTGCCGGCTTCGAGCTTCACCGTCAACTCGGACGAATCGATCACGGCAACTGCGCCCGCGGGTGCCACGACGGGCCTCGTCGAGGTGACGGTGACCAATCCTTCGGGAACGTCCAAGAAGGGGAAGAGCGCGGGGTATACCTACACGCCCTGATCCCTGGGCCGTGGGCACGAGCCGAGCACCTCGATGCAGCGGAACCCTCCGCCGCAACCGAGCCCTCCCTACGGGACGATGGGAAGGGTCAGGCTGTACTCCTGCGTCGGATCCGTGGGAGCGGCAGGACGGGCGAAGACCCGAAGGGTCGCAGTCTTCGAGGTCGTCGCGGCGAGCGGCACGGTCTGGCTGAAGGTCGCGCCGACCACCGCCGTGTTGGTCAGCGCCGCAAGGAGCCGTCCGCTGGCGTCCACCAGCTGGATGTCGTAGGTGCCGGTGATCGAGGTGAGACCGGTGAGCTGGAGGGTCCCGGCGACGCTGTCGCCGACTGCAGGGTTCTCGAGCAGGACGCCGGGAAGCGCAGCGGTGACCTGCGACCGGCCGACCGGGCTCGTCATGTTGACGCCGGCGAAGTTGACGATCTGCGTCTTGCTCACCTGGATGGTGACACTCTTCACGTTCGGATAGGCAGTCAGGGTGTAGACGACCTGCCCGAGGCGCGCCGACAAGGACGCGGGTGGACCCGGTTCGGCGAACTGCGGGCTGAAGTTGACGACGGCCACACCGTTCTTGATCTGCAGACCCCGCATGACCGTGCCGCTGGGTATCGCGGTGCCGAGGCCGGCTAATACCTCCGTCGGTTCGGGTCCACCGAGCAGTTGCTGCATGGCCACGTACCTGGGATCCGACGCCGAGTTCACGACGCGGTGGGCGACGCCGAGTTGCGTTCCCCGGATGAAGTACAGGGGCAGGACGAGCTGCGGGTGCGGGTTCGTCGTGGTCGTCGTCGACTTGGCGGGTGCGGTGGTCGACGGATGGGCGGTGGAGGAGGTCGACGTCGACGAGGTGCCGCCGCTACAGGCCACGGCGCCGACGGCGAGCGCGAGGAGCAGCGCGAGAGACAGTCGACGCCGGTTCCGGAGCGGCCCATGCAGATGGCTCGTCATGCTCAGGGAGATCCTCTCATCGAGTGGTGACCGCATCGGTGACCGCGAGCGAGTCCGACCGGTTCGTGAATGGGTTGGGATGGCTCAGGTACGCAGATAGTAGAAGCGGGCGATGATGAGCGCCGTCAGGACGACGACGACCACGGCGATGACGGTGGTCAGCCATCGCTGGATGCCGGCGAAGCGACCGGCGCCGTCGTCGATCGCGGCAAGCACCTCGTGGACGACGATCAGCACCAGAGCGGTCGCAACGACGACGATCCCCAGCGGGGCGCTCGCGACGAGGGTCTTCACGAGCTCGTCCTCCTCAGCGCGTCCCGAATGCCGGCGATCACATTGACGGCTCCGGCGGCGATCAAGAGTGCTCCCACGGAGCCGATCGGATGCCACCACCCGATCTCGACGAAGAAGAGCGCGTAGAAGCAGACGAGGGACACGCCCGTGCCGAGGACGACACAACCCGCGAACGCGGCCTCGTCGAACTCGATCCAGCAGGTTGCCGCCCACCCGGTGCCGGCGACCAGCGCCGCAAGGATCAGGCCGGAACGGATCGGGGAGTGTGCGTCGGCGAGCGTCATCCCCGCGCCGATGCCACAGATCACCGCGGTCGCGGCATCGACCAGCAGTCTGGTCCGTCGCAGGCGAAGGCTCACACGCCACCTCCCAGGTAGGTCGTCGTCGTCGTTCCGGGTCGCGTCGTCGTCGAAACGGGGTGCGTCGTGGTCGATGACTTCGGATGCGTGGTGGTCGTCGACTTCGGCCGCGTGATGGGCGGCGGCTTCGGACGCGTCGTCGGTGTCGGCTTCGGCTTGGGCGGCGGTGGCTTCGGTCGCGTCGTCGGCGTCACGGTCGGGTGCTGGTGGGGACGGGTGATCGGGACAGGGTGCCGAGGAGGCGCACTCTTCTTGACCTGCAGGACCAGTGCCGTGGGCGTGCGGTAGACGACGTGGACGTCCCCCGTCTTGACGAGTTGATCGACGAACGTGGTGAGCCAATTCGGCGGGTTGCCCTGGAAGTCGACCCCGTAGTTGGTCTCGCTGCGGGTCAGGTAGATGAACGTCGGCACTCTCGAAACGGGAAGGCGTTCCGCGAGTTGGGTGCTCTTGAGATTGATCAGGTTGCCGACCTCGAGGAGCCTGTACACGCCAACGTGCGTGTAGTACAGAGGCTCGTCCCGATTGGCGACGTAGACGACTGCACCGTTCGGTACGTGAGCGTGGATCCAGACTGCGGCGGCGAGGTCGCCTGGGGCGATCGCCTCGAACGATTCATTTCCGTAGCGGTCGAGTGGAAATAGGACCAGGAGCGCCACGGAGACGGCGAGGCAGATGGCGACCGAGGATCGCACCAGGGGGCGCCGGTCGATCAGGCTGGCGATCAGCACGGCCGCCGGCGCGAGGCTGAAGAGCAGGACGCGCAGTGCCACCTCGCCGCCATAGCTGACCGCGCCGGCGACGGCGATCGGCGCCGCGGCGACGATCGCCATCGTCCACATCGTCCGTCCGCGGCGCCAGAGCACCCAGAATCCCGCGAGTGCGCCGAGCCAGGTCAGCGCAGCGGCGAGGAGCCGTCCGTACTGGACGAGCGACCGTCCGAGGGTCGATCCCTGGAGCCTGGCGCCCACGGTCGAGTTGAGGGTCGAGCCGACCTGGCCGGCCGATCCGAACACCTTGGACAGATGGTTGGACCAGTACGTGTGGCCCTCCCACGACAGCCACGCCCACACCATCACGGCCATCAGCAGCCAGAGCATCCGCAAACCGGTCCGGCCGGTCACCATGAGGACGAAGAAGACCAGGCAGAGGGCCGCGGGGGTGATCTGGTGGGTGACCGCCGACGCTCCGACCAGTACGAGGAGCACCGTCAACATGGCGAGCCGGTGCCTCGTCGTGAGTCTCGACTCCGGCACCTCGTACGCGGTCGCGCCGTAGGGCAGCTGCAGTGCTCGAGCGGACAGCCCCGTCAGCCGGCCCCACACCGGCGTCGCCACGAACCACTCGACGATTCGGGGGAGGTACCCACCCGAGGAGAAGACCCGAATGACGATCGCCACGGCCGCGAGGAAGAGAAAGAGATTCACTCCCTGCGGAGAGAAATAGTCCTGATCGATCCAGTTGCCGGCGAGGAATATCGCCAGTGCGGCCCAGCGTGCTCGAGGCGTGTGGAGGCAGGTGTTGGCGATGGCCTTGATCGGAAACAGGTAGGCGAGGTTCAAGATGAATGGGCACCATCGCAGGAACCAGAGGGTGGAGACCCCCATCGCGCGGGCTGCCATGCCCGCGGCGGCGAACATCGCCGGCCACGACATGCGGACGTCGAGTCGGGGAAGGGCTTGGCCCGTCCGTCCGAGGTACTCGCTGAAGCCGGCGACGTAGTACGCGGTCGAGAATCGGGGAACCGTCTCCGTCGCCGGCAGCGTGCCGTGCAGGATGAGCGCGAACGCAGCAAGGAGGACGACCATGGCCAAGGTCCGCGGAGCCTCGCGTCGGAGCTCCAGCACGATCGCCGCTGCCGCGATCGCCAGGCCGAGCCACCACAGGGCGCTCAGCTGGCTGACGAGGCCGATCGCCTTCGCCTGGTAGGGATGGATCGAAGCGAGCGAGACCTTCCAGCAGATGAGCGCGGCGGCCGCCATGAGATACGGGAGGGCGGCGACGAGCCCCGCCGAGAGTCGCTCGCGAGTCACCTGCCCCTCGTGGCGCTCGGCCAATACGGAAGCGCCGGCTCCGCCGGCGCCTTCGATGGTCTGCACGTTCAGTCGCGCTACGTTTCTCGCCACAGTGCGTCCGCGTCACCGCTCCCGGCAGTACCGATGCGTCTGCCCCTCGCCACGTCGGGACAGGTTAGACTACCGCCCGCTGCTGCTGGGCTTCGGCGCGCCAGTGGATCCATCCCGAGCGGATCCTTCCGTTGTCCTCGTGGGCCCATCGTTGGTATCCGACGCGCGGTGGACTCGCGGACGGGCTGCACACGGCGCGACACCGTTGTCTCGACCCTGCGTTCCTCGCGGTGTCGCGTAGGAATTGCTGCGAGAATGGTCCCGATGAACGAACTCGAACAGCTGCAATCGGCGAGGTCGACCCTTCAGAGCGTTGATCTCGAATATCCGGGCCGGCGACGACGCCGTCTCGTCGCAATTGCCGTCGCAATCGTGGTCGTCATCGCCTTCACTCTCTGTGCGGTGACATTCGCATTGATGAACAACAGGATCGACAAACTGGACTCGAAGGTGACCCAGCAGTCGAACCAGATCCATCAATTGCAGTCGAATCTCAATTCGGTCAAGGGGTCGCTGAGCGCAGCGGTCGCCTGTCTCGAGACCGTCGGATCGCTCGAAGGGCTGTGCACGAAGCTCGTCAAGTAGGTGCGTCGCTCGTCAAGCAGGTGCGTCGGCGGGACCCCGGAACGTGGTTCCCGTGCTCCGGTCCCGTGTCACACGACAGAGCGGCCGCCGCGGAACCGGCGATTCCAGGCGTTCGAGAGGGTCCACTCGCATGCACCTGTCAGGTAGCCCAGACCGGCAAGGGTGAGACCGAGGCACAGCACGAGCGCACGGGACAGCCCGCCGACATCCCCATGCCGGAGGTCGTGCACGCCGGTCCGAAGGCCCTCGGTCAGTGCCCGCTTCGCGAACCGTCGCTCGGCGTCGAGATTCTGTGCCTCTCCCATCTCACGGAACGCTCTGACCTTGCCCCGGTTGACCAGGAAGCAGCGCCGCCAGAAGTACTTCCACTCGAGACGGTTCTCGTGGACGAAGTGGTGCACGGTGGCGTTCGGTTCGTAGAGGATGACGCTCGACGGGGAGTGGTGCAGGAGCCGGTGACACATGTCCATGTCGTCGTGGTTGTCCGAGTGGAAGTAGCCGATGGCTTCGAGATCGTTGCGCCTCACCGCCATCGCGGCTCCGATGACATGAAGGATGGGCGCCGTTTCGACCGGCAATCCCTTGTATGCACACCCGAACACCCAGTCGTATTCGTACGGGAACCAGCGAGGCCGCGGCTTGGAGTACACCGGCAACGGCCGGCCTCCGACGGCGATGACCGACGGATCGGCAAACGGAGCAAGGATCCGCTCGAGCCAGTCGGTCTCCGCGGCCGCGTCGTCGTCGAGGAATGCGATGTACCGGCCCACGGCGATCTCCGCTGCCGTGGTCCTCGCCGATCCGAGATGCCCGTCGTACTTGTTCCGCACCACCCGAATGGGCGTGGAGCCCTCGCACGACTCCACCGGCCAGTGCTCCCGACAGCGATCGAACAGGAGATCGTTGTGGTCGATCGAGAGGATGATCTCCAGCGGTGGCGCCGTCTGGTGCAGCACGGAATCGACTGCGTCACACAGGAGGGCCCAACGATCCATTGTGTACGCGCAGATGATCACCGACGCGTCACTGCGTGGCGCGCCCGAGGTCTCCCCTTCCACCGGCGATCGGGAGCTGCGCTCCGTCCGGCCGTCGGTCGCCGCATCGTCGCGCCCGCTCTCGTTGTCCATCACACGTTCGTCCTTTGCGTTCCCGCATGCAGATGGCGGACTCGACCATCGGTGTCGCCGGGAGCTCGTCGGTGCGGCGGTGTGCCTGCCCGCTCGGCGAACGTTCCGAGATTAGCGCCGCGGTCCTGCGGTGCCCGTCCATCGGTCGAACCGGCCGCACCAAAGATTGGCCCTGGTACGGTCAGCGATGCAAGACTGGCAGCAACCCAGGGCGACCCCTTGTCCCATGGTCCCCCGAACGGTTTCCTGCGGCTCGAGCATCGTGAGGTGGACGATTGATTTCGAAACCCGTGATCGTTCTGGGGGCGCCGCGTTCCGGAACGACCATGATCTTTCAGGCGTTGTCCACGCATCCTGATCTGTGGAGCCTCTATCGCGAGAGTCAGGGCATCATCGGCCGCCACTTTCCGGTCGAGATGGTGCCGGGAACCTCAGCATTCGTCGGAGCCGACGAGGTCGACGATGCAACCGCGAGCGCGATCGAACGGGAGTTCTTCGACGGTGTCGGCAATGCGGAAGCGGGACTCAAGCTGTTCGGCCGGGGAGTCCCCCTGATCCTCCGGAGCCGCATGAGCACGCTGCTGACCAGGTTCGGGTCCAACCGGAAGCAACCCCCGATCCGGATCGTGGAGAAGACACCCGACAACTGCTTCCGTATCCAGATGCTGCTCCGCATCTTCCCCGATGCCCAGTTCGTGTACGTCGTCCGCGATCCGCGGGGTTCGATCGCGTCGATCTACCACGGATGGACGGACGAATCTCGGTTCCAGCGCTACGAGCTGCCCGAGGCGTTCGAGATCAACGGGTACGACGGGCACAGCTGGTGCTTCGGACTTCCACCGGAATGGGAGGACCTCAGCGGTTCGACGGTGATGGAGATCTGCGCGCATCAATGGCGCTCGTACAACGAGTACTGCCGTCGCGATCTGCCGGACGACGACGCGAGAGTGCTCGTCGTCCGCTACGAGGAGATGTCGGACAACCCCGGGCCCGTGCTCGATCGTCTCGCTCGGTGGGCCGACCTCGACCCGGTACCCCTCGAGCGGTTCAGCGAGAAGCTCCCGGTGGTCAACACGTGGAGTAAGCCCAGCGCGGACAAGTGGCGACAGGTCGAAGGCCTCGCGCAGGTCCTGCCGTTGGTTGCGGACGAGGCAGATCGCCTCGGCTACTCCGCGGCATGACAGAAGTCCGAACGGCATGTCGACAACCTCTCGGACGACGGTCCTCTTCATCGGTGGCGAAGGACGATCTGGATCGACGGTACTCGAGCGCCTGATCGCCTCGAACCAGGGGATGTGCGCCGTCGGCGAGCTCAAGAACCTCTTCGAACGCGGCGTTGGCAACCAAGAGCTGTGCGGTTGTGGTGCGCCGGTCCTCACCTGCGAGCTCTGGTCCGAAGTCGGTCGGCGCCTGGCCGGCGGCTGGGAGACGGCCGAGGGCCGTGAGCTCGTCCAGTTCTTCCACGCGGTCAATCGCCGGAGGGACCTGCCGATCGTCCTCGCCGGAAGAGGTGAGATCGTGGCGAGAGCTCGCTCGATCCTGGCAACGCTCTATCCGATGATCGCGGAGATCACGAACTCGAAGGTCATCGTCGACTCCTCCAAGCATCCGGGATGGGCGTATCTCCTCGCGGGCACCCCCAACATCGACCTCCGCGTGGTGCACCTCGTCCGACATCCGTCAGGGGTCGTCCAGTCGTGGAGCAAGCCGGTCGTGCGACCGCAGGCGGGTGAGGGGAGGTCCGACCGCTTCATGCCGGCGCATTCGCCGCTCGAGGTCTCCGTCCGGTGGGACGCGTTCAACGTCCTCTTCGACCGGTTGTCGCGACGGTCGGTCCCGACGTTGCTCGTTCGCTACGAGGACTACGTGCAGGACGTCGACGGTGCACTCCGTGCCTGTGTCGGCCTCACCGACCTCGAGTACAGCGGCAGACCGACGGTGATGAGCAGCGGTCACGGAATTGCCGGCAATCCGTCGAGGTTCGCGGCCGACGAGGTGGCGATCGCCGGCGACGAACGCTGGGTGTCCCAGATGCCCGAGGCGAAGCACGCATTGGTCTCTGCACTCACCTGGCCGGTTCGACGTCGCTACCGCTACTTCCACAGCCGGACAGCACCGGTCGGCCCGTTGCCGGACCGATCCACCACGCCGACGTTCGTCCCTGCCGAGCGCTCGTCCTGAGTTCAGGCGATCGTCGGTTGGTCGAATCGTCTCAGGACGACGCCGAGATCGCCGAGGATCTCGAGGTTCGGCACGGACGGCGCCGGTCTCACCAGGCCGAGGAGTGAGTCGGCGCGGAAGGGAAGCGGGAGACGGAGGAGCTCACCGGTCCGGAGCGCCGCATAGACCAGGTGCCAGTTGACCGGAACGGTCCTGCAGCTCCGCCCGGCCAGGCGGGCGAGCCCTTCGACGAGATGGCGGAAGCTCACCGGATGGGGACTCGCCACCCCGATCGGCTCCGTCGTGACCTCACCGACCGAGACGAGCGCTTCGACGGCGTCGGCGAAGTCGTCCTCGTGGACGGTGAACTGATGGGAGCGGGACGCGACGACGGGAACGACCGGCAGCGTGGTGAGCTTCGTCAGGGATCCGGCCATCCCACCTGCGTGAGGGCCGTAGACGAGGCCGGGGCGGACGGAGACGGCTCCGAACTGCGCCGCGATCCCTTCGATGTCCAGTTTCGAGCTCCCGTAGAGCTGGCTCGTCCCCTCGTAGGCCGACATCGAGGAGAGCACGATCGTCCGGCGCACTCCTGCCTGCTGCGCGGCTCCGAGCAGTTCCCGAGCCCCGTCGACGTTCACCTTCCAGATGGCTGCACGGTCGGTGAGGGTCATGTCATAGGCGCAGTGCACCAGGACATCGACGTCGGCGAGGAGATCCGGATCCGGCGATCTGCCGAGCTCGAACCGACGACCCTCCGGGGCGGAGACCGCCCGCCCCAGACGCACGACCGACCACCCTGCAGCTTCGAACCGCTCGCAGAGCACCCTTCCCAGGTAGCCGCTCGCGCCCGTGATCGCGATCGATCCCACCGAGTCCCCGGTCACGACGGGGCTGCGATCGATTCCGATGCGATGCGGTGTGCATTCGCCATGATCGTCAGGGTGAACGTCGTCGCCGGGACAGTCGGGAACACGGCGGCATCGACGAGGTGGATCCGTGGCCACTGCCGCAGGCGCCCGAGGCGGTCTGTCGTGAGCGCGCCGTCGGCCGACGACAGTCGATGCGGCAGGCTCCCGCCGAAGTGGTAGCTCTTCCCCGGCGGCGAGAGCGCAGCCATCGGAAGCGCAGGCCACAGGTCGAGCTTTCGGCCGGCCCGGACCATCCGTGTCACCACCCGGCGGAACATGTGATTGCCCATTGCGGACTCCTCGTCTCCGGACAGCTCGATTCCGGCAACGTCGTCGGCTCCGCGTGGTGGCACGACGCGCATCCGCAGCACCGGCGACGCCCACGACGGCAGGTAGCCGAGTCCGACCGTCAGGCGGCGAAGAAGCTGTCTGGCAATCGGCCTCGCCATCCGATGGTTGAGCGGGAACGGCAGCGCATCGAGCAGCGCGTCGTTGTGGGGGTAGAAGTGGACCTGTGAGACGTCGTACCAGTCGTCGTCGAGCGTGATGACCATGTTGAACTGGTTCAGGGTGAATTGGTTGTCGACGAGCAGATCCGGGGTCGGGCGTGAGGAGATCATCGGGAGCACGAACTGTGCGGACTCGGCCAACTGGATGTCCTGATCGAAGACGTGCAGCGAGCTGAGGACGAGTCTCGTCGTGCCGACCGCTCCACACGCCACGAAGATGCGGTCCGCTTCGAATCGGTGTCCGCCGTTGCCGTGGAGATCCTTGGCGACGACGTACGGGAGGTCACCGTCCTGGCCGATCTCGGTCACCAGGAGCCCGTCGTGGTACTCGACCTGCCCCCGCGCCTGGAGCCGCTCGAAGGAGTGGGCGGCGGAGTAGATCAACGAGTACGGGCATCCCGTCATGCACAGCCCGCAGCGCACGCAGGACCCTGCCTCGAGGGCGAGGCGGGCCCGACCCACCGTGACCCCCATCGTCTCGAGTGACGTGCGATGGCGGTCGAAGGCGTGGAGCACGGACGACGTGCGCGGCGCCAGGCGTGGGAGAGGGGAGGCGTCGACCAGGAGGGGGAAGTGCTCCGCCAGCGCGTCTTCCTCCCCGGTGAAGGGGATCTCCGAAAGGACGGCGCGGTAGTGCGGCTCCATCTCCTGCAAGGTGACCGGCCAGCTCCGGAACGTCGACTCGGTGAAGGGCATCACTTGCGCACCCCAGACATTGCTGAGGCCGCCGAATGCGCCCGAGATGACCGATTGGTTGACGTGCCCGGAAGCGGTGACGCCGACGAGCTGGCCTCGGTCCTCGAAGGGGAACGCCGATCCGTACGCACGCTTCTGCGGGAGCCCCCGACGGTGCGCGCGGATCGGTTGGAGGCGGACCGCGTCGACGTCCTCCGGATCCCACCGGTCTCGTGGTCTCGACGCGAGTCGCTCGACCGCGAGCTGCTTGTCGGCATCCAGTCGATTGCCGATGTCGAGCACGGTCACGCGCTGGCCTGCGTCGCCGACCAGCGCGAGGGCCGCACCGACCGCGGCCGGACCCGAGCCGATGATGAGCGCGTGGCTCATGAGCGCTCTCGATCGGAGGCGTCTCCGTGCTGGGCCGACGCGGGGCCCTCTCGCCGAAGCCGTCGTCGTTCCATCGCGTATGCCGCCGGGCCGCAGGCGAGCCCTGCCAGTTCGATCACGAGGTGACCGATGGGCATGCCGTAGTCGAGTGCGTCCTGCCGGTCGCGAGCGAGTCTGCGGGCGGCGCGGAGGGTCCCGCGGATCATGTCGATGCGCCCGGGCTGGAGCAGTTCACTGCACGCGACCGCCGAGAGCCCTTTGCCATAGCCGAAGAGGATCCTCCGAAGCGTCCGGACGTCGCTGATGTGAAGGTGCCAGACGATGGCCGAGGGTTGGAAGCTCAGCTCGTGACCGGCTCGCAGGACCCGGACGAACATCTCGATGTCCTCACCCCCCTGGGTGCGGGTGCCTGCCCCCAGGGCCTCGTCGAATCCTCCGAGCGCGAGCACGATCTCGCGATCGACCGCGAAGTTGGCACCGGTCCCGAGATTGCCCGCCGAATAGGGAAAGGCCCAGGGATAGGTGTCACGACGCGCCATCGAGTAGGTCTCGGGCGCCAGATTGTTGCTCCATTTGATCCCTCGCTCGAACAGGGCCTGCGCCTTGGTCTCGATCTGCGCAGGCGGCACGATGCCGGTCACCACCGCGACGTCCTCACCGGCACCGAAGCCGCGGTGGAGCGAAGCGGGCCACGCCGCGTCAGCGAGCGCGTCGTCGTCGGTGAACGCGACGTAGGGAGTGCCGACGTGCTCGAGCGCCCGGTTTCGTGCCCTGGAGAGTCCGGGTCTCGGTTCGACCACCCGCTCGATGGCGACTCCCCTCTCCCCGAAGAGCTCGACGATGCGGGCTGTCGCGTCGGTCCTCGGCGCATTGTCGACGACGAGGATGGGATACCGGTCGCCGGCGGCAAGAGCGAGTCGCTCGAGACACGCTCGCAGGAAGTTCGGTCGCTCGCGGGTGCAGACCACGATCGTGAGATCCCCGTCGGGCGCCACGGGAAGCTCGGGACGATGATCGTCGGAACGAAGCTCGCGCACTCGCTCGGCGACTCGGTTCTGGCCGGAGTCGTCGGGACCGAGCAGCAGCCAGTCCAGGGGGCCCCGCTCGTCGACGATCAGGAGCTGGGCGTGGTCGTGCCGGCCGCTCCAGGTCTCGACTGCCCCCTCGATCTCAATGGTGTGGTCGGTGCAGCGCGCGATCCCGTACCACGTGCGATCGGCGATCTCCGGGGAACCCGGCATTCCTCCCTCATTTCCGAAGCTGGTCGCGGTCTGCTGCCCGTCACGCGCTGCCGCCAGCCCCTCCACGGCGTGCCCCGCCACCGAACGTCTGGCTGCACGAGAGACTAGTCCCGACCGTCCCGACACCCTTCGTCACCAGGCATGTTGCGGTCCGGAACGGTGCACCGTCACATCGATGGGTCCCCGGCGTCGCGAAGCGCCGTCCGTGGTGTCCGTGACGACCGTTGCGGCTTCCGCCCCGACCCGGGCGCACCGGAGTGTTGGATCGAGCGCAGGATCACGACCGCGACCACGATGCATCCCGAGGAACCGACGAGGCGGAGGAGGGCCGAGGCGCCGTGGATCGGGAGCCATGACGAGGCGATGACGAGCGCCTCGGTGATCGCGAGCATGCCCCACAGCAGGACGGGTGGGCGAGGCACCGAGCGCAGCCGCAGGCTCATGGTGGCCATGCCCGCTGCGAGCAGGCCATAGGAGAGGAGCGTCGCGAGCGCGGAGCCGTTGATGTGCATCCGTGGCACCAGCGCGAGATTGAGCCCGATGTTGACCAGCGCGGCGGCCACCGTGACCACGGCCACCGTCGCGGAGCGGCCCTCCGAGAGCAGGTGCCGCGAGTGGACGAAGGACGCGCAGACCGGAAGCGTGGAGGCCACCACCAGGGCGACCACCGGTACGAGCGCCTCGGTGTCGAAGCTCCGCGGCGCCCAGATGTGGAGGACGAGCGGGCCGCCGAGCGCCGTGCCCAGCGTGATCGGCACGAGGAGGCGGTAGAGGCCGTCGCGGCTCCCGGCGAGGACGGCGACCCGTTCGTCCGGATCGTGGATGGCGAAGATCCGTGGCAGCCAGGCCAGGTTGAGGAAGTTGAGCAGGCTGATGCTGACGGCACCGAGGGTGTACGCGACCTGGTACCTCCCGGCCTGACCCGAACCGAGGTCCTTCTGGATGATGATGCGGTCGCAGGCCGACAGGATGAAGGTCGAGATCTGCAGCGGAACGATCGGAATCGAGAACCGCAACGTCGTCACGAGCGTGCTGACGTCGAAGACGCCGCGCCAGTGCGGGCGTACGGTGAGGAGCGAGAGCACCACGGCCAGCGCCTGCACCGAGACCGTGCACCAGAGCACCTCGGTCGCGAGGCGTTGACCGAAGTAGGCCACGACGGTGCCGACACCGACGCCCACGATCGCCTGCAGGAGGCAGACGGTCGCATAGACGGCGAGCTTCTCGTGGCACCGCAGGGTCGCGAGGCAGATCCACGTCATCGCGAAGAAGCCGGACCAGACGACGGTGAGCCGGGTCGAGAGCGGGAAGGCCACGCCGTGGATGTCGAACCCGAGTCGTGGGCTCCACAACGGGCCGAGCAGGTAGATGATGGACGTGACGGCCACCACGAGCACGAGCGATGCGGCCAGCAGGTTGCGACTCCTGCGCTCGCCGTCCGGCTGGCTGTAGAGACGCTGGATGCCGATGTTGAGGCCAAGGTTCGCGACGTAGTAGAGGACGTAGAGGAGCGCGAGGTCGCTCGCGAAGATGCCGTACTGGTGGAGGCCGAGGACCCTGGTCATGATCGGCGTGATCACCACGCCGGAGAGCAGCTGCAGGGACGAGGCGACCATGTACAGGGAGTCGCGCCGGAACATGGTGCCGACGGTCGCGTCGATCGAAACGGCGTCGGCCTCCTGACCGGAAGCGCCCGCGCCGACGTCGTGCCCGTTGGGTGACGTTGGATCGGCCTCGAGGGAATCGGGGTCGGTGATCGACGGGACCGGTCGCGGTCGCGCACCCGACGCCGGGACGGGCCGGGGTTGGCCGGTGCCTGCCGGGAGTCCTGCTTCGGTTGCGCCCGGCGGGAGGTCGGTCACGTGCGTGGATCCGGCGGGTCCGTGCCGGGTGGCTCGCCGATCAGGAGTGACCTGCGGTCGCGCCGGCCGGTCCGCGGGCCGGCCGCTCCTCCGATCGCGAGGACGCGGACGGTGCCGTCGACGCAGTCGGCGCTTTCGAAGCACGTGCGATCCGCGATCTCGGGGGCTCCCGACATTCCTCCCCATTCCCGAAGCAGGCTGCAGGCCGCTGCCCGTCCGTTGTTGCAGAGCGCCCGGTTCGGTCGAGCGCCGCCTCCGGTCGTTCGGCTGCCCGAAAGACTAGCGCTGCCCCCTCGACACCCTTCATCACCTGCGACGTTGCCGCGTGAACCGTGGCGGACGCGACGCCCCGGACGCGTCGTCGACCGTCGTCATCCGGAAGTCGGAGCCACGCGCGGTCGAGACGGTCTCGCGCACACTCCGCGACCAGTACCGGCGGTAGGTGCCGTGTCGGGCCTTGACGTAGGAGGGCGACGGCAGCGCCGATCCGGCGAGGAACGCGGCCGCTCGCGGGAGCGGCAGGCGGGTCGCCCACGAGAGTCGATGTCGCGTGGCCGCGGTGCTGCCGCTCCAGCCGATCGCGTCCAGGCGGATGCGCGCGCGGAGCGGCACGGTGGCGCTCGCGGCGCCGGCCCCGATGCCGGCTTCGGGCACGGCCCGGTCCAGCTCGCCGGCCATCAGGTCGTAGAGCCAGGCGAGCCCGGCGCGGGCGAAGGCGCCGCGTGCCCGCTCCTCGCCGAGCTCGGTCGTGAGCACCAGCACGTCGCGCCACGAGGAGAGGCCGAGCTTGCCCTTCCACAGGTCGTTGAGCGCGTGCAGCGCCGCGACGACGAGGAGGTCCTCCGGTGAGGCGAACGGGACCGGGACGCCGCAGATCGCGCCCGGCTCCGCACGGCCGATCACCTCCTCCGCCGGGAGGCGGATCCCGAAGACCCATGGCGGCACGTGGTGGTGGATGTCGATGTTGCCGCCGGCGTCGGCGTGCAGGTTGATGCCCTCCCGGCAGACGGTGTCGAACCACCGCCACTGCGGCACCGCGCGCTCCGAGTAGGCGAAGCCGAGGCGCTCGGAGCAGGCGATCGCAGCCCCGAACTGGCCGCGTGACACGACGAGGTCGATGTCCGCATACGGGCGCGGCCACCCCTTCGGGTGGTGCCGGGCCACGGCAGGGCCCTTCACGACCGCCACCGGGATGCCCGCCGCCGCCAGCTCGGCGAGCACCTTGACCCCTGCGACGTCCGCGGCCATCGAACGCATCTCCGCCTCGAACGCCGTCCGCCGGAAGCCCCCCCGGACGGAAGCCGGGTCGGGGCGCTCGTCGAGTGCGTGGACCGCGACCGGCGCCAGACCCTCCCGGAGGATGATCCCCGCCTCGTCCTCGAGCTGCTCGGCGGTGGGGAAGGGGGTCGAAGGGTGGGCGACGCCCGCAGCGAGGCACCACCGTGCGGCCGGTCCGAGCCCGTCGAGCGGCCCCCGTCGCCGACCGGTCGCCGGCGGGCTCATCGGCGAGGGAGGCTCGTCATCGCCCGCCACGGTAGCGTGCCCGACCTGCGCAGACGGCGCCGGCGATGTCACTCGGACGCGCCGTCCGGCGGTATCGTTGGCAGACGCACCTGGGGCGGTGGTGCCGTGCGGCCACGGATCGCCGGCGGGAACGGCCTCCTGCATCCAGCTGCCGACGGGTGAAAGGAAGGACCTCGACCGGTGAGTGCCGCCTCGGGCTCGAATCGGACCGTCGTGGTCCAGGACCGCTCGCGGCTGTTCCGCGAGAGCCTCGGCATCCTCCTCGTGCAGGAGGGCGCTGCGGTCGACGTGCTGACGGCCCACGACGACCTGGCCTGCCGCGAGACCCTCTCGCGCCATCCGGACCCGGTCGCCGTCGTCTTCGAGGCGGTGGGCGTCCCCTGGGACGTCGTCCGGCTCGTCGAGGAGATCGCCCGCGCGGCCCCGGGTGCCGAGCAGGTCGGCACGTTTCCCCAGCGGTCCCGGCCGACGAGAGCCCTCGAAGGGGTCCACTACGTGCGACGGTCGGCGCGGTCGGCGGCCTTCGCCCGGGCGGTGCGGGGTGACGGCGTGGAGCCGCCGGTCGCGGACGACCGATCCTCGGGAGGAGGGGCCGCGAACGCGCCCGCACTGTCGCCGCGTGAGCTCCAGGTGCTGGCGCTCATCAGCGGCGGTCTCACCACCCAGGCGATCGCGGAGCGGCTCGGCATCAGCACGAAGACCGTGGAAGGTCGCCGCGAGACGCTCTTCGCCAAGCTGGGCGTCCAGAGCCAGATCCAGGCGGTCGCTGTCGCGATGCGCACCGGCCTGCTCTCGACCGCGCCGACCGCGGCCGGCGAGCGGTGACGCTCCTCCCGGAGGGCCCGCGGACGTCCAACGGCCGGTCGCAGCACCGGACGGTCTACCGACGTCCGTCGATGCGCGTCACCCGGTACACACCGGGGCGGCCCAAGGTGGTCGTACTGCACGAGCACGCGTACGTCGGCGACGTCCTCCACTCGCTCCTCGACGAGCAGGCCGAGGTGGCAGCCGAGACGACGTCGGGGGCTGCGGCGGTCGCGCTCGGCGAGCTGCTCGTGCCCGACGTCGTCGTCGCGGGTGAGTTGCTCGCCGACGGCGTGATCGACCAGTTCGCGGCACCGCTCCTCCAGACCGGTGCACGCATCCTGGTGGTGGCGGAGCCGCGTGAGACCGCTCGGCTCGTCGAGCTCGCGGCCCTCGGGGTGACCGGGGTCGTCGACACGGACCAGTCGCCCGACGAGCTGGCACGGGCCGTCCTCGTCCTGGCCGCGGGTGCTGCGGTGCTGCCGCCTGACGTCGTCTCGGCCATCGCGGCAGAATGGCGACGGGCGCGCCGCACCGGACAGCCGGACGTCGGGAGCGCCGCGCTCACCACCCGCGAGCTCGAGGTGCTCGACGCAATGGCCGACGGGATGAGCGCGAAGGCGATCGGCCACCATCTCGGCATCGCGGTCAAGACCGTCGAGAACCACAAGACGCGTATCTTCGACAAGCTGGGCGTCCGCACCCAGGCCCAAGCCGTTGCCCGGGTGCTCGGCGGAAAGGGAGATCAACCGTCCGTCGCGGCGGGTGCCCTCTCGGGCGAGACGTGAGCGCGGGCGTGCGGACCTGGGGGTCCCGACGCGTGCGGAACGGCGCCGTCGGCCCGAACGGGATCGAGGTCGCCGGCGTGACGAAGACGCTCCGCGGGCGCACGATCCTCGACGGCGTGGACCTGGTGGTGCCGCGGGGCACGATCGCGGTCGTCGAGGGCGACAACGGCGCCGGCAAGACCACACTGATCCGCATCCTCGCAACGGTGCTCAGTCCCGACGAAGGCGTTGCACGGGTGAACGGGTTCGACGTCGTGCGCGAGAGCCTGGAGGCACGCCGCTCGATCGGCGTGAGCTTCGCGAACGAGCGCAGCCTCTACTGGCGGATCAACGTGTTCCAGAATCTCGAGCTGTTCGGAAAGATCGCCGGACTCCCGAAGCGGATCATTCGGGAGCGCTCCGCCTCGCTCCTCGAGGCGCTGCATCTCATGCCGGTCGCCTCGGGGCAGGTCGCACGCATGTCGACCGGGCAGCGGCAGCGGCTGATGGTCGCCCGGGCGCTCCTGACCAACCCGTCCGTCGTCCTCCTCGACGAGCCGTTCCGCGGGCTCGACGAGGACGGGCTGCAGGTCCTGCTCGGCCTCGTCGGCGCACGGGCGCTCGCCGGCGTCTCCCTGCTCGTCGTCGCGCCGCTCGTCGACGCGGTGCTGCCGGTGGCCGACGCGACCTACCGGATCGATGGCGGGAAGCTGCATCCGGCACGCATGACCCGATCGCAGGGACCCGGCTCTGCCGGCTCGAGGCCGACGTCGCTCCCGATGCCCGAGGCCACGGGCACGGACGGCGCCACCGGATGGACACGCGGGGAAGCCGGCGAGGAGCGGACGTGAACGTCGTACGCATCGTGCTGGCCACGGCTCAGAAGGACTTCCGGACCGCCATCTCGTACCGCGTCGGGTTCGTCACGAGTGTGATCGCTGCGTTCTGGGGGCTCCTCGCGTTCCGCTTCGTCTCGAAGCTGGTGAACTCGGGGCAGTTCACCGGGAGCCAGACCAGCTACTTCAAGTACACGGTCGTCGGGCTCCTCTTCGCGTCGATCCTCGAGCCGACCGCGGTCGGGACGTCCGTCTCCGCCCGGAACGAGCAGGTGATGGGCACCCTCGAGTACCTCGCGAGCCAGCCGGTGCGTCGCATCTCGCTCGGGCTCAGCTGGTCGGCGTACGGGCTGATCCAGTCGATCCTCGTCGCCATCGTGATCGTCCTGCTCACCATTCCCATCGGGTTCAGCGTCTCGCACGTGAACGTCCCCGTCGTCCTCGCCGTCATCGCGCTCAGCATCGTGATCTTCGCCGCCGTCGGGAATTTCGGCGCCGCCATCGTGATCTCGCTCCAACAGGGCGTTCCCCTGGTCGCCGGCCTCCTCAGCATCGTCGGCGTCCTGAGCGGCACGCTCTTCCCGGTGTCCGAGCTCCCGGGTTGGCTGCAGGTGATCGCCCACCTCTCGCCGCTGACCTACGCGCTCGACGCCCTGCGCTCGGCGCTGCTGTCGAGCCAGCCGTCGACGTCGTACACCACCGACCTGCTGGTGCTGGTGGGGTTCGCCGTGGTGCTCATCCCGCTCTCGGCGGCCGGGCTGGAGCACTCGTTCCGGGTCGCACAGCGCCGCGGCACCCTGAGCACGTTCTGAACTCCAGTATCATCGCCGATGTGCCGAAAGTGGCGGTATGAGCTTCCTGCCGGACGAGAAGATCACCCTCAGGGCGGAGGACGTGGTGTGGCGTGAGGTCGCCGACGAGCTCGTCGTCCTGGAGCTGACCACCTCCACGTATCTCACCCTCAACGGGACCGCGAAGCGGATCTGGGAGGGTCTGTCCTCGGGGACCACCGTCGACGAGCTGGTCGCCATGGTCTCGGAGCACTACGGGATCCCGCTCGACACGGCGAGGTCGGACGTCGAGTCCTTCCTCGAGGCGCTCGACGAGCGGTCCCTGCTCGACCGGGCTGCCTGACCCGGCGCGGCCCGGTGGCGAACGAGCCCGCCACCCGGGTCTGGGAGCCCGCCGTCAACCCGTCCGGACTGACCGAGCTCGAGGTCGCGTCGGGCATGGTGGTGGGACAGGGCTCCCGGCTCGGACCGACCGGGCCCTCCGCGGCCGGTCCGCTCGCGGCGCTCCGCGAGGTCGCCGCCCGGCTGCTCGAGCGCCCGCCGTGCGTGCTCGCCTTCAGCGGAGGACGGGACTCGTCGGTGCTGCTCGCGCTCCTCGTGCAGGTCGCGCGCGACGAGGGGCTCCCGCAGCCGATCGCGGTGACCGCGCGGTGGGACGACGACCAGGCGAGTGACGAGTCGGTCTGGCAGGAGCAGGTCGTCGCCGCGGTCGGCGCCGACCAGTGGGAGATCCTGCGTCCCGGCACCGACCTCGACCTGCTCGGCGAGGCCGCGGTCGGGGTCCTCGGCGGGCTCGGCCTCCTCTGGCCCGCACCGGCGTACGTGTTCACACCGCTAGTGACCGTGGCGGCAGGCGGCACCCTCATCTCCGGGGAGGGCGGGGACGAGGCGTTCGGGCTGTGGCCGCACGGCCGCTTTCGGACCGCCGTCCGGCGCCGCCGACGCCCCCCGATCGCCGATCTGGTCGCGTTGGGGGCCGGCTGCGCACCGCGCGGGCTCCGGCGCGCGTACTGGCGCCGCCGCCTTCCCCCGTACCAGACGTGGCTGCGAACGGGCGCACTGGCCGACCTCGCGACGAGGCTCGCCGACGATCAGGCCGACGACTCGCTGCGGTGGGACGACTACCAGTGGGTGAGCCGGTCGCGGCGCTCGGTCCACTTGACCGTCGACACCCTCGAGCGGCTCTGCGCCCGGCACGACGCGCGCTTCGCCGCGCCGTTCCTCGACGTCGGGGTCGTGGGTGCCCTCGCCCGGTGGGGCGGCCGGTTCGGTGCCGGGGACCGGACCGACGTGATGCAGACGCTCTTCGCCGACCTGCTCCCCGCGGCGATCCTCGAGCGCACGTCCAAGGCGTCGTTCGGCGGCGTGTTCTGGGGTCCGTGCAGCCGGCGGTTCGCCCGCGAGTGGGACGGGACCGGTGTGCCCGAGGAGCTGGTCGACACCGAAGCGCTCCGGGAGGCGTGGCTCGCGCCGGTGCCGGTCTACGGCGCGGCACTGCCGCTGCACGCCGCGTGGCTGGCCACGTCGTCCGTCGGGTCGGTCACGGTGCGATGAGGATCCTCGCCAACGCCATCGACTTCGCCCCTTCCAACGGCATCAATCTCCGGGTGCTCCAGACGTCGAGGGCGTTCAGCGAACGGGGTCACCAGGTCAGCGTCATCGGCCAGGGCGGGGGCGAGCTCGAGCCCCGCTTCCGCGAGTGCTGCGAATCGGTCCACGTCTCGGCCGACTTCGTCCACGCACCCCTCGGCCCATCGGATCTCCGGCGGCCGGGTCATGTCGCGCGGTGGATCCGCAACCTCGCGCTCGCGGTCGCCGTCGGTCGATCGTGCCGCCCCGACGTCGTCTGCGCCAACGACGCCGGAGCGCTGCCGTGGGCACTGGCGACGGCGGCGCTGACGAGAGCCGGGGTGGTCTGCCACCTGCCCAACTACCTCGAGGAGTCGCTCGGCAGGCAGAGGAGGTTCTACGCGAAGCACGTCAGGGCGTTCGTCGCCGCGTCGTCGTTCGCCTGCGACCGCTGGATCGCCAAGGGCCTGCCGACCGAACGGGTGCACCGGGTGCCGAACGGCGTCGACGCCTTCGACTATCCGTTCGGGGGCCGGTCGGAACAGGAGTCGGCGCGCGAACGGCTCGACCTGCCGCCGGACGCGTTCGTCGCGCTCTTCGTCGGCCGGTGCGTCGAGGACAAGGGAGTCCACGTCCTGCTCGAGGCGTGGCGGCTGCTCGGGCTCGATCCGGATCGGGGTCGACTCGTGGTGGTCGGACCGGTCTGGCCTCCCGCCTACGGGGACCGCCTCCGCGAGCTGGCCACGGCGTCCGTCGAGTACCGGCCGATGACGGCCGACGTGGTGACGCCGATGCACGCCGCGGATGTCGTCGCCGTCCCGTCGATCTGGGACGAGCCGTTCGGCCGGGTGGTGGTCGAGGGGTTGGCGACCGGCCGTCCGGTCGTCGCGTCGCGCACCGGGGGCATACCCGAGATCCTCACCGGTGAGCTCTCGACCTTTCTCGTCGAGCGTGGCGATCCGGAGGCGTTGGCGGATCGCCTCTCGTCGCTGATCGGCTGGCGCGACGCTGCGCCGAGTCTCGCCGAGACCTGCGTCGCACACGTCCGGGAGCACTTCTCGCTGGCGGACGTCGTGGACCGCCTCGAGCGGGTGCTCGAGGGCGCTGCCGCTGGCGGTCGGGCCTGACCTCGACCGCCCCGTGGCGCCACCGGAGTCCGGAGGGTGGGTGCGAATGCGCGCCGTCCGCGGGCAGTCGAACGCGGAAGGTGTGCAGCCAGCCGCCCAGGCCGACCCCTAGGGGGATCCACCCCGGCGTTTTCCCTGTTCACATGCGATTCGCGTGGGTACGATGGCAGAGCCAACGACGAAAGGGGCAACCATGGCAGAGGAAGCCTATGAAGCGCCGCGGATCACTGTGCTCGGTGATGTGACCGATATGACGCAGTCGAAGCCGGGCATCTACTTCGACTTCCCCGGCTCGGCCGAGGGGAACAAGAACGTTCCGCCTCCGGGCACCCCGGGAACCGGCACCAGCTGATCACCAGCGCTGCGCTGGTATCGCAGGCGTAGCGACATGCCGGGCTCCCATCGGGGGGCCTGGCATGCGCGCGACGTCGTCACCTCGGTCGACTCGACGGGCGGCCGAGTCCTGCTCCACCTGCCGTCGGGCACCTACCTGGGCCTCGACCGCACCGCCGCGACGATCGTCGACCTCCTCGACGCCGATCCCGAACCCGGCCACGCCGCGGCGGCGCTCGTCGGGAAGTTCGGGATCCCGTTCGATCAGGCCCTGGCCGATGTCGAGCGCGTGATCGACTCGGTGCAGCGGCTCTCTGCGCCCCGAACCACCCGCGGACGGCGCCCGACCGTCGTCGGCGTCAGCATCGTGACGCGGACCTGGTTCCGGCTGCCGTGGCGCAATCGGCTCACGATCGCGCGGGTCACCGCCGCGGTGATCGCGGTCGAGGTCGGCCTCGCCCTGCTGACGCTTCCCCGACTCGCACGACTCCTCGGCGTCCCCCTCGAGACCGGGCGTTCGGACCCCCCGCCGACCGGCTCCGAGGACCTCGGGATCCTGACCCACCAGGAGCAAGGGGTCTACTGGGCCGTGAACTGGGTGCTCACCCGATGGCTCTACGACGCCACGTGCCTTCGGCGTGCCCTGGTCCTTGGATGGTTCCTCCGTCGCCGCCGACCGGTGCTCCGGCTCGGGATGATCGACGAGGACGCAGGGGTGGCGCATGCCTGGGTCGAGATCGAGGGCCACCCGTTCGGTGCCACGCCGGTCACCGGAGCCTTCGTGACGGGCATCGGGACGGACCGGTCGTGCGCGGCACGCCACGACGACGCGGCCGATCGGGTGCCCGGGGAGCAGCGCGAACTCCCGTAGTCTGCGGCGGATGGTGGCGAGGGCAGGTGGTGTGAGGCTCTATGCGTTCTCGGGCCTGCTCGTCGCCTCCGCGATCGAGCTGTCGGCGCCGGAGGCCGACGGGGCCGATCCGGATGACGCGGACGTCACCATCGAGCTCGGCGAGGAGCGCGCCCAGCCTTATGAGCGGCCGTCGGCCGACGTCGTCGCGGAGCTCGTCGTCGACGGCTACCCCTTCTACACGTTCTGCCGTGTCGGGGACGGCTACGTCGGCCGCATGTGGGAGATCGCCGACTTCGCCATCGACGCGGACCTGCGACGGGTGATCTGCCATCCCGCGGCGGGTGGCCGCAGCCAGGTGCTCCCGATCGTGCTCCCCGGCACCGTCGCCGCGTTCCTCCTCGCGATGTCCGGACGGTGCGTCCTGCATGCGAGCGCCGTCGATCTGGGTGGCGTCGCCCTCGCATTCGTCGGGGCGTCGGGCCAGGGCAAGTCGACGATGGCGGCACTCTTCTGCGCGAGCGGTGCACCGCTCGTGACGGACGACGTGCTTCCCCTCGAGTTCGAGCGCGCGGCCGACGGCACGGATGCCGTGCGCTGTCTCCGGTCCGGAGGGGAGATCCGGTTGCGGGAGAAGGCGGCATCTCTGACGGCGCGCTTCTCCGACGCGACCGCGGTGCGACGGACCGCGGACGAACGACTCGCGATCGCTCCCGAGGCGACGGAGCGATCCAGCCTTCCGCTCGGGGCGATCGTCCTGCCGCGACCCGACCACGAGCACGACGTGGTCGGCGTCCGCCGGCTCGCCGCCGGCGAGGCGTCGCTCTGGCTCGGCCGCTACCTGCGCATCGAGGGATGGCAGGACCGGGAAGACCTCCGGCGACACTTCGAGGACATCGGTCGGGTGGTGGCGGCCGTCCCGGTGTTCGAGCTCCTCGTCCCGTGGGGTCCGCCGTTCGCGGACGACCTCGTCGATCGGGTTCTCGACGCCTGCGGCCTCGCCGGGCGCTTCGTGACCAGCTGAACGCACAGCCAGGTTCTGACCGCCGTCTACAATCACGCAGACGCCCGTTGGGCGCTGGCGAGGAGGACCCGTGAAGAAGCTGACGACCTGGATCGTGGTGCCGTGCACCCTGGTGGCGATGTCGATCGCCGCCGTGTCGCTGAGCGCGCCGGCCGGCGCGACCACCTCACCGGCGCGTGCGCACACCTTCACCGGGGCCGAGCTGAACGGTCGTGCTGTCGCCGGCACGTCGATCGCGCACGCAGGGATCGCGCACGGCGCGGTCTCGCACGCGACGGGCAACGGCTTCCTCTCGATCTTCCAGGAGGCGTCGTCCACGCCGCTGACCGTCCAGGTCGGCACCTTCACGCCGGTGACCCTCGCCCAGGGCGACTTCAACTTCGGCATGGTGCCCGCGGCGAGCTACACCGTCACCGCAATGAACGGCAGCACGACCGTCGCCACCGGGACGGTGACGATCGGCACCGGGCAGAGCGTGACCGCGCTCGTCTACCTCGCGGTCGGTGGCGCGACCACCATCACCGGGTTCCCCGACGACCGCTCACCGATCCCGACCGGGCAGTCGCGGATCACCTTCCGCAATACGGCGAACGTGGGTCCGATCGACGTCTACGTCAACGGGCAGAAGGTCGCCTCGTCGCTGGCCAACACCCCCTCGTCGCCGGCCAGCTTCACGATGACGGTCAATGCCGGACCGATGCTCTTCGAGTTCCCGCGTGCGGGACAGCCGGCCTCCAGCTACGTGGCCGCGGTCTCCGGCACCCTGCTCGCCGGCAACCTGCTCAACGTCTTCGTCATCGGTGACTCGACCGTGCATCCGAGCACGATGGGCGTCCTCACCAACGCCAATCCCCTCGGCACGGGCTACCGGCTCTACGCGTCCGACGGCGGCGTCTTCAACTTCGGCGACGCGGCCTACTTCGGCTCGATGGGCGGCAAGCCTCTCAACCGGCCGGTCGTGGGCGCCTCGCCGACGTCTGTGGGCCAGGGCTACTGGCTCGTCGCATCCGACGGCGGCATCTTCTCCTTCGGCGACGCAGGCTTCTTCGGATCGACCGGAGCGCTGCACCTCAACCAACCCATGGTCGGCATGGCCTCGACCCCGGACGACCAGGGCTACTGGCTCGTGGCAGCCGACGGGGGGATCTTCGCCTTCGGCGACGCGGGCTTCCACGGCTCGACCGGGGCGATGCACCTCAACCGGCCGATCGTCGGCATGGCCGCCACGCCGGACGGCGGTGGCTACTGGCTCGTCGCGTCGGACGGCGGGATCTTCTCGTTCGGCGACGCGACCTTCTTCGGGTCGACCGGCAACCTCGTCCTCAACCGGCCGATCGTCGGGATGGTCGCGACCGTGGACGGCGGTGGCTACTGGCTCATCGCCTCCGACGGCGGCGTCTTCTCCTTCGGCGACGCCCAGTTCTTCGGGTCGATGGGCGGCACGGCGCTCAACCAGCCGATCGTGGCCGGCATCACGACCCCGGACTCGCTCGGCTACTGGCTGATCGCAGCCGACGGCGGCGTCTTCTCCTTCGGTGACGCCCAGTTCTTCGGCTCGACCGGCAGCATCCAGCTCAACCAGCCGATCGTCTACGCGAGCTCGCCGGGCGCCCCGCTCCCGACCTGATCGGGGGCGTGGCCGCCCCGCGCGCGATTAGCTGCCCGGCGCCGGCGGCATCCAGTGCGTGGCGCTCGCCATGACGCGGGTGGCAAGCTGCCGGCGGACGAAGGGGGGACGGCATGACGACCGTCGACGTGGACGAGGTGGTCCGGCACGCCGGAGAGGACGACCTGCCGTGGGTGGACGCCTCGGGTGGGATCTGGCTCAAGGTGCTCCGGGTGGACGCGGCCGCGGGCATCTGGGTGGTGCGCAACCGGTTCGAACCGGGCGTCCGCCTGCAGACGCACCGCCACACCGGGCCGGTCGACGGGTTCACCGTCTCGGGCCGGTGGCACTACCTCGAGTACGACTTCTTCAGCGGACCGGGCTCCTACATCCGTGAGCCCGCGGGCTCCGTCCACACCCTGGACGTGCCCGAGGAGAACACCGGGGTGACCGAGGTGCTCTTCGTGATGGAGGGTGTCAACCTCAACCTCGCGTCGGACGGCTCGGTCGAGAGCGTCACCGACGGGCCCGGGACCCTCGCCGCGTACGAGGCGCTCGCCGCGGCACAGGGGCTCGCCCGTCCGACCGGGGTCATCCTCGATTGAGCGCGCCGTCGACCGGGCCGGTCGACGAGACCGCGCTCACCGCACCCCTCCTCGACCCGGCGTTCTACGCCGGCGACCCCTTCCCGCTCTACGCACGACTCCGCGCCGAGGCGCCGGTCGCCCGCAACGACGATCTCGGCCTGTGGTTCGTGAGCCGGCACGCCGAGGTGACCTCGGTCTCCCGCGACGCGGAGACCTACTGCTCGGGGAAGGGCATCATGACCTTCGAGATCGGGAGCGAGTACCCGACGCCTCCGACGATGATGCACACCGACCCGCCGGCGCACACCCGCTACCGCGACCTCGTGCAGCCCGGGTTCCGGCCGAGCTACATGCGCGCCCTCGAGGGCGGCGTCCGTCGGCGGGCCACCGAGCTCGTCGAGCGGATCGAGCCGGGGACGCCGGTCGACTTCGTCTCGACCGTGGCGGTCCCGCTGCCCCTGCAGGTGATCTCCGACCTCCTCGGGGTGCCCGAGGAGGAATGGCCGCGGTTCTTCCAGTGGTCTGAGGCGGCGATCCCGGGCGCAACCGACTGGTCGGAGGAGGAGCGAGCAGCACTCACCGCCGAGATGATCGAGTACCTGCTCGCGGCCGCGGCGGACCGCCGGAGCCGCCCCCGGGACGACATCATCTCCGAGCTCGCAGCCGCAGAGGTCGACGGCGACCGGTTGACCGACGCCGAGCTCGCGATGTTCCTGGTGCAGCTCCTCGTCGCCGGCAACGAGACGACGCGCAACATGATGTCGGGCGGACTCGTCGGCTTCGCCGCTGCACCCGGTCAGTGGGCGGCATTGCGCTCGCGGGCCGAGCGGGGGGTCGAGCGCGTGCTCCCGCTTGCCGTCGAGGAGATGCTGCGCTGGACCACGCCGGTGGTCTCCTTCATGCGGACCACGACACGTCCGGTCCGGCTCGCGGAACGGCAGCTCGACCCGGGCGAGCCCGTGCTCATGCTCTACGCGTCGGCCAACCGCGACGAAGCGGCCTTCGGCAGCACGGCGGACCGATTCGACGCGGCGCGGGATCCGAACCCGCACCTCTCGTTCGGCTTCGGGCCCCACTTCTGCATCGGCTCCGCGCTCGCCCGGCTCGAGGGCCGGGTCCTCCTCGAGGAGCTCCTCGTGCGGTTCGGGTCGATCGAGGCCGCGGGTCCCGTCGAGCGCACCGGGTCGCCGGTCATCGCCGGCATCCGCGCCGCGCCCTTGGTGTTCGGTCCCGCCTGAGGAGCCCCCGCCTGGGGGGTCCCGCCTGACGAGCCCCGCCTGAGTTGCCCCGCCTGAGCTGCCCCGCCTACGAGCTTCGGTGGACGTCGTCGAGCGCGTCGATCTGCGCCGAGGTGAGGGTCAGCGACGCGGCCTGGCAGTTCTCCTCGAGATGGTCGACCGACGACGTTCCCGGGATCGGGAGCAGCACCGGCGAGCGGTGGAGCAACCAGGCGAGTGCCACCTGGGGGACGGTCGCACCGGTGTCCGTCGCGATCCGGTCGATCGGTCCCCCGGGCCGCGCGAGGACGCCCGACGCGAGCGGGAACCAGGGGATGAACCCGATGCCGTGCCGCTCGCAGTGCTCGAGCACGCCCTCGGAGGACCGGTTGGTCAGGTTGTAGAGATTCTGGACGCTCACGATGTCGAGCACGCGGCGAGCGGACTCGAGCTCGTCGACCGTCACCTCCGACAGTCCGACCGCGGCGACCTTCCCTTCGCGCTGCAGGTCGGCGAGGAGCCCGAACTGCTCGGCGGCGGGGACGTGGGGATCGATGCGGTGCAGCTGGAAGAGCTCGATGCGCTCGAGGCCGAGGCGCCGCAGACTCATCTCGCACTGCTGGCGGAGGTACTCGGGCCGGCCGACCGGCATCCACTGGCCGGGACCTGTCCGGGTCAGGCCGGCCTTCGTCGCGATCACGAGGCTCTCCGGATAGGGGTGCAGCGCCTCGAAGATGATGTTCTCGCTGACCTCGGGGCCGTAGGAGTCGGCGGTGTCGATGAGGTCGACCCCGAGATCGACGGCCCGGCGGAGCACCCGCACGCAGTGCTGGCGGTTGGCCGGTTCGCCCCAGACGCCCGGACCGGTCAGCTGCATCGCCCCGAACCCGAGACGGTGGACCGTGCGGTCTCCGAGGCGGAAGGTGCCGCTCGCTGCGATCGGTCGGTCGGCTGTCTTCGGCACGGCTCCTCCTCGTCGGTTCGGTGCCCGTCTCCCGGCACGGGGGCCGGCGACGGAGCGTCGGTCGGTCCGTCAGTGCAGGTCTAGTCGGTCGAGCGCCGGCGGTACTCCCGGCAGCCCCGTCTAGCGCTTCCGGTAGACGGGCGGGCGCCCTTCGGCCCGCGCGGCCTTCATCTCGGCGTAGTCGTCCGACGCGAAGACCATCGACTGGGCCACGGCCTCCTCGGCGATCGAGCGCTGCACCTCGTGTGCCCCGAGGCCGAACAGGGTGCGGCGCGCCATCTTGACCGTGAAGGCGGGCGCCTGTGCGATGGTCCGGGCGATCTCCATGACTTCCGCGTCGAGCGCTTCGTCGTCGGGAACCAGCCGGCTGATCACGCCGTGGGCCAGCGCCTCCTCGGCGGTGAAGACGCGTCCGGTGAGCGCGAGATCCGCGGCGAGCCCGTGGCCCACCATCTGGAAGAGCCGCGCCACACCTCCCGAGTCGGGGATGACCCCGTGCACCACCTCGGGGAGCATCATCCGCGTCCCGACCGACGCCACGCGGATGTCGCAGAGGAGGGCCCGCTCGAAGGCACCCCCGATCACCCAGCCCTTGAGGGCGCAGACGATCGGACAGGGCATGGTGAGGAACATCTGGGTGGGCCGGTGTCCTCGCTCGATGAACTCGAGGTCGGAGATGTCCTCGACCCGGAGGCCGAGCTGCTGGGTGTCGCGCCCCGACGAGAAGGAGCGGCCCTCACCGCGCCAGACGATCGCCCGCAGGTCCGGCATCCCGTGCACCTCGGCGAGGACCTCCCACAGCCGGCGGTCCATCTCGTCGCTCATCGCATTGTGCTTCTCGGGCCGGTTGTTGGTGATCACCGCGATGGGGCCGTCGACCTCGAGTCGGACCAGGTTCCGCTCCTCTTCGGGCAGCTGGCTCACCGGGCCGTCCCTCCCTGCTCGCCGAACGGCGGACGCTCGAGCTGCTCGCGGATCGGGGTGAACGGCGGCTGCACCGCGTGGCGCCGCTGCCAGTTCGCCCCGTCGACGACCATCGTGTGCCCGCTGACGTACGCCGCGAACGGCGAGCAGAGGTAGGTGGCGGCCCAGGCGAGCTCACGGGGCAACCCGACCCGTCCGGCCGGGACCCGCGCGTCCTGGTGCTCGTACTTGCCCGGAACGGCCGCGATCGCGGCGGTCTCGTCCTCGTGGGGCATGAGTCCGGGGACGAGGCCGTTGACCCGGATGCCGGAGGGCGCCCACTCGACGGCCAGCGTCTCGGTCAGGTTCTTCACGCCCGCCTTGGCGGCGGCCGAGTGAGCGAAGCCGGGACCTCCCGTCCAGGCATAGGACGCGCCCACGTTCACGATCGACGCGTCCCGCCCCGCAGGGATCGCCCGCCGGGCGAGGTCGCGGCAGCAGAGGAACGTGCCGTTGAGCACGATGTCGACGACCGTGCGCCAGGCATTGGGGCTCATGTCCTCCGCGGGCACCGGGAAGTTGCCGGCCGCGTTGTTGACGAGCGCGTCGATCGGACCGAGCCCGTCCTCCACTTCGTCGAACGCCGCAGCGACCGCGTCGGCGTCGCGGATGTCGCACGCCGCGGCGAGCGACTTCCCACCCGCCCCCTCGACGGCGGCGACGCCCGCGGTGCGGTGGTGCTCGTCGCGGCTCAGGATCGCCACACCCGCGCCGAGACGGGCGAACTCGACGGCGATCGCCTTCCCGAGGCCCGTGCCCCCACCGGTCACGACCACGACCGTGCCGTCGAAGGTGCCGGGCGGCAGTGCGGACGCGCCGAGCGGTGGCGGCAGCGGCAGGCCGGGGGGACTCATGGCGCGAGATCCTAGGCGGCGGGCCAGCGCTCCTCCGCTAGCCTCGTCGACCGTGGACTTCGACCTCACGCCCGAGCTCGCAGCGCTGCAGGAGAGCGTGCGCCGCCTCGCGCAGGACAAGGTCAAACCGCGCGCGCGGGAGATCGACACGTCGGGCGAGTACCCCGAGGACCTCTTCGCGACGTTCCGGGACGCAGAGCTCCTCGGTCTCTGCCTCCCGGTCGAGCTCGGAGGGTCGGGCGCGGGGATCCTCGGCCTGACCATCGCCATCGAAGAGGTCGCGAAGTACTCGAACACGGCGGCCCTCATGCTGCTGCTCACCCGCCTGCCTGCCGGCCCGATCCTGATCGCGGGCAACGACGACCAGCAGCGCCGCTACCTGCCCGGCATCGCGTCGGGCGAGCTGCGCGCCGGGTTCGGTCTCTCCGAGCCGCAGGCCGGGAGCGACGTGGCCGGCATGCGGACCCGGGCGGTGCCCGATCCGGGCTCACCGGGAGGGTGGGTGCTCGACGGCACGAAGTGCTGGATGTCGGGGGTGCGCGAGGCCGACTGGTACACGGTCTTCGCAAAGACCGGCGATCCCGCGTCCCGCGCCCACGACTCGATCAGCGCCTTCATCGTCGAGCGGTCCTGGCCGGGGGTGTCGGTCGGCCGGACCGACCGGAAGATGGGGGTGCACGGTGTCGACACCGGCGAGCTCCTGCTCGAGGAGGTGCACGTCCCGGCCGAAAACGTCATCGGGGAGGTCGGCGGCTTCCGCCTCGCGATGCTCGGGCTCAACGCGATGCGGCCCATCGTCGCGGCACGGGGGATCGGGCTGGCCGAGGGCGCCCTCATGTACGCGACCGAGTACGTGCAGGCGCGCGAGGCATTCGGGGCCACGATCGCCGACCTCCAGGGGATCCAGTGGGAGATCGCCAAGGTCGCGGTCGACATCGAGGCCGCCCGCCTGCTCACCTACCGGGCAGCCTGGCTCGCGGACCAGGGGAAGTTCACCAAGGAGTACGTGCCGTTCCTCTCGGCCGCCAAGTACTTCGCGACCGAGCTCGCGGTCCGCGCCAGCGGCGTCGCGCTCCAGCTGCTCGGCGCCGCCGGTTACATGGAGGACCACCCGACCGAGCTCTGGTACCGCGACGCCGCGCCAGCTCACGATCGTCGAGGGGACCTCCCAGGTGCAGCTCGGCCTCATCGCCCGCGGTGTGCTCGCCCACGACCTCTGGTGGGACTGACCGTGGCGGACGCCGTCGCGGCGCGCACGGAGGAGCGACCGGACTTCGCATCGCTCGGGGGCTGGCCGGGCGTGCTCACCGCGCTCCTCGCGGGCGAGTCGCTCGGCACCGACGAGGCCGAGACCGTCCTCGGGGAGGTGCTCTCCGGCGAGGCGACGCCCGCCCAGGTCGCCGCGCTCGCGACCGCCCTGCGGGCCAAGGGCGAGTCCGTGGAGGAGATGACCGGGTTCGTCCGCGCCATGGTCACCCATGCCGTCCCGCTCGAGCTGCCGCCCGGCGTCGAGGTCGTCGACACCTGCGGGACCGGGGGCGACCGCCTCCGCAGCATCAACGTGTCGACGATCGCCGCACTGGTGGTGGCGGCCACGGGTTCGAAGGTCTGCAAGCACGGCGGTCGCGCGTCGTCCTCGGCGGTCGGCGCCGCCGACGTGCTCGAGGCCCTCGGCGTCGCGGCCGACCTCGGTCCGGCGGGCGTCGCACGGTGCATCGATGTCGTCGGCATGGGGTTCTGCTTCGCGCCCCGCTTCCACCCGGCCATGCGGTATGCAGGGCCGGTGCGCAAGGAGCTCGGCATCCCGACGGTCTTCAACTACCTCGGTCCGTTGGCCAACCCGGGCCGCGCGCGCTATCAGGTGGTCGGCGTGAGCAACCCGGTGATGGCCGACAAGATGCTCGGTGTCCTCGCGGCGAACGGTGCCAGCCGGGCGATGGTCGTGTATGGGGACGACGGGCTCGACGAGCTCAGCACGACGGGGCCGTCCACGGTGCACGAGCTCGTCGCGACCGGGGACGGTCACTTCGAGACGGAACCGCTACCGGATCGACCCGGAGGCGCTCGGGCTCCCGACCGTGACCCTCGACGACCTGCGTGGCGGCGACGCGGCGTACAACGCGGAGGCGATCCGTCGGGTGGTCGCCGGCGAGCCGTCGCCCCACCGCGACGTCGCGATGCTCAACGCGGCAGCAGCGCTGGTCGTGGTCGGTCGGGCCGCCGACCTGCACGACGGGCTGGCGATGGCTGCGGCGGTGCTCGACGACGGTCGGGCCGCCGAGGTGCTGACCCGCCTGATCGAGGTGTCGCAGGCGTCTGCCGCGGAGGAAGCCGGGTAGCCACAGCGGGCGCGTGAGCCGGCAGACCGCCACCTCCGGCGGTCGGGACGCGGTGGCCGGTCCCACCGGGGCATCACCCGGGAACCGGCACGACGGAGACGAGCTCTGTAAGGTGCGGGATCCGGTCGGCGGGCAGCGTGAGGCCGTTGTTCCACTCCGTCTCGAGGATCCGTACACGCGCCGCGTTCGACCGCAGCCAGCGCGCGACGATCGCCCGCTCCGCGTCGTGCCCGTCAGTGGCCGACGCGGGCGCGCCCGAGGAGGCGGCGCCGGACGGCGCTCCGCCGACGACCACCGGGTCGAAGGGCCGACCGCCATCGACGAGCAGCCCACCGTCGACGAGCAGCCCACCGTCGAGGTCGACGGGACCTTCACCGTCCACGAACAGAGATACCCGGCCGGCCGCGCGCAACGCGGCGACCTCGCGGTGGCGGACGAGCAGCTGCCGGAGGCGTTCGGCCTCGTCGCGGGCGAACGCGGCCTCCTCGAACCGTTCCACCGCCGCGAGGCGGGCCACCTCCTCGGCCAGCGGCGCGAGAAGGAACGCGGATCGCGTTCGAGCTCCTCCGCCGTCCACCGGCGCGACCGACCCGGTCGGCGTCGGGGCGTCGAGTCGTCGGACGGTGGGCGCCGTCGTCGTGACGTCCCGACCGCGTTGAACGGCGGTGACCACGCCCGGAGCAGGCGCCCCTCGAGGACGGCCGCTGTCAACGGTCCCGGGCAGACCCGGTGGTGGACGGCGTCGAGCTGGCGCAGCAGGCGCCCGACCTTCCGGCGACCGTCACCGCCGAAGTACGAGCGGACGCATGTGCGGAGGTCGGTCGCTTTTCCGACGTAGAGCACGTGCCCGGCCGCGTCGAGGAACCAGTAGACGCCGGGGCGGTGCGGCAGGCGGGTCGTGAGCCGGAGCTTCGCCGACTGTGGGTGTCCGACGAGCCGAGGAAGATCGAGTAGCTCGCGGAGTCCGAGGATCCCGAAGGAGCCCGCGTGCTCGAGCAACGCGTGGAGCAGGTCGGCGGTGGCGAGCACGTCGGTCAGCGCCCGGTGGGACGGACGATGGCCGAGGCGGAGCGACGAGGCGAGCGTGCCGAGCTTGCAGTCCGGGACGAGGTCGCGCACCAACCGCCGCGAGAGCGCGAGGGTGTCGACGGTCGCGTTCGGTAGGCGGTCACGGCCGGTCGAGACGAGCGCGTGGTCGAGGAAGGACAGGTCGAACTTCAGGTTGTGGCCGACGAGGACCGCACCCCCCACGAACTCGAGGAGCGACGGGAGCATCTCGCCGATCATCGGGGCGTCGGCGACCATGTCGTCGCTGATACCGGTCAACGCGGTGATGAACGGCGGGATCCGGTGGTCGGGCCGGACGAAGGTCTGGTACGTGCCGAGCAGCTCGCCGCCGCGGTACCGGGCGGCGGCGACCTCGGTGAGCGAGGCGTTCTGCGGCGATCCACCGGTGGTCTCGACGTCGACGACGACGAACGTCACCTGCGCGAGCGGGGTGCCGAGGTCGTCGAAGGACCGTTGCACGTCGAGCGCCACCGCGTCACTGTAGCGAACACATGTTCGGCTCCGCAGGTGCCCCTTCCCGACGGGGACGGCTACCGTGGGGGCGGTGACGAACGAACCTGTGGCCGACCGAAGTCGGCCAGGCGAATCCGTGGCCGTCGCCGACGGTCCGACCGCTGCAACCGATCGGCCGGCGCGACGCTACCGCTGCACCGCCTGCGGCAACCTCACCCGATTCACGGTGGTGACCAACCGCCGGACCAGGGCGTTCCACCACTTCACGGTCGGAGGCGCCCTCGAGGTGGAGGACGTCGAGCTCCTCGAAGAGACGGTGGAGGAGGTGACGTGCCGGTGGTGTGGCAACGGCGGCGCCGTCGAGATCCTCGAGGGCGAGGCGCCGATCCCGACCTGAGCGATCCGTCGCCGGCGTCGCCACTGGCCGACCCGGCGTTCGTCGCCGGGCTCCGTCCGATCCCCGCGTCCACCGACGGCGCTCCGGCCGTGTGGCCCGCACGCGACCTCGAGGGCTTCGATCCCGGAGGCGACCCCGTGACGCTCAGCCTGGCCGAGCTCGGGGACCGGGTGCTGCTCGCGTTCCTCGACACCACCTGCGACGGGTGTGCCGCGTTCTGGTCCTCGATCCGCGAGCTCCACGGCGGTCGCGTCGCGTCGACGGTGCCCGTTGCGGTCGTCACGAGGGGACCGGCGCACACCGAGGCAGGGGCGGCAGAGCCGGCCATGGCGGACGGTGCCGCGGACGGTGCCGCGGACGGTGATCCGGTGCCGGTCGTGATGGAAGGCGCTCCGGTGCCGGTCGTGATGAGCGACATGGCGTGGGCGGACTACCGGGTGCAGGGTCCCCCGTTCTTCGTGCTCGTCGAGACGTCGACGCGGACCATCGTCGCCGAGACGGTCGCGTTCGGCTGGAGCGACGTCGTCGCGCTGGCGGCCCGGTCCTGAACCGGCCCGGGTCCACCGATCGGTGTGAGGTGCTGCACTACCGTCTGTCCGACAGGCAGCCGGGGTGCCGCCGGGGCGGCGCAAGGAGTCGGCTCGCATGCGGACACCGTGCGGCCGGGCCGGCAGCTCTCGGGACCGTCGCGATCGATCCGGAGGAGTGATGGAGCAGAGGAGAACCCCGGTGGGGCTCCGGAGCGACCGTCCATCGGGCACGTCCCCCACGATCCTCTTCGTCGACGAGCGCGGATGGGACTGCTTCTTCCAGCTCGCGGCCGGCGCAAGGCGGGCCGGCTTCCGTGCGGTCCGGGTGACGCTCGAGCCGCCGAGCCGCGTGGCGTCGTATCTCTGCTTCGATCGCACCATCGAGCTCGGCTCGGCAGCGGAGCTCGCCCACCTCGGGGAGGTGCTCGCCGACGAGGACGTCGTCGACGTCCAGGTGGTCGAGACACTCGCGAACGAGACGTTCGACGGTCTGCTCGGGATCGGCAGGACCATCGGGGTCGATCGGCTCTCGCGGCGGACCGTCGCGTCGGACAAGCTCGCCGTCTCCGACCGGCTCGCCGGCGCCGGCTGTTCCGTGCCGAGGTGGCTTCACGGTGCGGACGCCAGCGCGACCGGGGTCGCCGACGAGCTGGGACTCCCGGTCGTCAGCAAGGTCCGCACCGGCAGCGGGGGACAGGGTGTCGCCGTGCTCCGCACGCTCGAGGAGGTCGACGCCGCCCTCCGCGACGGGGCCGGCTCGCCGGACCACTTCTTCGAACGGTACGTCGACGGGCGCGCGCTGCAGTTCGCCGGGGTGATCGGCGACGAGGGAGTTGCGGCGGTGACCTACGAGACGCTCACGCGGAAGAGCGCGATGGGTCCGGCCAGCGAGGTGCGGTGCCTCGACGATCCGCAGCTCTTCGAGACCGGTCGGCGCGTCTGTGAGGCGCTGGGCATCTCGGGCCTGGTCAACGTCAACGTGATCCGCGACGACGACGGACACGACTGGATCCACGACGTCAACCCCCGGGTGTGGGGCTCGTTCACCGCCTTCCGTGCCGTCGGCGTGGATCTCATGGGCACCTACTTCTCGTGGCTGCGCGGCGGTCCTGTGACAGAAGCTCCGCGTCCGGCGCGCAGCGGCAGGACGCTGGCCGTGTTCCCCGCGTTGATCGACCGCGACCAGCACCAGGGATCCCGGATCGGCGCACCGTGGCGGTACTGCCGGACCGCGTTCCCCTACCTCCGGTGGATCGGGCCGCGCTACGTCGCGTACGAGACGATCCACCACATCCGCCAGGCCTGGAGCTGACAGGGAAGCGGTGACGGGCACCCTGAGCCACGCCGCGGCCACTGCTGCCGCGGACACGCACCACCGGGGGCGTCCAGGGACCGTCCTCTTCGTCGACGAGCACGGCTGGGACTGCTTCTTCCAGCTCGCCGTCGGTCTCCGCCGGGCGGGGTTCCGAGTGGTGCGGGCGACGCTCGCCGGACCGAGCCGTGCCGCGAACCGTTTCTGCTTCGACCGCACTGTGCGCATGCCGGGACTGGACGCCATCGCCGAACTCGGGCCGGAGCTCCTCGACGAGGACGTCGTCGACGTGCAGGTGGTCGACGCACTGGCCGGCCGACCTACAGTGCGCTGACTGCGTCGCATGCCCGGGGTCGTGCGACACGCTGGACGGGGCGCGCCGACGCCGTCGACAAGCTCGCGGTGTCGCGGCGCCTCCGCGAGCACGGCCTGTCCGTTCCGGCCACCGTCGAGTCGATCGGTACGGATCCCGACCGCGTCGTCGAGCTGTTCGGCCTGCCCGTGGTCCACAAGCGCCGTGTCGGCAGCGGAGGCGGAGGCGTCTCGGTCGTGGAGTCGCGCGAGGCCCTGGTGCGGCTGCTCGATGACGGCGGACGGTCGGCGGACGCCTTCTTCGAGCAGTTCGTCGTCGGTCGCCACCTGCAGTTCGGCGGCGTGGTGGCCGACGGTGCCGTCGGCAGCGGCGTGGTCTTCGAGTCGCTCGGGCGTGCGAGCGAGATGGGGCCGGCCTCCGTGGTCCGCCACCTGGAGGACGCGACGATGGTCGAGACCGGTCGCGAGGTCGCGGCAGCCCTCGGGATCGAAGGGCTCCTCAACGTCGAGGTGGTCCGGGACGCCGACGGACGGGACTGGATCCACGACGTGAACCCGAGAGTGTGGGGATCGTTCGCGGCCTTCCGGGCGGTCGGCGCGGACGTGCTCGGGGCCTACGTCACCTACCTCCGCGGCGGGCCGAACCGGGCGACGTCCCGTCACGGTGCCGCCGAACCCACGGGCATCCGGCGCACCCGGTCGGAGATCGAGGTCTTCCCCGCCGCCATCGACAGCGCAGAGATGGAGACCGGTGGACTCGCATCCGGCTGGCACCTCCTGCGGGCCGCGGCGCCGTACCTCCGCTGGATCGGGGCCCGGTACGTGGCCTACGAGCTCGTCCAGCAGGCGCGGTGGAAGCTGCCCGCCCGGCGCGCCCGCAGACGCGCCAACGGGAGCAGCCGCAGGAGCGGCCACAGGAACGGCGAGGTCGGGGCCGGTTGAGCGGCAACTGACACCGCCGGTGCCAGTTGCAACGTCGCGTCGCGTGCGGCGACGACCGATGACGTGTCGCGCTCAGGTCGGCCGAGGTGTCTGCCGACACTTATTCCATGCGGATCTCCGTCGCACGCCTGCCGCGGTTGCTCGGCGTCGTCGTGATGGCGTTCGCCCCCTACGAACCGCGTCCGCTCGTCGGTGCCGTGCAGCTCTTCCGCGGCATCGCGATCGAGATCGCCTACCGGTGGCCGACCGGCCAGATCCTCGCCGCCGACGACGACCGTGCGGTCATTCTCTGGTCGCCGGCGTCCTTCGGCGGCGACCGTCGTGACCTCTGGTCGGAGTTGCTCGGGGTCGTCGTGGCGACGGCGGTCGGGAGCGCCATCGTGATCGCGGGGATCCTGCTCCTGGTGCTGCCGATCGCGGTGCTGCTCGTCGTGGTGGGGATCGACGGTGAGGTGGTGGCCGTCGCTGCACTCTGCCTCGTCGCCGCCAGCCTGCTCGTGACCTGCTGGCGTGCGTACGTCGCCTTCCGCCACGAGCAGTCGCTGACGGCGCGCCTGCCGCAGAGCGAGTCCCGTCGATGGCGGGTCGACTTCCTCGCCGCGCTCCCGTCGGGTCGCGGGCACGGCGGCCGCCTGCTCGACGAGTTCCTCGCCGAAGCCGACCGGCGCCGGGCCGAGGTGGTGCTCCACTGCGACGTGCGGAACGTGACGTTCTACCGGCGGCACGGCTTCCGCACCGTCGACGGCGCCTGCCCCGGAGGGCAGCACCTCATGCTCCGTGATGTCGGAGGCCCGAGAGGCGCGAGCGCTCGCGCCCTCCGGTCGCGCTCCTCCGGGCGTCCCTGAACGGACGGCGCGCCGGGGGAGGTCGCGGGACGAGCTGGCGAGCCCGGACTCCCGCGCGCTTTCCCACGTGGGTCCCGCCTCGCGCTCAGCTTGCACACAGCGGCCGACCGCACACTCGCTCCTGGCACTGACCAACGAGCAAGGAGCGAACCATGCACGAGTACGAGCCGGACACCCTGCCCACCGATCCCGGGGGGCCAGCCGGACCCGGACGAGGACCGAGACGCCGACGGGGCGTACGGGTGACGACCGCCGCCGCGGTCGCCCTCGGCCTGGCGGTCGCCGGTGGCGCGGTCGCAGGAGCGGCCGCCAGCTCGTCCACGTCGACATCGACGCCCGCGGTCTCGAGCAGTGGTGCTCCCGCCGGGATGCCGGACGGAGGGAAGCCCCCGGCCGCCGTCGGCACCGTCAAGTCCGTCGGGTCCGGGACGTTCACGCTCACCGCCCCGGACGGCTCGACCGTGACCGTCGACGTGAGCAGCTCGACGAACTATCGCGATCCCGCGGTCAGCTCGCAGAGCTTCGCGGACGTGACGGTGGGCGCGCACGTCGCGGTGTTCGGGACCGAGGCGTCGGGGACGGTGACCGCGACCTCGGTCGCGATCGGCGCGGCCGGCAGCTGCGGCTCCGGCGGCATGGTCGGTCCGGGTGGACCAGGCGGCACGCCGCCTTCCGCCGTCGGCACCGTCAAGTCGGTCGGGTCCGAACACGTTCGCCGTCGCCGACCCCGGACGGATCGACCGTGACCGTCGACGTGAGCAGCTCGACTACCTACCATGATCCCGCGGTCAGCTCGCCGAGCTTCGCGAACGTGACCGCAGGCGCGCACGTCGCGGTCTTCGGGACCGAGACGTCGGGGACCGTGACCGCGACGTCGGTCGCGATCGGCGGTCCTCCGGCCGGTGGCCCCGGCGGGAGCGGCAGCCGCGACGGCTTCCCTGGACCCTTCGGCGGTGGGAACGGACCCGCCTGACGTCCGCCTGACGCCCGCCTGACGCCCGACGTCGGCCAGACGTCGGCACCGCGAGAGGCGAGGACCGACCCGGCGGCGCCCCGGCATCCCCCCGTGCCGGCGTGCGCCCCGGGCGGTCCCGCCTTCGGGGCATCCTGGAGCCATGCTCCACGTCTGTGCACTGAGCGTCGACCTCCGCATCGTCGAGAGCCGCTCCCTGAAAGCCAAGCGGGCCGTCGTCAAGCACCTCGTCGAGCGAGCGCGGAACCGCTTCGGGGTGGCCGCCGCCGAGGTGGGCCACCAGCCCCGGTGGCAGCGGACGGAGCTCGGGTTCGCGGCGGTCGCGGGCTCCCCCGGCCACGTCGACGAGATCCTCGATGCGGTCGAGCGGTTCGTGTGGTCGCACCCGGAGGTCGAGGTGATCGCTGCGAGCCGTGCCTGGCTCGAGGGCGAGGGGTGACCGGGGCGTGCCCTAACCTGCGGGCGTGACCACCCTCTCCGCGCTCCTCGACGATCTCGAGGCCGAGTACGCCGAGGTCCATGCACTCGTCGGCGACCTGGCCGGTGACGCACCCGAGTGGGACCTGGCGACGCCGGCCGAGGGTTGGGCGGTGCGCGACCAGATCAGCCATCTCGCGTTCTTCGACGACGCGGGGCGGCTCGCCATGGTGGAGCCCGACGAGTTCGCCGCGCTCGTCGAAGCTGCGCTGGCGGCAGCCGGCGACCCGATGGAGCTCCACCTGGGGAGGGGGAGGGCGATGGGCGGCCGCGAGCTCCTCCGGTGGTGGGAAGGCGCCCACGAAGGGATGATCACAGCTTTCGCCGGCGCGGACCCGTCCGTGCGGGTGCCGTGGTTCGGACCGCCGATGGGCGTCCTCTCCTTCGTGTCCGCCCGCCTGATGGAGACGTGGGCCCACGGACAGGACGTCGCGGACGCGTTCGGTGTCTGGCGTGAGCCGACCGATCGGCTCCGGCACATCGCGCACCTCGGTGTGCGCGCGCGGCCGTTCTCCTACGCGGCGCGGGGACGTGACGTGCCGGCGGGATCGATCGCGGTCCGTCTCGATGCGCCGTCCGGTGAAGTCTGGACCTGGGAGGTCGGTGAGCCGACCGGCGGCGTCGAGGACGGGCACTCGACCGTCAGCGGTCCGGCGCTCGACTTCTGCCTGGTGGTGACCCAGCGCCGCAACATCGCGGACACCGCGCTGGCGGCCGAGGGCGAGCTCGCCCGCGAGTGGCTCTCCCTCGCGCAGGCCTTCGCGGGCCCGCCCGGACCGGGCCGTCCGCCGCGGAGGACCTAACGAGCACCTGCAGTGCTCGATATGAGTAGTTTACTTGCTCGAAGTGAGCGAATAGAATGCTCGTTGTGGGTTTCCAACGGGAGGGGCTCGAGGAGGCGCTCGAAACGCTTGGAGCCGTTCTGCTGGAAGGCAGGACGCCATACGAGCTGCTCGCAGTCGGAGGCAGTGGGCTCCTGCTGCTCGGGCTCATCGACCGCCCGACGGGCGACCTCGACGTCATCGGCGTCATGCAGCGTGGCACGTTTCGGAAGTTGGAGTCTCTACCCGAACCGCTCGCAGACGCCGCTCGGGACGTAGGCGAAGCGCTGGGCCTTGGGGACCGGTGGCTGAACACCGGACCGTCCTCATTGATGGACTTCGGCCTGCCGGACGGATGGGAGGGGCGGCTCACGACGATGCGGTACGGAGGGTTGTCCCTCCATCTCCTGTCTCGGGTCGACCAGATCTGTCTCAAGCTGTACGCCGCCGTCGACCGGGGTCCGAACGACAAGCACTACAGCGATCTCAGGACCTTGGAGCCATCTCGTGAGGAATTGATCTTCGGCGCACGATGGTCTGTGACTCACGACCGCTCGTTCGGCTTTCGCCAGATGCTGAAGGAGTGCCTCGCGAGTCTGGGAGTTGAGGTTCCTGATGACGACCTCGGATAGCAGCATCGCCGGAGCACTTCGACGAGAGATCCTCAACTTCTACTGGGGCGTTTGGTCGGAGCTCGGTGTCTCGGGGTGGGTGCGGACGCATGAACGCTGGGCAATCGATCCAGAGCCGCTCATCGTGTTCTCTCCTGCAGTCTTCGCGGCCGAACCACGTCTGCGAGATGAAGCCATCGACTGGTGCATCCGGAATTGGCGGCACGTCTCGGTCGTACGGCTGCGCCACCTACTGCATGACAACGAAGACGAGCAGACGGATGCTTGGGGTGAATTCTCGGCGACGGTGAATCGGTTCTCAGGAGGCACGAAGTGGCCCCATGCGACAGTGGAGCGTACGTATTCGACGACCGGGCGTTCTGTGCTGCGGCCGCTTGCGGAGCGCTCGATGATCTACCTGCGGATGCGGTCGATCTTCGGGTTGAGTGCTCGAACTGAAGTCTTGCGGACCTTGCTGGTCACCGGCGAGCGCTCCACGGCCGCGATGCTCGCGACCCAGACGAACTATGCGAAGCGCAACGTCGCCGATGCTTGCGAGGCGCTCGTCCAGGCTGGCGTCCTCCAGTCCAAGCAGCTTGGGAACCGCCTCTACTTCTCACTCGCGGACCCACCGGCGCTCGCGTCGTTCGTTGGCCCGTCTCCGGACGTGTTCCCCGAGTGGCCCGTGCTCCTTCGGGTCGTCAATGGATTGTTTCGATGGACGCAATCCGAAGAAGGGTCGGACGGGAGAGTCCTGACCGTCAAGACACACCGACTGTACGACGAGCTCCTTGTCGATCTCACGTCGCTGGGCCTTGCGCTGCCCGATCGCGACAATGGGGCCCAGCTTCTCCCCGCGTGGCGAGCTTGGGCTCTGTCCCTGAGCAAGGCGGTTGCATCCGGACAGTGGCTGACGGAGCGCCATCATTCTGCGCTCCGAGATCGTTCGTCTTCCAAACACATTGCCTTGCCCTAACCCGGGTCGCTCCCGCCAGAGCCCTTCTGACCCACGGCCGCGGGAAGGTCCGACATGGCGGACGAGAGGAGGCTCACGAAGCCGTCGACGTCGTCTTCGGTCGTGTCGAACGACGTCATCCACCGCACGACCCCGGTGGCCTCGTCCCAGAGGTAGAAGGGGTAGTGCGTCTGCATCGCCTGGGCGGCCTCGGCGGGCAGCGATGCGAACACCGCATTCGCCTCGACGGGGTAGGTGAGTGACACGCCCGGCACGGACGACACGCCGGCGGCGAGGCGCCGTGCCATGCCGTTGGCGTGCTCGGCGTTGCGTCGCCACAGGTCGTCCCGGAGGAGGGCGGTGAACTGCGCCGCGACGAAGCGCATCTTGGAGGCGAGCTGCATCGACTGCTTGCGGAGGAATCGGAGGGAGGTCTCCGCTTCCGGGCGGAACGTCACGACCGCCTCTGCGGCCAGTGCGCCGTTCTTCGTCCCGCCGAAGGAGAGCACGTCGACGCCGGCGGACGCTCCGAAGGCGCCGAGCCCGACTTCGTGTGCGGCTGCGGCATTCGAAAGCCGCGCCCCGTCGAGATGGAGCCACATCCCGTGCCGGTGGGCCCAGTGGCCGAGCGCGGCGACCTCCTCGACGGCGTAGCAGGTGCCGAGCTCGGTCGCCTGGGTGATCGAGAGCACCCGCGGCTGGACATGGTGCTCGACGCCGATGCCGGTCACGACCTGCTCCACGAGCTCGACCGTGAGCTTGCCGTCGGGGGTCGCCACCGGCAGGAGCTTGCGAGCCGAGGAAGCGCTCCGGCGCGCCGCACTCGTCGACCGCGATGTGCGCGGTCGCCGCGCACACGACGGCTTCGAACGGTCGGAGCAGCGACTGCAGCCCGACCACGTTCGCGCCGGTCCCGTTGAAGGTGAAGAACACCTCGGCGTCCTCGCCGAAGTGGTGGCGGAAGCAGGCCTCGGCGGCCTCCGTCTCGGCGTCGTAGCCGTAGGCGACGGCATGCCCCTCGTTGACGGCCACGATGGCGGCCAGCACGTCGGGATGGACGCCCGACCAGTTGTCGCTCGCGAAGGTCCGATCGCCCATCGCCGCTTGCTCAGCTCCGGACCAGCGGCTTGTAGCGGAGCCGGTGCGGCTGGTCGGCGTCGACCCCGAGGCGCCGCTTCCGGTCGGTCTCGTAGTCGGAGAAGTTCCCCTCGAACCAGCGCGCCTCCGAGTCGCCCTCGAAGGCCAGGACGTGGGTGGCGATCCGGTCGAGGAACCACCGGTCGTGGCTGATCACCACGGCGCAGCCGGGGAAGCCGAGGAGTCCGTCCTCGAGGGCGCGCAGCGTGTCGACGTCGAGGTCGTTGGTGGGCTCGTCGAGGAGGAGCACGTTGCCCCCGCTCGTGAGCACCTTCGCGAGGTGGACCCGGTTGCGCTCTCCACCCGAGAGCTGGCCGACCTTCTTCTGCTGGTCGCTTCCGGTGAAGCCGAAGCTCGCGACGTAGGCGCGGCCGTGGAGCTCGCGGTTCCCGATCACGAGGCGATCCTGGCCGCCGGTGATCTCGTCGAACACCGTCTTCGCCGCGTCGAGGACGTCCCGTGACTGGTCGACGTATGCCAGCTGCACCGACGTACCGACGTCGATGCGGCCGCCGTCGGGCTTCTCGTCGCCGACGATCATCCGGAAGAGGGTCGTCTTGCCCGCGCCGTTGGGTCCGATCACGCCGACGATGCCGCCCGGCGGCAGGTGGAACGTGAGCCCGTCGAAGAGCAGGCGGTCGCCGAAGGCCTTCGTCACGTCGAGCGCATCGACGACCTGATCGCCGAGGCGTGGTCCCGGCGGGATCGAGATCTCGAGCCGGTCGGGTCGTCGCTCGGCCGCCTCGGCCTCGGCGACGAGCTCCGCGTACGCGTTGATGCGCGCCTTGCCCTTGCTCTGGCGGGCCCGCGGGGACATGCGGATCCACTCGAGCTCGCGCTCGAGCGCCGCCGTGCGGGCGCTGTCCGCCCGCTGCTCGTGGGCGAGCCGCGCCTGTTTCTGCTCGAGCCACGAGGAGTAGTTCCCCTCCCAGGGGATGCCGGCGCCGCGATCGAGCTCGAGGATCCAGCCGGCCACGTTGTCGAGGAAGTAGCGGTCGTGGGTGATCGCGACCACGGTCCCCGCGTAGTCCTGCAGGGTCCGCTCCAGCCACGCGACCGACTCGGCGTCGAGATGGTTGGTGGGCTCGTCGAGGAGGAGCAGGTCCGGTCTCGAGAGGAGCAGCCGGCAGAGGGCGACCCGCCGGCGCTCGCCTCCCGAGAGGGCGCCCACGTCCGCGTCACCAGGCGGTACCCGCAGTGCGTCCATGGCGATCTCGAAGGTGCGATCGAGGTCCCAGGCGCCGGCCGCGTCGATCTTGTCCTGGAGCTGGGCCTGTTCCGTGAGGAGCGAGTCGATGTCCGCGTCGGGCTCGCCCATCGCAGCGCAGACCTCGTTGAAGCGGTCGACGAGGGCCTTGGCTTCGCCGACCCCGTCCGCGATGTTCCCGAGCACGTCCTTGCCGGGGTCGAGCTCGGGCTCCTGGGGCAGGTAGCCGACGGTGAAGCCGGGGGAGAGCCTCGCCTCGCCCGTGTAGCCGTCGTCCTCACCGGCCATGATGCGAAGCAGCGAGGACTTGCCCGACCCGTTGGAGCCGATCACGCCGATCTTCGCTCCGGGATAGAAGGAGAGGTTGATCCCCTTCAGCACCTCGCGATCGGGCGGGTAGAAGCGTCGCAGGTCGCGCATGGTGTAGATGAACTGGGCTGCCATGGCGACCAGTGTGCCAGGCGATGCACCGCCGGCGATCACCGCACCCGGAGCGGCCGACCGGTGTCGGTAGGCTGGGAACGATGGGCGACCGCACAGTGGGGGGGCGACGAGCGGGCGTCGGAGCCGTCAACGGCAGCGGCGCGGCCGACCTGGACGGCGTGGCCGACATCGAAGGTGCGGCGCAGACCGGCGGGTCGACCGGCACCGACAGCGCAGCAGAGACCGTGCCGGCGGAGACCGACGGAGCGGAGACCGACGGAGCGGAGACCGACGGACCCGGGCGCCGATCGCGCCGGCAGTCGATCGCCCACCAATTCGAACGGCTCACCGTCGCGATCCGCAACAGCGACGACGACACGGTCGAGAGCGTGATCATCGACCTCAGCCGCCGCCGCCGCTATCTCGCGCCGCTCGCGCTGGCCGTCGGGGCCTTCGCCATGCTGTTCCAGGGTGTCAAGCTGCTCTTCACCAACTGGCGTCTGACGCTGATCCAGATCCTTCCCGCCATGTGGATCTGGGCGGCGATGCTCAACCTCAAGATGCACGTCTTCCGTGGCAAGTCCTTCACCGTCGTCAAGGGGCCGGTCCTCATCCCGATCGTCCTCGCCATCGCGGCGATCACCGCGGCGAGCTTCTACCTCAACGCGGTGTTCGCCTTCGCGATCTCGAAGCCGGGCAGGCCGGAGATCCGGCCGGCCTTCGCCGACGCGCGGCGTCACCGGTGGCCGGTGCTCGGCTGGGGCGCACTGATCGGGGTCGCCCTCGGCTTCGCGGTCGCCGTCGTCGACCGATGGGGCAAGGGCTGGTATGCGCTGACCCTCAGCATCGTGGTCGCCGTGATGATGTTCGCCTACGTCGCCATCCCCTCGCGCCTGCTCGGGGTCACGCCGAGACGCTCCACCCGCGACAAGCTCACCGCGTCGGCGGTCGGCGGTGCGATCGGCGCGATGGTCTGCTCGCCGCCGTATGCGCTCGGTCGCCTCGGGATCATCATGCTGGGATCGCACACGTTCCGGGTGCTGGCCGTCGTGATGATCGCGTTCGCGGTCGTCCTCCAGACCGGGGCCACCACCGCGGTCAAGGCGGTCAAGATGAGCGCGAAGCTGCTCGTCGGGCAGGCGCCGGAGGCGGAGGCCCCCGCCGCGAGCGACCAGAGCTGAGTACCGCTCGGATCGGCTGCGGAGCCCGGGGCCGCCTGCCGACAGGGAGGGGCAAGGTCGTCGGCAAGCCCGCGTGCAAGGTGCAGGGACCAGCGTCGTGGGATGCAACCGGAGCCGTGCATCCTGCAGCAATCCCGCAGCCTTCGGAGCGGGTGGGATGGCGGGGGACGCGCAACAAATTGCACACGGCGTGCAGTCAACCTTGTGCGCGCCGCACGCGGTTCGTATCGTCCGCACCCTGTGGCAGGCAGACGGGTAGGGGCAGGACGAACGGTGATGAGATCGCCGGCAGCGCGGTCGGCGCTCGTGGGCGTGACGGCGTGCCTCGCGCTGACCTCATGCACGCGGCTGGGACTGCCGTCGTCGGCCGCTGCAGGCCGATCCGGCTCTGCGACCGCTGCCCCGGTCTCGTCCGGCAGCACGGTCTCCCCGTCGACGTCGACCGAAGCGAGAGGACCAGCAGATCCTCTCGGCGTGGTCGGCTGCCGAGCGCGCGTTCGACACGGCGGCGCTCTCGGCTGACGGATCGGAGCCCGCGCTCGCCGCAACCATGGTGGAGCCACAGCTCGACGTGGTGCGCTCGTGGCTCGCCTCGATCCATGCGCAGGGCGAGATCGCGACCGGCCAGATCTCCTTCGGCCCGGCTCAGGTCCAGCACGGACCGTCGGGAACCGTGCAGGTGCAGTCGTGCGCGCACGACGCCGAGATCGTGGTGACGGCGAGCACGGGGCAGCCGGTTCCCGGCATCGCCGGCGAGGTGGCCGACGAGCTCGTCACCGCGACGATGGTGTCGAACGGCGGCGAGTGGAAGCTCGAGGCGCAGACCGTCGGGGTCGGGCAGTGCACGGGCTCATGAGCGTTCGGCGCCTCCCACGGATGGTGGCCGTCGCGGCGGTCTCGCTCCTCGGCGCGACCGCGCCCGCTCTTCCGGCCCACGGCGGCGCCACGGGAAGCGACGGGCCCGGCGGCACGGTGACCGTGGGCGCGTCGGGCGGCGGAGGGACCGGCGGCGCCCCGGGGAGCGGCGGTTCCGCTCCCGGCGGAGGCGGAGGCTCGAGCAGCGGTGGATGGCAGTGCACCTCCACCTATCTCACGCTCAACAACGAGGGCGGTGTCCCACCCGGTGGTCCGCTGCCGGGCGCGTGGTACGCGGTCACCTGCATCGACCAGGCCACGGGGACGCAGACCACCCAGACGGAGTGGATCACGACGCCGTCGGGGGGCGGGGTGCCGCCGGTCGACCCGTACGCCGTCGCGCTCCAGGCCGAGCAGTCCCTCGTCCTGCCCGCACCGTCCGTCTTCCGCGATCCGTCAGGGACCCGCGGTCGTGAACCTGCCCACCTGGCTGTGGATCGACCCGTCGATCTGGCACCCCGAGTCCGTCAGCGCGTCGGTCGGCCCGGTGACCGCGACCGCCTCCGCCACGCCCACCTCGGTGACCTGGGTGATGGGGGACGGCGGCTCCCTGACCTGTGACGGTCCCGGGACTCCGTACGACACGGCCTTGCCGGCCGCGGCGCAGAGCACGACCTGCTCGTACCGGTACCTCACATCCTCGGCCGGGCAGCAGTCACCGGACGGCAACCCGAACCACGCGTCGTTCGTCGTCTCGGCGACGGTGCACTGGAATGTCGAATGGACGGCCGTCGGCGCGCCCGGTGGCGGAGCACTCCCGCCCCTCGCGACCACCACCACGACGACGATCGCCGTCGAGCAGATCGAGAGTCTCGACCTCGCAGGAGCGGGCGCGCCGTCGGGCGCGCCGTCGCTGCTCGCTCCGGTGCCATGACCGCCGTCCTCGACGAGCGCACCGAGACAGCTCCCGAACGGCCCGGCGCGCTCCGGTCGCGCCTTCCCGTCGGTACCACGCGCCGCCGGCCGGTCCTCGCCGTCGCCTCTGCGCTCGTCGTGTTCGCCAGCATCGCGGTGTTCGCCGGCGTCTACTCCTCTGCTGCGCGCCAGTCGGAGGATCTGGTGGCCGCGCAGACCATCCAGCAGGGGCAGACGTTCGTCGCCGCCGATCTGACCCAGGCGAGCGTCTCCGTTCCCGCCGGGCTTTCGGCGATCCCCGTCGCCGACGCACACCTCCTCGCGGGAAAGCGGGCCGCCGTCACCGTCCCGGCCGGAGCGCTGCTCACCGCAGCGGACCTGTCGTCGGCCCCGCAGATCGGCTCGGGCGATGCGGTCGTCGGTCTGGCGCTCAAGGACGGCCAATACCCGGCGAGCGGGGTCTCGCCCGGTGACCAGGTGATGATCGTCCAGACCGCCGGCCCCGGGACGCCGCTCGCGGCACCGACGACCGGGGCCGGCGCCACGACGACCTCCACGAGCGCCGGCGCAGGTGCAGGTGCAGGCGCCACGACGGGCGTGCTCGTGCCGCAGGCGACCGTCTTCGACGTCTCCGCACCTTCCTCGGCCACGGGATCCGGACTTGCGCTCCTCGTCTCGGTCGACGTCCCCTCGACGGAGGCCGCAGCCGTGTCGATCGCGGCGTCAGCTGATCAGGTGAGCCTCGTCCTGCTTCCGGCAGGGTCGGCCTCCTCGCCGACGTCCGGGCAGAGCGCGCAGGGCGGGGGCCAGGGGTGACGGTCGTCGTCTTCGCGCTCGTGCAAGGGCGCCCCAGGTGTGACGACGCTGGTCACCCTCGTCGGAGCGGCCTGGACCGGTCGTCGGCCGGTCGTCGTGGAGCACGACGCGGGCGGTGGCGATCTGGCCGCACGGTTCGGCCTGTCGTCACGGTGCGGCTGGCCGAGCGTGCAGGCGGCGATCCGCCGGGACGGTGCGATCGGTGACCTCGGCGCGCACCTCCAGCAGCTGCCGGGCGGGCTCGACGTGCTCGTCGGGGCGAGACCGCCGGCGCCGTCCACCGACGGCGACCGCGCGGTGGCCCACCTCTGCGAGGCCGCCGACGACCTCGAAGGGGGCGCCGATCTCCTCGTCGACCTCGGTCGCTTCGTCGTGGACGGGTCGGACGGCGGCTGGCTGCACCGTGCCGAGCGGGTGGTCGTGGTGAGCGCCGCCGACTCCGCTTCGGTGCTCCGGGTTCGCGAGCATGCGCCTTTCCTCGTCGATCGGACCGACAGGACCGTGGAGCTCGTGGTGGTCGGCGCCCGGGACCACCGACCCGAGGAGATCGCCGAGTGCACCGGTCTCCCCGTGCTGGGCGTCCTCCCGTTCGACCGCGAGACCGCACTCGCGGTGTGCGGGGCGTACGCGCCGGCACGACGGGTGCTCCGGTCGCGCCTCGTCCGTTCGGCGGCGCGCCTGGCGACCGAGCTGCGTGCGGTCGACTCGCATCTGGCGACACCGGTGGGTCGTTGAGACGGTGGGCGGTCCGGTGAGCAGGGGCCTGGCCCATCGGGTCCGAGAGCTCGTCGCGGACGATCTCGCCGAGCTCGAGCTCGGATCGCTCTGCGAGGACGATCGCCGCGAATTCGCCAGGCAGCAGATCTTCCTGCGCCTGGACGAGCTCACCGGGGACGCCGACACAGGTGTGGCGGCGGGGACCGCGGCAGACGAGCATGCACTCGCCCAGTCGGTCCTCGACGCGCTCTTCGGGATGGGGCGGTTGCAGCCGCTCGTCGACGACCCCGACATCGAGAACATCGACGTCAACGGGTGCGACCGGGTCTGGGTGACCTCCGCCGACGGCTCCAAGCGCATGGCGGACCCGGTCGCCGACTCCGACGAGGAGCTCGTCGAGCTCGTCCGGTCAGCCGCGAGCCGGTTCGGCCTGACGGAGCGCCGGTTCGACCTGGCCCGTCCCGAACTGGACCTGCGCCTTCCGGACGGCAGCCGCCTCTCCGCGCTCATGGCCGTCTCGGCGAGGCCCGTCCTCTCGATCCGGCGGCACCGCTTCACCGACCTCACGTTGGCCGAACTCGTCGCGATGGGCTCGATCGACGAGGAGCTCTCGTCGTTCCTCGCGGCGGCGGTGCGCGCTCGAAAGAACATCGTCGTCGCCGGCGCGATGAACTCGGGGAAGACGACGCTCCTGCGGGCACTCGCCGCGGAGATCCCCCCGCGCGAGCGACTGGTCACCATCGAGCAGGCCTTCGAGCTCGGGCTCGACCGCGCGGTCGGCCGGCACCCGGACATGGTCGCCCTCGAAGCGAGACCGGCCAACCTCGAGGGCGAGGGACTCATCTCGGTCGCCGACCTGGTGCGGCGGGCATTGCGGATGAACGCGGACCGGGTCATCGTCGGCGAGGTCCTCGGCGACGAGGTCCTCCCGATGCTCAACGCGATGAGCCAGGGCCGCTCGGGTTCGATGTGCACGATCCACGCCGACTCGTCCGCGGGGGTCTTCCGGCGGATCGCCTCGTACGCGGTCCAGGCACCCGAGCGCCTCCCGCTCGAGGCGTCGAACCTCCTGGTCGCCGGTTCGATCCACTTCGTGGTCTTCTTGGACACCGACGTGACCGATCCCGGCGCGGACCCGGCGCGCCGGCGGTTCGTGTCGTCGGTGCGCGAGGTGGTCGACGCCGAGGGCGTGCAGGTCGTCTCGAACGAGGTCTACCGCCCAGGTGCCGATCGGCGCGCGGTGTCGGCGGCACCGCTGCGGACGGTGACGCGCGACGAGCTCGTGCTGCACGGGTACGAGCCCAGCCGACCGTCGTCGGTCGGGGTGTTCGCGTGAAGAGGGCGGTCCCGTGAGCGGGGCGCTCGTCGTCGCGGTGTGCGGCACCGCGGCGGGACTCGGGATCGTGGGCACGGTCGCCGCATTCCGCCGGCGCCCGGAGGTCGGTCCCGTCCTCGCGCCCTCGCCGTCCGACGGCCGGGCGGGCGCAAGCCTCGCGGGGCTCGGTGCCGCTGCCGGCGGCGTACTCGCGGCCCTTGCGACCGGATGGGTCGTCGCGGCGCCCCTCGTTGCCCTCGCGATCTACGGCGTCCCGGTGCTCCTCCGACGAACCTCGGGCAGGGTCGCCATCGCCAAGGTGGAGGCCGTCGCGACCTGGACCGAGATGCTCCAGGGCACGCTCGCGGCGTCGGCCGGCCTCGGGCAGGCCATCCTCGCGACCGCACCGCTCGCACCCGCGCCGATCCGCGAGCCGACGGCGAAGCTGGCGGCACAGCTGCGCGCCGGCGTGACGCCGCGAGACGCCCTCGTGCAGTTCGCTGACGAGGTCGGTGACCCCTCCGCCGACCGCGTGGTCTGTGCGCTCCTGCTGGCGACCACGTCGCGGGCGCAGCGGCTCGGAGAACTGCTGGCCGCCCTGGCGGACTCCACGAGGGACGAGGTCGCGCTGCGTCTCCGGATCGAGACCAGCCGGGCGTCGGTGCGGAGCGGCGTGCGGACGGTGGTCGTCTTCTCGGTCGTGTTCGCGCTCGGACTGTTCGTCCTCGCCCACGCGTATCTCGCACCGTTCGGGACGCCAACCGGTCAGGTCGTGCTCGCCGCAGTCGGGGTCCTGTACGCCGCAGGGCTCTGGCTGATGGCAATGCTCGCCCGACCGCCGGCGCCGATCCGGCTCCTCGGACCCCAAGTGGTCGAGCGATGAGTGCGGCGGTGCTGCTCGGCGCCCTCGTCGGGGTCGGTGCGGTCGGCGCCTACCGCGGCGTCCGGTCGAGGCCGGTCCCCCTCGTCGAGATCCTCGGGTCGATGCAACGGACGCCGCGCGCCGCGCCTTCGCAGACGGAGCCGTTCGTGTCACCCGGGCGGGTCGGGCGGTTCGTGCTCGAAGGGCTCGTCGTCGAGGAGCGACTGGGCGCGTCGCGTGCCAGGGCGTTGGCCGCCGCGCTCTCGGTGACCGACGAGTCCCTGGAGCAGGTCACGGCCCGGGCCGTGCTCGCCGCCGGTGCCGGTGTCGTCCTTCCTCCGCTCCTCTGGATCGTCCTCGACGCCATGGGGGTGGTCGCCCCGCTCCTCGCGCCGGCGGTCCTCGTCGCCGTTGCGGTGCCGTGTGGCACGGTGCTGCCGTTCGCCTCGTTGTTCGGGCAGGCCCGCCGGCGGCGCGCGCACGTCCGCGTCGTCGTCGGCTCCTTCGTGGACCTCGTCGTGCTCGCGCTGGCCGGCGGAGAAGGTGTCGAGAGCGCGCTGTTCACCGCGTCCCAGGTCAGTCCCGACTGGGCCGCCCAGCGGATCGCGCGCGTGCTCATCGGGGCGCGGGAAGGTGGAGTCGCCCCCTGGACGGCGCTCACCCGACTCGGCGACGAGATCGGTGTGCCCGAGCTCGTCGAGCTCGCCGCCACGCTGCAGCTCGCCGGCACCGAAGGGAGCAAGGTGCGCCAGGCGCTGAGCGCCCGGGCCGTCTCGCTCCGCCGGCACGAGCAGGCGGACGCGGAGGCGGCGGCGAACACGACGACCGAGCGCCTCTTCGTCCCTGGGGCCCTGCTGCTCGTGGGCTTCCTCGTCTTCATCGGCTACCCGGCGTTCGCACGCATCCTCGGCGGGTTCTGAACCGCATCCGCCCAGGATCGCGCGCCTCCACCAGTCCGTGTCCCATCGAACCGCAACACAGGAGGAACCATGCAACCCACCCAGATCATCGTGCTCTGGACCTATCTCCGGGCCAGGCTCCGCACCGACGCCGTCATGGACGACTCAGGATCCGTCGTCGAGAAGGTGATCCTCACCGCGATCTTCGCAGCGCTCGCGATCGCCATCGGCGCCATCATCGTGACGAAGATCACGGCGAAGGCGAACTCGATCAACCTCGGCTGACAGGTCGCCGTATGGGACGGAGCGTCGCTGCGCCGCGGACGGACGGGTCACGGTCGTCCGGATCGGCATCCGCCGGCTCGGGCGCGTGCCTTCGGCGCCGCCGCGCCGAGGTGGCCAGACTCGACCGGGAGGGATCGGAGCGGGGGTCGTCGATCGTCGAGATCGTTCTGGTGGTGCCGGTCGTGATGATCGTGCTGCTCGTCGTCGTGCAGTGCGCGCTCTGGGCCCATGCCGCCCAGGTCGCACAGCTCGCCGCGTCCGAGGGCGACCGCGTCGCACGGTCGCTCGGTGGAAGCCCGGCTTCGGGCGCCACGCTCGCCGGTTCGATCCTGCACGGACCCGGCGCGGATCTCAGCGCCTCGTCGGTGGCGGTCGACGTCATCTCCGGCGACCTGGCACGGGTCACCGTGCACGGTGACGCCGTCACCCTGCTCCCCGGCTTCACGCTTCCGGTGACGTCCGTACAGATCGGGCCGATCCAGGAGTTCCGCACCTCCGGATGAAGCGGACCGACCGAGACGACGACGGGAGCCTGCTCGTCGAGCTGGCGATCCTTGCGCCCGTGCTCTTCCTCTTCGCGCTCGCGGCGGTGGCGTTCGGCCGCGTCACCGAGACCCACCAGCTGGTCGTCGAGGCCTCGAGAGCAGGTGCAGAGGCGGCCGCCGTCCTCCCCGACGCCGGCAGCGCACAGGCCGGCGCCGCCGAGGTCGCCGTCGTCGCGATCTTCGCCCATGCGCAGATCTGTGGCGATGCGCAGGTCACGACCGACACGAGCCGGTTCGCGGCAGGTGGATCGGTGACCGTGACCGTGACCTGCCAGGTCGGCCTCTCGGATCTCGCGGTCCCCGGGCTGCCGGGCTCGACGACCATCCGGGCGTCGTCGACCGCGCCCATCGACCCGTACCGCGCGATCGGCTGATCGGTGCCGTCGGCCTTCGGTCAACCGGTGTTGATCCGTGACGACCACGGTTCGCTCACGGCGTTCGTCGCGCTCCTCCTCGTGGCCCTCGTGGCGCTCGGCGGGCTCGTCCTCGACGGCGGATCGGCGTTCTCCGCGCAGCAGGCGGCGGCGAACGAGGCCGAGCAGGCGGCACGGGCAGGGGCGGGCGCGCTCTCCGTCGACGCGCTGCGCGCGGGCTCGCTGCAGCTCGACGATCAGGCGGCCGTCGCCGCGGCAGAGGCCTTCACCGCGGCGGCGGGCCATCCCGGCGTGGCCACCGTGGTCGCCGGGGTGGTGAGCGTCCGGATCGCATACCGGATCCCCACCTCGGTGCTCGGCATCGTCGGCATCTCGACCCTGCCCGTCTCGGCGACGGCGTCGGCCGTCGACGTCCAGGGCGTGACCCGGGGATCGCCGTGAGCGTCACGGCGCCCGGACGCCCCGGCACGCGGCGTCGTCCGGCGACGCCGGCGGCCCGGTCGGTCGCGACGAGCGATCTGGGTGAAGGCGGGTCGCGTCCGGTCGCGCTCCGCCTTCTCTCCCTCGCCGCGCTCGTGACCCTGGTCGTGGTGGTGCCGATCGCCCTCCTCCGGCTCGGAGGTTCGCCCTTCGAGCATTGGTCGCTCGCTCAGGCGCGCCACGTCCTCGGGATCCACGAGCGACCGGACGCGCCGCTCGTCAGCCAGTGGCTCGAGCGCAGCGCGCTGCTGGTCGCGTGGCTGACCTGGGCCTGGATGACGGCATGCATCGCACTCGAACTGCGGTCCTGGCGGACCGGGCGGGGGGCGGCCCGGCTCCCGGGCAGCCGCACGATGCAGTCGGTCGCCGCGTGTCTGGTGGGGACGGCGCTGGCGCTCTCGGCGCCCGGGCGGTCATACGGCTCACCGGGGGTCACCGTTACGGCGCGCCCGACCCAGGGTTTCGCACTCGGCGGCGTGCTCCGGGTGATCGACGACGCGCCTGTGCACTCGGCCGGCCCGTCGCCCACACCGGTCGCGCTCGCTCGACGGCGGCCGCCGGGACCTCGGTCGGAGGTGTCCCGCACGACGAGTGCGGCTGCGACGGTCCACCTGGTCGGACCGCGCGAGACGCTCTGGTCGGTGGCCGCGCTCCGACTGGGCTCGGCCCTCCGTTGGCGTGAGATCGCCGCCCTCAACTACGGGCGGCCGCAGTCCGACGGCGGAGCACTCACCACGCGGCACTGGATCGAGCCGGGGTGGACCCTGCTGCTCCCCGACGGGGAAAGCGTCGCCGGCTCGCCACCCGGTGGGGACGGCCACCCCGCGACGGGGGAGCGTCCGGGCGACCCACCACCGTTCGCCCCGTTCGGTCAGGCTCCGGTCGCCCCGGTCGGCGGGAGCATCGTGAGTGCCGGCGTCGTCGACCTCCTCGATCGGCTCCGGCGGGTCCAGCAGCGTCACCGCCTGGCCGGTCGCAGGATCGCGATGCCTGCAGGTCCGCAGGTGGCGCTCGAACGGCGGCTCCGTGCAGGCGGCGATCCCCAGGGTGTCCGCGACGTCGACGCCACGCTGCGGACGTTCGACCGCATCTGTGCGGTGCGCGGTCTCGATCCGGGGCTCGTGCTCGCCGTCCATCTGGGGGACGAGGCCGTCGACCTGCTCCTCGGCGAACCGCTCACGCCCGACGCCGATCTCCGGCCGTTCGTGCCGTCGTCCGACGGCAGGCGACTCCGCATCGCGCGCGATGCGCTGTCGGCCCCGGGGCGCGCCGGCCACTCCGATCGGCCGGAGCGCTCGCCGGCGCCGGCGCTCGTGACGGCGGGGAGCACGGAGGACGGGGTCCTCCTGGTCGACCTCGAGTCGCTCGGATCGCTCGTCCTCCACGGGGACCGTGCGGAGTGCCACGCGGTCCTGCGTGCGCTCGCCCTCGAGCTCGGCACGTCCTTCTGGGCCGGTCAGTTCGACGTCGTGCTGGTGGGCTGGGGCACCGGTGCCCGCCGGCTGCCGGGGGTCCGGACGGCCGAGCCCGAGGCAATCCTCGACGAGCTCGCGCTCCGGCGGTTCCGCGGTGAGGCCGCACTGCGCGTGACCGGAGACGTCACCTTCCGCGTGGCCCGCAGCGAGGACGCCAGCGTTCGGTGGAACCCGCTGATCGTGCTCTGCGGGACGGAGACGCCGCCCGACATGCTCACGGAGGTCGTCCAGGGTGGTGATCCGCGGACGGGCATCGCAGTGCTGGTCGCCGACGTCGAGGGGGAGCTTCCGGTGGATCGTGCAGCAGCCCACCATCTCGACGCCGGCACCACCGATCGACCCGGCTCGCTCGAGCCCCTCGCGCTCGTCGTCTTCCCACCGCGGATCGCCGACCACGAGCTCGAGGGGATCGCCGGACTGCTCGAGACCGCGTCGGTCGAGGCTCCGAGCGAGGAGCAAGTCCCGCAGAACGGGCAAGCACCGCAGAACGGGCAAGCCCTGCCGAACGGGCGGGCCGGATGGAACGGGCGGGCCGAGCTCGTCGGCTCTCGCGCGGACTCGTCGAGGGTGGTGCCCTTCGTCGGCTCGCCGACGCGGACGGTGGATGCCGTCCTGCCCGCCGAGACGAGAGTGTCCGAGCCCCCCGGCATCGTCCCGGACGAAACGGTGGAGGTCGAGGTGCTCGTCCTGGGCACCGTCGAGGTGAACGGCGCTTGCCGGGACTTCACCCGAGCGTGGGCGCGGGAGCTCGTCGTCTACCTCGCGGTGCATCCGACCGGCGCGTCCAACGAGGCCTGGGCGACCGCGCTGTGGCCCGACCGGCTCATGGCGCCCTCGAGCCTCCACTCGACGGCCTCGGTTGCACGTCGCGCGCTCGGAACGGCGAAGGACGGCACCGACCACCTCCCCCGCGCCCACGGCAGGCTCGCGCTCGGACCGACCGTCGGGACCGACTGGGACCGGTTCGTCCGGCTCGCCGCGACCGATCGTCCCGACGATTGGCGGTCCGCGCTCGGCCTGGTCCGCGGACGCCCCTTCGACGGTCTGCGGGCGAGTGACTGGCCGATCCTCGAGGGCATCGCACCGGCGATCGAGTCCGCGGTCGTCGACGTGAGCGGACGGCTCGCGTCGCACCGGCTCGAGGTCGGGGATCCCGCCGGCGCCGAGTGGGCCGCTCGCAAGGGTCTGCTGGTGAGCCCGTACGACGAGCGCCTCTACCGGATCCTCCTGCGCGCTGCCGATCTCGACGGCAACCCCGCCGGCGTCGAGGCGGTCATGGCCGAGCTGGTCCGGGTCGTCGCAGACGACATCGAGCCGCTCGAGTCGGTCCACCCGGAGACGGTCGCCCTCTACCGGTCGCTCTCGCGGCGCGGCCGGTCGTCGCCGGCGCGCCGGTCACCACACCGCAGCTGCTGATCCCGCTCGCGGCGGTTCCGCGGCCCGCGCTGCGCGCCGGCTCAGAGGACGAGCTCGGCGATCGTCTGCAGGGTCTGCGGGTCGCCGTTGACGAGCAGGGTCGTCGCGATCGACTCGCGCCACCCCTCGAGGTCGTCGCGGATCTTCTCCTTCGGCCCGATGAGCGCGGTGTCCTCGATGAGCGAGGTCGGGACGGCGGCCGCGGCCTCGTCCTTGCGACCCTCGAGGTAGAGCTCCTGGACCTTGGAGGCCTCGGCCTCGTACCCCATGCGCGCGAAGACGTCGAAGTGGAAGTTCATCGACTTCGCGCCCATGCCCCCGATGTAGAGCGCGAGGTAGGGGCGCATGCTGTCGGCGGCGGCCTCGAGGTCGTCGGTGATGGTGACCGGGGCGAAGGCGATGACCTCGAAGTCGTCGGCCGAGTGGCGAGCGCCGGGCCGGGCGAACCCCTCGGCGAGCGCCGGCTCGAACGCCTTGACCGCGTTGGGCGAGAAGAAGATGGGGAACCAACCGTCGGCGATCTCGGCCGCGAGCGCGACGTTCTTCGGCCCCTCCGCGCCGAGGACGATCGGGATCTCGGTGCGCAGCGGGTGGACGATCGGCTTGAGCGGTTTCCCGAGTCCGGTCCCGCCCGGGTAGGGGAGGGGGTAGTGCGGGCCGTCGTTGGTCACCGGAGCCCCCCGCGCGATCACCTGGCGCACGACGTCGAGGTACTCGCGGGTCCGGGCGAGGGGCTTCTCGAACGACTGGCCGTACCACCCCTCGACGACCTGCGGGCCGGAGACCCCGAGGCCGAGCACGAAGCGGCCGCCGGTCAGGTGGTCGAGGGTGATCGCCGCCATCCCCATCGCGGTCGGCGTGCGGGCGGAGAGCTGGCAGAGCGCGGTCCCGAGGCGGACCGTGCCGGTCCGGCTGCCCCACCAGGCGAGGGGGGTCAGCGCGTCGGAGCCGTAGGCCTCGGCGGTCCAGACCGAGTCGAAGCCGAGCCGCTCGGCCTCCGCGACGAGCGCGGGCGCGTTCGCGGGCGGGCCGGAACCCCAGTAGCCGAGCTGCAGGCCGAGCTTCATGTCCTTCATGGGTTCCTCCCCCCGACGGTGCTCGCGGTCGACCCTAGCCCTGTGCCCGGGCGCCTCCCCGCCGGCGGGCCGGGGCGACCGTCCTCACCGGTAGGCGGCGATGATCGTCTCGGCGAACCGCTCGCAGGCCGCGATGCGCGCCCGGCGCCCGGCGCTCGGACTCGGACTCGCCCTCCCTCGGGAGGACGGCCATCCACGGCGCGCACAGCAGGTCGGTGACGCCCGCGTCCTCGAGCCGGTGGTAGAGGTCGAGGTCGGGGAGGGCGTGGACGGCCAGATAGATCGAGAACGGCTCGCTCGCCCGTCCCGCCGCCTTGACGGCGTCCTGGATCCGCCCGACCTGCGCGAACGCGTCGTCGGCGGGAACCGCCCCGGTGTTGATCCATCCGTCGCAGAGGGTCGACGCGCGCCGGATCGCCGGCTCCGAGTCGCCGCCGCCGAGGATGGGCACCGGCTCGGACGGTGACGGGTTCATCTGGCAGGCCGGCACGTCGTAGTGGGTCCCGTGGTACTCGACCCACCCGCCCCGCCAGAGCGCGCGCAGTGCGGGGATCATGTCGTCGAGGCGCTTGCCGCGGTTGGTGAACTCCTGGCCGGTCAGGAGGTACTCCTCCTTGCACCACCCGACCCCGACGCCGAGCCGGACCCGGTTGCCCGAGAGCACGGCCGCGGTCCCGACCGACTTGGCCACCGTGATGAGATCGCGCACCGGCGCGACGTAGACGCCGGTGGTGAAGGTCAGCGTCGAGGTCACTGCTGCGGCGGCCGAGACCAGGCACATCGGATCGGGCCACGCCGTCTCCTTCTCCCAGAAGGGCGAGCCGTCCGGCGCCTTCGAGTAGGTGTAGCGCGACGAGAGCTCCCTCGGGTTGAAGAGGTGGTCCGAGAGGTAGATCCCGGAGTACCCCATCCCGTCGCAGGCGGCCGTGAGGCTCAGCACCTCGTCGACCGGGAGGAAGGTGACCGCTTGGTGGAATCGCACGACGCGGTCCGACTCAGCCGACCGGCGCGGACGGCGTGAACGCGACCGGGATGTGCTTGACCCCGTTGATGAAGTTGGACCGCAGCCGCTGGACCTCGCCGTCGAGCCGGATGTCGGGCAGCCGGTCCAGCAGGCGGTCGAACATGACCTTGATCTCCATCCGGGCGAGGTTGGCGCCGAGGCAGAAGTGGGGACCACCGCCGCCGAAGGCCATGTGGTTGTTGGGGCTGCGGCCGATGTCGAAGCGGTCCGGATCGCTGAAGACCGACTCGTCCCGGTTCGCCGAGATGTGCCAGAACACGACCTTGTCCCCCTCTGCGACCTTCTGGTCGCCGATCATGACGTCGGCGACGGCCTGGCGGCGGAAGTGCATGACCGGCGAGACGAACCGCAGCATCTCCTCGATGGCCGACGGGAGGAGCGAACGGTCGCCGAGCAGTCGCTGCCACTCGTCGGGGTGGTCGAAGAACGCCACCATCGCGCCCGAGATGAGGTTGCGGGTCGTCTCGTTGCCGGCGACGGCGAGCAGGAGGAAGAAGAGGTCGAGCTCGAGCTGGTTGAGCGCGTCGCCGTCGATGTCGGCCCGGGTCAGCACGCTGAACAGGTCCTCGTGGGGGTCGAGCCGCTTCTTCGCGCATAGCTCGTCCGCGTAGGCGAACAGCTCCATCGACGCCTGGGTGCTCGCCTCCGGGGTGATCTGGTACTCGGGGTCCTCCGAGCCCACCATCCGGTTCGACCAGTCGAAGACCAGGTGACGGTCTTCCTGCGGCACGCCCATCAGCTCGGCGATGACCTGCAGGGGGAGCTCGGCGGCGATCTGCTCGACGAAGTCGGCGGATCCCTGCTCGCACACCGAGTCGAGGATCCCGTCCGTCGCGGAGACGACGCTCGCCTCGAGGTCGCGGATCATCCTCGGGGTGAAGCCCTTGTTCACCAGGCGCCGGTAGCGGGTGTGCATCGGCGGGTCCATGTTCAGCATCATCATCCGCTGCTGCCCGAGCACCTCGTCGTCGAAGTCGTGGAAGAGCGTGGCCGCCCGGTACGACGAGAAGTGCTCGTAGTCGCGGTTGACCGTGACGCAGTCGTCGAAGCGGGTCACGGACCAGAAGCCCTCGGCGAACCCGTTGGGATCCGGGTGCCACTGCACCGGTGCTTCGCGCCGCAGCCGGGCGAACCACTCGTGGGGCACGTGTTCGACGAAGTTTCCGGGGTCGGCGAGGTCGATGTCGCCCAGCTCCATTGGGTCTCCCAGTCGGACGGACGTCGGCGCCGGTCGGCGGCGACGTGGCCACGCCCCGGTGGCGGGGCGGACGTGCCCCGTTGGCGGTGACGTTTCTAGAACGTGTATCAATTATCATACGGCAGCCGAACCGAGGCCTCCATGGACGCGGACACCGCGGACGTGGAGCCGGCGGCACCCGTCCGGTGAGGCGGGGATGCTGGGGGTCGAGTGGGGGAGCGCGCGGCGCCCGCCTGCCCGGGTCCGTCGACGTCGGAGCGGACCGCTCGTGACGCGGCGAGCAGGTGGCAGAGCAGATGACACCGAATGGAGGGACGGAAGGGCATGCACCTCGAAGAGACCGCTGAGCAGGGTGCCCTCCGCGCCGAGCTGCGCGCGTACTTCGCCGAGCTGCTCACCGACGACGTGCGTTCGGCGCTCGACGACGAGAGCGAGGGCGGGGAGGTCTACCGCTCGCTCGTCCGGCGGATGGGCAAGGACGGGTGGCTCGGCATCGGCTGGCCCAAGGAGTACGGCGGCCAGGGCCGCTCGACCGGCGACCAGTTCATCTTCTTCAGCGAGGTCCAGCGGGCCCGGGCGCCGTTCCCGTTCGTGACGCTCAACACCGTCGGACCGATGATCATGCGGTTCGGCACCGACGAGCAGAAGAGCTTCTTCCTCTCGGGGATCCTCGCCGGTGAGATCAACTGTGCGATCGGGTACACCGAGCCAGGTGCCGGCACCGACCTCGCTTCGCTGCGCACTCGGGCGGTCCTCGACGGCGACGAGTGGGTGATCGACGGCAACAAGGTGTTCACGAGCGGGGCGGACCAGGCGGACTACATCTGGCTGGCGGTGCGGACCAATCCCGATGCCCCCAAGCACAAGGGCATCTCGATCCTGATGGTGCCGACGTCCGCGACCGGGTTCTCGTGCACGCCGATCGTGACCGTGGGTGGCGTGGCGACGACCGCCTCCTACTACGACGGCGTCCGCGTCCCGCGCACCGCGCTCGTCGGGGAGGTCAACGAGGGGTGGCGCCTCATCACGGGCCAGCTCAACCACGAGCGGGTCGGGCTCGCCGCGGTCGGCGCACTCGCCTTCCGCCTCTGGGACGAGGTCGCGGCCTGGGTGGTCGACGAGGGCTTCGCGGACGTCGCCTGGATCCAGGCCGACCTCGCGAGGACCTACGCGCTCATCGAGGCGCAGAAGCTGCTCAACTGGCGCATGACGGCGAAGGTGGCCGACGGTACGCTCGGCCCGGCCGACTCCTCGGCGGTCAAGGTCTTCGGGACCGAGGCGACGGTCGAGATCTACCGCCGTCTCCTCGGCATCGTGGGTGCGGCCGGGTACCTGAGTCCCGGCTCGCCGGGCGCGGTGCTCCACGGCGAGCTCGAGCGCGCCGGTCGCCAGGCGCAGATCAACACCTTCGGCGGCGGGGTGAACGAGATCCAGCGCGAGATCCTGGCGATGGCGGGGCTCGGGATGAAGCGGGCGTCGCGGTGAGCGCGACGGCCTCCACTCCGGCAGCCGGAAGCCCCGCGGAGCCGAGCGCCCCGGACGAGGAGCTCCGCTCGTACGTCGGCCAGTCGGCGGGCCCGCCGGTCACCGCCGTCGACGCGGTCAACCAGCCGATGATCCGTCACTGGGTCGAGGCGACGGGCGACTGGAACCCCGTCTACGTCGACGTGGACGCGGCGGTTGCCGAGGGCTTCCCGGGGATCATCGCGCCCCCGACCATGCTCCAGGCGTGGACGATGCGCGGCCTTCGGGCCAGCCTCGAGGCGGACGCGTCCCGTGCCGCCGGCACGGTCTCGTCGGACTCGCCGTCCGACCGGCTGATGGCGACGCTCGACCGTGCCGGGTTCACCTCGGTCGTCGCGACCAACTGCGACCAGCACTACGTGCGGCCACTCGTCCTCGGGGACGTGCTCACCGTGCGCTCGGTGATCGACGACGTGTCCGGCGAGAAGGCGACCGGGCTCGGCCTCGGCCACTTCATCACGACCCGGCTCGAGTACACCGACCAGCGCGGCGAGCCGGTCGCGACGATGCGCTTCCGCATCCTCAAGTTCAAGCCGAAGACGGCGGCACCGAGCACCGAGACGGCGGCACCGCGGCCGAAGCGACCGCGCCCCGCCCTCACCCAGGAGAACCGGTTCTTCTTCGACGGCGCGCGTGAGCACCGGCTGCTCGTCCAGCGGTGCAGCAGCTGCGGCACCCTCCGCCATCCCCCTCGGCCGGCGTGCGCGACCTGCCGCTCGTTCGAGTGGGAGCCGTTCGAGGCGTCCGGTCGCGGCGTGATCTACAGCTACGTGGTCAACCACCACCCGCAGATCCCCGCGTTCGACTACCCGCTGGTGATCGCGCTCGTCGAGCTGGAGGAGGGGACCCGGCTCGTGGCGAACGTCACCGGCATGACACGCGAGACCGTGCGGATCGGCATGCCGGTCGAGGTCGGGTTCGAAGCGTTCGACGACGAGCTGACCCTGCCGGTCTTCCATCCGGCGCCCGGTGCAGTCTCGCCGGTCGAAGAGCCGAGGAGCAGCTGATGGACTTCACGTTCAGTGACGAGCAACGGGCGGTCGAGGAGTCGGCCGCGGCCGTGTTCGACGGGATGGTGAACCCCGAACGGGTCCGCGAGGTCGAGGCGACCGACGAGCGGTTCGACCGCGAGCTGTGGGCCGCGCTCGCCCGCGCCGACCTGCTCGGTCTCGCGGTCCCCGAGCGCGACGGCGGCGGCGGATACGGCATGGTCGAGCTCTCCCTCCTGCTGGAGGCGCAGGGCCGCTGCGTCGCTCCCGTGCCGCTCTGGTCCACGCTCGTGCTCGGCGCCCTGCCGATCGGCCGGTTCGGCTCCGACCGGTTGCGGGCCGCGACGCTGCCGAAGGTCGCCGCCGGCGAGCTCGTCCTGACCGCGGCGCTCGCCGACCTGGCGGCCGACATCGCCGTGGGAGGTGACGGCGCGCCGACGGTCGCGGGCCGTCACGACGGCGACGGTCTCGTGCTCACGGGCACCGCGCACCAGGTGCCGTACGCGCACGTCGCCGGCCGCGTGCTGGTTCCGGTCGCGACCCCGTCCGGGACGGTCGTCGCCGCGATCGACCCGACCTCCGCCGGCGCGACCGTCGAGCGTGCGGTCACGACCAACCGCGAGGTCCACCCCCACCTGTACCTCGAGGGCGTCCAAGTCGGAGCCGACGATCTCCTGGCCGGAGGCGACGGCGGGGCCGCCGCCGCCGTCGTGCCGTGGATGCTCGAGCGTGCGTGGACGGGGCTCTGCGCGCTGCAGGTCGGGGTGACCGAGGCCGCGGTGGCCCAGGCGGCCGCCTACCTCAACGTCCGCGAGCAGTTCGGGCGGCCGCTCTCGACCTTCCAGGGGACGATGCTCAAGGCGGCGGACGCGGCGATCGACGTCGAGGCGATCCGGGTGACCCTCTGGCAGGCGGCGTGGCGCCTCGACCACGAGCTCGAGGCGTCGCGTGCGGTGGCCGTCGCCTCGTGGTTCGCGTCCGAGGCCGGCCAGCGGGTCGTCTTCGCCACGCAGCATCTGCACGGCGGGATCGGGGCGGACATCGACTACCCGATCCACCGCTACTTCTTCTGGGGCAAGCAGCTCGAGCTCGAGCTCGGCTCCGCGAGCGCCCACCTCGCGCGTCTCGGCGGTCAGGTGGTCGGCGCGCTGCGCTCGGGCGGGGCGGTGCTCGCATGAGCGCGACGGCCCCCGCACTGCCGACCCGCCGGTTCGAGGACGTGTCCGTCGGTGACGCGCTCCCCGAGGCGGCGGTGCCGCTCACCCGGACGCTCATCGTCTCGACCGCGATCGCCTCGCGCGACTACCAGGACGTCCACCACGACGCGCAGCTCGCGGTGGAGCGCGGATCGAAGGACATCTTCATGAACATCCTCTCCACCAACGGCATCGTGGGCCGGTACGTGACCGATTGGTCGGGTCCCGGCGGGGTCCTCACGGACGTCAACATCCGGCTCGGCGCGCCGAACTACCCCGACGACACCATGGTGCTCACCGGTTCGGTGACGGCGAAGGACGAAGCGGTCGGGCCGGACGGCAGGGGTGGGGTGGAAGTCGCCCTGCGCGGCGCCAACTCGCTGGGCGACCACGTGACCGGCACGGTGCGCCTCCGGCTCCCGTCGGTGGCGGGCACGGTTCCGAGCGCGGGGACGCGGTCGTGAGCGGGACGGACCACGCGTTCGCCGGCAGGACGGCGATCGTCGGGATCGGTGCCACCGAGTTCTCGAAGGAGTCGGGCCGGAGCGAGCTCCGCCTCGCTGCCGAGGCCGTCGACCACGCGCTGCGCGACGCCGGCATCGAGGCGGCCGACGTCGACGGGCTGGTCACCTTCAGCGCCGACACGAACCCCGAGATCGAGGTCGCGCGAAGCCTCGGCATCGGAGAGCTCACCTTCTTCAGCCGCATCCACTACGGGGGTGGTGCCGGCTGCGGGACGATCCAACAAGCCGCCATGGCGGTCGAGTCCGGGGTCGCCGACGTCGTGGTCTGTTACCGGGCCTTCAACGAGCGCTCGGGCAACCGCTTCGGCACCGGGGTGCAGGACCGGGCACCGGTCCCCAACGCCGAGACGGCCAACTTCGCGTGGTACGCGCCCTTCGGCCTCCTCACCCCGGCACAGTGGGTGGCGATGGCCGCCCAGCGGTACCTGCACGCGACCGGAGCGACCTCCGAAGACTTCGGCCGCGTCGCGGTCGCCGACCGGAAGCACGCGGCGAAGAACCCGAAGGCGTGGTTCTACGAGAAGCCGATCACACTCGAGGACCATCAGGCGTCGCGGTGGATCGTCGAGCCACTGCACCTGCTCGACTGCTGCCAGGAGACCGACGGCGGGCAGGCTCTCGTGGTCACCTCGCTCGAACGGGCCCGCGACCTGCCGGGCACGCCGGTCGTGATCGAGGCCGCAGCCCAGGGCTCCGGCCCGGGCCAGGAGATGATGACCTCGTACTACACCGACGACCTCTGCGGGCTGGGTGAGATGGCAGTCGTCGCGCGCCAGCTCTGGCAGACGTCAGGCCTCTCGCCGGACGACATCCAGACTGCGGTCCTCTACGACCACTTCACGCCCTACGTGCTCTATCAGCTCGAGGAGCTCGGCTTCTGCGCGAAGGGCGAGGCGAAGGAGTTCGTGAAGGACGGCAACATCGAGCTCGGCGGCGGGCTGCCGATCAACACGCACGGGGGACAGCTCGGTGAGGCCTACCTCCACGGCATGAACGGCATCGCCGAGGGTGTGCGCCAGGTGCGCGGCACCTCGACCAACCAGGTACCCGACGTCTCGCACGCCCTCGTGACCGCAGGGACCGGCGTGCCGACGAGCGGTCTCATCCTCGGCGTCGACCGCTGACCACCCGGGCGCCGCGCACGTCCGCGTGCGACGTCAACGCCACCGCTCAGGCCGAGCCGTAGAACGGGGCGCCGAAGCTGTAGACCGACCCGTCGCTGTTCACCATCCAGTACCCGCCGGTCGACGGATCGCTGTCGATGTCGACGATCGGGGCGATGAGCGACTGGCCACCCATCGAACCGTGGAACGCCGCGTCGCCGAAGGCGAACGCTCCCCCGTCCGAGGCGGCCATCAGGTACCCGTGACCGCCGGGCTCCGGCGTCATCGAGAGGATCGGCGCGTTGAGGAGGAGGGAACCGGTCGACCCGTAGAACGGAGCGTTGAAGGCGAAGACACCGCCGTCGGTCGCGACCTCCCAGTACCCGCCGGTCTGCTGGTCGGTGGAGATGCCGACCACCGGTCTGTTGAGCGGTACGCCGCCCATCGAGCCGGAGAAGGCGGCGCTCCCGAAGGCGAAGACGCCCCCGTCGGAAGCGACCAGCCAGTACCCCTTGCCGTCCGGCGACGGGGCGAGGTCGACCACCGGCGCGTTGAGGCGCACACCGCCCATCGAGCCGTAGAAGGCCGCGTCACCGAAGGCGAACGTGCCGCCGTCGGCTGCGACCAGCCAGTACCCCTTGCCGTCCGACGTCCCGACGATGTGGACGATCGGCGAGTTGAGCGGGTGGCCGGCCATCGAGCCGTACGAGGTCGCGCCGCCTTCCGCCGCGACGCCGCCGTACGCATCCGCGAGCCAGTAGCCGTCGCCCGAGGAGGTCGACGCCATGCCGACGATCGGCTGGGCGAGCTGGCCGGAGGATGTCACCACGGCCGGTGCCTGGTCCACCCGGGTCACCGTGAAGGAGGTGGCGTTGCTGAGCGGGCTGGTCGATGCGACGACGGTGCCCTGCCCGTTGATCGTGTCGGTGGAGATCGGCGAGAGTGCACCGATCGCAACGCCGTTCGCCGTGCATCCGGCGAACGAGACCGTGCCGAAGTCGGTGTAGGGGAGGAGCGCCGAGTCGCCACTCGGGTCCTCGGCGATGCACTCGCCCGAGGAGTCGGTCGCGCCCGGCTCCCACGCCGTTGTCGTGCCGGAGGTGTTGGAGGTCGCATCGACCACCTGGAGCTGATAATGGCCCCCGCCCTGATGCACGACCGATGCACGGATGAGGTCGCCGCTCGAGACCGACACGGTCGTGAAGATGCCGCTGTTGAGCGGGACGTCCTCCCACCACGCGTAGTACTGCGGCACACCGCCGTTGCAGTCGGCCGCGACGCCGGCCTGCTCGACGGTGCTCGTGTTCCATCCGTCGAGCCCGACCCAGAAGACGCTCGACGAATTCTCGGCTGGTGCACAAGCGACGATCGTCGGGACGGTGAAGGTCGCCTGCGCCTGGGAGAAGGATCCGTTGCCGCCGCTCGCGACGTAGCCGCCCCAGTTGTCGGTCGCCGTGGTGGCGCGCGACGAGATCGCGGCGTGGGCCCCACCGCTCGTCTGCAAGCTCGTCACAGGCGGCGCGAACATCCGGGAGCCGGAGGCGACGAGGTCGGCACGGAGCGCCGCAGGACCGGCGGCGTCCGCACTCGGCACCGAGAGCGAGATCGCCACGCCTGCGAGTGCGAGGGAGGCACTTGCGAGCGTGATGATCAGTCGTTTTGGCATGTTGATGTCCACGTCTCGGTTGGGGGACCGGGTCGTCCGGTGCTCTGCGGGCGGTCTCGGGGCGTCCCCGCACATGGAATATCGACACGACGAGCACGCTCCTTTAATGGGGCCGGGGAGGTCCGATGCCGCGGCGGAGCCCGCGGCATCGTGTCGACCGGTGTTGCAGTTCGGGCGCGGCTGCCGGCTCGCCCGGGGCGTTCAGCACACGGGAAGGCCGCTTCCCGGGAGGTCAGCCCGCGAGGTGACCGCGGGCCGGGTGGTCAGCGCGCGGCGATCGCCTCGTCGAGCGCGTCGACATCCGGCCGCTCGAGGCGCCGGTACGGCCCGTCGCGCTCGGGGCGCCACCAGACGGGGTCGTCGCAGTGCCAGCCCTCGTTGCGCAGCACGCGCTTGAGCACCTTCGACGTCGCGGTCACGGGCAGCGCATCCGTGATCCGCACGTACCGCGGCGCCCACTTGGTGCCGAGGTCGGCCTCGCCATGGAGGAACGCGACGAATCGCTCGGGGTCGAAGCCACGACCGTCGTGGAGCTGCAGTGTCGCCATCACCTGGTCGCCGACGACCGTGTCGGGCACCGCGTACACCGAGGCGAGCAGCACGTCGGGATGGCGCTGGAGGATCGACTCGACCGGAGCGGCGCCGAAGTTCTCACCATCCACTCGGAGCCAGTCGTAGTCGCGTCCGGCGAAGTAGAAGAAGTCGTCATCGTCGCGGTAGGCGAGGTCCCCGGTCCAGTACCACCCGTCGCGGACGCGTGAACGGTCGGCCTCCGCGTTCCGCCAGTAGCCCTCGAAGCCGGCACCCCCCTGCTGGTTGACCATCTCGCCGATGGCCTCCTCGGCGTTCAGCAGGCGTCCCTGCTCGTCGAAGCGGGCCCGCGGGCATTCGAGACCCGTCTCGGGGTCGACCACGATCGTGCCGGGCAGGGCCCGCCCGAGCGCGCCACGGGGGGTGTCGGCGGTCCGCTGCACCGACGCGCCTCCCTCCGTCGACCCGTACGCGTCCTGGACGGTGCAGCCGAACCGCTCTGCGAAACGGGCGACGTCGGCTTCCGCCCCCTCGTTGCCGAACGCCCGGCGGAGCGGGTTGTCGGCGTCGTCGGGCGCCTCGGGCGTTGCGAGGATGTACGAGAGCGGTTTGCCGACGTAGTTGAAGTAGGTGACCCCGTAGCGCCGCACGTCGGGCAGGAACTGCGAGGCGGAGAACCGGTCCCGGAGCGCTGCCGTCGCGCCCGCGGCCAGCGCGGGCGCCCACCCGGCCATGAGCGCGTTCGAGTGGAAGAGCGGCATCGCGAGATAGCAGACGTCGTCCTCGGTGAGCTCGAACATCTGGGCCACCGTCGAGCCGATGCGTTCCAGCCGGCCCTGGGTGCAGAGGCAGGCTTTCGGCGCCCCGGAAGTGCCGGAGGTGAAGAGGAGGAGCCCGAGCGAGCTCTCGGTCACGCCCGTGGCCCCCTGGTCGGGGAGCGGTGCGCCGTCGGCCGGGGCGAGCAGGTCGCCGTAGGCGGTGCGCGGTCCCGGCGCGAGGTCGCCCGAGGGATCGTCGATCAGCAGGACCCGATCGGGCGGCAGGGCCGCTCCGAGGTCGCGGCCCTCGACGAGGCGGGCCGAAGCCGAGGTGGTCACGAGCAGCTGGCAATCGGTGTGGGCGAGGTCGCGGGCGAGATCGTCGCCCCGGTGGGTCGGGTTGCCGCCGACGAGGACCGCGCCGGCGAGCGCGGCGGCACCGAGCCAGAAGACGTACTCGGGGACGTTGTCGAGGAGGAGCGCCACGTGGAACGGGCCCGGCTGCCGCAGGGCGGCGAGCACCGCGGCCCGCTGGGCCTGGGCCCGGACCACCTCGTCGTGGGTCCAGGAGCGGTCACCCGCGAGCAGGCCGAGCCGCGGATCACCGGCCCGACGCCGGATCAGATCGTCGATGGTGGGCAACGGATCGGCTGACTTTCCCCTGGTCGCGGACGTGACCACGTGTCGCCCGCGCCCCCGCCTGCGGGGCCGGGCAATTTCTGGAACACGTTGCAATTTAGCAAATTGCCGTGTTAGCTTGAGCCCGCGCGGGACGGATCGAGAGGAGCCACCCGCCATGGAGTTCGGAGTGTTCATCAACGGGTACCTCCCCGGCCAGGCGGCCCAGGATCCCACCTGCGAGCACGAGATGTACCGGCGGGAGCTCGCCTACGTCGTCGAGGCCGACAAGCACAACTGGAAGTACGCCTGGGTCGGCGAGCACCACAGCCTCACCGAGTACAGCCACATGTCGGCGCCCGAGGTCATCATGGGCTACCTCGCCCACGCGACCGACCGCATCCATGTCGGGACCGGGATCATGAACCTCTCCCCGCGGGTGAACCACCCGGTGCGGTCGGCCGAGCGGGTGATGATGCTCGACCACGTCTTCGAAGGGCGGTTCGAGTGGGGGACCGGGCGCGGGGCGGGCAGCCACGAGATCGCCTCCTTCAACATCCTCGACAAGAACTCGACGAAGGCCGAGTGGAACGAGGTCATCCGCGAGATCCCGCGCATGTGGGAGGAACGGGACTACCAGTTCGAGGGCGAGCACTTCACCGTCCCGTATCCGCACAACATCCTCCCGAAGCCCTTCGAGGGGAAGGGTCACCCACCCATCTGGGTCGGTTGCGGCAACCCGGGCACCTTCACCCAGGCAGGCGAGCTCGGCATCGGCGCCATCGCCTTCAACTTCGAGCCCGTCTACAACCTGAAGGGCCGGATCGACGCCTACAAAGAGGGCATCGCGAACTGCGCCGAACCGCTCGGGCAGTTCACGAACGACAACGTGATGATGACCAACGCGGTCATCTGCCTCGCCGACCGGAAGCGCGCCCGCGAGGTCGCGCTGCGTCCCGGGCGCGGCTACCTCTACTCGCTGGTCTGCAATTACCACGACACGATCCCGCACGCGGAGGGTGTCCCGGTCTGGCCCGAGCGGCCGCACACCATCACCGACGAAGCGATGCTCGACCACCTCATCGAGGAGGGCTGGCTGCTCTGCGGCGAGCCCGACGAGGTCGCCGAGCAGGTGAGCCGCTACCAGACGGTCGGTTGCGACCAGCTCGTCTTCGGCCTGCCCTCCGACTCCTTCGAGCACGACGAGGTCCTCGAGATGCTGGAGGTCTTCGGGACGAAGGTCATCCCGCAGTTCGACCCCGACCCGATCCACTCCACCACCCGGTACCGGCAGCAGGCGGTGCGCAAGTACCCGACGTACACCTCTCCGATCCCGGACATCACGGTCGAGGAGCTCCCGACCAACGCGATGATCCAGCTGGACGGGACGCGGAACCTCTGAGCCCTCAGCCGGCTGGTGCTCCACCCGCAGGCCCCGCCACCTCGTTCCACGCGCCGAGCAGCGCGTCGACGGTGGTGACCGTCGCGATGAGCGGAATGGTGTTCGCGAGAACGTCCTCGGCGTAATCGCGCGGGATGCCCGCGACCGTGTCCCGCGGCACGACCACGCGGTAGCCGAGGTTGACCGCCTCGATCGCGAGCCCGAGGATCCCGAGGTTGACCGACACGCCGGTCGCCACGACCGTACGCACGCCGAGGCTGCGCAGCAGCGGGTCGAGCGTCGTGCCGGTGAAGGGCGAGACGCCGTGCAGGCGAGAGGAGACCAAGTCGCCGGGTTCGGGACCGAGCGCCGCCACGAGATCGACCGCGGGCGTGCCGGCGAGGAGGTGCTCCGGGCGCTTGACGACGGCTGCGACGAGCGAGCAGTTGACGAACGCGCCCGCGCGGTCGGCCCGGAACTCGGCGGTGCAGTGCACGACCGGGACCCGGAGCTCACGCGCCCGGCGGAGCAGGCGGGCGGTGTTGGGCACGACCCCGGCCGCGTCGGCCGCCTTCGCCAGTTGTGGAAACGAGGTCAGGTCGCCGACGACGCCCTGCTGGATCTCCATCGTGAGCACGGCGCACGTCGCCGGTGGCGCGATGTCCGCCAGTCCGACGGGCACGGGTCAGTGGCTTCCGACGTCGGGCCCGCGTCGGCGCGTCGGCGCGCTCACGCGTCGCCGGAGGTCCTCGCGCCCCCGCTGTCGCTCTCCTCGGGCTGCTCGGTGACGATGGCGGCGGCCCAGCGGTAGTCGGGCTTCCCGCTCGGCGAGCGCACGATGGTCTCGACCACGTGGAGCTGGCGCGGGACCTTGTAGCCGGCGATCGCCGAGCGGCAGTGGACCTGGATCTCGTCGAGGCTCGGGACGCGTTCCTCGCGGGGCTGGATGATCGCTGCGACCCGTTGCCCCCACCGTTCGTCGGGGGCGCCGACCACGATCGCGTCGAACACGGCCGGGTGGGAGCGGACCGCGGACTCGACCTCCTCGGGGAAGATCTTCTCGCCGCCGGAGTTGATCGAGACCGAGCCGCGCCCGAGCAGGGTGATCGCGCCGTCCTCCTCGACGGTCGCGAAGTCACCCGGCATCACGTAGCGGGTCCCGTCGACGGTGATGAAGACCTCCGCAGTCTTGACCGGATCGTTGTAGTAGCCGACCGGGATGTCCCCGGAGCGGGCGATCTTGCCGATCGTGCCCGATCCCGGCTCGACGACGTTGAGGTCCTCGTCGAAGACGACCGTCTCGCCGAGCACGGTCACGGTCGGACCGCTCTTCATCGTGCTGCCGCCCTTGGTCAGCGTCGCCATGCCGTTGTTGCCCGACTCCGAGGAGCCGATCGCGTCGACGATGACCAGGTTCGGGAAGTGGCGGAAGAACTCGTCCTTCACCGGCGCGGAGAAGAGCGCGGCCGACGAGGTGAGCGCGAGCAGGGACGAGAGGTCGTAGGAGGCCTCGGGCTCGTCGAGCGCCTCGACGAGCGGCTTCCCCATCGCGTCGCCCGTGATCATCACCGAGTTGGCCCGCTCCTCTTGGACCAGTCGCCAGACCTCGTGCGGGTCGAACTTCGGGATGAGGACGGTCTTGTTGCCGACGAAGCTCTGGCCCATCACGCACCACTGGGTCGCGCCGTGCATGAGGGGCGCGATCGGGAGGAGGGTCAGGGGTCCTGCCCCGCCCTTCTCGACCATCTGCTCCGGCCGCTGGATCCGGGTGTTCGTCGAGGGGTCGACGCCGCCGCCGAGGGCGTAGAAGACGTCCTCGTGCCGCCAGACCACGCCCTTCGGCATGCCGGTCGTGCCGCCGGTGTAGAGGATGTAGTGGTCGCCGCCGGAGCGAGGTGCGAAGTCGCGGTCGGGAGAGCCCGACGCGAGGGCGTCCTCGTAGGGGACCGAGCCCTCGGCGGGCGGCACGCCCGAACCGTCGTCGATGGCGACCAGCAGCCGGAGGTCCGGGAGCTCGGGGAGGAGGGCGCTCACGTGGTCCGCGAACTCGGTCTGGTAGACCATGGCGGCGAGGTCGGCGTTGGTGAAGAGGTAGCGGAGCTCGTCCTCGACGTAGCGGTAGTTGATGTTGATCCACACCGCGCGCAGCTTGAAGACGGCCCACGCGGTCTCGACCCACTCGACGCTGTTGAGCGCGTAGATGCCGACGTGGTCGCCGGGACCGATCCCGTGCGAGGCCAGGAAGTGGGCGAGCCGGTTCGCCCGCTCCTCCATCTGCGCGTAGGTGCGGCGCTCGCCCGCGGCCACCAGGTACTCGCGCTCAGGGTAGGCGTCGACGGCCGCCTCGAACAGGTCTGCGAGGTTGAAGGTGGTCATCGATCGGTCAGTAGAACACGTTTCTATTCGTGCGGCAAACACCCCTGGTCGCCATGCGGCAGTGCTCTGGAGGAGTGCGAGCGGGGCACGCGAGGCCCGCTGGACGTCAGCCGCGCCGGTCGTCGGCGGTGATCGTCGCCTCGACGTTCGGCGGCACCGAGGAACGCCGTTCGTCCGCCTCGCGTCCCGGCACCTCGCCGAGCGAGCGCTGGATCGACTCGGCCACGCCGGTTGCGTCGAGCCCGAGCTGCTCGAGGATCCGGTCGGGCTTGCCCTGCGCGAGGTAGGCGCGCGGAATGCCCAGGTTCACGATCGCAGGGCCCGTGCCACACGGGACGGACCGGGCGAGCACGTCGGTCACGTAGCTGCCGGCACCACCCTGGCGGATCCCGTCCTCGGCGGTCACGACGAGATCGTGGCGCGCGGCGTCGGCGAGCATGGCGGGATCGGGGTCGGAGACGACGCGCACGTCCCACACCGTCGCGGCGATGCCCTCGTCGGCCAGCAGCTCGGCAGCACCTTCGGCCGCGGCCACGAGCTTGCCGATCGCGAGGATGCAGACCGAACCGTCGCCGACCTTGACCTGACGGGCCTCGAGCCCCGCGCCGACCGCACCCGCGGTCGCCGCCGGCGCCGGCGTCTTCGGGAACCGGATCACCGACGGCCCGTCGAGACCGAGCGCGGTCTCGAGCATCACTTCGACCTCGGGTGCCGACGACGGTGCGAAGACCGTCATCCCCGGGATGGCGAGGGTCTGGGCGAGGTCGAGGACCCCGTGGTGGCTCGGTCCGTCGTCGCCGGTGATGCCCGCGCGGTCGAGCACGAGCACGACGGGCAGGTGGTGGAGCCCGACGTCGAGGTTGGCCTGGTCGAAGGCCCGGCTGAAGAAGGTCGAGTAGACCGCGACCACCGGCCGGAGGCCGGCCATGGCCATCCCCGCCGCTGCGGTCACCGCATGTTGCTCGGCGATGCCGACGTCGAAGAAGCGGTCGGGGAAGCGGGCCTGAAAGGGCAGCAGCCCGGTCGGACCCGGCATGGCAGCGGTGATGGCCACGATCCGCGGGTCGGCCTGGGCCCGGCGCAGCAGCGAGCGGGTGAACGCGTGCGTGTAGGTGGTGGCGGGCAGCTCGGAGACCCCGTCGTCGACGTCGCTCTCGACGGGCACGACCTTGACCTTCACGTCGTGGAGGCGCTGGATCTCGTCCTCCTCGGCGGGCGCGTAGCCGCGGCCCTTCTGGGTCAGCACGTGGACCACGATCGGCCCGGGCCATTCGGCCGCGTTGGCGAGCACCTGCTCCATGCCCGCGATGTCGTGCCCGTCGATCGGCCCCGCGTAGCGGATCCCGAGCGCCTCGAAGAAGGTGTGCGGGGTGACCACCTCGCGCAGGGCGCTCGTGAGGCCGTGCACCCCGGAGTAGGCGAGCTCACCGACGCCCGGGAGCTCGCGGATGAGATTCCGGAGTCGCTGGCGCGCCTGGACGTAGGACGGGTTGAGCCGAAGGTGGGTGAGGCTCAACGAGAGGCGCGACACGGTCGGCGCGTACGACCTCCCGTTGTCGTTGAGGACGATGAGGACCTGCTTGCCCGAGTGGCCGAGGTTGTTGAGCGCCTCGTAGGCCATCCCACCGGTGAGCGCGCCGTCGCCGACGACCGCGACGACCCGGCGGTCGCTGCCCTGCAGCTGGAACGCGCTCGCGAGACCGTGGGCATAGCTGAGGATCGCCGACGCGTGGCTGTTCTCGACCCAGTCGTGCTCGGACTCCGCGCGGTTGGGGTAGCCCGAGAGCCCGCCGGCCTGGCGGAGCTGGGTGAAGTCGTCGCGGCGGCCCGTGACCAGCTTGTGCACGTAGGCCTGGTGGCCGGTGTCCCAGAGGATGGCGTCCTTCGGCGAGTCGAACGTGCGGTGGATGGCCAGTGTGAGCTCCACCACGCCGAGGTTGGAGCCGAGGTGCCCGCCGGTCGTCGTAACCGCCTTCACGACGAACTCACGGATCTCCTCGGACAGTGCAGCCAGTTCTTCTGGGCTGAGCTGGCGCAGGTCGGCCGGGCTGTCGATGCGTTCGAGGATCATGAGTGTCGGAGTGCCTTCCTGCTCAGGCTACCAGCGCGACGGTGGCGGAGTCGGTGTGCCGCATTGACTCACGAGAAGTCTCCGCGTAGACGTCTACGTTGCCTCAAATAGGAATCTCCGCTTCGTAGGGGATCCCACTCGTCCAGCTCCGTGGCCGTTACGCCCTCGTCCATGGAGCTCTCGATGAGTGAACGCAAGGCCGTCACGAAGAAGCTGGCCCTCCGCTACAAGCGTGCCACCAGGGCGGAAAAGACCGTCGTGTTGGACGAGCTGGTCGCTCTGACCGGGTGGCACCGAGACCACGCGAGGGCGGCCCTTCGGGCAGCCGGCACCCTCAAGCCGGTCGTCTCGAGGAAGCCGCGCCGACCGACCTACGGCCCGGCGGTCGTCGACGCCCTGGTCCAAGCGTGGACCCTGCTCCGGTGCCCGGCCGGCAAGCGTCTCGCCCCCGTGCTCCCGACCGTCGTCCCCCTCCTCCGGCGGGACGGCGACCTCCGCTGCACCGACGGGGTGGCGGACCTGCTCACCACCATGAGCGCGGCCACGATCGACCGACACCTCGGTCCCGCTCGCCGTGCGCTCGGCAGCCGCGGACGTTCCCACACCAAGCCCGGCTCCCTCCTCAAGTCCCAGATCCCGATCCGGACCTGGGCCGAGTGGGACGAGAACCGGCCGGGCTTCGTCGAGATCGACCTCGTCGGTCACGAGGGCGGCAACTCGACCGGTGAGTTCTGCTGCACCCTCACCGTGACCGACATCGCGACTGGTTGGACGGTCAACCGGTCGGTCAAGAACAAGGCGGCCGTCTGGGTGTTCGACGCCCTCCAGCACGTGATCGAGGTGTTCCCGTTCCCGGTCCTCGGCATCGACTCCGACAACGGCTCGGAGTTCATCAACGCCCATCTGTTCAACTACTGCAAGGAGAATCACATCACCTTCACCCGGTCCCGGTCGGGCAACAAGAACGACGGTGCCCACGTCGAACAGAAGAACTGGACCCATGTGCGAGGGCTGGTCGGCTACCTCCGCTTCGACACCGACGCCGAGCTCGAGGTGCTGAACGCGATCTGGGAGCTCGACCGGGCCTTCACCAACTACCTCCTCCCCCAACAGAAGCTGGTCTCGAAGGAGCGCCATGGCGCCAAGGTCATCAAGCGCCACGACCGGGCGACGACGCCCGCCGAGCGAGCGATCCACCATCCAGCACTCGCCGATCGGGACCGGGCACGCCTCAAGCGAACGATGCGATCCGTCCATCCAGGCGAGTTGTCCCGATCCATCGGAGACCTCACCACACGGCTCGAGCGACTGGCTCTGACCAAGGCCCCGGCGCCGGTCAAGCCCCGGGTCAACCGGAGCTTCAACGAGTCCCGCCATCCGGAGGTTTTACGTGAGGCAACGAATCAGCGTTCCCGGAGGATTTGACGTGAGGCAACAGGTGCCCCGGCCGGACGGGATCCCCGTGCGCAGGGGCGACCGGATGCAGAATACGCACTGCCGCTCCGGGCGCCGGTCGCCCGCGACACCCACGAGGAGGACCGATGCAGGCTGACGTGAAGGGCTCCACCATGCCGCTCCTCGAGCTGCTCCTCGACCCGGGTGACTCGGTGATCTCCACGCACGGCGAGCTCTCGTGGATGTCGCCCAACGTGCAGATGAGCCAGACGACGTCGGCCGGCGGGCAGAAGGGGATCATGGGCGGGCTCAAGCGCGCCGTCGGCGGGGGTGGTCTCTTCGTCACCAAGTACGAGGCTCAACAGGGCCAGGGGATGGTGGCGTTCGCCGCCAAGCTGCCGGGCCGCATCTTCCCGGTCACGATCGCCGCGGGTCAGGGCTACCTCGTCCACCGCCACGGGTGGGTCTGCGGGACCGACGGGATCGTGCCCACGGTCGGGCTGCAGCAGACCTTCCGCGGGGGGATGTGGGGAGGCGACGGCTTCGTGCTGCAGCGACTCGAGGGTGAGGGCCAGGCGTGGATCGAGCTCTCCGGCGAGATCACCACCTACGAGCTCGCGGCCGGGCAGACCATGCTCGTCCACCCCGGTCACGTCGGGCTCTTCGAGGACCGGGTCACCTTCACGATCACCCGGCTCCAGGGCATCAAGAACATCGCCTTCGGCGCCGACGGGTACCACCTGGTCGCCCTCACCGGTCCGGGCAACATCTGGCTCCAGAGCATGCCCATCCCGGTGCTCGCCCATGCGCTCGCGCCCTATCTCGGCGGCGAAGACCACCCGGCGGCCGCGGCTGGGGTCGGCGGCGTGCTCGGCGGGATCATCGGCAAGAACCTCTAGCCGGAGAGCGGCCCGAAGCTGGGGGGCGCCGCAGCCCTCTCGGCAGGCTCGGGCTCCTCAGCGCACGTTCGAGAGGAACGTCTCGCGGTCGACGATGACGCGGATGAGCTTGCCGGCGGCGACCAGTCCCGCGCTCTCCGAGACCGAGAGGGTGAACGCGAGACGGCGTCCCTCGATGCGGTCGAGGGTGACCTCCGCCCAGACCTTGCCCCCGACGCCGACCGGCACCAGGTGGTCGAACTGCACACGCTTCGCGACGGTGGTGCAGTTCGGGGGAGCTCGCCGTCGATCGCGAGGCAGCTCGCCTCCTCGCAGAGCGCGATGAGCCGGGGGGTGGCGAGCACCGGCACCGTCCCGGACCGGAACCGTTCGGCGGTGTCGGCTTCGGTGACCTCCAGCTCGATGCGGGCCGACAGCCCGGTGCGAGGAGCCACGCCGGTACGATACGTGACGCCGCGGGCCCCGGCCAGATGAAGGACGGAAGAAGGCGAGCGGCGGAGCTGGAGGCGCACGTGATCGACACCCCTGTCCTCGAGCGGGTCCTCACCGAGTCGCTGCGGCACGGTGGCGACTTCGCCGAGGTCTTCGCCGAGGACCGCTCGAGCTCGTCGGCACTCCTGGACGACGGTCGAGTCGAGGAGCTGTCGTCCGGGCGCGAGCGGGGCGCGGGGATCCGGGTGGTCTCGGGTGAGACGACGGGATTCGCGCACACGGCCGACCTGAGCGAGCCGGGCCTCCTCCGTGCGGCGGAGGCCGCCGCGGCGGTCGCCCGTGAGGGCGGTGGGGGCACGAAGACCGTGGCGCTCGACCGCGGCGGCGAGGTCCCGACGGGCGGCGACAAGGCCACGCCGATGCCGTCGAAGGCCGACGCGCTCGACCTCTTGCACCGTGCGGACGAGGCGGCCCGCGCGAGCGGTGACGCGGTCTCCCAGGTGCAGGCCGGCTGCGGGTCCTCCCGGCGGGATGTCCTCGTCGCGAACTCGGACGGCCTGCTCGCGACCGACCGGCAGGCCCGCACACGCTTTTCGGTGTCGTGCGTGGCGGTGGGGGACACCGGTCTCCAGACGGGCTTCGAGTCCGCGGCCCGCACGCTCGGCTTCGAGCTCTTCGACGAGGTCTCGGTCGAGGAGCTCGCCGAGCTCGCCGCACGGCGCGCGCTCGCCAAGCTGTCGGCGCGCCCCGCTCCCTCGGGGGAGCTCCCCGTCGTGCTCGCCGGCGGGAGCGGTGGGATCCTCTTCCACGAGGCGTGCGGCCACGGGCTCGAGGCGGATCACATCGTGAAGGACGCCTCGGTCTACGTCGGAAAGGTGGGCGAGCTGGTCGCGAGCCCCCTCGTGACCCTGGTCGACGACGGGACCGTCGGCTCGGAGTGGGGCACCTTCGCCATCGACGACGAGGGCAGGCCGGCCCGGCGCAACGTGCTCATCGACAAGGGGGTGCTCACCGACTACCTGTGGGACTTCCTCCGCGCCCGCAAGGAGGGGAGGACCTCCTCGGGCAACGGACGGCGCCAGACGTACCAGCACCTCCCGATGGTGCGGATGACCAACACCTTCCTCCTCCCCGGCGAGGAGGACGCCGACGAGATCGTCGCCCAGACGCCGAACGGCGTCTACGTGGCGAAGCTCGGCGGTGGCCAGGTCAATACCACCACCGGCGACTTCGTCTTCGGGACGACCGAGGCGTACCTCATCGAGGACGGGCACATCACCGAGCCGCTCCGCGACGCGAACCTCATCGGCAACGGGCCGGAGATCCTGCGGCGGATCGACGCGGTCGCGGGCGACTTCGGGATGACACCGGGCACGTGCGGAAAGGACGGACAGAGCGTCCCGGTCGGCTGCGGCCAGGCGACGCTGCGGCTCACCGGGGTCACGATCGGCGGCACGGCCGAATGAGCACGACCGTCGACGAGGCCCGGGGGGCGTCGGGACCGTCCGCCGACACCGTCGAGCTGGTCGCCGTCGCGGACCGGGTGGCCGGCTGGGCGCGGTCCGGTGAGGATGTGGAGGTCTACGTGGCCCGCGGGCACGAGACCGAGGTCCGTGCGTACCAGGGCGAGGTCGAGTCGCTGACCTCGGCCACCTCGGCGGGGATCGGGGTGCGGGTCGTGGTCGACCACCGGCTCGGCTTCGCCTGGGCCGGCTCGCTCGACGACCAGGTGCTCGCCGAGACGCTCGACGAGGCGCGCGACAACGCGGCGTTCGCCACGGCCGACGAGCACGTCCAGCTCGCGGTGCCCGACGGGGTGCCGGCGGTGCCCGTCGACCTCTGGGACGGGCAGCTCGCCTCGGTACCGACGGCGAGCAAGGTCGACCTCGTGCTCGCGCTCGAGGCGCAGGCACGCGGGGCGGACCCGCGGATCCGGCAGGTCGACTCGGCCGACTACGGCGACGCCTCGGTGGAGGTGGCGCTGGTCACGACCACCGGGATCCGAGCCACCAGCCGAAGGACGTCGGGGTACCTCTCGGTGGGCGTCATCGCCGGCGAGGGGGAGGCGAGCCAGACCGGCAGCGGATTCAGCGTCGGACGGGGGTTCGACGGGCTCGACCCCGATCGCGCGACACACGACGCGGTCTCGCGCTCGGTCCGCATGCTTGGCGCGACCAAAGGACCGTCAGGACGCTCGACCGTCGTCTTCGACCGGCGGGCCGCGACGACGCTGCTCGCGGTCGTGTCCTCCGCGCTCTCGGGCGAGGCGGTCGAGAAGGGGCGGTCGTTCTTCGCCGGGCGGGTCGGCGAGCAGGTCGGCGACGCCCTGGTCACCCTCGTGGACGACCCGACGACCGTGGAGGCCTACGGTGCCTCGACCTACGACGCCGAGGGCCTCGCCTGCCGTCGCAACGTGCTCATCGAAGGCGGAGTGCTGCACGGCTTCCTCTACGACACCGTCGCCGCGTCACGTGCCGGCACCGTCTCGACCGGATCGGCGGTGCGCGGTGGGTTCGCCGGAACGCCGGGTCCCGGCTGCCGGGCGCTCTCGCTCGCGGCAGGGCCCGAGGGCTACGACGAGGACGGCGTGCTCGCCGCGGTCGGCGAGGGACTGTTCGTCCAGTCGATGACCGGGGTGCACTCGGGGGTCAACCCGATCAGCGGCGACTTCTCGGTCGGTGCGGAGGGACTCCTCATCCGTGACGGGAAGCTGGCCGAGCCGGTCCGCGAGATCACCGTGGCCTCCACCTTGCAGCGGATGCTCCAGTCGGTGGTCGTCGTCGGCGCGGATCTCGAGTGGTTGCCCGGCATCGCCGCCGGACAGACCCTGGCAATCGCCGACATGCAGGTCAGCGGGGTCTGAATGCGGGACTGGGCTCTCGATAGCGGTCGGTGGAGCGCCGTCCTATTTAAGTCGTGGCGGTCGCCTTGGTGCACGCCGCGAGGGCATTCGGCGTCGAGGTGTAGTAGATCGAGCCGGTGATGAGAGGCTGTACGGTCCCGCGCTCGACGAGGTGGGCGTACCACCGACCCAGAGCGGCCGGGGAATTCGGCGTAGCGGTGGCCGAGCTGGACGTGCCGGACAGAGTTCCCGCTTCCCGAAGTGGTCGACGCAGCGGTGCCATAGGCGAGCACGAACTTCTGGATCACGAACAGCCGCGGGAAGTTGTCGAGGCCGTTGACGAAGGCCATCATCTGTCCGTAGGTGCCGGTGACGGTGAGCGTGGTCGGCACGGCGGTCACGTCACCGGTCGACCCGGCTGCCGACCCGGTCGCCGACCCGGCGGTCGACGAGGACGTGGACGCCGGCGTGGTCGTCGAAGCGGGGGCGAAGCCGCTGAACTGCGCGAGGGTGACGCCTGACGAGCCGGCGAGACCATTGAACTGGCTCTCGAAGGTGGACTCCTCGGCGTCGACATCGGTCGGGTTCTGCACGCTCGGGATCTGCGTCGCGATCTTCTCCAGGTCGGCACAGCTCCCGGTCAGGTTCTGCTTCTCGGTCTGCAGAGCCGAGAGCTTCGCCTGGAGCTGCGTCTGCTGCGACTGCAGCTGCGTCTCCTGCGCTTGGAGGTTGCTCAGCTTCGAGTTCTCGGGAGAGACGAGGAGGGCCCACAGCAGCAACGCGACGACGAAGGCCCCGACGCCCATCAGCAACGGCAGTGCGGTACTCGCGGACGGTGTTCACTTGATGCTCGCATTCTTGTCGAGGCTCGCGGCCGGGGTGATCGAGATGGTGAACGGGAAGGAGATCGACGTGTCGGAGTTGACGATCGTCGCGCCCTGGAGCGGGTTGGCGAAGAGGGGTGAGCCGGCAACGGCATTGATCCACGCCTCGGAGATCGAGAGGCTCGGGCCCGGACCAGTGACGCCCAGCTGGATCTGCCCGATCGCGGCGGAAGTCGTGGTTGAGGATCCCGCCGACCCGGTCGAAGCGGTCGTCGACTGTGGCGTGCTGCCGGAACTTCCGGAAGGGCTGGATCCGGCAGCGGCACCCGCAGTCGCATGCCGCTGAAGGCCTGCACCTTGGCGTTCGCCGGCGTGATCGAGATGAGGCTGTTGAGCGTGAGCGTCCAGTCGACGGATGAATCGAGGACTGTCGCACGCCGTTGGACGCCCGCCGTGTAGGCGTTGTGGGCCGCGACCACCAAGTCGTACTTTGGAACCTGCGCGTTGAGAGCGCTGATGTTCGCCTGCAGCGAGCTCACGTTGTTCTGCGCGTCGCGCACCTGCAGGAATTTCCATGCGCCGAATGCGACCAGCAGAACCAGCACCGCCGCACACCCGAGCAGCGTGCGCTGTTCGATCCGCTTCATCTGAGCGCGCTTGGCGACCTCCGGGGGCAGGAGGTTGAACTTCTTCACCGCCTTGTCCGGCTCGGGGAGGGCCAGTCCGATCGGCGTCGCGAGGACCGGTCCGACCTCGGCCGCCTGCTCCGGGCTCAGGTCCATCCGCGAGATGTCGAGGCGCTCGAAGGGCGAAACCCGCACGATCGGCAGACCGACCTGCGACTCGAGCAGCGGCACCATGCCGCGTAGGTCGGAGCCGCCGCCGGTCACCACCACCCGTGAGACGGGCAGACGGCCGGGGAGTGACGCGAAGTACTGGATCGAGTTCTTCACCTCGCCTGCCAGCTCGAACATGCTCGGTCCCGCAGCGCGCTCGGCGGTCTGCATCTGTGCGACCTGCTCACCCAGCCGACGCTTGAGACTTTCGGCATCGGCGATCGGAAGGTCGAGCGCGGCCGAGATTGCCGCAGTCGTCGCGTTGCCCGCGGACCCGATCGTACGGACGAACTGCGGGCGTCCCTGCTGGTGGACGACGACCACGGTGAGGCCGGCACCGACTGAGACGATCGCCTCGGGACCCTCGGCGACGTCGTGACCACCGATCGCACGAACCAGAGCCGACGAGACCAGGTCGACGCCTTCGACCGTCAGTCCGGCGTTCTCGATGGCGCCGATCACGCCGTTGACGAGATCGACGTGCGCAGCGGCGACCAGGATCCGCCGCATCTTCTCGCCCTCCGCCGAGGTGTAGTCGGCGAGGATCTGCGATGAGAGGATCGTCTGTTCGGGCGGGAAGGGGATGACCTCTTCCGACTGGAAGCGGACCGCGCTCTCGACTTCGCTGTCGGGGACGAACGGCAAGTCGATCTCTCGAGTGATCGCCCGGAGACCGGCGATGCCGACGATCACGGTCGACGTCGAGAACTGCCCGTTCTTCCAGAGCCGGTTGATCGCTTCAGTGACGGCCGCGGTGTCACGGATCTCACCTTCGACCAGCGATCCAGGGGGAAGCCCCACCTGGCCATAGGTGAGCAGGACGGGGCGCGACTTGCCGACGTCGAGCTCGGCGGCGCGGACGGCGCTCGTCCCGATGTCGAGACCTACGGTCAGGTGCGCCATGCCAACACTCCTCTGACGTCGTCCATGATGATCTTCCGGCCCCTCTCGTGACGGCCATCAGCAGGCGGTGGCTGAGCTGGTGGCTGTTCGACGGTGCACCAGGCGTTACGACGATCTATCGGACCAAACCGCATGTAGCTTGAGGTCTTCGCACCACGCGTCGTCGAGGTGCGGCTCAGCCGAAGGTGGACGTGGCGAACACGCCGGTCTGCATGATGCCTTTGCGCTCGAGCTGGACCTTCAGGTCGTGCGGGTTGGTGGCCGTGGCCATCGCCTCCGACAGCTCGATCGTGCCGCTCGAGATGAGATCGACGAGTGACTGGTCGAACGTCATCATTCCGTAGTACTCGCCCTCGGCGACGACGGCCTCGATGTCGGCCGTGAGGAGCGGATCGATGATGGCCTGCTGGATCCGGCCGTTGACCACCAGGATCTCGAGCGCGGGCACTCGGTTCTTGCCGTCTGCCGCCGGGATGAGGCGCTGGCAGATGATCCCCTTGAGCGAGCCGGCGAGGCTGATCCTGATCTGGCTCTGCTGATGGGGCGGGAAGAAGTCGACGATCCGGTTGATGGTCTCGGTGGCGTTGATGGTGTGCAGGGTGGAGAGCACCAGGTGGCCAGTCTCTGCCGCAGTCAGCGCTGCGGAGACCGTCTCGAGGTCACGCATCTCGCCGACCAGGATGACGTCGGGGTCCTGCCGGAGGACGACGCGCATCGCTGAGGAGAAGGTGTCGGTGTCGAAGCCGACTTCACGCTGATCGATGGCGGCGAGGTCGTCCTGGTGGAGGTACTCGACCGGGTCCTCGATGGTCACGACGTGGCACGAACGGGTGTGGTTGATGTGGTCGAGCATCGCGGCGAGGGTCGTGGTCTTGCCCGAGCCGGTGGGACCGGTGACCAGCACCAGGCCGCGCATCTCGTCAGCGAGCCGGGTGACCACCGGGGGAAGTCCAAGCTCGGCGACAGTCGCGGCGTTGGCGCGCACGCGGCGCATGGCGAGCGCGACGGACGAGCGTTGGTAGAAGGCGTTGACCCGGAACCGGCCGGTGCCGGCAAGGCTGTAGGCGAAGTCCGCCTCGTGGTGCTCGCGGAACGCGCCAAGGCTCGTCGGCGGCATGATCGACTCGGCGATCTGCCTGGTCTCCTCCGCACTGAACGACGGCTCGTCGTCCATCGTCCGGAGGGCCCCCGCGATCCGCATCCGCGGTGGAGCACCCGCTTTGATGTGCAGGTCGGAGCCGTCCAGCTCGGCCAGTTGTCCCAGCAGACGATCGAGGTCGGCGGTGTCCACGATGAACCTCCTTCTGCCCGGTCGCACTGGGACGTGACGGCGACCCGTGCGATCGCCCGGATGGCGACCCCCGTAATTGTCGGGAGGTTCGAGTCGTAGCTGTAGCGTGCGCCGCCCGTGGTCAACTCGTGGCGGGCTCCTTCGGCTTCGGTTTCGGCTTGATCGGCGGACGCGCCGTTGCCCGAGCTTCCGTCGGACGAGGAGCCGCCGCCCGACTCCGAGCTGCCCGGAGCTCTTCGACGCAGGGCTGTCGGGCCCGCACTGCCCGACGAGCTGTCAGATGTCGAGCCCGATCCTGCCGTGCGTCTGCGCTCTTCTTCTTCCTGTCGGTGCCCGACCGGCTGTCGTTCTTGTAGAAGCCGCTCCCCTTGAAGACGATCCCGACGTTGCCGAATACCTTCCGCACCGGCGAGCCACAGGTCGGGCAGGCGGTCAGGGGGTCGTCATGGAAGGACTGGACGACGTCGAAATTCCGGTCGCAGCCATCGCATCGGTATTCGTACGTGGGCACGCGGGACGTCCCTTCCGGTTCGGTGGACCGCAGTCGATCTGGCAGTCTACCGGAGAGAGTGCCAAAACCGGCCCCATGGGCTGGTCTCTCGTACACTGTGGGCGTGAACGACGCGGTGCCCGCGTGACCGATCGGAGTCTGAGCCACCTGGATCCCTTCGGGGGCACCCGGATGGTCGACGTCTCGCCGAAGGAGGCGACCCACCGTCGGGCGCTCGCACGGTGCAGGGTCTCGATGATGCCCGAGACGACGGCGAAGGTGGCCAACAACGCCATCACCAAGGGCGACGTCCTCGCTGCGGCCCGGGTGGCGGGCATCCAGGCCGCCAAGCGCACCGCCGACCTGGTGCCGATGTGTCATCCGTTGCTCGTCGGGGCGGTCCACGTCGACTTCACGATCGGGGACGACTTCGTCGAGGTGGAGGCGAAGGTCGAGACGGTGGATCGCACCGGGGTCGAGATGGAAGCCATGACCGCCTGTGCGATCGCCGCGCTCACGGTCTACGACATGTGCAAGACGACCGATCGGACGATGAGCATCGGCCAGCTCATGCTGTGGGAGAAGATGGGCGGGAGCTCGGGGAGCTGGAAGCGGGACCCGCTGGTCTGACTCCCGACGGCGTGCATGACCGGCGGTGACGACGAGGATCCGGCTTCGACGGCAAGCGACCTCCGGTTCTCAGGGATGCGGGCCGCGTGTCCGATGACGGCGCCACCAACGGCGCCGGGTTCCGAAGAAGTCGGGAGCCAGTGGACCGGTGTGCCTCGGAGCGTCTCGGTCGACGTCCGGCGTGGAGACGGCTCGGGGCGGTGTCACCGGGGTGTTGCCGGAGGTCACCGGGGCCGGTTCGGCGGGATCCGTGCGATCGACGTAGAGGATGTCGTGCGCCATCGCGGCGGATGCCGCGAAGCTCGCACTCGGACGGTGGACCACCGAGCTGGGCGGAGGCGGTGGGAGGAGGTGCCACGTCACGTTGCCCGTCACCATGGACATCGCGTCGTGTGACTCCTCGTGGGTCGGCGGAACCATCTGGTTCCGGCTGACCCGCACTTCGTGCTGTCGGCTGGTTGTGTCGCCATCGTGCCGATCCGTTGCCGCTGAATTTCGGACGGAGCGCTGGAGGCGTGTTGATACGCTCCGGCGATGTCCCTCAGTGCATTCTGTGGCGACCGGGCGCGCCGGCACAGGGTACAAAGCCACAATTCGGCGGTTGTCAGGAGTCGGAGGCGGCCTACGCCACGGGGGTCCCGCCCGCGGACGGGTGTGCCCCGGTCGATCTCAGCCGCGAACGGCCGAGCGGAGATCCCGAAGGGAGAGCTCCGATGTCGCTTCGCCGCCGCACTGCGAGCAGTGCTCGACGTGCCGCCAACTCCGCAGCAGGCGTGTGCCCTCAGGATTGAGGAGGACGACGAACGACTCGGACAGCGGATCGATCTCGACGCCGTAGCACGGCTGCCACTCCGTCGATGCCGGACCAGTCCGGTAGTTCCCGCCCTTCACCACTCTGCGGAAGCGGGAGTTCTGCATGTCGATGATCCACGTGCTGTGGCACGACTCGATGACGATCTCATCCACGGCGTCAGTATCCCATGAATTGATGAGAGCCAAACGTTGATTGGATGTCGGTTCGGTGACAGTTCTGGCGTCAGTCGGTCCGCCGAAGGACCGCTCGTCCCTACGGATTTCTTGCTCGTTGATCATTTCGAGTGATGATTCCGCGCGATTCGGCCGAGTGCGAATCGAGAACCGTCGCCGGCACCCAGACATCGACCGTGGTGCCCACACCGATCTCGGTGTGGATCGTCAGCCGGGATTGGATCAGATTGACCCGCTCGGTCATTCCGGTGATGCCGAGCCGATGCGCTCCGCCATTGACGGCCGGGTCCGCCGGATCGAAACCGACACCGTCGTCGGTCACGAGCAGACGGATACCGCCTGATTCGAAGTCGATGCCGACCGAGACCCGCCGTGCAGCGGCATGTCGCTCGACGTTCGAGAGCGCTTCCTGGGCGATGCGGAAAAGCGTCGATTCGATTCCCGGTCCGAGGCGGCGTGCCGTTCCCGTGACGCCGAACGATGCCTCGAACTGCTGTCGCTCCGCGGCGTCGGCGAGGAGCTGGTGCACCGACTCGACGAGGCCGAGATCGTCGAGGATCGACGGACGGAGGCCCTGTGCGATGGTCCGCAGTTCGGCGACCGATTCCTCGACAGCGCCGCGCAGCTGGTGGAGCTCGGCACGCTCCGCACCGGTGGACGCGGTCGACTCGAGCGAATCGATCTGCCGACAGAGGTGGATCAGGGTCTGGAGCGGGCCGTCGTGCAACTCGTGCGCGAGATGCCGTCGTTCATCCTCCTGACCCGAGACGACGCGACTCGCGAACGCCTCCACCTGCTCCTTCCGGTGGGTCTCGGTCGTCACGTCCTCGAAGACGACCTGCATCCGGCGATCGCCCTCCGGTCCGGAGAAGATCGACGCGGCGGGACGGTAGAGCAGCTCGTGACCGTCAACGGCCACGGCCACCGGTGGGATCCGATCGCGCTCGAACAGCGGCTCGGAACCCGGGGCCGACGCCGAATCGAGTCCTGTCTGGTTGGTGCGGGACTCCACCAGTGTGGTGAGGAGGTGCGCGGCCGCGGGCGGACCGATCACGTCGACCAGCCGGATCGGCCCCGGGGAATGGGCGCCGACGCCGTTGCCCCCTGCTCGGTCGGCGACCAGTCCGAAGATGCGGTCGGCCGCCGGGTTGACCTCGGCCACCTGCCCGTCCGCGTCGACGATGAGGATGGGGGAGCGGTTCGAGTCGAAGAGCTCACGGTAGAGAGCGACGGCGCGGACATGCGCCCGCTCCGCTGCGACGGCGACCTCCCGCGCCTCGCGTTCGGCCGTGACGCGAAGTCCGATCACCACGGCGAGCGCGTCGAGCAACACGACCTGCACCACCTCGACCCATGCCGCGGCTGTGTCCCGCGCCGCCACTGCGGTCGCGAAGCGAGGGACCGCGAGCAGTGTGATCCATCCTGCGGTCACGAGTGCACCGTCGAGTCCGTAGGTCAGAGCCGCATAGACGACCGGCAGGAGGAAGAGCGCGAACGTCGAGAGCTCCAGTGCGACCGAACTGGTGTCGAGATGGAACGCGACCGTCGCTGCGAGCCGGAGGAGGTAGAGCGCGAGGATCGCGATCTGGAGGATCCAAAACCGCGAGTCCGCCCAAAAGGTGGCGCGAAGACGGGATCTGCCGACCGCGGGCACTCCTCGCTCAGACGTGCTGGTCGCCATCGGACGGTCCCCGGACGAACAGGGTGCGGGCCAGCGCCACGTGCACCAGCTCGGTGCGCGAGGAGATGCCGAGCTTCTCGAAGACATGATTGAGATGTCCCTCGACCGTGCGCGGACTGATGCCGAGCTCCTGCGCGATCGCCTTGTTCGACAGACCGCGACCGACGAGCCGGACCACCTCCTCCTCCCTCGAGGTCAGCCGGGTGCTCGGGCCCGCTCTGTCGATGGGATCGCCCTTCTCGCCTCGGCCGAGACCACGCCCGCGCACCATCGGCGTGCCCGCACACGCCTCTTCGATCGAGCGGACGAGATCGTCACCGGGTGTGGTCTTGAGCAGGTAGCCGGACACGCCGGCGGAGAGCGCCGCGCGGACGTAGTGATCGTCGTCGTACGCACTGAGCACCAGGACCGTTGCCTGCGGATGCTCACGCACGATCCGGCGGGCGAGGTCGATGCCGCTTCCGGAGGGAAGTCGGATGTCGACGAGGACCACTTCTGGACGATGCTCGTCGATGACCTCCAGCGCGTCGTCGATGTCGCCGGCCTCACCGACGACTGCAAAGCCGGGAGCGGCCTCGAGGATCTGTCGGGTTCCCGTCCGCAGCAGTTCGTGGTCGTCGACGATCACCACCCGCCGGACGTCTGGCGGGTGGGCGAAGAGCACTGCATCGCCACCGAGCTGAGATCCGCGCCGATCCGGCGAGCTCATCCGACCATCGTACGTTCGCCGTCACATTGCGACGAGGGACGCCAGGAGCGCTGCGCCGATCGCCGTGACGAGCGGCACCTGCGCGAGCAACGGAATGCGGGGCGTGGGACGGGTGACGTCGTCGGCTGCGCCAGCCGGATGCCGTGTGCGGACGGAGGCGACGACCATGGAGAGGAAGTAGATCGCGAGCCATGCGACGGCGCCGACGATCGCCGATCCAGGCCCGAGCCCGCCGACCCAGCAGCCGGCGAGCAGCAGCGTGCTCCGGCCGTGGGCGCGCGGATCGGACGAGTCGGGATCCACGCGCCGCAGGATCCCGTACGCAAGCACCGCGGCCGCGCTTCCGAGGACCGCTCCTACGGCGACCGCACCATGACCGTGGAGGCCTGCGCCGATCACGACGAAGGCGAGCCCTGAGGCGGTGGCGATCGCCGCCAGTCGGAGCGGGGCCCGGAAGCCGTCGTACTCGACGAGGGCGACCGCGATGAACCCCGCGGCGAGCAGGCAGTAGCCGACCGAGACGAGCGTCCCGTGCAGTGCCCACGTGACGAGCGCGAAGGAGGCCGCCGTTGTCGTCTCGACCAACGGGTAGCGGGCTGAGATCGGTGTACGGCACGTGCGGCACCGCCCTCGCAGGGCGAGCCACGAGAACGCTGGAATGTTCTCCCACCAGGTCAGCTGCCGCCGGCACGTCGGGCAGAACGACCGTGGAGCTGCGACGGAGAGCTCCCGCGGGGTCCGGTAGACGACGACGTTGAGGAAGGAGCCGACGAAGAGCCCGGCGACCCCGGCGACCGCGACGGAGGCGGGCAGCGGCAGCGACGCGACGGCGGGCACGGGAGTATTCAACTCCCAGCGTCAGCCCCGAACGTGACTTTCTCGGTCCATGATTCGGTGCCTCTCGAGTTCGGGGCGTCGATGACCTGCGAGGACGTCCGGCGGGGATGCCATTCGGGAGCACGAGCGGCGGTCGAGCCGACAGCGGGGTCCGCGGGCCGCAGCGGCGACTGCGTCTTGAGCAATGAGCGCATGGAGGTGACATAATCACCACGGAGAGTGGTTGACGGCGTTCAGCCCCGGGAGGTTGACGCGCGCCACGAGGGGGGCCGGTCGTGACGTGGGGTGGAACCAGCCGGCGACAGTGTCGCCGGCCACGGGAATCAGGTTCAATCTCGCAGCCGAGTCTGCCGATGATGACGCCATGAGTGACGTCGACGCCATCCGTTGCATGGCGAGCGAGCACGACCTCGAATTCGTCGACTTGACAACGTATGGCGTCGATCGCGGTGCGGGAGAGATCCTCTCCGCCGACCTGGCACGTCGTCATCACATGGTGGCGATCAAGCGGAAGTTCGGCACACCCGTCATCGCGACATCCGATCCGGACGACCTCTACGCGCAGGACTCGGTCCGCGCGTCGCTCGGACGCGACTTCATCTCCGTCGTCGCTTCACGGGAACAGATCAGCGACTACATCGACCAGCTCTTCGGGACCGAGATGGACGTCGACGACGCGCCAGTGGCTGACCTCGGTCGACCGGAGTGGCTGGACGACGGCCCGGACGGGTCATCACTCGGCTCCGACACAATCGAGGAAGGTACTTCCCCGGAGAGCGAGCTCGACGAATCGCCGTCCGAATCCTTCGATCCCGACCGCGAGCTGACCGAAGTCGTCGCAGACGAGCTCGCGCTGCTCGACGACCTTCCCGATCTGCGATCGGAGGATGCCGAGGTCGACGGTGAACCGCAAGCAACGCTCGAGCCGGAGACCCCCTCCGAATCGCCGTCGTCGGGTGGGCGGCGCGGCAAGAAGGGTGATCGCAAGGGCAAGTCCAGCGCGCCCCCCGAAGAGACGAAGGTCGTCGTCGACGAGGCGGTCACCGGCTGGCAGGAGCTCGAGGTCGAAGCACCCGAGCTCGAGGTGTCGGCCGATGCTGCAGACGGAGCCGGAGTTCACCCTGAGGACGCAGCTCCCGGAGAGCTCGACATGCTCGCAGCCTCGGTCGGCTCCTCGGTCGCGGACGGAACGGTCCACGACGACGTAGACGGCGCCGATCGATCCAGTCGATGAGCTGTCGATGCGGTACGAGGCCGACAGGTCACTCACTCGAGCCCGCGACGAGCTTGCTCCCCACGTTCGGCGGCGAACCGTTCGCAAGCGAGGAGTTCGACGCGCTTGCGCGGTCGGTGGAGGTGCATGGGACCACCGAGGATGATTCGACAGCAGAGGCAGCTGATCTGGTGTCAGAGGCCGTCGCAACCTTCCAGGAGCAGCACGCAGACGAATGGCAGCCCATGGAGGGTGGCGAAGAGGACTCCGCCACTGCAGGATTCCCACCGCTCGCGAAGGTGCTGGTCGACGGAGGCCGTGTCTCGCTCGAGGAGATGCAGGAGGTGCTCAGGGAGCACGAACGGACCGGTCAGAGCTTCGCTCGGATCCTCACGGAGAAGAAGCTGGTCACCGAGGCCGACCTCATGTGGGGCATGGCCGAGGAGATGGGCCTCGAGTTCGTCGATCTCGATACCGTCGGCGTCGACTTGACCGAAGCCGGCGCGATTCCCGAAGCGACCGCGCGGCACCACAACGTCATCGTGATCGCGAACGACAACGGGACACCGGTGGTCGCCGCGTCGAATCCGACCGACGTCTTCGCGATGGACGACCTCCGCACCATCATGGGGCGCAACTTCATCGTGGTCGTCGCGACGAGATCACAGATCTCGGCGTACATCGGTCGGATCTTCAACAGCGGCGGCGACGCTGCGGACATGGCCATGGAAGCGTCGCTCGGCTTCGACGGGACCGAGCGGGACAGCGGCGTCGACGATATCCAGGCGATCACCGAAGAGGCGCCCATCGTCCGGTACGTGAATCTCCTGATCCTCCAGGCGCTGAACGAGCGTGCCTCGGACATCCACGTCGAGCCGACCGGCAACGAGCTGCGCATCCGCTACCGGATCGACGGTGTCCTCCACGACGTCTCCACCGCACCGAGGGCGATCGCCTCAGCGGTGACGACACGCCTCAAGGTGATGGCGGACATGAACGTCGCTGAGCACCGGATCCCACAGGACGGCCGGATCTCCCTCAACGTCGGGGCCAAGGGCATCGATCTCCGGATGGCAACGCTGCCGACGATCCACGGCGAGAAGGTCGTCATGCGGGTCCTCGACAAGTCGAGCGTGGTGCTCGGCTTCTCCGATCTCGGCTTCGACGACGATCTGCTCCACACCTACGAGGGCATCTACACGAAGCCGTACGGCACGATCCTCGTGACCGGGCCGACGGGTTCTGGCAAGTCGACGACCTTGTACACCACCCTCACGGCGCTCAACTCGCCGGAGAAGAACATCATCACGGTCGAGGACCCGGTCGAGCTGCAGCTGAAGGGCGTCAACCAGGTGCAGCTCAACATCAAGGCCGGCCTCACCTTCGCGTCCGCCCTCAAGTCGATCCTCCGGTCCGACCCCGACATCGTCCTGGTCGGCGAGATCCGTGACAAGGAGACGGCGGTCATCTCCATCGAGGCGGCGCTCACCGGACACATGGTCCTCGCCACCCTCCACACCAACAGTGCGGCATCGACGCCGATGCGCCTGGTCGAGATGGGCCTCGAACCGTTCCTCGTCACCTCGGCACTCTCCGGCGTCCTGGCCCAACGCCTCGCCCGTCGGCTGTGCACCCACTGCAAGGAGGCCTACGAGCCCACCGAGGCCGACATCTCGTCTGCCGGCTGGACCCTCGAAGAGGTCGAGCTCGCAGGGGGCATTTCCAAGGTCTATCGATCGACTGGCTGTTCGGCTTGCTCCAACACCGGCTATCGGGGTCGTAAAGCTTTGGCCGAATTGATGCCGATGACAGAAGAGATCGAACGCATGATCATCGAAGGAGGATCCGTGGAAGAGATCCACAAGGTCGCCGTGAGTCAGGGGATGCTCACGCTTCGACAGAGCGGGCTGCGCAAGGCCATCGAGGGCGAGACGACTCTCGAAGAGGTACTGCGGGTGGTGGCATGAGCCCGGTCACGGCGGAGTCGAGGGTCGAGTGGTCGAGCCGGCTCGCACGCGCCCTGGTGGAGGGCGGCTATGAGTCGGAGTCGAACCTCGCGCCACTCGTCGCCGAAGCGCGCGCCACCGACCAATCGCTCGCCTCACTGCTGATCAGCCGGAAACTGGCGATTCCGGCGGTCGTCGTCGGCGCGCTCGCTCATCTCACCCAGCTTCCCGCCGTCGATCTCGCGGCGATCGAACCGTCGGCCGAAGCGAAGACGGCTCTTCCGCCCGAGGTCGGCCGCGAGTACAGCGCGGTCGGACTCCAGCTCGACGGAAACGTCCTGGCCGTGGCCTTCGGAGAGCCGCCGACGCCACCGGACGTCGAGTCGCTCGCATCGCGTATCGGCCACCGGGTGAACCCGGTCCTCGCCGATCCGATCCTCGTTACCCGGATGCTCGAGGACTCGGCCCAGACGATCCCACCGCCGCCAGGTGCTCCGTCTCCGGGTCCGGCCCCTACGTCGCCGCTGGTCGACGAGCCACCGGTCCAGGTGGGCATGAAGAACAGCGAGATGGTCGAGCGGCTCCTCGAACAGGGCATGGCGGTACCGGCCACGAACAGCGACATGCCGCTGCACATCGACGACCTACTCCGATATGCGGTCTCGGTCGGGGCATCCGACCTTCATCTGACTGCGGAGATGCCCGGGACGATCCGCCTGCACGGTGCACTCCGTCAGATCGAGGGCTGCCCAGTGCTGGACAACGAGACCATCCGGGACATGGTCTTCGGCATCCTGCCGGCATCGCAGCGCGAGCGGTTCGAGGAGGAGCACGAGCTCGACACGTCCCACTCGATCGCGGGCGTGGGTCGCTTCCGTGTCAACGTCTCGCTCCAACGCGGCACGATCGCCGCCGCCCTTCGACCGATCCCTCACGAGATGCCGGTCTTCGACACGCTCGGAATGCCCGAGTCGGTGAAGGAGTTCACGGATCTGCGCCGAGGGCTCGTGCTGGTCACCGGACCGACGGGTTCCGGCAAGTCGACGACCCTCGCATCGCTCGTCGACATCATCAACCGGACCAAGCCGCTGCACATCGTGACCGTGGAGGATCCGATCGAATTCCTTCACGATCACAAGCGCTCGATCATCACGCAGCGGGAGGTCGGCGAGGACACCGATTCGTTCGCGGAGGCACTGCGGCGGGTGCTCCGCCAGGACCCCGACGTCATCCTGGTCGGCGAGCTCCGTGACCTCGAGACCATCTCGATGGCACTGACCGCGGCGGAGACGGGCCACCTTGTCTTCGGGACGCTGCACACGCAGGACGCACCTCAGACCATCGACCGCGTCATCGATGTCTTCCCGACCAACCAGCAGGAGCAGATCCGGGTCATGCTGGCAGCGACGCTCGAAGGCGTCGTCACCCAGCAACTGGTCGTCAACGCTGAGGGGACCGGTCGGGTGCCTTGCGCGGAAGTGCTCGTCTGCACATCTGCCGTGCGGAACCTGATCCGCCTCTCCAAGACGCACCAGATCTACTCGCTCATGCAGGTCGGTGCATCCTTCGGCATGCAGACGATGGACCAGGGACTGGCGAAGCTCGTGAAGGACGGCGTGATCTCCGAAGCGATCGCTTACGACCGTTCGCAGAACGAGGAAGACCTCCGCAACCACCTGAACACGTGAACGTGCGCGTGACGAACTGAGGAATCGGGGCATCGTGGCAGTCACATTCGATTACAAGGTGCGGGACCGGTCGGGCGGACTGGTCGAGGGCCAGCTCGAGGGCGACAACATGGCGCTCGTCGTCCGGCGGCTGCGCGAGATGGGCTACATGCCGATCTCGGTCACCCCCAAGTCGGCAGTCAATCTCAAGACAGAGATCAAGATCCCCGGCATCACGGACCGGATCAAGCTGCGCGAGATCGCGGTCGTCACCCGGCAGCTCTCCACGATGGTCGACTCGGGCCTCTCCGTCGTCCGGTCTCTCGGGATTCTCGAGGCACAGGTCGAGAACCCGGCCCTCGCGCGGATCCTGACCGAAGTCCGCCTCGATCTCGAGCACGGCTCGTCGCTCTCGGCCGCCTGCGCCAAGCATCCGAAGGCCTTCTCGCACTTGTTCTGCACCCTCGTGCAGGCCGGCGAGGTGGGCGGGAACCTCGACGAGGTGCTCGGTGGCCTCGCCAGCACGATCGAGAACCAAGCGCAGCTCAACCGCACCATCCGCTCAGCGATGACCTATCCGGCCGTCGTGCTCAGCGTGATGGTGATCATCTTCTCCGCAATGATCATCTTCATCGTTCCGGTGTTCCAGAATCTCTTCACCTCGTTGGGTGGAAAACTGCCCCTACCGACCCGGATCCTCATCAAGATCTCGGAGATCATGACGAGCCCGATGATCCTGGTGGTGATCGCCGTCATCGTCGGGTCGATCATCGGGGTCCGGAAGTGGATCGCCACGGACGAGGGTCGGAAGCGGTGGGACCGGTGGATGCTCAAGCCGCCGGTATTCGGGCCGCTGTTCCACAAAGTCGCGCTCGCCCGTGTCACCAACACACTCGCGTCGCTGATCAGCTCTGGGGTGCCGATCCTCGAGTCCCTCGACATCTGCGCGGACACCGCTGGTAACCGCACCGTCGGCGACGTCCTACTCGAGGCGAAGAACGGCGTCCGGGAGGGCCGCCCGTTGGCCGATCCGCTTCGAGAGCACGAGGACGTCATTCCGACGCTCGTGGTGCAGATGATCGAGGTCGGTGAACAGACCGGTGCACTCGATTCGATGCTCATGAAGGTCGCCGCAGTTCTACGACCAGGAGGTCGAGGTGACGGTGAATAACCTGACCGCACTCCTCGAACCACTTCTGACCGTCGTGATGGGCATCGGCGTCGGCATGATGGTCATCTCGCTCTATCTTCCGATGTTCGATTACATCAAACTCATCCACAACTAATCGCAAATCAACACGCGGACCGTTCCGGGACGCAGCGGAGGATGAGGACCGTGAAGGGCAACGATGACGCGCCTTCGGATACGAGCTTCCTGCCTGTATCTGGCGCACGTTTTCCAAGAAGATCCGCTAAAGATCCCGCGATTCGTTGACGATGAAGTCTCCAGACACCTGCGTTAGGTGTCTGCGGATTGATGCATCCATAATCACGAGGAGGCAGGACATGTTTTCATCCGTTATCGAGCGCCTGAACGACAGGCGTGATGCTGCGGGAGACGCGGAGAGCTGATGCAGGTTTCACCCTCATCGAGCTCATGGTCGTCCTGCTCATCCTGGCCATTCTGTTGGCGATCGCCATTCCGACGTTCCTCGGGGTGACGAAGTCGGCGAACGACCGGGCCGTGCAGTCGAACCTGAACACCGCGTTCGTGAATGCCAAGTCGGCGTTCCAGTCCAACAGCCAGTCGTATGCAGCGTCGGCCGGTCTGGTCGCTGCGCTGACGTCGGCTGAGCCGAGCCTGTCGTTCATCACGGGCGCAACAGCGCTGACGTCGGGCACAGCACAGAGCACGATCAGCGTGACCACGTCTGCTGACGGGTATGCAGTGATCCTGGCCGGTCTGGCCAAGGGCACCGGCAACTGTTGGTACATCGTCGATAACACGCAGACGGAGACCGGTACGGCCCCGTGGAGCAATGCGAGCACCACGGTCCCGACCGCCCCGGGCACGTGGTACGGCGAGTGGAAGAACATCACCGGTAGCGCACCGACGTGCGATGCCGTCACGATGCCGACCGGTACGAGCGGGACCAACTACCTGTACCAGAGCACCAACGGGTTCCCGACGCTGTAACCGGCACCACACGGAACTGTGATGGCGGACACCCCGCCACCACAGAGACGCCAGACAACGCAGAAGCGCCCCCTCTTTCGGGAGGGGGCGCTTCGCACTGTGAGCAGCCGAAGAATTCCTCAGTACGAGCGCCGGGTCTGCCGAAGAGAGGGAATGGCCGTGGCACAAGCTGACCAAGGGGTGCTCGTCACCGGCCGTCCGCCGACCCGGCCTGCAGGGTCAGGACCGATGCGACGGTTCTCAGGTGAGCGCGAACAGCTCTTCTCACGCCGTCGGTGGCCGATCCTCCTCACCGGGGTGGTCCTCATCACCGGCATGGTGTTCATGCTCGGGTGGTTCCCGGTCGTTCATGCATCAGAGCGGTTGGGACACCGGCGGCGACATGTGGGGGATCTTCCGCGGAGCCCACTACATCGGTTGGGGCTTCCTCGGTGGCGTCTACGACCCTTCCACCGGCGTGAATTCGTTTCCGGGGATCGAGATCCTCCTCGCGCCCCTCGCCATGCTTTCGTCACACCTGGGTCTGAGTGAGTCGTTCCCACCGTTCTTCATTGCGCATCCGAGGCGGCCGCTCCTGCTCGGCCCGATCGAACTTCTGCTCGCCGCCACAGTGCTCTTTCCCGTCGACGCACTCGCCGAGCGGTTTGGTGTGTTGCCCGCCCGACGTCAATCGCTTCTCTGCGTCGTCGTCGCGGTCCTCGCTTGGCCCATGGCCGCGATCTGGGGCCACGCGGAGGACTGTATCGCAATCACCTTCGCGCTCTACTCGATGCTTGCCATATTCGATGAACGGTGGGTCCGATCCGGCTGGCTCTTCGGGTTCGCGTTGGTGTTCCAGCCGCTGGTCGTCATGACGCTCCCCTTGCTCATCGCGGTCGTCGCCCCAGGGCAAGCGACTGCTCACCATCGTGCGTTCGGTCGCGCTTTCGGGCGCCGTCGTCGTGATCGCGTTCTTGAGCGACGCCGCCGATGCGTACCGCTCGATCGTCCAGCAGCCGACGCCGCCGTCGATCAACCATCCGACTCCTTGGGTTTCGATCGCTCCGCATGTGGGCGATGTGATCGTATCGCTCGGTGGCGGCGGCACGCCTCACCGATTCGCCGGCGGGCGATTCGTCACCTTCCGATCGTCGGACATGCGCAGTCGGACCTTCTCGTCTCCGGCGGCGCAGGCCGGGCCGTGGAGGCGTTGCTTGCGGTGCTGATCGGTGCTCTATGCGTGGCGCCGGCCCCCGACGCCCGTCGGGACTGTTCTGGCTGGTCGCGGCCTGTCTCGGGATGCGCTGCATCTTCGAGGCGGTGATGACGCCCTACTACCTCGTCCCGCCCTCATCCTTGCGATGGCGGCGGCGTCGATCCGTCCGACCCGGCACTTCCTAGGCCGCCGTGCTGATCGCGCTCGAGACGACGGTCTTCGCCTACCACTACCTTTCCCCATGGGCGTGGTGGCTCCCGGTCGTCGCCGGGGCGATCGCCGTTCTGGCACTCGGTTACCCGGGAAGAGCGGCGTTCGACCCTCGGCCGATCCGGGCCGGTGACCTTCGGTTCCGATCGCGGATGGAGGCAGCGGGTCCATCGCTCGGCGAGCGCCGCGAGGACGAGCATGCGACCCATGGCGACCTCGCCGGCTGCACGGTGCCCACCGGCTAACCGCAGGACTACAGCGGCCCGACCGTGTGCTTCCGGCCCGGGTAACTGCTCGCGCATGGTCTCGAGCGCGCCGAGGGCCTCGGCGACCACCGCACGTGTCCGCGCCGGCTCGATCACCGCGTCGACGAAGCCGCGCTCGGCCGCCTGCCACGGCGTGAGGTGGCGCTCGGTGTACTCGTCCCGGAGGGCGGCCCACTGCGAAGGGTCGGCGCGCCGGTGGAGGATCTGCACCGCTCCCTCCGCGCCCATGACCGCGATCTCGGCGGAGGGCCAGGCGAAGCACAGGTCGTTGCCGAGCCCCTTCGAGTCCATGACGATGTACGCCCCCCCGAAGGCCTTGCGGAGGATCACGCAGATGCGCGGGACGGTGGCCTCGGCGTAGGCAAACGCGAGCTCGGCGCCGTGGCGGATCATGCCGCGCCACTCGAGGTCCTTCCCCGGCAGGAACCCCGGCGTGTCGACGAGGGTCACGATCGGCACGTTGAAGGCGTCGCAGCACCGGACGAAGCGCGCCGCCTTCTGCGACGCGGCGATGTCGAGCGTGCCCGCGAGCGCCTGGGGCTGGTTGGCCACGAACCCGACCGTCCTCCCGTCGATCCGGCCGAATCCGGTCACGAGCTGCGGTGACCATCGGGTCCAGAGCTCGGTCACGTCGTGGTCGTCGGCGAGCGCAGCTGCGACGTGGCGCACGTCATAGGAGCTCGTCGCCTTCGCCGGGATGATCGCCTCGAGCTCGGGCACCTCGCGCTCGACCGTGTCGTCACCCGGCGCCCGCGGCGGGAGCTCGTCGGTGTGCGCGGGAAGGAGCCCCAGCAGATGGGCCACGAGATCGAGGGCGTCCGCCTCGGTCGCGATCTCGACGGCGCAGAGGCCGCTCGAACGGGCGTGCATGGCGGTGCCCCCGAGCTGGTGGACGCCGAGGCGGACGCCGGTGAACTCCTCGACCATCGCCGGACCGGACACGAATGCGAACGCGTCGCTCGTCATCAGCACCAGGTCGCAGAGTCCGAGCAGGAGGGCCGGACCCGAGAGCGCGGGCCCGGTGACCACGGCGACGACCGGGACCCTGCCCGAGCACGCGGACACGGCGCGCGCGGCGCGGCCCCACCCGTGCAGGGAGACCACGCCCTCGGAGACGTCGGCGCCACTCGTCGCGAGGACGAGCACCAGCGGGATCCGCAGGGACGCCGCCGACCGTGCCGCCTCCGTGATGGTCGTGCCGTCCTCGTAACCGAGGGCGCCCCGGCGGTCGGTCGACACCGACCGCACCACCATCGCCGGCCGGTCCCCGAGCAGTTCGGCACCGGCCCGGACGGTGCCGCCGACCAGGCGGCGGAAGGTGGGCACGGGGGGAGCGGCGGTCACTTCGACGGTCACGGGGCCATGCTACGAATCCGTGACCGCGGCGGTGCGCCATCTCGGCGACGGCCCGCCGACGACGGCCGCCGACGGCGGCCGGAGCCGTCGCCCGGGCCGCGGGGCCCTACTCCCCGGGATCGGACGCCCGTGCCGCGCGGCGGTCGGCGCGCTCGAACTCGCGCTCCACGTCACCCCAGACCAGTGGCTCCTCGACCACCTCGTCCTCCTCGTCGCGCGAGGCGCGTGCGAGGACCGTGGCGCCGACCGTGAGGAGGACGAACAGCATGCCGAGCTTGGAGACGAACCCTGCGAGCTGCTGGTCGTTGACCGCGCGCAGCCCGATCGCCGCCTGCGAGTCGTGGTAGACGGCGTACAACGGCCGGACCGAGAGGATGAACACGAACGAGAGGAACGCCGGGACGACGGCCTGGACGACCAGGTAGACGAACCGCACGATCGGCCGCGGGCGGGTCACGCCGGGGATCCGGCCGATGACCGGGGTCCAGAGGACAAACCCCGCCAGCAGCACCGCGGCGTCGATGACCCCGCGGGCGGCCGCCGAGGTGGACTGGGCCGAGACGAGAGCCGGCGTCATCGCGGCGCCGAGCACGGCGGTCACGATCACCACGGCCACGACCGGCCGCTGGCACCGGGCGACGCACGCGTCGACCGGCGCGGGCCGCGTCGCCCAGCGGAGGACGTCGCCGGGCAGGCCGAGCAGCAGGAGCGGGGCGACGACGAGCACGAGCACGAGGCGCTGCACGACGAGGGCGGTGAGGGACCAGTGTGCCGCGAGGTCGGCGACCGGCCAGGTGAGCGCCACCAGGGCGGCGGCCGCCGCCACGCAGCACGACGCGATCTCGCGGCGGGTCCACGGGGTCGGCGGCGAGCTCTGCCGTGTGAGCCGGCGGTGACCGACGACGACTGCGAGCGCGCCGCCCCCCACGACCGCCCAGGCGACGACGTGGCTGTCCCATCCGTAGGGCTGCAGGGCGGGACTCACCGCGGGTGGCCCCGCACGGCTCGCGCCGTAGATTGTCCCCGATGCGACGTCTCGACCGACTCGAGCGGGTGACCGATCTCCTGCTGGTGCTGCTCGAGACGCCGCGGCCGCTCAGCCTCCGCGAGATCTCCCACCGCGTGCCCGGCTATCCCGACACGCACGCGGCGAGGCGCCAGGCGTTCGAGCGCGACAAGCGGCTGCTGCGCGACGAGGGGATCCCGGTGCTCGTCGAGCCGGTCGGCGGTCAGGACCAGCTGGGCTACCGGGTCGACCCGGACGCCTACTACCTGCCCGACCTCGGTCTCAGCGCCGAGGAGCAGGCGGCGCTCAACCTTGCCGTCGCCGGCGTCCACCTCGGCGAGCCTACCGGGCAGAACGCCCTCGAGAAGCTGGGCGTCGCGGTCGACGGGCCGGGCAGGATCGGCCTCGCCCCGCACGTCGACCTCGCACTCGCCGACGGGCTGGCCGCCCTGCCACCGCTGTTCGACGCGGTGCGCACGAAGGCGACGGTCTCCTTCGACTATCGGGGCGAGACCCGGCGGGTCGACGTCGCCGCGGTGCGGTTCCGGCGCGGGCACTGGTACGCGGTGGGGCTCGATCTCGACCGGGGGGAGGCCCGCACGTTCCGGGTCGACCGCATCGTGGGAGCGCCGGAGCTCGGAGCGGCCGGGTCGGCGGTCCTCCCGGACGGGTTCGACGCGGGCTCGGTGCTCGGACGCGATCCCTGGCAGTTCGGTGCGGGCGAGGAGCTCGAGGTCGACGTCCTGGTCGACCCGGTGGAGGCGGGCCGGGTGGTCGCCGAGGTGGGCGAGGAGACGGTGATCGAACGCCGGGACGGTGGGGCGGTCGTCGTCCGGCTGGCCGTCACTGACCCGGAGGCGCTGGTGACCTGGGCACTCGACCTGCTCGACCACGCCGAGATCGTCCACCCGCCCTCGGTGCGCGCACGCATGGTCGAGCGCCTGCGCACCCAGGTCGCGGCGGCGGGGGAACTGCCCTCGTGAGCACGGTGACCGACACCGCCGGTCGCCTGCGGCGGCTGCTCGCGATCCTGGCCTGGCTGGCCCAGGTGGGGGAGGCGCCGGTCGACGACGTCGCCGAGCGGTTCGCGCTCACCCCGGACGAGCTGGTGCGCGAGCTCGAGCTGGCCGCCTGCTGCGGTGTGCCGCCCTACACGCCGGACCAGCTGATGGAGATCATGGTCTCGGAGACGACGGTGTCGGTCCACCCGGGTGTCGCGCTCGCACGCCCCCGCCGTCTCGGCCCCCACGAGGGTCTCGTCCTCGCGGCCGCCGCCCGTGCGCTGCTCGCCGTGCCCGGGAGCGACGAGGACGGGGCGCTCTCGCGGGCGTTGGCCAAACTCGAGCGCGCGCTCGGCGGCGAGACGCTCGACGTGGAGCTCGACGCGCCGGCCCACCTGCCGGTGGTGCGCGAGGCCGTCGACCAAGGCCGGCCCCTCGACCTCACCTACTACTCGGCATCGACCGACCGGCTCACCGAGCGGCGGGTCGAGCCGATCCGCCTGTTCGCGTCGGAGGGCCACTGGTACCTCGACGCCTGGTGCGAGGTTGCCGAGGGGCTGCGGCGGTTCCGTGTCGACCGGATGGTCGCGGCGGTCCCGCAGCGTGGTCCCGCCGAGCTTCGCCGGCGGACGTCCCCCGGACCACGGAGCGGCTGGGGCGGGGACCGACGCGTTCGTCCCCGGTCCCGAGCAGGTCTGCGTCCGGCTCTCGATCGACCCGGGTCAGGCCTGGCTGGTGGAGTCGATCCCGGCGTCGGGCACCCTGCGTACGGTCGGCGACCGGCTCGAGGTCGAGGTCTTCGTCGGCGGCGAGGCCTGGCTCGAGCGCCTGCTGCTCCGGCTCGGTCCGGACGCCCGCGTCCTCGAGCCCGCGGCGTTGTCGTCCCTCGGGGTCGACGCCGCCGCACGCATCCTCGAGCGGTACGCCGAGGATCGGACGGATACCGGCGGGCAGGGGGGCGCGGACCACACCTGACCGAGCAAGGTGGAGGGCAAGGCGCCCGCGCTTCGATCCCTCCATGCGAGTGTCCGTGCGCACCAGGCCGCTGCGGCCCGCTCCGGGGTAGGCGTGCTGAAGGTCCATGTCGTGCACGCCGGCGGCCACGCGTACTACGTCGACGATCTCGTACCGGGCAGGGCCGAGGGCACCCTGGTTGCGGGCGAGGAGCCGGGGATCTGGTCGGGAGACGGCGCCGCCGCGCTCGGCCTCCGCGGCGCGGTGGGGTCCGAGGTGTTCACCGAGGTGCTCGCCGGGCGGGACCCCGCGACGGGCGCGCCGCTGCGGGGCGCGCGAGCGGGGTGTCGCCGCCTACGACCTCACCTTCTGCGCTCCGAAGACGGTCAGCCTCCTCCACCTGCTCGGCCCCCGGGAGCTCGCGGGAGAGGTCGGCACGGGGCACCGCGCGGCGGTCCACGACGCCCTCGGCTACCTCGGGCGCCACGGCCTCGGTGTGCGCCGGACCCACCGGGGCGTGACCTCGCACCTCGCGACGACCGGTGCGGTGGCCGGCCTCTTCCTCCACCGGACCAGCCGCGCCCTCGACCCGCACCTCCACACCCACGCGGTCGTGGCCAACGTCGCTCTGGGCGTCGACGGCGCCTGGTCGGCCGCGGACGGCCGGCGCCTCTTCCGCCATCTGCGGGCCGTGCAGGGCGTCTACCACGCCCGCCTCCGGCGCGAGCTCGGCGAGCGGCTGGGTGTCGCGTGGCAGGTGCGGCCGTCCGGGCTCGGCGACGTGGTCGGGATCGACCCGGCACTCCCGCGCCTCTTCTCCCAACGGTCGGCGGGCGTCGACGAGCACCTCCGCGCGCACGGGGGACGGCGGGAGCGCGGCAGGGCGGCGTCGGTCGCGGCGTTGGTGACGAGACCCGACAAGGACCGGACGGTGACGGTCGAGGAGCTGCACGAGGCGTGGCGGGATCGTGCCCGTGACTTCGGATTCGATCTCGGAGAGCTCTCCAAGGTCGTGGGGCTCGGCCGGACGGCCGCACCGCCGGCAACCGTGGACGCCGATCGCCTGCTCGCGCAGCTCGGGACCGCCCCGGGCGAACGACAGCTGGCGCGGCGGGACGTCGTGGCCGCCGTGGCGGCTTCGTCGCTGCGCGGTGCCCACGCGAGCGAGCTCGAGGCGGTCGCGGCGTCCCTGACCGACTCGTCGGATTCGGCCCGGTGTGCCCGATCCGCCGCGACCGTGTCCACCGGCCACGAGCCGCGGTGGCGGGCCGCCGATCTCACCGGACGCCTCGCCGCTGGAGCTCCGCTCGGCGATCTCACCGGACGCCTGGCGGCCGCGGCAGCTGGCGATCTCGTGCTCCCGCGCGGTCGGGTGCCGGCAGGACGCTCGGTCACCGGACGGGAAGTGGGCCGTGACGCCGGCGATCGGGCGTTCGGGCAGCGGCCCGACCGCGGCGATGCGCTCGCGGTCCGCTGAGCGCCGACCGGCGCCCCTCAGCGATGGAGATCGCCGGTGACCGCACGTGAGCGCTCCGGTGTCCGCCGCTCGAGGCCGGTCCCGAGCTGCATGCCGCGCAGGGTCCGCCACGGCTCGCACACGTGCGAGGGCGCGAGCGGGATCCACGCGGGCCGGTTGCGCTCGTCGAACGCGAGCGCGTGGCCCGGGGAGCCGTGCGCGAGCACGTCCACGGGAAGCCGTCGACGCACGTGCCCTGCGAGCGTCTCGCCGACGTGCGGGCGGCCGCCGCTCACGAGGTCCGTGAGCGGGCGATCCGTCGGCGACCGTCCTGTCGAGCGGCCGGTCACGACGACCTCCTCCTCGCCGGCGAGCTGCGAGAGCGCCTCGAGTGTGCGGACGTCGCCGATGCCCGGGAGCACGACCGTGGTGCCGAAGAGGGACGGGAACCCGTCGGCGGCGCCCGGCCACCGCTGCCGTGCCTGCGAGAGATCCTGGAAGCACGCGAGGGTAAGCAGGCCCTGCCCGCCCCCTTCACTCAGCATCGACGGGAGGTCCGGAACGGGCGCGATGTTGGCGACCTCGTCGAGGGCGAGCAGCACCGGCCTCGGCCGCGTGTCGGGTGCCGCGGCGTGTCGCTCGTAGGTCGCGAAGCGGATGTCGTTGAGCAGCCCGACGACCAATGGGGCGACGAGCGACTGCAGGTGCGCGGGCGCCGCGAGGTAGACGGTGTCGGTGGAGCGCACGAAGCGCGCCGGGTCGAAATCGGGTTCGGCTGCCGCGGCGAGTGCCGCCTCCGACCGGAGGCCGCCGAGGGCACCCGACGTGGTCGACCAGATCCCGCTCAGCTCCCGGGGGTCCGTGGACGCGATGCCGTCGAGGAGGTTGCGGGCGAGCGCGGTGGTGCTCCCGGGCACCGCGGACAGGATCTGCTGGGCCGGCAGCGCCTGGCGGCGGTCGACCCAGGTCAGCAGCGTGCGCAGGTCGTGCCCCTCGAGCGCGGCCGCGTGGAGCAGAGGAGCGAGGAGCGCCCGGGCCCGCTCGAGCCAGTGCGAGCCGTCGGACGTGACCCGCCCGCCGGACGGGGCCGAGCCGACCTCCACGAGGGCCGCCGCCGTCGCCTGCGCTCCCGTCCATGTCGTGCACGACTGGAGCGGCGACCACCGCATCGGTTGCAGCCGAGGGTCCCGCGGTGCCGTACCGGTCGGATCGAAGAGCAGACATCGTCCGACTGCCGCGCGGGCGGCTGCGGTCGCGTGCAGCACGTCGGGCTTGGTCGACGTCGAGACGACCGCACCGCTCGCCGCGAGCACGTTGGGGATGATCAACGACGTCGTCTTGCCCGACCGCGGTGGACCGAGGACCATCACCGATTGTTGTGGTGCAGCATGCCGCCATCCGGTCTCGTCGTGTCCGAGGTAGAGCCCCGAGCCGGCGGCACCGTTCGCGTCGAAGACGGCGCGATGCGAGTGCAAAGGCGCCTGACGCGGCATTTTCCCGTAATTTCTCCTCACGGCGATTTCCCTACGCTTCCGTGCGATCGGACCGGGGCGGAGCGTCACGTCCGCGAGGGCGACGAACGAACGTCGCGTCGAAGAATCGTTGCAAACAAACGGTTTTCTGTAAAGCGGCGCGCGCACGACGGTGCGCGCGAGTCGTCATCGGTGGTGATCACGACGCAATTCGGATGCGGTGCATCCTTCCGTCCTCGAGCGCGTCGCGCGTCGAGATGCTTGACCTGGGGTTGAAAAGCCATTTGGCTTGTAGTGATTGCGTATCACTGCGGAGGTGATCGTGAACAAGTCAGAGCTCGTTCGAGCGGTCAGCGAGTCGGTGCAAACTTCTCGTCGTACCGTCGAGGACGTAGTTGATGGCGTGTTCGACACGATCGTCACGGAGGTTCGATCGGGACGGAAAGTCACGGTGGTCGGGTTCGGAGCATTCCGCCCGACCACGCGCGGCTCCCGTGTCGGTCGGAATCCGCGAACCGGCGCAGCGGTACCGATTCCCGCGTCGAATGGGGTCCGGTTCGCCACCGGTTCGGCGTTCAAATCGGCGTTGAACCCCAAGGAGGAAGCAGGAATGGCAGTGAAGAAGGCAGCAGCCAAGAGAACGGCCCGCAAGGCTCCGGCCAGGAAGACTGCGGCCCGGAAGTCGACGGCCAAGAGGGCGGTGAAGAAGGCGCCGGCACGCAAGACTGCAGCCCGCAAGACTGCGGCGAAGAAGTCGGCAGCCAAGCGCACCGCCAAGAAGGCCCCGGCACGCAAGACCGCGGCACGGAAGTCGACCGCCAAGCGGACCGCCAAAAAGGCGACCGCACGGAAGTCGACCGCCAAGCGGACCGCGAAGAAGGCTCCGGCTCGCAAGAGCACGGCCCGGAAGCGGACCGCGAAGAAGGCCCCGGCACGCAAGACCGCGGCACGCAAGCGGACCGCGAAGAAGGCCCCGGCACGCAAGACCGCCGCACGCAAGCGGACCGTCAAGCGGGCTCCGGCACGCAAGACCGCGGCTCGCAAGGCGCCGGCGCGCCGACGTCGGGCCCGGTAGCACGCAGGAGCACGCGACGGCGCACGTCGTCGCGTGGTGCCGGCAGGGGCCATCCGGCCCCTGCCGGCACCTGCAGTCCCCTACAGCTCGTCGATGCGTCGGAACGCTTCGGCGCTGGCGAGCCCACCGAGCGCACCGTGGCTCGAGAGCTGTCGTCGCACCTTGGCGGCGAAGGCACTGCGCTCGTCCGCCGACCCTGCCGTGCCGGCAGCCGTCGTGCGTGCGTCACCGATGCCCATCGTCGACGCGAACTGGCTCCGGTGGCAGAGGAGCGCAGCGATCTTCGTGTCCTCGTAGCCGGACGCGTCCTCCACATGGTTCGGAAGGTCGGGCTCGAAGAGCAACAGGACCTCCGGCCGGTGCGGCGGGAGCTGCAGCTCCGACAGGAAGTGCGGATCGCGCGCGGCGACCAGCGCGTCGACGGTGAGCGTGCCCGCGGCCCGGTGGTCGGGGTGCAGGCGGTAGCGACGCCACGGGTCGTGGCCGAGGAGGACCTCCGGCCTGACGGATCGGATCACCGCGGCGACCGCACGGCGTTCGTCCGTGCCGGCGACGAGCTCGCCGTCGACGGCGCCGAGGAGTTGCACCCGGTCCGCTCCGGCGTCGTCGGGCGTCACGCCGGCGATGACCGCGGCGGCCGCCCGGCTCTCCGACGCCCGCAGCTCGACGAGCGTCGGCAGGTCGGCGCCGGGGTCCCACGATCCCTTCGACCCGTCGGTCAGGACGAGGTGGTGGACCTCGCAGCCCGATGCCGCCCACTTGGCGAGCGTCGCGCCGCAGCCGAACTCGACGTCGTCGGGGTGGGCGCCGATCGCGAGCGCCGAACGGGGTGTCGGGAGGTCGGTGGTGACCGGCCCGGTACGGAGCAGATCGCCGACGGGGAGGCCGCTCGCACCGCTCGCACCGTCCGCCCCGGCACCTCCGGGATCCCAGTCGCTCACGTCGCCGGGAGGTGGGCGGCGACCGGGACGACGTCGCCGGGCTCGTCGATGTCCCACGCGAGGTCGGGGAGGTCGAGGACGCGCGTGGCGAGCCCGAGGCGTGCCGCCTCGGCGCGGTGGCGGGCGAACGAGCCCGGACCGTAGGAGAACTGGAACCCGGCATCGGCCGGCACGGCGAGGACGTTGGTCCCGTTGCCGTACCGGTCGGGGACGAGGGTCACCCCCGGAGCCGCACCGACCCGGGCGAGATCGGTGGCACGGGGGAGATCGGCGTGGGCCACCGTCACCTGGACGGCGCCGCTCGCCCGCAGACGGTCGACGCCGGCTTCCACCGCACCGTTGAGGCCCCTGCCGGGCTCCCAGATCACCAGCGCGCCGCGGCCGCGGGCCCACTGCGCGACGTCGGTGTCTTCGCAGACCACGGCGACGGGCAGCGGCGTGGCGGCCGAAAGGACCCGGTCCGCCATGGCCCGGGCGAGCTGGGCGCGTTCGCCGTCGGTCAGCGCGTGGTGCAGGCGGCGCTTGGCGTGGGCGAACGCCTTGACCGGTACGAGGACGACCCGCGGGCCGAGGTGGAGCGGTCCCCCCGGACCTCCCTCGACGGCGGCTCCCACCGCGCCAGTGTAGGCAGGGGTCCCGTGCGTCCCATCGGGATCGGGGAGCGCGCCCTAGGGTGGGACCGTGCCTGACGAGCCCGCCCTCGCGACGGATGCGGACGCCGGGCGACGGCGCATCCAGGCGCTCGCCAGGGTGCGCTCCCTCCTGCTCGGCCTCGGCTGCTCGATGGAGGAGATCGACCGGGCGGTCGCCGACGACGTCGTCGACCTGCTCGTCGTGGACCGTCTCCTCGTCCCGTCCGAGCAGCGGCTCACCCAGGCCGAGCTCACCGAGCAGACCGGCATGCCGGTCGAGCTCATCCGGCGCTTCTGGCGGGCGCTCGGCTTCCTCGACGTGGACGAGGACGAGCACATCTTCACGGAGATGGACCTCGAGGCCGTCGACCTCTTCCAATCCATCGTCGCGATGGGGATGACCGACGCCGACACGGCGGTCCAGATGGCTCGCGTGATCGGCACCTCGATGGCGCGCATCGCCTCGGCCCAGACCGGTCCCGGCACGACGCCCCTGCTGGTCGCGTCCGGCGACAGCATCGTCGACGCCGACCACTTCGCGAGCCAGGCGGGGGAGTCCATCCCGGCGATGGCGGGGCTCCTCGAGTACGTGTGGCGCCGCCACCTGCAGGCGGCGACCCGGCGCTCGATGCTCCTGCGCTCGCGCGGCGCAGGGGAGGGGATCAGCCCGGTCATGGCGGTCGGCTTCGCCGACATGGTGGGGTTCACGCTGCTGAGCCAGCACCTCGGGGACGAGGAGCTGGCCGCGGTGGTCGCGCGATTCGAAGAGGTGGCGCACGACACAGTCGTCGCGCTCGGCGGGCGGGTGGTCAAGATGATCGGCGACGAGGTCATGTTCGTGGTCGCCACCGCGACAAGCGCCGCCGAGATCGGGTTGAGCCTCGCCGAGGCCTACGCGGACGACGAGCTCCTCTCCGACGTGCGGGTCGGGCTGGGGGTCGGTCCGGTGCTGGTGCAGGACGGCGACTTCTACGGCCCGGTGGTCAACCTCGCGAGCCGCCTGGTCGTCGTCGCGAGACCGGGGACCGTCCTGGTGTCCGACGAGCTCCGCACCGCACTCGCCGCCGAGCACGGCATCGACTTCGCCACACGACCGCTGCGCGCCCGCAACCTCAAGGACATCGGGCGGGTCCAGCCGTGGAAGCTCACCCGGGCCGGCAGCGAGCCCGGTGCCGACCGGCGGCGGACCATGCGCTGGGAACGCCTCGGCGAGGTCCTCCGCGAGCTCGACGAGCTGCGCGACCGCGGCGAGACCGCGGTGGCCGGGCGCCCGCGCCCGCCGGGTCCCGACGCCCCCGGGGAGGCCGGCCCTGCGGGACCGACGGGCTCAGTCGCCGTCGAGGCGGGCCGTCGCGATGGCCCAGGGGCCGAGGTCGAACCGACCCTCGAACGGCGCGAGGGGACGGCCTCGTAGGTCGACCAGCCAGCCGGACCGGTCCGCGAGCTCGACGACGGCCGGCTCCGGGGTGGGGTTGAACACCCGCACCTCCACGAGCCCTGCCGCACGGCGCACCGCCGAGACCTCCGCGCCGCGCACCGACAGCGTCCCGCCGCGGTCGGCGCGGTCGCCTCCACCGAACGATCCCGCGACCGCGAGCGGGACGAGGACGTCGTCGGCCATCCGGTAGGGGTCCACGTCGCCGACCGCGAGCGCGTAGTGCGCCGTGACGGGTCCGAGCAGCTGCGGGCCCTCGATCGGGGTCATCGGCCCGGCCGGCATGGGCCGCGTGCTCATGCCGAGGCGCGAGAGCATCCCCGTCGCACGCAGGATGGTGAGCGCGAGCTCGGTCGCGACGGGATCGTCGCCACCCTGCTCGCTCCCCGTCGATCGCGACGAGCTCGTACTCGAGCAGCCCGTCGTGGACGACCGTGAGCCCGCCGCTCGTGACGAACCGCCGGGAGGGGAAGGTCGGCGTCGGGAACTCGTCGGGACGTCCCTCGGCGGTGAGACCCCGCTCGACGATCGCGAAGGCACACTCGAGCGCGTGAGGTCCGCGCGGGCTCGGGCAGCGGGAAGTGCGCCCGGAGCCGGTGGTCGCGCGAGGGGTTGGTGAACGCCGTGGTGACCCGCACCCACGGCTCGTCCGCCCGCAGCTCGAGCGTGGTCGTGACCGGCACGGCATGGCTCCCGACCCGGGTGTGGCTGCTCCCGTCCACCTGGTCCGGCCAGTCGAAGGTCGACGTGACCGTCAGGGTCGCACGGACCGGACCGGGGTCGCCGATCGCGACCTCGACCGACCGTGGCTGTTCGACGACCGTGTCGGTGGTGGGGGGCGAGTAGTTGTACGTGTCGCCGTGGTCGCCGCCGTCGACCAGCCGTCCGAATCCGGCGATCCCGTCGATCGAGTACGTGCCGTCCGAAGGGTCGACGACGACGGTCACCAGCCCGTTCCGCAGGGTCGTCCCGCCCGCTCCCTCCTCGACCGCGACCGGGTGCGCGAGGGGCTCGGGATCGAAGCGCGCCCAGCCGAACCCGGGCACGGAGCGCTGTCGTGCGAGGATGCGGCGCCGGCTCGGCTGGTCGATCGTGAGGCGCACCTCGGTGTCGGGCCGCGCGGTGAGCCGGGTGTAGAGCTCGCGCTTGACCTCCTCGACGGGCACGCCGTCGCGCGCCTCGCTCCCGATCACGATGGTCACGTCGAGCCCGGTCTCGTCCTCCCCGAGCGTGACGTCGGTCACGTAGGTGTCGTCGTCGATCCGGGCCCCCTGGATCATGCCGATGATGTTGCGCACGGTCTCCCCGTCGAGGGTCATCGACCCCGGGAGGCCGGCGCGCTCGGACAGCACCTGGACGTCGGGACCCGGCCCGCCTGCGACGGGCACCACGACCTCGACCACCCCGGAGCGGTCGTGTGCGCTGGGATTGACGACGACCGGGCCCGGCGTGGCCATCGAGCGCGCGACCGCGCTCACGGCCTCCTCGGTCAGGCCTTCGCCGATGTGGCGGGCCTCCGCGTAGCGGTGGAGGACCGCGTCGACCACGTCGTCGACCGAGCACGCGCACACCGAGTCGTGGGCGGAATTGCGGATCACCAGCTTCCAGGCGACGTCGAGGAACGCGCCCGGCCACGCATCGCGTGGGAGGAAGAGCGCCGAGAGCGGCTCGGCGAGGCGCTCGAGCGACCGCTCGGCCGCGCTCGCGGCCTGCTTCACGTCGACCCGGTTCGAGCCGACCCCCATGAGGAGGTTCGTCCGCCAGCCCGAACGGAGCTCCCCGGTGATCTCGGGGAGGCCTTCGGTGGGGGCGGAGCGGAGGTACTCGGGCAGGGTGCTCACGACGAGGTCGAACTCGTCCTGTGCGAGATTGGCCTCAGCGACGACCTGCCCGAGCCGGGGTTGCGGCCGGTGGTGGTCGGTGCCGTTCATGAGGAGGAGCGGGTCGCCCGGCGCGAGGAACCCGTCGAGCTCCTCGACCGTGGCACGGAGCCTGCGGACCAGCGCCTTCGCGTCGTCGGGGAGCGCCGCGCCGATGCCGTAGCCGGTCATGAGGTACTCGGCTCGCACGGTCGAGCCGTCGGGGGCGCCCCACCGGAACGCGGAGCGGTCGACACCGGAGGGGACGCCGCGCCACACGACCGCGTGCTCGAAGCCGGCGAGCCGGAGGAGCTGCGGCATCTGCGCGATGTGGCCGAACATGTCGGGGAGGTAGCCGATCTCCATGACGCCACCGAACGCGGCGCCGCGCGCGATGCCGGCCTGCAGGTTGCGCACGAGCGTCTCGCCCGAGACGAGGAACTCGTCCATGAGGATGTACCAGGGACCGAGCGTGATCCGGCCCGACGCGGCCAGGCGTCGGAGCCGCTCCTCCTGCTCGGGGCGGATCTCGAGGTAGTCGTCGACGACGGCGAGCTGCCCGTCGAGGAGGAAGTGCCGGTAGGAGCTGTCCCGCTCGAGGAGGTCGAGGAGCCCGTCGACCAGCCGGACCAGCTTCCGCCGGAAGGTCTGGAACGGTTCGTACCACTCACGGTCCCAGTGGGTGTGGGGGACGATCGCGACCCGGCGGGCCGTGCCGCGGGCGCCCCCGGACGTCGACGCGCTCACGGGGCGAGCTGTCCGTACTCCGCTTCGTACGCCTCGAGCTCGCCGAGGATCCGCTGGGCGTCCGCGGTCGTCTGGTCGGTCGCCCGGCCCTTGTGGTCCGCATAGACGGCAGCGCCGAGGTCGCGGAGGAGGCCGTCGGCCTTGTGCTTGGCCTGCGTGGCGTCGAGCTTCGCCTGGCCCGCCTTGCCGGCCTCGGCGGCCTTGGCCAGCCCGGCTTCCGCCCCGGCCTTCACCTTGTCCATCAGTCCCATGGCTGCTCCCTTTCCGGTTCCCGACCCTTCGCCTCAGCCTACGGCCAGGCGTGTGGACCGGCCACTGCCCGCGGCGATCCGCGGCTGGCTCGCCGCGATGGGAGGGATCGTGGCGGTAGGTTCGCGCCGATGGCCGTGCCGCGCCCCGACGACGCGCTCGAGCGGGCGCTGGTCGACGCCGGGCACGGCGTCGTGGCCGGCGTCGACGAGGTCGGGCGGGGCGCCTGGGCCGGACCGGCGTCGGTCGGCGTGGTCGTCGCACCGCCGGACCGACCCCCGCCACCGGGCCTGCGCGACTCGAAGCTGCTCACCGAGCCGAGGCGCGAGGTCCTCTTCGACGAGCTCGCCGGGTGGTGCTCGGCCTGGTCGGTGGGCCACGTGACGCCCGGGGAGTGCGACCGCCTCGGGATGACCGCGGCACTCCGCCTCGCCGCCCAGCGGGCGCTCGCGGACCTTCCTGAGGCGCCGACCGCACTCCTCCTCGACGGGGGGCACGACTACCTCCGCGTCGCCGACGACGGGGAGCCGCCGACGCAAGTCGATGGGCCCGAGGTCCGCACGGTCGTGCGGGGCGACAGCGCATCGGTGTCGATCGCCGCCGCGTCGGTGTTGGCGAAGGTGACACGTGACCGGCTCATGCGGGCGCTCGCCCCGAGCTTCCCGCCCTTCGACTTCGACCGGAACAAGGGCTATCCGTCGAGGGCCCACCGCGTCGCGCTCAACGGGTTCGGTCTGACCTCGGTCCACCGGCGCTCGTGGTCCTACGTGGCCGGCCTTCCTTTTCGGTGACAGCCCACTCGGGGTCGGGCCGACCGGCTACGTCTTGGCGGGATCCTTCGGGAGACCGAGGACGCGCTCCCCCACGATGTTGCGGAGCACCTCGTCGGTCCCGCCCGCGATGCGCATCCCCGGCACGCCGAGCACGAGCTGTGCCCAGGCGTAGGTGCCCCAGGCGCCCGTGTCGGCGACGAGCGAGGGGCCGAGCAGGGAGGAGAGCAGCTCGCCGGTGCGGACCATGTTGCTGGTCAGCGAGAGCTTGGCCAGCGACATCTCCGGCCCCGGAAGCTGGCCGACCGCGATCTTGGCCATGGCGCGGAGATTCGAGTACCGGGCGACCCGTTCGTTGATGATCACCGAGGCGAGCTGCTGGCGGATCAGCGGATCCTCGGAACGCCCGAGGGCCTTCGCCGCCTCCACGAGCCGCGTGGTCGTCGGGAGCCCGACGCCGCCGTCGCCGCCGCCGATGGCGGCGCGCTCGTTCATGAGCGTGGTGAGCGCGACGGTCCAACCGCCGTTCACCTCGCCGAGCCGGTGCGAGTCGGGGATGCGCACGTCGGTGAAGAACACTTCGTTGAACGAGGCGCCACCGGTCATCTGACGGAGTGGCCGGACCTCGACGCCGGGCGCGTGCATGTCGACGACGAAGCCGGTGAGCCCGCGGTGCTTCGGCAGTTCGGGGTCGGTCCGGCAGATGATCTCGCCGATGTCGGAGAGGTGGGCGCCCGACGTCCAGACCTTCTGTCCGTTGACGATCCACTCGTCGCCGTCGCGCACGGCGCGCGTCTGCAGCGAGGCGAGGTCCGATCCCGAGCCCGGCTCGCTGAAGAGCTGGCACGCGACGATGTCCCCGCGGTACATCGGGCGCAGGTACGCGTCCTTCACCTCGTCGACGGCGTGGGCGAGGATGGTCGGCGCGACCATGCCGAGTCCGATGCCGTAGACGGACATCGACGGCGCCCGGTACTCCTTCGCGACCCCGTCGTAGACCCGCTGGTACTCGCGTGGCAGCCCGCGCCCGCCGTACCGCGGCGGACCGGTGATCCAGCCGAACCCGGCGTCGAAGCGGGTCCGGGCCCAGGCGCGTGCCGCCGCCACGTCGTCGGACTCCTCCTCGGGGGTGCGCTCCGGGAAGAGGCCGACCACGTCGGAGCCCTTCCCCCAGACGAACGCCTCCTCGCCCCGCCGCTCGGCGTTGGCGTCGAGGAACGTGCGGACCTCGGCCTCGAACTGCTCGGGCGTGGGCGGCGCGTCCTGCCCGCCGTCCGTCCGGCCGCGCTCGCCCGCGGTGGCGGTGTTGGTCATGGCGGGCTCCCCCTCACGGTCGGCGGCGCCCTCCGTGGAGGGCGGAGCACAGCGTACCGACCGTCCTGCGGCCACGCCGAGGCGCAGGGACGTCCGCCGATCATCCGAACGGGCGGACTCCCGGATCGGCTAGACCGGAGGCGTGCAAGACGGAGTCGGTGGTCCGGCGGCGGAACCGGGGCTCGGCTAGTGGCGTACCTGCTCGCCGTCCTCGCGGCGTTCTCCAACGCGCTGAGCTCGATCTTCCAGCGGCTCGGCGTGCAGCGGGCGCCGCGGGAGACGGCCATGGGGTGGAGCCTCATCAAGCACGCGCTCCGGCAGCTCGTCTGGTTCCTCGGCGTGGCCCTCATCGCGGCCGGCTTCCTGCTCCAGGCGGTCGCCCTCCGCTTCGGGCAGCTCAGCTCGGTCCAGCCGATCGTGACCACGGAGCTGCTCTTCCTCGTGCTCATCCTCGGGGTGTGGTTCCGCTACTCGCTCACCTGGATGGAGTGGGTCGGGACGTCGGCGGCGGCCGGAGGCCTCGCCGTCTTCCTCATCGTCGCCTCGCCCGGGGGCGGGAGCGCGATCCCCTCGGCGGGGAGCTGGATCCTCCTCTTCCTCGTGATCGGCGGCATCGCGGCGATGACCGCGTCGCTCGGGCGGACCGGCCCGCGGTGGTTCCGGGCGGCGATGTACGGGACGGCCGGCGCCGTGATGTTCGCGCTCTCCGCCGCGCTCACCAAGCAGCTGTCCACCCTGGTGACCGAGGGGTGGGGCCACGTCTTCGTGAGCTGGGTCCCCTACGCGCTGGCCGTGACGGGTCTGACCGGGCTGTTCCTCATCCAGAACTCGTTCCACGCCGGGCCCATCACCGCATCGCAGGCCACCATCACGCTCGTCGACCCGATCTCGAGCGTCTTCATCGGGATGTGGCTCTTCCACGACCGCCTCGACGCGTCGCTCTGGCGTGTGCCGATCGAGCTGCTGGCCGTGGTGGTGGTCGTCGCCGGTGTGGTCGTCCTCTCGCGCTCGCCTCTCGTGGCCGGCGCGCGCGACGACTCGCCCGCGGCCGAAAAGCTGATGCGGCAGCCCGCGCGGAACGACGACCACGCCGCACTCTGAACACCGGCGGTCGTCTGCCGGCGAACGGAGGTGCCGGCGTCAGGCAGGCATCGCGAGCACCGCGTCCAACGCGGCCGGGAGCTCGGGATGGCGGAACGCGAATCCTGCCGAGGAGAGCGCGGCCGGGATCACCCGCTGGCTCGTGAGGATCAGCTCGTCGGCCATCTCACCGCCGAGCGCGAGCCGGAGCGCCGAGGCCGGCACCCGCGCCACGGCCGGACGGTGCAGGGCCGACCCCAGTGCCCGGGCGAACGCCCGGTCGGTGACCGGTGAGGGTGAGGCCGCATTGACCGGTCCGGCGAGCGAGCGGTCCTCGAGGCAGCGCAGGATCACCGCGACCTCGTCGTCCAGGGTGATCCAGCTCCGGTACTGCCGTCCGGAGCCGAGCGGGCCGCCCAGCCCGAGCCGGAAGAGGGTGAGCTGGCGAGCGAGCGCGCCGCCCTGCGCGCACAGCACGATGCCCGACCGCAGGTGCACGGTGCGGATCCCCGCGTCGCGTCCGGGCGCTGCCGCGCCCTCCCAGGCCGCGCAGACGTCGGCGAGGAACCCGCGCCCGCGCGGCGCGTCTTCGGTGAGCGCCTCGTCGCCGCGGTCGCCGTAGAAGCCGACGGCGGACGCGCCGACCAGCACCTCGGGGCGCGACGGCAGGTCGAGCAACGATCGCACGAGCAGCCCGGTCGACCGCACTCGGCTCTCGAGGATCTCCGCCTTGCGCCCTGCGGTCCAGCGCCGGTCGCCGATCCCCGCGCCTGCGAGGTGCACCACACCGTCGAAGGGGCCGGTCCGCTCGAGCGCCACGGCGTCGAGCTCGTCGAGCGCCGGGTCCCACCGGACCGTCGAAGTGCCGGGGCGTGCCGCAGACCCGCCGCGCGACAAGGTGGTGACGGTGTGCCCGTCCGCGACGAGTCGCCCGACGAGCGCCGTGCCGATGAGGCCGGTCGCGCCCGTGATCAGCGCCCGCAGCGCTCGCGCTCCTGCCGCCCGGTCGCGCGGGCGACGGCCGTCCGCACGAACGCCGCGAAGGCGTCGGGATGGGTGAGGTGGGCGCCGTGCCCCGCGCCGGCGACCTCGACGAGCTCCGCGCCCGGGACGTGCTCCGAGAGCCAGCCGACGACCGCGTGGTGGTGTGGGGCGGTCCGCTCGCCCCGCCCGAAGACCGAGGGCACCGCCAGGTCGGTCACGTCGAACGGTGGGGCGGGCCTCCGGAGGTCCGCGAGCTCGGCGCGCAACGCCGGGCCGTCCGCTCGGCGCTCCTGCTTGGTGCGCTCGGGGAGGCGCTCCCATGCGGCATCGCCGACCATCCGGCGGAAGAACCGCTCGGCCGCTTCGCTCGGCCCGTCCCCGTGGATCGGCCGGGCGTCGGCGCCCGGCGGCAGGCGCCGCTGCGACCACGCGCCGAGCCACGGCATCGGCGGCTCGAAGGCCGCGACGGCGAGCACCGGTGCGCCCTCGCCGCGCAACGCTGCGCCGAGGGCGACGTCGCCCCCGTAGCTGACCCCGACGAGCACGCACGGCCGTCCGTCGACGAGTGCGAGCAGGTCGTCGACGTGGCCGTCGATCGTCCAGCGCGCCGGCTGCGCGTCGCGCGACCGCGCATAGCCGCGTCGGTCGTAGGTGAGCGTGTGGAGGTCGTCGAGGCGGCGCAGCACCCGGTCGAAGCTGCTCGCACGGTCGAGCGAGCCGTGGACCAGCACGACGAGGGGTCCGTCTGTGCCGTCGGGAGGGTGGTGCTCGGTGCGCGCGAGGCCGGTCGTCGGGTCCATCCGTCGTTCAGCCTGCCAGCAGCCCGCACGGTGCGCCATCCCGACGCTCACCAGCCGATTCACTGTTCACCGCCGGGATCGTGCAAAGTTGTGGCTTCCCAAGACGATCAAGGAGAGACTGTGCCCCTTACGAAGACCGACCTCATCGCCGCTGTCGCCGCGCACACCGGCTCGACCGCCAAGGACGTCGCCGCGATCCTCGGCGGGTTCGAGGACGTCGTGGTCGCCAACGTCGCGAAGGGGGAGAAGATCGTCATGACCGGCTTCCTCACCTTCGATCGGGCCCAGCGCGCCGCGCGCACCGGTCGGAACCCCCAGACCGGGGAGGCGATCAAGATCAAGGCGTCGAAGAGCCCCAAGGTCACGGCCGGTGCGGCGTTCAAGAAGGTCGTGAACGGCCAGGCGCCGGCGCCGAAGCTGGCGAAGGCGCGGTAGTCGCAGGGGCCGTGGCGGAGGCCGGCCCGCCACGGCCGCCGGGCCTTCCCGGCGGAGGATCAGAGCTGGCCGATCGACTTGTGGGTCTGCGGGACGACGCGCACGAGCGGATGGAGGCGGAGGGCGCGGGCCTGCAGCTCGAGGACGAGCTCGGGGCTCGGCGCAGATCGGATCCTCCCGAACGGCGTGACCGGCTGCAGGAAGACCGTCGGCGGCGGTGCCGGCTCCCGCCCCGGAGGGATCCGGCGCTCGGCCGGTGACCCGGTGGAGCCGGACGCCACCTCCGCCACCATCGCGACGGCCCGATCGAGCTCGTCGCGGTCCGTCGCCTCCCCGACGACGATCTTGACCCAGGTCTCGACGCCCGCCGCGAGCGCGGTGGCGAGGAATGTGCGTTGCACGGCGGGCGGGACGCGCTCGCCGTCGACGCTCGCGAGCTTGAGGTCCATGCTCACGGCGGCGAGCCAGGGGAGCATCCGCTCGAGGGCCGGCACCAGCGTGCCGTTCGTCTCGAGCATCACCGGCCAGCCACGTCCGTGCAGCCGTCTCGTCAACTCGCCGGCGCGCGCCGTCTGGAGGAGCGGCTCACCGCCGGTCAGGCTCACCGAGTGGTGGGGCGGGTCGACGAAGAGCGCGCCGACCGCCTCGACGACGTCGTCGATCCGGAGAGGGCTCGCCGCGACGCGCCAGTCGCGCCGCCCGGCGGTCTGCTCGATGCGGCACGGACCGGACCGCTTCTCGAGCGCCTCGGGCTGGTCGCAGTATGCGCAGCGGATGTTGCAGCCGGTCAGGCGGACGAAGACCTGACGCGCGCCGACGAGGGCACCCTCGCCCTGGATCGCCGAGAAGATCTCGGTCACGAGGACGTCGTCCGGAGGAGCCGATGCGGTCACGACGGCGCGGGGTCGTCCAACCCGGCCTCGGCGAAGCCTCGGGCGCGCAGACGGCACGCATCGCACCGTCCACACGGTCGGTCTCCGCCGAGGTAGCACGACCAGGTGAGCTCGAGCGGAGCACCGTGCTCGATCCCGAGCCGTACGATCTCGCCCTTGGACGCGTCGATGAGCGGGGTCCGGATCGCGATCGGGTCGCCGTCGACCCCCCGGCGCTGCCCGGTCGCGGCGACCCGTCGGAATGCGTCGATGAACTCGGGCCGGCAGTCGGGGTAGCCCGAATAGTCGATCGCGTTGACCCCGATCCACACGGCGTCGACGCCACGTGCCTCGGCCACGCCCAGCGCGACCGCCAGGAAGATGCTGTTCCGGGCCGGGACGTACGTGACCGGGATGCCGTCGGTGACGCCCGCGGTCGGGACCTCCACGGACGGGTCGGTGAGCGCCGAGCCGCCCCACGCCGAGGTGTCGAGCCTCACCACGAGGTGTTCCGACCGGTAATGGCCGGCGACCCCGGCCGCGTGGTCGAGCTCGTTCCGGTGGCGCTGTCCGTAGTCGAAGGTGAGCGCCAGCGGAGGTTCGCCGGCGTCGGCGGCGGCGAGCGCCATGCACACGGTCGAGTCGAGCCCGCCCGAGAGCACCACCAGGTCCGCCGTCACGGTCAGCCGGCGTTGGCCGTGCCGAGCTCCACCCAGGCGTCCTCGGTCTCCCAGAGCCGGATGCCGGCGACGGCCACCCCGGCGTCCGTGAGCAGCGACCAGGCCTCGTGCGCGAGGAGCTCCGCGGTGGGGTTGGCGAGCACCTCGTTGAGATCGCGGTGGTCCCACCGGTCGACGACGGTCCGGTGGACGACCTCGGAGAGGGTGTCGAAGTCCACCACCACGCCGTTGGTGTCGAGCGGGCCGCGTACCGTCACGTCCAGCCGGTAGGAGTGACCGTGGAGGTTGCGGCAGCGCCCGGGGTGCCAGGCGAGCCGGTGCGCGGCCTCGAAGCGGAACGAACAGGTCACGCTGGTCTGCGCGGGGGTCACCGGCGCGACGCTAACCGACGGCCGCCGAGCGACGTTCCGGTCTGCCGTCGGATCGCGGGGGGCCGGTAGGCTGCAGTCGATGGCCAGTCCCGCAGTGGCCGACGAATCCGGCCGCGACGACGGCTACCGGCTCGCCGGCTCCGGCGCGTTCGGCCCGAACGCCTGGCTCGTCGAGGACATGTACGAGCGCTTCCGCGCCGATCCCGAATCGGTGTCGGCGTCGTGGCAGGAGTTCTTCGACGACTACCGCCCGACAGGCGGCGCCGAGATCGACGGCAACGGCGCCGGCGAGCCGGCGGATCCGGCGACCTCCGGGGGGGTCACCGCCGTCGCGCCCGCATCGGCACGGGCCGCCTCGGTGGCGTCGCCCAGCGCGCCGCCGGTGGCCGTGCCGACCTCGCCGGTCGACGGTGGTGTTCCGGCGGCGGCCGCTGCCACGCCCACGGTGGGAGCCGGCAGCGCGGCACCATCCGCCGACGGGGAGGGGGAGACGCCCACCCCGCTCCGGGGAGCCGCCGGCAGGATCGTCGCCAACATGGAGGCCTCGCTCTCGGTCCCAACGGCGACCAGCGTGCGCACGGTCCCGGCCAAGCTGCTCGAGATCAACCGGACCATCGTGAACAATCAGCTCTCGCGGACGACCGGGGGCAAGGTGAGCTTCACCCACCTCATCGGCTTCGCGGTGGTCAAGGCCCTCGCCGAGGTGCCGGCGATGAACGCCGCGTTCGTGGAGGACGTCGACGGCAAGGGCACGCCGGGTGTCATCCGCCACCACCACGTCGGCCTCGGCCTCGCCGTCGACGTCGAGAAGTCGGCCGGCAACCGGACCCTGCTCGTGCCCTGCATCGCGGGGGCCGATGCCAAGGACTTCCGCGGGTTCGTGAGCGCCTACGAGGAGCTGGTGCGCAAGATCGCCACCAACCGGATCGCGCCGGACGACTTCGCGGGCACGACGGTCACGCTCACCAACCCGGGCACCCTCGGGACCGTCCAGTCCGTGCCCCGGCTCATGCCGGGCCAGGGTCTGATCGTCGGGGTCGGCGCGCTGGGCTATCCGGCAGGATTCGAGGCGGCGGACCCGCGCACCATCGCGGAGCTCGGCGTCGGGAAGACGGTGACCCTCACGTCGACCTACGACCACCGGATCATCCAGGGGGCGGAGTCGGGTCTCTTCCTCGCGCACGTCGCGGAGTGCCTGACCGGCGGGCACGGCTTCTACGACGAGGTCTTCGAGTCGCTCGACATCCCCTACGAGCCGGTCCAGTGGGAACGCGACGTCAACGCCTTCGACGAGGAAGGGGAGGGGACCCACCACCGGCTGACCAAGCAGGTGCGGGTGCAGACCCTCATCAACATGTACCGGGTCCGGGGGCACCTCATCGCGCACCTCGACCCGCTCGACGCCGAGCCTCCCGAGCTCCACCCCGAGCTCGATCCGCTCCACTACGGGCTGACCATCTGGGACCTGTCCCGGCACTTCATCGCGGACGGGCTCGCCGGGCGCGACACGGCCACGCTCGACGAGATCCTCCACATCCTGCGCGACGCCTACTGCCGGACCCTCGGCGTCGAGTACATGCACATCCAGGATCCGGAGCAGAAGCAGTGGATCCAGCAGCACGTCGAGGGCGTCTCGGCTGCGCTCGACCCCGAGGAGCAGCACCACATCCTCGGGCGGCTCAACGCCGCCGAGGTCTTCGAGCGGTTCCTCCACTCGCGCTACGTGGGTCAGAAGCGCTTCGGTCTCGAGGGTGCCGAGTCGACCATCGTGCTGCTCGACGCGATCCTCGAGGAGGCGGTCCAGGAGGGACTCGCCGAGGCGGTGATGGGCATGGCACACCGTGGCCGCCTCAACGTGCTCGCGAACATCGTGGGCAAGTCCTACGGCGAGATCTTCGAGGAGTTCGAGGGGAACCTCGATCCCGAGTCGGTGCAGGGCTCCGGCGACGTGAAGTACCACAAGGGCGCGGTCGGCGCATTCGTCGCGCGCTCCGGTCGGTCGATCCCGGTCACGATGGCGTCGAACCCGTCCCACCTCGAGGCGGTCGACCCCGTCGTCGTCGGGATGGCGCGGGCGAAGCAGGACGCGCTCGGCGGCGAGCGGGGGAGCGGCGTCCGCCTCGAGGAGGGGAGCGGCGCACCCTTCCCGGTGCTCCCCGTCCTCCTCCACGGCGATGCGGCCTTCGCCGGGCAGGGTGTCGTGGCGGAGACGCTCAACCTCTCCGGGCTCGGCGGCTACCGCACCGGCGGGACGCTCCACATCGTGATCAACAACCAGCTCGGCTTCACGACCGCACCGGAGGCCGCGCGGACCTCCGTCTACCCGACCGACGTCGCCAAGATGGTCCAGGCGCCGGTCTTCCACGTGAACGGCGACGATCCCGAGGCCTGCGTCCGGGCGGCCCGGCTCGCCTTCGGCTTCCGCCAGGCGTTCCACAAGGACGTGGTCATCGACCTGGTCTGCTACCGGCGGCACGGTCACAACGAAGGGGACGACCCGAGCTACACCCAGCCCCTCATGTACGCGCTCATCGACGCGAAACGCTCGGTGCGCAAGCTCTACACCGAGTCGCTCGTCCGCCGCGGGGACATCTCGCTCGAGGAGGCGGAGCGGTCGCTCGACGACTTCTCCGCCAGGCTGCAGGCCGCGCTCGACGAGACGAGGGCCGAGGCCGAGGCGGTCGGGGAGACCGCTGCCGTGCTGTCGCCGTTCGTCGTCCCCGAGCTGCACATCCCGTCGGTCGAGACCGGGGTCGACGCTGCCGTGCTCGCGCAGGTGGCCGCCCGGGTGCGGTCGGTACCCGAGGGCTTCGTCCTCCACCCGAAGCTCGCCCGCCAGTTCGAGCAGCGCGACAAGATGGTCGCCGACGGCGAGGTCGACTGGGCGCTCGGTGAGGCGCTCGCGTTCGGCACGCTCCTCCTCGAGGGGACCGACGTCCGGGTGAGCGGGCAGGACACCCGGCGCGGCACGTTCTCGCAGCGCCACGCCGTCCTCGTCGACCACGTGACCGGCACCGAGCACGTCCCGCTCGCCGGGCTCGGCAGCGGACGGTTCACCATCCTCGACTCGCTCCTCTCCGAGTATGCCAGTGTGGGCTTCGAGTACGGCTACTCGGTCGAGGCACCAGGCGACCTCGTCGCGTGGGAGGCCCAGTTCGGCGACTTCTGGAACGGCGCCGAGATCATCGTCGACAACTTCCTCGTGGCGGCCGAGGACAAGTGGGGCCAGCGGTCGGGCCTCGTGCTCCTGCTGCCGCACGGCTACGAGGGCCAGGGTCCCGAGCACTCCTCGGCGCGGATCGAGCGGTTCCTCACGCTCTGCGCCCGCGGCAACCTCCGGCTCGCCGAGCCCACGACCTCGTCGCAGTACTTCCACCTGCTCCGCGCGCAGGTCAGGACCGGGATGCACCGGCCCCTGGTGGTCTTCACTCCGAAGTCGCTGCTGCGCCTGCGCGCCTCGCGGTCGCCGATCGCCGCGTTCACCGCGGGCACGTTCGAGGAGGTCCTCGAGGATCCCGCGTCGGCAGCCGAGGGCTTCGATCCCGCAGCGGTGGGGCGGGTGGTGCTCTGCGCGGGCAAGGTGGCCTACGACGCACTGGCCCGTCGCGACGAGCGCGCCGCCACGGGCGTCGCGGTCGTCCGCGTCGAGCAGCTCTACCCCTGGCCGGCCGAGCGGGTGGCCGCGATCCTCGAGCGGTACGCGGGCGCGCACGAGGTCGTCTGGCTGCAAGAGGAGCCCGAGAACATGGGCGCGTGGAACTTCGTGCACGGTCGGCTGCACCGGATCCTGCGCGAGTCCCACCGGCTGCACCACGTGAGCCGGGCGGAGTCGGCGAGCCCTGCGACGGGGAGCGCGGCCCTGCACCGCCTCGAACAGGACGACCTGCTCACCCGCGCGATCGGCTGACGACCGATCCGTGACCGTTCGTGCCGGCGCGGCCAGGCGCCAGGCGCGCTCGACGCTCAGGTGAGGAAGTCGCGGGCGAGCGCCATCCACAGCTCCGTCGAGAGGTGGAGCGACTCCACGTCGACCCGCTCGTCGATGCCGTGGAACATCGCCGCGTAGTCCTCGAACCCGACCTCGCGGCTGTGGAGCCCGAAGCCGTAGGCGACGGCACCGAGTGTGCGGTAGTAGCGGGCGTCGGTCGCCCCGACGGTCAGGAACGGGATCGTCCGAGCGTCGGGATAGAAGCCCCGGCTGACCCGCTGGAGGGCGTCCCACAGCGGCGTGTCGATCGGCGAGGTCGAGGCCGGTTCCTCCGAGCGGAACCGGATCTCGACGTCGTCGGCCAGATCGCCGACGACCTCCTCGAGCATCGAGCGAACGTCCGCCCCGTCCCAGCCCGGGAGCGAGCGCACGTCGATGTCGAGCTCGACCCGGTCGGGGATCACGTTGATCTTCGTCCCCGCCCGCATGACAGTGGGCGCCAGGGTGGTGTGCGTGCACACGTGCGCCTGGCGGGCGAGCCCGACCAGCGGGAGCTCGTCGCAGAAGGCGTCGATCCGGTCGGGGTCGAGCAGGGGCGCCGAGAGCTCCTCGGGGAAGCCGATCCCTTCGATGAACCGTCGCCAGGCCTCGTGCAGCTCCGCCGACGGGCGGTACTCGTCGACCCGTCGGACGATCTCGGCCGCCTTGACCAGCGCGTTGTCCGTGCGGAGCGGCTGCGACCCGTGCCCGGGCGTGCCCTTGACCACGAGCGTGCACCAGTAGACGCCCTTCTCGCCGACGATGACCGGCAGCCGGGTGCCGCCGTCCGCGCCGGCCATCGGGAAGCCACCGGACTCGGTGATCACGTAGTCCGACCCGACGTCGTCGGCTGCGTTGGCGCAGAGCCACTTCGCACCGAAATTGCTGAGGGCCTCCTCGTCGGCCACGGCGATGTAGGTGAGGTCGCCCGCCGGCGCGAATCCCTCTGCGGCGAGGTGGCGGAAGCCTGTCGCCATGGTCGCGGTGAGGTTGAGCATGTCGATCGCGCCGCGTCCCCACACCACGTCGTCGATGAGCTCGCCGCCGAAGGGGTCGTGGCTCCAGTCGTCGGCGGTGGCCGGGACCACGTCGGTATGGCCGAGGAGCGTGAGCGAGGGTGCCGAACGGTCGGAGCCGTGGATCCTCGCGACGAGTGACGTCCGTCCCGGGGCGGGCTCGTAGGTCTCGAGGTCGGCGCCGGAACCTTCGAGGTAGGTGCGCAGGAGATCCGCGCTGCGCTGCTCCTGGCCCGACTCGGGCGTCCCGTCGTTCACGCACCCGTTGCGGATGAGGTGCTGGAGGAGGTCGGTCGCCTCGCGGGTCCGGGCGTCCTCGACGGTCACCCGACCATCCTAGGGATCCCCCGAGCCACGGTCGCCTGGCTCCGGCCCGTTCCGTCGCCTGGGCGTCACGGACCGGCGGGAACCTCCCTCGTCGCAGGCCGGGATGATCGGAGCGGCCCAGGCCAGATGGTTGACTGGGGACCGTATGCCTGCCAAGTCGTCCACCCGTCGACGCGTCGTCGTCGACGGCTCGAACCTCGCGACCGAGGGCCGGACCGCGCCGAGCCTGGCCCAGCTCGACGAGGCGATCCGGGCCTTCCTGACCGAGCACCCCGGCTTCACCTCCGCGGACGTCACCGTCGTCGTCGACGCGACCTTCGGCCATCGCATCGACCCGTCGGAGCAGGCCGCCTTCGAGGAGGCCGTCGAGCACGGCGAGATGGTCACACCGCCGGCCGGAGCGGTCGGCCGGGGCGACGGCTTCATCCTCCGCATCGCCGAGAAGGCGGGTGCCCTGGTGCTCTCCAACGACTCCTTCCAGGAGTTCCACGCCGAGCGACCGTGGCTCTTCGAGCCCGGACGCCTCATCGGCGGCAAGCCCGTGCCGGGGGTCGGGTGGGTGTTCACGCCGCGCACCCCGGTGCGCGGTCCACGGAGCCGCTCGGTCACCGCGAAGTCGAAGCGGGATTCCGCCAAGTCGGGAGCCGCCGCACTCGCCGATGCGACCGGCGCCGACGGGGCGGGGGACGGCACCGGCGCCGCGAAGGCGACGAAGGCATCGGGCGCGGCCACCAAGGCCGCGAAGAGCACGAAGGCGGCGAAGGCGGCGAGGACGGCCGAGGCGCTGACCGCGAAGGCAGCCGCGTCGAAGAAGGCCGCGAAGGCGACGAAGACGGCGAACGGATCTGATGCGGTCCCTCCTGCCACGAAGGTCACCAAGGCCGCGAAGGCGGCCGGCGCGGCGACCAAGGCCGCAAAGGCGACGAAGACGGCCAAGACTGCGAAGTCCGCCAAGGCCACGAAGGCCACCGACCGGCTCACCGAGAAGGCGCCTCCGTCGAAGAAGGCCGCGAAGGCGACGAAGCCGGCGAAGGCGGCGAAGGCGACCGAGAGGGTGAACACGTCGAAGAAGGCGGCGAAGTCACCGGCGAGAGGCGCGGCGAAGGCAGGGCCGACCGGACAGGCCGCCCCGACCGCAGCGCCGGGCCAGCGCCCGGGGGCCGAGGCGCTCAACGAACCCGTGACCTTCCTCACCTTCGTCGCCGACCACTCGATCGGGAGCGAATTCGAGGGCACGGTGGTGGCCTTCACCTCGCACGGCGCCCACGTCGAGGTCGACGGCATGCTCTGCCACGTCCCGCTGCGGGGCCTCGGCACCCCGGCGCCGACCAAGGCGCGACTCGTCGTCGCGAAGGGTGAGGTGCGCCGGTTCGTCCTGATCTCGCTCGACGCCGCCCACCGGCGCGCGGAGCTCGCGCTGCCCGGCGTCACCGGCTGACCGCGCCCGGTCGCACGCGTCGGCCGGCGCACCGGTGACGGACCGACCACGGCCGGTAGTGTCGGCTGGCGTGCGCCCCGAGGACGTCCTGCCGCATCGCGAGCCGTTTCTCTTCCTCACCGAGGTGCGGTCGGTCGACCCCGGCATCGGCGCTGCGGGTGCCTGGCAGCTCACCGGTGAGGAGGCGTTCTTCGCCGGGCACTTCCCGGGGCGGCCGACGCTGCCAGGGGTGCTGATGGTCGAATCGCTCGCGCAGCTCGGAGCGGTCGCCGTCCTGGCCGATCCGACGCACGACGGCAAGCTCCCCCTGTTCGGAGGTATCGAGCGTGCACGCTTCCGGCGGCAGGTCCTGCCCGGCGACCGCCTCGAGCTCGAGGTCACGCTCGGGCGCATGTCAGCCCGCGCCGGGCGCGGTTCGGGCCGAGCCACGGTCGACGGCGCGATCGCCTGCGAGGCGGAGCTGCTCTTCGTGTTGGTGGACGCGGAACCGGCCGGGCAGGGCTGATCGGGCCGGATCGTGCGCATCGCCACCTGGAACGTCAACTCGCTCACGGCGCGGCTCCCGCGTGTCGAGGAGTGGATCGAGTACGCGAAGCCCGACGTGCTCTGCCTGCAGGAGACGAAGCAGGCCGACGCCGCCTTTCCCCACGAGGCCTTCGCCGCTCTCGGCTACGAGACGGCCCACCACGGGTCGGGGCGGTGGAACGGCGTGGCGATCGCGAGCCGGGTCGGTCTCCGCGAGGTCTCGACCGGCCTGGGTTCACCAGACGACGAACAGGGCACGCGGCTCGTGTCGGCGGAGTGCGGCGGCGTCCGGGTCTCCTCCGTCTACGTGCCGAACGGCCGGTCGCTCGACAGCGAGCAGTATCCCGCGAAGCTCGCCTGGCTGACCCGGCTTCGAGCGCTGCTCGACGAGAGTGCCTCGCCGGACCGGCCGGTCGCGCTCTGCGGTGACTTCAACATCGCTCCCGACGACCGCGACGTCTGGGACCCCACCGAATTCGTGGGGATGACCCACGTGAGCCAGCCGGAGCGGGATGCCCTCGCCGCGCTCGAGTCCTGGGGGCTCGTCGACGTCTTCCGCCGGTGCTACGACGAGGACCAGCTCTTCAGCTGGTGGGACTACCGGGGCGGCTCCTTCCACCGGCATCGCGGGATGCGGATCGACCTCATCCTCGCGACCGAGGCGCTCGCGTCGACGGTCACCTATGCGCTCATCGACCGGAATGCGCGCAAGGGCGAGAAGCCGTCGGACCACACGCCGGTCTTCGCCGATTTCGCCCGGGAGTGATCAGCCGGGACCCGCGCACCGACCGGCAGGCCGCGCGTGTCGGGGCGCGATGCGGTAGCTTCACCGTCGGCGGAGCTCGGTCGCACCGAGCCGGAAGTGCACATCGGCGGGTTCAATGACCCCTCGTCGGGGCTGGCGGACCCTGACGCAGGAGAGGGAGCCCCATGCTCACCGCATCGCACCACCGGACCGTCGGTGAACCCGACCGGAGGGCCTCGTCCGCCGGTCGAACGGGGGTCGTTTCCCGAGGGCGTCGGGTCGCAGTGATGCTCGCGGGCGTCGTGGCTCTCGCCGGTCTGCTCGTCAGCACGTCCACGGCGGCGATCGCGGGCCCGGCCGGCGCCGCTCCGCTGCCCGCCGGCGACCGCGCCGGAGGACCGACCACCGGATTCGCGGGCAGCGTCGCGCGCCTGATCCGCGGGAGCCACCTCTCCGCACCGCACCCGGCGGCCTCCACGGGCGCCGGTCACGTGGCATCGGTCGCGCCGCCGCTCACCCAGCTCTTCCTCGAGTCGGGCAGCCAGAGCTCGTCGAAGCCGCAGGCCTCGACCGTGACCTCGGGCCTCTCGGTGTCGTTCGCCCCGGCGGCAGGGACGCTCGTCGCATCGTGGTCGGGCGGCTCGGCGACGATCGCCGGCGTCGGGGGGCTCGGCGCGGGCGGCGTCTACTCGCAGGGCGGGATCCAGATCTCGACCAACCCGTCGTGCAACGCCGGCGGCGGAGTGGTGCTGGCCGAGATCGACCAGCTCGTCGTCGGACCGTCCGGCACCGTCCTCTCGCTCGCCCTCAAGTTCGCGTGCGCGACGTTCGACGGGACATACGCCGCAATCGGTTGGTACGCGTACCAGGCGGTCCCGACGACGCCGGGTGCCGGATATGAGCTCTACGCGAACGACGGCTCGCTCGCATCGTTCGGGAACGACGGCTTCCTCGGCTACCTCGGCGATGTGAGCACGCTCCAGCTCAACCAGCCGGTGGTCGGCATGGCGACCACTCCGGACGGCGGCGGCTACTGGATGGTCGCGGGCGACGGCGGGGTCTTCGCGCTCGGCGACGCCGGCTTCTTCGGCTCCACCGGCGCCCTCCGGCTGAACCAGCCGGTGGTCGGCATGGCGCCGACCCCCGACGGGCAGGGCTACTGGTTCGTCGCCTCGGACGGGGGCATCTTCGCCTACGGCGATGCCGGCTTCTACGGCTCGACCGGGAGCCTGCGCCTCAACCGGCCGATCGTGGGCATGGCCTCGACCCCCGACGGCCGGGGCTACTGGCTCGTCGCGTCCGACGGCGGCATCTTCGCATTCGGCGACGCCGGCTTCTACGGCTCGACCGGCGCGCTCACGCTCAACCAGCCGGTGGTCGGCATGGCGCCGACCCCCGACGGCCGGGGCTACTGGTTCGTCGCCTCCGACGGAGGCGTGTTCTCCTTCGGCGACGCCGGCTTCTACGGCTCGACCGGGGGCCTCACGCTCAATAGCCCGATCGTGAGCATGCTCTCCTCCCCGGACGGCCGCGGCTACTGGATGGCCGCCGGTGACGGCGGGATCTTCGCCTTCGGCGACGCATCCTTCGACGGGAGCCTCGGTGGCGTCGGTGCATCGGGCGTCGTCGGGATGACGCGGTGACGCGGCCGGGACCTCGTCGCAACGCCCCGGCCGTGGCGGCATCCGCGGCCACGGTCGCCTTCGGGCTCATGACGGTGGCACTCGGTGCCACGCCCGCCGGCGCGACGACACTGCCGGATGCCGGCATCGTCGCCCACGTCGCGCCCCTGAACCTCGTCAACGAGTGGTCGCTCAACCTCTCGCCGTCCATCCAGTTGCAGAGTCCCCTGCAGCTCTTCTCGGCGAACTCGTACACGTCGGTGCAGGCGAGCTACGACCCGGCGTCGAACGACCTGCTCACGCTCACCTGGCCGGGCACGACGTTGCAGCTGACCGGCAACGGGCCGATCACACCCGGCAGGACCTACACCGACCAGACGTCGCTCACCGGGACCACCACCTGCAGCGGGCAGGGATCGTTCTCGGCGGTGCAGGTCGACCAGTTCGCCCTCGGCCCGACGGGCCAGCCGACCTCGGTCGCACTGCAGTTCGACTGCATCGAGCTCGGCGCAACGCCGAACACCTTCCCGGCCTTCGCCTTCGGGACCGCGGCGTTCGGCGCGCTCCCGGGGCCGCCGGGCCAGGGGTACTACCTCTACGGTCCCGACGGGAGCCTCTCGGCCTTCGGCAACGACGAGTACCTCGACTACCTCGGGATGCTGGGGCTCACCCAGTTGAACCAGCCGATCGTCTCGGCGGCGCCGACACCGACGAGTGCCGGCTACTGGATGGCCGCCTCGGACGGCGGGATCTTCGCCTTCGGCGACGCGCCCTATGACGGGTCGATGGGCGGCCACCCGCTCAACGAGCCCATCGCGGGCATGGCCCCGACCCCCGACGGGCAGGGCTACTGGCTCGTCGCGTCCGACGGCGGGATCTTCGCCTTCGGTGACGCGGCGTTCTACGGCTCGACCGGTGGCCTCCGGCTCAACCAGCCCATCGTCGGCATGGCCCCGACCCCCGACGGCCACGGCTACTGGCTGGTCGCCGCGGACGGCGGCATCTTCGCCTTCGGCGACGCCGGCTTCTATGGCTCGACCGGCGCGCTCGTGCTCAACCAGCCGGTGGTCGGGATGGCAGCATCGCCCGACGGCCACGGGTACTGGCTGGCGGCGTCCGACGGGGGCGTCTTCAGCTTCGGCGACGCCGGATTCCACGGCTCGACCGGTTCACTCGTCCTCGCGAGCCCCATGGTCGGCATCACCGCGAGCCCCGACGGCAACGGCTACTGGATGGCCGGCGGTGACGGCGGGGTCTTCGCCTTCGGTGACGCGCCGTTCGACGGCAGTGCCGCGGGCGGTCCGGGCGGCCCGCTGTTCAACGGGTTGTCAAGCGGCGGGTCGTCCTCGACCGGCGTAGGGGTGAGCTTCTTCAGCTCGGGACCACTGACCACCGGCCTCTTCCCCTGATCTCCACGCGGCCCCGCGCCCGGCGCGGGGCCGGTCAGCGCCCGAGGGTGGCGCGCAGACCGGCGATCCGTGTCGCGGCGTCGGTCCGGACGACCCGACCGTTGCCCGTGGCCGACTCCCGCGCGATGGCCGCCAGCCACGGCGAGGGCGACCGCTCGACGGTGCGTCCGCCGGCCGTGGTCCTCGTGCGCGCCCACGAGCACCGCAGACGGCGCGATGCACGGGTGAGGGCGACGTAGAGCAGGCGCCGTTCCTCGGCGAGTGCGTCGCCGGCGGTCGCGTGGACGATCGGCACGAGCCCGTCCTCGACCCCGACCACCCAGACCGACGGCCACTCGAGGCCCTTCGCGCGGTGGAACGTCGCGAGCTCGACCGCCCCGTCGTGTGCCGCTCCCGCATCGGACGACTCGGGGCCCGGCGCGAGCCGGCACGGGATCCCCGCACGCTGCAGGGCGGCTCGGACGCCTGCGAGCTGGTCGTTGGTGCGGGCCAGCACGGCCAGGTCCGACCACCGCTCGCCCGCCCCCACGTGCTCGAGGAGCTGGGCGGCGACGGCCTCGGCCTCGGCCACCTCGTCGTCGAACGCGGTGACGATGGGGCGCGGCCCGGCGGTGGTGGCCGAGCGGGGCGGTGGGACGGAGGTGCGTCCGAGCGCGGCCGTCGCCGCAGCCACCACCTGCGGCGTGCAACGGTGGTTCGACGCGAGGTGCACGACCTGCATGCCGTCGACGAGCCCGGGCAGCTTCGCGAGCAGTCCGGGGTCGGCGCCGTTCCAGCCGTAGACCGCCTGGTTGGGGTCGCCGACCGCGCAGAGGTCGGGCCGCTCCCCCCACAGCGCGGTGAGGAGGCCGAACTGCGCCGGGTTGACGTCCTGGAACTCGTCGACGAAGAGGTGGCGGTGCCGCCAGCGTGCCCGTTCCGCCACTCCGTCGTCGACGAGCAGGAGGTCGGTGGCGCGCAGCAGCACGTCGTCGAAGTCGAGCGCACCGCGTCGGAGCAGCGCCTGCTCGTACGCGGCGAAGACGGCGCCGACCTCGACGGCCCGCCCGGCGGAGAGGCGGCCGGCCGCGACCGCCGCGGCCGCGTAGGTGGTGGGCGACTCGCCGCGTGCCTTCGCCCAGCCGATCTCGAGATCGGCCGAGCGCGCGGCGCCGGGACCGGCGCAGAGCGGTGCGAGGAGTCCGACCCGGTGCTCCGAGACGACCGGGGGCGGAGCGCCGGTGTCGGCCGCCCTCCTTCGCAGCAGTGCGAGCGCGAGCTGGTGGAGCGTACCGGCGCGGACCCCCGGCGTCGGGGGCTCCCCGCGACGGCCCGCACCGGAGACCGCGACCCCGTACTGCCGGAGGCGGTCGCGCAGTTCGCCGGCCGCCCGACGGGTGAAGGTGCAGACGGTCACGTGATCGGCCTCCGCCGAGCCGTCCCGGATCCTGCGGGCGACCCGCAAGGTGAGCACGCGGGTCTTTCCGGAGCCGGCGCCGGCGACGACGCAGACCGAGGGCGCAGCGAGCTCGACCGCGTGCTGCTGGGAAGGGGTGAGCGCGGCGGTGGCGAGATCGACGGGTTCGGGGTCGCCGGACACGCCGCGCGACGCTACCGGTCGGGTGTCCCGGCGACCGTGACGGTGCCCGTGCCGCCGGCCGTGCCGCCCGCCGTGCCGCGAGGGGATGCCCCACCCGGCCGGCCCCACCTGCCCCGCACGGGTGCGCCGCCAGGCAGGGGGTGATCGGTAGGGTAGGCCGGTGCTGAAGTCGTTCGCCGAGGGCCGGATCTTCGGCGACGTCTGGGGCCAGGACACCCCGAGCGTCCTCGCGCTGCACGGATGGCGGCGCACGCACGACGACTTCTCGAGGGCGTTCGACCGGCCGGAGGCCGGGCCGGCGGTGCTCGCACCGGACCTCCCGGGCTTCGGCGCCGCGCCGCCGCCGCCCGACACCTGGGGCTCGGCCGAGTACGCCCGGGCGCTCGTGCCGCTCCTCGAGGATCCCGCCACGCTCGCGGAGCAGTTCGTGCTCGTCGGCCACTCCTTCGGCGGCAGGGTCGCGCTCCACCTCGCCGCGCTCGCTCCCGACCGGGTCGAGCGGCTCGTCCTCACCGGCGTACCGCTTCTCGACCGCGCGGGCCGCCGGCGCCGTCCGCCGATGGCATACCGAGCCGTGCGCGTGCTCCGCCGGCTCGGCCTCGTCGGCGAGACCCGCCTCGACGCCCTGCGCGAGCGCTACGGCTCGCCGGACTACCGGGCGGCAGAGGGGGTCATGCGCTCGGTGTTCGTCCGGTTGGTCAACGAGCGGTACGAGGAGCCGATGGCCGCGGTGCGCTGCCCGGTCGACCTCCTCTGGGGCTCGGCGGACACCGAGGCGCCGCTCGAGGTGGCGGAGCGCTCGGTCGCGTACTTCGACAACGCCCGGCTCGCCGTCCTCCCGGACGTCGGACACCTCGTCCCGACCGAGGCGCCCGATGCGCTCCGGCGCATCGTCGCCGGCCCCGCAGGATCGGCGAGCGGATGCCGGTGAGCGCCGCCGTCCATGCGATGGTCGCACTCGTCGCGACCGCTGGGCCCCCGCGCCTGCACGGGAGCGAGGCGTGGGTGACGACCGCGGCGTGCCTCCTCGCCTCCGGCGCCTCCGGCGTCCGGTGGCTGCGGGTCGCCCAGCGCGAGCACTACCTCGCCGGTTCGGTCTCCCTCTTCGCGCTCCGCTGGTGGCGCTCGTCGCCGTCGAATGCCGCGATCGCGGCCGTGGCCCTCGCCGCGGTCGGTCTCTCGTTCAGGTGGCCCCTGTTCGGCCTCGTGACCGCCGCCGCCGCCGCCGCCGGACCGTTCGGCCTCGCCCTGCGCGGCAGGACGTCGGCGCTCGCCTGGACCCGCCGGCTGCGGACGCTCGCCGCCGTCACGGCGCTCCTCCTCGTCCTCGTCGTCGGGGCGGGAGCGCTCCTCGGGCCGGTCTCGGCCTTCGCGGTGGTCGCGGTGGTCGTGGTGCCGGTGCTCGTCGATCTCGCGTGCGCGCTGACCGCACCCCTCGAGCACGCGCTGACCGGTCGCTACGTGGCCCGGGCGGCGCGGCGGCTGGCCGCGGTCGCGCCGACCGTCGTGGGTGTGACCGGCTCCTACGGCAAGACGTCGACCAAGGGCCACATCACCCAGCTCGTCGCGGGTTCCCGGACGGTCGTGGCGACGCCGGCGAGCTACAACAACCGCGCCGGTCTCGCCCGCGCGATCAACGAGCACCTCGCCGAGGGGACCGAGGTCTTCGTCGCCGAGATGGGCACCTACGGGCCCGGCGAGATCGCCAAGCTCTGCCGGTGGTGCCCGCCGGACGTATCGGTGATCACCGCGATCGGTCCCGTGCACCTCGAGCGGTTCGGCACGGAGGACCGCATCGTGGCGGCCAAGTCCGAGATCCTCGAGCGTGCCCCGTCCGTCGTGCTCGCGGTCGACGACGAGCGCCTGGCTGCGGTGGCCGGCCGAGCCGCCGGTGCGGGGAAACGGGTCGTTCGCTGCTCCGCACACGACCACGACGCCGACGTGTGCGTGGAGCGGGAGGCCGGCGGATCCGCCGCCACCGTCAGGATCGGCGGTGAGCCGGTGGCCGAGCAGGTCGAGCTCCCGAGCGGGGTCCAACCGTCGAACCTCGCGTGTGCGATCGGCGCCGCCCTCGCGCTCGGGATCGAGCCGGTCGTGGTCGTCGGCCGCCTCCGGGGGTTGCACGGTGCCGACCACCGGCTGCAGCAGGTCATCGGCGGGACGGGCGCTGTCGTCGTGGACGACACCTACAACGCGAACCCCGCCGGGCGCGCGAGGCGCTCGCCGCGCTCGCGGCGGCGGTGCCCTCCGGCGTCGAGGGACGGGGCGATGCCACCCGCCGGATCGTCGTTACCCCGGGGATGGTCGAGCTCGGGCGGCGTCAGGCCGAGGAGAACCGCCGCTTCGCCGCTGCGGCGGCCCATGTCGCCGACCGACGTCGTCGTCGTCGGGCGGACCAACCGGCGCGCCCTCCTCGCCGGGCTCGCGTCGGACGGTGGGCCCGGCAGCGGGCCGTCGGTGATCTGCGTCGACGACCGTGACAGCGCCGTCGCGTGGGTCCGGGACCACGTGAGCGGACGGCGACGCGGTGCTGTACGAGAACGATCTGCCGGACCACTACCCTTGAGCCGTCGAGCCGCCGGCACCGGCGCGCCGGCCACTCCTGTTCACCGATCCGACCCGAGGAGACCGTCCCCGTGCCCGACGTCGCCGTGATCTTCGGAGGTCCCTCCCCGGAGCACGACGTGAGCGTGCTGACCGGCCTCCAGGCGGCGCGCGGGCTCCGCGACGCGCAGGCAGGACCGGTGCGCGCGCTGTTCTGGTCGAAGGCGGGCGACTGGTACCAGGTCGACCCGGGGCTCGAAGCCGAGGCGTTCGTCGAGGGGGTGCCCCGGGGCGCCCGCGAGCTGCAGCTCGTGGCGGCCGCGGGCGGCGGCTTTCTCGAGCAGGGCGGTCGCCTCGCCCGCGCCCGCGCGCTCGAGCTCGACGCGGCGATCCTCTGCTGCCACGGTGGGCCGGGCGAGGACGGGACGCTCCAGGCCGCCCTCGACCTCGCCGGCGTGCGCTACGCGGGACCCACCGTCGCCGGCGCCGCGCTCGGGATGGACAAGCTCGCCTTCGGGGCGTGCATCGCGGCGGCCGGCCTGCCCACCCTGCCGCGGGTGCTGCTGGCGCCCGGGGCGGAACCGCCGGACTTCGAAGGCCCCTACATCGTGAAGCCCCGCTTCGGCGGCTCGTCGATCGGCATCGACGTGGTCTCGGACTACGGGACCGCGCAGGCCAGGCTCGCCGCGAACCCGCATCTCCGGTTCGGGGCGGTGGTCGAACCCTACCGGCCGGACCTCGGCGACCTGCAGCTCGCGGTGCGGACCTGGCCGTCGTTCGAGCTGTCGGCGATCGAACGGCCCCTCCGGACCGGGGCGTCCGGCGACATCCTCGACTACCGCGACAAGTACGTGGCGGGCGAGGGCATGGCGGGCGCGCCACGCGAGCTCCCTGCCGCGGTCGACTCCGATCTCGAAAAGGGGCTGCGCGGCGCGGCCGAGACGATCGCCGCACTCGCGCAGGTCCGCGGCGTCGCGCGCCTCGACTTCCTCTCGAACGGTTCGACCTTCGTCGTCAACGAGCTCAACACGATCCCGGGCTCGCTCGCCCGCTACCTGTGGGTCGCGCCGCCGGTGCCCTTCGCGGCGCTGCTCTCGGACCTCCTCGACGAGGCGCGCGCCCGGCCCACCCACGCGTACTCCGCGTCGGGCGCCGACGGGACGGTCCTGCGGTCCGCGGGGTCGATCGCCGGCAAGCTGGGCTGACGCCCCTTGGCCGTCCACCGGCTCCGCACGCTGCCGGACGAGGAGGTCCTGGTCGACGTCAGGCCGCACTGGTCGTACCTCTCCGCGCCGCTTGCGGTCGCCGTGGTCGTGATCGGGATCGGGATCGCGCTCGACGTCGGCATCCCGCACACCTCGGTCACGTTGCACTGGGTGGAAGGGGCCGTCGTCGCCGTGCCGTGCCTGTGGCTTGCGGTGCGCGGCGCGCGGTGGTGGCGGACGGGCCTCTTCGTGACCACCGTCCGGCTGATCGGCCACTGGGGCGTGCTGGTCGAACGCGACTGGGAGCTGCGGCTCTGCGACATCGAGGCGGTGACCGTCGTCCGGTCCGCGTTCCGCCGGCTGGTCGGCACTGGCCGTCTCGAGCTCACCCTCGTGGCCGACGAGGACGACCGGGACGAAGACGTCCGGATCATCGACGACGTGCGGAAGCCGGAGGTGCTCGCGCGCATCCTCGCCCGGCGCATCGGACCGCCGGATCGGCCGGAGGAGCCGGGGAGCGAGGGTCGCTAGCCGCGCCCTCGGGCGGTCACCGTCCCGTCAGCCGGCGCCACCCGCCACCACCGCGGTGGCGGACCGGACAGACCGGCCGCACCGAACAGACCGGCCGGGTCGACGTCGGGACGGCAGAGCGCGACGACCGAGCCGCCGAAGCCGGCCCCGGTGATCCGGGCGCCGTAGACGCCGTCGGACGCGCCGAGGGCGCCGACCAGCGCATCGAGTGCAGGCGTCGAGACCGCATAGTCGCCTGCGAGGCTCCGGTGGCTCTCGAGCATGGACACACCGGCCGAAGGGAGGTCGTCCGCCGCCACCGCCTCGACGAAAGCCCGCACCCGGGCGCACTCGCTCACCACGTGCCGCGCACGGGCGCGGAGCACGGGATCGCGGAGGCTCGCGACGTCCGCCTCCGACGCAGCGCCGAGCGGTCCGATCGAGGCGGCCGCCCGTCGGCACTCCTCGACCCGGGTCGCGTAGGGGGTGTCCCGCAGGTCACGGGCGATTCCCGAGTCGACCACCACGACGGAGAGGTCGACGGGCAAGGGCACGGGCGTCGTCGCGTCGGTCGCGGCGTCGACGAGCAGCGCGCAGCCGCGGCGCCCGCCCGCGCAGACCAGCGGGTCGAGCATGCCGACGGGGACGCCGGCCAGGTGCTCCGCCTGCTGGCACCGGCGGGCGACCTCGAGGACCGAGCCGCTCCCGCAGACCACCTCGTCGAGCGCGGTGCAGAGGGCGGCGCTCGACGAGAGACCGGCGCCGACCGGGAGGTCGCCGTCGATCCGCAAGGCACCGCCGGTCGGTCGCCCGCTCGCCACGATCGCGCCCGCCACGAGCCGCAGCCAGGCCGGCTCGATGGAGCCGACCACTCCGGGTTCGCCGAGTGGCGCGAGGTCGAGGCGCGCCTCGCCGAAGGTCGTCGAGACGACGTCGAGGACCGGGCGGTCGGTGGGGAGGAGCTCGACTCGGACACCGAGGTCGATGGCGATCGGCAGGGCGAGGCCGAGGTTGTAGTCGGTGTGGTCGCCGATCAGGTTGACCCGTCCCGGGCCGGTGGCGTGCCGGACCTCTCGCACCGTGCCGCTCCTCGCCGGGCCGGGGCGGCCCTCGGTGCGCACGGTAGTGGCCCGGCCCGGCGCCGACCGGCGGGCGCGCCGGACGCTCTGCGATGCTCTGCGCATGTTCATCGAACTCCTCGAGGCCAACCGGCGCTACGCCACCACCTTCTCGCTGCAGGGGACCCCCCCCGTCGCAGCCGCGGGTTTTGCACTCGTCACCTGCATGGACAGCCGGATCGAGCCGCTCACCATGCTGGGACTGCAGCCCGGCGACGCCAAGATCCTCCGCAACGCGGGTGCACGCGTGACCCCCGACGTGCTCCGCTCGCTCGTCCTCGCCACGCACTTCCTCGACGTCTGCGCGGTCGCGGTGATGCAGCACACCGGGTGCGCGCTCGCCGACCGCACCGACGAGGAGGTCCGGTCGTCGCTCGCCGCATCCGGTGTGCCGGACCCCGCGGGGTGGGAGTTCCTCGCCATGCCGGACCCCGACCGTGCGCTGCGCGCCGACGTCGAGGCGGTGCGCGCCTGCCCGCTCCTGCCAGCGTCCGTCGCGGTCGAGGGCTGGCGCTACGACGTCGAGACCGGTGTGGTCGCACGGGTCGTGCCCTCGGCGGAACCGCGCAGGGGCACCCGACCGGGCAGCGCCGGGGCAGCGGGCATTTGACCCCCCTCCCGCGTCGCGGCCACCATCCCGCCATGACCAACGCAGCCAGCCACCGCCGCCCTCCGGCCTCCCGGCCGATCGCCGCGCGCCGCGGGAGGAGGCCGTGAGCGGGCCGCTCGAAGGCGTCCGGATCGTCGAGCTCGCCGGCATCGGGCCTGCGCCCTTTGCGGGGATGATGCTCGCGGACGCCGGGGCCGACATCATCCGGGTCGACCGCTCCGAGCGCGCCACCTACCCGCCCCACCAGGAGGCCCACGTCGACCTCATGAACCGCGGCCGCCGGTCGGTTGCCGTCGACCTCAAGCACCCCGACGGGGTCGCGCTCGTCCTGCGCCTCGTCGAGCGCGCCGACGGGCTGATGGAGGGCTTCCGGCCCGGGGTGGCCGAGCGGCTCGGGGTCGGGCCCGACGCGTGCCACGCCCGCAACCCGCGCCTCGTCTACGGGCGGATGACCGGGTGGGGGCAGGAGGGGCCGATGGCGACCGCGGCCGGGCACGACATCGACTACATCTCGATCGCCGGTGCGCTCGAGCCGATCGGCCGGGCCGGCGAGCGCCCGGTGCCGCCGCTCAACCTCGTCGGCGACTTCGGCGGGGGCGGGATGCTGCTCGCCTTCGGGATGTGCGCGGCGATGCTCCACGCGCGGGCCACCGGCGAGGGTCAGGTGGTCGACGCCGCGATGGTCGACGGCGCGGCTGCGCTGATGACCATGACGTACACGCTGCGCGCCGCGGGGATCTGGAAGGACGAGCGCGGGGTCAACATGCTCGACACCGGCGCCCACTTCTACGAGGTCTACGAGACCTCGGACGGCGGCTACATGAGCGTGGGGGCCATCGAGCCGCAGTTCTACGCCGAGCTGCTCGACCGCCTCGGGCTCGCCGGCGAGGAGCTCCCGGATCAGAACGACCGCGACCGCTGGCCGGAGATGAAGGAGCGGTTCGCCGCGATCTTCGCGACGAGGAGCCGCGACGAGTGGGCGAAGGTCTTCGAGGGCAGCGACGCCTGCGCCGCCCCCGTGCTCTCGCCGGCCGAGGCGCCCGACCATCCGCACAACCGGGCGCGCCGCACCTTCACCGAGGTGGCGGGCGTCGTGCAGCCGGCACCGGCACCGCGCTTCGACCGCACCCCCGGCTCGATCCGCTGCCCGCCGCCCAATCCCGGCCAGCACGCGGACGAGGCGCTCGCCGATTGGGGTCTCGACGCGGCGGAGGTCGCCGGGCTGCGGGACTCGGGCGCGATCCGCTGAGGGGTCAGGAGGCGCCGGCGCGCGCGGGCCGAGGCCACCCCGGGCCGATCAGAGGTTGACGACCGGGCAGGTGACGGTGCGGGTGATCCCGTCGATGAGCTGGATGCGCCCGACCACCATCTGGCCGAGCTCGTCGACGGTGGCCGCCTCGGCCCGGACGATCACGTCGTAGGGGCCCGTGACCCCCTCGGCGGCGACCACGCCCTCGAGCGCGGTCACGCTGCGGGCCACGGTGGCCGCTTTGCCGACCTCGGTCTGGATGAGCACGTAGGCACGCACGGGCATCGGCCGCTCCTCGATCCGTTGGGCGGTGGGCGTCGGTGGTCAGGGTAGGCGAACCGCCTGGTCGGTGCCGCGTACCATGCGGGCGTGGGCGTACGGGAACGACGCGACCGGTTCCAGCGCCTCGTGCGGTCGGCGCTCGCCGACCTGTTCGATCAGCGCCGACCGTTCGGCCGGCTCGCGTTGACCCACGTGCTCATGACCGCCGGCGACACCATGTTCGCGGTCTCCCTGGCCGGCTCGCTCTTCTTCTCGATCTCCCCGACCGCGGCCAAGGACAAGGTGCTGCTCTACCTGCTGCTCACCATGGGTCCCTTCGCCGTGGTGGCTCCCGCGCTCGGCCCGCTCATCGACCGGAGCCGCGGCGCGCGGCGGGCGATGGTCGTCGCGTCCGCCCTCGGCCGCGCGGTCCTCTGCCCGTTCGTCGCACGTGACATCCACTCCCTGCTGCTCTTCCCCGAAGCCTTCGTGATGCTGGTGCTCTCGAAGGTGTACCTGGTCACCAAAGGTGCGCTCGTCCCCGAGATGGCCGCGCTCGGCATGCTCGACCTCGGGGAGGGCCGTGCCGACGGCGCCGGTGAGGACGGGCGAGACGGTGCGGTGGTCCGCGGGGCGGAGACCGATGCGGCTCCGATGGAGATCCGACCTCCGACCCCGCCGTACGGCACGCCCGTCGTCGACGTGCAGGAGCCCGGAGGCGGTCCGGTCAAGCACGAGGCGGACCTCGCGACCCTCAACGCGCGCCTCGGGCTCCTCGCCTCGCTCGCGGGGTTCGTCTTCGCCGTGCCGGCGGTCGCGATCTTGAAGCTGGCGGGCGCGGGCGCGGTGCTCTGGGCGGACGTGGCCGTCTTCGCCGCGGCGACCGCGGCGGGCGCGCGACTGCCGGTCCGCCGCAGACGGCACGCCCCGACGCCGGTCGCGAAGGTCGCCGTCCCCGGGCGGGTCGTGCTCGCCCCGGACCTGCACGAGCAGTGGGCCGGCGACGAGGAAGATCTCGCCGCTCTGCGCCCGATCGCAGGTCCCGAGGTGCGGCTCGCGCTCGTCCCGATGTCGGACCTGAAGTGGTTGGTCGGGTTCCTCACCTTCCTGCTCGCGTTCGGCCTCCGCCGCCAGGACGCGGCGACCTGGTGGTTCGGGCTCCTACTCGGCACGCTGACCGCCGGCGCACTCGCCGGCGTGCTCTCCGTCGCCTGGATCCGGCGCTTCCTGAGTGAGCAGCAGATGCTCACCGCCGTCCTCTGGCTGGTCGCGGGCGTGACGGGGATCGGTGCGTACGTGACGGGGCGCTGGTACCTCGCCTTCGTCGCGTTCGCGGTCGGCGCGGCCGGCGCGGTCGCCAAGCCCTCATTCGACGCGCTGGTCCAGCAGCACGTGCGCGAGCTCGACCAGGGGCGCGCCTTCGCGCGGTTCGAGACGTTGTTCCAGCTCGTCTGGGTGCTCGGCTCGCTCGGGGGCGTCGTGCTCTCGCTGTCGGTCCCTGCCGGGAACCTCGTGATGGCCCTCGCCGCGGCGGCCGGCGCGCTCTCCTACATGCGGTCGCGCCGGACGCTCCGGCGGTTCAGCCCAGCAGCTCCTCGAGACGGTCGACCTCCGAGTTGAGCTCGGCGGGCAGTGCATCGCCGAAGAGGGCGAAGTGCTCCCGGATGCGCGGCACCTCGGCCCGCCACTCGTCGGGATCGACGTCGAGCAGCTTCGCCATGTCGTCCTCGGAGACCGCGAGCCCGTCCGTGTCGATCGCGCCGGGAGCGGGGACGAGCCCGATGGGGCTCTCGACCGCGCCGCCCGTCCCGCTCACCCGCTCGAAGACCCACTCGAGGACGCGGGAGTTCTCGCCGTACCCCGGCCAGAGCCACCGTCCCTCGTCGTCCTTGCGGAACCAGTTGACGTAGAAGATCTTCGGCAGCTTCTCGGGGTCCGCGGACGCGCCGATCTCGAGCCAGTGCGCGAAGTAGTCGGCCATGTTGTAGCCGCAGAAGGGGAGCATGGCGAAGGGGTCGCGGCGCAGGTTGCCGACCGCCCCGGCCGCGGCCGCGGTCGTCTCGGAGGCCATGATCGAGCCGAGGAAGACGCCGTGCTGCCAGTCGCGCGACTGGAAGACGAGCGGGACGACCGAGGCGCGCCGCCCGCCGAAGAGGATGGCGTCGATGGGCACGCCGGCGGGGTCCTCCCACTCCGACGCGATGGCCGGGTCCTGCGCCGCCGGGACGGTGAACCGTGCGTTCGGATGGGCGGCGGGCACGCCTGCGTCGGGCGTCCACTCCTCTCCCTTCCACGAGGTGAGGTGCGCGGGCGTCTCGTCGGTCATGCCCTCCCACCAGACGTCACCGTCGTCGGTGAGCGCGGTGTTGGTGAAGATCGTGTTCCCCTCCATGGTGAGCATGGCGTTCGGGTTGGTGTGGCTGTTGGTGCCCGGCGCCACGCCGAAGAAGCCGGCCTCGGGGTTGATGGCGTGCAGGCGCCCGTCGGCACCGAACTTCATCCAGCAGATGTCGTCCCCCACGGTCTCGACCTTCCACCCCGGCAGGGTGGGGATCAGCATCGCGAGGTTGGTCTTGCCGCACGCCGAGGGGAAGGCCCCGGTCACGTAGCGGGTCTCACCGGCCGGCGAGGTGAGCTTGAGGATGAGCATGTGCTCGGCGAGCCAGCGGTCGTCGCGGGCCATCACCGAGGCGATGCGCAGCGCGAAGCACTTCTTGCCCAGGAGGGCGTTGCCGCCGTAGCCGGAGCCGAACGACCAGATCTCCCGGGTCTCGGGGTAGTGGACGATGTACTTGTTGTCGGGATTGCACGGCCATGGCGAGTCGGCCTCGCCCTCGGCGAGCGGCGCCCCGACCGAGTGGAGGCACGGCACGAACTCGCCGTCGGTGCCGAGGACCTCGAGCGCCCCGCGCCCCATCCTCGTCATGATCCGCATGGAGACCGCGACGTATGCGGAGTCGGTGCACTGGACCCCGACGTGGGCGATCGACGAGCCGAGCGGCCCCATCGAGAAGGGGACCACGTACATGGTCCGTCCGCGCATCGAACCGTCGAAGAGGCCGGTGAGGGTGGCGCGCATCTCGGCGGGGTCCCGCCAGTTGTTGGTGGGCCCGGCGTCGGTCTCCTTGGCCGAGCAGATGAAGGTCCGGTCCTCGACCCGGGCGACGTCGCCGGGGTCGGAGTGCGACCAGTAGCTGTTGGGCCGCTTGGCCTCCGACAGCTTCGTGAAGGTGCCATGGTCGACGAGCAGCTGGCAGAGGCGGTCGTACTCCTCGGCCGAGCCGTCACACCACTCGACGGCGTCGGGCTTGGTGAGGGCGGCGATCTCGTCCACCCAGGCGATCAGCTGCTTGTGCTCGGTTGGCGGCTGTTCCGTGGGCGGCATGGGCTGCGATCTCCTCCTCGGGTGGCCGGCACGGCCCCGACGAGGGGTCCCGCCTTGCGCGTCGGGGGTTGCTCCGGTCGGCGAACGATTGTAGTTGGGGCCTTCGCCGACCATGGTAGGCAGGGGCGGTGGACGCTCCCAAGCCCGCGCCTGCGAGCAGGGCCGATGCCGGCGCCGACGACGAGTTCGCCGTGATCGGCCGGCTGCGGGCGGCCTTCGAGTCGGCGGCCCGGACCGCTCCGGACGGGGCAGTGCCCCGGCCGGGGGAGATCTGGATCGGCGACGACGCGGCCGTGGTCGTGGTCGACGCCGGCCGGGTGGTGGTCGCCACCGACTCGGTGGTGGAGGGGGTCCACGTCGAGGTCGGGCTCTCGGGCCCGGCCGACATCGGCTACAAGGCCCTCATGGCCTCCCTCTCCGACCTCGCGGCGATGGGCGCCTCGCCGGCCTGTGCGGTGGTGGCGGTCGCCGCGCCCGAGGGGAGCGATCTCGACGGACTGGGCGAGGGGCTCGCACAGGCGGCGCGGGAGGCGGCGTGCCCGGTGGTCGGCGGCGACCTCTCGCGTGGCGCGGTGCTCGTGGTCACCGCGACCGTCCTCGGCGCGCTCACCGGCGATCGCGACACCGGCCCCCTCCTGCGGTCGGGTGCGCGCGCCGGCGACACCGTCTTCGTGACCGGTCCCCTCGGCGCCTCGGCCGCCGGCCTCCGGCTCCTCCGAGTGGGCGCCCCCCTCGGAGCCGGGAACGCCGCGCTCGCGGCGCGTCACCGACGGCCGCTCGCCCGGCTCACCGAGGGGCGCACAGCGCGGCTCGCCGGCGCGACGGCCGCGATCGACGTCTCGGACGGCTTCCTCGCCGACCTCGCCCACGTGGCGGAGGACTCGGGCGTCGGGGTCGCGCTCGACGAGGTGCCGGTCGCCGCAGGTGCGACCCTCGAGGAGGCGCTCGACGGCGGCGAGGACTACGAGCTGATCCTCACGACCGGCGCGCCGGAGCGGCTGGTCGACGCGTTCGCCGAGGTGGGGCTGCGCCCGCCCGTCGAGGTCGGTCGGTGCACCGGCGCTCCCGGGGGGCTCGCCCTCGCCGGGCGTGCGGTCCGGCCCTCGGGCTGGCGCCACCGCTTCTGAGCACCCGCCGGCGCTTCACAGCGAACGCTCAGGAACGGTGTGCACCATGGATGGCCGGGCCCGCCGCCCGGGTGGCGGCCCGGTGTGCGCGGGACGGGCACGCGGAGGTGTGGTGGCAGTAGACGGGCATCGGATCCTGGTCGTCGACGACGAGCCGAGCATCACCGACCTCGTGTCGATGGCGCTCCGCCTCCAGGGCGCGACGGTCGAGGTCGCCCACAGCGGCACGGCCGCGCTCGACGCGCTCCGCACCTTCCGCCCGCACCTGGTGGTCCTCGACGTGATGCTGCCCGACCTCGACGGGTTCGAGGTGCTCGAGCACATGGGGTGGGAGCGGCCCTCCCTGCCGACGCCGGTCCTCTTCCTCACCGCCCGGACGGACCTCGACGACCGCCTCCGCGGGCTCGACGCGGGGGCGGACGACTACATGACGAAGCCGTTCAGCGTGGAGGAGATGCTCCTGCGGATCGAGGCGATCCTCCGGCGCGCCGGAGGCACCGACGGGGACGGCCGGCTCGCGGTCGGCGACGTCGAGCTCGACGCGGACAGCCACCAGGTCTGGCGTGGCGCGACGGCCGTCGACCTCACGCCCACCGAGTTCCGCCTCCTCCACTACCTCATGGTGAACGCGGGCCAGGTCGTCTCCAAGGCGCAGATCCGGGACCGCGTCTGGCCGTACGGCTTCGAGGGCAAGGTCAACATGGTCGAGGTCTACGTGAGCTACCTGCGCAAGAAGCTGGACCAGCTCGGGCCGCCGTTGATCCGGACCGTCCGCGGCGTGGGCTACTGCATGCGGGCGACCCCCGCCCGACCGGGGCCCTTCCCGGAGCGCCCGTCGTGACCCTGCGGCTCCGGCTCGGCCTCCTCCTCGTGGCCCTCGTGGCCGCGGGGCTCCTCATCTCGGACGTCGTGACCTACAACGCCCTGCGGTCCTTCCTCACCACGCGTGTGGACCAGCAGCTGGAGGTGGCGGCCTTCCCGGTCGACCGCGCCCTCCTCTCGTCCTCGGGCCTCGGTCCCCAGGTGCCGGCCGCACCGCCTGCCGCCGGGACTTCCGGAACGCCGTCGACCCTCCCGCCCGGGGTGACCGTCGCCCCGGGCCGGATCGTCCGCGGGGATGCCGGACGCGTCGACTCCCGCGACGTCTTCCGCAACGGCGGCGGACTGGTCGGGAGCGGCCGCAGCCCGGACCGGGCGGTCCTCGTGCCGCCGGGCGTCTACGGCGAGCTGCGCAGCGCGAGCGGCAAGGTCGAGGCGCACCTCTTCTTCTCGTACGGCGGCAAGGCGCCGAGCGCGCCGGCCATCCCGGCGCGTCTGCCCGGTTCGGGGCTGCCCGCCGGCGCGGACCTCTACTTCACGACCGCGAGCAGCGGCGCGGGCGGCGTCGGCTACCGGGCCGTTGCCAAGCCGCTGCTCGGCGGGCGCGGTGTCGTGGTGATCGCGGAGCCCCTCACCGACCTCGAGAGCACCTTGCGGCACCTCCTCCTCGTCGAGCTCGTCGTCTCGGCGGCGATCCTGGCCGGGCTCGGCCTCCTCGCCTGGGCGATGGTCCGGCGGGACCTGCGCCCGCTCGAGGCGATGACCGCGACGGCGGGCCGGATCGCGGAGGGCGACCTCACCCAGCGGGTCGAGGTGACCGGCAAGGGGACCGAGGTCGGCCAGCTCGGGGCCGCGTTCAACACGATGGTCGACGGGATCGAGGAGGCCTTCGCCGAGCGCACGGCCTCCGAGGAGCGGCTCCGCCGGTTCCTCGCCGACGCGAGCCACGAGCTGCGCACCCCACTGACCTCGATCCTCGGGTACGCGGAGCTCTTCGACCTCGGCGTCCGCGACCGACCGGCCGACCTCGCGACGTCGATGCGCAACATCAAGGACGAGGCCGCCAGGATGCGCGTCCTCGTCGACGACCTCTTCCTCCTCGCCCAGCTCGACCACGAGCGGCCGCTCGCCCTCGAGCACGTGGACCTCGCCGACGTCGTGCACCGTGCGGTGGGCGCGCTCGCGGTGACCGCGCCGGACCGTCCGGTCGACGTCGACGCGCCGAGCCCCGTCCGCGTGCTCGGCGACGCACCCCGCCTCCGTCAGGTGGTCGACAACCTGCTGGCCAACGCGCGGACGCACACCCCGGCCGGATCGCCGGTCGAGATCACGGTCCGCAGCGAGCAGGGCGCCGGAGTGGTCCGGGTGCACGACCACGGGGAAGGCGTCGACCCGGCCGACGCGGCCCGGATCTTCGAACCGTTCACGCGGGCCGACCGCTCGCGGGCTCGGTCGTCGGGCGGCGCGGGCCTGGGTCTCGCCATCGTGGCGGCGATCGTGAAGGCCCACGGCGGCACCGTCGCGGTCGAGCCCGGTCCCGGCGGCACCTTCGTGGTCAGGATCCCGCTCGACGGCTCGGCACCGGCGGCAGGCGCGGACGGTCCGGGCGCGGGCGACCGGTCAGCGGGAGACCAGGCCGGGTCGTGGGGGGAGGAGGCGGTGCTGCGGCAGGAGGCAGCACCCTTGCCCGCGGGTCACGACGGGATCGAGGTCGGCAGCAGCTGAGGGCGACCCGGTCCCACCCGGGTCGGGCGCGGGTGGCTCAGTTCGTCCGGTCGCGCACCGGACGCTTGGTCACCTTGTTCGAGCGGATGCACGACGTGCAGGCGTTGATCCGCCGAGGCGTCCCGTCGACGAGTGCGCGCACCCGCTGCACGTTGGGGTTCCACCGGCGCTTCGTCCGACGGTGCGAGTGGCTGAGGTTCATCCCGAACGACGGCTTCTTGCCGCAGATCTCGCACACCGACGCCATGGCGCTCCGACTTCCTCCCGGACTCCCGCAGGGAAGTCCTGCAGGCAGGTCGCAAAGGTTAGCATCCAGCGCATGGTGGTCCCCGACGCGCTCGAGGTGGCGGACGTGTGCGAGATCGTCGCCACCTTCCGGGACGGCCTCCGTTCCCACCAGGAGCTCATCAACCGCCTCAACGTCTATCCGGTCCCCGACGGCGACACGGGAACCAACATGGCCTTGACCCTCGAGTCGGTCGTCGACGCCGTCGCCGACGGTGGCAAGGACGACATGGCCACGGCCTGCAAGGCCATCGCACACGGCTCGCTGATGGGCGCACGTGGCAATTCGGGGGTCATCCTCTCCCAGCTGCTCCGCGGCATCGCAGAGGGGTTCGGCACCGCGAGCGGCGCACCCGGCCCGCGGGACTTCTCGCGGGCGCTGACCATCGCCGACAAGCTCGCCCGGGAGGCGGTGATGCGCCCGGTGGAGGGCACCATCTTGACCGTGGCCCGTGCCGCGGCGGAGGCCGCGCGCAGTGAGGCCGACGCGGGCGGCTCACTCCTCGCGGTCGCGGAGGCCTCGCGTCGTGGCGCGGCCGACGCCCTCGCGCGGACTCCCGAGCTGCTGCCAGCGCTCGAACAGGCCGGGGTGGTGGACGCCGGGGGATCTGGCTTCCTCCTGCTGTTCGATGCGGTGCTCTCCGTCCTCGACGGCCGCGCGATGCCCGTGCCGCCCGCCCTCCCCGACGCACCGGTGGGCGCGTGGGGAGCGGGTCCGACGGCCGTGCACGAGGGCGCCGCCTCGGAGGCCGACGCCGCGCTCGCCGGGCTCCGCTACGAGGTCATGTACCTGCTCGAGGCGCCCGACGAGACGATCCCGATCTTCAAGGACGTGTGGGCGGGCATCGGGGATTCGATCGTCGTGGTCGGCGGCGAGGGTATCTGGAACTGCCACATCCACACCGACGACATCGGCGCAGCCATCGAGGCCTCGCTCGACGCGGGCCGGCCCCGGTCGATCCGGGTCACCGACCTCCTCGAGGAGGTCGAGGAGGAGCGATGGGTGCGCGAGGGCGCCGGCACCGCGGGCAGCGGTCCGTCCGAGACGCGGCCCGGGCCCGCCCCGGTCTCCGGCGTCGTCGCGGTCGCGAGCGGGGAGGGCATCGGCCGCATCTTCCGTTCGCTCGGCGTCCAGCGGCTCATCGCAGGCGGCCAGTCGATGAACCCGTCGATCGCCGAGCTGGTCGAAGCGGTCGACGCGCTGCCGTGCGACGAGGTCATCGTCCTGCCCAACAACGGGAACATCCGCCCGGTTGCCGACCGGGTCGGCGAGCTCACCCACAAGAAGGTCTGGGTGGTCCCGAGCGAGACGATCGCCGAGGGATTCGCCGCGCTCCTCGCCTACGACCCGGAGGCGAACGGCGAGGCCAACGCGCAGGCGATGGAGACCTCGGCACGCAACGTCGTCGCGGGCGAGGTGACACGCGCCGTCCGCGACTCCGACGCTCCGGCCGGGCAGATCGCCGAGGGGGACTGGCTCGGCCTCTCCCGGGACGGCATCGAGGTGATCGACGAGTCGCTGGCGGGCGCGTCGTGCGCGCTGCTCGACCTGCTCGTGACGGGCGAGCACGACCTCGTCACCATCATCGAGGGTGAGGGCTCGGGCCCCGCGGACACCCGCCGGATCACCGAGTGGATCCGCGACCACCGGCCCGGCGTGGAGTGCGAGGTCCACCACGGGGGCCAACCGCTCTACCCGTACCTGTTCTCCATCGAGTGACAGGGCCGGCGCAGCGGACCGCGCCACGGGCCGGGCCGGCCGAGCGGAGGCTCGCCCAGCTGGCCGAGTTGCCGGTGACGGTACTGCGCGGCGTCGGCGCCGCCGCCGAGCGCGATCTCGACGCCCTCGGGATCCGCTCGGTCCTCGACCTCCTCACCCACTACCCGCGCCGGTACGTCGACGGGACGCGCCTCGTGCCCATCGCGGACCTCGTCGTCGGCGAACGGGCCTCGGTCCTCGCCGAGGTGGTCCGGGTGTCCGCCCCGCCGGTCCGTCGCGGCCGGGGGCGTGGTCGAGTCCCGTCGCGCGTCGAGGTCGTCGTCGCCGACGCGACCGGTCGCCTCCCCGTCGTCTTCTTCAACCAGAGCTGGCGGGCGCGGCAGCTCCCGCCCGACACCCTCGTCCTCCTCTTCGGGACTGTGGGCGCCTACCGCGACGCGCCACAGCTCGCGAACCCCTCCGTCGACGTGCTGCGGAGTGCCGACGAGCCGACCGACGACGCGGACGGGGAAGGCGGCGACGCCGCGGCCGGCGGCCGCGTCTACCCCCTCTACCCGCTGCGGGAGGGGGTGCAGCTCACCTCCGCGCGGATCGCACGCCTCGAGCACGAGGCGCTCGACCGGGCAGGGACGTTCGCCGACCCGGTCGACCTGTCGTGGCGAGCGCGCGTCGATCTGGTCGACCGGACGAGCGCCTTCCGTGGCATCCACCGACCCGCGACGACGGCCGAGCACGAGGCGGCCCGCCGCCGGCTCGCCTTCGACGAGCTCTTCCGCCTCCAGCTGGCCCTCGTCCTCCGCCAGACCCGCCTCGCGGCGGATGCGCGGGGCATCGCCCACCGGGTCGCCCCGGACGAGGGCGGGACGACGCTCGTGGACCGCTTCGTGGCGCGACTGCCCTTCGTCCTCACCGGCGGCCAGCGGACCGCCCTCGCAGCCATCGAAGCCGACCTCGCGGCGCCGCTGCCGATGCACCGGCTGCTCCAGGGGGACGTGGGATCGGGCAAGACGGTGGTCGCGACCGGCGCACTCCTGGTCGCCGTCGGCGGTGGTCACCAGGGCGCCCTCATGGCCCCGACCGAGGTCCTCGCCGACCAGCACACCGCCGAGGTCGCCTCCCTCGTCGAAGGGCTCACGGTCCAGGACCCGTCGACGCTCGCGGGCGAGCGCCCGGTCTGCGTCCGGCGGCTGACCTCGCGCACGACCGCATCCGAGCGCACGGCGATCCGGACGGAGCTCGCGTCGGGCGCCGTCGACCTCGTCGTCGGGACCCACGCGCTGCTCACCGACGACGTCGAGTTCGCCTCGCTCGGCGTGGTGGTCATCGACGAGCAGCACCGCTTCGGCGTCGAGCAGCGCGCCGCCCTGCGCGCGAAGGGGCGCCGTCGCGACGGTCGCGGTCACGACCCCGACCTCCTCGTGATGACGGCGACCCCGATCCCGCGCACGGCCGCGATGCTGCTCTTCGGCGATCTCGACCTCACGACGGTCGACGAGCTCCCGCCTGGTCGGCATCCGGTCGCCACAACCTGGCTGCGCGGCCCGCTCGAGGAGGCCGCCGCCTGGTCGCGGGTGCGCGACGAAGTGGCGGAAGGCCATCGGGCCTTCGTGGTCTGCCCGCTCGTCGAGGGGTCCGAGAAGATCGAGGCCGCCTCGGTGGTGGCCGAGGCGCAGCGCCTCGCCGACGGCGAGCTGCGCGGTCTCCGGGTCGGCCTCCTCCACGGACAGCTGCGTTCCGCCGACAAGGAGCGCGTCATGGACGATTTCCGGAGCGGAGCGGTCGAGGTCCTGGTCGCGACCACCGTGATCGAGGTGGGTGTCGACGTCCCGGCGGCGACGGTCGTGGTGATCGAGGACGCCGACCGCTTCGGCATCGCGCAGCTCCACCAGCTCCACGGGCGCGTCGGCCGCGGCGGTGACCCCGCGTGGTGCTACCTGCTCTCGACGAGCGACGCGCCCGAGAGCGCGGCGCGGCTCACCGCCCTCGAGCGATCGAACGACGGGTTCGCCCTCGCGGACGTCGATCTCGAGCTGCGCGGCGAAGGGACCATCCTCGGCGCGCGCCAGCAGGGGAAGAGCGACCTGCGCCTCGCCCGCCTCCTCGACGACCGTGCACTGATCGTGGAGGCCCGGGCGCTCGCAGACGACGTGGTCGGCGACGATCCGGAGCTCGCGCACCACCGCGTGCTCGCGGAGGAGCTCCGGCTCTTCGTCGACGAGGATGATGCGGAGTTCCTCGGGAAGAGCTGAGCTGGAGCGCCCCGCCCGGGTGCCGGCCGACCGGAGGGGCGTGCCGGCCCGCCGGTAGGCTCGGGCGGTGCGAGTGGTCGGCGGTGCGTTGCGCGGGAGGCGCCTGACCGCCCCACCCGGCGACGTGCGCCCGACCGCCGAGCGGGTGCGTGAAGCCATCTTCGACATCCTCTTCAGCCTCGGAGGCGTCGAGGGCATGCAGGTGGCGGATCTCTTCGCGGGGAGCGGTGCGCTCGGGATCGAGGCCATCTCCCGGGGAGCGTCCTCGGTGACCTTCGTGGAGAGGGACCCGGCCGCCGTCGGCACGGTGCGCGCCAACCTCGCCCTGGTCGGTCTCGCCGACGCGGAGCGGCTCGGTGACGCGACCGTCATCCGTGCGGACGCCGCGTCGTGGGTCGGGCGGACGGTTGCCCGGTTCGACCTCGTGCTCTGCGATCCGCCCTACGACTTCGAGCGGTGGGACGAGCTGTTGCCGCGCCTCCCGGCCGATCTCGCGGTCGTCGAATCGGGGTCCGAGCTCGAGCCCGCGGCAGGCTGGGAAGTGATCAGATCGCGGCGGTATGGGGGTACGATCGTGACGGTCACCCGTCCGGAACGGGTCACCGAGAAAGGTGTCTCGTGAGGATCGCGCTCATTCCCGGCTCGTTCGATCCGGTGCACAACGGGCATCTCGAGGTCATCGAGCGGGCCGCCGGCCTCTTCGACGAAGTCGTCGTCGCCGCGCTGCGCAATCCGCAGAAGAGCGAGGCGCTCTTCGATCTCGACGAGCGCAAGGAGATGCTCGAGGAGTCCGTCGTCCACCTGAGCAACGTGCGGATCGTGTCGGTCTCGACCCTGGTGGTCAACGTGGCGGACGACGTCGGCGCGAGCGCCATCGTGAAGGGCCTCCGGGCCGTGTCGGATTTCGAGAACGAGCTGCAGATGGCCCAGATGAACAAGGAGCTCTCGGGCGTCGAGACCCTCTTCATCCCCACCAGCTCCGCCCACTCGTTCATCGCGTCGCGCCTCCTTCGGGAGGTCGCCCGCTTCGGCGGGGACGTGACGTCGTTCGTGCCGAAGGTCGTCGCCCGGCGGCTCGAGGAGAAGTTCGCGGGTGAGTGACGTCTTCGAGGACCTCGAGCAGCAGCGGACGGCCGCCGCGCAACACGATGCCGAGGCGTTCATCCGGGGCGCCCTCGACCTCGTGCAGACGGCGAAGGCGATGCCGCTGTCGGCCTCGGTCCTCGTGTCGAAGGACGAGCTCGTCGAGCTTCTCGAGGCAGCACTCGAGCGCATGCCCGAGGAGCTGCGTCAGGCGCGCTGGCTGCTCAAGGAACGGGAAGAGTTCCTCGCCGAGCGCGGTCGGGAGGCCGACCGCCTGCTCGAGGACGTGCGCGTCCAGGCGGAGCGGATGGTCCAGCGGACGGAGATCGTGCGGCAGGCCAACCACGTCGCGCAGCGCATCCTCGACGACGCGAACGACGAGGCGCGCCGCCTGCGGCACGAGGCCGAGGACTACGTGGACCAGAAGCTCGCCGGCTTCGAGATCGTGCTGGACCGGACGATGAAGACGGTGCACGCCGGTCGGGAGAAGCTGCAGGTGTCGCCCATCCCCGCGGTCGAGATCGGCGACCAGGGGGACACCACGCTCGCCACCGCACCCGACGCCGCGGACGCGGGGGAGGACGAGGGCTTCTTCGATCAGGACCTCGACTGAGCCGGGGGCGGTCGTGCGCTCCCGGACCCACCCCCGCACCCCGGACCCGCCGATCGGGACCGACGTTGCAGCCTCCGGCCGGCACGCGCGTCCGTTCCGGCTGCGGGTCGCGGCACTCCGCAAAGCGCTCGGGAGCTCGCGCCACGAAGTCCGTTCGGGGGTCATCGAAGGGCTCGGGGCGGTGTCCGTGGCCGTTCCCGAGGGGGCGCCGGTCGAGCTCGACCTCACCCTCTCGTCGTTCGCCGGCGGGATCATGGTGCAGGGCACGGTGCGGGCTCCGTGGCGCGGGGAGTGCCGGCGATGCGGCGGCGACGTGCACGGCACGGTCGAGGCGCGGGTCCGCGAGCGGTTCGTGCCCCATCCCGGCCCGGAGGACGACGCCTACCCCCTGACCGGCGACGAGCTCGACCTCGAGCCGCTCGCCCGGGATGCGGTCGTCCTCGACCTGCCGCTCGCGCCGCTCTGCGCAGCCGACTGCCTCGGGCTCTGCCCACGCTGCGGCACCAACCGCAACCTCGGGCCCTGCGGCTGCCCGCCACCGATCGATCCGCGCTGGGCTGCGCTCGACGTGCTCCGCGAGCCGGGCGATCCCGACATCGCCTAGGATCTCCCCCCTATGGCCGTCCCGAAGAAGAAGACCTCCAAGGCGAAGAGCCGCAGCCGCCGGGCGTCGAACTGGGTGCTGAAGGTGCCGGCCCGCTCGGTGTGCCCCCAGTGCACGGCGGCCAAGCTGCCCCACGTAGTCTGCTCCAACTGCGGTTGGTACAAGGGTCGGCACACGATCGACGTCGACTAGTGGCGCACGGCGGCGCGCGGCCGACCGGGGCGGCGTTCGACGCACTGCCGGTCGCCGTGGATGCGATGGGCGGGGACCGTGCGCCCGGCGAGATCGTGGCCGGCGCGCGGCAGGTCGCCGAGCGTGACGGCATCCCCGTCCTGCTGGTCGGACGGCCCGAGGAGCTCGAGGACGCCGGCGACCTGCCCGTGCTCGCGGCGAGCGAGGTCATCGGCATGGAGGACGATCCCGGGCAGGGCGTCCGTCGCAAGAAGGACTCCTCCCTCGTACGTGCCGCCGAGGCGGTGCGCGACGGCGAGGCCATGGCCATGGTCTCCGCGGGCAACACCGGGGCCACGATGGCCTCGGCTCTGCTCCGGATGGGCCGCCTCCCCGGGGTCCTGCGGCCGGCCATCGCGACCCCGATCCCGGATCTCGTGCGCGAGTGGCCCACGGTCCTCCTCGACGCGGGCGCCAACGCCGAGTGCACCGCGCCGATGCTCGTCCAGTTCGCGCAGATGGGCGCGGCCTACGCCCACCGCCGCTACGGCGTGCCCCACCCGAACGTCGCGCTGCTCTCGATCGGCGAGGAGAAGTCGAAGGGCACGCCGCTCGTGAAGGAGACCCACGCGCTGCTCGCGGAGGGAGCGGGCGGCGCCGGGCTCGAGTTCGTCGGCAACGTGGAGGGGCGCGACTTCTTCCGCGGGCTCGCCGACGTCATCGTGACGGACGGGTTCACCGGCAACGTGGCGCTCAAGACCCTCGAGGGCTCGCTCCGGTTCCTCCTCGGCGCGCTGACCGACATCTTCGGCCGACCCGAGGTCGCGGACGCGTCGGCCGCCCTGCTGCCGCACCTGCTGCCCCTCGCCGCCACGCTCGACCCGGACAGCACCGGCGGGGCGATGCTCCTCGGCGTCGACGGGGTGTGCGTGATCAGTCACGGCTCGTCGTCGGCCGCGGCGATGGTCAACGCGATCACCGTCGCCCACGACGTCGCAGTGGCCGGTCTCGTCGCGGACGTGGCCGCATCGGTCGCGCCGGGGACCGGCGCGACCTGAGGCGCGATCGGAACGCCGTCCCGCTCCGCTGCAGGGCCCGCAGCCGTCCCGCTCCGCTGCAGGGCCCGCAGCCGTCCCGGTCGGCTCGTCAGCGGGCGAGCAGGTCCTTTGCGATGTGGGTGACCTGGATCTCGTCGGTGCCCGCATAGATCTGGAAGACCTTCGCGTCGCGGGCGAGCTGCTCGACGCGGTACTCGGCCATGTAGCCGTTGCCTCCGAAGAGCTGGACGGCCTCCATCGCGACCTCCGAGGCGGCCTGCGCCGAGTAGAGCTTCATGGCCGAGGCCTCGGCGAGGGTGAGGCTCTTGCCCGCAGCCGAAAGCTCGATGTGCCGGAAGACGAGGTTCTGCACATTGAGCCGGGCGACTTCCATCTTGGCGAGCTTGAGCTGGATGAGCTGACGGGTGCCGATCGGCTGGCCCCAGAGCATGCGGTCCTTCGCGTACGCGACCGAGAGCCGGAGGCACTCCTCGATGAGACCGAGTGACATCGCGGCGACCCCCGCCCGCTCCGTCACGAAGTTGCTCTTCGCCGACTCACGCCCGCTGCCGCCGCCCTCCTCCTCGGTCTCGCCGAGGAGATGCTCGCGGCCGACCCGGACGTCGGTCAGGAAGAGCTCTCCGGTGGGGGAGGAGTGGAGGCCCATCTTGCGGAAGGGCTTCGACTGGTCGAGGCCGGCCATGCCCCGCTCGAGGACGAAGGTCAGGACGCGGCGGTCGCGCACCGGGGTGTCGGAGCCGTCGTCGAGCTTGGCGTAGAAGACGATCGTGTCCGCGTAGGGGCCGTTCGTGATGAAGGTCTTGTTGCCGTTCAGGACGTACTCGTCCCCGTCGCGCCGAGCGGTCGCCTGCATGCCGCCCAGGGCGTCCGATCCGGAATTGGGCTCCGTGATCGCCCAGGCCCCGACCTTCTCGCCGGTGAGGAGCCCGAGCCCCCAGCGCTCCATCTGGGCCGGGGTGCCGAGCTTCATGATCGTGCCGCCGGCGAGGCCGATGCTCACGCCCATGGCGGTCACGATCCCGGGGCAGTAGCGGCAGAGCTCGACGATCGGGATGAGGGTCATCGCCGCCGCACCGCCGTCACCCCGGCTCTCGGTCTGCTCGGCTCGATCGCCGTCGGCCTCCTTGCGGGCCAGCTGCTTCTTGAAGCGATCGCGGGCGAGCTGGTCCATGCCGAAGGTCGCGTAGAGCTTGCGGATGATGTCGTAGGGCGGCAGGTTGCCGTGCTCGAGCTCATCGATGTGCGGGACGACCTCGGCCTCGACGAAGCGACGGACCGCGTCGCGCACCATGAGCTGCTCCTCGGACCATTCGAACACGGCGGACCTCCCCGGCGACGGCCACCTCGCACGGCGGCCGGGTCGAGGCTAACCGAGCCCCGTCTACAGTTGACCCGTGCAGCTGCGGCGCGCCCCGAAGGATCGAGGCACACCGTTCGAGCGCTGGGGGGGCGAGCCGTTCTTCGTCGCACTCGTCGACCGCTTCTACCAGGGAGTGGCGGTCGACCCGCTCCTCCGTCCGCTCTATCCGGACGACCTCACCGAGCCGCGACGGCACCTCGCGCTCTTCCTCGCCCAGTACTGGGGCGGCCCGACCACCTACCAGGACGAGCGCGGCCACCCGCGCCTTCGGATGCGGCATGCCCCCTTCGTGATCACGACGGCCGAGGCCGAGGCGTGGCTGCGGCACATGTCCGACGCGGTGGCCGCCATGGCGATGGACCCCGATGACGAGGAAGAGCTGCTCGACTACCTCACGATGGCGGCGCGGAACCTGGTCAACGCACCGGGGTGAGCCGCTCGTCGCTCCGGTGGGCGGCCGGTACGCTGCCGCTCCGCTCCCGGGCGGCCGGTACGCTGCCGCCGTGCTGACCGCCGAGCTCGTCGAGCGTGCCTGCCCGGTGGTGGGCGACCGCGGCTGGGCGTACTACTTCGCGAAGCCGACGCTCGCTGCGGGCCGGGCGCTCGGCCTCCAGGGGCTCCCGTTCTACGTCATCGGCCGTGGCGGCGCGCTCGGCGACGTCCCCGCGGGGGTCGTGGCGAGCGCGTTCGGCTACTTCAACCCCACGCTCGTCGCCGAGCTCTGGGAGTCCGCCCGCACGCTCGTCGCGCCGGCGGAGGCCGCCGCCGTGCACTTCGGGTGCGCGGCGGACTTCGGACGCGAGCGGTTCGGCGAGCTGCCGGCGCTCGGGGCGTTCTGTGCGGCCGCGGGGGCGGTCAACGACGCGGCAGACCCGACGGGTCTGCCGCTCTATGCCGGGTTCCGGGCGCAGCCGCTCGTCGACGACGAGCCGGGCCGCGCGATGCAGCTGCTGGCCGTCCTGCGCGAGCTGCGGGGCAGCGCCCACCTGCTCGCGGTGCGGGCGTGCGGGCTCAGCCCGCGCACCGCCCACTACCTGGACCATCCGGACCAGTTCGCGCTGTTCGGCTGGACGGAGGCGGACGTGCCAGAGATCGGTGCCCGTGAGCGCGAGGCCCGCCGCGCCTCCGAAGTGCTCACCGACGAGCTCGTGGCGCCGGCCTACGGCGCGCTCGACGACGCCCAGGCCGGCGCCCTGCTCGACGGCCTCGAGGCGATCACGGCGGCGCTCTCCGACTGAGACCCGTACGACGGGCTGCTCGCCCGTGGCCGCACGCAATGGCAACCGTCAGGCGGTGGGCGAGACCCGGGCCATGTGGACGCCCACGTCGAGAGATTGTGAGTCGCCGCCGCCGAAGACGACGCCCTTGAGCGGGGAGACGTCGGCGTAGTCACGCCCCCACGCCGTGGTCACGTACGACGGTCGACCGACGCTCGTCGTTGGTCGGGTCGACGTCGAACCAACCGACGTCCGGGCAGGTAGACCGCAGCCAGGCGTGGAGGCTTCGGTGCCGAAGCGGGCCTCGCCGGGGGGCGGTGCCGTCTCGAGGTAGCCGCTCACGTACCGGGCGGCGAGGCCCATGCGACCGCACGCACCCGACGGCGAGGTGGGCGAAGTCCTGGCAGACGCCCCGCCGGATGCGCGAGGACCTCGTCGAGCGGGGTGGTGACCGAGGTGAACCCGGGGTCGTAGACGAAGTCGTCGTGGATCCGCTCGGTCGAGCGCGGCGACGGCATCGACCAGCGGCCGCGCCCGGAGCGGAACGACGGCGTCGGCGTACTCGCGGACGGCAGACGGACCGTGGAGACCAGGGGCGACTCGAAGCAGAACTCACGGGCGTCGAGCATCGGCGCGGACTGAGGTCGTTGGTCAGCAGGTCGAGCGGCCTCGCCCCCACGTCGGGCCCGACGGCCGGCAGCGGGTGGGTTCGACTGGACGTCGACAGCGCTCGTTGCCGTCACCGTCAGCTCGTCGAACGGGCCGTCGACCGCGAAGGCGGTGACCGGGTTGCCGAAGAAGTCGGCGCTCGCTCCACTGGATACGGGGCCGGGCTCGACCACGAGCTCGCTCGGCGAGGCAGCGTCTGGCGGTGCCGTGTCCCGCGGGCGGAGGTGGGCCTCGTTGCGACAGCGGCAGACCGGCGCTCCGTAGCGGTAGTCGGTGCGGTGGAGGATCCGGTAGATCACGACCGACCACCCTGCCCGCCGATCCGTGCGCCATCGAGCACCGAGAGTCGCTCGTCGGAGCGAAGTAGCCGTGCTCCGCAGCGAGTCGAGGAGCTCGCCCAGGCAGCCCGTCGACGATCGGCGAACACCGCGTCGAGCTCGGGCCGCAGGGAGGTCCGCGCACCGGGGGTCGACGACGTGTCCGGCGTCGGTGCCGTGGACGCGGTCCCGGAGGGCACGGGCGAGCGTCGAGGCCGAGACGCCCTCGTTGCCGAGGCGGTGGACCGAGGATCAGCTCGAGCAGCTCGTCCAGGTGGTCGATCAGGCACGTCCAGCTGGAAGGTGAGGCTCCGCGGGTTGAGCCGCGATCGAAGATCAGCAGGTCGACCGCACTTTCGACGTGCATGGCCGCGCCGGTCCGGCTGCCGGAAGATGATGAGGCTCTCGCGTCGCCTTGAGGAGCGACTCGACGAGCAGGTCCTCGACCGGGTCCGCCCGGCTGCACGACGAGCAGCTGACCGAATGAGCCCGACGAGCGACTGGGCGCGCTCGATCCGCCGACCGCTGTCGAGGAAGCGCCACGCTGTCGTCCCGCTCGAAGCTCTCGGCGACGATCCCCGCGATAGGGCGAGGAGCGACGCGTAGCCGGTGGAGCGCCCGGTCGAGCTCCGACGAGCTGGGTCGGCGGGCGCCGGCGGAGCCGAGCCGAGCTCGTCGTCGACGTCCCCCATCACCTGCCAGGTGTCGGTGGAGAGCTGCTCGCGCACGGAGTACGCCGCGTCGACGAGGAGCGCAAGGGTGGAGACCGAGGCTGCCGGCGACCTCGGGGTCGAGTTGCACCGCGAGTGCGTGGAGATCCGGCCGGCCGTCGGGTCGGGACCGCCAGCCGCGCCGGCGAACCCGCGCATGGCCTGCCCGGGCAGGTCGGGAGTCTGCCGTCGTCCGGTTCGGTGACGGGGTCGAACCCGGAGACCGCTCCGACTGTGCCGAGCAGGACGGCGAGCGACTCGGCCCCGCCGTCGTCGGCGCGAGTCGAGCGGTTGGTCGAGCCGGGTCAGGACCGTCCGGATCATCCGGATGAGGTGCTCGGCGTGCTCCGCGCTCCGCCCGAGCACGAAGAGCTGGGCCGCCGCGCGACCGGCAAGAGGGATCCGCACCCCCGTAGGAGGCGCCGGCCCACGGCCGGTGGTCCTCGACCGCGCGATCCAGGAGCTCTCCTGTGCGGCGGGTCCGGCGGTGGAGACCCAGGTGTCCTTGCTCCACCCTGCTGACCGGCCTGCCTCCTGGGGTGCGGTCGGGTCAGCGAGCACGGTGGTCAGTCCGCCGGGAAGGACGGCGCATCCGTGCAGGTCGGCGCCGCGCGCTCGGTCATCACGAAGGCGCGGAGCACGACCGGTCGTGGCTCGAGGCACCGCCGAGGGCGACACGGTCGGTACGGTCGACGGCTCGACGACCTCCCGGGCGAGCCACTCGGCGGGCCGGATCGCGGATGCGACGCCGGAGCTCGTCGGATTCGCCCGCGGAGAGCGTCGCTCCGAGGATCGGCTGCGCCCTCGCCCTCGCCCGGAGGGGGACGATCCGACAGGTCTTCGAGCATGGAGAGCACGTGGGAGCACGCGCGTGCCTCGCCGCACCACCAGGTCTCCGGACCGCGGAGCTGCGGCTCCTCGCCGAGAAGCTGCGGCGAGAGCGAGTCGAGCAGGCCGCCGATCACCGGGTTCTCCGCGATCCCGCTCCCGAGCGGGTTGACGACGCGGACCCTGCCCGCTCGGACGACCTCGAGGAGCCCGGGAACGCCGAGCAGGGAGTCGGCCCGAAGCTCGACCGGGTCGCAGTAGGCGTCGTCGACGCGCCGGATCACCACGTCGACCCCTTCGAGGCCGGCGAGCGACCGGAGCCAGAGCCGGCCGTGCTCGACGACGAGATCGCGGCCTTCGGCGAGGGGGTAGCCGAGATACGAGGCGAGGTAGGCATGCTCGAACGTAGGTCTCGCTGCGCGCCCCGGGAGTGAGGATGACGATCCGGGGTTCGTCGGCGTGGCCGGGTGCCGCAGCCGGGCGAGTGCACGGCACGGATCGCTCGGAGGAAGCCGGCGAGGCGTTCGACGCCGGACTCGCGGTAGAGGGCCGGGAAGACCTTCGAGAAGCGCCGACCGGTTCACGAGCGCGTACCCGAGACCAGAGGGAGCCTGCACACGGTCGTCGAGGGCGCGGAAGCTCCCCGGAGCTGTCACGCACGAGGTCGACCGCGGAGGAACAGGGGCCGGGCCGGGCCGGGCGCGACCGCACCGACGCAGGGTCGCAGGAAGGCGGGGTCGGTGAGGACCGGCTCGGCGGGGATCGATCCCTCGGCGAGGAGGCGCCGCGGGCCGTAGGAGGTCGGCCACCACGAGGTCGAGCAGCGCTGCCCGCTGGGCCAATCCGGCCTCGAGCTCCGTGCCACTCCGCGTCGTCGAGGACGAGCGGGCATGGGTCGAGCGTGCCAGGGCGGACCGCTCCGACCCGTCGTCGTCGATGACGTTGTAGGTCGCACCTTCGGCGCGCAGCACCCGTACGAGCTCGTCTCGTCGGGCGAGCAGTCCGTCCGGGCCGAGCGCGCCGAGTTCTGCGGCGACCGCACGCCACCGGGTGTTGGACCGAGCCGTCGGGACGGACGGCACTCGTCGAGCCGACCAGGGGTCGGTCGGTACCCGTCCGGCGCGACGACACCGTCCGCCGGACGTGGCTCCCGCTGGTGGGACCCGGCCGGAGCCGCCGTGGTCATGACGCCTGCCGGCTCGCTGCATCCACCTGTCGAGCGGGGGTCGGAAGTAGGTCTCGTCGACGGCGGCATGGATCCCGGCGATCGCAACCTGCACGCCGTCGAGGAACTGGTCGAGACCCCCGAGTCGCCAGACGGGCTGACCGCCGCGGACGCGACGACCATGCGACGCGTTCGCACAGGCCTCGACCGCCGCTTCCGAGCGGGCGAGCGTCTTCAGGTGGGTGCGTGCCTCGGTCGAGGCAGGCGCTCACAGCCCGCGGGAAGCGATCGTCCTGCAGCAGGAACCGGAGGGTCGAGCCACCGTGCGGACGCGCCGGCATGGCCGCGGCGGAACGCCTGGTACGCGGCGAGCGATCGCAGGACCGCGGTCCAGTCGGACGACCTCGTAGGGGCAGTCGTCCGCGCGACGGGTGGAGGTGGGCCGACCGGACGTCGAGGACTCGGGTGGTCAGGTCGGCACGCTCGAGGCACTGTCCGATGACTGAGGAAGCTCATCGCCTCGTCCCGGCTCATGGTGCCGAGCAGGATCCCGTTGATCCGCTGGCAGCCGGCGACGACCCGGCGGAGCCACCGCACCCGCCCCTCGCGGGAGCCGGTCTCGGAGATGCGGTCGACGCACGTGGACCAGAGGTCGTTGCACACCTCCCATGCTTCGCGGGGGATCACGGGTCGGGCGGTCCGCAGGTTCTCCCGGGCCCGCCCGACGGCGGACAGGATCGACGAACCCTGCTCCTGCCCGTGCAGGACGAACTCGACCACGTCCTCCTCGCACGCGGACCATTCGTCCGTCGCACCGGGCGACGGGTAGCGAAGCACGAACTCACTGTCGTACCCCCGCGATTGCGAGCAGTGGCTCCCAGCCCACGTCCTCGCCGACGGGGAGGTCGATGTGGGTGTCGCACGTGGACCTGCACGATCCGGGCCGTGCCCTCGGCGCGTTCGAGGTACCGCCCGGCCCAGTAGACGGCGTCGGCCATGCGTGCCAGCAGCATCGTGCGCTCCTTGGTCGTGCTCCTTGGTGTCGCTCGGGTCCGTCGACAGCGATCGGTGCCGTCGGGCGGCTCGTCAGGATCACTGGCTCACGCGTCCGACCGGCTGCTCCGCGGGGGCCAGGACCCTCGGTCCGTCCGACGGCCCGCGTCGGGACCCGGGTGCCGGAGGGCGCGACGGGAGACGTCGACGACCCAGGTGTCCTTGCTCCCGCCCCCCTGGGACGAGTTCACGACGAGCGACCCTTCCCGGCGGGCGACCCTGGTCAGGCCACCACGCGTCACGTAGGCGCCGTCGGGCCCGAGCAGTGTGAAGGGGCGGAGATCGACGTGGCGCGGGGCGATGCGCCCGTCGCAGAGGGTCGGGGCGGTCGACAGCGGGAGGATGGGCTGCGCGACCCAGCGGCCCGGATCGCCGGGAGATCCGCCTCGGCAACGTCGTGCAGTTCGCTCGGGGTGGCCTGGGAACCGACGAGCGACCCCGTATCCGCCCGACTCGTTGGCCGGCTTGACGACCAATCGGCCGAGATTGGCGAGCACGAATCCAGCGATTCGCCGTCGCCGCAGCGCAGCGTCGGGCACCGTGGCCAGGACGGGCTCCTCGCCGAGGTAGAAGCGGATGAGATCGGGTACGTAGGGGTAGATCTGCTTGTCGTCGGCGATCCCGGAGCCCGGCGCGTTGACGAGCGCAACCCGCCCGGCTCGCCACGACCGCATGAGCCCGGGGACCCCGAGGAGCGAGTCCGGGTAGGAAGACCTCCGGGTCGAGGAAGAGGTCGTCGGTCCGCCTGTAGACGACGTCGACCCGTTGGTGGCCGTCGACCGTGCGGGCGTAGACCGCGTCGTCGTCGAGGACGGCCAGGTCGTCGCCCTCGACAAGCTCGACGCCCAGCTGCTGGGCGAGGAAGGCGTGCTCGAAGTAGGCGGCGTTGTGGACACCCGGCGTGAGCACGACGATCGTCGGGTCGCCGGCCACCGGCGAGACCGAAGCCAGCAGGCCCGCAAGGCGGCCGATGTATGGGTCGACCGGCTCGATGCTGTAGTGGCGGAAGAGCTCGGGGAAGATGTGCTTGGCGACCATCCGGTTCTCGAGGAGGTACGACACGCCCGAAGGGACCCGGAGGTTGTCCTCGAGGACGAAGACGGTCCCGTCGTCGTGGCGGACGAGGTCGCTGCCGCAGATGTGGGCCCAGATCCCACCCGGGTGGGTCGACGCCGACGCACGCGGGCGAAAGTTCGGCGAGTCACGGACGAGCGAGGACGGGACGACCCCCGCGTCCAGGCACGACTGGTCGTGGTAGACGTCGTCGATGAAGAGGTTGAGGGCGTTGAGTCGCTGGACCAGGCCGGTCTCGACGATCAGCCACTCGCACGGAGTCGACGACCCTCGGGATCACGTCGAACGGCCAGGGGCGGTCGATCCCCGACGACCCGTCGTAGACGGTGAACGTGACCCCGATCGCGCGGATCTCGCGGTCCGCTGCCGCCTGCCGCTCGGCGAGTACGCGGAGCCCGAGGTCGCCGAGGTGCCGCCACAGCGTCGACGCGGCCGGCCGCGGTGCCCCGTCCGGGCCGATCAGCTCGTCGTAGTAGGCGCCCGGGTCGTACACAGGACCGGTCACCGCCCGACCTCGGTCCCCCTGGCCGTCCCGCCGCAGCACGGGCCGCGCCAGACCGGTCGGAGGGATCCACTCGATCCGTCATACGCGCGGCCGTGGGTCTGCCCGGTTGCCGCCGTGTTTCGACTGGGTGGATGTCACCGTCCGGTAACATCGGACCGCAACGGGGACCAGGCCCGGGACGAGCCCGGACGGTAACCCACAGGAGACACCGTGCCCGCAGAGACCCACGTCGAGAAGGGTCCGCTCGACCGCCAGCAGGTCCTCGACCTCATCCGCGACCTGCTCGCGGACATCCTCGAGATCGAACCGTCGGCCATCGCAGAGTCGTCGTCGTTCGCCGAGGACCTCGACGCGGACTCCCTCGCACTGATCGAGCTGGTGGAGGGCCTCGAGGAGGAGCTGGGCGAGCGCTCCGTCGGCTTCCGAATCGAGGACGAGGACCTCGAGGAGCTGCGCACCGTGCGCGACGCCGTCGACTACGTCACCGCCAAACTCGGGGGGACCTGAGGCGGGAGGATGTCCATCTCTCCCGGCGCAGGGGTTCCCGCCGGTCTCGACCGGCTGGCTCGCCGGATCACCCACCGCTTCACCCGTCCCGAGCTGCTCGAGCAGGCGATGGCGCATCGTTCGTGGTGCGCCGAGCAGGGCGGCCTCGTCTCGAACGAGCGCCTCGAGTTCCTCGGAGACGCCGTGCTCGGACTGGCGGTCGCCGAGCACACCTACCGGACCTATCCGGAGCTCTCGGACGGCCTGATGTCCAAGGTCCGTGCCTCGGTCGTCAACACCCGCAGCCTGGCGGAGGTCGCGATCGAGCTCGGGATCGACGAGCACCTCCGCCTCGGGCGGGGCGAGGACCAGTCGGGCGGGCGCGAGAAGGAGTCGATCCTCGCCGACGCGACCGAGGCGGTGATCGGCGCCGTCTACCTCGACGGTGGGCTCGAGGTGGCGGAACGCCTGGTCCTGCTCCTGCTCGGGGACCGGATCACGGCCGCTGTGGGCGAGCCCGGCGAGTCCGACCACAAGAGCCGGCTCCAGGAGCAGTCGGTCCATCTCGGCCAGGGCGTGCCCCGCTACGAGGTCGTGGGCTCGGGGCCTGATCACGCCCGTCGCTACCGGGCCACGGTGTACGTTGCTGGCCGACGCCTCGGCACGGGGGAGGGGCGGTCCAAGAAGGACGCCGAGCAGGCGGCCGCCCGGGCGGCCTGCGGCTCCTCCGAGGTCGAGAGAGGCGGGGGGGATGCCTGAGCTTCCCGAGGTCGAGACGATCCGACGGGATCTCCTGGGGGAGGTCGTCGGCCGCAAGATCAAGGCCGTCGAGGTGCGGAACGGTCGGACGGTCCGCCGCCATCCGAGCGCCAAGCAGTTCCGCTCCCTCCTCGAGGGCCACACCATCAAGTCGATCGACCGGGCCGGCAAGTACCTCCTCCTCGGGCTCGACGACGGGGCGACCCTCGTCGTGCACCTCGGGATGAGCGGCCAGCTCCAGCGGGTCAAGAGCCTGAAGGAGCCGAAGGTCCCCCACACCCACGCGGTCATCACCTTCACGCAGGGCGGCCAGCTCCGCTTCGTCGACCCGCGCACCTTCGGCGAGCTCTTCGTGTCCGCCGCGCCGGCCGACGGCGAGTCGCCCCTGCCCGAGCTCTCCCACCTCGGCTTCGACCCGCTCGAGGACGTGATGAGCTGGGAGAAGTTCTGGGTCCTGCTCGCGTCGCACAAGGCGGGGCTGAAGGCGCTCCTCATGGACCAGGAGTTCGTGGCCGGCATCGGCAACATGTACGCGGACGAGATCCTCTTCGCCGCGGGACTGCGCTACGACCGGCGGTCGGACTCGCTCTCGTCCCAGGAGGTGCGCCGGCTGTACCGGGCGATGGTCGAGACGCTCGCGGAGGCGGTCAAGCGGCGCGGCTCCTCGCTCGCCGACGAGCAGTACCGGGACCTGTTCGGGGAGATCGGCGACTACCAGGATCAGCACCAGGCCTACGACCGCGAGGGGCAGGCCTGCCGGCGCTGCCGGTCGACGATCGTGCGGGTGAAGTCGGGCGGTCGCTCCACGTTCTTCTGCGAGCACTGCCAGGTGTGACCGGCCTCCACCGCGGGGTCGGGATCGTGCCGGTAGGGTGAGCGGCCGGTGTTCCTGAAGTCGCTCTCCATCAAGGGGTTCAAATCGTTCGCGGATCCCGCGGTGCTCGAATTCGAGCCCGGGATCACCGTCGTGGTGGGACCGAACGGGAGCGGCAAGTCGAACGTCGTCGACGCCGTCGCCTGGGTGCTCGGGGCCCAGGGGCCGCGGTCGCTCCGGTCCCACAAGATGGAGGACGTCATCTTCGTGGGCACCGCGAACCGACCGGCGCTCGGGCGCGCCGAGGTCTCGCTCACCATCGACAACAGCTCGGGCAGGCTCCCCACCGATCTCGCCGAGATCACGATCACCCGCACCCTCTTCCGCTCGGGTGACTCGGAATACTCGATCAACCGTGCCCCGTGCCGCCTCCTCGACATCCAGGAGCTGCTCTCGGACACGGGCGTGGGCCGCCAGCAGCATGTGATCATCAGCCAGGGCCACCTCGACGCGGTCCTCGAGGCGCGACCGGAGGACCGCCGTGCGGTCATCGAGGAGGCCGCGGGCGTCCTCAAGTACCGCCGGCGCCGCGAGCGCGCCGAACGCCGGCTCGCGGCGACCGAGGAGAACCTCGAGCGCCTTTTCGACCTGGTCCGGGAGGTCAAGCGGCAGATCCGCCCCCTCGAGCGGCAGGCGGCAGCGGCGCGCTCGTCGGCCGTGCTCGCCGAGGAGCTCCGGTCGATCCGGCTCCACCTGGCCGGCGCCGAGCTCCGCGAGCTCGACCAGCGCCACGCAGCGGGCGAACGGCTCCGGACCGCCCTGCAGGCCGACGAGTCGACGCTCCGGCGCGACCTCGACGCACTCGACGCGGACACCGCCCGCACGGCGGGCGAGCTCTCCGCCGAGCGCGAGTCGGGTCTCGCCGCAGCGCTCGCCCGCGCCGAGGGCATGGTCGAGCGCGCCCGTGGCATCACCGGGGTACTGCGCGAGCGGCAGCGCTCGCTCGCGCAGGCGCTCGACGCGGCGGCCGACGCCGACGTCGTCTCGACCCTCGAGGCCGAGGGCGCGCGCCTCGCGGTCGAGCTCGAGGAGGCCGATGCCGAGGCCGCCGCCCTCGCGCCCGGGCAGTCCGAGTTGGCCGACGTCGAGGCCGCGCTCGCGGCCGAGCTCGACACGCACCTCGCGCGACTCGACGCGTCAGGGGCCGGGGACGAGCTCCGCCGCGCGGACGAGGCGGTCTCGGTCGTGCGCGGGCAGCTCGCATCGCTCGACCACTCGCTCGAACGGGACGGACGCACCCTCGACCAGCTCGCGGCGCGCCTCGCGTCGACCGAGCGTCGGGTCGCCGTCCTCGAGGAGGAGGACCGGACGCTCGGTGCGCAGCTCACAGGAACGGAGGCGGCACGCCACCGCCTGCAGGCCGCGGTCGCCGAAACGGAGTCCGCCCATGCCGGGGCAGCCGCACGGCTCGAAGTCGCCGAGGAGGCGCTGCGCCAGGCCGAGCAGGAACAGGCGCGTGCGGGTGCGCGGGCGGACGCCCTCGCCCGTGCACTCGACGAGGCGCGCGGCGCGGCCGGCGCCGAACTGCTCGCCGGCGTCGAGGGGGTGGTCGGGACGCTGCTCGACCTGGTCGTCGTCGACGAGGGATGGGGCGACGCCTTCGAGGCGGCCGCAGGGGCCTCGCTCGCGGCGGTCGTCGTCTCGGGGAGCGGCCCGGCGCGCCAGGCGCTCTCACGGCTCCGTCAGGGCGGGGAGACCGGGGCCGTGCTCGCGCTCACCGAGTCGGCGGCCACGGCAGCGGGCACCGGACCTGCCGGGAGCCCTCCCGGCACCGAGCCGGTCCGCGCCCACGTGCGGCCGCGTGAGGGCGGCGAGGGAGCGGCCCTCGACCGACTCCTCGACACCCTGCTCGCGAGCTCGTGCTGTGCGCTCGACGGCTGGACCGCGGCGATCGACCTCGCGCTCGCCCGGCCGGACCTGGTCGTCGTCACCCGGGACGGCGACCGCTTCTCGTCGACGGGATGGCGCGTCCGCGCTGCCGGCGGCGTGGTCACGGCCGCGCTCGTCGAGGAGGCGGCAGCCCGTGCGGAGATGGCGCGGATGGCGGTCGCGACCGCTGCGGACGAGCGCGTCGCTGCGCGCCGGGAGGTCGAGCACACCCGGGATGCCGCGGCGGAGGCCCTCCGCGCGGACGACCGGAACGAGGACGCCCATCTGGCCGCGCGCGCAGGCCGCCAGCGCGTCGCCGACGACCACGCGATCCTCGTCGCGGAACAGGGCGAGCTCCGGCGGAGCCACGACGAGCTCGCGGACCGCATCGAGCGTGACCATGCCACCGTCGGCGACCTCATCGCACGGCTTCCGGTCCTCGAGGAGACTGCTGCCGCGGCGGGATCGCACCACGAGACGGCACGAGCCGAGCGCCGGGACATCGACGAGCGGATCGCCGAAGCCGCAGGCCGGCGGAAGTCCTGGGAGGTCCGCATCGGGGGCATCGAGGAGCGCCGTCGGGTGCTCTCGGCCCGGCTCGCCGAGGTCGAGCGACGCCTGACCGGTCACGCGGACGAGCGCCGCGAAGCGGAGCGCCGCCGGCGGCGGCTCGAGGCGGACGCGACCGCAGTCCGCCGGCTCGGCGAGCTCGTCGGAACGGCGCAGTCAGGGCTCGAGTCCGCGCTCGACGAGCTCCGCGAACGCCACGAGCGGCAGCTCCGCGCCGTGCGCGAGGGTGGCGCCCGGCTGGAGGAGCTTCGACGGCGCCGCACGAGCGGCGAGCAGGAGCTCGCGACGGTGCGGACCTCGCTGCAAAAGGTCGAGCTCGACCTGGTCGAGGCGACCATCCGGCGGGAGTCGCTCGTCGAATCGGCCCGGCGCGAGCTCACGTGCCTGCCCGAGGAGGCGCTCGCCGCGCCACCGCCGCTCCTGCCCGAGGGCGTCGACGCCCCCACCCGCGCCGCCGGGCTCGAAGCCGAGCTCGCGGCGCTCGGTCCGGTCAACCCGCTCGCCCTCGAGGAGCTCAGCGAGCTGCAGGAACGCCACGGCTTCCTCGAGAGCCAGGTCGAGGACGTGCGCAAGGCCCGCCGTGAGCTGCACCAGGTGATCCGGACGCTCGACGACGAGATCATGCACGTCTTCGACGCAGCCTTCGCCGACGTGAGGGAGCACTTCTCCTCGCTCGTCACGACCCTCTTCCCGGGGGGGTCGGGCCGGCTCTCGCTCACCGAACCCGAGCGCCTGCTCGACACCGGGGTCGAGGTCGAGGTCCGTCCTGCGGGAAGGAACGTGAGGCGCCTCTCGCTGCTCTCCGGCGGTGAGCGCTCGCTCGTCGCCCTCGCGTTCCTCTTCGCAGTCTTCCGCAGCCGGCCCTCGCCCTTCTACCTGATGGACGAGGTCGAGGCCGCGCTCGACGACGTCAACCTCATGCGCTTCCTCGCGCTCGTGCACGAGTTCCGCGACGAGGCCCAGCTCATCATCGTGAGCCACCAGAAGCGCACGATGGAGGCGGCCGACGCGCTCTATGGCGTGACCATGGCGCCGGGCGGCTCGTCGAAGGTCGTGAGCCAGAAGGTCCCCCGCCACGAGGACACCTTCGGGGGCGCACTCGACCCGTTCGGGGACACGTCCGCCACCGGCCCGATCTTCGACTCCCGCATGGTCGAGGCGGAGGCGGTCGGCGGCACCGACCCGTGATCGACGCGCCGACCGTGTACGCGGCCTCGGACGCGGTCGTCGCCCTGGCCGTCGCGATCCCGGTCGTCGTGGTCGGGGGCGGCGTCGCGATCGGCGTGCGGCTCCGACGGCGTCGCGCTGCGGGGCCGGGTGCGCCCATGCCCTCCGCACCCCAGGTCACCTGTGAGCGTGAGGCTCCGGCCGCCGCAGCCCCGGTCGAGGCTCCGGCCGCCGCACCGCCGGTCGAGGCTGCACCAGAGCCCGCGACCTACCGTGCCCGGCTCGGGAAGGCCCGCGGCCTCTTTGCCGGCTACCTCGGGGCGATCCGGTCGCGGGGCAGCATCGATCAGGGGACGTGGGACGAGCTCGAGGAGGCGCTCATCCGCGCCGACGTGGGCGTCGGCGCGACCGACGTCTTCCTCGACGACCTCCGGCGCCGGGTCAAGGCCGGCGAGATCGCCGGGCCCGACGCGCTCGTCGAAGCGCTGCGCGGCGACCTCGTCGAAGCGCTGGCGGGGGCCGCTGCCGGCCTCGACCTGCCGGGTGCGTCCGGCGACGGATCGGACGAGGGGACGGTCGACGTCTGGCTCTTCGTCGGCGTGAACGGCGTGGGCAAGACGACCACCGTCGGCAAGGTGGCCCACCGGCTCGCCGCGTCCGGCCACGATGTCCTCCTCGCGGCCGGGGACACCTTCCGTGCCGCGGCGGGGGAGCAGCTTTCGGCGTGGGCCGAGCGCAGCGGGGCTGACATCGTCCGGGGCTCGGAGGGCGGTGACCCGAGCGCCGTCGTGTTCGACGCGGTGCAGCGTGCGGCAGCGAAGGGCCACGCGGTGGTGCTCGCGGACACCGCGGGCAGGCTGCACAACAAGGTGAACCTCATCGAGGAGCTCAAGAAGATCCGCCGGGTGGCCGACCGCGCTCCGGGACGCGTGGTCGAGGTGCTGCTCGTGCTCGACGCGACCACCGGGCAGAACGGCCTCGCCCAGGCGAAGGTCTTCCTCGAGGCGGTCGAGGTCTCCGGGGTCGTGCTCACCAAGCTCGACGGCACCGCCAAGGGCGGCATCGTGGTCGCGATCGAACGCGAGCTCGGGCTGCCGGTGAAGCTGGTGGGGCTCGGCGAGGGTATCGACGACCTCGTCGACTTCGACCCGACCGCGTTCGTCGACGCGCTCTTCTGACCTCGGCCGACCGCTGCAAGTGGGGGCGACGCCGTCCGGAGCGTCGGCCGGGCGCACGGAGCCGGCGCGAGGCCCCCTGTTAGCCTGAAGCACCCATGTTCGAAAGCCTGACCGACCGCTTCGAAGGCATCCTGAGCCGGCTTCGCAGCCGCGGGCGGCTGACCGACGCCGACGTCGACGAGGTCCTCCGCGAGATCCGGACCGCGCTGCTCGAAGCCGACGTCGAGATCAGCGTCGTGCGCGGCTTCACCGACGCGGTGCGGGCACGCTGCGTCGGCCTCGAGCTCTCCCAGGCGCTCAGCCCCGGCCAGCAGGTCATCAAGATCGTCAACGAGGAGCTGGTCTCGATCCTCGGCGGCGAGACCCTGAAGCTCACCTACGCCGGGCGACCGCCGACCGTCGTGCTGCTCGCCGGCCTCCAGGGCTCCGGCAAGACGACCGCGTCCGCCAAGCTCGCCCGGTGGTTCAAGCAGCAGGGGCGCAATCCGCTGCTCGTGGGCGCTGACCTGCAGCGACCGGCCGCGGTCGAGCAGCTGCGCGTGCTCGGTGCCCAGGCAGGCGTGTCCGTCTTCAGCGAGCCGACCGACCCGGTCGCGGTCGCGACGGCCGGGCTCGAGGAGGCCCGCCGGCTCGGGCGCGACATCCTCATCGTCGACACCGCCGGCCGGCTCTCGATCGACGAAGAGCTCATGGAGGAGATCCGCCGCATCGCCGGTGTGGTCGAGCCCCACTACACGTTCCTCGTGATCGATGCGATGACCGGCCAGGACGCGGTCTCGACCGCCGAGGCGTTCCACCACGTCCTCGCCCTCGACGGGGTCATCCTCACCAAGCTCGACGGAGACGCCCGCGGCGGCGCGGCGCTCTCGGTGAAGGAGGTCGTGGGCCGGCCGATCGCATTCGCGTCCACCGGCGAGAAGCTCGACGACTTCGACCTCTTCCATCCCGACCGGATGGCCGACCGGATCCTCGGCATGGGCGACGTCCTGAGCCTCATCGAGCAGGCCGAGCGCACGATGGACCAGGAGGTCGCGACCAAGGGCGCGGCCGCGCTCATCGAAGGCCGCTTCACCCTCGAGGACTTCCTCGAGCAGCTCCAGCAGGTGAAGAAGATGGGTTCGGTCTCGGGCATGCTCTCGCTGCTTCCCGGCGTGCCGAAGGACCTCAAGCAGGCCTCCTCGGCGATCGACGACGGCCAGATCGGCCAGATCGAGGCCATCATCCGCTCGATGACCCCGGTCGAGCGCGTTGAGCCATCGATCATCGACGGTTCGCGCCGGGTCCGCATCGCGAACGGCAGCGGGACCTCGACCGCCGAGGTCAACGCGCTCCTCAAGCAGTTCAAGGAGATGCAGAAGCTCATGAAGGGGGTGGGCAAGGGCGGCGGCATGGGTGCGCTCGGCGGGTTGCTCGGGCGGGGTCCGAAGCTGCCCCGCGGCGCCGCGGGACTGCCCGGCCTCGACGACCCCGACGCACTCGCCTCACTCGGCGCGCCCGGAGGCCCGGATCAGTTTCCGGCGCTCGCCCCGTCGGGGGCCCGGCCTCCGGCCGGGGCGCGGGGCTCGTCCCGGAAGGGGAAGGGCGGCAAGAAGGGCAAGGGCGGCGGCCGGGTGACCCCGAAGTCGCGCTAGGACGGGTCCCCGGCGGCCCCAGGACCCGATGTTCGCGCCGTCCCAGGACGGCCACGAACAGGGCACCGTTGCACGCCGGCCCCGGCAATGGTGCGAGACTATGGGCAGGCATCGACAGATCGCAGAGGAGTCACACGTGGCAGTCAAGCTCCGCCTGGTGCGGATCGGGAAGAAGAAGCAGCCGACCTACCGGCTGGTCGCGGCCGACAGCCGGTCACCGCGGAACGGGCAGTTCATCGAGATCGTCGGCACCTACGCCCCGCGGGGCATCTCGAAGGCGGCACCGGACGCGGTCGTCGAGATCGACAACGCGAAGGCGGTCAAGTGGCTCTCGCAGGGCGCCCAGCCGACCGAGCGGGTCGAGAAGCTGCTCAAGCGGTCTGGTGCGCTCGACGAATTCGCGACGGTCAAGGCGGCCACGTGAGCGAGGACCTGGCCGTCGACCCCGGTGCGGAGCTCGACGACGTCGACGACGACCTCGGCAACCGGGTGGAGGGCGGGACACCACTCGCCGTGGTGACCTACCTCGTGCATGCCATCGCTGCCGAGCCGGATGCGGTGGTGATCAACACGGAGGAGCGAGGGAGCTCCGTCCGGTTCCGCATCCACGTCGCGCCGGATGACATGGGACGGGTCATCGGTCGGCGCGGTCGCGTCGCGCAGGCGATCCGCTCGGTGGTTGCCGCGGCGGGCGCCCGCGACCAGGTGCAGACCAGCGTCGACATCGTCGACGACTGAGCCCGCTGCTCCGGTGGCGTCGCCTACCGGCCCGCGCGCCGGTGCGGCACCGAGCGACGGTCGGTCGCCGCACCCGCCGCTCCTCGAGGTCGGCACTGTCGTCAAACCGCACGGTCTGCGCGGTGCGGTCGTCGTGGCGCTTTCGACCAATCGGACCGAGCGCGTCGAGTCGGGATCGGATCTCACCGGCTCGAACGGTCGCGTGCTCCACGTGGTGCGGTCGGCGCCCCATCATGCTCGCTACCTCGTGTGGTTCGAAGGCGTGACAGACATCGAAGCGGCCGAGGAGCTGCGCGGCGTGACGCTCGCGGCGCCTCCGCTCGACGACCCCGACGCACTGTGGATCCACGAGCTCATCGGCGCCGATGTGTTCGACCTCGACGGCCACAGGCTCGGGACGGTCGAGGCCGTGGAGGCGAACCCGGCGAGCGATCTGCTCGTGCTCGCCGGCGGCGCACTCGTCCCGCTCCGCTTCGTCGTCGACGCGGATCCCGGTGTGCGGGTCACCGTCGACGTCCCCGAGGGCCTCCTCGACCTGGGCTGACCGACGACCGTGCGGATCGACGTCTTCACGCTCTTCCCGGAGGTCGTCGACCACTACGCGTCCGCGTCGATCCTCGGGCGCGCCCGCCGTGGCGGCCAGCTCGACCTGCGCACCCGCGACCTCCGGGCCGCCGCCCCCGACCCCCACCGCACCGTCGACGACGCGCCCTTCGGCGGCGGCGCCGGCATGGTGCTGGCGCCCGGGCCCGTCTTCGACGCCGTCGAGACGGTGGCGGCCGGCCCGGACGGCCTGCCGAGACCACTCGTCCTGCTCTCGCCGTCCGGCCGCCGATTCGACCAGCGGGTCGCCGCCGAGCTCGCGGGGCATCGGTCGGGCTTCTCGCTCCTGTGCGGGCGGTACGAAGGTGTCGACCAGCGGGTGGCCGACCACCTCGTCGACGACGAGCTCTCGATCGGCGACGTCGTCCTCGCCGGGGGTGAGCTCGCCGCACTCGTCGTCGTCGAAGCCGTCGTGCGCCTGCTCCCTGGCGTGCTGGGCAACGAGGACTCGGCCGGCGACGAGAGCTTCGCCGCCGGCCTGCTCGAGTATCCCCAGTACACCCGGCCCGCCGGGTTCCGGGGGTGGGAGGTCCCCGACGTCCTCCGGTCGGGGGACCACGCGAAGGTTGCGGCCTGGCGGAGAGCCGAGGCCCTCGCCCGCACCCTCCACCGGCGGCCTGACCTCATCGCGGCCCGGGGCGGGCTCCGGGACGACGAGATCGAGCTGCTGGAGGCCCACGGCGAGGTGCGCCTCCTCCGGGAGCACGGCTACCATGGTTGATCCCCGGCGATGCCGACTGTGTGACGCCACCTCGCGAACCGCCCCGTGCGGCGGGCAGGAGGCGGGCGCACAGCGTGGGCTCCGACCGACGGGCCCGACCGATCCGTGGAGAGACGCGCCCCATGAACCCGACCGACATCATCGACCGTGACAGCCTGCGCGACGACGTCCCCGACTTCCGTCCGGGGGACACGGTCAAGGTCCACGTGCGGGTGGTCGAGGGCAGCCGCGAGCGGGTGCAGGTCTTCCAGGGGGCCGTCGTGCGCCGACAGGGCACGGGGGTCCGTGAGACGTTCACGGTCCGAAAGGTCAGCTTCGGCGTCGGCGTCGAGCGCACCTTTCCGGTCCACTCCCCGGTCATCGCGCAGACCGAGGTGGTCTCGCTCGGCGACGTCCGCCGGGCGAAGCTCTACTACCTCCGCGACCGGCACGGGAAGGCGGCGAAGATCAAGGAGCGGCGGACTGCCCGCGCCTGAGACGCTCGAGGGTCGTCGCACGCCCGCGGGCGCCGCGGGGGAGCGCCCACCCGGCGCCGTGCGCCGCACGACCGATCGGCGGTTTCGCTCGCGATGAGCGAGGAAGACCTCGAGCGCTACGAGTCCGAGATCGAGCTCGCGCTCGTCCAGGAGTACCGGGCGGTCCTCCCGCTGTTCGGCTACGTCGTCGAGACCGAGCGACGCTTCTACCTCGCCAACACGGTGGACGTGACCGTCCGCAGCGACACCACGCCCGCCTGCGTCGAGGTCAACCTCGTGGACGCGTGGGTCTGGGACATGTACCGCCCGGCCCGCTTCGTCCCGTCCGTGCGGATCCTCACCTTCCGCGACGTGAACATCGAGCGACTTCCCGACAAGGAGCTCTGATCGCCGCCGACGACGGGCGCGCGGTGCAGGCGGCCGGGGGACGTGACCGTCGCCGTTCGCTCGGCACCGCCGGCGAGGATCGGGCCGCGGGGTGGTACGAGGCGCAGGGCTACGAAGTCCTCGACCGAAACTGGCGTCGCCGCGAAGGAGAGGTCGACCTCGTCGTACGGCGCGGGATGACCGTCGCGTTCTGCGAGGTCAAGACACGGACGTCGGACCGCTTCGGCGAGGGCGCCGAAGCCGTCTCCCTGGCCAAACAGCGCCGGATCCGGCGTCTGGCGGCCCGCTGGCTCGCCGAGCTGACCCCTGCGGCCGGCAGGTCCCGCGTGACGGTGCGGTTCGACGTCGTCTCGATCACCGCCGGCCGACTCGAGGTCGTCGAGGACGCGTTCTGACGACACGGCCGCCGGTAGGCTCCGGCAATGTCCACTGACCTCGAGACTCTGATCGTCGAGCGAGACGCGGGCGTCGTGACCGTCACGATGAACCGACCGGAGCGGAAGAACGCCGCGAATGGCCGGATGTGGCGCGAGCTCCTCGCGACCTTCGACGAGGTGGCCGCCGATCGCGACGACCGTGTGATGGTGCTCACAGGCGCGGGCGGAGCGTTCTGCTCCGGCGCAGACCTCGGCGACCCGTCGGACGTCGCGGGACGGCCTGGCGACCCCTTCCTGGTCCAGATGCGCGCGCTCGGCGACGTCGCGCTGCGGCTGCACCGGATACCGAAGCCTACGATCGCCAAGGTCGGCGGGATCGCCGCGGGCGCCGGCATGTCGATGGCGATCGGCTGCGACCTGATCGTCGCGGCCGACACGGCGCGCTTCTCCCAGATCTTCACGAAGCGGGGGCTGTCGGTCGACTTCGGCGCCTCCTGGCTCCTGCCCCGGCTCATCGGCCTGCACCGTGCGAAGGAGCTCGCCTTCTTCGCCGACATCATCGACGCCGCCCAGGCGGCCGAGCTCGGTCTCGTCAACCGGGTGGTGCCCGCCGGTGAGCTCGACGCGTTCGTTGACGAGTGGGCCCGGCGGCTGGCAGCGGGACCGACCCTCGCACTCTCGCTGACCAAGACGATGCTCAACCACTCGGCGAGCCTCTCGATGGAGCAGGTCCTGGAGGATGAGTCGCGATCCCAGGCGGTCAACTTCGCGAGCGCTGACACGAAGGAGGCGCTGACCGCGTTCCTCCAGAAGCGGGAGCCGACCTTCGAGGCGCGCTGAGGCGGCGCCCGCCCGATACAGCCGTTCCCTACGCTGACGACGGTGCATCGAGCGGCCGGCCGCACCGCATCCAGCCGGCCCTCCTGAACTCACCGGCCGGCCCCACCCACGCAGACTGCCCGAGCGTGCCCACGACGTCTCGACCGTGGCGATGGTCCGGGGCGGCACACCCTGGATGCGACCGTGGGAGATCAACCTCGCCCACGGGGCTTGGCCAAGTTCATCTGACGATGGTGGGTTCTGACCTGGGCTGGAGTGAGGCGGGCGCGCTAGCATAATGATTGCATGGCAAACGTTCTGGTGAGAGACCTGCCAGAGGAGGTCCACGAATCGCTCGTGCGACGCGCGCGAGAACGGGGCCAGTCGCTACAGGCCTTCCTGTCCGGGGAGCTCCGCCGCATTGCCGAACGGCCAACACTGAACGAGGTGCTCGATCGGGTTGAGGGTCGGGAGGGAGGTCGGGTCGGCCTTCGACAGGCCGCTGAGGATCTGGCGGCCGAGCGGGCGCCCCGGTGATCGTTGTCGACGCGTCCGTTCTCGCAAATGCAATTGCCGACGACGGAATCGACGGCAGAGTGGCCCGCGACGAGTTGAGGAGAGCGGAGGGCCTGGCCGCACCTGATCTCGTCGACGTGGAGACGGTGGCCGTCCTTCGGAAGCGATGGATGGCCGGATCGATCGCCGGCACACGCTTTGCGGCCGCCATCGACGATCTTGTCGACCTGGAGCTCGACCGCTATCCGGTCCTCCAGATGATGAGACGGGTCTTCGAGCTTCGTGACACCGTGACGCCCTACGACGCTGCGTATGTGGCGCTCGCCGAGGGCCTCGGTGTATCGCTCGTCACGGCCGATGAGAAGTTGTCGAGGGCACCTGGTCCCATCTGCGAGATCAAACTGCTGGCAGTTCAGTAGGGGTTCTTCGGACGCGGGCGTGGTCTCACGTTCGTGGCAACGAGCACCCGACGCCGGGCGGGCCAGAAGCTGAAGCCCACTGATCCGCGTTGAGACCTTGGCGTGTCCTGAGTTTGGTGGGCAAGGTACGGCCTCCGACTGCAAGTAGGGCAGGGGTCCGAGATCTCCAATTGAATCTGGGCAAATTCGCGTGCGTCGTAGGGTGACCCAAAACGTCGTTCATGCGCCCTGTCCTGTGGGAGAGTCTGAGCGATGACCTCGCCCCGCACCTTGATCGGCCGAACGCTTGTGGCTGACTTCATCGCAATGGCGGTTATCGTCATCGGCTCGCTTGACGGGTCTCGGTGTGCTGGTGTTGCTCGGAATCGTCGCCTTGGCAGTGGCACTGGGCATGCGAAGCTCATTGCAGATTCGCTATCGGAAACGTAGGTAGCCCTGATCGCCATTCACGAAGACGCGCTTCATTTCCGGGGGGATTGATCGGACGGTGACCTGAGGTACAGGAGGATCGGGATTGCCGACGCGAGATAGACGCCAATCCCGAGCACGAACCCAGCAAAGCCGTAGTCGAGTTCCTTACCGGTGGGACTGATTGCCGCACAGATCGCGCCGCCGACGACGATGCAGGCCGGGCAGGCCGCGGTAAGTGCCCAATAAACTCGGCGTCGCCGCGGATTCAACTGGGCCGCCTCGGCCTTCATCAGCTGGATGTTGGCTTTGCCGCTCCTCACCATTACCCACATCAGGAATGCCATAGGCACGAAGAAGGGAATGGCAATGACAGCTGGCACAGCGGGTCCAATCATCCTTTGTACGGGGCTTCGCATCGGCCGGTCGAAGGTGAAGCTCGATGCGTCCGGACTTCCTCCCGATTGTATGAACACACACCATCAAGCCCGAATGAGGGGAAGACAAGCCAGACCAGATGTCACCTCCCCGTGGACTTCCGCCGGTTCAGGCCGATTTGTTGTCCCACATCGCCGGCTCGGTGGGACACCTATCTGCCCACCGATCGCGAGGTCGTTCTTGAAGTGGGCGTAGACCTCCGCCGTTCACGTCCACTGCCGGGGCGTATCTATAGGCCGAGATGAGGTCCCTCTGGTTCTCGTCTCTTCACCTGTTCGCGCGAGGGAAAGAGCTCCTGCAACAGGAACTGAGTCCGAGCGGGGATGATCGCTTCCGGATAGGAATTGGCGACAAGGTCCATCCCGTCGTCGGCGGAACGGAAGCCGCACATCTCGTAGAGGGCTTTGATGTCGTCGGTGTCGCGCTCGACTCTGGAAGCGAGAAGCTTCATAGCGAGCAGGAAACGAGGAGATGCAGCGGCCACGCTCAGGTGATCACCTTCGTACACGCCGATTCGCTCGGGGTCTTCGCCGGGCAGAAACGACTTGACGGCGTCGTTCAGCCAGTCCGGCGGAAGGCTCATGCGATCGGCGACACCTCGGACGGCTGTGCGAACTTCGGTGGTCGGTGCAAAGACCGCATCGACGTCGGCAGTCGCCCGGCGAGCGTTGTAGGCGAGCGCCATAGCAGCTCCACCCACGACGAACACTTCTCCCCGCACGCCCGCCGTTCCAAGCTCTTCGTCCAGTGCCCTCAAGGCGGCGAGGATCTCTTGCCGGTCGAGTATGGCCATTAGACGTAGCTCAGGGCATCTTCCGTCACGAAGATCCCACGACGAGCGAAGGAGATCGGGCTGTGGGAGAGGGCATCGGCATGGAGTGTGCGCATCCCCGAAACGAACCACCAGGGTTCGAGGAACCGGCCCGGAGCCTCGACCCAGGAAGGCGCGAGTTCGAAGTGCCGAGCGCATGCGAACTCCACGACCGCGGCGAGCAGAGCATCGAAGCGCATGTCGCCTGTGGCATCTGGCTCCGGGGCGACAAGGCGCGAGCGCTCCTCGGACGTCGCCTTGTCGTAGGTCTCGACAAAGTGGATGGCGATGCGGCGCGCTTCTGCTTCGTCCCCCCGGTGGAGGGATGAAGCCACTTCTTCGGCGACAGCAGCGATCGACGGGGGTTGGTACGGCACTCCCTCGATGCTACGAGGGTCGGGCGGTGGCCGAGGTGCATTGGCAGCTGAGCCCATGGGTGCGATTCGAGGTCACCCGAGCTCTATGGCCGTCAAGGGTGGTCGATCGGCCTGCGATCGACGTGGACTGCGACGTCAGCCGGCGTGTGGCGGTCGAAGGTCGGAGATCATCGGGGAGTGGCGCACGTTGGTCGTGAGGAGGTCGGCACCGACGACGGACGCCGTGGCGGCGATCAGATAGTCGATGGCATCGATGCCGCTGTGCGCCTTGCGGTATTCGGCGGCCATCGAGCCGGCAAGACGGGCGATCTCCTCGTCGACGGGCACCCAGATGAGTGCCCCCAGGAACACCTCGGTGGGCTCGAGCTCGTCGGTCCGCATGCCGGCGAGGAGCTCGAATCGGCTGAGCTCGCTTGCAAGTAGTGGCTCGCCCTCGTCGGCCAATCGCCCGAGGAGCTGCGTCGTCCTGTCGTCACTGCGTAGGTGGTCGACCGCGATCGACGTGTCGAGGAGCTTCGCGACGAGCGAAGCTGGGAAAGTCGCTCGTTGAGGGGCACCGGCATGCGGCGGAGCCGTTCCTTGACGGCTGCGGGCCGGCCCCCACCCGATCTCCCAGCGCCGGCCGCCAGGCCGCGGGACCGACCCTCGCCCTCTCGCTGACCAAGACGATGCTCAACCACTCGGCGAGCCTCTCGATGGAGCAGGCCCTGGAGGAGGAGTCGCGGTCCCAGGCGGTCAACTTCGCGAGCGCGGACACGAAGGAGGCGCTCACCGCGTTCCTCCAGAAGCGGGAGCCGACCTTCGAGGGCCGCTGAGGCGGCGACTGCCCGTCACAGCCGGCCCCTACGGTGACGACGGTGCTTCGAGCGGCCGGCCGCACCGAATCCAGCCGGCGCTCCTCAACTCACCGGCCGGTCCCCTCCGTGCAGCCTGGCCGAGCGTGCCCACGACGGAGCGCATCGCTCGACTACCGGCGCGGCGTTCCGGCCCGCACCATCGGGAGCCGCCGTGCTCGCCACCGTTCCATCCGCCGTCCTCGCAGGCGTCGACGGCACGCCGGTGTCGGTCGAGGTCCACGTCTCGAACGGCCTGCCGGGCTTCACCGTCGTCGGGCTGCCCGACGCCGCCGTCCGCGAGTCGCGCGACCGGGTCCGTGCCGCCCTTCTGTCGAGCGGCCGCGCCTGGCCGCTGCGCCGGGTGACCGTCAACCTCGCGCCCTCCGGCCTGCGCAAGTGCGGTGCCGGGCTCGACCTCCCGATCGCGATCGGCCTCCTCGCGGCCGCCGGCGAGTTGGCGGCCGACGCGGTCGCCGGCCGTGCCTTCGTCGGCGAGCTCGGGCTCGACGGCTCGTTGCGCGGGGTCCCCGGCACGGTGGTCCTGGCCGAGGCGCTGCGCGCCCATGAGCTCGTGGTCGCGGACGAGGCGGCGAACGAGGCGGCGCTCGCCGGGCCGGGCCGGGTCCGCTGCGCGCCGACGTTGGCCGCACTCCTCGACCGGCTCACCGGCCGCCGTCCATGGGTCGAGCCGCGCGCCGCCCGGCGCGCGCCACCCGGGCGACGGTGTGCGGAGGGTGCGGGCGTACCCGAGGTCGACCTGGCGGAGATCCGCGGGCAGCGCCTCGCCCGGCGCGCGCTCGAGGTCGCCGCGGCCGGCGGCCACCATCTGCTGCTGATCGGCCCGCCGGGGTCGGGCAAGACGATGCTCGCGACCCGCCTGCCGGGTCTGCTCCCTCCGCTCACCCCGCAGACGGCGCTCGAGGCCACGCGGATCCAGTCGGTGGCCGGGTTCGCCTTGCCCGACGACGGTCTGCTCTGCCGACCGCCGTTCCGCGCCCCGCACCACGGCGTCTCGCCGGTGGCCATGGTCGGCGGCGGCACCCCTTGGATGCGACCGGGGGAGATCAGCCTCGCCCACGGTGGGGTCCTCTTCCTCGACGAGATGGGTGAGTTCCCCGCCGTCGTGCTCGATGCACTCCGCCAGCCGCTCGAGGAGGGCCAGGTGCGGGTCAGCCGGGCACGCGGCTCGGCGACCTTCCCGGCGCGCTTCCTGCTCGTCGGCGCCATGAACCCGTGCCCGTGCGGCGAGGGCGGGCCTCCGGGCGCCTGCCGCTGCAGCCGCACGGCCCGCGAGCGGTACGCGCGCCGCCTCTCCGCCCCGCTCCTCGACCGCTTCGACCTGGCGATCCGTGTGGAGCGTCCGACGGTCGAGCAGCTGCTCGGGAACGCCGCGGAGGAGGACTCGGCGACGGTTGCCGCACGCGTCGCCGCCGCACGGGAGCGGGCGCGGGCCCGAGGCGTCGAGGCCAACGCCGCGCTCGCCGGTTCGCGCCTCGCGGACGCCGCGCCGATGGCCGTTGCCGCATCCGAGCTCGTCGCGACCCAGGTGCGTGCCGGCGCACTGAGCGCCCGCGGGCTCCACCGCGTCCACCGGCTGGCCCGAACGATCGCCGATCTCGAGGGTCTGAGCGGCGAGGTCGCCGAGGAGCACGTGCGCGAGGCGCTCCTGCTGCGGTGCCGGCGACACGTCCTCCTCGGGACGGAGCACGGGTGACGGACCGGATCCGAGCCACCACGTGCGCGGCCGCGCTCGCGGGTCTCCACGGGATGGGCCCGGTTCGTCTCGCCAGGATCCTCGAGGATCGTCCACCCGAGGACGCCTGGGGGGCGATCGTCGCGGGCACCCACCCGGCCGACCGCGCCCGTCGTTTCACGACCGAGGCGCGCCGCACCGATGTGACCGCGATCGGCGCGTCGTACGCCGGCGCCGGGGTCGACATCCTCCTCCCTGGAGCGGCCGGGTATCCGGCGGCGCTCGCGGGTGATGCCGGCGCGCCGGCCGTCCTCTTCGCGGTGGGCGACCCCGCAGCCGCGGCCGGAGGTCCGAGTGTGGCCATCGTGGGCACGCGCTCGGCGACCCCGTACGGCCGGCGGGTCGCGGCCGAGCTCGGCGCGGCGCTGGCCGCCGAGGGGGTCACGGTCGTGTCGGGCCTCGCGCTCGGGATCGACGGCGCGGCGCACGCGGGCGCCGTGCGGGCGAGGGGGCCGGGTGCGGCGGCGCCGGTCGCAGTGGTCGGCACCGGCCTCGACGTCGTCTATCCCGCGGCCAACGCTCCCCTCTGGGCGGAGGTCGCCGAGCACGGCGTGGTCCTCTCGGAGGCGCCGCTCGGCACGCCGCCGAGGCCCCGCGTCTTCCCGGCGCGCAACCGGGTGATCGCCGCACTCGCCGACGTGGTGGTGGTCGTGGAGTGCCACCGGAACGGCGGCTCGTTCCACACGATCGACGCCGCGATCCGGCGTTCGATCCCGGTCTGCGCCGTACCCGGTTCGGTGCACAGCCCGGCGTCGGTGGGCACCAACGGCCTGCTCGCCGATGGGTGCGCACCGGTCCGGGACGCGACCGACGTGCTCGTGGCGCTCTCCCTCGCGCGGACGGCGCCTCGGGACGGCCGCCGCGCGGTGTCCGGGCGGAGCCGACCGGGGGCGTCGTTCGGGAACGAAGGTGTGGCTCTCGGCGGGACCGGCGCAGCCGAGCCGTGCCGCGGGGGGAGCCGGGACGTGCGCACGGCCGAGGAGCAGTCCGTATTCGATGCGATCGACGACACGCCGACCGTCGTCGAGACGATCCTCATCCGGACCGACCTCGGACTCGCGACGGTCGCCTCCGTCGCGGGCCGACTCGTCGACCGTGGGGTGCTCGAAGGCGGTCCGGGCTGGTTCGCGCGGGCGGCGCGCACCGGGGGTCGGGCACCGTTCTGAGGATCGTCGCCGGCCCGGTCCACGGACCGGTCACGGCGCCGGGAAGGACCCCTCCTGCCATCCGATCTCGCTCGCCGAGACCGCACCGGGCGTCGGAGGACCGTCGAGGGCCGGAGCGGTGCAGCTGGCGAGTCCCCGCTGGGTCCCGTACCAGGTCGCGGCGCCGGCGGCCCGCCAGACCAACCAGCAGTTCCCGTCCGAGGCACGGTCGGCGAGGGTGATGCTCCCCGTCGTGCTGCCGATCCCGCTGCCGCCGGTGACCGCCACGCTCACCGTGGTGGCGTTGGTGGAGGGCCCGTCGACGAAGGTGAGGGACGGCTCGGCGCCGGCGAGCGCGGACGCGGTGACCGCGCCGTAGCCGCCCTGCGTCGCGGCCGCCGTCGAGGCGTCGCTGAGCCCGGTCGCGAGCGACTGCTGCGCCTGGACGGCGTCGGCCGTGGCGACCGCCGGCGCACCGGGTTCGCTCGGGCTCGCACCGCTCCCGGGGTGCAGCGTCGCACCCAGTCCGATCGCCGTGAGGACCGCCACCACCAGCAGCGCGGCGAGCGTGACGACCATGGAGGCCCCGTCGTCGGCGCCCACTGCGCACCGGCGGCCGGCTCTGCGTTCGCTCCCCCCAATGCGCATGGCGTCGCCTGCTCCCTGACCGACCGGCGGCGGCCGTCCCCGACCGCCGCCGTCCGGGCCCCTCGCCCACTACGAACAGTGACAAGATTACTGCATAGAGTGGCAATCCCGCACCCCGAACTGCGGGGAGGAGGCCGGTAGCCTGGCGCCGTGCGTGCACCAGGCGGGTCCGGCAGGGCGGTGTGGAGACGGTGGCTCCGTCTCGACCTGCCGGTCGGGCTCCCGGCCGACCTGGACTCGCTCACTGCGGTCGCGGCCTCGGCCGAGCGGGCCGGTTTCGACGCACTGTGGATCGCGGAGGCGGCAGCGGGTGGTCCACGCCCCGCAGGCGAGGTCTACGCACTGCTCGGCGCCCTGGCGGTCGGGACCCGCACGATCCGGCTCGGGGCGGCCCCGCAAGGCGACGAGGTCCGGGCGCCGGCCGTCCTCGCGAAGATCGCGACCGGACTCGACGTCGTCTCGCACGGGCGCTCGGCCGTCGGGCGTCGCGCCGTGCCGGACGCCGGTGCGGGGGGGCGCGGAGCGAGCCCGCCTTCGAACGGCTCGGCGAGTGGCTGGCCGCCTGCCGGGTGGTACTGATCGACCCCGAGCCGACGTTCACGGGACCGACCGTGACGCTCGCCGGGGCGCGCAACCTGCCCGCGCCGGTGCAGGACGGCGGCGTCCCCCTGGTGCTCTTCGCCGACGCAGACGGGCCCGTGCCGTCCGCCCTCCTCGAGCTCGCCGGCGCGTCGGTTGACGCACTGGTGGTCCGGTCGGGGCCGGACGACGCCGATCGCGTGGCCGCCGTGCGAGCGGTCGCGGCCCGAGCAGGTCGTCGAGTGGCCGCGACCGAGGTGATCGGTGTGGTCGGGGGAGGAGCGGGGACCGAGCCCGGCGGGCTCGAGGGCGCGGTCGGCGCCTGCCTCGCAGCCGGGCTCGACGGCTGTCTCGTCGATGCGACTGCACCGTCGCCGGCGGAGGTCGAGTCGCTCGGGGCCCGCGTCGGTGACGCCATCCGTGCCGCCGGCCGCTGACGGGACGAGGATCGCGCCCCCCGGCCGCTGCGTCAGCCGTCCTCGGACTGCATCACGATGTGGTCGGCGTGCACCCGGTAGGTGATGCGCACCTCGCCGGGCCGGCGCATCGGGTAGGAGTCGACGCCGAGGTACTTCTTCGCGAGGGCGTCGATGTGCGCGTCCGCACCGTCCGTCGTCCCCTCGACCGTGCCGCGGACCACGACCACGTTGTAGGGATCGTCGGGATCGACGATCGAGATCGCGACGTTCGGGTTGTGCTCGAGGTTCCGGTGCTTCGCCCGACCCTTCGCCGTGTTGAAGCGCAGCTCCTCGCCGTCGAGGTCGATCCAAACCGGCGTGAGCTGCGGGCGACCGTCCGCGCCGACCGTCGCCACGTTCGCGATGACCGGCGCGTCGACCAGTGCCTTCGCCTTCGCCGTCAGAGTGGTGCCCATGGATGCCTCCTCGGGTCGGGGCGCCCGGCCCCGGCGGAAACGTGCGCGGGCCCGGGCGACCGGTTCGTCGTCTCCCGTGCATGCTAGGAGGAGCGTGCGCGCGCCCGTCCGCCGCGGCGGACGGGCCGATAGCGCCCGCTGGTACCGTGCCGGGATGCTGATCGGAGCGCACGTGCGCGCGGGGAAGGGGCTCGTGCCCGCGCTCGAGCACGGCGCGGCGATCGGCGCGGAGGTCGTCCAGATCTTCACGCAGAGCCCGCGGATGTGGAAGGCCTCGCAGTACGGCGAGGAGGTGCTCGCCGGCTACCGCGCGGCGCAGGCCGAGCACGAGCAGGTCCGGGCCACCTACTGCCACGCGACCTACCTGATCAACCTGGCCTCGCCCGATGCGGAACTGGCGGTGAAGTCGAGGACGTGCCTCGAGGCCAACCTGCGCACGGCGGACGGCATGGGCGCACTCGGGCTGGTGCTCCACATCGGGAGCCATCGCGGGAGCGGCTTCGACACCGCGCTGCCGGCGGTCGCCGACGCGCTGCTCGGCGCGCTCGACTCGGTGGAGCCGCAGGGCGAGCCGTGCCCCATCCTGCTCGAGAACGCGGCGGGTGCCGGGGACACGGTCGGCCGTTCGTTCGAGGAGCTCGCGGCCGTGGTCGGGGCGGCAGCCGGCGACCCGCGGCTCGGCGTCTGCCTCGACACGCAGCACCTCTGGGCGTCGGGAATCGCCTTCGCCACCGAGGACGAGGCCGACGCGCTCATCGACCTCGTCGACGGCACGGTCGGGCTCGAGCGACTCACCTGCCTGCATCTCAACGATTCGAAGGTCGACTTCGGCGCCAACCGCGACCGCCACGAGAACATCGGGGACGGGACGATCGGGGCCGACGGCCTCGCTGCGCTGCTCGGCCACCCCGCGCTGCAGGGCCTGCCCGCGATCCTCGAGGTGCCCGGCGAAGGCGACGGGCCGAGGCGGGTCGACGTCGACACCGCGCGCTCGGTGTGGCAGCAGGGGGTCGCGCTGCGGCGGTAGGACGGTGGCGGCACGCCCCAAGGGGGGCTGAGCGGTCCTGACCAGGTCGGACGTGCGCTCCGTGCGGACGGTCCCGGGCGCGCGTGCAAGGATCGCGGCATGAGCCACGACGTGCGAATCGAGACGGACAGCATGGGTGCCATCGAGGTCCCGGCGGACCGCTACTGGGGGGCCCAGACCGCCCGCTCGCTCCACCACTTCCCGATCGGCGCCGACACCATGCCCGAGCCCCTCATCCGCGCGATCGGCATCCTGAAGGAGGCATCGGCCCAGGTCAACGCCGATCTGGGCAAGATGCCCGCCGAGAAGTCCGCGCTCATCGCGGCGGCGGCCCGCGAGGTCGCGGAGGGGAAGCTCGACGACCACTTCCCGCTCAGCGTGTGGCAGACCGGGAGCGGGACCCAGTCGAACATGAACGCCAACGAGGTGATCTCGAACCGGGCGATCGAGCTCGCCGGCGGCGTGCTCGGCTCGAAGGTCCCGGTCCACCCCAACGACGACGTCAACATGTCGCAGTCCTCCAACGACACGTTCCCCACCGCGATGCACATCGCGGCGGTCGAGGAGATCAGCCACCGCCTGCTCCCCACGGTCCGCCACCTCCGGGAGGTGCTGCAGCGGCGAGCGACCGAGTTCGAGGGGATCACCAAGATCGGCCGGACCCACCTCATGGACGCGGTACCGCTCACCCTCGGGCAGGAGTTCTCCGGCTACGTCGCGCAGCTCGACGCCGACCTGCGCCGCATCGAGGCGTCCCTCGACGACCTCTACGAGCTCGCAGCCGGCGGTACCGCGGTCGGGACCGGGCTCAACACCCATCCCGAGTTCGGCACGAGGGTGGCCTCGGCGATCGCCGAGCTCACCGGACTGCCCTTCGTCTCCGCCGCCAACAAATTCGCCGCCCTGGCGGCGCACGACGCGCTCGTGATGGCGAGCGGGACACTCCGCACGCTCGCGGCGTCGCTCATCAAGATCGCGGACGACCTCCGCTGGCTCGGTTCCGGTCCGCGGTGCGGCATCGGCGAGCTCGCCCTGCCCGAGAACGAGCCCGGCTCGTCGATCATGCCCGGCAAGGTCAACCCGACCCAGAGCGAGGCGATGATCATGGTCTGCATCCAGGTCTACGGCAACGACGCGGCGATTGCGATGGCCGGCTCCCGGGGCAACCTCGAGCTCAACGTCTGCAAGCCGGTCATCATCCACAACGTGCTGCACTCGGTGAAGCTCCTCACCGAGGCGTGCGCCGCGTTCACCCGGTTCTGCGTGGAAGGGCTCGAACCCAATGAGGCGCGCATCCACCAGCACCTCGAGAACTCGCTCATGCTCGTGACCGCACTCAATCCGTTGATCGGCTACGACAAGGCTGCGGAGGTCGCGAAGAAGGCGCACAAGGAGGGGACCACGCTCCGGGAGTCGGTCGTCGCGCTCGGCTTCCTGACCGGGGAGCAGTTCGACCAGGCCGTCCGGCCCGAGTCGATGACCCATCCGTGACCCCACACGCACCGGAGCAGGCGGTGGACCTCACCGCCCTCGACCTCTGCGACCTCGACCTGTTCGCCGACGGCTTCCCCGAGGACGCGTTCGCCACCCTGCGGGCGGAGGCACCGGTCTGGTGGCAGGAGCCGACCGAGCACACACCCGACGGCGTCGGCTTCTGGGTGGTGAGCCGCCATGGCGACATCGACGCGGTGGCTTCCGACGCGGTGCGCTTCTCCTCGGAGCGCGCGCCGGGGGCCCCGGGCGGCGGGACGATCATCCAGGACCTGCCCTACGGATTCGCGCCGGGGGTCCTCCTCAACATGATGGACGACCCGCGCCACCAGCAGATCCGGCGACTCGTCACACCGGTCGTGTCTTCGAAGGCACTCGCGTCGATGGAGCCGGAGCTGCGGGCCCGGGCCCGCAGCATCGTCGACGCGCTCTGCGACCGTGAGTCGTGCGACTTCCTGGGCGAGGTCGCGGTCGAGCTGCCGCTGCAGGCTGTCGCCGCGCTGATGGGCGTGCCGGACGTCGACCGGCACGACCTGCTGCGCTGGTCGAACACGACGCTCGACTACGAAGGCCGTGAGCTGGGGGAGACCAACCAGGTGGTCGCCGATGCCGCGGCGGCCATGGCCGAGTACGGAGCGACTCTGATCGCCGAGCGCAAGCGATGCCCGGGGCACGACATGATCTCGCTCGTCGCCACTGCCGGCGTGGACGGCGACGGCGGCGGACCAGCGCCCCTCAGCGACCTCGAGCTCCAGATGTTCTTCAACCTGCTCGTCGTCGCCGGGAGCGAGACCACCCGAAACTCGATCGCGCTCGGCATGGTGGCGCTCATCGAGCATCCTGACCAGCTCCGCGCGCTCCGGGACGACCGGTCGCTTCTCGCCGGGGCGGTCGAGGAGATCCTCCGCTGGACCACGGCCACCACCTACAACCGGCGGACCGCGACGAGCGACACCGACATCGCCGGCTGCCCGGTGCGCCGCGGCGACAAGGTGACCCTCTGGTGGCCCTCGGCCAACCGCGACGCGTCGGTCTTCGACGATCCGGCGCGCTTCGACATCACCCGCTCGCCCAACCCGCACCTCACCTTCGGAGTCCGCACCCACTTCTGCCTCGGTGCGAACCTCGCCAGGCTCGAGATCCGGATCATGCTCGACGAGGTGCTCGACCGTCTCGAGGACTTCGCGCTGGACGGGCCGATCGAGCGGGTCCGCACCAACAAGCACGCCGGTGTGCGACACGTCCCGATGCGTTACCGCGTGCGACGCGGCTGACCGGCGGACCAACTGCGGCACGGGACGCGGATCGGGTGAGTCGGTGGACCGTATACTGCGCCGACAGCGACCAGCGCGGCCGGTCGCCCGCAGCCGGTCAGCGACCGAGGCCACACACGGGCGACGAAGGCGCCGGAGCAGGAGGAGCACCGTGATCACCCCGCCGGCTGAACTGACGATCGGTCTGACAGACGGGACCTTCTACGGGGGCGACCCCTTTCCCGCGTTCCGGTGGATGCGCGACCACGCACCCGCGTACTTCGACGGGTCCTCGGGCGTCTGGGGAATCACCCGCTACCACGACGTGAAGGAGATCTCGAAGGACCCCGAGACGTTCTCGAACGCCGGTGGCATCCGACCGGACAGCGACGCGCTGCCGATGATGATCGACTTCGACGCGCCCGAGCACGTACGGCGTCGGCGCCTGGTCAACGAAGGGTTCACCCCGCGGCGCATCCGCGAGGCCGAACCCGAGATCCGCACCATCTGCGACGCGATCATCGACCGGGTCTGCGAGTCGGGCCGCGCGGACTTCGTGCGCGACATCGCGGCGCCCCTCCCGATGATCGTGATCGGGAACATGCTCGGCGTCGCGCCCGGCGACCGTGACGCCCTGCTCCGGTGGTCGGACGACATGCTGAAGGCCCTCGGCTCGCCGGATCCCGGCGCGATGGACCGTGCGGCCCAGGCGGCCATCGAGTACACCGCCTACGTCACCGAGGTCGCGGAGGACCGGCGCCGCAGTGGTGAGGCCGGGGACCTCATCGGGACGCTCGTCCACGCCGAGATCGACGGCGATCGTCTCGACGAGTCGTCGCTCATCTACGAGTCCCTCCTGATCCTGATCGGCGGGGACGAGACCACCCGCCACGTCATCAGCGGCGGGATGTACGAGCTGCTGCGCCACCCCGACCAGCTCGCAGCGCTGGCCGCCGACCGCTCGCTCCTCCCGACCGCGATCGAGGAGATGCTGCGGTGGGTCTCGCCGATCAAGAACATGGCGCGGCAGATGACCCGGGACGTGGAGTTCGCCGGCGAGACCTTGCGAAAGGGCCAGAAGCTCCTCCTGCTCTACCCGTCGGCCAACCGCGACGAGCGGGTCTTCCCGGAGCCCGACCGGTTCGACATCACCCGCACGCCGAACGACCACGTGGCGTTCGGCTTCGGCTCCCACTTCTGCATGGGCAACCGCCTCGCTCGCATGGAGCTCACCGTGATGTTCGACCGCCTGCTCGACCGGCTGCCCGACCTCGCGCTCGTCGACGACCGCGAGCCGCCCAAGCGCGCGGCGAACTTCGTGTCGGGCTACGAGACGATGCCGGTCGCCTTCACCCCGACGGCGCCGGTCGGCGCGATCGCCTGACGTTTGCGACGAGGGACCGGCGGGACGTGCGGTCGGCAGGCAGGACGAGAAGGGAGGTGCGATGGCACGGCCGGTCCTGAGCGACGCGGAGGTCGAGGACGCGCTCCGTTCGCCCGATCTCGAGGGTTGGCATCTCGCCGGCGGGAAGCTGGTCCGCGCGGTGACCCTGCCGAGCTTTGCGGCCGCGCTCGAGTTCGTGGTCGCGGTCGGGGCCCTCGCCGAGGAGGCGGACCACCATCCCGACATCGACATCCGGTACGACCGGGTCGCCCTCGCGCTCGTCACCCACGACTCCGGGGGGATCACCCGGGCCGACCTCGCGCTCGCGCGGGCCGTCGTCGCGCTCGACGCAGACGGTCGATCGGACTGACGGCTCAGCAGGACGGCCGGTCGCGCACGAGGCGATGGCCGGCGGCCTCGAGGGCGTCGACCGCGGCAGCGAGGTCCACCTCTCGGACGAGGAGGTGGTCGGTGTCGAAGGTCGAGACCGCGTAGAGGCTCACCCTGGCATCGGCCAGGGCCGAGGACAGCGACGCGAGGACGCCGACTGCGGCGAAGTCGAGGGGACCGACGACGCGGAGCGACCGCCAGCCCGCGACGACCTCTGCGCCCGCAGGCGCCGCGTGCACCTCGCAGACGAGGGTGAGCTCGGCGCGGTCGCGTGTCACCGAGAAGAACGAACCGTCGTCGGGCGGCGTCGGCCAGGGCGTGGCGTCGCTGAGGCGGCAGACCGCGAGCTGCTCGGTGCCCTCGACGAGCTCCATCCGACGACCGCCGTGCCGGGACCGGTCGGGGTCAGCCGACCGGGAGGTCCCAGAGGGGGAACCAGCGGCTGAGGTCGCTCTCGACCACGAGGTCGTCCGCGACCAGGCTCCGGAGGCGGAGCTCCTCCTCGGTGTCGCGCTGCTCGTGGCCGTTCGGCACGAACGGGTAGAAGGTCCCGCGCTTGAAGAGGTAGACGAGGTAGGCCGAGGAGGTGAGGACCGACCCCGGGCCGACGGTCGTCATCGCGTCCGAGGGGTCCTCCGACTCCGAGTCGGCCGGCATGGCGGCGAGGCCGAAGACGGAGCAGAGGAGCTGTGGCCCCCAGCCCGCATCCGAGAGGGAGGAGTTGACCAGGTGGACCTTCGTGACGAGGGCCTCGATGTCGGTGTCCTCGACCACCAGCCACTGGTACGAGTAGGCGTCCTCGGCCCGCTCGAGGCCGGACGCACCGTCCATCTGGAGCAGCTTGACGATCTCGGCCTGCATGTCCTCGAAGGCCTGTCCGGTCGGCGGCTTGAAGCAGACCCCGGCGTGCCCCGAGCAGACCATGCCCGCCGCGCTCTGCAGGGTGATCGAGGCGGACGGCAGCGCGAAGAGCGCGTCGAGGTTCGACTGGACTGGCTTGGTGCGGCCGAGCAGGGTGTCGAGGAGGCCCATCAGTGCCGCCGCACGCCGGGCGCTGTCACGCTCAGGAGGGGCGGCCGAGCTGTGCCTCGAGGGCGGCCAGCTGGGCGAGGCGCTTGTCGAGCGAGGGGTGCGTGGAGAACAGCGTCGAGATGCTCACGCCCTTCGAGGCGATGGCCGGCGTGAAGTAGAAGGCGTTGAAGCTCTCGGCGGAGCGGAGATCCCGGGTCGGGATCCTCGACATCTCGCCGGCGACCTTCACCAGCGCGGACGCGAGGGCCGAGGGCCGGCCCGTGAGCAGTGCGCCCGAGCGGTCGGCCGCGAGCTCCCGGTAGCGCGAGAGGGCCATGGTGAGCATGAAGCTGATCGCGTAGACGATGACCGACACCGCGAGCACCGCCATCTCCATCAGGGCCGCGTTGTCGCCGCCCTGGTTGTTGTTCCGGTTGCCGCCGAAGCCGCCCATGAGCCCGGTCCAGAGCATGATCCGGGTGACCATGCCGGCCACCATGCCGAGGAAGCTCGCGATGGTCATGACCGCGACGTCGCGGTGGGCCACGTGGGAGAGCTCGTGGCTGAGGACGGCCTCGAGCTCGGGCTCGTCGAGACGGCGCAGCAGGCCGGTCGTCGCGCAGACGACGGCACTGTTCGGGCTCCGGCCCGTCGCGAACGCGTTCGGGATGTCCGTCTCCGCGATCGCCACGCGGGGCTTCTTCATGTCCGCCATCGCGCAGAGCCGGTCGATCACGCCGTGCAGCTCAGGTGCCTGTTCGGGTGTGACCACCCGGCCGCCCATCCCGAAGAGGGCGATCTTGTCCGAGAACCAGTACTGGCAGAAGAGCAGGGCGCCCGCGATCACGAGCACCGGCAGGAAGGGCAGGCCGAAGGCGATGAGCAGCCCGATGACCGCGCCGTAGAGCACGACGAGCAGGAGGCCCGTCGTGAACATCCGCAGGGTGAGGCCCCGGTCGTTCGGGATGTTGCGTGCAGTGCTCATGGTCGCTTCCTCAGCGGTCGTCCGCCCCGGCGCCGTCGCCGGACTCGGCGAGCAGGTCTTTCGTCTCGGAGATCGTGGCGTCCACGAAGGGCACCACGAGGTCCGAGGGCGCGAACGCGTCGTCCGCGAGGGGATGCCCGGCTGTGCGAACCTCGGCGGCGAGCGCCGCCAGGGCGGTCGTGAACGCTGCTTCGTCGTCGGCGTCGACGGTCTTGACCAGCTGCGCGTCGAGCTCCTCGAGCGCTGCGCGTTCGCCGTCCGGCACCTCGTACTGCCCCTCGCCCAGGATCCTGACGATCATGACGGCGCGTCCCCCGACTCGGCCGCGCCCAGCTCGGCCGGTGCAGGACCGGCCGCGACCTCCGCCTTCAGCGCGGCGAGCTCGGTGTCGACGGTCGACGTGGTCGAGGCCTTGTTGAGCTGGGCCTGGATGTCGTCGACCGGATTGGTGAGGTCGGTGAGCGCCCCCGAGGCGATCAACTCGTCCATCGCGCCCGCACGCGCCTGCATGCTCGCGATCTTGTCCTGAGCGCGCTGCATCGAGAGGCCGGCGTCGCTCATCGACTCGGAGATGCCCGAAACGGCCTCGCCGATCTTCGTCTGGGCTTCGGCGGCCGTGTAGCTCGCCTTCATGGTCTCCTTTTTGGTGCGGAAGGAGTCGACCTGTGCCTGCAGCTTCTGGGCCGTGTCGATGAGCTTCTGCTCCTGCGTGGCGACCTGTTGGTGCTGGGACTCGAGGTCGGTGAGCTGCTCGGCGAGCGCGGCCCGCCGGCTCAGCGCTTCGCGGGCGAGGTCCTCGTTGCCCTGGGTGAGCGCGGCCTTCGCCTGCTGCTGGAGCTTGTCCGCCTGCTGCTGGACCTGGGTGGCCTGCAGCTCGATGCGCTTCTTCGCGGTCGTGACGTCCGCGACGCTCCGGCGCACCTTCTGGAGGCTCTCCAGCTGTTTCTGGTACGAGAGGTCGAGCGACTCCCGCGGGTCTTCCGCCTTGTCCAGCAGCTTGTTCGCCTTGGCCTGGAAGATGCCCGACAGGCGCTTCATCACGCTCATTGCGATCAGTCCTTCCTCCCGCTCCGAGCATGAAGCTTAGGGCGTGCATGGCCGGTAGCGTGTTCGGCGTGCCGGACTCCCGTTGCCTGCTCACCGTCCACGCCCATCCCGACGACGAGGCGTCGAAGGGGCCGGGGACGGTCGCCCGCTACCACGCCGAGGGGGTGCGGACGGTGCTCGTCTGCTGCACCGGCGGCGAGGAGGGCGAGATCCTCAATCCCGCGCTCGACACGCCCGAGGTCCGCACCGGGATCGTCGATCGTCGCCGTGCGGAGCTCGACGCGGCCGCGGCGGTCATCGGCTACGACGAGGTGGTCCGCCTCGGCTACCGCGACTCGGGGATGGCCGGGTCGGAGGCGAACGCCCGTCCCGACTCGTTCGCCCAGGCGCCGCTCGACGAGGCCACTGAGCGCCTCGTGGCGGTCGTGCGGCGCCACCGGCCCCAGGTGATGGTGATCTACGGAGACGAGCAGAACGCGTACCCCCACCCCGACCACCTGCGAGTCCACGAGGTGGGCCTGGCCGCGTTCCGGGCGGCGGGCGATCCCGCGAGGTACCCGTCGGCCGGCGCGCCGTTCCAGCCGAGCAAGCTCTACTACACGGTCTTCTCGGTGGCGCGCTTCCGCGAGATCCACGAGAAGTTCGAGGAGCTCGGCCTCGAGTCGCCCTTCGACGAGGAGTGGCGCAAGCGGTGGGACGGCGTGCCCGCCGAGGTGGTGACAGCGAGCATCGACATCACCGACTTCGCCGACGTCCGTCGCGAGGCGCTGCTCGCCCACGCCACCCAGGTCGATCCCAACTCGCGCTTCTGGTTCGGGCTCCCACCCGAGGTCATGCGCTCGATCCACCCGCACGACGACTACCGGCTTGCCTACGTGGCCACGCCGGACGGGACGATCACCGAGACCGCGCCGCCGACCGCGTCGGGCTCGCTCGAGGGCGATCTCTTCGCCGGCGTGCACCGCGCCGTGCCCGTCGGCCGTTGAGCCGGTTCCTGAGCGAGGACTGGTTCGAGGAGTCGCGCCGCGTCGCGGACAGCGCCACGTTCGCGGAAGGCGTGTCGGGTCGCATCGCCTGCGAGGTGACCGGCGGGCCGGACGGCGAGGTGCGCTGCGGTGCGGTGCTCGAGGACGGGCGTCTCACCGCATGGGGGCCCGGTGCCGTCGACGGCCCCGAGCTCACTGTCACGACGACGGCCGCAGATGCCGCGGCGATCCAGCGCGGGGAGCTCGATCCGAGCGTGGCCTACATGCGGGGGCGCCTCAAGGCGGCCGGTTCGATGTCGCTGCTCCTCGCACTGCTGTCGGCGACGGCGACCGAGGAGCACCGCGAGCTCCGGCAACGCGTCGCGGCGATCACCGAGTTCTGACCGGCGCCGGCAGGCCGGAGCTCGCGCCGCCGAGGAACGGCAGGTGGATGGTCCCCGCGCTCTGCAGCAGGATGAGCGTGACCGCGGTTGCGATGAGCGCGACGAGCAGCACGACGAGGACGGGCTGGATCCTCGACCAGCGCGACGGGGGCGTTCCGGTCCGTCCGTCAGCCGACTGCCCCGTGCCCGGACGAACGACCGTGGTCACCGAGGAGGCGCCCGCCGGACCCTGCTGACGGACGGCGAACGCGGCGATCCTCGGGGCGATCGTCTTGGGATCGCCCGCGGGGAGCAGGAAGCGGTAGGTGCGCGTCGGCGTCTTGATGCCGATGAGCGCACCCGGCTCGATGTGGGGCATCGCCCGGCTCGTCGCGTCCGGATCGGTCAGCACCGGGCCCTGCCCGGGGCCGGGCTCGGTCCGGTTGAGCTCGGGATCGACCCACCATTCGGGCACGATGCCGCCCGACCAGCGCTCGACCGCATGTGCGGACACCGACGACCACGGGAGCAGCCGGGGCTGCTCGCCCCGCCGGCGGACGACGCCGACGCCGTCGTCGCCGAAGATGAGCGACTCGATCTCCAGCGGGTCGTTGCCGGCGGAGTCGAGGAGCAACAGGTGGTCGAGCCGGTAGGGCGGGAGCGCGGGACCGTCCGCTTGTCCTTCCTCCTCCGGATCGGCCGGTTCGGCGACGGTGTCGGTTGCGTCGGCCTGGTGCACGTCGCCCACGGCGGGTCAGCTCCGGCGCATGGCCTCGCGGAGGGGCCGGTACCCGATCGGCGTCACCCCCGCGTCAGCCATCGCCTGGCCGAGTCCCCGGTCCGCGACGAGGAGCACGTGGTCGGCCACCCGGTCCTCCCAATCACCGGTGATCGCCCGCAGCTCTGGGGTGTCGATCGCGGGTCGGAGGGTGACCTCGGTCACGCCTGCGGGCAGCGCACCGAGGAGGTCGAAGAAGGCCTGCCGGGCACCACGCGCCGGCAGCGTGACGAACCGGTCGGCGAAGAGCACGCCTTCCTCGGCCGCGAGTGAGCGGAGCGGGAAGCCGGCGTTGTGCTCGGCATCGGGCGACACCGCCCGGATCGGCAGGGCGAAGTCGATCGCGAGCTCGAGGTAGACGTCGAAGAATTCGGGGCGGAGCAGCAGCGCGTCGAGGTGCGCGTCGAGATGGCTGATGTCGAACCCCCAGAGCACGGCGCGCTCGACCTGGGCCCGGCACTCGCGCCGGACCTCGTCGAGGTCGGCGTGGTCCCAGACGTCCCGCACCGTGCGGGGGAAGCCGCCGTCGCCGTCCAACAGCGAGGGGGCCTGGGTGATCGGCCCCCAGCGGTAGAGGTCGTGCTCGGCGTTGAGGGTGAGCCGGACCCCGACATCGTCGCCGCGGAAGCGCGACGCCGACTCGCGGGCCCAGGGGGCGGGCACGATGAGCGACGCGCTCGTGGCGATGCCGTCTCGCAGCGACTCGTACACCCCGACGGTCGCCGCGTGGCAGAAGCCGAGATCGGCGCTGTTGAGGATCAGGAGGCGTGCGTCGGCCGGGTAGTCGAGACGTTCGGCGAGGGACGGCACGAAAGCGACTGTAGCGAGGAGTGCTTCGGGGCGGCGCGGGGTGGAACCCCGGAGGCCGCTACGAGGCGTCCCGCTCGAGCAGCGCTCGTGCGGCCGCCACCCCTTCGAGGCCGATCTGCCGGGTCCGTTCGTCGAGCCGCCACGGGGTGGCGGCCCCGGTGGTGGCCGGCTCCCGTGACGCCGGCGGGGCGTGCCCGGCGGCCCCGTGCCGCTCGGCGCGTCCGGGAGCGGGCCGTCCCCGGCGCGCCGGCGTGGGCGTGCGCCCGGTGGGCGCCCGCCGACGCGTGCGGAGGGTGGGCGCAGGGAGGGGGAGCTCGAGCTGGAGGGCGGCTCCCCGGGGTCGACGGCTCGATGGCACGGGTCCAGCATGCCGGGAGGGTGTATTACGAGGGCCATGACAGCTGGTCAGACCCCGACGACGCCCGGTCCGCGCTGGGGGATCACGGTCCCCTTCGACGGCGTACCGCTCGCAGCGCACCGTGCGTGGTACGAGCAGCTCGCCGACCTCGGCTACACCGACATCTGGTCGGCGGAGACCGACGGGGTCGACGGGTTCACGCCGCTCGCCCTGGCCGCGGCCTGGACCCCCGTGCTCCGGCTCGGCGTCGCCATCATCCCCGCCTACACGAGAGGACCCGCTCTGCTCGCCCAGAGCGTGGCAGCGATGGCCGAGGCCGCGCCGGGACGGTTCACCCTCGGCCTCGGGACCTCCTCGGACGTGATCGTGAGCCGCTGGAACGGCATCGAGTTCGCCGAGCCCTACCGGCGCGCCCGTGACACGATCCGGTTCCTGCGGGCCGCACTCGCGGGGGAGAAGGTCGATCACGACTACGGCACCTTCGCGGTCCGCGGTTTCCGGCTCGCGCGTCCGGTCGCCGATCCGCCGCCGATCTTCCTGGCCGCGCTGCGGCCGGGCATGCTCCGCCTCGCCGGGCGCGAGGCGGACGGCGCGATCCTCAACTGGCTCTCCGCCGAGGACGTGTCCACGGTCACCGCCGAGCTCGGCGCTCCGTGCCCGGTCGCCTGCCGCATCTTCGTCTGCCCCTCCGAGGACGCCGACACGGTGCGCGCGATCGGGCGCCGGATGATCGCGGCCTACCTCAACGTCGGCGTCTACGCGGCCTTCCACCGCTGGCTCGGGCGCGGGCCGGAGCTCGAGCCGATGTGGAAGGCGTGGGAGGCCGGCGACCGCAAGGCCGCGCTCGCCGCGATCCCCGACGAGGTGGTCGATGTCCTCGTCGTGCACGGCTCCTACGACGAGTGCCGTGCACACGTCGGCCGCTACGTGGCGAACGGCGTCGGCATCCCGGTGCTCGCGGTGATCCCCGTCGGGGTCACGATCGGGGAGGCGATCCGCGGCCTCGCTCCACCCTGGGTCGCCTGAGGTCGACTCCCCGGTCGCCGGCGCGCCGACAGCCGGCGCTCCGAAAGGCGGCCGCTCGGAAGGCGCTTGGCCCGATCAGCTCGTCGTGTAGCGGGCGACGACCTCGGCGTCCTGGTCCTTGACCTGGTCGGCGAGGTCCTGCGCGTAGCGGGCGAGCTCCGCCTCGAGCCGCGGGTCGCCGAGGGCCAGGATGCGCACGGCGAGCAGTGCCGCATTGCGTGCGCCGTTGACGGCGACGGTCGCGACCGGGACGCCGCGGGGCATCTGCACCATCGAGAGGAGCGAGTCGAGGCCTTCGAGGTTGGAGAGGGCGACCGGCACGCCGATGACCGGGAGCGGGGTCACCGCGGCGACCACGCCCGCGAGGTGGGCCGCGCCACCGGCCGCGGCGATGATGACCTTGATCCCCGCCGCGGCGGCGCCGCGGGCGAACGCCACGGTCTCGTCCGGGGTTCGGTGAGCGGAGAGGACGCGGACCTCGGTCGGCACCCCGAAGGTCCGGAGCGTCTGGACCGCCTCGTCCATGAGCGACGAGTCGGAGCCACTTCCCATGATGATGGCGACGGACATCAGTGCATTCTGCCCGAGGTGCGCCCGGGCGCACGAATGCGTGCATCGCGGGCCTCCCGCGCCCCGGCGGTACCGTGGTGCCGCCCGGTGGCCGTGGTCGGCCGCATCCTGGTAGACGGGGACGACGGAGGAGGAGCGCGATGCGCATCGGCGTGATGTTCGACACGGAGCGGCCCTTCGACCGGGTGGTGGAGGACGTGCGGTCGCTCCATGCGGCCGGCATCGGGACGGCGTGGGCTTCGCAGATCTTCGCCTACGACGCCCTGACCGCGCTCGGCGCGATCGCAAGGGAGGTGCCGGGCATCGGGCTCGGAACCGCGGTCGTCCCCATCCAGCCGAGGCATCCGGTGATGCTCGCGGGACAGGCGCTGACCGTGCAGGCCGCGTCGGGCGGCCGCCTCACACTCGGGATCGGGCTCTCGCACCAGATGGTCATCGAGAACGTGTTCGGCCTCTCCTTCGACAAGCCGGCGCGGGAGATGCGCGAGTACCTCTCGATCCTGGTGCCTCTGCTCGAGGGGGAGCAGGTCTCGTTCAGCGGTGAGGTCCTCAGCGCGTCGACCTTCGGGCCGCTCCAGATCGACGCACCGCCGCCTCCGGTGCTGGTCGCCGCCCTCGGGACCACGATGCTGCGGATCGCCGGCCGTCTCGCGTCGGGGACGGTCACCTGGATGACGGGGCCCGCGACGATCGGGTCCCACATCATCCCGACGATCACGGACGCAGCCGCGGCGGCCGGCCGCCCGGCGCCGAGGATCGGGGTCGGCCTGCCGGTCTGCGTCACCGACGACGTGCCGGGCGCGCGTGCGAAGGCGGCCGAGACCTTCTCCATCTACGGCCATCTCCCTTCGTACCGGGCGATGCTCGACCGCGAAGGCGCCGAGGGTCCGGCGGACGTTGCGATCGTGGGCAGGGAGTCGGCGGTCGCCGAGGCCGTGCACCAGCTCGCGGCGATGGGCGTCACCGACTTCTGCGGCGCGCCCTTCGGCTCGGGAGACGAGATCGCAGCATCGGTCGCCCTGCTCGCCTCGATCGCCGGGAGCTGAGCGCCGGCCCCTACCGCGCGATGCGGGTGTGCTTGAGCTCGTTGATCTCGGGGTGGTCGACGACCAGCCCGAGCACGCGCTCGATCGTGGCGCGGGCGAGCGCGCCGTCGCCACCGGGACGGGTCATGAGGCGGACGAACGCGGCCCGCTCGCCGACGACGAACGTCGGGACGCCGAACACGGCGAAGTGCTCGACGGCACGCTCGTGCTCCTCCCGGGCCGCCTTTGCCGGCCAGCCCGACTCGACCTCGGCGAGGACCGCGTCCGGGTCGGCACCGCCCCGCTCGAGCGCACGGCGAACCACGTCCGGATCGCGGAGGTCGCCGGCGTCGTCGTGGCGCGCGGCGAAGAGCGAGCGGTGCACGGACCGGAAGACGTCGGGATACCGGTCGCGCACGACCACCCCGGCGGTGAGCGAGAGGAGGTCGGGCTGGTGGGCCGGGTCCTCCCACGAGGGAGTCGCGCCCTCGGCCACGTGGGTCTGGTTGAGGAAGAACGGGACGTAGCCGACCTGCCAGGGAGCGCCGGCATCGAGCGCGTCGAGCAGGTGCTCGTGGCCGTTCCCGCGAAGGGACAGCGGTAGTCCCAGGTCACGGAGAAGGCCAGCGGTTCGTTCATGCTTGCGCAACCCCTCCTCGCGAACGGGTATTCCGGGCGGTGCCCGGACGATCCCCTCGGGGAACGGACCGCCGCACGTCCGCCGCGAGAACGGCCGTCACACGAACCGCCGGCCCACGAGACCCAACGTGACACCGATGAGGGCGCCGCCGGCGACATCGGAGGCGTGGTGGGCCCGGAGGTGGAGTCGGCTGAGGCCGACCAGGGTCGCGCCGCCGAAGAGGAGGGTGTTCCCCGGCCGGTCGCCGCGCTGGCTCATGACGGTCGCGGCACAGAACGCGGCGAGCGTGTGGCCGCTCGGGAAGCTCGACGTCTTCGGCCTGCGGACCGGCACGCCGCCCTCCGTCACGCGGAGGTCGGCGTGGTCGGGGCGGGCGCGCCCGACGAACGCTTTGATGGTCGCGTTCACGAGGCTCGACTCGACGCCGGCGACCGCGAGCGCGCGCACCGCACGGGCCCGCTCGGGACCCGGATGCCGGGCCCGCCAGACCGTCGTCACCGCCCACATGATGCCCCGGTCCCCGAGCCCGGTCACGAGCTTCGCCGCGGTGTCGAGGGCCGGCTGCCCTCGCCCAGGCTCGAACCACCCGTCGACCCGATCGTCGATCGAGCGAACAAGCGCCGCGGGCCCGCCATGCTCGGGAGGGGTCTCGCGGGGCGGGGGAGCGACCGGTGCGCCGAGCTCGTGCGCCGGCTCGCTCACGCCACCCCACCGAGGGCCACCGCGGCGGTCCGTGCCGCGTCGGCCGGGTCGCCGCCGTACGCCGGACAGAAGGCCTTGAAGTTGCAGAACCCGCAGAGTCGCGAGGTCCGGGGGCGGAAGTCCTCGTCGCGGCAGGCCCGCTCGATCGCGGACCACACGGCGAGCGTCTTGTGGCGGTGCCCGCGGAGCGCCTGTTCGGTCGGCGCCGCCGAGATCGTCGTCGGCTCGCGCAGGTGGAGCAGCCGGACCTCGACGGGGCGCTCTCCGAGCACCTCCTCGCAGAGCACCGCGTAGAGGTGGACGCCCTGCAACCTCGCCTGCTCGTACGAAGGGGACGGCGCCCGACCCGTCTTGTAGTCGACGACGACCAGGTCGCCCTCGGGCGTGCGATCGAGCCGGTCGATGATCCCGCGCAGGCGGACACCTCCGAGCTGCGCCTCGAGCTTCAGCTCGACGCCGACGACGTCGACCTGGTCGGGATCCTCGATCGCGAAGTCGTTGGCCACGAGCGCAGCGGCTTCCGACTGCAGCACGGCGCGCTCGGCGTCGGTGAGACCGAGGTCCTCGAGCTCGGGCTCACCCTGGAGGAGCTCCCAGGCGGTGTCGAGCTCGGACGCCGCCGCGTCGCGGGTGCGCGCACCGGGCGGATGGAGCCAGTACAGGCGTTCGAGTGCCTTGTGGACGAGCGTGCCCTTGACCGCCCAGATCGACGGCGGGTCGGGGAGCTTCTCGATCGTGGCGAACCGGAAGGCGAGCGCGCACTCGCGGAACGACGACACCTTCGAGGGCGAGAGCGATCGCGGGGGTTCGAATGCCACGGAGCCAGACTACGACGGGGCTGTCTCCTCGGCGGGCACCAGATGCCGCACGACCGATGCGGCGACGGCCGACGGGTCCTGGAGCGGGCCGAAGTGCCCGAGCCCGGGGAGGACCTCGATGCTCGCCGACCGGAGACGGGCCGCGTCCGCCTCGAGCAGCGCCGACCCGAACGCGTCGGTCCGCTCGCCGCAGGCGAGGGAGACGTGGCAGCGGATCTCGGGGAACCGCGCGAAGGCGTCGTGGGCGGCACCGTTCGCGTAGATCTCGGCCTCGTCGTCCCTCCGGCACCGGAGCCGGACGGAGCGCCCGTCCCCGCCCTCCGCCGCCGGGACGACTTCGAACCCCGACTCGACGTACCACCGGAGGGCCTCGGGTTCGAAGGCGCCGAAGCTGGGCTTCGCAGAGAAGTTGACGAAGGCGTCCTCCGCGGACGGGAAGGTCTCGCGCCGGCGGCGCGCGCCGATCGCGAGGATGTCGCCCTCGGTGGGCGGGAGTCCGGGGACGTCGGGGACGACGACCGGCTCGAAGCAGTAGAGGGAGCGGAACGCGCCCGGCCGCGCCTCCTCGGCGAGGAGGAGGGACGCGCCGCCGCACGAGTGGCCGAACCCGAACGGCGCGTGGAGCCCGAGGTGGTCCACGGCCGCGAGGACGTCGAGGGCGAAGCCCGACCACGCGAAGCTCCCGTCCGCGGGACGGTCCGACCGCCCGTGCCCGCGAAGATCGATCGCCCGGCAGTGGAACGCCGGTGCCAGCGAGCCGGCGAGCGGGCGGAGCACGTCCGCGCAGAACCCCGTCGCGTGCACGAGCAGGAGGTCCGGACCCGAGCCGCCGAAGTCGTAGACGGCGATCCCGAGACCGTCCGGCGTGGTGCACCGCTCCACGACCACGTCCTCACGCGGCTCGCGGCTGCTCACGCAGGCGACGGTAGCCGAGACGCCCGGGACCGGCAGCGTCGAGCCGCCATCACGGCTTCGCCAATTGTGAGTATGGACAGCCATGCTGTCCGAACATGACAATGACGGGAACCCTCGTCGCGGCGACGGTCCATCGTGTGGCGGCCCTGTCGGTGTCCCTCCGTCCCGTGTTCCGCGTCGTACCCGAGGTGTACGCCCATCCGGGCGTGGTGAAGGGAGTCATCGCCATGCAGCACAAGAAGCTCGCCATCGGTCTGGCTGCGCTCGCACTCGGCGCCCCGGTGCCGGCCGTCGCCGCGACGAGCGTCGGTGCGGCGACGACCCGGACCGGCACCGTCGTGTCGACTGCGTCGGGCCCTTACGGCCGGGTGCTCGTGGTGGGCGGCTCCGGCGCCGGTCCGTACCCCGCCGGTTCGTCCCTCTACTTCCCGACGGTGGATCCGCCCGCGCAGACGGCGCTCGGGACGAAGCCGTACCGCGCGGCGTGCACGACGACGATCGTCGCGACACCGCGGGGCAACATCTCGTGCACCGGCGCCGAGTCCGACCGGCACGCCGACTGGCCCGCCCTGACCACGACCGCGACGCCGGTTGCCGGTCCGGGGGTCGACGCCTACCTATTGGGTGCCGTCTACCGCGCCGATCTCGGGACCTACCAGGTCACCTACGCGGGCCATCCGCTCTACCTCTTCGACCCGGGACCGCACTCCTTCGCCGGCGCGAACTTCTACGAGACGGTGCTGCCGCTTCCCCCGTGGCACACCGCGTGGTTCCTGCTCCAGCCCGACGGCGTGCCGGCCACCGGCGCCGCGAACCTCGAGACCGAGGCACCCCAGGCGGGCACGACCTACTCGACGACCGAGCTCGCCGTCGAGATGCTGCCCGGAGTCGTGAAGGGCGGCGCAACCGTGTCGGTCTACGCATTCAGCAAGGACGCCGGGGGTCAGAGCCGGTGTGCGAACGCGTGCGCGCGTGAGTTCATCCCGGTGCTCACGGTCGGCACTCCGACGACTGCTGCCGGCGTCGACGCGGCCTCGGTCGGCACGGTGATGCGGCAGGACGGCAGCACCCAGGTGACCTACGGAGGCCAACCGCTCTACGTGTACGACGGCGAGCAGCCCCTCGCTGGGCCGAAGGGTCTGCTGACCGACGGCACCGCCGGCAACGGCAGCGGCGTGAGCGCCTTCGGGGGCACCCTGAGCCCCGTCACGCCGTAACACCCGGCGCCGGAGCCACTCGGCGCGCCACCCGGCCCGGGCGTCCTCATCAAGTCGTCAGGTTCGGCGAGCGATGCACGACGGCCCCGGTGCCGACCGAGTAAACACTTGGGTCATATGGAGCACTTCCTCGAGACCTGGGGCTACCTCGCGGTCTTCGCCCTCACGTTCATCTCGTCGATGGGGCTGCCTGTCGGCTCCGAGCTCGCCATCATCTACGGCGGCGTGCTCGCGAGCGGTCAGATCCCCAACGAGCCGCACCACCTGAGCCTGGCCGTCGTGATCGTGCTCGCCACGCTGGGCGAGATCCTCGGCTCGCTGGCCGGGTACCTCATCGGCTACTTCGGCGGGCGCGCGCTCGTCGACCGCTTCGGCAAGTACGTGCTCCTCACGCACCGGGATCTCGACCGCGCAGAGGCGTGGTTCGCTCGTCACGGCGAGCCACTGGTGCTCTTCGGCCGGTTCATTCCACTGCTCCGCTCCTTCGTCTCCTTCGCGGCTGGCATCGGCGAGATGGCGATCACCAAGTTCGTGATCTTCACCGCGATCGGCTGCGCGATCTGGTGCACCGCGCTGGCGAGCCTCGGCTACGCGTTGGGCTCGAGCTACAACCACGTCGTCAAGGCGTTCAGCTATGCGGGCTACCTGGCGGCCGCGCTCGCCGTGCTCGCGGTCGTCGTCCTCTTCGTGCACCGGTACCGCACGGTCCGCGAGGAGCGGCACTGACCGGCTCACCCACCCCACCGGCGCGGTGACGAACCGGCGGACCGCGGCGTTGACCAGGAGGGCGGCGGCGCAGGCCTCGGACCACCTGAAGCGGTCGGACCGGTGGAACGGCCTGCGCTGTGGCGACCCGGTCCGGGTCGCCGGCCTGCGACTGCGCGGCGCGACCTGGGAGTTCCGCGCGCACGTGGTCAACCGTCGCAACGGGACCGAGTCGGTCGAGGTGGTCGGCGGCCGGCCCGGTGACCGGTCGGTCCGCTCGTTCGAGCCCGACCGGATCTACCCGGTCAGCCGACGTCGGTCTCCGTCCGCCGGTGCTGCCGGCGGACCCTCCCTGGCGGACGCGCCGCAGCTCCCGCTCGGGTGAGACCCGGGTCGTCGCGGTCCCATCCCATGCGGTCGATGACGACGGAGCCGGCGGCCGCTTCGGCCGTCGACCGGAAGGGTTCGGGCAGCACGCGCACGAGCTTGCGGAGCGCGGCGCGTAGCTCGGGCGTCGACGTGGCCGTGGGTCCGGCGAGGAGGAAGAGGGTGCGGACCTCGTGCTCGGAGAGGCCGCTCAGGTCGGTGCGCCCTCCTCCCGCGAGACGCCAGCCGCCGTGTCGGCCGCGGACCGAGTACACGGGCACACCCGCCACCGAGAGCGCATCGAGGTCTCGCCGGACCGTCCGCTCGGAGACCTCGAGCTCGCGGGCGGCCTCGGCGGCCGTGAGCTGGCCGCGGCGCTGAAGAAGGAGCAGGAGGGCGACCAGCCGGTCGGCGCGCACGGCACCATGATCGCAGGAATACCGGTCACGAGATGACCGGTATCGGATGGGAAACTGCCGGAGAGGCGATGGGTACCGGTCACACGGCACCGGCGCCGGCAACCACGGCCCGGCGTGACCGGGCCCCGATGCGAGGAAGATATCCGATGCCCGGCATGGTCCCACCGGTCCACAACGAGCGCGACGCGTTGGTCTCCTATCTCGACCAGCAGCGAGGCGCCGTGCGCATCAGCGCGTACGGCCTTAGCGACGAGCAGATCCGGCTCGTGCCCACCCCGAGCGCCCTCAGCGTCGGCGCCGTCCTCAAGCACCTCTCGGCCGTCGAGCGGTACTGGACGGACCTCGTCCTCGGCACGGTCGCCGGCGGCGCCGCCGACTACGAGGACAACCTGCGCTGCACCGAGGTCGACACCGCCGGCGGGCTGCTGGACGCATACGCCCGTGCCACCGCCCGCACCGACGGGGTCGTGGCATCGGTCGCGGACCTCGGACAGGACGTGCCCGTCCCGAAGGGCGTCCCGTGGTTCCCGGGCGACGTCGACGCGTGGTCGGTGCGGTGGGTCGTGCTCCATCTCATCGAGGAGACGGCGCGCCATGCGGGCCACGCGGACATCGTCCGCGAGGCCGTCGACGGCGCGACCGCCTTCCCGCTTATGGCTGCCGCCGAGGGATGGCCGCCGACCCCGTGGATGCGGCCCTGGACGTCCCCCACAGCGGGATCGGAGGGCTGAATGGCCGGACGGGCCTCGGAACCCTCCGGGTAGGGTGCCGCCATGGCGACCGTGGTGTTCGTGCACGCGCACCCCGACGACGAGGCGATCGCGACCGGTGGCACGATGGCCGCGCTCGCCGAGCAGGGGCACCGGGTGGTCCTCGTGACCGCGACGCGCGGGGACCTGGGCGAAGTCGACGACGGCGTCCTTGCCGACGGCGAGACGCTCGCGGACCTCCGGACCCGTGAGCTCGCGGAGGCGTGCCGCATCCTCGGTGTCGGGCGTCAGACCTTCCTCGGGTACCGCGACTCGGGGATGGAGGGAGAGGAGACCAACCAGGATCCCTCCTGCTTCGCGATGGCCGATCTCGACGAGGCCGCAGATCGTTTGGCCGCGGTGCTCGACGAGGAGCGGGCCGATGCGCTCGTGATCTACGACGAGCACGGCGGGTACGGCCACCCCGACCACGTGCAGGTGCACAGGGTCGGCATGGCCGCAGGGGAACGGGCGCGCACGCCGGTGCTCTACTTTTGCACGATGGACCGCGACTACCTGCGGGACCTCATGCAGCAGGCATCGGGCGAGGACTGGGCGCCGCCGGAGCCGCCGCCCGACGAGGAGTTCACGATGGGCGAGCCGGCGGAACGGATCACGACCGAGGTCGACGTGCGTCGGTGGCTCGAGGCGAAGCGCGGCGCGATGCGCGCGCACGCGAGCCAGATCGGCGAGACGAGCTTCTTCCTGCAGATGCCGGACGACGTGTTCTCGACGGTCTGGGGACAGGAGTGGTTCATCCGAGTACGTCCGGAGCGGCGGCCGGAGCGGGGCGGTGGTCGCGAGGCGTCCCTCCTGCTCGCGGTGGCATCACCCGCAGCCGGTCGGAGGGCGACGGTCCGCGGGTGAGCACGTCCCACCGCGTGCTGCGCGTCCAGGGGGGTCGGCTGGTCGTGGGCGAGCGCCGGACCGAGCTCGAGGCCGAGCTCGACGCGGCAGCGGCCGATGGTTATGCGCTCCTCGACACGTTCGTGGTCGACGACAACGTCTACTTGGTGCTCGCACGGACCGATTGAGGAAGGGCCGGCCCGTCAGGGCTCAGAGCTCCGTGAACGCCTGGATGGAGACGACCCGGTCGCGGCCGGCCTCCTTCGCCCGGTAGAGCGCCTGATCGGCGCGCTCGATGAACGAGGTGGCGTCTTCGACCCCGTCCCAGCTGGTGAGCCCGGCCGAGAGCGTGACGCCGAAGTCCGAGGTCGCCTCTCGCCCGCCGGAGCGCAGCTTGTCGAGGAGGTGGTGGCCGCCGACCAGGTCGGTCTCGGGCATCACGAGGCAGAACTCCTCGCCGCCGTAGCGGGCGACGAGATCCTGTCCACGGATGTTGGAGACCATCACCGCAGCGATCGACCGGAGGACGGTATCGCCGGCGACGTGGCCGAACCGGTCGTTGTACTCCTTGAAGTTGTCGAGGTCGATCATCGCCACGCTGAGCGGGGTTTCGGAGCGGAGGGCATGAGCCATCTCGATCTCGATCCGCTCGAAGAGGGTCCGCCGATTGGCGAGCCCGGTGAGCGGATCGGTCCGGCTCTCGGTCTGGAGCCCGACCACGAAGTTGGCACGGGCGGTCACCCGGAGGAACGAGGCGGCCACCTGGTCCGCCGCCTCGATCGCGCGCGGGTCCACCCGGCCGTCCGACGGGCTGCGCTCGAGCACCATCACGAGCTCGCCGTCGTTGGTGTAGCCGATCGGGATGACACAGTGGGCGCTGCTGAGGTTCACGGCGTTGCAGACCAGCGAGTGGTTGAGATCCGGCACCTCGAGGAGGTCGCCCATGTCGGCGCTCTCGGTCGGCCAGGCAGCGACCAGCCGGAAGCGCTCGAGCGCGCCGTTTCGGGTGAAGACGGCGACCCGGGTCGAAGGCAGGATGTCGGTCACGAGGGGGAGCCCGTGGCGGAAGACCTGGCGCAGGGCGTCGAAGCCCGTCTCGGGGCCGGTGAAGCCGAACTCGTCGAAGGTCTCGTTGAGCGCGTCGATCGACTGCTGGAAGTTCACGTGGTCGGTGAGCGAGCCGACGGTGCGCGCACAGATGAGGGTGATGACAGCGATGGTCGATGCGTAGACGAGCACCATCGTGGCGAAGTCGGTGCCCCGCAGCCCTTCGGTCCAGCTGATGAGAGCGATGAGCACGACCACGTAGAGATCGACCACGATCTGCATGAGGCGGTCGCCCACGATGCACACGAAGACGACGCCCACGAGCATCGCCGGGGTGTAGAGGGCGTAGTTCGTGTTGGTGGCGAGCTCGATGAACGCGAGCCCCGAGATCGCCAGGCACACGATGACGAACCACACGTTCGCCTGGGTGTTGATGCTCGACTTGCCTTTGGTCACGGCGACGAAGAGCGCGAGGTAGACGACCGAGATGAAGATGCAGCCCGCGGCCGCGGCGAGGTAGCCCCACCGGACTGCGTGGTGGTCGACGAAGGTGATCGTGACCAGGATCGGGATGATGATCGACTCCGCGATGAGCCCGCAGACCACGCCGTCGCGAAGCTGACGCTGGGTGGGGTGCTCGAGGTCGAACTTCACCCCACCGTTATCGGTCCCGACCAGGTGCTCCTTTAACCCCGCCCTTCCTGACCTGGGCCGTCGTCCTTCCGGGCGGCCTGGAGCGACTCGGTTGGCAGGCGGCCGGTACAGAGCAGGCCCACGACGGTCAACAGCGCGACCAGCCAGAGCGCGGTGCGGAGCCCGTCGAGACGCGCCGAGGCGTTCTCCGCCACGATCGCGTCCTGGGTCTCCGGCGGGAGCGTCGTCTTGGCGAGGCCGTCCCGCAGCTGGGCGTCCGAGACGAAGGGGATGCCCTGCTCGATGGTGACCGTCGCCTGCTGGGTCACCACCGGCGCGATCGGCGGGATTGGTGGTCGCGCCCTCGAGGAAGCTGGTGGTGAGGCTCGCGATCAGCGCGGCGCCGACCAGCGCGGTTCCGAGGGACGCGCCGAGATTGGTGAAGGTGTTCTGGAGGCCGCCCACCTCGGCGCTGAGCCTGTCCGGCTGCGCGGAGACGGTGATCGCGCCGAGCTGCGACGCGAGGGCGCCGATCCCGAGGCCGACCAGTGTCATCGGGATGAGCACGATCCCGGCGTTCGCACCCGGGTCGAGTCCGCTCACGAGGACGAGCGTGCCTGCGAGCAGGAGGAGCATGCCGACCCGGACGACGGTGCGCGGCGACGCAGCCGGGAGGAACTTCGGGACGGCCATGGCGGAGAGGAGGAGCGAGAGCGAGAGGGGAAGGAGCCGGAGGCCGGTCTGGAGGGCGGAGAGCCCGAGCACGATCGAGAGGAAGAGCGGGATCGTGAAGAAGATGCCGGCCTGGATGAGGAACTGGAAGAAGAAGATCACGAGGCCGCCTGTCATCTGCCGGCTCCGGAACATCGACGGCAGGAAGAGGGGCTCGCGCTCGAGGCGCTCGAGCCGGCCGACCCAGGCGAAGAGCAGGCCGAGGACGAGGAGGCCGCCGAGCACGAGCCAGGCGACGACCGACAGCCCGAAGAGGGTCGGGCTGCCCCCCTTCGGGCGGACCCAGCCCCACACGCCGGACTTGAGGACGCCGAAGACGAGGGACGTGAGTCCCACGATGGAGAGCGCGGCCCCGACGAGGTCGAGGTGGATGCGCCCTTCCGGTGGGGAGTCCGCAATCCGGCGGAGCGTCAGCAGGATGATCACGACGATGACCGCCTCGCCGGCGAAGACCCACCGCCACGATGCGAAGGTGGTCACCGCGCCCCCGATCAGCGGGCCGGCGGCGACGGCGACTGCACCGGCCGCGGCAATGGTGCTGTAGGTGGCGGGGCGACGCTCCGGCGCGAAATTGCCGGCGACGAGCGCGACGATCGCCGGCATGATGAGCGCCGCGCCGATGCCCTCGAGGCCGGACCAGCCGATGATGAGGACGGTGAGGTTCGGTGCGACCGCGGTGATCAGGGTCCCGCAGCCGTAGATCACGAGCCCGATCCCGAAGGCACGTCGGCGACCGACGATGGCGCCGATCTTGCCCCCGGTGATCATGAGCGCGGCCATGATGAGCGTGAAGAGGGTGATGGCGGTCTGGATCCCCGTCACCGTGGTACCGAGGTCGTTGGCGACCGACTGGATCGAGACGTTCATGACCGACGTGTCGAGGGTCATGAGGAACTGCCCAGCAGCGAGGATCACCAGGACGCCGGCGGCGCGTGAGGCGGCGGTGGAATCGTCGGGCACCTCGGCACCGTACCCGGCCACCTGGCGATCGTGGGGGAGTCGGCCGGGCGTCAGCGCCGGCGACGCACGACCCGGACGGTGACCCAGGCGAGGAGCGCGACGAGCGCCGCCGCACCGGCGGCGAGACCGAGCACGAGTGGTGAGGGACCGGCCGATGCGATCACGACCACCGTCGGACGGTGGTGCGGCGGGGTGGTGGTCGACGTGGTCGTCGCGCCGGATGGCGTCGGGGGCGCCGCGAACGCGACGACGCGGTCGGCGGTCGCGACGAGGAGCAGCCCGTCGCCGGTGCTCGGGGTGGGGAAGTGGTCGACCGGAGGCGCAACGACCGTCCGCTGTCGGACCGCACCGGTCGCGGGGTCGAGACCGGTGAGCGAGCCGTCCTGGCCCTGGGTCCAGACGAGACCGGCCGCAACGATCGGCGGTCCGCCGCCGGCCGAGGTGCGCCACATGATGCGGAGCCCCGGCGGCGAGCCGGTCACGGAGACCGCGATCGTGCCGGCGAGGCACGGGAGGTAGACGATGGTTCCCACGGCCGCCGTCCCGCCGTCGACATCGTCCGCGCAACCCGTGGCGAGGGAGGCCTGCTCGCCGCCGACTCCGCCGAGTGCGGCGCCGTCGAGGAGGTAGGCGGTGCGCGACTTCCCGGCGGCGACCACCTGACCGCCGGGCAGGAGTGCGGGCTCGGTCGAGAGGTCGAGGTCGGCGGCGTTCTCCCGTGACCAGCTGGACGGCGCGAAGTACTGCCGGAGGGCGAGCGCGGGCGAGAGCTCGAGCACCCCGTCGCTGTCGTCGTAGGCATGGGCGGACGAGGTCACCGAGCCGTTGCCGCTGGTGACCCAGAGATTGCCCGACGCGTCGACCGCGGGTGCGCCGCCACCCATCCAGATCGCGCCCTGGTGCTCCCCGGCTCCGCCGTCGACTGCGAAGTCGAGGGGAGTGCCGCCCGTCTCGGGAACGCTCACCACCCAGCCGCGGTAGGAGCCGCAATCGCCGTAGTTCCCGCCGAACCCGAAGACCACCCGTCCCGCGTCGATGGTGAGCGCGGTGCGCTGCAGGAGGGCCTCGTGCGATGCGCCGGTGGGGTCGACGGGCTGCCGGAGCTCGACCGCGCCGTCCGTCACGTCGAGACCGACGAGCTCGTGCGCGGCGCTCCCGTGCACCAGGACGTCGACGACCGCGAAGAGCTCACGGCGGGCCTGGTCGAGGACCGGGGTGCCCGTGATCCCGACCGTCGGCGCGATGTTGCCGCACGGGAGGTCCGACGCCGGCACCGGCGTCCCGAGCTGCACCGACCACAGCTCGGCACCGTTCCTGGTGGAGAGCGCGGTGACGGTGTCACCCTCCGTCGCGACGAGGACGCGGCCGGAGGCGACCAGTGGCTCGCCGTAGAGCTGTCCGCCGAGGGCGGCCGACGTCCATGTGGGCGCGGCGGTGTCCACGGACGCGGCCCCGGATGCGACACCGGTGCCCGCCGGGTCGTGGTGGTAGACGGGCCACGCGCCCGGATCCCCGGTCGGGACCGTGAGCGCAGCGGCCGGCGCTCCTCTGCCGAGTCGACTGGCGAGCCCGGTGAGGAGCAGGGCCGCGAGCACGACCGCGGCGGCGACGCAGAGGACCGTGCGGTTGAAGGTCGAGCACCGCGCGCGGTCGAGGCGCGGTGGGCCCCTCCACGCGTTGCGCATGCCGGAGCCTACCGTCGGCGCGGCCGGCCGGCCGGGTGCCCGTGGACGCTGTCGACCGCCGGCGCTACGCTCCCGCACGGCGCGGTTGCGTCCCCGGGGGGCGTGGGGAGTGGTGAGTGAGGTGAGCGGAACCTCGAGCGCGAGCGACGAAGCGCAGCGCGGCGAGTCGGCGAGCGATCGCGAGCTCTCGCAGGTTGCCTTCGGCGAGCGCTACCTCATGCGCTTCGAGCGCGACACGTTGCGTCACCGGCCGCTGTGGATCCGCGTCATCATCGAGTTCGTCGGCACCTTCATCCTGGTGACGGTCGCGGCCGGCTCGGGCGTGATCAACCACTACGTCGGCGGCGGTCCCATCAGCCGGACGGCCGCCGTGATCGCACCTGGCGCCGTCGTGATGGCGATGATCTACGCCTTCGGTCCGTTGTCCGGCCTGCACATCAACCCGGCGGTGACCCTGGCGTTCGCCGGCCGGCGCGTCTTCAAGTCCGCGTGGGTGCTGCCGTATCTCGTCGTCCAGCTCGCCGGCGCGGTCGCGGCGGCGCTCTTCCTCCAGCTCATGTACGGGCACGTCTCCTCAGGTGGGAACTACCCGATCGCCGTCGCGGGCGGCACCTGGCGCTCGCTGGTCATGGAGATCGTGCTCACCGCCATCCTCGTCTCGGTCATCCTCAACACCGCCACGGGCTACCGGAGCATCGGGCACAATGCCGCCCTCGCGGTCGGCTCGACCGTCGCGTTGCTCGGGCTGTTCGCGAGCCCGATCAGCGGCGCCTCGATGAACCCGGCCCGCACCCTCGGGCCGGACATCGTGAGCCTCGACTTCGCCGGATGGTGGGTCTACATCGTCGGACCGGTCGTGGGAGCGGTGATCGCGGTCCTGCTCATCGCGCTCGTCCGGGGCCTGCCGACGGCGCAGGAGCGGGAGGCCGCCGAGGGAGGCGCGCTCCCCATCGAGCGCTGACCCCGGCGCAAGCACGCAGCGGATCACTGCAGCTCGTCGCCCGAGTGCGCGTCCGCTGGACGTCGCCAGTGGCCGGATCGTCCGCCGACCTTCTCGTCCAGCACGAGGTCCTCGATCGAGGGGGGCGGAAGACTGCGACGGCAGGCCCCGACGACGGACAGGGCCGCCATCGTGCAGGCGGCGAGGGCCTCCATCTCGACGCCGGTGCGCTCGACCGTCTCGACGGTCGCCTCGATCGCGACCCCGTCGGAACCCGGCTCGAGCTCGACCGAGACGGCCGCGAGGGCGAGCGGATGGCAGAGGGGCACGAGCGAGGCGGTCTCCTTGGCCCCTTGGATGCCCGCGAGACGCGCCTCGCCGAGCAGCTCGCCGACGTCGGTCCCGGCCGCGAGCACGCGTTCGAAGCCGCCGGGGACCGAGACCCGGCACGACGCGCGGGCGAGGCGCCGTGTCGCCGGCTTCGCCGAGACGTCGACCATGCGCGCGTGGCCCCGTTCGTCGACATGGGTGAGCGCACCGCGGTCCGAGTGACCGTCGTGGACCGTCTTGCCGGGGCCGGACGTACCGTCCGCGGTGATCGCGGGCGTCGGATGGTCCGACGGCTCACCGACCGTGAGCCGGACCGCGTGCTCGAGGATCGGCGCGAGCGCGTCGAGGCACTCGGTGACCGCCGCCGGCGAACCCGGGAGGTTGAGGACCAGGGTCGAGCCCACGGTGCCCGCCACTCCGCGGGAGAGCGCACCGAGCGGACTCGAGGAGCGTGCCGCCTCGGCGAGGCCGGGGGCGGTGCGCTCGATGACGTCGGCGGTCGCCTCGGGCGTGAGATCGTTCGGTCCGAACCCGGTGCCGCCGGTCGTGACCACCAGTCCTGCGAACCCGGTGGCGAGCGAGCGGAGCCGCAGGCGGACGGGCGCGACTCCGTCCTCGACGACCGATGTCTCGACCACCGTGAATCCGAGGGAGGTGAGCCGCTCGGCGAGCAGCGGTCCGGAGCGGTCCGGGGCGGATCCCGCGGACACCGTGTCGGAGACCGTGAGCACCTTCGCGAGGAGTGCCACCCCACGATCCTACGGTCGGTCCGGCCCGGACGGAGGCGGAGATCCGGCGCGTCGACGCTGATCAGCGCGCCGCTCCGGCAGCGACCTCGAGCTGTGTGGCCTTCACCGATGCCCACACGTCGGTGCCATCGCGGATGTCCAGCTCTGTCTGCGCACGTGGTGTGATCTCAGCGACGATCGGAACCGGACCGCCGAGGCCGACGCGGATGCGGTCTCCGAGCGGATGGACCGAGACGACGCGGGTGCGCCAGGCATTCTGTGCGCTTCCCGTCGGCACCTCCAGGTGGAGGGCGACGCCCTGCGTCGGCACGACGACCACCGCGGCGCCGTCGAGGCGGTCGGCACAGGTGAGCACCGTCCTGTCCGCCAGGGTGAGCTCGGTGCCGTGCCCCTCGCCCCGCAGCACGTTGACGTCGGTGAGCCGAGCGACGTACGCACTCCGCGGACGGCTCGCGACCTCGAGGTACCGCCCACGCTGGACGATGCGTCCCGCGTCGAGGATCACGATCCGGTCCGCGAGGCAGGCGGCGTCCACGGGGTCGTGCGTCACGAGGACCGTTGCGCCGTCGAACTGCCGGAGGTGGCGGAGCAGCTCCTCGCGCACGATGCCGCGCACGGCCAGGTCGAGCGCAGCCGTCGGCTCGTCGAGCAGGAGAAGCTCCGGCCGGGTGGCCAGTGCGCGGGCGAGCGCGACCCGCTGTCCCTCCCCGCCCGAGAGCTCGTGGGGGCGAGCCGCTCGCCGGTCCGCGATGCCCATTCGATCGAGCCACGCCTTCGCTTCGGCCTCGGCCACTCCACGGGGTGCACCGTGGCACCGCAGCCCGAACGCGATGTTGGCCTCCGCGGAGAGGTGCGGGAACAACAGGTACTCCTGGAAGAGGGTCGCGCACGACCGTCGCTCCGGCGGGACCAGCACCCCATGGTCCGGATCGTCGACGGGTCGACCCGACAGCTCGACGCGCCCGTCCCGGAGCGGGCACAGTCCGGCGAGCACCCGCAGGAGCGTGGACTTGCCGCTGCCGTTCGGTCCGAGCACTCCGACGACCTCGCCGTCCGCGACCGCGAGGTCGACGTCGAGCTCGAAGTCGCCCACTTTCGCACTGATCGACGCGTCGACGCTCATGTTCGAAGGGCGCCGAGCCACCAGCCGCGCAGGGCGACGAGGACCACCACGCAGATCACGAGGAGCGCGAGCGAGAGCGCGACCGCCACGTGCACGTCCGACTGGAGCGCCAGGTAGACGGCGAGGGGGAGGGTCTGGGTCCTTCCCTGGATGTCACCCGCGAACGTGATCGTGGCGCCGAACTCGCCGAGCGCACGCGCCCAGGTCAGCGCGGTCCCGGCGAGCAACGAGGGCGCGATGAGCGGCAGGGTCACCCGACGGAAGGTCGTCCAGCGCCCGGCGCCCAGGGTCGCGGCCGCCTCCTCCATGCGGGTGTCCATGGTGCGGAGCGAGGCCTCCACGGTGATGACGAGGAACGGCATCGCGACGAAGGTCTCCGCGAGCACCGCTCCCGCCGTGGTGAAGGGCAGCTCGATCCCGAAGAGGTCCTCGAGTGGCTGGCCCAGCAGGCCGCCCTTGCTGAAGGCGAGGAGCAGTGCGACACCGCCGACGACCGGTGGGAGGACCATCGGCACGAGCGCGAGCCCGCGCACGAACGAGCGGCCGGGAAGGGAGGTTCGGGCGAGGAGCCACGCGAGCGGCACGCCGAGGACGATGGAGAGCGCGGTCGCGCACGTCGAGCAGATCAGCGAGAGGCGCAGCGCGTCGAGTGCGACCGGCGTGGTCAGGTCCTGCCAGAGCGTCCCCCACGGCGCCTTCACGAGCAGGCCCACGAGCGGTAGCCCGAGGAAGAGCACGGCGGCGCCGCCGAGCACGAGCACGAGGGCAGGCGGACGGCGTCGTCGCACCCCGGGCCTCGCGGCACCGGATTCAGGAGGCTGGGAGGAACCCGGCGGCGTGGAGGACGGACTGTCCCTGCGTGCCGGCGACCCAGGAGATCCACGCCCGACCGAGTGGAGCATTCGCCGTCCCCGTGACGAGCGCGATCGGATAGGCGGTCACCACATTGTGCGAGGCGGGGATCGGCACGGCCGTGGCCGCGCCCCCCACAGTCCTCGCGTCGGTCACGTAGACGATCGCCGCCGCGGCGTCACCGGCGGTGACCTGCTCGAGCGTCGCCTTCACATCCGTCCCCAGGGTGATCCTCGAAGTCGGGATCGAGACGCCGCTCACGCGGAGGGCTTCGGTGGCCGCGGCGCCACAGGGCGCGGTGATCACGCAGAGGGCGACGACGGGTGCCCGGGCGAGGTCCGCGAGCGAGTGGATGTGCAAGGGATTACCCGGACGCACCACGAGCTCGAGCGTGTTGCGCGCGAAGACGACTGGTGTTCCGAGCACGTCTCCTGACGTGCGGAGCGTGTCCATGTCGCTCGTGCTCGCCGAGGCGAAGACGTCAGCCGGCGCGCCTGCTTGGATCTGGGTGACCAGTGTCCCCGACGAGCCGAAATTGAAGGTGATCGTCGTGCCCGGGTGGGCGTGCTCGAACTCGCTCGCGAGCTGGTCGAAGGTCCCCGTGAGCGAGGCGGCGGCCGAGACGGTGATCGAACCCGTGAGGGTGGTCGGTGCCCGGGTGGTGCTCGACGACGCGTTGGCTCCACCGCAGGCGGCCGCGGCGATTCCGAGGACGACGAGCACGACGCGGGCCGGGATGCGCCCTCGACGGACGGAGCGGACGATCACGACGTCCCCACCTCGATGATGACGTTGGTCGCCTTCACGACGGCGGCGGCGAGGTCGCCCTCTTCGAGCCCGAGATCGTCGGCGGCCTCGCGCGTGAGCAGGGAGACGATGCGGAACCTTCCGGCGCGCAGCTCGATGATCGCGGTCAGGCCGTCTCGCTGGACGCTCGTGACCACACCGGTCAGCCGGTTTCGGGCGGACTGCGACGAGAGGGCCTCCGGCTCATAGACGTCGCCTTGCTCGCGGACGAACCGCGCGAGCGCGGCGCCCTCGACGACGCGGTGGCCGGACGCGGAGCGGGTGGTCTCGAGACGCCCGTCGTCGCACCAACGCCGCACGGTGTCGGCGCTCACGCCCAGCAGGTCGGCGATCTGTCCCGGCCGATAGTTGGCCATTGCGAGGGAGACTAGCGGATCAACTCGCAGATACGAGGAGCAACGCTTGAAATCTTGGTTCCTGCCGGTGCTGGACGGCGCCGCTCGGGAGCCGAAGCGGTCACAAGCGGCGCCGGCGAGCCGGCAACGGCTGTCGGGCACTCCGGCGGCGCATCTCTCCGACTTCGCCGGGACCACCGTCCCCGGCACGCACAGCTAGAGGTCGAGGTGAGCGAGAAGCTCGACCGTGCCCGTGCCGAGCTCGCGGATCCTGCTCGCCAGGTCGTCGAACGTGACGGCCGCCGGGTCGCGGACCGAGATCGCGAAGGTCGCGCCGAGCCGCTCGCACCGGTCGATGAGCCCGCCGAGCCGATCGCCGATGTCGGGATCGGGACACGGCCGCCCTTTGAGCCAGTGCTGGCCCTGGACCGCGACCTCCCGGATCTGATCCCACGAGGCCGAAACCGCATCGGGACCGGAGCGCAGGGCGTTCATCGCCAATTTGGTCGTGGCGAGGAGGGACTCGAAGAGCGGCATGGCATCCGCCTTCCACACGCGCAGCGCGTCGTCTCCAGTGCTCACCGGATTGCTCTCACTCCCCCCACCTTGGCCCGGTGTCCGAGCCAAGGCCACTGTAGCGAGGCCCTGTGGCGCAGACCGGGCTTTGCGCCTCGACAGCTCCAGATGCCGGAATCCGGTCCGAACCACCGGATCAGGACCGGGGGCCTGCGTCGGCCGCGTCGGCTCCGGCTCACTGGTGGCCGCAGCCCGAACGCCTCCATCTCCGCCTCCCGCCGTCCACGGTTCCCGGTCCGCCCAGCCAAGGGCCGATCACCGCTCCCCGGGTCGATGCCGCCATCACCCGTTCCTTTCGACCGTAGGCGCTGCGATCGTGCGTGGGTCGGCGGATCCACCCGATTCATACCTGATGGACATTGGACGGTGCTTGGACACGCAGTGGACAGCCGCGGGAGACCATCGGAGTGCCGGTGCAGCGCGCCGGCCACATCCGGCGGGAACCGGGCGAGAGCCGGTCCGACGGCGAACGGGCCGGCTCTTGCTCAATTCGCCCGCACGGGCAGGCGGCTGGGTGGCGCTAGGCGACCCGCCCGGCTGCGGGCACCGACGGTGCACGTTCGGCGCTCCGCCGTGTCGACTGCACCGAGGACGGAGCCGAGAGGTCGGCGATGCACTCCGCACAGAGCCACCGGCATCCGTGGCGCGAACGACCACCCGGCGTGCTCCCCCTGTCGATCCTGTTCAGGGTCTGGGTCCAGCCGCAACGGTGGCACGGTGCCCGTCGCTCCCGCCTGACAGCGCCTCTGAGATCTCCGATCGTCACGACGTCCACCTCCTGGTCCAAGCGTGGTCGAGCGACTGGCGGTGGACTAGAGGAATTGGTCCCTCCCTGCGTCGGCTCACCCGGCTCGGACGGGGAGCTCGAGGTCACGGCCCCGATCCCGACGACCGAACCACACGTCTCCTCGGCCCTGGGCCACGTAGCGGTGCACCGCGACCCCGAGCGGTCGGATCGACCATGCCGGGTCGACGAAGCTGACATACGCGCGGGTGCGCATCGACAGGCCCAGCTGCTCCGGTTGCCGGAGCACCAGACAGGAGAAGAGCAGATGGGACTCGATCCGCTCGACGTTCTCCCAGGGAACTTCGTGCACGATGCCGGGGAAGGCGATGCCGTGCGGCGAGATCTCGACCATGCTCCGGCGACGAACGACCGGCACCAGGCCGGCGAGACCGAGCGCCCCAACGATCGGCGCGGCCGAGGACCAGGTGCCCGATGCGAACAGGCTGAGCGCAAGCGCCTCGAACGGGATCGCCATCGCCAGGTACAGGCCGAGTGCCGATCCGCACGAGGAAGCGATCAGGGTCTTTCCATCACGGTCCGTGAGCACCTGATCCTCTTCGTCCGTTCGGTCGTCGCACTTGACCCTGCGAGAGGTGGCGGATGCAGCGGCACGGATTGGCGCTCGGGCCCGACCTCGGGATCGGATGGGTGATCGGAACCCGCTCATGCGGTCCGATCACGACCAGCCCCTTCGGCGAAGAGCGGCTGACGGGAATCGAACCCGCGTCATCAGTGTGGAAAGGTCATCGGACAGGCTCTTGGCGAACGGTGACGGACAAAGATGGCTGGTCAGGCAGGTGCGCGAACGGTGACGAACCTCAGCGATCGACAGCGTCCGCGGGATATTCGCGGGACGAAATCGGGATGCCGCCTCCTACGTCAACGTCGTCCAGCCGAGCAAGGGGTGGTCTCTGGCTGGTTCGCCACGAATCGGGTGCGCTCAGTGACTGGCCGATCGAGCCTGGGGGTTACAACGGGTCAGGTCGCCATGCCGACGACGTTGTCGATGCCTTCGCCGCCGAGGCTGCCTGCGAATTGAGCATCGCCGTAGGCGAAGACTCCGCCATCGACGGCTGTGAACCAGGAGCCCCTCCCGTCCTGCGTCGGCGCCATCCCGACGATCGGGCTGTTCGGCGTCATCCCTCCGGTCGAGCCGTAAAAGCCGGCATCGGACATGCCGGGACCCGGTGTGCCTGCCCCTGCCACCATCCCGACCAGCGACCGGACTGAACCGGCCCCGCCCGTTCTTCCTCAGCCGCTGTCCACACTGTCGAAGAGGAGGCACAATGGAAGAGATGGCTGTCGTCGACGTGGCAGAAGAGCGCCGCAGGCGCCGGCGTGCGGGTGATCCCCGCCTGTCCGCGGAGGGCAAAGAGATCCTGACCCGGATCACGACCGGGGACCTGGCCGACGAGTTCCAGGCCGCCCTCGACGCCGATGTGGAGGCCGACCCGATCCTCGGTGGCCGCCACGACGACGCTGACTGACCGAAGGCCCATCCGGCGGTGATCGTGGTCGACGAGTACCTGGCCGTCCGGGTGGTCGGCGGCCGGTGGCCTGACGGCCTGCCCGACGACGAGGACCTGCAGCTCCCGACCAGCCGACACTGGCGGCTCCTCCAGCGCGTCCATGCTCCCGGTGGCGGACAGCTCTCCCAGCTGCTCGCCACGTTGAGCCCGACCGACCGGGACACCATCCGCTACCCCCACCCCGAGGTGCTCCAGGTCGCGGACCCCCGGCCCTTCCTCGACGAGGCGGCGCGCATCGCCGCCCGCTATGGCGCCGCCGGGTGGCTCATCGCCGAGACCCTGGCCGCCGGTCTCGCCTACGGGCGGGCCCTGTGGTTCGGAACGGAACGCAACGTCGGCACGTTGCTCGCCCGAGCCGCCGACGACCTCGGCATCGCCGTCAACGTCGTCACCTGAGCCCACCCTTCTTCCTCATCAGCTCGTCACCCTGGCTGCGAACCGATGCCACCCCACCATGGTCATAGCGATAACGCGATCAGATACCGTTGTGTCAACGCGACGCACTTCGTGACGTCCCAGCACAGCCGTGCACATCCGGGGACTCGCCGACCGAATGAAGGAAGGCGCGTCATCGTGATCCAGAAGCGACCCACCAAGTGCGGTGCTCGTTACGAGGTCCGGCTCAGAGGACCCGACGGGCGAGAGCCTTCCCACTCGTTCCAGACCCGCAAGGAAGCCGAGCGGTACGAGCGAAACCAACAGAGTGCCATCGACCGCGGTAGCTGGATCGATCCGCAAAACTCTTCTCGGACCTTCGGTCCGTTCGCCGAGCGTTGACTGGCGGCGCACCACGACCTCCGACCCAGCACTCGGACCCTCAATCGATCGCTGCTCTCCGTGCACCTCTTGCCGACGTTCGGCGAGATGCCGCTCGGCAAGATCAACCCTGCGGGGGTCAGGGCATGGCACGCTCGGATTGCCAAGGGAACGCCGAGTACGGCGTCAAAGGCTTGCCGGTTGCTGCGGTCGATCTTCGGCACGGCGGTCTCGGACGAGCTCATCGGTCGGAATCCGTGCGCGATCAGCGGTGCGGGGCAGGACCGCACACCGGAACGGCCGGCGCTGTCGATTGCCGACGTCGACGAGCTCGCTGCAGCCATGCCGGCGCCACGTGGTTGGCCATAGCCGGCGCGACGACGCGGGAGTTGATGGCGAGGGTCGGGCACGGCAGTCCGGCGGCGGCGCTCCGCTATCAGCGCGCCATCGCAGAGCGAGACATCGCGCTCGCTGAGGCGCTTTCGCGTCTTGCCGAGGATGCGCACGAAACGACCGTCCGGCAAGCCCCGCGGGATATTCGCGGGATGAAACCCGTCGGCAGGGCTTCGTCGGAGTGCTGATGCGACGGGCTCGAGGGCTCTGATCAGCCCTTTCGGCGAAGAGCGGCTGAAGGGAATCGAACCCTCGTCATCAGTTTGGAAAACTGAGGCTCTACCATTGAGCTACAGCCGCACGGCGGGCGCATCGTCGGCGCACCACTGCGGCTGAGAAGATACCGCCTCCACGGTCGTCGCTCCGACCAGCGCAGCGGCGCGGCACCGCCGTTCGGCCGTCAGTCAGGCTGTCAGCCCGCACCGCCGGCCGGTTGCCAGAGCGGGCCGTCCGACGTGAACCCGATCGGCGTACCCCACCGGTTGCGGTACGAGACGTCACCCACCGGCCGCCGTGGAGCGACGCCCCACTTTCCGAGCGGATAGCCGAAGGTCACGCAGCACGCCATCACCCACTGCTCGTCCCGGGGGACGCCGAGGATCTCGAATGACTCGTCGGGATGGAAGTACCCGAGCACGACGGTGAGCGAGCTCCCCACGCCATGGCCACGCGCCGCGAGCTGTGCGCTCCAGACCGCCGGAAAGATGGACCCGCCGGTGGGATCACCCTGGACGAACCCGAAGAGGAGCAGCGGCACGTCCGCGAAGTGGTCGGCCAACCACTGCGCCGAGCGCATGACCTTGGCCGTCTGGATGTTCTCGGGCGTGTCGGGATCGGCCGCGACGGCCTCCAGCAGCGGCTGGTAGATCGTTTTGGTGAGCTGGTCGAACGAGTCGGCGTAGAGCGGCGCGATGGCCGCGATGGTCTCCTTGTCGTCGACGAGCAGGAAGCGCCAGTTCTGTGCGTTGCCGCCGGACGGGGCGCGGATGGCGGCGTCGAGGATCTTCTCCTGCACCTCGAGGGATACCGGGTCCGGACGCACCCTGCGCATGGCGCGGGTCGTGTACAGGGCTTCGTCGAGGTCCACGGATCCCTCCTGTCAGGTCCGCTCCGGCGCGCCTGGCAGCGCGTCGCGGTCTGCTGCACCGTACCGCTCGAGGGCAGCTCCGCCCAGAGGCAGCTCCGCCCAGAGGCAGCTCCGCCCAGAGGCAGCTCCGCCCGGAGGCAGGGCCGGACGGTGGTATGACCGTCGCGATGTCCGATCACCTCGCTCCCGGTTCGCGCCTCGACCTCACGTGCGGCGAGCCGGCCGCCGGCGGCGGGTTCGTCGCCCGGGCGCCCGACGGCCGCATCGTCTTCGTGCGCCACGCGCTGCCCGGCGAGCGGGTCGTCGCCACCGTCACGTCGGTCACGAGCTCGTACCTGCGCGTGGACGCGGTCGAGGTGCTCGAGCCCTCGCCCGATCGGGTCTCCCCGCCGTGTCCCGTCGCCGGACCGGGCCGTTGCGGCGGATGCGACTGGCAGCACGTCGCGCTCCCCGCGCAGCGCCGCCTCAAGTCGGCACTGCTCGACGCGCAGCTCCGCCGTCTGCCCGGCGTGCCGTCTGGTGTCCCGGTCGTCGAGATACCCGGTGCGCCCGAAGGGATCGGCTGGCGCACCCGGGTGCGCTTCGCGGTGGACCGGGAGGGACGGCTCGGCTTCCACCGGCATCGCTCCCACGCCGTCGAGCCGGTTCGACGGTGTGCGATCGCCTCACCGGAGGTCGATGCCCTCGCGTTGACCTCGCTGCGCTGGCGCGGCGCGCGGCGGGTCGAGGTCGTCGCGCCGTCCGGCGGCGGGCCGGCCGTCGTCTCGGTCGAGACCCGGCAGGCGCTGCCGGACCGCGCCGCTCGCATCGGCGCCGGACTCGTCCGGAACGGCGCCGTCGTCGAGGAGCCGGGTCACGCGGTGTTCGAAGTCCTCGGTCACCGGTTCGAGGTCGGTGCGGGTGTGTTCTGGCAGGTGCACCCGATGGCGGCCGAGGCGCTCGCCAACGCGGTGCTCGCCTCCCTCGAGCCCCGATCCGGTGAGGTGGTCGCAGACCTCTACGCGGGCGCCGGTCTCTTCGCGGTGGCGCTCGCCCAGGCGGTCGGGCCGACCGGACGGGTGGTCGCGGTGGAGCGCGGCCGGCGCGCGTGCGCGGACCTCGCCCGCAACACCGAGGAGTACGGCACCGTCGAGATCCACCAGGCGCCGGTCACCGACGCCCTGGTCGCGACCGGGATCGGCACGCCCGACCTGGTGGTGCTCGATCCGGCGCGGGCCGGCGCGGGCACTGCGGTGATGCGCGCTCTCGTCGCACTGGACCCGCCGCCCCGCCGGATCGCCTACGTCTCCTGCGACCCCGCGTCCCTCGCCCGCGACCTCGCGGCGGCGCTCGCCGCCGGCTGGGCCGTCGTGTCGTTGTCGGCGTTCGACCTGTTCCCGATGACCGAGCACCTCGAGACGGTCGTCACCCTCGCACCGCCGCGCGGCACCTGACGTGCCGCTCCAAGGCGACGGCCCGAGGCTGCCGGCCGCGATCGCGCTGATACCCTCGCCCGGTGCGTTGGCGCCCGATGGTGGTGGCGGTCGTCGTGCTGGTAACCGCCGGCTGTGGGGGCGGCGCGACGACGTCCGGCTCGACATCGCCGACGACTGAACCGCCGAAGCCGGCCGGGGTGCTCCCGTCGTCCATCTCCAAGCAGGTCTGCAGCTCGGAGGCGCAGAGCCAGATCAACTCCGCCCTCGGGGAGACCGCCGCGGTGTCGCATCCGACCTGGGTCGACCGTCGGTACACCTGCCGCTACGGCTACCCGACCGGATCGTTCACCCTCTCCGTGCAGGAGCTCTCGAGCTGGCCGCAGACGTACGCCTACTACGGCTCGTTCGCGACGACCATGGGCAAGAGCCGGGACCTCGCCGGGCTCGGGCAGGCCTCCTACCAGACGAGCAACGGCTCGATGGTCGTGCGCAAGGACTGGAAGGTGCTCTTCGTCGACGTCGCCGCGCTCCCGCCGCAGTTCGGGGTGCCGGCGACCAGCTCGGCCGACGTCGCGGTGACGATCGCCGACATCATCCTCGGCTGCTGGGCCGGCGACTGAGCGCGCCGGCGTGCGGCGTCGCCCGCGGTCTGCAGTGGTGCGCGTCGACCGAGAGGACGAGGGCGAGGCACATCTCGTCGGACGACCCGTCGCCCCACGTGACGAACCGCGGCGGCAGCTTGCGCAGCTGCGGCAGCTCCTGGCGAAGGGTCGGGTCGTAAGTACAGGTGACGCCGATCTTGTCGCCGGGCTTCGTGACCACCGGGGTCTTCAGGTCATAGGACCGCTGGTAGTCGAAGTTGTAGTTGGTCACGTCGAGGAGCGTGCGTGCATTCGGGGTGCCGGGGTCGAGCACGATCTGCATCGCCCGCCCGGTGAGGTGCATGTGCACGCCGAGGCGCACGATCTTCTGGCCACTCGGCACCGGCCAGGTGCACGACGTGGTCACTCCGGCCGGCGGGTCGGCGGGATTGCGGCCGCAGATGGACTCGATGGCGTTGACGAAGGTGACGGCCTCCTGCCCGAAGCGCGCACCGAGATTGGCGAGCGACGCGTTCCGGTCGCAGAGCGGTCCGCTCACGCCGGCCGGGCACGGCACATCCGGCGGCGCGGGGAGCAGGTCGAGGTTGAGCGGCTGGAGATGGGTGGAGGCCGGGACGGTCGAGAGCGTCAGCTTCGCCCGGACAGGCTTGTCGCCGCGGAGGAGGTTGTAGTGGATCTGCATGACGACCATGCTCCCGGCCGGGAACGGTACGCCCGTGCCCGCGGGGACCACGTCCTTGCCATGACCCGGGGCCCATGCGGTGAGCCACGGGGTGTTCGAGATGTGGTTCGCCGCGACGGTATCGGGCAGCGCGCTCTCGCCGAAGCACGTCCATCCCTTGCCACCATGATCGGCGGCCACCGCTGCCTTTGCGAGGTTCGGCGGGATGAGGAAGAGGATCGCGTGGTGGACCTCGACGCTGTTCGGGAAGAAGTGGGAGGTGACGATGAAGGAGTTGGCCTTCACGTGGGGGTTGAGCAGCGTGCAGTGGTAGTCGTCGGTCGCTCCCGCCGGAGCCTTCGGCGTGTAGGACTTCGCGCCCTGGAGGCTGATGGTCGAGACGTGCGGTGCGCTCGCACCGGCCTCGGACGTGAGCAGCCAGCCGCCGAGCCCGACGGCGAGCAGGGACGCGACGAGGAGGGCACGGAGAAGGCGTGCAGTCATGCAGGGAGCCTACCAACGTCCCTCTGCGCCCTGCGGTGCGGGCACGTCCGGGCTCGGGCCTCACGATCGGCACGCGCATTCGCCCATGCGCGGGGCGTCAGGAGACGGTGTGCTCGATCGTGACGTCGGCGCGATCGGCGCCGAAGGGGCTGACGACGCGGAACCGCCAGCTCCCCGGGGTGAGGACGACGACGGCGCTGAAGTGTCCCGGACCCACGGTGAGGCGGCGGAGGAGCTGCGGCCGACCGCCGTCGAGGGAGGCGGTGGTCACCGGATCGGTGGCGGCGACCGCGCGGGGCGGGCCGCCGAAGATGAGGTGGAGCTGGTTGACGCCCACTCCCCCCGGCTGGAGGTATGTCTCGAGCGAGCCGCCGCCGGGCAGCCCGACGGTCGTGATCGACGGCAGCGTCGGGAGCAGCGGCTGCCCGCGTGCAGGGGAGATCGCCTGGCTCACCAGGGTCAGCCCCGCGAACAGCACGATCGGGAGCGCCACTGATGCGACCACGCCTCGCCTTCCGCGAAGGACGCGCGGTGGTGTGACCGACGCGAGTCCGGAACGCCCGAGTCGTGCGAGTCGGAGGCTGTTGAGGACGACGAGCACGCTCGAGAGGCCCATGGCCACGGCCGCCACCAGCGGATCGAGGAGCCCGAATGCGGCGAGGGGCAGGGCTGCGACGTTGTACCCCATCGCCCAGCCGAAGTTCTGCACGACGATCGCATAGGTCGAAACGGCGACGCCGATGGCGGCGGGCACGCCGTGGAGGTCACTGCCGAGGAGTGCGACGTCGCTGTTGGCGATCGCGGCCTCGGTGCCGCTCCCGATCGCGCATCCCACGTCCGCGGCGGCGAGGGCGGGTGCGTCGTTCACGCCGTCGCCGACCATCACGACGCCGCGCGATCCGTCGCGCAGTTCGGCGAGCGCGGCGACCTTCCCTTCGGGGGCGAGCCCGCTCGTCGCGGCGTCGATGCCCGCCAGCGCGGCCGCGGTCTGGACGGCCGGTTCGGCGTCCCCGCTCAGCACCGCGGTGCGGAGGCCCATTGCGTGCAGGTGGGCGACGGCCGGGCCGGCCTCTGCTCGCAGCGGCGTCGCGAGCGCGATCGCTCCGATCGTCGACCCGTCCCGGTCGACCTGCACGAGAGTCTCGCCGCGAGCGGCGCACGCTCCGACGGCGGCGCGCACGTCCGGCGGAAGCGAAGCAGCGGCGAGTCGGCCGACCTCGATCCGGCGGCCGCCGACCGTGGCAGCCACCCCGACCCCGGTTGTCGCCTGGACCGCCGCAGGCCGTGGGGCCTCGGGCGCCGCGGCGCGGATCGCGACCGCGATCGGGTGATCGCTGTCCGCCTCGGCTGCGGCGGCGAGGACGAGCACCTCCTGCACGGACGTGCCGGCGACGGGCACGACCTCGGTCACCTCGGCGTGCCGCTCGGTGAGCGTCCCCGTCTTGTCGAACACGACGGTGTCGACCGCGGCCAACCGCTCGAGGACGTCACCGCTCCGGAGGAAGATCCCGAGTGAGGACGCACGGCCGCACCCGACCATCATCGCGACCGGTGCCGCGAGCCCCATCGCGCAGGGGCAGGCGACGAGGAGCACGGAGAGCGCGGCGAGCACCCCCTTGCCGAAGTCGTCGGCGATCCACCACCACACCGCGAACGTCACGACGGCACCGGCGAGGACCGCCGGTACGAAGACCGCACTGATCCGGTCGGCGAGGTGCTGGAGAGGCGCGCGCTCGCGCTGGGCCTCGTCGACGAGTCGCTGGAGCCGCGCGAGCACCGACTCGGCCGCGATCGCGTCGACCCGGACGACCAGGGTGCCGCTCCCGTTGGTCGTGCCGCCGATGACCGGGCTCTGCGGACCGCGGTCGACCGGGAGCGGCTCGCCAGTCAGCATCGACTCGTCGACCGCGGAGGTGCCGGCCACCACGGTGCCGTCGAGCGGGACGACCTCCCCGGGCCGGACCCGGGTCAGGGCCCCGACCGGCACGCTCTCGGGCGCGACGAGCTCACCGTGGTCGTCCACGTCGCGCACGACGCGGGCCGTGGGCGGGCGCAGCGCGAGGAGTGAGTGCATCGCGCTCGCGGCACGGCGGCGGACCCTGGCCTCGATGGCGCGGCCCTGGGCGAGCACGGCGACGATGAGCGGCGCCATCACGCCGTGGAGGCGCGCGGCGAACGCGCCGCTCCCACCGAAGTGGAGATGGCGTCCGCCGAGGGCGATCGCCTCGACCGCGCTCACCGAGAGCGCCGCGAGGGTGCCGAGCGCGATCAGCGTGTCCATGCTCGTCGCCCCGTGGCGCGCGAGGCGGGCGCTGTTCCGGAGGAACGGCCACCCGCCGACCGCCTCGACCGCGACGGCGAGCAGGAGGACGGTCCAGCCGGCCGCGGCGGACTCGGGAGCGGCGAGCGCCACCACGAGCGCGCCGAGCGCCAGCGGCCAGGAGATCGCGAACGCGGAGGGCCCAGTGGTCGGGGTCGAGGGGTCCTTCGTCGGCAGGCCCACCGTCGGTGACCGGCCGCGCCGAGTAGCCCGCGTCGGCCACCGTGCGACAGAGGTCGACGGGACCGAGCGTCTCGGGGTCGTAGGTGACGAAACTGCGCTCGGTCGCCAGGTTCACCGATGCGCTGGCGACCGACGGGAGGCGGTTCAGCGAGCGCTGGATGCGGGTGGCGCAGGCTGCGCAGTGCATGCCCCCGAGCTCGAGCTCGGCCGTGGCGAGCGGTCGCTCCGCGTCCGTCGCCGGAGACGTGGTCGCCGACGGGGCCGTGAGCATCTCGGCGCTCCGCTCCTAACCGGTCGGCGTCGCCGCGTACCCGGCTTCGGCCACGAGGGCCACCAGCCCGGCGACGTCGATCCGCGCAGGGTCGTAGCGGACCGACGCCCGGGCCGCATCGAGGTCGACCGTCGCGGTGGTCACACCGTCGTGCTCGGTGAGCACCTCCTCGACGAGGGCGGCGCAGGACGCGCAGTGCATGCCGTCGACGGCGAGCTCGGCCGCACTCGTATCCGACGGAGTGCCGGCGGCGTCGCCGCTGGCCGCCGCGTCAGCCGGGATCGGCGCTGCATCCTGCATCCTGCCAGCGTAAACCCTGCCGGACGGCCGTCAGCCATCGACCAGGCGCTGGAACTCCTCGTCGTGCACGCCGGTCGCCTGCTTGTCGGCGAGCTCGTCGAGCCAGCGGCGTGCCGGCTCGCTGTCGACGGCTTCGACCAGCTGCTTCGGGATGGCACGCATCACGTAGTCGGCGGGCATCACCAGGTCGTCGCGGACGCGGCGGGCGAGTGCCGCCTCGACGATCGGCTCCCACCGGGCCGCCTTCGCGGCCGATGCGGCCTCGTCGCGCTCCGCGAACTCGGGGAGGACCTCGGTGCCGAACAGCTCGATCGACTCCATGATGTGCTCGTGGTGGTTCCGCCCCGCCTGCAGCACGAAGATGAGCTGGTCGATGCCCGCGTCCTCGTAGCGACGGAGGAACGCGTGGAGCTGGTCGGGTGTGCCGATCGCGCCCCGCAGCCCGGTGTGGTCGCCGGCGGCGATCTTGGCGCCGAGCACGCCCCGGCTCGCAGCGAGTGCCGCCTCGGGCGAGTAGCCCATCTTCCCTCGCCGTTCGAGGAACTCGTGCCAGACGTCGGTCGACGCGGGGACGTGGTCGCCGAAGACGTAGAAATGCGCGAGGGAGTAGCCGAAGAAGTTCGCTCCTTCGAGACCGCGGTCGAGGGCGACCTGCTCGTCTCGGGCACACATCATGGGGGTGACGCAGGCGATCTGGGGGTTGACCGCCAGCCCGACCGGCACGCACCGCTCGACCGCGGTGCGCTCGTAGTCCTCGACCCACTGGCGTGCGTCCTCCGGCTCGATGAAGGCGAAGCACAGCGCGCCGATTCCCTTCTCGGCGGCGAGGAGGATCGTGTCGCGCCGGGAGCACGCCACCCACAGTGGAGGGTGCGGTCGCTGCACGGGCTTCGGCACCACATTGCGGGGGGGCATGTCGACGTGGCGACCGTGCACGCCCCCGAAGGGCGTCTCGGTCATGCAGCGGATCGCGACCTCGAGTCCCTCGAGCCACGCCTCGCGCTTGGTCTCGCGGTCGATCCCGAAGCCGGCCAGCTCGGCCTCGGAGGACGATTCGCCGGACCCGAACTCGACCCGGCCGTGCGAGACGAGGTCCAGCATCGCGATGCGCTCGGCGGTGCGTGCGGGATGGTTGTAGGCGGGCGCCGTCTGCACGATGCCGTGACCGATCCGCATCTGCGACGTCCGCTGGCTCGCCGCGGCGAGGAAGACCTCGGGGGCGCTCGAGTGCGAGTACTCCTCAAGGAAGTGGTGCTCGACCTCCCAGACGTACTGCACGCCGAGGCGGTCGGCGAGTTCGATCTGCTCGAGCGCCTCGTGGACGAGCCGCTCCTCGCTCCCGTCGTCCCACGGTCGGGGCAGCTGGTGCTCGTAGAAGATGCCGAACTTCACACGCGCCTCCTGGTCGGGCGGGGCGCGACCGAGTGTAGGGGAGCGCGTCGACCCCGTTTCGCTCGGGCCCGGACCTCGACGGTGGTCCCCGGATAGGGTTGGCGCCCGTGCCGACGATCCTCGACAAGGACCGGACCGTCGAGCTCCTGCGCGGCGAGTTCGCCGCACTGCGGAGTCTCGCCGCGACGCTGGACGCGGAGCAGTGGGAGGTGCCGACCTGCCTGCCGGGGTGGACCGTCCGGGACGTCTTGGCCCACGTGATCGGAACCGAGTCGATGCTCTGCGGCGAGCAGGTCCCGGTGGTCGACGTCTCCCGCCTCGACCACGTGCGCAATCCGATCGCCGAGACGAACGAGCGATGGGTCGAGTCGATGCGACGGAGCAGCGGCGACGAGATGCAGGCGCGCCTCGCGGACGTGACTGATCGCCGCCTCGCCGCGCTCGACGCGATGACCCAGGAGGAGTTCGACGCGCCGTCGTGGACCCCGGTGGGGAACGACGAGACCTACGGCCGCTTCATGCGGATCCGGCACTTCGACTGCTTCATGCACGAGAACGACGTGCGCGCGGCGGTCGGGACCGGCCTCCGCGAGGACGTCGACGACCTCCGCTCGTCCCTCGACGAGGTCGAGACGGGCCTCGGGTACATCGTGGGCCGGCGGGCCGCGCTGCCGGACGGCTCCCGGGTCGCGATCGCGGTCACCGGTCCGGTGAGCACGACCTATCTCATCGCGGTCGACGGGCGCGCGTCGATCGTGCCGTCGCTCGACGGACCGCCGACCGTCGGGCTCGAGCTCCCGGCCTCGGCCTTCCTCCGCTTGACCGGGGGGCGTAACGACGGGACCACGCCACCTGACGCGATCCACCTGAGCGGGGACCGTGCGCTCGGCGAACGTCTCGTCGCCAACCTCGCGTTCACGATCTGACCGGCTCCTACCCGCCCTCCTCCGCCACCGCGCGGAGAGCGTCGCCCGTGAGCCGGTAGCCGGTCCACTCGTCCATCGGCACGGCGCCGAGCGAGCGGTAGAACGCGAGCGCTGGCTCGTTCCACTCGAGGACCGACCAGTCGAGGCGCGCATAGCCCGCGTCGACCGCCACGGCCGCCAGTGCCGCGAGCAGCGCCCGGCCGACGCCGCGGCCCCGCCACTCGGGAAGGACGAAGATGTCCTCGAGGTAGATGCCGTGGCGGCCGGTCCAGGTCGAGAAGTTGCGGAACCAGATGGCCATGCCCACGACCTCCCCCTCCTCGTCGGCCACGTGGGCGAAGACCGCCGGCGACTCCGCGAAGAGCGCCGTGGCGAGCAGGTCGTCGTCCATCTCGACCACCCCGACGGCCCGCTCGTACTCGGCGAGGTCGCGGACCAGGTCGACGAGGGACGCCACGTCCGCGGGGACTGCCGGTCGGATCATGTGGCGGCCGTGCGATGCGTGGAAGTGGTGCGGCGCGCGGCGGGGGAGTGGTCGGTCACGGGACGAGCAGCACGCGCCCGAAGGCCTTCCGGCTCTCGATGTACGCGTGGGCCGCGGCCGCCTCGGCGAGCGGGTAGGTGCGATCGACCACCACCCGGAGGTTGCCGGCCGCGATGGTGTCGAGGAGGCCCGCGATCATCCGGTGCGCACGCTGTCCGAGGAAGAGCTCCGCACCGAGGAAGTACCCACTGAGCGTCTGATTGTTGGCCCGGAGGGTCGAGACGTCGAGTGCGCGCCCCTCTTGGCGGCCGGCGTCGCCGACCGACACGCAGCGGCCGCGATAGGCCAGGCACTCGAGGCTGCCCTGCAGCGTGGAGCCGACCGAGTCGACGATCACGTCGGCTCCCCGCCCTCCGGTCAGCCGCCGCACCTCCGGCACGAAGTCGGTCGCGGTGTAGTCGATGCCCGCGTCGAGCCCGAGCTCGGTGAGTCGGTCGAGGCGGGACCGGCTCGAGGCGGTGGCGAGCACGATCGCGCCGGCGCGCTTGGCCAGCTGGACGGCGGCGATCCCGACGCCGCTCGCGCCGGCATGCACGAGCGCGGTCTCGCCGGCCTGGAGGCGTCCGAACTCGAAGAGGCAGTCGTGTGCGGTGCCGAAGGGCACCGGCACGCATGCCGCGTGCTCGGTCGTGAGCCCGTCGGGGATCGTCCAGCAGAACGGCTCGCCGACCGCGCGCAGCGCCGCGTGCGAGCCGTCGAGCCCGACCGTGACGACCCGCTCGCCGATCGCGAAGGCCGTGGCGCCTTCGCCGAGGCCCACGACGGTACCGGCGCACTGGTAGCCGACGACGTGCGGCGTCCGGGTCAGCTCGCCGCCGAGTCGGTTGAGCGTGTCACCGCCCTCGATGCTCACGTACTCGACCCGGACGAGCACCTCGCCGGGACCGGGCTCGGGATCGGGCACGTCCTCGTAACGGAGGACGTCCGGGCTGCCGGTCTCGTAGTACACCGCTGCCTTCACGGTCGGCTCCTTCGGTCGCGGTCGCTCGACGCACAACCTACCGGCACCGCCGCTGACCGCATCCCCGGCTCGTGGGCGAGGAGTACCTGGTCACGGCCGTGCCGGCGGCTCAAGGCATGGCCAAATGATGCCGATAGGCCAGCGTGGGGAAACGACCGCAAGGCGGAGCGCAACGAGAGCCGACGCCGGCGACGGCCGAAGTCACGTCCATCGAAGCCGAGGTCGTCGAGCGCGCCGACCGCTCGGTCGGCGGAAACAGCCTCTCGCCGGTCGTGCTCGCGTACGTCGTCGGACCGGTGGCCTTCGTGGTCCTCATGGTCTTCCGGCACTTCGGGCTCGTGGCCCGGCTCCCGGTCTGGGCCTACCTGATCGCGATCTTCGGGTCGGGGGTGCTCTCGATCCTCGTCGAGCCGTGGCACCAGTCGCCGGCCGGATCGGTCAAGCTCCACTCCCGGCTCTTCATCCACATCTCGGCGGTGACCGTCGTGATCTACATGAGCGGTTGGGGACCCGCGCTCGTGATGGCGTACTCGTTCGTCGCGCTCGAGGAGCTCCAGCAGTGGGGCGCCTCCCTCTGGCGTCCCCTCCTCGTGTGGTCCCTGGTGAACGTCGCGTTCGCCCAGTGGCTGCTCTGGATGGGGCTCACCCCGTCGTTCCTCAGCCACGTCCAGGCCGAGACGGTCGGCGCGCTCGGGGCGTTCGTGCTCGCCATCGTGATCCGGATGGCTGGCGCCACCGGTGAGAAGAAGGAGCAGGCCGAGGCGCTGCTCGCCCACCAGGCCCTCCACGACGGGCTCACCGGCCTCCCCAACCGCGCCTACTTCTTCGAGCGCACGATCGAGGCGATCGAGCTGTCGGCCGCCCGCGAGACCGAGTGCGCGGTCATGCTCTTCGATCTCGACCGCTTCAAGGAGATCAACGACACGATGGGCCACAAGTACGGCGACCGTGTGCTCATCGAGTTGGGTCCCAGGGCGCACGCGGTGCTGCGAGCCGGCGACACGCTTGCCCGGCTCGGCGGCGACGAGTTCTGTGTCCTGCTCCCCGACGTGAGCAGCGAGGCGGACGCCCTCACGGTGGCCCACCGGATCATCGAGGCGCTCGAGGTGCCGTTCAGCGTCGAAGGAGTCAACCTCGGGATCGAGGCGAGCTGCGGTATCGCGGTGGCTCCCGGACTCGAGTGCACCGCCGATCTCCTGCTGCAGCGGGCCGACGTCGCGATGTACGCCGCCAAGGAGTCGAACGACGCGGTCGTCGTCTACCGCGAGGAGATCGACCCCAATCGCACCGGCTACCTCGCGCTTCTCGGCGACTTGCGCCACGCGCTCGCGAACGACGAGTTCGTCCTCCACTACCAGCCGAAGGCGGCGATGGGCTCACGCCGGGTGCTCGGCGTCGAGGCGCTCATCCGCTGGCAGCACCCCACGCTCGGTCTCATCTACCCCGACCGCTTCATCCCCGAGGCCGAGCGTAGCGGGCTCATCGAACCGATGACCTACTGGGTGCTCGACCAGGCGCTCGGTCAGTGCCGGCTGTGGCTCGACAGCAACGACGCGCGCAGTGCGAGCGGACTCACCGTCGCGGTCAACCTCTCGACGCGCAGCCTGCTCGACGCCTCGCTTCCTTCCATCGTCGCGTCCGCGCTGGCGCGCTGGAACGTCCCTGCACACCTGCTCGAGCTCGAGATCACCGAGACGATCATCATGACCGATCCGAAACGCGCCCGCCGGGTGCTCACCGAACTCGCCGACATGGGCATCACGCTCTCCATCGACGACTTCGGAACCGGGTACTCCTCGCTCGCCTACCTGCGCGACCTGCCCGTCACCCAGCTCAAGATCGACCGGACCTTCGTGCTCGACATGGGCGAGGATCCCGACGACGCGGTGATCGTGCGCGCGGTGCTCGACCTCGCGAGCAACCTGGGACTGCAGACCGTCGCCGAAGGCGTCGAAGACGCGGAGACCTGGGAGCAGCTCACCTCACTCGGCTGCGACAGCGCTCAGGGCTACTTCCTCGCCCGCCCGATGGCCGCCGACCAGTTCGACCACTGGTTCGCCGGCCACGTCGACCAGGTCGGTTGCAGCGATCCGACCGTGGACCGGCCGCCGCTCATGAGCCGCATGGGCCTCAGTCGGGTCCTCCGCTGATGTCAACAGGTGTGGTCAAGTTGCCGTCATTTCGAGCCGATAGCAGAAGCCATGCAGACGAACCCCGCTGACCGGAACGGCGCGAGCAACGGATCCGCGGCACGGACCGTCGGCGAGGAGCGCGAGGCGCTCGGTCTCGCGGTCCAGGCCCGCGCCGAGGAGATCGGTCGCACCGTCAACGAGGAGTTCGCCGAGACGCTGGCCGGCGAGGCCTACGTGACGTCGCGGTTCGCATCCGAGCTCATCGGGAGGTGGATCGCGACCGACGAGATCGCCTCGGCCGACGAGGAGGCCATGCTGGTGCGCCAGGGTGAGCAGGCGATCCTCGAGGACGCCCGGCTCGGGTACGTGACGAAGGCCTACTTCTGTTGGCGGGACACCCTCGTCGGGGTCATCGTCGAGGAGGGCCGGCGGCTCGGGGTGAGCGCCGAGCTCATCGACCTCGCCAGCTCGGTGGTGCGGTCGAGCTGCGACGGTGCGCTCGTGCGGATCGTGCGGCAGTTCGACCACACGCGCCGCGAGCTCCAGGCGCAGCTGAGAGAGGAGCAGAAGAACCTTGCCCACCGGGCACTGCACGACCAGCTCACCGGCCTTCCCAACCGCACGCTCCTCTCGGACCGGCTCCGGCACGCGATCGAGGTTGGCGCCCGCAAGGGGACCGCGTCGATGCTCCTCTACCTCGACCTCGACAACTTCAAGGCGATCAACGACCGGTTCGGGCACCCGGCCGGCGACTGCCTCCTCGAGGCGGTCGCCTTCCGGCTCCAGGAGCTCGTGCGCTCGGTCGACACCGTCGCCCGGCTCGGCGGGGACGAGTTCGTCGTGCTGCTCGAGGACGTCGACGACCCCGAAGGCGCCGCCCGCTCCCTGGCCGAGCGCATCCACCTCGCGATGCGCGCGCCGGTCGAGCTCGAAGACCGCCAGCTCCACACGTCCGTGAGCATCGGGATCGCCCCGGTGCTCGCCGGTCTCGACACCGAGGCCTGCCTGGCCCGCGCGGACGCCGCCATGTACCAGGCCAAGCGCGGCGGTCCCGCCCGCTACGAGACGTTCAGCGACGTGATCGGCAAGGAGCAACAGCGGCGCAGCGTGCTCTCCGACGAGCTGCGCGTCGCCCACGAGCTGGGGCAGTTCGCCGTCCACTACCAGCCGCTGTTCACGACCGGCGGCGAGATGGTCGGGATGGAGGCGCTCCTCCGGTGGGAGCACCCCGAGCTCGGCTCCGTCTCCCCGGTCGAGTTCATCCCCTTGCTCGAGCAGAGCCGCGAGATCGTGCCGATCGGCCGATGGGTCCTCCACGAGGCGACCAAGCAGTGCCGCCACTGGCAGACGGTGAGCAGGTCTCCCCTCAGCATCTCGGTCAACGTCTCCGCCCGCCAGCTCCAGGACGTCGACTTCTACGACGACGTCCAGCACGCCCTGCTCCTCTCCCATCTCGAGCCGGACTCGCTCGTGCTCGAGGTCACCGAGTCGGTGCTCGTGATGGACATCGTGCGCATCGGTTCGGTCATGCAGAAGATCCGCGACCTCGGGGTGCACATGGCCCTCGACGACTTCGGGACCGGGTACTCGTCACTCCTCTACCTGCAGGGGCTTCCCATCGACCGACTGAAGGTCGACCGGAGCTTCGTCTCGGGGCTCGGCTCGACCGGGCAGGACCCGACGATCATCTCGACGGTCGTCGACCTCGCGCACCAGCTCGGCCTGCGCGTGGTGGCCGAGGGCGTCGAGACGGAGGCCGAGCTCGCCGCCGTCGTCGAGATGGGCTGCGACGAAGCGCAGGGCTTCCTCCTCGGCCGGCCCGGGCCCGCCGGGCTGGTCAACCTCGCACCCGTCTCGGTCAGCGCCCGCTGAGCTCCGCTCTCCGGTTCCGCCGGGCGAACACGCGCCGCTGCGCCCCGTAGATCGAGCGGAAGGCGCGGTGCAGCTCGTCGTAGGTGGCGCGGTTCGCCGGATCCGGGCGGTGGGTCTCGGCGACCCGGACGAGGGAGCGGAGCTCGGCGAGCTCGACCCGGCCGAGGGCGACGCCTGCCAGCAGCGCGGCGCCGCGCAGGTTGGCGTGGACCGGATCGGCCACGCGCTCGACGGGACGGTCGAGCACGTCGGCGATGATCGAGCACCAGAGCGGTGACGTCGCGCCGCCCCCGATGACCCGGATCGACGGGAACGGCCGGCCGGCGAACCGCTCGACCGCACCGAGCAGCCAGCGGGAGTTCTGCGCGACCCCTTCGAGCACCGCGCGGACCAGCTCGGCGCGCGTCGTGCGCAGGGAGAGGTTGGCGAATCCCGCCCGGGCCGCGCGGTCGTCGACCGGTGACCGCTCGCCGGTGAGCCATGGGGTGAAGACGGAACCCCCGCTGCCGGGCGCGGCGGTCGCGGCCAGCGCGGTGAGCTCGTCGTAGGAGAGCGGCTCACCGTCGCCCGCGAGTCGGCCGCGCAGCCACTCGAGGCAGCGTCCTGCCGACTCCTGGTTGTTCGCGACGAGGTAGCTGCCGGGCGCGATCCCCGGCACGGTTGCGATCTGGCGGATCGCGTCGGTCTTCTTCTTCGGGAAGGGACAGCTGACCCAACTCGTGGTCGAGAGCGCGAGGTGGGCCTCGTGGTCGAGGACCGCGCCCGACCCTGCGCAGGCCGAGTGGAGATCGGGGGTGCCCGCCACCACGGGGATGCCGGCCGGGATCCCGAGCTCCGCGGCGACCTCGGGCAGGAGGCCACCGACGACGCTCCCGGTCGGCCGGAGGGGCGGGAGCTTGTGCGGAGGCACACCCGCGGCCCGCACCAGCGTGGGGTCGTACGCGAGCCGTTCGGGTCGTCGGTTGTCGGTGAGCCACGCGGCCGACATCGAGGCCGGCGTCGCGGCCGCGATCCCGGTGAGCCGCATCGTGAGGAAGTCGACCGGCTCGAGGTACCAACGGGTGGTCGCGGCCACCTCGGGGAGGGCGTCCTCGATGAAGAGAATGTGGCCGATGGGGTCGGCGCCCGATGTCGAGGGCGCGCCTCCGGAGTGGCGGATCCAGCGGGCCGCGGCGAGCGGCGCGTACCCGGCGACGGGCCCGCCGACGGCAGCGCGGGAGAGGGGGCCTCCCCGGGTGTCGGACCACAGGAGGCAGGCACCGGTCGGCTCGCCGTCCGCGTCGACCGGGACGGTGCTCGCCCACTGCGCGGTGCAGGACACCGCGACGATCCGGTCGCGCGGCACTGTGCCTGCGTCGACCATCCGGCGTGCGGCGCCGGCGACGAGCGTCCACCACTCGTTCGCGTCCTGGGTCGAACGGCCGTCGGGACCGTGGTCGGTCGCGACCGGCGCGTGCTCGGCGCAGGCGACGGTCCCGGTCAGCGAGACGAGGCCGGTCTTCGGTCCGCCGGTGCCGAGGTCGACCGCGAGCACGAACGACTCGTCGCGCGGCGCTCCTTCTGCGGCGTTCACCGCTGGAGGTGCGTACCGCCGGATCCGGCGGCGTCAGGCACCGGCAGGGATCGCCTGGTGGCCGTCCATCATCTCGGTCATCACCACGCGGATGAACTCGTCGGCCTCGTCGGTCATCCCGCCCGCCACTCCGCCGTAGACCGCGCCCGACTGCGGTGCGTCGGCCGCGTGCTCGCGCGCGTAGGCGACGGCATCGGAGAGGTCCGCGGCGAAGGCGGCGGCCACGCCCGGCTGGGTCTGGGGGCGGGTGACGGCCATGTGGAGGGCGTTCGGGTACTGCTGCCCGTTGAGCCGCCACCCGCGGGTCCGCAGGTGGTCGTTCACGTGGTACACGTCGAAGCCGTCCGCGGTGAAGCTGAAGAGGAACGTCGGCGAGCCGAGGATCCGGAGCTCGGGGTGCGAGCGGACCGCGGCCTGCATCTCGGCGGCGGTCTCGAAGATCGCCTGCGCGTACCCGCGATAGCCGGTTCGCCCGAGCTGCACCATCGACGCCCAGGTCGAGGCCAGCAGCCCGCCGGAGCGCGAGCCGTCCATGCCGGGGGAGCAGTACTTCCCCCCGCTCCAATCGGTGCGGAAGAAGTACTGCGCGTTGCGGATCGCCTTGTCCCGGAAGGTCAGGACCGACGTCCCCTTGAAGGCGTAGCCGTACTTGTGGGTGTCGGCCGACATCGTCGTGACCCCCGGCAGCCGGTAGTCGAAGACGGGGACGTCGAAGCCGAGCTCCTGCCCGAAGGGGAGGATGAACCCGCCGAGGCAGCTGTCGACGTGCAGGCCGACCCCGTGCTCGAGCGCGATGGCCGACAGCCGGTCGATCGGGTCGATCGTCCCGTAGCCGTAGTTGCACGCCGACCCGACGAGGGCGACGGTCCGCCCGTCGATCTGCCGCTCGACCCACTCGGTGTCGACCTGGGTGGTGACCGGGTCCACCGGCGCGACGACGACCTCGATACCGAAGAGGTGGCACGCCTTGTCGAATGCGGGGTGCGCGGTCTCCGGCTTGATCACCTTCGGGCGGTCGATGCCGCGGGTCTGGGCCGCGTGGTCCCGGTAGGCGAGCATCGCATGGCAGATGCTGCCGGTCCCGCCGGTCGCCATCAGGCCGGCGGGCTCGCTCCCCTCGACCGCGTCGGCGCGGAGGAGGTCGAGCGTCATCGCGATGATCTCGGCCTCGAACTTGGTGGCGCTCGGGCACATGTCCCGCTGGAGGACGTTCACGTGGGCGAAGAGCCCGAAGGCCTCGTTGAGGAACCGGTAGTGGTCGTGGTCGCCGCAGTACATCGTCCCCGAGCACTTTCCGTTCTCCCAGGTCGCGTCCTCCTCGCGGGCCATCGAGCGCAGGGCGTCGAGGACGGCCTCGCGGGGCGTCCCCTCCTCGGGGAGCCGTCGGTGCACGGGGAGTCGGTCGGCGTAGGGGAAGGTGCTCATGGGACGGCTCCTCGGGCGGGTCCGGTCACGCTCCGCTCGGACGCATGCCTGCTGCACGGTACACGGCACCTACGCCGGCACCGTCGGCGACCCCGGGTCCGATCGGACGGCGACGCCGGCAGCTCCCCTCGCATCGGGCCGTAGGGCCTGTCGGGGGCGCCCCGTGCCGCCGGGTCCGGTGCCACGACCCGCGATCGTGTCCGCCGTGCCGGCGCAGGGCTCCTGGGGTCCGAACGCTTCGCCCCAGGTCAGCGACGGTTCGGCGGCGGCGCGGAACGCCGCGGCCGGGCGTCGGCCCTTCCGAGCAGGGACGATGTGGTCAATCTTTGGTGACCGCGTGCCGATGATCTGGCATGGCCGGGCTGCGAGGCGAGACGATGATGGCCGAGGGCAGGCTGTCCGCGACCCTGAGCGGCCGCCTCGCGGCCTGGATGTGGATGGTCGCGAGCGTCCTCGCGCTCGCCTCGCAGACGATCGCCCCGGGCGCCGCGTCGCGGCAGATCACGCTCGGCATCGGCATCGGCGCCCTGCTCTGCGGCGCGGGGCTCTGGCTGGTGCCGTGGCACCGGCTGTGCCCGCAGGCGACCATGTGGCTGGTCCCACTCGCATTCGGCACCATCGGCCTCGACTACGCGCTCGCCGACGGCAACGGCTTCCTCTACGCGGTCTCCTTCGTGATGGTCTTCGCCTGGCTCGGCGTCTCCCACCGTCCCGGGACGTGCCTCAAGTTCACCCCGCTGCTCGTCGTGGGCTTCGCCACGCCGCTGCTGCTCGGCCCAGCGGGAGAGACACGGTTCGGCCTCGCGTCGACCCCCTACGTCGTCGTGGTCAGCGTGATGGTCGGCGAGGCGGTCGCCTGGGCGATGTCGATGCTCAGCCGGACGCGGTCGGCCCTCGCCGACACCCGAGAGCGGTACTCGGGCGTCTTCGAGGAGGCACCGATGGGGATCGTCACGGTCTCGCCGGAGCGCACCCTGCTGCGCGTGAACCGCGCCTTCGCCGACATCGTGGGCTCCACGAACGCCGAGCTCGAAGGACGGAGCATGCAGGAGCTCATCCATCCCGAGGACCGGGCTGCGTCGGACGTCGAGATCCGCCGGCTCGTCGCCGGCGAGATCGACCGCGTCAGCCTCGAGAAGCGCCTGCTGCGCTCCGACGGGGGCGCGGTCTGGGTGTCGGTCGGCACGTCGTGCGTCCGGAATCGGGACGGGGAGCCCGTCTTCCTCATCGGGCAGGTCGAGGACATCACCGAGCGCCGGGCCCTCCGCGAGCAGCTCGCGTACGCGGCCGGTCACGACGAGCTGACCGGGCTGCCGAACCGCTCGCTCTTCATGGAACGGCTGGCCCGGACGGTCGCCCGCGCCGAGGACGAGGGCCGCCACGTCGCCCTCATGTTCATCGACCTCGACCGCTTCAAGCTCATCAACGACGGGCTGGGGCACGACGCCGGCGATCGGCTCCTCCAGCGGATCGCCCGCCGCCTCCAGCGGACCCTCCGGTCGGGCGACTTCCTCGCGCGTTTCGGCGGCGACGAGTTCACCGCACTCTGCGTGGTCGGCGACGAGCAGGAGGCACTCGATGTCGCGCAGCGGCTCCAGGCGACGATGGCCAAGCCGCTCGCCGACTCGGACCACGAGCACTTCGTCTCCCTGAGCATCGGGATCGCGCTCTCCTCGTCGGCGTCCGAGTCCGGCGCGTCGATGCTCCGCAACGCGGATGTCGCGATGTACCGGTCGAGGGAGAGCGGCTACGGCCGGATCGCGATCTACCGCGAGGACGACGAGCTCCACTCGATCCGGAGCCTCCAGATCTCCAACGAGCTCCACCGCGCGCTCGAGCGCGGCGAGCTCGTCCTCCACTACCAGCCGTTCGTCGACCTCGACGACGTGAGCCTCGTGGGGCTGGAGGCGCTCGTCCGGTGGGAGCACCCGACCCGGGGGCTGCTCGCGCCCGGCGAGTTCATCCCCCTCGCCGAGGAGTGCGGGCTCATCGTGCCGCTCGGCACCTGGGTGCTCCGCGAGGCGTTGCGACAAGGCGCCGCATGGACGACCGAGCGGACACGCAACGGGCAGGACCCGTGGCGGCTCAACGTCTCGGTGAACGTCTCGCCGCAGCAGCTGGTCGATCCCCTGTTCCCGCAGGTCGTGGCCGACGCAGTCGCCGAGTCGGGCTTCGTGGCCGACCAGGTCTGGCTCGAGATCACCGAGAGCGCGATCCTCTCGGACCCGCAGGCCGCGGTCGAGATCCTCGGTCAGCTCCGGCGGCTCGGGGTCCACGTCTCCATCGACGACTTCGGCACCGGGTACTCGTCGCTCAGCTACTTGAAACACCTGCCGGTCGAGATCCTCAAGATCGACCGGAGCTTCGTCGACCAGGTCGACCGCGATCCCGACGACCGTGCGATCGTGTCCGCGGTCATCGCGATGAGCCGTTCGCTCGGGCTCACCGTCATCGCCGAGGGCATCGAGCGGCCGGCGCAGGCCGAGCGGCTCACCGAGCTCGGCTGCCGCTTCGCCCAGGGCTACTTCTACGGGAGGCCCCGCTCGCCGGAGGACATGGGCGGCTGGCCGGCCGACGATCTGCGCTCCTGGGTCACCGGCATCGAGTACGTCGACGCATGAGCACCGGGCGGCACGGCCCCCGGGTCTCGAGCGGTGGGCTCAGGGACGCCGGCCGTTGCCCATGAGGTTGCCCGCACCCCACTGACCGAGGTCGTTGAGCTGCACGTGGTCGCCCGTCGCCTCCACGATGCGACCGCCCCCGACCGAGATCGCGGTGTGGTAGACGCTCGTCCAGTCCGACGGGTTGGTCCCCCAGAAGACGAGGTCGCCGGCTTGGAGGCCGTCGAGGGCTACCGGCACGCCGGCCGTGTGGTACTGGTCGTCGGCGACCCGGGCGAACGAGATGCCAGCGCCGTGCTGCCAGGAGGCGAGCGCGAGGCCGGAGCAGTCGTAGCCGACCGGCCCGTTGCCGCCGTAGATGTAGGGCTTGCCGAGCTGCGCGAAGGCGAAGAGCACCGCACGGTCGCCCGGCGTCGTGGGGCGGAAGACGAGAGCGAGAGGTGGAGGCACCGAACCGGCCGCGTCGCCTTCACCGGTGGCGGTGCCGTCCTGCTGGACGACCCAGTAGCCCCGCCCTGAGCCCGAGGCCACGATGGCCTCGACCGGCTCGCCGGTCGTGCCGGCGATCGACCCGGCGAAGGTGGCGTCCCCGAAGGCGAAGATGCCCCCGTCGGAGGCGACCAACCAGTACCCGCGGCCGTCGGGCGTCGGCGCCATGCCCGCGATCGGCTGGTCGAGGACCAGGGCACCGGTCGACCCGGAGAATGTGGCGTCCCCGAACGAGAAGACCCCGCCGTCCGACGCGACGAGCCAGTACCCGCGGCCGTCGGGCGTCGGCGCCATGCCGACGATCGGCCGGTTGAGCACGAGGTTGCCGGTCGAACCGTAGAAGACGGCGTCCCCGAAGGAGAAGACCCCGCCGTCGGACGCGACGAGCCAGTAGCCCGCCCCGGTCCGGGTCTGCGCCATGCCCACGATCGGCTGGTTGAGCACGAGGTTGCCGGTCGAACCGTAGAAGGTGGCGTCCCCGAAGGAGAAGACCCCACCGTCGGACGCGACGAGCCAGAGGCCGGCGTGGTCGGCGGTCGCGGTCGCACTCACGATCGGTTGGTTGAGTGGTCCGGTGAGCGAGCCGAGGTCGGGCACGCCGAACGCCTCGACCGCACCGGTGCCGGTCGCGAGCCAGAAGTCGTCGGGGGCCTGCAGCGCCATCGCGTGGGCGACCCCGGCGTGGGGTGCCGCGCCCACGGCCGGCACGCTCGAAAGGGCGAGCGCCGCCGGGACGGCCAGTGCGGCCGCCCAGCGACCCCACCGTCGGGTCGATCCTCGCTCCATGTCCCGCGCCCCTCCGGCCGGTGGGCCGTCCCTCTGGCTACCACGATTCGTGACCAGTCTGCCACGCAGGGTGAGAACCCGGCAAGCGCTCGGGCCGGCCCGTGCTGCGGTTCAGGCGGTCGTGGTCGGCGACGCGGCGGGAAGCGATGCGGGCGTGAGACGGAACTCCTCGAGCGAGGGGGCCCGGGTCCACCGCCAGTAGTCGACGAGGCGCCAGGGGGAGAGGATGTAGATGCGACCGTCGGGTCCGCGGTACCAGCTGTGCTCGATCGAGGGGTGCGACCAGACCATCGTGTCGAGCTCGGCCTGGAGCCGCGCGTTGTACTCGTCGTGGACCTCCTGGCGGCACTCGATCGCACGGTGCCCGCCGTCGAGCAGCGCACCGAGGCAGCCCATCACGTACCGGAGCTGGCACTCCGAGTGGAAGATGAGGCTGCCGCCGCTCGCGAGGTTCGTGCCCGGTCCGTAGAGACAGAAGAGGTTGGGGAAGTTCGGCACGGTCATGCCGAGGTAGGCGGTGGGCGCGTCGCCCCACTGGGCCGAGAGCCGCACGCCGCCTCGGCCGACGATCTCCATCGGCCAGAGGAAGCGGTTGGCGTGGAAGCCGGTCGCGTAGACGATGACGTCGACGGGGTGCTCGGCGCCGCTCTCGCAGACCACGCGGTCCGTGCCGATCGACGCGATCGGATCGATCACCAGCTCCACGTTGTCCCGGGTGAGCGCGGTCAGCCAGCTCCCGTTGTCCTGGAGGGTCCGCTTGCCGAGACACACGTAGTCCGGGACGACCTTGGCGAGCAGCTCCACGTCGTCGCCGATCTGATCGGCCATCCACTGGGTGAAGAGCTCACGTGCGGCGTCGTTGAGCTCGGAGATCGCGCGGTCCTGGTCCGGCCAGTCGGGGTCGACCCGCATGGCCGGGAGCCCGCCGTCGCACGCTGGCCAGAAGAGGAGGAAGCGGTACCACCGCCCGTAGAAGGGGAGGTGGGCGCAGGCCCACCGGGCGCCGGCGCCGACCGGGTCGTGGTAGTGGGGATTGGGGAACATCCACTGCGCACTCCGCTGGAAGACGGTGAGCGACGCCACGTCCCCCGCGATGGTCGGGACGAGCTGGAACGCGCTCGCCCCGGTGCCGACAACCGCCACCCGCTTCCCGACGAGATCGATCCCCTCCGGCCAGCGCGCCGAGTGCACCGCCACGCCCTCGAAGGTGTCGCGACCGGGGATGTCGGGGAGCTTCGGCCGGTTGAGCTGTCCCACGGCGCTGATCACGGCGTTCGCCTCGACGACCTCGATCGCGCCGGACGCGGTGCGCAGCTCGACCGACCAGGTGGCCGACTCCTCGTCCCAGCGGGCGCCGGTGACCTCCGTCTCGAAGCGCACCTGCTCCGCGATCCCGAATTCGTGCACGCACCGCTCGAAGTACGCCTGGAGCTCGGGCTGGCGGGCGAAGAACTCGGTCCACTCGCCGTTCGGCGCAAACGAGTAGCAGTAGAAGTGGTTGCCGACGTCGACCCGGCAGCCGGGGTACCGGTTTTCCCACCAGGTCCCCCCGACCCCGGGGTTCTTCTCCACGATGGTGAAGGGGATCCCCGCCCGCGCGAGGCGGAACCCTGCGAGCAGCCCCGACATCCCCGCGCCGACGACGAGCACGTGGAATCCCGCCTTCGCGTCCGCGGGCAGGTCGTCGACCCACGTCACGTCGCGCGCGTCGGTGCCGTCGAGCTCGAGCTCCTCGAGCATCATCGGGACGTACTCGTCGGGCACGTCGCCCGCGACGAGCACTTGCATCATCTCGTGCACCGTCGACGGCGTGGGCGGGGGCGGCAGCGTGCACCCGCCGTCGCGGAAGACGGCGATGACGTCGACCGCCCGGCGTCGCACCGCAGCCTGGTCCTCGGGGCTCATGAAGCCCTGCACCTCGTTGAGGTAGATCCCGGCCGGGCGCGGGCACTCGTCGAGGATCGACCGGTCACCGGTCAGATGCACCATCGACATGAGGAGCGTGGGCACGCTCACGTCCTCGAGGTACGCGGCGATCGTCTCGTCGTCCTCGGTGACGGGGGCGAACCCGAGATGGTTGTCGGTCGGCATCGGGCCCCTCCGGAGCACGGTCACGCGCTCCTCCGGTCGGCGCGGCGCGGACGGCACGACCCTACCGGCCGCCGACCACCTAGGCTCGCCGTCGGACCGGGAGGGGAAGGGGGCAGCCGTGGGACATCCGGGGATCGACCTGATTCGCACGTTCCTCGCGGAGTCGAAGGTCGCCAGCGGCTCGATCGACGAGCAGCGCGCCGCCATGGCCTCGCTCGCCGCGGACGCACCCGCACCGGCGGGCGTCGAGGTCGAGGCAACGACGCTGGCGGACCGGCGCGCCGAGTGGCTGCGGCCCGACGGCGCCGACACCGAGGCGGCGGTGCTCTATCTGCACGGCGGCGGCTACTGCACCGGCTCGCTCGACAGCCACCGCGCGCTCGCGAGCCGCATCGCGCGCGCGGCGCGTTGCGCAGTGGTCACCCTCGACTACCGGCTCGCTCCTGAGCACCCGTTTCCGGCGGCGGTCGCCGATGCGACCTCGGCCTACCGCGAGCTGCTCGCCGAAGGCCGCGCGCCCGAGCACCTCGCGGTCGCGGGCGACTCGGCAGGCGGCGGGCTCACGATGGCCACGCTCCTCGACCTTCGAGGACGCGGCACCGCGCTGCCCGCGGCCGCGGTCTGCCTCTCACCGTGGGTCGACCTGACCCAGTCGTCCGGCGCGTACGGTCGGATCGACGACGCGGACCCGATGGTGACCGGAACCGGGCTCGACGAGATGGCCGCCGCGTACCTCGCCGGCACCGATCCGCGCAACGAGCTCGCGTCACCGCTGTTCGCGGGCGACCTCGGCGGGCTGCCGCCGATCCGCATCGAGGTCGGTGAGCACGAGGTCCTCCTCGACGACGCGACCGCGCTCGCCGAGGGGATCCGGCACGCGGGCGGCGACGTCGAGCTCGTGGTGTGGCCGGAGATGATCCACGTCTTCCAGGCGTTCCCCGGCAACCTCCTCCCCGAGGCCGACCGGAGCGTCGAGGCCGTCGGGGCCTTCCTGGCCGGCCGACTCGGCGTCGCGTCGGTCGGTTAGGCCGTCGTCGCGATGCCCCCGTCGACCGGGATGATCGCGCCGGTCACGTAAGCGCCGGCCCGCGACGCGAGGAAACGGGCGACGCCGGCCATGTCGTCGGCCCGGCCGATGCGCTTGAGCGGCGCGGACTGGGCGATCTGCTCGCCGAAGTCCCGCAGGGTCTGGGCCATCATCTTGGACTCGAACGGTCCGGGCGCCACCGCGTTGACCGTGATGGTCGGCGCGAGGTGTTTCGCCAGGTGCCGCGTGAGCTGGTGGACCGCGGCCTTCGACGCCGAGTAGGAGTAGGTCTCGAGCAACGGGACGTGGATGCCGTCGATCGAGCCGATGTTGATGACCCGGGCGGGGTCCTCGGCGGACGCCCCCGCCGACAGCAGCGGGACGAAGTGCTTCGTGGTGTGGAAGACGCCCTGCACGTTGAGGTCGAGGACCCGCGACCACGACGCCGCGTCGTGCTCCGCGAGCGGCGCCCCCCACGTGGCACCGGCGTTGTTCACCAGGACGTCGACGCTCGGGTGGTGCAGTGCCACCGACTCCGCCAGCCGGCGCGCGCCGTCCTCGGTCGAGAGGTCGACCGCGACACCGGAGCACGATCCGAGCTCGGAGAGCGCCGCGACGGTCGCGTCGACCGCGTCCTGCTTGCGCGAGGCGACGACCACGGTCGCACCGGCTCCGACGAAGCCCTCCGCGATCATCCGCCCGATGCCCCGGGTGCCGCCGGTGACGACGGCGATCCGACCCGCGATCGAGAAGAGGTCGTCGTCCTGCCGGGTGCCGTCGCTCATCGGCGACGACGGTACCGCACTCGACGGGGTTGTTAGGGTGCTGCCGGACGGGAGGAGACGGGTGGAGCTCGGATTCACTGCGGACCAGCAGCGGCTCGCCGCGGAGCTGCGCGCGTACTTCGCGTCGCTCGTCGCCGAGGAGGGCCACGACCCTTCGTCCTCCTACGTTCGGTGCATCCGGCGGATGGGGGAGGACGGCTGGCTCGGCATCGGCTGGCCGGAGGTGTACGGCGGGCAGGGACGGGGACCGATCGAGCAGATGATCTTCGTCGAGGAGTCGCACTGGGCCGGGGTTCCGCTGCCGCTCCTGACCCTCAACAGCGTGGGTCCGACGCTCATGGCGCTCGGCACCGACGAGCAGAAGCAGCGGTTCCTCCCCGCGATCCTGCAGGGCACGGTCCACTTCTCGATCGGCTACACGGAGCCCATGGCCGGCACCGATCTCGCCTCGCTGCAGACGCGGGCGGTCCGCGACGGGGACGAGTACGTGATCACCGGCGAGAAGCTCTACACGAGCGCGATCCAGTACGCGGACTACGTCTGGCTCGCGGCGAGGACGGACCCCGACCTCCCCAAGCACAAAGGGCTCTCCGTCTTCATCGTGCCCACCGACGCGCCGGGCTTCTCGTGGACGCCGCTTCGCACGGTCGCCGGGGAGTTCACCAGCTCGACCTTCTACGACGGGGTCCGCGTGCCCGCGTCGAACCTCGTGGGCGAGGAGAACCAGGGCTGGAAGCTCATCACCAACCAGCTCAACCACGAGCGGGTGGCGATCTGTCCCGTCTCAGGGATCCTCCGCAGCCTCGCAGAGGTGACCGCCTGGGCGCGCGGGCACGCCCTGCCGGACGGGAAGCGCCTCGTCGACCTCGAGTGGGTGCGGCTCCACCTCGCCCGTGTCCATGCGCGGGCCGAGCTGCTCAAGCTCCTCAACTGGAAGGTGGCCTGGGCCTCGGACAAGGGCCTCAACCCGGCCGACGCGTCCGCGACCAAGGTGTTCGGGACCGAATTCTCCCTCGAGGCCTACCGGCTCCTCCTCGAGGTCGTGGGACAGGCCGGCTACCTCCCCGAGGGCTCGCCCGGTGCGGTGCTCGGGGGGCGCCTCGAGCGCGCCGCGCGCGCCCAGACGATCTTCACCTTCGGCGGCGGGACCAACGAGATCCAGCGGGACATCGTCGCGATGGTCGGTCTCGGCATGCCGCGCGCGCCGCGCTGAGCAGGGCGGCCCCGGCCAGCGCTCCGCTCAGTCGGAGGCCCGGTTGCGGTACCAGCCGGCCATGAACTCGACGGCGGACGCGACGTCGAGGGCCCGGCCGGCCACCACGTCCTCCATCACCGCGGGCAGGTAGCACTCGAAGACTCCTTCCTCGAGCTGGCGGCGGATGGCCCGCGCCGCGACCGGCGCGGGGATCGGCGTGGAACCGTCCGAGGACCGGACGAGCTCGTCGTCGCCGTCCTTCTCGGAGGTCACGTCGACGAGCGCCGGGTAGACGAGGTGGAAGGAGACCGGTCCGCCCCAGAGCTCACCGGCCAACGCCTCGAGGTAGGTGGAGAGCGCCGCCTTGGACGCCGAGTACGCGGCCTCGCCCGGCGTCGACATCCGGGCGGCCATCGACGAGACCGTGAGCACCCGGCCACCGCCGCGCCGGCGCATGCCTGGGAGCACCGCGTGGGTGAGTCAGCACCGGCGAGCGGAAGTTGACGGTCAGCTGCATGTCGAGCTCCGCGGGCGTCGTCGCCTCGGCCTCCTTGGCGAAGGTCGCCCCGGCGTTGTTGACCAGCACGTCGATCCCGCCCAGCCCGTCCTCGACAGTCCGCACCAAACTGGAGAGACCGTCGAGGTCCGCGAGGTCCACCGTCCAGGCGCGGCTCAGCGGCGCGGTCCTCCGGCACTCGTCGAGCACCGCCTCGAGCAGGTCGGTCCGGCGGGCGCAGAGCCCGACCGTCGCGCCGGCCCCCGCGAGCTCACGTGCAAGGGCCGCGCCGATCCCCGAGGACGCTCCCGTCACGAGCACGCGGGTCGTCCGCCAGTCGAGCGTCGTGTCGTCGGCCACGGCACCCCCTTCCTTCACCCGCGATCGTGACCGGTCCGCCCGCTCGGGGCAACCCCCGCGCCGGGTGTACCCCCGGGTTCAGCGCGGCGGGAGCGAGGCCGCCACCGGTAGCGAGAGCCCGATCCTCGTGCAGTCGATCGTGCCGCCGAGCCGCGGCACTGCGTAGGCGACCGTGGTGGCCACGAGCTGGAGCTCGAGGTGCGCACCGGACCTTCCCGTGTAGGCCACCATCTCGAGCGGCACCGAGACGGTGTGCGTCGCGCCGTCGAGGGCGACCGCGATCGGGGTGACCTGGTTGCCGAGGACGAGACCGGTCGCGCGGTCGACGAGCTGGGCGAAGATCCGGGTGGGGCGCGGACCGGCCGGAGCGGTCCCGTGACAGGTGAGGGTGAGTCGCGGCGCGCCGACCACCACGGCCGATCGAGCGCCCATCGCCACGTCGACGTCGAGCGCATGGGACGCCCGGGCCGGGGTGATCCCGCCCACGATCGGCGCGAGCACCTGGTCCGAGCCGGTCGTGTCGGCCGGCCCCGACCCGCCGCCGGCGACGAGCGCGAGGGTGCCGCTGCCGGTCGCGGTGACCGGTTGGGCCAGCGGGAGCGGGTAGGCGGGGGCGTCATAGGCGGTGCCGTTCTGGTCGACGAGGACGAACCCCGGACCGGTGTGCACCGAGGTGTCGCCCTTGAGGTACCGGTCGAGCCAGGCGATGGTCGCACGCTCGGGCTCCTGGGTGTCACCGGCCGGCGTGAGGCACACCCCGTGCCCACCGCAGAACCAGACCATCGAGGTCGGGACGCCGCGCGCCCGGAGCGCCGCCTCGTTGGTCACCGCCTCCTGCAGCGTGAAGAGGGTGTCGACCGTGCCCTGCACGAAGAGGGTCGGGGCCGTGATGCGCGAGACGAGCGCGCCCGGACCGCGCGCGGCGAACCAGGCCTGGGCACTCGGCGGGATCACGCCCGTCGCCTCGGCGGCCGACTGGGTCGAGACGACCGTCGGGTCCACGTGGTCCGAGGAGGAGAGGTCGGAGAGCAGGGTCGACCACCCGAGCTTGGGCGTGTCGGCCTTGTCGAGGCTCGTGACGAGCGAGTGCCAGGCGATCGTCGGCACGATCGCGTCGATGCGGCAGTCGGTCGCCGCAGTGACCAGCTGGATCCCGCCGCCGTAGGACCCGCCGACCATGCCGACGCGCGGATCGCCCGGTCGTTCGAGCTGCACGCCGGGGCGGGTCGCCACCCAGTCGATGAGGGTGCTCACGTCGCGGGCCTCGACCGTCGGGCTGTCCACCTCGGAAGTGCCGCCCGACTGGCCGAACCCGCGCGGATCCCAGGTGAGGACGTTGTAGCCCGCGGTCCAGAGGTCCTTGATCGCGACCCCGCCCAGGACGGCCGGGCCCGTGGTGTCGGTGTCGCCCGACAGGCTCCAGCCCGGGCCCATCAGGACGGTCGGCACGACGCGGTGTCCGGTCGGATCGAGGGGGAACCAGTGGACCCGGATGGGCGTGCCGTCGAAGGAGGTGACCACCCAGTCGCTCGTGCTCCCGGGCACTGCCGTCGCGACGACCGGTGGTGCCGGCGGCCGGGTGCAGGTCGTCGCCGAGGTCGGGTGTCCCGGGGCAGTCGCGGCCGGCGCCGCCCCGTTCGAGCAGGCCGCGAGCGGCAGGCCGAGCGCGGCCGCCACGAGGGCCGCAGCCCGGCGCGCGCGTCGTCGGGTGGTGCTGGGGTGTGCTGGCATCCGTGGAGTGTCGCACCGCTCCGGGGTGGTGGCAATCACCCCGGCACCACCCCAGGGTGGTGGCAATCACCCCGGGGCGCCGACCGTCCCGGTGGCCGTTCGGCACCCGGGCGGCACGCGCGGGCTCACCGTTCGGCCAGCGCCGCCCCGTCGATGGCGATGGTCGCGTCGCGTACGACGTCGGGCTCGAAGAAGGCCTCGAGCCCGGTGAGGCGCCAGACGGCGAGCGCGACGACCCACGTGGCGACGAAGAGGCCCACCACCACGTAGCCGGCCGTGTTGAGGTCGATGCCGGCGAGAAGGTGCCAGAACGGACCGTGCAGTCCGAACTCACTCCCGACCAACGAGAGCAGCTCGATCGAGCCGATCACCAGCGCGACGGCGATCGAGAGGGCGGTGACCACGACGTTGTAGAAGAGCTTGCGCACCGGGCGCGAGAACGCCCAGCCATACGCGACGTTCATGAAGCAGCCGTCGAGTGTGTCGAACAGGCACATGCCGGCCGCGAAGAGCAGCGGCAGGCTGAGCACGGCCCAGACCGGCAGGCCGCCGGCGACCGCCGAGCCCGAGAGGACGAGGAGCGCGACCTCGGTGGCGGTGTCGAAGCCGAGACCGAAGAGCAGCCCGATCACGTACATCTTGGAGGGCCGGTCGACCTGGCGCGCGAGCGGTCCGAAGAAGCGGTTCATGAGCCCCCGCTGCTCGAGGCGGCGCTCGAGCTCGGTCTCGTCGTAGGCGCCGCGCCGGAGGTCTCGCATCGCGCCGAGCAGCGAGACGAGCACCGCGAGGTTGAGCGCCGCGATGAGGTAGAGGAAGGTCCCCGAGACGGACGTCCCGACGATGCCCGCCGCGCGGTGCAGACCCGACCCGCCGTCGCGCACCTGGGAGTCGAGGGCCCGTACGCCGGCGTTGAGGAGGAGGGTGAGGACGAGCACGACGCTCGAGTGCCCGAGGGAGAAGAAGAAGCCGACGCCGACGGGACGCCGGCCCTCCGCCATCAGCTTGCGCGTGGTGTTGTCGATCGCCGAGATGTGGTCGGCGTCGAATGCGTGGCGCATCCCGAGGGTGAGGGCGAGCATGCCGGTCCCGAGCCCGAAGGTCGCGGAGCGCGAGAGTCGGTAGTGGTGCGGTGCCGCCGCGACGAGCAGGACGAGCCCCACCGCGAAGAGCACCGCGACGACGAGGAGCATGCCGCCGAGCTTGGCCCACTCCGCCGGGAGGAGGCCCTTGGGGGACCCCTCGCGCGGCGGGTTCAGACGGCGCCCAGGGTTCAACGGGCGGCTCCGGAGCCGGGCATCGCCCAACCCTGCCCCAGATGCGACTCGATCGCAAGTACATCCCTGTCGCATCGACAGGCTCGTACGCTGGTGGCATGACCAGACCGCTCGCCCCGCGTGGTGTCGCCGGGTTTGCGTGCGGGTCGGTCGACGACGTGCTCGCCCTGCTCCGTGCGCACGGCGGGCGCGTGACCTCGTCGCGGCGGGTGCTCCTCGAGATCCTCTTCGAGTCGGGCGACCATCTGAGCGCCGAGGAGCTCGCCGAGGCCGTGCAGGCCCGGGCCCCGGACGTCCACCGCTCGACGATCTACCGGAACCTCGACGACCTCCAGCGGCTCGGCGTCGTCGCGCACACCCATCTCGGTCACGGGCCCTCGACGTACCAGCTCGCGTCCCTCGCGCACGCCCACCTCCTCTGCGAGCAGTGCGGGACGACCATCGAAGCCCCCGACGAGCTCTTCGCCGGCCTCGCCCGGGAGGCCAAGGAGCGCCTCGGGTTCACGATCGACCCGCACCACTTCGCGATCCTCGGGCGCTGCAGCCGCTGCACCTGAGCCCGACCGGGTGCGCCGGATCGGCGTAGCCTGTCCCGCTCGGGACCGCTCGGGACCGCTCGGGACCGCTCGGGGCCGCTCGGGGCCGCCCGGGGCCGCCCGGTTCGACGGGTGCACGGCATGAGGAGGCAGCATGGCGATCCGGGTCATCCAGTGGGCGACCGGCGGGGTGGGGCGAGCGGCCGTCGCCGGCATCGTGGCCCATCCCGAGCTCGAGCTCGTCGGCTGCTGGGTCCACTCGGCGGAGAAGGCCGGGCGCGACGTCGGCGAGCTCTGCGGGCTCGGTCCGCTCGGGCTCGCCGCCACCACGGACGTCGACGAGCTCGTGGCGCTCGACGTCGACTGCGTCGTCTACGCCCCGTTCATGGCGGACCCGTCTGTCGTCGCCCGGCTCCTCGCCTCGGGGAAGAACGTCGTGACGCCGCTCAACTGGTTCTTCCCCGGCGGGCGCGACGAGTCCGCCATCGAGGCCGCGTGCGCGACCGGTGGGACGACCGTCCACGGGACCGGGATCCACCCGGGCGGCGTCACGGAGCGCTTCCCGCTGGTGGTCTCCGCGCTCAGCCAGTCGATCACCTCCGTGCGCGCCGAGGAGTTCTCCGACATCCGCTCGTACGGCGCGCCGGCGGTCGTGTCGGACATCATGCTCTTCGGCAGGACGCCCGAGGAGGCCGAGGCGAGCATGATGCCGGCGATCCTCGGCGACGGCTTCGGGCAGTCGATCGCGATGCTCGGGCACGCGCTCGGGTTCCGCCTCGACCCCGGTCCCCGGGTCACCCACGAGGTCGCGCTGGCCACCGCCCCGATCGACTCGCCGATCGGGGCGATCCCGCCCGGGCGGATCGCGGCACAGAAGTTCCGCTGGGAGGCGACCGTCGGGGGGGAGCCGGTCATCTCGGTGCGGACCAACTGGTTCATGGGCCAGGAGCACCTCGATCCGGCGTGGACCTTCGGGCCCGAGGGGGAGCGGTTCGAGGTCGAAGTTCGCGGCGATCCGTCGTCACGAGTGACCTTCCACGGCTGGCACCCCGAATCGATCGCCGCCGGGCTGGCCCGCAACCCGGGCGTGGTCGCCACCGCGACCCACTGTGTGTCCGCAGTCCCCGCGGTCGTGGCCGCGGAGCCCGGCATCCGGACCTACCTCGACCTCCCCGCCTACGCAGGCCGGGCCGCGGCCCACCTCCGCTGAGGTGCCCCGCACCGTGAGCCTGCTCGACCGGTTCCTCCTCACCGACCAGGTGGCGATCGTCACCGGGGCCGGCCGCGGGATCGGTCGCGGCATCGCGCTCGGGTTCGCCGACGCGGGCGCCGACCTCGTCCTCGCCTCGCGCACGCGCAGCGATCTCGACGCGGTCGTCGGCGAGGTCGAGTCCCGTGGCCGGCGCGCCCTCGCCGTGGTGACCGACGTCATGGTCACCGCCGACCTCGAGCGGCTCGTCGAGACCGCGGTGGACCACTTCGGACGGATCGACGTCCTGGTCAACGACGCGGGCGGGAGCCCGCCGGCGTCGGCACTCTCGACGAGCGAACGGTTCTTCGAGACGGCGCTCCGGTTCAACGTGACCCAGGCGTTCCTCCTCACCACCATCGCCGTCCCCCGCATGGTCGAGACGGCGGGCGGCGGAGCCGTCGTGAACATCTCCTCCCGCTCGAGCGACATGGTCCAGCCGTCGTTCGCCGCGTACGGCGCCGGCAAGGCGGCGCTCAACAGCGTGACCCGGAACCTGGCCGCCGAGTTCGCTCCGAAGGTCCGGGTCAACGCCATCTCGGTCGGCGGGGTCGCCACGGACGCGCTCTCGGTCGTGCTCACCGACGAGGCGCTGCGCCGGCAGTTCGACGAGGGCACCCCGATGCGGCGTCCCGGCACCGTCTGGGACGTCGCGGCGTGCGCCCTCTATCTGGCCTCGCCGGCCTCCGCATGGGTCACCGGCAAGATCGTCCAGGTCGACGGCGGGGTCGAGGCCCCGGCGATCACGGTGCCCGCACCGCCTCTCTGAGAGTCGGCGGGCCCTTCAGTCGCCGAAGCGGAACCGCTGCTCGTTGAAGAGGCGGATGCAGGCGTCGGCGACGCCCGCGTCGAAGAGGACGCCACGGTCGCTGGAGATCACCCGGAGCGCCGCCTCGATCCCGAGCGCCGGGCGGTACGGCCGGTGCGCCTGCATGGCCTCGACGGTGTCGGCGACCGCGAGGATCCGTGCACCGATGCAGATCTCCTCGCCGCGGAGGCCCGAGGGGTAGCCGGAGCCGTCCAGACGCTCGTGGTGCTGGAGGATCATGTCCGCGATGTCCCAAGGGAATTCGATGTCGGCGATGATCTCGTGGCCTGCCTGCGCGTGTCCCTTGATGAGCTCGAACTCGGCCGTGGTGAGCCGTCCCGGCCGGCTCAGGATCTCGGCCGGGACCGCGAGCTTGCCGATGTCGTGGATGAGCCCGGCCACCCGGATCCCGCTCGAGAAGTCCTCGTCGCAGCCGAGCTCCTCGGCGATCGCGACCGCGAGCTCGGCCACCTGGCGCTGGTGATCGGCGGTGTACGGGTCGCGGAGCGCCGCGGCCGCGGCGATGGCCCGCACCGCGGCCTCGAGGCTCGCCTCGAGACGGTCGCGGTAGGTGGCGCGCTGCTCGCGGGTCCGGATGGCCTCGACGCCGTGTCCGAGGTCGTCCGCGAGCGCGGTCAGCACCGCGATCCGATCGGCGGTGATCACATGGGGGCGGTCCGCACAGGTGACGAACAGGCCGTGCTCCCCCTCGCCGGGAGAGAAGGGGAGGGCGAGCACCGAGCGGAACCCGTGCTCGAGGGCCGCTCCGCGCCAGCGCACCGACTCGGGCAGCGCCCGCAGGTCGTCGACGAACTGGTGCTGCCCGGTGATCATGGCCAGGGTGAGCGGGTCGGGCACGTTCTCCGACCCCGAGAGCTGCTCGAGCGCCCGGAAGAACTCGAGCCCCTGCGGCCGGGTGGTGGCCGGCGCGAGCCCGAGGGGTCGGCCGGGGTCCTCGACGAGCACCCAGCTGGTGAGGGTGCCGAGCTCGCTCACCACGAGCGCGGCGATGCCATCGAACAACTCCTGCTCCGTCGAGGCGCGGACGAGGACCTCCTTGGCGCCGGCGTTGACCCGCCGCTCGTACTCGGCGCGTCGGGCGGACGTCACGTCGCGGAAGCTGAGCACGACGCCGGCCACGGCCGGGTCGTCGAGCAGGTTGAGGCCGTGCACGGCGAGGCAGAGCCAGCCGCCCCCGGAGTCCTGGAACCAGAAGGACTCGTTCTCCATCGGTCCCCTGGTCGCGACGCGCTCCTCCCACCGCGCCTCGGCGCGCTCGCGCTCGATCGGCGGCACGAGACTCAACATGCTGGTCCCGATCAGCGACTCGGGATCGACGCCGAACCGCTCGCGGACGGCTCCGTCGAGGTAGGTGAACACACTGTGCTCGTCGAGGACCGCGAACGTGTCTCCCGTCGTCTCGAGGAACGCGCCGTACTGTCGCCGGGTGTCGGCGAGGAGCTGGGCCGAGAGGTCGACGCCGCCCCCGAGGCGTGAGACGGCGACGACCGAGGTCAGGGCGCCGGCGGCGTCGAAGACCGGCGAGGCGGTCACCACTGCGGCGATCGAGGACCCGTCCCCCCGGTGGACGGCGTGCTCGGCCGACCACGGCTGGCCGGCCCGCAGGAAGACCATGATCTGCCCGATCCGGCGGGGGGTCGCATCGGGCATGAGCACCTTGACGAGGTGGTGCCCGGCGGCGTTGGTGGTCGACCACTCGTCGATCGTGTCCGCCGCGTGGTTGCAGAAGACGACCAGCCCGTCGCGGTCCGCGACCAGCACGGCCTGGTCGACGGCCTGGAGCGCATGGACCGCCGTCCCCGGGAGGAGTCCCCCCGACCCGGGTCCCGTCCGTTGGTGCGACCACGTGGCCACGTGCTCACCCCCGATCACGTGGACTGCCCCCCACTGCTGTTGTTCACAAAGATGTTACATGCGCCCTGACAACGATGGATCCGCCTCGGCGGGTGCGACCCGCTCCTCGACCTCCTCGCCACCTGCGGCTGCGACCTGGGCGGTGCCGCCCGGGTCGGAGCGGTCTGGTCCGAGCGTGAGCCCCGAGCCACCGGTGGGCTCGGGTCGCCCGGCGATCGCGTAGACCTCCGAGCCGTCGACCGTCTCGTTGGCGAGCAGGAGGGCGACCAGCCGCTCGAGCGCGTCGCGGTGCTCCTCGAGGATCCCGAGTGCCCGGTCCTGTGCCTGGCGGAGGAGGCGAGAGACCTCGTCGTCGATCGCCGCCTGGGTCCCCTCGGCAAAGGGCCGGCTCGAGAGCGCACTGCCGCCACCGCCGAGGAAGACCGAGCCGCCCTCGGGGTAGCCGACGGGGCCCAGCTCGGGGGAGAGGCCGAACTCCCGCACCATCTTGGTGGCGAGCTCGGTGGCCTTCGCCAGGTCGTTGGCCGCGCCGGTCGAGCCCTGCCCGAAGACGAGGAGCTCGCTCGCACGGCCGCCGAGGCAGACCGCCAGGGTGTCCTCGAGGTAGTCCTCGCCGTAGAGGTGGCGCTCGACGAGCGGGAGCTGCTCGGTGAGGCCGAGGGCCGGACCGGCGGGCAGGATGGTGACCTTCGCGATCGGGTCCGCCTTCTCGGAGTACGCCGCGGTGAGGGCGTGGCCGGCCTCGTGCACCGCGACCGCGTTCTTCTCCTCGGGGAGGAGCACGTTCGAGCCCTCCCGCCGTCCGAGGATGATGCGGTCACGTGCCTCGGCGAAGTCGGCCGCGTCCAGCACGGTGCGGTCGGCCCGCACCGCCACGATGGCCGCCTCGTTCACGAGGTTGGCGAGATCGGCGCCCGAGAAGCCCGGGGTGCCCCGCGCGACGACCTCGAGGTCGACCGCGGGGTCGAGGTGCTTGCCGCGGCAGTGGACCACGAGGATCGCGAGCCGCTCGGGCAGGGTGGGCAGGGGGATCGTGACCTGGCGGTCGAACCGGCCCGGGCGCAGGAGCGCCGGGTCGAGGATCTCCGGCCGGTTGGTCGCGGCGAGCACCACGATGCCGGTCGCGGGATCGAAACCGTCCATCTCGGCGAGCAGCTGGTTGAGCGTCTGCTCGCGCTCGTCGTTGGCCACCATCGCGCCCGTGCCCGAGCGCCGCTGGCCGATCGCGTCGAGCTCGTCGACGAAGATGATCGCCGGTGCGCGCTTGCGGGCCTCCTCGAAGAGGTCGCGGACCCGCGCGGCCCCGACCCCGACGAACATCTCGACGAAGCTCGAGCCCGTGACCGAAAAGAACGGCACCTTCGCCTCGCCCGCCACGGCCCGTGCCAGCAGGGTCTTGCCGGTCCCCGGCGGCCCCACCATGAGGATGCCGCGCGGTGCCATCGCTCCGGTGCGCGCGTAGCGCTCGGGCTGCTGGAGGAAGTCCACGACCTCCCGGATCTCGAGCTTCGCCCCCTCGTAGCCGGCGACGTCCGCGAAGGTCGTCTTCGGCCGCTCCTCGTCGAAGACCTTCGCCTTCGACTGGCCGACGCCGAACGCTCCCTGGAGCCTCCCGGCCGCACCTTTCGAGAGGCGCCACCAGAAGTAGCCGAGCACGATGAACGGCAGGAGGAGGATGAGCCAGGTGAGCACCTGGGTCCCGAATGAGGTTCCTGTCGTCTCGGCGGTGACCTCGACCCCGGCGGAGGTGAGCTGGTCGAGGAAGCTCTGACTGGCCTGCGGCGGGATCGCCGTCACGTACGTCGTGCCGTTGCTCAGGGTGCCCGTCGCGCTCCCGTTGGTCGAGAGGGTGACCGTCTTCACCTTGTGGGCGGAGACGTCCTTCATGAACTGCGAGTAGGTGACGGTGACCTTCGAGGCCGACTGGGTGGCCGGCAGCACGAAGAAGAGGCCGACGAAGAGGACGAGGGCCACGATCCAGAGGTAGTGGCGCCACGCCGGCGGTGGCGGAGGGGCGCTCGGGGTGCCGGTGTCCCTCGTGGGCGGAGGGAGCGCCTTCTTCGTCATCTCGTACTGCCTCACCTGCCGTGGGCGCCCGCCGGCCCGCAGAGGCCGATCGCGGTCGTCACCCGTGCCCGTCGTGGGTGAAATTGTGGACGGTCGCGTCCGGTCCGGGGAAGAAGAGCGCCTCGTGTCCCGTGTCGCCCCAGCGGACGAGATAGGGAGGTTCGCCGTCGGCGTTCCGGACCTCGAGCACCTGGCAGTCACGGTCCGGCTCACCGGCACGGTGTCCGCTGATCACGATCCGGTCTCCGACGTTTGCATGCATGGTGACTCCTTCCTGCGCCTCGGTGGCCTACCGCCATGGTCCGTCGCAGTTCGCGCCCGGCACCAGGGCCGAAAGGCTCTCTTCCGGACGCACGGGGCATCCGTGGATGTCAAGATGCCCCGTCGGACGCGACCGGCGGGGAGGTGAGGGCGATCGATATCCGCATCCCGAAGCTCGGCATGGAGATGACCGAGGGAACGCTCGCGTCGTGGCTCGTGGAGGACGGGGCGAGGGTCGCCCAGGACGAGCCGCTCTACCTCCTCGAGACCGACAAGGTGACCAACGAGGTGGCCGCGCCGGTCGCCGGCGTCGTGCGCAGGGTCGGCGAGGAAGGGGTCACCTACCCGGTCGGCGAGCTCGTCGCGGAGCTCGAGCCGGGCTGAGCGGCGCCGCAGGGGCAGACCTATCATGGCCCCGGCTTTCGACCTCGCCGGAACGGCGCCGCGGGTCGGGCGTGTGGTGGGGACGAAGGGGGAGCAGTGACCGACGAGGAGCAGATCCTGCGCACCCTGAGCGAGTACAGCCTTCGGTGCGACGACGGCCGCTTCGACGAGCTCGTCGCTCTCTTCACCGAGGACGCGGCGCTGGTCTTCGGCGACACCGCACACCGCGGGCGTCCGGCCATCCACGCGTACCTGGCGGACGTGCAGGGCGACGGTCGCCGGGGGAAGCACCTCACCGCGAACTCGGTCGTCGAGGTGGACGGTGACGCCGCGACCGCGGTGACCGACTATCTCTTCGTCCGGCCGACCCCCGACGGGCTGGCGATGGTGGCGGCCGGTCGGTACCTCGACGACCTGGTCCACGACGGGGGCGTCTGGCGGTTCCGGCGGAGGACGATCACGCTGCTCACCGGGCCGGACGCGGCCGGCGATGGCTGACACCGGGGTCCGCCGCCGGCTCGAGACCGCGAGCGGGCGCCCGGCTCGCGCGGTGCCTTTCGCGATGGGCCGCGCGGACTTCGTCCCGGCCGAGCGGTACTTCGACCGGGGCTTCGCCGACCTCGAGCGGGACCGCCTCTGGTCCCGTGTCTGGCAGATGGCCTGCCGGCTCGAGGAGCTCCCCTCGCCGGGCGACTTCGTCGAGTACGTCGTCTGCGACCAGTCGATCCTGCTCGTCCGGCTCGAGGACGGCTCGGTGCGCGGGTACGCGAACGCCTGCCGCCACCGGGCGACCGAGCTCGCCAAGGGCTCGGGCACCTTCCACGCGGGGACGATCACCTGCCCGTTCCACGGTTGGCGGTGGGGGATCGACGGGGAGTGCGTCGCAGCCCGCGCGGCGCACGCCTTCGACCCGGCGCTCGTCACCCGCGAGGAGCTCTGCCTCCGGCAGGTGCGCGTGGAGGAGTGGGGTGGGTGCGTCTGGCTCACCCTCGATCCCGACGCGCCGCCGCTGCTCGAGGCGCTCGCCCCCATGCCGGAGCTGCTCGACCCGCTCGGCGTGGCCGGGATGCGGGTGCGGTGGTGGAAGGCGGCGGCATCCCTGCGAACTGGAAGCTGGCCCAGGAGGCCTTCATGGAGGGCTGGCACGTCCCCCAGACCCACCCCCAGCTCGCGCTCGGGCACCCCGAGCAGTACGACACCGACAACCTCGACTATGCGGTCCACCGTGGTGGCCACTCGAGCTTCCAGCTGCGGCCGAACGCGCAGGCGTCGAAGGGGAGGCAGGTCGGCGTGGCCGAGATCGACGCGATCATCGAGTCGGCCCGCGAGCTGTGCACCGGCCTCGACTCGATGACCCTGCCTCGCGACCTGCACGTCATCGAGGGGATGCGCAACCACCCGATCCCCGAGGGGAGCACGTTCGGCCAAGAGCTGGTCGGGGCGATCTACGCGTACGCGGCGGGTGCGGGGATCCCGATGCCGCCGCCCGATCCGGCCGCGCTCGCGCGATGGGGAGGCGTCTTCTTCGTCTTCCCCAACTACTTCGTCCTCCCGCAGTTCGGCAACGCGCTCGTCTACCGGGTGCGCCCCGACGGCGACGACCCCGAGTCGTGCACCTTCGAGCTCTGCTCGATCTCGCTCCCCGCGGCGGGGGACCCGGTGACCCGGCCGAGAGTCGCCGGTCCCTTCGCACCGGACGACACGGCCCACTGGCCGCGGATCCCGCTCCAGGACTTCTCGAACATCGGGCGGCAGCAGCTCGGTGTCCACTCGCAGGGCTTCGAGGGCATGCGCCTCTCGCGCGGAGTACGAGGGCGGGATCGCCAACATGCACCGCGAGCTCGACCGCTACCTCGCGACGTGATGCGGTGACGGTCGGCGGGTCCGCAGACGGGTGCGGGGGCGACCGAGGTCGTCGTGGTCGGCTCGGGGGCGGCCGCCCTGGCCGCGGCACTGGCCGCCCACGACGGCGGCGCCCGGGTCACCGTCCTCGAGCGCACCGGCTCGCTCGGCGGCACGACCGCGGTCTCCGGCGGCGGCGTCTGGATGCCGCAGAACCACCGCATGGCCGAGTCGGGGATCGCGGACTCGCGCGAGGAGGCGCTCGTCTACATGGGCCGCCTCACCGCGGGGCGAACGCCGTCGGAGCTGCTCGAGCGCTACGTCGACGAGGGTCCTGCCGTTCTCGCCGGCCTCGAGGCGCGCACCGCCCTCCGCCTGCGCTCCATGTCGTGGCCGGACTACCACCCCGAGATGGAAGGTGCACGCACGGCCGGGCGGATGCTCGAGCCGGCGGTCTTCGACGGATCGCGGCTCGGCCCGTGGGCGAAGGCGCTCCGCCGCCCGCCGGTGCTCGGGCTCCCGATCACCCTCGAGGAGGCGACCGTCGAGTGGCGCCCGTCGTACTTCCCCGAGCGCTTCGACGCCGGTCTCGTCGAGCAGCGCGTCGGGGCCGGGCGGCTCGCCTGCGGGCAGGCGCTCGTGGCGGGCCTGCTCGAGGCCTGCGTGACACGCGGGATCGAGCCGCGGCTCGAGGCACGGGCGGTCGAGCTCGTCGCGGACGGTGGGTCGGTGCGCGGCGTGGTCGTCGAGGCCGAGGGACGTCGAACGGTGGTCGGAGCGGGAGCGGTCGTCCTCGCCTCCGGAGGGTTCGAGTGGAACGAGGCCGTGCGCACCCGGTTCCTCCCGGGACCGCTCACCCACCCGCACAGCCCGCCGGCGAGCGACGGCGACGGCCTCGCCATGGCCATGGCGGTTGGCGCCGACCTCGGGAACATGAACGAGGCGTGGTGGTACCCGGCGTCGTCGCTGCCCGGCGAGGAGTACGACGGTCGACCGCTGGCGAGGTTCGTCGGGATCGAGCGGACCGCCCCGCACTCGATCATCGTCGACCGGTTCGGCGAACGCTTCGTCGACGAGGCCGCCAACTACAACGACATGCAGAAGGCTTTCTTCTCCTTCGATGCGAACGAGTACGCACCGCGGCACCTGCCGTGCTGGGTCGTCTTCGACCGGCAGTACCGCGAGCGGTACTCGGTGGTGACCGCCCGCCCGGACGACCCCGATCCGCCGTGGCTCGCGGTGCACGACTCCCTCGTCGGGCTCGCCGGCGCCGTCGGGATCGACGGCTCCGGGTTGGAGCGGACGGTCGAGCGGTGGAACCGGATGGTCCGCGACGGTTGCGACCGCGACTACGGGCGCGGCTCGAGCGCGTACGACCGCTTCCACGGCGACCCGAGCGCGGCCCACCCGAACCTCGGGACGATCGAACGGGGCCCGTACTACGCGCTCCCGATCCACGTGGGCACCGTCGGCACGAAGGGCGGTCCGCGGATCGACGCCGACGGCCGCGTCCTGCACGTGCGGGGCCACGCGATCCCGGGTCTCTACGGCGCGGGCAACGTGGTGGCGAGCCCGGCAGGGCCCGCGTACTTCGGCGGCGGGACCTCGATCGGCATGGGTCTCGTCTTCGGTCACCTGGCCGGCGCCCACGCCGCGTCGTTCGTGTGCGACGGAGGTGCGGGTCGATGAGCCCGGATGCCGGTGTGCCGGACGCCGGGGTGCGTCGAGGGATGTTCGAGTGCATGGTGCGCATCCGCACGTGCGACGAACGGGTGCGCCGGGGGCTCGCCGCAGGCGAGTTCGCCTGCACCTACTGGCCGGCGACCGGCCAGGAGGCCATCGCGGCCGCGCTGGGCGGGGTCCTGCGCGCCGACGACCGTCTGGTCACCACTTACCGCGGGCTCCACGACCAGCTGGCCAAAGGTGTCCCGCTCGGTCCGCTGGTCGCGGAGATCCTGACCCGGCACGACGGGATCAACGCGGGCAAGGGCGGCGCCATGCACATCGCGGACCCGGCGTCCGGACTCGTGCTGTCGACCGGCATCGTCGGCTCGGGGCTGCCCATCGCGGTCGGCGTCGCCCTCGCGGCGCGATTGACCGGAACCGACCGCGTGACCGCGGCGAGCTTCGGCGACGGCGCGACCGGCACCGGCTCGTTCCACGAGGCGGTCAACCTCGCTGCGCTCTGGGACCTGCCGGTGGTCTTCGTCTGCCAGAACAACCGCTACGCGGAGATGACGGCGACCGAGCACTCGCAGCCGGTCGCCTCGGTCGCAGCGCGTGCGGCCGCGTACGGGATCCCCGGCGTCACGGTCGACGGCAACGATCCCGACGCGGTCCACGCCGCTCTCACCGCCGCGGTCGACCGAGCGCGCACGGGCGGCGGACCGACCCTGCTCGAGTGCACCACGTTTCGCCTCTTCGGTCACTACTTCGGGGACCCGATGCGCTACATCCCCGCCGACGAGCTCGAGGCCGCGCGGCGGTCCGAGCCGATCGGCCGCTACCGGGCCGCGCTCGTCGCGGACGGCGTGCTCGACGACCAGGCGATCGCCGCGGTCGAACAGTGCGCGCACGACGAGGTCGAGGTGGCGTTCACCGCCGCGCTCGCGCTCGCACCTCCGGACCCGCGTGAGGCGACGACCCACGTCTACGCCGACCCCACGGGGATGCCAGCGTGAGCGCGGCCGAGACCGAGCAGGCCGCCCCCGCGGTCGGCACGGTGCGCGAGGCGCTCAACCTCGCGCTGGCCGAGGCCCTCGCCGAGGACCCGGCCGTCTTCGTCATCGGGGAGGACGTCGCCGATCCCGCCGGCGGGATCTCGCAGATCACGAAAGGACTCTCGACGGCCTTCGGGGCCGAACGGGTCCGGGACACGCCGATCTCGGAGGCGGCCATCGTCGGGGCGGCGGTCGGCGCGGCGCTCGAGGGGCTGCGACCGGTCGCCGAGCTCATGATCATGGACTTCGTGAGCATCGCCCTCGACCAGCTCGTCAACCACGCGGCGAAGGTGCGCTTCATGTCGGGGGGGAAGCTCGCGGTGCCGCTCACCCTTCGGACAGCGGTCTTCGGGGGCATCGGGTCGGGAGCGACGCACTCGCAGACCCTCGAGGCCTGGCTCTGTCACGTTCCGGGCCTCAAGGTGGCGGTGCCGAGCACGCCGGCCGACGCCAAGGGTCTGCTCACCAGCTGCATCTTCGACGACGACCCGTGCGTCCTCGTCGAGAACGTCGCGCTCTACGGCACCACCGGACCGATGCCCGAAGCCGGGCACCGCGTCCCGCTCGGCGTGGCCGATGTCAAGCGCGTCGGCTCCGACGTGACGGTCGTCACCTACGGGCGCACCGTCCGCGACGCGCTCGCCGCGGCCGACCGGCTCGCCGGGGACGGCATCGAGTTGGAGGTCGTCGATCTCCGTTCGCTGGTGCCCTTCGACGTGGAGACCGTCCTCGCATCGGTCGCCCGGACCCGGCGCGCGGTGGTCGCCCACCACGCGACCCGGTTCGCCGGCTTCGGTGCGGAGGTCGCCGCGGTCATCGATCACGAGCTCTTCGGGCAGCTCGAGGCGCCGGTCGAGCGGGTGGGCGCGGCGTTCGCGCCGATCGGCTCCGCGGGCGCCCTCGAAGCCGCGGTGCTCCCGTCCGCCGACGGGCTGGTCGCCGCCGTGCGTGCGGTCACGTCCTGGTAGGTCGGGAAGGGGAGCGGACGGTGGACGCCACGGACCGGACGGTCGTCGACTTCGACCCGCACGCGGACGGGTACCGCGACGATCGGCGCGGGGCGTGGGAGGGGATGCGCGGCTGCCCGGTCGCGTACAGCCCGCGCTACGGCGGCTTCTGGGTGGTGAGCGGGTACGACGAGGTCGTCGAGGTCGCCCGCGACGAGTCGACGTTCACGAGCACCTACCGCACGGGGGCCGACGAGGGGTTCGCCTACCTGGGCATCACCGGGATCCCGCGGGCGGAGGGCATCCAGCCCGCGGGGATTGCCGAGGCGGAGCCGGCCGTGCACACCCGGCTGCGCCGCCTGCTCAACCCCTACCTCCTGCCGCCGGCGGTGACCGCGCTCACGCCGTTCATGGAGCGCACCGCGGCGAGGTTCCTCGACGAGCATGTGGAGTCCGGCGCGTTCGACCTGGTGCTCGACTTCACCAACCCGGTCACCGCGGTGACGACCCTCGAGGTCATCGGACTGCCGACCGAGAGCTGGGAGCACTACGCGACCGTCTTCCACGGCACGGTCGCCTATGCGGTCGGCACGCCCGAGCACGACGAGGCGCTCACGCACGTCGGGGAGATGGTGAGGGAGCTGCTCGCCGAGATCGCCGACCGCCGTCGGTTCCCGCGCGACGACCTGTTGACCCGCCTGGCGGAGCTCCGGCTCGACGACGGCGGGCTCCTCGACGACCTGCACATCGGGGCCGTCCTCTGGAACCTGATCGCCGGCGGTCTCGATACGACGTCGTCGCTCACCGCGATGGCGCTCCAGCACCTCGACGGCGACCACGCGGCGCGGCGGCGGATTTCAGAGGACGAGGAGCTGCTGCCGCTCGCGACCGAGGAGTACCTGCGGGTGTTCTGCCCGAACGAGACGTTGACCCGGACGGTCCTCGCCGACACGGTGCTCGGCGGCCAGCAGCTCCGGCGCGGCGATCCGCTCCTCCTCAGCTGGCTCTCGGCCAACTTCGACAGCCGCAGGTTCGACCGGCCGGACGAGGTGGTGCTCGACCGCGCTCCCAACCCCCACCTGTCGTTCGGGATCGGTCCCCGCCGCTGCATCGGGATGCACCTCGCCCGCGCGCTCTTCCGGATCATGGTGCGAGAAGTGCTCGGCCGGATCCCCGACTACCGCATCGACCGGGAGACGACGCGCGTGTACGAACGTGATCCCTGCCTTGCCGGCGTCGCCGCCATGCCGGCTACGTTCACGCCGCAGCCGCGGTCCGCATCCGACGGGCAGCGGCAGAGCCGTCGGACCGGGCGGTAGTGTCCCGGCGATGAGCGGCGAGGCACGTGCGTCCGACCGTGGGGTGAGCGCGCACGCGCGCGCCGAGCCCGAGCGCGCGGCGATCGCCTTCGGCGAGCAGCTCCGAACCTACGGCGACCTCGACCGGCGGGCCGCGCGGCTCGCGTCGGTGCTCGCGGCCCGTGGGGCGGGCTCGGGCCGTCCGGTCGCCGCCGTCCTCCCGAACGGGATCGAGCTCTTCGAGGTGGCCACCGCGGCGGCGATGCTCGACGCGCCCTTCCTCCCGGTCAACTGGCACCTGCGCACGGCGGAGCTCGCCTACATCTTCGGTGACGCCGGTGTCGCGGCCGTCGTCGGCCACCGCGACCTCGAGGCGGACCTGCTCGAGGCGGCGGGTCCGGCGGGCGCCGGTACGTTGCTCGTCGGCGCGGACTGCGAAGCCGAGCTCGCGGCGGCGGTGCCGCTGCCGGACGCGGACAGCGGCGGCGGTCCGGAGCTCATGTTCTACACGTCGGGCACCACGGCGCGGCCGAAGGGTGTCGTCCACGGCGGCCTCTCGAACGACGCAGGTCGGGCCCGGGCCATGGAGGGCCAGGTCGCGCTCTGGAGCTGGACCCCCGGTGACGTCTACGTGATGAGCGGGCCCGCCTATCACGCGTCGCACCTCGGGTGGGCGCTCTGCGCGCTCTACGTCGGCGCGCTGACCGTCGTGACCGAGCAGTTCGAGGCGCGTGCGTGGCTCGCCGAGGTCGAACGGCGTCGCGGGACGCGCTCCTTTCTGGTGCCGGCCCACTTCATCCGGATCCTCGAGATCCCCGAGGACGAGCGGGCGGCGCTCGACGTCTCGAGCCTCTCGCTGGTGGTGCACGCGGCGGCTCCCTGCCCCGTGCACGTGAAGCACCGCATGATGGAGGCCTTCCCCCACACCGAGATCCACGAGCTCTACGGGGCGAGCGAGGGCGGCGCGACCAAGATCTCGCCGCAGGAGTGGCGTGAGCGTCCCGGCAGCGTCGGCCTCCCCTGGCCGGGTGTGGAGATCCGCATCCTGGGCGAGGAGGGCGAGCCGGTTCCCGCCGGCGATGCGGGCGTCGTCTACATCCGGCCCGCCGGCCCGCAGCGGTTCGTCTACCGCAACGACGACGAGGCGACGGCGAAGGCGTGGCGCGACGACGCGTTCACGGTCGGCGACATCGGCTACCTCGACGAGGACGGCTACCTCTACATCACCGACCGCGTCTCGGACATGGTGCTCTGGGGTGGGGTCAACATCGCGCCGCGCGAGATCGAGGAGGTGCTCTACGAGCATCCCGCCGTCGTGGACTGCGCGGTCTTCGGCGTCCCCGACGAGCGGGACGGGGAGCGCCTGAAGGCCATGGTCCAGCTGCGCGCCGAGGTCGACACCGACGAGCTCGCCGGGCACGTCGCCGCGCGCCTCGCGAAGTACAAGGTGCCGAGGACCTGGGAGATCGTCGACGAGCTGCCGCGCGATCCGAACGGGAAGGTCCGCAAGCGCCAGCTCGCGGAGGAGCACCGCCGCGCCGCCGCCGCCTCATCGCCGCAGACGGCGTCGGGCGGGGGAGCTCAGGCATCGCGGGCGAGCACCAGCCGGTAGGCGAGGGCCAGCACGGTCCGCGCCGACCGCCGCCCGGTGTGAGAGAAGCCTCATCCGCACTTCACACTTCCGTCATGGACGCGGCACACACTGGCCCGAGCGCAACACGAGGGACGGTCGAGGTGGTCTCCATGGGGAAAAGGGTCTGGTGCAGAGAGCGTGCCGGTGTCCGCAACAGTGCCTGTCACCGTTGCGGATGGCGCGCGCCGCTCGTGCGGGTCGCACGCGGACTCGATGGCGGAGCACGTCCCGGTATCGGTCCTCGGTGGCTCTGCGCGGCGTGCGTGGCCGATCTCACCGGGAGCCCCCTCGCGGGCGCACCGGCCGAGGCACCGTCCGCGATGGCGTCGGAGCGCTTCCGGGTGGCCGCCGGACGCCATCCAGCCGGCGGCCACCACCTGGCCGCGGGCCTCGACTTCGCCAGACCGGCTGCCGAAGCGCACCACTGAGCTCCGCCGCGACGGAACTGGCCGGGGGCCGACCGGTCGGGGTCACTCCGACCGTCGATCGTCGCGCTCGAGCGCCCGCTCGTACAGCTCGTCGACGCACGCGGCTGCGGCGGACGCGAGGACGTCGACATCGGGGACGGTCTCTCCGTCGCCGGTCACCCCGAAGGCGAGCGAGCCGTTGTAGGAGATGATCGCGGTACCGACGCGCAGGCCGTGCGCAATGGGGACAAACGGCAGGTACTCGAGCATCTCGCTGCCGAGGCAGTAGAGGGGGACCTGCGGCCCCGGGACGTTGGTCGTGACGGTGTTCAGCGACGGCTGCCCGACGAGTCGCATCGCCCGCACCGCACAGCGCGTCGCGTCGCCCAGGACCATCGGCGGCATGAGGTCGGCGAGCGAGACGGCGGCTTCTCCCGCCTCGACAAGGTGGGCCGACTTGAGGGCCGCCATCTCCTCGTGGACGTGGGCAAGGCGCTCGACCGGGTCGGCCACGCCGACCGGCAGGTCGTAGAGGATTGCGGCGAGCCGGTTGTCGGGAACGCCGGCGGCGTCGGTGTGCCGAGTCGACACTGGCACGAGCGTGCGCAGGGCGGCACGATCCACGTCGTCGCCGCGGGAGAGCAGGAGCTCGCGGTAGCCACCCGCCACGGCTGCGAGGACCACGTCGTTGACCGTGCCCCCGAAGGCGCGTCGCACCTCCGTCACCCGGTCGAGGCGGGCGGACGAGTGGGACCAGGCGCGATGGGGCCCGATCGGCCCCTCGATCGAGAGGCTCCGGGTCGGCGCGAGCCGGACGAGGAGGCGAACCGCCCCGGCGGCGGTGCTGCCCATGGCGGCCGCGGTCGCGCGCGGGCGCGCGATACCGGCGGCCGTCCGCCGCACGAGGCCGGCGGTGTCCGCGACGAGCCCACCCCATGCGTCGAAGACCCGGGCCCCCGCGGGCGGCGCGCGCCGTGGCACCCACGGCACCGGCGACCCGTGACGCTCGGCTCGCTCGGTGTCGAGGACGATGGTGAGGAGCCCCACCCCGGCGATGCCGTCGACCATGCAGTGATGGACCTTGCAGATGAGCGACCAGCGACCGCCCTCGAGCCCTTCGACCACCCAGACCTCCCAGAGGGGTCGCCTGCGGTCGAGCGGCTGCGACATGACCCGTTCGACCAGCCGCGGAGCTCGGCGTCGTCCCCGGGCCGCGGCAGCGCCGCATGCACGATGTGATGCCGAGGTCGAAGGTCGGATCGTCGACCCAGACCGGACGTCCGAGCCCGAGCGGCACGTTCTGGACCCGCTCGCGGTACCGCGGGATCCGGTGCAGCTTGGAGGCGATCAGTGCTTCGAACGCCCCGGTGGGCGGCGGGGGCCCGTCGAAGATGCAGGCGCATCCGAGGTGCATGTGGACGGCGCCGTCCTCGAGGTGGAGGAACTCGGTGTCGAGGCCGCTCAGGCGCTCCATCTCACGGGGCCTCGCCCGTCCCGTTCGGACCGCTCGCGTCGCGTGCGGCCGCGACGACGTCCTCGAATCCCTGTTCGAGGCAGCCGAGGAGCACGTCGGGATCCGGGACGGCGGCGACGTCGACGTTGAGCCCGACGTGCGGCCGGCCGGCGACCGTCACCAGTGACGCGTTGACGGCGGCGCCGGCGGTCGGCGCGAAGGCGAAGAGCTGCTCGAGCTTCGCCCCACCGAGGAAGAGGTCGACGGGTGGTCCGGGGATGTCGGTCGCGATCACGTCGACCCCCTTCAGGATCCCGGAGAAGACGCGGACCACCAGCGGATCGGGTAAGCGGTCGAGCACCGCGGTCAGCCACTCGTCGATGGCGAGCGCTCGGCTGTGCTTCCACCGGCGGAGGAGGGCGGGCACCCGGGCGAGGTACTCGTGCGCACGGTCGAGGTCGCAGGGCAGGACGACGCGCGCCGGCACGAACCGGTTCGCCTCGACGGGGTCGCCCGGACGCCGGGTGCTGACCGGCATGACGAACCGGAGGTGCCCCGCGGGGTTCCGGTGCCCACGGTGATAGCGGGCGAGGCCGCTGAGGAGGCCGCTCACGAAGAGGTCGTTGACCGTGATGTCCGCCTGGCGTGCCGTGTCGCGGAGGTCGAGGTCGGGCGGCAGCCTCACCGTCCCGAAGTGCCGGTCGAGGCCGCGTGCCCCCATGAGCGGTGAGAAGGGTGTCGGGGTCGGTGCGACGAGGGCGAGCGCGTCGACGACGGTCGAGGCGCAATGCCGCACCGAGCCGGCGGGGTCCGCCAACGTGCCGCGGACCGGCCCGAGCACGTGGCGGGGAACCGCCGCCGCACCGTGCACGATCGCGGCGACCGGCCTCGCGCGCCGCGATCCGGCCCCGACCTTCGCACCGGCCGCCGTGGTGCCGTCCACCGGGTCGGTGCCGCCACGGTCGACATCCAGGATGCCCGCGACCACGAGCAGGCCACCGATCCCGTCGATGACCGAGTGGTGGACCTTGATCACGAGCGCGGAGCGCCCGCCCTCCAGCCCGTCGACGAGCGCGATCTCCCAGAGGGGGCGGGCCGTGTCGAAGGCCCGGCTCCCCATGGACTGTGCGAGGTCGAGGACCCCGCGCTCGTTGCCGGGGCGCGGGGCCCGGACGTGGGTCACGTTGGAGTCCGGATCGAAACCGGCCACCTCGCGCCACGCCGGCCGGGACCACGGCGCGGTCGCCGGGACGACGATCGACCGGAATCGTCGGTGGTCGCGACAGAGGACCCGGACCTTGTCGAGGACCCGCTCGAAGGCAGGTTCGCCGTCGAAGAGCGCGACGGCGACGATGGTCGACCGCAGCTGCGGATCGCGGTCGAGCGTCCAGAGGATGGCGTCCGCGTCGGGGAGCGGGAGCGTGCCCCCGGGGGTCGCTGCGGGACCGGGGGCCGGCGGCACGGGCCTCCTCGCTGCCCCCGTCGTCGCCACCGGGCCGTCTCGCTGCACCATGACCGGAGTGTGACGCCGTGCGGACGCGTCCACCAGGGCCGAACGTCGGTTTCCGCCTCGGCCCGGCGCGGTCGGGGCTTGCGACGGACGCGCCGTCCGACTGGTGGGGCCGGTCAGCCCGGCTTGCCGGCCCGGACGAACGCGCTCGTGACCGCGCCGTCGAGCGCGGCGAGCAGCTCCTCCACGTCGATCCCCTCGGGGAGCTCTCCACCGTCGAGGAGGGTCCCGGCCATCTGGAGGAGATCGGTGCGTTCGAAGAGGCGGGTCGTTTCGATCTCGACGGACGCGAACCCCGCACGGTGCAGCTCGTCGACGTACGAGGTGTCGAGGAGCGCTCCGGCCACGCAGCCCGTCCAGAGGCCGACGACCCGACGCACCGCGTCGGGGAGCGGGCGTCGGAGCACGATGTCCGAGATCGCGAGACGACCGCCCGGCCGAAGCACGCGGAAGGCCTCGTGCAGGACCGCCGTCTTGTCGGGCGAGAGGTTCACCACGCAGTTGGAGATGATCACGTCGACCGAGGCGTCGGGGAGGGGCACGTGCTCGATCGTCCCCTCGAGGAACTCGGCGTTGGTGACGCCGGCCTCCTGCTGGTTCGCCCGCGCGAGCTCGAGCATCTCCGGGGTCATGTCGAGCCCGTACGCCATGCCGGTCGGCCCGACCCGCCGTGCCGAGAGCAGGACGTCGATCCCGCCGCCCGAGCCGAGATCGAGGACGACCTCGCCGGGGGTCAGGTCCGCGAGGAGGATCGGATTGCCGCAGCCGAGTGACGCCGCGAGCGCCGCGTCGGGTAGCTGGTCGGCGTCCGACCCCGCGTAGAGCGACCGGCCGATGAGCCCCTCCGCCGAGCCCTCGGCACCGCAACAGCCCGACTGCGCCTCGTCGGCCGCTCTCGCGTACCGGTCGCGCACGGCGGTGTGCACGGCCGTCGCCTCGTCTTCGGCCTGGGAGCGCCGGCGCGGGGCCATCGGCTCAACCACGGCCGAGCACCCGCTGCAGCGTCGCCATCTGTTCGGGGACGACCCTCCACCAGACCCATCGGCCCCGCTTCTCGCCGACGATGAGCCCCGCCTCGGCGAGCACCCTGGTGTGGTGCGAGATGGTCGGCTGGCTCTTGGCCAGCGGACCTTCGAGATTGCAGCTGCACACCTCGCCCTCGCTGGCCACGATCGAGAGCAGCCGCAGCCGCACCGGATCGCCGAGCGCCGCGAAGACGCCGGCCAGCTCGGCTGCGTCGGCATCGGTGAGCGCGTGCCGGGTCAGTGGCGAGCAGCACGCCGCGCTCAGCGTCGCAACAGTCTCCTGTGAGGTCATCGACAACCTCCTATTGACATCTATCAATCTATCATACAGACTGCAGCCATCGATGGGGATCGATGTGAAGGAGGAGTCATGGCACGGGTACAGCTGGCGCTCAACGTCTCCGATCTCGAGCAGGCGATCGAGTTCTACTCGACGCTGTTCAAGGTCCCGCCGGCCAAGGTTCGCCCCGGCTACGCGAACTTCGCGGTCGCCGAACCACCGCTCAAGCTCGTCCTCATCGAAGGGGTGGGGGAGCCCGGCTCGCTCAACCACCTCGGAGTGGAGGTCGCCTCGACCGAGGAGGTCGCCTCTGCGACGGCGTTCCTGACCGACCAGGGGATGGCGACAGCCGTCGAGAACACCACCACGTGCTGCTACGCCGTTCAGGACAAGGTGTGGGTCGACGGACCCGACGGTGCGCGCTGGGAGGTCTACACGGTGCTTGCGGACGCCGATGGTCCTGATGGGCTCGGCGGTGACGAGCGCTGCTGCACGCCCGGTTCGGTCGAGCTCGCCGCCGCGGCGTCCGGACCGTCGTCCGGCTGCTGCTGAGATCCCATCGGCCCGACCGGACCGGGGACCATCGTGAACGACGTCGTCCTGTGGCGCCGCCTCGTCGCCGAGTTCCTCGGCAGCGCGCTCCTCGCCGCGATCGTCATCGGCTCGGGCATCGCCGCCCAACAGCTGTCGCCGGGCAACGTCGGTCTCGAGTTGCTGCAGAACGCTCTCGTGACCGGCGCCGGGCTGTTCGCCATCATCCTCATCTTCGGTGCGCTCTCGGGGGCGCACTTCAATCCGGTGGTCTCCTTCGTGGACGCCGCCTTCGGCGGCATCTCGTGGCGCGACGCAGCCGCGTACCTTCCCGCACAGGTGGCGGGTTGCGTGACCGGGGCCGTCATGGCGAACGTGATGTTCTCGCTCCACGCGGTCTCGATCTCGACCCACCATCGGGCCACCGGGCCGCACTTCCTGTCCGAGGTCGTCGCGACGGTGGGACTGGTGCTCGTCATCTTCGCCCTGGCGCGCAGCAACAGGACCGCCTTCACGCCCGCCGCGGTCGGCGCGTACATCACCGCCGCCTACTTCTTCACGTCGTCCACGAGCTTCGCCAACCCCGCGATCACGGTCGGCCGGATGCTCTCGAACACATTCGCCGGGATCGCGCCGTCGTCGGTGCCGTGGTTCATCGGCGCCCAGGTGCTCGGCGGGCTCACGGCCGTAGGCCTCATCCTGCTGCTCTACCCCGGCATCACACCGGCCGAGTCGGCCGACATCATCGTCCCCCACCTGCGCGGCGCGCACGATCCCGAGACGGAGCTCGAGGCCCGGCACTGAGCTGACGGACCCCGTCGCCGAAACAAGGAGAGCAATGCACCTCATCGCCATCGGAGGGAGCGACGCGGGCATCGAGCGCGGCGCTCCGGTCGCGGGAGCTCGATCTGTCGGTCGACGTGACCGTCGTGGTGGCCGACACGTTTCCCAACTTCTCGATCTGCGGCATCCCCTACTACGTCTCGGGTGAGGTGACCCACTGGAGGAACCTGGCCCATCGCACCACCGCCGATCTCGAGGGCACCGGCATGGCGCTCCGGCTCGACACCCGCGCACGGCGAATCGACCCGGAGGATCGGACCCTGCTCGTGACCGATGCCGCGGGAACAGAGGAGCTGCTCCGCTACGACGAGCTCGTGGTCGGGACGGGCGCGCTCCCGGTCGTGCCACCGATCGACGGGGTCGTCGCCGACGGGGGGCTCGGCGCCGAGGACGGGGTCCATCTCCTGCACTCGATGGGCGACACGTTCGCCGTGATGCGGACCCTCGAGGAGCGTTCGCCGTCGAGCGCGGTCATCGTCGGCGCGGGCTACATCGGCCTCGAGATGGCCGAGGCCCTGACGGCGCGGGGCCTCCGCGTCACGCAGATGGAGCAGGTCGACGAGGTGCTCCCGACCGTCGATCCCGAGCTCGGCGCGCTCGTGCGGCAGCAGCTGACCGACCACGGTGTCGAGGTGCTCTCCGGAGCGAAGGTGCGAGCGGTCTCACGAAACCGCGACGGCGGGGCCGGACGGCTCCGTGTGGACGCCCGGACGGACGGTGGCGACATCCACCGGGACGTGGATCTGGTCCTGCTCGTCGTCGGGGTCCGGCCGGACACCGGGCTCGCCGCGGCGGCCGGCGCCTCGCTCGGGCACCGGGGTGCCATCGCGGTCGACCGGCGCATGCGGACCGGACTCCCGCACGTCTTCGCCGCGGGGGACTGCGTGGTCACGCACCACCGGCTCCTCGGCGAGACGTACCTGCCGCTCGGGACCACTGCACACAAGCAGGGACGGGTGGCCGGCGAGAACGCGCTCGGTGGGCAGCGGGAGTACGCCGGGAGCCTCGGCACCCAGGTCGTCAAGGTCTTCGACCACGCCGTCGCGCGGACCGGGCTGCGCGACCACGAGGCCCGTGCCGCCGGTCTCGATCCGGTCACCGTGGGCTTCGAGGCCGACGACCACAAGGCGTACTACCCGGACAGCCACCGGATCGCGATGCGGTTCACCGGTGACCGCACCTCGGGCCGGCTCCTCGGGGTCCAGCTGTTCGGCCACCGGCATGCCGAGGTGGCCAAACGGATCGACATCGCGGCGACCGCCATCTTCCATGGCATGACCGTCGACGGCATGAGCGAGCTCGACCTGTCGTACACGCCGCCGCTCGGCAGTCCGTGGGACGCGGTGCAGATGGGCGCCCAGGCGTGGGTGCGGGAGGCCTGACTCCAGCCGCTTTCCGTGCAGATCGCTCTCGGCGATCGGGACGGGCTGTGGCTACTTCCCGGCCTGCGAACTTCGTCCCCGGGCCTGACGACGTGCACGTCGACGAGCTGCGTCCCTCCGGGTCGCCGCGTCCCGTTGTGATCCCCCCGATCGCTGCTCGACCGTCGATCCCGGACGGGACGGCCGCTTCGTCGGAGGTCGGGGACTCTGCGAACGGCCGGTGCGGTCGACGGTGGCCAACGCCAGGACGTCCGGCGCGGAGATCCGGCTCGACAGCCCGAGCCTCTTCTGCATCCGCTCGATCCCGGCGACGTGCTCCCGCTCGACCAAGGACACGACGATCCCGTCGGCCCCCGCTCGGCCGGTCCGGCCGGCGCGGTGCACGTAGTCGGTGTGGTCGGCGGGCGGGTCGAAGTGGACCACGAGGGGAACCGCGTCGACGTGGATCCCGCGGGCGGCGACATCGGTCGCGACGAGCGCATCGAGGCGACCGGAGCGGAAGTCCGCGAGCGCGCGCTCCCGCTGGCCCTGGCTGCGATCGCCGTGGATGGCTGCCGTGTGGAGTCCGGATCGAGCAAGGCGATCCGAGAGGCGGTCCGCTCCCCGTTTGGTGCGGCAGAAGACGATGGCAGGTCCACGTGCGGTGATGGTCTCGGCGGTCACCGCGATCCGGTGCTGCCGTTCGACGCGCCAGAAGTGGTGATGGACCGCTCCGCGGTCGGCGCTGGCAGACCTCACCTCGTGGCGAACCGGGTCGCGCTGGTAGTCGCGGACCAGGCGGTCGACGGGCCCGTCGAGGGTCGCCGAGAAGAGCAGCACCTGGCGGGGACTGCCCGTCCTGTCGACGAGGCGACGGACCACGGGCAGAAAACCCATGTCCGCCATCCGGTCCGCCTCGTCGACGACCACGATCTTCACGAACGAGAGGTCGACCGAGCCGCGCTCGACCAGATCGGTGAGCCTCCCCGGGCAGGCGATGAGCACATCGACGCCATTGCGCAGGGCGTGGAGCTGCTTGCCGTACCCGACACCGCCGTAGACCGACGTCACGCTGGCGCCGAGCGCCTTTGCGAGGGGGGCCAGGTCCGTCTCGATCTGGGCGGCGAGCTCACGGGTGGGAACGAGGATCAGCGACGAAGGGTGTCGGCGACGACTCCGACCTGTGCGGGGTTCGGCGTCGAGTCGAGAGAGGATCGCCAATCCGAAGGCCAAGGTCTTGCCGGCCCCGGTCGGGGCCTTGCCGCAGACGTCACGCCCGGACAGCGAGTCGGGGAGCGTCGCGGCCTGGATCGGGAACGGAGTCGAGATCCCCTGCCGTTCCAGGACCTCGGTCAGGGCCAGCGGCACGCCGAGATCGCGGAAACGTAGGGGCGCGGAAGAGATGGTGGTTGCGTTCACGAAACTCCAGTCGGTCCAAGGGGGAAAGGTGGCCGACTCGATGGATGTCTCGCGGGCCTCGCTGGCACTGCTGCACAACCGGCGCTGGACGCAGGTCGCCGCCTGCAGAAGAGGTTAGCGCAGATGGCGGGGACGGAGGCAACAGGCCGGCGACGCGCCGTCGGTCGGCCACCCGACTCGCTGCGCGGTACGCCACCCTCGGCAGCCCGGCTTGCTAACGTCGCCTGGTCACCTGCGTGTGCGGGTGTGGCCCGTTCGCGAAGTCTCCGAGGTGGCCCGATTCGAACGGAGCCCCGTATCGTCCGACTTTCGATGCATCCCCTTCGGTGGGATTCGGCCCGCATGCGATCTGGTGTCGGTGGTGGGGCGCGTATCCGAACGGCCCGCCGACGACCTGATGAGGAGGTCAGGTGATGTCGAGCTCCATCGGCAAGCGCGAGCGGGAGCGACAGAAATTGGAGAAGGCGAAGGCCAAGGCCGAGCGGAAGGCTGCTCGGCGGGAAGCCGATGCCGACTCCGAAGTCGAAGACCCCTCGCCCCTTCGGAGCGAGGGGGAGCTCATCGAAGACCTGGGAGCCCTCCATCGGGCGTTCGAGGCCGGCGAGCTCACGCCGGAGGAGTTCGAGGAGCGCCGGACGAGTCTCCACGCCGAGTTCGAGCGGCTCTCCACATGACCGACCGGAGCTGTCGCAAGCACGTGCACCATCGGCACGGCGTTCGGCCGCTGTGGGGTGCACCGTCATCGTTCCCGACGTCAGGCTCTACGGTGTACACCCTCGGCTTGTCCGCGACGGGCTGGCAACCGATCCGGTCACTCCCGACATCCATCAGCGAAGCAACCCAAAACCCAGAAAGCGAAGAGAACACATGGCAACTGGAACGGTGAAGTTCTTCAACAACGAGAAGGGCTTCGGATTCATCACACCGAGCACGGGCGAAAAGGACGTCTTCGTCCACTACTCGAACGTGGTGGGCGAGGGATTCAAGAGCCTCGAAGAAGGCCAGCAGGTCGAGTTCGACGTGGCCCAGGGACGCAAAGGACCTGAAGCACAGAACGTTCGGGCGACGTAGTCCGGAGCTCCGGTCGGAGGAGCGATCCGATCACGGTGTATTGCTCCGGAGCGCTTCGGGCGTCGGACGTGTCCGCGCCCGACCGGGCGCCCCTGCCTGGCGCCAGCAGCTGACCACGCCCGGTCGACTGCATCGCCGCGGCGACAGGTGCACTTCCGTCGGTGCTCAGTGCCCCCCTGAGCACCCGTTGCGGTGGTGCCTCCAGCGACGAACCGCCGTTCTGTGATCGAACCGCTCCTGCGTGCACCGTGCGCGCGGATGCGGGTCAATCACGCGGGGTCTGTGGCGAATGACAGGGGGACCGATCCGGCTGGGATCTCCGGAGGGTGCCGACGATGCCGAACTGGGCGATGGTCGAGCGCAAAGGGGTTCGCCTCGCGTGCCAAGACTTCGGGGGTGCAGGCCGACCGGTCCTCCTCCTGCACGGACTTGCGGGCCAGTCGAGCGAGTGGTCGCAGACCGCAGATCATCTGGTTCCACACTTCCATGTGCTCGCGCCCGACGCTCGGGGTCATGGTCTGAGCGAGCAGCGCCCGTCCGATGTCTCGAGGGCGGCACACGTTGCGGACGTGGAGTGCATCATCGAGGAACTGGTCCCTCAGCCGGTGGTGCTGATCGGTCAGTCACTCGGTGGGCTGACGGCGATGCAGGTGGCGGCCCTGAGGCCCGATCTCGTGCACTCGTTGGTGCTGGTCGAGGCAGATCCCGACTCGATCGACGAGGCGGCCATTGCCGACGTCGTCTCTTCGCTTCGAGCGTGGCCGGTGCCGTTTCCGACCCGGGACCAGGCCGTGGAGTTCTTCGGTGGACCTTCGGTCGCAGCCGAGGCCTGGACCGGTGGGCTCCGTCAGCGTGAGGACGGATTCTGGCCGGCCTTTGCCGTCGACGTCATGGAGCGGACACTTCGGGACGCGTCCCTCCACACCTACTGGGACGATTGGGAGGGCATCGAATGTCCGATCCTCGTCGTCGTGGCGGAGCACGGCATCATGCCGAGTGGCATGGGCCAGGCCATGACGCGCCGCAATCGTCGGGCGCAACTGGTCGAGATCGCAGGGGCGACCCACGACCTCCATCTCGATCGGCCCGACGAATGGAACACGGCGCTCGAGCGGTTCCTCGGGGACGTCGGAGCGGCCGGCTGACCGTCACTTCGTTGCGCCTGCCGTTGCCCAGCGGGATCAGATCACACCGATGCCCTCATCCGTCGTCACGTCGATCCCGGCATCGTACGCAGCGTGCCAGCACTCGGCCCAGGCGGGACGAGGCTCGTGCGCCAGGTCGTGACGAAGCAACTGGCCCCTGGCAACCCGCCAGAACGTGGTCGGATGGTTGCGTCCAGGGACGTGACTGAGCATCGATGGGTCGCTGTCGGGACGACGGCACTTCCCGAGCAGTCAAGTCCCAGGCGAGTGTTTCCGTTGCGCGCCGATGGCCGTGCCGATCGCGACCCCGACACCGGCTCCAAGGCAGATGCCGAACGCAATGGCCCAGCCGCCGGTCAGGAGGCCGATCGTCGCCCCGACGCCTGCGCCGACGGCAAGGCCCATGGCCGCGTACTGGTTCGCCTGTTCATGCGTTGCCTTGTCACCAGCCATCACAGGCTCCTGTCGTCACCGAGTTCCAGTGTCGACCATTTCACGGCCTGGAGGTAGCGGCGAAGGTCCCAGACCCGTTGAATCATTCCGTCTCAACCGGCCCGGGTTTCTTGGAGGCTCTGACCTGCCCCAGCCGGTTCATTTCGACGGCTGACTTCGTGCGTCAGATGGTCGAAGAGGCGAAGAAGGAGGCCTTCGGCCCTGGTCCGGCGATCCCCACGGGCGCAGACTGCAATCGCGGGTCCGTTGAGCGAAGGTCCCGCCACCTGCGCTCCGGACTCGCACCCTGGCCCCCTTTCGGGGGGGGCGGGGGGTCGGGGCTCCTGCACGCCAGCGTGCCCATTCGATGGTGCAACGCGTGGACATGCGGGCCTGCTGGATCCTGATCGTCGCGTGGAAGGGGTCCGGACGACGAGCCCCGCATCAGCCGCGCGGCCGTCTCGAAACAGGACCGCATCGACCGCGGCGAGATCCCCGGCACGACGACATCGGAGTCCGGGGAACTGCGCAAGGAGCGGAAGCGGATCCGCGAGCCCGAGGACGAGGCGGAGTTCCTCCGGCTGGCCAACGAAATGGTGGGGAGCGAAGCTCATCGCCCACAAGGTTCCGCCCGGTGATCGATGCCCTCGGCGGCACGGGATTCTCCGTGCAGCGGGCTGACGGCGATCGGATCCCGAAAATGGACACAGACGGCCGTAACACCTCGGTGGTACACGTCCATCCTGTGCGATATCGACGGTGCAGAACGTGTCAGCGAGTCTTTCGCCCGTCCAGCCGACACGTCCGGTGTCCATCCTGCCGCGCACGGGACCTGTGTCTCTGCGGCAAGCACAAGCAGGTCAAGTCGGCCACGTGTTCGGGGTGTCGGAGAGAAACCGCGCAGGAGAACGGAAACTGGAAGGGCGGACGAACGCGGCACAAGGCTGGATACGTCATGGTCAGGGCACCGGGCCACCCGCGCGCCGGTACGAGCCCGTACGTCTTCGAGCACATCCTCGTCGCCGAGGAGCAGCTGCAGAGACACCTCGTCGAAGGGGAGTCGGTGCACCACATCAACGGCGTACGCGATGACAACCGGCCCGAGAACCTCGAGCTGTGGACGCGTCCGCAGCCGACAGGGATCCGCGTCAGCGACGCGATCTTGTGGGCTCGCGAGATCGACGACCGCTACGTGGCGACAGGCGCACCTCCAACGGTGCTCACGGTCTCCCCTGAGCACCCTTGGAGGTGGCGGGAATCGAACCCGCGTCCTCCAGCTTCTCACCAGGCCTTCTCCGAGCGCAGCCGGAATTGGATTGTCGGGGACGGCGCCGCTACCGGCGGCAGCGCCGTTCCGTATCCGACGAAGGTGTCCCTGACGACCGGTCGGAGCAGCCGGTCAGGTGAGCCCCACTTGATGTCGCCCGGATCCGGCCCGTGGGACTGAGACCGGTCGGACGTCGCTGTTCTTAGGCAGCGAGCGCGAGCTGAGGCTCGGCGTTTGTTTTTGGTTCCGGCTCTTTAACGTGGCTCCGGAGACCACGGCTCGCTTCTCCTGGATCGACGACCGGAGTCGAAGCCTGTCACCCCCTCGGTGGTCTTGGTGTCCCGTTCGGACCGCTGTCCGATCGGAATCCCCAGTCTACCTCCCGACCTCCGCGGCACCGCCCGATCCGGCGGGCGGGCCCGCCGAGCAGATCGGTAGCCTGCGCCAGTGGACCTCGGTTCGATCGGCGTCTGGTGGAGCGCCTCATGGAAGGCGCCGGACGGGACCGGCTCGGCCGCCTCCGAGCTCGAGGAGCTCGGCTATGGCACCCTTTGGTCGTCCGGCGGCTTCGAGCCGGGGCTCTCACCGCAGTTCGGACGGCTCCTCGCCGCGACCCGTACCGTCCCGGTCGCGAGCGGCATCGTGAGCATCTGGCTGGTCTCCCCGGCGGAGCTCGCCGCAGCGGCAACCGATCTCGACACGCAGCACCCGGGCCGCTTCCTGCTCGGGATCGGCGCGAGCCACGGCCCGATCGTCGAACGGTACGAGCGCCCGTACTCGCACATGGTCGAGTTCCTCGACGGGCTCGACCGGCAGGACGCACCGGTCGGGCGTGAGCGACGGGTGCTCGCCGCGCTCGGGCCGCGCATGCTCGAGCTCGCGGCCGAGCGAGCGCTCGGCGCCCATCCGTACCTCATACCCGTCGAGCACACCGTGCGCGCCCGCGGGATCCTCGGTGCCGGTGCTCTGCTCGCACCGGAGGTCACCGTCGTCCTCGATGCCGACGCCGACGTGGCGAGGCAGGCCGCGCGCACCTTCCTCTCGATCTACCTCTCCCTCCCGAACTATGCGAACAACCTGCGCTCCCTCGGGTTCAGCGACCGCGACCTCGACGGGGGCGGCAGCGACCGCCTGGTCGACGCCGTCGTCGCGCACGGGGACGCCGCGACCGTCGCGGGGAGGGTGCGTGGAGCATCTCGACGCCGGCGCCGATCACGTGGCGATCCAGGTGCTTCCGACGGGGGAGGGCTTCCCGCTCGAGGAGTACCGGGAGCTCGCCCGCACCCTCGGCACCGCCTGAGCAGGACGCGCCGAAGCGGTCGGACTCAGCGCGACGGGCCGCCTCGGGCCGCGGCCCGCGCCTCGCGGGCGGCCTCCCGACCCGCGTCACGGTGCCGCGATCGGCACGTCGCTTGTCGTACTGACGGCGGCCGCGGGCGAGGGCGAGCTCGACCTTGGCCCTCCCGTCTTTGAAGTAGATGCGGAGCGGCACCATGGTCAGCGACTGCTGCTGGCTTCGACCCATCCACTCGTCGATCTGCCTGCCGGTGGAGGAGGAGCTTGCGCCGGCGGTCGGGGTCGTGCGCACCGAACCCCGTCGCCTGGCTGTACGGGGGAACGTGGACGCCGTAGAGCCAGAGCTCGCCGTCGACGATCCGAGCGTACGAGTCCTGCAGTGCGATCCGCCCGCCGCGGAGCGACTTGACCTCCGAGCCCTGCAGGACGATCCCGCACTCGATGGTCTCGAGGATCTCGTAGTCGTGGCGGGCGCGGCGGTTGGACGCGACCACCCGGTCGCCGCCGCCGGCGCCGCCCGCAGCCTGGCTGTGTGCCGCGTCCGCCTCCGCTTCGCTTCTTCGCGGCCATACGGCAGTGGACGGTAGCCGCCGTCGCCGTGCGGTCGGCCCGGGGACGGGTGGTCGACCGGATGCCGGCGTGGCGTCCTCTAGGTTGAGGCTCGCCATGCTCACGATGACCCGCGCCGTCCACGACCAGATGGTCGCCCACTGCCTCGCGGGTCTGCCCGACGAGGCCTGCGGGCTGCTCGGCGGCGACCCGGTCACGGCCGACGCCGTGACCTGCTACCCGACGAGGAACCTCGCGGCGTCGGCGAAGCTCTACACGGTCGACCCGAAGGAGCACCTCCGGGCCGACCGCGACGCCGAGGCGGCGGGCAATGCGATCATCGGGGTCTTCCACTCCCACACCCATACCGACGCCTACCCGTCGCCGACTGACGTGGCCCAGGCAGCCGACCCCGAGTGGCACTTCGTGCTGGTGTCCCTGCGCGACCAGCTGCCCGTCGTGCGCAGCTACCGCATCGTGGACGGCCGGATCACCGAGGAGCCGGTCCGGCTGCGGCACCGGTAGAATCCCAACCGAACTGGTCAGCTTTCGCCTCGGCGGGACGGGCCCGTCAGGGAGCACCTGGTCGGGAGCGTGCCGACCGATGCCGCGGACCGTGGCGCGACGCCGTGTTCGCCGGGACGCGGGATGCGTTGCGCCGCCGAGAGCCGGAATCAAGGAACAAAGGAGCGAGTGTGCCCGTCCAAGTGAACCTCCCGACCGTGCTCCGGGCACACGCCGGCGGTGTGAAGACGGTGACGGCCGACGGGGCGACGGTCGGCGATGTGCTGCGCTCGCTCGAGGTGCAGTACCCCGGCCTCGTCGGGCAGGTCATCGACGACAGGGGCTCGCTGCACAAGTTCGTGAACGTCTACGTGAACGACGACGACGTGCGCTACCTCTCGGCCCTCGAGACGCCGGTCACCGACGCCGACGAGCTCTCGATCCTGCCTGCGGTGGCCGGCGGGGCGACGGGACCCGGGCTGCCTCGGCCGCGATGACCGCGTACGGCTCCGTGCTGGAGCTGATCGGCAACACCCCGCTCGTCGAGATCTCGGAGCTCAGCCCCAATCCCGGCGTGCGGCTCCTCGTGAAGCTCGAGGGCGAGAACCCGGGCGGGTCGGTCAAGGACCGGATCGCCCTCTCGATGATCGAGTCCGCCGAGAAGGACGGGCTCCTCGAGCCGGGTCAGACCCTCATCGAGCCGTCGTCGGGCAACACCGGCATCGGCATGGCCCTGGTCTGCCGCATCAAGGGCTACCACCTGAAGGTGGTCCTCGCGACCAACGTCTCCGTGGAGCGCCGCCAGCTGCTCGAGCTCTGGGGCGCCGAGATCATCGAGTCTCCCGGCTCGGAGGGCTCCAACGGCGCGGTCCGCCGCGCCCGGGCGCTCGCGGCCGAGCACCCCGAGTGGGCCTTCCTCTACCAGTACGCGAATCCCGCCAATCCGCGGGCGCACTACGAGGGGACGGGTCCGGAGATCTGGCGGGATTGCCCGGAAGTCACCCATTTCGTGGCCGGCCTCGGCACGTCGGGGACGCTCCTCGGCGCGGGTCGCTTCCTCAAGGAGCAGAACCCCGAGGTGAAGGTCTGGGCGATCGAACCACCGTCGGGTGAGCTCGTCGACGGCCTCCGCAACCTCGACGACGGCTACATCCCGCCGATCTTCGTCGAGCAGGGCGGCGCCGAGCTCCTCGACGGCAAGCGGATCGTCCGACCTCGCGAGTCGATCGTGTGGACCCGCAAGCTCGCCGAGGTCGGGATCTTCGCCGGACTCTCGTCGGGCGCGGCGCTCGCCGGCGCGGTCAAGACCGCGGCATCGATCGACGCGGGGACGATCGTGGTCATCTCGGCGGACGGCGGGTGGAAGTACCTCTCGACCGGGGCGTGGACCGACGACATCGACGTGGTCGCGGAGCGCGCCCGGCTCATGACCTACTTCTGATCCGGTCTTCCCGCTGATCCGGTCGGCGACCCTCCCACCGTCCGTGCGGGCGGCGGTCCGACGGAGCGCGCAACCGGGTCGCCTAGCCTTGCCCGGTGACCGATCGCGCCGGCACGACCGCGACCGAGACCGGCCAGGGCGCGCAGGGGACATCGCTCACCGTCACGGTCCTCGGGTGCGACGGGAGCTGGACCGGCCCGGGCGGGGCGGGGAGCGGCTACCTGATCGACGACGGGGCGACCACGGTGCTCGTGGACGCAGGACCAGGCACCTTCGCCAACCTGCAGGGCGTGGCAGATCCGGCGTCGCTCGACGCGGTGGTGGTGAGCCATCACCACCCGGACCACTGGTCCGACCTCTTCGTCCTCGACACCCACGCGCGCCGTGCGCTCGGGCGGGTGGGCATCCCGCTCTACGCCCCGGCCGCGGTGGGGGAGCGCTCCGGTCTGGCGGCGTCCACGAGTTTCGACTGGCACGTCGTGACCGACGGGGACGGCATGGGGATCGGCGCCCTGCGCGTGGCGTTCCACCGGACCGACCACAGCTTCGAGACACTCGCCATCCGGCTCGACGGGGCGGGGCGGGTGCTCGGCTACTCTGCCGACTCGGGTCCCGGCTGGCCGCTGTCGTCGCTCGGACCCGATCTCGACCTCGTGTTGTGCGAGGCGACCTACACCGTCGAGCACGAAGGGACGGCAGGGCACATGAGCGGACGTCAGGCAGGGGCGCAGGCCCGCGAGGCCGGGGTCGGCCGCCTCGTGCTCACGCACCGGTGGCCGAGCGTGTTGGCCGCCGCCGTCGCGAGAGAGGCCGAGGACGCCTTCGGGCGGGAGGTCGAGCAAGCCGAGATCGGAAAGGTCTTCGAGCTGTGACCGACGTGTCGGGTCGGACAGCACGAGGCGACGGACGTGGGCTCGACGAGCTCCGTCCCGCCAGCTTCGAACGCGACTTCACGGTCTTCGCACCCGGTTCGGTGCTCGTCTCGATGGGACGGACACGGGTGCTCTGCACCGCGTCGGTCGAGGAGCGCGTGCCGCCGTGGATGCGTGGCAGCGGGAAGGGATGGGTGACCGCCGAGTACTCGCTGCTGCCCGGCTCGACCGGCGAGCGGGTCACGCGTGAGGCCGCCAAGGGAAAGCAGTCGGGACGCACCCAGGAGATCCAGCGCCTCATCGGGCGCTCGCTCCGGTCCGTCTGCGACATGGTGGCCTTGGGCGAGGTCCAGATCACCGTCGACTGCGACGTCCTCCAGGCCGACGGCGGGACCCGCACCGCCTCGATCTGCGGCGGCTACGTCGCGCTGCACGACGCGATGGAGCGCCTCGTCCAGCGGTCCGTGGTCCGCGAGAACCCGCTCACCGAGGCGGTGGCCGCCGTGTCGGTCGGCGTCGTCGACGGCGTCTGCATGCTCGACCTCCCCTACGAGGAGGACAGCAGGGCCGAGGTGGACATGAACGTCGTCATGACCTCGTCCGGTCGCTTCATCGAGGTCCAGGGGACGGCCGAGGGGATGCCGTTCACCAGGGGCGAGCTCGACGAGATGCTGCTCCTCGCCGAGCGAGGGATCGGACAGCTCCTCGAGGTGCAGGCGGCGTCGCTGGCGGAACCGCCCGCACCCCGCTGACGTGCCTGCGCTCCGCCTGGTGATCGCCAGCGCGAACACCGACAAGGCGGCGGAGATCGCCGAGATCCTCGGGACGGTGCCCGACCTCGAGCTCGTGCCGCGCCCCGCATCCGTTCCCGACGTGGACGAGACCGGTGCGACCCTCGTCGAGAACGCGCGGCTGAAGGCGCGGGCACTCGCCGAGGCGACCGGGCTCGCCGCGGTCGCGGACGACACCGGACTCGAGGTGGAGGCGCTCGACGGCGCCCCCGGCGTCTACTCCGCGCGGTTCGCGGGGGAGCGGGCGACCTACGCCGACAACGTGGCGAAGCTGCTCCGCGTCCTCGACGAGACGGGTGCACGCACTCCCGAACGTCGACGGGCGCGGTTCCGGTGCGTCGCGTTCGTCGCCGAGCCCGACGGTACGGAGCTCTGGTGCGAGGGCGCGGTCGACGGGACGATCGCGCCGGCACCGACGGGCTCGTCCGGATTCGGCTACGACCCGGTCTTCGCGCCGGACGGCTACGACGGGTCGACCTTCGCCGAGCTCACCGCCGCCGAGAAGCACCGCATCTCGCACCGCGGCCGCGCCTTCCGCGCCCTCGCCGAACGGCTTGCGGCGCCCGAGGCGTCCGCGGGGGACTCGGACCAAGGAGGTAGCGTCGGCCACCGACAGAGCGGGAGGAGGTGACGTGAGCGACGTCTCACAGGGACCCGGGTGGTGGCAGGCGTCGGACGGCAAGTGGTACTCGCCCGACCAGCTCCCCGGCGCGGTGGCGCCGCCGACCGCGCCTCCTCCGACCGCCGTGCCTACCGGGGGACCGCCGCCGTTCGGACCGCCTCCCGGTGCTGCGCCGCCCGCAGGCACTGCGCCTTCGGGTGGATACGGTCCGCCGCCGGGGGGACCGGGCTTCGCCTACCCGCAGGGACCAGGATTTCCGCCACCGGGAGGACCGGCCTTCCCACCACCGGGAGGACGCAGCCTTCCCATCACCGGGAGGACCCGGTCTCCCACCACCCGGAAGTCCGGGCATGGCCTACCCGCAGGGCGGGCCGGTCTACACCTATCAGCAGCCACCGAAGACCAACGGCCTTGCCATCGCGTCGCTCGTCTGCTCCCTGTTCTTCTGGATGTACGCAATCCCGGGGATCCTCGCCATCATCTTCGGCTTCATCGCCCGGTCACAGATCCAACGGTCGGGCGGCACGCAGGGGGGCAGTGGGATGGCGCTCGCCGGGATCATCATCGGCTTCGCCGGTCTCGCGATCGGAATCGTCCTGGTGATCGTCATCGCAGCCGCGGTCAATCACTGCAACCAGACCGGCAACTGCGGGACGACGTTCAACACCGGCTGAGTACGCGCCGAGCTCGGCCGGACGCGCGTACGCGCCCGCAGCCGTGCGGGTGCGCCGGTCAGGCGACGCCGTTGTCCGCGGTGCCCGTCGACTGGGTGACCGGCGTCCAGGGGTCCTCCGCGATCGGAGGCGGCATGATGGCGACCTCGGCGAGGTTGCCGGGCTGCTCCTCGGTCTCACCCGCCGGGACGTCGCCGGTCGGGGGAGCGGGCACGACCACGGGATCGTCACCGCCGAGCCCCACCTCGACCGGTGCGGGCGCGACGGCGACGGGTGGGTCGGAGGGGATCACCGCGAAGGCCGGTGCCATCGTCACGGGCTCGTCCGCGCCCGGCGCGGGCAGCAGCACGATGAGGCCGGCGGCCAGCAGGTCACGCAGGGTGCGCAGGCCCACGATCTGGTCGCCGCCGATCGCTTCGAGCACGTCCTGGACGGACTTGCCCCCGGTCCCGACCGTGGTGAGGACCTGCCACTGGTCGCTCCGGATCTGGACGTCCTCACCCGGCGGGGCGGGTGAGAGGCTCACCGTCGAGGTGAGCGGCACGACGCTCCGCATCTCCCGCCACTCGTCGATCTGGTGGCGCACCTCGGAGAGCACGCCGTCGACCGGCACCAGCGGCTGACCGCTCGAGGAGGTCGTGCCGGCGGTGAAGTAGAACCAGCCCTCCGTCAGGCACGCGAGCTCGAAGACGGCCTGTCCGATGGTGGTTGCCGAGCCGACCTGCGCGTTCGAGAGCAAGCCCCCGTCGAGCCAGAGGCTGCCGTCGATGGTCGCACTCTCGACCTGCAGCTCACCGGTCTGCTTCGCCGTCGCGAGGAGCGCGAGGACGTCCGCGAGGGCAAAGGCCGAGAGCGAGCCGACGAGCGACGCGGACGGCGCCGGGTCGAAGGTCGCCTCGAGCGCGACCGGTTCGTCGTGCACGACGGCCCCGTTGAGTTCAGGCCCTGGCAACGTATCGAGTCCCACTGCTCCCGCCGGCGGCTCGACCGCCTGGAACGGACCCTGCTCTACCCCACCGCTCTGCTCGCTCATCGACGATCCTCCTGAGGACCCGCGTCTCCTGGCCATGTCCCTGTCCTTCAGTCGAGGCTCCTGCCCTCCAGATTAACCGCGAAGGGTGATGATTTCCACACTTATAGTGGTTTTCTGTGTTCGACCAGGTGCGGGGTGTGCGCAGGTGCCGGCAGAGCCGGAGTCGGCGGTGTCCGGATCGGCCACGGCTAGTCTCGGCCCATGCCCAGTCCGCGCTGGAGCCCACTCGTGGAGCGCGTGCGGTCGGGGATGGCGGACCTGGCCGCGGCCAGCGGGACGGCCCGGCGGTGGATGGGGGCCGCGGGGCGCGAACTCAACGACGCAGCCGCCAAGGGCGAGGCGACCGCCCGGCTGCGGGCGGCTGGTCTCGCCGACACCTACGTGGGCAGCTACTTCGGCGAGGGCCGCGACGCGTCCGGCGACAGGCAGGGGCGCTCGGGCTATGCACGCTACGACCGTGTGGCGTCGAACGCCGACATCGCGGGGTGGCTGCTCTGGCGCAACTTCCGGGTCACGAACGCCCTCGACGTGGGATGCGCGACCGGTTACCTGGTCGAGGTCCTGCGCGAGCGTGGGGTCGACGCGGCCGGCTGTGACCTCAGCGGGTACGCGATCGCCAACGCGGTTCCGGGTGCGTCCGGCCACGTCCGCCAGGCGAACCTGTTCGCGGGCCTGCCCTGGGAGGACGACGCGTTCGAGCTCGTGACCGCGCTCGAGATCCTCGAGCACCTCCCGCCCGACCTCGTGCCGCGGGCGATCGCCGAGCTCGCACGGGTCTGCGGCGGGTACCTCTACGCGACGATCCCCTCGTTCGGCACGAACCGCTCGGGGCCGGACGGGCACTTCGAGGGCAAGGTACGCCCTGACCGGGTCGACCACTACCGCGGGCTCGGTCCCGACTACACCGGCCCGGTGCCCGAGGCCGACCTCGCGGTCGATGCGGAGGGCCACCCGGTCGAGGGCCACCTCACCATCGCCTCGTTCGAGTGGTGGTCGGCGCGATTCGCCGACGCGGGGCTCGAGCGCGCTCCGGAGGTCGAGCAACGGCTCTACGCCGACATCGAGCCGGCCGACCTCGCGCCGTACTGGAACCTCTACGTCCTGCGGTCCCCGCACGCCTCCCCCGACGTCGTCGAGCCGCGCTCGCCGGAACGGTACGCTCGCGGAGCTCGGCCTGCGCCATCCGCTCCTCGGGCACCGGACCGAGGCGGCGGACCGGACGTGAGCGCCGCCGGGGGATCCAGGACGGTTCTCGTCCTACGAGGACTTCGCCCACCTGCGCTTCGATCGGCCGGAGCCCGGGATCCTCCTCGTCACGATCGACCGGCCCGAGGTGCTCAATGCGGCGAACGAACGTCTCCACCGCGAGCTCTCGCAGGTCTGGTCGGTCGTCGACGCCGACGACAGCGTCGCGGTCTCGGTGGTCACCGGTGCCGGGCGCGCCTTCTCGGCGGGGGGCGACCTCGCGATGGTCGAGCGGATGACCACCGACCACGACGCCGTCGTCGAGCAGTGGCGCGACGCCGCCGCGGTCGTCGAGGAGATGCTCGCCTCGGTGAAGCCGATCGTCTCGGCGGTCAACGGGGTCGCGGTCGGTGCCGGGCTGGCCGTCGCGCTCCTCGCCGACGTGAGCATCGTCGGGTCCTCGTCCCGCCTGTCGGACGGACATGCACGCCTCGGCGTGGCAGCCGGCGACCACGCGGCGATCCTCTGGCCGCTCCTCTGCGGAATGGCGAAGGCCAAGTACTACTTGATGACCGGCGCGTTCATCGACGGCCCAGAGGCCGAGCGCATCGGTCTCGTCACGCGGTGCGTCCCCGACGAGCGGGTGCTTCCGGAGGCCGTGGCGGTCGCCGGTCAGCTCGCACGGGGCAGCGCGACCGCCGTGCAGTGGACCAAGCGGGTGCTGAACGGCTGGCTGGCCACGGCCGCGCCGGGTTTCGGGGAGTCGCTCGCACTCGAGATGCTCGGCTTCCTCGGACCGGATGCGAAGGAGGGCCTCCGGGCGCTGCGGGAGCGCCGCGACCCCGAGTTCCCCTCGGCCGTCAGGCGACCGTGACGAGCGTGCCGATCGGGGTCAGCGGGTAGACGACCGCCGCGTTGGCGATCGGCATCTCGACGCAGCCGTCACTCTGGGGGTAGCCGTAGCCGGGCCGCACGAAGCCGTGGAGCGCATCGCCGCCGTTGAAGTAGCTCACCCAGGGGATGCCCGGATCGGAGTAGTGGGATCCGTCGGGGTTGGTGCCCGACATGGTCGTGACCGTGTAGCGGAGGTAGACCGGGAAGGTCCCCGACGCGGTCGGCGCGGCGGCCACGCCCGTGTTGGCGGGCGTCGAGTAGACCGGCGCGCCGTTGCTGTACACGGTGGTGGTCTCGGGCGAGGCCTTCGACACGTAGACGTAGTCGTACGGCGCCGGATCGACCGCCCCGGACGATGCGTCGGCGAGAAGCTGCTCCCAGACCGCCGGTCCGGCCTCGCCGTCGGTCTTCATGTCGTGGTGTGACTCGAAGGCCATCACCGCGCCATGGGTGATCACGTCGGATGCGCCGGGCGTCCAGAGGCCCGAGAGCGAAGGTGGCTCGTTCCACCGCCAGGCGAACGTACCCTCCTGGGCCTGGGCGGCCTCCTGCGGGGCGGCGAGCGGTCCTGCGGGGGTGAAGCTCAGCGGGAGGTAGCCGAGCTGGGCGAGAAGCTGCTGGAGGCGGAGGGTGCTGCCCGCGGCCACGCTGAACTGTGCGGTCGCCGTCTGATCGAGCACGTGACCCGCCGTGTCGGTGACGCCGCCGCTGCCGCCCGGCACACTGACCGTCTCGGTCGACGACGGCACCAGGGGTCCGGCTGCCACGAAGTCCAGCGTGGTCGGCGTGGCGGGCAGCCAGCTCCCGGCGATCGGCGGGCTCAACGTCGGCGTCGGCGAGTGTGCGGCGAGCGGCTCGGAGAAGTGCACCGAGATGGTCGCGTCGCTCGGCACGCCGGTCGTGCCTGCGGCGGGGGTGACCGAAACCACGCGCAGGGGACCGTTCGACGCGGTCACCGCCGCCGTCGTGCTCGGCGGGGTCGCCCCGCCGCTGCCACCGTGCTCGACGACCAGGGCGACGGACGTCCCGACGAGAGCGATCGCGATCAGGAGGACGGCCATCGGCCAGCCGCGGCGCCCGGCCTGCGATCGGCTCGGTCCTGCCGACGTGGAGTGTGCGTGTGCGCGCGGCATCGTGGTGGTCCAGACACAACCTAGCAGGGAGCCTCGACGACCCATCGTCGCCGCCGCGATACGGCCCGGCGCCTCCGAGCAGGTGGTCAGGCGGCGTCAGTGCCGGTGACGCGATCGGTGATCGATCGCTCGAGCGCCGCGATCTGCTGGTGGTCGGTGAGCTTCCCACCGTCGGGGCCATGGACGTAGAACGCGTCCAGCACCGCGGAGCCGAAGGTCGAGACCTTCGCCGAGATGACGTCGACGCGGCAGTCGACCAGGGCGCGGGTGATGCGGTGCAGCTGCCCGACGACGTCCTCGGCGCGCACCTCGACGACGGAGGCCGAGGCGGACGCGCTGTTGTCGACGCTCACCTGGGTCGAGACGAGGTGGGGTGCGGTCGCCCGCTGGCCGCTCCGGTAGGTGCGCGCCCGCTCGGTGAGCTTCACCTCGATGTCCATCGACCCGTTCATCACCGCCGCGAGGTCGTCGGCGAGCTGTGCGGCCTTCGGCCACCGTCCACGCTCCGGCTCGACGGTGAAGGAGTCGACCGCGACACCGTCCTCGCCGGCGACGACCGCCGAGCGGACGTTGAGTCCGTGGAGGGCGAGGACCCCGGTCACCTCGGCGAGCAGTCCCGAGCGGTCGGGCGCGACCACGGTGACGGTCGGATCCTCGATCGAGATGGCCGGCTGGCCGTGGGTCCGGACCGTGTCCATGACGATCCGGAGCTCGTCGGTGATCGAGGGCGCCGGCGGTGCGACGGGTTCGCCGGCGAGCAGGCTCGCCGTGCGCTCGACGAGGTCGGCCACGAGGCCCGCCTTCCACGGTCCCCATGCCGACGGCCCTGTCGCCAGGCTGTCCGCCTCGACGAGCGCGGTGAGGAGCTCGAGGGTCGCGCGGTCACCGACCTCGTCCGCGACCCGGCGCGCGGTTGCCGGATCGTCGAGGTCGCGTCGGGTCGCCGCATCGGGAAGGAGCAGGTGGAGCCGGACCAGGTTGACCACGACCGCCACCTCGTCGTCGTCGAGCCCCATCCGTGCGGCGATGGTCGCGGCCACTCCCATCCCGATTTCGGTGTGATCCCCCTCGAATCCCTTGCCGATGTCATGGAGGAGCGAGCCGAGCAGCAGCAGGTCCACCCGGCCGACCCGGTGGGCAAGGGTCGCGGCGTTCGCGGTCGTCTCGAGCAGGTGCCGGTCGACCGTGAAGCGGTGGTAGGGATTGCGCTGCGGCTTGTTGCGGACGGCGGCCCACTCGGGCACGTACCGCTCGAGCAGTCGACGCTGGTCGAGCGCCTCGAGTGCCGCGATCGCCGGCGGTCCCGCTGCGAGCACCCGCACGAACGAATCGCGCACCGCCTCGGCCCAGGGGGTCGGGGGCGTCGGCGCCTTGCGGGCGAGCAGGTTGAGCGCGTCCCGTGCGATGGGAAGGTTGCGCTCGGCCGCCACGGCCGCGAGCCGGAGGGTGAGCGTCGGATCGGCAGCCGGCTCGGCGCCGGAGGTCAGGACGACCTCGTCGTCCGAGAGGGCGATCCCCGGCTCGGTGACCGCTCCGCCGCCGCCGTCGGCACCGCCGGTCCGCCGGTCGCGCCGCCTGCGCCCCCCGCCGGGCCGGGCCCATACCCGCCGGCGCCGCCATGCGTCGTCGCCCTCCCAGGCGATCGTGCGGCCCGCGGTCGCGACCCCGTGCATGAGGGACTCGGCGTCCTCCTCGCCGAGCGCGGCCGCCACCTGGTCCTGCTCCTGCAGGAGCACCTTGTTGAGCTCACGCCGCGCGCGCCGGTGCAGCTCGACCCGGATGGTGGTGAGCACGCGACGGGCGTTGTCGATCGCAACGATGTCGACGTAGTCGGCGAGCACGGGCACCGCCTGCATGAGCGCGGTGAGCGCACCCACGTCGCGCAGGCCGCCGTGGGACTCCTTGAGGTCGGGCTCGAGGAGGAAGCCGACGTCGCCGAAGGACCGGTGGCGTTCGGTCACGAGGTCGGCGAGCACCCCCAGCCAGGGTGGCTTCTGGCGCACCCAGCGGTCGCGCGCACCTGCCAGCACCGGCTCCGCGACCTTCGCGTCCCCGCAGACCACCCGCGCGTCGAGGAGGCCGAGTGCGACGCGCAGGTCCTCGGACGCGGCGTCCAGGACCTCGTTGGGCTTCCGCACACTGTGGTCGAGCCCGATCCCCTCGTCCCACACGGGGTACCAGATGCGGTTGGCCGCGGCGGAGACGTCGCGTCGCCCGCGGTGGACGAGGACCACGTCGAGGTCGCTGAAGGGGCAGAGCTCGCCCCGGCCGTAGCCGCCGACGGCGACCAGCGCCATGCCGCGCCCGTCACCGTCGGTCGCCTGCTCGAAGAGGCCGGTCAGCCACTCGTCGGCGGACGCCGCGTACGCACGGCAGAATGCGTCCCCCTGCAGTTCGCCGGCCTCGATGAGCAACTGCCGTCGTGTGCGGAGCGACACGGCGGGACCGTACCACCGGCCTCCGCCACCGGTGTTGCCGTGCGGCGTCTGTCTGCTGCTCGCCTCAGACGCGCCTGCTCGCCCTGCCGCGTCCGTCCGTGGGCTCCGGCCGGTTAGCGTTGAGGTGTGGCCGACGAGCAGCACACCGGGCTCAGCCTCTTCGACGTGGTCCTCGTGGTGGGCGGTGGGCTCATCGCCCTGTTCGTCGCGTTCACCATCTTCAGCTTCGTCGTGGGCGTGGTGTGGTTCGTCATCAAGGTGGCGATCGTCGTCGCGATCATCGCCTTCCTCGCAAAGGTGATCTTCGGCCGGCGGACCTGAGCTCGTACCGTCCGATCAGGAGAGCATCGACTCGTAGAGTTCGACGTGCTCGGTGACCATGCGGCTCGTCGAGAAGTATCCCTCGACCGCCAGACGACAGTCGGTGCGCTTGAGCTGGTCGAGCCGGCCGATCGCGTCGATCATCGCCGCCTCGTCCTCGCAGAGGAAGCCGGTCGTCCCGTCGTCCACCACCTCGGGCGCCGCGCCTTCCGGGAAGGCGAGCACAGGCGTCCCGCACGCCATCGCCTCGAGCATGACCATGCCGAACGGTTCGTTCCAGCGGATCGGGAAGAGCAGCGCCGACGCGCCTGCGAGGAGCTCGAGCTTGCGCTCGTGGGAGACCTCGCCGAGGTACTGGGCGTCGTTCCCGAGCAGTGGCTCGACCTGTTCCGCGTAGTACCGGCGCTCCCACACCTCGCGCATCTTGGCGGCCATGAGGATGCGGATGCCGGCCTTCCGGGCCACTTCGATCGCCCGGTGCGCGCCCTTGTCGTCGGCCATGCGCCCGAGGAACAGCACGTATGGCCCGTCGCGGTCGCCGGCCCCGTCGCCCATCGGGAAACGTGTGGCGTCGACCCCGTGGTGGATGACCTTGGCGATGGGGAGGTCGGGGGCGGCGCGCCGCTGCGCGTGGGAGATCGCGACGAGCGGGACCCGGTCGCTGGTGGCCCGGTAGAGGTCGGTCAGCTCCGCGTTGAACGGTCCGTGGATGGTGGTGGTGACCGGCAGCTGCGGATAGTGCTCGGAATGGAACGGACCGAACATGGTGTGGTCGTGGACGACGTCACAGTCCCGCACCGCCTCGTAGGCGTGGAGGACGTGGCGCAGCTCGGGCACGGCCATCCCGATGCGCTGGCCCTCGGCGTGCTCGAGGACCCACTGGCGAGGCACCGGGCAGGTGGAGTCACCGGTCGCGAAGAGGAGGACGTCGTGACCGACGTCCTGGAGGCCGCGGGCGAGCTGGTCGACGACGAGCTCGATGCCGCCGTAGAGGTCGGGAGGGATGGGTGTCCACGGCGGAGCGATGATCCCGATGCGCATGGGGAGATTCAACCATCACAACCAGGAGGGTAGGATCACCCGACGCCACGGCGGCGTGGCCGAGTGGTTTAGGCAGGGGCCTGCAAAGCCCCGTACGGCGGTTCGATTCCGCCCGCCGCCTCTGGGTCGGCCGTGGAAGAGCCCCGCCGTCGCCTGTCGATCCCCGCGCGAGCCCACCGCACGGCCCTCCACTGCGGTCCACGCCGGCTGGCGTGTCGGCACCCAGGGTTACCATGGGGCATGACGGTCGCGGGACCGGACGCCGACTGGTTGGTGCTCACCACCGAGCTGCTTTCACTGGACACGGCGGCCGAGTGGGTGCAGAAGTCCGGTTGTGGAGCGGTCGTGACCTTCTCGGGGACCGTGCGCGACCACTCCGGCGGGCGCCCAGGGGTCACGAGCATCGAGTACGAGGCCTACGAGGCCTATGTCGAGCCGCGACTCGCGGACGTGGCCGACGGGGCACGGACCCGCTGGTGCGACCTCGGTCGGATCGCCCTGCACCACCGGGTCGGGACGCTCGCGGTGGGGGAGACCTCGGTCGTGGTCGCGGTCTCCGCTCCCCACCGCGCCGAGGCGTTCGAGGCCGCCCGCTTCTGCATCGACGAGCTCAAGGCGACCGTCCCGATCTGGAAGCGCGAGACCTGGTCGGGCGGCTCCTCCTGGGTCCGGTGCGATCACGGGGGCGTCGGTGGTCCGGCGGATCGTGTCGACGGCGCGGCGCCCGTGGGCGGCGGCGTCAGGTGATCGAGCTCGAGGAGGCCCGTGCGGCGGTCGTCGGCGCGTGCCGGGTGCTCGACGCTCGGCCGGTCGACGTCGGTGGTGCGCTGGGCTGCGTGCTCGCATCGGACGTGACCGCGTCCGAGCCGAACCCGCCGTTCGACTGCTCGTCGATGGACGGCTACGCAGTCAGGGCGCAGGACACGGTCGATGTTCCGTCCCGGCTGCGGGTGGTCGCGATGATCCCCGCCGGCGTCGGGCCGACGGTCGTGGTCGGACCCGGGGAGGCGGCACGGATCATGACCGGGGCGCCCCTACCGAGTGGTGCCGACGCGGTCTGCATGGTGGAGCGCACCCGAGCGGTCGGCGACGACGAGGTCGACATCGACGCCGCCCTCGTGGTCGGGGAGCACGTCCGCCGAGCGGGCGGGGACCTCGAGCCCGGTGACCTGGTCGCCGCGGCGGGCACACCGATCAGTCCGGCGCTCGTCGGCGTGCTCGCCGGCATGGGCCTCGAGCAGGTGCTCGCGCACCCGCGGCCCCGGGTCGGGGTCCTCTCGACGGGCGACGAGCTCGCAACGGGACCTGCACCCCTGGGACCCGGAGCGATCCGCGACTCCGCCCGACCGGCGCTCCTGGCCGAGATCGCGCGCTCGGGCTTCGACCCGGTCGACTGTGGCACGGTCGGCGACGACGAGGCGGCGCTCGCAGGCGCCCTGCTGCGCAGTGCGCAGCTCGCGGACGCGGTCGTGACGACCGGCGGGGTGAGCGTCGGCGACCTCGATCTCGTGAAGGTCGTCCTCGAGGGCCTCTCGGGCGGGACGATGCGATGGATGCAGGTGGCGATCAGGCCCGGTAAGCCGTTCGCCTTCGGTGTGCTCGCCGCGTCCGGCACACCCGTCTTCGGTCTCCCGGGCAACCCGGTGTCGTCCCTCGTCTCCTTCGAGCTGCTGGCGCGGCCGGGGCTGCGCCGCATGGCCGGCCACCGTGACCTCGAACGGCCGCGGCTGTCCGCGGTCGCCGGCAGCGACCTCTCCCGCCACCCCGACGGCAAGCTCCACCTGGTCCGCGCAGTCGCTGCGATCACACCTGGCGGGGAGCTCGCCGCGGTGCCGCTGCAGGGTCAGGAGTCTCACCTGTTGCACGCGATGGCCGAGAGCAACTGCCTCGTGCTCATCCCCGACGGCACCGGCGTCGAAGCCGGTGAGCGGGTCGAGCTGCTCCTGCTCGATCCCGACCGCCTGGGCGCAGGTCTGTCCGCGCCCCTGAGCGCGGCGGGTGAGCGATGACTGGATCGACCGCGTCGGCGGCCGACCGCGGGGGACCGCTGATCGACGGCTTCGGCCGGTTGCACGAGGACCTGCGGATCTCGGTCACCGATCGGTGCAATCTGCGCTGCTTCTACTGCATGCCGGAAGACGGCACCGCGTTCACCTCCCGTGAGGAGCTGCTGTCCTACGACGAGATGGTGCGGGTTGCGGCTGTCACGCGTTCGCTCGGCATCCGATCGGTGCGGATCACCGGTGGCGAACCTCTGGTGCGCTCGGGCGTGCCGGAGCTCGTCGCGAGCCTCGCTACGCTGGGCTTCGGCGACCTCTCCCTCACGACCAACGGGACGCGGCTCGCCGGCCTCGCTCCGGCGCTCGCTGCCGCGGGACTCGATCGGGTGAACGTGAGCTGCGACTCGCTGCGACCGGCGCGGTTCGCGTCGATCCGCCGTCGTGGCGAGCTCGGGGTGGTGCTCGATGCGATGGACGCGGCGGAGGCCGCGGGCCTCCTCCCCGTGAAGGTCAACGTCGTGCTCGTCGCCGGTGTCAACGACGACGAGGTCCTCGACTTCGCCGCCTTCGCGCGATCGACCGGGCGACCGGTGCGCTTCATCGAGTACATGCCCATCGACGGCGACGGACACTGGCGACGTGAGCAGGTCGTCGCCGGCGAGGAGGTCGTTGCCCGCATCGCGGCCGAGTGGCCCCTCGAGCCGGTGCCCACGACCCGCGGTTCGTCGCCGGCGGAGCGGTACCGCTTCCGCGACGCGGACGGCGAGATCGGGGTGATCTCGAGCGTGACACGCCCCTTCTGCGGCGCCTGCGACCGGCTCCGGCTGACTGCGGACGGGGCGATCCGCAACTGCCTCTTCTCCGACGACGAACGATCGGTGCGCGCGGTCCTGCGGGGTGGGGGGAGCGACGACGAACTTGCGGCTCTCGTCCGACGAGCGGTCGCTGCGAAGCGAGCCGGACACGGCATCGGTGAGCCCGTCTTCATCCGTCCACGTCGCACCATGTCGATGATCGGCGGGTGAGCGTGGCAAGGGTCCTGTTCTTCGGCGAGGCGCGGGAGGCGGCGGGCACCTCGGCCGACGCGCTGGCCGGTGCGACGGTCGGCGAGCTGACGGCCGCGGCCTGCGCGCGCTACGGCGACCGGTTCACCGCAGTCCTCGCGACGTGCAACGTCTGGGTCAACGGCGATCCAGCGGCACCGGAGCGCGCCCTTCGAGCGGACGACGAGGTCGCGATCCTGCCGCCGTTGTCGGGCGGATGACGGCGACCGATCGGGCAGGGCCAGCAGTGGCGGTCTCGTCCCTGGGTGACGGCGCCGAAGAACGTCGGAGAGTGAAGCCGAAGCGGCGGTGGGAGCTCTTCACCTGCTGGTGGAACGGTCACGCCCTGGTCGGGACCGATGCGGCGGCGGTCACCGTGGACGATGAGGCGATCGTCCGCGAGCACGACGGGCTGCGCTGGTACCGGTGCCTCCGGTGCGACGACTGGATCGCGAGCCAGGTGCCCGTGGCACCGTCCCGCGAGAACGTGCCATCCCGCGAGGAGATCGAGGTGCCCCTGCGGGGGCCCTTCCTGCGTGACCGCTACGTCCTCCGCCTCATCGCGATCGACCGCGCGATCCACGTGCTGGTGCTCACGGTGCTTGCGATCGCGCTCTTCACCTTCGCGCGGCACGACGCCTCGCTCCGGAAGTTCTACACGGACCTCATGAACGACCTCTCGGGTGGCGAGCCTGGCGTGACACAGGTGCGCGGCTTCCTCCGTTACTTCCGCAACATCGTCAACTACTCGACGCTGCATCTTGCGGTGCTCGGCCTCATCGTGACGGCGTACGCGCTCCTCGAGGCGACCGAGATGGTCGGGCTCTGGCTCGGGAAGCGGTGGGCGGAGTACCTGACCCTGGTCGCGACCGCGGCGCTGCTCCCCTTCGAGATCTACGAGCTCACGATCACCGTCACGGTCCTCAAGGTGATCGCGTTCGTCATCAACGTCGCGGTGGTGGTCTACCTGCTCTACGCGAAGCGCCTCTTCGGATTGCGCGGCGGCCACGCGGTCCAGGCGCGGCGGCACGTCGAGCTGAGCGGTTGGAGGGCGATCGACCGGGCGACGCCGAGGCCGGACGGGCTCGCCACGCCGTTGCCGGCGCCGCTGTCCGACGGGCCACTGGCAGCCTCACCGACCCGTCCCATGTAGGCGCCGAGCTCGAGGACGCAGCTCAGGAGGGCCAGGAGCGCGGTGGTAGCGTCGCGCCCCACGGGCCGTTGGCGCAGTTGGTAGCGCACTTGCATGACACGCAAGGGGTCGTCGGTTCAAGTCCGGCACGGCCCACCGAAAAATCCCAGGTCAAGCACTGTGAAAGGTCCGGGGCTCGTCACCTCCCCGTTGATGATCCCAGCACCGCGAGCTTTCAGCCTCGCTTGCCGACTTCGGTGAACGCATTCCGGCTTGTCCGCACGATCTGTTGGGCAAGATCGGTCGAGGTACCGACAAGCTGTTCGGTCATCTTGAACGCCGAGTCGATGATCCTCTTGCGCGGGCCGGCGTCTGCAGTCACGTCGGGGAACAGAGCATTGACGGTGTCCAGGAACTTCCGCACCGATTCTAGAGCTGTGGTCTCGGCCTGCTGGACCGACTCGAAGATCTGGTCAGTAGTGCCGGGGTGAGCATCTGTGGTGGTCATCGCGTCCTCCGATGTCTTCGTCGTCATTGCGCCGGTGTGTGGCTATCCCAACTCATTGCACAAATGCGGGGCGAGCGGAAGAGGACTTCGACCCGATTTCCGTCAAACCCGGGTCCGACTTCGCTCGGACCCGTCGGCGGACCCTCTCAGTCGGCCACAGAGCGGTTGCGTTTCGCGATCACTGAAGGCGCCGGCCCGAACCCAGAATCCCCCTCGGCTGCCACTCGGAGAGCCCTGAGCGTCCACCAGCAGGTTCAATCCACCCATCGTCAACCGGGGCAATGACGTTGCTGCGATCACCTTCCATCGCTGGACGTCGACGGTTAGGACCAGCCGATCTCTCGAAGTCGCGCCTCGGTCATGCCGAAGTGGTGTCCGACCTCGTGCAGCAACGTGACGCGCACCCGTTGGGCCAACTCCTCGGTCGTACCGGCGGACTGACAGATTGTGGCGAGGAAGAGCGTGATCCGATCGGGGCTCGCCCCCGTGTAGCGGCCACGACTGGTCAAGGGGACCCCCTCGTAGAGGCCGAAGAGCGGGCCCGGAGGACTTTCGTCATCGATGATGATGGCCACGTTTTCCATCTCGCCGCGCAGTTCGGCTGGGATCGTCGCCAGGGCGTCGGCCACAAGCACCTCGAACGCACCGATGTCGATCAGCTCCACGTCGACCACCTTGGCAGCGATGGACGCGCCCCGCCCAAGAAATGCAGGCGTATCCGGCTCCCGGCCTTCGGGAGCACCGACAGTCTGGGGATGAGGTACGCCGACGTGACCGAGTGGTCAGGACGAGTCGGTGTCCACCGATCGAGGTCTACGATCACGACCTGCGCCACCAGATTTGCTGACCGTGCACAGCCCGGCGCCGCCATCCGGACCCGACGGGAGAGTGCGTGACGAAGTACATCGAGGACGGCTCAAATTTTGGAGCTGATGGCCCCTTCTTCCGCATCGTTCGAGAGGGGCTGAATGGCCTCGTCGATGGCGAGGACTACTTCGATCTGCTGGCCGACGACGTCGTCTTCGAGTACGTCATCTCGGTGCCCGGCTATCCCAAGCGGGTCGAAGGCAGACAAGAAATCATCGACCTGTACGGCGACTATGACACCTTCTTGACGGTGCACAAAGCCGACAATCTCCGTATCTATCGAGATCCTGAGGCGTCAGTCGTGGTCCTCGAGTACGAGGTCCACGGCGAATCAGTGCAGACGGGCCGTCCGTACGACAACCGGTTTGTCTCGATCGTCACGATCAAGGACGGCAAAGTCACACGGTGGCGAGACTTCCTCGACCCGGTTGCAGTGTTCGACGCCACGGGTTGGCCTGGAAGTCGTGATTAGGCTGCCGACGTCGTGCCGCAGCGATCGGCAAGATGATCAGTCCGCGTGGCAGCCCCAGGTTCCCGGCGTCGTGGGGCCCTCGGGAATGGCCCGCTACGAACCGGGCCCGTCAGCCGAATTGGTTTCGGTGCGATGCGACGATGAGGAGCACGCCGGCAAGGGCGAGCGCACTGCCCGCGACGCTCCCTCTCACAGCAGGGACCGCAGCAGAAGCTTCCTTCACCGGGCGGGAGGAGACTGATGTTAGATGTCGTGCATGGCGACGTCATCGACGAGGCTCGTGCTGATCTGCGGACTTCCAGCCTCGGGTAAGTCGACTCTCGCCCGCCGACTCGCACCCACGATCCCAGCCGTCAGGTTGGACAAGGACGGTTGGACGACTCAGTTGGGTGCCGATGTGTGGGATGAGACATTTCGAGTGCGTCTCGAACGTCAGCTGTGGGTGCTCTCCCAGGATCTGCTGGCCCAGGGTCAGAGCGTGATTTTGGAGTGGGGCCACTGGGCACGAGTCGAACGGGATGAGAAGCGACTCGGGGCGCGCGCCTTGGGGGTGGGAGTCGAACTGCATTACCTCGATGCGCCCTTGGAGCAGCTGATCGAGCGAGCCGAACGCCGCAATGCGTCGGGCGAGTGGACAGCATCTCCGATGACACGGGCTCACTTTGAAGAGTGGGCGATGATCTTTCAACCCCCTGACGAGGAGGAGATCCTGTTGTTCGACAAGCCCGTCGCCGAAGGTTGATCATGCCGAACTCGGCTCGCCCACGATCGGCAGCGTCACCGACGTGGAGGGAGAGGGCACCCGAAATCGGACTCGTCTCCACGGCGTCCCCTGGTGGCCTGTCGAAGGCGGGACCGAGCCCTGAGCCGCTCGCGCGACGTCAACCACCTGAACTAGGCAGTGAATCGGGCACGTGGATGGAATGCGAACCTCGACCGCTTCCCGAGCTCGGGCTCAAGAGCCGCCCGGCAGGCTTGGAATCGAGGTGATGGTGGTCGAGGTCGGAGTGCACGAGATTCGGAGGTTGATCCTGCTGCCGGGTGCGGCGCGGAACCCCGCTGGAGGAGATTGACCGACGACACGCCCACCCGCGAGTGAACTCGCGCAGTTGAGGTTGTCGATCGAGTCGGTGAGGCCCGCGGACTGCAACTCGCCGGCGGCCTGGATAGTCGGCAACCCAAGGAGGTTGGGAACGACGATGACGCCAGACTGAGGAAGTGACGTCGTCGACGAAACCGGCTTCGCTGGATGGCCGCGGTGGGTTCCTGCACGAATGCCGACGACGACCACGACGGCGACCACAATGGCCGCGCACGCGAGCAAGGTGAGCACCTTGTAGTCAGGAAATGCCGACGTCGGCCGTGGCGTGACCGTACTCGCTCCCCTTGGATGGTCAGGGTGCGCAAGTGGCGCCGCACCAGCGAGCTCGGACAGGGTGGAGCGCAGGTGGACCTCGAGTTCGGCTTCGTTCATTCGATGATCTCCCTCCTCAAGCGGGTCAGGGCGCGCGACGCGAGCGCCTTGACGGTGCCGGGGCGACAGCGGAGAGCGGACGCGATCTCCACCTCGGACCAGTCGGCCCAGTAGCGGAGGACGAGGACCGCTCGTTGCCGGTACGGGAGCCGTGCCAATGCATCCGCCATCTCATTGGCACCGAGCGTCGACAGCTCAGGATGCGGAACGTGGTGGTCAGCACGTCGGGCCCGTTGCGAGCGCCGCTCGCGATTGCGGCACAGATTGACCACCGTGGTCCGCAAGTAGCCGCCCGGATTGTCGACGCGACCGAACCTTGGCTGGAGCAGGGCGAACGCGTCCTGGACGACGTCCTCAGCGGCACCTCCATCGCCGGTCAGGGTGAAGGCCAGACGCACCATGCCCGGATACTCCGCCCGATAGAGACGGACGTAGGCGTCGACGTCGGTTTCCGCTAGTCGGTATTGCCGCTCCTCGCCATGCTCCACACCTACACCGACAACCGACGCGTCCGGTTGGTTGCCGTGATTCTCGCAAATGGTCCAAATGGGAGAATTCGGCGACGCGGGCGGGTATGCCCGATCCGGTCGATGCGAGTGGGGCGTTCGGCATCTACGACGAGCACCACAGGGGAGATCATCTGCCGTCGTGACCGGCCTTCGCGCGCGGCTGAGGCAACGAGCTCGCCGAATGTTTCTCAGAGGATGCTGGCGAACAGCAAGAGCAGGAGGCCCACCACAACGATGCCCACGACGAAGATGCGCCAGATTCGTCGGCTTGGACGGAGGTCGTCATCGTGGTCTTCGTCCCAGTTCCAGAAGTCGGGATCGTCGGGGTCGATCGGGACCGGACCAACTGGTGTGGGCATCCGCCAAGTGTAGGGAGAGCCTGATTCGGTGGAGAGGCCCTTGCCGTCGCTCTCGGGAGAGATGCAGGCCCACGTGGAGGTTCAATCACGTCAGGATCGGCTCCGGCGGTAGCGGAGACGGGCGCTTGTTCGGGTCACCCTCATCGATGAACCGGGGTACTCCCGGCGGTGCCCGGTCGGGAGGTTCGTATCCGAGGGCGACCAGCACGAGGGCGACCAGCATCATGCGGTTCCCGGTGTGCTCCGCATCGTGGGTCAGTTCCCTCATGGACCGAAATGTCGCCGGCAGGCCTGCAAAATGGGTCAACGCTTGTTGCTGCGCATCGTGGTGGTTTCGTGGTCGTGAAGCACCTCGAGGTTGCCGCGAGCGATGGTGAGTGCTTCGGCGAGAAAGCACTGCGCTTCCGGCTCCACGATCCAAACGTGACGCCCTGGGGTTGTTCGTGACGTGGAAGGATCGCGGCGTGTTCGGCGCGCGATCTCGACGATTGTCGACCGCGGTCCTCGTTTTGGGCTTCGTGCTCGCCGGGTGCTCCACGACACAGTCGGGAGCGGGGACTACCTCGCCCACTTCGCAGACACCGGTGCAGACAGCTCTGGCGTGGTTCAGCGCGATCAACGCCAAGAACGGCCCCGCAGTACGTGCACACTTCGTACGGCACTCGATGTGGACGTCCTGGTCGAACGCGGACGTCGCGCGGATGTCGACGTTCAGCAACCTTCTGTGCCAGTTGGTCGACCAGACAGGGATCGACGCCACTGTCCATTGCAGCTTCCACGAGTCGACGTCATCGATGGAGGGCAACCCCGACGCGTTCTGGAACATCGAGATGACACGGAATCCGGCTGGCGTATGGCTCATCCACAACTACGGCCAGGGTTGAAGGGACAGGTGAGCGTCACCCGGCGAATCGACCGCCGTCGAACGCGAGGGACGTCGATCGTGGCAGTCCTGGTCATATCCGCCCTCGTGGCTGCTTGCGGGGTCAGCGCTTCGGAGCACGCCGCCCGTTCGTCATCGCCGACGACGGCGACCGAGGTGCCCCATGCGACCTCGTCGAGTGTCGCTCCGACCGCGGGAATCGTCCTCGGTCCGGACGGGGTGGGCACGGTGACGGTCGGTGAGTCCCAGGCACGTGCGATTGCCACGATGACCGGCTCCCTCGGTGCACCCCTCGCGATCGGTGACGGCGGATGTCATGGGAGAGCCGAAGTCCACTGGGGTGACCTCTCTCTCGAGTTCTCCGGCGGCACCTTCGCGGGGTATCGCTATCTCAATGGTCCCCAGACGTTGCTCGGCGCGACGACGTCGGTACCCAAGCCCAACACGCCACTTCTGCGGACGGCGACCGGGGCGACGCTCACGATGACACTTGCCCAGGTTCGTCCGTTGTACCCGGCTTCGGACTTCGGCATGGCGCACGACGGCAGCATCGCGGTGCGCGGCACGATCCCCGGCGACCGACTCCTGCTGAGCTTCTTCGGGACGAATCCGGCGACGCCCCTCTGGGAGATCAAGGGTGGTGCCCCGTGTGGCGACTTCTGACACGACCCTTCGATGGGTGGGGATGCCTACGACGCGCTCCTCCGGGGCGCGACTGGGACAATCGAAGTGTGAGAGTTCCACGAGCCCGGGCTCGGCGGACAACCGCAGGTTCGATCGTGATCGTCGCGATCGCTCTGGCCGCTTGCAGCTCGGCCACCTCGCCGTCCTCGGGTGCGACAACCAGTACCACCAAGACGACCATTCCCTCTTTCGGCGTGGCAACCCCAGTGGGGAATGGATTCGGTGGCCAGGAGTACTTCTGCGCTCAGCAGCCCCTCAGAGGAGTGATCGACTACGACGGCGCGTCTGGCCACATCTCGATGGATGTGCAGGTCACCGGCCTCCCAGCGAAGGCCTTCGTCTTCGTCAACTGGCTGGACAACACCATCCGTGGGTACGTCATCGGGGGCTTCAGCACCGGAAGGACCGGTGGATCGACCCCTTCATCTCTCCTGCTCTACCGCCCCGGTGAGACGCGCGGCTACCAGATCCTCCTCACCACGGCAGCGACCAGTCCGGTGAACCTTGGGGTCCTCTGGCCGTGTGGCGCACCTCCACGCGTACCCGCACAGACCGTGGACAACCCTTCCGTAACGGTGACTCCCAGTGAGGGGCTCGTTGATGGACAGGTGGTGAGGGTGTCAGTGAAGGGGTTCGGGGCGAGCGGCAAGGTCTGGCTCTCCGAGTGCGACAGCGCGGAGGATGCAAACGACGTCGGCTGCGGTCCGCAGCTCGCGGCTCAGCCGTTCATCATCACCGGCAACGATCGGTCTGGGTCGACCGACTTCACCGTTCACGCCTCCGCACCGTCGAAGCCATACGACACGTCCTCTCTACAACCATGCACGCGGCTCTGCGTGGTGGTTGCTGGAGGTGCTGGGGGAGCGTGGGTGGTCGCGCCGATCGTGTTCGGATCGGCAGCGACACTCAACTCTTGAGGCCGACGTGAGCTCGAGGACGTCAACTCGGTACCTTGCGGCGAGCGACCTCAGGGAGCACTCGTCGGAGGCTCAGCCTCTTGGGACTGCCACCCGCAGCTACCAGCGAAACATCGGCAACGGGTGCAGTGGATGCCGAATGGCATAAGCCATGACGGTGCGGCGCAAGAAGCGATGGAAACCGCAATAGGGGAAGTGCAGGGTCGCCTGGTCGATGTCAGATTGGAGGAGCGGACCCCGCCAACCGCCCTTCCACGCGTCTGTCCGGTCAGCATGTCGAAAGGCTTCGGCCACCGGGTCGGCGATCCGTCGGACGCGATGGTGGAGCTCGATCATGATGCGCAACCTGCCCAGGTCGTTCACGCCGAACTCTGGCGCAAGTTCCTCGGCGATCTGGACAGAGGAAGGGATGTAGTCCAGGGTGTGCGCGGTCCAAAGGCCAAGGTCGTGACAGACCCACGCGAGAGCCAACAGATTGGATGGTGCCGCATCGAGGAGTCGAAGCTGGAAGTTCAAGCCCCGATAAACGTGGTGTCGATATGCGCGGGCTTCGCTTCCGAGCTGTTCGCGATACCGAGCGAGAACGGTGTCGATGACCTCGTTCGATGTCACCAGCTCCGCCGGCGAGCTTGTACTCACGCTGGCAGCATATCGATGTCGATTGGTCAGGATCCCTTCGAAATGATGGGAGTGGCGGGTCCAATGCGATGCCGGATCGTTGGTCACCGGGCGTTTCGGAGACGGATGAGTGGCCGACGTGGGGCTTGACCGAAGCGAGACGTGAAGCGCAGGCGGAAGCGAAAAGATGAGTCCTGCCGTGACGACAGCTCCGAGATTGTCCCGCTTCACCATGGAGGTCGCCGACCTCGATGCGGCCACCAGCCTGTAGCGGCAACTGCTCGGCAAGGAAGGCACACGGCAACCCGGTGCGCGCCACTACTTCGACTGCGGAGGTGTCATCCTCGCTGTGATCGATGTCTCGCAAGGAGGGCTCGTAGCCCACCCCGGACCCAAGTCCCTCGCCATCGCTGTCGACGTCGTCGAGGAGGTGCACCGTCGCGCATCCACCCTGGAGGTGCTCGCTCCGTTTGCCGTGCTCGGCGAGCCTGGAGGTGAGATTCGACAACGGCCGTGGGAGAGCGCCCGTTCTACGTGGTCGACCCCTGGGGGAACGACCTCTGTTTCTGTCAGGAGGGCACCCTGTACACGTGAGTGCGCGCGACGGGTTCGAGGCTCGGAAGCCGACTGTCTGGTACCGGGTTCAGTAGATGAGGGGTTCGTTCCGTGCCCCCGTCTGGCTCACCCACGACTGGTCGGCTGGCTCCGACGACGTCCGGGAGCAGATCGGCTTCTTGCCGTTCCCTCCGGAAGACCAGTAAGCAGTTCGCTCGCCCACTTCGCGGAGCTGGTCGGGGTGTAGCCGACGAGGGCGCTCGCCGCGTCTAGAACTTGCCCAGCTCGCGGAGCCACGCGGCGGTGGCAACGAGTCCCTCGTCGAGGCCGATGGGGTCGTAGCCCAGACGCTGGTACGTCTTCGACGCTGCGAGCGGGCGCCGCACGGGCGACTCCTCGGCCGCCTTCGCCGCGATGGCCACCAACGTGGCACCGAACACCTTCGCCAACTCGGGATCGTCGGAGGGCTCGATGTCGGCGACCTTGTGGTCGATGCCAGCGAGCTCGCAGATCCGGGTGCAGGCCTCGGCCGTGCTGACCACGTCCTCGGGACGGCCGTCGAGCATGTACCGCTCGCCGGCCACGCCGCGGTCGAGCGCCAGGATGCATCCGCGAGCGATGTCGTCGGCGAACACCCAGCTCACCGGGAACCAGAGGTAGGACTGGATCTTCTGGCGGAGACCCGAGAGCAGGACCCGGTTGAAGCTGGTCCGACCGAGTGCGTTGCTGACCACCGGCGAGGGACCGTAGATGGCGCCCGGATGGGTCGAGACGACGTCCATGCCGGCCGCGGCACGGGCCATGGCGTCTTCGAAGGCGGCCATCTTCGTGATCGTGTACGGGTCGGAGCTGGGCTGCGTGGAGACCGGCGCGTCCTCCCGCTCCAGACCACTCGAGGTGTCGAAGAAGGTCCCGGTGCTGACCGCCACCACCCGGCGCATGCCGATCACCTCGGCGGCGTCGAGCACGTGCTTGGTGCCGCCGACGTTGACCGCGCGGAACAGCTCGAGGTCCTGGCTCGCCCCGCCCAGGAGGGCGGCGCAGTGGATCGCCGAATCGCAGCCCGTTGCGGCACGGAGCACGTCGTCCGCGTCGGTGATGTCACCGGTGACGACGTCGACGCCGAGGTCGACCAGCGGATCGGTGTCGGCACCATCCCGCGCCAGCGCCCTGACCGCGTCCCCCCGCTCGAGCAGGAGCCTTGCGATGTTGGCACCGGCCAGTCCGGTGGCGCCGGTGACGAGGACGGTCTCGCTCATCCCTCGGAGGGCCCCGACCCGGTGTCGGGATGGGCCGTGTCCACCTGGTCGGGGTCGTAGCGGATGACCGGCGGCGCGGTGCCGTAGGGATCGAGCGTGTGGATGAACCGGTGGGTGCCCATCGAGGTGGCGCAGGTGAACCCGAGCTCGATGATCTGCGCCGCGGTGAACACCTCGCCCAGACGGCGGTACATCTCGTCGTCGATGGCGTGGTGGTCGGCCGACAGGAGGTCGAGGAACTCGATCGCCATCCGTTCCTGGTCGGTGAAGCCCGAGGCTCCCGGTGACAGAAGGCAGGCAACGTCGTCGTCGGTGATCGAGTCGTGCTTGCGGGACTGCATGCACGGCTGACACTCGCCCAGCTGGGCGCTCCGGATGCGGATGAGCTCGAGGACCCTACCTCCGAGGAGGCTGTTGCGACCCCAGGCACTGCGGGCCATGTTGGTCTGGATGATCTGCGCCGTCCGGTAGGCGAACATCTGGAGGGGGATCGGCGTCGCGTACGTGCCGTCGGCCACACCTTCTTCGATGATGCGACGGGGCTCTTCGGCCAGCTGGTCCATGGGAATGGGTTCGATCCGTGGCATACACTCCCCCTCGACCGGAGGACCCGGTCGTGCTTCCGCCGCGGTGGCGAACGTTCCGGCAGCGAACCTATAGCGATGGAGAGAGCCGCGTCCATGGATCCTTCCTCCGTTCTCCTCACCGACCGGGTCGCGGTGGTGACCGGCGGCGGCGCCGGCATCGGGCGGGGGATCGCCCGCGGGCTGGCCGCCTTCGGGGCGCGGGTGGCCGTCTGGGAGCTCGATCCCGGAACCGCCGCCTCGGCCGGCGCCGAGGTCGGAGGGTTGGGGATCCCAACCGACGTGCGCGACAGCGGCGCCGTCGACGACGCCCTGGCCCGCACCACCGCCGAGCTCGGCACCGTGTCGATCCTGGTGAACAACGCCGGTGGCGTCTTCCTCTCACCACTGCTCGAGACGTCGGAGAAGGGATTCGACGCGCTCTATCGGGCGAACCTCAAGCACGTCATCGTGTGCACCCAGCGGGTCGCCCGGACCATGGTGGAGGCCGGCATCGGAGGGAGTGTCATCAACGTGACCTCCATCGAAGGGGTCCGGGCCGCTCCCGGCTACGCGGCCTATGCCGCCGCCAAGGCCGGGGTGATCAACTTCACGAAGACCGCTGCACTCGAGCTCGCGCCACACGGCATCCGGGTCAATGCCCTCGCGCCGGACATCACCCTCACCGAGGGCATGCAGGCGGTGGCGCCGCCCGGCGCCGAGGAACGCTTCGGGTTGAACGTGCCGATGGGCCGCGCGGGCCACGTGGACGAGATGGCCGGCGCCGCGGTGTTCCTCGCGGGAACGCTCTCCAGCTACGTCACCGGCCAGACCCTGCACGTGGACGGCGGCACGCAGGCCGCGAGCGGGTGGACCCATCACCCCGCGACGGGGGAGTACATCCTCGGATCGGCCTGACCGGCCTGACCGCGCGGCTCACCCGTCAGATCGGCGCCGGTGAGCGCGCCGATCCGTCGGGCCATGCCCGGCGAGGCTGTGGGTGATGGCAACCTGATCAAATGCCGTGATGGTCGTGCTTCGGCGGCAAGTCCCATGGGCGCCGGACACCCCTCCCTCTCGCGGTGCCGCCGCCCCGTCGTCCGGGTGTGAGTGGCAAGGATGAAGCTGGTCACCAATGTCCAGCTGACCTCACCGACTGGCGGGCTCGAGATGCACGTCCTCCAGGTCGGCCGCGAGCTCGCGCACCGGGGCCACCTGGTGCACCTCCTCTACGAGCAGTCCGGCTCGTTGCTCCCCGAGTACCGGTCGTACTGCGCGTTGGTCACCCAGCTGGACCACCTCGACTACTCCTTCCCGTTGGGACGACGGGGTCGCCTGCTCGCGCAGGCGCAGCTTGCGCCAGCGATCTGGGCCGCGGCGCGGCACCGACCCGACGTCTTCTACGGCAACCGGGTCCTCGCGAGCGGGTGGGCGATCCCGGCGGGCATTGCCACGCGCAGGCCCGTGGTGTTGCACGAGCACGGGTATGCCGATCTCGGTGCGCGGCGGATCGACCTCCTCAATCGCCACGTCGACCGGTTTCTGATGATCTCCCGGTTCGTCGCGGCACCGTGGCTGGCCGACGGGCTCGACCCTGCGAAGGTCGAGGTCGTGCACAACGGGATCGACCCGGCCGAGTACCCCGTCGGGGGTCTCGAGGAGCGTGCCGCGACCCGGCGCGCGCTGGGACTCCCACCGGAGGCCTTCGTCGTCGCCTACGTCGGACGCCTCGACGCCGAGAAGGGGGTCGACGTCCTCCTCGAGGCGTGGCGCACGCTCGACCGGGAGGCGGAGGACGCGCGGCTGCTCGTCGTGGGATCGTCGGTCGTCGACCGCGACGGCGGAGCCCATCTCTCGCGGCTCCGTCGACTCGCCGACGACGACGTGGTCTTCCTCCCCGCACGGCGCGACGTGGTGACCCCGCTCCACGCGGCGGATGTGGCCGTCGTCCCGTCCGTCTGGGACGAGCCCTTCGGGCGGTCGGTCATCGAGGGGCTCGCGACGGGGCGTCCGGTGATCGCCACGCGGGTGGGCGGTATCCCGGAGATCCTGGTGGGTCCGCTCGAGCGCCTCCTCGTCGAACGCGGGGACGTCCGCGGCCTCGCCGCCCGCCTCTCCGAGCTCAGAGGGTGGCGAGAGCGGGAGCCGGCGCTCGCCGATCGATGCACGTCCAGGGTCCGGTCGGCGTTCACCCTGGAGCGGATGGTCGACCGAGTGGAGTCGACCCTCCTGTCCCTCACCTGAGCCGCGCCGGCTCGGCTCGACTGACCTGGCAGCCCGGCTCACCCGTCGTGGCCGGCGCTCCCGACGTGCGCGGACATGCCGCCGTCCACCGACAGCAGCTGCCCGGTGATGTACCGGGACTCGTCCGACGCGAGGAAGACCACCACGTTGGCGATGTCGTCGGGCTCGCCGAGACGGGTCGTGAGGATCGCCCGGCCCAGCCCGCTCAGGATCTCGTCGGAGAGGTGGGCCCGGACCGCGTCGGTGATGATGAGCCCGGGGACGATGGCGTTCGCCCGGATGTTCTGGTGGCCGTGGGAGGCGGCCACGTACATCGTCAGGGTGTTCACCCCTGCCTTCGAGACGCCGTATGCGGTGCGCGTCCGGTCGCCCTTCATCGACGCACCGGACGACATGTTGATGATCGAGCCGCCGCCGCTCCGCACCATCTCGGGGATCGCGTGCTTGCAGGTCAGCATCTGGCTCGTCAGGTTGACGGCCAGGGTCCGCTCCCACACCTCGAGGTCCAGCTCGGTCACGGGCGTGTCGCGTGCGAGGAAGGCCGAATCGGTGAGGGCGGCGTTGTTGTGCAGGACGTCGAGCCGCCCGAAACGGTCGACCACGCTGCGGACGGCCGCCACTGCGCCCGATTCCTCGGAGAGATCGACCGCGACGGCGATTGCGTCTCCACCCGAGGCCGCGATCTCGGCCGCGACCCGTTCCGCACCGGAGCCGTCGACGTCGACGACGCCGACCCCTGCGCCCTCCTTGGCGAGCGCACGCGCCGTGGCTGCGCCGATGCCTCCGGCACCACCGGTGACGATGGCGACCTTGCCCGCAACACGTCCGGCTGCGGCCACGTCAGGGCTCCCGGACGGCGACGGAGCGCCGATCGACGGACGGAACGGTAGGCACGGCTCCCCCTCACCACGACTGGTCGACCCGGACATGCACGACGCCGCCCGACCTGCCATGCCCGCGGCCGCACCGGGGGCGCGTGGCGGGGGACGGTAACCTCGTCCGAACGATGTCCGGCGTCGAGCTTGTCACAGTGGCGCGGACGATCGGCGAGGGGACGGCCGCAACCTGGGCCGACGACGTCGACGCCGCCGCGCGCTTCCCGGCCGAGACGATGGCCGAGGTTCGTGCGCGGGGACTTCTCGGCGCGCTGGTGCCGACGGAGCGAGGTGGCGCCGGAGCCACGATGCCCGAGGTGTCGGCCGCGGTCACTGCGCTCGCCGAGTCGTGCGCCTCGAGCGGGCTCATCCTCGCGATGCACCACATCCAGGTCGGAGTGCTGCTGCGCCACGGGGAGACCGATGCGATCGCGGAGGTGGTGGACCGCGTGGCGTCCGGGTCGCTCCTCCTGGCCAACGCGGCGAGCGAGGTCGGGCTCGAGGGTGAGCGAAGGGCGAGCACGTGCGCACTCGAGCCGACCGAGGGCGGCTTTCACCTCGACAAGCAGGCGTCGACCGTCTCGTACGGCGAGCACGCCGACGGGATCCTCGTGACGGCCCGCCGCGGAGCGTCGAGCCCTTCGCACGACCAGTCGATGGCGGTCTGCCTCCGACCGGGCGTCACGCTCGAGGCGACCGGCGAATGGGACACCCTCGGTCTACGCGGGACCTGCAGCCGGCCGTACCACCTCACCGCCGAGGTGCCGGCCGACCTCGTGATCTCCGACTACCAGCAGGCGTTCGTCCGCACGTCGCTCCCGGTCAGCGCGGTGCTGTTGAGCTCCGTATGGCTGGGCATCGCCGAAGCCGCCGCCCGAAGGGCGCACGAGGCGGCGCGTGCCCAGGCCCGCAAAGTGCGCAAGGACCCGTCGGGGACGGCGCTCGCCACCGGTGGACTCCGGCTGGCCGAGCTCGGCGTGGTGCTCCACCAGCTCCGCGAGGTCATCTCCGGCGGCGCGGCGCGGTACGAGTCGGCCAAGGACACGCCCGAGGTGGAGACGCTCGGGTTCTCGACCCGCATGGACTACCTCAAGCTCTCGTCCTCCACGCTCGTGCTCGACGTGGTGCGCCGCGCGTCCGCGATCTGCGGCCTCGCCGGCTACCGGAACCAGGGGTCGACGAGCATGGCACGACTGGTGCGCGACGCGAATGCGGCCCCGCTCATGGTCAACAACGACCGTGCGCTGCAGGCCATGAGCCAGTCGCTGCTCGTCCGCAAGGAGCTCTGATGCGCCCGCGGGTCGCGGTGCTCCACCACCCGGGTTCCTTCTTCCCGCTCGACCTCGTCGAGGAGGTGGGGGACGCCGCAGAGCTCCTGTGGGTTGTGGACGACGACGTGGTGGCGGACGAGGCGACCATCCGGCTGCTCAAGCGGCTCGGAACGGTCGTCGACGTCACCGGGCTCGACCCGGATGCATCGGCGCGCCGACTGGCGGACGCGCGCCCGGACGGAGTCGTCGCATTCGTCGACGCCGAGCTCGAGGCCGCGGCGGCGCTCGCGGCGCGGCTCGACCTCCGGTATCACACACCCGAGGTCGCAGCCGTCCTCGTCGACAAGCGGCGGCAGCGGGCCGCGCTCGACCGGGCGGGCATCCCCGGACCGGCCTTCTGGCCGGTCTCGTCCGGCCTCACGGCTCCCGAGATCGCCGACCTCGCACAGCGGATCACCTATCCGGCGGTGCTCAAGCCGGCGGTGGGCACCGGGAGCCGCGGGATGGCACGGCTCGAGTCTCCCGACGAGCTCCCCGTACTGCTCGCAGACCATGCGCGCAGCCAGGACTGCCTGGTCGAGGAGTACCTTCCCGACGCGCCGTCGCTGCCGGACTGGTGCGCGAGCTATCTCTCCGTCGAGTCGGTGGTCGCGCGGGGACACGTGACCCACGTCGCGCTGACCGGCCGGTTCCCCCTCGCCGAGCCGTTCCGCGAGACCGGCAACTTCATCCCGGCCGTCGTCGAGCCGCGAATCGAGGCGGAGTGCCTCGCGCTGGTCGACGCCGCCATCGACTGCCTCGGCATCACCGATGCGGTGCTCCACACGGAGATCAAACGCACGCCGGACGGCCTCCGACTCGTGGAGGTCAACGGGCGGCTCGGGGGGCGTCCCCCGTTCGTGCTGGCGAGCGTCAGTGACGTGAATCTCTTCCGGGCCGCGTGCCAGGTCGCTGCAGGAGCGCGCCCCGAGGTCACCGCTTCGGCTCCCTGCGACGGGGTGGGCTTCTGGCTCATGCTGCAGGCGCCGATCGCCGCCCGGCGTGTCGTGCGCATCGACGGGCTCGACGACCTCTGCGACACCTGCGGTGTCGAGCAGGTCCACCTGAACCGGCGGCCCGGCGACCTGGTCGACTGGCGCGAGGGCACGGACGGCCACGTGGTGACGGTACGCGGCCGCGTGGCGGACCATCGCGCGCTCGAGGAGGCCGTCCGCTGCATCCGTACGCGGGTCTCCATCGTCTACGACTGCGTGGACTGAGCACTGCCGCGGGGGCCGGGACCACGTGGTCCGCTCCCGGTACTGTTGCCCGTGCGCCGCACGCTCGCCCGCTTCGAGCACCCGGGTGCGCGGCCCGAGAGAGGAAGGATCCCATGGACGTCCGATCGGCTGACGAGCTCACCCCGACCATCGAGCACAACGGGACCACGCCCGTCTGGTGGCTCGTCCCGCCGCAGGAGATGCGTCACGCGACCGACGGCGGCTTCCTCGAGCTGGTGAGCGAGTGGGAGATCGCGAAGGGCGGGGCAGTGGATCCGCACTCGCACCCGACCCACGAGTTCTATTACATCCTCGCCGGCGAGGGGATCATGCAGATCGCCGACGAGCAGCGACCGGTCGGGAAGGGCGACCTCGTCTACACCCCGCCGGACACGACGCACAGCATCTGGCCGACCGAGGAGGGTGCGCCGCTCCGTGGGCTCGCGTTCGCGATCGGCACGCCGGGAACGGGCACGGTCGACTACAGCTGACGCAACGCACGTGGCGTCCCGGGTCGCCGCCGGCCCGGGCGGCAGGGTCGTCACCCCTCGACGGCGAGCGCGACCTCTCGGGGAACGAGGTCGACGAAGCCGGCGGCCACCGCGGCGAGCGCCAGCAGGAGCGTGCCGACGGCCCCGATCCCATGGTTGCCTGGACGGAGCGCGACGAAGAAGGCGGCCGTCGCGCACCAGGCGAGCGATCGCACCGGTAGCCGCTTCGCGGCGAGGTCCAGCAGGAAGAAGACGACGCTGGCCGCGAGCAGGTAGTAGGGGAAGACGACCGACTCGAAGACGAGGCGGCTTCCGACGCACGCGAGCGTGAGGGCCACCAGCGGGACCGGCTCGAGCAGCGCACGACCGAGGCGCCATCCGGCCCACAGGCAGACGCCGAGCGCAAAGAGGACGGGGAGATCGCGCGCGATCGCTGATGCCGCGTCGCCTGTCACCCCTGCCAGCGTGAGCACGGTGGCGCCCGACTGCGCGCCGCCCGCGCTGAATCCGCTGAGGTCGGCGAGCGTCGCATGGGGCGCGACGGCGAAGAACGGTGCGATTCCGATGACGAACGTCACGAGCGCCGCGATCGTGAGCCGTCCTCTCGCCCCGGCGCCGGGTGCGGCGGCGACCGCGGGGAGAGCGAGGAGGACCGCGAACTGCTTGGTCAGGAATGCGAGCCCGAAGAGCACGCCGGCGAGCACCCACCGCCGCCGGAGGGACTCGGCTGTTCCGGCCAGACCGAGTCCGAGGCTCAGGATGTCCTGCGGGTGGAAGAGCTGCACGACCGCGCTGCTCGCCGACGGCAGGACGACCAGGAACGCGACGAGTCCGATCTGCCGTGCGAGCGTGTCCGCGCCGCTCGCACGGAGCAGGGACAGCCCGCCGACGGCGAGGACCACCCATGCGAGAAGAGCAAGCACCCCCTGTGAGCGGTACCAGGGCGGGAGCGGGGGACCGAGGGTTCCGTCCGACCGTCGGGCCGCAACGCCGCACTCACCCAGGTCGCTCGCGAAGGTCGGATCGCGCAGGGCACCGGTCGGCGGCGCGGGCATGCGGGCCGCAGGGGTGCACCACGAGGCGGCCCCGAGTTGCGACGGGAGCGCGGCGACGAACGGCGCGGTGAGCAGCGCGTACCCGGGAGGGTCCGGGAGCGATGTGACATCTGCCGTCCGTCGCAGGTCGCCCGCGGCCAGTGCGGAGGTCGCCGTGGTGAGCGGCACCGTGTCGCCCCCCGACGGCGGCCCGTGCCGCACGGCCACGATCCCCGCGAGCGACGCCGCACCGACGAGCACGATCGTCGCCGTGGCGAGAAGCGGGGGGCGGTGGGCTGCCGGTCGGTCGCGCACGTCGTGGAGGTCTGCGGGTCGGCCGGACACGTACCGCGCGCGTCGGAGCTCCCGCGTGGGTCGGAGTCACCCTACTCATCCGTGCGCCGGGCGAGCCGATCGGACGCCCGCCTGCGCAGCTGGGCACCGGCGCACATGGGATGCTCTTGGCCGAGGAGTCCACGTGCGCACCACCGAACACGTCCGACGGCCCCGGCCGCACGTGAACCCGTCCGTCGTCGGGTCCACGCTCGAGACGCCGTGACGCTCACCGACGAGCCGTCCGAGGTCCGGACCGCGGAGGCGGGCGGCGAACCCGGGGCGGTGGCGCGACCACTGGTCGCGACGGCCGCGCTCGCCGCGGTCGTCGTGGGGATCGCGGCCGGCGCGATCGTCCGCCAGGGCGGTTTCTACCCGAGGGACGCGTTCGGGATCGCCATGGTCTCGCTGCCGCTCGCGGGGATCGCGCTCTGGCGTGGGAGGGACCGACCCGGTCTGCTCGTCGCGGTGGCATTGGGCGCGCTGGCGCTCTGGTGGTTCGTCCGTGCGCAGCGGACGGGGAGCGGTGCCACCTTCCTCCCGCTCGGCGCGTCCATCCTCGGGTTCGGTGCCGCATTCCTCGTCGTCCGCCTGCTCGACGACCGCGATCGGCAGTGGGTCGCGACGGCCGTCGTGGGGATCGGTGCGCTGAGCGGTGCGGCCGGTGTTGCGGGCACCTTCCTGCGGTGGCAGCCGTACGCGCAGCGCACCGGCGGCCTCTGGCACGAGGTCACGACGCTGACCTATCCCGGCGGCGCAGCGCTCCTCTCGGTGGTCGCACTGACCGTCGCGATGGCCTTCGAGGTGCGCGCCCGGCCCGTCCGGCTCGCGGTGTGCCTGTGCGTCGCCGGCCTCGTCGCGTCGCGGAGCCCATGGGAGCTGCTCGCCCTCGCGGCGGCCGCCACGGTCGTCCCGTGGCGCCGCTGGACGGCTGCCCTGTGGCCGATCGCCACAGGAACGCTCGCGGGGGCGGCGACGCTCAACGCCTCGTCGGGAGCGCGGGCACCGTGGGCGTCCGCTGCGGTCGCGGCCGGTGCGGTCGCCGCCTCGCTCCTCCGGCGGGAGGCACACGAAACGCCCGGCATCCTCGGCCGGACCGTGGGCGCGGCCGGTCTCGTGGTCGTCGCGGCGGCCGCGGTCGTGCTCCTCGTCCGGCCCCCCGGGATCCCGACACTCCGCCAGCCGGCCGACCAGAGCCAGACGCTCGCCTGGTCGTCGGCCTCGAGCGCGTGGCGCTCCTCGCCGGTCACCGGGGTCGGGCCCCCTCGGATGAGCGTGGCACGGCCGGCGGTCGACGTGGAGCCGGGCTTCGCTCCCGACGCGTACCTCACGGTGCTCGCCGACGGCGGGTTGCTCGGCGCCGCCCTCCTCGTGAGCGCCGGTGCGGCGGTCGCATCCGCGGTGGGACGTCGCGACCTGCTCGCGAGCTGTGCGATGGGCGGCATCCTCGCGTTCGCCGTCGCCGGCGTCGTCGACTTCGGCTGGCTGCTGCCCGCGCTCGCCGTCATCGGAGGCGTGACCGCCGGGCTCGCCGCCACGCGCCCCGCCGTGCACGAGCTCGCGGGGAGCGAGGAGTCGTCCTCAGGGGTCACGCAGCGGCGCGCGCTCGTCCCGTCGCTCTTGGTGCTCGCCGTCGTCGCCGTGGTGGCCGTCCAACTCCTCATCGGGACCGCCGACCAGGCGGCGAGCGTCCCGACCGTGCGCAATCTGGCACCGCCCCACTCCCGGACCCCGTACGCCCCCGCTCGCATGATCCTCCGCGGACCCGATCCCACCGACCCCTTCATGGTCCGGGTCGACGGTCGGGACTATCTCTACGCGAGCCAGGGGACGAGCTTCCGCAACGTGCCGCTCTGGATCGGCCGCCCGGGGCACTGGGGCGCGGCGATCGATGCGCTCCCGAGTCTGCCGTCGTGGGCGGCACCGGGCCTGACCTGGGCACCCGACGTGCAGCGCGTCGCGGGCGGCTGGGCGCTCTACTTCACGTCGCTGCTGCGCGGTGTCGAGCCGCCCACCCACTGCATCGGTGCCGCCTTCTCGCGCTCGCCCACCGGCCCGTTCGTCGCGACGCAGTCGCCGTTCATCTGCCAGCTCGATCATCGCGGCTCGATCGACGCACGCGTCTTCGTCGACACCGGCCATCGGCTCGTCATGCTCTGGAAGTCGGAGGACAACGCGAACCCCTCCGTACCCGGTCCGGACCAGAACGGGCCGACCGGCGTCTATGCGCAGGACCTGCGCCAGGACGGGCGGCGCCTCCTCGGCTCGCCGGTCAAGATCTTCGGCCCGACGCAGCCCTGGGAGGGCACCATCGTCGAGGCTCCCGACATGGTGGAGGCGTGGGGCACCTACTGGCTGTTCTTCTCCGGCAACTGGTACGACTCGACCCTGTACGGCATCGGGGTCGCCGCCTGCCAGAGTCCGTTCGGACCATGCGCGGACACCGATCCCCGACCCTTCCTCGGGTCGAACCTGCAGGGGCTCGGGCCGGGGGAGTCGTCCCTCTTCCACGACGGGCCCGACGTCTACCTCCTCTACAACCCGTTCCGCGCGAACGATCCCGGTCCGGTGATCCCACGCCCCGTGGCGATGGTGCGGCTGGGTTTCACTCCGAGTGGTCCGTATCTGGCCACGCCGTGACGGAGCGCGCGGAGCTCTTCCGTCGCCCGCGCCGCACGTGTAGCGGTGAGCGCCGAACAGTCGTGCCTGGACCGAGGCGGAACGGGAGGAACGCAATGAAGCGGTGGAAGCAGTGGCTTCGCCTCGCGGTGGTGGCGGCGGCGAGCTTCGTCCTGTTGGTCACGGTCCTTCCGGAGGTCGCGTCCGGCATCGGGCTCTCCTCACTCGGCAGCCGCTTGGCGAGCTCCGGCAATTGCACCTCAGGCGGCAGCGGGAGCTCGAGCAGCTCGTGCTGCTCCGGGAGCAGTGGCTCGTCGAGCAGCGGATCGTCGAGCGCGTGCCAGACCGGTCCCGGGGTGGTGAGCGGCAAGATCACGATCACGGGTGCGCCCTCGGGGTTCGTCGCGCCCTACGAGGGTGCGGGCGCCTGTCCTGTCGGGGGTGCCACGGGCCTGGCCTGCGCCACTCCCGACTACGTGCTCTCGAGCGGCGGCACCTACTCGCTCAGCCTGCCGGCGGGCAGCTGGGTCGTGGCCGGCTTCTACGAGCTCGCCCCGTACGGCGGCGCGTTCATCGGCGCCGCGCACGTGGTGACGGTTCCGGCCGGTGGAGCGGTGGTCCGCAACGTGTCCGTGCAGTACCGGCAGCCCGCCACCGTCTCGGGGTCCGTCACGGTGACCGGCGTGCCGTCGGGCGTCTCCGTCACCGAGGTCGAGGCGCTGCTGTGCCCGTCGTTCGCGCCCTACACCGGCGGATCCGTCTCGATCGCCTGCGTGCAGGAGTACGCATCGAGCAGCGGCGACACCGGCACGTACAAGGTCGCGACGCTGCCCCCGGGCACCTGGACGGTGTACCCCGGCTTCTGCTTCACGTACTCGTGCACGTACAACGCGAACGCCGGCATGTCGGTCAAGGTGGCGGGCGGCGGCTCGTACACGGTGAACGTGACGACCCCGTTCGTCCTACCTGGCGAAGGGATCCTCACCGGCACGCTCACCGTGACCGGCGCGCCCGCTGGGTTCGCCGATCCGGAGGCGGTGCTGGCGTGCCAGTCGGGGACCACCTCGTGCTCCTACCTCTACCTGAACGTGGGCTCGACCTTCGTCGGCCTCCTCCCGACGGGGACCTGGCAGGTCACCGGGTACTACGAGGTGCCGCCGTACTACAACGGGGTGCCCGGACCCTCGATGACCGTGAAGGTGAAGGAGAGCAAGGTCACCACGGTCGCGCTCAGCGTCCCGTACCGGACGCTCGGCGGTGCGAGCGGCGCGGTCCACGTGACGGGACTTCCGAAGGGCGTCGCGGTCACCTCGTACACGGTCCTCGCGTGCCCGATCTCGGCGCCGTGGTCCGGCGGCCAACCTGACATCACGTGCGTCCAGGAGTATTCGGGGCCCGCAGGGTACGGCGCGTACGCGGCCGACCGGAAGCACGTCTCGCCGGCGGCCCACGGGCCGGCCGCCCCGACGCGACTGGCCAAGGGGGCGTTCAGCCGGTACGTGCTCTCGACGCTCACCGCGGGGAAGTGGCTGCTCTACCCGGGCTACCAGACGGTGCTGGCCACGTACGTCGACCCGACGCCGACCACGGTGAAGGTCGCGGCGGGGAAGACCACTTCGAAGGCCGTCTCGGTTCCGTACCAGGTGCCGACCGTCGGCGCGGTCACCGGGAGCGTGACCGTCATCGGCGCCCCGAGCGGCGGGGTCCAGGCCGGAGTCCGGGCGTGCACCGCGCCGCCGACTGCGTCCCCCTGTGCCGGCGAGATCGACGCGTACGCCGACGCAACCGGCCGCTACGTCCTCCCTCTCTCACCGGGAACATGGTGGGTCCAGGGGCTCGTCGACCTCTACACCGGCTCGTCGTCGAACCAGTTCTTCAGCGCGGTGGAGCAGGTCACCGTCACCGTCGGTGCCGTCACCAAGGCGAGCTTCGTGGTGACCGTCGGCTGATCCGCCGTGTGGCCGGCGCTCGAGCGTGCCCTCAAGGGCGTCCGCGATCCGGCCGATGGAAGCGGGCCGGGTCTGTCGAGCATGGTCCGCCACCGCGCTCCAGGCCCGGCACCATCGCGTGCTGCACGCCTTCGCGCCTCCCTCGCGCCCGACGCGGTGCTCAACCGTGGGGCCCTCTGCGAGCCGAGCAGGGGAGCACCCTCACGCCGGCCGGCGGACGGCCGGACGTGAGGGCGCTACGACCCCGGTCCCCGACAGTGGTGGCACCCGACAGTGCTCCGGACCGATCCCGGTCTACCACCGTCGCCCTGTCGTTGTGTCGCGGAACGCCAACGATTCGATGAACGTTGCGCGGACATGGGCTGACGCGCACGTGTCGGGACGCTGGGCACACGTGCGGAAAATGTGATCAGATGGCTGGTGCGGGCGACCCCGCGGGGCGCGCGCCACAGACCGCCAGGGGAGAGAAAGGCGGTTCAGCATGGCTGAACGGTACGAACCGTCGCAGTGGGGAGCGAGCTGATGGCGATCGACGCCACCAGGACCAAGCCTGCCCCGTCCGTCCGCACGGAGCGCGCGCCGTCCGGCCTCACCGGCACCGCGCCGAGCGGCATCCGCAACGTCGCCCTCGTCGGGCACAACGGCTCCGGCAAGACCACCATCGCCGAGGCGCTGCTGTTTGCGACGGGAGCCATCACGCGGCAGGGTCGGGTCGAGGACGGGACGACGGTCAGCGACTTCGAGCCCGAAGAGGCAAAGAACCACATGTCGCTCTCGCTCTCGCTGACGCCGTGCAGCGTCGGGGGCGTGAAGCTCAACATCATCGACACCCCGGGGTATGCGGACTTCTTCGGCGAGGTCCGTGCCGCGTGCTCGGTGGTCGACCTCGTCGTCGTGGTCGTGAGCGCGGTCGAGGGCATCGAGGCCCAAACCGAGGCCGCATGGGCGCTCGCCGCCGAGCTGGGCCTCCCTCGTCTGCTCTTCGTGAACAAGCTCGACCGCGAGCGGGCCAACTTCGACGGCACCCTCGCCGAGCTGCGCGACCGCTTCGGCGCGGGCATCGCACCGCTCGAGCTCCCCGTCGGCGCCGACGCGAGCTTCCGTGGCATCGCCGACCTGCTGACCGACACGGCCATCATCTACGAAGGCGGCAAGCCGTCATCCGGTCCGATCCCCGACGACCTCGCCGCCACCGAGCACGAGGTGCGCGAGCAGCTCGTCGAGGGGATCGTGGTCGGCGACGACGCACTGATGGAGCGGTACCTCGACGGGGACGTGCCGAGCAGCGACGAGCTCGAGGCCACGCTCGCGAACGGGGTCGCGCAAGGGCTCGTCTTCCCCGTCGTGTGCGGATCGGCGGCGACCGGGGTCGGGATCGACCGGTTGGCGTCCCTGCTCGCCGAGATCGCGCCGTCCCCTGACGCCCGTCCGCCCGTCGAGGTCACCGCTGGCGACACCCTCGAAGAGGTCGCGTGCGACCCCGGCGGCCAGCCGCTCGCCCACGTGTTCAAGACGATCTCCGACCCCTATGTCGGGAAGATCTCCCTCCTGCGGGTGGTGTCCGGGACGATCCGGCCCGACACCGTCCTCACCAACTCTCGCACCCATGCCGACGAACGTCTCCACGTCCTCCAGCTCCTGCGCGGCAAGGAGACCCAGCCGGTCGGCGAGGCGCGGGCCGGTGACATCGTGGCGGTCCCCAAGCTCGCCGCCGTGGCAACCGGCGACACGCTCGCGCCGAAGACGATGCCGGTGGTCATCGCAGCGGCCGGCGCCGAGCCGGCCTCGCTGGCCGTCGCCATCAAACCCAAGTCGAAGGGCGACGAGGACAAGCTGATGACGGGCCTGCACCGCCTGCAGGAGGAGGACCCGACGCTCGTCGTGGAGCGCATCGACGAGACGCACCAGACCATCCTGCGCGGCACGGGCGAGACCCACCTCTCCGTGACGGCCGAGCGGCTCGCCCGCAAGTTCGGCGTCGAGGTCGCGACCGAGGAGGTCCTGGTCCCCTACCGCGAGACGGTCGCCGTGCAGGCAGAAGCCGAGGGGAAGTACAAGAAGCAGACCGGCGGCCACGGCCAGTTCGGCGTGGCGCAGATCCGGATCGAGCCGATGGGACGCGGCGAGGGGTTCGCCTTCGAGGACCGGGTCGTCGGCGGCGCGATCCCGCGCCAGTACATCCCGGCGGTCGAGAAGGGCATCGTCGAGGCAATGTCCCAGGGCGGTGTCCACGGTTTCCCCGTCGTCGATGTGAAGGTCACCTGCCTCGACGGCAAGTACCACCCGGTCGACTCGTCCGAGATGAGCTTCAAGATGGCGGGCTCGCTGGCCTTCAAGGACGCGATGGCGAAGGCCTCACCGGTCCTGCTCGAGCCGATCTCCCTCGTGGAGGTCACCGTGCCCGCGTCGCTGCAGGGGAACGTCCTCGGCGACCTCAACGCGCGCCGAGGTCGGGTGCAGGGGACGGACACGGTCGACGGCGGGCAGCAGTCGATCACCGCGCTCGTGCCGACCGCCGAGATCCAGCGGTACGCGATCGACCTGCGCTCGCTCACCGGCGGTCGCGGAAGGTTCCGCGCGCGGCACGACCACTACGACGTGATGCCGTCCAACCTCGTCGAACGGATGGAGAAGGATCGGGAGCGCTGAGCCTCGGCCGGCCCGTCGGGTCGGCGGCGAGGTCGCTCGGCTCAGGGTCCGCCCGACCCCTCGACCTCGTGCACAGCGGCCTGCGGCACCGCGCCGGGGACCAGCTGCTCGACGAGCTCCGCGGGGACCTGGTCCTGCACCTGCTCGACCAGCCGCTTCGAGCGCGAGCGGAGTGAGAGCATCTCCGAGTACCGCTCGTCGTCGCCCTTCATCCCCGAGACGAGCGGCGAGTGGGCGAGGGATGCGGCGCCGACGAACATGACGAGGAGGGAGATCGCCTCCAGCGGGCCGTAGGGGCCGGCGGTCCGGAGGTTGTCGCCGAACAGGCCGATCCCGATCGCGAGGCTGGCCAGGGGATCGACGAGGACAAGCGCAGTCTGTGACGCGGCGATCGGACCGGCGTGGAAGGCGTTCTGGGCGAGGAACAGCGATGCCACGCCGCACAGCGCGACGCCGTAGGTCTGCCAGTGGACGAACATCTGGGTCCAGTCGGTCGCGACGTAGTCGCCCACGGTCTTGATGAGAGCTGCGGTGAAGGCGAAGCCGATCGCACCCGCCGCGCCGAACATCGCCGCCCGCCACCAGCGCGGCCCGTGCATCGCGAGCCCGACGGTGAGCACGACGCCCGCACCGCAACACGCTCCGGCGACCAGCCAGTCGCGGCCCGAGGGCACGAGGTCCCCACCACCGGGCTGGGCGAAGACGAGGAAGCCGGCGAGCCCGCCGGCCGCGGCGAGGCAGCCGACCCACTCCCGAGCGCCGATGCGGAACCGGAACCAGGTTGCGAGCAGGAAGACGAGGAAGAGGAGCTCCGTCGTGAGGATGGGCTGGACCTGGCTCAGGTCGCCGAGATGCAGCGCGACCGACTGCAGGAGGAACGACGCCACCATGAATGCGAAGCCGAGCAGCCACACACCACGGCGGAGCGCGTGGGTGAGCAGCGAGAGCTTGAGGGTCGCGTCTTCCGGGGCGTTCTCGACGCCCATGCGCTGCAAGATGCTGGTCAGCGCATTCGCCAGTGCTGAGGTGAGGGCCAGGAAGTAGACCATCGAGGGAGGCTCCTACGTCTCGCCCGAGCCGTGGGCGTCGCCGGGGGCCGAGCCTACCTGCCCCGATCCGCCGGAACCCGGATCAGATCGGCACCGGTCGGTTCGCCTGGGCGCGCCTGGGGACCGTGTCGAGCCCACCCTAGGGGGACCGTCGGTGGCGCCGATCGCCCGTCGGAACCGTCACATCCGCTGCCTACGCTCCCCCCGTGGCACGGCTCCGGCGATCGCCACGGGGTGTACCGGTCTTCGATGCCGGGATCCCCGGACGGTCAGCGCAGCGCGAGGCCCGACGGCGCAGGCAGGACGGCGCGCTCCGGCTGGCCGCGCGCGTCCTGATCGCAGTCGCGGTGGGCGCCGTCGTCGGCCGGCTCGTCGGCCACGGCCTGCACACCGTCACGGTGCGCCTCGTGCGTGCGAGCCAGGTGACGGGCGCGATCCGATGGATGCCGCGTCTCGCACCGGAGGCGGCGAGTGCCGCCGGGATCGCTGCCGGGCTCGCCGTCGTGGGCAGTGGACGGCCGTTCCGCCGGGCCATGCCCTGGGCGGTGGGCGCGCGTGGCGAGCGGATCCTCGGTTCCCGGCTCGAGCGCGACGCCGGGCACGGGGTCGTCGTCCTCCATGACCGGCGACTGCCCGGCACCCGCGCCAACATCGATCATCTCAGCCGTCGGTCCCTCCGGCGTGCACGTCCTCGACGCGAAGGTCCGCACCGGTCACCTGGTCGTCGCGGGCACCCGTCGGGAACGACGGACCGGACGTGCACGGCTGCTGGTCGGCGGACACGACTGCTCAACCCTCGTCGACGGGGTGCACGCGCAGGTCGCGGCCGTGACCACGATGCTCGCTGCGCTCGGTCGTGAGGACGTCCCCGTCCACGGGGCGGTCGTGCTCGTCGGCGACGGAAGGCCGACCCTTCGTCGACCTGTCGTGGTGCACGGGGTGATCGTCTGCTCGGTGTCGACAGCCGTCACCCGGGTGTCGGGCCCCGGAGCGCTCGCTCCGGCCGGCGTGCACCGCCTCGCAGTCGATCCTCGCAGAACGGCTCCCGCCGGCGTGAGGCTCGATCGGGTGCTCAGTCGGCGCCGAAGAACGGTGCGCCGAAGGGAACACCCCGCCGTCGCTGCCGACCAGCCAGTACCCGCCGGTCGCACGGTCCGCGGCCATCCCGACGACGGGCGCTGCGAGGGTCGTCCCGCCCATCGACCCGCGGAAGGCGGCGTCGCCGAAGGCGAACACCCCGCCGTCGGACGCGGCGAACCAGTAGCCGTTGGCGTCCGCGGTGGCCGCGAGGGCGTTGACCGGCTGGTTGAGCACGAGGTTGCCGGTCGACCCGAAGAAGGGCGCGCCGAAGGCGAACACCCCGCCGTCGGTCGCGACCTCCCAGTAACCGCCGGTCGACTGGTCTGCGGCGATGCCGACGACGGGCTGGTTGAGGTGCTGCCCACCCATCGAGCCGGCGAAGCCCGCGTCCCCGAAGGCGAAGACCCCGCCGTCGGTCGCGACCAGCCAGTAGCCGCGGCCGTCCGGGGTGGGCGCGAGATCCACGACCGGTGCATTGAGCGGCTGCCCGCCCATCGAGCCGTAGAAGCCCGCGTCGCCGAACGCGAACGTCCCGCCGTCGGCGCCCACCAGCCAGTAGCCCCTCCCGTCAGGTGTGGCGACGATGTGCTCGACGGGCGCGTTGAGGGGCAGGCCGGCCATCGATCCGAAGTTCTGCGCGGCACCGTGTGCCGAGACGCCACCGGCAGCGTCGGCGAGCCAGTAGCCGTTGCCGGCCGGGAGGGAGGCGATCCCGGTCACCGGAGCGGGCAGCGGCTCGTTCGAGATCGAGACCGGCGCGACGAAGAGGCGGCGTGCCCCGCCACAGGAGTAGTCGGTGCAGCCCGGCGCCCAGGCGGCGTAGGCGAGCTGCCAGTTTCCCGACGCGTCCTGGAAGAGCGAGCCGCCACCGGGGCCGGACGCTTCGCCGTAGGAGGAGAGGAACGGGCCCGGCTGGCTCTGCGTGCACGGACCGGTCGGGCCTGCGCAGGTGGCGAAGGTCTCCGAGTACGACGGCGTGTCCCAGATGCCGGTCGAGAAGAGCAGGACGTACGTGCCGTCGACGTCGACCAGGTCGGGGTTCTCGATCGTGCTCTCCCACGGGAAGTCGGCGCTGTCCTGGAGGAGGAGCTGCACCGGCGATCCGACGAGCGACCGCCCGTCGGCGCTCAGCTGCTGGGACCAGATGCGGGCGGGCTCGAGGGACCCGCCGTCGTTGGACTTCCAGATCAGGTACGCGTTGCCGGTCTTCGGGTCGACCATCGGGCTCGGATCGATCGATCCGCCGTACCCGGTCTGGCACACGAGCGGGGTGGTCGAGGTGTCGACGAACACGGGATCGGTCACCGAGAGGGTCGGCGTGCTCGCGACCGAGAGGCAGTTGAATCCGGTGTCGCCGGCGTGTCCCGCGGTGGCCGCGTCGTAGTACATGAGCCAGTTGCCGCCCCAGAAGAAGACGCCCGGCGACGTCTGCGTGTTGACCGCCTCCCAGGCCGGCGTGACCGGGAGCGCGGACGAACCGAAGCCGACGCCGGTGTACGAGCGCCATCCCGAGGAGGGCGAGCCCGAGGTGTCGACGAGCGCCTGGATGTGGTTGCCGAGGGCCGTGCCCGTCGTGAACGCGTAGTAGGTCGAGCCGACGGTGACGACGCTCGGATCCGGCGCGTCACCGTCGAACGCGGGCGACGCGGACGGCTCGACGGTGAGCTGGGTCGCCCCCTGGGCGCTGGCCGGCGTCGCCTCGATGTTCGTCTCCACCGAAAGGGCCGCGACCGTGATCGCCGCCAGCACCACACCCGTGAGCACCCGTCGCATCGAAACCGCCTCGCTCGTCGTCACCCGCGATCCGCCGATCGGGGTCTGCCGCGCCCGCGTCCCGCCGGCGCGGCCGCGCTCGGGCGACCCTAGCCCTGCAGATGTCGGAACCGATGGCAGGCCGCCTGAACTCGGTCGCTGCACCGTATGCTCGGGCCTTCGCCGCCGACCGGGGGAGGAGCCATGGCCGAGCAACGCGCCGTCGATCCGAGCGACGAGCAGCGCCACCGGCCGGACGCCGGGCCGCTGTGGAACGAGTCCCACTACCTCGACTTCGTCGCGTCCGACGGGACCCTGGCCGGCTACGTGCGGATCGGTCTCTATCCCAACCTCGGGGTGACCTGGTGGACGGCGACCGTCGTCGGCCCCGACCGACCGCTCGTCGTGTCGACCGCCTACGACCTGCCGGTGGCGGGCGGGACCGGACTCCTGCTCGGGTCGGGCGGCGTCGAGGTGGTCGAGGTCGTGCACGATCCCCTCCGCCGGGTCACCGTGCAAGGCCATGCGCCCGCCGCGGTGCACCGCTCGCCCGCGGACGTCTACACCGGGGCCACCGGCGAGCCGAGCTCGGTCGGGTTCGACCTCGCATGGACGACCGACGGCACGCCGTACCACTACGGCGTGACCACGCGCTACGAGATCCCGTGCCTCGTCGAGGGAGCGGTGACCGTCGGTGGGGTGCGCACCTCGGTCACCGGGCACGGCCAGCGCGACCACTCGTGGGGCGAGCGCGACTGGTGGGCGTTCGGTTGGTGCTGGTCGGCCGCGCGGCTCGACGACGGGACGCGGCTCCACCTCGCGGACATACGGATCCCCGGGATGCCCGTCGGGTTCGGGTACGTGCAGTCGCCGGACGGCGGGATGGAGGTGATCGAGTCGGCGACGGTCACCGAGGAGCTCGGGCCGGAGGGGCTGCCGACGCGGGCGACCGCGGTGGGCGAACCGGGCGATCTCCGGTTCGAGGTCGAACCGCTCGCGTTCGGCCCGCTGCTCCTGACCGCAACCGACGGCCGGCGGAGCCGCTTCCCACGCGCCCTCATGGCGGTGACCACCGCCGACGGCCGGCGCGGCACGGGGTGGATCGAGTGGAACCAGCCGGAGGCCCCGCCGGTCCCGCAGTAGCCTCGCCGCCGTGCGGCTCTCCCTCGTCCCCCCGACCGACCCGGCGGGGTACCAGTTCGTGCACCGCATCCGCCCGCGCTTCGCCGAGACGGACGCGATGGGGATCATCCACCACGGCGCGTACGCCGCCTACCTCGAGGAGGCCCGCGCCGCGTTCCTCGAGGCCGCCGGTCACCCCTACGGTCCGGCCCGCGACGAGGGCCTCGACTTCGCCGTCCTCGAGATCTTCGTCCGCTACCGCCTGCCGCTCCGCTTCGGCGAGGTGGTCGACGTCCACCTCGTGGTTGGCGCGGTGACCCGAACCACCTTCGAGGTCGGATACCTCCTGGAGGTCGCCGGCGAGCCGCGGTCGACCGCGGTGACGGTCCACGGTGCGGTCGACCGGAGGGGGAAGGGCATGCGGCTCCCGACCTGGATGGCGGGGGTCGCCGCGTTCGGGCGACCCGACTGAGGAGCACTGCGGGGTGCACGTCTCCTACGGCCTGCCGACCCACCGGGTCGACCGCATGGACGAGTTCCTCGCACCCGGCGCGGTGGGCGAGCTCGCGGCCGCCGCGGAGGCCGCCGGCTTCGACGCCGTCTACACCACCGACCACCCGTTTCCGGGCGCCGACTGGCTCGCGCACGGGGGCCACCACGCGCTCGATCCGCTCGTCGCGCTCGCCATTCGCCGCGTCGGCGACCACACGCGTCCGGCTGCACACCAACCTCTTCGTCGCCGCCTACCGCAATCCATTCCTCGCGGCCAAGGGCGTCGCGTCGCTCGACGTCCTGAGCGGCGGCCGGGTCGTGCTGGGCATCGGCGCCGGGTACCTCGAGCCCGAGTTCGAGGCGCTCGGTTCGTCGTTCGCAGAACGGAACGACCGCACCGACGAGGCGATCGCGGCGATGCGCGCGGCCTGGTCGGGCCGGCCCGTCACCTTCGCCGGGTCGACCTTCCACGCGGCGGGCAACTCGATGCTGCCGCGACCGACGCAGCAGCCCCACCCGACGATCTGGATCGGCGGCAACAGCCGCCGCGCGATCCGCCGGGCGGTCGAGCTCGCCGACGGATGGTGCCCGTTTCCGAACGCACCCAGGTCGGCGGTCCGGACCCGCACCGCGGCGATCACCGGGATCGACGACCTCGCCGACGGCATCGCCTACGCGGTGGAGCACGCGGCGTCGGTGGGGCGCGACGCGCCGCTGACCGTCGCCTTCGTGCCGGAGGGACTCGCGATGGGCGGATCCACCGAGATCGACGAGGACCGCGTGCGCTCGTCGATCCGCGCCCTGGCCGCGATCGGCGTCGACTGGGTGACCGTCGCGCTGCCGGGGGAGACCCGCGACGCCCAGCTCGCCGCGATCGACCGGTTCGGGGCGGCCGTGCTCGCAACACCCGGCGACATCCCGACTGCGACCTGACCGGCGGCGCCGACCGACGATGTGGCAGCATCGTCCGCGCGCATCGAAAGACCTGGCGAAAGGGGTCGTGATGGGACGGGAATCGGCCGGAACCGGATCCATCGGAGTGTCGTGGGCGGAACGGCGGTTGCGCCGCCTGCTGGGCGCCGTGGTGGTGCTCGTGGGCGCGCTCGCCTTCGGGCTCGCCGTCGGGTCGGCCGGACCGTCATCCGCCGCCACGACACCGACCTGGCAGGGCGCGGGCGCGCCACTGCCCCACGACGCCGATCCGGGCAACCAGGCGGCGGTGCTCGCGACGTCGTGTCCGGCACCGGGCACCTGCGTGGGCGTCGGCGCCTACGTGACCGGGAGCCGTGCACTCGGTCTGGTCGAGATCGAGGTGGGCGGAGCCTGGCAGCCGACCGCCGTCACCGCGCCGACCGGTGCCGCGACCAACCCTCTCGAGGAGCCGACCGCGGTCGACTGCACGTCGGTCACCGCATGTGTCGCGGTCGGCATCTACCGCGATTCGGGCGGCAGACGTGCAGGGGATGCTCTGGAGCGGCGCGGCGACCGGCGGGAGCACCTGGACGGCGACCGAGGCACCGGTACCGTCCGGCGCGGCGGCGAACCCGGACGTCCTCCTCGACGCGATCTCGTGCCCGGCGGCGGGCGCCTGCGTCGCGGTCGGGTCGTACCACGACAGCGGCGGGCAGACCCAGGGCCTGCTGCTCGTCGAGAGCGCCGGCACCTGGACGGCGACCGAGGCGCCGCTCCCGGCGGGGACCGCTCCCGCCACGCAGGTCGTGCAGCTCCTGTCCGTCTCGTGCTGGACCACCGGGGGATGCGAAGCCGGCGGTAGCTTCCACGACACCGCCGGCAACACCCAGGGGCTCGTGGTGGTCGGAGGACCCGAGCGGCGGCGCAGGCTGGACCGCGGTGTCCGCTCCATTGTACACCATCGTACGGCATCTCGACGGCGCCGAACCCGCAGGCCGTGGTGACCGCGGTGTCGTGTTCCAGCACGAACGCGCTCCCCGCGTTCTGCGCCTCGGTCGGGCACTACACGAACAGCGCGGGCGATGTCGTGGCATTCGTCTGGCCGGGCAACGCGTCCCCAGAGCAGCCGGCGATGACCGCGCCACTTCCGGCGGACGCGGTGACCGGCGGGTCGAGCCCGAGCCCGGGGTCGGCGCTCGAGGCGGTCAGCTGCCCGTCGCCGGGCTCGTGCATCGCGGTCGGGAGCTACGTGCGTACGTCGAACACGGGATCGGGTGCCGCCCCACTCATCGAGACCATGACGCGCGACTTCGAGCGCCTCGTGGACCGCCACCACCGGCCCCGGCACGTTCGACCCCGCGGCGGCCACCTCGCTCGGGGCGGTCTCGTGTTCGTGGGCCGGCTCCTGCGCGGCCGCCGGAGTGTCGGCCGGCGGGAGCGGGAGCCCGGCGTTCCTCGAGACCCTCACCAACGGCGCCTGGTCGGAGTCGGCCGCCGTGCTGCCCTCGGACGCCTCCGTTCCCGACTCGGTCGTGCTCGGGCTCGGCAACCCGGCCGCGAACGCGCTCTCTTGCGTGGCGGGCAACTGCGCTCTCGGCGGCACCTACGCGAACGCACTCGGCCACGGCGGCGCGCTCGACACCTTCCCCAACCTCACCGGCTACCAGATGGTCGCATCGGACGGGGGTCTCTTCGCGTTCGGCGTCCCGTTCTTCGGCTCGATGGGCGGGCAGCCCCTCGAGCAGCCGGCGGTCGGCATGGCGGTCGTCCCCGACTCGGGCGGCTACTACGAGGTCGCCTCCGACGGCGGGATCTTCACCTTCGGGGCGACCTTCTACGGCTCGATGGGCGGAACCCGCCTCAACCAGCCCGTCGTCGGCATCGCCTTCGACTCCTGCACCGGCGGGTACTACGAGGTCGCGTCCGACGGCGGGATCTTCGCGTTCAACGCGCCGTTCCTCGGCTCGATGGGCGGCACCCCGCTGAACCAGCCGATCGTGGGGATGACCTTCGACCCGGCGACCTGCGGCTACTACGAGGTCGCGAGCGACGGCGGGCTCTTCGCGTTCGACGTGCCGTTCCAGGGCTCGATGGGCGGGACACCCCTCAATCAGCCGGTGGTCGGTATGGCCGTCGACCCGGCGACGGGCGGGTACGACGAGGTCGCCTCCGACGGCGGGATCTTCGCCTTCAACGCGCCGTTCCTCGGCTCGATGGGCGGCATCGCCCTCAACCAGCCGGTCGTCGGCCTCGCGTACGACACCGCGACCGGGGGCTACTACGAGGTCGCGAGCGACGGCGGGATCTTCGCCTTCGGCGCGCCCTTCCAGGGCTCGATGGGCGGGACGCGCCTCAACGAGCCGGTGGTCGGGATCGGCTTCGGCTGACGCATCCGGGCGGCGCGGTGACCGCTGACCAGGGATGACGCCGCTTCGACCCGCCGGCGCCGGGTAGGCTGTCACCGGCGCGCCGGGAAGTCTGGTCGGCATCGAACGGGCACGTCCGCCCGTCACTGCGGAGGAGCCGGGTGACCGACCGAGAGCAGACACGAGCAGACCGGCGCGTCGACCGGGCACGGCGGGACCACCTCGCGCTCCCCAGCTGGCGCCGCGAGGCGCTCCGCACGACGTTCTGGGTCGTCCCGACGCTCCTCATCGTGGCCGCTGTCGTGCTCTTCGTCGCCACCTTCGAGGTCGACCTCGCCGCGTTCCACCACGAGCTCTCGCTGCCGACCTGGGTCAAGACGGGCAGCGCCGACGCGGGACGCCAGGTGCTCATCGCGATCGCCGCCGCCATCATCACGACCGTGGGTGTGGTCTTCTCGATCACCATCCTCGCGCTCACCCTCGCGTCCCAGCAGTTCGGACCGCGGATGATGCGCAATTTCATCCGTGACACCGGGAACCAGCTGACCCTCGGCGTGTTCGTCGGCACCTTCGTCTACTCGGTGCTCGCCCTCGGCTCGGTCACGGCGCTGCCCGGCGGCGACTTCGTGCCCCACCTCTCCATCACGGTCGCCGAGGCACTCCTCCTGGTCGACCTCGCGGTCCTCATCTACTTCATCCACCACATCGCGAAGTCGATCCAGCTGCCCGAGGTCATCGCCGGCATCGCATCGGATCTCCTCGGATCGATCGACGCGGAGTTCCCCGAGCGCCGGGCGCCCGACGCCGAGCCGATCGACCGCGACGGAGACGACGTCGCGGAGCTCCAGGCGAAGCTCGACGACCGTGGCGCCCAGGTGTCCGCCCGGCACAGCGGCTATCTCCAGTTCGTGAGCTACGCCAAGCTCATCGAGATCGCCGAACGCCTCGACGCGGTGATCCGGCTGAGCCACCGGCCGGGTCACTTCGTCGTCGCGAGTCGCAGCCTGGCGACCGTCTGGCCAGGCGGAGCCGCCGGCCAGGTCGCGGCCGCGCTCGACAAGTCGCACGTGACGGGACCCCACCGCACGCTCACCCAGGACCCGGTGTTCGCCATCGACCAGCTGGTCGAGATCGCCATCCGCGCGCTCTCGCCCGCCGTGAACGACACCTTCACGGCGCTCACCTGCATCGACTGGCTGTCCGCCGGTCTGTCCGAGATCTCGGCCCGGGTGCTCGACGAGGGCGTCTACCGCGGGAGGAGCGGGAAGATCCGACTGATCGAGTCCGATCCCACCTATCCGCGCATGGTCGACCGCGCGTTCGACAAGATCCGACAGTCCGCACGCGGCATGCCGGCGGTCATCATCCGGATGCTCGATGCGCTCTCGCACGTCATGGAGCGCACGACCGACCCCGCGGAGCGACCCGTGCTGCTGCGCCAGGCCGAGATGATCGTGCGCGCGGCCGAAGCCGATGTCGAGGAGGAGAACGACCTCACCGACATCCGGCATCGGTACGAGCAGCTCCTCCGCGTCGCGGCCGAGCGCGGCGACGACGGGCCCGGTTCGGCGCTGGACGACGGGCCGTATGCTGCCGGGAAGGGTGGGGTGGCCCGAGACGAGCACACGAGAGGAGCGGCTCCATGACGATCGCCGTCGGCGACAAGATCCCAGACGTGCAGGTGATGACCTTCGGCTCGGACGGCCCCGTCCCCGTCCAGACCGGGACGGTCCTCGGCAGTGGAAAAGCGGTGCTGTTCGCGGTTCCCGGCGCCTTCACCCCGACGTGTTCGGACTTCCACCTGCCGGGCTTCGTCGTACGCAACGAGCAGCTGCGCGCCAAGGGCGTGGACACCGTGGCCTGCATCTCGGTCAACGACCCCTTCGTGATGGACGCCTGGGGCAAGGCGCAGCACGTCGACGACCTCGTGCTCATGCTCGCCGACGGCAACGGGAGCTTCACCGACGCGGTCGGACTCGAGATGGACGGGAGCGCCTTCGGCCTCGGCACGCGGTCCCAGCGGTACGCGATGGTCATCGACGACGGCGTGGTCTCCGCGCTCAACGTCGAACCGGGCCCCGGCCTCTCGGTGAGCTCGGCCGACGCGATTCTCGAGCTCCTCTGAACCCGCTCGGCGGTGGGTGCGCCCCACGCCGACGTGCCTCACCACTACCGTCTCGACCATGGAGCTGATCGACGCACTCCGGACGACCGGCGCCGTCCGCGAGTTCGAGGACGTCGCGGTGCCCGACGAGACGGTCCACCGTCTGCTCGACACCGCCCGATTCGCGCCGAACGGGGGCAACCGCCAGGCGTGGCGGGTCGTGGTCGTGCAGGATCCGGCCGTCCGGCGCGCGCTGCGCGACTGCTACCTGCCGGGCTGGTACGAGTACCTCGCCCAGGTCGCCGAAGGGCTCACCCCCTGGGCGGTGGTGACCGACCGCGCGCGTGAGGCGGAGGCGATCGCGGGCGCGGCTTCGATCGCGGAAGCGGCCCGGTCGGGGCCGGGCGGCTTCGCCGAGCACCTCGACGAGGTGCCGGTCCTCCTCGTCCTCCTCGCCGACCTGGGCAAGCTCTCGACCGTCGACCGCGACGCGGACCACTACACCATGGTCGGGGGCGCGTCGGTCTACCCCTTCGCATGGAGCCTGCTCCTCGCCGCTCGGGCGGAAGGCCTCGCCGGGGTCATGACCACCGTCGCCGTACGGGAGGAAGAACGGGTCCGGTCGCTCCTCCACGTACCCGAGACGGTCGCCGTCTGCGGGGTGCTCGCCCTCGGGCGACCGGTGCACCAGCCCACCCGCTTGCGCCGGGAGCCCGTCGAGTCGTTCGCGACCGTGGACCGCTACGACGGCGCGGCACTCGGGGGCGCATCGGGGTGAAGGTCCGCATCGGGTTCAGTGCGGGTGCGTCGGGGACGCCGGATCACGCATCCGTCGCCGAGCTGGTCGACGCGCTCGACGAGCTCGGGTTCGACTCGCTCTGGATGCCGGAGGTGCTCACCGCGGCGACGCTCGATCCACTTGCCGTCCTCTCGTTCGCCGCGGCGCACAATCCGCGCCTCAAGCTCGGCACGACGCTGCTCCTGCCCGGACGGAACCTGGTCCGGCTGGCGAAGGAGCTCGCGACCGTCGACGTCCTCTCCACCGGACGCCTCCTCGTCACGTTCGTCCCCGGACTGCCGATCGAGCCCGAGGCCGGCGCGGCCGGACCGCCCAGGGCGAGCCGGGGCGCGGTCATGGACGACGCCCTCCCGCTCCTGCGCCGGTGGTGGTCCGGCGAGACCGTCTCCCACCACGGTCCGGCGGCCGATGTCGACGCGGTCCGGGTCTGGCCAGAGCCGCACCAGCAGCCCCTCGAGTGCTGGACCGGCGGGATGGTCCCCGCAGCGCTCGAGCGCTGTGGTCGCCTCGCCGACGGCTGGCTTCCCTCGTCGTGCACCCCCGACGAGGCGGCGGCCGGTCGGGCAGTGATCGAGCGGGCGGCCGCCGCGGCCGAGCGTACGATCAGCCCCGAGCACTTCGGCGTGTCCCTCGCCTACGCACCGGGCGAGCTCCCCGACGAGGCGGTCGCGCGGCTGCGCTCCCTGCGTCGCGGCGTCGACCCGCGCGCCGTGGTCCCGGTGGGGCTCGACGGGCTCCGCGCGATGCTCGAGCGGTTCCTCGAGGTCGGGTTCTCCAAGTTCGTCGTACGGCCGATCGGCCGACCGGAGGCGTGGCGCATGGAGCTCGAGGCGCTCGCCGGTGCGGTCCTCGACCTGCAGACGTGACCCGTGCACGTCCGGACGAGCTGGAGTTCGTCGCGCACGACGACCCCGAGCTGCTCGCGCGGATGGGGACGCTCGCCGAGGCCGCCCAGGGGTGGGTCAACATCCAGCCGGTCGTCGAGGAGGAGCACGAGCCGCCCGGACCGGGCCCGTTCGCATTCCTCGGGGGGTCGACCCACCAGATCCCCACGGTCACCTGGGTGGCGGGGCGACGAGGTCCCGACGGCGCGGTCAAGTCGGCGACCGTCGGACTCCTCCATGCTGCCGGTCCCCGCGTCGCATGGACCTTGCGCGATCTCGGGCTGCCGCTCCCCGAGGGATGGCGGATCACGCAGGACCATCCGAGGCGCGGTCTCGTCGCGCAGGTGCCCGCGGATGCCGAGCGCGCCGCGGTGCTCGGCTGGCTGCTCCACGCCGCGGCCGCGGTCTGTTCGGTCCAGACCACGGGGCGGTGGCGTGCGTCCATCCACGCAGGCCGACCCTGAAAGGACCCCGGGAGGCCTCTACCGCGGTGTGGTCGCGCTGAGCGCCGACCCTTCGACGACGACGAGTCGGCTGGCGCCGGTGGTCTCAGGTGCCACGGTCACAGCGATCGGCACAGGCTCCGCTCCCGGCGCGGGCTGGGTGAGGTCGCCGCCCGGGTGCCGGACCCGTCCGTCCACCGGTGACCAGACCAGCGCGGCCACCACGAGCGCCCCACCCACGACGCAGGCGACCGAGACGAACGGCAGCCAGGCCGCGAGCGAGAACGCGGCACCGGCCGCCGCGGCGGCGACCGCCGTGCACGCCGTCTGCCCGGTCGCGAAGATCCCCTGGACCCGGCCGACCTCGTCGGTCGCCGACCCCTGGGTCAGGAGCGACTGCACCGCGGGCAGTGCGGCCGCGAAGCTCATCGCCTCGGTCGCGCCGAGCACGACCAGCACCGGGACGTCGTGGATGAACGGATACGACGCGCAGAGCGCCGCCGAGGAGCCGATCCCGGCCAGCGCGAGCAGGCGGCGATCGAGGTGGTCGGCGAGCCAGCCGCTCGGCTTCGCGACGAGCACGAAGGGGACCGCGAAGAGGGTCCACGAGAGCCCGATCTCGAACGGGGTCGCACCGCGTGCGACGAGCAGGAGCGTCCAGCAGATCTCGTAGACGCCGCTGGTGAGCCCGATGCAGGCGCCGGCGACGAGGGCCCCGACCGCGCTCCGGCCCAGGACCAGACGGCCGAGTCGACCGCGTGCCTCGCTGGTGACCTCCCGCTTCGGCTCCCGGAGCCGGAGCGCGGGGACGCAGGCGCCGATGCTCGTCACGCCCGCTGCGAGGAACATCACCGAGAGGTGGTGCGCGCCGACGACGCTCCCGACCAGCGGTCCGACCGCCAGGCCGGCGATCTCGCCGCCGTAGATCGCGGCGAAGGCACGTCCGCGACGCTCGACCGCGACCGAGGCCGAGATCATCGCCAACGACGCCACGGCGGCCGCGCCGGCACCGGCACCCTGCATCCCTCGGAGCCCGATCGCGATGCCGGGCGAGATCGGCGCGAGGAAGGAGATGCTCGCCGCGCCGTAGAGCAGCAGGCCGCCGATGAGGACGGGTCGACGTCCTACACGGTCGGCGAGCCGCCCGAACGGGTACTGGAAGAGGACGCCCGCCGCGAAGAACGCGGCCATCACGAGGCCGGCAGTGGTGTCCGAGCCGCCGAGGTGGCGGATGTAGACGGGCAGCATCGGGATGATCGCCGACGCGCCGAGCCACTGGAGGAAGATCGTGAGGGTCAGCGTGCGGATGAGGCGCGCCGACGGGTCGGCGACCGGTGGCGCCGCGGGGGAGTCGTCGCTCGTCACGGCGCACCCCCGATCGACCGCTCGAGCACCTCGGCCACGGCCGCCCGTAGGGCGGCCGTCGGAGGTGCGATGCCGAAGAGGTCGCACAGCCACAGACCGTCGCACGCGAGCCGGACGACCGTCGCGACTGCGGGATCGAGGCCGTCGGCCTCGAGACGTTCCTGCCACCGGTCGGCGGCGCGCTGGAGCGGGGCGAGGAGCGCCGGTTCGGACGCCGCGGCCGCCAGCAGTGCGGCACCGAGCCGGTCCTCCCGCGTCGGTCGCGGCGCGGACGGTTCGGTCGTCGAGCCCAGGTATGCGCGCGTGAACGCGCCCGGTCCGGGCTCGTCGGGGAGGAGACGCTCGATGTCGCGCTCGAACTCCTCGACGATGGTGTCGACCATCGCGGCCACCAACGCGTCGCGGGTGGGGAAGTGGTACAGCACGCCTCCCTTGCTCAGCCCCGCCTCGGTCGCCGCCGCCTCGAGGGTGAGCCGGGCCACGCCGTCGCGCAACACCACTTCCTCCGCGGCCTCGACGATCCGCGCCTTCGTCGTCGCACCGTCCCGCGGGGTCGCAGCACGCCGCGTCGTCGTGCGCCGACTCTTGGTCGTGGTCTTCGTCGTCGTTGTCGTCGTGGTTCCCATGGCCATCGAGGCTCCACTGTACCGTCTGGACGGTACAGTGGAGCCTGCGTCGCCGAGGAGCCCGGTCGGTCGGGGTGCCCTGCTCATGTAAGTGACTCCGGGCGGTTTCCGAGATGCCATCCGTCGCAGACGGTGCACCGGTAGGGGTCGAGATCGGCGCCCTCTTCGAGCCGGAGCCGGAGCGAGGCGCGGTTCGCGTCGTCGGGGGTCGCGAACCGGATCTTCGGGGTGCCGTCGACGCGCCAGTGCTCGCGTGACGGTCCGATCGCGTCCCGCGGCGCGGCTCCCGCCGGCCGCCTCCGCTTCCTCGACCGCCGTCTGCTGCCCGCCACCGGTCCGAGCTACCTCGCGGCGCGCGCGAGGGCGCGGTCCACGGGACGGAGGCGGGGCCGTGCGTGCATCGCCAGCCGCGGAGCTTCCATCGTCGGATCCTTCACCTGCACAGCCTCTCCGACGCCGGAGCGGTGTGCCACCTCGGGCGCGGGATGGGCCATCATCGTGGCGTGCCCATCGAGCCGTTCAGCGCATTCGACCCGTACGGCGGCATACCGCCGCCCGAGACGCTGACCGGCTCGCTCCTCGTCGCGACCCCCCGGCTCGCCGACCCGAACTTCGCCCGACGGGTCGTGCTCGTGCTCGACCACGGCGTCCACGGTGCGCTCGGCGTGGTGATCGACCGGCCGGGCGGCGTCCGTGTCGACCAGCTCCTCCCGCAGTGGCAGGAGCTGGCGACGCCACCGTCGGAGCTCTTCACCGGTGGACCGGTTGCGCGCAATGCGCTCATCGGGCTCGTGCGGCTCGCGGTGCGCGACGGTGCGGACGATGATCTCCCGGCGGGCTGGCGGCTGCTCGTCGACGACGAGCGACCGGTCGGGACCGTGGACCTGGCGGCCGACCCGGGGGGCCTTGCGGGGGCCATCGAAGGGGCGCGGCTCTTCTCCGGCTACGCGGGATGGGACTCGGCCCAGCTCGAGGAGGAGATCGACGAGGGATCGTGGTACGTGGTCACCGCCGAGGCGCGCGACCCCATCTCAGCCGATCCCGAGGGCCTCTGGCGGCGGGTGCTCCGCCGGCAGGGCGGCGCGCTCGCGCTCGAGTCGGGCTTTCCCGTCGACCCGGCGATGAACTGACCCGGGCGCGGTTACGATCCAGACGTGGACGAGCGGATCGGACGACCCGCGGTTCGCCGGGTCGTGTCCGCCGACATCCCAGCGCTCACCGCCATGCTGGTACGCGCGTTCGACGACGATCCCGTCGCGAACTTCATGTTCGCCGGCGACGGTCGCCGGCGCCGTGGGCTGCACGCGTTCTTCGCCGCGCAGCTCAAGCGCGTCTACCTCCCCGACGGCAACATCTACACGACCGACGAGCGCGATGGCGTGGCGATCTGGGGATCCCCGCAGCGGAAGCGCAACGGCACCCTCGAGCTCGTCCAGCTGCTGCCGGCACTGCCGTCGCTCGTGAGCGGTCGGATGCATCGGGCACTCCGACTCCTCTTCGAGATCGACAACCTCCATCCGAAGGAGCCGCACTGGTACCTCGCGACCCTCGGGACCGAGCCGTCGCGCCAGGGGAAGGGAATCGGCTCGACGCTGCTCCGCACGGTGCTCGCCCGCGTCGACGAGGAGGGTGCTCCCGCCTACCTCGAGTCCTCGAAGGAGCGCAACGTCGCGCTCTACGCGCGATTCGGCTTCGAAGTCACCGACGAGTTCCGCTCGAAGTCGGGTGCGCCCCCGATCTGGCGTATGTGGCGCGAGCCGCGTCCTCCCGAAGACGGCTGAGCGAGCCCGCCAGCGGCCGCGGACGTCGGTGGGACGTGGTCAGACGCGGAGATGGAGGCCATGGGGCCGTTCACCGGGCTGTGCGAGTGCGACCAGCAGGCGCTCGAGCAACGCGCGGGTGGGTGCCGACGGCAGACCGCGGCTGCGTTGCGCGACCCCGACTCGCCGGCGGGGGAGACCCTCGACCACGACCGGGTGGAACTGCTGGTAGAGGAAGGCCGGGATCGCGGTGGCAGGCAGGATCGCCGGTCCGTACCCCTCGAAGGTCAGCGAGGCGATGAGCCGCAGCCCGTCGATTTCGGCGGCGGGCAGGAGGTTGATCCCGAGGGGCCGGGTGACCGCGTCGAGCTCGTCGCGATAGGCGGTGCCAGGGAGCGGAAGGAGCAGCTCGAGGTCGGCGAGGTCCTCGAGCGTGTACGAGCGGTCCGGGTCGGCCATGGCGTGGCCCTTCGGGACGACGAGCACGAGATCCTCCTCGAAGAGGAGCCGGGTGGTGAGGTCACGTCCCGCCACCGGCAAGTTGAGCACCGCGAGGTCGAGCTGGCCGTTCGCGAGCTGCGGCTCGAGTCCGGTGGTGTTCCCTTCGACGATGACGAGGCGGAGCTTCGGGTGGGCGACCCGCGTGGCGTCCATCAGGCGTGGCACGAGCCACCGTGCGGTCGTGCCGATGATGCCGACCCGCACGGTGCCGGTCACCTCGTCTCTGCAGGCGGCCACATCGGACACCAACGCGTCGAGCTCGGTAAGGATGCGGCGGGCCCGGGCGACCACGGCGAGCCCCTCCTCGGTGAGGCGGCCGTCGGACCGGTCGATCATCGGGGTGCCGAGCTCGCGCTCGAGCCGTGCGATGTGGGCGGAGACGTTCGACTGCACCGTGCCGAGGTGCTCGGCCGCCGACGAGAAGGTTCCGTGGTCGCTGATGGCTGCCAGCGCCTGCAGATGGCGGAGTTCCATCGGGAAAGACGATAGCAGATATCAATATGAGCTGCTTGACTGATTGCTCGCGAGTGTTATACGATGACTGCACGACCACAGGATCTAAGGAATCCCCCTCCTTTCCTTGTTGAGTCAGTGTGAAGGGACCGCCTTCCCCCCGGCGGTCCCTTCGCCGCGTTCGGGCCAGGTCGCGGGCACGGGTCGCGGGCCCAGGTCGCTGGCACGGAAGGGCTCGGTCACGCCCTGCAGAGGGGCCTGTCGGACCTCCCCCGGTCCGGCCGTCGGGCGGTACCCTGAGTGACCATGGCAGCGAGCCCCGGCGCCGTCTTCGTGGACCTCGACCGCACCCTCATCCGATCGGCGAGTGGTCCGGTCTTCCACGAGGCCTTGGTCGCCGAGGGGGTCGTCCCCGCAGGACGCCACCTCCCGGGCGACCGGCTCCTCTACGGGTTCTACGACCGGTTCGGCGAGTCGATCCCCTCCATCGCGCTGGCCCGGGCAACCGCCTACGTGATGCGGGACCGGTCGGCCGACGCGGTCCGCCGGGCGGGCAAGCAGGCCGTCGAGTCCCTCGTCGAGCTCGTCCAGCCCTGGTCGCACGACGCACTCGCCGCGCATCGTGCCGAGGGCCGAGCCCTGGTGCTCGCCACCACGTCGCCTGCGGACCTGGTCACGCCGCTCGCCGATGCACTCGGCTTCGACGCCGTGCTGGCCACGCGGTACCGACAGGTCGACGGGCGTTACACGGGCCACCTCGACGGGCGATTCGTGTGGGGTGTGGGCAAGCTCGCCGCGGCCGCCGCGTGGGCGAAGGAGCGTGGTACCGACCTCGCGCACTGCCACGCCTACTCGGACAGCTTCTTCGATCTGCCGCTGCTGCACGCGGTCGGCCATCCGCATCCCCTCAACGCGGATCCGCGACTCGTGGCCGTCGCGTTCGCGAGGCGGTGGCCGCTCGAGCACTGGGACCGCGCCCCGGGCGTCCCCTCGCTCATCGGGCTCGAGCCCTACCACCTGGTGCGCCCGTTCTTCCGAGCGGAGGCGTTCCCCTACGCACGCTTCACCGTGTCGGGTGTGGAGTACGTCCCGCGCACCGGACCGGTCCTGCTCGCCTCCAACCACCGCAGCTACTTCGACGTCGCGGCGATCGGTCTCGTCGCGGCCAGGCTCCGCCGGCCGGTGCGGTTCCTCGCGAAGCAGGAGATCTTCGACGCGCCGGTCGTCGGACAGCTCGCGCGGGTGCTCGGCGGCATCGCCGTCGAGCGTGGGAGCGGTTCTGGGGATCCGATGCGCCGGGCCAGGGCGGCGCTGCGCGCCGGCGAGGTGGTCATCGTCCTGCCCCAGGGCACGATCCCGCGAGGTGACGCCTTCTTCGATCCCGTCCTCACCGGCCACACCGGCGCGGCGCGGCTCGCCGCGGAGACCGGCGCGCCGGTCGTGCCGATCGGCCTCTGGGGCACCGAGGCCGTGTGGCCGCGTGCGTCGAAGGTGCCGAACGTGACCACCCTCCACCATCCGCCGAACGTGACGGTACAGGTGGGGGCGCCGGTGACCCTCGGACTGCAGGACGCGATGGCCGACACGGCCGCGCTGATGGACGCGATCGTCGGCCTGCTGCCGGCCGCGGCGCGCCAGCGACGGATCCCCACCGCCGAGGAGCTCCGCCGGACCCGTCCGTCCGCGTGACCGTCTCGGTCGTCGACGCGCCAGCGAGCCTGCCGCTCCGCTCGTCGCTCGCCGTCACCGCCGTCACCGCCACCAACCGTCTCTCACGTGCCCTCGGGCGTGGGAGCGGCACCGTCGTCGGCGGTCGCGCCGGTCTCGTCGTCGACCCGGCGCTGCTCGCACGCCTCGCACGGGGACGGGCGGTCGCGCTGGTGTCGGGCACCAACGGCAAGACCACCACGACACGGTTGCTGGCGACCGCACTCGGGACCTCCCGGTCGGTCGCGACGAACCTGACCGGCGCCAACATGCCGGCCGGACACGTCGCCGCGCTCGCCGAGGACCGGAGCGCGCCGCTCGCCGTCCTCGAGGTCGACGAGAGCTACCTCGGTCGCCTCGTCGAGGAGACGAGCCCGAGGGTGGTGGTGCTCCTCAACCTCTCGCGGGACCAGCTGGACCGTGTCGCGGAGGTCCGGATGGTGGCGGACCGTTGGCGGCGCGCGCTTGCCGGAGTCGGCGGCGGAGCTCCGGGATCGTCGCCGGTCGTGGTCGCCAACACCGACGACCCGATGGTCGTCTGGGCTGCCCGCTCGGCGCCGGGCGTCCGTTGGGTGGGAGCCGGCCAGGTCTGGCACGACGACGCCGTCGGCTGCCCGGCCTGTGGCGGGCGCATCGCGTTCGGGGTGGTGGGAGGATGGGCCTGCGACCGCTGCGAGTTCGCACGGCCGGCGCCGTGTGCGTGGCTGGAGGGCGGCGAGGTCGTGCTCGAGGACGGCACACGGCTCCCGATCGCACTCCGTCTCCCGGGCCAATTCAACCGTGCCAACGCGGCGATGGTCGTCGTGGCGTCGTTGGCGATGGCCGAGACCGGCGCGCCCGTCCCGGAGCTCGACGCCCGCATGATCGTCGAACGGCTCGCATCGGTCGAGGAGGTCGCGGGTCGATTCTCGACCACGACCAGGCGCGGCTCGCCGGTCCGGCTGCTCCTCGCCAAGAACCCCGCCGGATGGACGGCGGTCTTCGACCTCCTCGACGAGGCCGGCGTGCACGACGCGCCGGTCGTGCTCTCCGTCAACGCGCGCGTCGCGGACGGCCTCGACACGAGCTGGCTGTGGGACGTCCCCTTCGAGCGGCTTGCCGGCCGGACCACCGTCGCGACGGGTGACCGGAGACTCGACCTCGCGGTCCGGCTGCACTACGCAGAGGTCGACCACACGGTCGTCGAGGACCCGCTCGGCGCGGTCGACGCGGCGATCGCGGCGGCGGCGGACGGTCGGACCGTCGAGTTCCTCGGGAACTACACGGCGTTCGCCGACCTCCGGAGCCTCCTGTGACCGCGACCGACCGGGAGGCTCCGCTCGTCGTCGCGAACGTCTATCCCGACCTGCTCGGGACCTACGGCGACGGCGGCAACGGGCGCATCGTCTGGCGCCGCGCGCAGTGGCGTGGGATCGAGTCGCGCCTGGTGCAGGCGACCTCGGACCGCCCGTTGCCGGAAGCCGACGTCTACTGCCTCGGCGGCGGCGAGGACGGCCCCGAGGTCCGGGCGGCCGAGTCGCTGCGCTCCGACGGCACGCTCGGGCGCGCCTTCGAGCGGGGCGCGGTGGTGCTCGGCGTCTGCGCCGGCTTCCAGCTGCTCGGCCGGACCTTCCCCGACGCGGAGGGACGCCCGCACGAGGGTCTCGGGCTCCTCGACGTGACGACGGAGCGGGGGAGGGGGCGGCGGGCGGTCGGCGAGGTCGTGGCCGAGGTCGACGTCTCCGGTCCGGTGGTCGCCGCAGGACGGCCGCTGCCGCCGCTCACCGGCTTCGAGAACCACGGCGCGGTCACCAGGCTCGGGGCCGGCGCGACCCGGCTCGCCACCGTCGTGCGTGGTGTGGGCAACGGCGGGGGCGACGGGAGCGAGGGTGCGTGGGCCGAACGCGTGGTCGGCACCTACCTCCACGGTCCGGTGCTCGCTCGCAACACCGCCCTCGCCGACCTGCTGCTCGAGTGGGCGCTCACCGCCCGCGGGATCGGGGGTCCGCTCGCGCCGCTCGACGATCACGAGGAGGTCGCGCTCCGGACCGCGAGGCTTGCGGCGGCAGCGCGCCGCGGGTCCGGGGGCGGCACTCGGCGCCGCCGTCGAGCGACGGCCTGACCGCGCGGTTCAGCGGTCGCGCGAGGGCCACTCCGGTCGCTCGCCGGCAGTCCGAGGGGACGGCTCGAGCGCCCAGGCCCGCCGCCACGCGGAGGCATCCGGCCCCTGGAGGGCGGGGGTCCGCCCGGCCGCCGCCATCCGTCGGGCGGTCCACCAGTCCGTGGTCGTCTCGTGGGCCAGGGTGGCGACGGCCGCCTCGATGCGGCGGCCGAACCGGCGTGCGTCCTCGCCCTCGTCGGGTCGGAGGGGCGTGCCGAAGGTGACCGTCGTGCGCGTGCGGTGGACCGCACGCCGGCCTTTCGGGAGGATGTGCCGCGTGCCCTCGAGATGGACCGGCACGACCGCCCGGCCGGTGCGGGTCGCGAGGTAGGCGGCGCCGCCACGGAAGTCCTGCGCCCACCCGTCGGGGGACCGCCCTCCTTCGGGGAAGATCACGAGGTTCCATCCGTCGTCGAGCAACGACGCCGCGAGCTCTGCCGAGCGGCGGTTGACCTTGGCGCGCTCGATCGGGATCGCGGCGAGGAGGAACGACCAGAGGTCGGCCTTCCAGCGACGGTCGAAGAAGTAGTCGGCCGCCGCTGCGACGACGGTGTGATGGCGGAAGGGGAGCGGCAAGCAGGCCAGCAGGAGCGGGGTGTCGACATGGCTCGCGTGGTTCGCCGCGAAGATGACCGGCTGCTCGAGGCCGTCGAGGAACTCGTCTCCCCGGACGAGGGGGGAGGCGAGGAGGCGGGCCATCGGTCGCGCGACGTTGTCCATGACCATTGCCCTCGCCAACCTGACGGGGTAGCGGCGGGACCACTCGGTCTCGTAGTGCACGCCGAGGTCGGAGGTGGAAGGCGGCCGGGGCACCGACTCCGGCCAGCTCGGCGCGGTGTACGGAAAGCCGCCCCGGCCGGCGCGGCCGGCCAGCGCCGCGGGCGAGAGCGCGGCGACTCGCCGACCCCACTCGTGCACCTGGTCGGTGGCCGCGGCCCCGAGCGTCGCATCGGTCCGCACCGCACGGCGTGGCCGGAGGGTCGCCGACCAGCGGATCGGCGCGCTCACTGGACGTCGGCCATCAGGACCGGTGGTGAGTGCAGGTGGGTGACGGTCGGCGAGGCGCCCACCACGTCGGTCGCCATCTCGAGCGCGTCGGCGAGCGTCGTCGCCGATCGGAAGCCGAGACGATGGACGGCCTTGTGGTCGCCGCCGACGATGATGACCGCTCCGAGGTGGTCGAGTGCGTGCGCGCACCAGTACCACATGTAGAAAGGGTGGACGCCGTGGTAGGCGTGGCCGGTCCGGTAGAGGTGGATGTACCAGGGGTCGGTGGCGAACGACTCCTCGGAGGTCCGGGACATCTCGAGCGGGTCGGTCGTCTCGCTCAGCACCTGCTCGAAGAAGTCGATGTAGCTCGGGTGGTGGACGGGGTGGAACTCCCAGGGCGTGGGATGGGTCACGATCAGCACACCGCCCTCGCGCACGAGCGGCCGGCCCCGGTACATGTTGAAGAAGTAGCCGAGGCCGAGACAGGCCACGAGGATCGGATTCATGATCGAGTTCACGTTGTACGGGCAGATGTACGGCAGGCCCATGGTGAGGACGTCGGTCTGGCCCTCGACGACCACACCCTGCTGGCACCAGACCCGCTCGGTCGTGAGCGTGTGCACGGCCTCGACCTCGCCCGCCTGCACCGACGTCATCCGGTGGGGCGCCCGGACCGACTGGAAGATCTGCCGCGCGATCCGCGGGGGCGTGTGGTCGAGGGCCTTGGCCGTCGCGAGGTAGCCGAGCCGGTCGCGCGTGTTCCACTCCCACTCGCGCTTCTGGAGGAATTCGAACGCCGGGGGGAAGGTGTCGTTGTTCAGGGTCGTCTCGATCTGGAAGACCTTGATCCCCGACGCGGCGATCAGCCGGCCCATACGCCAGTTCGACGAGTGCAGCTCGGAGCGGTGCTGGTCCATGAAGGAGCGGCTGTGCTGCATCGTCGTCGGATTGTGGTGATGGCGCAGGCTGCGGTAGCTGGCGAGACCTGTCGCGACGCTCTTGTGACCGCCGTCCATGGCGACGAGGTTGATGTTGACGTAGACGAGGAGGTCGCTCTCGGCGGCGCGCCGGTTGATCTCGACGTCCTCGCCCTGATCGGTGAGTCCGAGATGGACGAGCGCGTCGGGATCCTCCGCGTCGTGCTGGGTCAGGAGCCCGTTGGGTGCGAACGCGTCGTAGACGCGGTCGCCGAGCGCGTGGCGGAGCTCCGGCTCCGTCATCCGTCGGTGGAGTGCGAGTGCGGCGACGAGGACGACGTCGTCCACTCCCGCATCGGCCGCGAAGTCGAGCACCTGCTCGATCACGAGTTGGCGGATGTCCGGGCGCTCCATCGGAGGCAAGGGGAGCGAGATGTCGTCGAAGGCGATGGTCAGTCGCATGCCTGGCCGCAGGAGCGCGGGCAACGGCTCGGAGTCGCCGATCGGATTGCAGAGCGCGGCGCGGATCGCGGCGACCGGTTCCTCGAGGGGATCGATCGGTTCGGGCGCATAGACGACGCGACTGCCCTCGGGAAGCCGTTCGAGGCTGAACCGCTCGCCCCGCCAGAAGAGGGTCGGCGGCGTCGAACGGTCCACGTCGAGGACGAATCCGGGCCTGGGGCTCATCGGGGTGTTCCTTTCGAAGGACGGAGGTCGAAGGCCACTTTGCTCGCGCCCCGTCGGCCGGCAGATCCGGCGTGGGCGATGGCCTCCTCGTACCGTTCGAGGGGGTAGGTGGCCGAGACGAGCGTGCCCAGCCCGGCCGCGGGTACGAGCTCGAGGGCGAGCTCGAACGTGCGGGCGCGGCGCTCGCCGTGCGTTTCGGTGCCATAGGCGTAGGCCCCAAGGAGCGTGATCTCGCGGTGCCAGAGCGGCGCCAGGTCGACGCCCACCTTGGCCGGCATCCCGACCAGGACGACGCGTCCGCCGGGTTTTGCCATGGCGAGCGCCTGGGACAGCGAGGCGGCGTCGCCCACGCAGTCGAAGACGACGTCCGCACCGTCGGTCAGCCTCCCGGCGAGCACGAGGGAGCCGGCGCGCCGGCGAACCGCGCGCGAGCTGCTCCGGCGGCACGACGACGTCGGCACCGAAGCGCTCGGCCGCGTCCCGCTGGTGCGGGTGCTTCGCGCCGACCATCACGGAGCAGGGCGCGGCGGGGCGCACGAGGTGATGGAGCGCGGCGACGGTCGCGAGCCCGAGCGTGCCCGCTCCCACGATCGCGACGACATCGCCGGGGACGACACCGCCGGCGAGGGCAGCGTGCACCGCACATGCGGTCGGCTCGACGACGACCGCCTCCTCGTCGCTCAGGGACTCGGGCACCGCGTGCAACTGCGACCGGTGTGCCACGAGGCCGGCCGTCGACCACCCGCCACCGGTGTCTGCGCAGTACCCGGTCTGGAGGCCCGGCTCGAGGCGGCCGAACGCGACGTTGCTGCACCTGCCGGTCGCACCGCCTGCGCAGTGCGGGCACGGCGGCACGATGGCCCGCGGCGCGCAGCCGAGGACGGGCTCGATGACCACGCGGCTGCCAGCTGCGAGCGTCGTGCCGGCGTGGTCGACGCCGCCGTCGGGCAGGACGCCGGTGACCTCGTGACCGGGCACGAACGGGAAGCTCACGAGGTCCTCGAAGTACCGTGATGCCTTGCCGTCGAGGGTTGCGAGATCGGAGCCGCAGATGCCCGAGAGCAGCGGACGCAGGACGTGCCACTCCTCGCCGGGTGGCTCGGGCGGGTCGCGGTCGAGGAGCTGGAGCGGTCCGATCCCGGCACCCCGGCCGGAGCCGAAGAGGGAGGCCGCACGCGACGCGGCGAACCGCCCGAGGTTGCGCTCGAGGACGAGCGCCTTCACCGGTCGGTCCCGCCCATCTGCCGACGGAGCGCCCCGACCAGTGCGGCCGGGCTCGTGCCGCGCCGGCGCGGCGCGGTGCGCCGGTCGACGGGACCGAGCGGCAGGACCGGCTGTGCGCCCCCGTCGGCCCGCTTCCAGTGTTCGACGTGCCAGCCGCGCCGGCGGGCGATTGCCGCGAGCTTCGCCTCGGGGTTGACCGCGACCGGAAACCCGACGGCCTCGAGCATGGGGAGGTCCGAGGCCGAGTCGGCGTACGCCATCGACTCCTCGAGCGAGAGCCCTTCGGCCTCGGCGTACTCCGCGAGCAGCAGCGCACGGGCCTCGCCGATCGGGGGGAGCTCGGTGAGCCGGCCGGTGTAGCGGCCGTCGAGTACCTCGAGGTGGGCGCAGACGATGTCGTCGAAGAGCGGTCGAAGCGGCTCGACGACGAGGTCGAGCGCGCCGGTGATGAGCACGGTCCGGTGGCCGAGCGCCCGGTGCTCACGGACCCGGGCGATGCCGGCCGGGAAGGACTTGGCGAGCAGGAGGTGGTGGAAGAGCTCCCAGGCGTCGTCGCGCAATCGGTCGACGGGCGCGCCCTCGTACCGCCGGTAGAAGGAACGGAGGAAGTCGCCCCGGTCCCGCCGGTCGAGGGCCAGCAGCGACGGCGCCTCGGCGAGGAGGTCCGCCACGAAGGAGGCGCGCTCGGCGGCCGGGAGGTGGCGCGAGGCCAGCCAGGCATACGAGTCGACCACGTTCGAGGCGATGAGCGTGTTCTCGAGGTCGAACGAGGCGAGGTGCCGGTCGGGCGAGAGGATGGCCTTGCGCTGCCGGTCCACGCGATTCGGCTGGTTCGAGCGGCTCGGGGTGGTCCGGACCCGAGCGTGCTCGATGACCGAGGGGAGGTGCACCTCGCGGACGTAGGCCGCCCAGTCGACCGTCGCAGGGTCGAAGCAGAGCTCGTCGCGGTCGGCGGGGTCCATCCGCTCCTGCAGCGCGAGGAGCCGGTCGACCCGGTAGAGGGCCTCGGTCTCCGCGTATGCGCCGTAGAGCTCGACGTAGCCGAGCGCGCGGTCGGCGAGGAGATGGCGCTCCTCGAGGGCCGCTATCCAGGCGGCCTGCCGTCCACGGATCGGGAGCGAGCCCACGACGCGCTCCGCCGCGTCCATCGCCCTGGTCGCGCGAGTGAGCTGGCGCTGCACGCGGCCGCGGCCCGGGAAGGACCAGGCCGGCACCACGATGGGCTGGCCGTCGCTGTCGTAGAGGGGGTGCTCGATGAACCAGGTCTGCACGAGGTCGACGAGACGGCCGTACCGCAGCGGGTTCCGCACGCCCGAGGCGACGTGGTAGACGCTCGGCTCCGCGTCGGCGTCCGGCCGCGACGTCACGCCCTCCGCGGCGACCGCCATGATCGCGGCGACCACCAGGTCGACGGGGATCACGTCGGTCACGCCTTCGGGGACGCCCGGGAACTCGCGGAGCAGCCCGCGCGCGTACGACACGATGATCGGCTCCGCCATCCGGAACCCGCGGATCCAACCGGGACGCGGCTCGGCCAGCGCGGACTCGATGATCGAGGGTCGGACGACGGTGATCGGGAGCGCCTGTCCGTACTGGGAGATGAGCGCGCGCTCACCGAGCGCCTTCGTGTAGGGGTATGCGTCCGGCCAGCCGAGTGATTGGGCGCGCGCCCGCCCCACGTCGACCATCTTCCGCTTGACCCACTCCTCGCGCAGGCGTTCGGCGCGCTCGGCGAGCAAGTGGAGCCCCGCGGCGCCGAGGTCGCGGCGGGCTGCCTTCTGGAATCCCGCGAGTCGCTCGGGGCGTCGGGACTCCGCCTCGAGGTCGCCGCGCTGGCGGCGCGCGGCGTCGACCTCCTCTCGCCAGTCGACCCGGACGTTGAAGCGGCTGGACTCGAGGAGCTCCTCGCGCGCTTCGCCCTGATGGGTGCCGGCCACGTAGGCCGTCGAGACCGGGACGAAGTGGCGTGGCCCGGTCCGGCCCTCGGTCTCTGCGACGGCCCGGGCCCGGATGCAGGCCTCCGCGACCCGCGAGGGGCCGAGGAGGTTGACCTCGACGGCGGCGTCGAGTGGCGAGTCGAAGGCAACGGACGCGGCCGAGTGGACGACCACGTCGCACGTCGAGAGCGTCGCGAGGCCGTCCTCGTCGAGACCGAGACCGTCGATCGCCACGTCGCCCGCGACGGCGGTCACCCGGGTGCCGACCTCGTCGCCGAAGCGCTCGCCGAGCTCGTTGCGGAGCCGGTCGAAGCAGTCGTTGCGGAGGATCTCGCGCTCGACGCGCTGCGCGGCGCTCGCCCGCCTCCCGGGCCGGACGAGGACGACGACCTCGCAGTCGGGCACGCAGCGGAGGAGACGCTCGACCAGGGCGGTTCCCAGGAACCCGGTCCCGCCGGTCACGAAGATGCGCCGGTTGGCCAGTGCGTCACGGACGCGGGTCACCAGTGCTGTCTACCATATGGTAAGTGAACGGGTCGAGGACGGGCGCCGGCGGGAGGCGAGGTGCAGCCACCGCGGGAGCCAAGGGAGCCAAGGGAGCCGGGGACAAGGGGACCCGACCCGTCCGGGGGCGTGCACGTGCGGACGGGGACGGCTCGAGCACGCCGGAGCGGATCCTCGATGCGGCACTCGGCTCGTTCGCGACCCGCGGCTACGAGGCGACCTCTCTCGATGCCCTCGCCCAGGGCCTCGACGTGCGCAAGCAGACCATCCTCTACTGGTTCCCGTCGAAGGAGATCCTGCTGGAAGCCGTCATCGACCGGAGCGCAGTCGACCTGTCGGCCGCCCTCGAGGACTCGCTCGCGACGGCCGGCGACGGGTGGGCGCGCGTCGAGGCCGTCGTGCGCTCGGTCTTCCGACTGGCCGCTCGGCGACCGGAGCTGCTGGGCCTCGTCCGCGAGCTCGGTCGGTCGGGCATGCCGGCCGCGACCCGGTTCGTCGAAGCCCTCGAGCCACTCGTCCATCGGGCGTCCCAGTTCCTCGAAGCCGAGATGGACGCCGGCCACATGCGCCGACACGACCCGCGGCTCCTGCTGCTCGCGATCTACTCGACGGTCATCGGCATGCTCACCGAGGTCGAGGTCTTGCGGGCATTCGGTGAGGAGCCGACCGCTCGTTCGCTCGTGCGACGGCGTGCCGAGATCCTCGAGCTGCTGCGCTCCGCCCTCGTCACCGAAACGGGGTAGCCGACTACTCCTTCGCTCCCGCGGCCTTTCGCTCCCGCCGGGACGGCTTCGGAGCCGGTGGTGGCGGCCGCTTCGGCGTGTACCGCTTGTTCGCGGTCGGCGTCGCCGGACCCTTCTTCGCCTTGACCGTGCTCCGTGACGGTGCGCGGGCGGACGAGCGACCCGCCGCAGATCGGGGGGAGGTCGTCTGGCGGTCGGACGCCCCGTCACGGGACGCCCGTGCCGTCTGGGCCGCGGCGCGCTGGACCTTGAAGGAGCGGAAGAGGAGCCAACCTGCGAGCACGAGGAACGGCAGACCGATGAAGCTGCCGCCGAAGGCGAGGAAGGTGAAGAGCGCGACGAACCCGACGAGCGCACGACGGCCGAGGAGCGTGGTCAGTGCGAGGACGACGCCGGCACCGATGGCGAGGACGAGCGTCGTCTGTGGCGTCAGCTGTCCCTTGGCGACGTGGAACTTCGGGTTGTTCGTCTCCGTCAGGTAGAGCACGAGCCCGAAGACCACGGCGGCCGCGGCCGCGATGAACCCGAAGCGGCGCTCGCGGTCGTCGAGCCGGTCGATGGCCCGCCGGGTCGCCGCCGCGGATCGGCCCGGTGACGCTGCTGCAGGTCCGCGGACGCCCCGCTTCAGGCGGTCGCCGAGGCGGGACGCTCCGGAACGGACGGGCGACCCATCATCGCGGTCGTCCTCCCACTCGGTGCCGTCCTCCCACTCGGGGGCGTCGTCCCGATCGTCGGCGTCTGTCGGCACGGACAGAGGCTATCGGTCGTTGCCGGAGGCTTCGGGGCCGGCTTGCCCGGGGCGGCCCGGGGGGATCTGCACCCTCGCGGCCTGCTCGGTCAGCGTGGCGCGAGGACCAGGCGAAGGCCGCCGTTTCGCTCCGGAGGCACCTCGACGAGCGGTCCGACGTCCTCCGGATGGGGTCCGGGAACCGCGCTCGGCGGGAGGGTCCGGGCACCGTCGACGTCCTCAGGTTCTTCGGCGTCGAGGAGGAGGTGGTGGATCCGGCCGCTCCGTCCGCCGAGCCAGGCGACGAGCGGATGGTCGCCCGCGGAGGACGTCGGCGAGACGATCCGGATGCCGAGCGGACCGGACCAGAAGAGGTCGACCCACTCCAACCCGTCCCGCGCTCCAGACGAGACGACCTCCCCGCCGAGGAGGTCGATGAAGAGGAGGCGTGCCGTGGGCAGGTCGGCCACCGCGTGCACCACGAGGCGAAGGCTCGAAGGTGCGATCGGTCGCGTCCCGTCGCGTACGGTCCTCCGGCCGGTCGGGAAGTCCTCGGGCGCCGGGTTCGACCACGGGGTGCCGGCTTCCGCCAGCTGCACGACGACCCCGGAGGCCTGCTTGGGGTGGATGAACGCCTCGAGCCACTCGGTATCGCTCCGGTCGATGTTGATCGGCTCGAATCCCGCGCGCTCGACCCGGTCGAGCGCGCCGTCGAGGCTCGGCACCTTGAAGGTGAGGTGGTGCGGGCCTGGGCCGCTGCGCTCGAGGAAGCGAGCGAGGAAGTCGTTGACCTCCACGTTGCAAGGGCGGAGCAGTTCGATGCGCGCGTCGTTGGCGAAGCGGAGCTGTGCGGGTGCGAAGCCGGGGCCCGGACCGCCCGATGCCCAGTCCGCACCGAGCTCGACCGCATAGCGGTCCCAGACGTCGTACCACTGGTGCACCGCATGGGCGACGTGGTCGAGGGCGGCGCCGTCGATGGTGAGGTCCCCCATGGCGACAGCTTGGACCGGGGGCGACGTCGGTGTCGAAATCGTGGTTGGAGGCGCGGCCGACGCATGGTGTCGGAGCGGTAGTGACGTGTGAGGGCGGTTGTGCGTGAGCGGTTGTGACGTGCCGGAGGCGCCGGTACGGTCGGTGTGATGGACTTCCGCCGGACCACCGTGGTCGAGCTCGCCGAACAGGTGCGGACCGGACAGGTGAGCGCCCGTGCGGTGACGGAGCACGCCCTCGCCCGGATCCGCATCGACAACCCGACGCTCAACGCCTTCGTCGCGGTCGACGAGGGGCGCGCGCTGGAGGCGGCGGACCGCGTCGATCGGACGATCTCGTCGGGTCACGACCCCGGACCGCTCGCGGGCATCCCGATCGGCGTGAAGGACCTCGAGGACGCAGCCGGCTACGTCACGACGCACGGTTCGGTCGCGTTCGAGCACGCGCCCCCGGCCGAGGCGGACTCGCCCCTCGTTGCCCGGCTCGTGGCCGCAGGGTGCGTGGTCGTCGGCAAGACCAACACGCCCGAGCTCGGCTGGAAGGCCGACACCGACAATCCGCTCTTCGGACCGACGCTCAATCCCTGGAACCTCGAGCACACGCCAGGAGGCTCGTCCGGTGGGAGCGCGGCCGCAATCGCGGCGGGCATGGTGCCACTCGCGACCGGCTCGGACGGCGGGGGATCGATCCGCATTCCGTCGGCGTGCTGTGGCCTGTCGGGGATGAAGCCGTCGCTCGGGCGGGTGCCGAGCGGCGGACCGGACGCGCCGGACTGGCACCACCTCTCGACGAAGGGGCCGATCGCTCGGCGCCTCTCCGACGTGGTCGCGGCGCTCGAGGTGGCGGTCGGTCCCGATCCGACCGATCTCCGCTCCCTGCCGCGACCGGAGGCGTCGTGGCTCGCCACGCTCGACGAACCGCATCCGCCGAGCCGCGTGGCCTGGTCGCCGTCGCTCGGCTATGCCGAAGTGGACGCCGAGTCGCTCGCGATCTGCGAGCGTGCGGTCGAGGTGATGGCGTCGCTCGGTACGGAGGTCGTCGAGGTCGACTCCGTCTTCGACCGCGATCCGATCGACGAGTGGCTCACGCTCGCCGGTGTCTACAACCTGCGAACACTCGAAGCGGTGCGCGGGACCGAGACGTTCGAGCGGGTCGACCCGATCCTCAGGATGGTCATCGACGGCGCGGCCACCACCGACGCGCTCGCCGTCGTCAAGGCAGAGGACGCCTGCCACGCACTCAACCTGCGGCTCGTCGAGCTCTTCCGTGACCTCCGCATCCTGCTGACCCCCACCATGGCGACGGCTGCACCACCCCGGTCGCTCGGCGGCCAGGGCATGATCAACGGCACGCCCGACTTCAACTGGGTCAAGTTCACCTACCCGTTCAACATGACCCGATCGCCGGCCGCCTCGGTCTGTGCCGGCCTCACCGCAGCGGGCGTGCCCGTCGGGATCCAACTGGTCGGCCCGCAACACGGCGATCTCGTGGTGCTCCGCACCGCGGCGGCACTGGAGCAGGCGATCGCCTTCGACGCTCTCGCGCCGTTCCCGTTGGACTCCGGGGGTTGACGGCTGGATCGTGGTCGGTGGGGATTGACGCGTCGATCGTGGTCGAAGCAGGTAACGATCGGCGCGACCCTCACCGCGACGGGGAGGGGTACCCCGCGGCCTGCGGGCTACGATGACCGCCTGGTCACGCCGAGGTCGGTGGCGTCGGCGGCCGGTCCGGGCGCTTAGCTCAGTTGGTTAGAGCGCAGCCTTCACACGGCTGAGGTCGGAGGTTCGAGTCCTCTAGC